>NZ_CP018082.1:2436705-4873410 GCF_001886715.1 Nocardia mangyaensis
CGCCACGATCGGTGCGTCGCTCGATCCCGACGCGGTGTGGTCGGTGTTGGTTCAGGTGGTGTCGGAGAAGACCGGTTACCCGCCGGAGATGCTGGCACAGTCGATGGATCTGGAAGCCGATCTCGGAGTGGACTCGATCAAACGGGTGCAGATCATGGGTGCGGTGGGTGAGCGCGTCGAGGGTGTGCCGACGGTCGGCCCTGAGCAGGTCGCGGAGTTGCGGACGCTGAACGACATCGTCGGTTTCGTCATCGGCAGCGCGGCAGACTCCGCGCCCGCCATTGCCCCGGAAGCGCGGAAGCCCGAGAACTCCGGTAAGGCAGCCTCCGCACACATCCAGCCGAAAGCCGCACAGTTCGCGAACGTTGGCGGCGCAGCGGCACCGGTGTCTGCGGTCCCGGCAGCAGGCGAGCAGTTCGGGAACCTCGGTGGCGTCGAGAACCTCGCCGATGTGCCCAACCGCGCCGGCGTGGACGACGCTCCAGTGCTGGTGCGGATCGCGCCGGGCGCCCTGCCCGGGATCGACCGGGTGGTCGAGCCGTATGCGGCCGAGCGGGTCGCCCTGATCGTCGACCATGGTGACGACACCGCGGCGATGCTCGCGAACGGGCTCACGCGGCACGGCTGGACCGTGCACACGGCCACCGTGGCCGCCGCGCAGGACTCCGGCGTCGCCGCGTGGGGCAGCGCCACCGTCACCACGGCGATCGACACGGCACTGAAAGGTGTTGCCCGGCTCGACCTCTGCTTGACCGTGCTGCCGCCGGACAGTCAGTGGCTGGTCGGCGGACATCGCCTCGCCGACACCATCCACACCGCGACGCTGCTGCACGACCGCCTCGTGGCGACTGCCGAATCCGGCACCCGCGCGGCGTTCGTCACGCTCACCCGGATCGACGGTGTGCTCGGCCATCAGGGCAACCGGCCGGCCGCCGCGGCCGTCGTCGGCGGTGTCAGCGGACTGGTCAAGACCCTCGCCCAGGAGACGCCCACACTGTTCTGCCGGGCTCTCGACCTGTCGCCGCAGCTGACCGGCGAGGTGTTGGTCGACTCCGTACTCGCCGAGCTCGACGACGCCGCGCTCGACGTGCGCGAGGTCGGCGTCGACGCCGACCTGCGCCGATGGACCCTGCGACCCCAACCGGTAGCGGGCATTGCCACCACCGGGGGCGCTGCCACTACCGATTTCGCAGGCACCACTGAAGTCGCCGGTACGGCAGACCTGACGCTCACCGCCGACGATGTTCTCGTCGTCACCGGTGGGGCCAGGGGCGTGACCGCGCGGTGCGTCCGTGAACTGGCCGTTCGGCGACCGTGCGAGTTCATCCTGCTCGGCCGTACCTCGCTCGACGACGAACCGGAATGGGCAGTCGGGGTCGCCGACGATGCGCTCAAGTCCGCCGCCATCGCGGCCGTGCGCGCCGCGGGTGAGCAGCCGACGCCCAAACAGATCGACCGCCTGACCCGAGATCTGCTGGCACAACGCGAGATTCGCGCGACCATCGAGGCGGTGACCGAGACCGGAGCGCGGGTGCGCTACCTCGCCGTCGACATCACCGACGCCGCGGCCACCGAACAAGCGCTGGCGGAGGACGCCCGGCGTGTCACCGGCATCGTGCACGGGGCAGGCGCACTGGCGGACTCCCTGCTCAACGCCAAGTCGGACACTGACATCCGTCTCGTCCTGTCGACCAAACTCGACGGACTCCACAACGTCGTCGCCGCCCTGCGCGCGGCCACACTCGGCCACATCGTGCTGTTCGGCTCGGTCGCCGGGGTCTACGGTAATCCGGGCCAGGCCGACTACGCGGTCGCCAACGAGGCCCTCAACCGGGCAGCGGTGAGCTGGCGGCGCCACGGTCTGGCCGCTCACGTCACCACTGTCAACTGGGGTGCCTGGGACGGCGGCATGGTCACCCCGGAACTGCGGGAGGTCTTCCTCGCCCGCGGGATCGCGTTGCTCGGCATGGACGCCGGGGCCAGGATGTTCGCCGAACAGTTCGCCCCCGCACGCGCCGACGACGTCTCGGTGCTGATCGGCCCGGCGGCCCCGCTCGCCGCCGCCACGGTCCTCGCGCCCACCCGGGCCTTCACCACCTACCGTGACCTCGCGCCGCTGGCCGTCGACCCGGTGATCCTCGATCATCGCGTCGGCCGGTTCCCGGTGTTCCCGGCCGCCGCCGGGCTCGGCTGGGCGATCAATGCGCTCGAGCGGGCCAACCCCGGTCTGCGGGTCGTGGAGTGCGCCGAGTTCGAAGTACTGCGCGGCATCGTCTACGACGGTGGCGATGAACGGGCCTACCACCTGGATGTGCAGGCGGGCACGGTCGTCGACGACCGGCTGCGGGTCACCGCGTGGATCCGCAGCGACGAACCGGGCAAGACCCTGGCGCCGGCGCATTTCACCGGCACGTTCGTCCTCGCACCCGAAGCGGGGCCGACCTCGGTGCCGGCCGGCTGGTCCGGCTACCCGATCGGCGTCGGACCGGAGAACGGACTCGACGTCTACCGAGACGCCCACCTGTTCCACGGACCGCTGCTGCAGGGCGTCCGTCGCGTGCTCGACCGTGCGGACCGCCGCCTGGTGGTGGAATGCCGACTGCCCGACACCCGCATCGGCGCGGGTGAATACGCGGGAATTCTGCACAGCCCGGCGCTGGCCGACGTCGTCATCCAGGCGGGCGCGCTGCTGGGCGTGTGGTTCATGAACTCGGCCTGCCTGCCGCTGTCCATCGGGCGCGTCGAGTACTTCGCGCCGCTGCCCGGCGACAGCCCCTTCGTGGTGGTGGTCGACGACCTGCGAGCTCATCCCGACGGCAACACGGTCACGGTGACCGCCACCGCGCACGACCCGAATGGCGCTGTCCTGCAGCGCTATTCGAATCTCGCGGTGATCGCCACCCCGGAGATGACCGCGAAGTTCACCGAGGCAGTGCGCCTGCGCGAGCAGCTGGCATGAGCACCGTCGATGTGCGGAATGGAGATCCGATGACCACCCCACTGGATGCCCTCGATTTCGACGGCGAGCCCTTCGACGTCCTCGCCTGGACCCTGGCACTGGAGCCGGATGCCCACCCGGCCCCCTCGCCTCAGCCGACCGTCACACCCACACCCACAGCTGTGCGAGCAACCGGTCCAACGTCCGCGCAGCTCGGCGCGGACCCGATCTCCCAACTGGTGCAGCAGGTGCGCTCCGAACTGGTCGCCGCGCACCTGTCCGCGATGGCGGTGCAGACCGCCTGGCAACGGCAGGCCATCGGTGCGCTCGGCCACAGCGTGCCGTCGGCCGACTCCACGGCAACGCTCGGGCCGACGGCGGCACCGCATGGACCGACGGCAGCGGATGGGCCGAGCGCACCGAATGGCACCACGGCGACGCACGGGCCCACGGCACCAGGCCGGTCGACGGCCGTGGCCGAGCAGATCCTCGCGGCCACGATCGACTACACCCCGGCATCTGGTCTCACGGTCTCCGCCGTACCGGGCCATCCGGTGACGTTCGACCTACCGGCACCGGCGACCAGCATGAACGCGTTCAAGATGCTGGCCCGCACCCCGATCACCGCCATGGACGGGTCGGCGCTCGCGGCACTGGCCCGCGGCGAGATCGCGGCCGTGTTCGGTCCGGCCTACGACCAGGACGGCGCCAACCCCGAGATTCGGCTGACCGACGGCGCCCACGGCCGTCTGGTCGAGGTCCTCGACGTCGAAGGGCGCGGTGGGCAGTGGGCGCGGGGCCGGCTGGCGGCGACCTGCCGGATCGACGGCCCCGATCTCGCCGTCGCGGCGACCGAGATCGGGTGGCAGGCCGCGCAGGTCTTGGCGCTGCGTGCCGGTCTGCACCTGTGCCTGGCCGGTGCGCGATTCCAGGCCGGTGAGGCCTTCGAACTGCAGCTGTCCACCTCGGTGACCGGTCCGGCCGAACTGGTCGCCGAGGTGGTCCAGATCGACTTGCTGCCGCGTCCCTGGCTGCGGATCAATGCCGAAATCCGCAGTGGGGGAGCGGTCGTGGCCCGCGTATACGGGCTGACGCTCGAGATCAGGGAGGCGCCGGGACTGCCGATCGGTCCCGCGGCCGGTGGAGCGATTCCCCGATTCTTCGGCCGCCGCAACGTCTTCGGACAGCGCGCACTGCTCGGTGAGTTCCACATGACCCACAGCGCGCGCGGTGATCTCGGCATAGCGCTCGGCCCGGAATTCTCGGCCTACACCGGCCGCCGTGCCACCCGGATGCCCAATCACGGGCTCCAGCTCTGCGACCGGGTGATGGCGGTGGACGGCGAGCGCGGGACACTGACCGGCGGCACCGGGCACACCGAATACGACTCGCCCGCCGATGCCTGGTATTACGCCGAATCGGCCAATGCCTCCATGCCCAATGTCGTGTACATGGAGACCTCCCTGCAGTCGGCGCTGCTGCTCGGCTACTTCCTCGGCGCCACCCTCACCGCGCCCGCCGAGGACTACAGCCTGCGCAATCTCGACGGTACCGCCACGGTCCTGCGCGAAGTCGACCTGCGCGACAAGACGATCCAGCAGACCAGTCGCCTGCTCGACACCACCGTGCTGACCGGCGCGGTGCTGCAGACCTTCGCCTACGAACTGGCCGTCGACGGCGAACCGTTCTACGCGGGCGAATCACTGTTCGGATTCTTCAACGCCCGTGCACTGGCGAACCAGAACGGCCTCGACAACGGCGAACTCGTGCCGCCGTGGCTGGACAGCCAGGCCACCCGGCCCGTCGTCCGGGTGATCGACGTGGCCGCCCGGCGTGCCGCGGGCACCGGCATGGCCTGCGCGAGCGGGCACCTGGCCATGCTCGACGCCATCGAGGTCGTCGACGGCGGCGGGACCTACGGCCACGGCTACCTGCGCGCGGTGCGCCCGGTCGGTCCCGACGACTGGTTCTTCGGCTACCACTTCTTCATGGACCCGGTCATGCCGGGATCCCTCGGTGTCGAGGCGGTCCTGCAGGCCATGCAGGAGTGGGCCGTCGACACGGGCCTGGCGGCCGAACTGGAGGCACCGGAATTCGTTGTCCCCGTCGGCGTCCCCCTGTCGTGGCGCTATCGCGGGCAGATCCTGTCCGGCGACGCGGAGATGACCTTGGAAGTGCACATCAAGAGCGTCGAACGTCGCCGCGGCCGGATCCGGGTGATCGGCGAAGCGAGCGTGTGGAAACCGAGCATGCGGATCTACGAGCTCACCGATGTCGCCGTCGAGCTGCGCGATGCCCACGCCGAACCCTGGTGACGCCGATAGGCAATCGGCGCGGTGGTTGCCGGTGCTCGTGCTCGCGTTCGGCGCGTTCTGCGCGGGCACCGACAACTACCTCGTCGCCGGGGTGCTCGCGCCGATGGCGGCGGAGCTGGAGGTGTCCGTCGCGGCCGCCGGACTGTTCGTCACCGGGTACTCCCTCGCCTACGCCCTCGGGGCGCCGATCGTGATCACCGCGCTGCGGGTGGGCTCACCGCGTCGGTTGCTGTTGACCGCGATCGCGCTGTCCGTCGCGATCAATCTGCTCGCGGCGGCTGCCTGGTCGCCGTGGGTGATGGCGATCGCGCGCATCGCCGCCGGGTGCGTCGCGGGGCTCTACGTCCCGCTCGCGGGTGCCGCGGCGGCGAGCATGGTGGGCGCGGATCGCCGTGGGCGGGCGCTGGCGATCGTGCTCGGTGGCATCTCGATCGCCACGGTGGCCGGTGTGCCGATCGGGGTGTGGGTCAGCGGCCTGTCGTCGTGGCGGATGGCGTTCGTCTTCGTCGCGGTGATGGCGCTGGTCGCCGCCGTCGGTGTCGCACTGACGGTTCCAGCGGGCGGCGGTACACCCGTGGTGTCGCTGCGGCAGCGCCTGGCACCGCTGCGCCACACCCCGGTGTGGCTCGGGCTGGCGGTGACGATCACGGGCCTGACGGCCGGATTGATGATTTTCACCTACGTCGGCCCGATCTATGCCGACGCACCGGCTGTCGGCGCGGGGTACGTCGGGGCGCTGATCATGGCGCACGGCCTCGGCGCGCTGATCGGACTGTGGGGCGGGAGCCTGCTGGTCGACCGCTACGGTTCGCGGCCGGTGCTGCTCGGCAGCCTGACGCTGTTCACCGTCAACCTGGCCTGGCAGCCGATTGCCGCGCACACCCTGGTCACCACGGTCGTGTTCGTCGTGATCTGGGGCGTGGTCGGCTGGGCGTTCCTGCCCGCCCAGCAGCACAGCATGATCGCCACCGCCGACCCGGAGCAGGCACCGATGTTGTTGTCGCTCAACGGATCGGCGATGTATCTGGGCGCCGCGTTCGGCTCGGCCATCGGCGGCGCGGTCATCGCGATCCTTGGCGCGGGCCACCTGTGGATGTTCGCCACCGGCTTCGCCGCGATCAGCGTGACACTGTCGCTGATCCGCCACCGACGGCCCGCACGCCCGCAGGACCGACGCTCCGTCGACGAAGACGCGGTGTCCGCGTGATAAGCGATTCCGATCCGTCGATCGGCAATCGGCGACAGTGCTTTCCGCGCCGTGGAGAGCATGGATACGGTGAGCGGGTCCAGCTGTTCCGCTCGGTTTCTCGGTACCGATGAAGGTGTAGTTGCGTGATGATGGAAAACAACGCTCCGGACGCGAATTCGTTCCCGGATCTCGACAAGCCCGGTCCGCGCAGAAAAACGATCAGTAGTCCCTATATCCACCGGTTGCAACGACGCCATTTCCTGCTGTTCGACATTCTGCCGATCATCGGCACGGTCGTCGCCATGGCGTTCCTGTTCGTCCGCCCTTTCGGCCTGCTCGAATTCCTCCTGCTGTTCTCGATGTGGCTGGTCACCGGTCTCGGTGTGACCGTCGGCTATCACCGCCTGTTCACCCATCGCACCTTCAAGGCGACACCGTGGGTGACATGGGTCCTGGCGGTCCTCGGCTCGATGGCCGGCCAGGGCCCGGTGGTTTCCTGGGTCGCGCTGCACCGGCGCCACCACGAATACAGCGATCGTGAAGGCGATCCGCACTCGCCCAACCTCGCCGGTGACGGTCTGCGCGGCGCGGTGCGCGGCCTGGCTCACTCGCATTTCCTGTGGATGCGCCGCCACGAATACCCGAACGTGGTGCACTACGCCCCCGACTTGATCAAGGACCGCGCCCTGGTCCGTATCGCCCGGCTCTACTACTACTGGGTGGCGCTGGGCCTGCTGATCCCGACAGTGATCGGCGCACTGGTGACCATGAGCTGGACCGGTGCGGTGAGCGGCCTGCTGTGGGGCGGACTGGTCCGGATCTTCGTGCTCGAGCACATCGTCTGGGCGATCAATTCGTTCCTGCACATGTTCGGCACCCGCAATTACGACTCCCGCGAGAACAGTCACAACGGTGGTGTCTTCGCACTCGCCACGCTCGGGGAGTCCTGGCACAACAACCATCACGCCTTTCCCGAGTCACCGTCCTTCGGTTTGGACTGGTATCGGCTCGACCCCGGTTTCTGGCTCATCAAAGCACTGGCTGTCTGCGGTCTCGCCTGGGATCTCAAGATGCCCTCCGCCGAACGTATGGCGGCCAAACGACTTTCCGCCCGCGCCGGCTCCGCCGGTCCTGCCTGAGGAATTCTCATCGTGGACACGAGTAAAGAAGCCATTGTCACCTGGTGTCAGGAATACCTCGCGAGCCTGCTCGAGGTTCCCGCCGCCACCATCGATCCCACCGCCGATTTCGACCGGCTCGGCATCGACTCCGCGGTCGCCGTCGCGCTGCTGATCGAGGTCGAGGACCGCTACGGTGTCGATCTGGCACCCGAGGATCTGTTCGAGAACCCGAATCTCGACGCCGTCGCCACCTACCTGCACACGCAGAGCCGCCCGAGCGTGGGCTGACGATGACGCTCGACACCACGCGGACCACCGCGGCCGCGGCCGCGATCCGCCACCACTACGACGCGGGCAACGAGTTCTACCAGCTCTGGCTCGACTCGTCCCTCACCTACTCGTGCGCGCTACGGGAAAGCCCCGACGACACACTGGAACTCGCCCAGGACCGCAAACTGCGCCACCACCTCGACGCGATCGGCGCCGAGCGGGCCGACGCGGTCCTCGACATCGGCTGCGGCTGGGGCGCGATCCTGCAGCGGCTCTCCGAGCTGGGCGTCGCCGAGTCCGTCGGGCTCACCCTGAGTCCCGAGCAGGCCGCCTACGTGCGCTCGCGCGACTACCCCGGCGTCGAGGTGCGGACCGAGAACTGGCTGCACTACGAACCGGGCACACGTTTCGACGGCATCATCTCGATCGGCGCGTTCGAGCACTTCGCCCGCCCCGACGACTCGACGGCCGAGAAGGTCCGCGTGTACCGGGAGTTCTTCACCCGCTGCCGCGACTGGCTGACCGGCGACGGCGTGCTGTCGTTGCAGACCATCGTCTACGCCAACATGGACCGCGACCAGGCCAGCACGTTCATGCAGCAGGAGATCTTCCCCGACGCCGACCTGCCGACGCTGGCCGAGATCACCGCCGCCGCCGAGGGCGTGTTCGAGGTTCGCTCGATCAGCAACGGTCGCCTCGACTACGCGTGGACCTGCCAACAGTGGGCCCGCAGGCTGCGCGCGCATCGCGCCGAGGCCACCGAACTCGTCGGCGCCGAGGTGCTGGCCCGCTACGAGCGCTACCTCAAACTCTCGGCGCTCGGTTTCCGGATGGGCAAGATCGGGCTGTTGCGACTCGTGCTGGCGCCCTATGACTCCGGGTTCTTCGCCTCCGGTGGGGGACGATCCGCATGACGGTGCACTCGGCCGACAAGGCCAGGCCGCGGGTGCGGTTCAATCCGTTCGGCGCCGAATTCCGCCGCGATCCGTATCCGGTCTACCGGCAGTTGCGCGAGGCCGAACCGGTGCACCGGACGCTCGGCATGTGGGTGCTCACCCGGCACGCCGACGTGCGCGGGGTTCTGCACGACCGGTCCTTCGGCGCCGGTCTGATTCCCAGCCTGGTGCGCAGGCAGGCCGAGCGGCTGGGCCACGACGATGTGGACCGGATCGAACGCCTCGGCCGAAAGTCGCTGGTGTTCACCGACAATCCCGATCACGCCCGCCTGCGCGGCCTGGTGAACCGGGTGTTCACCACCAAGTCGGTCGCCGCGCTGCGCCCGCTGGTCACCCGGATCGCCGGTGACCTGATGGCGCCCGCCCGCCGGGCAGGCGGACTCGATGTCATCGCCGATCTGGCCGCGCCGCTGCCGGTGGCTGTGCTGTGCGAGTGGATGGACCTGCCGGGAGAGCTGCGCGCCAAGGTGGGCCCGTGGACCCACGACATCCGGTTCCTGCTCGAACCGGGCCTGATGAAGGCCGGGGACTTCGAGCGGGTCCGCGAGGTGGTCGACGAGTTCGCCGCGGCGCTGGAGGTTGTTCTGGCCCAACGGCAGGCGAGTCCCGGGGCCGATCTGATCAGCCAGTTGCTCGCCGCGCGCACCGCGGGCGGCGACGCGCTCGGCGACGAGGAGTTGATCTTCCTCTGCATCATGTGCTTCGTCGCGGGCAACGAGACCACGAAATCGCTGATCGGCAACGGCACCCTCGCGCTGCTGCGCCACCCCGACCAAGCCGCGCTGCTGCGGGAGCGGCCCGACGCGGTCGAGGCGGCCGTCACCGAGGCGCTGCGCTACGACTGCCCGCTGCAACTGACCAAGCGGCTGGCCACCCGCGACATCGAGATCGACGATGCCAGGATCTTCGCGGGCGACCAGGTCATGGTGTGTCTCGGCGCGGCCAACCGCGATCCGGCCGTCTTCGCGCGCCCCGACGAGTTCGACCTCACCCGCACCGACGGTGGCCATCTCGCGTTCGGCCACGGCATGCACGGCTGCCTCGGCGGCCTGCTCGCCGAACTACAGGCCGAGGTCGCCTTCGCGCACCTCTTCCAGGATTCGCTGACCCCGGTGGCCCGCGATGGCGAACTCGACTGGCAGGACCACAGCTTCATCGTTCGCGGACTGAAGAGCCTGCCGGTCGAGTTGCGGCCGGCGCGATGACCGGGATCGGGCTGACCAGGTCCTGGCTGCGCGGCGAGGCGGAATCGCCGACGATGCGGCTGCTGTGTATTCCGCACGCGGGTGCCGGGGCATCGTCGTTCAATCGCTGGCTCGGCCTGTTCGGGCCCGAGATCGGCGTGGTGCGGGTCCAGCTTCCCGGGCGCGAGGACGTCGCCGACCGGGAGCCACTGCTGCGGGTCGGCGCGGCCGTCGACGAATTGGCCACGCAGTGCACCGCATTCGGTGACCGGTCGGTCGCCCTCTACGGCCACAGCATGGGCGCCCTGATCGCCTACGAACTGGCCCGCGCGCTGACCACCGCGGATCGGCCACCGGCGCACCTGTTCGTCTCCGGTCGCCGCGCACCGCACCTGGCGGCCAGCCGCGCGGTTCTGCACCGCCTGCCCGACAAGGACTTCGCCGACGCCATGGCCGCGATGGGCGCCTGGGGCGCGGCCGGGCGCAGCACGAGCTTCCTGCGCTACGCCCTCCCGCTGACCAGGGCCGATCTCGAGCTCTCCGAGGAATACGCCCACCAGCCGCAACCGCGACTCGCCTGCCCGATCACCGCGCTCTACGGCACCGAGGACCCGATCGCCGACCCTGACGAGGTCGCCGCCTGGGCCGCACTGACCGACGGCGCCTTCGCGATCCACGAATTCTCCGGCGACCACCTGTTCCACCACCGGCATCGCGAGGCCATCGCGGCGATCATGACCGCCGCCCTGAACTGAGGACCGACGTGCAGCTGCTCACCGACATACTCCAGCGTCGCGCCGTCGACGAACCCGACCGGATCGCCTACCGCTTCCTCGACGACGCCGGCGTCGAGCACACCACCCTGACCTACCGCGAACTCCACGACCGGGCACTGGCTGTGGCCGCTGCGCTGCGCAGCCGGTGCGCGCCCGGCGATCGCGCGCTGCTGGTGTTCGGGCAGAGCGCCGAATTCGTCATCGCCTACTTCGGCTGCCTCTACGCGCGGGTCATCGCCGTGCCGGTGAACCCGCCGCGCCGCGACCGGGTGCAGGAGGCGACCCGTGCCATCGTCGGCGACTGCGCGCCCACGGCCGTGCTCACCGTCGGGCCGTTGCTACCGCTGCTGCGCCCGGTCCTGGAAACGCTGTGTACCGCCGAGCACTGGCTCGCTGTCGACGAATTGCCCACGCAGGAAACCGGTTTCACCGCGACCAAGCCTGATCCGGACTCGGTCGCATTCCTGCAGTACACCTCCGGCTCCACCTCCGCGCCCAAGGGCGTCATGGTGACTCACCGGAACCTGGCCGCCAATGAGGAGATGATCCGGCGCAGCTTCGGCCACGACCGTGCGTCGACGGTGGTCGGCTGGGCGCCGTTCTTCCACGATCAGGGCCTGATCGGCAATGTGCTGCAACCGGTCTACGTCGGTGCGACCAGCGTCCTGATGTCGCCGCTGGCCTTCATCCGGCGCCCGCTGCTGTGGCTGGAAGCCATCTCGCGGTACCGCGTGCACACCAGTGGCGGTCCGAACTTCGCCTTCGACGCCTGTGTCGCCCGCGCCACCGCGGCCGGCCTGCCCGACCTCGACCTGAGCAGCTGGCAGGTGGCCTTCAACGGCGCCGAGCCGATCCGCGCCGACACCCTGGCTCGCTTCACGAAAACCTTCGCGCCACTGGGGTTCCGCGCCGAGGCGGTCTACCCCTGCTACGGTCTCGCCGAGGCCACCCTACTGGTCTCGGCCAGCGTGAAGGGCCGCGGTCCACGGTTGCTCGACGCCGATGTCGACGCGCTCGCCGAACGCCGATACGTCGCGGCGACGGTGGACCGTGGCCGCACGCTCGTCGGTGCGGGACTGCTGTTGGCGGGCGAGGACCTGCGCATCGTCGACCCGGATACCCGCGAGCTGTCCGCACCGGACCGCATCGGTGAGATCTGGGTCGCGGGTGACCATGTCGCCCAAGGCTATTGGCAGCGGCCGGAGGCCACCGCCGCCACCTTCCACGCACGTCGTGCCGACGACCCCGAGCGCGGTTACCTGCGCACCGGCGACCTGGGCCTGCTCGTCGACGGCGAACTCTATGTCGTCGGCCGGATCAAGGACATGATCATCATCCGCGGCCGAAACTACTACCCGCACGACATCGAACACACCGTGCAGCGCGCGCATCCGGCACTGCGGCCCGGCAGTGGCGCGGCGTTCTCGGTGCCCGGCCGAGACGGCGAGAAGCTGATCGTCGTCCAGGAGATCCGGCGCGACCACACCGGAACCGATCGCGCCGACATCGCGGGCGCCATCCGTGCGGCCGTCCTGCGCGAGCACGATCTCGCGATCGGGGACGTGGTGCTGACCGCGCCGGACGAGGTGCACCGGACCAGCAGCGGAAAGATCATGCGAGCGGCGGCCAGGATCCGATATCTCGATGCCGGATTCACCATCTGGGTGCCACGCCCGACCGACCAGCCGACCGAACCCACACCGAAGGAGTCGACCGCCATGCCGACCTGGCAAGCGACCAACCCCGATTTCGCCGCGGCCGTCCAAGGTGCCGTGCTCAGCATGCCCGCCGCGCGACACCTCGGCTTCGAGTTCGGCCGGATCGCCCCCGGCGAAGCCGAGATCGTGCAGCCCTACCGCACCGAACTCACCCAGCACAACGGCTTCTTCCAGGGCGGTGTGCTCGGTTCGCTGGCCGACTTCGCCGGCGGTTCCGCGGCGGGCACCCTGCTGCCGCCCGGCTGGGTGAACATGACCATCGACTACACGGTGAAGATCCTCGCCCCGGCCAAGGGGCCGACGGTCGTGGCCCGGGGCCGCGTGGTCAAACCCGGCGCGCTGCTCACCATCGCCACCGTCGAGGTCTTCTCGGTCGACGGCGACGACGAAACCCTCTGCGCGACCGCACTGGTCACCATGCGCAACGTGGCACTCGGCAAACAGGAGTAGACAATGAGCACCGCCGCCTACGTGTTCGACCCGTTCGCCCCCGGCTTCACCGAGGACCCCTACCCGCACTACGCCCGGCTGCGCGCCGCGGGCCCGGCGCTGGAACACCCGCTCGGATTCTGGCTCGTCTCCCGGCACGCCGACGTGGCCGCACTGCAACGCTCGGCGCACTCGGTCGACGAACAGCACCTGCGGCACCTGCCCGCGTGGAAGAGCGGCAGCGCCGAGGTGCGCAAGGAGAGCAGGGTGATGGGCGGGCTGTCCATGCTCGACCAGGACCCGCCCGACCACACCCGGCTGCGGCGCCTGGTGTCGAAGGCCTTCACGCCCCGGTCGATCGAGGCTCTCCAACCGCGGGTCGAGGAACTGGTGGCGCAGGCGCTGGCACGCATCGCGGCAGCGGGCACCGCTGATGTCGTCGGCGAACTCGCCTTCCCGCTGCCGTTCACGATCATCTCGGAGATGCTCGGCATCCCGGTGGGGGACCACACCCGACTGCGCGAGCTCACCGAGATCGTCGTGCTGGTGTTCGAACCGTTCGCCAGTCCCGAGACCCAGGCCAGGATCCGGGCGGCCAATCAGGAACTGTTCGCGATGGTGCGCGAGCTGATCCGGTGGAAGCGCGACAACCCCGGCGACGACCTGCTCACGGCGCTGATCGAGGCCGAACACGACGGCGACGTGCTCAGCGAGGACGAACTGATCTCGCAGGTGATGTTCCTCTACATCGCCGGGCACGAGACCACGGTGACCCACCTCGCCAGCGGAATCCTGTCGCTGCTGTGCAATCCGGAGCAGGCCGAACGGCTGCGGAACGAACCGGAATTGGCCGCCAACGCGGTCGACGAACTGATGCGATTCGACACTCCCGTCCACCTCATGCGCCGGATCACCGTGGCGCCGTTGGCCATCGGTGACGTCGAGATCCCCGCGGGGAGCTGGGTGATCGGCGCACTGGCCGCCGCCAACCGCGATCCCGATTTCTGGGGCGCCGATGCCGATGAACTGCGGCTCGATCGCCCCACCGCCCATCGCAATGTGGCACTGGGCGCGGGTATCCACCACTGCCTCGGTGCGGCACTGGTCCGGATGGAGGCCCGAATAGTGTTCCCGCGCTTCGTCGCTCGCTTTCCGGACGCCACGGTTGACGAGCTGACCTGGAACGGCCGGATCAATCTGCGTGGTCTGTCGACGCTGACGGTGACGGTGTAGCCATGCCGACTGTCGTCATCGACGGGACTCCGATCGCCTACACCGACACCGGAGCACCGGGCGCCCGGCCGGACGCGGCGACCATCGTGTTCGGACACGGCCTGCTGTTCGGCGGTTGGATGTTCCGGTCCCAGATCGATGCCCTGCGCGGCGACTACCGGTGTGTCACCCTCGACTGGCGGGGGCAGGGCGATACCCCGCCCACCGCGGACGGGTACGACATGGAGACCCTCACCGGCGACGCGGTCGGCGTGATCCGCACGCTCGGGATCGGCCCGGTGCACTGGGTCGGGCTGTCTATGGGCGGGTTCATCGGTCAGCGCCTCGCGGCGCGCCACGGCCAGCTCCTGCGCTCCCTCACCCTGCTCGACACCAGCGCCGAGGCCGAGGAGCCGGACAAGATCGGCGAATACAAGCGCCTCGCCCTGGCTTGGCGGCTGGTCGGCGGCGGCCCGATCCTGCACAAGATCACCCCGCACATGTTCGGCCCGCGTTTCCGCGCCGACCCGGCCAACGCCGACCTCCTCGACGAGTGGGCCACCCGCCTGCGCAGCCGGAGTCGTCGCGCGGTGCGCGAGGCGGTGCGCGGTGTGGCCGATCGCCTGCCGGTGGACCACGAGATCCCGGCGATCACCATGCCGACCCTGGTGGTGGTCGGTGCCGACGACATCGCCACGCCCCCGGCCCGATCCGAACGCCTCGCGGATCTGATCCCGTCCGCTCAACTGCACACCCTCGCCGACTGCGGGCATTCCAGCAGTCTCGAACAGCCCGCCGCGATCACCGCGCTGTTACGGGAATTCCTGGCCGAGATCGACCACACCAGGATCTGACCTGGCGGTCAATTCCCGGCGAACGCACATCGAACAATCCGATCCAGCCATTGCCTTTTCCGATCGAACTGCTGCCACCGAACCATCGACCTGCGGAAACGCGCGAGTACCTCATCGCTGCGGACTGGCCACGCGCGCGATTCGGAAAAGTCGCTTCCGGCGTCGAATACCGTCGACCGGAATGTGTTCAGGTGCGGGAGAACGGGTATTGTGATGACCGATGGTGACAGCTCGACAACAGGGCGGGGACTACCACTGCGCGGGGCGGTGAACGCGCGCGATCTGGGTGGATTGCGGACCGCGGACGGGCGGCGGGTGCGTCGTTTGCGGGTGCTGCGCTCGGATCTGCTGACCGAGTTGGACACCGACGACGTGGACTTCCTGCTGGGGGACTGCGGACTCCGCACGATCATCGACCTGCGCGCCCCCGGCGAGATCACCACCGACGGTTCCGGCCGGATGGCTGACCGTGTCACCGTCCACAACACCCACGTCCACGGCGCCGACCGGGTCCGGCTGGACCTCGCCGCGGTCTCGCCCGAGGGCAATATCGTCGAACGTTACGTGCAGTACCTCGACCACAGCTCCGCCAACATCGCCGCCGCACTGGACCTGCTGGCCACCGCCGAGCATCTGCCCGCACTCGTCCACTGCGCCGCGGGCAAGGACCGCACCGGCGTGGTGATCGCCTTGCTCCTCGCCCTCGTCGGCGTCCGCGCGGACGACATCGTCGCCGACTACGCCGCCACCACCCCGAACATCGCCGCCCTGCGTGCCCGCAGCGCCCGCGCCCGCACCGCCCGCGCCGGCAGCGTGGCCGTCGACCGGTTGCCCGCCTGGGTCTTCGCCGCCGACGCGTCGACCATGCGCCAGTTCCTGGCCCACCTCGACGCCGAACACGGCGGCGCGGTCGGCTGGGCGACCCGAGCCGGACTCGACCAGGCCACCCGAGAACGCCTCGCGGACAACCTCCTGACGCCCCCGCGCTGATCCGCCCCACCACGCCGCCGTCAAAGGGGTGTCGTACCGAGGAAAAGGCCTGCTCAGCGAGTACAGTACGGCCATTCGAGCTCGGCTAGGTCGGACATCTCGGCGCGGCGAAGAGGAACGAATGGCGGCGAGATCCGCCTCGGCGACACTCCATTCGGAGCGAGCTTCGTGGCGTGCGGGCGGTCGGGTCGCGACGCCGGGGGAGCCGGGAGGAATCCGATGTCGCTGATCCTTCGTGGGGTGGCGTGGCTGGGGCTGTATCTCGCGGTGGCGGTGGTGCCGCTGATCTTCGCGGTCATCGGGATCGCGGAGCCGGGGCGGGGGTTCCTGACGGAGTTCTCCGTCGCGTTGGGGTTCCTCGGGATGTCGATGCTGGGCATGCAATTCGCGCTGGTCGCCCGGTTCCAGGCGGTCGCCGCGCCCTTCGGCGAGGACGCGCTGGTCCAGTTCCATCGCCAGGTGTCCTATGTCGCACTGGCTTTCGTGCTGGCCCATCCGGTGTTGCTGCAGATCGCGGGGACCGACATCATCGGACTGCTGAATCTCGCGCAGGCGCCGCCGCGGGCGCGGTTCGCGGTGGCCGCGACGGTGCTGCTGCTGATCGTGGTCGCCACCTCGATCTGGCGGCGGCGGTTGCGGATTCGCTACGAGGTGTGGCACGTGCTGCACGGGAGTCTGTCGGTGCTGGTCGTCGCGTTCGCGCTCGCCCACATGCTGCTCGTCGGCTACTACCTCGATCAGCCGTGGAAGAAGTGGCTGTGGGTGGTGATGACCGTCTGCCTGGTGGCGCTGCTGCTGTGGGTGCGGGTCGTGCGGCCGATCGCACGGATGCGCAGGCCGTGGGCGATCGAGGAGGTGGTCGCCGAGCGCGGGAACGCGCACACCCTGCGCATGCGGCCCGTCGGTCATGCCGGATTCCGGTTCGAGCCGGGGCAGTTCGGCTGGCTGGTCGTCGACCGGTCGGCGTTCTCGATCACCGCCCACCCGTTCTCGTTCTCCTCCAGCGCCGAGGGCGGCGAGCGCGTCGAGATGACGATCAAGGCGCTCGGCGACTTCACCGCCACGGTCGGCGCGATCGCGCCGGGCACCCGCGCCTACGTCGACGGGCCGCACGGGGTGTTCAGCCCCGATCGCCACGAAGGCGCGGTGTTCGTCCTCATCGCGGGCGGTGTCGGCATCACGCCCATGACCAGCATTCTGCGCACCATGGCCGACCGCGGTGACCGACGCCCGGTGCTGCTGCTGTACGCGGTGCGCTCCTTCGACGACGCCACGCTCCACGACGAGATCCTGACGCTCGCACCACAACTGGACCTCACCTTCGTCCTCGTGCCCGAGCGTGCGCCCGCCGAGTGGGATGCCGAGCACGGTTTCATCGATCGCGCGATGCTGGCACGGCACCTCCCGCCCGGTCACCGGCGCGGCCAATACTTCATCTGCGGTCCCGGCCCGATGGTCACCGCCGTCGAGGACGCGCTCGCCGCCCTCGACATCCCGGCCGAGCGCATCCACACCGAGCGCTTCAACTTCGTCTGAACGGAGCATCGTGCGCCACATCTACACCACCCGCGCGGTCGTCGTGATCGCGCTCGTCCTGCTCGCCGCCGCGACCTGGTTCGCGCTCGCGACCAACTGACCGAAGCCTCCGGTCGCCGCCGCGTGCGCCACTCGATCGGCGGAACCAGGAGGAACAGGTGGTCTACGTCAAGGCAGCGGAGCGCGAGGGGCAGATCGTCGAGGCGGCGGTGCGGGTGCTCGGTGCCGTCGGCGTGGCGGAGTCGACCCTGCGCGCGGTCATCGCCGCGGTCGTCGGTCAGGTCGTCGACACGGTCGAGACCGGACTGGGACTGGGACTGGGCCGGGGTGTGGAGCACGCCATCCGGCCGGGTGTCACCGTGACGCGGAATGTGTCTCGTCGGTGGTCACCCGCCAATCACCACGGCCCAGGACGTCGACCACCAGCGCCCCGATGTTCCAGGCGTCGTCCTCGCCCCGATGGTGGCGCCCCACCAGCGTCAACCCGGCCAGTGGCAGCGCCGCTGCCATGCCCGGCCGCTTGCGCAACCCGTAGGACTCGGTGAAGACCTGCTTGGCATTGGTGTGCCGCCCACTGAACGGATATCGCACCGCCGTCGCCGCGCACTGGGCGCGAAACTGCTTGCGGTCGTAGTCGCCCCAGCTCGCCCACGGCCGCGACCCGGCCTCGAACTCGGTCGCCAACAGCCGGCACGCCTCGGCGAAATCCACCCCGGCGTCGACCTGCTCCTGGGTGAGCCCGGTCAGCTCGGTACAGAACTCACTCACCCGCGACCGCGCGGGCCGCACGAGAATCCCATGCCTGCTCACCCGCGCTCGGGTCCCGAGATCGACCACGGTGATCCCCACCTCGATGATCTCGTTCACCTGCCCCGGCGGCGTCGGCCCCGCCCAGCAGGTCGCCTCCACATCGACGACATTGAGCAGTCCGGCCGGTGTGTTCATGCACCCGACGCTACGTCCTCGACCCACCCGCCCTCCACCGGATTTCTCCGGACACCGAGATCTCGCAGCAGCGCGATCGGATCGACCCCTTGGCAGGCCTGCTGCCACCGGCGGCCCCGGCGGGCCTGCCATCAGCGACCGGGACCGGGTGTGTGCGACGGCACTGGACAGGCGCCCGACAGGGGGACATGCCAGAATGTCGCTCACCGACCACGACCCCCGCCGAGGAGAGAATCGATGCGCTTGTCGCCGCACGAGCAGGAACGACTGCTTCTGAGTTACGCGGCCGAACTGGCGCGCCGGAGGCAGGCGCGGGGACTCGCGCTCAATCATCCGGAGGCGGTCGCGTTGATCACCGATCACGTGCTCGAGGGAGCGCGGGACGGGCGGACGGTGGCCGAGTTGATGTCGTCGGGGCGGTCGGTGCTGACCCGCGACGACGTGATGGACGGTGTGCCGGAGATGATCCACGACGTGCAGGTCGAGGCGACGTTCCCCGACGGCACCAAGCTCGTCACCGTGCACCACCCGATCGGATAGGCGAGGGCCATGATTCCCGGTGAGTATCTCTGTGCCGAGGGCACGATCGAACTGAACGCGGGCGCGATCCGCGTCGAGCTCGATGTCGTCAACACCGGCGACCGGCCGGTGCAGGTGGGCAGCCACGTGCACTTCCCCCAGGCCAATGCCGCGCTCGACTTCGACCGCGCCGCCGCGCACGGCCATCGCCTCGACATCCCTGCCGGGACGGCGGTGCGCTTCGAACCAGGGCTGCCGCAACGCGTCGCCCTGGTCCCGCTCGGCGGCACCCGCGAGGTCTACGGCATCAGCCCGAACCCGCCGGGGCGCCTGGATGCCTGACACCCACCCGATCCGCACTCCGGGAGAGAGCCGATGAGCGAACTGAGCCGTGCCCGCTACGCCGAACTGTTCGGGCCGACCACCGGCGACCGCATCCGCCTCGCCGACACCGACCTGCTGATCGAGATCACCGAGGACCGCAGCGGTGGACCCGGTCTGGCCGGTGAGGAAGCCGTCTTCGGTGGCGGCAAGGTGCTGCGCGAATCGATGGGCCAGTCGCGCGCCACCCGCGCCGACGGTGCTCCCGACACCGTCATCACCGGCGTGGTGATCGTCGACCACTGGGGCGTCATCAAGGCCGACGTCGGCATCCGCGACGGCCGCATCTGCGGCATCGGCAAGGCGGGCAACCCCGACACCATGTCGGGTGTGCACCCGGACCTGGTCGTCGGTCCGTCGACCGAGATCATCGCGGGCAACGGCCGCATCCTCACCGCGGGCGCCATCGACTGTCACGTCCACTTCATCTGTCCGCAGCTGATGGAGGAGGCGCTCGGCGGTGGCATCACCACCCTGGTCGGCGGCGGCACCGGCCCCGCCGAGGGCTCCAAGGCCACCACCGTCACCCCTGGCTCCTGGCACCTGGCCCGGATGCTGGAATCGCTCGACCACTGGCCGATGAACATCGTGCTGCTCGGTAAGGGCAATACGGTCAGCCAGGAATCCATGTGGGAGCAATTGCGTGGTGGCGCATCGGGTTTCAAGTTGCACGAGGACTGGGGCTCCACCCCGGCCGCGATCGATGCCTGCCTGACCGTCGCCGACGCGGCGGGGGTGCAGGTGGCGCTGCACTCGGACACGCTCAACGAGGCCGGGTTCGTCGAGGACACCCTCGCCGCCATCGCGGGCCGCGGCATCCACGCCTATCACACCGAGGGTGCCGGCGGCGGCCACGCGCCCGACATCATCACTGTCGCTTCGCATCTCAACGTGCTGCCCAGTTCGACCAATCCGACCCGGCCGCACACCGTCAACACCCTCGACGAGCATCTCGACATGCTGATGGTGTGCCACCATCTGAGCCCGTCGATCCCCGAGGACCTGGCCTTCGCCGAATCCCGGATCCGGCCGTCCACCATCGCCGCCGAGGACCTGCTGCACGATCTGGGCGCGATCTCGATGATCGGGTCGGACTCCCAGGCCATGGGTCGCATCGGCGAAGTGGTCATGCGTACCTGGCAGACCGCGCACGTGATGAAGAAGCGCCGCGGCGCGCTGCCCGGCGACGGCGCGGCCGACAACGCCCGGGTCCAGCGCTACATCGCCAAATACACCATCTGCCCGGCCATCGCGCACGGCCTCGACGACGAGATCGGCTCGGTGGCGGTCGGCAAACTCGCCGACCTGGTGCTGTGGGAACCGGCGTTCTTCGGTGTGCGCCCGCACGCGGTGCTCAAGGGCGGCATGATCGCCTGGGCCGCGATGGGTGACGCCAACGCCTCCATCCCCACCCCGCAGCCGGTGCTGCCGCGCCCGATGTTCGGCGCCGCCGCCCCGGCCGCCGCGGCCACGTCGCTGCACTTCGTCTCCGAGCACGCCATCGCCGACGGCCTGGCCGACCGGCTGAACGTGCGCCGAAAGCTGGTTCCGGTCAAGAACGTTCGCCGGGTCACCAAGGCGGACATGCCGCACAACGACGCCATGCCGAACATCGAGGTCGACCCCGACACCTTCACTGTCCGCGTCGACGGCGAGGTCTGGACCGAGGCGCCCGCCACCGAACTCCCGATGGCGCAGCGTTATTTCCTGTTCTGACGACGAACGCCGCCGACCACGTGGTCGGCGGCGTTGTCGTTGGTGGGATCAGTCGAACGTGCAGCCGCTGATCGGCTTGTCGGCGAGCCGGTCGAGCAGGTAGACGATCGCGTTGTCCTGGCCGAAAGCATCGATCAGCTCGGGACCGAAGTGGTTGGGAATCGTGGTGCCGGGCAGGATCGGCGGCAGCTCGTTGGTGCGGAAGGTGACGGCGGCGCCCTGACCACACCACTCCTCGGCGAGGCGGCGGGCCTGACCGTAGGGGACGGTGTCGTCGTTGCGGCCGCTGGTGATCAGGACCGGCGTGACCGGTGCCCGGCTGCCCAGGCGCAGCTCGGCGAGCACGGGTGCGGCCTCGGGGATGTCGCCGAGGTGCTCGCTGAGCGAACGCCCGTCCACCGTCAGCGTGTTGGTCTCCAGGAACGGGTGGCGGAAGATCAGGTCGGCCACACAGGTCTCACTCAGTGTCGCGAGCGTGTCCTGGCCCTGCGGCGTGATCACCCGGTCCATCGCGCGGCCCAGCTCGGGATAGCGGGCGAGCATGGCGTTGACCGCGTAGCCGATGGCGCCGCCGATCAGCGCGCCGTCGATGAGTTCCAGGATCGCCGAGAGATCGGCGACCGGGCCGCCCGCCCAGGTGCCCTTGACCGTGAGCTCCGGCGCGTACTGCGGCTGCAGCTCCGCCGCCGCGGCCGTGGCCCCACCACCTTGCGAGTAGCCCCAGAAGACCACCGGCGTCTCGGGTCCGACCCCGCCGAGAGTGTTGGCGGCGCGGGCACCGTCGAGAACCGCGTGTGCGCTCTCGAATCGGTTGGCGTAGGTGTGGATTCCCGGGGTGCCGAGGCCGATGTAGTCGGTGACCAGCACGCGGGCGCCGAGCGCGCTCCACACCGCCGAGGCCGGCAGCTCCTGATTGGCCGACAGTCCCAGCGCCGGATCCGCGGTCACCGAGACGCCGGTGGAGAACGCCACCGACATCGCGCACCGGTCGGCCTGACCAGAGGTGCCGGGACCGATCACCACGGTCGGCCGCGGACCCGGACCCTGCCACGGGTTGGACGCCTCGATGTAGGTGCCGGTCACCGCGACGGGCGAACCATCCTGCAACCGGGAGGTGTACATGACGTGCTGTGCCTGGGTCGGCCATCCGGCTGCCGTCGGTGCGGTCGCGAGGATCGTCATCGGCTGGGTCTTGACGATCGCGCCCGGCTCCTGCGGGATCTGCGCGGGCGGGGTGTAGAACGCGCCGACCGGTGTGGCCGCCGCCTGTCCGGCGCCGACGCCGTGTCCGGCCGCCGCGGCCAGACAGACCAGTGCCGTCACTGTCGCCAGGCGGGCCAGCGATCGTGTTCTTCGCATGCAACTCTCCATTGATGTCACAACGTCGGTGCGCGGGTGTGCGCTGCGTCGCAGTATCAACCAGCCGTGATGCGTGTCACCGGTCTGCGACCCCGGAACGGTAACATCGTTACTACTGTCGGGGCAATTAAGGGACGGGCGCCGGGAGTCCTGGCGTGCGATCCGGGTCGGGTACGCTCGGCGCCGAGCTGAGCGGGGCGGGAGCGATGCGGCCCTGACCGTGGAACGCCGGGAGCGCCGGCAGGAGGGGACTAGGGGTCGATGGACAACCTGAACAACGCCGCCGACGAACTGTCGCGCTGGGCCGAGGACCTGGAGCGTAAAGCGCAACGGTACCAGGCGCTGCACGGTCGGATGAGCGAGGTCAGCGTCACCGAGACCTCGGCCGACGGGCGAATCGGTGTCACCGTCGACGCGAACGGGGTGACCACCGCCGTCACGCTGGCGCCCGCGGTCCGCGGGATGGACCCGGCCGCGGTGGCCGGCGAGCTGATGGCGTGCACGCGCCGCGCCCAGGCCCGGCTGCGCGAGCGCGTCACCGGGCTGGTGCACGACCTGGTCGGCACCGACGAGGCGGGTGAGGCCATCGTGGGCCAGTACGCCGAGCGATTCCCCGATCCCGAGCCGACGCCGGCCGAGCAGGGCCCCACGCCGCCCCCGACCCCGCCCGCCGCGCCGTGGCCCGCCGCTACCGCGTCCGATGTGCTCGCGACCCGCAAGCCCGATCGTGACCGGGTGGTCGCTCCCGAGGAACCGACCGAGGAAGACCTGTTCTACCAGCGCAGATCCTGGCTGCAGTAAGTCCACGCGGTACCGGTCGCACAGTCGTGGGAACCGAACGGCCCCCACGCGCGTCCAACCAGTCGACTCGAACAAATCCGCCGCCGCGGCGGCCGTGCAGAGAGTGGGGACGGCGAATGACGAGCCAGCAGATCAAGGTGGAGCCGGGTGCGATTCGCGCCCACGCGGCGAAGGTGGGTGCGGTGGCCGTCGACCTGGCCGGGGCCCTGGAAGCCGCGAGCTATCTCGCTCACGCCGATGACGGCTACGGGATGCTCGTGCGCCCCTACGCCGCCATGACGCTGACCGACCTGCACGACTCGATCACCGAGGCCCTCACCACCCTCGACGAGCTGACCGGTGCCATGCCGGGCAAACTGCGCACCGCCGCGGACGCTTTCGAGAACCGCGACGGTTCCTTCGCCGGTGACATCGCCGCCAAGGCGGCCGAGATCGCGGAGCGGGTGTGACCGTGGCCGAACAGACAGAGCTGGGATCGTTCCTCAACGAGTCCGGGGTGTGGGTGCCCGGCGAAGACCTCGACACCTTCGACGACGCCCCCGCGCCCGCCAACGACCTGATCGCGGACGGCACCGACTTCCGCGACGAGTACTACCAGGAGACCAACCCCTTCCTGCGCAACGTCGGCCGCACCAGCCTGGCCGACGGCGAGGACGCGGCCGACGGCGGAATCATGAAGGGCACCCTCGCCGGTGACACCTTCGAAGGCGCGTCGAACCTGGTCAACGCCTTCACCAGCGACTCCTCGATCACCGACAAGATCGCCGCCATCACCAGCGCCGCCGGGACGGCGGGGCAGTGGGGTGAGCTGGCCAAGATGGGCACGGCCATCGCCAAGGGCTCCACGCTGGCCAAGTTCGACCCGTTCAACTTCCTCGGCAGCCAGCTGATGAGCTGGATGCTCGAACACGTCGAGCCGCTGCGCAAGACGCTGGACTCGCTGGCGGGCAACCCCGACATGGTCGAGGCGTATTCGGCCTCGTGGACCGCTATCGCCCAGCGGCTCACCGACGTGGCGCAGCAGTGGGCGACCCAGATCGAGCAGGGCACCGCCGAATGGATCGGCGCCGCCAGAGACGCCTACCGCGCCAAGGCGACGGAACTGGCCGCGAGCATCGCCGAGAAGGCCGCACTGGCCGAGGCGCTGGCGAAGGTCAACGACGCGATGCTGCGCATCGTCGAGGCGGTGCGCGGGGTGATCACCGAGGTGCTCAGCTCGCTGGCTGGCATGCTGGCCGAGATCACCGCGCTGCTCATCGCCTCCGCGGGCACCGCCACTCCGGCGCTGATCGCGCGAGCGCTGTTCGACATCTCGATGGCGAGCATGACCGTCTCGCAGCTGCTGATCACCATGGCCAAGGAACTCGTCGACGTCAAGGCGCTCGCCGGTGCAGCCAAGGAGATCATCCGCGGTGTCTACGAGGCGCAGACGGCCGCGGCCGGGGTGTGAGCGACGGCAATCGGGCGGTGCCGAATCCGGCGCCGACCGGACCGCGGTGGCAGACTTGCCCGCATGACCAATACCTGGGCTGATGTCGATTCCTATGTCGTTGACACTCTCGTCGGTACCGAGGGCTCGCCCGCGCTGGCGGCCAACGCGGAGGCCGGGCTGCCCGCGATCGACGTCTCCCCGCCGCAGGGCAAGCTGCTCAATCTGCTGGCCCGCACGGCGGGTGCGCGGCGAGTACTCGAGATCGGCACGCTCGGCGGGTACAGCACCGAGTGGCTGGCGCGCGCGGTCGGCGACGGTGGACTCGTCGTCACCCTCGAATTCGAGCCGCGTCATGCCAAGGTCGCGCGCGAGAACCTGGACCGCGCGGGTGTCGGCGCGCGGGTCGACATCCGGGTCGGCGCGGCGCTGGACACCCTGCCCGGTGTCGCCGAGGATGCGACCGAACCGTTCGACCTGGTGTTCATCGACGCCGACAAGGTGAACAACTCCAACTACGTGCAGTGGGCGCTGCGCCTGACCCGGCCGGGCTCGGTGATCATCGTCGACAATGTCGTGCGCGGCGGCGCGGTCGTCGACGAGCAGTCCGACGACCCGAACGTGCGCGCGAGCCGCGAACTGATCGAACTGCTCGCCGCCGAACCGAGTCTGGACGCGACGGTGGTCCAGACGGTCGGTGCCAAGGGCTGGGACGGATTCGCCTACGCGATCGTCAACGGGCCCGCTTCCTGAGCACGCTTCACGCGGCGGACACCTCGGGGGCGACTGCGGGGCATCGGTGATTCACCACGGGTTATCCGCCGTCGATAGCGTGGAGGCATTCGACAAGGAGCCGCGTCATGGAGTTCCGACACCTCGTCTCGTTCATCACCATCGCCGAGGAACTGCACTTCGGTCGCGCCGCGCGGCGGCTGCACTTGACCCAGCCGAGCCTGAGCGCGCAGCTACAGAAACTGGAGCGCTCGCTCGGCGTGCAATTGGTCGCCCGCACCTCCCACGAGGTGCGCCTGACGCCGGCGGGCCGGGAGTTCGAGGTGCAGGCCCGCCAGATCGTCGCCCAGCTCGACCGGGCCGCGCAGGTCGCCAAGGCCACCGCCGAGGGCCGCGCGGGCAGCCTGAGCATCGGCTACAACCTGCCCGCGAGCAGGCACATCCTGCCCGACGCGCTGACTCGGCTGACCGAACGTCATCCCGATGTGGGAGTGACGCTGTGGGAGAAGCGCACCGGCCCGCAGCTGGCGGCGCTGGCCGACGGCTCCCTGGATGTGGCGCTGGTCTACGGTCACCCCGCCACCGCGGAGTTCCGATATCGCCGAGTGCTGCACCGGATTCCGCTGGTCGCGGTGGTGGGTAAGCGGCACCGCTGGGCCGAGCGGGCCGCGGTGCCGTTCGCCGAACTGCAGGACCAGCAGTGTGTGCTGTTCGCGCGCGAGCAGTGTCCGGCGATGTACGACGCCATCCTGCGCTCGGCCGCCGCGACCCGGATCACGCTCACCGTCACCCATTCGGCCGATGATCCCGGTGCCACCGCGCACATGGTGTCGGTGCGCCCGCTGGTGGGTTTCGCCTCGCTGCCGCGGGCGATCGCGGAGGGGATGGGCGAGGCACACAGCAGCTCGGTCGCGGTGAAGCTGCTCGACCCGGTCCCCACCCTCGACGTGTACGCGGTGTGGCGCGCCGAGGACCCCAACCCCGCGGTCGCGCTGTTCCTGGACTGCCTCGACGCGGCCCGCGGTCTGCCGGTCCTCACGGCCTGAGCCCCGCGACGACTCATTTGAGTCCCGACCGGACGAAGGCATTGACGATCTGGCGTTGCAGCACCAGATACAACAGCAGCACCGGCAGGCAGGCCAGCCCGGCCAGCGCCATCATCGGACCCCACTGATCGCCCTCGGTTCCCATGAAACTGCGCAGGCCCAGCTGGAGCACGGAATTGGACTGGCGCAACACCACCGCAGGCCAGAAGTACTCGTTCCAGGAATTGATGAACAGCAGGATGCCGAGCGCGGCGAGGGCGGGCCGCAGGTTCGGCACCACCACCGTCCACAGGATCGACCACGACGAGCGGCCGTCGATCCGCGCCGCGGCGATGAGCTCCTTGGGGAACGCCGCCATGTGCTGGCGCAGCAGCAACACCGCCAACGCCGAACACATCGTCGGCAGCACGACGCCGATCAACGTGTTGATCAGTCCGAGCTGGGTGAGCAGGATGAAGTTGGGCAGCATGGTGACCTGGAACGGCACCAGCCAGATCCCGACGAAGGCCAGGTACAGCACCCGCTGCAGCGGAAAGGTGTACACCGCGAAGGCATACGAGGCCAGCAGCGCGATCAGCAGCTGAGCGGTCGCGGACAGGATCGCCACGAAGAACGTGTTGGCGATCAGGCCGAGGACGTCGACCTTGTCGGCGGCGTCGAGGAAGTTGTCGATCGACAGCGGCCACGGCACCGGCGACAGTGAGGTCACGTCCTGCGGCCTGCGCAGCGCGGTCGCGAACAGCCAGTAGATCGGGAACGCGCACACCAGCGCGGTCCCGGCGAGCAGCAGATGGCTGCCCACTCCACGCAAACGCTCAATCATCATGGAAGGCAACCTTTTCCGAGATCCAGACCAGTACCGCCGCCAGCACTCCGAACCCGACGAACAGCAGCACACCCGCCGCGGCGCTCAGGCCGGCGTCGAAGGAGCGGAAGGCGTAGTCCCACAGCAGGTAGTAGATGTTGGTGGTCGACTGGGACGGGCCGCCCTGGGTCATCGAGTCGATCAGCGGGAAGGTCAGCGTCGGGGTGAGCAGGACGGTGGTGAGCACCAAGAACACCAGGGTGGGCGAGAGCAGCGGCAGGGTGATCCAGCGCCGGATCTGGCCAGGGGAGGCGCCGTCGACCTGCGCGGCCTCACCGTAGTCGCCGCTGATTCCGGCCAGCCCGGCCCACACCACCAGCACCGCGAAGCCGAGCAGTTGCCAGCCGGTGATCACGATGATCACCAGGTGCGCGGTGGAGGCGTCGTAGACCCAGTTGTGCCCGGTGCCGAGCAGTTGGTCGACGAAACCGGAGCCGGGATGGAGCAACCACCGCCAGACCGCGGCCGTCGCCACGGGGGCGATGAGGAACGGGGCGAAGATCAGCGCCTGGTAGATCGTGCGGGACCGGCCGAGGATCCGCCTGCTCGCCAGGGCGATCAGCACCGGCAGGACCACGGTGAACGGCAGCAGGGCGCCGATGAGCACGCCGGTGCGGCCCAGCGACGACCAGAACGACGGAAGCTCCAGCAACCGGGCGTAATTGGCGGTGCCGACCGGAATCATCGGAGCGGTCGGCAGCAGGTTCCACGAGTAGGTCGACAGCTGCACCGCCTGGGCCAGCGGTCGATAGGTCCACACCACCAGCAGCACAATCGCCGGGGCGAGATACAGATAGGGCGCGGCGAGCCGGGCGACCCGGCGCCGGGTGAACCGAGGCGCCGTGGAGGCCGCATCGGTACGGACCGGCGCCGGAGTCTCGTCGAGGACGAACACTGTCACCGCGCCTGTGCCACGTGGGCGACGATCTGGTCCAGGATCTCGTCCTCGGCCCGGTCGTAGACCGCCTCGGCCGGGGTGGCCTCGATCGCGGTGGCCAGGATCGTCTCACCGACGAGATCGACGCGGCTGTAACCGAATCCGGAGAAGCCGCGCTGCCTGCCCACCGGTGCCATCGGATCGAGGCGATAGGCCAGCGCAGGCCCGATCCACACCGGGATCCCGGCCAGTGCGGCCGCGGCGGTCAGGTGGTTGTGCCCGCACAGGATCATCCGGACATCCGTGCCCGCCACCACGGCCGCCAGCTCGTCGGCATTGTCGAGCTTGAGCAGATCGGTCGCCGGGACCGAGGACGGCAGCGGGGGATGATGCAGGATCAGCAGGGTGCCGCGCGGGGCAGGTTCGCGCAATTGCGCTGCCAGCCACACCAATTGCTCGGGCTCGAGATACCCGTCGTGGCGGTGTGGTGTCGTGCTGTCGAGGGTGATGACGCGCAAGCCGTCGATCTCGGTGTGCTGGTCGTGTGGTTGGTCGGGATCGACCGTGCCGGGCTCGCGGTCGAGCAGTTCGACCGCGAAGGCCACCCGCTCGTCGTGATTGCCCATGGCGTAGACGATCTGGGCGTCCAGCTCGGCCGCGACCGGCTCGACGGCTTCGCGCAACCGCCGGTACGCCTCGGGGGAGCCGTCGTCGGTGAGGTCACCGGAGAGCACCAGCGCGTCGATGGGCCGGCCCGCCTCGCGCAGCAGGGTCAGCACGCGGGTGAGATTGGCGTGGGTGTCGACCGCGCCGCGCAGGAGTTCACCAGCTGGACGCAGGTGGGTGTCGGTGAGTTGGACGATGGTCAGCTCGCTGCGGGCGCTCATGTCGTCGGCAGGAGTTTGTTGCCCTCGGCCTGGGCCGCGGACAGGGTGGACTGCGCGTCCTTGCCTTGGAACACGACCGCCTCGACCGCGTCCATCATGCCGTCGCGCATCTGCAGGTAGTTGTTGCCCGGCATCGATACCCACGGCTCCATCGTGGCGAGCTGGGTGACATTGGGCTTCAGCAAGGGGTTGGCCTCGGCCCAGTCCTTCAGCCCGTCGGACTGGTCGAGCAGTCCGGTGCGCAGCGGCAGGTAGCCGATCTTCGTGGCGATCTTGATGTAGGACTCCTCGCTGGTGAGGAACTTGATCAGCTCCCAGGAGGCCCGCTGCTTGGCGGGATCGTCGGACAGGATGTGCAGGCCCGCACCGGAATTGGTGGGTACGATCGGCTTGCTGCCGAAGCCGGGCATGGGCGCCGAACGCAGGTCCCACTTGTCCTTGGCGCCGCTCACGAACAGGCTCTGCAGCGCGCTGGTCTCGAGCATCATCGCGATCTCGCCACGGGCGAACGCCTCGTAGCCCTGCTTCTGGTTGAGCTTGGGCATGCTGCCCGCGTTGACCAGATCCTGCGCCATCCGGGTCACCTCGACGGCGGGCGCCTCGGCGTAGGTGAGCGTGCTGCGGTCCTCGGCGATGACCCGGCCGCCGTTGGAGCGCACCAGCGACTGGAAGCACCAGTCCTTGGCGGTCTTGGTGAGGCAGTCGATGTACACCCCGCCCTTGCCGGTGCGGTCGGTGATGGTCTTGGCGGCCTCGGCGGCCTCGGCCCAGGTGGCCGGAACGTTCGCCGGGTCGAGACCGGCCTCGGTGAACAGCGAGGCGTTCAGGTACAGCACCGGCGTGGAGAACACGAACGGCACACCGTAGGTGTGGCCCTCCCAGTCGTCGAGGGTGCGGGCCCGCGGGGCGTAGGCGTGCGGGGAGCCGTTGAAGTTGGCGGCCACCTCGTCCGCGCCGACCAGGGTGTCGAGCGGCTTGGCCCGCAGCTGGTTGATGGTGAAGTCCAGGTCGCTGAAGCCGAGCTGGGCGACATCGGGCGGGGTGCCGGCGACCAGCTGGTTCTGGATGCTGGAGATGGTGTCGGTGGCCGGGTTGGGGCTGTTGCCCTGGGGCTTCTGAGCGGTGACCTTGATGTTGGGGTACTTCTCGCCGAACTCGCCGATGAGCTCGTCGAAGGTCTCGGTCCACGCGCCGGCGACGCCGTAGCTGTAGGACTCGAAGGTGATGTCGACCTGCTGGTCGGGGGCGAGCTCGGGGATCTGCGCGGTCGCAGCGGGGTCGGTGGCCTCGGTGCCGCCCAGCCCGCAGCCGCTGAGCGCGACGGCGGTGGCGAACACCACGCCCAGAACGGGCAGCGTGCGTTTCATGGTGGTTCTCCTCATCGGGTGGTGCGGAAGATCAGGCGACGGGTACAGCGGTCGAGTCGGTACTCGGGGTCGGCTCCGGGTGCGACGCTTGCCAACTCAGGCGCAGGCCGGTGTCCGGGTCGAACAGGTGGATGTCGGCGGGGTCGACCCGCAACGCGATGTCCTCGCCCACGCTGACCTTCGCGGGGCGCGGGGTGCGCAGGCACAGTTCGGTCGGGCCCGTGTCGAGGTGGACGAGTTCCTCGCTGCCGAGGTTCTCCACCATCCGGACCCGTCCGCGGATCGCGGTCGCGCCGAGGTCGACGCGCAGTCGTTCGGGGCGGATGCCGGCGATCACGGCGCGAGTGCCGGATTCGTCTGCCGGTGCGGCGATGTCGAGGGCCGCGTCGACACCGTCGGCGACCACGTGCAGCCCGTCCTCGCCCACCGTGACGACGGCGGGGAACAGATTCATCGGCGGCGCGCCGAGAAAGCCCGCGACGAAGGTGGAGCGGGGCCGGTCGTAGAGCTCTGCCGGGGTGCCGCACTGCTCGACCCGGCCCTCGTTGAGCAGGGCGATGCGGGTGGCCATCGTCATCGCCTCGATCTGGTCGTGGGTGACGTAGAGGAAGGTCGCGCCGAGGCGCTGGTGCAGCGCGATCAGTTCGGCGCGGGTGGCGCTGCGCAGTTTGGCGTCGAGATTGGACAGCGGCTCGTCCATCAGGAAGGCACCGGGATCGCGAACCATGGCCCTGGCCAACGCGACGCGCTGCCGCTGCCCACCCGACAGTGCCACCGGACGACGATCGAGCAGCGCCGAGAGTTCCAGCGTCGCCGCCACCTCGCCCACTCGCTGGGCGATCTCGGCACGCGGCCTGCGCCGTGCGCGCAGCGGGAACCCGATGTTGCGCGCCACCGACAGGTGCGGATACAGCGCGTAACTCTGGAATACCATCGCCAGGTCCCGGCGTTGCGGCGCGGCGTCGGTGACGTCGACGCCGTCGACCAGGATGCGGCCCGCGCTCGGTTCCTCCAGTCCCGCGATCATCCGCAGCAGCGTGGATTTACCGCATCCGCTCGGACCGAGCAGGACCAGGAATTCCCCGTCGGCGATGTCGAGGCTCACCTCGTGTACCGCATAGGCGGTGTCGAATCGTTTCGATACCGCGTCGACCTGTAGCCGGGCCACGTCGCTCCTTCACACCGGTGGACTCGTGGCTTCAGTGTCGAGGGGCGCAGCGGGTGGATGCGGTGGCGATAGTCGATGCCGATCGGCCGATCGAGGCGGGTGGCGAACGGATCGGCGGACCGGCGTCAGCGCAGCAGGACGGGCAGGTCGAGCAGGCCGCGGATGAGGGTGCTGGTCTGCCAGCGGGCGGTGTCGGCGGTGGGTGCCAGGCGCAGTGCGGGGAAGCGGCGCAGGAGCAGGGTGAAGGCGATGTCGGCTTCGAGCCGGGCCAGCGGGGCGCCGACGCAGAAGTGGATGCCGTGGCCGAAGGCGAGATGCCCCGCGGTCGGGCCGTCGATGGTCAGCGCGTCGGGCTCGGGGAAGCGGGCCGGGTCGCGGTTGGCGGCCGAGAGGGCGACATAGACCAGTTCGCCCGCGGGAATCTCGGTGCCGCCCATCGTGACCGGTTCCGCGGTGAAACGCACCGTCGCCATGTCCACCGGGCCGTCGAAACGCAGGAACTCCTCCACCGCGGCCGGGACAGCCTCGGGGTCCGCGCGCAGGGCCGCCCACTGCTCGGGGTCGCGCAGCAGCGCGTACACGCCGTTGCCGATCAGGTTGACGGTGGTCTCGTGGCCCGCGACCAGCAGCAGGAACGCCATCGCCACGAGTTCGGGATCGGTGAGGCGGTCCCCGTCGTCGTCGGTCAGAGTCAGCTGGGAGAGCAGATCATCGGCAGGCTCGGACTGTTTGGCGCGCACCAGATTCGACAGATAGCGGGTCATCGCCGCCGCGGCCGCCGAACGCTCCTCGTCGGCTTCGCCGGGCACACCGATGAGCGACCTGGTCCAGGACTGGAAGTCGTCGCGGTCGGCGAACGGCACGCCGAGCAGTTCGCAGATCACCGTCACCGGGAGGGGATTGGCGAAGGTGTCCATGAGGTCGACCTCGTCGGCGGTGGCCATCGCCTCGAGCAGCGCTTCGGTGATCTCCTCGATGCGCGGGCGCAGCGCCGCGACCCGGCGGGTGGTGAACGCCTTGTTCACCAGTTTCCGCAACCGGGTGTGACCCGGCGGGTCGGTGCTGAGCATGTGGGTGAGCAGGGCCAGCGACTGCGGATCGGTCGGCGGCACCTGCCGCTTGTTGTCCAGGATCGCGGCGGCGCTCGCCATGTCCTTGCGCAGGCGTGGATCGGCCAGCGCGGCCCTGGCCTCGGGGTAGCCGACGACCACCCACCGCACGACGTCGTCGGGGAAGCGGACCCGGTGCACGGGTCCGTCGGCACGCCAGCGGCGGTAGTGGGCGTGCGGATCGTCGAAGAAGTCGGCGCCGATGGACTCGATGCGGGTGGGAGCGGAGAGGTCGGCCATACCATCGACGGTACCGACTCGCACCGGGTACTCCGATTCCGAAAAAGACTGCCGCGAAACATGATTCGTCAGCGATCGTCGACGCGTGCGTCGATGTTCGCCGTCGAACGGCCCTGGTGGCGACCGGGTGGCCTGCCTTGGCGGCGCTACTCGCCGCATGGTGATCAGGGTCAGCGGGCGCCGGCGCGCAGGACCACTTTGCCGTTGCGGCCGGGGGTTTCGGAAGTGACGGCGGCTTCGGCGGCCTGGTCGAGGGGGAATTCGGCCTGGACGTCGAGGCGCAGGGTGCCGTCGGCGGCGAGGCCGACGAGTTCGGTGACCAGGCGGAGGTAGTCGGCCCGGTCGATCTCCGCGCTGCGCTGTTGGCCCCAGAAGCCTTTCACCACAGCCTGTTTGAAGATGACGGCGCCGGTGTCGATGACGAGCGGCTTGCCCGACAGCGCGCCGAAGGAGATCAGTTCACCGCGCGGAGCCAGCAGGGACATGAGCGCGCCCGCCGCCTGGCCGCTGACCTGATCGACGGCCCGCACGATCGGTTCGCCGCCGGTGAGCTCGGCGGCCCGCTCGGCCCAGCCGGGCGCTTCGGCGTCGACCACCGGGCCGTAGCCGAGTTGGGTGAGCGCCTGGACCGAGGCGGCGCCGCGGACCAGGCTGAGCACCCGCACGCCGCGCTGCTGGGCGAACAGGTTCACCAGGCGGCCGACCGCGCCGTTGGCGGCGTTCACCGTGATCCACTGGCCGGGTTCCACGCGCAGATCGTCGAGCAGCATCAGCGCGCTCAGGGGCATGGCCAGCAGCTGACAGGCGGTCTCGTCCGGCACCGACGGCGGCATCGGGACGGCTTGCTCGGCGCGGGTGAGGAAGAAATCGGCCCAGGCCGCGCGGGTACCGGCGACCGCGACCCGCTGGCCCACCTCGAGCCGGTCGGCACCGGGGCCGATCGCGTCGACGACACCGGCCGCCTCGGTGCCGGGGATCGCGGGCAGTGGTGGTTTGTAGCCGTAGACCCCGCGGATGATCGCCAGATCGTGGTTGTGGATCGGCGAGAGCGTCGTCGCCACCCGCACCTCACCCGGCCCCGGTTCTGGGGTGGGCACCGCCTGCGCGGTGAGCACGTCCTTCGGATCGCCGAACCGGTCGATGACAACAGCCTGCATGTCCGCCTCCGTGGTGGTTACGAGTCCCGCCCGAGCACGTTCGCCCTCCATTGTGGCACTGCGGGGCGAAGCGGTCGCTCAGGCGAGCTGACCCTCGCTTCTCTCCGGCGCCGTCGTGTCCGAGTTCGTCGAGCTCGGTCACCAGCGCTGGACCGCGATGTCAATACGCCGCAGGACTGACGCGTGAGTAGGGGTGTTCGGCGCGGAAATCCCCCAGCTGGTGGATGTCCCCGCCGCCGCGGCATCCCTACCCTGATCTTCATGGCCGACGCACTCGGAACCCGTTCGACCGCACCCGTTTCCGGTAGCCGTATCGCCGAGGTCGACATGCTGCGCGGGCTCGCCCTGTTCGGCATCCTGATCACCAACGCGATCGTGGCCACCACGTTGTGGTCGGTGGTCGGCTCCAAGGACAAACCGGTCTCGCAGTTCGACGGGGCCGTCGACCAGGTGGTACGCGCGGCGGTCGACGCCCTCTTCACCGGGCGCTTCTATCTGCTGTTCGCGTTCCTGTTCGGCTACTCGTTCACGCTGCAGATCGCGGCCGCTCAGCGCGCGGGGATCGCGCCGACGCGTCGGCTGTTGCGGCGGTGCGCGGCGCTGATGGTGATCGGCATGATGCATGTCTGGCTGCTGTGGATCGGCGACATCCTCACGCTGTACGCGTTCCTGTGTCTGATCCTCATCACCCTGCGGAAACTGCGACCGCGCACCGCGGTGATCACCGGTGTGCTGCTGTACACACTCTGGTCGGCGTGGACCTTCCTCCCCGGCGACAACAGCAGCATTCTCGCGCTCGGCCAGTTCCTCGACCTGCCTGCCATCTCGGCCGGCTACACCGGCAGCTTCGCCGAGACCTTCGACGCCCAGGCCGGTCTCGCGCCGATCTTCCTCCTGGTCATCTGGATCACCCAGGGCGTGCCGAGCCTCGGCATGTTCCTGATCGGCATGGCCGCGGGCAAACGCAACCTCTTCGACGACGCGGACACGCTGCGTCGCTGGGCGCCGCGCTTCCTGGTGATCGGTCTCGGTCTCGGACTGCCGATCTCGGCGCTGACCTTCGCCGACAAGATGTCGTGGTGGAACGCCCCCTCGCTGATCACCGGACTGCAGCAGTTGGTGAACCCGGCGATGACCTTCGCCTACATCGCCGCCATCGTGCTGGCCGCTCACTCCGCCCGCACCGCCCGTGCCACCGGACTGCTGGCACCCGCGGGACGGATGGCGGCGACCAACTACATCGGGCAATCGGTCGTTCTCATGGTGGTCTACACCGGGTATGGCTTCGCCTTGGCCGACGACATCGCCCCGCTGGGTGTGATCGCGATCGGCCTGCTCACCTTCGCCGCACAACTCGCACTGAGTGCCTGGTGGTTGCGCCGTCATCCGTACGGACCGGTCGAATGGGTGCTGCGCGCGGCGACCTACCTGAGCATTCCGCCCTGGCGTCGGCCCGCTGAACAGTCACCGACCTCGAACAGCTGACGGATCCGGCTGGTCGAGCTGCCGGCGGCTTCCCGCCCGGTTTCCGGCCGGAGGTGCCCGCCGCCGGTAGCCGGACGGTGGATGGATGTCAGGTCGCTCGGCTTCCCGAAACTGTTGCGGAGCTGTGTGTTTCGATCAGATCGGGGCGTTGTCGGCCGCGCGGTGGAACTCGGCTCGCCAGCGGTGCAGACCGGGGACATCGGCGCGGGGCAGGCGTTCGACGCGGACCGGGGTGACATCGGCGTCGGCGAAGGAATCGATGTCGGCGGCGGTGAGCGGCCACGGCGGGCCCGGCGCGGGCACCGTGCTGATATCGGCGATCACCAGCAGAGTGGCACCGGGAGCGAGGAACTCGCGGATGTTCGCGATCGCGGTGGCGCGGACCTCCGGCGGCAGCGACTGGACCGTGATCGACTCGACGACGAGGTCGAACGCGCCGAGCCAGGTGGCGGGCGGACGCAGGAGATCGGCGACCTTGTAGGTGACCGGGGAGTGCGGGAAACGGGCCCGCGCACCACGGATCGCGGTGGGGGAGATGTCGAAGGCGGTGGTGCGGATACCTTGGGCGGCAACGAATTCCGCATCGGTGCCGTATCCGCAACCGATGACGAGACCGCGAACGCCCGACCCGAGCGCCCGATCGCGCAGCCAGTCGGCGAGCAGTGGATTCGGCTCGGCCCGATCCCACGGCACCACCGAAGTCCCCGCCGCCGCTTCGGCATACAGCGGCTCGAACCACCCCGTCGGATCGTTGGCCGCCAACGATTCCGCGGCCAGTCGGCGATCGGCGGGCGTCTGCGCGTCGGTCATGACTCCAGTCTCCACCACCGCACCCCCTCCCGCGTTCTGGTCGATTGATCACCAGGCCCTGGGGGCGTGTCCCACTCGAGCCGTCAGCGGGCGGCGCGGGCCGCGAAGCCGTCGCAGAGGGCCTCGAGGCCGAGAGTGAGGAGGTCCTGAGAGGTGAGGTCGCTGACGCCTGCGCCCTCCAGGTCGGCCAGGGCGGGCGGGACGGGGAACTGGGGGCGGCCTTCGAGGAGGTCGCGCAGGCCGTTGGTGTCGTCGGTGGCGGTGCGGCGCTCGGCGAGCAGGGCGCCGCCGACAACGGGCAGGCTCGCGCCGGAGATGTAGTTCCAGACCGAGAAGGCCATGGTGGTGGCCTCGCGGGCGGAGACGTCGAGCTCGCGCAGGCCCTCGACCAGCCAGGCGAGGCTGGCCAGACCCTGCGGGCCGAAACTGTAGCGGGGGACTGCGAAGGTGAGCAGGACCCAGGGGTGGCGCTGGTAGAGCTGCCAGTCGATCTCGGCCGCGATGCGAACCCGGTCTCGCCACGTCCAGGCCTGGCCGGTGGGGTCGGGGTAGGGGTGCTGGGCGGCGATCTCGTCGGTCATGTCCGCGATGAGTTCGTCCTTGTTCGCCACATGCCGATACAGCGACATGGTGCCGACCTCGAGCCGGTCGGCGATGCGGCGCATCGACACCGCGTCGAGCCCGTCGGCGTCGGCGAGGACGATCGCGGCGTCGACAATCGCGGCTCGGGTGAGCTTCGCATCAGTCATCCCATGACTCACTTCCCGTTTTGCCCATTCATGCGTACACTGTACCCATTCCCTGCGTACGGCGTACGCAAACCCCTGGAAGGATGTCGGAATGACGAAGCTGGAACCGGCGCTGTCCACCGCGGCCGTCGGTGGACGCCGCGCGTGGCTCGGGCTGGGCGTGCTGTTGTTGCCGGTGCTGCTGGTGTCGATGGACATCTCGGTGCTGTTCCTCGCCATGCCGACACTCACGTTGGATCTGGATCCCAGTGCCGCCCAACAGCTCTGGATCCTCGACATCTACGGGTTCATGCTGGCCGGCCTGCTCATCACGATGGGCAACCTCGGCGACCGGATCGGCAGGCGCAACATCCTGCTCGTCGGCGCCACCGTCTTCGGCCTCGCCTCCGTGCTCGCCGCGTTCGCCCCCAGCTCGGCGATCCTCATCATCGCGCGCGTGCTGATGGGCATCGGCGGCGCGACCCTGCTGCCGTCGAGCCTGGCGCTGATCTCGAACCTGTTCCCCGACGTCCGTCAGCGCGCGACCGCGATCGGCATCTGGACCGCGTTCTTCGCCGGTGGTTCGGCGGTCGGGCCGATCATCGGCGGCCTGCTGCTGCACCACTTCTGGTGGGGCTCGGTCTTCCTGATCAACATCCCTGTGCTGGCGATCCTGCTGCTGTTCGGACCGTTCCTGCTGCCCGAACACCGCTCCGCCGCGCTCGGGCCGATCGACCTGCCCAGCGTCGCCCTCTCGATCGGCGGCATCCTCCCGCTGATCTACGGCATCAAGCACATCGCGGCCGAGGGCTTCGATCCGGTCTCGCTGCTCATCGCCGCGCTCGGCGTCGCGCTGCTGGTGGTGTTCGTGCGCAGGCAGCGCGAGCTCAGCGAGCCGCTGCTGGATCTGAGCCTGTTCACCCGTCCGCTGTTCCGGGTGGCGATCGGGGCGAGCATGGCCGGGATGATGTCGCTGGCCGCGCTGAGCTACCTCACCAGCGTGTACCTGCAGTCGGTCACCGGACGTGACGCGCTGCAGGCCGCGCTGCTGGGCATTCCGATGGCAATCGCGGTGTTCGTCTGCTCGATGGGCGGAGCCAGGATCAGCCTGCGGCTCGGTGTGCGGGCGACGTTCACCCTGGCGCTCGTGCTCTCGGCGGTGGGCAACCTGATGCTGCTCGGTGTCGGGGTCGACGGCGGGCTGCTGTGGTACGTCGCCGGGTCGGCGATCGCCGGTGTCGGCTACGGCATCTCGTTCACGCTGGTCTCGGACGTGGCGGTGTCGGCGGTGCCTGCCGAACGCGCGGGCTCGGCGGTCGGTATCTCCGAGACCAGCTTCGAACTCGGCAATGCGCTCGGGCTCGCCCTGCTCGGTTCGCTGGCCGCCCTGGTGTTCCGGTCCGGCGGGAACTTCGGCGAAACGCTGGGCGACACCCTGGCCCACTCCGGGGGCGACGCCGGGCTCGTCCACGCCGCGCGCGAATCCTTCGTCAGCGGCATGCACGTCGCCACGACGGGCGGCGCCCTGCTGCTGCTCGCGATGGCGGCCGTTGCGTGGCGGTCGGTTCGTAGCGACCGCATCGGCTCCGAGCGTTGAGCGGGTGCTCGGCGCTCGGCCGGGTGGCCCACGGCCCCGCGCACTGGCGAAGGAGTCGTCTGCTCGGCTGCGCGGCAGGTTCCGGACCCGACGACCACCGGGGGTGGTGACGGGCGCCACTGCGGGTGGTTCGGGTGGCCTCAGCGGGCGGCTGTCCAGTTCCGTTGCATAGGATCGTCGGATGCGAAACGAGGGTGCGGCGGGTCTGGCGACAGTGCTCGCGCTGGCCGATTCCCGCCTGCCCATCGGTGGGCACGTGCACTCCGGCGGCGTCGAAGAGGCGGTGTCGTCGGGGCTGCTGCGCGACAACGCGAGCGTCGAGCTGTACCTGCGGCGGCGGATCGCCACCACCGGCCTGGTGACGGCCTCGCTGGCGGCCGCGGTCTGCGGCGGTGCGCTCACCCCCGAGCGCGCCGAGCTCGAAGCCGACGCCCGCACCCCGTCACCCGCCGCACGGGCGGCCTCGCGCGCGCAGGGGCGCGGGCTGCTGCGGCTCGCGAAACAGCTGTGGCCGCACCATGACTGGGCGCCGGCGGGTGCGCGGCCGCATCTCTCGACGGTGTTCGGCATGGTCGGCCTCGCCTGCGGTGCCCGTACCGACGAACTCGCGGGCGTCGTGGTCTACACGACGCTCACCGGCGCCGCGACCGCCGCGCAACGACTGCTCGCGCTCGACCCCGCCGCCATCGCCGCGGGCACCATGCGCCTCGCGCCCCTGTGCGACCGGATCGCCGAAGAAGCCGCCCTCGGCCTCGCGGCGCTCTCCGACCCGGTGCAGGACGCCCTGGCCGAACGTCACCTGCATCGCGACATGCCCCTGTTCGCGTCCTGATCCATCCCATGACGAAGGAGTCCCCATGCCGCCCCATCTGATCGACGGCGAACCGCACGATCACAGCCACGACCGGCCCAAGCGCCACCGCGCGCCGGGCGAGGCCGTGCGCATCGGCATCGGCGGCCCGGTCGGGTCGGGTAAGACCGCGCTGGTCGCCGCTCTCTGCAGGCAGCTGCGCGACGAGCTCTCCCTCGCCGTGCTGACCAACGACATCTACACCACCGAGGACGCGGACTTCCTGCGTCGCCACGCCGTGCTGCCCGACGAGCGGATCACCGCCGTACAGACCGGCGGCTGCCCGCACACCGCCATCCGCGACGACATCACCGCCAACCTCGACGCCATCGACGACCTGGTCGCGGCCAACCCGCCGCTGGACCTGATCCTGGTGGAGTCCGGCGGCGACAACCTCACCGCGACCTTCTCCTCCGGTCTGATCGACGTGCAGATCTTCGTCGTCGACGTCGCCGGCGGCGACAAGGTGCCGCGCAAGGGCGGCCCCGGCGTCACCTTCTCCGACCTCTTGGTGGTCAACAAGACCGATCTGGCCCCGCTGGTCGGCGCCGATCTCGGTGTGATGGAACGCGATGCCGCGAAGGTGCGCGACGGCCGCCCGACCGCCCTGGTCTCGCTGACCGACGATCCGGCCGCCACCCCGGTCCTGGCCTGGGTGCGCGAGCAACTGCGGGCCGCCGCCGAGCAGGACGCGGCCGCCGGCGTTGCGCACTGAACTGAGCATCGTCGCCGCACCGGGCAGGCTGCCCCGCATCGACGCGGTCGGCGGTCTGGCCGGGCGGCACACCGGCGTCGACACCGTGCACCTGATCGGCACGGCGGCCACCCCGCTCGGTGGGGACGAACTCGACATCAGCATCGTGGTGCGGCCCGGCGCGCGCCTGGTGGTGCGCTCGGTGGCGGCGACGATCGCTTTGCCCAGCACCGCCACGCCGTTGTCGGTGGCGCACTGGCGGTTCGAGGTGGGCGAGGGCGCCGAACTGGATTTCGATCCGGAGCCGACCATCGTGGCCGGTGGCGCACATCACCACACGGTGACCGCTGTGCTGCTCGCCCCCGACGCACGCCTGCGCCTGCGCGAACGAGTACAGCTCGGCCGCAGCGGTGAGGACGGCGGCGGCTGGCGCGGTGACGTGATCGCCGACCTGGGCGAGATCCCCTTGTTGCGGCACCGCCTCGAACTCGGGGCGGGCACGGTCACCGACGACCGCCTGCGCGCACCCCGCGCACTCGACAGCGAGTTGGTCTACCCCGACGATCGTCCCGTCTGGTCGGGCAGCGTCGACACCGTACGACTGCCCCTGGCCGCTGGCGGCTCACTCGCCACCAGCACCGGCTCCCGCCTGCGTGCGGAGGTTCCGGTCACGGTCGGCTGAGTCCACCGATACGGAGTGGACCCGCTGGTGCGTCGACAGGATCGGTTGCGTGACCGCCGGTCGACCTTGCGGACGGAGTCCCCGAGCTCGTCTTTCGGCGGACCGTCGGCGGGGCCGAGCCGACCGGCGGGGCACTCTGTCGAACCTGTTCCCCGGGAACCCGGATCGACCTGCGGGCCCGGTGCCGTCACCGAGACCGGCGGAAACGGCGAGTGGGAGCCGACGGATGCTCGGCTCCCACTCGCTCTGTGCACCAGCGGGTCAGGCGTTGACCAACACCGCTTCGTCGGCGATCTCACCCGGCGCGGCCGCGCGCGGCGGGGCCAGGAAACCACTCGCCGCGCCCACCGCGGCACCGACCCCGGCACCGACGACCGTGGCGGGCACCGACACCGCCATGTAGCCGACCATGCCACCCAGGATCGGACCCGCGACCAGCCCGATCGGCAGCAGCGGCACGCCCGCGACGAGCCCGGCGACCGCACCCATCGTGCTCGCCGCCATCGCGAACGGAATCGCGACGGTGGAACCGACCGCCGCGCCGCGCGCAGCGCTACCGAGGGTCTCGGCCGCGATCCGGTCCGAGCGGCTGCGCTCGAGCCCGACCGAGTCGAGGAACGTCGCCAGGTTGGCCTCGGTGTTCGCCGCGGCGTCGTTGATCTGGATCGAGGCATCGACCGGAACGAAGTCCGGCACCGGCACCTGCTGGTCACCGAAGCGGAACTGGCCCGGCGGCGGCAGGATCGGCGGCACCGGCTCGACCGCTGTCGGCGCGTGCAGCGGACCGACCGGGGACAGGTAGCTCGTCTCGGGTCCCGTCCGCGACCACTGCAGCGAGCTGCGGGTGTTCTCCGGCATCTGCTGGCCCACGTACGGCGTGGCATTGGGCGCCACCGCGTCGAGCTCCGGTCCGGCCGGATGCTCGGGTTGGGTCACCGTCGTCTGCGCGGGATCGGCATTCGCGGTGCCCGTGCCGATCAGGGCCATGACCAGGGGGACCGCGCCTGCCGCGACGACCGAACCGACTTTCTGTCGCTGCGGGCTCGGTGCCCTGTGTTTCCCCGTCGCCATAGATCACCTTTCATCCTGGGGATTGGTCACACATATGACCTCCGACATTCGGACCGGTCCCGGACTCGGATGGGTCCGAAACGCGGGCGACCCGGAATCGTGGTGCCTGGCGACGCCCGCAGGCCGGGTGGTTCGATGAACCACCCGGCCTGCGATGACGGTGATCGGCTAGCCGACCTCGCGCTGTGCGGTGAGCTCGTCCTTCTCCGGCGGTGCACCCACCTGCGCAGCCAGCTCGTCGGCTTCGGCCCGATCGGCGTTGACCTCCTCGATCGCCAACCGCGCGAAGATCCACTGCTCGGTGGCGGCCATCTGGCCACGGTTGCGGCCGAGGAAGGAGACGAACCAGCCGATCACGGTGACGATGCGGCTGCGGTATCCGACCAGGTAGTACAGGTGCAGCGCCAGCCAGGCCAGCCAGGCCAGGAAGCCACTGAACTCGAGCTTGCCGATCTGGCAGACCGCGTCGAAGCGCGAGATCGTCGCCATCGAGCCCTTGTTGAAATACTTGAACGGTGCCCGGTCGGCCGGCGCCTGCCCGGTGAGTCCGGCCTTGATGGCCTTTGCCGCGTAGGTGGAGCCCTGGATCGCGCCCTGCGCCTGACCGGGCACACCCGGCACCGACATCAGGTCGCCGACGACGAAGACGTTCGGATGGCCCTTGACCGTGAGGTCGGGCTCCACGATGACGCGACCGGCCCGGTCCACCTCGGTGCCCTCGGAGCGTTCGGCGATCATCTTGCCCAGCGGGCTGGCCTGCACACCGGCCGACCACACCTTGCAGGTGGCCTCGATCCGGCGGGTGGTGCCGTCGGCGTCCTTGACGACGACGCCGTGCGCGTCGACATCGGTCACCATGGCGTTGAGCTGGATCTCCACGCCCATCTTCTCGAGCCGCTTGGCCGCCTTGGCGCCCAGCTTGGGGCCCATCGGGCCGAGTACCGCGCCCGCGCCCTCGATCAGGATGACCCGAGCGTCGCGCGGGTCGATGGTGCGGAAGGTGCCGTCGAGGGTGCGGTCGGCGAGTTCGGCGATCTGACCCGCCAGTTCGACACCGGTCGGACCGGCGCCGACGACGATGAAGGTGAGCAGCCGGTCGCGCTCCTCCGGGGTGGTCGCCAGCTCGGCCTGCTCGAACGCGCCGAGGATGCGCGCGCGCAGTTCGAGCGCATCGTCGATGGTCTTCATGCCGGGGGCGTAGGTGGCGAAGTGGTCGTTGCCGAAGTACGACTGCTGCGCGCCGGTGGCGACGATCAGGCTGTCGAAGGCCGTGACGGTGTCGCGGTTGAGAAGTCGCGAGGTGACCTGCTTGTTCGCCAGGTCGACATCGATGACATCGCCCAGCAGCACCTGCGCGTTCTTCTGCTTGCGCAGCACCAGCCGGGTGGCGGGCGCGATCTCGCCGGTCGAGAGGATGCCGGTGGCCACCTGGTACAGCAGCGGCTGGAACAGGTGGGTGGAGGTCTTGGAGATCAGCGTGACATCGACGTCGGCTCGGCGCAGATGCCTGGTGCCGAACAGACCGCCGAACCCGGAACCGATCACCACCACACGGTGTCGCTGGTTCCCGACAGACTGAGTGCTCATCGCCTCGCTCCTCGACAGACTGGGGTGCGCCCCACAGTGGTGGTGACAGGCTCAACCGTAGTCGGCTCCGGGACCGGCGTCGTCACGAGACACCGGTTCCGAACGACAAGATCGACAATACGGGACGGACCCGTCAGCGACCGGCGAGCAGGAGCTCGGCCACCTTGGTGTCGGTCTCGGCGCCTTCGGTGTAGCCGCCGTCGCTGCCGAGGGCGTTCATGATGGCGAGGGTGTAGCGCTCACCGTTGCCCGCGACGCCGACCGAGTTCACCACCCAGCCGTCGGCCTCGGCCGACCAGCCGTTCTTGAGGCCGGGCCGCATCCGCGAACCGGCACCCCACACGCCCCAGTGCTGGTTGGAGTCGACCGAGCGCATCCGGTCGAGCAGATAGTTCAGGTCGTCGGGGTGCATGGTGTCGAGGATGGTGTTCATCAGCCGGTCCAGATCGGCGGCGGTGCACTTCTGGAACGACCAGTCCGGGAACAGCGCGGTGTCGGTCGGCTGCGGGATCAGGCTGGTCATGCCGTAGCCGCGGAAGGCGTTGTTGTAGGCGAGGCGGTCGAAGCCGATGTATTTGTTCCACAGCACGTCGGTGGCGTGATCGTTGGAGGTGGCCAGCATCGCCTCCATGTTGTGGCGGTCGTCGGGGGACAGGCCGATGGCCCCGACCCTGGCTCGGTTGAGCAGGTCGGCGGCGATGGCCAGCTTGATGGTGGAGGCGGTCCACACTTGGTTCTCGGCGTGTTCGTTGGCGTAGGTCCCGCCGGTCTGGCGATCGCGCAGCACGTAGCCGACGACACCGGGACGGCCGGCGAGATAGGAGTTCACCTTGGCGATCCGGGAACTCATATCGCAGTCGAAACCGGGTAGGCACGCTTGGGTCAGCGCGGGCGGAGCGGCCTGAGCCGAACTCACCAGGACGGGGACGCCCGGGGTGAGGACGGCCGCGGCGGTGAGCAGGCAGGCGGTTGCAGCGACCCGGGAAACGACGCGGGTGGCGGGGGAACGGTCACGCACGAGGGACCACACTCGCACACCGGGCGCTCGAGCGCACTACTTGAGGTGGCAACCGGAATGTGTTAGAGCGCCCTTGCGCCACATCGCCATTGCACTCAGTGACGGGCGGCGTGCGGCGTCGCGATGGCGCAGCCGTTGAGCCGATGGCAGTGTTCGAAAGCCTCGCCGTGCCGGTCCAGCGGCCATGTGTGCAGTACCTGATCAGGTCCGTAGCGTCGGGAATTGATCAACTCCCAGCGGTCGCCTGCCCGTCGGACGACGAATCCGCCGCCGGGAACCAAGGGAATCACCTGCGCGATCATGAACCGAAACCAGCCTTTCGCCCGCGGCCGTACTGTCCCACCCGAGGAGCAACGATCCCACGAGGGCCCCGAGCGGCCGCGCAGGCATGGCCGGGACGTCTTGCGGTGTGGCCTATTTCACTTGCCCTGCCCGGTGGTTGCGGCGGGGCCGAGGGATTGCGGGTTGGTCGCTGGGCGTATAAACGACGGATGCCGTTGCACCTCCATCGCGCCGAACGCGCCGACGCGCTGGCCGACGGACTGGGGAGCTTGCTCGGCGTCGCGCCCGCTGACCCGTTCGCGACCGAGGTGGTCGCTGTCCCCGCCAAAGGGGTGGAGCGCTGGCTGGCGCAGCGGCTGTCCGGTGTGCTCGGTGTGGCGGGCACCGGTGACGGCATCGCCGCCAACATCGCCTTCCCCGCGCCATCGGCGCTGGTGGCCGAGGTGCTGGCCGCGGCCGGCGGTGTCTCCCCCGCCGATGACCCGTGGGGTGGACAGCGGCTGGTGTGGACTGTGCTGGGGGTGATCGACGAGGTCGCCGACCAGCCGTGGGCCGCGGTCCTGGCCCGGCACCTCGGTCTGCCCGGCCCGAGCCACCGCGTCGGCAGGCGCTACGCCACCGCCGCCCACCTCGCCGCGCTCTTCGACTCCTACGCCGCGCAGCGCCCACAGCTGTTGCTCGACTGGTCGGTCGGCTCCGAGACCGACGGCGCGGGCGGCCGAGTCCCCGACGACCTCGCCTGGCAACCCCAGCTGTGGCGGGCCCTGCGCGCGGTGATCGGTGCCCCCAGCCCCGCCGAACGCCTCGCCGACGCCTGCGCCCGCCTGCGCGCCGAACCCGACTCGGTCGATCTCCCCGCCCGTGTCTCCCTGTTCGGCCTCACCCGCCTGCCCGCCGACCAGCTCGCCGTCCTCACCGCCCTGTCCGCCCACCGCGACGTCCACCTCTGGCTGGCCCACCCGAGCCCGACCATGTGGACCGCCCTGGCCGAGCCCGTGTGCCAACGGAGCGACGGGCCCGATGCGGGTGGCGTGCTGGTGGGCCGAACCCGCGCGGCGAGTCGCGGTGTGTCAGTGGATCATCCACCCGGCGACGGCGCGGCGGCGTCCGGGTCTGTGGGTGCCGCCGCGCCGGCGGCGACTGCCGATGCGGAAGTCGGCGGCGCGGTCCAGGACGGGGTCGTGTCTGCGGGTGGTCGAGCGGCCGCGCCCTCCGCGGCAGGGCAAGCGCGACTCACCGGACTGCGTCCGCGCGCCGACGATCACTCCGCTGACGTGGTGACCCACCCCCTGCTGTCCGGGTTGGCGCGGGACGTTCGGGAGTTGGAACAGCGGCTGAACCCCTTGCTGGACAGCGACATCCACCTCTGCGCGGCGATCGACGACGCGACGCTGCTCGGTGCCGTGCAGACCGCGATCCGTGATGATCGGACGCCGGGTGCGGGCGCGGTGGCCGACGGCAGCGTCGAGGTGCACGCCTGCCACGGTCCCGCTCGCCAGGTCGAGGTGTTGCGGGATCTGCTGCTGAGGACGTTCGCCGACGACCCGGGGCTGCAGCCACGGGATGTGCTGATCATGTGCCCGGATGTGGAAGCGTTCGCGCCGCTGGTGCGGGCGGCGTTCGGGCAGCGCGGGGCGGGCGCGGTGGATGTGCCGGTCGAGGGCGAACATCCGGCGCACCAGTTGCGCGTGCGGCTGGCCGATCGTGGGCGGGCGGTCACCAACCCGATGCTGGCGGTGGTGATCGAGCTGCTGGAACTGGCCGACGGCCGCGTCACGGTGACGCAGGTGCTCGACCTGGCGGCCGGCGACACCGTGCGCCGCCGTTGTGGTTTCGACGACGACGACATCGAACGACTGCGTGAATGGGCCGCCGAATCGGGTGCGCGGTGGGGCATCGGACAGCGCCAGCGCGAGGCGTTCGGCCTGGTCGACTTTGCGCAGAACACCCTCAATGCCGCCGTCGACCGGATCCTGCTCGGCGTCACGGCCGACGAATCCGGCGACGACTGGCTGGATCTGGCGCTGCCGCTCGACGACGTCGACTCCAACGACGTCGACCTGGCCGGTCGCTTCGCCGAATTCGTCGACCGGCTCGCGGTCTGCCTGCGTGACCTGCGCGGTCCGCGTCCGGCCGCGGAGTGGACCACCGTGCTGTTGCGCGCCGTCGACCTGCTCACCGATGTGCCGGTCGCGCAGTCCTGGATCCGTGCCGAGGCCCGCCGCGAGATCGTCGCCGCCACCGAGCACGCCGGTGACACCCCGCTGCGGCTGGCCGATGTCGCGGTGCTGCTCACCAGCCGCCTGGCCGGTGGTCCCGGCCGCGCCAATTTCCGCACCGGCGAACTCACCGTCTGCACGCTGGTGCCGATGCGGTCGGTGCCGCACCGGGTGGTCGTGCTGCTCGGTCTCGACGACGACGTGTTCCCCCGCCCCGGCACCGTGGACGGCGACGACCTGCTCGCCCGCGACCCGCTGGTCGGCGAACGCGATGCCCGCAGCGAGGACCGCCAGCTCCTGCTCGACGCGATCATGGCGGCCGGCGACAAGCTGCTGGTGCTGCACACCGGCGCCGACCCGGTCACCGGCGCGACCCGGCCACCCGCGGTCCCGGTGGCCGAACTGCTCGACGTGCTCGCCGCCCATGTCGGCCCGGTCGCGATGCCCGCCGTGCACATCCGACATCCGTTGCAGGCCTTCGACCGTCGCAATTTCGCCCCCGACCGTCCGCGCAGTTTCGACACCGTCGCCCTGGCCGGTGCCCGCGCCGCCGCCCGGCCCGCACACCCGCGCCCGCCGCTGCTCAGCGCACCGCTGCCCCCGGCCCCGGCCGCCGATGTCGCATTGGCGGAACTGATCTCGTTCGCCGAGCATCCGGTTCGCGCGTTCCTGTGGCAGCGCCTCGGCCTGCGCGTGCCCGAGGAATCCGAGGACATCGCCGATCAGCTCCCGATCGAACTCGATGGGCTGGCCAAGTGGGATCTGGGCGAACGAATGCTGACCGCGCGTCTCACCGGCGCCGACCCGGCGGGTTTGCGAGCCGCCGAATGGCGACGAGGTACCTTGCCGCCCTTCGCTTTCGGTGCCGCGGTGCTCGACGAGGTGGAGGGCACGGTCGACACCCTCGTGCGCACCGCACTGCCCGACTACGAGGCCGAGCCACGCGCCGTCGACATCGCCCTCGATCTGGGTAACGGCCGGACCCTGGCCGGCACGGTACCCGAGGTCCGCGGCGAGACCCTGGTCCGCACCACCTACTCCCGTCTGGCCCCGAAACACCGTCTCGCGGCCTGGGTTTCGCTCTTGGCATTGGCTGCCACCGAGGATCGGTCCTGGCGGGCGATCAGCACCGGCCGCGGTCAGTTCCGCAGCAGACCCGTCACCCGATCGGTGCTCGTCGCCCCGGAGGCGCCCGCCGCGCTGACGGTCCTGCGCGACCTGGTCCGGCTCCGTGACGAGGGAATGTGCGAACCGCTGCCGATCGCACCCGCCGCCACCGCCGCCTACGCCGAACGCCGCTTCCGGGGCGACAGCGTCGCCGACGCGCTGCTCGCCGCCGAACACGCCTTCGATGGCGGCCCCAACGGGCCCGACAAGTTCGGCGACCACACCGACCGCTACCTGCGCTACGTCTGGGGCCGCGCACCACGGTTCGAGCGCTTCGCCGCCGACCCGGCGCGACCGGGCGAACCGGAATCCACCCGCTTCGGCGCGGTGGCTCGCCGCTGGTGGGCGCCGCTGCTCGCTGCCGAGAGCGCGGGTCAGCCGTGACGGGGACGATGTCGGCGCCCGCGGCCGAAGCCTTCGACGCGGCCGGGCCGCTGCCCACCGGCACCACGGTACTCGAGGCGAGCGCGGGCACCGGCAAGACGCACGCCATCGTCGGGCTGGCCGTGCGCTATGTCGCCGAGGCGGGGATCGGGATCGCCGAGTTGCTGCTGGTGACCTTCAGCCGCGCCGCGACCCAGGAACTGCGCGAACGCACCAGGGAGCGCTTCGTCACGGTGGCCGCCGCCCTGGCCGAACCGGACACCGCGCGGTCCCATCACGACGACCTGGTCCGCGCCCTCGCCGACACCGACGCCGCGACCGTGCGGCTGCGCAGGCACCGATTGCTCACCGCCCTGGCCGATTTCGACGCGGGCACCATCGCCACCACGCACTCGTTCTGTCAGCGGATGCTCGACGAACTCGGCCTGGCCGGGGAACACGATCCGGGCGCGCGACTGGTCGAATCGGTCGACGAACTCGTCGTCACCGTGGCCGACGACCTGTACCTGGCCCGCTACGCCCGCGACCGCGCCCCCTTCACCCTGCGCGACGCGCGCACCCTCGCCCTGGCCGCCGTGCACGACCGCCACGCCGAACTCGCGCCGCGCACCGACGGCGCGGCGGGCGAGCGGGTCGCTTTCGCCACCGCGGTCCGCGCGGAGACCGAACGCCGCAAACGGCAAGCCGGCCTGCGCGATTTCGACGACCTGCTGGTCCTGCTGCACGACGTGCTCGCCGATCCCGACCACGGACCACGCGCCCGCGCCCGGATCCGGCAGCGGTATCGGGTCGCGCTCGTCGACGAGTTCCAGGACACCGATCCGCTGCAGTGGGACATCCTGCGCCGTGCCTTCCACGAACACGCCACCCTCGTGCTGGTCGGCGATCCGAAACAGGCCATCTACGCCTTCCGTGGCGCCGAGGTGCTCAGCTATCTGGACGCCGTCGCGCACGCGCAGCGGCGCAGCGAACTCACCCGCAACTGGCGCAGTGACGCGGGTCTGTTGCGCGCGGTCGACCACCTGTGCGGCGGTGCGGAACTCGGCCATCCCGAGATCAGCGTTTACCCGGTGGCGCCGACGCGTCCGGCGACCCGCCTGGACGGCGATCCGGCGGTGATCACCCCGCTGCGGCTACGGGTGCTGCCACGCACGGGCGCCGGGCCGCGCAACCGGTCGGGGTTCCCCTCGGTCGGCAGGCAGCGGGCCAAGGTCGCCGACGATCTGGCCGCCGACATCGTCACCCTGCTCGAATCCGGCGCCACCATCGAGGCCGGGCCCGAGCGTGGCACCGATCACGCGCTCACCGAGGTCGGCGACGGGCGGGTACGCAGACCGATCGGACCCGGTGACCTCGCGGTCCTGGTGCGCACCCGCACCCAGATCGATGTGGTGCGGGCCGCGCTGGACCGGGTCGGCGTCGCCTCCGTCCTGGCCGGTGGCACCAGTGTGTTCGCGACCCCCGCCGCCACCGACTGGCTGTGGGTGCTGCGGGCGCTGGAACAACCGCACCGTGGCGATCGGGTGCGGCTGGCCGCGTGCACGCCGATCCTCGGCGTCACCGTGGCCGAGATCGACACCGGCGGTGCCGATCTCGTCGGCCGGGTGTCCACCCAGCTGCGCGAGGCGGCCCGGGTGTTCGGTCGGGCCGGGTTCGCCGCGGTCTTCGACAAGCTCGCCACCGAGACCGATCTGGCGCCGCGCCTGTTGGCCGTCGACAACGGCGAACGCGAACTCACCGACCTGCGCCATCTGGCCCAACTGCTCGACGAGGTCGCCCTCGCCGAAGGGTTCGGCCTGACCGCGCTCACCCGCTGGCTCGCCGACCGGGTGCGCGACCCGGAGGCGGGCAGCGTGAGCGGACGCAGCCGTCGGCTCGACCGCGACGCCGCGGCCGTGCAGATCGCCACCGTGCACGCCAGCAAGGGACTCGAATTCCCCATCGTCTACCTGCCGTTCGCGTGGGACAGCGCCAAGAACCCGTATCCGGCGACGCTGCTGTTCCACGACGACGACGGCACCCGCGTCCTCGATCTCGGCGGCAAGGAGGCGCCCGGCTACGGTGAGCGCCAATTGCGCTGTGAGGCAGAAGAATCGGGGGAGGAGCTGCGGCTGCTGTACGTGGCGCTGACCCGCGCCATGTGTCAGGTCGTCGCCTGGTGGGCGCCGGCGATCACCACCGCCGCCGCGCCCCTGCACCGGATGATCCTGGGCCGACGGCCGGGCTCGGCACAGGTCCCGCGCCGCGCGGAGATCCCCGCCGATGCCGCCGCGGCGCAACGGCTCACCGAGTGGGCCCAACCCGCGGCCGAGGTCATCTCGGTGACCGCGGTGGACCGGCCGGAGAACGTGGCGCCCCGGCGCGTGCGCACCGAACTCCCGACCGGTGAGCTGGCCGCCGCGGGGTTCACCCGCACCCTCGACCAGCACTGGCGGCGCACCTCGTACTCGGCGCTCACCGCGGGCGCGCACGACACCGCCGGGGTGAGCGACGGCGAACCCGAGGACGGACCCGGCCCCGACGACGAACCCACCGAGGCGCCACTGGACGCACCGACCGGCGGCACGGCGGCCTCCTCGCTGATGAACGACCTGCCCTACGGCGCCGAATTCGGCACGCTCGTGCACGGTGTCCTCGAGACCGTCGACACCTCTGTACCCGATCTCGCCGCCGAGGTACACGCCCGCTGTGTCGAGGCCGTCGAACACACCATGGCCGAACTCGACGTGGACCTGCTGGCCACCGCGCTGCTCGAAGTGCTGCGCACCCCGACCGATTTCGGCTCGCTGGCCGACGTCGCGACCAGGAACCGGCTCAACGAACTGGACTTCGAACTGCCGCTGGGCGGCGGGGAGAACCCCGCTCCGCGCGCGGCGGGGATGCACGCGGTGGCGGCCCTGCTGCGCACCCATCTGCCCGCCGACGACGACCTGGCCGGCTACGCCGAGCACCTGGCCGCCCTGCCCGACACCGTCCTGCGCGGCTATCTCACCGGCAGTATCGACGCCGTCCTGCGGGTGCCCGACGCGGTGGGAGAGCACCGCTATCTCATCGTCGACTACAAGACCAACCGCCTCGGCACCGGCGACCTCACCGTCGAGCACTACCGCCGCGAGCACATGGTCGCGGAGATGATCCGCTCGCATTATCCCCTGCAGGCCCTGCTGTATGCCGTTGCGCTGCACCGGTATCTGCGCTGGCGGCTGCCCGGCTACGATCCGGCCCGGCATCTCGGCGGCGCACGGTATCTGTTCGTGCGCGGCATGATCGGCGCGGCGACCCCGCGCGGGCACGGTGTGTTCGATTGGTATCCGCCCGCCGAACTCGTTGTCGCGCTGTCGAACCTGCTGGCGGGAGACACGCGATGACTTCGATCCAGGTGGCGCAGCGCGGGACCGGGCTGCTGCGGGTGTTCAACGAGGCGGGGGTCCTCTCGGCCGCCGATGTGCATGTCGCGGTCCGGTTGGGACGGATGGGGCGCGAGGACAGTGAAGCCGTGCTGTTCGCGGCGGCGCTGGCGGTGCGCGCGGTGCGCTCCGGTTCGGTCTGTCTGGAACTGGCGCGGATGCGCGAGATCGGTATCGACGCCGACGAAACTCGCGACGCCGCCACGGGAATCGACCCGGCGAGCCTCCCGTGGCCCGACACCGACCAGGTGCTGACCGCACTGCGACGCAGCCCGCTGATCTGCGGCGGACCGGCCGGACCGCTGCGGCCGTTGCGGATCGTCGAAGCCGACGCCGAGGGTGGGGCGCTGCTCTATCTGGACCGGTACTACCGACAGGAACAGACGCTGCGGCGGGTCCTCACCGAACGCAGCCTCGACCATCCGGTGATCGACACCGCGCTCGTGCGGGCGGAACTGGATCGGCTCTTCGCCGAGCCGCTGGGCGCGGGCCCCGACCGCCAGCGCCTGGCCGCCGCGCTCGCCGCGACCCACTGGACGACCGTGGTCGCGGGCGGTCCCGGTACCGGCAAGACGCACACCATCGCGCGCATCCTCGCCCTGCTCACCGCCCATCGCGCCGCCACCCCGAAACTGCCCGCGTTGCGCATCGCGCTCGCCGCCCCCACCGGTAAGGCCGCCGCGCGCCTCCAGGAGGCTGTGCGCGAACAGGCCACCGAACTCGGTCTACCCGAACTCACCGCCTCGACCCTGCACCGCCTGCTGGGCTGGCAACGCGGACGCACCACGCGATTCCGCCACCACGAACACAACCGGCTGCCCTATGACGTGGTGGTGGTCGACGAGACGTCGATGGTGTCGCTCACGATGATGAGCCACCTGTTCTCGGCCCTGCGGCCCGACACCCGCCTGGTCCTCGTCGGCGATCCGGACCAGCTCGCCTCGGTCGACGCCGGCGCGGTCCTCGCCGACCTGGTCGCCGGGCCGATCAGCGCCGCACCGAACCCCGCCCTGGGCGAAGTGGCGAGCGTTCCGGGTCACGTGGGCGCCGAAAGCATCTCGGGGCCGGGTCGTTCCGGCGTGGATGGTGAGCCGGGAGCGGACGGTGCGGTGGTGGGCGCCTCGCTCAGTGGGCTGGAACAGCGGCGGCTGCGGGGCGGGATCGTGCGGCTCACCCGCGGACGGCGCTTCGGTGGGCGGATCGCGGATCTCGCGGTGGCGGTGCGGGCGGGCGACGCCGACGCGGCGCTGGCGATCCTGCGGGCCGGGGGTGCGGACGTATCGCTGTGCGCACCCGACGACACCGCCGCGGTGCGCGCCGACGTGATCACCGCGTCGCTGGCTGTCACCGCCGCCGCCGACGCGGGTGACGCGATCGGCGCGCTCACCGCCCTGGAATCGCATCGACTGCTCTGTGCTCACCGGCAGGGCCCCTTCGGGGTGGAACGCTGGGACCGAATGGCGGCCGACTGGGCGGCCGCGGGTGGCGCGGGACCGGAAGGGCCGCAAGCGGTCTGGTATCCCGGCCAGCCGTTGCTGGTCACCGCCAACGATCACGAGGCCCGGATCTACAACGGCGACACCGGCGTCATCATCCGTCGCCCCGACGGTTCCCTGCGCGCGGCCCTGCAACGCGGCAGCGAACCCTATCTGGTGCACCCCACCCAGTTCCCCGCCGTGGTCACGGTCTTCGCGATGACCATCCATCGCAGCCAGGGCAGCCAGTACGACACCGTCTCCGTCGTCCTGCCCGAACCCGAATCCACCTTGCTCACCAGGGAACTGCTCTACACCGCCATCACCCGCGCCCGCACCCACGTCCGCGTCATCGGCACCGAGGACGCCATCCGCGCCGCCATCGGCCGCCGCGTCCTGCGCGCCAGCGGGCTGTCGCGCACCGCGTCGTCGGCGTCGGGTACCTCGCCGCGTCCGTAGCGGGCCGGCGATGACACGATGTCGACAGGCGATGGCGGGCGGGTGCGCATCCGAGGCCACCTGGTTCGCCGTGGGCGGTCTCACCGGGCGGAGCTGCGCGACAGGTTCCACGACCACCAGGGGTCAGCGTCGAGGTCGGTGCGGATGGGGGTCTCGATGTCGGCGCGCATCGGGGTGGGGAGGCGGTTCAGGGCCGGGAGGATGTCGGGGGAGAGGGTGCGCAGGTAGGCGGTGTCGAGGCGTTCGCCCTTCGCCCAGCGGTCGATGTTGCGTTCGGCGACAAGGTGTTCCGGGTTGAGCAGAGCCAGGGCGATGAGGGTGGTGAGGGCCGTGCCGACGGCCGCGCGTGGCACCCAGTTCCAGTGCAGGCGCGCGATGGCGACCAGCGTGAGGACGTACACCAGGCCGACCCACAATTCGCACATCGTCACCAGCAGGCGCAGCACCGTGAATCCGTAGGCCTGCTGGTAGGTCCACATGCGGGCCAGCGCCGAGCACACGATGACCAGGGCCAGCACGCTCACCGCGCTGAGCAGGATGCGCAGCCAGCGGCGGTCGGCCGCGGTGTCGCGCGCGGACCAGTGCAGGACAGCGAGGATCACGGCCAAGGTCAGGATGCTCACCGCCGACAACTGCCAGAACCCGCTGCGCGCGTACTCGGCATAGGTCAGGCCCGCGGTCCGCTGGACATAGTCGTCGCCACCGAACAGGGCGACGAACTGCGCGCCGAGGAACACCGCGAACAACACCGTCAGCGCGCCGACCGGCAACACCCACTCACTGCGCGCCCACAACCGCACGGGGCGCGACGCTTCCGCCGCGCGGGCGGGCGGCCCCGCGAGCAGATACAGCGCGCCAAGGGCGCCCGCCCCGAGCACGGCGAACAGCAGGATCCACTGCCAGGCCGTCGCGGCGTCCACCGTTGGTGCCAATCCGTTCAACAAGCCGGCGAAGGTCGCGTCCGCCCCACCGAGCAGCGGCACGAACACCACCAGCAATGCCGCTGTCACCGCCACCGAAACCCCGAAGCGCCGCACCTTCGACACCTGCGCCGACTGCACCTCGCGCAACCCGGAGAACGCCCACGGCACCGCCCCGAACGAGGCCAACGGCACGGCGACCATGTCGTGGGCGAGCCCGCGCCCCGTTCGCCGCCCCAAGACCGCGAGCGACCCGGCCACACACGCGCCCAGCACACACAACACGAACAGCCACCCCGCTGCCCGGAACGTCCCGACCCCGAGTAGTACGAGCGCCGCAGCCGCCCACCAGAACCGATCCCGAGCCGTGGGCGGCTGAGCGGCAATTGTTTCCGACGCGGTGCCCCCGAGCGCCACCGTGGCAACACTCTCGTCTGCTGTCCCCTTCGCCACGGGCACCGGTGCAGCACCGACTGCCGCTGAGGTGGTCGCCGGGGTGGCACCGACGGACGTTGGTGAACTATCGGTGGAGGTGGGCTTCGCGATAGCCGGGTGGTGTTCCGCCGTCTTTGATTCCGTCGTGGTATCGACGGGCGTACGGGATCGGGCGCGATGGTCGACGGCATAGAGGGCGCCGACGATCGCGGTTCCGGTCAGGAGCCAGCCGAGGCCGGGGCGATCGAGCGGGAGCACGGTCGCGCCGATGGCCCCGACCGCTGCAGCGGCGGGAAGAACGCTCGGCGGCCGAGCGACGCGTTTCCAGCGACTGGGGGCCGGTGGGATGGGTGGGCCTGCCGACGACGGAGGCGTTGCCACGGATGGGATGTCGGGCGATGACATGGTGGTCGCGGAGGGGACGGCACCAGTGGTCACGGCTCCGGTGGTGTCGGCGCCAGGGGTGTCGTCGGTATGAGGAGAGGTGTGTTCGGACATGGGTGTTCCCTTCGACGGGTGTGCGGGATCGCCCCGGAACCGAAGGGCAGCCGGGGAAGATGATCAGGGAGCTGGGTCGGTCAGTCCGTGGGCAGGACGACCCGAATGCGGGAGCCGGGTTCGGCGACGGCGATGGTGCCGCCGTGCAGGTCGATGACCCAGCGGGCGATGGCCAGGCCGAGGCCGGTGCCGCCGCCGCCGGTGCGGCCACCGCGGGTGAAACGGTCGAAGACGGTGGCACGGTCGGCGTCCGGGATCCCGGGTCCGTCATCGGAGATGTCGAGGACGGTGGCGCCGCCCTCGGTGGTCGTCGCCACGACGCGGACCTCGCCCCCGGCCGGTCCGTGCCTGGCCGCATTGTCGAGCAGGTTGAACAGCACCTGGTGCAGGCGGGCCCGATCGGCCAGCACGTGCGCCCCGGCGGGCTCGACGATCGTGGTGAAGCGGACGCCGCGACCGAGCGCGGCCGTCATCACCTCGGCTTCGGCGATCGCCGAAGCCAGCAGCGGTGCGAGCGGCAGGCTCTCACGGTCGAGTGTCGAGGCGCCCGCTTCGATACTGGACAGATCCAGCAGCTCGGATACGAGCAGCCCGAGCCGTTCGGTCTGCGCCAGTGCGGTGCGCAGTGTCGCGGGATCAGGTTCGCTGACCCCGTCGACCATGTTCTCCAGCACCGCGTGCAGGGCGGTGACCGGCGTGCGCAATTCGTGCGAGACGTTGGCGATGAGGTCACGCCGCTGCTGATCGGCGGCGGCCAGGTCGGCCGCCATCTGGTTGAACGCGAGCGCCAACTGTCCCACCTCGTCGCGGGAGGAGGCGCGTACCCGAAAGCTGTAGTCGCCGTGCGCCATCCGCCGCGCGGCCGCGGTCATCTCGCGCAGTGGCCGGGTGATGCCGTGCGCGAGGAACTGCGAGGTGACCAGCGCGATGATCATCGCGGTCAGCGTGGTGAAGGTGGGCAGCCAACCGATGCGGAACCAGAAGTAGGCGAACGCGACCGCACCGGAGCTCACCATCAGCACGGCCAGCTTCAACTTGATCGACCGCAGCGGATCCAGCGGCCGGGGCAGCCGGTCGGCGACGCGATCGAGCCGCGAAGCCGGGGACTCGGTGGTACTCATCGCGCGTCCAGGGCGTAACCGACACCGTGCACGGTACGGATGAGGTCGGCACCGAGTTTGCGGCGTAACGCTTTCACGTGGGAGTCGACCGCGCGGGTACCGGCGGCATCGGACCAGTCCCAGATGTCGGCGAGCAGCCGCTCTCTGGCCAGCACGGCCCGCGGCCGTTGCGCGAGCCGGGCCAGCAGGTCGAATTCCAAGGGCGTGAGCCGCGCTTCGGTCTCACCTCGCCAGACTCGCCGCTGATCGAGGTCGATGCGCAGATCGCCGACGACAATGCTGACCTCGCCCCGATCGGCGGCCCGATCAACCCGTCGCAGCAGCGCGTGCACCCGCGCGGTGAGCAGTCGCATCGAGAACGGTTTGGTCAGATAGTCGTCGGCGCCGACACCGAGCCCGATGAGCTGATCGGTCTCCTCGGTGCGTGCGGTGAGCATGAGCACCGGCACGGGCCGCTCGGCCTGGATGCGCCGACACACCTCGATCCCGTCGAAGCCGGGCAGCATCACATCGAGCACCACCAGATCGGGTTCCCCCGCCGTGGCCGCCGCCACCGCGCCGGGCCCGTCGTGTGCCACCTCGACCGCGAACCCCTCGGCGCGCAGCCGCGCCGCCACCGATTCGGCGATCGTCACCTCGTCGTCCACGACCAGGACGCGGCGCCCGGCCTGTCCTGTCGCGCCCCCACTGAGTTCCATGCTCCGACCCTAGCCAGCGGGTGTGGAGAGTTCCGTCGCCACATGTGGAGATTCTGTGTGGACCGAGACCTACGGGTCGGGGAACAAGCCAGGCAGTTCCATGGCGTAGGCCAGGTCGTCGCGGGTGCCGAGGGTGACCAGCAGGACCCGGATCATGGTGATCCTGGCTTCGGTGGCCAGTGCCGGGTCGGGATCGCTGCCGGGTTCGGTGCCCGCGCTCAGGCGGTAGACGACGTACTCGCACACGTGCAGCGCGGCGTCCAGGTCCAGCGCGGCGGGCACGGGACGGCCGAGTTCGCCGAAGGTCTTGCGGACCAGATCGCGAATGTCGTCGAGCGCGCGTTCCCGATAGGCCGAGACCGGTGAGCCGGGATCGTGCAGCTCGGCGAACAGCGGCCGCAGCATCGGGCCGTGCCCGCGCGCCCAGTCCACGTAGGCATCGATCAGCCGGATACCCAGCTGGACGGGCTCGTCGGTACCGGCCAGCGCCGCCCTGATCCCACCGACCAGACCGTCGTTGGACGCGTCGAGCACCGCGCGCAGCGGCTCGGAGGCATTGCCGAAATAGCGGTAGAAAGTGGGCCTGGCCAGCCCGGCCTGCTCGATGATCTGCGCGACGCTCAATCCCCGCGAGCCCTCACGCGCGAACACCGCGGCCGTCGCGTCGACGATCCTGGCGCGGACCTCCTCGGCCTGCTCCTCGGTCTGCGGCGGGCGGCCACGGCGTACCGCGGCGGAATCACCGGACATCGCACCTCCTCACAACCGTCGGACACCCGTGGAAAGCTTGACACGGGACCGGGCTCAACCATTAATCTAACACTGGTGTTCAGCAAATAGCCGAACCCGCGCGACTGCTCCGCGTGACCCATCTGCCAGAGGAGAAGGGCCGACAATGACGACAGCCCCCGAGCTGACCGCCGAACCCACCGCGCTGCCGACCGCGCTGGTTCAGCCCCTGTTGGATCGCGCCGTCGCCGGTGGCGCGCCGTCGGTCCCGGTCTTCGCCCCGGCCACCGGCCACAAGATCGGCGATCTGCCGCAGTCCTCCGTCGACGACATCGAGCGCGCCTTCGCCGTCGCCCGCCACGCGCAACGCGACTGGGCCAAGGTGCCGGTCAAGCAGCGCGTGGAGATCGTGCGCCGCTTCCACGACATCGTGCTCGCCGAGCAGGACACCATCCTCGACATCGTGCAGACCGAGACCGGCAAGTCCCGCCCGCACGCCTTCGACGAGGTCGGCGACGTCGCGCTCAACTCGCGCTACTACGCCGCCGTCGCGCCCAAGCTGCTCGCCGACCGCAAGCCGCGCGGGGTGCTGCCGGTGCTCACCTCCGTCGACGTGCGCCACCGGCCCAAGGGTGTCGTAGCGGTCATCTCGCCGTGGAACTACCCCCTCGCGCTGTCGGCCTCCGACGCGCTGCCCGCGCTGATCGCCGGCAATGCCGTCGTCGCGCGTCCTGACAACCAGACCGCGCTCTCGGCCCTGTGGGCCATCGACGCCGCCGAACGCGCCGGCCTTCCCCGTGGCCTGTGGCAGGCGGTGCTCGGCCGCGGTCGGGAGATCGGCGGCGACGTGATCGCGCGCGCCGACTACGTCGACTACACCGGCTCCAGCGCCACCGGCCGCACCATCGCCCAGCAGGCCGGTGAGCGGCTGATCGGCTACTCCCTCGAACTCGGCGGCAAGAACCCGCTGCTGGTCCTGGCCGACGCCGATGTCTCCAAGGCCGCCAAGCTGGCCGTGCGGGCCTGCTTCTCCTCGGCCGGTCAGCTGTGCGAGTCGATGGAACGCATCTACGTCGACGCCTCGGTCTACGACCAGTTCGTCGCCGAATTCGTCGGCAATGTCAAGAACATGTCGCTGGGCGGCGAACTGGACTACAGCCGCGACATGGGTTCGCTGACCTTCCAGCGTCAGCTCGACACCGTCACCGCCCACGTCGACGACGCCGTGGCCAAGGGCGCCAAGGTGCTCGCCGGTGGCCGTGCCCGCCCTGACCTCGGCCCCTACTTCTACGAGCCCACCGTGCTCGCCGAGGTGAAGCCCGGCATGACGGTCTATCGCGAGGAGACGTTCGGCCCGGTCGTCTCGGTGTACAAGGTCGATTCCGACGAGGCCGCCATCGAGGCCGCCAACGACACCGCCTACGGCCTCAACGCCAGCGTGTGGAGCCGCGACGCCGAACGGGGCAAGACCGTCGCCGCGCGCATCAACGCCGGATCGGTGAACGTCAACGAGGGCTTCATCGCCGCGTGGGGCAGCATCGACGCGCCCTCGGGCGGGCTCGGCATCTCCGGTCAGGGCCGTCGCCACGGTCCCGAGGGCCTGCTCAAGTACATCGACACCCAGACCATCGCGGTTCAGCGGGTGCTGCCGATCGCGCCGCTGCCCGGCATGTCCGAGCAGATGTGGGCCAAGACGATGACGCTGGTCTTCGGCGTCATGAAGACGCTGCGCCAGAAGTAGCGACGAGCGGGAATCAGGGGAATCGATTACATGAAACTGGAGACGGTCGCGGGCAAGCGGGTGCTGGTCACCGGCGCCGCCATGGGCCTGGGCAAGCTGTTCGCGGAGAAGGCGGTCGCCGAGGGCGCCGACGCGGTGGTGCTGTGGGATGTCAACGAGATCGCCCTGCGTGACACCGCGGCACAGCTGACCGCCGCGGGCGGCAAGGTGCACCACTACGTCGTCGACGTGTCCTCGCAGGAGTCGATCCGCGAGGCCGCCGAGGAGGTGCGCAAGGAGGTCGGCGGCATCGACATCCTGGTCAACAACGCGGGCATCGTGCGCGGCAACACCTACTTCTGGGAAACCGAGAACCGCGCCGACATCGACAAGACCATGGCGATCAACTCGCTGGCCCCGATGTACATCGCCCTCGAGTTCCTGCCCGGGATGGTCGCCGGCGCCGGTCAGGCGCGCGTGCTCAACATCGCGTCCTCGGCCGGTCTGGTCGCCAATCCGCGCATGGCCGTCTACGCGGCCTCGAAGTGGGCGGCGCTGGGCTGGTCGGATTCGGTGCGCCTCGAGCTCGAGCAGGCCGGCCACGCCCACGTGAAGTTCACGACGGTCTGTCCGACCTACATCAACACCGGCATGTTCGACGGTGCCAAGGGCATCCTGTTCACCCCGATGCTCGAGCAGCACGATGTCGTCGACACCTCCTGGTCGGAGATGAAGAAGGGCGGCGCGCTGGTGGTGCTGCCGTGGACCTCGCGGATGAACCGCGCGCTCACCGGCCTGCTGCCGATCAAGGTGCGCGACCTCTACCTCAACGCGGTCGGCGTGTACCACTCGATGGACCACTTCACCGGACGCAAGTAGGCCCGCGGTACACGATGCCCCTGTCCGACCGGCTGCTGACGCGGTGGTCCGGCTGGGGTATCGCCGTGCTCGGACGATCCCCTGGTCGCTGGGAACCGCTGCCGCAGTGGATATTCGGCGAATCTCGGCCTCCGCGCCGTGCGGCGCGCGTCTGTGTGGGCGAATGCTGGCCGGCGCGGATGGACCGAGGGCTTACAGCGCCCTGGTTCCGAGGACGACGGTGGCGTGGTGCTCCTCGGAGTGTTCCACTCGCGGAGTGAGCCCGGATTCGACGAGCACCGCGCACGCGGTGTCGACCTGGCCGGTGCCGGTTTCCACCAGGACCGTGCCACCCGGGGCGAGCCATTCGGCCGCCCCCTCGGCCACCTGGCGAAACACGTCGAGACCGTCCGCACCACCGTCGAGGGCGACGAGTGGTTCGTGGTCGCGTGCTTCGGGCGGTAGATCCGCGACTCGGGCACTCGGCACATAGGGGGTGTTCGCGAGCAGCACATCGATCCGTCCGCGCAGATCGAGGGGAAGCGCGTCGAACAGATCGCCGCGGAAGACCGGTGCGTTCAGCGCGGCGAGATTCTCCCGCGCGCACTCGACGGCGATCGGGTCGACATCGGCGGCGACCAGTTCGACATCGCAGCCGCGGGCGCGTAGTTCGGTGGCCGCGGTGAGACCGAGTGCGCCACAGCCGCAACACAGGTCGACCACACACGCTCCCGGGGTACCGTCCGGGACACACGCCAGCCCCTGCTCGACCAGGAACGCGGTGCGCTGACGCGGCACGAACACCCCGGGCCGCACGCCGACCCGCATCCCACGGAACTCCACCCAGCCGAGCAGGTACTCCAGCGGCGTTCCCGCCACCCGCCGGGCGACCAGGTCGTCGAGTCGCAGGCGATCATCGGCCGCCGCGTCGAGCAGCAACGCGGCCTCGTCCTCGGCGAACACGCAGCCCGCACCACGCAGCGCGACGGTCACCTCGGTCAGCGTTCCCATGGAGCGATTGTCCCGTGCCGGGCAAGCGAATTACGCGCGTCTTCGGATCAGCGAGAGGTGGCGAGCTGAAAGGTGCGGGTGGCGTCCAGGTAGATCCCGCGCTGGGCACTGCGCGGGGGCGGTGGCAACTGCGAGACCAGCTGTTCGAGCGAGGTCATCGCCCCGACGACATGCGTACCGGCGACGATGAAATCGGCGACCGCGCGGCGGATGTGATTGGGGGAGGTCACCACCACCGCGCTGGTCGCGCCCAGATCACGCAGCAGCCGCGTACTGAACAGCGCGTTCTGCACCGTCGACCCGGCCCGGTCCTCCACGTGGATCCGCTCGTTCGGCAGCCCGCGCCCCACCAGCCAGCGCCGCATGGCCTCGGCCTCGGAGACCCCGTTGCGCGGATTACCGCCGGTGACGACCACCGGTGAGAACGGTGCGGCGACCGCCTGCAGCCAGGCGGCGGTGAGCCGGTTCTCCAGCTCCGGCCGCAGCGCGCCGTCGGGCAGCAGACCGTAGCCGAGCACCACGATGCCGGTCTGCGGACCGACCAGCGCCGGGAGCGGATTGGGCAGCGTCGACGCGGCGGCGGTGACCGCGTGCAGCACATTCGCGGTCCCCGCGGCCTTGCCCGCGTCGACCGCGCCGAGCCGGTGCAGCGCGTCGCCGACCGCACCCGCGTCGCCCGCGTAGTGCGACCAGATGGCCTGCAGCGCGAGCGCGTCCGCGTCGTGCGGAGCGGCGGCGATGAGGGCGCGCAGGTCGGCGCGACCGGCATTGTCGTCGCCGTTGGTGAAATGCCGTTGCGCGGAGTTGTAGAGCGCGGTCACGTCCGGTTCGGCGGTGGCGGGGCCGACCGTCGCGGTCGTCAGGGCGGCGGCCGTGAACACAGCGCCGACCAGCTGTTTCCAATGCCTCGAGATCGTCACGACAGTCGACACCCTTCCCGCGAACGGTTCGGTACGTGCTGGCAGAGCTGATGGCAGAGCAGCCAACACCCTACGACCGCCCCTCACCGTCACCGTGGACCTCGACGGCCTTCCGCGCGTCGCGGCCCGGCGGCACGGGGCACGGGCACCGGCGGATAAGGTGACTCACCGTGGATACCGCTTCGCTGACCGGCAAGGAACTCGCCGCCGCCATCAACGCCGACACGAAGGAGCGCGCGGGTGCGCTCACCACCGCGGGCACCGCGCCGACGCTGGCGCTGATCGTCGCCAACGACGACCCGGCCAGCACCTGGTACGTGAACTCCCTGCGCAAGGCCGCCGAACGGCTCGGCATCGCGTGCGAGCGCATCGATCTCGGCGCCGACGCGAGCGCCGAGACCATTCGCGCCGAACTGACCGCGCGCAGCGCCGACCCGGCTGTCGACGCGATCATGTTGCAGACCCCGCTGCCCGCCGGTGTCGGTCTGGACGACGTGAGCTCGGCGATCGCCGCCGCGAAGGATGTCGACGGCGTCAGCCCGCATTCACTCGGCCTGCTCGCCGCCGGCCTCGACGGATTCGTGCCCGCCACCTCCGCAGCCGTGGTCGAGTTGCTGAAGCATCACGGCATCGCGCTGCAGGGCCGGCTGGTCACTGTCGTCGGCCGCTCCAATGTCGTCGGCAAGCCCCTGGCCCAGTTGCTGCTCGCCGAGAACGCCACGGTCACCGTCGCGCACTCGCGCACCGCCGATCTGGCCGCGGTCACCACACCCGCCGACATCGTCGTCGCCGCGGCGGGCCGGATCGGGCTGGTCACCGGCAAGCACATCGGGGAGGGAGCCGTGGTGGTCGACGTCGGCACCAACGAGGCCGTCGGCGGTGGCATCGTCGGCGATGTCGACGCCGCCTCGGTCACCGGCAAGGCGGCGGCACTGAGCCCCGTCCCCGGCGGCGTCGGCCCGGTCACCACCGCGCTGCTCATGCGCCATGTGGTCGTCGCGGCGGAAAAGTCGCGCGCCTGAACGAATTCCGGCCGACCTCGATCGGGTCTAGCGCACCGGTCCGATCGAGGTGATCAGCGTCTTGGTGCCCACCGTGGCGGTGTCGACCAGCTGCGGGTTGTAGACGATCGGCACCGCGTCCGGCCGGAACTCGGTGATCGTCACGAGGTACTGCCCGTCGGCGGGCCCCGGCGCGATCTCCAGGCAGTGCGTGGTGCCCACCGGAATGGTGTCGATGCCGGCCTGGATGGCGGCGCCCGAGGGCAGTGCGGCATTTCTCGCCACCAGGGTGCGGGCCTCGTCACCGGAGCGCGCGACGTAGTACGCGTGCTGGAACGCCAGGATCGCCGCGATACCGCTGTCGGTGCCGCCGGCACCGTTGCTCCGGAGGCTGTCGCCGATCTGCTCGGTCGGGCAGCTCGCCGCGATGACGGTCGCGCTCGGCGGCGCGGGCTCGAGCGGACTGCTCGCGGCCGCGGATTCCGGTGCGGGCCCACGGAATTGGAGGTAGGCGCCGCCGATCAGCACGGCGCCGGCTACCGAAGCGGCCAGCGGTGCGACCCATTTGGGGGCGCGGCGCCGCCGGGACCGGTCGATCATTCGTGTGTAGACCTCGTCGTCGCCCCCGTAATCGGGTGCGGGGCAGTCGGGTTCGTCGGCGGCCGGGACCGGCCAGGTGTCGCGGGCGCGCGGTGCGGGGCGGTCGGTTTCGTCGTCAACCGGGTCCGGCCAGGCGTCGTGGACGTCGGGCGGGGGGAAGTCGGGGGTGATGATCGGGAGCTTGTCGGTGTCGGGACCGTTGTCGGGTTCCTCGATCGCGAACGCGGTGTCGGTGGCCGCGGAATCGGCGAGCGGATGGCGCGCGACGGGATCGAACCGTCCGCCGACGACGGGCAACCGGTCGGTCGCGTAGGCGTCCTCGGTGACGAGATGGCCGAGCCGGTCGTTCGACGACAGGGAGATCACCGGGATCCCGGCCGGGGTGATCGGCCCGCCTTCGACGCGGTGCCGGGCACCGGCGCGGCGCGGCTGATTCTGCTCGCTCGGCTTGCGTGGCCGCGGGGCGCCGAGGTCGCGACCGGCTCGGCGGATCGGGATGGGCGCCGCGAACGGAGCATCGGCCGATCCAGGATCGTGCTCTCGAGCACCGATCGGTCTGTGCGCATCCGGTCGATCCATCGCCCCACCTTCATCAGGCTGTCGCCGTCAGGGTCTCGTGTCCCGCAACGATTTCGTTACGGGCACGATACTGCGCGGGCGGTGGGAACGCAGAATGCCACGAGGGAATTCGTCAACTCACCAATGGATGTAGACCTGATCGCCGATGCCGACGTTCTCGAAATACCAGGCGGCATTCTCGGGCGAGAGGTTGATGCAGCCGTGGCTCACATTGGCGTAGCCCTGCGAATCCACCGACCACGGCGCCGAGTGCACGAATACGCCGCCCCAGGTGAGGCGGACGGCCCATTCGCCGTCGATGATGTAGCCCTCGGGATCATCGAGCGGGATGCCGATGGTGCGCGAGTCGAACACCAGCGAGCGGAACTTCTCCAACACGGTGAAGGTGCCGGTCGGTGTCTCGAAACCGGGCTTGCCCATGGACGCGGGCATGTTCCGCACGACCTGCCCGCCGATGCTCACCGTGAAGGTGTGCGCCGACAGATTGGCTTCGGCGTAGACGCCGCCGTTGGTCTGGAACTGGGTGCGCTGATTGCCGAACTGCACCGAGATCGGTGAATTCGTGGGCAGCGTTCCGTTCGGGGTCCAGCGCAATTGGGTGTCGTCGACCCAGGAGAAGGTGCCGGACAGGGTGTCGGTGGCCCGGATCGCGGTGGCGCGTTCGGCGGCGGCCCGGTCGGTGACCGGGGACGCGAAGGTGAACGTGACCGGCGCGGCGATGCCGACGACCTGCCCGTTCGCCGGGAATATCGACGTGACCGTCGCGGTCGGGGTTCCTCCGATCGCAGCGGCGGACGCGGCTCCCGACCAGAACGCGGCCAGTATTGCCACCATGGTCGCGACGAACAGGAAACGAAGTGCGCTCCTCATAAACGCCACCCCTTCGGTCACTCGTAGGCGGACACCAAGTCTAAGCCGCCATGATCAACTAGACCTATCGAAGTGATAACGGCCGACCGTCCCGACGGTGTGTCGTCTTGTGTTCGCGCTGGTGAGGGGTGCGCGAATCGTTCCCAGTTCGATACCGGCCGTTTCGGCCTCGGTCGGCGCACGGCGCCAGGACGCCGCCTCGACATGGGCGAGCGCGGCAGTGGCGTCGAATTCGGTTCTGGCGGCAGTGATCTCGTCATGACGTGATCACCGTCGGCGACCGGCTCGGTGGCGCCGGGTGCCGTGGGCGAGTACGAGTCCGACTCAGCCGCGTACGGCGTGCAGTACGTCGGCGTGCAAGGCGTCGGCCCGCGCGGTGACCGTCTCGACGCGCAGCAGCGCCGCGGCGAAGGCGTCGCCCAGTTCGGCGGGCAGCGAGCCGAGATTGATCTCGATGTTGAGCTGGGAGCTCATCGCCGCGGCGCGGGCCGCGTCGGCGGCGGCGCCGATGTCGGTGACCACATTGGGGTTGCCGACCGGCAGCAGTTCGGCTGCCAGCGAGAGGATCTCGTCGGCCTCGTCGACCACCGCGGCGGGCACCCGGGCCGCCTCCACCAGTGCGGCGTTGATCGCCGCGGTGCGGGCGCCGCGTTCGGCGTCGGTGTCCTTGGGCAGCTTGTAGGCGACGCCGACGGCGGTGAACGCGGCCGCGTCGGCATCGGCCAGGGCCAGTGACCGGGCGCGCGCGGCGTCGGCGGCCTCGATGATCCGGTCGACGACCGGACGGTGTTCGGCATCCTTGGCGCGGGTGGTGTAGCGCGCCACCATCGCCACCAGCGCGGCGGCCTGCGCCGCGTGCAGCGCGGCCACGGCGCCACCACCGGGTGCGGGCACCTTGGCGGCCAGCTCCGACAGATAGTGCTCGATGGTCACCGCGGCGAAGGAGGGGGCGAGCTGCTGCGGCGAGACGGTGGGCTGCGACACGACGGGGAGGCCTTTCGATGCGGCGAGAACTGCGCTGGGAATCACCGCCAACGCTACCGGGTGCCCACCCGCGCACCCCGCCCGACCAGCACCTGTGCCGACAGACCGACCGGTCGGGGTGAGCGGGGCCGCCGGGGCTATGTTGGGTGGCATGCGGATCGGATTGAGCATCAACTACTCGGGCGGGTTCAAGGAGGTCGCGGCCGAGGTCGCCGACCTGGAACGCGCCGGACTCGACATCGTCTTCGTGCCGGAGGCGTACTCGTTCGACGCGGTGAGCGCGCTGGGCTTCTTGGCCGCGCGGACCGAGCGGGTGCAGCTGGCCTCGGGCATCCTGCAGCTCTACACCCGGACCCCCAGTCTCACCGCGATGACCGCGGCCGGGCTCGACTTCGTCTCCGACGGCCGCTTCATCCTCGGCATCGGCGCCTCGGGTCCCCAGGTCATCGAGGGTTTCCACGGCGTGCCCTATGACGCCCCGATCGGGCGCACCCGCGAACTCGTCGAGATCTGCCGCAAGGTCTGGCGGCGCGAGAAGCTCAACTACCAGGGCAAGTACTACCAGATCCCGCTACCCGCCGATCGCGGCACCGGGCTGGGCAAAGAGCTCAAACTGATCAATCACCCCGTCCGCGAGCGCATTCCGGTGCTGTTGGCCGCGCTCGGTCCCAAGAACGTGGAGCTGGCCGCCGAGATCGCCGAGGGCTGGCAGCCGATCTTCTTCCTGCCGGAGAAGGCCGAGGACGTGTGGGGCGACGCGGTCGCGGCGGGCACGGCCAAGCGCGATCCGGCACTGGGCAAGCTCGATGTCTTCGCGGGCCCGGCGCTGGCGATCGGCGAGAACGTGACCCCGCTGCTCGAGTTCGTGAAGCCGCACCTGGCGCTCTACATCGGCGGCATGGGTGCCAAGGGCAAGAACTTCTACCACACCCTCGCCACCAAGTACGGCTATGGCGAGGCCGCCGACCGCATCCAGGAGCTGTACCTGGCCGGTGACAAGCAGGCCGCCACCAAGGCCGTGCCCGACGAGCTGGTCCGCGATGTGTCGCTGATCGGTCCGGAGAGCTTCGTGAAGGAGCGCGTGGCGGCCTTCGCCGAGGCGGGCGTCACCACGCTCAACGTCACGCCGCTCGCCGAGAACGCCGCGGGCCGGGTCAGGCTGATCGAGCAGCTGCGCGGCCTCTGCTGACCCACCGACACGGCGCGCCGCCGTCCGGAGCGTTCTCCGGACGGCGGCGCGCGTGCTCAGGTCAGGACTTGAACGACGCCAAGGCGGTGCCGAGGGTGGTGTGCATCGCGAACACCTGGTCCAGGCTCGTCATCTTCAATTGACGACTGGTGGCGGGCCCGTCGGCGACCACCGCGATGGCGGTGGTGTCACCGGCGCGCTGATGGGCGGCGACCAGGGTCGCCATTCCCGCCGAGGCGAGGAACCCGACCGCGGTCAGATCGATCACCAACGTCGCCGGTTTGTCGGCCAGGATGGTCTCGATGGCGGCGTCCAGCGCGGGCGCGGTGGCCAGATCGACCTCGCCGGTCACCGTCAGCACCGTGACGCCGTCGTGTACCGCCGTCGTGGTGGTCATCGTGTCCGTGAGTGGATACGCGTCTCCGGATGAGTTGGTCACCTCTCCAACAACACACAACTTCGCCGGAATACGCAAGCCATCGGTCGCGCTCACTGTCGCAGGTGGGTGTCGTGCGCAGGCGTGCGGCGACGGTTTCGGGTGCCGAGGTTCGGCCCGCGCAGGGCAGGGCTGCTGTTTTCCCGGTGCCGTCGTACTGTGTGGGCGTGAACATCGATGTGACGCCTTTACCGGGGATCGGCGTGTGCAAGGACTTTCTGCTGGCGGGCGCGCGTCGCCGGATCGGCGTGATCGAGCATCGCGACGGGTCGGTGGATCTCGTGGTGTCGCGGGCGGGCGACGTCGACTCGACGACCTCGATTCCACTGTCGAGTGCCGAGATCGGCGTGCTGGCCGGATTGCTCGGCGCGCCCCAGGTCGTGCAGGAGACCCAGGACACCCTCGGCACCGGTGGGTTGTCGACCCGGCAGTTCGCCATCGAGCGCGGCAGCCCGTTCGACGGGCGCCCGCTGCGCGACACCGAGATGCGAACCCGCACCGAGGCATCGGTCGTCGCGGTGGTTCGCGCCGGTGAGGTATCGCCGTCGCCCACCCCGGATTTCGCCTTCATCGCCGGTGACCTCGTGGTCGTGGTCGGTACCGAGCACGGTCTGGACGCGGCCGGCAGGCTGCTGGCCGCGGGTTGAGCACCCGGAACGAAGCGTAAAGGGACGGTAATGTGCCACCTAGCTGAGGTTAGGTGATCCAAAAATGAATGTAGATGTGACTACCCTGCCGGGAATCGGCGTGCGAAAAGAGTTCTCGCTGTCGAAGGTGGATCGCCGCATGGGCGTCGTCGATCATCGTGACGGCGGCACGGACTTGATCTTCACCCGAATCGGGGACCCGGACACCACGGTGCAGATTCCGCTGTCCGAGGTCGAGGCGCGCACGCTCGCGAGTCTGCTCGGCGCACCGCAGTTGGTCGCGCAATTGCGCGAACAGCATCGCGAACTCGACGGAGTGAGCACCAGGTCACTGTCGATGCCACCGAATTCGCCCTATTCCGGGCGTCGCCTCGGCGACACCGAAATGCGCACCAGGACCCGCGCGTCGATTGTCGCGGTGCTTCGATCCGGAGACGTATTCGCCTCGCCAGGACCGGACTTCGTGTTCGCCGACGGTGACATCGTCGTCGTCGTCGGGACGAACGCCGGGCTCGACGCCGCCGCTTCGATCCTTTCCGACGGCTGAGCCGGTGCAGCTCACGGGGACAACGCTGGCATTGATCCAGCTGGGGGCGGTGTTCTTCGGATTGGGCGTCCTCGGGCGCGTCGCCGCACGCGTCGGACTGTCGCCCATCCCGCTCTATCTGCTCGGTGGCCTGGTCTTCGGCACCGGCGGCCTGATCGAGTTGCACGAGGTGGAGCCGTTCATCCATCTCGCCAGCGAGATCGGTGTCGTGCTGCTGCTGTTGCTGCTCGGCCTCGAGTACACGGCGGGGGAGTTGGTCACCGGCATGCGTAAGTCGTGGCCTGCCGGCCTGCTCGACGTGGTTCTCAACGCCACACCCGGTGTGATCGTGGCGCTCATGCTCGGCCTCGGGCCGACGGGCGCGATCGCGATGGCGGGGGTGACCTACATCTCTTCCTCCGGCATCGTCGCCAAGGTGCTCAACGACCTGGGCCGGCTCGGCAACCGGGAGACGCCGGTGGTGCTGTCGATCCTGGTGTTCGAGGATCTGGCGATGGCGGTGTACCTCCCGGTACTCACCGCGGTCCTGGCCGGTGTCAGCTTCGTGACCGGCCTGACCACGGTGAGCATCGCGCTGACCGCGGTGACGGTGGTGCTCGTGGTCGCCCTGCGCTACGGCCGGTACGTCTCGGCGATCGTGGCCAGCGAGGATCGCGAGATCTTCCTGCTCAAGCTGGTCGGCTCGGCGCTGCTGGTGGCCGGTCTCGCCTCGGCGGTGCAGGTCTCGGCGGCGGTCGGCGCGTTCCTGCTGGGAATCGCGATCTCCGATTCGACCGCGCACGACGCCACCAAGATCCTCGAGCCACTGCGCGACCTGTTCGCGGCGATGTTCTTCGTGCTGTTCGGGCTGAGTACCGATCCACGCAGCATTCCGCCGGTGCTCGGCTGGGCCATCCTGCTGGCCGTGGTCACCACCGCGACCAAGATCGCCACCGGCTGGTGGGCGGCCCAACGCGCCGGTGCGTCCCGGCTCGGCCAGGCGCGCGCCGGAACCGCGCTGGTGGCGCGTGGTGAGTTCTCCATCGTCATCGCGGGTCTGGCGGTCGCCGCCGGCGCGGTGCCCGCGGAGTTCGCCGCGCTCGCCACCACCTACGTGCTGCTCATGGCCGTGATCGGGCCGATCGCGGCGCGGATCGTCGAGCCGGTGATGCGGCTGCTCGACGGCAAGCAACCTGTGCGGGTGGACTCCGGCGCGGAGTGAGGACGGGGCCATGGTCGCCGCCGGCGGCTGCGCGCCACCCCATACCGCGGCTGGAGAAAGATAACGCGACTCGCGGTGAAACGGTGCTCGGAATTGTTACGCGATCTGAATATAATCCACCACAAGCAAACATCCCGCAATCGTAATTTATTGGCCTGAGCTGCGAATGTTAGCGAGTGCTGAATAAGTGGCAATTTAGGGTTATCACTGTTTCGTGACGAACTCCGCTCTGGGCACGATTCGGGCTGTACGTTTGTGGCCCATGGTTCGCTGGGTCCCATTCGGGTAACGGAGAGGGCGGAAATGGCTACAGTCACACGGCAGTCCGGGCCGAATGGAGTGATCTTCCGGCCCGGCTTCTTCGCAGCGAAATCGACCATGACGCCCTCGGCCCTGGTCACCCTCGGACTGATCTTGTTGATCCCGGTTCTGGCCACCGTCGGCCCCATCGCCGCCTCCGCGCTGATCGCGCGCAACGCCGGGGTGGGCTGGCCGGGCGCGGTGGTGTTCGCGGTGCTCGCGGCCGTGGTGTGCCTGTCGGTGATCGCGTCGGTCGTGGCCTTCCGGATGGCCTGGCGCCGCGGACGGCACTCGTTCGGCACTTTCGCACGGTAGGGGGCTCGTGATGCAGACCCAGGGACACGCGGCCGGGCCGACGCCCCCCGCGATCGAACCGGTGGCTCCCGGCGCGGACGAATGTCGTCGCCTGCGGATCGTGGCGCAGATCGACGATCCCCACGCGTGGGACCTGACCGCGGCCCGCCTGCTCGCCAGTGGCCGCCGACGCTGGCGCGCCAGGCCCGATATCGCCGACCACCCGGCGCTGCTGCGCTGGACCAGGATCCAGCAGTCCCAGGAGATACCCGTACAGCCTTGCCTGCGAACGACTTTCGCCGCGGTGGCGGCCGGTCGTGCGATCGGTGACGGCGACCCGTGCACCGGCTTCGCCGCCGCCATCATGCTGCTGTCGAGCTGCCCCACCGAGGCGATCCTGCAGTCGGACACGCCGAACGATCCCCGCGTCGTGCGGTTCTCGGTCTACGCCTATCGCGAGGACGACCTCCCGCTCGCCGAGGACCTGATCACCACCACCATCCGCACTTGCGGCACCGTTCTCGTGCGCCGCTGCACGGTCCTGCGGCGCCGCCCGGCGACTCCCGCGACCCCGCTGCTCGGTCAGCCGGTTCCCGAATTGTTCGTCCTGGGTAGTACCGCCGCTCGCTGAGCAACCGGTTCAGCCGGCATGCTGTCCCGCGGACACCGCGGCAGGCCGGGTCGAGCCGCGCAGCGGATTGGCGGTGGGGAAGGTGATCGACGGCAGGGTGACCCACATGCGGACGCGGGTGCCGTTCTCGTCATGGTCGAACTCGAGCTCCTCGGTGAGCACGCGCATCATCTCCACGCCGCGACCTCGATAGCCGGGGTCGGTGGGAGTGGGGACCCAGCGGCCACCGTCGGCGACCTCGATCACCACCCGGTCACCCTCGCAGGTGGCGGTGAGCCGCACCCGGCCCGGCGTGCTGTCGCGGTAGGCGTGTTCGACGCTGTTGCTGCACGCCTCGTTGGCGGCCGCGACCAGGTCGGCGGCCAGATCGTGCGGAACGGCGGCGGTGGCGAACCAGCGGTAGAGACTGCGGCGCAGGCCGGTCAGCTCGGCCGCGGCGGCGGGGATGTCGAGGCTCAGCGGCGCGGGGGGCTGGCGGTAGACGACCATGGCGACGTCGTCGTCGTAGCCCGCGGGCGGACACAGCCGCGACAGCACGGCATCGGCCACGTCGCGGGGCAGCGCGGCGCCGGTCTCGCTGAGCACTTCCGCGATCTTGACGAAGCCCTCGGCGATGTCGTAGCCGCGCTGCTCGACCAACCCGTCGGTGAACAGCACCAGCGTGGCACCGGGCGGCAGCGCGGTCGTCGCCTCGGGGCGGCGCGGGGTGTCGAAGGTGGCCAGCGGCACGGCACGTCCGCCCTCGAGCATGCGACCGGGACCACCGGGCGGGGCGATGATGGGCGGCATGTGGCCGGCGTTGGAATAGCGGACCATCCCGCGCTCGGGATCGAGCACCGCCGCGCACACCGTCGTGCACATGGCGCCGGGAATCCGCGCGGCGACCGCGTCGAGCTCGGCGAGCAGCTGTGCCGGACCGGCCCCGCGCAACAGCAGAGCCCTTGCCGCTGTCCGCAATTGGCCCATCACCACGGCGGCGGACAGGCCACGGCCGACGCAGTCGCCGACGACCACGCCGATGGTGCCGTCGCGCAGCGGCACCACGTCGTACCAGTCGCCGCCGATCTCGAGCGGGGGCAGCGCGGGTTCGTAGTGCACCGAGAACCGGGGCGGCAACTCGATCGGACCGAGCATGGCCCGCTGCAGGGTGAGCGAGGTGGCGCGGGCCTGATCGAAGTTGCGCGCCCGCTGCAACGCCACGCTGAGATGGCCGACCAGCAGCGAGTACAGCGCCCAGTCCGCGGCGCTGACCGCCCGCGGCGCGCCGAAACGCACCCACAGCGCGGCATCGCCGGTCTCGCCGAGTGGCGCCACCACCGCTTCGACGCCACCGTCGTCGCCGGTGATCGCCGACAGGCCGCGGGCCGACTGCCTGCGTGCCCGATCCAGCAGTGCCTTGACCTCGTCGTCGATCGTCACCGTCTGCGCGGCCCGCGATCCGGACTGCACCGGTGTCACGGTGAACTGTGTTGTGTCGCCGTTGGTGTCGGGCTCCGCTGACGGCGGTTCACCGCACGAGTACAGGTCGGGCTGCCCGGTCCGGCTCGGCCAGACCGCGACCAGCGCGGTGCGCGCGCCCATGGTCCGGCGCAGCTCGTCGAGTCCGACGGCGAGCACCTCCACCATGCTCGTCGCCGCACCGACCGCCGTCGCCAGCCGCGAGGCCGCCTGATCGCGCGCCTGCGCGTCGTGTTCGGCGGTCACGTCGCGCACGGTGCCGACGAAGATCCGCTCGTCGTTCTCCTGCTTGACCAGTGAGCTCGCGCTCACCGCGAGCCAGCGCTCCCGGCCATCCCGGTGGCGCACCGGAGTCACGAAACGGGACGCCTCCGTACCGATCTGGGGATATCCTTTGCGATCCGACAGGGCCCACGGGTGTGGCAGCGGGAACGGCACCTCCTCGGCGCCGTAGCCGGTGAGCACACCGAAAGCCGAGTTCACCTCGACGATCGTGCCGTGGTCGTCGGCGACGAAGAAGCCGTCCTGCAGCGACTCGACCAGCGCGGTGCGGAAGGCGTCGCGGCCGGCCAGGTCCTCGGCGCGCTCGCGCTGCTGTTCGTAGCGGCGGGTGCCGTCGAGATAGCCGCGCGTGGCGATGTCGAGCGCGGCCATGGTCTGCAGCAGGAATTCCAGCGCCACCTCGGCGCTGCGCGGATCCACCGGGGTACCCGCGTACTCGGCGACCGCGCGGAAATGGTGTTCGGTGAGATCGAGCAGGCTGATGCCCTCGACGAGGGCCCGCCTGCCGAGGTCGTAGCCCTCGGTGAGGCCGTCCTGGCCGGGCGCGGCGACGTGGCGGCCCAGGGCAGCCGAGTAGTCGTCGAGAAATGCGGCCAGGACAGCGCTCATCGGCAACCTTTCATGGGCAGGCTCCGCGGAAGCGGGCCGCGAGCACCAGGGCGTCGTCGGTGTCCTTGGCGTCACGCGCGAGCAGGTCACCCGCGACGGCGGTGGCCGGTTTGGCCAGATCGATCGATTCGGGGCCCACCGCGACGATGCCGTCGGTGGCCATCAGCAGCAGGTCGCCCGGCCGGATCGGCAGGGTCTGCGGCTGCAGGTGCGAGGGCAGCCGGTAGCCGACGATGCCGCCCGTCAGCAGCATGGTCGCGCGCAGCTCCGGCCCGGCGGGACCGAGGGTGAGCAACCGGGATTCGACATTGCCGACGCCGAGCCACTCCAGGGTCTCGCCCGGCCCGATCAGCGCCAGCGAGAGCGCGGCGCCGCGGGTCTCGACCATCGCGCGATGGCACAGCACCATCAACACATCCAGGGGTTCGCCACGGTTGTCGGCCAGGATGCCCGCCGCGCGATCGGCGGCGTCGGCCGCGGCGACGCCGTGCCCGAGCCCGTCGAGCACGGCGAACAGCGCGCCGCCGTCGCCGGTGTCCAGGACGACGGCACGGTCACCGGAGACGTCCTGGCCGGGCAGTGCCCGACCGGCCGTCGACCATTCCGTGCGGCCGATGATCCCGTCCTCATGCACCGTCGGGTACCCACTTCCACATCTCGATCAACGTGCCGCGGCCGGGAGCGGAATCGATGGTCAGGCGGTCCATCAGCCTGCGCGCGCCGGGCAGGCCGAGACCGAGGCCACGGCCGGTGGAATAGCCGTCCTCCAACGCCCGCGGAATATCGCGAATCCCCGGTCCCTGGTCCTCGGCTTGGACGACGAGCGCCTTGCGCCCTTCGCGCAGATCCACCAGTAAACGGATCTCGCCGCTGCCCGCGTAGCTGGTGATGTTGCGGGCGATTTCGGAGATGGCGGTCGAGATCATGGTGCGGTCGGTGAGGGTGAAGCCGAGATGCGCCGCCAGCTCGTGTCCGGCTTTGCGTGCCGTCACGATGTCTTCGGACACCTTGACCCCGATCGCGACCTGCTCAGCGGCCACTGTCACGACCGTCTCGTCGGCTGCGCGGATGCCGGTTCAGCCAGGCAAGGCCCTCCTCCAGATCCAGCGCGGTGTGCATGTCCTCGAAGGTCAGCCCGAGCTGGACCATGGCGAAAGCGACCTCGGGCTGTAGGCCGACGATGACGGTCTCGGCGCCGCGCAGCTGGGTCATGTGCGCGATGGTGCGCAGCGAGCGCGCCGCGAAGGAGTCCATGATGTCGATCGCCGTGACGTCGACGATGATGCCGGTCGCGCGATAGCGGCTGACCTGCTTCATGAGGTCTTCCTGCAGGCGCTCGGTATCGGCGTCGGTCAGCGCCGACTGCACCGAGGCGATCAGGAAGGTGCCCTGTTTGAGAATAGGTACGGGCATGGTGGACGGATCAGCGCCCGTCCCGCTCGACCAGGCGCTCGTTGCCTCTCGACACCTCGTAACCCAGCAGGCGCTCCGCCTCCTCGATGCCACCCTGCAGGTCGCCGACGGCGTTCATCTTGGACAGGTCGAGACCGATGGTCACCAGGGTGAGCGCGATCTCCGAGGACAGGCCGGTGATGATGACGCTGGCGCCCATCAGGCCGGACGCGTCGACGGTCTGCACGAGGTGGTTGGCCACCACCGAGTCGATCGCGGGCACACCGGTGATGTCGATGACGACGACCTTGGCGCGATTGGCCCGGATGGCGCGCAGCAACTGCTCGGTGAGCTGGCGGGCGCGCTGGGAATCGAGCACGCCGATGATCGGCAGGATGAGCAGCTGCTCGCGCACCTGCAGCACCGGCGTGGACAGCTCGCGGATGGCTTCCTGCTGGCGGCTGATGACGCGCTCGCGCTCCTGCACGAACGACACACTCACGGTGTTGGCGATGCGGTTGGCGGCGGGCTCGTAGGCGTCGAGCACCTGGTTGAGCATCTCGAAGTTGGACTGGTACTTCGAGAACAGCGAGCGGGCCAGCACGTCACGCAGCAGGGCGACGATGCCGAGCACCTCGTCGGTCTCGACGCCGCGGGGGATGATGCGCTCGGACAGGTCGCGGGCGTAGGCCTGCAGTGCCTCGACGCTGCCGGTCTCGAGCACCTCGACGTAGTTGTCGAAGATCGAGGTGGCCTCGGAGAAGATCTCCTCCGGGGTCATCGCGGTGAGCAGCTGGGCCTCGGTGATGCGCCGGGCCCATTCCTCGCGCAGGGCGGTGCGGTTCTGCCTGAGGTGTTCGACCAGTTGGGGTAGCAGGCTGTCTACCGGGCGTGCCGGCAGCGAATCCGCCGAAAGACTCATGGACACCTCGGACATGGAAACTCCTGCCCCTTTCGACGGACTTTCTGCGGTGCGCACGGCGCGCGTTTGGACCCGAGCCTACTCATACCCCACCGGTGGTGCTGCCCAAACCTGCCGGTTGTCGCCTATTCCGGAGCGAATCCGCGCTCCAGCGCCCGCAGGGCCTCGTCCAGGTAGACGGTCAGGTCGGTGTCGCCGCGTTCGAGCCAGGCGTCGAAGGCGGCCCGCGCGGCGGCCAGGGTGGTGCGTCCGACCGCCAGCGGGACGAGCGCGCCCGCGGTGGTGCCGAGGCGGCTCGCGGCGAATTCGCCGACCGCGCGCTCCCAGGCGTCGTAGTGCGCGCCCGCGCCCGCCGAGAGCGCGGGCACGCCGGAGACCAGCTTCATCCTGGTGCGCAGCTCGGGGATGTCCTCGGCGCGGTAGCGGTTGGCCGTCACCACTATTCGGCGCACCGCCGCCATCATCGGCTCGTCGGGGGGTACCGCGGCGAAGGCGGCGCGTAGGTCGTCGACCTCGTTGTCGAACTGGTGCCACAGCACCTCGGCCTTGCTCGGGAAGTACCGGAAGAAGGTGCGCTCGCTGACTCCGGCCTCGGCCGCGATGCGTTCGACGGTGACGTCGTCGAAGCCGTGTTCGGCGAACAGTTTCATCGCGATGACTTCGAGTTCGCGGCGCGTGGTGCGCGGGGGACGACCGCGATGGGTGCGCGGGATCGGGGCGGGCATGGATACAGCGTAGGGACTCGGCGGGCCTTGATTATGTCAGTGACTGTCGTTAATGTTCGGGATATGTTCGTGGCGCACCTCACATGGCCCGAGGCGGGCGCATGGGCCGCCGAGGGAGTGATCCTGCTCATCCCGCTCGGTGCGACCGAGCAGCACGGGCCGCATCTGCCGCTGTCGACCGACAGCGACATCGCCGCCGCCCTGTGCGCGCGGGCCGCTGCCGAGCGCACCGATGTGCTGATCGCGCCGCCGGTGCCCTACGGCGCCAGCGGCGAGCACGCGGGGTTCGCCGGCACGCTGTCGATCGGGCGGGCCGCGCTCGAGCTGCTCGTGGTGGAACTGTGCCGCTCGGCCACCGACACCTTCACCCGGATCGCGCTGGTCAACGGCCACGGCGGCAATATCGAGCCGCTGCGCCGCGCGGTCGAGTTGTTGCGCGCGGAATCGCGTGATGTGCGACTGTTCTCGCCCGGCTACGGCGGCGATCCGCACGCGGGCCGGTCCGAGACCTCGCTGCAGCTGGCGCTGGCGCCACAGCGGGTGCGCGCCGAACTGGCCGAACCGGGCGACCGGCGCCCCCTGCCCGAACTGCTGCCGCTGCTGCGCGCGGGCGGCGTGCGCGCGGTGAGCCCGAACGGAATTCTCGGTGACCCCACCGGGGCCTGCGCCGAGGAAGGTGCCGCGCTGCTGACCGCGGCGACCACCGCGTTGTTGAACGACCTGGGCCGATGGTGGCCACAGGATCATGAGGAAGGACCCCTTCGATGAATCCCTGGTTCGAGACCGTCGCCGAGGCGCAGCGTCGCGCCCGCAAGCGCCTGCCGAAATCGGTGTACGGCGCGCTGATCGCGGGCTCCGAACGCGGCCAGACCATCGAGGACAACCAGACCGCGTTCACCGAACTCGGTTTTGCCCCACACTGTGCGGGCCCGATCGGTGAGCGCGACCAGTCCACCACCGTGCTCGGTCAGCAGATCTCCATGCCGGTGCTCATCTCGCCGACCGGCGTGCAGGCGGTGCATCCCGACGGTGAGGTCGCCGTCGCCAGGGCCGCGGCCGCCCGCGGCATCGCCATGGGTCTGAGTTCGTTCGCCAGCAAGCCGATCGAAGACGTGATCGCGGCCAATCCGGCCACCTTCTTCCAGCTGTACTGGTGCGGCGACAAGGACCAGATCCTCGAGCGGATGGCCCGGGCGAAGCAGGCGGGCGCCGTGGGCCTGATCCTCACCCTGGACTGGTCGTTCTCGCACGGGCGCGACTGGGGCAGCCCGGTGATCCCGGAATCGCTGAACCTGCGCACCATGATGAAGTTCGCCCCGCAGACCCTGGCCCGCCCGCGCTGGCTGGCCACCTACCTGCGCTCGGGCTCCATCCCCGATCTCACCGCGCCCAACATGGCCGTCGGCGGCGGCGCGGCGCCCGGCTTCTTCGGCGCCTACGGCGAATGGATGCAGACTCCCGCACCCGACTGGGCCGACGTCGCCTGGATCTGCGAGCAGTGGGATGGTCCCGTCGTGCTCAAGGGCGTCATGCGGGTCGACGACGCCCGGCGTGCGGTCGAGGCCGGCGTGGCCGCCATCTCGGTGTCCAACCACGGTGGCAACAATCTCGATGGCACTCCCGCCGCCATCCGCGCCCTGCCCGTGCTCGCCGACGCGGTGGGCTCGGAGATCGAGGTCCTGCTCGACGGCGGCATCCGCCGCGGCAGCGATGTGGTCAAGGCCGTCGCCCTCGGCGCGCGCGCCGTCCTGATCGGCCGTGCCTACCTGTGGGGCCTGGCCGCCAACGGTCAGGCCGGTGTGGAGAACGTCCTCGACATCCTGCGCGGCGGCATCGACTCCGCCCTGCTCGGGCTGCGCAAGACCTCGGTCGCCGATCTCACTCGCGACGACATCGTCGTCCCCGCGGGGTTCGAACGGGCGCTCGGGGTGGGACACGACGAGCGTGGCCATCAGGACGTCGCGACCAACGGCAAGTCCATGGAAGTGCCTGTGTCGCAGTAGGAACGGCCGCCGTCACTGCTCGGCGGCGACCTCGGCCAGTGGTGCGCCGTCGCTGTCCGGCGGCGGGTCGGTCAGGTCCTCATCGGTCAGGTCCGCGGGGATCGCGTCGGTCTCGTCCTCACCTGCGGCACCGCAGTCGGTCGCCGCGCTGCGGTGGTGGTTGATGAGCACCTCGTAGATCTCGGCCAGGGCCGCGAGCTGGTCGCGGTCGAGAACATCGATCATGTGTCTTCGCACGCTGCGCACGTGGGCCGGCGCCGCGGTGGTGAGGAGTTGGCCGCCCGCGGTGGTCAGCCGGGCGACGGTGCGGCGGGCGTCGTGGGGCATCGTCTCGCGGGTCACCAGTCCGCGTTTCTGCATGCGGGTGATCTGGTGCGAGAGGCGGCTCTGCGACCATTCCAGCGCACTGGCCAGGTCGGCGAAGGTGAGTCGCTGACCCGGCGCGTCGGCCAGGTAGACCAGCACCGAGTACTCCACCCAGCTGAGGTTGGCGGTGCGGCCCGCGTCACGTCCGATCGCCGCGGCGATCAGATCACGGGTCCGCACATAGCCCAGCCAGGCGCGCATTTCGACATCATCGAGCCACTGTGGATCGGTCACGATCGCGCTCCAGATTCTCGGTGCAAGCTTCGGTTTGCAACGGTGCACGCCCGCCACCGTCCACGGAGATGGGTAGCACCGTTTGTGTTGAACGTGCAACCTCGATCTTGGTTAGGGATGGTGCCGTACGGGCATAGGGTTGCCTAATCGGGGGTGCCGGTGCGGGCGGTCGATAGGCTGCCGATGCTTTGTGACCAGCCCTGGTTGGCGCCTCGCGGTTGTCGCGGTGCCCGCCCTGCCCGAAGGAGTGCGCTGTCGTGACCGCGCCGGAGTTCCGCTATTCCGATCTGCTGCCGATCGGCGCCGACGACACGCCGTACCGTCTGCTGACGACGCAGGGGGTCAGCACCTTCGAGCACAACGGCCGCACGTTCCTGCAGGTCGAGCCGGAGGCGCTGCGCCTGCTCACCGAGACGGCGATCCACGACATCAGCCACTACCTGCGCCCCGCGCACCTGCGCCAGCTGCGCAAGATCATCGACGATCCCGAGTCCTCGGGCAACGACCGCTTCGTCGCGCTGGACCTGCTCAAGAACCTCAACATCTCCGCGGGCGGTGTGCTGCCGATGTGCCAGGACACCGGCACCGCGATCGTGATGGGCAAGAAGTCCGAGGGCGTGCTGACCGGCGTCGACGACGCCGAGTGGATCAGCCGCGGTGTGTTCGACGCCTACTCCACGCTGAACCTGCGCTACTCCCAGCTCGCCCCGATCACCATGTGGGACGAGAAGAACACCGGCTCCAACCTGCCCGCGCAGATCGAGCTGTACTCGACCGAGGGCACCCCCGACAACCCGGTCTACAAGTTCCTGTTCATGGCCAAGGGTGGCGGTTCGGCCAACAAGTCGTTCCTCTACCAGGAGACCAAGGCGGTCCTGAACCCCGAGCGCATGCTCGAGTTCCTCGACGAGAAGATCCGCTCGCTCGGCACCGCGGCCTGCCCGCCCTACCACCTGGCCGTGGTCATCGGTGGCACCAGCGCCGAATTCGCCTTGAAGACAGCCAAATACGCCTCCGCGCACTACCTGGACAACCTGCCGACCGAGGGCTCGATCACCGGCCACGCCTTCCGTGATCTCGAGCTCGAGGAAGAGGTCTTCCAGCTCACCCGCGAGTTCGGCATCGGCGCGCAGTTCGGCGGCAAGTACTTCTGCCACGACGTGCGCGTGGTGCGCCTGCCCCGGCACGGCGCCTCCTGCCCGGTCGCCATCGCGGTGTCGTGCTCGGCCGACCGGCAGGCGCTGGCCAAGATCACCAAGGATGGCATCTTCCTGGAGCAGCTGGAAACCGAACCGGCCCAGTACCTGCCGGAGCAGACCGCCGACATCCTCGGCGGCGACGTGGTGAAGGTCGACCTCAACCGCCCGATGGACGAGATCCGCGCCGAACTGTCGAAGTACCCGGTGAAGACTCGCCTGTCGCTCACCGGCCCGCTGGTCGTGGCCCGCGACATCGCCCACGCCAAGATCAAGGAACGCCTCGACGCGGGCGAGCCCATGCCGCAGTACCTGCGCGACATGGCCGTCTACTACGCGGGACCGGCCAAGACCCCCTCCGGCTATGCCTCCGGCTCCTTCGGCCCCACCACCGCGGGCCGGATGGACTCCTACGTCGACCAGTTCCAGGCCGCGGGCGGCTCGATGATCATGCTCGCCAAGGGCAACCGCTCCGCCCAGGTCACCAAGGCCTGCCACGAGCACGGGGGCTTCTACCTCGGCTCCATCGGCGGCCCCGCCGCCCGCCTGGCCCTGGACTGCATCAAGAACGTCGAGGTTCTCGAGTACCCCGAGCTCGGCATGGAAGCCGTCTGGAAGATCGACGTCGAGGATTTTCCGGCCTTCATCGTCGTCGATGACAAGGGCAACGACTTCTTCGCCGAAACGTCCAAGCCCCTCGCCCTGCGTGTGCGGACCCGCTCCAAGGAACGCGTCTAGTCTCACCGTGCACGACCGGTCGTCATCGGGAAATGGCCGGTCGGCGCCGGAGCGGGCGGTTAAGGTTATCGCTCGATGGGTGCGGTGTGCCCTGAGGAGGTGCGGATGGCTGCCACCGGGGTGCCGGGGAGCCGGGTCGTGCGCAGCGCGAAGCTGGGGCAGTTGGCTGCCGAGCAGGCGGTGCGCGGGGTGGGCCGGCGGTTGTCGATGATCGGGCGAACCGAGGAAGCCAGGCAGGTGCTGGCGGAGCGCTCGGCGATGCAGACGGCGCAGCAGATCGTCGCGGTGCTGGGCAGTATGAAGGGCTCGGCGATGAAGCTGGGGCAGATGCTGTCGGTGCTGGATCTGGATTTCGTGCCGGAGGCCTATCGCGAGCAGTTCCGGGAGCAGTTCGCCGCGCTGCGGGACCGGGCACCGGCGGTGCCGTTCGCGAAGATGCGCGCGGTGATCGAGGGCGATTTGGGCCCGCTGGCACGGACTTTCGCCGATTTCGACGAGACCGCCATCGCCTCGGCCTCGATCGGTCAGGTGCATCGGGCGACGCTGCGCGACGGTCGCACGGTCGCGGTGAAGGTGAAGTATCCCGGGGTCGAACGCGCGGTCAATGCCGACATCAGCAATCTCGAGTTCCTGTCCAAGATGGGCAAATCCATTCTGCCGACGATGGCCGACACCGGCGTGCTCGAGGAGATCGCGGGGAATCTGCGCAGCGAACTCGACTATCTGCGTGAGGCGCGGACCCAGCATCGGGTGGCGCAGCGCTATCGTGGCCATCCCTTCATCACCGTCCCGGACGCACTCGAGCAATACTGCTCGCACAACGTCCTGGTCACCGAGTTCGTCGAGAGCCGACCCTTTTCGCACATCCAGACGCTGCCCGATGCCGAACGTGATCGACTCGGTGAGCTGATCTACCGCTTCTACATCGGCTCCCTGTTCGCCGACTACGAGTTCTGCGGCGACCCGCACCCGGGCAATGTCCTGCTCGCCGATGACGGCAGACTCGCCTTCGTCGATTTCGGCCTCTACAACGAAATGGACCCGGTGCACGTCGAATTCGAGCGTTCGTGCCTGCGTGCGGCGGCCGAGGGCAGGCCCGAGGACGTGTACGACGCCTGGGTCGGCCGCGGCATCATCGACCCGGAGTCCGGGGTGACCGTGGCCGAGTGCCAGGCGTATGTCTGGGCGGCGACGGGCTGGCATCTGCTCGACGAGGTGGTCACCATCACCCCCGAATTGGCCACCGGCGCAATCCTGTTGGCCGTCGACCCGCGCTCGGTGGAGTTTCAGGGGATGCACAGCCAGATGCTGCCGCCCGAGCACGTGTTCTCCCGGCGCGCCGACCTGTTCACCTTCGCCACCCTCGGCCAGCTGCGGGTCACCGCCAACTGGCACCTGCTGGCCAGGGAATGGCTCTACGGTGAGCCCGCGCACACCGCGATCGGCCGCGAGTGCGAGCAGTGGCGGCGCCGCTCGCGCTGACCGCCGCGAATCCCGCACCGGCGCCGTCCCGCTCGCTTCCGGAGCGCTGACCTGCTTCTACGTAATGCTGTAGTAGCTTGGTCGGCGACCGGCACCTGCGTGGGGAAGGAGCGAAGTGCGACGTTCGGCCGACGGCTTTCGTGGCCGGACCCGCCCACTCGCGGTGCTGGTGGTCCTCACCACGCTGTGCGCCCTGCTGATCGACTGCACCGCAGCAAATCACGACGACCACCACGTCGGGTCCGGCACGGTCGCGATGGTCGCGGACATCGCCGATGTCGTGGTGCCCGACCACCCGCTACCCGACCACTGCCTGCCCGATGTCGCGGGGTCGGACAGCGCGCTCGTTCTGCTCGTCACCCTCATCGCGATCCTGCTCGTCGTGGTGGCGGCCTGGGGGCTGCCCGCGCTCGCCGGGCGTGGACCCCCGCGTGCCGTCTTGTGGTCGCGCCCCGGCCGCGACATCCTCACGCATTTCTGCATCTGCCGACGCTGACCGGTCAGCGACAGGCCTGCCCGGACGGTAGGCCGGTGTCCGCGTGCCCGTGCTCGTCCGTGCCGCCGTCCGTGGCGGCCGACTCAGGAAGCGACAGACATGCAGGAATTCGTGCTCGACAGGACCGCTCGCGCCATCGCCGACCGGCCGCACGACCTCGTCGGCAACACCCCGGTGATGTGGGTGGGTGCGCCGCTGTCCGGACCCGATCGGGGGTTCTGGGCCAAGCTGGAAGGATTCAACCCGGGTGGGATGAAGGACCGCGCCGCCCTGCACATGGTGGGCCGCGCCGAGCAGCGCGGCGAGTTGATGCCCGGTGCCCGGATCATCGAATCCAGCAGCGGCACTTTCGGTCTCGGTCTCGCGCTGTCGGGGCTGGTGTACAACCACCCGGTGACGGTGGTGACCGATCCGGGCCTCGAGCCCATCGTGGACCGCATGCTGACCGCGTTCGGCGCGCGGGTCGACCGGGTCGAACGGCCACATCCGGTGGGTGGCTGGCAGCAGGCCCGCCGCGAGCACGTCGCCGCGGCCCTGGCCGCCGATCCCACGGCCTGGTGCCCCGACCAGTACAGCAACCCCGACGCCCCCGACGGCTACGCGAGCCTGGCCGAGGAGCTGATCGAGCAGATCGGCCGAGTCGACGTGCTGGTGTGCGCGGTCGGCACCGGGGGCCACTCAGCCGGTGTCGCGAGTCACCTGCGCGGGCACCACCCCGACCTGCGGCTGATCGCGGTCGACACGGTGGCCTCGACCATCTTCGGGCAACCGGCGGGCCCGCGGCTGATGCGCGGGCTCGGCTCCAGCATCCGGCCCGCCAACGTCGACTACGGGGCCTTCGACGAGGTCCACTGGGTGGCGCCGGCCGAAGCCGTCTGGGCCTGCCGCACGCTGGCCGCTACGCACTACGTCACCGGCGGCTGGAGCGTCGGCGCGGTCGCGCTGGTGGCGGGCTGGGCCGCGCGCACCGCCGCGCCGGACACCCGGATCGCCGCGGTGTTCCCCGACGGACCGCACCGCTACTTCGACACCGTGTACAACGACACCTACTGCGGCGAACACGGGTTGCTCGCCGGGCCGCCGCCGCGCGAGCCGGAGGTCATCGCGCATCCAGGCGAGCGGGTGGTCCAGAGCTGGACGCGGTGCCCGGTCGTGGTCGATCCGGCCGCGGCCGGACCGGTGGTCTCATGAGAACGCTGCGAGCCTTCGCCGGGTTCGACCTGCCCGCCCGGCTGCTGATGATCAACCAGTTCGGCATCAATCTCGGCTTCTACATGCTGATGCCGTACCTGGCCGGGTATCTGGCGGGACCGCTCGGCCTGGCGGCCTGGGCGGTCGGGCTGGTGCTGGGCGTGCGGAACTTCTCCCAGCAGGGAATGTTCCTGCTCGGTGGGACATTGGCCGACCGGCTCGGCTACAAACCGCTGATCGTGGCCGGGTGTTTGCTGCGGACAGCGGGTTTCGCCGCGCTGGTGGTGGCGTCGTCGCTGCCGATGCTTCTGGTCGCTTCCGCCGCAACGGGTTTCGCCGGTGCGTTGTTCAACCCGGCTGTGCGCGCCTATCTCGCCGCCGAGGCGGGTGAGCGTCGGGTGGAGGCCTTCGCGGTGTTCAACGTGTTCTATCAGGCGGGCATCCTGGCCGGTCCGCTGGTCGGTATCGCCCTGCTCGGCCTGGACTTCCGGTGGGTCGCGATGGTGGCCGCCGCGGTGTTCGCGGTGCTCACCGTGGCGCAGCTGTGCGCGCTCCCGCAGCGTCGCGGGGTCGTCAGCGGTGGCTCGGTGCTGGGCGACTGGCGTGCGATCGCGGGCAACCGGCGGTTCCTCGCCTTCGCCGTCGCGATGGGCGGTTCGTATGTGCTGTCGTTCCAGGTGTATCTGGCGCTGCCGCTGCAGGCGGAGTTCGTCGCCGGTGCGGCCGGGGCGCAGGCGCTGACGGCGGCGGTGTTCGTACTGTCGGGCGTGGTCGCCATCGCCGGGCAGTGGCGGATCACCGCCTGGTTCCGGCGGCGGTGGGGGACCGAGCGCGGGCTGGTCGTCGGGCTCGGCGTGCTCGCCGCGGCCTTCCTGCCACTCGCGCTCGTGCCGGAACCGGACGGGGTCGGACCGGTGGTCGCGGCGGGCGCCTTGCTGGTGTCGGCCGCGGTGCTTGCGCTGGGCACGGCGGCGGTGTTCCCGTTCGAGATGGACACCGTGGTCTCGATGGCCGACGGCAAGCTGGTGGCCACCCACTACGGCTTCTACAACACCATCGTCGGGGTGGCGATCCTGGTGGGGAACCTGGCCACCGGTGCGGTGCTCGGCGCGGCCAGGTCGGCGGGTGCCGACCGGCTGGTGTGGCTGGGCATCGCGCTGATCGGCGCGCTGACCGCGGTCGCGGTGGGGCGTGCGCTGCGGCCGGAACGGGGACGCCATCGCCGGAATTCGGCCCTGTCCGCCTACACCGCCGCGCCCGGGCGCTGGCCGGTGCGCATGGACCGGGAGCCGGATCGGCCGCAGGGCGCGATCCGGGAGCTGGTCGATAGGATTCGGGCATGACCACTGTGCTCGGCCGCGCGGCCGACCGGATTCTCCTGACGACGACGGCCGCGGCGGCCGTGACCGCCGTCGGCCTCGGGATCGCCGCTGCCGAGCCGGGCTCGATCGAGCTGCGCGAGCAGACCCAGTCGGCCGCGGGCACGGAGGGCCTCGACCCCTCACTGGCGGTGGCCTACACCGTCGCCGAGCGCCAGGCGCACGCCGAAGGGGTGCCGCTGTCGATCACCTCCGGACACCGCACCTACGAGCAGCAGCAATGGCTGTGGAACGACGGCCTGGCCACCTACGGCAGCCCCGAAGAGGCTCGCCGCTGGGTGCTGCCGCCGGAGGAGTCGACCCATGTCTCCGGCCACGCGATCGACGTGGGCCCCCAGGTGGGCGCGCAGTGGCTGGAGAACAACGGTTACCGCTGGGGGCTTTGCCGGACTTTCGACAACGAGTGGTGGCACTTCGAGTTGGTCACCGCGCCTGGGGCGCCGTGCCCACCCCGAGCGCCTGACGCCAGCCTGCGCTGAACGTGATCCCGTGCCTGACATGAGTCAGCGCGGAGCCGGATCGTGGGAACTCCGGCTCCGCGCCGATCGTGCCTTCGGTGCTCGGTTGACCCGCGTCCGAGGGTGGCTCGGCTCCTAGCGCAGCGTGGCGAAGAAGGTACGGATGTCGGCGACGTGCGCGGCCGGTTCCTCCATGGCGACGAAGTGGTTGCCCGGGTTCTCCTCGGGCCAGTGCGTGATTTTGTTGTCGCGCTCGGCGAGCTTGCGCATCAGCGGTGACCCACCGCCGTAGACGCCGGTCGGCACGAGGTTCTGGCCGATCGGCCAGCCGAATCCGCCCTCGCGCAGCCCGTTGTACATCGGCCAGGAGGAGGAGCCGGCGGTCTGGGTGAACCAGTACAGGGCCACGTTGGTGAGGATGTGGTCGCGGTCGATCACGTCCTCGGCCACCTCGGCCATCGGCGTGAACTCCTGGAACTTCTGCAGAATCCAGGCCAGCAGCGCCACCGGCGAATCGTTCCAGCCCAGCGCGAAGGTCTGCGGGGCTGCCTTCAGCAGGGCGTGATGGTCTGTGCCGCCGGTCATCCACTGCTGCATCTCGGCCCACTGGGCCTGGTCCTCGGCCGACATGGCGGGCACGTCGTCCTCGCTCGGCATGCCGATCCCGCCGTCGAGGTGCACGCCGATCACGTGCTCGGGGGCCGCCACGGCCAGCTCTGGCGCGATGTAGGCGCCCAGATCGCCGCCCTGGGTGCCGTAGCGGTCGTAGCCGAGCCGTTCCATCAGAGTGGCCCACATCCGGGCCACCCGCGCGGTCGTCATTCCGGTGTCGGTCGGCGCGGCGGAGAAGGCGAAGCCGGGCACCGAGGGGATCACCACATGGAAGGCGAGGGCGGGATCGAGGCCGTGGGCGCGGGGATCGGTCAGCGGGCCGATGACGCGGGTGAACTCGACGAATGAATTCGGCCAGCCGTGGGTGAGCAGCAGTGGCACCGCGTTCGGCTCGGCGGAGCGGACGTGCACGAAATGCACGTCGAGACCGTCGATCTCGGTCAGGAATTGCGGGAAGGCGTTGAGCGCGGCTTCCTGTGCGCGCCAGTCGAATTCGTTCGCCCAATACTGCGCCACCTCGCGCAGGTACGCGGTGGGTACACCCCGGTCCCAGCCCTCGCCCGGCAGCTGCGCGGCCCAGCGCGCCCGGCTGAGCCGGTCGGTCAGATCGTCGATCTCGGCCTGTGCGATGTCGATGCGGAACGGGCGGATGCTGTTCATGGGGCGAACTCCTCGATCTCGGTGTCGGTGTGAAATCGACTCTAGGAGCCATCTAGGACAGTTTCCGTCCTAGATGTGCGAGAGAATCGAAGCCATGACCGACACCGCCGCCCGCCTGCTCCGGTTGCTGTCCCTGCTGCAGATGCCGCGGGAATGGCCGGGTAGTGAGCTGGCCGAGCGGCTCGGTGTCGCCGATCGCACCGTTCGTCGCGATGTCGACCGGTTGCGTGAACTGGGCTATCCGGTGGCGGCGACACTGGGCGCGAGCGGGGGTTACCGGCTCACCGCGGGGTCGGCGCTGCCGCCGCTGCTGCTCGACGAGCAGGAGGCGGTCGCGGTCGCCGTCGGCCTGCGGGTGGCGGCGGGACAGGCGGTGGCCGGGATCGAGGAAGCGTCGGTGCGGGCACTCACCAAACTCGAACAGGTGCTGCCCGCCACGTTGCGCAGGCGGGTACGGGTGGTCGGCGGTGCCGTAGCGGTGCGCGTGGGCGAGGGCCCGACGGTCGACACCGAGGTGCTCACCGCCCTTGCCGCGGCCGTGAGCAATCGCGAACGGTTGCGCTTCGGGTACCAGGACGCGGCGGGCGCGGTGACGCGGCGACATGTGGAACCGGTCGGCGTCGCGGCAGCGGGCAGGCGCTGGTACCTCGTCGCCTACGACCTCGATCGCGCGGCCTGGCGCAGCTACCGGGCCGACCGGATCGACGGTCCGCACCCCACCGGCGCCCGCATCGTCGCCAGGGAACTGCCGGCCGCCGACGCGGCCGACTATGTCGCCGGTCGTCGAACCGATTGGGGCACACCGGAATACCGGGCTGAGGTATCCATCGATGCGCCCATCGGCCGCGTCGCCGGTCGACTCGGTGCCGAACCGGGCACTCTCGTTCCCGACGGCGACACTGCCTGCCGGCTGGTCGGCACCCGCGATGACGATCCCGAATGGCTTGCGGTGCAGTTGTTGTCACTGGGCGTGCGTTTCCGCGTCCACGACTCCCCGGAACTGACTGCACGTTTGCGTCAGCTGGCAGCGCGGCTGGCGGAGGCGGTGGATGGCTGACCGCATCCGGGAGCGGCCGGCTCGATGCTGGACCGTTGATCACCAAGTTCTGGTGGCGGCCTCGAACCCGGGAAGTGAACGTGACCACCACCTGGTGAGCAATAGTCCAGGTCAGGAGTGGCGACTTCGTCGTGCGTGTGCTCCGGCGCGCGGGCTAGAGGCGCCCGGTGTCTTTCAGCACTCGGCGGGACTGGGCGAAGAGCATGCCCACGTTGACCGTCTTGCGGCACACCACCACCACGACGAGGTCGTCGCGGCTTTCCGCGCGCAGGAACAGGTGGGTGAGGTTGTTGGAGTTGACCAGGATCTCCTGGAAGTAGTGCTCGTCGCTGCGGATGCCGCGGCGCTCCTTCCAGATGTCCTCGATCATCACCACATTGCGGCCCTGGAACAGATCGAGGGTGGCGGCGGCGAGCAGGTCGAGGACCTCCGGCGGGTGGTTGTCGACCGTTTCCACCGACAGCAGCATGCCGGTCGACATGTCGATGACGCCCGCGGCGACGCAGTCGGGCACTTCGGTGCGCAGGGCCTTGACCAGGCCGCCGAGCCGTTCGGTCATGGTGGCGGGGGCGGTGTTGTTGGTGTTCACGTGATCCTCTCGGTGCGCCGCGGCGGCGCACGGTGCTCGTCCACGGCGGTCGTGGACGGTGGAGCGGCCTGCGGTGGACGTGGCCGCAGGGTGTCGTTGATGCCGCTGGCGCCACGACGACGCCGCGGCAGGGCGGGGTCGACCGTGCCCGGCCGGGTGGCCGGATTCCGGTCGACGGGCAGGGTGGGCACGGTGAGGTGCCCGGTGGTGAGCAGTCGGCCGACCTCGACGGTCACCGGGTAGAGCGGGCGGCCCAGCAGGAACGCCAGATCGCGGCAGCTGCGGGTGCTGTCTGCCAGGCGCAGGATCTCGGCTGCGACGCCGTTGGCCCTGTCGCGTTCGGCCCGACCGAAGTCGCTGAGCGCCAACAGGTTCCGGTAGGGCGAGAACCCGGCATTGGCCAGCGCGGCGAGTCGTCGTTCGGTCTCGGCCAGCAGCCAGTGCGGTTCGTAGCCGGGGTCTTCCTCCCCGAGAACGCGCGGGTCGGTGGCGATCCAGTGGCAGCGATCGATCCAGCCCGCCGCGATCGCGAACGTGCCGTCGACGGTCGCTGTCATCCGGAGCAGGCGGGTGCGCGCGGCGCCGAGTGGTCGATCACCGGCCTGCTGATCGAAGCCCGGTGCGCCACCGGTGGTCACGGCGACGATCCGGCCGTCGACGAAGCGGAGGTCACCGCCTGGCTCGCCGGTGATCCGCAGGATCCCGGTGAAGCGGCCCGCGTCGGCCTCGGCGAGCGCCGACTCGAGCGGGCGCGTGGTGTCGCGCAGGGGGTCGGGAAGCTGCATGGTGGTCACATCCGGCGGTCGGCAAGGGAAGGTGGGCGCCGGTTCGGCACGAGGGCGGGCCCGGCGCAGACGAGCCAGCAACGGCCACGCGGCCATCACAGTGAGTATCTCCGGCACCTTCATCGGGCAGGACGGCCGAGTTCGCCAGCGAACTCAGCGCATCGAGGCGTGTGGCGGCCGCGCCGGGTGCTCGCCCGCTGACGATTCACCCCACTCGATACCGGAAACCTGTCGGTACACAGGTGCGGTGAGGTGCTGAATGTGTCGATATCTCACGACGTTCCCCTGAGAATTGCTGACGCGTACGGACATTGCCGCACCCTGACCGTGGCGCCCCGACCGGTGTCGGTGTCGTCGCGTGAGCGAAATCCTGACAGCACTGTGGATTTCGAGCAACCGATTCCGGGAAATTCGATTCGGTATTCTTCCGGAGAAATCAACCGGTCGGTCTGTGGGGTCTGGCAATTGCCTGGCCACCCTGTTTTCCGTGCCCGAGAACGCGTCAAGTCAGGTTGGCGGGAGCGAGGTTTCAGCCGACCGGGGCGGGTGTGCCGGGCATGCCCTCCAGGGTGAGTCCGCCTTCGATGGTGTTGGGAACCCGGCGGCGGTTGGGCGAACCGAGGGCGGTGGTGAGGTCGCCGCCGTCGTGCTCGGCGAGCAGTTCGCCGCTGTCCCAGACGAGCAGGGTGGCGCTGACGGTGTTCTCCGCGGTCGAGTGCGCCAGGTCGTAGTGGGCGCAGCCGGGGACGTGACCGTAGGTGATCCACAGGTCGTAGCCGGTCATGAACAGATCGAGGTCGAATTGCACACTCAGCCCGAGCAATTCGCTGCGGCCGTTGTCGTCGACCCCGGCGAAGGCCTCGTCCAGGGCCAGCAGGCGCGGCGCCTGCGGGTCGGCCGAATCGAGCATGACGTGCGCCGCGGCGAACAGCGGAAGGTGGAGCGAGACCGACTGTTCACCACCCGAGAGGGCGCTGTGGCGGGCGACGGTGAGCTTGTCCTCGGTGCCGTCGCCGGAGATCAGGGTGAACGAGAACACCCGCCAGGTGCGGTAATCGAGAGTGGCGGCCAGGATCTCGGGGTAGGACCGCTCGGGATGAGCGGCGCGGGACGCGCGGATCTCGGCGGCGAAATGCGCGCGGACCGCGCCCAGGTCCTCCGGGCTCAGCGCGGCGGTGTCGCGGTCGAGCAGCTTGCACATGGCACGTGCGGCCTCGGACAGGCCGTCGGCCAGGATCCAGTGCACGCCGATGGTGTTGCCCGAGGACATCCGGCGCTGCTTCATCTCCGCCCCCATGCGCGAGATGAGTTCGCGGGCATCGGTGGTGCGTTCGTGGATTTGCTGGGCCAGGCCGGTGAGCAGGGCGTCTTCGAGGATGCGGCGTTCGGCGTCGGTGAGCAGCAGTTCCTGATCGCGGCGGGCGGCGTCGATGCGGGCGGCGAACTCGGCGAGGGCGGCCTGGCCGTTCTCGTCGTGCACGGCCACCACGGTGAGTCCGTCGGCGGCGTCCCAGTGCAGCCGGTAGTCGCGGCCCGACGCGGTGAGCGCGGCGTCGAACTCCTGCAGCGCGCTGGTCACCGCCGAGCGGGTGGACTTGCGTCCGGCCTCGGTGGCGCGGACCTGTGTGGTCGCGGCGTCGAGGTCGGCGAACAGGGCGGCCACCTCGTCGGGCAGCACGACCAGATCGGTCTCCGGGCCCGCGGTGAGGATGCGGTACTGCAGTTGCTCCGGGGTCGACCAGGCGGCATCGCTGCTGGGCCACCGGTGTTCGACCGAGGCGCCGAGCAAGCTGAGCAGGTCGGGACGGGCGTACGGGGCCAGTGAACGGACCTCGGCCATGACCTCGGTGAGCGCGGTGGCCAGTGCTTCGTTGGCGGTGCGATACGCGGCCTCGGCATCGCCGACCGCCTCGATCGCGGCGTTCGCGGCCTTGCGCGCGGCCCGCTGCTCGGCTTTGGCGGCCTCGATCGCGGCCCGCGCCTGGTCGAGCTCGCGGTCGATGTCGGCGGCGCCGGCGCCCAACGCCTCGCGCAGCGTCTCCAGCTTGCGCTGCTGCTCGGTGTATCCGAGCCGGGCGGCCTCGGCCTCCTCGGCGAACGCCTCGGCCAGCGCCCGGGCTTCGTCGTACCGGTCGGCGCCCTCGCGTTCGCGTTCGCGCTCCCGCTCGTGCTCGGCACGCAGGCGCAGCAGCCCGGTGCCGGTGTTCTCGAAATGCCGGATCGCGGCGGCGAGCGCGTCGAGTTCCCGTGCCTCACGCGGGGTCCGGTGCGCCTGCGCGGCGGCCCGCAGCTTCTTGTCCTGCACGGCGACCTCGGCGACCGCCTGGTCGAGTTCGCGTTCGGCCTGCGCGGCGGCCTCCACACGAGAGCGCATCAGGCCCGCGGTCTCGGCGACCGCCCGCAGCGCCGAGGTGACCGCCGCCGGGCGCGGCAGTGCCTTCGCGGTGGCCGACAACGCGGCCAACTCCGCAGTGGCCCCGGCCTCGTCGGTCTTCGCTGCCTCGAACTCGGCCACCGCCGCTTCGATGGCGGCCTCGATCTCGACGAGCCGCGACTCCCGCCTACGCGCCCGCGCGGTGGCACCGAGGAACTCTGCCTCGGCCTTGTGATGGCGGCCGATGAGTACGGCGGTGCGGAAGGCGCCGGTGGCGCCGATGACGATGCCGTGTGCCTGCGTGGCGAGTTCGGAGAGGGCGGGATCGCCGGTGCGGCCCGGCGTGCGCTGGGTGGGAGCGGGCGGCGGTGACATCTGGTCCGCGCGGGTGCGGTGCCCGGTCGGGCCTCCGGTCTCGTCGGGGTGTGCGGCACCGGTCGTGCCGGGCGCGGCGTCGGGATCGGCTGCGGCCGGATCGGCAAGACCTGCACCGGCTGTGGCGGGTACCGCCGAATCGGTGGCGCCCCGCACCTCGTGCAGGGCGATGGAGGCGAGCACCGCGGCGACGGTGTCGGTGGGGACGGTGAGCTCGGGGGAGTCCTCTTCGACCACGAGGACATCGGCGAGGGTGCGGCCGGTGGGGCGTTGGTCGGCGGGGAGGGGGAGCAAGAAGTGCTCGGACTCGATGTCGGCGGGCAGGGTCGGGCCGCAGATCCAGCCGTCGAGCAGGCCGCTGGACTGCAGGGCGGCTTCGATTCCCGCCGCCTCGGCGGGAGAGACCGAATCGGCGAAGCGGACCAGACGCCACAGCGGTGCGCCGGGAAGTCCTTCGCGCACACCGGTTCTCGCGGGATGCGGCGGGGGAGCGTCGTCGTGCTGGGCGGCGATCTGCGTGCGCTCGGCGGCGAGGGCGTCGCGCCGCCCGGCGGCGATGGTGGCGCGGGAGCGGGCGTCCTGACGGCGGGTGCGGATCTGCTCCTGCAGTGGTTCGCAATATTCGGCCAGCACTTCCGGCGCGGACGGGATGTCGTCGACGCCGACCCCGGCAACAGCCGCCTCGAGCGCCTCGAGCAATCCGATGGCCGAGTCGCCTCGGTCGCCAGCAGCTTCGCGCGCCTGACCGGCACCGGTGCCGCTACCGACGGCGGGTGAGCGCGGGCCGGCGTCTTCCTGGCTGTTCGCCGGATACTGGGGATCGGTGCTGGACATGCCGGACCGGCTGTCGGTTGCCGATTCCGTCGGCTGGGCCACCGCCGCGAAGACCTCGGTGTGCGCTGTCCACCAGGTGCGCAGGGCGGCGGCGGATTCGCTGCGGGCGAGGGCGACGGCCGCTTCGGCATGGGCGACTTCGGCGGCGGCGGCCTCGCGCAGTTCGATCGCGCGTTCGGCGAGGCGTTCGGCGCGGGTGCGCTCGGCGGCGGCGGATTCCCACTTGCCCGCCGCGGTGCGGACCGCGCGGACGTCGGCGTCGCGTTCCTCGGCGTGGCCACGCACGGCGGTGGTGAACTGGTCGCCACGACCCTCGGCGCTCGGCGGGGTCCACTCGATGCCGGCTTCCTCGGCGGCGGCGCGCAGGGCGTCTTCGCCGCGGACGAGCGCGGCACCGGCCGTGCGGACGGCTTCGGCGGCGCGTTCGGCTTCGGCGGCGCGGCGCTGCAGGGTCTGCCCGGCCTCGGCGGCCTTGTCGCGGTGGGCGGCGGCGGAGGTCTCGAGGCGGCGTACGGCGTCGGCGAGGTCGTCGAGTTGCTGTTTTCCCTCGTAGGCGCTGGAACGCTGCAGGTTCTCGCGGTCGGCGATGGCCTGCTCGTAGGCGCGGTCGGCGTCCTCGGCCCTGGTCTCGGCGGCGGTACGGTCGGTCTCGCGGCGGGTGCGCAGGGCGGTCGCGGCGAACAGCGCGGTCGAGGCATTGGTGACCGCGTCGAGGCGGGCGCGGACCTGGTCGACATCGGTCTTCGCCTGCACCGCAAGATATTTGCGATAGACATCGACGAACCGGCGGGTCGCGGTGTCGGCCTGGACGAGTCCGTCGAGCGTGCGCCCGACCTCCTCCATATCGCTGAACGAACGGGCCGCGTCGAGGATGAGCTGTTCGTCGAGCGGCCGCAGACCGTCGGTGAGGGCCTGCGAGAGCCCGCGCGGGTCGAGGTTCTTGGCGAGCTGGGGGCGCCGCAGCGTGAGGATCAGGTTGATCAGCTGGTCATAGCGCTGCACGCCGAGCCCGAACATGCGCGCGTCGATCGCGGCGCGGTACTCGACCGGCCGATCGACGATGGCATCGCTGCCGATCTGCTCGGCCAACTGCTTGCGCGTCAGCGGGCGGTCGTCGGGACCGATCAGGGAGAAGTCGACCCCGGCGCGGCCGTCGGCGACGAAATACCAGCGGGTCACCTTGTCGGAAGAGCGGGTGGCGCGCATCCCGATGCCGACGGTGACCACCTCGGGGTCGTCCCAGTCGCCGCGCGCGAACTCCATCCACACATACGAGTACGCCGACTCCTGCTTGCGATACAGCAGATTCGACTTCATGGTGCGTTCTTCACCGGCGAACGGATTGAGCCTGCGCGGTTCGATCCGGCCGTCGAGCACGAACGGGAACAGCACCTCGAGGGCCTTGGTCTTGCCGGACCCGTTGGGTCCGCGCAGCACCAGGCGGCCGTCGGCGAAGCAGAACTCCTGGTCACGGTAATCCCAGAGGTTGACGATGCCCGCGCGGGTGGGGACGAAACGCACTCCGCCGTGAATGAGCGTCATCTGTTCAGTTCCCTCCCGCTGCGGTGCCGCCGGTCTCGGCGGCGGTGACGAACAATTCCTCGGTCCGACGGACCCGCACGGTGACCACCGCGCCCCGGTACCTGGCCAGTGCGGGCAGCACCAGCAGTCCGCCCTCGACGGGCCGGATCAGGCGCAATCGGGCCAGCAGCGCGAGCACCTCGTCGGTGAGCGCGCCGACATCGGCCTGCCACTGTGCGGCGAAGGTCGCGCCGTATCGATCGGTCAGCGCGCTGACGGTCGCGCGTACCCAGGTCTCGTCGAGGAACGGATGGGTGCTCGGCTCCGTGTCCGGCGATTCCTCGTCGGACTCGGCGGCATCGAGGGTCTGCGCGTCCTCGGCCAGCGGGGCGAACACCCCCGCCTCGGGAATGGCCGCGTCGAGCTGATCGAGCAGCAGGTCTTCGGCCGCGGCGACGTCGGGCCGATGCGGTACCGGATGATCGATGTCGAGCACCACATCGGCGATCTCACCGATCAACAGCAGCGCCACCTGGGCGAGGGTGCCGGTGCCGGGAAACCTGGTGTCGGACAGCCGCCCCGAGGTGTCGATGAGTGCGACCCCCTCGGCCCGGCGTTCCGCGCGCAGACCCGTGCAGTACTCGACCTCGGCGATCACCCGGTCCTGGCCGAGAAGCGCGCGCTCGCCGGGCGAGAGCTCCGCGAGGTAGACGACGGGCCGCTCCACCAGCGCCCGCCGCACCCGGCGGGCCTGGTCGGCGGCGGTCTGCTCGGTGTCCTCGGCGAGCAGACCGCGCACGGTGTGCAGGTGTTGCAACGCCCGCGGCGGCCGGAACAGCGCGAACACCACCGGGCGGTCGATGTCGTAGAGCGCCTCGCCCGCCTCCGGGTCGCTGGCCCAACCGCCCGCGTCGCCATCGGCCAGGGTCAGCGCGCCGCGCGCGCCCAGCCAGCCGACCGCGTCGACGAACGCGTCGCGATCGGCGGCCCGCTCGGTCGACAGGTCGAGCCCGTCGATCCGGCTCGCGTAGTCGGCCACGTGCTCGGCCAGTTCGGACAGCGTGATCTGGTCACCGGCCCGGCCGAGCGCCGCCAACGCCAGCGAGAGGTAGGCGTAGCGGCGACGATCGAAGACCCGGTCGTTGACGCTGCGTGCGGGTCTGCCGTCGTCGAGCCGATCGTGGACGGGATAGAGCCGGGCCGTGGTCTCGGTGACCTCGAGTCGATAGCCGAACAGCTCGGCCAGGTCCTCGCGCAGCTCGGTGGCCCACCGGCGGATCAGCGGCAGCGCGATCCGATCGGGGAATACCCGGGTGACCAGGTGATTGGCCAGTATCACCCGGGCCGCGCGTTGATAGCTGTCCAGGGCGAGGGCATCGATGCGGCGCTGCTGCCTCATCGCGCCGCCCCCCGCCGGGCCGCGGCGCGCACCTCGAGGCGCCGGTTGTTCAGGTGCAGCAGGCCGGCCGCGGTGCGGATGACGGTCGACCCGTCGCACGGCCGCACGGTCAGCGTGACCCCGTTGTCCGAACCCGTGGTGCCATCGACGGTTCCGCTCACCGGCACCCACGCGGTGGAGGCGGCGTCGAGCAGGCGCAACAGCACCTCGGTCTCGCGCTCGTCGAGCACCCGTTCGTGCACCGCGCCGGTGGCCAGCGACGCGGCCGCGGCCGCCCGCTCGCGCTGCGCGGCCAGCTGGGCCTCGCGCAATCGGCGCACGCCCGCGTCGTTGCGCGCGATCCGCGCCGGTGCGCCCGCGGTGGGGGCGCGACCGGTCTCGGCGAGGGTGCGCGAGATCTCCAACGGTGGCGCGTCCCACCAGGAGCGGCTCGTCGGGATCAACTCGGCATCGGGATGTTCCAGGGCCAGGTGGCGCGGCCTGCCCAAGCCGAACACCGCGTCGTAGAGCGCGTGCGCGCTGCCCGCGGTCGGAGTGTCGACGAACCACGCGGCCAGGTGGCGCAACGCGGACTCGCGGCTGACGCCGCCACGGCGGGTCTCGGTGACGCGCCGCAGCAGCGACAGCACGGCGGCGATCGCGCTCATCGTCGCCTCACGCAGCCGGTCGGCCTCACAGGACTCGCTGGACTCGCCGCCCGCCGCGACGAACCAGGTGCGCAGCCCGTCCCAGCGCGAGCGCCAGTCGGCCTCGCGTTCGGCCGGGCTCACCAGTACCCGCTCGTCGCAGCCGGCCGCCCGGCGGATCAGCGCGTCGGCACCGGTGTCCTCGACCTCGCCGATCGCCGCTGCCAGCCGCGGGGCGAACCGGGCCAGATCCATGCTGAACTCGCGCATGTGCGCCAGCAAGGCGTCTTTGTGCGCGAGAAAGGACTCCGGCGTGATCTCGGTGGTGCGCACCAGATCGCCCAGCGACAGGTAGAAGTGCGCGGCGCGCGCGGCCATGTCGGTCAGCGCGGCGTCGAGCCTGCGCAAGGTGGTGTAGACGCGCTCGGCGTCGCCGTCGCGATTGGCCGCGGCCAGGGTGCGCAGGTCGGCGAGCAGTTCGGGCAGCACCAGCCGCGACAGCGAGGCGTCGTCCATGCGGGCCGCCAGCACCCCGGCCACCGCCCGGTACGCCTGGAAGCCCGCTTGCGCGAACTGGTAGACGTAGTGCCGGTTGCGGTACTCGGCCAGGGTGGCCGCGCGGGTGCCGTCATAGCTGCGTTCGAGCACGCCCCAACGGTGCAGCTGCTCGAGCAGCGGGCCGATCTCGACGGCGGGCAGCGGCACGCCCGCCGCCCCGTCGCCATACACGGCGCTCTCGGCCCTGGCGATCCACTCGGCGACGTCGTCGGCGTGCAACAACACCACGTAGGCGGCACGCGCGCTGTCGAAGGCGCGCAGCACCCGCAGGTAGTCGGCGCGCTTCTCCGCGGTCGCGAACGAGAACAACCGCAGACGCTCGTCCCACAGGGCGGGCACGGCGCTGGGCAGGCCGTCGGCGGAGTCGGTCACCGTAGAGAGGGTAGTGGTGGCCACCGACGACTCCGCCGGACCCGTCCCGGCTCGGCGTGGCATCGCCGCCGCGCTCACCCGGCGTTGAGTGAGCGCAGCTGGTCGAGGAACGACTGGGTGCGCGGGTCTCCGGGATAGCGTTCGATGATCTCGCGCGCCGCCTCACCCGCGATCCAGGCCAGCGAGGGCAGCGAGCGCCTGCCCGCGGTGAACGCCGCCACGCCTTCTTCGACCGCGCGTTCGAGATCGCGATCGCGCACGGCGACCACGGCCAGGGTCAGCCGCGCCTCCGAGACCCGCATGGGATTGCGTACCGAACCGTCGGGTCTGGTCGCGTCGCGGATGACCTGCTGGGCGTAGCGCTCGGCGAGCCGGTCCTGGCCGGCCACCCGGCAGCAGTCCATGGCGTAGAAGTCGAATTTCGTTGCGTCGACCACGAAATGGTTCTCCAGGTTGGCCGGATGGCCCATCCGCGCCAGGATCGACCGACCGTCGTCGAGGGCGGTCTGCACCGCGCGGCGGTCGCCGAGCCGGGCCCAGCCCTTGGCGCGCTGAGCGGCCAGCTGCACCCCGACACCCATCGACGTGGTGCCCGCCATCGCCTTCTCCGAGACATCGATCGCGCCACGGAAGTTGCCCTGGGTCAACGCGAACCACGCCGACATCTCCGCGGCCCAGCCGACGATCTCGACATTGCCCGCCTCCCGGCCGAGCGAATCCGCGGCCCGGCGAGTGGCCTCCGCGCCGGCGCGACGGCCGAGGTCGTAGTCGACGCAACCCACCAGCAACGCGACCCAGCCGGCCAGGACGAGGATCTCCCGATGCTGGCTCAGGGTGAGTCTGCCGTCGAGCAGCGAGGTGATCCGGCGCAGCCACGCCGTCCCCTCGGCGTGCAGATCGTGCGGATCGGCGTAGGCGTATTCGCAGCAGAGCCGCTCGGCGGTGATCCGCACCGCGTCCAGGGTTGCGCTGTTGACATCGGACATCCGTAGCCTGCCGATGAATTCGAGGGTGTCCATGCCGGTGGCGGATAACAGCTCGTCATCGCGGTTGGGTCGGGCCTTGGGGAAGAACGCGGCGGTGACGGTGTCGAACGCCGCCGCGATGATCGGGGCGTAGAACTCGTCGGGGCGCGATTCCCCGGATTCCCAACGGCGCCAGTTGCGTAGCAAGGTACTGTCCGTCGGCAGGTTGTGGGAGGACTTGGCCCGCATGGCGCGAACGGCATCGGCTTGCGACCACCCCCTCGCGTCACGTTCCGAGCGCATCCGGACAGCCCAGACGGGTCGATCATCAGTTGCGGTCACGGCGGTAGTATTCCACCAGTTAACGTTCGGCGTCTCGAATAGGGCACGTAGATGTCATCGGTGTGACATCTGCTGCCGGAGGCCGAAAATGCGCATGCTGTAAGCAGGTGCTTCGGTCAGACCGGACACCCGCCCCGCAGGAGAGCTTGCGGGGCAACGCAGTACCCCCGCGCGGCGCACCGCGCGGCGCGGGGGGATCCGACAACAGAACAGCGATCCCAATCCAACGGAGGTTCGGGTGGAAGCGTTGATCTATGGATACTTGCGGGACGATCTGGCCGATGGCCAGGGCGACCAATTGGAGGATGCGCTACGTACCCTCGCGCGCACCGCGGGGATGTGTTTTGCGGCGACATTCCATGAATCGACCGCGGGTGACGGTGCGGCATTCGCCGAGCTCACTCAGGAATTGAAGCGGGCCGACGCGCACCACGTGGTGGTGCCGTCCTTGGATCACCTTGCCGGCCAGACGATTCCGCGTGACCTGCTGATCGCGAAGCTGGCGCACGAGGCAGCCGCCCAGGTGCTCACCTTGGAGCGTTGACCGTGGCCACCGGCGCCGATGCCGAACCGCCATCTCGGTAACGGCCCGCCCCGCGCCCGTCCACCTGCGACAACGACATCCGAGCAGTCCCGGCGGAATCGGTTCACAGACCGAAACTGCCGGGACCTCGCCTGCGCAGGTACTTCTCGAACTCCGCGGCGATGGCGTCGCCGTCGATCTTCGACATCGTCTCGCTCAGGTCGAGCGCCGCGTCACCGCGCTCCTCGAGCGAGCGCACGTACTCGCTGATCTCCTCGTCGCCCTCGGTCATCTCGTTGACCGCGGCCTCCCACTCCTCGGCCTGCTTGGGCAGCTCGCCCAGCGGCACCTCGATGTCGAGCACGTCCTCGACCCGGTGCAGCAGCGCGATCGTCGCCTTCGGATTCGGCGGCTGCGACACGTAGTGCGGTACCGCGGCCCAGAACGACACCGCGGGTACACCGGCCTTGACGCACTGGTCCTGCAGCACGCCGGTGATCCCGGTCGGGCCTTCGTAGCGGGTCTGTTCCAGATTGAACCGCTCGGCCGCCTCGGGACTGTAGGCCGAACCGGTCACCGGTACCGGGCGGGTGTGCGGGGTGTCGGCCAGCAGCGCGCCGAGGATCACCACCGTCTCCACGCCCAGCTGCTCGATGAACTCGAGCAGGTCGTCGCAGAAGCTGCGCCATTTCATGTTCGGTTCGATCCCGCGCAGCAGCACCACATCGCGGTCGCTGCCGGGCGGCGAGCACACCGACAGCATGGTGGAGGGCCACTGGATCTCTCTGGTCACCCCGTCGACCTGGCGGACCGTGGGACGGTTCACCTGGTAGTCGTAGTACTCCTCGGAATCGAGCTCGGCCAGCGGTTCGGCATCCCAGATCAGCTCGAGGTGTTCGACCGCGCCGCTGGCCGCGTCACCGGCGTCGTTCCAGCCCTCGAAGGCCGCAACCAGCACGGGATGACGCAACGTCGGCAATTCCGTCTCGGGGGTGTCACTGGCATCCACCACGTCAGCCTAGTGTCTCGTGCGAATTGTTTTGCGGTGACCGGCGCTGTTGGCAGAACGCGTCGCGCGCTGTGGCCGGGGCCACTGGATTCACCCACAGTGGTCTGCCGCGTCGGTGGCGCCCTCTAGTCTGGAATGCATGTCTGCGTCCTTGCCCACCGTGTTCGATACCACGCTCCTCGACACGCTTCGACGGCGTGTCGTCATCGGCGACGGTGCGATGGGCACGATGTTGCAGGCCGCGGACCTGACGCTCGACGATTTCCGTGGCCTCGAGGGATGCAACGAGATCCTCAACGACACCCGCCCCGACGTGCTGGCCGAGATCCACCGCGCCTACTTCTCGGCGGGCGCGGACGCGGTGGAGACCAACACCTTCGGCTGCAACCTGCCCAACCTCGCCGACTACGACATCGCCAACCGGATCCGCGATCTGTCCGAGCGCGGCACCCGCATCGCCCGCGAGGTCGCCGACGAGATGGGCCCCGCCGCCGACGGCACGCCGCGCTACGTCCTCGGGTCGATGGGCCCTGGCACCAAGCTGCCGACCCTGGGCCACGCGCCGTTCGCCCAGCTGCGCGACGCCTACACCGAGGCGGCGCTGGGCATGCTCGACGGCGGTGCCGACGCCATCCTCGTGGAGACCTGCCAGGACCTGCTGCAGGTCAAGGCCGCGATCACCGGCAGCAGGCGGGCCATGGTCGCCGCAGGCCGCCGGATCCCGATCATCACCCACGTCACCGTGGAGACCACCGGCACCATGCTGGTCGGCAGCGAGATCGGCGCGGCGCTGACCGCGCTGGAACCGCTGGGCATCGACATGATCGGCCTGAACTGCGCGACCGGCCCCGAGGAGATGAGCGAGCACCTGCGGCACCTGTCGCGGCACGCCCAGATTCCGGTGTCGGTGATGCCGAACGCCGGTCTGCCGGTGCTCGGCGCCAACGGCGCGGAATACCCGCTCACCCCCGAGGAACTCGCGATCGCGCTGAGCGGCTTCGTCTCGGAGTTCGGTCTGGCATTGGTCGGCGGCTGCTGCGGCACCACGCCCGAACACATCCGCCAGGTCGCCGAGGCGGTGCGCGAGGTGGAGACCCGCCTGCCCGCGATCGACGAACGTCGCACACCCGAGCACGAACCGGCCGTGTCGAGCATGTACACCGCCGTCCCGTTCGAGCAGGACGCCTCGATCATGATGATCGGTGAGCGCACGAATGCCAACGGCTCCAAGGCTTTCCGTGACGCGATGCTGGCGCAGGACTGGCAGCGTTGCCTCGAGATCGCCAAGGATCAGACCCGCGACGGCGCGCACATGCTCGACCTGTGCGTGGACTACGTCGGCCGCGACGGCACCGTGGACATGAACGAGCTGGCCTCGCGCCTGGCGACCTCCTCGACGCTGCCGATCATGCTCGACTCCACCGAGCCGCCGGTGCTGCAGGCGGGGTTGCAGCACCTGGGCGGACGGTGCGCGGTGAACTCGGTGAACTACGAGGACGGCGCCGGACCGGATTCCCGGTTCCAGCAGATCATGCGGCTGGTCTCCGAGCACGGCGCCGCGGTGGTGGCGCTGACCATCGACGAGGAGGGCCAGGCCCGCACCGCCGAGGCCAAGGTCGCCATCGCCGAACGGTTGATCGAAGACATCACGACCAACTGGGGTCTGCTCGAGTCCGACATCATCGTCGACACGCTGACCTTCACCCTGGGCACCGGGCAGGAGGAGTCGCGCAAGGACGGCGAGGAGACGATCAAGGCCATCCGCGAACTCAAGCGCCGCCACCCGCAGGTGCAGACCACCCTGGGCTTGTCCAATATCTCCTTCGGTCTCAATCCGGCCGCCCGCCAGGTGCTGAACTCGGTGTTCATGCACGAGTGCGTGGAGGCCGGGCTGGACTCGGCCATCGTGCACGCCTCGAAGATCCTGCCGATGAGCCGGATTCCCGAGGAGCACCGGCAGACCGCGCTGGACCTGATCTATGACCGTCGCAGTGAGGACTACGACCCGCTGCAGAAGTTGATGGCGCTGTTCGAGGGCGTCTCGACGGCCTCGTCGAAGGCCTCGCGCGCCGAGGAGATGGCCGCGCTGCCGCTGTTCGAGCGGCTCGAGCGGCGCATCGTCGATGGTGAGCGCAACGGCCTCGGCGACGATCTGGACGAGGCGATGCAGTCGGTGCCGCCGTTGCAGATCATCAACGAGACCCTGCTCTCGGGCATGAAGACCGTCGGCGAGCTGTTCGGCTCGGGTCAGATGCAGCTGCCGTTCGTGCTGCAGTCGGCCGAGGTCATGAAAACCGCTGTCGCGCACCTGGAACCGCACATGGAGGCCACCGACGACGCAGGCAAGGGCCGGATCGTGCTGGCCACGGTCAAGGGCGACGTGCACGACATCGGCAAGAACCTGGTCGACATCATCTTGTCCAACAACGGCTACGAGGTGGTCAACCTCGGCATCAAGCAGCCGATCGCCACCATCCTCGACGCCGCCAAGGACAAGAAAGCCGACGTGATCGGCATGTCCGGGCTGCTGGTGAAGTCGACGGTGGTGATGAAGGAGAACCTCGAGGAACTCAACGCCAAGGGTGTGGCCGAGCAGTACCCGGTGCTGCTCGGTGGCGCCGCGCTGACCCGCTCCTATGTGGAGAACGACCTCACCGCGGTCTACGAGGGCGATGTGCGCTATGCCCGCGACGCGTTCGAGGGTCTGCGGTTGATGGACGAGATCATGACCGTCAAGCGTGGCGGTGGCCTCGATCCCGACAGCCCCGAGGCGATCGCGGCCAAGAAGAAGGCCGCCGAGCGCAAGGCCCGTCACGAGCGGTCCCAGCGCATCGCCGCCGAGCGCAAGGCCGCCGAGGCGCCGGTGGTGGTGCCCGAGCGGTCCGACGTGGCGGCCGACCTGCCGGTGCCGAGCCCGCCGTTCTGGGGCACCCGCGTGATCAAGGGTCTGCCGCTGCAGGAGTATTCGGGCCTGCTCGACGAACGCGCCCTGTTCCTTGGGCAGTGGGGGCTGCGTGGTCAGCGTGCCGGTGACGGTCCCTCCTACGAGGAATTGGTGGAGACCGAGGGCCGTCCGCGGCTGCGGGCCTGGCTCGACCGGCTCGCGACCGAGAACGTGCTGCAGCACGCGGCCGTGGTGTACGGGTACTTCCCCGCGGTGTCGGAGGGCGACGAGGTCATCGTGCTCACCGAGCCCGAACCCGATGCGCCGCAGCGGTATCGGTTCACCTTCCCGCGCCAGCAGCGCGACCGGTTCCTGTGCATCGCGGACTTCATCCGCTCGCGGGAGCGGGCTCGTGCGACCGGGCAGGTGGATGTGTTGCCGTTCCAGCTGGTCACCATGGGCCAGCCGATCGCCGACTTCGCCAACGCGTTGTTCGCGGCCGACAACTACCGTGACTACCTCGAGGTGCACGGCATCGGTGTGCAGCTGACCGAGTCGCTGGCCGAGTACTGGCACCGCCGGATCCGCGAGGAACTCACCCTCGACGGGCAGTCGGTCGCCGCCGACGATCCGGCCGACATCCAGGAGTTCTTCAAGCTCGGTTATCGCGGTGCGCGGTATTCCTTCGGCTACGGCGCCTGCCCGGACCTCGAGGATCGCGCCAAACTGGTCGATCTGCTCGACGCGGGCCGGGTCGGGGTGCAGTTGTCGGAAGAACTGCAGTTGCATCCGGAACAGTCGACCGACGCGTTCGTGCTGTTGCATCCGGAGGCGAAATACTTCAACGCCTGAGACACTGCGCATGACGGCAGATCGGATCGGTCCGGTGGGACCGATCCGATCGTCGTTGTGCGGCCTGTGAGTCTGGTCACGATGCGACGGCGTGTCCTTCGCCCGGACTGCCCTGGAACCGGGGCAAAGCAGTTCAGCACGTAGGATTTTCGAAGTTTCATCCCGCTGTGGCGCGGAGGGCTGGACGACTCGGCGGTAAGCAGGAGGGGCGCAAGTCATGACATCGGATCGGTTGATCGCGGGACGCTATCGACTCACCGACCCGATCGGCACGGGCGCGATGGGGGTGGTGTGGCGAGCCACCGACGTGCGGTTGCGCCGCACCGTCGCGGTGAAGCAGGTGCTGCTAGCACCCGGCCTCACCGGCTCGCAGGCGCTGGAGGCGAAGCTGCGCGCCATGCGCGAGGGCCGGATCGCCGCGCGTCTGCATCATCCCAACGCCATCACCGTCTTCGACGTGGCCGAGGAAGACGGCCAGCCCTGGCTGGTCATGGAATACATGAACGCACCCAGCCTGGCCGCCAAGCTGGCCGGTGGCGCGACGTTGCCGCCGATCGAGGTGGCCGGCATCGGCGCCCAGGCCGCCGCGGCGTTGTCGGCCGCGCACGACGCCGGGATCATGCACCGGGACGTGAAGCCGGCCAATCTGCTCGTCGGTGACGACGGCACCGTCAAGATCACCGACTTCGGCATCTCGCATGCCACCGGCGACGTCACCGTGACGGCGACCGGGTTCCTGGCGGGTACCCCCGCCTACCTGGCGCCCGAGATCGCGCGCGGCGACAGGCCCAAATCCGCCGCCGACGTCTTCGCCCTGGGCTCCACGCTCTACGCCGCCGTCGAGGGCGCCCCGCCGTTCGGCGAGGGCGACAACCCCCTGGCGGTGCTGCACGCCGTGGCGCGCGGAACGGTGCCGGAGCCGAAGAACGCGGGCCCGCTCGGCCCGGTACTGATGTGGCTGCTGACCGCGGACCTGGAGCACCGCCCGACCATGGCTGCGGCCCGGCTGGCGCTGGAAGATGTCGCGGCGGGGCGGGTTCCGTCGCTGCCCGCCTCGCTGACCAAGGTGCTTCCGGTGAGCGAGGCGGCCACCACGCTGCTGCCACGGCCGGGGCAGGGCGCTGGGACCGACGGTGCGAAGTCGGGAGCGGCCGCACTGCTCGGCAGCGGTCTCGCCTTCGCCAAGGCGGCCCGCTCGGCGATCACCGGGGGATCGTCCTCGCCGCGTTCCGGCGGAGCCGGTGCGGGGGCCGGATCCGCGGGCGAGCTCGCGCAGACGCCAGGCTCGGATGCCGCGGTGCGCGCGAACACGGCAACCGCCGGATCCGACCGCGACCACGACGCCGCACCCACCGGATCGGGCCGCCCGCCCGTCTTCCCCACCCCGCCCGCGCGCAGCGACTCGGCGACCAACAGCCGCGCCGTCCTGCTGCTCGCCGCCGCCGTCGCCGCGTTCGCGGTGATGCTGGTCGTCCTGGTCGTCACCCGGGAACGGGGCGCCGACCCCGGCCAGCAGGCCCAGACACCGCCGCCCGCGGTCACCGTGACAACGATGGTCGACGGCAAGGTGAGCACCGTGGTGATCGTCCCCGAACAGGAGACCATCACCGTCCCGGCACCCGTCCCGCCCGCCCCCGACGGCTCGGCCGCCCCGGCGAGCACCTCACCGACGCCGACCAGTACCTCCGGCGCCCCCACCTCGACACCGTCGGCCACCAGCACCACCACGACCCCGGCCGGACCTCCCTCGCCGGACCGGATCAACCAGTTCATCGCCGGGTATTACGGCATGTTGCCGGGCAATGTCGGCGGGGCGTGGGCTCAGCTGGCCCCCGGCTATCAGGCCCAGACCGGCGGCTACGGTCAGTACTCCTCGTTCTGGTCGACGGTGCGGTCGGTGAGTGTCGGCTCGATCACCCCCAACGGCCGCAACCGGGCGGTGGTCACGCTGACCTATCACCTCACCAACGGCACCGTGACCTCGGAGAACCGCTGGATCGAGGTCACCGGCGACGCGGGCGGCCTGCGGATCGCCGGATCGGGCGTCTGAGGCGCACCCGTTACCCTTGACCGGGCCCGGCGACCGCCGGGCTTCTTCGGTGAGCAGACGAGAACGAGGCGAGTGACAGGTGAGCGCGCGACCGGCCGCGGTGTTGTGGGACATGGACGGCACGCTGCTCGATTCGGAGAAGCTGTGGGACATCGCGGTGCGCGAACTCGCCCGCGAACACGGCAGTGAACTCACCGACGCGGTCCGCCACGCCCTGATCGGCGCTTCCGGGCCGAACGCGCTGCGCATGCTGTTCGACGGCATCGGCGTCGAGACCACGCCGGAGATCCTGGTCGCGGCGGGGGAGTTCCTCGAGCGCCGGGTCACCGAACTGATGCTCGGTCCGATCCCGTGGCGACCGGGCGCCAAGGACGCGCTGGCGATGGTGCGCGAGGCCGGGCTGCGCTGCGCGCTGGTGACCAACACCAAGCGTTCGCTGACCGAGTACGGACTCGACACCCTCGGCCGGGACTTCTTCGACACCTCGGTCTGCGGTGACGAGGTGGCGCACGGCAAGCCCGAACCCCACATCTATCGCCGGGCCGCCGAACTGCTCGGCGTCGATCCCCGTGACTGCGTGGCGATCGAGGACTCACCCACCGGCGCGCTCGCGGCACAGGGCGCGGGTTGCGGTCTGATCGTGATTCCGTGCGAGATCGCGGTTCCCGAGGCGCCGGGGCGGGTATTCCGGGAGTCGCTGGTCGGTTTGTCGGTCCCCGATCTGCGCGTCGCCCTCGCCGCGCGTGTCTGAACATATCGGCGGCGCAGCGCGATAGGGCGAAATAGCCTACCGTGATAATTCCGAAACCGTAGTGTCATTCGCGAAAACTGTTGCCGCACAGTTGAATTCGCAGTCTTGTGATCTGTTCGGGATACGAGTTGTTTACCGAAACCCCGGGCGTGTCATCGAAATTTCCCGCAAAATGAATCCATGACAGGCACGCGGGGGCTTGACGAAATCGTCGATATCGCACGGTATCCGCTCACCGATCTCGGTGGTCCGGGTCGGCGCGCCGCGGTCGAGGCCGCCCGCGCCGAACTGGCCGAGGACGGCTGTACGGTGCTGCGGGAGTTCATCCGCCCGGAGCTGCTCGACACGCTCCGCGTGGAGGGGGAGCGGATCGCCCCGCACGCCCACTACAAGTCCGAACGGGTCAACGCCTACAACATCCCGCTCGACACCGACCTCCCCGACGATCACCCGGCCCGGATCGTGCTCGACCGCGGCAACGCCTTCGTGGCCCGCGACCGCATCCCCGCCGAGGCGCTGATCCAGCGCCTCTACACCGATCCGGTGTTCCAGCGTTTCGTGGCCGACTGCTTCGAACTCGACGAACTGCACGAATTCGCCGATCCGCTGGCCGGGCTGTGCCTGAACGTGGTCGAGCCGGGCATGTCGCATCCCTGGCACTTCGACACCAACGAATTCACCGTCAGCATGCTCACCCGGCGCCCGGACACCGGTGGCGTCTTCGAGTACTGCCCCAACATCCGCGACCCGCACGCCGAGCATCTCGACGACGTGCGTGCCGTGCTCACCGGGGACGGCGGGCGGCTCATCCGCGCGCTGGCACTGCGCCCCGGCGACCTGCAGCTGTTCAAGGGCCGCTTCTCCCTGCATCGCGTCACCGAGGTGGCCGGTGCGGGTCAACGACATTCGGCGATCTTCGCCTACACGGACCGGCCTGGGGTGATCGGCACTGTCGAACGCACCAGGCAGCTGTTCGGCCGTGTTCTGCCCGACCATGTGGCCGCCGCGGCCGACGCCGTCCGAGGTGACCGACTGCTCGACTGAGAGGAACCGCCCATGTCCGTTCCGTTGCACACCACTGGCAAAGCATCCTTCGACGACATCTACGAAAGCCCTGATCCGCGCGCGTACTTCGCCCGGATGAACGACCTGGACTATCGGATTCCGGAACTGGCCAAGCCGTTGTTCCAGGAGCAGTTGCGGCAGTTGCGGGCGGCGCGACCGGGCCGGATTCCGACCGTCCTCGATCTCGGATGCTCCTACGGGGTGAACGCGGCACTGTTGCGGACGGACACGACCGTCGAGGAACTCGCCGGGCACTATCGCGATCACGCCGAGACCGACCGGGTCGGGCTGATCGCCGCGGACCGGGAGCGGTTGCGCGCCGACCAGATTCCCGACGTACGCTTCGTCGGGATGGACGCCGCACGCCCGGCGCTGACCTATGCCCACGCCGCCGGATTCCTGCACGACTACGTGCACGCCGACCTCGAGGCCACCGAGCCGACCGAGGCGCAGCGCCGTGTGCTCGCCTCGGCCGATCTGGTCATCTCCACCGGGTGCGTCGGCTACATCACCGAGAAAACCCTGTCCAGGGTCGCGCAGGCCGATCCGCGCAAGCGACCGTGGATGGCGCATTTCGTGTTGCGGATGTTCGATTTCGACCCGATCGCCGCCGAGCTCGCCGCGCTGGGCTACCGCAGTGAGCAGCGGCCCGGTATGTTCCAGCAGCGTCGCTTCGCCTCCGCGCAGGAACGTCAACAGGTGCTGGATGCGTTGGCGGCCAAGGGAATCGACACCACCGATCACGAAGCCGAGGGCTGGCTCTACGCCAACCTGTTCCTGTCCCGCCCGCATCCCATCGAAACCTGAGGACTTGGATTTGAACCAACCCACGTTCGCCGCCGAAGACACCCTGCCCCGGGTGCCGCTGCCGACACTGGAGGACAGTTGCGCGCGGTTCCTGCGGTGGTGTCAGCCGTTGCTCGGCGCCGAGGACTACGCCACCACCGAGGGCGCGGTAGCCGAGCTGCTGCGCCCCGGTGGGGCCGGGCGCACCCTGCACGCCGCGCTGGCCGACTACGACGCCACCCCCGGGGTCGGTAGCTGGCTCGACGAGTTCTGGCCCTCGCGCTACCTCGGTCGTCGTGACCGAATCGCGCTGAACGCCAACTTCGTGTTCCTGTTCCGCGATGACACCCCGCTGGCCGCCTCGACGGTGGCCGGGCAGGCCGAGCGGGCCGCGGCGATCATCGGCGCCGCCGTCGACTACAAGCTGGCGCTGGACACCGAGACGGTCCCGCCGGTCACCCAGCGGGGGCAGCAGCTGTCGATGTGGCAGAACGAGTACCTGTTCTCCGAGACCCGGATCCCGGGCGAGGTGCAGGACACCGTCCGCAAGCCCTACAGCGCGGAATGGCCCGGCCCCTCCGATGCCCGCCACATCGCGGTCTTCTACCGCGGCAACATCTTCCGGATGGAGGTGATCGGCGCCGACGGCGCGCCGTACGCCTTCGACGATGTCGTCGACGGGCTGCGCGCGGTGATCAAGGGCGGTACCAAGCCCGCGGCCACCGACACCTCGGTGGGTCACCTGACCACCAAGGCACGTGCCGAGTGGGCGCGCAGCCGGGCCACCCTGCGCACCGAAGCCGCCAATGTCGCCGCCTTCGACACGATCGAGACGGCGCTGTTCTCGGTATGTCTCGAGGACTTCGCCCCGCGCGACGAACTGCACGCCTGCGATCAGCTGCTGCACGGTGACAGCGCCAATCGCTACTTCGACAAGTCGGTGTCGTTCATCGTCTTCGCCGACGGCCAGGCCGGGATCAACATCGAGCACTGCGGGCTCGACGGCACCACCGTGCTCTCGTTCGTCGACGCCCTGCTCGAGCGGCCCGCCCAGGATCACGCCGAGACCAGCGGCGCGCGCGCCCAGGGACTGCCCTCGGTGGAGCCGATCGAGTTCGTCCTCGACTCGGCCGCCCGCGCCGACATCGCCGCGGCCGGCGCCGACTTCGCCCGCTTCGCCGCCGACACCGCGACCTCGCTGGTCTCGTTCGACGACTTCGGCACCGGCGCCGCCAAGAAGCTCGGCATCTCACCCGACGCCTTCGCTCAGCTCAGCTACCAGCTCGCCCACCGGCGCAGCAAGGGGCTGACCGGAGCCACCTACGAGTCCATCGCGACCCGGCAGTTCCGCAACGGCCGCACCGAGGCCATGCGCGTGGTGACCCCGGAGATGGTGGCCTTCGTCGACGCCATGGTCGACGAGTCGGTCGATCGCGAGGCCGAGCTCGCCGCCGCTCGCACCGCCGCGGCCGCGCACGTGGGCCGGGCCAAGGAGTGCCAGGCCGGGCAGGCGCCCGAGCAGCACCTGTGGGAACTGCAATGGATCCAGCGCCGTCGCGGCGAGGAACTCGGCGTCGCCGACGAGCGGATCGCACTGTTCGACAGCCCCGGCTGGACGATCATGCGCGACGACTACCTGAGCACCAGCTCGGCGCCCTCGCAGTACATCCGCTACTTCGGCTTCGGCTCCACCAGCCCGAAGTGCATCGGCATCGCCTACGTGCTGCTGCCGGACCGCTGGAACATCTACCTGGCCACCCCCAAGTCGGTCTCCGACGAGATGTACGCCTTCGCCGACCACCTGCGCACCGCGGTCGCCGACCTGCGTCAGCTCCTGGCCGACTGAGTCCGTAGGCTGACCGCCGTTGACCGGCCCCGCACCCGCGACCTCGAGGAGCGGCGGCCGCGAAGCGGTCGGTTCGCGGCCGGGTCCGCTCAGCGCTCGAAGCGCATGCGCCGCAGGCGCGAGTCTCGAGTGCTGAGCGGTGGCCCGGCCGCGAACACGCGGCGCCCGCGCCGCCGAGAAGGCGTGTGAAAGAATCATCCACCGTGAAGAACTTCGAATCCCTGTTCGCCGAGCTGACCGACCGTGCCCAGACCCGCCCCGAGGGGTCGGGCACCGTGGCCGCGTTGGACGCCGGGGTTCATTTCCAGGGTAAGAAGGTGCTCGAGGAGGCCGGCGAGATCTGGCTGGCCGCCGAGCACGAGAGCGACGAGGCCCTCGCCGAGGAGATCTCCCAGTTGCTGTACTGGGTCCAGGTGATGATGGTGGGTCGCGGGCTGAAGCTCGAGGACGTGTACCGACATCTGTGACGGCTGATCCGTCCCGTCGACACGTCTCCGCTTCCCCGAAAGGACCCCATCCCATGTTGCGCGTCGCAGTTCCCAACAAGGGCTCACTGTCGGAATCCGCCGTCTCCATCCTGAGCGAGGCCGGCTACCGCAAACGCACCGATTCCCGCGAGCTGACCGTTCTCGACCCGGTCAACCAGGTCGAGTTCTTCTTCCTCCGGCCCAAGGACATCGCCATCTACGTCGGCTCCGGCGAGCTCGACCTCGGCATCACCGGCCGCGATCTGGCCCTGGACTCCGGCTCGCCGGTCAGCGAGCGCCTTTCCCTCGGCTTCGGCCGCTCCAGCTTCCGTTACGCCGCGCCCGCCGGGACGGAATGGAAGGTCGAGGATCTGGCAGGCAAGCGGATCGCGACCTCGTATCCGAACCTGGTCCGCGCCGATCTGGCCCGCTTCGGCATCGAGGCCGAGGTCATCCGCCTCGACGGCGCCGTGGAGATCTCGATCCAGCTCGGCGTCGCCGACGCGATCGCCGATGTCGTCGGCTCCGGGCGCACCCTGCGCCAGCACAACCTGGTGGCCTTCGGCGACTCGCTGTGCGACTCCGAGGGCGTGCTGATCGAGCGCACCGGGTCCGATCGCGACGACCGCACCCGCAACCAGCTCATCGCCCGCGTCCAGGGTGTGGTGTTCGCCCAGCAGTACCTGATGCTCGACTACGACTGCCCCAAGGCGCTGCTCGACCAGGCCGCCGCGATCACCCCCGGCCTGGAGTCGCCGACGGTATCGCCACTGACCGACCCCGACTGGGTCGCCGTACGCGCGCTGGTCCCGCGCAAACAGGGCAACGACCTGATGGACCGCCTCGCCGACCTGGGCGCCAAGGCGATTCTGGCCACCGACATCCGCTCCTGCCGAGCCTTCTGACCCGATCCGGTTCGGACCTGTCCGAGTAGGCTCGAGCTCGGATAGGTCCGAACAATCGGTGATTGGGGCGGAAATGTCGAACAAGAACGAACGCGAAGAGAAGATCGAAAAGGAACAGGTCGAGCGCGAGGAAGAACGCCGCCGCCTGGAAGAGGAAGAAGAACGCCGACTGCAGTAGTCGCCTGCGCTCACCTCGACCGAGGCACGGTCGTTCAGATGTCCTCGGTGGGGGGAACCTCCGGTATCCCCACCGGCACCGGGCCCGAATCCTGTTGTGGCCAGCCGGGATACGGTGGCGGTGTGCCGCCGAACTCCGGGCACAGGTGCTGGAAGTCGCAGTAGCGGCACATCGATCCGCGAGTGGGCGGGAAGTCGCCGGTGCGACCGGCGTCGATGATGGCCCGCCACAGTGCGGTGAGGATGCGCTCGAAGCGGTCCAGTTCCGCGCGGTCGGGAGTGTAGGTGAGCAGGATCTTGTCGGCCAGGTAGATCAGCCGCAGCTGGGCGGGCACGATGTCGCGGGTTCGCAGGATCATCAGCGCGTAGAACTTGAGCTGGAACAGCGCGCGCGCCTCGTGCATCGGGCCGGGGGAGCGCCCGGTCTTGTAGTCGACCACGCGGAGCATGCCGTTGGGGGCGATGTCGATGCGATCGACGAACCCGCGCAACGGGATGTCGCCGTCGAGGTCGACCTCGACGCGTTCCTCGAGCGAGTGCGGTTCGAAGCGGCGGGGATCCTCGAGCTCGTAGTAGCTCGCGACCAGTCGCCGCACCTCCTCGAACAGCGCTTCGGGCCCGCCTTCGGCGACCAGTTCGTCGAGCCCGTCGCGCTCGCCACGCACCCGCTCCCAGGCGTCGGGGACCAGCAGCGCCGCCCGCGCCGGATCACGCTCGGCGGCGGGCAGTCCGAACAGGTCCTCCAGCACCGCGTGCACGACCGTCCCGCGCACCGCCGCCCGCGACGGCGGCTCCGGGATCCGATCGATCGCCCGCAACCGGTACTTCAACGGACACTGCTTGAAATCGCTTGCCCGCGAAGGCGACAGCGCCGGGCGCGACCGAGGCGACGGTCGATCGGTCGGGTTGTCGGCAAGGGAAACGGGCACGGGCACTGACATACTCCGCAGGGTAACCGCCGCCACCGACACCGATCGCTGAGGATTCGGGCCAGACGGCATCAGCGTGTGCGGTCACCCCGTGCGGTGGGTGATCGCGCCGACCTGGCAGGCTGAGGCTTTCATTCGCAGAAGAAACGGAGATCCATGACGGCCAGACGGACCGGTCCATTCGCCATCGGGGACCGGGTGCAGCTGACCGATGCCAAGGGGCGCCTCTACACGGTGGTGCTGGAGGAGGGGAAGGAATTCCACACCCACCGCGGCGGCATCAAGCACGACGACCTCCTCGGCACCGACGAGGGCACTGTCGTGAAGTCGACCAACGGCACCCCGTACCTGGCCCTGCGCCCACTGCTCGTCGACTACGTGCTGTCGATGCCGCGCGGCGCGGCCGTGATCTACCCCAAGGACGCCGCGCAGATCGTGCACGAGGGCGATGTGTTCCCCGGCGCGCGCGTGTTGGAGGCAGGCGCGGGCTCCGGCGCGCTCACCTGCTCGCTGCTGCGCGCGGTCGGTCCGGCGGGCGAAGTGATCTCCTATGAGATCCGCGACGACCACGCCGAGCACGCCGTGCGCAATGTCGAGACCTTCTTCGGCGAACGTCCGGCTAACTGGTCGCTGACCGTCGCCGATGTCGCGCAGTACGAGGGCGAACAGGTCGATCGCGTGGTGCTCGACATGCTCGCGCCCTGGGACGCGCTGCCCGCGGTGTCCAAGGCGCTGGTGCCCGGCGGCGTGCTGATCGTCTATGTGGCGACGGTCACCCAGTTGTCCAAGGTCGTCGAGGCGCTGCGCGAACAGGAGTGCTGGACCGAACCGCGCTCCTGGGAATCGATGGTCCGTGGCTGGCACGTGGTCGGTCTCGCGGTGCGCCCCGAGCACCGGATGCAGGGCCACACGGCCTTCCTGGTGAGCGCTCGCCGCCTGGCCGAGGGCACGGTGACCCCCAAGCCGCAGCGCCGCCCCTCCAAGGGCTGACGGGGGAGCCGGGCTGGCCCGGGGTGTGACGCAACTACCCCGGGGCGCGGACGAGTCGTCAGGCAGGCACGCAGGGGGCCTGTGCGAAGCCCAGCAGCAGGCAGCCGGAGCTGTCGGAGATCAGCCACTCGCCGTCGACCTTCTCGAAGGTGACGGGGAAGGCGGGCGCGGTACCGTGCGGCGAGGTGATGGTGACATCCGCGGTGGTGGTGTCGCCGCTGGTCGCGACGTTGGCGACGTCATAGGTGAGGGCGCCGTAGTTGGCCAGCTGGCCGTTCATCTGGTCGATGTTGGCCCGGCGGGCCTCGCCGTTGACGATCAGCGCCGTCTTGTCGTCGGCGGACACGGCCGGATCCGACAGCATGGCCAGGGTCGCCGTCAGGGAATCGGCGGTGGGGGCGTCGGCGTTGTCACCGGACGGCGCGGCCGGTGTGGTCGAATCGCTGGACGGAGCGGCGGCGATACTGGTACTGCTGCTGGTGGCGTTCGTCGAGGAATCGTCGGAGTCGCCGCAACCGGTCAGCCCGACGGTAACGGCGAGTGCCGCAGCAGCGGTAGCGATGGTGACACGGAGAGTACGGGGAGGAAGGAGCATGGCTCAGCAACCTTTCGGCTCGATGGCGAGCGCGCTCGCCGACGACCCCGGAGATGGGGTGTTAGGGGAGCCTAACATGTGCACGGACGGGCCCATCGCCGTGTGAACCCGTACAAGATGTGATCACGACGAAACCATGTCGGAAAGCGAGAACGGACCGCGCCCGGTAGCGTTGATAGACCGGGACTGGGAGGAGCAGCATCATGAGCCCCAACGAGAATTCGGATTCGGCGGCCTGGCGAGAGCTCGAGGCGGTACGCGCCGAGGCGGCTGCTCTCCGCAGGCAACTCGCCGACTCGCCGGATCGCGCACGCGAATTGGAAGCCAGGATCGATTCGCTGACCATCCGCAACGGTAAGTTGATGGACACGCTCAAGGAAGCGCGCCAGCAACTGATCGCCTTGCGGGAAGAGGTCGATCGCCTCGGCCAGCCGCCCAGCGGCTACGGCATCGTGATCAACACCTACGATGACCAGACGGTCGACGTGTTCACCTCCGGTCGCAAGATGCGCCTCACCTGCTCGCCCAACATTGATGCTGCCACCCTCGAATACGGCCAGACCGTGCGACTCAACGAGGCACTCACGGTCGTGGAGGCCGGCAAGTTCGACGCCATCGGTGAAATCGGCACGCTGCGTGAGATTCTCGACGACAGTCGCCGTGCTCTCGTGGTCGGGCACGCCGACGAGGAGCGGGTGGTCTGGCTCTCGGGTCCGCTGTCCAAGCTCGCCGAGTTCGACGACCTCGACGATCCCGATGCCCCGATTCGCAAACTGCGTCCCGGTGATTCACTGCTGGTCGACACCAAGGCGGGCTTCGCGTTCGAGCGCATCCCCAAGGCCGAGGTCGAAGACCTTGTGCTGGAAGAGGTTCCCGACGTCGACTACACCGACATCGGTGGCCTCGGCAGGCAGATCGAGCAGATCCGCGACGCGGTGGAATTGCCCTTCCTGCACAAGGATCTGTTCCGTGAGTACGCGCTGCGCCCGCCCAAGGGTGTGCTGCTCTACGGTCCGCCCGGCTGCGGTAAGACCCTGATCGCCAAGGCGGTCGCCAACTCCCTCGCCAAGAAGATCGCCGAGTCGCGGGGCCAGGATGCCAAGGAGGCCAAGTCCTTCTTCCTCAACATCAAGGGCCCCGAGCTGCTCAACAAATTCGTCGGTGAGACCGAGCGTCATATCCGGATCATCTTCCAGCGGGCCCGCGAGAAGGCGTCCGAGGGCACCCCGGTGATCGTGTTCTTCGACGAGATGGACTCGATCTTCCGCACCCGTGGCTCCGGTGTCTCCTCCGATGTGGAGACCACCGTTGTGCCGCAGCTGCTTTCGGAGATCGACGGTGTCGAGGGTCTCGAGAACGTCATCGTGATCGGTGCGTCCAACCGCGAGGACATGATCGACCCCGCGATCCTGCGACCCGGTCGTCTCGATGTGAAGATCAAGATCGAGCGCCCGGACGCGGAATCGGCGCAGGACATCTTCTCGAAGTACCTCACCGAGACGCTGCCGCTGCACGAGAGCGATCTGCGCGAGTTCGACGGCGACAAGCAGGCGTGCGTGGAGGCGATGATCGAAAAGGTCGTCGAGCGGATGTACGCCGAGAGCGACGACAACCGGTTCCTGGAGGTCACCTACGCCAACGGTGACAAGGAAGTCCTGTACTTCAAGGACTTCAACTCCGGCGCGATGATCCAGAACATCGTCGACCGCGCGAAGAAGTACGCGATCAAGTCGGTTCTCGACACCGGTAACCCGGGTCTGCGGATCCAGCACCTGTTCGACTCGATCGTCGACGAGTTCGCCGAGAACGAGGACCTGCCCAACACCACGAATCCGGATGACTGGGCCCGGATCTCGGGCAAGAAGGGCGAGCGGATCGTCTACATCCGGACCTTGGTCACCGGCAAGAACGCCTCGGCCAGCCGGGCGATCGACACCGAGTCCAACACCGGTCAGTACCTGTAAGTCAGCACCGGTCAGGCCGCGTTCCGTCAGGAACGCGGCCTGTCTCGTCTTCAGGTTCTGTCGGTTATTTTCCCGAAAACGCTCCGCCGGGCAGTGTGGATAGGACATGCTTCAGATGTTCGTCACACCTGATGAGGACTCGAAAACGAGGAGTGTTGCCATGACCGGTTCGGCCGCTGATTTCCTGACCGAAGTGATCTTGCTGACCATCCAGAACCTGTTCAGCTCGATCAGCGCCGGCTGATCCCACCAGCCACGGCGAGGGCCGCGTCTCCACTCGGAGACGCGGCCCTCGCTGTTTCTCAGGACTGGGTGGTGCGCACCGCGTTGAAGACCACCTCGGCGACCGGGGTGCCGTCGGGGCCGCCGCCCGCCACGCCCGCGTTCGCGACATTGGTCAGCGCGTCCAGGCCGTCGGCGATCCGGCCGAACGGGGTGTAGTTCGGGGGCAGCTGGGTGTCGCGGTAGACCAGGAAGAACTGGCTGCCGTTGGTGCCGGGGCCCGCGTTGGCCATGGCCACGGTGCCCGCCGGGTAGACCGCGCCCGCCAGGTTCTCGTCGTCGAACTTGTAGCCGGGCCCGCCCATGCCGGTGGCGGTGGGATCGCCGCACTGCAGCACAAAGATGCCCTCGGTGGTGAGCCGGTGGCAGCGGGTGTGATCGAAGTAGCCCTCGCCGGCGAGGAAGGCGAACGAGTTCACCGTGCGCGGTGCCGCGGCGGCGTCGAGCTCGAGCGCGAGGGTGCCGCAGGTGGTCTCCAGCGTGGCGGTGTGGGTCGCCGCGGTGTCGATGGTCAGGGCGGGCTCGACGGGCCACTGTTTGCCGTTGGGCAGGCCAGGGGCGGCCGGGGTGCAGCCCGGAATCGTCTGCTGGAAGGGGTTCGGGAACGCCTGGGCGGCCGGTGCCAGCGCGACCAGCGTCGCGACGGCGGCACCGAGGGCGAACGCGGTGCGGCGGGTGGTGCCGATGGAACGGTCTTGCGGATGACTGCTCACCTTGTCGGTGTCTCCTCGGGGTGGATGCTGCGCGACGATGTACCGCGCATCCTGCCAGCCGGGCCCGGCGCGCGGGCCAGGACCAGCGGATCGTCGCGTCCTGTACCCTCAGCGCGCCCGCAGCCGCCACAGCGTGGTGGTCTCAGCGGTGCGGGCCGCGGCGAGCGGATCGGCGTGATCGGCCGCGCGGGGATGGCGCGGACGGGTGGTGAGTCGACCGAGCACGTGCAGTCCGGCGTCGTCGAGCAGGCGCGGAATGTGTTCGGCCGGGCGCAGACCCAGGCGTTCGGCCAGATCCGAGAGCACCAGCCAGCCTTCGCCGTGCGGGGTGAGATGGTCGCGCAGGCCGTGCGCGAACTCGGTGAGCATCGTCTGGTCCTCGTCGTAGACACCGCGTTCCAGGTCCGAGGTCGGTACCCCGGGGAGCCAGGGCGGGTTGCACACCACCAGATCGGCTCGTCCCGGCGGGTACAGGGTGGGACCCTCGACGGTGATCCGCTCCGCGTGGCCGAGGCGGGCGATGTTGTCCGCGGCGCAGCGCAGTGCCCGCGGATTGATGTCGGTGGCGGTGATCCGGGAGACGCCGCGCTGGGCGAGCAGAACGGCCAGCACACCGGTGCCGGTCCCCAGGTCGAATGCGGTGCGGACCTCGGGATCGAGCGGTGCGTCGGCGACCAGATCCACGTATTCGCTGCGGGTGGGCGAGAAAACGCCGTAGGCGGGATGGATGCGGACACCCAGCGCGGGCACCTCGACGCCCTGCTCGTGCCAGCGGTGGGCGCCGAGCACGCCGAGCAGTTCCGGGAAGGTGACCACCTGGCTGCTCGTCGACCGGCCGTAGGCCGCGGTGCAGGCGGCCCGCACGTCGGGCGCCCGGCGCAAGCCGATTTCGTTGTCGTCGAGCCGGATCAGCACGCTGCCGAGAACGCTTGCGCGCGTGCGTTTCCTGGTCCGCTCGTGGTCGTAGAGGGCGCCGAGGTCATCGGTGGGCGGCATGGTGGCTTTCCGGTCGACGCGACGGCCCAACGCCTGCAGGAGCTGACGGCCGTTGTGGAAATCGCCCTGCCACAGCAACGCCTCGCCCGCCCGGATCCGGCGATAGGCCTGATCGGCCGCGAGCCGGTCGTCGACGACGGCGACGGCGCGCGGTGCGGGCGCGCCGTTCTCGGAGTGCCAGTCGGCGGTGTGCTGGATGTGGTCTTCGGTCCATGCGATGGTGGACAGGGGGATCTCCCGGTGGTCGACGGTGCCCCATTCTTCCCTATCGACGACCGGTGACGACGCTCAGGTCCGCCGGATCCGCCGGTAGGTGGGGGTGGCGGCCGTGGCGGTGGCCAGCTCGGCGGCCAGCCAGCCGAGGTCGGTGCCGGCCTCGAGCGCGCCAAGGGTCAGGCGCAGGTGATCGCGTGGGGGATGGGCGCCGACCTCGAACGGGCCACCGGGGGCGACCTTGATGCCCGCGGCGGCGAGGCTGATCATGGCGGCGTTCTCGTCGTGCACGGGCAGCCACAGGTTGATGCCGTCACCGGCCGCGACGACGATCCCGTGCTCGGCCAGTGCCTGGCGCAGCGCCGTGGCCCGCCTGCGGTACTCGAGGCGGGCGCCGGCCACGGTGGTGGCCGCGTCGGCGTCGTGCAGCATCGTCAACAGGATCCGCTGCAGCAGGCGCGAGGACCACCCTGGACCGAGCATCCGACGTTCGACCACCGGATCCAGCAGCGCCTCCGGTCCACCCGCCACCGCCAGCCGTAGATCGGCGCCGTGCGACTTGGAGTAGGACCGGATGTAGACACCGCGGTCGGGGAAGCAGGCCGCGAGTGAGCGCAGTGGGGTGGCCGCGATCCCGGCGGAATGGTCGTCCTCGATGATCAGCGCGGGATGCGTGTCGAGTACCGCGGCGAGTTCGCGTACGCGGATCGCGGTGAGCGAGGCGCCGGTCGGATTGTTCGCGCGCGGTTGCAGGATGACCGCACGCGGTGCAGGACCGTCGAACGCGCGCGCGAATTCCTCGGGGCGGAAACCGGATTCGTCGAGCGGCACCGGGATCGGGCGTGCGCCCAAGCGGGCCAGCAGGTCGAGGAACGGCGGGAAGCAGGGGTCCTCCACGATCACCGGGTCGCCGAAGCGCACGTGCGCGGCGAGCAGGCGGTCGACCGCGTCGAGCGCGCCGTCGAGCACGGCGAGGCGTTCGCACCGCCACGGCCACTCCGCGCGCAGGGTCTCGGCGAGCTCGGGCAGCACCGCCTCGCCGAGATAGTGCGCCGACAGATCGCCCGGCGCGGTGTCGCGGGACAGCGCGTGCAGGGCGGCGGCCAGGTCGGGCAACAGCGCCGGATCGGGCGTGCCACGGGACAAATCGATGCGAAAGGCGTTGTCGGACGGGGAATGCAGCCGCTGGTAGCGGCCCAGTGGTGTCTGTGGCAACGACTCGCCGACGAAGGTGCCCGCGCGCCCACGGGCCACGATGGCACCGGTCGCCGCGAGTGCCCGCCAGGCCTGGCTGACCGTCGCGGGAGACACCCGCAGATCGCGGGCGACCGCGCGCACGGTCGGCAGCCGAGTGCCCGGCGCCAGTGCGCCGGAGCGGATTCGGCGACCGACCGCGGCGGCGATGCCCGCGGCGGTGCGGTCGTCGAGGTCCCCGGCGAAGTCCGCGGGCAGCGCGGTCGGCGAGGCTTCGGTCATCGGCCCATTCTGCGGGTAGAAGGGCCCGCAGCGCTGCTCGAGCGCCAAGGTTTACGACATGGAAACTGTTTCCGCCAAGTTGTTACACAACGAGATTGTGCTATTTTCTGACCATGCGGCCAGAAAATAATCCAGATGGACAACGGCGGTCGTTCATCGAGGAGGCGCGGCGGCGGCAGATCATCGCCTCGACCGTGGAGGTGATCTCCGAGGTCGGCTATGGTCACGCGTCGCTGGCACGGATCGCCGAGCACGCGGGGATCTCCAAGGGGGTGATCTCCTACCATTTCGACGGCAAGGACGAGTTGATGTCGCAGGTCGTCATCGAATTGTTCGTCGCCGGCGCCGAGTTCATGGTGCCGACCATCGTCGCCGCGGCCGAACAGGGGCCGCGCGCCGCCCTGCACGCCTATCTGGAGTCGAACCTGCGCTTCATCGACGCCAACAAGAGCTACGTGGCCGCGTGCGCGGACATCGTGGTGAACCTGCGCAACGCCGACGGTTCGCCGACTCTCGGCACGGTCGAGGGCGACCGCGAAGCCATCGCCCCCCTGGTCGAATTGCTGGCCGACGGGCAGCGCGCCGGTGTGTTCGGCGACTTCGACCCGACGATGCTGGCGCGACTGATCCGGGACTCGATCGACGGTGTCGCCCAGCGCGCGGTCCGCGAGTCCGATTTCGATGTGCGCCACTACATCTCTCATCTCACCCGCGTGTACGACGCGGCGACCAGGAAAAACGACGGGCGATGAGCACGACCACCACGATTCCCGAACCGGCTGTCACACAAGACGTTCCGCCGTTCGCGACCCGCTGGGTCGGCGCCGTCGCGCTGGTGTCGGGGCTGGCCCTGTTCGCGGTGCTCGGGCAGTACGGCTTCTTCGGTGACGAGTTGTCCTTCCTGGCCGCGGGGCAGCACCTATCGGTGAGCTATGCCGATCAGGGCCCCGTACTGGTCGACCTGCTGTTGCACGGCAAGTTCGGCTGGCCGGAACTGGCCGAGTCCACCGACCTCGCCTACTGTTCACGCACCCCGCCGAGCGAACGGACGCGGTGATCGTCACCGAATCCTATTGGCAGGCAGGGGCGCTGGAGACCTACCGCGATCGGTACGGCTGGCCTGCGGTCTACAGCCCGAGTCGCGGCTACGGCTACTTCGGTACTCCGCCCGACACGGCGAGCGCGGTGCACTACGTGGGTGGGCAGGCCGATGAGTTGCGCAAGCACTTCGACGCGGTGACCGAGGTCGGCCGAGCGGATTCCCGGCTCGGCTACCAAGGGGCCACCCGCGATGTGACGATCTGGTGGTGTGAGCGGCCGGTGCGCCCGTGGTCGCAGCTCTGGCCGGAGATTCGCCACCTCTAGCACCCGCCGATCCCGGTGTGGCGCGAAGGTTTACGGTACCGAAACTGTTTCCGCAGTCTTGTAACACAACGGAATCAGGAGTGGGTGCAGTATAACAAAGCATGGGAATCGTCAGAGCGGCCCTGGTCCAGACCTCATGGACCGGCGACAAAGAATCCATGATCAAAGCCCACGAGGACTACGCCAGGCAGGCAGCCGCGCAGGGCGCGCAGGTGATCTGCTTCCAGGAGTTGTTCTACGGACCGTATTTCTGCCAGCTACAGGACACCAAGTTCTACGACTACGCCGAATCGGTGCCCGGCCCGACGACCGAGCGCTTCGCCGCGCTGGCCGCCGAGCTGAACCTGGTGATGGTGCTGCCGGTGTACGAGCGCGAGCAGGCCGGTCTGCTCTACAACACGGCGGCCGTCATCGACGCCGACGGCACCTACCTGGGAAAATATCGTAAGCACCACATCCCGCAGGTGAACGGCTTCTGGGAGAAGTTCTACTTCCGGCCGGGCAATCTGGGCTGGCCGGTGTTCGACACCGCGGTCGGCAAGGTCGGCGTCTACATCTGTTACGACCGCCATTTCCCGGAGGGCTGGCGCGCGCTCGGACTGGCGGGAGCGGAAATCGTTTTCAATCCGTCGGCGACCTCGCGCGGGCTGTCGAGTTATCTGTGGAAGCTCGAACAGCCCGCCTCGGCGGTGGCCAACGAGTATTACATCGGCGCGATCAATCGGGTCGGTGTCGAGAGCGAATACGGCGACGACGATTTCTACGGCACCAGCTATTTCGTCGACCCCGAGGGCAAGTTCGTCGGCGAGGTCGCCTCCGACACCGATCCGGAATTGGTTGTTCGTGATCTCGATATGGATCTGATCACAACGGTCCGCGACCGGTGGGCGTTCTATCGCGACCGTCGCCCCGAGGCCTACGGACCGTTGGTGAACCCCTGATGCGCACCTTCATCCACGGCGGGACAGTGGTCAGCGCCACCGGATCCCAGCTGCTCGACGTGCTGATCGAAGACGAGACGATCGTCGCTGTGCTGCAACCGGGCTCGACCGCCCTCGGTGCCGATCTGGCCGCCGGCGCCGATACGGTGATCGACGCGACCGGCAAGTATGTGATTCCGGGCGGTGTCGACGGGCACACCCATATGCAATTGCCCTTCGGCGGCACCGAGGCCAGCGACACCTTCGAGACCGGGACCAGAGCCGCGGCCTGGGGCGGCACCACCACCATCGTCGACTTCGCGGTGCAGAAGCCCGGCCAGCGAGTGCAGGACACCTTGGCCGAATGGCACGAGAAGGCGGCCGGGCAGTGCGCGATCGACTACGGCTTCCACCAGATCGTCGGTGACGTCAACGACGAATCCCTGAAGGGCATGGCCGAACTCGTCAGCGAGGGGGTCACCAGCTTCAAGCTGTTCATGGCCTATCCGGGTGTCTTCTATTCCACCGACGGGCAGATCCTGCGCGCCATGCAGTCCGCCGGTGACCTCGGCGCGCTGCTGATGATGCACGCCGAGAACGGGATCGCCATCGACGTACTGGTGGAGCAGGCGCTGGCCCGGGGGGACACGGCTCCCTATTTCCACGGGACCAGTCGCCCGTGGCAGATGGAGGAGGAGGCCACCCACCGCGCGATCATGCTGGCGCAGCTGACCGGCGCTCCGCTGTATGTGGTGCACGTGTCGGCCAAACAGGCGATGGACCAGATCGCGGCCGCACGCGATGCGGGCCAGAACGTCTTCGCGGAAACCTGTCCGCAGTATCTGTACCTCTCGCTCGAAGAGCAGCTGGGCGCACCGGGCTTCGAGGGCGCCAAGTGGGTGTGCTCGACGCCGCTGCGCGCCCGGTCGGAGGGTCATCAGGACGAACTGTGGCGCTACATCCGCACCGGCGACGTCACCGCGGTCAGTACCGACCACTGTCCGTTCTGCATGAAGGACCAGAAAGAGCTCGGCCTGGGCGATTTCAGCAAGATCCCGAACGGGATCGGCAGTGTGGAACACCGCATGGATCTGCTGTTCCAGGGCGTCAAGGACGGACGGATCTCGCTGGAACGCTGGGTGGAGGTGTGCTGCACCACCCCGGCGCGGATGTTCGGGATGTATCCGCGCAAGGGCGTGATCAGTCCGGGCGCCGACGCCGACGTGGTGATCTACGACCCGAACGGGCACACCAGCATCGGCCTCGGCAAGACCCACCACATGAACATGGACCACTCGGCCTGGGAGGGCTTCGAGATCGACGGTCACGTCGACACCGTGCTCTCGCGCGGCCGGGTGATCGTCGACGACGGCGCCTATCACGGGCGGGCCGGACACGGCCGCTTCGTGCGGCGCGGGCTGTCGCAGAACCTTCTGTAAGAACTGCTATCGGAAACGGAGAGTGCCCATGGACATCGGTGTGGTCCTGCAGTGCACCCCGCCCGCCTCGCGGGTGATCGAACTGGCCAGAGTGGCCGAGACGCACGGGTTCTCGCATGTGTGGACGTTCGACTCGCATCTGCTGTGGCAGGAGCCGTACGTGATCTACAGCCAGATCCTGGCCGCCACCCGCAAGGTGGTGGTCGGTCCGATGGTCACCAATCCGGCGACCAGGGACCAGACGGTGACCGCGTCGACCTTCGCCACGCTCAACGAGATGTTCGGCAACCGCACGATCTGCGGGATCGGGCGCGGCGACTCGGCGGTGCGCACCCTCGGCGGCAAGCCCACCACCTTGGCGACGCTGCGTGACGCGGTGGAGGTGATCCGGGAACTCGGCAACGGTCGCGGCGCCCGGATCGGCGATACCGAGGTGCGGTTCCCGTGGGCGGCCGACTCCCGTCTCGAGGTGTGGGTGGCCGGGTACGGGCCCAAGGCACTCGAGCTCACCGGTCAGGTGGCCGACGGGTTCATCCTGCAGCTGGCCGATCCCGACATCACCGCGTGGACCATCGCCACGGTGCGCGGGGCGGCCGAGGCTGCGGGGCGCGATCCGCGCTCGGTGAAGATCTGTGTGGCCGCGCCCGCCTATGTCACCGACGGGTCGGCGGCGGGGCTGGCGCACGCGCGCGAGCAGTGCCGCTGGTTCGGTGGCATGGTGGGCAATCACGTCGCCGACATCGTCGCGAAATACGGTGCGGGCGGCGATGTTCCGGCCGCGCTGACCGACTACATCGCCGGTCGGCACGGCTACGACTACAACCAGCACGGGCGCGCGGGCAATACACACGCCGATTTCGTGCCCGACGAGATCGTCGACCGGTTCTGTCTGCTGGGCACCCCGGACGAACAACTCGCCCGGCTGTGGGAACTGGAAGGACTCGGGGTCGACCAGTTCGCGGTGTATCTGCAGCACGACGCCAAGACGGCCACTCTGCAGGCCTATGGCGAACAGGTTCTGCCCCGGCTGCACGAGCCCGTCACCGCCACGCAGGAGGCGCGATCATGAGCGTCGTCGCGCTGTGGTCGGTGTACACGGTCGGCGTTGTCGCAGCGGCGGTGACCGCCGCACTCGCCGGACACCGACATATCCGCCGGACCCACGACCCGGTGGGAGAGCGGAAGTGACCGTGACAGCGCTCGACGAAGTGGTCACCACGCCGGCGCCGCAGCGGGTACGGCGGCGCACGCGCACCGGGACGCGGCTGGTGCGCGCCGCCTACACGATCGGTGCGTTCGCGCTGGTCGCGGTGATCTGGGAGCTGGTGAAGGTGCTGGTTCCCGCCGATGGGGTGAGCATCGCGGGAACCCGGGTGTTGCCGCGCACCGGGGACGGCGCCCTGCCGCACGTCTGGGCGGTGGTGACCGTACTCGGCGAGGCCGACGGCACCGGCACGGTGGGGACCACCCTCCTGCGCACCGGCACGTTCACGCTCGGACTGTCGCTGCTGGCGCTGCTGCTCGGCACCATCGTCGGTGTCGTGCTGGCGGTGGCGATGCAGCGCTTCGGCTGGCTCGAACGCGGTCTGCTGCCGTATGTGGTGCTCTCGCAGACGGTTCCGTTGATCGCGCTCGCGCCGCTGGTCGCGGGCTGGGGCGGCAGGCTCGCCATCGGCGGGCAGCCGTGGCAGCCGTGGATGTCCATCGTGGTGATCGCGGCCTATCTGGCCTTCTTCCCGGTCGCCATCGGCATGCTGCGCGGACTGCAGTCGCCACCCGCGGCCTCGGTGGAACTGATGCGCAGCTGCTCGGCGGGCTGGTGGGCGACGCTGACCCGCTTGCGTTTCCCCGCGGCGGTGCCCTCGCTGATGCCCGCCCTCCGGCTGGCCGCCGCCGCGGCGGTGATCGGTGCGGTGGTCGCCGAGATCTCCACCGGCACGGCCGGTGGCATCGGCAGGCAGATCATCGTGTTCTCCCAGCAGGCCACCGGCGACGCGGCCCGGCTCTACGCCGCGGTCCTGGCCGCCGCGCTGCTCGGCGTGGTGCTGACCGGGCTGGTCGCGCTGGTGGAACTGGCACTGCGCCGCTACAGCCATCCGCCGGGTACCGGAGCCTCCACCGGCCGATGACGGCCGCGGCACCCCTTCGACAACGATCCAGGAAGAAGTACGCATGTCCACGACAGTCACCGACCCCGACACCCCGGCGCCCGCGGTCTCGGCCGCGGTCGACCTGAGCCACATCGGCAAGACCTTCGCCGCGGGATCGGTGACGGCACTGTCCGATGTCTCGCTGACCGTCGCGGCGGGGGAGTTCGTCTCGCTCATCGGGCCCTCGGGCTGCGGCAAGTCGACCCTGCTGCGGATCATCGCCGACCTGGAGACCCCGACCAGCGGGACCGCGACCGTGCACGGCAAGACCGCCCGCCAGGCGCGCGTCGACCAGGACTACGGCATCGCGTTCCAGCAGGCCGGACTGCTGGACTGGCGCACCGTCGCCGCCAATGTGGAACTGCCGCTGGAACTGCACCGGGTACCCAAGGCGCAGCGGCGCGCCCGCAGTGCCGAACTGCTGGAGATGGCCGGGCTCACCGAGTTCGCCGACCGGTATCCGGCCGAGCTGTCGGGCGGCATGCAGCAGCGCGTCGCCATCGCCCGCGCGCTGGCGCGCAAACCGTCGCTGTTGCTCATGGACGAGCCCTTCGGCGCGCTCGACGAGATGACCAGGGAGCGGATGCAGGGCGAACTGCTGCGGATCGCGGGGGAGACCGGCGCGGCGGTCGTGTTCGTGACGCACTCGATTCCCGAGGCGGTCTACCTGTCGGACCGGGTGGTGGTGCTTTCCGCGCGGCCCGGCCGGATCAGCGAGATCGTGTCGACCGGCGGCTGGGGTCGGGATGCCGACACCGATGTGCGGTCGTCGAAGGAGTTCTTCGCCGCGGTCGCCGCGGTGCGCGCGGCCCTGCGCGGCGAGCACGACGACCAGGCCGTGGCTGGACGGGATGTGCCATGAGGACGTGGTTGCCCCCGATCGTGGTGGGTGTCGTCGTGCTGGGGTTGTGGCAGGTACTGACAGTGGTGGCGGGCGTGCCCTCGTTCCTGCTGCCCGCACCCAGTGCGATCGCCACGCAGTTCGCCGAGAACGCGGGTCGGATCTTCGACGCCTCGGTGGCCACGGGCACGAACGCGCTGGTCGGGTTCGTCGCCGGGACGGTGCTGGGCATCGCCGCCGCGATCCTCGCGGTGCGGTTCGAGGTCGTCGACGGGCTGCTGACCCCGCTCGCCGCCGCGGCGGCCGCGGTGCCGATCGTGGCGCTGGCGCCGTTGTTGAACTCGATGTACTCCACCACCACCGAGACGCCGCGCCGACTCGTCGTCACCATCGTGGTGTTCTTCCCGGTCTTCGTGAGTACCGCGCGCGGACTGCGTCAGGTGCCGAAGGTGCAGTCGGATCTGATGACCTCCTACGCCGCCTCCGGCTGGCAGATCACCCGCACCGTCCGGCTGCCGGCGGCCCTGCCACACCTGTTCACCGGACTGCGGATCGCCGCACCGGGCGCGGTCATCGCCGCCATCATCGCCGAGTACTTCGGCGGGCTGCAGAACGGCCTCGGCAGCCGGATCACCTCCGCCGCGGCCAATACCGCCTATCCCAGAGCCTGGGCCTATGTCGTGGGCGCCATGATCGTCGGCCTGGTCTTCCTCGCCGCGGTCCTGCTCGTCGAACAGCTCGCCCGCCGTCCCCGAACCCCCCTGCTGTCCACGATCCGATGAGGGAGATCCATCCATGAGCAAGACCGCATTTCGATTGCGCAGTTGTCTGGTGGCGGCCGCCGTCGCCGCTGCCGCGCTGACCGGCTGCAGCACCACCGACGGCGGTTCGGAGACGACCGCCGACGGGCTCACGAAAGTGACACTGCAGCTGCAGTGGTTCAAACAGGGGCAGTTCGCCGGCTACCTGGCCGCCGTCGACCAGGGGTTCTACCAGAAGCAGGGCCTGTCGGTCGAGATCCTCGACGGTGGCACCGACATCGTGCCGCAGACGGTGCTGGCCCAGGGGCAGGCCGACTACGCGGTCGCCTGGGTGCCCAAGGCGCTGGCCTCGCGGGAGGCGGGTGCGCAGATCACCCAGATCGCCCAGGTGTTCCAGCGTTCGGGCACCCTGCAGGTGTCGTTCGCGTCCGACAACATCGCCGGGCCCGCCGACCTGCGCGGCAAGACGGTCGGCAACTGGGGCTACGGCAACGAATTCGAGCTCTTCGCCGGGATGACCGAGGCCGGGATCGACCCGGCCGAGGACGTGACTCTGGTCCAGCAGCAGTTCGACATGAACGCCTTCCTCGCCGGGGACATCGACGCCGCCCAGGCCATGTCCTACAACGAGTACGCCCAGCTGCTCGAGACGAAGAACCCCGCCACCGGCCAGCTCTACACCGCCGAGGACTTCCGCACCATCGACTGGAACGACGAAGGCGTCGCGATGCTGCAGGACGCCCTGTGGGCCAATACCGAGAAACTCGGCGACACCGCCTATCAGGAGCAGACGGTGAAGTTCCTGGTCGCCTCGCTCGAGGGCTGGGCCTTCTGCCGCGACAACCTCGACAAGTGCCGCGACCTCACTGTTGCCGCGGGCGCCACTCTCGGCGCGGGACATCAGGAATGGCAGATCAACGAGGTGAACAAGCTGATCTGGCCTTCGCCCGCCGGGATCGGGGCCATCGACGAGGCCGCGTGGGACGCCACGGTGCAGATCGCCCGTGACACCAAGAACGCCGAGGGCGCCACGGTGCTCACCAAGGACCCGGGTCCGGACGCCTACACCACCGAGTACGTCACCAAGGCGCTCGATCAGTTGAAGGCCGAGGGCATCGATGTCGCGGGGACCGGGTATCAGCCGGTGCAGGTGACCCCGACCGAGGGTGGCAAGTAGGCACCGTGTGCGGGATCGCACGCGGTGCGGTTCGGAATAACCGCAGTTCGGCGGAATGCTCGGTGTCCCATCATGGTTCGGGGTCGCTGTTGGTAACCGGAGTTCACGTGCCGGACATGCCTGCGGCCGAGACTTCGGCTCGTTGTTCGAACTCGACCTAGGAGACGCCCATGGGATCCGCATCCGCAGTGCTGGCCGCCGTGCTCATCGACCTGATCCTCACCGCGATCCAGAGCGGAAGCGCCGCCGCCTGAGCCGACACCACGACGGCCCATCGGGAAAGCCCCGGTGGGCCGTCGTCGTGTGCTGATCGGCGTTCCGCTCGTCGCCGCGGGCGATCACGGCGAACAGCTCGCGCACCTGAGTGCCCATTACCCTGCGAGGATGACTTCTGGACAGACCGAGATCTGGCACAACCCGCGCTGCACGAAGAGTCGCAACGCGACCGCGTATCTGGATACGGCCGGGATCCAATACACGGTTCGCCGCTACCTCGACGACCCGCCGACGGTCGAAGAATTGGGTGCGGTGCTGGATCGGCTGGGCAAACAGCCGTGGGACATCACCCGCACCGGGGAGCAGATCGCGAAGGACCTCGGGATGGCGGCGTGGGGGCGCACCCCGGCCGACCGGGAGCGGTGGCTGGCCGCGTTGGCCGAACACCCCAAGCTGATCCAGCGCCCGATCGTGCTCACCGCGGACGGCGGTGCGGTGGTCGCGCGCGACGAGGAATCACTGCGCTCGCTCGACTGATTCGCCGAGAGCCGCCGCGCCGCGGCCGGACCCACCGGTGGTCCGGTATCAGGAGCCGTCGTCGACGAGCAGATCCGCGAGCAGGACCCTGGTGTCGGGAACGAACGGCCACGTCGGATCATCCAGGTGCGCACGCAGTTCGGCATCGGTCCACCACCAGCCGTCCGCGATCTCCGACGGCTGATGGTGGAGCGGGCCGTCGGAGCGCACCTCGTAGCCGAACAGGTGACAACGCATCGGCGTACCTGCCCAGCTGCCGTCCCAGGAGACGGTGCCGAGCAACGGCAGTGTGGTGCCCGTGGGCAGTTCGATGCCGAGCTCTTCACGCAGTTCCCGGATCGCCGCGTCGGCGGGGTCCTCGCCCGCATCGACCACGCCACCGGCCAGACAGTCGTGCATTCCGGCGAAGACGAGCTTGGTGTCGGTGCGCCGGTGCACATAGATCCGGTTGCCGTCGGTGGAGCGCACCAGCACACCCGCACTGGCGTGCCAGAGTCCGTCGCGATAGACGGTGCCCCGATCGGCCGTGCCGATCACCTGAAGGTCGGCGTCGTAGACGGCGAGAAGTTCGGACTCCGGATGCGCTGACACCGCCCGAGGGTAACGCGAGTGGTGTCAGCGCGGTGTGGAGCGGCTCCCGCGGGGCCGTGTCGCGGTCACCTCCCGCCGCGAGCGGATCGGCACGGGGGCGAATCATCGTTTCCGCCGTTGTGGTTTCACGCCGGGACGCGGCGCGGCGGCTCGGGCGGTCGCGGTGGCCAGGGTCGCCGCGGCGGCTGCCCTCGCGCTGAGCGAGCGATGGATCAGATACTGCTGGGCGCACGTCCACACCGCGTTGGTGGCGAAGTACGCCAAGACGACCACCGGCAGGATCGCCCCGCCGATGAGCGCGCCCGCGGGAAACACCCACAGCGCCAGGTTCCGCATGATCGCGGCGGTGCCGTCCTGCCCCGACGGAGTGAGGCGGGCCGTGAAATGGGTGGCGAGGGCCGCGATCACCACCAGTGGGATCGCCAGGAGGGCTACGGCGGCGAATGTTTCGCCGGCCCCGGACAAGGTCGCCGACAGCGGGGCACCGAAGAGCCTGGCGTCGAGGAACGCGCGGACCTCTGGCACGCCGAACAGATAGTTGGCGGTGGCGCTGTTCACCTCGGGTGAGAGCGGAGTGTCGGTCGAGGTGAACGGGCCGACCGCGTACGCGCCGGTGCGGTCGAAGGAGCGCAGGACATGGAACAGGCCGAGGAACACCAGGGCCTGGGCGATCAGCGGGACGAAGCCGGCGAACAGGCTGACGCCGTGTTCGCGGTGCAGCAGCCTGATCTGTTCGGCCTGGGCGCGGGGATCATCGCGATGCTTGCGGCGGAGGCCGTCCATCTGTGGTTGCAGGGAACGCAGTGTCGCCTGGGACCGGGCCTGGCGAACGGCGGGGACGATCAGGAGGGCGCGGACGGTGACGACGAGGGCGACGACGGCGAGCAGCCAGGCGAGGCCGTCGGCGGCGCCGAGTGGATAGGCGAGCAATCGGTGCCAGCACCAGAGCACGGCCGACACCGGGAAGTACACGAAATCGAGCATGACGGAACGACCTGTCCGTAGAGCGTGCGCGGACGCACGAGAGGGAGGGGATCACGCGATGCCGACAGGTGGCGCCGAGGGCGCGCGACTGTCAGCGGTGATCGATTCCCGGTGCTCGAGGACGTGGACGACCGGCGGTGTCCGGATTGCTCTGCGGCAGAAAGGAACCACGCAGGCGTCGTTGCGCGGAACGCGGTGGACCCGCGACGGCGACCCGGACAGGCACCCGCGCGCGGGTGGTGACCGCGGCGAGCGCGCACACCATGGCCGCCGCGACGGCGCCGAAGGCGAGCATGCGGGCGGTTTCCCCGCCCGGCGCGGTCAGCAGCACGAAGGCGGGCAGGACGCACGCGAGAACCGCGTACGCCAAGACGGCTGCCCGTGAGTGCATGCTGTGCAGCCTACCGGTCACCACTGACGAACGAGGCGCGAGCGGGGTACCGTATGTACCGTCTCAGTCGAGACCGCCCCACCCGTTAACTGTTACTTCAAGTAACACCAAAGTTGGTGGGACATGAAGTCACGGTCAACGCCGGTACGCGTATCGTTGACCTCGTGACTGCACCCTCCACCCAGGCCGAGCAGCCCGTCGGTGACGGGCGCGCCACCCGCTGGCACGGGCACAAGGCCCGCCGTCGCGCGGAGATGGTCGATGCCGCCATCGAGGTGATCGAGGAACACGGGCTCGAGATCTCCGTGCAGCTCATCGCCGAACACCTCGCCCTGCCGCGTCCGGTGGTCTACCGGCATGTGGGCGGTCGCGCCGAACTCGACGCACTGGCCCGCCGGCGCATCCTGGAACTACTGCTCGCCGAGTTGTTGCCCGCGCTGCAGCCCGACGGCACCCTCAAGGACGCCGTGCGTGGCGCCGTCGGCACCTATCTCGGCTGGATCGACCGTCATCCCAACCTGCACCGTTTCCTCGGCGATGCCGCGCCCCAGGACGGTGGGCCCGCCACCCTGGCCGGGGCGGGGCGCGAGGTCGGCGGGCAGTTGGCCGACATGTTCGCCGCCACCCTGGCCCGCTTCGGCATCGATCCCGCCCGCGCCCGGCCGATGGCATTCGGCATGGTCGGCCTCGTCGACGGCGTCGTCGCCAGCTGGCGGGCCGAACCCGAGCCGGTGCTCACCACCGAGCAGGTACAGGGGATCCTGACCGAATCGGTGCTGTCGCTGTTCGAAGGCAACGCGCGCAGTCTCGGTGTCCCGTTGCAACGCGACTCGCTGGTCGCCGACCTGCTCATCGCCCCCGACGCCGCGCCACCGCCTGCGGAGCGGCTGCGCTGATCAGCGCTCAACCGCCCGGCCGTACCAGCTGGTAGGTGCGGTGCCACAGCCACTCGACCGGGCCACGGTCGAAGCGGCGTAGCCACAGGTGGGCGAACACGGTGATCGCGACGACGACGATCAGGTAGATGCCGATCGTGAAGGGCACCCGCGCCGACTCCGACACCCGTGCCGCCAGTCCGAAACCCCAGCCATAGCAGAGGATTCCGGCGATCAGGTTCTGCAGGATGTAGCAGCTGAGCGCGGCCCGGCCGACCTCGGTGAGCCGGGCACCGGCGAAACCGACGCGCGACCGGCCCAGGTAGAACTGCGCGACCGCGGCCAGAATGGCCAGTGCGACGAACGGTGCGGTGCCGTAGCGGGCGAACAGGATCAGATCGCCGCCACCGAAGACGCCGAGTGCGAAATCCGCCGGTGCCGCGAGGCCGAATCCGATCACCATGAGCCGCTTGCGGATTCGCGTGCCCTCGGGTCGGAACACCCCGGCGCGATAGAGCCGGGCGCCGATGAGGAACAGCGCCACCGACATCGGGAGCACGAAGATCGCTTCCAGCCGGAACATCGCGGCGTGGTCGAGCCGGAACAGCACCAGGTCCCAGAAGGAGCCGTCCGCGTAGGGATTGGGGTCGAGCGGTTCGGCGGCCGTGGGTTGGCGGGTGGGTTCGAACGCCAGGGCCACGGCGATCAGCGTCAGCATCGCCACGTGGATCGAGGCGGCGACGATCACCCACCGTCGCTGCGCTCGCTCACTGGTCGCCAACAGGTATGCCACCACCAGACCGGTCAGTGCGTAGCCCATCAGCACGTCGAACTCGGCGATGAACAGGAAGTTCAGCAGTCCGTCGAGGAACAGCAGCGCCGCCCGCCACGGATATCCACCCGGCCATCGCCTGCCCGCCCGCTGGGCCGACCCCTGCTGGATGGCCAGCCCGATGCCGAACATCACCGTGAGCAGCCCGAGGAACTTGCCCTGGGCCAGTTGCTGGAGTACCCGTTCCGACCAGTCCCAGCCGGTCTCGGCAGCCGCGCTGACACCGTCGAGGTAGCCGATGATCCCCTCGGGGTCGGTGAAGATCCAGATATTGGTGCCCAGCGTGCCCAGGATCGCGATGCCGCGCAGCACGTCCAGCGCGATCATCCTGGGCGGCCGCTGGCCGGTGCTCGCGCTGACGGCGGGTGCGACGGCTTCGGTCATCCTCCGAGTATCGGCGGCCCGGTCCTGGTCGCGGATCGACCGCGAGGACCACGCGGGGTCCTCCTCTCGGAGGAGGAGAACCCCCGCTGTGCCGAGATGTCGGTGCGGTTCGCCGCGCGTCGCCTAGGCTCGACAACATGCAGCGCATCATCGGAATCGAGGTCGAGTACGGCATCTCGACCCCCACGGAGCCGACGGCCAACCCGATTCTCACCTCCACGCAGGCCGTTCTCGCTTATGCGGCCGCCGCCGGCGTACCGCGTGCCAAGCGCACCCGCTGGGACTACGAGGTGGAATCCCCGCTGCGTGACGCGCGTGGTTTCGACCTGAGCCGGATGAGCGGGCCAGCCCCGGTGATCGACGCCGACGAGGTCGGCGCGGCGAACATGATCCTCACCAACGGTGCCCGGCTCTACGTCGACCACGCCCACCCCGAGTACTCAGCGCCCGAGGTCGTCGACCCGCTCGACGCGGTCATCTGGGACAAAGCGGGCGAGCGGGTGATGGAGGCCGCCGCCCGGCACGCCTCCAGCGTGCCCGGCGCACCCCGCCTGCAGCTGTACAAGAACAATGTCGACGGCAAGGGCGCCTCCTACGGCACTCACGAGAACTACCTGATGAACCGCGATACGCCGTTCAGCCACATCATCGCCGGATTGACGCCGTTCTTCGTCTCCCGCCAGGTCATCTGTGGGTCCGGCCGGGTCGGGATCGGTCAGTCCGGTGACCACGCGGGCTTCCAGCTGTCTCAGCGCGCCGACTACATCGAGGTCGAGGTCGGCCTGGAGACCACGCTCAAGCGGGGCATCATCAACACCCGCGACGAACCGCACGCCGACGCCGACAAGTACCGGCGCCTGCACGTGATCATCGGCGACGCCAACCTGGCCGAGATGTCGACCTACCTCAAGGTCGGGACCACCGCGCTCGTACTGGACCTGATCGAGGCCGGTGAGGACCTCTCGGAGTTCCAGCTGGCCCGTCCGGTCACCGCGGTGCACCAGATCAGTCACGACCCGACCCTGCGCGCCACCGTGGCGCTGGCCGACGGCCGCGAGCTGACCGGCCTTGCGCTGCAACGGCTCTACCACGAGCGGGTCGCCAAGTTCGTGCACCGCGAAGGCAACGACGACCCGCGCGTGCGTGACATCGTCGACAACTGGGGCATGGTGCTCGACCTGCTCGAGCGCGACCCGATGGAATGCGCGAACCTGCTCGACTGGCCGGCCAAGCTGCGCCTGCTCGAGGGCATGCGCAGCCGCGAGGGCCTGGGCTGGGCCGCCCCGAAACTGCACCTGATGGATCTGCAGTACTCCGATGTGCGCCTGGACAAGGGCCTTTACAACCGCCTGGTGGCGCGCGGGTCGATGAAGCGGCTCGTCAGCGAGCAGGATGTGCTCGACGCGATGACCAATCCGCCCACCGACACCCGCGCGTACTTCCGCGGAGAGTGTCTGCGCCGTTTCGGCGCCGATATCGCCGCCGCCAGTTGGGATTCGGTGATCTTCGATCTGGGTGGTGATTCGCTGGTTCGCATCCCCACCCTCGAGCCCCGTCGCGGCACGAAAGCGCATGTCGGCAAGCTGCTCGACGCCGCGGAGTCCGCCGCCGAGCTGGTCGAACAGCTCACGCACTGACCGGGTCCGGGCACGACCGGGCGACAATCCGATCGCTAATAGACCACCTTGTCGGATCCGCTCGGTAGGGTTGAGGGACGAGCACGAACATCGTGATGAGGAAAGAGGAGGTCGGCTGCCATGGCACAAGAGCAGACCAAACGCGCCGGGGGTGGCGACGAGGACGAGGGTCCCGAGGGCGTCGACGCGGCAGGGCAGGAGCGCCGCGAGAAGCTCGCGGAGGAGACCGACGACCTCCTCGACGAGATCGATGATGTGCTCGAGGAGAACGCCGAGGACTTCGTGCGGGCATATGTGCAGAAGGGCGGCCAGTGACCCCAGGTGATCCGTTGCGCCTCCACGCGGGGCAGGCTCTCTCCTCCTTCACCGAACACCTGCGGATGCACGCACCGAACCTGTTGCCCGGTAACGGGTTCGGTGCCTCCGAGTTGACCGCCGATTTCGCGCCGCACGGCACCACGATCGTCGCGGTCAGCTACCGCGGCGGGGTGCTGATCGCGGGCGATCGGCGCGCCACCCAGGGCAACCTGGTGGCCTCGCGCGACATGGAGAAGGTCTACATCACCGACACCTTCTCCGCGTCGGGCATCGCGGGTACCGCGGGCTTGGCGGTCGAGATGGTGCGGTTGTTCGCGGTGGAACTCGAGCACTACGAGAAGATCGAAGGCGTCTCGCTGACCTTCGACGGTAAGGCCAACAAGCTGTCGCGGATGGTGCGCGAAAACTTGCCCGCCGCCATGCAGGGGCTGGCTGTCGTTCCGCTGCTCGTCGGCTTCGACGACCAGGTCACCGACCCCGACAGGGCCGGGCGGATCGTGTCCTACGACGTGGTCGGCTCGCGCAGCGAGGAACGGTTCGGTTACACCGCGGTCGGTTCCGGTTCGACCTTCGCCAAGTCCTCGCTCAAGAAGCTCTACCGGCACGGACTCGACCAGGACCGGGCGTTGCGGATCGCGGTGGAGTCGCTGGTCGACGCCGCTGACGACGACACCGCGACCGGCGGTCCCGACGTGCTGCGCGGGATCTACCCGACGGTGGTGCGCATCGATGCCGAAGGAGCGGTCGAGGTGACCGAGGAGCGGCTCGGTGAGATCGCCGCGGCGATCCTCGCCGACCGCGAGACCGAACAGAATGGGGGTGCCGACGCATGACGCTGCCGTACTACGCGTCTGCCGAGCAGATCATGCGCGACAAGACCGAGCTCGCCCGCAAGGGCATCGGTCGAGGTCGCAGTGTGATCGTGCTGGTGTATGACAAGGGCGTGCTGTTCGTCGCCGAGAATCCGTCGGCGACCCTGCACAAGGTCAGCGAACTCTACGACCGCATCGGTTTCGCCTCGGTCGGTAAGTACAACGAGTTCGAGGCCCTGCGCCGGGGCGGCATCCTGCAGGCAGACCTGAAGGGCTACCAGTACGACCGGCGCGATGTCACCGGACGTGGGCTGGCCAACCTCTACGCGCAGAACCTCGGGTCGATCTTCACCGATCAGCTCAAGCCGTTCGAGGTCGAGATCTGCGTGGCCGAGGTGGGCTATCCGGAGCAGGCGCCGACCTCGGTGCTGTACCGGATCACCTTCGACGGGTCCATCGTCGACGAACGCGAGTACGTCGTGATGGGCGGGACCACCGAGCCGATCCTGAACGCGCTCAAGTCCACCTACACCGCGGGTCTGTCCCTGGACGACGCGTTGAAGGTGGCCATCGGAGCGTTGCAGGCCGGTCAGCCGGAGGCCGACAAGGACAAGCGCTCGCTCGGGGTCGCCTCGCTCGAGGTGGCCACGCTCGAGCAGGAGCGTCCGCGACGGGCGTTCCGCCGGTTGCAGGGGCTTGCCCTGGAGCAGGCACTGGGTGCCACGGCGGCCGTGAAACCGACGACCGAGGCGACGCTGCCCGAACCCGAGGACGACGCGGGAGAGTAGCCGCCGTCACGATCATGGTCGGGCCCGCGAACCGCTCCGGTTCACGGGCCCGACCTCGTCGTGTGCCTGCCGGTCGTTCGCTGTCCGAATCGTTGCGAACACGTATGCAGATCCGATGTCAGGAGCGCCGCGCGGGTACTGGTCATGGCTGTAGTGTCGATGAGGTGCAGCGACGAATCATGGGGATCGAGACCGAGTTCGGTGTGACATGCACCTTCCACGGTCACCGTCGGCTGTCCCCCGACGAGGTGGCCCGGTACCTGTTCCGCCGGGTGGTGTCCTGGGGCCGTAGCTCTAATGTCTTCCTTCGCAACGGTGCCAGGTTGTACCTCGACGTCGGATCGCATCCCGAGTACGCGACCGCGGAGTGCGACAGCCTGGTGCAGTTGGTCACCCACGACCGGGCCGGTGAACGGGTCCTGGAGGACCTGCTCATAGACGCCGAACAGCGTCTCGCCGAGGAAGGCATCGGCGGCGACATCTATCTGTTCAAGAACAACACCGACTCCGCGGGCAACTCCTACGGCTGCCACGAGAACTTCCTCGTGGTCCGCGCGGGCGAGTTCTCCCGCATCTCGGACGTGTTGCTCCCGTTCCTGGTCACCCGCCAGCTCATCTGCGGTGCGGGCAAGGTGTTGCAGACGCCCAAGGCGGCCACGTTCTGCCTCTCGCAGCGTGCCGAGCACATCTGGGAGGGCGTCTCCTCGGCGACCACCCGCTCGCGCCCGATCATCAACACCCGCGACGAGCCGCACGCCGACGCCGAGAAGTACCGGCGCCTGCACGTGATCGTGGGTGACTCGAACATGGCCGAGCCGACGACGATGCTCAAGGTGGGCACGGCGTCGCTGGTGCTGGAGATGATCGAGGCGGGGGTGTCGTTCCGCGATTTCGCCCTCGACAATCCGATCCGTGCGATCCGCGAGGTCAGCCACGACCTGACCGGTCGTCGTCCGGTCCGGTTGGCCGGTGGCCGCCAGGCCAGCGCGCTCGAGATCCAGCGCGAGTACTACGCCCGTGCCGTCGAGCACCTGCGCAATCGCGACCGCGATCCGCAGGTCGACGCCGTGGTCGACCTGTGGGGCCGCACTCTGGACGCGGTCGAGGCGCAGGACTTCGCCAAGGTCGACACCGAGATCGACTGGGTGATCAAGCGCAAGCTGTTCCAGCGCTATCAGGACCGCTACAGCATGGAGCTCTCCGATCCCAAGATCGCCCAGCTAGACCTGGCCTACCACGACATCAAGCGTGGTCGCGGGGTGTTCGACCTGCTGCAGCGCAAGGGCCTGGCCAAGCGGATCACCGAGGACGACGCCGTCGACGCCGCGGTGGACACCCCGCCGCAGACCACCCGCGCCAAGCTGCGCGGTGACTTCATCACCGCCGCCCAGGAGGCGGGGCGTGACTTCACCGTCGACTGGGTGCATCTCAAGCTGAACGATCAGGCGCAGCGCACCGTGTTGTGCAAGGATCCGTTCCGCTCGGTCGACGAACGCGTCGACCGGCTGATCGCCTCGATGTAGGCGTACCCCCTGGACGGGGGGATCCGACGAGACCGGTGGCGCATGGGAGCGATCGCGTAGGCGCCACCGGTTTCGTCGCGTGTGGGGCCGCTCAGTGGGCCACCACCGCCGCGTAGGTGGCGTCGAGCCCGGCGATGAACGACGTCAGGGCCAATTCGAAGCTGTCGTCGTCGATCTCCTCGGCGACCGCGCGCAGCAGGTGCGCCTGGTTCAGGTGCGGGTAGCGGTCGCGGTAGACCTGCACGTCGTCGGCGAAACCACCGGCGAACGAGCCGACCGTGGAACCCATCACCAGGTAGCGGGTGGCCGCGCCGATCATGGTGGCGTAGCGCGGCGGCCAGCCCGCGCCGACCAGGCCGCCGTGCACGGCGTCGGCGGCACGCAGGTTCTCGGCCCGGCGGCCCGGCCCCGCGGCCAGGTAGGGCACGAAATTCGGGTGCGCGACCAGTGCCGACCGGTAGCTGCGCGCCCAGGCGGCCAGCGCCTCGGCCCACCCGGCGGTGTCGAAGGCCGAGGTGTCGACGTGGCTCATGATGCCGGTGGCGATGTCGTCGAGCAGGTCGTCCTTGTTCGGATAGTGGCCATACAGTGAGGCCGCCTGGACGCCGAGTGCGGCGGCGAGCTTGCGCATGGAGACCTCGGCCAGGCCGTCGCGGTCGATCAGGGCGAGCGCCGCCTCGCGAATGCGCTCGCGGCTCAACAGCGGTACGCGCGGCCTCGCCATGCGCCACTCCTCTCGGTCGGGATTCGAACGGTATCACCGGCTCTTGATAAACCGAACGCCGTTAGGATACGGTGCCCGAGTAAACCTAACGACGTTCGGTTCAGGAGTGGCTTCGTGGATCTCCAACTCACCTCCGCGCAGAGCGATCTGCGCGACCTCGCCCGCACCTGGGTGGACCGGGAAGTCGTTCCGTTCGCGGCGCAGTGGGATCGAGACGAATCGGTCGATCCGGCGATCGTGGGCAAGCTCGGCGCGCTGGGCTTCCTCGGGCTCGGGATCGACGAGCAGTACGGCGGCTCCGGCGGTGACGCGCTCGACTACTGCCTGCTGCTCGAGGAGCTCGGCCGCGGCGACAGCGCGGTACGCGGCATCGTGTCGGTCTCCCTCGGATTGGTCGCCAAGTCGATCGCCGCGTACGGCACCGAGGAGCAGAAGCATCGGTTCCTGCCGCCATTGTGCACGGGGGAGCAGCTCGGGTGCTTCGCCCTCACCGAGCCGGGTACCGGCTCCGATGCCGCGAACCTGATCGCCCGGGCCGCTCGTGACGGGTCGGACTGGATCATCGACGGCACCAAGATCTTCATCACCAACGGCACCTGGGCCGATGTCGCGCTGGTCTTCGCGCGGACCGGGGGGTCGGGCCCGAAAGGGGTCACCGCGTTCCTCGTCCCCACCGACGCACCGGGTTTCGGCCGCACCGAGATCAAGGGCAAGCTCGGTCTGCGCGGCCAGGCCACCGCCGAACTGGTCCTCGACCGGGTCCGGATACCGGACGCGTCGCGCCTGGGGGCCGAAGGCCAGGGTTTCCGCATCGCGATGGCGGCGCTGGACAAGGGGCGCATGGGCGTCGCGGCGGGTTGTGTCGGACTGGCGCGCGCCTGCCTCGAGGCGGCGGTGCGGTACGCCGGGGAACGCGAGCAGTTCGGCAAACCCATCGCGGGCTATCAGCTGGTCCAGGAACTGCTCGCCGACATCGCGGTGGAGACCGACGCCGCCCGTCTACTCGCGTGGCGCACCGCCGATCTCGTCGACCGGGGTGAGCCGTTCGGCACCGCCGCATCGATGGCCAAACTGTTCGCCTCCGAGGCCGCGGTCAAGGCGGCCAACAACGCCATCCAGGTGTTCGGTGGCTACGGCTACATCGACGAATACCCGGTTGCCAAATACCTGCGCGACGCCCGCGTGCTGACTCTCTACGAGGGCACCACCCAGATCCAGAAACTGCTGATCGGCCGCGCCCTCACCGGCGTGAACGCCATCGTCTGACACAGGAGTTCGATTCATGACCACGAAGACAGCGTTCATCACCGGCGCCGCCCGCGGCATCGGCGCGGCCACCGCGGCGCGGCTCGCCGCCGACGGTCTGGCCGTCGCGGTCGTCGACCTCGACGCCGATGCCGCGGTCCAGGCCGCGGGCAGGATCAACGCCGAGGGCGGCACCGCGATCGGGATCGGGTGCGATGTGGCCGACGAGGACTCCGTGGCGGCGGCGGTCGCCAGGACGGTGGCCGACCTCGGTTCGCTCGATGTGCTGGTGAACAACGCGGGCGTGCTGCGCGACAACCTGCTGTTCAAGATGTCGGTCGACGATTGGGACACCGTCGTGTCGGTGCACCTGCGCGGTGCGTTCCTGTGCTGCCGGGCCGCCCAGAAGCACATGGTCGAACGCGGCGGCGGCGCCATCGTCAACACCTCGAGCGTGTCGGCGCTGGGCAACCGTGGCCAGGCCAACTACGCCGCCGCCAAAGCGGGCATCCAGGGCTTGACCCGCACCCTCGCGATGGAACTGGGCCCCTTCGGTATTCGCGTCAATGCCGTGGCGCCGGGCTTCATCGCCACCGAGATGACCGCGGCCACCGCGGCCCGGATCGGAGTCGGCGCCGAGGAACTCCAGGCCAAGACCGCCGAGATCACCCCGCTGCGCCGCGTCGGCCAACCCGCCGACATCGCCAAGGTGGTGGCCTTCCTCGCTTCCGCCGACGCCGGATTCGTCACCGGCCAGACCGTGTACGTCGACGGCGGACGCCGTCTCTAGCTCGGGAGAATCCCATGCAGCGAACAGTTTTCACCGACGAGCACGAGGCGTTCCGCGAGACGGTGCGCGCGTTCGTCGAATCGCAGGTCGTGCCCGTGTACGACCAGTGGTACGAGGCGGGCATCGTGCCGCGCGAGTTCTACCGCACCCTGGCCGAGCTGGGCGTGTTCGGCATCGAGGTGCCCGAGGAGTACGGCGGCGCCGGGATCGATTCGTTCAAGTTCCAGGCGGTCCTGATCGAGGAGACCGCCCGCGCGGGGGTGTCGTTCGGTGGTTCGGGCGTGCACGTCGGGCTGTGCCTGCCCTACCTGAAGACCTTGGCCACCGAGGAGCAGAAGCAGCGCTGGCTGCCTGGGTTCGTCTCCGGTGAGCTGATGTTCGCCATCGCGATGACCGAACCCGGCACCGGCTCCGACCTGGCCGGAATGCGCACCACCGCAAAGCTTTCCGACGACGGCACGCACTACGTGCTCAACGGCGCCAAGACTTTCATCACCGGCGGGGTGCACGCAGACCGGGTGATCGTGTGCGCTCGCACCGCGCCCGCCACCGAATCCGATCGCCGCCACGGCATCTCACTGCTGGTGGTCGACACCGCACTGGCCGGCTACCGCGTAGGCCGCAAGCTGGACAAGCTCGGGCTGAAGGTCTCCGACACCGCGGAACTGTCGTTCACCGATGTCCGGGTGCCGGTGACCGACCTGCTCGGCGAGGTGCACCAGGGGTTCACCTATCTCGGCCAGAACCTGCCACAGGAACGGCTGTCCATCGCGGTCGGCGCCTACGCCCAGGCCGCATCGGCGATCCGGTTCGCACTCGAATACACCAGGGGCCGTTCGGTGTTCGGTCAGCCGGTGGCCAACTTCCAGAACACCAAGTTCGAACTGGCGGCCTGTCGCGCCGAGGTCGACGCCGCCGAGGCGGTCGTCGACCGGGCGCTGGAAGCACTCGACCGCGGCGAGCTGACCCCTGCCGACGCGGCCTCGGCCAAACTGTTCTGCACCGAGATGGCCTCACGGGTGATCGATCGCTGCCTGCAACTGCACGGCGGCTACGGCTACATCACCGAATACCCCGTGGCTCGCCTGTACGCCGACAACCGGGTCAACCGGATCTACGGTGGCACCAGTGAGGTGATGAAGATGATCATCGCCAAGAACATGGGCCTGTGAGAATGACCGGTGTAACTCGTGCGCACACCGCGCGCCGAGCTTTCGAAGGAGCCGCATGACAACCGATTTCGCCGACTTCGATGCCCTGCGGGCCGCGGTCGGGACCGAACTGGGACCCAGTGGCTGGATCACCATCGACCAGCAGCGCATCGACCGGTTCGCCGAGGCGACCGGCGATCACCAGTGGATTCACGTCGATCCGGAGCGCGCGGCGGCCGGGCCGTACGGCACGACCATCGCGCACGGCTTCCTCACGCTGTCGCTGATGGTGCCGATCACCCAGCAGTTGATGACCGTGAGTGCCGCGAGCGCGGCGATCAACTACGGCCTGGACAAGGTCCGGTTCCTGACGCCGGTTCCGGTCGGCAGCCGGATCCGAGGCCGGATCACCCTGACCGAGGTCACCGAGGTACGCGGCGGGGTGCAGGCGCATCGCCTCGTCACCATCGAGCTCGAGGGCGCCGAGCGGCCTGCCTGCGTCGCCGACGCCATCGCGCGCTACCTGCGCTGAACCGGCCGGCGGCGCGGACTCCGCCGCGCGGCCGGGCAGGCGCGACCATTACCCTCTATCGAGTGGCGATATCGAAGGTCGAGCGGCTGATGAATCTGGTCATCGCGCTGCTGTCGACCAGGCAGTTCCTGAGTGCGGAACGTATTCGCGCCAGCGTGGCCGGTTACGAGGACTCCGCGACCGACGAGGCGTTCAGCCGGATGTTCGAGCGCGACAAGAACGAACTACGTGACCTGGGCATACCCCTCGAAGTAGGGCCGGTCGGCCGGTTCTCGACCCTCGAGGGCTACCGGATCAATCGCGATGCCTACGAACTGCCCGATATCGATCTGTCCAGTGAGGAGGCGGCCGCGGTCGCCGTCGCGGTGCAGATGTGGGCCTCACCCGAGCTGGCCGGTGCCGCCGAGGGCGCGCTGTTGAAACTGCGCGCCGCCGGGGTCACCGTCGAAACCGACAATGTCGGGGTCTCGGTGCCCGCCGTCCCCGCCCGAACCCGCGGCTCGGAACCGGTGCTGCGCGAGCTGCTCGCCGCGATCGACGCCGGGCAGGCGGTGCGGTTCGGCCACCACAGCGCTGTCACCGACCCGTTCGTCACCCGCGATGTCGAACCGTGGGGCGTGGTGACCCGGCACGGACGCTGGTACCTGGTCGGCCACGACCGCGAACGCGACGCCGTGCGTACCTTCCGGCTCTCCCGCATCGGCGGACAGGTCACTCCGTACGGGCCGGTCAACGCCGTGCGCAAACCCGAGGACGCCGACCTGCGGGTCATCGTCGACCGGGTCACCGGCGACGCGCCCGTCACCGGTTCGGCCACCGTGTGGGTCGCCAAGGGCCGCGGCCGCGAACTGCGCCGCATCGGCACCGAGGTGAGCACCCGCGACCTGGGCGGCAGACCGGGGTCTGTGCTCGAGGTCCCGGTGCGCTCCCGCGACTGGGTGGCCCGGCTGATCACCGGCCTCGGACCCGACGTTCTCGTGCTCGATCCACCACAACTGCGCGCCGATGTGATGAACCGGCTACGGTCGGTACTCGACCACACGGAGGTGGCGTCGTGAGTTCGCGCTTGTCCCTACGTCTTTCGCGCCTGTTGAACATGGTGCCGTACTTACTCGCGCACCCGGGGATCAGCGCGGCCGAGGCCGCTGCGGAACTGGGTGTCACCACCAAACAGCTGATGAGCGACCTCAACCAGCTGTGGATGTGCGGATTGCCGGGTTACGGGCCCGGCGACCTGATCGACCTGTCGTTCTCCGAGGAGAGCATCGAGGTCACCTTCTCCGCGGGGATCGAACGGCCGCTGCGACTGACCTCCACCGAGGCCACCGCCCTGCTGGTGGCCCTGCGCTCGATCGTGGAGATGCCCGGCATGGTCGACCCGACCGCCGCGCACGCCGCGATCGCCAAGATCGAATCCGCGATCGCCAGCAGCGACGCCGTCGTCACCGGAAAACCACTCGCCGTGCCCGCCGAGGCGCCGGTCGTGGCCACCGTGCGCGCAGCGCTCGCCGACGGCAATGCCCTGCGCTTGGTCTATTACTCGGCCAGCCGGGACGAGGTGTCCGAACGCACCGTCGATCCGATCCGGGTCGTCCTGGTCGACAACAACAGCTACCTGCAGGCCTGGTGCAGGCAGGCCGAGGGTGTTCGCCTGTTCCGCTTCGACCGGATCGAGGACGCCACCGAACTCGACGAACCGGCCCGCCCACCCAGTCACGCCGCCGCCGACGCGGCCGCGCTCGACCTCTTCCAGGACGACCCCGACGTCCCGCTGGCCCGCCTGCGCATCCGCGCCGACTACGCCTGGGTGCTCGACCAGTACCCGATGCACCGCATCGAATCGCGACCCGACGGCAGCATCGAGGCGGGCATGCGCTTCGCCTCGCCGGACTGGATGGCGCGCCTGCTGCTCGGTTTCGGGACGGGCGTGCGCGTGCTCGGCCCACCGGACCTGGTGTCGGCGGTGCGCGACCGCGCCGACGCCGCCTTGGCCGCCTATGCGGCCGCCGGACTACTGGGGGAGACCGAGTCGGCGTGAGCCAGCGAGTACTGGTCCTCGGTGCGGGCAGCATCGGGGTGTTCATCGGCGGTCACCTGGCCGCCGCGGGCATGGAAGTCATCTTCGTCGGGCGTCAGCGGGTGCTCGACGACATCGCCGAGCACGGCCTGTGCCTGACCGACCTGGACGGCGGCGCCACCGAGGTGTCGGCGGACCGGTTCGGGCTGGCCCTGGAACCCGACGAACCGGAACTGGCCGATCTGGTCCTGATCACCGTGAAATCGGCCGATACCGCCGAGGCCGCCCGCGCGGTCGCGGGCAGGCTGCGTCCGGGTACCCCGGTGGTGAGCCTGCAGAACGGGATCGGCAACGCCAGCCTGATCCGGGAGATCCTGCCGACCACCATCGTCCTGGCCGGGATGGTGATGTTCAATGTCGTGCACCGTGGTCGCGGCCGGTTCCACCGGGCCAGCGAGGGCGGGGTCGCGATCCAGGACGATCCGGTGGTCGACCGGTTCGCCGACCGGTTCCGGGCCGCCGGGCTGCCGCTGCGCCGCCACCGTGACCTGCGCCCGGTGCAGTGGGCCAAGCTCCTGCTCAACCTGAACAACCCGATCAACGCCCTCTCGGGCAGGCCGCTGCGCGAGGAACTGGCCGAACGCGACTACCGGCGCTGCCTCGCGCTGGCCCAGGCCGAAGCCCTCGCGGTGATGAACACCGCACGAATTCGGCCCGCGCAGTTGACCCCGGTGCCACCCGAACTGATGGTGCATCTGCTGCGGGTGCCCGACGGCGTGTTCCGCCGCGTGTTCGGCCGCGTCCTGGCCATCGATCCGCTCGCCCGCTCGTCGATGGCCGATGACCTCGCCCTGGGACGCCGTACCGAAATCGCGTGGCTGTGCGGGGAAATCGTGCGCCTCGGCGAGATGGTCGGGCAGCCGACCCCGGTCAACCGCCGCCTCACCGAACTGATCAGGATCGCCGAGTCCGGCGACGGTCGACGGTTCACCGGAAGCCGTCTGCTGGCCGAGCTGACCGGTGCCGCCAGCGCTGTCCAGGGTTGAACGCGTGGCGAACAATGCTGCGGGTGAGCACTCGCGACAGCTCGCGGACGGGTAGCATCGGTAACCACCACAGTCTTGGGAGGTATCTGAAAATGGGCACGTTCAGCTGGACGCACCTGCTGATCATCGCGTTGCTGTTCGTCCTGCTCTTCGGCGCGAAGCGGCTTCCGGACGCGGCGCGCGGTCTCGGCCGGTCGCTGCGCATCTTCAAGAGCGAGGTCGGGCAGATGCAGTCGGAGTCGGCGACCCCGACCACCACCCCCGCGCAGGACGCCACCCCGGCCCCGCCGCAGCAGCTGTCGGCCTCGGCCGCGCAGCCGCAGCCGCCGGTCGCCGAACCACAGCAGGGCCAGAAGACGCTCTGACCTCGAAGTTCACCCCGGAGTGGCTGTGACCGCTCCGGGGCGCAGTGCTGTTTTGCCGAGCATCCGCCGAACCGAGGGTTAGAGGCCACCACTCACCATGCGCATTCCGTTCGATCCCCGGCGCAGCAAGCGCAGGACGAATCCCGACGGCACCATGTCGTTGGTTCAGCACCTGCAGGAACTGCGCACCCGGCTGTTGCTCGCGCTGGCCGCGATCGCGGTCACCACGATCTTCGGTTTCGTCTGGTACGCGCAATCGCTGTTCGGCCTCGAGAGCCTGGGCGAGATCCTGCGCGGGCCCTACTGTGCGCTGCCCGAATCGGCCCGCGCGAGTCTGAGTCCCGACGGGGCCTGCCGATTGCTGGCGACCGGCCCGTTCGAACAGTTCATGCTGCGGTTGAAGGTCGGCTTCACCGCCGGTGTGGTGATGGCCGCGCCGTTCTGGCTGTATCAGTTGTGGGCCTTCATCACCCCGGGGCTCTACGCCAAGGAGCGCAAGTACGCGGTCGGATTCGTGACCTCGGGCAGTGTGTTGTTCGTGGCCGGCGCCGTACTCGCGTACGCGGTGGTCTCGCACGCGTTGGAGTTCCTGCTCACCATCGGTGACAACGTGCAGATCACCGCGCTGAGCGGTTCCGAGTACTTCAGCATGATCGTCCAGTTGCTGATCATCTTCGGCGTCAGTTTCGAGACGCCGCTGGTGGTCATCGGGCTGAACCTGGTGGGTGTCCTTCCCTACGTCAAGCTCAAGGCGTGGCGGCGCGGCATCGTCTTCGGCCTGTTCGTCTTCGCCGCGATCGTGACACCGCAGGATCCGTTCTCGATGTTGGCGTTGGCGTTCGCGTTGACCCTGCTGTTCGAGATGGCCGTGCAGTTCGCCAGGTTCAACGATGCCCGCCGGGCCCGCCGCGAGGCCGACTCCGGCTGGGGCACCCTCGACGACGAGGAAGCCTCGCCGCTGGACACCCCGGACCCGGTCGCCCCGGCCGATTCGGTCGCCGACCCGCAGAAAACCACGCGCCCCGTGTCGGACTACTCCGATACGCTCTGACGGGTGACCGATTCTCCCGCCGGGGCCACCGAGTTGGCGCAGTTCGCCAGCGAAATCTCCTTCGAGCTCGACCCCTTCCAGCGCACCGCGTGCGCGTCCCTGGAAGCGGGGCACAGCGTGCTCGTCTGCGCGCCGACGGGCGCGGGCAAGACCATCGTCGGTGAGTTCGCCGTGCACATGGCGCTGGCCTCGGGCGGAAAGTGCTTCTACACCACGCCCATCAAGGCGCTGTCGAACCAGAAGTTCGCCGACCTGACAGCCCGGTACGGCCGCGCCGGCGTGGGACTGCTCACCGGTGACCAGTCGATCAATCCCGGCGCCCCCGTGGTCGTGATGACCACCGAAGTGCTGCGCAACATGCTCTACGCGTCCTCGGATTCACTCGACGGCCTGTCGTATGTGGTGATGGACGAGGTGCACTACCTGGCCGACCGGTTCCGCGGCGCGGTCTGGGAGGAAGTGATCCTGCACCTGCCGCCGGACGTGCGGCTGGTGAGCTTGTCGGCGACGGTGTCCAATGCCGAGGAGTTCGGCGCGTGGATGGAGACCGTGCGCGGCGACACCGCCGTGGTGGTCGACGAGACCCGGCCGGTCCCGCTCTGGCAGCACGTGATGGTCGGGCGCCGGATGTTCGACCTGTTCGACACCAAGTCCAGTGATCAGAAGGTGCTCGTCGACGAAGACCTCGTGCGCTTCATCCGTCAGCGCGAGTCCGCCGACCGGATGCACGGTTACGGCGGCCCCCGTGGCCGCGGCGCCCGCGGCAACTTCCGCCCGCTGCCGCGCCCGGAGGTGCTGGCCCGCCTCGATGAGGAAGGGCTGCTGCCCGCGATCACCTTCATCTTCAGCCGCGCGGGCTGCGACGGCGCCCTGGCCCAGTGTCTGCGGGCCCGGCTGGACTTGAGCAGGCCCGGTGACGCCGAGCAGATCGACGCGATCGTCGAGAAGCACACCGGCGATCTGCCCAAGGGCGATCTGGAAGTGCTCGGCTACTGGGAGTGGCGCGACGCCCTGCGACGCGGTCTGGCCGCTCACCATGCGGGAATGCTGCCCGCGTTCCGGCACACGGTCGAGGAACTGTTCGTCAAAGGCTTCGTCCGCGCCGTGTTCGCCACCGAGACCCTCGCCCTCGGCATCAACATGCCCGCGCGCACAGTGGTGCTCGAACGCCTGGTGAAGTTCAACGGTGAATCGCACGCCGAGCTGACCCCGGGGGAGTACACCCAGCTCACCGGGCGGGCCGGCCGCCGTGGCATCGATGTCGAGGGTCACGCGGTGGTGCTGTGGCAGCCCGAGGTCGACACCAGTGCGGTCGCCGGCCTGGCCTCCACCCGCACCTATCCGTTGCGCAGCTCGTTCCGGCCCGGCTACAACATGTCGATCAACCTGATCGACCGGTTGGGCGCGCAGGAGGCCAGGGCGCTGCTGGAACGGTCCTTCGCCCAATTCCAGGCCGACCGCTCGGTGGTCGGGCTGGTGCGCGGCATCGAGCGCAACGAGGGCGCGATGCGCAAGCTGGAGAGCCAGCTCGGCGGGGTCGACGGTGGCTTCATGGAGTACCTGTCGCTGCGGGAGCGGATCAAGCAGCGCGAGCGCGAGATCCAGCAGCAGGGCCGGGCCGATCGGCGCGGTGCCGCGGTCAAGGCTCTGATCGAGTTGCGCCGCGGTGACGTGGTGGCGATCCCGTCGGGTCGGCGCGCCGGTCTGGCGGTCATCCTGGAACCCGACCAGACGCCGGGCGATCCGCGGCCACTGGTGCTCACCGAGGACCACTGGGCAGGCCGGGTGTCGGCCGCTGATTTCCCGACGCCCGCCGAAGCACTCGGGCACATGCGCCTGCCGCGCCGGGTCGACCACCGCACCGCGCGCATCCGCCGCGATCTGGCCTCGGCGCTGCGCGGCACCGGTATCTCGGCCCCCGGCCGGCGTCGGCGCAACGACCACACGCGCGGGGGCGAGGATCGCCAACTCGCGACGCTGCGCCGTAGTCTGCGTTCCCATCCCGCGCACAGCCGCCCCGACCGCGAACAGCTCAGCCGCACCGGTGAGCGGTACAGCAGGCTGGCCCGCGAAACCGAGACGATGCGCCAGAAGGTTGCCGCGACGACGAATTCGCTCGCGCGCACCTTCGACCGGATCGTCGGTCTGCTCGAGGAACGCGGCTTCGTCGAACACGGCGAGGTGACCATCGACGGCAGGCGGCTGGCGCGGATCTACGCGGAGAGCGATCTCGTCGTCGCCGAATGCCTGCGTCAAGGACTGTGGCGCGGTCTCGGCCCGGCCGAGCTCGCCGGGGTGGTCTCCGCGCTGGTCTACGAGTCGCGCCAGGAGGGTGGCTATCTCACCGCCGCGGGTCCGACCGAACCGATCCGCCGGGCGATCGGCGCCACCCTCGATGTGTGGAGCCAGCTGCGGGCCGACGAGTCGCGGCACAAGCTGCCACCGACGCGCGAACCCGATCTCGGCTTCGTCACCGGCGTCTACAAATGGGCGCGCGGCGACGCATTGGCCGAGTCGTTGCTGGCCAGCGGCGACCAGGGAACGCCGCTGTCGGCGGGCGATTTCGTGCGCTGGTGCAGGCAGGTGATCGATCTGCTCGACCAGATCCACAACACCGCCGACGACACCGAGATCGCGGCCACCGCGGCCAAGGCGGTGCGCGCGGTTCGGCGGGGTGTCGTTGCGGTGGACGCCGCGTAGTCGATACGTCTGTGATTTGATTTCTTCGCGTACCGACCGTGATGGCGGAGTCGTGCGAAAGCGGCTGGCCTGGCGCGGGGGGCTACCGTATGTACAACGATGCGAGTGGAGGCGAGTGGATGAGCGGCCCGTACGGACCGAACGGCCCAGGGGAGGGAAGCAACGATCCCACCCAACACTGGGGAGGTCAGCAGGGGGCCGGCGGCGCCGGTCCCACGCAGCACTGGGGAGGTGCGGCGCAGCCGCCACAAGGGGGCCAGCCGCCGCAGCAGGCTCAGCCCACCCAGCACTGGGGTGATCCGAACGCGCAGCAGCCGCCGCAGCAGTGGGGACAGCCGCAGCAGCCCGGACAGCAGCCGCAGTGGGGCCAGCAGCCGCCGCAGGGCGTGCCGCCGCAGCCCACCGGACCGCAGCAGCAGTGGGGTCAGACCCAGCCGCCGCCGCAGGACTGGAATGCCCAGGGTGCGAATGCCCAGCAGCAGTGGGGTGGCCAGCCGCCGCAGCAGCAATGGGGACAGCAGCCGCAGCAGCAGTGGGGTCAGCAGCTGCAGCCGCAGCCGTCCGGCGGTAAGGGCAAAGGCCTGGTGATCGGCCTCGTCGTGGCCGGTGTGCTCGTGGTCGCCGCGATCATCGGCCTGCTGCTCGTCCTGTTCGCCTCCGACGAGCTCGACCAGTCCGCCGTGCAGGACGGCGTTTCGCGGGTGTTGGTGGAGTCCTACGGCATCGCCGACGTCTCCGACGTGAGCTGCCCCTCCGGTCAGGAGGTGAAGGTCGACGCGACTTTCACCTGCGATCTGAAGGTCAGCGGCGAAGACAAGCAGGTCACCATCAAGGTCACCAAGGACGACGGGACCTACGAGGTCGGCCGCCCGAACTAGGCTGTCGTACCGCGATTTCCGGGCCGTCCGCGTTCGCGCGGGCGGCCCGGTCCGGTTCACCCGGTGTGGACCGCCGTCAGCGCGGTGACCAGGCGGGTGATCGGGCTCTCGGCGTTGTAGGCGGCGGCCAGCGCGAGCAGGCGTTGCGGGTCGGCCGGGGTGGCGGGCAGGGTGTCCGGACCTGACAGGACGACCTCGGCGTCGCGCACCACCTGGACCACCGGCGCGGCGACCTTCAGGTAGTCCTGCGCCGCGACGAGTTTCGCGCGGACACCCTTGGCCAGCCCGGAGTCCGGATCGGCGACCGCGACCATCAACGCGTCGAGCGAACCGAACTTCGAGATGAGTTGTGCGGCGGACTTGTCGCCGATCCCGGCCACCCCGGGCAGTCCGTCGGAGGCGTCGCCGCGCAGGGTCGCCATGTCGGCATAGGCGGGGCCCGCGTTCTGTTCTGGCACTCCGTATTTCGCCGACACCTCGGCCGGTCCGAACAGTTCGGCCTTGGCCAGGCCACGGCCCGCGTAGAGCACCCGCACCGGCGGCGCCGGGTCGTCGCGCACCAGTTGCAGCAGGTCACGGTCGCCGCTGACGACGATCACCGGATCGGTGCGTTCCCGGCTGGCGAGAGTGCCCAGCACGTCGTCGGCCTCGAGGCCTTCGGCGCCGCCGGTGGCGATGCCCGCCGCGGCGAGCACTTCGAGGATCATCTCGACCTGCGGGGTGAGCGTGTCGGGCACCTCTTCGGCGCCGGGCGCGGCCGCGTCGCTGGTGTCGAGCCGGTGCGCCTTGTACGAGGGCACCAGCGCCACCCGGAACGGCGGGCGCCAGTCCAGGTCGAGGCCGACGACGAGCCTGCTCGGCCGGTGCTTGGTGATCAGCGAGGCCACCATGTCGGTGAATCCGCGCACCGCGTTCACCGAACGCCCGTCGGCGCCCCGCAGTTTGTCGGGGATCGCGTAGTAGGCGCGGAACCAGAGGCTGGCGCCGTCGAGGATGAGCAGGGGGCCGCGGGGGGTCTGGTCAACGGTCACGGGGTGATTGTGCCCCGAACGCGTGCTCGGGCGCCCGTGACGGGTTCCGGCGTGGCGACGGTGCGCCACGATCGGGTTCCGCTCCGGTCGCCGATACTGCGTCGGCCGGTGGGTGACGGGTAACGTCGAAACCTATGAGCGCGCACACGCAGGCAAGGTTCGCGGCGGACATCTACGGTCAGCGGCTGGAGCGGGCGGTGGAGTCGATGCGCGGGGCGCATCTGGACGCCCTGCTCATCACGCCGGGCCCCGATCTGGAATATCTGATCGGGTCGAAGGCCCAATCCTTCGAACGGCTCACCTGCCTGGTGATCACCTCCGACGGGGCGACGCCCTCGGTGGTGATCCCGAAACTCGAGCTGGCCTCGCTGGCGGCGTCGGCCACCGAGGAACTCGGGCTGAAGGTGCTGGACTGGGTCGACGGCGTCGATCCCTATCAGCTGGTGCGCTCGACGCTGCACGCCGGTTCCCGCATCGCCGTCGCCGATGCCATGCCCGCCCTGCACCTGATCCCGCTCGCCGAGTCGACCACCGGCCTGCCCGCTTCGGCGACGCCGGTGCTGCGCGCGTCGCGGATGATCAAGGACGAGGCCGAGGTCGCGGCACTACGTCGGGCGGGTGCGGCGATCGACCGGGTGCACGCTCGGATGGGTGAGTTCCTGCGGCCGGGTCGGACCGAGGCCGAAGTGGCCGCCGACATCACCGCCGCGATCGTCGAGGAGGGCCACACCGAGGCCGCGTTCGTCATCGTCGGCAGCGGCCCACACGGCGCCGACCCGCACCACGAGGTCTCCGAGCGCACGATCGAGAAGGGCGATGTCGTCGTCATCGACATCGGCGGCCCGGTCGAGCCCGGCTACTACTCCGACTCGACCCGCACCTATGTCCTGGGCAAGCCGAGCAAACAGGTCGCCGACCAGGTGGCGATGTTGGAGGCCGCCCAGGCGGCGGCGGTCGCGGCGGTGCGGCCCGGCGTGACGGCCGAGTCGATCGATGCCGCCGCACGGACCCCGCTCGTCGAGGCGGGCCTCGGCGACGCCTTCGTGCACCGCACCGGGCACGGGATCGGCCTGTCGGTGCACGAGGAGCCCTACATCGTGGCGGGCAACGACCTCGTGCTCGCGCCGGGCATGGCGTTCAGCATCGAGCCGGGGATCTACTTCCGTGGCAAGTGGGGCGCGCGCATCGAGGACATCGTGGTGGTCACCGCCGACGGTGTGGAGTCGATGAACCAGCGACCACACGGGCTCACCGAGCTGTGAGCGGTTCGCGCACCGGCTATTTCAGCGTGCCGGACGAGAGCACCCGGCGGACCTGGATCGCGACGACCACTCGTGTCGGGTTCACCCGGGGTACCCGGTAGCGCTCGGTGTAGCGGCGTACGGCCTCGGCGACGTCGGCGCTGTCGGTGAGCACCGTCGCCGGGCCTTCCAGGGTGAGCCAGCGGGGTCCGTCGACCTGGCTGACCGCCGCGTAGCCGCCGCGTGCCGCATTGCGTGCTTTCACCGAGGCGCCGTCGGTGATGACTCGGGCGATGCCGCTGTCGGGGTCCCAGGTGAAGCCGACCGCCACCACGTGCGGTGTGCCGTTGGCACGCAGTGTGGTGAGGGTGGCCAGGTGCCGCTCGGTGACGAAGTCCTGGGCGGCGGGCGAGAGCTGCGCGGTGGTGGTCGGCATGGCTTGACGGTAGCCGGGTTCGACTCGGGCAGTCGACGCGGGTTTCGACCCGCGCGGGCGGTGGATCCCGCGTCGGCAGGCAGCGCGTTCCCCGACGCGGTGACACCATGGGTGGGCTGTCCAGTGTCGCGCAACGCACATCCTCGTCGCGCGCGCGGTTGATCAGCATTCTCGGGCGGCCGTTGCGCGCGATTCCGGTGGTCTGCGCCATGTCGAGTGACTCGCGGTGCGACTCTGCTCGGAACCGGGCGTGGCGGCGGCGGGCTCCGGTGGTCGGCTGTCGAGATGACAGACTGGGCCCATGGGTGAGCAGACGAGCGGGCCGGTGCTGGTCCTCGGTGGGCGCAGCGAGATCGGGCTGGAAGTGGCGCGCAGGTTGGCCTCGGGGCGGGTGGTGATTCTGGCGGCGCGCCGGGCCGATGCGTTGGGGCCCGAGGTGGAGCAGGTGCGGGCGGCCGGAGCGAGTGCCGTGCACACGGTCGAGTTCGATGCCGACGACACCGCGATCCATGCTCGGTTGCTGGAGAAGATCGTCGCCGAGCACGGGTCGATCGGGACCGCTGTGCTCGCCTTCGGCGTTCTCGGGGATCAGGCTCGTGCCGAACAGGACCCGGCGCACGCGGTGGCCGTGGTGCACACCGACTTCGTCGCCCAGGTCAGCGTGCTCACCACCCTGGCCACTGTGCTGCGGGCCCAGGGCAGCGGGCAGATCGTCGTGTTCAGCTCCATCGCGGGCGTTCGGGTGCGTCGGGCGAACTATGTCTACGGATCTGCCAAAGCGGGCCTCGACGGCTTCGCCAGCGGCCTCGGCGACGCGCTGCACGGTACGGGCGTCCAACTTCTGCTGGTCCGCCCTGGCTTCGTGATCGGCCGGATGACCACCGGCATGGACCCGGCGCCGATGTCGAGCACTCCCGATCAGGTCGCCGAGGCCGTCGTGCGCGGCCTGCGCAAGGGTGCGACCCGGGTCGCGGTGCCGGGGCGTCTCGCGGTGATGTTCTTCGTGATGCGGCTGCTGCCGCAGTCGATCTGGCGGCGGATGCCGCGGTGAGCGCGCCGGCCTGGTCAGGTCAGCCGATCGTCGTCGCGGGGATCGGCGCCGAGGGGTGGTCGGGGCTGGGGGAGAAGGCCCGCGCGGCGGTCCTCGCCTGCGAGGTGGTGTTCGGGTCACCGCGTCAGCTGGCCCTGCTGCCGCCGGGAACGGCGGAACAGGTGCCGTGGCCGACTCCGCTCCTGCCGGCCCTGGCGGAACTGTTCGCCCGCAACGCCGATCGGCGTATCGGCGTACTCGCCAGCGGTGACCCCATGTTCTACGGCATCGGTGCGACCCTGGCCCGGCGCTTCGGCGCGAGCGCACTGCGGGTGTTTCCGCAACCGTCCTCGGCGTCGCTGGCCTGTGCCCGGCTCGGCTGGCCGCTCGCCGAGATCCCGGTGGTGAGTGTGGTTGCCCGGCCATTGCCCACCGTGCTGCCCGAATTGTCCGAAAACCACCGCGTTCTCGTGCTCAGCGAAGACGAGTCCACTCCACAGCGCCTCGCGGAATTGCTGCGTGACAAGGGTTTCGGTCCGTCGGTGATGACCGTTCTCGAACAACTGGGCGGCCCCGACGAACGGATCCTCACCGGCACCGCGGCGCAATGGCTCCACCCGCCGGGCGACCCGCTCAACCTCATCGCCCTCGACTGCCGGGCCCTCCCCGGCGCCCGTCGCGACACCCGCCTGCCCGGTTTGGCCGACACCGCCTTCACCGGCGACGGCCAGCTCACCAAGGCCGAGGTTCGCGCCCTCACCGTCACTGCCCTCGCGCCCGCACCGGGGGAAACGCTGTGGGATGTCGGTGGCGGTTCGGGCAGTATCGCCATCGAATGGTGCCGCACCCATCCGCGATGCCGCGCGGTCACCTTCGAACGATTGCCCGCGCGCCGCGAACAGATCGCGGCCAATGCCGCCGCACTGGGTGTCCCCGGAATATCGATTCTCGGCGAAGTGCGCTCGGAGTTAGCCCAGATGGAACTATCCGCACCGGACGCGATATTTCTCGGCGGCGGACTCACCCAGGACGAACTGTTCGCCGAATGCTGGCAGCGGCTGCGCCCCGGCGGCCGATTGGTGGCCAATGCGGTGACGGCGGAATCGGAAGCGCTGCTGCTCGACTGGTTCGCGACCTTCGGCGGAGCGTTGCGGAAGTTTCAGATCTATCGGGGCGAGCCGCTCGGCGGGTTCACGGCCTGGCGTCCGCACCTGCCCGTTGCCCAGTGGATCGTCGGAAAACCAGCTGGTTGACGGTTCGCGACCCTATCCGCACCGATCACGGTCAGATCACGTGCAGATCACGACACCACGGTTCGCGCCAGATCGTCGCATCCTGCAAGTTACGAACCGAACGTGTAGAACGCTTGGCTCGGGGGTAGGGTCGTGGCCGTTCCGGGTAAATCCTCACTCGGTTCGGTTTTCCATGATGGGGAGTTCCATGAAGTACTCGAAGTTCACCGCCCCCGCGGTGCTGGCCATCGCCGCGACCGGCATCGCCGCCGCGCCCGTAGCCGCCGAGCCCGCCGCCCCGGCCCCCGCCGTGCAGGAGCAGGCCGCGCCCTCGGTGCAGGGCGCCGACCGCGGCGTGACCTACCGCGCGCAGATCGTCGACGCGGGTAAATCGGTCCTCACCACGGTCACCGGTGGCGCGTTCAGCCTCGATGCCGATCAGAAGTCGGTGACGCTGAAGAACGAGGCGGGCGAGGTCATCGCGCTGGTCCCGCTGTCGGGCCAGGTCGACGGTGCCACCACCGAGATCGCCGCGGTCGTCGAGGCCGACGGTTCGACCCTGACGCTGACCCCGAAGTCGGTCACCGCCAAGGACATCAGCTCCCAGCAGTGGTTCGCCGCCGAACTGCAGCGGGCCTCCACCGGCGCGCTGGTCGGCGCGGTCATCGGCGCGCTGCTCGGCGCGATCGGCATCGTCACCATCATCCCGGGCGCCATCATCGGTGGCGTGATCGGTCTGCTCATCGCCGGTGGCCCTTCGCTCATCGACGCGGGTCAGGCCTACTTCAGCGGGCAGCCCTGAGAGTCCTGATCCTCGGCGGCACGAGCGAAGCCCGGGAGCTGGCCCGGATCGCCTCCAGTGAGCGCGGACTCGACATCGTGTCGTCGCTGGCCGGACGGGTCGCCAACCCGCGGCTGCCGGTCGGTGCGGTCCGTGTGGGCGGGTTCGGTGGTGTCGAGGGCCTCCGAACCTACCTGCGCGAGAACGCTGTCGACGCCGTCGTGGACGCGACCCATCCCTTCGCGGCGCAGGTCAGCACCCATGCGGCCACCGCCACACGCGAACTCGACATCCCCGCGCTGCATCTGCGGCGCCCGGAGTGGGAGCAGCGTCGCGGGGATCTGTGGACCCGGGTGCCCGATCTGACCGCGGCCGTCGCGGCACTGCCGGGGCACGACGAGCCGGTCCTGCTGACCATCGGCCGCCAGGGTGTCGGCGCGTTCGCCGGCTGTGTCCGGCATCGCTTCGTCATCCGCTCGATCGACGCGCCCTCGGCACCGCTGCCGCCGCGCTACAAACTGCTGTTGGCGCGCGGGCCGTTCACCGTCGACGAGGAACTCGTGCTGATGTCGCGCCACCGCATCGGGGTGCTGGTCACCAAGAACAGCGGTGGCGAACAGACCGAGGCCAAGATCCTCGCCGCGCGCACCGCGGGACTGCCGGTCATCATGGTCGACCGGCCACCGCTGCCCGCGGGCGCGCGTGCGGTGGACGCCGTCCCGGACGCGGTCGAGTGGTTGCGCGAGGTCGCCTCAGAGCACGTGCGCTGAGCCGGGGTCGACTCGCGGAGTGAGGATCGACGGCAGCTGGTCGAACCAGTGCAGGACCGCGCGTTCGTAGGCGATGCCGAATTCGAGGGTGGCGCGCTGGTGTGGTGCCAGGGCCGTCTCGTCCTCGTCGAGATAGCGATCGAGCCGATCCTGGTGGATGTTCTTGTTGGCGGCGATGATCCGGTCCCGGTGGGCCGGTTCGAGATGCTCACCGAACGACAGCGTGAGCAGCAGCGGGACCCGGATCGTCTCGGCGCCGGGGTCGCGAGCGATCCACTCGGCGAACGCCTCGCGTCCGCTCTCGGTGATCCGGTAGGGCGTGCGCTCCCTGGCGCCGCGCTCGCCCTTGGTCACCAGGCCCGCGGTGTCCATGCTCGTCAGCTCGCGATAGACCTGGCTCTGGGTGATGGTCCAGAAGTCGCCCACGCGTTGCTGGGCCTGGGTGGCCAGGTCCCAGCCCGACTTCGGACCCTCGTGCAGAAAGCCCAGTAGTGAGGCCGCGGTGGAGTTCAGCGGGCGGCGTCGAGTCGCGGTGTCGGTCAACGGTCAACTCCCTTCGAACTACATTCCTCAGTGGAATGTTACGCCTGGGCGTACGGTCCACCAAGACTGACTGGGTTGCGGCGTGTTCGCCGGAAGCCGCTATTCCCCGGTGCCGTACCGGCGCGCGGTGTACACCCTGGTGCCCGTCGGGGTGTCGAAGGCGGTGGTGGTGGAGGCGCCGATGATGAGCAGGGTACGCATGTCCACCGCGTCCGGGTCGAGCTCGCCGAGGGTGACCACCCGCACCGATTCGGTCGGGCCACCCACGTCCCGGCCGAGCACCACCGGGGTGTCGGGGGCGCGGTGCTCGAGCAGGACATCGCGCATCGCCCCGACCTGCCAGCGGCGGCGGGAGGAGGCCGGGTTGTAGATCGCGATGGCCATGTCGGCTGCCGCCACGGCCGAAAGGCGTCGCGCGACAACATCCCACGGCTTGAGTCGATCCGAGAGCGAGATCATCGCGTAGTCGTGGCCCAGCGGCGCGCCGACCCGGCTGGCCACGGCGTTGGCCGCGGTCAGCCCGGGCAGCACCCGCACCGCGACATCCTTGAACTGCGGCTCGGCCGAGACTTCCAGCACCGCCGCGGCCATGGCGAACACGCCGGGATCCCCGGAGGACACGACCGCGACCTTCGCGCCCCGCTTGGCCAGATCCAACGCCATCGCGGCCCGCTCGGACTCGACCTTGTTGTCGCTGGCGTGCCTGCGCTGATCGGCGCGCTCGGGGACGCGATTGATGTAGGTGGTGTAACCGACGAGATCGGTCGCCTCGGCGAGAGCTTCGGTGACCTGTGGAGTGGTCCACGCGGTGTCACCCGGGCCGAGGCCCACGACGACGACTTCGCCGGGGGTGTCCTGCGATGCGGTGGAGGCTTCGTTCGCGGCGCCGCCGACGTGGGATGAGGTGCGCACGGCCGTTGTGCCGAGGAGTGCCGAGGGTTCCGCCGCCACTGTCGAGTCTGCGGCACGAGTGTCGATGGTCCGTGTGACGGCACTACGCGCCGGAATCGGCGTGGTCGGCGTCGGACCCGGTACGAGGGTGATCGCGAAGTAGGGCACGTCGGCGTCGTCGACATCGGCGGCGGCGAGGACTCGCTCGCGAGTGCTGCTCGCGCGCTCCACGTAGTAGGCGTCGGCGAGGCGGCCGGAGTCCGAGAGTGCCTGGCGCACACCGGGAAAGGTGCGACCCAGTTTCATGATGGCGGCAGCGTCGGTGTGGCGCAGGCGCTCGGTGAGCTCGTCGACGGGCATGGTGCCGGGCAACACCGTCAGCACCTGCTCGCCTTCCACCAGGGGGGTGCCGAGGGCCGCCGAGGCCGCGCTGACCGAGGTGATGCCGGGGACGATCCCGGTCTCGAAACGGTCGGCCAGGCGACGGTGCATGTGCATGTAGGAGCTGTAGAACAGCGGGTCACCGGCGGCGAGCAGAGCGACATCGCGTCCGGCGGCCAGGTGCTCGGCCAGCCGGGCGGCGGCCTGCTCGTAGAACTCGTCGATCGCGCCCTGGTAGCCGCCGGGGTGATCGGTGGTCTCGACGGTCACCGGGTAGACCAGGTGTTCTTCGATCTGGCCGTCCCGCAGGTACGGCTCCGCGATGGCGCGCGAGATGCTGCGGCCGTGCCGGGCGCTGTGGAAGGCGACCACATCGGCGGCGGCGATGAGCCGGGCCGCCTTCACCGTGACCAGTTCCGGGTCGCCCGGTCCGAGGCCGATGCCCCACAGCGTGCCGGTGCTGATCTCGCTCATTCCTGTTCGCTCGCCATCGCGTTCAAGGCCGAGGCGGTGATCGCGCTGCCGCCGCGCCTGCCGCGCACCGTGAGGTACTCGACCCCGCCGAAGTCGATCAGCGCCTGCTTGGACTCGGCCGCGCCGATGAAACCGACCGGGATCCCGATGATGGCGGCGGGTTTCGGCGCGCCCGCGTCGAGCATGTCGAGCAGGTGGAACAGCGCGGTGGGCGCGTTGCCGATCGCCACGACCGCGCCGTCGAGCTGATCACGCAGCAGTTCCAGCGCCGCCACCGAGCGGGTGTTGCCCAGTCGCGCGGCCAGTTCGGGGACGCGCTGGTCGGTGAGAGCGCACAGCACCGCGTTGTCGGCGGGCAGCCGCTTGCGGGTGACCCCGGAGGCGACCATGTTCGCGTCGCACAGGATCGGCTTGCCCGCCCGCAGCGCGGCGCGCGCGGCGGCGACCACACCGGGGGAGTAGGCGATGTCGGCGGCCAGGTCGACCTGGCCGCAGCCGTGGATCATCCGCACCGCCACCCGCTCGACATCGGCGGGGAAACCGGCGAGATCGGCCTCGTCGCGGATCGTCGCGAACGAGCGCCGATAGATCTCGGCCCCGTCGGTGAGGTAGCTGGTACGCACGTCGGACATGGGCACAACCCTAGAACCTGGGTCGCGCGCGGCCTCGGTCGGTACTCACGTGCGCGGGCGTTCGAGGATGCGCGACATCACCAGCGAACTGCGGGTGCGCCCGACCCGCGCGTTCTCCCTGATCCGCTCCACGGTCACCTCGATCTCGGCCATGTCGGTGGCCATCACGTGCACCAGCGCGTCGGCCTCACCCGCGATCGTCCACACCCCGACGATCTGCGGAATCGGTTCCAGCGTCCGGCGCAGTTCGGCCGGGGAGATGTTGTCGCGGTAGTACACCTCCACATACGCCTCGGTCGTCCAGCCCAGCGCCGCCGGATTGACCTGGGCGGTGAACCCGGTGATCTGCCCGGAAGCGACCATCTTGTCCACCCGTCGCTTCACCGCGGGCGCGGACAGCCCGACCACCGAGCCGATGTCCTGGAACGAGGCGCGGGCGTGGGTGAGTAGTTCGCCCAGAATCCGCCGATCGATGTCGTCCATGTTGCTCCCGGCTGCCGTGACGCAATGATTGCCTATTCTTCCATCGATATGCGCAACAGATCGGTGTTCCCCGTGCAATGAGCCGACATTTACCGTCGTAGCAACCGTTCGATCCGCGCTGCCACCGGGAGTCACGATGACCGCCGCCGCCCCTCTCCGCGTACCAGCGCCCGCACGGGTCGCCCGTCCGCGCCGCTATGTCATGTGCAGGCCGGAGCATTTCGAGGTCAGCTACGCGATCAATCCGTGGATGGACCCGGACGCCCCGGTCGACCGGCCGCGCGCGCTGGCCCAGTGGGAGATCCTGCGCGCGGTGCTCGAGGAGCACGGGCACTCGGTGGAGACGGTGCCCGGCGAACCCGGTCTGCCCGACATGGTCTTCGCCGCCAACAGCGGCATCGTGATCGGCGGGCACGCGCTCTCGGCGCGCTTCGCCCACCCCGAGCGCGCCGCGGAGGGACCCGCCTTCCACCGCTGGTTCGCCGCTCGCGAACTGCGCGCGCTCGCCCCGGCCGCCGAAACCAACGAGGGGGAGGGCGATTTCGCCTTCGCGGGGCAGCGCATTCTCGCCGGGGTCGGGTTCCGCTGCTCGCTGTCGGCACACGCCGAGGTCGAACAGTACTTCGACCTGCCGGTGGTCTCCCTGGAACTGGTCGACCCGCGCTTCTACCACCTCGACACCGCGTTGATGGTCCTCGACGACACCACCATCGCCTACTACCCGGACGCCTTCGGCCCGGCGGCTCGCGACGTTCTGTCCGCGCTCTACCCGGACGCGATCCTGGCCGGGGAAGCCGATGCGCTCTCGTTCGGCCTCAACGGTGTCAGCGACGGTCACCACGTGTTCCTGGACCCCGGCGCCACCGGACTGATCGCCGCGCTGCGGGCCCGCGGGTTCGCGCCGGTGCCGGTCGACATGTCCGAGTTGCGCAAGGGCGGCGGCGGGGTGAAGTGCTGCGTGCTCGAGCTGCACCACCGCGACACGAGCACCGGGGAAAGCGGTTCGGTGGCGGGCCGAACGGCGTCCTGGGCAGCCGAGGCGCCGTAGTGCAGGTCCCGCACCCCGGCGGGTGCGGTGTTCAGGGGGAGGGTCACCGCCCCGAAGGTCAGCGGACGCGGCAGATCGGAGTCGGTGACCGCCGCGGGCGTCGGCGTGCGGGACCGGGGCCGGGAAACCGCCTAGGGGGCTTCGATGCGGTAGCCGTGGGCGGTGGCCACGACGTCGGTGACCGGGCCGGTCGGTCGTCCGCAGCGACGATCGCAGCCGGACCAGTGCTGTCGACCGAGCACTCGGACGTCCTCGGCGGCGACGGTCTCCGCAGTGGTGGAAGGAGTGTCGGAGCGGCTGCCGTCGGCTGTGGTGCTGCTGTCGTCACCGGCCGGTGGGGGGTCCAGCGCCATGCCGAGCACACGCTGCGACTCGATCGCCGCCGCGGCGTCGGCGCGCACATCGGTGCGCGACTTGGCGCAGCCGGGGCGCCCGGCGCAGGCGCTCACCCGCAGCCACGGCGAGTGCGCGTCGAAGATCAAGCCCATCGGGGCGAGCACGCGGACGACCGTCTCGGCCGGGCCTTCGGCGAGGTCGGTGATCACCACACTGCGCCAGGGGGTGACGAAGACGGGATGGTCGATGGCGGCGAGGAATTCGGCCGTGCGGGCGGGCAGCGTTCCCAGTGGCACGGCCGCCCCGAGGCTGACCAGGCCATCGTCCTGGTCGAGCCAACCGATCGGGATGTCGTGTGTGGCACCGAGTTCCAGCGGCGAACTCGCGGGGGAGCGGTCGAGTGCTTCGACGACGCGCTCCGCACCGCCGGGAATCTCGTGCAGCCGCCACTGCCCGGCCTCGCCGCTCCCGCGCAGGTCGAGGAACCCACGTGCGGCGTCGAGCATCACCTCGACCGCCTCGCCCGCCGTGACCCGCAGCCCGGTGTCGGTCCCGGCCAGCAGCAGCGCGAAGGTGTCGGCGGCGACGGCTTGGACGCCGATGTCGCCGCGCAGGGTGCTCACGTCGCCGCGACCGTCGTCGAGGGTGAACAACACCCGCCCTGGCAGGGCTGCGAGCCGGGGATCGGCCCGCAGCCCGACGTCGAGGTCGTCCGCGAGCCCGTGCACGTCGGCCCACCCGCCGACCCGGCCCGACAGCGGGGAGGCGACGATGTTGCGCACCCGCTCATGGGTGTCGCTGGGCAACAATCCCGCCACCTCCAGTCGCCCGGCGAGCTCGGAGGCGTCGCGCACCTGCCGCAGCTGGATGTTGCCGCGCGAGGTCAGCTCGAGGTTGCCGTTGCCCAGGTCCCGGGCAGCGTCGGCGAGCGCCTGCACCTGCGCCGGGGTCAACCGGCCACCCGGGACACGGATCCGCGCCAACGGCCCGTCGGCCGCCTGATGCAGCCGCAGAACCCCTGGACACGCGTCGGGAGTACTCCTGGTCATGATCTGTCCAGCCTACGACCCACGGCCGTTCCACCCCGCACCGGCATTCGGCCGGCCCGACACCGCGAACCCGGCGTTCGCACACCCGCGGGAGCACCGGGCGCGTCCGTGCACATGGCCGACGACACCCGGCAGGCCGGCCGCTGTCGAGCAAGGCGGACGATGGCGGCGCACGCTCGACCGACCGTCGTCGACGAGGGCCGATATCGATGCTGTGTCGAGTCTCGACTCGCGCGGCGGCCTCGATCGCGCGGGTGCCGTCGCCTAGGGTGGGTGAATCCGCCAGGAGGATCGTCGACAGGAGGTCGCCGCATGCTGCGTGCATTCGTGGACAAGCGTCTCGTTCCCGCACTCGACCGGGTCGCGCACGCGCAGGCGCCGGTGGTGGGCCGGTATGTCGACTGGCTGGAGCGTCGGCATCCGCAGGACACCCCGGTGGAGATCATGCAGCGGCTCACCCGCCAGTACCGGGTGATCGTCACCGCCAGCGGCGTCACGGTGGGACTCACCGCGGCTGTGCCGGGAGTGGGGACCTTGATCGGTCTCGGTGCGACCGGCGTCGACACGGTGGTGTTCCTGGAGGCGTCCTCGGTGCTGGCGGTCGGCGCGGCCCAGGCCTACCGGCTCGATCCCGACGACCCGCGCCTGGCACACCTGGTGTCGAAGGTGGTGCTCGGCGAGACGGGCACGAAGCTGCTCGACGAGACCGCCGGTCACAAGACCGGGCAGTGGCTCTCGGTCGTCACCGACCACATTCCCGGCCTGGCCAGCATGCCGGACTCCCCGGCCAAGCGGTTCCTGGTCAACTACCTGGTCAAACGCACCCTGCTGCTGTTCGGCACGCTGATTCCGGCCGGCATCGGCGCGGTCATCGGCGGCGTCGGCAACAACGCGCTCGGGCAGATGGTGGTCGCCAACGTCTACCGCAACCTCGGCACCGGCTCCCCGGAGATGCTCGCCGCCGGAACCAGCACCGATTGACGCGGGCTTGACCTTCGACTCGCTCGAACCCCGATGATCGCCCGGTGCCCGAAACCGAACTGATCACCATCGGCGAATTCGCCCGCTCGTGCGGTCTGAGCGCGAGCGCGTTGCGCTTCTACGCCGACGCCGGAGTCCTCGTCCCCGCGGTCGTCGACGAGTCGACCGGCTACCGCTACTACACCCACGACCAGACCGACACCGCCCGCCTCATCCGCCACCTCCGCGCCGTCGACATGCCGCTGCCCGCGGTCGCCGCCGTCCTCGCCGAACCCGGCCCCACCCGCGCCGCCGCACTCCTCGACGCCCACCTCACCGACCTGGACCAGCGCCTGCGCGAGGTCCGCATCGCCGCCACCGCCGCCCGGAATGCCCTGCACGTGACCATGATCGGCGAGGCGGCCGGGTCCGCGCAGACCTCCCCGAACGCCGAACCAGCGCCCTCTCGCACCGAGATCGCTTCCCCTGGAACCGCTCTCGCGGCCCGATGTGATGCCGATGCGCATTCGGCCGGCCCGGCGGTGGACAAGGGCCGTGTGCCGGGCGCCGACGCACAGGTACCGGGCTCGGCGCCGGTGGGTCGCGCACTGGGTGGCGAGGCCGATACGCGGGCGCTGGGCTCGGCGCACGTGGGTCGCGTATCGGGTGCCGAGGCCGTCGCAGACGTGGCGGCGTCGGCGGCGGATGTGGGCCGGGTGTCCGCGGACGACGCCGTGGTGTGGGTGAGTGGTCCACTGCTCGCGGCCGCGGTCGACCAGGTGGCGACGGCGACCGTCACCGATCCGCAGTGGCCGGTGCTCGACACCGTCCTGATCGAGGCCGGCGACGACGGGCTGACGCTCACCGCCACGGACCGCATCCGCCTCGCCACCCGAACCCTGCGGCCCACATGTTCGCCCGCGGTCCCGTGGACGGCCACCGTCGACGCCGTCGAGCTACGTTCGATCCTGTCGTGGCTGCGTCGCCGGCATTCCGTTGCGATCCACCCCGGTCGCCTAGACGTCGAATTCGTGGCCGCAGCACCAGTCGGTGTCGTGGGTCCCACCGCTGTCGGCTCGGCTGATCGCGAACCATATTCCGCCACAACCGATTCCGATCCAGCTGATCGGCTCGATCGGGCTGCTCCCGATTCTGTCCGTGTCGGCGATCCGGCCGCGAGGACCCGGACGGTCAACCCCGCTCCGCGGGATCGCATGATCAGTGTCCACGAATCAGATCGCCGCCGATGCCACCGCTCGACCGAGGTGTTCCCCGACTACCGTGCGATGCTCGCCGCACTACCCCCGGCGCGCACCCGCGTGGTGCTTGCCCGGGCAAGCTTCCTCGCCGCACTCGAGGAGTCCGGCTCACCCGTCATCGTCCTGCACCTGACCCCGCCGCACACGGTGACCCTCGCCGACTGCTTCCCGGATCGCTCGACTCTCACGACTTTCGCCCAGTCGCACACAACCACCGGTCGCACACTCTCCGCGACCATCACCGGACCCTCGGTCACGATCCACTTCGCCGTCACCGCTCTGTATCCCGCGGTCGCCACAGCGGTCGGTCCCGACGTGATGCTCGACCTCATCGCCCCGGACCTCCCTGCCCGCATCCGCTCCGCCGATGACGGCGACCTGTTCACCCTCGCCATGCCGTGCCGCCCCGAATCGACCGAGGAGCCGGCTCGGTAGCCACCGCCGACGCCCTCGCTGAGGTGGACGACACCACACACGCCCCACCCCCTGATCAAGATCACCACGCTCTGGTGGCGGGCGGCTTCCGGGCCGATGCCGCCGCCGGAGCGTGGTGATCACGTGTCCAGTCCGCGAGGTGGGGCGGGAAAGTTGCTGGGGGGAGGGGGTCAGTACGATCGGGTTGCTCGGCGGGTGACGAGGAAACCGGTGGAAATCCGGTGCGGTCGCGCCACTGTGAACAGCCAGACCCTCTCCGGCGAGCACCACCCACCCACCCATGGGCGCGTCACCCGAGGAAGGCCTCACCCTGTGATCCTGCTGCTGTCCACCTCCGACACCGATCTGCTGAGCGCGCGCGCGAGCGGCGCCGAGTACCGGTGGGGCAACCCGGCCCGGCTGCTGGTGGACGACCTGCCCGGCCTGCTCGACGGCGCTGACCTGGTGATCGTGCGCATTCTCGGCGGCAAGCGCGCCTGGGAAGAGGGCCTGGACGCGATCCGCGCGAGTGGGGTGCCGATGGTGGCGCTGGGCGGCGAGATCGCGCCCGACGCCGAGCTGATGGAGTGCTCGACCGTGCCGGTGGGCGTGGCGGCCGACGCGCACAACTACCTGGCCGCCGGCGGCGCCGAGAACCTGCGCCAGCTGCACAACTTCCTCTCCGACACGGTCCTGCTCACCGGCCACGGCTTCGATCCACCCGTGCAGCTGCCGACCTGGGGTGAACTCGAACGCACCGCGCGCATCCTCGAACCGCACGCCCCGACGGTCGCCGTGGTCTACTACCGCGCCCAGCATCTCGCGGGCAACACCGCCTACATCGACGCCCTGTGCACGGCGATCGAGGCCAAAGGCGCGCGGGCGCTGCCGGTGTACGCGGCCTCGCTGCGCACCGCCGAACCCGAACTGCTCACCCTGCTCGGACGCGCCGACGCCCTCGTGGTGACCGTCCTCGCGGCGGGCGGCAGCAAGCCCGCCACCGCGTCGGCCGGTGGTGACGACGAAGCCTGGGACGTGGCCGCGCTGGCCGCCCTGGACGTGCCGATTCTGCAGGGCCTGTGCCTGACCAGCGGCCGCGCGCAGTGGGAGGCCAACGACGACGGCCTGTCCCCGCTCGACGTGGCCACCCAGGTCGCGGTGCCCGAATTCGACGGCCGCATCATCACCGTGCCGTTCTCGTTCAAGGAATTCGACGCCGACGGTCTGTCCGCCTACGTCCCCGATCCCGAACGCGCGGCCCGGGTCGCCGGTATCGCGGTGCGCCACGCCCGCCTGCGTCACATCCCGGCCGCGGACAAGCGGATCGCGATCATGTTGTCCGCCTACCCGACCAAGCACGCCCGTATCGGCAATGCCGTCGGCCTCGACACCCCCGCCAGCGCCATCCGCCTGCTCACCGAACTACGCAGCGCCGGTTACGATCTCGGCGAGACCGGCGAGATTCCCGGCCTCGAGGAAGGCGACGGCGACGCGCTGATCCACGCCCTGATCGCCGCGGGTGGCCAGGACCCGGACTGGCTCAGTGCCGAACAACTCGAAGGCAATCCGATCCGGATCGGTGCCGCCACCTACACCCGCTGGTTCGAGTCGCTGCCCGAGGATCTGCGCGAGGCCGTCAACGAGGCGTGGGGCCCGCCGCCCGGCGAGCTCTACGTCGACCGGTCGGCCGACCCCAAGGGCGAGATCGTCATCGCGGCACTGCGTTTCGGCAACGTGGTGCTGATGGTGCAGCCGCCCCGCGGCTTCGGCGAGAACCCCGTCGCCATCTACCACGACCCCGATCTGCCGCCGAGCCACCACTACCTCGCCGCCTACCGCTGGCTGTCCGCGCCCGATGGTTTCGGCGCCGACGCGATGGTGCACCTGGGCAAGCACGGCAACCTGGAATGGCTGCCCGGCAAGACCCTCGGCATGTCCGCCTCCTGCGGCACCGACGCGGCGCTGGGCGACCTGCCGCTGATCTACCCCTTCCTGGTCAACGATCCCGGCGAGGGCACCCAGGCCAAGCGCCGCGCCCACGCCACCCTCGTCGACCACCTCATCCCGCCGATGGCGCGCGCCGAGACCTATGGCGACATCTCCCGCCTCGAGCAACTGCTCGACGAGCACGCCAACATCTCCGCCCTCGACCCGGCCAAGCTGCCCGCCATCCGTCAGCAGATCTGGACGCTGATGCGCGCCGCCAAGATGGACCACGACCTCGGGCTCGCCGAGCGCCCAGAGGAAGATGTCTTCGACGACATGCTCTTGCACGTCGACGGCTGGCTGTGCGAGATCAAGGACGTACAGATCCGCGACGGTCTGCACATCCTCGGCCAGGCCCCCGAGCACGAGATGGAACTCGACCTGGTGCTGGCCATGCTGCGTGCCCGCCAGCTGTGGGGCGGCGAACAGAACGTCCCCGGCCTGCGCGAAGCGTTGGGCCTCAGCGAAGCCGGTGACGAATCCCGTGACCGCGTCGACGTGGTGGAAGCGCGTGCCCGCGAACTGCTCGGTGCCCTGCAGGCGACGGACTGGTCGGCGGACGCGGTCGACACGCTGGTCGACGATTACGCCACCGCGATTCTCGCTGGCGGAGTAGACGATTCGTCTACCCCCGCGACCGCGTCGACGGGTGTCACAGTCGCGACGAGCGCAGTCGACGCTTCCGAAACGACCATTGCAGGCTCCCTGACCGTGGTCGGTGCGGCCGCGGACGAGTCGGGCGACGTTGCCGCGACCCCGGCGGATTCCAGCAGGGTGACAGAACTCAGCGCCACCCCGCCGACAGGCAGTGTCGCGGTGAGTGGGCGCCTGGCAGCGGTAAAGACCGTCTTGCGCTTCGCCGCCACCGAAGTCGTTCCCCGCCTGCGCGAGACGAGCATCGAGATCGCCCGCGTCCTGCACGCCCTCAGCGGCGGTTTCATCCCGGCCGGCCCCAGTGGGTCCCCCCTGCGCGGCCTGATCAACGTGCTGCCCACCGGCCGGAACTTCTACTCCGTCGACCCCAAGGCCGTCCCCTCGCGCCTGGCATGGGAAACCGGCCAGGCGATGGCCGAATCGCTGGTGGCCCGCTACCTGGCCGACCACGGTGAATACCCGAAGTCGGTGGGCCTGTCGGTGTGGGGCACCTCGGCCATGCGCACTTCCGGCGACGACATCGCCGAAGTATTCGCGCTGCTCGGCGTGCGCCCGGTGTGGGACGAGGCCAGTCGCCGCGTCACCTCCCTCGAGGTGATCTCGCTGGACGAACTCGCCCGCCCGCGCATCGACGTCACCGTCCGCATCTCCGGTTTCTTCCGCGATGCGTTCCCACACGTCCTGGCACTGCTCGACGACGCCGTGCGCCTGGTCGCCGACCTCGACGAGCCCGCCGAGTCGAATTACGTTCGCGCCCACTCCCAGTCGGACCTGGCCGAACACGGCGACACCCGCCGCGCCACCACTCGCATCTTCGGCTCCAAGCCCGGCACCTACGGCGCGGGCCTGCTCCAGCTCATCGACTCCAAGAGCTGGCGCACCGACGACGACCTCGCGCAGGTCTACACCACCTGGGGTGGCTACGCCTACGGTCGCGACCTCGACGGCGCTCCCGCCGCCGACGACATGCGCACCGCCTACAAGCGCATCGCCGTGGCCGCCAAGAACACCGACACCCGCGAACACGACATCGCCGACTCCGATGACTACTTCCAGTACCACGGCGGCATGGTCGCCACGGTCCGCGCGCTGACCGGCAAGAACCCCGAGGCCTACATCGGCGACTCCACCCGCCCCGACGCCGTGCGCACCCGCACACTCTCGGAGGAGACCGCCCGCGTCTTCCGTGCCCGGGTGGTGAACCCGCGCTGGCTCGAGGCGATGCGCCGCCACGGCTACAAGGGTGCCTTCGAGATGGCCGCCACCGTCGACTACCTGTTCGGCTACGACGCCACCACCAATGTGGTCGCCGACTGGATGTACGAGAAGCTCAGCGAGAGCTACGTGTTCGACGACGTGAACCGCAAGTTCATGGAGCAGTCCAACCCGTGGGCCCTGCACGGCATCGCCGAGCGTCTGCTCGAGGCGGCCGAGCGCAAGCTGTGGGAGCACCCCGAGCAGGAGACCCTGGACAAGCTGCGCCAGGTCTACCTCGAGACCGAGGGCGAACTGGAGTAGCTTGCCGAGGCGCTGGAACCCGTTCTACTGTGAACGGGTTGACAGCGTAAGAAAGGGTCGAACATGAGCTCCACCCCGGCGTATTTCACCCGGTCCGACGACGTTTTCGTACCGACCCCGTTCTCGCTGAGTCTGTGGGCGCGCGCCACCCTGTCCGGGCCGCCGGTGTGCGGGTTGATGGCGCGCGAGGTGGAGACGCGCTACTGCACCGACGAGTTCGTCCCGGCGCGGTTGACCGTCGACCTGCACCGGGCGGTGCCCGCGGTGCCGCTGACCGTGCACAGCGAGGTGATCCGGGACGGCAAGCGGGTCCGCGCGGTCGCGATCGAATTGCACGCCGACGGCGCGGTGGTTGCTCGGGGGAGCGCGCTGCTGCTGAAGCGCTCGACCCAGCCGCCGGGTGAAGTGTGGCGGCCCGATCGGGACCGGCCGCTGCCGCCGCCGAGCGCGCTGGCCACCATCGACGAGACCCTGCACCTGTTCGGCAGCGACGGCCATGCCGAGGGCTGGTCGCCGAAGATGACCGAACACCAGAACGACACCCGCAAACGCAAGTGGGTGCGCAACATCCCCGTCGTCGACGGCGAACCCGCCTCGCCGTTCTGCTACGCCGCGATGACCGGCGAGCAGACCAGTCTGGTCACCAACTGGGGCACCGAGGGCATCGGGTTCATCAACACCGACGTCTCGATCACCTTCTCGCGTATGCCGATCGGGACCGACATGGGCGTCGAGGCCGAAAGTCACCTCAGCGACGACGGCATCGCCGCGGGTGCCGCGGTGCTCTATGACACCGAGGGTGCCTTCGGCATCTGCACGACCACGGCCCTGGCCAACGCGCATCGCCAGATCAGCGGCACGGTCATCGACAAGTTGACCGACGTGGTGGCCGAGCTCGCCGTCACGCCGGATCGAGGCCGCTGAACGCCAGCCCCACCGTCGTCCCGCACAGCAGCACACCCATCGCCGAGGTGGTCAGCAGATAGCCGAGGGCGAGGAGCCGGGCCGGTGGGAGCAGGGCCAGCAGGAGTGCCGGGGTGAGCAGGGCGGCCAGGGTCAGCCCCCAGCTGACCCAGTACGAGGTCGCGATCGGTTCGAGCTTCGCGAAGGCGATCGGCCGCGGCACCGGCACCTGCCAGGCGTCCTGCACCGCGAAAGTCGCCGGCACCAGCACGAACACCGCGACGAACAACCCCGCCGACACCCCCCACCCCGAACCCCACCGGCCCCGACCCGCCACCACTGCCCGCACCCACCACACCTTCCCTCGATCCCACGCCGCCGCGCCCCATGCTGCCTCGAGTAGTCGGTGCGGTCCGTGGTTCGCCACGCCGTGTCCTGGTCGACGCTCCGGTCGAGCAGGCCGCGACGAGACGGAGCATCGTCATGCGGCCCACCCCGTTGCCTTGTTCGTGGGCCTGAGACCAGGCCCACGGTCGCCGGACCCGGTATGATTACTTCCCCCAGTCGAACGCATGATCCGGGGGGTGGTGTCGCCGGGCACCGATAGCGTCGACAGACCGCCAATGGGGACAGGGCCGCTGTACAGGTCTCTTCGTAACGTGGGTGCCGGGCGTTGACGCTTCGATCGGCGACCGTTTCCACCAGCGTTTTCGAACCTGACGAGGAAACATCAAGTGACACAGGCATATGCCGTGTTCTGCGGCATCGACGTCGGCAAAGGCGAGCACCACGCAGTCGGACTCGACCCGAACGGCAAACGACTCTTCGACAAAGCGCTGCCCAACGACGAAGCCCGGCTCTGGGCCGTGTTTGACCAGCTCGCCGCCCGGGGACGACTGTTGATCGTGGTCGACCAACCCAACACCATCGGCGCCCTACCGGTCACCGTCGCTCGGGCCTGCGGCCACGACATCGCCTACCTGTCCGGGCTCTCTATGCGCCGCATCGCCGACCTCTACCCCGGTCAGTCCAACACCGATGCCCGCGATGCACACATCATCGCCGACGCCGCCCGCACCATGCCGCACACCCTGCGCCAGGTCGACACCGGCGACGAAACCCTCACCGAGCTCGGTGTTCTCGTCGGATTCGACGACGACCTGACCGGAGAAGCGACCCGCACCAGCAACCGCATCCGCGGCCTGCTCACCAGCATCCACCCCGCCCTCGAACGCGTTCTCGGACCCCGCATCGCCCATCCGGCCGTGTTGGAAATCTTGTCTCGTTGCAGCGGTCCCGAAGGCATCCGGGCCGCCGGCCGACGCAAACTCACCACCATCGCGGTCAAACACGCGCCCCGGATGGGCGCTCGGTTGGTCGAGGAAACCCTGGCCGCGTTGCCTGCCCAAACTGTCGTCGTTCCCGGCTCTCACGCCGCCGAGACAGTTCTGCCGAAGCTCGCGGACTCGTTGAAAACTGTTCTGCTGCAACGGAAACATATGGCGGTCGATATCGAGGAGATGCTGGCCGATCACCCTCTTTCCCAGGTCCTGACCTCGATGCCGGGCATCGGAGTCAGGACCGGAGCCCGCATCCTGCTCGAAGTCGGCGACGGCACCGCATTCGCCTCCGCCGGCCACCTCGCCTCCTACGCCGGCATCGCCCCGATCACCCACCGATCAGGCAGCTCGATCCGTAGCGAATTCCCCTCCCGATCCGGCAACCACAAGCTCAAACGGGCGTTGTTCTTGTCCGCGTTCGCCGCCCTGCACGATCCGGCCTCGCGCACCTACTACGACCGCAAACGCGCCGAGGGCAAGAAGCACAACGCCGCTCTCATCTGCCTGGCCAGGCGCCCGCTGCGACGTTCTCTACGCCATGCTCAAACACAAGGAGCACTACCGCGACCCCCTGAATCGGGCTGCCTGAACTCGGCTGTCTCGCTACAGTCGCACAGTGCTCGACCTCATCGCGCCAACCACACAACTGCATCGCGCCTGGCTCGAAGCACATGCCGAGTGGGGCGCAGGCCCTCATGAAGACGGGTTCGGGCTGACACCAGCCGATGAAGTCGACTCACCGGCCGGATTCGCGGCCTGGGTGGGGCGACTGCTCGACGAGTCGACGCAGACCACCTACCGGTGGATTGTTGATGACCAGCGGGTCCTGGGCGGGATCGCGCTACGTCACGATCTCGATGAGTATGTGCGCTGGGCTGGCCACATCGGCTTCGGCATCCGCCCGACCGCGCGCCGACGCGGGCTGGCCAGCTGGGCGCTTGGACGCATGCTCGACCGAGCCCGCCAACTCGGCATGGAACGCGTTCTGCTCGTCTGCGCCGTCGACAACGTCGCCTCCGCGAAAACGATCCAGAGCTTGGGCGGAGTCTTCGAAGGGGTTTGCGACACCGACCTCGGCCCCGCGCAACGCTACTGGATCACACTCCCTCGACCGAGCAACTGATGTTCAAGCGCTGCCCCTCACACGGTTGACGAAAACCATAGGGACACCCCCCGGACGATGGGTGTTCGCTCAGGCAGGTGCCAGGGTGACGATGAGTTCGTCGGCGATCGATTCGGCCTTGACCAGGGCTTCGCCGAGATATAGCGTCGCCGCGCGAGGTCGGCCGTCGGGGAGGGGGACCACGGAGACGGCGTCGACCCGACGTCCCAGCAGGCGGTCATACGGCGGCTCGTCGGTGACGTCGAAGGCGGTGTACTTGCCCGAGATGGCGACGTATTCGATATTGACCGGGTCGACCAGCGGTTCGAACGGGTCGCGCCACGGTGCCGCGCCGATGCGCAGTTCGGTGCCGTCGACACCGGCGTCGAGCAGCAGGGTCGCCCCGGTGTGGAAGGTGAACTCGATCGGGCCCTCGGTGCGGTCGATGTCGTCGCCGAGGACGTAGAACATCCGGCGGACGGCGACGATGGTCGCGTCGACCGCGGCATTGAGCGCGGTGCGGCCGTGCTCGTCGGTGTCGGACACAGGATTCCTCTGGCGATCGGACCGGGCGGGATGAGCCATCATGTCGCCGGAGGTCGACACGGTGCAACTCGGCGCGGCGTGTTCACTCGCCCCACCGGCTCGTAGAGTGGATTCATGCCCGATTACGCCCTGGTCGACACTGCCGCGGTGGCGCGCGCGGCCGACCTGCTGGCCGGGCGTCGCGTCGTGGTGGTCTCCGGCGCGGGTCTGAGTACCGACAGCGGCATCCCCGACTACCGCGGTCCCGATTCGCCGCCGCGCACGCCGATGACCTACCAGCAGTTCGTCGGTGATCCGGTGTTCCGCCAGCGCTATTGGGCGCGCAATCATCTGGGCTGGCGCCGCATGGACGCCGCCCGGCCCAATCCGGGGCACCGTGCGATCGCCCGGCTGGAGCGCGGCGGGGTGGTCTCGGGCGTGATCACCCAGAATGTCGACCTGCTGCACACCAAGGCGGGCGCGCGCCGGGTGATCGACCTGCACGGCACCTATGCGCGGGTCCGCTGCCTGCGTTGCCCCACCCTGATCTCCCGGATGACCCTCGCGCACCGCCTCGAAGCCGCGAATCCCGGCTTCGCCGACGATGTCTCGGCGACCGGGATCGAGGTCGCCCCGGACGCTGACGCCGTGGTCACCGACACCAGCCGCTTCCGCATGGTCGACTGCGCGCACTGCGGGGGCATGCTCAAACCCGACATCGTCTACTTCGGCGAGAACGTCCCGCCCGACCGGGTGGTCGCGGCCTTCGATCTCGTCGACGACGCGCAGGCACTGCTGGTCGCCGGGTCCTCGCTGACAGTGATGTCGGGGCTGCGGTTCGTGCGCCGCGCCGCGCGCAACGGCATCCCGGTCGTGATCGTGAACCGCGGTCCCACGCGCGGTGACCGGTCCGCCACGCTGCGGATCGACGCCGGTTGCTCGGAAGCGTTGTGCGCCTTGGCCGATCGGCTCGTCCCGGTCCGGTGACGACCGCGTCCGACAGCTGATCGTCCTCGGCCCCAGGGTTGGAACGGGGCTCGAGTTCGTCTCCACATTCGGCAGCCCCGACCGTCGATTCGCCCGATTCCGGCGGGAAATGATCGGTCACTTGATCCCTCGATGAGGGTGGCGGATTCGACGTGGGTAAGCTCGGCGCACCAGCGCATGAAGAGTTCCACCCGCCGCGCAAAGTTTCCTCGCAGCGGGGTTGTCGGCCCTCGTGTGGGCCGAATGATCGACACCCACTTTGCCAGCCGATCAGAACCAGGGCTTTTCCATGACCGATACCGCCGTTGTCGAACCACGCCTCACGCACCGCCAGACCCTCACCATTCTGTCCGGCTTGCTATTGGGGGTGTTCCTCGCCGCGCTCGACCAGAACATCGTCAGCGTCGCGATCGTGCGGATCGCGAACAGTCTCGACGGGTTCGACGAACAGGCTTGGGCGACAACGGCTTACCTGATCACCGCCACCGTCACCACCCCGCTCTACGGCAAACTCGCCGACATCTACGGCCGCAAACCGTTCTATCTGCTCGCCATCACCCTGTTCGTCCTCGGCTCGGCGGCCTGCTGCTTCGCGACCACGATGTACGAACTGGCGGCCTTCCGCGCGTTTCAGGGGCTGGGCGCGGGCGGGCTGATGGCCTTGGCGTTCACCATCGTCGGCGACATCGTGCCCGCCCGCGAGAGGGTGCGCTACCAGGGCTATTTCCTGATGGTGTTCGGCATCGCCACGGTGCTCGGCCCGGTGGTCGGCGGCTTCCTGGCCGACTACGACTCGCTCGGCGGGATCGAGGGCTGGCGGTGGGTGTTCCTGGTGAATGTGCCGGTGGGAGTCCTGGCCTTTCTCGTCGTGGCGAAGGTGCTCGACGTCAAGCATGTGCGTCAACCCAGCCGGATCGACTGGTTCGGCGCGTTCACCCTCGTCGTCGGCGTCGTGCCGTTGCTGATCGTGGCCGAGCAGGGGCGGGTGTGGGGCTGGACCTCGCCGAACGCGGTGCTCTGCTACGGAATCGGTGCGGCGGGACTGCTGGCGTTCCTGGTCGTGGAGTACCTGATGAAGGACGCGGCGCTGATCCCGCTGCGACTGTTCCGCAGTTCCACCTTCAGCATCGCGATCCTCGGCGGATTCCTCGTCGGCGTCGCCATGTTCGGCGCGATCATGATGGTGCCGCAGTATCTGCAGGTGGTGCGTGGTTTCTCACCGACCGAAGCCGGACTGCTGATGTTGCCGCTGGTGCTGGGCATCATGGTCGGCGCGCAACTGTCGGGGCTGATCACCAAGGCCAGCGGGCGTTACAAGGTGCTGCCGGTCCTGGGCGCGTTGATCCTGGCGGTCGGCTGCGCGCTGTTCTCGCGGGTCGGCTACGACGGTCCGCTGTGGCAGCCACTGGCCTACAGCGCGATCATGGGTTTCGGTCTCGGCGGCTGTATGCAGACGCTGATCATCGCCGCGCAGAACGCCGTCGGCCGCACCGAGATGGGTGTCTCCACCGCGGCCGCGACCTTCTTCCGTCAGCTCGGCGGCACCCTGGGCGTCGCGGTGTTCCTGACCGTTCTGTTCGACCGGCTGCCCGGGCAGATCCTCGGCGCCTTCGGCGGGACCCTGCCGCCCGGTCTCGACGCCGACCAGCTCGCCGCCTTGCAGAGCGACACCAGCGGTATCGCCGCGCTGCCCGACGAACTGCGGATTCCGATCCTGGAGGGTTTCACCGGCGCCATCCAGGACGTGTTCCTGCTCGCCGCGGATCTCGCCGTTGTCGCGTGTGTGGTGCTGGTGTTCATGAAAGAGATTCCGCTGCGGGAGGATCCGGCGCCCGAGGAGATCACCGACGGCGCCCTGCTGCGCGATGTGAGCCTGCACGACGCGCACGAGATGGCCGGACAGCTGCGGCCCGCCGCCACCGGCCGGGTGATCGCGGGCCTGCTGCGCCGCGACGACGCGCGCCCCGTGCCCGCCGCCATCCTGACCCTGATCGACCAGCACGGCCACCAGGTGGCGCGCGGCAACGGCGACGCCGACGGCGCCTACGTGATCGAGGCGCCGGAACCGGGCAACTACGTGCTGATCGCCGCCGCGGTGGGCCATCAGCCCGAGGCGGTGAGCGTGTCGATGGGGGAGCGCGCCCAGCACGTCGACTTGATGCTCACCGGCGCCGGGGAACTCACCGGGATCGTGCGCTCGGCGCGCCGCGGCGAACCATTGTGGGGTGCGACGGTGACCCTCACCGATCCCGAGGGCGATGTGGTCGGCGCGGCGATCACCGGCGAGGACGGCGCCTACGTGTGCCGCGATGTCGTGAGCGGCACCTACACCCTGGTCGCGGTCGCCGACCACATGCGCCCGGCCGCGGTCGCGCTCACCGTGCCCGAGACGGGCTCACTACACCGCGACATCGACCTGGAACCGATGGCGATCCTGGTCGGCTCTGCCTGGGTCGACGGCGACCGCCCCGTCGCCGACATCCAGATCACCGTCCTCGACTCCGGCGGCGACCCCGCGGCCACCGCCCGCACCGACGAGAAGGGCCACTACCTGGTCCCTGACCTACCGGAAGGCGAGTACACGGTGGTCGCGCGCGGCTACCCGCCGGTGTCGAGTCAGGTGTCGGTGACCCGCGGCGAGATCACCCACGATGTGACCCTCGGCTACGACAACGAGGAATCGCTGCACCGCCGCTGAGAGCGGTCACTGCTCCGTCAGGCGGACTCGGCGACCCGCTCGGCGCGGTAGACGTCGGCGAGTTCGGCCAGTGGGATCCCGAGTGCCTCGGCCAAGCCGACGACGGTGCCGAACGCGGGGGAGGGCATCCGTCCCGACTCGATCTTGCGCAGCGTTTCCGGGGAGATCCCCGCGCCCTGGGCGACCTCGCCCAGGTCCCGCTCGCCACGCGCCGTCCGCAGACGACGCCCCAATCGGCGGCCTGCCTCTACCTGCTCCGGACTGAGCGGAAGACGAACCATACGCCCGATGGTATGTGCTCGCCCCCGGCACTGGCCAGCGCCCCGGTTACGCTCTGGACGTTCGATCACCAGGATCTGGTGGCACGCGGCTCTCGGGTCGATGCCGCCACCAGATCCTGGTGATCGTCTGTCCGAGATCAGCGGGCGCGTTGGAGTTCGAGGGCGATGTCGATGAGTTGGTCTTCCTGGCCGCCGACGAGTTTGCGTTTGCCCGCCCGGACCAGCATTTCCGCGGCCGAGACGCCGTAGCGTTCGGCTTGGCGTTCGGCGTGTTTGAGGAAGCTGGAGTAGACCCCGGCGTAGCCCATCATGAGAGCTTGGCGGTCCAGGAGACATTCGGTGGGCATGGCGGGGCGGACGACGTCTTCGGCGGCGTCGGCGATGGCGAAGAAATCGACACCCGTGGCGATGCCGAGTTTGTCGGCGACGCCGATGAACGCTTCGACGGGGGTGTTTCCGGCACCGGCGCCGAAGCGGCGTGCCGAACCATCGATCTGGGTGGCGCCCGCGCGAACCGCGTAGATCGAGTTCGCGACGGCCAGGCCGAGGTTTTCGTGGCCGTGGAACCCGACCTGGGCGTCAGTGCCGAGTTCGGTGACCAGGGCGGCGACGCGGTCGGCGACCTGGTCCAACACCAGCGCGCCGGCGGAGTCGACGATGTAGACGCATTGGCAGCCGGCATCGGCCATGATGCGGGCTTGTCGGGCCAGTGTTTCGGGGGGTTGGGTGTGCGACATCATGAGGAACCCGACGGTTTCCAGGCCGAGGTCGCGGGCGTAGCCGAAGTGCTGGACCGAGACGTCGGCTTCGGTGCAGTGGGTCGCGACCCGGCAGATGGACGCGCCGTTGTCCTGGGAGATCTTGATGTCTTCCTTCACAGCCACACCGGGGAGCATGAGGAAGGCGATTTTGGCTTGTTTGGCTGTTTGGGCGGCGATGGTGATGAGTTCTTGTTCGGGGGTTTTGGAGAACCCGTAGTTGAACGAGGACCCGCCCAGGCCGTCGCCGTGGGTGACTTCGATGACCGGGACTCCGGCGCCGTCGAGGGCGGCGACGATGTCGCGGACTTCGGTGGTGGTGAATTGGTGGCGTTTGTGGTGGGAGCCGTCGCGTAGGGAGGTGTCGGTGACGCGGACGTCGAGATCTGCTGAGAAGACCATGATGGGAAGCTCCTTACACCCGAGCCGAGCGGATTTGACCGGCGATGACCTCGCCGACCTTGGTCGCCGCGGCGGTCATGATGTCGAGGTTGCCCGCATACGGCGGTAGGAAGTCACCGGCGCCTTCGACCTCGACGAACACCGAGACCTTGGCCAAACCACCGGAGACCACGGAGGGTTCGTCGAACTGGGGTTCGTTGAGCAACCGGTAGCCGGGAACATACTGTTGGATGTCGGCGACCATGCGGTGGATGGAGTCGGTGATCGCATCGTGGTCGGCGTCGTCGGGGATGGCGCAGAAGATGGTGTCGCGCATGATCATCGGTGGTTCGGCGGGGTTCAAGATGATGATGGCCTTGCCGCGAGCGGCGCCGCCGATGGTTTCGACACCCTTGCTGGTGGTCTTGGTGAACTCGTCGATGTTGGCGCGGGTGCCTGGGCCGGCCGAGACCGAGGACACCGAGGCGACGATCTCGGCGTACGGGACCGGGACGACGCGGGAGACTGCGGCGACGATCGGGATGGTGGCTTGTCCACCGCAGGTGATCATGTTGACGTTCGGGGCGTCGATCAGCGAGGCCAGGTTCACCGGTGGCACGACCGCGGGCCCGACCGCGGCGGGGGTGAGGTCGACGGCGCGGATGCCGAGTTCGGCGTAGCGGGGTGCGGCGGCGCGGTGGACGTAGGCCGAGGTCGCTTCGAACACCACGTCGGGTTTCTCGTCTTGGGCCAGTAGCCAGTCGACGCCGTCGGCGGAGGTTTCCAGCCCGAGTCCGCGGGCGCGTTCGAGTCCTTCGCTGTCGGGGTCGATGCCGATCATCCAGCGGGGGGTGATGGTGTCGGTGCGCAGGAGTTTGTAGAGCAGGTCGGTGCTGATGTTGCCGGATCCGACGATCGCGGCGGTGACGGTCCCGTTGGACACGGTTGGCCTCCTGGTTGGTGGGGATGGGTCGAGTCGGCAGTGTCGCGGAGTGCCCGAGCCGAACCCGGGGATCACGGGAGACTTCGTTGTCACCGATGAAGCTGTGCAAAATGGGCGTGCGCGTCCTCCACGTCACCGATTCCGGTGCGGGTGGAGTGGTCCGGGGTCGCGACGGGGGTCGTTTCACTGCGCGAAACTCACTGCCGGAATCGGTTCAGGCGAAGCTCAGCCGGACGGATCCGAGTCCGGAGAACTCGGCATGGAAAACGTCCCCGGGACGGGCATCGATGGCGCGAGTACACGAACCGGGCAGCACGATGTCCCCGGCTTTCAACCGGACTCCGAAGGAGGCGACCTTGCGCGCCAGCCAGGCCACCGCGATCACCGGGTCGCCGAGGACGGCGTCACTGCACCCGTCGGCCACGACCTCACCGTTGCGGGTGAGCACCGCGTCGATGGCGGTGATGTCGATGTCGGTGGGCGCGACGCGTGCGCGACCGAGGACATACCCGGCCGAGGACGCATTGTCGGAAATGGTGTCGCACAACCCGATCTGCCAGTCGGTGATCCGGGAATCGATCAACTCGATCGATGGCGCGTAGGCCACCGTCGCGGCCAGCACATCGGCCTCGGTGCAGTCCTCACCGGGCAGATCGGCGCCGAGGACGAAACCGACCTCGACCTCCACCCGCGGCAGCAGGAAACGAGAGGTCTCGACCGGAACGTCCTCGAAGACCGCCATGTCCGCGAGCAGGTGCCCGTAGTCGGGTTCGTCGACACCCATCATCTGCTGCATCGCCTTCGACGACAGCCCGACCTTGTGCCCGACGACCTCGGCCCCGGAACGCACCCGGCGCTGGATGTTGAGCAGCTGGATCTCGTAGGCATCGACGACATCGATGTCGGGATACCGGTCGACGAGCGGGCCCACAGCCACCCGATCCTGCTCGGCCCGCGCCAGTTCGTCGGCGAGTGCGGTGCGCACGGTGGGGGTCAGCATGTCGGCTCCATTCTTGTGCTGGCGATGACGATCCCATCGTGGTGCGCCGGGGCCGCGTCCGTTCGGCGCCTTCCCGCTGGATGGAAGCAAATCCGCACACATCAGAAGCGGATGCGGATCGTGTCGGTGCGCGGGCGGGCCTGGCAGGCGAGGGTGTACCCGGCGTCGATGTCCTCTTGGTCGAGCACACCGGTGTTGTCCATGCCGACCTCGCCGTCGACGACTGTGCAGGCGCACGAACCGCATTCGCCCTCCCGGCACGAGTACGGCACATCGATGCCGTCGGCCAGCAGCACGTCGACCAGCGTCCGGGAGCGCGGCCAGGCCAGGGCGTGTACTTCGCCGTCGAGCTCCACCTCCACGCGGGCCGCGTCGGCCGACTCCGCCGCCGCGATCGGTTCGGGCGCGGCGAACGGATCGCCCGACAGGGAGGTGAACACCTCGGTGGTCACCCGGTCGCGTGGCCAGCCCGCCCCCGCCAACGCGGTTGTCACCGCAGTCATGAACGGGCCGGGCCCGCAGACGAACGACTCGTATTCCCGGTAGGAAGCGGCGAATTCGGCCAGGCGCGCACCGGTCGGCAAGCCCTGCAGCGACTCCAGCCAGTGGGTGACGGTGAGCCGGTCGGGATAGCGGTCGGCCAACTCGCGCAGTTCATCGGCGAAGATCACCGACTCCTGATCGCGATTGGCGTAATACAGGACCACCCGGCCCTCGGCCCGCACCAGCGCCGAGCGCAGGATCGACATCACCGGCGTGATCCCGCTGCCCGCCGCCCACAGCAGCAGATCGGTGTCGAGGGACGCGGGAGTGAAGGTGCCCAGCGGTGGCAGCACGTCCACGGTGTCGCCGACAGCGATGTTGTCGCACAACCAATTCGAGCCGTAGCCGCCCACAGTGCGCTTCACCGTCACCTTCGGTGGTTCGCCGGTGTCGGGCGAACTGGCCAGCGAATAGCAGCGGGCCACCGCGCCCGTCGGTCCGCCGGGAATCCGCAAGGTCAGGAACTGGCCGGGCCGGTAGGCGAAGCGGTCGTCGTCGGGCAGGTCGAACACCAGCGAGCGCGCGTCCGCCGTCTCCTCGATCACCGCCGACACCCGCAGCGTCACCACTCGCGGCCGATCACCCTTCGTCTTCGTCACTGCCGTCCTCCGATCACGCCTCCGGTGCGAAACGTGGGTAACGGTGGCAGCGCGGCCACGCGGTGGCGCCGATCGATCCCGATGGCCGGGAGGCCGCCGCGCACTGCCCGCTGACCGGGACGACCAGGGCGGATGCGGCAGGTGCCGACCCTAGCCTCGGGCCGATGAAACGTATGCAGAACAGCGTCGCGCTGGTCACCGGCGCGGCCGGCGGCATGGGCCGGGCCCACTGTCGCCGGCTGGCCGAGGAAGGCGCCGACATCATCGCACTCGACATCGCCACCGCCAGCGACGAACTCGCGGCCACCGCCGCGGCGGTCGAGGCGGCGGGCACCCGGTGCGTCACCGGCATCGCCGATGTGCGCGACCAGGATTCGCTGGACGCCGCCGTCGCCGCGGGCATGCGCGCGTTCGGCCGCCTCGACGTGATCGTGGCCAACGCGGGCATCTACACCGACCTCGGCCCCTCCTGGGAGATGGCAGACCAGGCCTGGCAGCGCACCGTCGACATCAACCTGACCGGTGTCTGGCACACCGTGCGCGCCGGGGCGCCCGCCCTGGTCGACGGCGGATCGATCGTGATCGTGAGCTCCACCAACGGCCTGACCGGTGCGGCCACCGCCGCGCACTACTCGGCGAGCAAGCACGCCGTGGTCGGCCTGGCCCGCACCCTGGCCAACGAGCTGGGGGAACGCGGGATCCGGGTGAACACCGTGCACCCCGGTTCGGTGGCAACGCCGATGATCCTCAACGACGCCGTCTACGCCAAACTCCGCCCCGACCTGCCGAACCCGACGCGTGACGACGCCGCCGAGGCACTGCAACGCCGCACTCTGCTCCCGGTGCCGTGGGTGGAACCGGTCGACGTGAGCAATGCCGTGCTCTTCCTCGCATCCGACGAGTCCCGTTTCGTGACGGGAACCCAGCTCGTGGTGGATGCCGGACTGATTCAGAAGGTGTGACATGGGACGTGTTTCCGGCAAAGTAGCGCTGATCACCGGCGCCGCCCGCGGCATCGGCCGCGCCCAGGCGATCCGCTTGGCGCAGGAGGGCGCCGACATCATCGCCGTCGACCTCTGCGGCCCGGTCGACACCGTGGTGACCCCGCCGGCGAGCCGCGAGGACCTCGACGAGACCGTCCGCGCGGTCGAGGCGACCGGCGCGCGGATCGTCGCCGACATCGTGGACGTGCGCGACGGCACCGTCCTCCGTGCCGCGGTCGACGCGGGCGTCAAGGAACTCGGCGGTCTCGACATCGTCTGCGCCACCGCGGGAATCACCTCGAGCGCGGGCGCACTGGACCTGACCGAGCAGCAGTGGCAGACGATGATCGACATCAACCTCACCGGCGTCTGGCAGACCTGCAAGGCCGCCACGCCGCACCTGATCGAGCGTGGGAGCGGGTCGATGATCCTGACCAGCTCGATCGCGGGCCTGCGCGGCCTCGTCGGCGTCGCCCACTACACCGCCGCCAAACACGGTGTGGTCGGCCTGATGCGCTCCCTGGCCCAAGAACTCGCCCCGCACCACATCCGGGTGAACTCGGTCCACCCCACCAATGTCGACACCCTGATGATCCAGAACGACATGGTGCGCCAGAAGTTCCGCCCCGACCTGGAGAAGCCGACCCGTGCGGAATTCGCCGAGGCGGCCGTGACGATGAACATGCTCCCCATCCCGTGGGTCGAACCGGTCGACATCGCCAACGCCGCCCTGTTCCTGGCCTCGGACGAGGCCCGCTACATCACCGCGGTGACCTTGCCGGTCGACGCGGGCAGCACCCAGCGCTGAACCAGGCGCTGCGGGGCGCCCGCGCCTGCGGCCCCCGCAGCAGCCTGCGCACGGGTCCGACGCATTCGGTCCATCGGCCAATGCCGCGATCCCCGAACCCGCGGTACTGAAAGCGGGCCTGGCACACCTGTGGTTCGTGGCAATCCACCCATTCGACGATGGCAACGGCAGAATCGCCCGCGCCCTCGGCGATCTGGCCCTGGCCCGATCCGAGCACAGCCACCGCCGCTTCTACAGCCTGTCCGCTCAGATCCAGCGCGACCTCGAGAACTACTACGCCATCCTCGGGCGCACCCAACGAGGCAACCTCGATGTCACCGACTGGCTGCTCTGGTTCCTCGACGCGCTACACCAGTCGATCATCAACGCCGACACCGCCATCGACGCGGCACTAGCAAAAGCGAGCTTCTGGCGGACCTGGCACGCGACAGCGATGAACCCCGCCAGATCGACATGCTCAGCCGGCTCCTGGACGGCTTCGACGGAAAACTGACCAGCCGCGAATGGGCGATCATCACCAAAACCTCTCAGGCCTCCGCCCTCCGCGACATCAACGAACTCATCGACCTCGGCGCACTACGACGCTCCGATTCGAGCGGGCGAAGTACGTCATACGAACTGATCGCAACCAGCGGGAATTCCGTGCCAGAGCGCGACATCACCCAGCGCTGATCCACTGCGGTGCCGCCGGAACGACAATGCGCGGGCCACCGGATCACGACGGCCCGCGCAGCACGGATACGGGGAGGTTCATACCCCTCGCGCGGGGTCCTCGCGGGTGAGGAAAGCCAGGACGGCCGATTCGAATTCGGCCTTGCGTTCGATCATCGCCCAGTGTCCGCAGTTCGGGAACACGTGCAGTTCGGCGCGGGGGATGGTGCGCATCGGGATGAGGGCCATGTCCAGCGGGCTCACCCGGTCGTCGCGGCCCCAGGTGATCAGGGTGGGGGCCTTGACTTTGTGCAGCATCGCCCAGGGTGGGGGTGCGTCGGAGGCTTCCATGGCTCGGACCATCGCACCGAACGCGGCCTTGCTGTACATCCGGCGGGCGGAATCGAGGGTGGCCGGGTCGGTGGCCTGGGTCCAGCGTTCCTCGATGAGCTCCTCGGTGACCATGGCCGGGTCGAACACCATCGAATGCAGCCACTGGATCAGCCGCTCGCGGGTGGGTTCCTCGGTGAACTCCTGCAGCAGCTTGATGCCCTCACCAGGGCCGGGGCTGAAGATGTTGCGGCCGATACCGCCGATGGTCACCAGCTTGCCGACCCGATCCGGCTGCGCGATCGCGTAATTGAGCGCGACCCCGCCGCCCATCGAGTTGCCGATGATGTCGACGCGTTCCAGATCCAGCGCGTCGACGAAGCGACCGACCGCGTCCAGGGCGGTGACCATCGGGTGACCGCCGAAGTCCTCGCTCACACCGAAACCGGGGAACTCCAGGATCAGGCAGCGGAACCGGTCGGCGAAGGTCGCGAGATTGCCGCGGAAGTTGCGCCAGCCGGTGACACCAGGCCCGGACCCGTGCAGGAGCAGCAGCGGCGGACCGTCGCCCGCTTCGTGGTAGCGCAGAACGCCTGCGTCCGTGCGGATCTCGCGCAGGGTGTGGTCGTAGTCGAGGTCCATCAGGGCGCCACCACGCCCAGGTCGTCGCGTTCGTTCATGAGTTCTCCTTGTTTCGATGCTTCAGCCGAGCCGGCCGGGGACCGGCTCGTGGCGCAGCTGATCGGTCGCCAATTCGCCTTCCAGCACGGCCTTTTCGATGGAATCGCGCAGTGCCGGACAGGTGGGGATCCAGCTGCTGTGCTCGCCGAGCGCGGCCCGGCGGGCGAACTCCGGGCACGCGGACTCGGCGTCGTCGAGCCACTGCACGCTGGTGTGGCTCGGACTGAACTTCTCGGCGAGAACCTTGTTCCCGCAGGTACCGCACTGGATCGGCTGCATGGTCGTCCTCACTCTCAGCGTTCGCCCGCGGCGTGACGCGCGCCGACATAGCCGAACACCATGGCGGGACCGATCGTCGCGCCGGCGCCCGCGTAGTCGTTGCCCATGACCGCGGCCGCGGTGTTGCCGGTGGCGTAGAGCCCGGCGATGACGCTGCCGTCGGCCCGCAACACCTGGGCGTTGTCGTTGTAGACCAGACCGCCCTTGGTGCCGAGATCGCCGATGCGCACGCGCAACGCGTAGTACGGGCCCTTGTCGAGCACGTCGAGCGCGGGTTGCGGCAGCGTCGGGTCGCCGTAGTAGTTGTCATAGGCGCTGATCCCGCGATCGAAATCCTCGTCCCGGCCGTCGCGCGCGAACTCGTTGTAGCGCTGCACCGTCGCACCCAGCGCGGCGACGGGGACATCGATCGCCGCGGCCAGTTCGGCGACGGTCGGCGCCGTGCGGATCAGGCCCGTCTCCAGCCACGAGGCCGGGAACTTCTGCCCGGGCACGATGCCGCCGATCGGATAGCGGCCCTTGGCCTTCGTGTCGAAGATCAGCCAGGCCGGATCGTGGCTGCCCGCGAGCTGGGCGTGCACGAAGGTCACATACGGTGACGCCTCGTTGGTGAACCGCCTGCCCGCGCCGTCGACGATGATCGAGCGCGGGATCGAGCGCTCCGACACCAGCACCTGGTTGAGGCCGCCGGGCCGCTGGAACGAGGGCATCCACCACGCGTCGTCCATGAGATCGACCGCGGCGCCGACCTGCTCACCGGCCACGATGCCGTCGCCGGTGTTGTCGGTGGAGGCGGCGCTGAAGTTGTCGCGGCCGCCCTCGGGCAGGTAGCGCTTGCGCATGGCCTGGTTGTGTTCGAAGCCGCCGGTCGCCAGCAGCACGCCTTGGCGCGCCCGGATCCGGATCTCGCGGCCGTCGCGTTCGGCCACCACGCCGAGCACCGCGCCCGTGTCGTCGGTGATCAGCGAGCGCAGCGGGGTGTCGAGCCACAGTGGGACACCGGCATCGCGCAAGGCCAGCCGCAAGCGGGCGATCAACGCCCGGCCGAGGGTGTCCATGTGCCTGCGCAACACGATCGCCTTGACTGCCCGCAGCCCGGTCAGCAGCGCCGTCCAGCGCGCCTTCCAGGTGCGGGTCACCATGTTGAGCTGGACGAAGTCCTTGGAGGTGATGAACAGGCCGGGCGGCGTCGCGAGCGCGGCGGGCCGCAACAGTTCCTCGTCGTCGCCGAGCTGCTTCAGATCCACCGGCAACGGCTCGATGGATCGGCCTGCCGGACGTCCGCCGGGCGCCTCGGGATGATAGTCGGAATAGCCGGTGCACCACTGGAATCGCAGGTGCGGGCTGGTCTCGAGGAACTCGAGCATCCGCGGGCCCTCGTCGATGAACCGGTCGATGTTGGCCGAGGGCACCCGGTCACCGACGACCGCGTCGAGGTAGGCGCGCACATCGGCGCGGGAATCGCCGAGCCCGGCGTGCAGCAGGGTCGGGTTGTTGGGGACCCAGATGCCGCCGCCGGAGAGCGCGGTGCTGCCGCCGTAGACCGACGCCTTGTCGATGACCAGGGTGTCGAGCCCGCGGTCGGCGGCGGCGAGCGCGCCGGTGAGACCACCGGCGCCGCTGCCGACGACCAGGAAGCCGACCTCGTGGTCCCAGGATTGTTGTTCAGGTGCAGTCATCGTCGCCTCAGCCGGTCACCATGTCGTCGGGGGACCAGAACGCGCGCATGCTGCTGATCAGCCCGTTCTCGTCGAAGGTCATCACATCGATCGGATCGAGGGTGAAGCTCTGCTCCCCGAACCGGGTGACGATCCGGAAACTGAACGCCGCGCTGTCGCCCGCGACGCGCACGGTGAACAGCTCGCTCGATCGCTCCAGCGGTTCGATCACGTCGTAGAACTTCCGGATGGCGGCATGGCCGACATGGGGCTCGGAACCGACGGGATCCTCGACCGTCGCGTCCTCGCGGTAGAGGGCGACGATGTCGGCGGCGGTGCCGCTGCCGACCGCCTCCACATACCGCCGCACGGTGTCTCGGATGTCGTCTGCTGATGCCATGTGTTGCTCCTGGAATGAGGGGTTTGGTGCACCGAACCACGGCCGGTGGCCGCGTCGGACCGGTTCTCCCGGCCAGCGGGAGGAAGGTCTCAGGTGCCGAGCATGTCGAGCACAGCCAGGTGGCTGAACAGCATGGAGGCGCCGATGGGATTGCCGCCGCCGGGGTAGACGGTGCCGCTGACCGCGGCCATGGTGTTGCCCGCGGCGTAGAGCCCGCCGATCGGCTCGTCGTCGCGACCGAGGACCCGCGCGGCGCTGTCGGTACGCAGTCCGCCCTTGGTGCCCAGATCCGAGATCCCGAACGCCGCCGCGTGGTAAGGGCCCTTGTCGATGGTCACCAGCGGCGGCTCACCGCCGGAGAAGGCTCGGTCGTAGGCTTCGTCGCCACGCCCGAAATCGGGGTCGACGCCGGTGGCGACGTGCGCGTTGAACCGGTCGACGGTGGCCACGAGATTCTCCGCCGGTACCCCGATCTTCGCGGCGAGTTCGGGCAGGGTGTCGGCGGTGTGCCACAGCCCGGCGGCGACGTACTTCTCGGTCTCGACCATGGACACGTTGGTGGCCTTGATCGGCGGCACCTCGCCTTCTTTGTCGTCGTAGATCATCCAATACGGCAGGTTCAGCGCGCCCTCGTCGAGCCGCTGGATGATCTCGCGCCCGAGCCGGTCGTAAGGCGCGGACTCGTTCACGAACCGCTTGCCCCGCTGGTCGACGAAGATCCCACCGGTGAACCACAGCGCGAACGCCGACCGCCCGTCCGGGTGGGTCAGCCCCGGTGACCACCACGCCTGATCCATCAGGTCGGTGTCGGCACCCGCCGCGATCCCGGCCTGATGCGCCCGCCCCTGATTTCCCCAGGGCCCCATGGTGTCTCGCGCCAGTCCCGGCACACCGTAGTGCTCGCGCAGCTGCTGGTTCTGTTCGAAACCGCCCGCCGCGAGCACCACGCCGCGTCGCGCGCGGATCGCGACCCGCTCGCCGTAGCGTTCGACGATCGCGCCGGTCACCACATCGTCCTCCAGCACCAGCTCCACCAGCGGCGAATCCAGGTACAGCCGGGCGTGCGGGTAGGTCGACAGCGCCCACAGCAGACGTCCGATCAGGGCCTGCCCGCCGATGAGCAACTCCGGCAGCGGCGCGCCGAGCCGGTCGGTGTCGAGCGGGCCGCGCAGCGAGTCGCGCAGGGCGCCCAGTTCGGCGGCCTGCAGCGGCACCGGCATGATGTGGCGCTGACCGTCGAGCCGAGCCTTGGGCGCCTTCCCGAAGTAGTCCGGCCACGGCAGCATCTGGAACGCGAAGTGGTCGTCGGCTTCGAGGTATTCGATGAGGTCGCGGCCCCGCCGGACATAGGTCTGCTGCAATTCGTCGGGCGTGCGGTCGCCGACGACGGCGCGGTAGTAGGTGAGCGCGTCCTCGATGGTGTCGTCGGTGCCTGCGCGCTCGAGCACCGGGTTGACCGGGAACCAGACCCCGCCGCCGCCCGAGTACGCCGTCGTGCCACCGAACTTGTCGGTCGCCTCGACGACGGCGACGCTGAGCCCTTCGCGGGCGGCGGTGTAGGCACCGGCCAGGCCACCGCCCGAACCCGCGACCAACACATCCACCTCGTCGTTCCAGTCCACCACTGTCTCCTTCCGGTACCACCCCGCGATGAGCACGACGGTAGGCCCGCCGGGCACGGGCGCGGTGCGGATCGTCCCGATCACCGGGAGGGCAACAGCTTCGGCGAACGTGCCGGTCAGCGGGAGGGCCACCTGCTCGAACAGCGCGCGCGTCCCTAGCGTCGCCGCGGAGAACCGTCTCCATCGAAAGGTAGGCACAGTGAAGCCATCGTCACCAGCACAGGGCCCGGCCGAGGTCGACGTGGTCGTCGTCGGCGCGGGCATCGCGGGCCTGTACGCCCTGCACAAGTTCCGGAGCCGGGGGCTCACCGTGCGCGTGCTCGAGGCCGGCGACGGGGTGGGCGGGGTCTGGTACTGGAACCGCTATCCTGGCGCGCGCTGCGACGTCGAGAGCGTCGACTACTCGTACTCGTTCGACGAGGCGCTGCAGCAGGAATGGGACTGGAGCGAGAAGTACGCCGCCCAACCCGAGATCCTGGCCTATCTCGAACACGTCGCCGACCGCTTCGACCTGCGCCGCGACATCGAATTCGGCACGCGCGTCACCGATGTCGTGCTCGACGAGCAGACCCTGCGCTGGCAGGTCGACACCGACACCGGGCGCGCGCTGACGGCCCGGTTCGTCGTGCTGGCCACCGGCCCACTGTCGAACGCGAACACCCCGGCGATCGAGGGTCTCGACACGTTCGCCGGCCGGGTGCTGCACACCTCGCACTGGCCGCACGACGGAGTCGATCTGACCGGCGAGCGGGTCGGTGTCATCGGCACCGGATCCTCCGGGATTCAGGCGATCCCGTGCCTGGCCGAACAGGCACAGCGGCTGCACGTCTTCCAGCGCACCGCCAATTACAGTGTGCCCGCGGGAAATACGCTGTTGACTGAGCAGGACCGGCGGGCGCAGAAGGCCGACTACGCGCGGCGGCGGCAATTGTCGATGGCCAGCGGCGGCGGCTCACCGCACCAGGCGCACCCCGAACCGGCCCTCGCGGTCAGCGAGCAGGAGCGGCGGGCCGCCTACGAGAAGCGTTGGGCGCTGGGCGGAGTGCTGTTCAGCAAGACCTTCCCCGATCAGCTGACCGACCCGGCCGCCAATGACACCGCGCGGCTGTTCTGGGAGGAGAAGGTGCGCGCCGTGATCGACGATCCGCGAGTGGCCGACCTGCTCGTCCCGGGCGATCACCCGATCGGCACCAAACGCATCTGCACCGACACGAACTACTACCAGACCTACAACCGCGACAATGTCGAGCTCGTCGACCTGAAGACCACGCCCATCGCCCGCATCGACGCCGAGGGCGTGCACACCACCGCCGCGCACTATCCGATCGACACCCTGGTGCTCGCCACCGGCTTCGACGCGATGACCGGTTCGGTGGCGCGGATGAACATCGTCGGGCGCGACAGCCGGACTCTGAACGAGGCATGGCATGAAGGGCCGAAAACCTATCTGGGACTGGGGATGACGGGCTTCCCGAACCTGTTCAATCTCACCGGTCCCGGTAGTCCCTCGGTGCTGGCCAACATGGTGCTGCACTCCGAACTGCACGTCGACTGGGTGGCCGAGGCCATCGGTTTCCTCGAAACCAGGGCAGCGGTGGCGCTGGAAGCGCGCGCCGACGCGGTCGCGGCCTGGGTCGACGAATGCGCGGCCCGGGCGGCGGGAACCCTGATGACCCAGGCGAACTCGTGGTACCTCGGCGCCAACATCGCGGGCAGGCCGCGAGTGTTCATGCCCTTCGTCGGCGGCTTCGGCGTGTACGGCCAGATCATCGCCGAGGTCGCGGCCGCGCAGTACAAGGGCTTCGACGTCATCGAGGCGTGACGCCGACGGCGGGGTGGTCCGACGACGAGCACCCCGCCGCCGCCCTCACGCGGAGAATCCGCCGAACTCGCCCCGATAGAACAGCAGCGGCCGCCCGCTCTCGGCGGCGCGCAGCGCTCCGATCCGGGCCAGGACCACCGTGTGATCGCCCGCGTCGTGCTCGAGCTCCACGGTGGCCTCGATCTGGGCCAGCGCCCCGCGCAGGGCGGGCGCGCCGTTGCCTGCCCGGTCCCACTCGACCCCGGCGAACTTGTCGCCCCCGCTCACCGCGAACCCACGGCACATCTCGCGCTGCTCCTCGGCGAGGATGTTGATGCACAGTGCCCCGGCCCGGCGCAGCAGCGGCCAGCTCGTCGAGGTCTTGGCCGGACAGAAGGAGACATAGGGCGGATCCAGCGACACCGACACCACCGACTGGCAGGTGAAGCCCAGCGGTCGGGTCCCGTCGTGGGCGGCGATCACCGCGACACCGGTCGCGAAGTGGCCGAGCACCCTGCGCAGCTCGGCCGGGCCGGGGACACCGGCGTCGATGACAAGGTTGTCTGCATTCATGGCTCCCACCCTCCGTCGCCGGCGGTGACCCGCTCAAGATGTTCTCCCGGTGAGCGGTTGTCGACCCCGCCGAGGCGACCTCCCCGGTTGGTAGCATGCACCGATGGTGACCAGCGACTCCGACCCCGGCGTGCCCAACCTGCCGCCGACCAGCTGGGCGGTGCTCGCCATGCTCTCGTATGAAGAAGAGGTCTCCGGCTACGACCTGAAGAAGTGGGCCGACTGGAGTCTGCGCTACTTCTACTGGACCCCGTCCTACAGCCAGATCTACGCCGAACTGAAGAAGCTCGAGCAGCACGGCTTCGCCACCTCGCGCCTCGACAGCGACAACGCCATGCGCGGGCGCAGGCTGTACCGGATCACCGATTCCGGTCGGGTCGCGGTCACCACGTGGTGGAACAAGGCGCCCGTGGATCCGTCGGTGCTCAAGCACCATGTGCTGGTGCGGGTGATGTTCGGTCACCTCGGGTCACCGGAGCGGCTCAAGCAGATCCTGCGCGACCACATCGCCGACGTCGATCAGCTCGAACAACGCGCCGCCGTCGACGCCGAGGCGGCGAAAGCCGAACCGGGCTGGGCCTATTCACAGATCGTGCTGCAGTGGGCCCAGCGCCACTACGCCGCCGAACGCGAACTCGCCCAGCAGCTCATCGACGAGATCGACGAGGCGGCCATCTTGCTCGCCACCGCCGAACACGACGACCGCGCCGAATATCCGCATCCGACCCCGGGCCGCTGGCGCGAGATCGAGCAGCGCGTGCGCGACGAGGAATGGGAACACGACACGGTCGACTGACCGGTGGGGGCGCACCAGGCGCCCCCACCGTGGCCTCACTTGGCGGTCAGGCGCTCGATGTCGTCGATGATCTCGTTCGCGCCGAGCACGCCGATGCCGAGCATCCAGGTGTCGTCGGCCACCTCGTAGGCCTGGCCCGCCGCCACCGCGGGCAGCGAGCCCCACAGTGCCGAGACCCGGCTCTTGGTCGTGCCCGCCGTGGAGCCGTTGTAGTCGGCGTGGAACACGATGTCGCCGTTGATCTGCTCGTACTGCTCGGGATCGAGCTCGGCCATCGAATACTGGTTCCACTCGCGCGCGGGATGGGTGAACCCGAGCTGGGCGAGCAGCGAACCCGAGAAGGTCTCCGGGCCGTAGAGGCGGAAGCGGTCCTCGGTGAACCGGACCATGGACACGGTCTTGTCCGGTGCCCCGATCTGCCGGCCGACGGCCTTGGCCCGGGTGTCGAGCTGGGTGAGCAGCTGCTCCATCTCGTCGGTCTTGCCCACCGCGTCGGCGGTCAGCCGGGCCTGATCGTGCCAGTTGGTGCCCGAGGTCTCCGAGAACACGGTCGGGGCGATGCTGTCGAGCTGGGTGTAGAGCGGCTCGTGGCGGATCTTGGCGCCGATGATCAGATCGGGTTCCAGATTGGCGATCGCGTCCAGATCGGGTTCCTGGATCGTGCCGACGGTCGCGACACCACCGAGCTTGTCGGCCAGGTACTTCGGCGGGCCGTAGCCCATCGCGCGCTCGGTGATCGCGATCGGCGTGACGCCGAGCGAGACGAGCGCGTCGAGGTGCGGGGAGTCCAGCACGATGATGCGCTGCGGTTGCGCGGGCACGGTCGTCTCGCCCATCGCGTGCTGCACCACGTGCCCGTCGGCAACCTCGGAATCTGCCGAACCGCAGCCGGTCAGGACCAGCCCCATCGCGGCCATGGCCGCGCCGAGCGCCACGGTCAGCCGGTGTCTTCTTCTGTTCTCGGTCTTCACGGGGTGCACCTTAGCCGAACCTAACCAAGGTTGCCCTACCCTTGCTGGGGCCGGTACAGTCCGCCGGTGTCTTCGAGTCGTGCCGCCGTGTCCACGGAACACGGCTCTTCCCCACCCGAGACCGACGGCGCCGGACTCGGACTGCTCGCTCGCGGTGGTGCGGTCCTGCTGATCGCGGCGATCGTCCTGTTCGGTGTCTGTGTGGCCAGCCTGGCGATCGGTGCCAAGTCGATCCCGATGGGCGAGGTCCTCGCCGCGCTGTTCGGGCAGGGCGATGCCAGTGTGCGCGTGATCATCGGGGATTGGCGGTTGAGCCGCACGGTGGTCGGGCTGGTCTGTGGGGTCTGTCTCGGCGCGGCCGGTGTGGTCATCGGCGCGCTCACCCGCAATCCCATCGCCGACCCCGGCCTGCTCGGCGTCAACGCGGGCGCGGCGCTCGGTGTGGTCATCGGTCTCACCATCACCGGCGGGATGGGCGTCACCGGCTACACCTGGTTCGCCTTCGCCGGTGCGGGCTCGGCCGCGGTGATCGTCTACCTGCTGTCGATGATCGGGCAGGCGACCGCGTCGCCGTTGCGGCTGGCGCTCTCGGGGGTGGCGTTGGCGGCGGTGCTGTCCGGGGTCACCCAGCTGCTGGTCTTCATCGATGAGAGCGTGCTCGACTCCTTCCGGTTCTGGCGGATCGGTTCACTGGCCGCGCGCGATCTCGCCGACGTGATCCCGCTGCTGCCGTACGTGCTCGGCGCCGCGCTGCTCGCCCTCGCCCTGTGCCGGGCACTCAACGCGCTGAGCCTCGGCGATCGGACGGCGGCGGGACTCGGGGTGAACCTGGGCCGGGTGCGGCTGCTCGGCTTCGTCGTGGTGACGATTCTGTGTGGCGCGGCCACCGCGCTGGCGGGACCGATCGCGTTCGTCGGCCTGCTCGTCTATCACATCGCGCAATACCTGGTCGGCTCCGATCACCGGGTGCTGGTGCCGCTGTCGATGTTGCTGGCGCCGTCGCTGCTGCTCGGCGCGGATGTGCTCGGCCGGCTGATCGGCGGTGGCGAGCCGGTGCCGGTCGGGGTGATGACGGCCTTCGTCGGCAGCCCGGCGCTCATCGCGCTCATCGTCTGGAGCCGCCGGATGGGGGCGGGATCATGACCGTCACCACGCCACTGGGCGGGCCCGGCTCACGGCGCCTGACCAAGACCGGCGTCACCGCCAGCGATGTGGTGTTGCGGGTCGGTCGGTCCACGATGCGCTTCGACCGGCGCGCCACGGTGGTCACCGCGATCCTGGCGGCCCTGGTCGTGGTGATGGTGCTGGTCTCGCTCATGGTGGGGGAGTACACCATCGGCCCGACCGCGCTGTGGGACACCATGACCGGCCAACCGCAGCGCAGGCTCGACCGGTTCTTCGTCTTCGATCGCCGACTGCCCCGAGTCCTGGTCGCCGTCGGGGTGGGTGGTGGTCTGGCCGCGGCGGGCGCGATCTTCCAGCGGCTCTACCACAATCCGCTGGCCAGTCCGGACATCATCGGGTTCACCAGCGGCTCGGCCGCGGGCGCGGTGATCGTGCTGATCTCGTTCGGCGGCACCCTGACGATGGGCGCGGTCGGTGCCGCGGTCGGCGCGCTGGCCACCTTCGCGATCATCGGTGTGCTCACCCTGATCGGGGGGCTGCGCGGCACCCGGCTGGTCTTGGTCGGCATCGCGTTGGGCGCGCTGTCGAGCTCGGTGACCGCCTATGTCCTGAGCCGGGCGTTCCTGCCGTCGGCGGCGGTCGCGAACGCGTGGCTGATCGGTTCGCTCAGCGGCCGCGGCTGGGGGCACGTGCTGACCGTTTCCGCCGGCCTGGCGATCGTGGCGCCGCTGATCGTCCTGCTGAATCGCTCCTTCCACGCCCTCGACCTCGGTGACACCGTGGCGACGACGTTGGGCGTGCGCAGTGGGCGGGCGCGGATGGGTCTGCTGCTCGGCGCCACGGTCCTGGTCGGGCTGTCGGTCTCGGCCGCGGGCCCGATCTCGTTCATCGCGCTGGCCGCACCGCACATCGCGCGCGGCATCACCCGAACGCCCGGCGCCGGGATCTTCGCCGCCGCGTGCACCGGCGCGCTCCTGCTCGGCGTCAGCGACCTGGTGGCCGAACACGCCTTCCCCGCCCCGGTGCCCGTCGGCGTCATCACCGTGAGCATCGGCGGGATCTTCCTCATCTGGCTGCTGGTACGAGAGGGTCTTCGTCACCGTGTCTGAAACAACCACTCCGACTGCGGAATCCGCCGATTCGACCGTGACGCAGGCGCGGCTGCGCGGCGAGTCGGTGCGCGTGTCCTACGGTGAGCGCGCGGTCCTGCACGAGGTCGACATCGCCGTCCCGGACGGCCGGTTCACCGTGATCATCGGGCCCAATGCCTGCGGCAAGTCGACGCTGCTGGCGGCACTGGGCCGGATTCTGCGCCCGAGTTCGGGTTCGGTGATCCTGGACGGCAATGCGATCCACGGGTACTCGACCAAGGAGACCGCGCGTCGGCTGAGCCTGCTGCCGCAGACACCGGGGTCACCGGACGGCATCGTCGTCGGCGATCTGGTGGCGCGCGGCCGCTACCCGCACCAGGGTCTGCTGCGGCAGTGGTCCGACGAGGACGCCGCCGCCGTCGCCGAGGCGCTCGCCGCCACCGGGACCACCGAACTGCGCCACCGCCGGGTCGACGAACTGTCCGGTGGTCAGCGGCAACGGGTCTGGATCGCCATGGTGCTCGCCCAGGCGACCTCGATCGTGCTGCTCGACGAGCCGACCACCTACCTCGACATCAGTCACCAGATCGATGTCCTCGACCTGTGCGAGCGCCTGCATCGCGAGCACGGCCGGACCGTCGTGGCCGTGCTGCACGATCTGAACCTGGCCTGCCGCTACGCGACCGATCTGATCGCCATGCGCGACGGGCGCATCATCGGGCAGGGCAGTCCCGGTGAGCTCGTCACCCCCGAACTCGTGCGCGAGGTGTTCGATCTGGACTGCATCGTCATCGACGATCCGCTGACGGGCTCACCGATGATCGTGCCGGGTCGCCGCAACGTCGACCGGCCGTAGCCGGGTCGAGCACATCGCGGATCATCGCCCAGATCTCGGTGCGCGCGGCAAGTGTCGCGGTCAGCGTGGGGATGGTGAGGAAGCCGTGGAACAGCCCGTCGTAGCGGCGGTGCCGGACCGGGACGCCATCGGCGGCCAGGCGGCGCGCGTAGGCGTCACCGGCCGCGCACGGCGGGTCGAGTTCGGCGGTGATGACCACCGCGGGTGGCAGCTTGGTCAGTGTGGCGGCGCGGGTCGGCACCAGCCGCACGTCGTCGGTGCCGTGCGGGGCGTACTGCTGCCAGTACCAGCGCATGGCGCTGGTGGTGTTGTAGTGGCCGGTGCCGAAGCGGCGATAGGACTCGGTGTCGAAGTCGTCGTCGATCACCGGATAGATCAGTACCTGCGCGGCGATCGGCGGGCCGCCCCGGTCCCGGACCGCGAGGGCCACGGTCGCCGCGAGGTTACCGCCCGCGCTGTCACCCGCTAGTGCGATCCGCGTCGGATCCCCGCCGTGGACGCCGATGTGCGCCGCCGTCCAGTGCAGCGCGGCCAGCACGTCCTCGTGCGCGGCGGGACCGGGATGTTCGGGGGCGAGCCGATAGTCCACCGCGACCACGACCGCACCCACACCCACCGCCATCGAGCGGCAGAACTCGTCATGGCTGTCGAGATCGCAGAACACGAATCCACCGCCGTGGGCGAACACGATCACCGGGAGCGGGGACTCGACGTGGTGCGGGCGGTAGACACGCAGGCCCAGGTCACCGCCCGGCCCGGCGATGGTGACCTCACGTGCCTCGCGCAGATCCGGAAGACGTTGCGGTGTCGAGCGTCTGGCTCGGATCGCGGCACGGACGTCGGCGGCGGGCATCGACGCGACATCGGGGAATCCGTCATCGAGCGCGGCGAGCATGGCCGCCACCTGCGGGTCGGGCACGGCACCGGGCCCGGTGGTCGGGAAACGTGGGACGGTCACTGGCCCTCCTTGGTACGGCTCGTGGTCGAGCATCGGATTCACGGTAGGTTCGTCCCACACGCTCGCTACTGCGTTCTCCCGCTGGGCGGACGGCCGCCACCCGCTCGTCCGGACAGACTCCTACGGTCGGCGAATGGACGCCACGAAGGTCTACGTGATCGACACCGTTGTCACCGCGCCCGGTCGGGCGCGGGAATTCGTCGATTCCTATCTGCGCGAGTACGCCCCGGGCGCGCGGGCGCGTGGGATGACCCTGGAACGGATCGTCGTGAGTCCACCGGTCTGGTTCCCGGACGAATCGAACACGGTGATCGCGACCTGGATCCTCGACGGCGCCGAGGGGTGGTGGGCGATGACGTGGCAGGGCAGGCCCGATCCGGCGGTGCGACAGTGGTGGGCCGAGGTGGCCGGGCTCATCGTCGAACGAACCCGCTCCACCGCCGCCGCGGTCGCCGACGTGGATCGGCTCGGCGATGTGTGAAGTCGTTCGCCTGCTGCATCTTTTCCCCACGGTTGACGCCACCGCACGTGACCACCTGATCACGCGCCTGCGCACCGCGACAGCCGGACCGGACCGCCGGGTCCTGATCCAGCCCACTCTGCCCGGCGTCCGCAACGGCGGAGACATCCTGGTGCACCTGCGATTCGACGATCACGCCGGCATCGGGGTCCCACAGCTGGACGCCGTGCTGGCCGCCGCCGCGGTGGCACACGTCGACGGCGCCGAGTATTGCGCGGGCGTCGGCGGATTCGCCGAGCCGCGTGGGTCCGGCTCGGTCCATCGGGTCCTTCTCTTGCGGGTCGACCCCCACACCCCCCAGTCCACGGTCGAACGCTTCGAAGCCGACCTGCTGCGCATGCCCCGCTACATCGACACCATCCGCTCCTGGCAGTTGAGCCGGGTGACCCGCGCCATCGGAACCTCGCCCTGGACCCACGTCTGGGCGCAGGAATTCACCGATCTCACCGGCCTCACCGGTCCCTACCTCATGCACCCGGTGCACTGGGCCCACGTCGACCGCTGGTTCGACCCCGAATGCCCGCAAGTCATCGTCCACGACCGTGTCTGCCACAGCTTCTGCGCGAACGAGCCGACCTACTTGGCGTAGTTGTAGACGCTGGCGCGGGAGATTCCGAGGAGGTCGGCGATGGATTGCGCCGAGCCGGGGGAGTCGAAGAAGCCGCCGCGGCGCAGTTGCCCGACCAGTTCGCGTTTGGCCTCGCGGGACAGGCTGCGCGGGGTGTGGGAGCGGGCCGCGGCGAAGGTCTCGACGGTTTCGCGCAGCTCGCGGACGGTGCGGTCGCGCAGCGTCTCGATGACTTCGCCGTGGTGGGTGACCTCGGTGGCGACGAGGTTGGCCAGGGTCAGTGTCAACGGTGACAACGACGAGACGTCGAGATTGAGGCACAGCGCCGCGATGTAGCGTCCCTGCCGGTTCTTGATCCCGATCGACGTGCTCTTGACCGGTCGCCCGTCGGGGAATCGGTTCGGGTAGTTCTGGAGCACGCTCGGGTAGTCCGGGTCGGCGATGCGGGCCAACCCGAGCTCGGTGGCCGAGTCGCCCACCTGTCGGCCGGACAGGTTGTTCTCGATGGCGCGGACAGCGTGCTCCGGCGTGCGCAGATCGTGCAGCACCACCTCGCACAGCCCGGGAAACATCCGTCCGATCGCGTGCGCGATCTTCTCCGCCTCGACCAGCAGGTGCTCGTCCTCGGCGCTCACGCCCGGATCTCCGCGAAGATCTCTGCCATCGTCTCCGTCGACTTGGTCCCCGCGCCGGTGAGCACCACGACGGTGGTCTCGCCGACACCGATGGTGCCTTCGGTGATGAAGTGGTCCAGCGCCGCGGCGGCGACGCAACTGGTGGGCTCGGCGTAGAGACCGCGCGAAGCGAGCCGCCGCGCCGCCGCGTGGATCTCGGCCTCGGAGACGGCGACCGCCGCGCCACCGGAGCGACGGATCGCCTCGACCACCTCGGGCAGGCGGACCGGGTCGGCGATGGCGGCACCCTCGGCGATCGTGGAGACGCGCGGCCCGCGATCGGCCGGGTCGAGACCGTTGACCGTGTCGGCGATGGTCGCCCAGTGCTCGGGCTGACCGACGAACAGCCGCGGCCGGTGCGCGATCTGGCCCGCCGCGAGCAATTCGCCGAACGCGATGTCGCACCCGAGGACATTGCTGCCTGCGCCGGCGACGACAACGACGTTGTCGGGAGCGCGGAACCCGAGGTCCTCCCACATCTCGTAGGCCACGGTCTTGATGCCCTGCAGGAAGAACGGGTGCCAGTTGTGGCTGGCGTAGGTGATCTGCGCGGATTGTCGAATCGCCTCCCGCGCCACCTCATCGCGGGTGCCGGTGATCAGCTCGATCTGGGCGCCATGGGCGCGCGCCTGCAGAATCTTCGCGGCCGAGGTCAGCGCGGGCACCAGGATCTTGGCTCGGATCCCGGCGGCCGCGCAGTAGGCCGCGACCGCGGAGCCGCCGTTGCCGGAACTGTCCTCGAGCACATACTCGGCGCCTCTGCCGCGCAGGTGCGAGACCATCACCGCGACCCCGCGATCCTTGAAACTCGAGGTGGGGTTGAACCATTCGAGCTTGAAGTGCACGCGCCGACCGGCCCAGTCCACCGGCACCATGGGGGTGCAGCCTTCGCCGAGGCTCACCCGGTGGCGCGCGTCGACCGGGATCACCGCCTGATAGCGCCACAGTGACCGTTCCGACGTGACGATCCGATCGGCCGTGATGCCCGGCAGCGCGCTCATCGTGAGTGCGGTGCCGTCCGCACCACGCCAGCGCGGGTCCGCGAGGCCGTAGCGGTGACCGGACCGGTCGTACAGGAACGCGTCGGAGGTGACTGCGGTGTGTGCCATGGCGGCGTTTCTCCACCCTTCCGGCCGGTGCGGGGGATGAGTGGACTGCACCGCCATGAGCCAGAGTAGACCAATAGTCCAAATATGTATCGCTGATCCAAGTATGGCGGAGGAGGCGCGACCCGGTGATCAGGCGTAGCGGGGTGCCCGCCGGTCGGCATCCATGCGGCTCGCGGGGCCCACGCCCAGCGGGCGTGGATGTTGCTGGAGGGTCGGATGGACGCGGACGCGGCCGTCGTCGACGTGGCGCCAGATGTTGAGGGCGGTGGTGCGGATGGGGGCGGTGAGGCGGTGATCGAAGAGCATGCGGTCGACCGGGCCGCAGACCGAGACCGCGGCCACGGCGGATTCGCCGAGGTCGCCGATGGGGGCGGCGATGCAGCCGAAGCCGGGGAGGGACTCTTCGCGCTCGACGGCGATGCCGTGTGCTCGCACCTTGTTCAGCTCGGCGTCGAGCTGGGCGCGCGTGCTGATCGAATAGCGGGTGCGGGTGCCGGCCTGGCCGGTGACGACCTCGGCGACGCGGCGCTCGTCGGAGTAGGCCAGGATCGCCTTGCCGACCGCCGTACAGTGCGCCGGACGCCGCCCGCCCACACGGGTGGGCACCGCCACCGCCAGGTCACCGGCGATCTTGTCCAGGTACACCACATCGGGCCCGTCCAGGACGGCCAGATGCACCACGAACCCGGTCACCCGGTGCAGTTCGTGCAGGAACGGCATGGCCGCGCGGTGCAGTCGATCCTGGTGTACCGCCAGCGAGCCGAGCTCCATCAGCCGGATGCCGAGCTCGTAGTCACGGCCTTCCCGGCGTAGCCAGCGCAGCTGGACGAGCCGCTCCAGCATGCGGTGTGCCGAGGACCGGGGTAGTCCGGTGCGGCGCACGATCTGGGCGAGCGTGAGCCTGCCGGGGCCGTCGAAGGCGTCGAGCAGAAGGGACGCGCGATCGAGAATCGCGCTCGGCGTGGTGGCCTCGGCCTGGATGACCATGGAGCTCTCCATTCGGATCTTCGAGCTGATGCCCACTCGCATATTTCGATTAGGCATATACCTATTGATACCATCCGTTGTGTCGGTTGTCACATGAATCGAGAAAGCGGCCCGAAACGACAAAGCCCCCGGTCCGAGCGGTGAGCTCGGACCGGGGGCGCCGGTGGCCTCGGGGCCGGTTACATGGCCGCGAGCGGCTCGCTGCCGGACCAGTCGTGGCCCCAGTAGCTGTCGGCGGTGATCTCCTCGGCGGTGTAGTACCGCTCGTCGACCCGCATGCCTTCGGTGCCGAACTCGATGTCCCAGCCACCGGGCGCACGGACGTAGAACGAGACCATCTTGTCGTTGGTGTGCCTGCCCAGCGTCGAGGACACCGAGAACCCGTCCCTGCCCACCCGGTCGAGCGCCTGGCCGACGGCATCGAGCGTATCGACCTCCACCATGATGTGCACCAGCCCGGGCGCGCCACCGTGCGGCGCCGGGCACAGCGCCAGGCTGTGATGCCGTTCGTTCACCCCGAGGAACCGGACCCGCATCGGACCGAACTCCGGGGGCGCGGGGATGCGGAACGCGCCGCGCGGCAGGAACCCGAGCACCTCGGTGTAGAACTCGAACGTGCCGCCCAGGTCCATGGCGGGCAGCACGACATGGCCGAGGCCCTGCGCACCGGTGACGAACTTCGCGCCGAACGGAGTCACCACCGGGCTGTGGTCGAGCACCGCGCCGTGGAACACCTCGAGCGTGGCGCCGGTCGGGTCTTCGAAGGTGATGACCTCCTCGACTCGCCGGGCGTCGGCCTCCGCCACCGACAGCGGCTTCACCGCGACTCCGGCCGCGGTCACCGCGTCGCGCACCCGCACCAGGGCCGCGTGGTCACGCACCTCCCAGCCGATGGTCACCACACCGTCGGTCTCACCCGGCACCACGATCATCCGGGCGGCGCGCTCGTCCATCCGCAGATACAGTGCGTTCTCGTCCGGCCCGCTGCCCTGCGCGAAACCCAGGACGTCGAAGGCGAACTGTCGCCACCGGTCCATGTCGGCGGTCTGGATCTTGACGTAGCCGAGGCCCTTGATATCAGTCATTTCTCTTGTCCTTCTTGCTGATCGGTCAGATCATCGAGCGCAGGTTGGCGGCCGGATCGATGCCCAGCGAGCTGAGCGCCGAGGCGTGGTAGACCGTGCTCGGTACGTGGATGGCGTGATTGAGGCCCGCGTGCGCGTCGCGCCAGAAACGCTGCAGTGGCTTGTCCATGCGCAGCGCGTTGCCGCCGGAGCGGGCGAAGATCTGATCCACCGCCATCACCGCCCGCCACGCCGCGCGGACCTGGGTACGCCGGCCCGCCGCCCGATCGGCGAAGTCGACCTCGCGGCCCGCCTCGACCAGATTCCACACCCGGTCCACATTGGCCAGCAGTTCCTGCCGCGCGGCGTTGATGTCGGCGGCGGCCTCGCCGATGGCGAACAGCACATACGGATCGTCCTTGATCGCGGTGCCCTGCGCGCCGACTCGCTCGCGCTGGTAGTCCAGGTGCGCGGCCAACGCGCCCTCGGCGATGCCGATCACGGCGGCGCTGATGCCCAGCGGGAACATCGTCGACCACGGCATCTTGTAGAGCGTCTCGGTGACGCCGTACTCGCGTTGCGCGGTGCCGTCGATGACGTGATCGCCGTTCATCACCCGGTAGGACGGCACGAACGCGTCCTTGACGATGATGTCCTTGGACCCGGTCCCCTTGAGCCCCACCACATTCCACGAGTCTTCGACAATCTCGTAGTCGCTGCGCGGCAGGATCATGTGCAGCATGGTCGGCGGCAGCGCCATCGCGCCCTCGGCGTCACCGAGCATGGCGCCGAGGAAGATCCAGTCGCAGTGGTCGGTGCCGGAGCTGAACTGCCAGCGGCCGTTGAAGATGTAGCCGCCCTCGACCGGGCGGGCGATACCGGTCGGGGCGTAGGGCGAGGCCATCCAGGTGTCGTTGTCGGCGCCCCACACCTCCTGCTGCACCTTCGGATCGGCGAAGGCCAGCTGCCACGGGTGCACGCCGACGATGCCGCAGATCCAGCCGGTGGCCGGGTCGAGGGAGGCCGCGGTCATCACCGCCTCGGCGAATTCGCGCGGGTGGGCCTCGAATCCGCCGTACTTCTTGGGCTGGAGCAGCCGGATCGGTCCTGCCGTCTTCAGCATCTTCGCGGTGGCGTCGGGGAGTTGGCCGAGGCGTTCGGCCTCGGGGCTCTGCTCGCGCAGTCGGTCGGCGATCGCCATGATGTTGTCGAGCACGTTGGTCATCGGGTTGGTGCTTTCTCTAGAGGGGTGCCCGAGTCAGGCGGTGGTGTCGAGGATCGCGCCGCGGGCGATGTTGTCGGCCACCTCGGCTTCCCAGCTGGTGACGGCGCGCTCGGTGTCGATCTCGAACTCGAAGCGCTTGGTCATGTCCTCGGTGACGTCGTCGATGTCGACGTAGAACTGCTTGTACCAGCGGCGCAGCTGATAGACCGGCCCGTCTTCCTCCGACAGCAGTGGATTGTCGATGGGCGCCTTGTTCTTCCAGATCGCCACGTCCTGCTCGAAGCCGATCTCCACGCCGCGGGCGAACTGCGCGGCCATCGCCTCGGCATCGGCGTCGGACATGCCCTGCGGCTTCTTCACCATCGCGCCGTACTGCAGCACGAAGGAGTTGTCCGAGACCGGGTAGTGGCAGTTGATCAGTACCGTCTCGATCGTCATGCCGTTGGCCTCGCTCCAGAGCCAGTCGATCATGTAAGAAGGACCGAAATACGAAGCGTCCGACCGCAAGGTGGAGTTCGGGTCGTCGTAGCTGGTGCCGACCTCGATGTCGTGGCGCGGAGTCGAGCGCATGTACTGGGTGGCGACCGGGCCCTCGAAGACGTTCTTGAAGTAGCGCGGGAAGGCGTAGTGCACGTAGAAGAAGTGCGCCATGTCCACCACGTTGTCGACGATCTCGCGACAGTGCGAGCCCTCGATCAGCATCGAATTCCAGGTCCAGTCGGTCCACTCGGCGGTGCCGTAGCCCTCGATCTCGGGAATCGTGACCTCATCGGTGGGTTTGCTGCCCTGCGGGTCGTGCCAGACGTAGAGCTGGCCGTTGCGTTCCAGCGTCGGCCACGATCGGGTCCTGGCCAGCGGCGGAACCCGGCGCGCGTACGGGATTCCGGTGCATTTGCCGTTGCCGCCCCAGCGCCAGTCGTGGAACGGGCAGGCGATCGAATCGCCTTTGACGGTGCCGTGGGCGAGGTTGCCGCCCATGTGGCGGCAGAAGCCGTCGAGCACGTGCAGGGCGCCGTCGGTCTCGGACCGGAACACCACCAGTGTGGTGCCGAAGGCCTTGACCTCGTGTGGGTTGCCGTCGCGGAACGTGGCGAGCAGGCCCAGGCAGTGCCAACCGCGAGCGAACCTGGTCGGTGCCGCGGCGGCCTCGATCTGGCGGTACTCGGTCGCGTCGAGCTGTGTTCGGCCGTTCGGCGGGTTCTCCGGCATCGAAACCTCCATGTATCGGGCGGAGTGGGGATGAGCTGGGCCGATGGTGTCCCCGTAGGGGCGCCGCCGCGACCGTGCCGTCCCGGTCAGCGGACAGGTTTGTGTCCCGGCACGCCGATGTCCCGATCAGTGGGAGAGGCGCCGGTCACCTTCGGCGACCGGATCTACCGTGGCGGAACACCGACGAGAGGATCGATCGTGGGCAACGCCGCCGCGGTGATCGGTCAGCCGATCCAGATCGACTTGGACACCGACGCCATCCGCCTGTTCGCCGCCGCCGTGCGGTCGGCCGACCCTGCCTACCGCACGGCCGAGCATCCGGTGGTGCCCCCGACTTTCCTGCCCGCCGACGCCTTCGGCGCCGGTGACCGGGCCGAGACCGACCACCGATTCTTCGGGAGGCCGCCGCGGGCAGGGGACCGGCTGACCGCGGTTCGCGACCTCGACGCGCCCGAGTCGCTGACCCGCTACTTCGACCGCACCGGCGGGCTCGTCGCCGAATCCTGGGCCGCCGCCACACCGATCGTGTCCTCGGAACACGCTGTCGTCGAACCGCTCTCGGCCCACGCGGCGGCCCAGCTGGCGGCTTACGCCACCGACTGGCTGGGCGCCGAGAACATCCGTCGCTTCCGGACCAGGATCGTGCGCGCACTCGCGCCGGGTGAGACTGTGACCTGCTCGGGGCACCTCACCCAGCACTACCTGCAGGACGGCGAAGCGCGCGTGGATGTCACCCTGGCCGGCGCCGACTCGACGGGCGCGGTCGTCGTGCGGGCCTGGGCCAGTTTCGCCCGCGACTGACCGGCCATCGACGAACAGGAACGATCCATGTCAGATACCGCCGATCGCCTCGCGCGGCTGGAAGCCGTCGCCGCGATCACCGCGCTCAAGCACCGCTACTTCCGCGCCTGTGATGCCAAGGACCCCAAGGGGTTTCGTGAATGCTTCAGCACCGCGGGCGCCGAGCTCGACTACGGCGAACTGGGTGCGCTCGACGCCGACGGCATGGCCGCGGTCTTCGCCTCGATCGCCCTGAGCCAGGTCGACGGCGCACACGCGATCCTCGACATGCACCACGGTGTGCACCCTGACATCACTGTGCGTGACGACGGCACCGCCGGCGGCCGCTGGACGCTGCGCTTCCGCCAGCTGAACCTGATCGAGCGCACCGAGACGGTCGCGACCGGGGAGTACACCGACGAGTACGTGGTCGAGGACGGTCGCTGGAAGATCGCGAAGTGCACGTTCGTGCGTCTGTGGGCGCTCACCCGCCCCCTGGGGCCTGACTGCCGCGTGGTGCAGGGCTGAGCCGGTCCGCCGATTTCCCACCGCGCCGCCCTCGGCGATGGTGAGCTGTTCACAGAGGACAACGATGTTCGGAGGTAACACATGACACGACGCTACGAGGACAAGGTCGTCTTCATCACGGGCGCGGCCCGTGGTCAGGGCCGGGCCGAGGCGATCCGCTTCGCCGAGGAGGGCGCCGACATCATCGCGATCGACGCGTGCACCGACTTCGCCAGCACCAGCTACCCGGGTGCCACCGAGGACGACCTGGCCGAGACGGTGAAGCTGGTCGAGGCGACCGGCCGCCGGATCGTCGCGAGCAAGGCCGACGTGCGCGATTTCGACGGGCTGTCGGCGGCGCTGGCGGCGGGGATCGCCGAGCTGGGCCGCCTCGATGTCGTCGTCGCGAACGCGGGCATCTGCTCGGCCGCGATGTCCTGGGAGATCACCCTCGAACAGTGGCAGGAAACCCTCGATGTGAACCTGACCGGGGTGTTCCACACCGCGAAGGCCGCGATTCCGCACCTGATCGAGCAGGGGACCGGGGGCGCGATGGTGTTCATCAGCTCCGTGTCCGGGCTCAAGGGCACGCCGTTCACCGGCCATTACGTGGCCACCAAGCACGCCATCACCGGCCTGGCCAAGACCATGGCCAACGAGCTCGGTGAGCACCGGATCCGGGTGAACACCGTGCACCCGGCGGGGGTGGCCACCGGTATGGTCATGAGCGAGATGGGCCCGCTGTTCGAGAAGCACGCCGCGACGCTGGCGCCCATCTTCATGAACTCGCTGCCCACCTACATGACCGAGCCCACCGATATCGCGGCGGCGGTGGCGTGGCTGTGCTCGGACGAGGCCACGCACGTCACCGGTGCGCAGATCCCCGTGGACATGGGCAACCTGAACCGCTGACCGGCCACTTGGTATTTTTATACCGCCGTCGCTAGGCTGGTATGAAAATACCGAGTGGAGGCGTGATGGTGGAGCTGAAATCACCCGCGGAGATCGAGCGCATGCGGGTGACCGGCGAGTTCGTGGCCGACGTGCTGGCCGGGGTGCGCGACCGGGCCGCGGTCGGGGTCAACCTGCTGGAGCTGGAAGCGTATGTGCGCGAACGGATCCGCGAGCGTGGTGCGGTCTCCTGCTACTGGGACTACTCGCCCTCCTTCGGGCGCGGCCCGTTCCGCAACACCGTGTGCCTGGCGGTCAACGATGCCGTCCTGCACGGACTTCCACACGACTACCTGCTGCGCGACGGTGACCTGCTCACCGCCGACCTGGCCGTCACCATCGACGGCTGGTCCGCCGACTCGGCGATCTCGTTCGTCGTCGGAACGGCCGCGCCCGAGGACGAGCGGCTGATCCGGGCCACCGAGGAGGCGCTCGTCGCCGGGATCGCCACCGCGCTGCCCGGCAACAAGATCGGTGACATCTCCGCCGCGATCGCCGCGGTCGCGCACGGCTACGGCTATCCGATCAACACCGAGTTCGGCGGCCACGGCATCGGCCGAACCATGCACGAGGACCTGCACATCCCCAACGACGGCCGGGCCGGTCGCGGCTTCCGGCTGCGCCCCGGCCTCACCGTCGCCATCGAACCCTGGTTCGCGGCGGGCACCGACAAAGTCTTCACCGACCCCGACGGCTGGACCATCCGCTCCGCCGACGGCTCCCGGTGCGCGCACAGCGAACACACGATCGCGGTCACCGAGGACGGCCCCCGCGTCCTCACCCTGCCGGTCTGACCGGTCCCGATCCGAATTCGGGGTGTATCGATTCGATGTGACAGCATGGGCGACTCAACCTCCACGGTGCGCCGGTCGCGGGGGCGAGAGGGCGGGGTCGCCGCGTTGGTCCTCAGCCGCTGTGGTCGGTGAAAGCGCCGTCCACGAGTACGGGGACTGTGCTGTCGGCGTCGAGATCGATCGCGAGGGCGACGTCATCGGGGAATCCGCCCGAGATCAATTCCCGGCCGGATGCGCTGGTGCGCAGGAGGGCGGGAACATCCGGTAGGGCCCTGAATGTGCTTGCCGCGGCCTGTGCTTCGGGCGATGGTGTGTCGAGTCCTCGGTCGATCAGCGCCGCGGTGAGCGCGCCCGCGCCGAGCCAGTCCTCGAGGGCTGGCCGCACGGTGTCGGTGCCCGGCCACTGTTCACCCGCGGCGATGACGGCGATCGGCCGAGTAGGCGTGCCCCACCCTCGAGTCAGTAGCCAGTCGGCGACAGCGCTGTCACGGACCGCACACGAACCTCCTCAGGTGACCTCGGTCTGCCGGTCCGCTGCGCGGGACCTGTGGGCGGACCGCGCCACGGTCGCCGACCCGAGTCGAGTCAGGGTGGTGGCTAGCGGTGAGTGCTGTTGCGAGACAATGTATTCGCCTTGGCCGACGGAACGTTCGCGCCTCGGCTCGCGGGGTGCAGCCTAGCGTGCGTCGGGTTCTGGCGCGGGCTCGACCGCGCGGGTGGTCAGCCAGGCGGTGAGCAGTTCGGCCGCGGTCGCATCGACGGCGAGGGCGGCGTGTTCGTCCTCGGTCAGCTCGACAGAATCGAGCTCGAACTTCCAGTGCGCCAACCGCTCCGGATCGTCCGTGGCGACGGCCAGCTCGGCCAGAGCGGCATACGCGCGGGCCCGCTCGAGGGCGGATGCCGAGGTGGCGAAGCGGTGCAGTCCGGTTTCCAGTACGCGGGTCGCGGCCCGGTCGTCGTTCTTGAAATCGCGCAGGATGCGCGCGTTGTCCAGGACCCGGGCCAGTCCGGTGAGTGCGCGCGAACCCCCGTACTCGAGGTTCTCCGGCTCATCGCGCTGGATGACGATGACGGTGTTGCCGTCCGGGTCGATGAGGGAGAACCGGGTCTGGCCGGTACGGAACCGGGTGATTCGCGGACGGCCCGTGGCGGGAACCTTGCCGTAGTGCGCGCGCAGGGCGGTGGTGTACTCGGCGTGCCGGGCGGCGACGTCGTCGACCATCAGGATTGCGCCCCCGTACTCGGCGGGCAGGTCGATCCCGGGTGGCGGCGCCGCGAAATTCAGTTCACATCCGTACTTTTCGATCGCGCCGTACACGTACGGGCGGGTCTGCTCATAGGTGACGGTGTAGCCCAGCGCTCGATAGAACGCGAGGGTGGTGGTGAGGTCGCCGCTCCACAGCACCGGCACTGCGGTATCACTCATGATCGGCCTTCCAGCTCGAGGGGTCGGTCCGGTCCGAGGGTAGGGACGAATCCGCTCGAGCGCCTATGGCCGCCGCTCGAGACCGCACCCGGCGGCATCGACGGCACTAGGCTGGCGGCCATGACGAACCGCCTCGGTGAACTGGAAACCGCGAACTACGTACTGCTCACCACCTTCCGCAAGGACGGCTCCCCGGTGGGTACCCCGGTCTGGGCGATCGCCCGCGAGGACAAGCTCTACGTCTGGACGGTGACCGACTCCTGGAAGGTCAAGCGAATCCGGCGCAATGCCGAGGTGACGGTGCAGCCGTGCAACGCGCGCGGCGCGGCCCACGGTGCCGTCGTGCAGGGCAGTGCGCGGATACTCGACGCCGCCGAGACGGCGCAGGTCCGCTCCGCGCTGCGCCGCAAGTACTGGCTGGCCGGCCCGCTGGTGATCCTCGCCTCCAACCTGCGCCGCGGTAAGGAGGGCACGATCGGCATCGAGATCACCCCCGCCTGACCAGGGCGGGAAGTTTCCCCGAAGCTATATGTAGAACCGCTGGTATCGGATACAGTGGGCGCTCGGCGGAACTTCCGAAGGGATCCACATGGCCGAGAAGCGCAACCGAGCCGTCATCGTCGCGGGTGCACGGACCCCGTTCGTGCGCGCGTTCACCGACTTCACCCGTCTCGACAGCATCGCCCTCGCGGGTGCCGCGGTCCGGGGCCTGATCGAGCGGTCGGGGATCGCGCCGAGCGAGATCCAGTCCATCGTCTGGGGCGGGGTCGTACTTCCCAGCCACGCGCCCAACATCGCCCGCGAGGTCGCTCTGGACCTGAAGCTGGACTTCGGCTGCGAGGGCTACACCGTGACCCGGGCGTGCGCGTCCGGGTTGCAGGCGGTCACCTCGGCGGCGGCCGCGATCGAGCGTGGCGAATACGACATCATGATCGCCGGTGGCAGCGACTCCACCAGCAATGCCGAGATCAAGCTGCCGCAGAAGGTCGTGCACGCGGTGGCGCCGGTGGCGCTGGGCAAACCCAAGCCCAAGGACTACCTCGACGTGGTCCGCCAGCTCGCGCCGTTCACCGACGTCCTGCCGCGTCAGCCCAAGATCTCCGAGCGCACCACCGGCGAGGTGATGGGTGAATCCGCGGAGAAGATGGCCAGGATCAACGGCATCAGCCGCGCCGACCAGGATGCCTTCGCCGCCCGCTCGCACCATCGGGCCGCGGCCGCGATCGCCTCGGGCCGTTTCGACGACGAGGTCGTGCCGCTCACCACCCCCTCGGGCAAGCGGGTCGAGACCGACGGGCTGGTCCGCGCGAACACCAGCGTGGACAAGCTCGCCACCCTGTCCCCGGTGTTCGCCAAGGGCGGCACGGTCACCGCGGGCAACGCCAGCCCGCTCACCGATGGCGCGTCGGCAGTGCTGCTCATGAGCGAGGAGAAGGCGCGTGCCCTCGGGTTCGCCCCGCTGGCCGCGTTCCGCTCGTGGAGCTTCGTCAGTGTCGATCCGGCCGATCAGGTGCTCATCGGACCGGCCATCTCGATGCCGCGCGCCCTCGACAAGGCCGGGCTCACCCTGGCCGACATCGACCTGATCGACATCCACGAAGCCTTTGCCGCGCAGACCCTTTCGGTGCTGCGGATGCTGGAGAGCGCCGAGTGGGCCAAGACCCGCCTCGACCGCGACGAACCCGTCGGCACCGTCGACATCGACAAGCTCAATGTGCACGGCGGCTCGATCTCGCTGGGCCACCCGTTCGGTGCCACCGGTGCGCGCATGGTCACCACCATGGCCAATGAGCTGGCTCGCACCGGCAAAGAGACTGCGCTGCTCGGCATTTGCGCGGCCGGTGGTATCGGGGCGTCGGCGGTGCTCGAGCGAGTGTGAGACCGGGTCAGGCGGCGGGGCGGGGGCGGTGCGCTCGGATGTCGACCGGGCGGCCGTCGGGATCGTGCGCTGTCATCGTCCATTGCGTCGGCAACGTGTCGATCGGACCGACCGTCGATCCCGCCGCCAGGATTCGGGCGCGGACCTCGCACAACTGCTCGAAGGTGGTGACGCGCAGTCCCCATCGCGCGCGGCCGAGCGGGCCGAGGTCGTCGGCCGGAGCCGCCGGTGTCTCGACGAGCATCAGATGGTCCGCACCGCCGACGTCGACGACGGCGACGCGGGGGTCGACCGAGGTTGCCGGCCGCTCGAAAGCGACTGTCGCGCCGAGTAATTCGGTATAGAACAGGATGAGGCGGTCGAGATCGGTGGTCGCGAGGGTCACATGGTTGATTCCGAGTAGGCCAGGCATCGTGGGGCCAGCGTACCGGCGTCGGACCACCGGGATATCGGCTCCGTGCGGCGGCGCGCTGGGCCGTGAGCCGGTGGTGGCCTCATGAGCGCGCGGTCAGTGCCCGCACGCAGGGCGGCGGCGAGCCAGGAGTCGGCGGTCAGGGGTGGCGGCGTCGAAGGGGTTCGGCAGGTGGGTGGTGCGGGTCGGTGCTGAGACCAGCGTCGGCGTCAGAGTGACGGCGCGGAGTGGACCGGCCTGCCGGTGGTGTGCGGTGCAGGGTGGTGTACGCGCTCAGTGCGGCGGCGGCCGCGAGCATGGTCAGTCCCTGGGTGGTGAGGCGCTCCTGCCAGTCGGCGAGGGCGGCGGCCAGCGCGTCGGTGCCGCCCGCGGATCTGACCTGGGCGAGGACCGCGGCGATGTGGTCGAGGGAGTAGCCACCGCGGCGGAGCAGGTGGGCGAGGTCGGCATCGCGGAGGTCGGTCGCGTCGTAGCGACGGTATCCGGTGGCCGGATCGCGGTCCGGGGTCAGGATTCCGGCGTGTTCCCAGGCGCGCAGCGTGGCGGGGGTGACGCCGAGGCGGTGGGCGAGTTCACCGATGGTTCTGGTGTCGTCGGGAAGCTCGGTGCGCGTATCGGATTCGGTGATCACATGCTCGACGGCGCCGCGCACCGCTCGCAGGGTTTCGCGGTCGCGCAGCAGTTGGCCGTGGCCGCGGTCGATGATCGTGAGGGCCTTGTCGGCATCGTCGTCGTTGACCGCGCGCATGATCTGGCCCGCAGCCGCGTATCCGTACGCGGGGACGAGGGTGAGGTAGGCGCGCAGTGCGGCCGCGTGCGCTTCGGTGTAGATCCGGTAGCCGCTGGCGGTGCGCTCGGCGGGAGGGAGGAAGCCGTCGCGCTCGTAGTTGCGGACCGCCTGGGGTGAGAGGCCGTGCTCACGGGCGAGATCGGCGGGGCGTAGGTTGCTCACTGATTGGAGACTTTACTCCTGCCTTTCGCTGTTCATCGTCGGCAAAGTCTCAACCGTTCTTTCAACGATACGATTGAGACACATGAGTCAAGAAATCCACGACTTCGTCCCCTCGTCCTGCGGACTCCTGGCGCTGGGGGAGCCCACACACCGTGAACCCGGCTTCGCCTCGGTGCGCAACGAATTGTTCGCCGATCTGGTCGCTGCGGGGTTCCGGTCGATCGCGCTGGAATCCGATCGGGTCGCCGCACTTGTGGTGGAGGACTACGTTCGCGTCGGCATCGGCTCCCTCGACGAGGCGATGCACACCGGCTTCTCGCACGGTTTCGGTGACCTCGAGGCCAACCGGCAGCTCGTCGCCTGGATGCGCGCCCACAATGAGCAGGTGCCGCCCGAAGACCGCGTCGCCTTCCACGGATTCGACGGCGCGATGGAAACCATGAGCGTGCCCAGCCCCCGGCCCTACCTCGAATGCGCCCGCGACTACCTGGATCTCGACCTCGATGTCACGGACCTCGTCGGCGAGGACGAGCAGTGGAGCCGCACCGAGGCGGTCCTCGACCCGGCCGTCTCGATCGGCGACACCGTGCAGGCCCATCAGCTGCGCGCCATCGCCGACGACCTGCTCGGCACCCTCTACACCCGCGCACCGGAACGGATCGCCGCCACCTCACACGCCGAGTGGCGCAGGGCGGCAACCCATCTCACCACCGCCCAGGGGCTCCTGCGCTACCACCGCCAGGCCGCGCAGCGCCTCGAGGACGCGGACCGGTGGGGCCGACTCTCGGCTACCCGCGACGCGCTGATGGCCCAGAATCTCCTCGACATCCGCACCGAGGAAGCCCGGCGCGGACCGACCCTGGTCTTCGCTCACAACTTGCACCTACGCCGCAACACCAGCCATATGCGGATGGGCCCGATGGACCTCACCTGGTCCGGTGCGGGCGAGATCGTCGGGACATTGCTCGGCGATCAGTACACCGTCATCCTCGGCAGCCTGGGCAACAGCCCCACGATCGGACTGGGCGATCCCGATCCGGGTACCTATGAACACGCACTACAGGGCCGCATCCCTACCTGGGGCCTGACCACGGCCGAGGCCATCGCCGCCGCCCACATCCGCACCGATGTCACCCCGGAACAGGGCTACTTCCCCCTCGACCCCGACACTGTCGACGGCGCCGACGCGATCCTGCACCTGAACGCGGGCGTCGCGTCCGCGGCCACCCTGGCCTAGGCACGTGAGGTACGCCGGTCGCGGCACGTGCCCGTCGCCACCGCGGACACCCGGGCGATCGATCACCGGGCGACGGGCGTCGTGACCTCGGTCACCGGCACCCAGGTGCCCGCGAATGTGGCCAGCCGCTCGCACCCGCCGACGCGACGGTGACCTGAGCGGCTGATCACCAGGCTCTGGTGGCGGTCGGTCTCGGCCGACACTCACCTGACAGCCTGGTGATCGATCAACCAACTCCACGTGGGGCGTGGTGGTCAGGGTCAGAGCGAGTCCCGCGCAGCGTGGGCTGCCGCGAGTTCCTCGAGGTAGTGGGCGACGCCGTCCTCGTCGTTGGTGGGGAGGGTGCGATCGGCGAGGGCGAGCACGTCGGGACCGGCGTTGGCCGGGACGAGTGCGGCGCCTGCCCAGGTGAGCATGGCGATGTCGTTGATCGCGTCACCGGCGGCCGCCACCTGTGACGGGTCGATGCCGTCGATGGCGCACAAGCGGGCCAGCGCACTGGCTTTGGAGACACCCGCGGCGGCGATCTCCATGTACGGCGCGCCGGAATGGGTGAGCTCGACACCGCCGATGCCGACGGCCGCCGTCGTCCGGTACAACTCGGCGCCGGTCACCTCCGGATGCCGGGCGACGATCTTCACCATCGGCTCGACCAGCATCGGCAGCGTCTCCGACAGCACCATCGCGCGCGGGTCGCGATGATGGTCGGTGTACGCGCACAGGGCCGCGTAGGCGGGTTCGGCGACGAACTGGGTCGCGCCGACATTGGCGAAAACGACCCCGGGGATCAGGTCGCGGATCTGGGTCATGGCCGCACCGGCCAGCTCCGCTTCGATCGAGACGGTGTCGATGATGGCCGGTGTACCGTCGGCCAGGTCGAGCAGCACGGCCCCGTTGGCGCACACCGCCCTTCCCTGGAACCCGCACGACTGCGCCAGCTCGTGTACCGAATGCCGGGCCCGCGCCGTCGCCCAGACGACCTCGACCCCGGCGTGGCGCGCACTCGCCATCGCCGCGGCGGTGCGCGGCGAGATGGTGCGATCGGAGCGCAGGAGCGTGCCGTCGAGATCGGTGGCGAACATCCGGATACGAGTCACCCGACCATGCTGCCACGGCCGGGGGTGGGCCCGGCCGGACCGGTCAGGTCGCCTGGCTGACCGAGGACATGTGGAAGTCCGGGATCCGCAGCGGCGGCATGGACGTGCGGGTGAACCAGTCCTTCCACTCCCTGGGCAGGGTGATCTGGGAGGCGCCGGCCTCCGAGACACGCCGCAACAGGTCGAGGGGGCTCTCGTTGAAACGGAAGTTGTTCACCGCGCCGGTCACCTCGCCGTTCTCGACCAGGTACACCCCGTCGCGGGTCAACCCCGTCAGCAGCAGGGTGGCCGGGTCGACCTCGCGGATGTACCAGAGGCAGGTGAGCAGCAGGCCGCGTTCGGTCCGCGCGATCATGTCGTCGAGCGAGGCATCGCTACCACCGGTGAGCAGCAGATTCTCGCCGGGAACGGTGGCGGGCGCGGAGAATTCGGCGGCGGTCGCGCGCGGGTAGACCAGCGACTCGATCACCCCCGACCCGATCCAGTCGACCCGCTGCGCGGACAGCCCGTTGTCGAACACCGACAGCGATTCCGACGACGACGGGGTCGCCACGAACGGCCGGTATTCGAGGCCACTGGCACCGGGGTCCGAGTACAGCGTCAGCGGAATGTCGGTGAGCCGCTCTCCGATGCGAGTGCCGCCGGCGCGAGAGAACGCGGTGTGGCCTTCGTGCGCGCCACGACCCTCCATGGTCCAGGCCAGATAGATCATCAGATCGGCCACCGAGGACGGCGGCAGCAGCGTCTCGTAGCGGCCCGCGGGCAACTCGACCCGGTTCCGGGCCCACCCGAGCCGGCGTGCGAGTTCGGCGAGCAGGCCGGGGGTGTCGACATCGGTGAAATCGGCGGTGCCCACGCCCACCCACGCACTCGCCAGATCCTTGCCCTCGCCGCGCTTTCCGTTGATCTCCACCGAGCCGGTGGGTTGGCGGAACCGGCGCCGGATCCCGGTGGAGGTGCCCAGCCAGGTGGTGTGCACCTGGTGGTGGGCGAAACCGTAGAGGCGGTCGGTGCCGTCGAAACCCGTCGACAGGTCACGGGCCAGGCCGCTGAACACGTCGATCTCGGTGGCACCGGGCGCGTGGTCCCAGGTGGCGGTGTCGTCGTCGGTGGGTTCGAGCAGCGGCATGGCGTCGCGCGCGGGCGTGGCCGTGCGCGCGGCCTCCTCGCTGGCACGCACCACCGCTTCGATCTCGGCCGGATCGACACTGGTGGAACTGATACTGCCCACCCGCGCGACATGCGGGCCGTCGCGCAACACCGAGATCACCGCCCAGCCGCGCGAGACCGAGGAACCATTGGTGGTCATCGAATTCCCGGCCCATCGCAGCGACGCCTCGTGCGCGTCGGTGACGATGACGATCGCCTCGTCGGCTCTGGACACCGCCAGCGCGCGCTCGACCACCGCGCCCGCGGGGAACACACCCTCGCCGCTCACTGCCCGCCCTCCGTCCGGGTGTTGAGAACATTGACCCCGCGCACCAGCACCGAGGGGCAGCCGTGACTCACCGCCGCCACCTGACCGGGCTGTGCCTTGCCGCAGTTGAACGCGCCGCCGAGCTGCCACGTGCTCGGGCCGCCGACCGCTTCCATCGATCCCCAGAAGTCGGTGGTCGTCGCCTGATAGGCCACATCGCGGAGCTGACCGGCCAACTCCCCGTTGCGGATTCGGAAGAACCGCTGCCCGGTGAACTGGAAGTTGTAGCGCTGCATGTCGATGGACCACGATTTGTCGCCGACGATGTAGATGCCGTCCTCGACGCGCGAGATCAGGTCAGCGGTGCTGGTGTCGCGTTCCGGATCCGGTTGTAGCGACACATTCGCCATCCGCTGGATCGGTACGTGATGCGGGGAATCGGCGTAGGAGCACCCGTTGGACCGGTCCAGGCCGAGGCGCGGGGCGAAGACCCGGTCGAGCTGGTAGCCGACCAGTACGCCGTCGCGCACCAGATCCCACTGCTGACCGGCCACGCCCTCGTCGTCGTAGCCGACCGTGGCCAGCCCGTTGACCTGGGTGCGATCCCCGGTGACGTGCATGATCGGGGTGCCGTAGCGCAGCGTGCCGAGCTGGTCGGGCGTGGCGAACGAGGTACCGGCGTAGGCGGATTCGTAGCCGATCGCGCGGTCGTATTCGGTGGCGTGGCCGATGGACTCGTGGATGGTGAGCCACAGGTTCGTCGGATCGATCACCAGGTCGGTGGGGCCCGCGACGACGCTGGGCGCCTTCACCTTCTCGGCCAGCCAGCCGGGGATCCGCGCGAGTTCGGTGGCCCAATCCCAGGTTCCGTCGGCGCCGGTGACGTACTCCCAGCCGCGACCCGCGGGCGCGGCGAGGGTGCGCATGGTCTCGAACACCCCGGACGCGGAATCCACGGTGACCGCTTCCCATTGGGGATGCAGCCGCACCCGCTGCTGGGTGATCGACGAGCCCGCGGTGTCGGCGTAGAAAGTCTGCTCCTTGACCTGCAGCACCGAGGCGGTCACGTGATCGACGCCGTCGGCCGCGGACAGCCGCTCCGAATAGTCCTGTAGCAGCGCCACTTTGTCGGCGGTCGGCACGGTGAACGGATCCAGCTCGTAGGCCGAGACCCAGGAGACATCGTCGTAGCGGGGTTCGGCGGCCAGTTCGACCCGCTCCCGGTTCAACGAGCGCAGCGTGGTGGCGACGGTGACCGCGCGCCGGGCCACCTCGGCGGCGGAGGGCGGCGTCAACGCGGCATGCGAGGCGAAACCCCAGGTGCCGTCGACGATCACGCGCACGGCCAAGCCCAGCTCGGTCGAATCGGTCACCGCCTCGACCCGCCCGTCCCGCAACCGGATCGACTGGGTGACCAAGCGGTGCACCCGCAGATCGGCGTGCTCGGCACCCGCGGAGTGGGCCGCCGACAGCGCGGCCTCGGCGAGCGCGCCGAGGCCGAGCGCACGGAACTCTTCGTCCACTTCCCTGGAAGTCGTGGTACTCACCGGACCCACGCTAGCCGCTGGCACCGACACACGGGAGCCCCGGCGCGGAAAGTGCCCGCTACCAGCGCACATTTCGTGCCGTCGAGCGCGAAATCGCGGTTCCGGCAGGCACTCACCGTGACGCGCGGAGCCCCACTTCCTCCCGCCGAGGGCACCGCGAATGCCGTAGGGTGCCCGCCGTGCCGCCATCTGCGCTCCGCGATCGAAAAAGGGAACGAACCCGTCGTGCGATTCTCCTGGCCGCCGTCGAATTGTTCGAGGCCGGTGGCTATGAGGAAACGACCGTCGCCGATATCGCGGCCGAGGCCGAAGTCGGTACCCGGACCTTCTTCAACTACTTCGCCAGCAAGGAAGAACTGCTCTTCCCCGAGACCGACGATCGGGTGCGCGCGGCCGTCGCCGCCATCGCCACCCGGCGACCGGGGGAGCGGCCCGTCGAGGTGTTGTTGCGCGCGCTGCGCGCCGCGGGTGACAGTCCCGGCGAGCACCTCGTCGACGACCTGAGTTCCCGGGTGGCCGCCCTGCGCGCGCAGGTCTCGCGCACCGTGCCCTCGGTGAGCGGTCGCGCCGCGCACGCCCAGCTCGTCGCCCAGCGCGAGATCGCCCGGCAACTGCACACCGCGTTCCCGCACGAACTCGACGAGATCGGCGCCGCCGCACTGGTCGGCGCCGTCGTCGGTGCGGTCTCGGGTGCGCTGACGGTGCTGTTCCAGCAGCCCCAGCACAGCATCGACGACGGCGAACGCCTGCACCGCAAAATCCACGAGACCACCTCTCGGGTCCTGCAACCCTGGCTCGCCGCCACCGCGACGACCGAACCGGTCCGCTAGCCGAACTGCTGCCAGCCCAACCGGATCACCATCACCACCACCACGACCAGCAGCACCACCCGCACGAACCCTGCGCCCTTGGCCAGCGCCATCCGCGAACCGACCAGCGCACCCACCACATTCGCGACCGCCATGCCCGCGCCGAGCCCCCACAGGATGTGCCCGGTCACGCCGAGGAACAGCAGCGCACCCACATTCGAACCGCAGTTGATCACCTTCGCCATCGCCGCCGCCCGCACGAACTCGGTGCCGAGCAGGGTGGCGAAGGCGATGATCAGAAAGGTCCCGGTGCCGGGCCCGAGCAACCCGTCGTAGAGCCCGATCAGGCCTGCGGCCAGCGCGACCACCAGGATCACCTTGCGCCGGGTCGGCGGATGGGTGGCCATCGTCATCCCGATCGATGGCCGTAGCGTCACCACCAGCGCCACCGCGACGAGCACCACCATCACCAGCGGGATGAACAGATCGCGGTCGATCAGCGACACCGCTGCCGCACCGCACGCGGCGGTGACGGCCGCGATCACCGCACCCGGCAGCAGCACCTTCCACTCCATCGGCACCCGGCGCGCGAACGTCACCACCGCGGTCGCCGTCCCGGCCAGCGCGGCCAGCTTGTTCGTGCCGAGCGCGGTCTGCGGGGCGATCCCGGGGGCGACGAGGAACAGCGTCGGCAGGATGATCAGCCCGCCGCCGCCGACCACCGCGTCGACCCAGCCCGCCGCCGCGGCGGCCACCAGCAGGACCGTCCAGTCTCCGAGTTGCACCCGACCAGGCAATCAAGATCGCGTGCGGAATGCCAACCGCGGCCTAGGCTGGTCCGGTGCGCCGGTTCAGCCTGTGGTTACGCGGACGACCCGTCGTCGCCGATTCCATCCTCGCGGCAGTCCTGCTGGTGCTCGACGCGCTCGGTGTCGGCGGTGCGCCGAACAAGGTCGTCTACCTGATCTTCTCGGTCCTGCTGCCGTTGCCGCTGATCCTGCGCCGGATCTATCCCCGCGCGATGGCGGGCACGATGCTGGTGCTGTCGATGTTGTGCACCGTGTTCGGCTACCTGGTCGGCGACGACCTGTCCGGACATGTCGCGCTGATCGGCCTCGGGGTGATGCTCTACACCCTGGTCGCCTATGTCGGCAGACGCGACGGCCTGATCTTCCTGGTATTCCTCGGGGTCGACGTCACGGTCTCCACCCTGGTGCTGCAGGAACCCATCGGCGGAGATCTGGTACTCATCGGCGTGATCTACGCGCTGTGCTGGACGCTGGCCGAGTTCAACGGCGCCCGGCACGCCTATGACGCCGAGGTCGCCGCGCGCCTCGCCGTGGCCGACTACGACAAGGAACGTCGCGCGCACGAGGCGGTCGCCGCCGAACGCACCCGCATCGCCCGCGAACTACACGATGTGGTCGCGCACGCGGTGAGCGTGATGATCGTGCAGGCCGACGGCGCGAACTACGCCCTGCGCCAGGACCCCGACACCGCCGAACGCGCGCTGGCCACCATCGCGGGCACCGGGCGCGACGCGCTGCGCGAACTACGCCGCACGGTCGCGCTGCTGCGCATCGAGCACGCACCGGAACTGCTGCCCCAGCACGGCACCGCCGGGATCGCCAAGCTCGTGGACATGATGCGGGAGGCAGGCCTGGCCGTCGACCTCGAACTGACCGGCCAACTCGACGACATCACCCCCGAGGTGAGCCTCGGCGTGCATCGGATCGTGCAGGAATCGCTGACCAACACGCTGCGGCACGCGGGTGCGGGGCCCAAGGCCTGGGTCCGGGTGCACCGCCGCGGCGACGACATCCACGTCGAGATCACCGACAGTGGCGGTGTCCCCATCCGGTCCGATCCCGCGATCGCCGGCGCCGGGATGGGCTTGGTCGGGATGCGCGAACGCGTCGCGGTGCTCGGCGGCACGCTGTTCGCCGGCCGGACCGAGGACGGCCGCTGGCGGGTGCGGGCCACCCTCCCGCTGCGTGCCGAATCCGACTGAGCTGCCCGATAGGGTGAGCGAATGCCGATCAGCGTGCTCGTGGTGGACGATCAGGAACTCATGCGGATGGGGCTGAAGATGGTGCTCGGCGCCCACCCCGACATCGAGGTCGTCGGCGAGGCGGGCAACGGCGAGGAGGCGGTGCGCCGCGCCGCCGAACTGCGCCCGGACGTGGTGCTGATGGACGTCCGCATGCCCGTCGTCGACGGCGTGACGGCCACCGACCGGATCGTGGCCGCGGGCGACGGTGTGCGCGTGCTCGTGATGACCACCTTCGACCTCGACGAACACGCCCTCGGCGCCCTGCGCGCCGGAGCCAGCGGCTTCCTGCTCAAGGACACCCCGCCCGAGGACCTGATCTCGGCCATCCGCAGCGTCGCCGCGGGCGACGCGGTGGTCTCGCCGAAGGTCACCAAGCGCCTGCTCGACCGGCTCGTCGCCGAAGACCCGACCAGCCTGCGCGACCCGAGCGTGCTCGACGTGCTCACCGCCCGCGAACGCGAAGTGCTCGAGCAGATCGCGGCCGGGCGCTCCAATGCCGAGATCGCCGCCGCCCTGTTCCTGTCCGAGGCCACGGTGAAGACCCACGTGGGCCGGGTGCTCACCAAACTCGGACTGCGAGACCGGGTGCAGGCGGTGGTACTGGCCTACGAGACCGGGCTGGTCCGGCCGGGTGGCTGAGCAGGGGCGGGGTCTCGGGAGAAAATCGGGCCGCTCGCGCGTTGAGAAGGTAGATCGTCCGAAAGGATCGCCATGACCGCTGTGTTGTTCGTGCTCTACCTCCTCGTCGAGATCGCCGCCCTCGTCGGCCTCGCTCAGCTGATCGGTGTCGGCTGGGCGCTGCTGGTGCTGGTCGCGGTGTCCGGGGTGGGTCTGCTGCTCCTCGGCGCGCAGGGCAAGCGGGTGTTCGAACGGTTCCGGCGGGCCTCGCGGGGCGAGGTGAGCGCGGAGAGCGCGGTCGCCGACGGGCTGATCGTCGCCACCGGTTCGATCCTGCTGTTCGTGCCCGGCCTGGTCACCGGGGTGATCGGCCTGCTGGCCCTGTTCCCGCCCACGCGCGCGCTGCTGCGCCCGGTGCTCGAGAAGCTGGGCACCCGCCGCTTCGGTCCGCTGCCCTCGTTCGCGCCCTCGCCGTATCGCGGGGTGGTCGTCGACGCCGAGGGTGATGTGGTCGACGGTGTGGTCGTCGGACAGTGGTATGACGATGGCCACACCGGTGGTCCGCGGGCCCTCGGATCCGCCTGACCCGAGATGCCGCCCCGAGGCGGCGGAAGGTCTACAGTGGCCCGCATGGCCACCGAGCAGATCACCGTCACGGTGAGCGAGGAACTGGCCGACGCGGTGCGCAGGGCGAGCGCCGCTGCCGGACAGTCGATGTCGGATTTCACCGCCGCCGCGTGGCGGCTGGAGCTGATCGCCGTCGAAGCGGGCGGACACCAGCCAGCCGGGCTGGCCGACGCCGACGTGCGCGCGGTGCTGTCCCTGCCGACCTGAGAATCGGCCGATACGGCAGACTGGGGCATCGTGAGTACCCAGTTGCTGATCGGCGGACGTTTCTACAGTTCCAGCTCCCCGGACGCGACCGCGATGGCGGTCACCGACGGCACCGTGGTGTGGCTGGGCGCCGAGGCCCCGGGCCGCGCCATGCATCCCGGCGCGGAGATCATCGACCTCGGCGGCGCCTTCGTCGCGCCGGCGTTCGTCGACCCCCACGTGCACGTCACCGCGCTGGGCCTGCAGCTGACCGGCCTCGATCTGCGCGGCGCCCGATCACTGGCCGACCTGCTCGACACCGTCCGCGCGCATGCCGCGCGCCAGCGCGACGGGGTGATCATCGGTGAGGGCTGGGACGACACCACCTGGCCCGACCAGCGTCCACCGACCGTCGCCGAACTCGACGAGGCCGCCGGGCCGGGTCGCCTGGTCTACCTGGTCCGGGTCGACGCCCACTCGGCTGTCGCTTCCTCGGCGCTGCTCGACGCCGCGGGCGACCTCGGCGCGGACCACCGTCGCGGCGATCCGGTGCGCGCCGACGCCCACCACCGCGTGCGCACGGTCGCCCTCGCCGAACTCGGTCGCGCGCAACGGGATCGGGCCCGCACCGCCGCCCTCGACGCGGCCGCCGCGCACGGCGTCGTCGCCGTCCACGAATGCGCGGGCCCCGAGATCTCCGGCCGCGACGACGTGCGCGAACTGCTCGCCTTCGACCACGGCGTACAGGTGCGCGCCTACTGGGGTCAGGCGGTGCGCACCGCCGAAGAAGCCCGCGCGCTGGTCGACGACCTCGGCGTGCACGCCCTCGGGGGTGACCTGTTCGTCGACGGCTCGCTCGGCTCGCACACCGCGCTGCTGCGCGAGCCCTACGCCGACGCGGGTGGCCACGGCAAGGACTTCCTCGACACCGACACCATCACCGCCCACCTGCGCGCCTGTACCGAAGCCGGGATCCAGGCCGGATTCCACGCCATCGGCGACGGCGCCATGGATCGGGTGGTCGAGGGATTCACGCGTGTCGCCGCCGAACTCGGCGGTCCGGCGGTCGCGGCGCGCGGCCACCGCGTCGAGCACGCGGAGATGACCGATGCCGCCGCGATCGCCCAACTCGCCGCCGTCGGCGCGATCGCCTCCGTACAGCCGGGTTTCGACGCGGCCTGGGGCGGGCCCGCCGGCATGTACGCCACCCGCCTCGGCGCCGAACGTGCCGCCGGACTCAACCCCTTCGCGGCGATGGCCGCCGCGGGCATCTCGTTGGCCATCGGCTCGGACGCACCGGTCACCACCGCGAACCCGTGGGTCCAGGTCCGCGCGGCCGTGCACCACCGCACCGCCGGTCACGGCCTGTCGCCGCGCGCTGCCTTCGCCGCCGCCACCCGGGGCGCCTGGCGCGCGGGCGGGGTGCGCGACGGCCTGGCGGGCACGCTGGTGCCGGGCGCCCCCGCCTCGTACGCGGTCTGGGACGCCGGCGATCTCGTGGTCGCCGCGGCCGCCGACACCGTGCAGCGCTGGTCGACCGACCCGCGCTCGCGCGTGCCAGGGCTGCCCCGGCTCGATCCGGACGCCGACCTGCCGACCTGCCTGCGCACGGTCCGCGACGGCGTCGAGATCTACCAGGCCTGACCAGCATCAGCAACGAATCACGGAGCGACACACCATGATCGACCCCGCCACCGACCCCGCGCCCGCGCCCTCGCGATCGGCGACGTCGGACGACGCGGCCACGGAGACCACCGGAGGGACGATCAACGGCATGCTCCTGCGAATGCTCGCCGCGGTCACGGGCGGGCTGTTGCTGTTCGCCAGCTTCCCGCCACGCCCGTGGTGGTTCCTCGCACCGGTGGCCTTGGCTCTGCTCACCGTTGCGGTGCGCGGACCCGGAAAACTGCGCGGCGGGTTCGGCTACGGGTTGCTCGGTGGTCTCGCGTTCTTCCTCCCGCTGCTGCCGTGGACCGGGATCTACGTCGGCCCGCTGCCGTGGTTGGCGCTCTCGCTCGCCTGCGCGACCTTCCTCGGCCTGTGGGGTGTCCTGGCTCGATGGTTGAGCGAGCTGCCGGGCTGGCCGGTGTGGCTGGCACTGGCCTGGACCGCCACCGAATGGGCGCGATCGAACTTCCCCTTCGGCGGATTCCCGTGGGGCCGTATCGCTTTCGGCCAGGCCGACGGATGGTATCTGCCACTGGCGGCCTACGGTGGCGCCCCGCTGGTCAGCTTCGCCGTCGCGCTGACCGGCACCGGTCTCGCCGCGGTGGCCTTGCGCGCGTACGCTTTCGCCCGCACCCCCGCGCCACGCCCGAGCGGTCGCGCCGTGCGGACCGGATTTGCTCTCGCGCTCGTGACCGTGGCTATCATGCCACTCGCCGGAGTGATCCTCCGGCCGACGCTGCCCGCCCCGGACGCCGGTGCGGAGACGATCACCGTCGCCGCCATCCAGGGCAGCGTGCCGCGGCTGGGTCTGGACTTCAACGCTCAGCGGCGGGCCGTGCTGGACAACCACGTCCGGCGCACCGAGGAGTTGGCCCATGCCGTCACCCGCGGCCAGGCACAGCGCCCCGACGTCGTGATCTGGCCGGAGAACTCCTCCGACATCGACCCACTGCGCAATGCCGACGCGGCCGAGGCGATCACCCGGGCCTCGGTGGCGATCGACGCGCCGATCCTCGTCGGCGCGGTCCTGGTGAACGGTGACCGCACGACCACCAACTCGGTGATCGTGTGGAACGGCGCCGAAGGGCCGGGGGAGCGACACGACAAGAAGATCGTGCAGCCATTCGGTGAATATCTGCCGATGCGCGGTTTCTTCCGTTTGTTCTCCTCCTATGCCGATCGCGCCGGATATTTCGTGCCCGGCGATGGTGACGGCACGGTCACGGCCGCGGGGATTCCGATCGGTGTGGCGACCTGTTACGAGGTCGCTTTCGATCGGGCATTCCGGGAATCGCTGGATGCGGGCGCGCGACTGCTGACCGTGCCGACCAACAACGCCACCTTCGGCGAGAGCGAGATGACCTATCAGCAACTGGCCATGTCGCGAGTGCGCGCGGTCGAGCACGGGCGGGCGCTGGTGGTCGCAGCAACCTCGGGAGTCAGCGCGATCATCACCGCCGATGGTGCCATTGAACAGCGCAGTGAGCAATTGGTGCCCGCGGCGCTGGTCGCCCAGCTACCGTTGCGCGACACGACGACGATCGCGACCCGAATCGGCGGCGCGCCGGAACTGGCGTCCGTTATCCTGACCGCGATCGGGGTAGGACTGGTGTTGTACCGGCGCCGCCGAGCGAATCCGACGCAAGATGTGCGGAGTTCGGACAATTCTGAATAAGCGGTTTGTTTCAACCCGGGGGAAGCGGCCGAAAGTAGCTGCTACAGGGGTGTAATCCATTGAGCTCGAAATAAATCCACATCGGTAGCCATCCGGCTGCCGGAGTACTCCGAATCATGGGCGTGGAAAGCCACGCCCTGGGCCGTCGTGTGCCCGGGCGCTGCTCGGGGAGAGTCGTGACACAAGGCAGAACGGAGTGCTTGATGAGTTCATTGGCCACCGACCGCGTCAGCTCATGCGTCACCGACGAGGACCCGGGCCAACCGTTCGCCCTCTCGCCCGGTCAGACAGCACTGTGGTACGCGCAACGGATCCGGCCCGATATTCCGTTCACCATCGCTCATTACGTCGAGCTGCACGGCGATCTCGACGTCGGCAGGCTGCTGTACGCGACCGAGCGCTACGGTGCGGAATCCCAGGTGGGACACGTGCGCCTACTCGAGATCGACGGGGTGCCCCATCAGCAGGTCGACCTGTCGTGGCGGCCGGGCTGTGTCCGGCTGGACCTGCGTGGCGAGGCCGATCCGCGCGCCGCGGCGCTGCGCTGGATGAACACCCACGCCAGCACCCCGATCGACATGGAGCGCGAACCGCTCACCATCAATGTCGTGTTGCGAGTCGGTGACGAGGACTGGTTCTGGTATCAGCGCGGTCACCACATCGTGATCGACGGTTACGGCGCGATGAACGCGCTCACGCGCACCGCCGAGATCTACACCGCCGTCGGACAGCAGCGCGAACCGTCGGTCTCGCGCGCCGCCGCGCTCGTCGACCTCTACGCCGACGAATCGCGCTACCGGGAATCCAGCCGGTTCCGCGCCGACCGCGAGTACTGGCTCGAACAGCTCGCCGGGGTCGGCGAGCCGATGACGCTGTCCTCGGTGACCGCTGCCGGCGACACCCACGACGCGGGCCGCCACCGCGCCACCGCGGTCCTCGACACCGAGCTGGACACCCTGCTCACCGACGCGATCGCCACGCACGGCTCGGCCAATTCCGCGCTCATCGTCGCCGCGCTGGCCGCCTATGTCCGTTCGGTCACCGGTGACGCGGATGTTGTTCTGAGCCTGCCGGTTTCGGCGCGCACCACGGTCGCGCTGCGCCGCTCGGCCGGTGTGGTGTCGAATGTCGTTCCGCTGCGAGTGCGTTTCGACGAGCAGACCACCGTCGCCGACGTCGTGCGGCAGACCGAACTGCAGATCACCGGCGCGCTGCGCCACCAGCGCTACCGCTCCGACGACATCCGCCGAGACTGCGGCTACTCGCGCGACGCCCGCGGCTTCTTCGGGCCGATGGTCAACATCATGCTGTTCCACGACGAGCTGAAGTTCGATGACATCGCCGGCCAACTGCACGTGCTCGCGACCGGGCCGGTGGAAGACCTCTCGATCAACATCTACAACGGTGACGGCGGGCGCATCCAGCTCGACTTCGAAGCCAATCCCAAGCTCTACGGTGAATCCGAGGTCGCCGCCCACCACGGTCGCTACCTCGACTTCCTCGCCCGCTTCCTGGCCGCCGATCCGCGCACACCCACGCGCGAAGTGAATGCCATCACCACCGCCGAGCGCGCCAGGGTGCTGCGGGAGTGGAACGCCACCGAGATGCCAGTGCCCACCGCCACCCTGGTCTCGTTGTTCGGTGATCAGGCGCGTCGCAGCCCGCACGCCGTCGCGCTCGAATTCGGAGACCGCGCCCTCGGATACGCCGAACTCGACGACCGGGTGAACCAGCTCGCCCGAGAACTCATCGCCCGCGGTGCGGGACCGGAGACCACGGTCGGACTGTGCCTGCACCGGGGTGTCGAACTGGTCGTCGGCATGTACGCGGTGCTCGCGACCGGCGCGGCCTACCTGCCGCTGGACCCCGAACATCCGGTCGACCGGCTGGAAGCCGTTGTCGCACAGGCCCGTCCGGTATGCGTGCTCACCGCGGCCAGGGACGGTGTGCGGCTGCCCGACGGGCTCGTGCGAGTCGACCTCGACACCCTCGACGTCAGCCGCCACGACTCGGCGCCGATCACCGACGCCGACCGGCGCTCGCCACTGCGTCCCGAGCAACTCGCCTATGTCATTTTCACCTCCGGCTCCACCGGTAGGCCCAAGGGCGTGGGCGTCACCCATGCCGCGATCGTGAACCGGCTGCGCTGGATGCAGGCCGAGTACCCGCTCGACCACACCGACGCGGTGCTGCAGAAGACCCCGGCCACCTTCGACGTGTCGGTCTGGGAGTTCTTCTGGCCGCTGCAGGTGGGCGCCCGCCTGGTCGTCGCCGCGCCCGATGGGCATCGCGACCCCGCCTATCTGGCTCGGATCATCACCGAGAAGGCCGTCACCACAGCGCATTTCGTGCCGTCGATGCTGTCGCTGTTCGTCACCGATCCGCGCGTGCGGGGCGGGGCGGGGCTGCGCCGGGTGTTCTGCAGTGGTGAGGCGCTGCCCGCCGCCACCGTCACCGATTTCCACGCGGCCCTGCACGGGCCCGACGGTGGACCCGATCTGCACAACCTCTACGGTCCCACCGAGGCCGCGGTCGACGTCACCTATTGGCCGTGCCCGGCACAGGTGAGCACGGTGCCGATCGGGTCCCCGGTGTGGAACACCCAGACCTATGTACTCGACCCGCAGCTGCGCCCGGTGCCGCCCGGCGTCGTCGGCGAGCTGTATCTGGCCGGTGTGCAGCTGGCCCGTGGCTACCTCGACCGCCCCGACCTCACCGCCGACCGTTTCGTCGCCAACCCGTTCACCCCGGGCCGGCGGATGTACCGCACCGGCGACCTCGCGCGCTGGCAGATCGACGGCGGCGTGCTGGAATACCTGGGGCGCACCGACTTCCAGGTCAAGATCCGCGGTCTGCGGATCGAACTCGGCGAGATCGAATCCGCACTGCTCGCCCAGGACGACATCGCCCGCGCGGTGTGTGTGGCCAGGTCGGGTCGCATCGGGGACGACGAACTGGTCGCCTACGTCGTCGCCGTCCCCGGCGCGCCCGAACCCGATGCCACCGCCCTGCTGTCGGTCCTGCGCCGGAGCCTGCCGTCCTACATGGTGCCGACGGCGGTGGTCGTGCTCGACGAACTGCCGCTGAGCGCCAACGGCAAGGTCGATCGGAAGGCGCTGCCCGCGCCCGAGGTCAGCGTGCGACCGGCCACCGGTGCCGCCGCGCCCCAGACCACTGTGGAACGCGCGCTGGCCGAGATCTTCACCGAGGTCCTCGCGCTGGACGTCGCGATCGGTATCGAGGACAGCTTCTTCGACCTCGGTGGCAACTCACTGGTCGCCGCTCGCGCGGTGGCCCGGATCAACACCACCCTGGACGCCAACATCTCCATCCGGGACCTGTTCGAATGCTCCGACATCGCCGCGCTCGCGGCCTACATCAGCACCCACCGGCCCGAAACCTCCACGCCCAAACTGGTTCCGGTGGCGCGGCCCGAACGGGTGCCGCTGTCGCTGGCCCAGCAGCGGCTGTGGATTCTCAACCGGTTCGCCGAGCACGCCGCGGCCTACAACATGCCGCTGGCGCTGCGCCTGACCGGGCACCTGGACCTCGATGCGCTGCGGGCAGGCTTGCGGGACGTGCTCGACCGGCACGAGAGCCTGCGCACCAGCTTCCCCGACGGGCCGGAAGGCCCGTACCAGCTGATCCATCCCGCCGCCGCGGTCGAGCCCGAACTGGCACCGGTCGACGTGATCGCCGCCGATATCGCCGACTTGGCCACCGAGGTGGCCGGCCGCGGTTTCGACCTGCGCACCGAGACCCCGCTGCGGGTCGCGCTGTACCGGATCGGCGTCGACGACCACCTGCTGTTGGTGGTACTGCACCACATCAGCGGCGACGGGTGGTCGGTCGCACCGCTGGCCAGGGACCTGATGGTCGCGGTCTCGGCGCGCGCGGGCGGGGCGGCACCGCAGTGGGCCGCGCTGCCGGTGCAGTACGCCGATTTCGCGTTGTGGCAGCGGGAACTGCTCGGCGAGGAGACCGATCCCGAGGCGCCGCTGGGCAAACAGCTCGGCCACTGGCGCGACGTGCTGGCCGGACTGCCCGATCAGCTCGATCTGCCGCTGGATCGGCCGCGCCCGCTGCATCGCACCACCGGCGGTGACACCGTCACGTTCACCATCGACGCCGAGATCCGGCGCGCGGCAGGCGAACTCGCCTCGGCCCGCGGGGTCAGCATGTTCATGGTGCTGCATGCCGCACTGGCCACCCTGCTGGCCCGGCTGTGCGCCAGCGCCGACATCACCATCGGAACGCCGATCGCGGGACGCTCGGACCCGGCGCTCGACGAGCTGGTCGGCATGTTCGTCAACACCCTCGTCTTGCGCACCGAGGTGGATCTGGGCGCCGGATTCGACCGCATGCTCGACCTGGTCCGGGAAACCGATCTGGATGCCTTCGCCAATCCCGACGTGCCGTTCGAGCGGCTCGTCGAGCTGGTGAACCCGGAGCGCTCGACCTCGCGCCACCCGCTGTTCCAGGTGATGCTGTCCTACGACCGAACCCCTGACCTGCGGATCGAACTGCCCGGCGTCACCGCCGAACTGGTGCCGATCGACACCGGCGTCACCAAGTTCGACCTGCAGCTCGAGGTCCGCGACAATCATGACGGCGGGCCACTGCAGGCCGAATTCGGTTTCGCCACCGATGTCTTCGACCGCGCCACGGTCGCGATGATCGCCCGCCGGTTCACCACGCTGCTGGCCGCCGCGGTGACGGCGCCCTCGACGCCCACCGGTGACCTGGAACTGCTCGACCGCAGGGAGATCGCGCGGCTGGTCCCGATTGTGGGCGCACCCGCCGAACCGGCAGGCACCCTCGCCCGGCTGCTCGGCGAGACCGCCCAGCGCCTGCCCGATGCGGTCGCCGTGCGCTACCTCGGTCTCGACACCACCTACCGGGAACTCGACGAGCGCTCGAACCGGTTGGCGCGCAGCCTGATCGCGCATGGCGCCGGTCCCGAAGCGGTGGTCGCCGTCGCGCTGCCGCGCAGCCTGGAATCCATCATCGCGATCTGGGCGGTCGCCAAGTCCGGTGCCGCGTACGTACCCGTCGACCCGGCCTATCCGGCCGAACGGATCGCGCACATGATCGGCGATTCCGGTGCCGTGCTCGGGCTCACCTTGCCCGAGCACCTCGCCGCGCTGCCGACCACCGTGGGCAAGCATCGCCGAGCGCCGGAATGGCTGGTGTTCGGCACCGCCGATTTCGAGGCCGACTGCGCCGTCCGCTCGGGCGCCCCACTCTCGGATCTCGACCGCAGGCACCCGATGCGGGCGGGTCAGCCCGCGTACCTGATCTACACCTCGGGCTCGACCGGCACGCCCAAGGCCGTCGTCGTCACCCACGCGGGCATCGCCTCGCTGGCCAGCGAACAGACCCAGCTGTTCAAGGTCACCGACGGCGCGCGCACCATGCACTTCTCCTCGCCCAGCTTCGACGCCTCGGTCCTGGAACTGCTGCTCGGTTTCGCCGCGGGCGCGACGATCGTGGTGGCACCGGCGGACCTGTACGGCGGCGCGGAACTGGCCGCGTTCCTGCGCACGGAGCGGATCACGCACGCCTTCATCACGCCGGCCGCGCTGGCCACGGTGCCCGCGGGCGACCTGCCCGAGCTGGGTACGGTCATCGTCGGCGGCGACGCCTGCTCCGACGAACTCGTCGCCACCTGGGCCACCGCACACCGGATGCACAACATGTACGGCCCGTCGGAAGCCACCGTCGCGGTCACCGCGAGCGCGCCGATGTTGCCCGGCGAGCCGGTGCCACTCGGTGCTCCCGTGCGTGGCATGCGGCTGTTCGTGCTCGACGCCCGGCTGCACCCGGCGCCGCCGGGCACGCCGGGTGAACTGTATGTCTCCGGGCCGGGTCTGGCCCGTGGCTACCTGGGCAAGCTCGCCCTCACCGCACAGCGGTTCGTCGCCAATCCGCACGGCCGGATCGGCGAGCGGATGTACCGCACCGGCGATCTCGTCGTCGCCGACGCATCGGGCCGGTTGCGCTTCCTCGGCCGTGCCGACGACCAGATCAAGATCCGCGGATTCCGCGTCGAACTGCGCGAGATCGACCACGTGCTGCGCGAACACCAGGGTGTGCGGTCGGCATTGACCGTCGTCCATGTCGACGAGCAGGGCCAGCAGCGACTCGCTTCCTACATCACCGTCGACGCTCCGGTCGACCCGGCCGCGGTGCTCGACACCGCGCGCGGCAGGCTGCCCGGCTACATGGTGCCCGCCGCGCTCGCGGTGCTGGACCGGATGCCGGTGACCCCGGCGGGCAAGCTGGACCGAAAGGCACTGCCCGCACCGGAATTCGCGGCCACCGGCGGTTCCCGCGCGCCGCGCACCCACCTGGAGATGCGGGTCGCCGCGGTGTTCACCGAGATTCTCGGCCGCCCGGTACCCGGTGCCGAGGACAGTTTCTTCGATATCGGCGGCAACTCGCTGCTGGCCACTCGGCTGGCGGCGGCGCTGCACGCCGACTTCGAGGTGGACCTGCCGGTTCGGCAGATCTTCGAGGCGCCGACCGTGGCCGGCATCGCCGGGCTGATCACGGAAGCGCCCCGGACGCAGCGGGTGGCGCTGGCGGTACACACCCCGCGCCCGGGACGCATACCACTGTCGCTGCCGCAGCAGCGGCTGTGGTTCCTCAATCGATTGTCCCCCGAATCCAGCGCCTACAACATCGCATTCGTCTTGCGAATCGGCGGAGATCTCGACATAGCCGCGCTGCGTGCCGCCCTCACCGATCTGGTGCAGCGGCACGAGGTCCTGCGCACGGTGTTCCCCGAAGACCTCTCCGGCGCCCAGCAGGTGGTGTTGCCGCTGGATCGGTCCCTGCCCGTCCTCACCGCCGTCGACAACGATCCCGAGCAGGCGCGCGCGGAACTCACCGCGCTGGCCCGGCGGGGATTCGACCTGACCACGCAGACGCCACTGCGCATCTCCTTGCAGCGCACCGCGTCCGACGAGCACCTGCTCGGCGTGGTCGTGCACCACATCGCCGCTGACGGCTGGTCGCTCGGCCCGCTCACCCGGGATCTGGCGTTGGCCTACGTGGCCCGCGCCGCGGGCAGCGCACCGGTGCGCGAGCCGCTGCCCGTGCAGTACGCCGATTTCAGCCTGTGGCAGCGCGCCGTCCTCGGCGCCGAAGACGATCCGGACAGTATCGCCGCCACCCAGGTCGCCTACTGGCGCGAGGCGCTGGCCGAACTGCCCGACGAACTGCCCTTGCCGTTCGACCGGCCGCGTCCGGCCGAGCCCACCGGTGCGGCGGGCAGTGTGGCATGCGAGGTCTCCGCGCCGCTGCAGGATGCCCTGGCCGAGCTGGCCGCCGACACCGGGGTCAGCCTGTTCATGGTGGTGCGTTCGGCGCTGGCCGTGCTGCTGCGCAGCGTGACCGGCGGTCGCGACATCCCGATCGGCACCCCGGTGGCGGGACGCACCGACATTCAGCTCGACGAGTTGGTCGGTATGTTCGTCAACACCCTGGTTCTGCGCTCCGATGTCGACCCCGACCGCGGCTTCGTCGAATTGCTGCACGCCGATCGCGACACCGAGCTGGCCGCGCTCGCCAATGCCGACCTGCCGTTCGAACGGGTCGTCGACGCGCTCGGCCGCGACAGCAGGGCGAGCAACCGGCATCCACTGTTCCAGGTGGCGCTGAGCATGCAGGACGAGCGCACTCCGGAACTGGAACTGCCGGGCCTGCGGCTGGCGGCCGAGGAACTCGACATCGCCCGTGCCAAGTTCGACCTCGAACTGCGCGTCGCACCCGGCCACGGTGACGATCACCGGTTCGAATTCGTCTACGCGGCAGAACTCTTCGACGCTGCCACCATCGAGACGATCGCCACCCGGTTCGTGCGGATCCTCACCCAGGTGACCGCCGACCCGCGTCAGCGGGTCCGTGAACTCGACCCGCTGACCGTGGCCGAACACCGCACCCTGGTACCCGCACAGGGGCCGACCGCGGTGGCGCCGGTCGTGCTGTCCGACATCGTCGAGCGGGCCGCGACCAAGTTCCCCGACCGGCCCGCCTTGCGCTGGTTCGCCGGTGGCAGTGTCGCGGGGGAGGTGGGTGAACTCGACTACGCCGAGGTGGCCCTGCGCGCGCATCGGCTCGGCCGGGCGCTCATCGCCCGTGGCATCGGCACCGGTGACCGGGTCGCGGTCGGTTTGACCCGGTCGCTGGACTGCGCACTGGCGATCTTCGGTGTCGCATCCAGCGGTGCCGCGTTCGTGCCCGTCGATCCGCGGTACCCGGCCGACCGGGTGCGGCACATGCTCACCGACTCCGGCGCCCGCGCCGTCCTCACCACCCGCGCCGACGTGGACGCGCTGCGCGAGGCCGCCGACGGGCTCGACACCCAGTGGATGCTGGTGGACGACGCCGAACTGCACGCCGAGCTGGCGGGCTACAGCGGCGCGCCGATCACCGACCCCCAGCGGGTCCGCCCGATCCGTCCCGCCGACCTGGCCTATCAGATCTACACCTCCGGCTCGACCGGCCTGCCCAAGGGCGTCACCGTCACCCACAGTGGCCTGGTGAGCCTGGCCGTCGACCTGCAGGAGCGGATGGGGCTGGACCGCTTCTCCAAGACCTTCTTCTTCTCCACGCCCAGCTTCGACGTCTCCGTGCTGGACATGCTGCTCGCCGTCTACTCCGGCGCCGAGATGGTGATCGGCCCGATCGACATCTACGGCGGCGACGAACTGGGCGCGCTGCTCGAGCGCGAGCAGGTCACCCACACCTTCCTCACCCCGGCCGTGCTGGCCTCGGTGGACGCGACGCGCTGGCCGCTGCCGCACCTGCGCGGCCTGATGGCCGGTGGCGAGGCCGTCCCGCCCGATCTGGTGGAGAACTGGGCGCCGGGCCGCCGGTTCGTCAACGCCTACGGGCCCACCGAATTCACCGTCATCGCCGCCATGTCCGAACTGCGGGTGGGGGTGCCGGTCGCCATCGGCACACCGGTGCGCGGTTCCCGGGCGCTGGTGCTCGACGAGCGGCTCCGCCCGGTCGTGCGCGGCGTCCCCGGTGAGCTCTACATCGGCGGCACCGGCATCGCCCAGGGCTACCACCAGCGCTACGCGCTGACCGCGGGCCGGTTCGTCGCCGACCCGTACGGTCCGGCGGGCAGCCGGATGTATCGCACCGGTGACGTGGTGCGCTGGACCCCCACCGGCGAACTGGACTACCTCGGCCGCAGCGACCACCAGGTGAAGGTGCGCGGCTTCCGGATCGAACTCGGCGAGATCAGCGCCGTGCTCGGCAGCCACCCCGAGGTCCGCTTCGCACACACCGAGGTACGGCGGATCGCCGGCGACGACCGGATCGTGGCCTGGGTGCAGCTGGCCGAGGGCACGGACCCGGCCGAGCTGGCCGAGGTGCGCAACCACGCAGCGGCGCGACTGGCCGGTCACATGGTGCCCGCTTCGCTCAACCTGATCGACCGGGTGCCGCTCACGCCGGTCGGCAAGCTCGACCGTGCCGCGCTGCCGGAACCGGAGTTCACCACCACCGCGGGCCGCGCACCGCGCACCGAGGCCGAGCGGCTGGTCGCGCGGGTGATCGAAGAGCTGGTCGGCGCCACCGAGGTCTCGGCCACCGACAGCTTCTTCGACGTGGGCGGCAACTCGCTGCTGGCCACCCAGCTGGTCGCGCGTCTGGCGGCGGCCAGCAATGTGCGGCTCGAGGTGCGCACCGTGTTCGCCGCACCGACCGTCGCCGAACTCGCCGCGCTCATCGAATCCGGACCCTCCGGCGACGAGAGCCGTCCCGAGTTGGTGAAACAAGAACGGCCGGAACGGATTCCGTTGTCCGCGGCGCAGCGCAGGCTGTGGTTCCTCAACCGGTTCAACGCCGGCCCCGAGGGCGAGAGCCAGTCGGCGGGCGCCTACAACATCCCCGTGGTGCTGCGCCTGCACGGCACCATCGACCTCGATGCGCTCATCGCCGCCCTGCACACCGTGCAGCGGCGGCACGAGACGCTGCGCACGGTGTTCCCGGAGACTTCGGACGGGCCCGAGCAACTGGTACTCGATCCCGCGATCGCCGCGGTCACCCTGTTCCACGCCACGGCCGCACCGCACGAGGTCGAGGCGGCGGTCGGACGCTTCGCCGCACCCGGCTTCGACCTCTCGGCCTCGGTGCCGCTGCGGGCCGCGCTGATCACCGTCGACCACACCGGCCGTCCCGCACCCGCCCAGGCCAAGCTGGCCGTCGCGGGGTCGAAGGAGCACGTGCTCGTCCTCGTCGTGCATCACATCGCGATGGACGGTTGGTCGCTCGAGCCCTTGGCGGGTGAGGTTGCCGCCGCCTACCGAGGTATCCGTGCGGGGGAGCCCTTCGGTGAGCAGATCCCCGAGGTCCAGTACGCCGACTACACCCTGTGGCAGCAGGAACTGCTGGGTACCGAGGAGGACCCGGACTCGCTGATCAGCAAGCAACTCGCGCATTGGCGTGGGGTGCTCGACGGCCTGCCCGAACTGCTGTCGGTCCCCGCGGACCGGCCGCGCCCGCCGGTGCCCTCCTACCGCGGCGGCACCGTCGACTGCGCGGTCGATGCCGCCACCCATCGCGCGCTGCGCGGTATCGCCACCGCCAACAACGTCAGCATGTTCATGGTGCTGCACGCGGCGCTGGCCGTGCTGCTGCACCGGGTCACCGGGTCCGACGACATCGCCGTCGGCACCGCCAGCGCGGGCCGCGGCCACCCCGCGCTCGACGCGATGATCGGCATGTTCGTCAACACCATGGTGCTGCGCACCGAGGTCGCCGACGAGCGGGCGTTCATCGACCTGCTGCGCACCGTCCGCGATCGCGATCTCGACGCCTTCGCCAATGCCGATCTGCCCTTCGAACGGCTCGTCGAGGTGCTCAATCCCGCGCGTTCGCAGGCACATCACCCGCTGTTCCAGGTGATGCTGTCGGTGCGCAACACCCCGGTGCGGATGCTGGAACTGCCCGGACTGCGGATCGAGGCGGTCGACGCCGACGCCGGGATCGCCAAGTTCGACCTGCAGTTCACCTTCACCGAAACCCAGACCGCCGATCGCGTCGGTGACGGCATCGACCTGTCGGTGAACTACGCGGCCGACCTGTTCGACGAGGTCACCGCGCGCAGGCTCGGCGACCGGCTGGTCCGGTTGCTCACCGCGGTCGCCGCCGACCCGAACACCGCGGTCGGTGACCTGGCCCTGCTCGACGCCGTCGAGTGGACCGCGCTGGCTCCGGTACACGGCTCTCGCGCGGACACCCCGGTCACCATGGCCGACGTGTTCGCCGCCGCCGTCGCCCGGTCCCGCGACGGGGTCGCGCTCAGCGCGGGCGACACCGTGGTGACCTACGACGCGCTCGACCGCTGGACCAACCGGCTCGCCCGGGTGCTCATCGGACACGGCATCGGACCGGAAAGTCTTGTCGCGCTCGGAGTTCCACGCTCGGTGGAATCGGTGGCGACCATGCTCGCCGTCGCCAAGGCCGGCGCGGCGTTCGTGCCGGTCGACCCGAACTACCCCGCCCAGCGGATCAGCCACATGCTCACCGATTCCGGTGCGGCACTGGGCCTCACCCTGCTCGCACACCGTGATCGGCTGCCCGGCGACACCCGCTGGTTGGTCCTCGACGACCCGCAGACCAGGGCTGTCGTGCTCGGAACCGACGACGCGCCGATCACCGACGCCGACCGGATCCGGCCACTGCGCCTGGCCAACCCGGCATACGTGGTCTACACCTCCGGCTCGACCGGCACCCCGAAGGGCGTGGTGGTCACCCACGGCGGCCTGTCGAACTTCGCCGCCGAGACCGCCGACCGATTCGACGTCCGCCCCGGCAGCCGGATCCTGCATTTCGCCACCCCGAGTTTCGATGCCGCCCAGCTCGACATCCTGTTCGCGCTCGGCGGCGCCGCGACCCTGGTGATCGCCCCGGCGGGGATCGTCGGCGGCGAGGACCTGCGCCAGGTGTTCATCCGGGAGCGGATCACGCACGCGTTCATCACCACCGCCGCGCTCGGCACCGTCGACCCGGCGGGTGTGAACTCCCTCGCGCACGTGCTCACCGGCGGCGAGGCACTGCCGCCGGACCTGCTGGCCCGCTGGTCGCCCGGTCGCAACTTCTACAACGTCTACGGCCCCACCGAGACGACCATCGTCACGTTGATGCCGCAGGCGATGAGCCCGCGTGGGCCGATCACCATCGGCGGCCCGATCCGCGGTGTCGCGGCGACGGTCCTGGACCGTCGGCTGCACCCCACGCCGATCGGCGTCACCGGCGAACTGCAGCTGGCCGGTTCGGCGCTGGCCCGCGGCTACCACAACCGGCCGGGCCTGACCGCCCAGCGGTTCGTCGCCAATCCCTATGGCGCACCGGGCGAACGGATGTACCGCACGGGCGACCTGGTGCGATGGCGCGATGGCGCGAAGTCGGCGCTGGATGTGGAATACATCGGCCGCACCGATCATCAGGTGAAGGTGCGCGGTTTCCGCATCGAACTCGGGGAGATCGATGTGGCGTTCGCCCGTCACGGTGATGTCGAGTTCGCGCTCACCATCGGGCACACCACCCCGGCCGGTGCCACCGCGCTCGTGTCGTATGTCAAGGCGCGGGCGGGCACCGCGCCGACGGTGCCCGAATTGCTCGAGCATGTCGGTGCCCATGTGCCGAACTACATGGTCCCGCAGTCGATCATGCTGCTCGACGAGGTGCCGCTCAGCCCGGTCGGCAAGCTGGACCGGGCCCGGCTGCCCGAGCCGGTGTTCAGCGCGTCGGAGGGCTTCCGTGCGCCGATCACCGCTGCCGAGGTGGCGTTGTGCACGGTCTTCGCCGAGGTCCTCGGGGTGGAACGGGTCGGCGCCGACGACGGGTTCTTCGAACTCGGCGGCAACTCGCTACTGGCCACCAAGGTCGTCGCGGCGATGCGCGAGCAGGGGTACGAGATGCCCGTGCAGCTGATGTTCGGCGACGCCACCCCGGCCGGTCTGGCCACTCGGCTCGACGGCGCCGACGCGGGCTCGGCCATCGCCGCGGTGACCGGGCCGGTGCTGCCGATCCGCCCGTCCACCGGCCCGCACGACACCCCGCTGTTCTGCGTGCACCCCGCCATCGGACTGTCCTGGTGCTACGCGGGTCTGCTCGCTCACCTCGCGCCCCAGCGCCCGGTGTACGGCCTGCAGGCGCCGCACGTCTCCGGCGACGAGGGGTTCACCTCGATCCCCGAGGCCGCCGGACACTATGTGGCCCACATCAGGTCGGTCCAGCCGCACGGTCCCTACCATCTGCTCGGCTGGTCGCTCGGCGGTCTCATCGCGCAGGAGGTGGCGGTGCAGCTGCAGGAACTGGGCGAGGACGTCGCGCTGCTGGCCATGCTGGACAGCTACCAGCTCGGCGACCGTTGGCTCGACACCGCGATGCCCAGCGTCGCCGACATCCTCGGCGAGTTCGGCGCCGACCTCGTCGACAGCGCGTCGCTGCCCGCCGACCTCGACCTGCGCGAAGCGGCGGATCTGCTGCGGGCCCAGCCGGGCCCGTTCGCCGCGCTCTCGGTCGAGAATCTGCAACGCCTCTACACCGGTTACGCCGACGGCACGGTGATGGCCAACCGGTTCCGGCCGCGCCGATTCGACGGCGACCTGCTGTTCTTCACCGCGGCGGCGGACGAGATCAACGCCGCCGACCCCGGCCGGTGCGCCGAGGCCTGGCAGCCGTTCGTCACCGGCAACATCCACAACCACGACCTGCCCTGCAGGCACGCGGCGATGACCAGCCCGGAATCGCTGGCGGTGATCGGCCCCGTGCTGCATCGCCACCTCGACGCCGTCCCGGAGATCACCGTGTGCGGCAGTGGCCAGAAGGAGATGCGTCCGTGAGTTTGGCGGTAGAAGTCCGCGGCCTCGCCAAGAGTTACGGCAAGGTTCGCGTGCTGAAAGAGATCGACCTGGAAATCCCGGCGGGCACCGTTCTGGGCCTGCTGGGCCCCAACGGCGCGGGCAAGACCACCACGGTGCGGATCGTCACCACGCTGCTGCGGCCCGACGCGGGCTCGGTGCGCGTCGCCGGGGTCGACGTGCTGGCCGACCCGGCCACCGCGCGCACCAGGATCGGGTTGTCTGGCCAGTACGCGGCCGTCGACGCGAACCTCACCGGCTACGAGAACCTGCGGATGGTGGCGCGGCTGTACGGCATGTCCCGCAAACAGGCCGCCGAGCGGGCCGAGCAGCTGCTCAGCGCGCTCGGTCTGGACCACGCCGCCGGCCGTCGCGCCGGAACCTACTCCGGTGGCATGGCCCGACGCCTCGACCTGGCCGGTTCGCTGGTGGCCAAACCGCCGGTGGTGGTGCTCGACGAACCGACCACCGGCCTCGACCCGCGCGGGCGCCTCGACATGTGGAAGGTGATCGGCGACCTCGTCGACGACGGGACCACCGTCTTGCTCACCACCCAGTACCTCGAGGAGGCCGACCTGCTCGCCGACCGCATCACCGTCATCGACAAGGGCACCGTCATCGCCCGCGGCTCGGCCGACGAACTCAAGACCTCCATCGGCGGCGACCGGCTCACCGTGACGTTGGCCGCGGGCCAGAGCCCGTGGCCCGCGGTCTCGGTGCTGCAGCAGGTCGGTGTCGGCGAACCGATCCACGAGCCCGGCTCCGACGAGGTGTCGGTGGTGGTCGGCAACGGCTCGCGGACCATGGTCGAAGCCCTGCGCCGCCTCGACGACGCCGGTGTCTGCGTCGTCGACGCGGTCGTCGTGCGCCCCACTCTCGACGACGTGTTCCTTTCCCTCACCGGCACCCCGGCCGAACCGGCCGCCGAACCGGAAACCGACGATGTGCAAGAGGAGATCTTGTCGTGAGCGTGGCCCCGGACGTCTCGGACGACTACGAGACCCGCGAAATGCCGATTCCGTCGAGTTCGCCGCGACCGGCCGCACCCGAACAGATGCAGCCGCGTGCCCGGTTCATCCGCGACAGCGCGATCGTCGCCCATCGCAACCTGCTGACCATCGTGCGGGTGCCGACGCTGCTGGTCACGGCCACGGTGCAGCCGCTGATGTTCGTGTTCTTGTTCGCCTACATCTTCGGTGCGTCCCTGGGTGGTGACCAGTACCGCGAGTTCCTGTTGGCGGGCATCTTCACCCAGACGGTCGCCTTCAACGCCGCTTTCACCACCGTGGGCCTGGCCGGTGACCTGCAGAAGGGCATCATCGACCGCATGCGCACGCTGCCGATGTCGCGCCTGGCGGTGCTGATGGGGCGCACGCTGTCGGACCTCGTCGTCAGTATCGTCAGTCTCGGTGTGATGGTCGTCTGCGGCTACATCGTCGGGTGGCGGATCAACGGCAGCATCGCCGACGCCGCGCTGGCCTTCGCGATCATCCTGTTGTTCGCCTTCGCCATGTCCTGGGTCGGCGCGCTCACCGGGCTGATCTCGCCGACCGTGGAGGTGGCCCAGAGCGCGGGCCTGATCTGGATGTTCCCGCTGTCGTTCATCTCCTCGGCGTTCATCTCCGCCCAGACCCTGCCCGGCCCGCTGCGCACGATCGCGGAATGGAATCCGATCACCGCCGTCTCGGCGGCCGGGCGCAAGCTGTTCGAGAACGACTCACCACCGAGCTTCGCCCCCGCCACCGGCTGGCCGGCCGACAACTGCATCCTCTACGCCGTCCTCTGCTCGCTGGCCATCCTGGCGATCGCGATGCCCGCGGCACTACTGCAGTACCGCAAGGTCGCCAGCCATTAGGTCATGAACGCCGAAGGCCGCCTCCCCGGTGGGGAAGCGGCCTTCGGCGTACCGATTCTCTGTACCTATCCGCGGCGGCGGGTCTTGAGCAGGTCGAGGCGCTCCTTGAGCAGCTCCTCGAGCTCTTCCTTGCTGCGACGCTCCAGCAGCATGTCCCAGTGGGTGCGCGGCGGCTTGACCTTCTTGGTCTCCACCGAGGTGCCCTCCATGAGCTGACCCTCCTGACCGTTGCGGCACAGCCAGGTCGGGGGGATCTCCGCGTCATCGGCGAACGGGACGTCGAACTCCTCACCGTTGTCGGTGCGGTAGCGGGCGATCCGGCGCGGGGCCAGGTCGTGGTCGCGATCGGTCTCGTAGCTCACCGCTCCGAGCCGACTGCCTCGGAGAACGCGATCTGCCATGTGTGCTCCTGTGTTGTTGGCGCGCGGGCGCGCGCGTGTTCGCGGCCCTGGCGGGCCTCGATCTTGCCTCCCGCCGGGTACTCCTTCGTCGCACCCTCCGGTCAGTCCAGATCGAGGCAGGCCGCGAACTGATCGTTGTCCTACCATTCACAACGCGCGGGACGTCTTAGCTGTTCCATTGTAGTCGCTTCGGTAAAGCTGCCGATCGGGCACTGAAACGGAGGTGCCGCCCGCGGACGCGCCGCCGTGCCCGCTGAGCGAGACCTGGCCGCCGCGTCGGGCACCGAGCCGATAGGGTTGCGCACCATGTCGCGCAGTCGCCTGCTGTCCTGCCTGTGGTGCGGGCGGGAGATCGTGGATTCCGAGTCGGGTCGCCGTCGCCGCTATTGCCGCCAGTCGTGCCGCCAACGTGCCTACGAACACCGGTCGAGCCTCAAGGGGACCGGGATCGCCGAGGACGCGGTGGTGCTCTCGGCGCAGGAGGCCGCGGATCTGGCGGATCGGTGGTTCGCGGCGCGGTGTGCCGCCGAGGATGTGGCGACCGCCGTCTCGGAGGGTGCCGCGCCCGAGGAGCTGGCGCAGTTGAGCGAGACGCTGCTGCAGTTGGCCCGTGAGGCCGAACGCCTCCGCTGACAGCCGAAGGGCCGCACCGCGATTCGATCGCGGTGCGGCCCTCGGGGACCGGCGACGGTCACGGATCACCCGGCCGGGAGCTGGTTCTCGACGATCGCCGGCTCGGTGCTCGACAGTTCTTCGCGCGCTCGCAGGTAGACGACGGTGACGCCGCCCGCGACGAGCAGGGCGAGTGCGGTGCTTGCCCCGGCCGTCGCGAAGTCCGGGCTGGTGAGAGGCTGCCCGCGCAGGGCTTGCCAGAGCACCAGGGTGAGCAGCCCGAAGTAGCCGAGCACGGCGACCACGAGCAGGGCGGCGCGGGTGGACTCGGCGCGCAGCCAGCGGTAACGGGGTGCGAGCGCGACCAGCACCACGGCGAGCACCAACAGCACCTGGATGCCGTGCAGGCCGACGAAATGCGGAACGCGCAGGTCGCCGCCGCTGGTGCTCCAGTGGGTGATCGGCATCGCGCCGACACCGTCGCGGGCCGCGTCGGCGGGGGCGTCGGGACGCACGGTGTGCCCGGCCATCAGCCCGACCACGGTGCCGTCGGCCTGACGCACCAGCTGGGGTCCGGTGAAGCCCATCAGGTAGCCGAGCATCATGCCCGTCACCGCGAGCCACAGTCCCGCCTTCAACGCGATCCTGGTCGGTCGGTCGGCCAGCTTCTGCCACGAGATGATCACCGCCAGAACCAGATTGGCGAGAAGCAAACCGGGCACCCCGGCGGAGAACACCTGCTGGCCGATCTGGTTGACCGGATCGGTCGCGGTATTGAAGTGACTGAATGTGCCGCGCGCGGCCTGTACGGCGATGAAACCGACATCGAGGACCCCGGTCACGGCGAACACCGTGCCCAGCCACCAGGTGGCGCGCCGTCCGCGATGCGGAAGCCGCAGGATCCACGCCAGCGTCACCCCGTACAGGCCGAACGCGAGGCCGAACTTGGCGGGTTTGAGCCACACGGATTCGCCGAGCAGCATGCGGTCGTCGACCAGCATGCCGACGATCGACACCACCACGAGCGTGGCCATCAGCGCGGAATTCACCAGCAGCGGGCCGTGCCAGGGTGCGCGCTCGGCCCGCGCGCCCAGCGGCGCGGTGGGGAATCGGAAGCGGGACAGTGTAGGGGAGAGGTCGATCGTCGCCATGTACCGAAGGTAGAAATCCGGTGCGCCCCAGCACGTCCCGCCGCGGAACGGTTCCGACCCCGTACTCGGGTACGGGGCGGGATCGACCCCTGGTCCGGGCGCGGGACGACCCTTAGATCCCCAGGCGCCAGATCACGGCGTCGACCGCGCGCGGTGAGACAGTGGCGACCGCCTGCAGTACCCGGGTGTAGCGCGGGTAGAGCTCGATCGGACGGGTTCGGATCGCGGTCAGGATCCAGTCCGCCGCCTGGTCGGCGGTCAGGGCCGCCGCCTCGTCGTAGTCGCCGGTGGGCGCGATCATCTCGGTCCGTACCAGGGGGAACCCGACGGTGGTGACATGCACGCCGCGCGAGCGGGTCTCCGCGCCGAGGCTGCGCCCGAATGCCGCGAGCGCGGCCTTGGACGCGTGGTAGGCGGTGAACTTGGGCATCGAACCCGCCGCCACACCCCAGGTCGCGACATTGACGACGTGGCCCGCTCCCGCGTCGAGCATCGACGGCAGCAAACCCATGGTGAGCCGGGCCGCGCCGAAGTAGTTCAGCGCCATCGTGCGTTCGTAGTCGTGGAAGCGGTCGGTGGCGTCGGCGGCCCGCCTGCGGATGGAGCGGCCCGCGTTGTTCACCAGTACGTCGACGGTGCCGAACCGGTCGAGCACGGTCTTGACCAGCGCGTCGTTGTCGTCCGGATCGGACAGGTCGCAGGTGATCATCTCGGCGGCGCCGCCCTCGGCCACTACCGCGTCGCGCACCTCGGCCAGCGGCTCGGCGGTGCGGGCGACCAGGATCACCCGGGCGCCCGCCCGGCCGAGCGCGGCCGCGGCGGCCTTGCCGACCCCCGAGGACGCGCCGGTGAGCAGTACCGTCTTGCCCGCGATCTCGTGGCGCTCACCGAGCACGAACCTGGCCAGGGCGCGGGGGAGCGCGGGCGGGCTGAGGATGACGGACTGGGCGATGCGCGCTAGCACGAGGTCTCCTGTCGGCAATTTACTTATTAGTAAGTTACTAATGTGTCAATTTACTGTCAAGGGTGGTCTCCCCGGTCTCGGGGAGCAACTCGGCGAGCAGGGGCGCCCACTCGTCGCGCCGCCCGGGGAAGCAGCGATCGAGCAGATCCCGCATGATCGACGGCGCGATCGAGGCACCGGGCGAGGCGCCGAGCAATCCGGCGACGGTCCCGTCCGCTCCGGTCACCAACTCGGTGCCGAACTCGAGCACACCACCGAAGCGGCCGACCGGCTTCACCAGTTGAGCCCGCTGCCCGGCTTGGATCAACGTCCAGTCGGCGGGATCGGCGGTGGGATGGAAGCGCCGTAACTGGGCGAACTTGCGCCGCCGCGACGCCAGCAGTTCGGAGACCAGATACCGCACGAGGTCGAGATTACGCACCCCGACCGCGAGCATCGGCACGAGATTGTGCGGGCGTAGCGTGGTGAACAGATCGGTGAGCCGACCATGGCGCAGCAACCGGGTACTGAAGGTGGCGTACGGCCCGAACAGCAGTGCCGCCGTACCGTCGACCTCGCGGCGATCCAGGTGCGGGACCGACATCGGCGGCGCGCCGAGTGTCGCCTGGCTGTAGACCTTGACGGTGTGCTCGGCGACCACTTCGGGGTTGTCGGTCCGCAGGAACTGGGCACCCAGCGGGAACACCCCGTACCCGCGCACCTCGGGCAGGCCGGCCCGTTGCAGGAGGCGCAAGGCATATCCGCCCGCCCCGACGAACACGAAGCGGGTGCGCACCCGGAACACGCGGCCGCTGTCGAGGTCACGTCCACGCACGGTCCACAGGCCATCCCCGCCTCTGGTGAGCCCGGTGATCTCGCGACGCAGGCGCACAGGGTTGCCCGCCGCGGTCATCGTCGACAGCAGTGACCTGGTCAGCGCGCCGAAGTCGACATCGGTGCCCGCGCGATGCCAGGTCGCCGCCATCGCCTCGCCGTCGGCCCGGCCGCGCACCAGCAGCGGCGCCCATCGCGCGATCACCGCGCGGTCCTCGCTGTACTCCATGCCGGCGAACGCCGGGAGTTCGCGCAGCGTCGCGTAGCGCCGGCGTAGATAGTCGATGTCGCGCTCGCCGAACACCACGGTCACATGTGGCGTGGGTGTGAGGAAGGTGTCGGGCTCGGCGAGGTCGCCACGCCGGGCGAGCGCCGACCAGAACCGGCGCGAGAGCGCGAACTGATCGGCGATCCGGGCGGGCTTCGTCCCGTCGGCCGGGTCGGGCATGTAGTTCGGTTCGCACAGCCCCGAATGCCCGGTCCCGGCGTTGTTCCAGGGATGGCTGCTCTCGGCGGCCGGTTCGCCGAGTCGTTCGAACAGGGCAATGGACCGGTCCGGTGCCAGGGTGCTCAGCAGCGCGCCGAGCGTGGCCGACATGATGCCGCCGCCGATCAGGACCGCATCGAGAATGTCGTCGGGGCAACCGGTTTCGCGTGATGTCCGGGTCGTGTCGAGCATCGTCAGAACCTCCGTGAGCGTGGTACAGCCATCGTCACGCCGACGAGAATGATCCGTCCAATACGGAATCGCGAGGATATGATCCGGATATGGATGATTACGTGGAGGTGGGCGCTCAGGCGCTGGCTCCGCTGCTCGCCGCGTTCGACGCGGCGGCCGAGACCGGGCACTTCACCAGGGCGGCCGAGCGTCTAGGCATGCCGCAGTCCTCACTCAGCCGCCGGATCAAGACCTTGGAGCAGACGCTCGGGGTGGGGTTGTTCCAGCCGATCGGGCGTGGCGTCGCCCTCACCCCGCAGGGGCACGAACTCCACGAACGCACGCGCGGGCTGGTCCGCGCACTCGACGACGCCGTGCGCCGGGTCCGCACCGATGCCGACCCCGACAGCGGACTCGTCCGCTTCGGCTTCCCGCTCACTCTCGGTCCGGTGAGCATCCCCGCGCTGCTGGCGCAGTTCCACACGCGAGCACCGCGGATCCGCCTGCACTTGGTGCAGGCGCACGGCGAGGAACTCGCCGACCAGGTGCGCACGGGTCGGCTCGATCTGGCCGTGATGATCCCGCCCCCGGCCGATCTGCCGACGGTCGCGCTGGGACGCCAGCGCATCGAGTTGCACGTGGCTCGCGGGCACCCGCTGGCCGGACGCACGCGCGTGGATCTCGCGGAGTTGGCCGAGGAGACCTTCATCGCTAACCCGCCCAGCTATCAGCTCCGGACTCTGCTCGACAGTTGGTGCGCCGCAGCCGGTTTCATGCCACGGGTACTCTTCGAGATCACCGAGTTCGAGACCGTGCGCGCCCTGGTCGCGCTCGGACTCGGCGTCGCGCTCCTGCCCGCCGCCGAAGTGTCGCAGCCGGATCTGGCGGTCGTCCGCATCGATGGCGAACGCGACCGCGAGATCGGCCTGGTCTCGGGAGACCATGGGTCGACGCTCGCGGTCGCGCGGCTTCGAGACTTCCTGATCGCCCGTCGGGTGGGGATCAGCGGTGGGTGAGGATCAGGCCTGCGGGGCGCCGAGGTGGATACCGCGCGCGGCGAGCCACGGGTGCGGGTCGATCGGGGCACCGTATTGCGAGCCGTCCGGGACGCGCACCTCGTAGTGCAGGTGGGGGCCGGTCGACTGGCCGCGATTGCCGACGGTCGCGATGACATCACCGGCGTTCACGTGCTGACCGGGCTGGACCAGGATCTCGTTGACGTGACCGAAGACGCCGATGGTGCCATCGTCCTGCTGGACGCGGACCCACAGGCCGAAGCCGCTGGCCGGACCGGTCTCGATGACGGTACCGTCGGTGACGGCGAAGACCGGCGCGCCGATCGGATCGCCGAAGTCGATGCCGTTGTGCGCGGCACCCCAGCGGGGGCCGTAGTAGGAGGTCAAGCGGCCGTTGACCGGACGAACGGTTTCCGGGCGCGGCGGCGGGGGCGGGGCGATGAACGGCATCGCGGGCAGCTCGAGGGCCACCGCCTCGCGGTGCTCTTCCCATGGGATGGGCGCCGACGCGGGGGTCTCGCCCTGCGGGCCCTGGGCCTCGGCGGGGGTGTAGGCGGTGAAGCGGTAGGGCGACTGGCCGGTGCCGATGGCTTCGGTGGCGTCTGCGGCGATGGTGGTGGGAGCGGGGCTGCCGGGCTCACCGAAGGTGGCGACGGAGGTACCCACGAGTGCGGACAAAGCCACCGCACCCGCGACAACGCCTCCCCAACGACCAGCGAAGGCGTCGGAGACTCGAGCAGATAACGGGTTGGTCACGAACATGTCTCGAACGTAGCGAAACCGTGACTTGCCCGGCGAATCCTGTGGTTGCGATCACGAAGCGCTATAACCCCAGTTGATCTATAACGATAGTCTAACGAATCCTTGGCATTCTTGTAGCGACCGGGCGAAATGCCGAGGACTCAAGATCATTGCCGAACCCCTGATTCTCGCGGACACTGATTCAGTGGACGCTAACGGAGTCCGAGCCATCACGGCACTGTCCGACCCCACCCGGCGCGCGATTTTCGAGTCGCTGCCGCAGGGTCCACGCTCGGTGGCCGACCTCGCCGCCGCCACCGGCATCACCAGCTCGGCGGCCTCCCAGCATCTGCGCGTCCTGCGCGAAGCCCACCTGGTGAGCATGCGCCGCGACGGCAACCGGCACCTCTACTCACTCGACCCCCGCGGCCTCAACGATGCCCGCGACTACCTCGACAAGTTCTGGCCCAGCGCGCTGGCCGCCCATGCCGCCGCCCTGCGCGCGGCGGCCGGTCCCGATGCGCCCGCTCAACCCACCCGGCGATAGCGCGTCCGCGACGACTCGGCCCAGTCCTGCTTGTCCAGCTGCGCGTCCACCGCGGCGACCACCTCGGGCACCCCGATCCGCAACAGGCCGGGGTCGGGGGAGCGGCCCTCCGGATCGCCCACCTGTCCGGCCCACAGCACCGCGTGCCTACCGAGCAGGTGCGCGGGCGGTCCGCCCCGGCGCGGCGGCGTCGGGCCGAACAGCACCACCGTGCGGGTGCCGAAGGCTGTCGCCAGATGGGCCACGCCGGTGTCACCGCTGATCACCAGTGCCGCCTCGGCGACCGTTGCCGCCAGGTCGGTGAGGTTCTGCCTGCCCGCCAGTACCCGGTCGTCGGGCAGGCCCGCCTGTGCGGCCACCTGGCGCGCGATATCGCGTTCGAACGGATCTCCGGTGACCACCACGTCACGCCCGAGTACCAGCAGGTGCCGCACCACGGCCGCGAATCGTTCCGGTGGCCAGCGTCGGGCCGGCGCGCCCGCGCCGATGTGCACGACCACGCAGTCGCGGCGGCTGATCGAGGCGACCGGCGGGACGAGGCCCAGGTTGCGGCGATCGGCGGCGATGCCCTCGGACTCGAGCAGCTTGCACCAGCGGTCCACCACATGGGCGTCCGGATCCCACCGGGGACCGGCCAGCTTGGGCAGTCCGGGCGCGCGGTGGCCGATGATCCTGGCGGCGCCGGTATCGGCGAGGGCGCGCGCGCTCGCGCCGTCGGGCCCGTGCAGATTCACCGCCAGCTCGGGCGCCGGGCCGTCCCAGATGAGGGCGGCCGGATCGGCGATGGCGACCAGCTCGTCGACCGAAGAGATCAGATCGACGATCTGGGTCAGTCGATGCGGCGCCGCCAGCACGATCCGGCTCTGCGGTTCGGCCCGGCGCAGAGCACGCAGAGCCGGGACCGCGGCGAGTAGTTCACCGAGGCCCCGAGCTTGCAGCACGAGTACAACCGACACTCCCTTCTCCTACCCGGCTCGAGACCGGGCCAAACGTGCGCGCATCGGCAAGCGTGGCGGTCGTCACCCCGCGAACCCCGGACGCCCATTCGGCCCGTCGTGGGTGATCGCGACACGATCACGGCTCCAGCTAATATCGAGAAAACCAGAGCGTATCGGCATAACATCTCGTCATGACGACAAATACCGTGCTGGAGAGCCCAATTGCGGCTCTTGCCAAGAAGACCTGGCAAACAATCCTGGTGACCGGCCTCCTCGCGGTGGTCCTCGGCATCATCGTGCTCGTGTGGCCCGGTCCGTCGCTGCTCGTGGCGGGCATTCTTTTCGGCATCTACATGGTGGTCAGCGGCATCTTCCAACTCGTCGCGGCCTTCACCCATCTGCCGAGCACCAGCTTTCGGGTGCTCTCCTTCATCAGCGGTGTGCTGTCGCTGATCATCGGTGTCTTCTGCTTCCGCGACGACATCACCTCGATCGTGCTGCTCGGCCTTTTCGTCGGCATCGCCTGGCTGTTCCGCGGCATCGCGGTCCTGTTCGCGGCGCTGTCGGAGGACAGCGTGCCCGGGCGCGGCTGGCAGGTGTTCTACGGCTTGGTCAGCGCGCTCGCCGGGGTCGTACTGATCGTGTGGCCGATCGGCTCCATGGCCACCCTCATCTGGGTGGTCGGCATCTTCTTGATCGTCATCGGTGTCATGGAGATCATCACCGCCTTCGGCGTCCGCAAGGACTCGCACCTGTTGGATGAGCAGGCGCTGTAGTCCCCGACACGGGAAGAGATCGTCGGAAGACGGCCGGTGCCTGCGGGTGCCGGCCGTTTTCGGTGAACTACCCTCGGCACCCATGGAATTCGTTTACAACCTGGTGGTCGTCACCCACCTGCTCGGCATGGCCGCGGTCGTCGGCGGCTATGTCGCGGCGCGGCCGGTGGTGTCGGAACTGATGGTGTGGGGCGCGCGGGCCCAGCTGATCACCGGGGTGATCCTGGCCGGACTCGCCTCGGGAATCGACTCGCTCGGCAAGGAGCCCGATACGACCAAGCTGGCCGTGAAACTCGCCATCTCGGTGGCCGTCGCGGCCTTCGCCGAAATCGGCAGGGGCGATGCGAAGCGGGGCAAACAGATCGACTGGATGACCGACGCCGCCGGTGGGCTCGCGATCGTCAACGTGCTCGTGGCGGTCCTCTGGAACTGACGGTTCCACAGGACCGCACCACGTCGAGCTCGTTCAGCTCGTCGCGCGGGCCCGTCGCGCCAATTCGACCGTCGCCGCGCGCAGATCGCTGATCTCCGAGAGCGGTGTCGCGTACCCGACCCTGGTGCGGGCCACGCCGCGGGGTGTCTCGACCCGCAACTGCAGCCCGTAGCGGTCGGCCCGCTCGCAGGTCGCGGCGGTGGCATCGGGGAATCCACCCAGGTGCGTGGCCATCGCCAGCAGCGCCTCGGCGTGATCGGCGTTGAGGTGGGCGATGCCGGGGGCGGCCTGCGGGACGATCGGATCCGGTTGCGCGGCCAGGTATTCCGCGGCCGAGGCCGAATCCATTCGCCCGTACCCGCCGACCCAGCGCACCCGCTGCACGCGCAGCACCCAGAGGGTGAAGTCGTTGTAGTCGATGTAGTACCGCGCTGCGGGCACGGCGGCCAGGTGCGCGGCCCGTGCCGCCTCGGCCTCGGCGCCGGTCGGGCGTTCCACCACGCCGGCCAGGGTGATCCGGGTGCCGGCCAGCGGATCGGCCGGGATGTCGGGTGTCACGATCGCGATGCTCGCCCGCGGATCGCCGGCCAGATTGCGGCCGTGCTCGGCCAGCTTCGACACGGTCAGCACGGGGGCGCCGTCGAGCAGCCCGTAGGTGATGAAGGAGGCCCACGGCGCGCCGTCAGCGGTGAGGCTCGCGAGGGTGCCGATATTGGTGGCCGCCGCGATCGTTCGCGCCTCTTCGGCCGCCGAGGGGCTGGCCTCGTTGGCCAGGGGAGCGGTCGGCAGCGGAATGGCGGGTGCGTCGCCCGGGTCGCCGTGGTCGAGAGTCATGGCCACAGGGTATCCACCGCGGCCGCTCTGCGGGGTGCGCTCGTCAACCAGCCGCGCAACGCCGCGTAGACGGCGTCATGGTTGAGCAGGCTGAAATGGTTGGCGGCGGGGACATGCAGCCCGTCGACGGCGTCCAATCCGATGCGCCGGGCGCGCCCGCGACCGGACCCGCTGCCGCCGAGCACCATGCCGTCGCCGATGACCATGCCGAGCGGGTGTTTCGGGCTGCGGGTGATCGTGGCGGTGACGAAGTAGTGGTCGACGCCGGCGATCAGCGGCACCTCCCGCACCGCTCGCGCGCGCAGGGCGTTCACGTCGAGATCGCGCCAGTCCTCGTCGACCAGCGAACCCTGTCGCAGATCCCGGATGCCCGCGCTGCGCCTGCGCAACAGTCCGCTCAGCGGACGGGTCTCGGGCAGTAGGTCGAGCACGGCCGAGGCGTGGTGGACGAACTGCTCGAGCGGCGCGCCCAGATGCGGGGACCCCAGGCACACCACTTGCCGGACCGCGCGCACCCACGCGTCGCCCGCGTCCTCGGCCTGATGGCAGGCGCTGCGCGCGACCAGCCCGCCCATCGAATGCCCGATCAGGCAGATCTCGTGGACCGGCATCGGCCAGCTCGCGACCAGGCGTGCCAGCAGGGCCCGTAGCTGGGCGCCGTTCTCGGAGATGTGCAGGCCGGAATTGAAGCGGACGTAGACCGGCGTGTAGCCGAGTTCCTCCTCGAGGCGTTCGCCGTAGGTGGGGCGGCCGCCGAGACGCCAGGCGTGCTCGGTCTCGACGAGCCCGTGCAACTGCACGACCAAGCGGGTGGTCGGTACGGCGACATGGGCGGCGAGCTGTTCGGGCGGCACCGGTGCGCCGTCGACGCGAAAGGTCATGGGGGAGGCCAGGATCGGTGCCTCGTCCTCGAGTGTGTCCCCGATGAGTCCCTGGATCGCGGCGAGGACGCCCGCGCCCCACACGGTGCGCGAGGGCGCGGTGACGCCGGGCAACTGCACCGCGCTGGCGACCTCGCCCACCACGAACCCGGTCCCGCCGACCACCGCGTACACCCCGTCGGTGATCGCGTCGTGCACGAGTTTCACCGGGTCGGCCGCGGCGCCCACGCCGACCCGCATCGCCGCGAAGACCCGATCGGAAATGGCGCGGTGGATGGCCGCGATCCCGTCGACCGCACCGACGAATTCGTCGCCCGCCAGGCGCGTGAGCGCCTGTACTTCGGCCTGGGACTGGGGGAGCTGCTCGGTCACGAGTTTGAGAGTACAACTGTGCACTGAAATACGGTGGGGTTGGGTCGCGATCCTCCGTTGTCACAATGGGGGACGCACTCTCTTGTGCTGCCGCCCCGTCGGCTGCCGAGAGGCGAAGGCCTGGCATTTTACATTCAGGTACCTGGATATGCGCATCAAACTATGTGGGACGCCCTTGAGTGCCGCATGGTCGGCTACGCCGACCAAGGCTGAGGAGCTGAGGGTGGAAACAGGAATGGCAAGGAGTTCGCGCACTCCTTGCCTCTTCCAACTTATAGCGCACCCCGGGTCTTGCGGCAAGGCCCGGGTGATGCCGCACAATCATCGGCCGAAGCCCGTTACCTGCGGAAACAGTGGAGTCTGCTCATGATTGATGTGATCGTCGCCGGTGCCGGACCCACCGGCTTGATGCTCGCTGCCGAGTTGCGCCTGCACGGGGTGGGCGTGGTGGTGCTGGAGAAGGAGGCCGAGCCGACCGAGGTCGTGCGCGCGCTCGGACTGCACGCGCGCAGCATCGAGATCATGGACCAGCGTGGTCTGCTCGAACGGTTCCTCGCGCTGGGCACCCGGCACCAAGTCGGTGGATTCTTCGCCGCCATTCCCAAGTCCGCGCCCACCCTCGACACCGCGCACGGATACGTGCTCGGCATCCCGCAGCCCGTCACCGACCGGCTGCTGACCGAGCACGCCATCGAACTCGGCGCCGAGATCCGGCGTGGCGCCGAGGTGGTCGGGGTGGACCAGGATCACGCCGGTGTGAATGTCGAACTGGCCGACGGCACCCAATTGCGGGCGCGCTACCTCGTCGGTTCCGACGGTGGCCGCAGCGCCGTACGCAAGCTGCTCGGCGTCGGCTTCCCCGGCGAGCCTGCCACCGTGGAGACGCTGCTGGGCGAGGTGGAACTGACCGCGTCGCCGGAGACGCTGACCGCCGTCACGACCGAGGTCCGCAAGACCCATCTGCGCTTCGGCGCGATGCCCCTGGCGGGCGGCACCTACCGTGTGATCGTCCCCGCCGCCGGAGTGGCCGAGGACCGTGCGCTCGCGCCGACACTGGACGAGCTGAGGCAGCAGCTGATCGCCGTCGGCGGCACGGACTTCGGCGCGCACACCCCGCGCTGGCTGTCGCGGTTCGGTGACGCGACCCGTCAGGCCGAGCGGTACCGCGTCGGCCGGGTGTTCCTGGCGGGCGACGCCGCCCACGTCCACCCACCGACGGGTGGCCAGGGCCTGAACCTGGGCATCCAGGATGCCTTCAACCTGGGCTGGAAGCTGGCCGCCGCGATCAACGGCTGGGCGCCGGCGTCACTGCTGGACAGCTACCACAACGAGCGGCATCCGGTGGCGGCCGATGTCCTGGTCAACACGCGCGCCCAAATATCGCTCATGGCACTGGATCCGGGAGCGCGGGCCGTGCGCACGCTGCTCGCCGAACTCATGGACTTCGAGGAGGTGAACCGTCACCTCACCGAGAAGATCACCGCGACGGCGATCCGCTACGACTTCGGTACCGGGCACGCATTACTCGGCACCCGGCTGCGTGACGTGACGCTGAAGCGCGGGCGCCTGTACGAGCTGACCAGGGCAGGCCGCGGACTCCTGCTCGACCGGACCGGTGTGTTCGCGGCGGACGGCTGGGCGGATCGGGTCGACCACGTCGTGGATGTGAGCGCGGAGCTGGACGTGCCCGCGGTCCTGCTGCGGCCGGACGGGCACGTCGCGTGGGCCGGGGACGATCAGCGGGCGCTGTCGGCCGCGCTGTCGGAATGGTTCGGTTCACCGGTGGGCTGAGCCGACGCCACGCCCGCCATCGGTGCGGGCGGCTGGTTCGCTCCGATCTGCTGCTGGCTGATCGCGTACCAGAGCGCGGCCATCGCGCCGAGTACGAACAGCGGCGAGATCACCCAGGTCTCCACCTTGTTCCCGGTCCGGTCGATCACCGGCACCCTGGTGCGGAACGGCAACGGCCAGAACAATCGGCAGCCACGCTCGGTGAGGCAGTCGCCGATCAGGTGTGCCAGGCAGCCGAGTCCGACGCAGATCGGCAGCCAGGCGGGGCGGTCGACGATCCAGTGGTGGACGGCGAAGGTGCCCGCCGAGGCCAGCACGATCACCGTGCCGTAGCTGCGCACGTTCTTGCCGGGCGGACACAGGTGCAGCGCCCGCACGGCGAGTGCGAGCAGGAAGAACACCAGACCCAACGTGAACGGCCGACCGAGGAAGTGCTCACCGGCCCAGGTGGCCACGACCGCGACGACGACGAACAGCAGCGAATGGGTGCCGTTGCGATGACCGCCGGAGAGCTTGGAAATGAGGCGGCACAGGTGATGGGACACCGGGCCGAGCACGTGCGAGATGGTCCCGTTCGGATGATCCGCGTCCGGCAACAGCGCGGCGCCCGCGGTGAGCAGCGTGCCCATGATGAGCTCGGCGATGCCGAATCGCGTTGTGTCGCTGTCGAACAGGGGAAACGCGGCGACCGTCAGTGGCATGGCCGCGGCAGTCGCCGCCCAAGCCAGGGCCCCACTGGTCGCATGTGAATGTCCTAGCACCCCTGGACGTTAGCGGACGTCAGCACCTCGACGCATATGCCGAGGAAGGAGCCAGTGCCGGATGGCATGTCCGGTGCGCGGCGATGGTTGGCGAAAGGGACCACAACCTGATCGCGAATCCGGCGCTCACCGTGGAGGTTCCTGGTGAGACCTATACCGCGAAGGCCGAACTCGTCGACGACCCCGAGCGCACCGCACTGTTCGACCGGATGGTCGAACTGCTGCCCGGCTTCGCCGAGTACCGCGAGAAGACCAGTCGCGAGATCCCCGTCTTCGCGGTGTACCGCACGAGTTGGTCGCGGGCTCGAGCGGAATGGTTGCCGGGGCGGGTGAGCTGCCCCGAGGTGGGTCAGCGAAACACCCTGCGACTCAGCCCGAAGTCGCAGGGTGTTTCGGTACCGCAGGAGAGATCAGGACAGGTCGAACCGGTCCAGGTTGCTCACCTTGGTCCACGCGGCGACGAAGTCGTGCACGAACTTCTCCTTCGCGTCGTCGGTCGCGTAGGCCTCGGCGACCGCCCGCAGCTGCGAGTTCGACCCGAACACCAGGTCGACCCGGCTACCGGTCCACTTGATCGCCCCGGTGGCGCGATCCTTGCCCTCATAGGTGTTGTCGTCGGCGGCCGAAGGCGCCCACTCGGTGCCCATGTCGAGCAGGTTGACGAAGTAGTCGTTCGTCAGCGCGCCCGGCGTCTCGGTGAACACACCCAGCGGGGACTGCTTGTAGTTCGCGCCGAGCACCCGCAGACCACCGACCAGCACGGTCATCTCCGGCGCGCTGAGGGTGAGCAGGTTCGCCTTGTCGACGAGCAGGTACTCCGCCGGGACCTGAGCGTCCTTGGCGAGGTAGTTGCGGAACCCGTCGGCGGGGGTCTCGAGCGCCGAGAACGACTCGATGTCGGTCTGCTCCTGGGTGGCGTCGGTGCGACCCGGGGTGAACGGCACCGTCACCGGGACACCGGCGGCCTGGGCGGCCTGTTCGACGCCGACCGCGCCGGCGAGAACCACGAGATCGGCGAAGGACACCGTGGCGCCGCCCGCCGCGTTGAAGGTGTCCTGGATGCCCTCGAGCACCCGAATCACCTGCGCGAGCTCATCGGGCTGGTTGACCTCCCAGCCCGCCTGCGGCTGCAGTCGGATGCGCCCGCCGTTGGCGCCGCCGCGCTTGTCGCTGCCACGGAACGACGAGGCCGCCGCCCACGTCGTCGTCACCAGCTGGGCGACGGTCAGGCCCGCGGCCTGGATCTGGCCCTTGAGCGCCGCGATGTCGGCCTCGTCGATCAGCTGACCGGTCCGCGCGGGGATCGGGTCCTGCCACAGCAGTTCCTCGGACGGCACCAGCGGGCCGAGGTAGCGCGAGGTCGGGCCCATGTCGCGGTGGGTGAGCTTGTGCCAGGCACGGGCGAACGCGTCGGCGAACTCGGCCGGGTTCTCCAGCCAGCGGCGGGTGATCGGGCCGTAGATCGGGTCGAAGCGCAGCGACAGGTCGGTGGTGAGCATGACCGGGGGACGCTTCTTGTTCGGGTCGAACGGGTCGGGCACGGTGTCGGCGCCCGCGCCGTCCTTCGGGATCCACTGGTGGGCGCCCGCGGGGCTCTGGGTGAGCTCCCACTCGTAGCCGTAGAGGGTCTCGAGGAAGTTGTTGTCCCAGGTGATCGGGGTGCTGTTCCAGATGCCTTCCAGGCCACTGGTGATCGCGTCCGCGCCGACCCCGGTACCGAAGGAGCTCTTCCAGCCCAGGCCCTGCTCCTCCAGCGGAGCGGCCTCGGGCTCGGGTCCGACCTGATCGGCCGGACCGGCGCCGTGGGTCTTGCCGAAGGTGTGCCCGCCCGCGATGAGCGCGGCGGTCTCCTCGTCGTTCATCGCCATCCGGGCGAAGGTCTCCCGGATGTCGATGGCGGCGGCGATCGGATCCGGATTGCCGTTGGGGCCTTCGGGATTGACGTAGATCAGGCCCATCTGGACCGCGGCGAGCGGACGCTCGAGGTTGCGCTCACCGGTGTAGCGTTCGTCGCCGAGCCAGGTGCGCTCGGAGCCCCAGTACACGTCCTCCTCGGGCTCCCACGTGTCCACCCGGCCACCGCCGAAACCGAAGGTCTCGAAGCCCATCGACTCGAGTGCGACATTGCCGGTGTAGACCATCAGGTCGGCCCACGAGAGCTTGCGGCCGTACTTCTTCTTGACCGGCCACAGCAGGCGGCGGGCCTTGTCCAGGCTGGCGTTGTCGGGCCAGCTGTTGAGCGGGGCGAACCGCTGCAGGCCGGCCCCGGCGCCGCCACGGCCGTCACCGACACGGTAGGTGCCCGCCGAGTGCCAGGCCATCCGGATGAACAGCGGACCGTAGTGCCCGAAATCGGCAGGCCACCAGGGCTGCGAGGTGGTCATGATCTGCTCGATGTCGCGCTTGACCTCGGCGAGATCGAGGGTGGCGAACTCGGCCGCGTAGTCGAAGTCCGCGCCGTAGGGATTGGCGACGGGCTGGTTCTTCTGCAGGATGTTCAGATTGATCTGGTTCGGCCACCAGTCGCGGTTGCTGCCCCTGGCGTCCGCGGACGCGTAGGGGCGATGCGAGATGACGGGGCAACCATTCTCACCGGGTTCCGTGTTGGCTTCCGCGATAGGTGGGTGTTCCTCGGGCACGGTGAATCCTTTCAGGAGGGTGGTGGTGTCGTCGAGCAGTCCGGGCAGTGGCCCCAGTAGATGACCTCGGCTTCGTCGACGACGAAACCGGAGTCGTCCATGGCGGTCAGGCAGGGCGCCTCGCCGACAGCGCAGTCGACATCGACGATCAGCCCACAGGATCGGCACACCAGGTGATGATGGTTGTCACCGACACGGCTCTCGTATCGAGCGACGGTGCCCATCGGCTGGATCCGCCGGAGCAGTCCGGCGGCGGTGAGCGCACGCAGGACGTCGTAGACGGCCTGATGACTCACCGCACCGAGGGTTTCCCTGACTCGGCTCAGAATGGTGTCGGTATCGGCGTGCGGATGCTCGTGCACGGCGGTCAGCACCGCGAGGCGCGGTGCGGTGACCCGCAGCGAGGCTTCACGGAGCATCCGTTCGAAATCCGCCGAAGTTGACACATTCATAATTATGACTCATTCAAGTTAAGAGTGGAAGTGTTTTCGCGAAGAAGATCTGGCGCGTCGGCTCGGGGAGTCGACTACCCTGCCGGGTGTCCGTTCCTCGAATCGAAGGTGATCAAAAGTGACTTCCGTTGTCGATGCCCCCGATGTCGCGTCGAAGGTAGGGCACTACTACCGGGTCGAGGACGTCTATGAGGTCGGCCGCGAGAAGGTTCGTGAGTACGCGCGCGCGGTGCAGGACTTCCACCCCGCGCACTGGGACGAGGACGCCGCGACCGCGCTCGGCTACTCGGGCCTGGTCGCCCCGCTGACCTTCGTCTCGATCCCGGCCATGGCGGCCAATCGCACGCTGTTCGAATCGGTGGTGGTCGGCTACGACATGTTCGTGCAGACCGAGCAGGTCTTCGAGCAGCACAAGCCGATCGTGGCGGGCGACCGGCTCGTGGTCGACGTCGAACTGTCCTCGGTGCGGCGGATCGCGGGTAAGGACCTGATCACCGTCACCAACACCTTCGCCGACGAGTCGGGGGAGACGGTCCACATCATGCACACCACCGTCGTCGGCATCACCGGGGACGACGGCATCGACCCGGAGATCACCCGCGCGGTGGAGAACGTCATGGTGCACGGGGTGAAGGTGTTCGGCGGTCGTGACGCCGATGACGCCCCGGCCGAGGCGGGCGAGCTGCCGCGTCGCCCGGAAGGCGAGATCCAGCTCTCGGTCGAAGGCGCCGCACGCGTCCCCGGCACGACGCTCTCGTTCGACGAGCTGACCGTCGGCGACGAACTCCCACTGCGTGACGCGCGCGTCTCGCGCGGCGATCTGGTCAACTACGCGGGCGTCTCCGGTGACGGCAACCCGATCCACTGGGACGAGAGCATCGCGAAGCTGGCCGACCTGCCCGATGTCATCGCCCACGGCATGCTCACCATGGGCCTCGGCGCCGGTTTCCTGTCCACTTGGTCCGGCGACCCCGGCGCGGTCACCCGCTACGGCGTGCGCCTGTCGGCCCCTACCGTGGTCGGCCGCACCGGTGGGCAGGTCGAGTACTCCGGGCGCGTGAAGTCCCTCGACCCGGAAACCCGTACCGCGGTGATCGCCATCGTGGCCAAGTCCGGCGGTCGCAAGATCTTCGGCCTCGCGACCGCGAGCCTGCGCTTCCGCTGATGCCGGTCAGGCCGGGACGATGACGGTCCCGGCCTCGGCCATCCGCACGGCCGCGTACGCGGGATCCACCAAGGACTCCGGGGTGTGGACACCCGGCGCGGGCTCGGTCCCACGCAGACCGAGCAGACGTTCGGCACCCAGCGCGATACCGAGAGCGGTCAACGGCCGCTGTCCCGCCGGATGCACGAGGTAGCGGCTCGTACTGAGCGGGTCGCCTGCCAGGTTGGTGCCGGTGAGGTCGATCCGGATCTCGATCGAGGCGGGTTCACCCCGGCGTCGGCTCGGGGTCTCACCGACCGCGAAGTCGAAGCGGACATTCGCCGCGCCGGTGGCCAGCGCCACACTGGGCACGTCCGGAATCGCAATGCTGTTGCCGGGGAAGACGGTCCCGTCGACCGCGGACACCGGCGCCCGCACGTCGGACTCGGTCAACCAGACGAACACGTCATCGCGGCGGACCAGTCCCGCCGAGGTGACCGTCGACCACCGCTCCAGATCGGCGATCCCCGCCGGTCCGCCGGTATCGTTCTCGTCCAGGATCGCCCCGATGCCGATGGTGTCGATGCGGTCGAACTCCTGTGCCGCGTCCAGGACCGCCAAGACGGCCAGTCCGGCGAGAAAGTGACTGGCGACCAGAATCGGTGCGGCGCTTGCTCGTTGGGCGCCCGCGATCACTTCCGGCCCGATGTCGAGCAATCCGCTGGAGACGCTGAGATACGGCACGCCGTGATCCTGCGCGTAGTGCAGCCCGTTGAGACGGTTGTCCCAGAGGGTGGCGATCACGGCCGAGTGGGCTGCTGCGGCGGGGAGTCCCAAGTCGCGTCGGGTCAGGTCGATCGATACCGCCGTCGCGTGGCCGAGATCGTCGGCGACTCGCCGCGCGCGGTCGAGATCGCGGCCCGCGATCGTCAATGGCAGCGTCGGATGCCATCGGCGCAGCAGGGCCGCGGTGTCCGACCCGGCCTGCCCTGAACCGCCCAAGATCAGTACAGATGTCTCGTTCTCCATGGGACTTCCCTCCACGCCGCTAAGTTACAATTTGTAACCTACTCTTTGTAGCTAAACTGGGGGTATGACGCAAGGGAGGACGATGCCGCCCCGATCGAGGATGTCGAAAGCCGCACGACGCGAGCAGCTACTCGACACCGCGCTGGTGCTGGTGCGTGAAAACGGCACCGACGGACTGACTCTGGTCACCCTCGCCGAGGCCGCCGGTGTGAGCAGACCGATCGTCTACGACCACTTCGGGACCCGCCCCGACCTCCTGCTCGCCCTGTACCGCCGCCTCGACGAACGTCACCGCCTCGCCACCCATCAGACGGTCCGCGACGCCCCACCCACCGTCGACGACATCGCCCACGTCATGAGCGCCGCGTACTTCGCCTGCGCCACCGACATCCCCGAATTCGACGAGATCTCGGCTGCGCTCAAAGGCAACCCGCAGGCCCAGCGAATCCAACAGGACATGCTCGACACCTACCGCGACTGGATGGCCGACGCCCTCCAGCCTTACTCGACCCTGCCCACCGCCGCATTGCGGCTGCGCTGCGTCGGCATCCTCGGCGCCGCCGAGACACTGGCCGCCGAACTCCATCGCGGAGCGAGTTCGGCCGAGGAAGCGACTGCGGCCTTGACGGACCTGATCGTCGGCAGCGTCGGCGTGGGGAGCCACTGACCGAAGCCACGAGGACGAACTCATCGCCGCCGCTCTCGCGGAGCAAGGTGGGCCGGGGAGGCGACGGCGGCCCAGCCGCTCCTGATCATCGGCAGCGTCCGAGGCCGGTGGTTCGAGGTCGTGGACGTACTACTCCGCCGTGGTGAACACTGCGTGGGCGCTGCGGCGGACGTCGACATCGGGGTGGGCGCGCAGGCTGATCAGGAGGTCGGTCCAGGCCGGTGTCCAGCCGAACGTTCGACCGCCGTGGTCGACGAGGGCCAGTGCGGCCAGTGCGGTCGACGCCGTGGGCCGGGCGGTGAGTTCCGTGGCGGTCGCGTGCAGCGCATCGGACGCTGCGGTGTCGAGATGTCGCGACAGCCGCTGGGTGAGCTGGTGCGCGGGCCGGGTGACCAGTGCCCCGGTCGCGTACGGTGCCACCCGGTCGAACGCCGCGACCGCGTCGGCGGGGTCGTGCCAGCGCACAGTGGCGAGGGTGAGGTCGATGACCTGGTCGTGTCGCAGGGGATCGTCGGCGAGCAACGCGACGACGGGCGCGGCGCAGGGCAGTGCCTCGTCGTGATCGCGAACCGTGGCGGCCAGCCGGACCAGCAGGATGGAAAGGCGTTGCCACGCAGGCTGATCACGGTCCGCGGCGCCGAACTCGTCAGCACGCAAGCGGTCCACGGACAGGAGAAGTGCCGCGAGATCGGCACCCGCCTCGACCCCGGACAGCAGGGCGCTCAGGGCGCTGCGCCACAATCCGATGGCGGCGAGGTCGGTGAGCTGGTCGACGATCACCTCGTCGGTTCCCGGGGCCGCCCAGCGTCGCCACCTGGCCAGCGCGTCGAGCGCCGGTCGCGCCAGGCGCGGATCGGGCTGCGCGGCAAGGTCACGCACGAAGGCCGCGAAGCGTTGCCGCTGCGGAATCGGCAGCAGATCAGGGCCGATGTCGAGGATCGCGCTCGCGACCTCGGGGTCGGCGGCGGCCGCGCCGAGCCGGTTCCACGCTTCGTCGTGGTCGAGCAGATACCGGGTCGCGAAGACGGCGGCGCGCCGAATGTCGCGATGCGCGTCGGTCCGGGTGGCCAGCTCGCCGATGATCGGCACCGCGTCGGGCGCGTGCAGGGCGGCGAGTAGCCGGATGCCCTCCTTGACCGCGGTGATCTTGCGCGAATCCAGCAGCGCCGCGAGGACCGTCGACAACCGGTCGGGCGGGACGGATCGCGCGCACCGGGCGATACCGCTGACCGCCACGCGCGCGCGGTCATCACCGACATGCTCGCTCAGCACGGCGATCGCCCGCTCGGGTTCGTCGCTGCCGCCGAGCGCGGTGAGCGCGGCTTCGGTGACGACGAGCTCACTGTTGTCGACGAACCGTGCCAAGCGGTCGAAACTGCCCGGCAGCCTACCGAGCTGACGGACCGCAGCCGCGCGTTCGAACGGCCTTGTCCTGGGGCCGCGGGCGTAGTCGTCGAGCAGCTGGCCGTAGCGGTCGACATGATGGGGCGACCAGCGGTGGAAACCGCCGACGAACATCGGGACGAACACCACCTTCTTGGCCAGGAACCGGCCCGGTGTCCTGGTGTTCAGCAAGGTGTCGAGCAGATCGGTGCGGCGGGTGCCGATCAGCGCCTGGACGGGCGCCAGGGTGATGAGCGAGCGATCCCCGGCGAGGAGCTCGTCGAGATGGGCGTCGCGCAGCGCGGGCGGGTCCAGCGCCAGCCTCACCGCGCGCCGGATGGTCGAATCCGACGACGAGCCGCAGGCTCGCACGAGCAACCGTTGCAACCCGGGGATGCCGTAGGCGCGGCGTTCGAGACCTTCGGCCAGGCTCAGGCACAGTTCCCAGCGATCACGCTGCGCGTCCGCGGTGAGCCGGGGCGACAGTGCGGCGAAAATCCGATGTTCGGCGCCACGCGGCAGGTCACGGTGCAACCCGTACAGACTCGACGTGGTCGACAGTTCGGCGTGGCGCGTCATCATCCGCAGGGCGGTCTCGGTGAACGCGGGTTCGTCCGACCGGCTGCCGCGCAGGAGCAGCGTGCGGGCGAGCGTGCCGACGGCGTCGGTGGTCGTCCACGAGCGGTCACGGGCTTCGAGCGCGTCGGTGGTGAGCTGCTCGAGCGCGGGAAGATGCTCCGCGCGCAGCAGCGACATCGGGATGGTGGTGACCGCGCGCAGTGCCTCGCTGCGCACCGGGTCCTGTTCATTGCGTAGGCGAGTCAGCATGCCGAGCAGGTCGGTGATGACCAGTGGATCGCGGCCGGCGACGGCGGCGATGACCAGCAGTGGGTAGGCCAAGGCTCGCTGATCGGCCGTGGGGCGCCGGATCGCCACGGCGAGTACCGGTTTCGCCTCCGGCCACGGCAGTCGCGCGCAGAGCCGGTCGGCGACTTCGGGCACATCGGCGCCACCCGGCCGGGCGAGCAGGTCGCGGGCCAGCGCGGACCGGGTGGGGCCCGGTAGTTCGTCAAGCACGCCGAGGTCGACGGCGGCCGGGGCGATCCCGGGGCGCGCCAGGTCGGCGGCGGCCATCGCGGCCCGGCGCGAGGGTGGGAAGACGCGCAGGAAGCGCCGTCTGGCCGGTGTTCGAAGGGTGAGGTAGAGCTCGCGCAGTTCGTCGTCGGGCAGCGAGCGCAGTGCCCGCCACAACGCGGGACCCGCCAGGCTGCGCCCGTGACCGCTGGGGTGCAGGATCAATCGGGACACCGCCCGCGGGTCGTGTCGTGCCAGCGCGCCGACCACCGGATTCAGGGCACAGATCGAGACATGGTCGACCGCGTGCGCCGCCAGGGCGAGCAACCGGTCTGCGTCGAATTCGGCCGCCGCGATCGGGTGGGCGGTCAGCGCTGACCACAGTTCCCGCCATTCGGCGCGACTCGCGGTGGTCGAGCGGTCTTCCACGAACTCTACGACGACACCGATATGCCTGCGGCACAGCGCCGCCCAGCTCGGCAGAGCGTAGGCGAGCTCGGGCAGCCGTTCGGTGACCACCGCCGCCGAACACGAGGGCAACACCCGTGCCGCCTCGGTGTCCCCGAATCGAGCTCGTACCAGTGGGAGCAGGGCGTCGGCGAGCTCCGCGTGTGGACGGCTGCCGAGGGCCCGGTAGACGTTACTTCTCGTGCGCTGCGACGCGCCCGGGATGCGGTCGAGGACCACCGTGGGTTCGGCGCCGAGCCGGATCGATGCCGTCAGCGCCCAGCCGGCGGTCTCTGGATCAGGCGAATCCAAGTGTGACAGGGGGTAGCCGGGTGCGCCGCCGACGATGGCCAGGTGGATGGCGGTGTGGCGACCGTACCGCCCGTCCTCGGCGACCTCGGCGAGTAGCCGGTCCAGTTCCGGCGTGCCCGCCAGTCGTCGCGCCGTCAGCGCCAGCTTCCGCATCCGCTGCGGTATCGACAGCGTCGCGACGTCCTCGAGCAATGTTCTCCCCACGCTGTTCACCGTAGTCGTCTCGTGTCGTACGGGGCTGGCATGCTCGATGCATGACCGATGCCGAAGGCACGCGACTGTTCCACACCACCATGCCGTTCACCGCGAAGCTCGGCGTCGAAGTACTCCAGCAAGGGCCTGAACTGGTGCGCAGCAGGCTGGCGTGGGACGAGAGTCTGTGCACGCTGGGCGGGGCGATGCACGGCGGTGTCCTGATGTCGCTGGCCGATGCGACCGGCGCGATGTGCGCGTTCCTGAACCTGCCCGAGGGCAAGCAGGGCACCACCACGGTCGAGTCGAAGACGAACTTCCTGCGGGCCGTGCGGTCGGGCCACGCGGTGGCGACTGCTCGGCCTCTGCACGCGGGCCGCAGCTTCATCGTGGTGGAGACCGAGATCCGTGACGACGCGGACAAGCTCGTCGCGAAGGTCACCCAGACGCAGGCGGTGCTCTAGGACCGCTTCGACGTGCCGGGATCGTCGTGCCAGGCCGCTCACCGGGGCGGCCGTGCCCATCGAGGTGGCCGCTGACCACGGCATCGGCGATCCGCCGTCGACGCGGTGGGTGAACCCGCGCCGAGAAGGGCGGCGCTCATCTCGGCTGGTTCACCGTGGTGCGGTGACAGCCTCGGATCGCGATGTCGCGTCGGGGGTTTCGATCGGCGCGGGACTCACTCGTACCCACGTGTTGTTCACCGCGGACGCGCCGGAGAGCGGGTCGGTGAGGGCGGGGTCGTGGAGCAGGTTCACGTTGACGCCCGGCTGTGCGGCCGCCACGGTCCAGCCGACGCCGGGTTCGGCGTGTCCCCATCCGTGTGGGATCGCGACCACGCCGGGGCGGATGTCGTCGCTGATCTCCACGGGCACCACGATCGACCCGGTCACGGACCCGACTGCTGCCCGGTCGCCGTCGATGAGGCCGCGGGTGGCGGCGTCGTCGGGGTGCATGAGGACGGTGCAGCGGTCGCGGCCCTTCACCATCGACGGGATGTTGTGCAGCCAGGAGTTGTTGCTGCGCAGGTGGCGTCGGCCGATGAGCTGGAGGTCGTAGCCGGGAGTGGGCGCGGCGGTGGGCTCGTCGATGACGGCGCGGATCGCGTCGAGGAAGTCGGTGGGTACCAGGTGCACCTTGTGATCGGGAGTGCCGATCAGCTCGGGGAGACGGGGCTGCAGCGGGCCGAGGTCGATACCACCCGCGGCCTCGCGAATCTTGCCCAGTGTCAACCCCTTCCGGCCTCGGCGCAGCACGCCGTAGGGCCCGGCGGCCACCGCGGCCGCGGTCAACCGCAGCGGACTGAACTGTTCGAACACGCCGGTGAGCGCGCGTCCGGTGAACCGGCGGGCGGGCAACGGCACCAGTTCGGTGATCAGGCGGGCCAGGATCTGCCAGTCCTCGAGCCCATCGGCGGGCGGTTCGAAGACCCGGGCGTCGTAGCGGGCGTTGTTGCGGACACTGAAGATCGGGAAGAGCAGATTCAGTTCTTCGCGTTCGAGCGAGGAGATGGGCGGCAGGATGATGTCGGCGTGGCGGGTGGTCTCGGTGACGTACATGTCCACGGCCACATAGAAATCCAGCGAGGCCAGGGCGTCGTCGAGCCGCCCGGCCTGCGGCGTGGACAGCACCGGGTTGCCCGCATAGGTGATCATCGCCCTGATCTGGCCCGGTCCCGGGGTGAGGATGTCCTCGGCCAGCACCGCGACCGGCAGTTCGGTGCGGAACGACTTGTGCTCCCCGGATCGATCGGTCCACGCCCCGTGCCCCATCGGCAGGTACTTCGCGTACCGGGCGGCGTCGACGACCGGGCTGGCGAACATCTGCCCGCCCGCGCGATCGAGATTGCCGGTCACCGCGTTGATCGTGTTCACCAGCCAGTGCGTGAGCGTGCCGGTCACCTGCTGGCACACACCGATTCGGGCGTACAGCACCGCCGACGGCGCGGCCGCGTGGTCACGGGCCAGGCGTGCGATGGTCTCGGCGTCGACCCCGGCCAGCGGCGCCATGCGTTGCGGTGTCGTGGTGATGACGAGGGCGCGTAGCTCGTCGAGGCCGCTGCATTGCGCGCGCACCCCCCGCTCGTCGCACAGTCCCTCGGTGAGCAGCACGTGCAGCATCCCGAGCAGCAGATACACATCTCCGCCGGGCCGCACCGCGACGTGTTCGTCGGCCAGCCGGGCGGTTTCGGTGCGCCGCGGATCGATCACCACGACCGCGCCACCTCGCTTGCGCACCTCCCGGATGCGCTGCTTCGCACCGGGCATCGTGGTGATCGAGCCGTTGGACACCGCGGGATTGGCGCCGAGCACCACGAGTCGATCGGTGCGGTCGATATCGGTCACCGGCATGAGGACGTTGGATCCGAACATCCGCCAGGCGACGAACTCCTGCGGGAACTGGTCGATCGAAGACGCGGTGAAGAAATTGCGGGTCAGCAGCGCCGCGCGCAGCAGCGCCCCGTACATCACCGAGGAGCTGTGCGCGGCCGGGTTGCCCATGTACATCCCGATCGCGCTGGGGCCGTGTGCGGCCCGCACCGCGCGCAACCGCTGTCCGATCTCGCGGAACGCCTCGTCCCAGCCGATGGGTTCGAAGGTGTCACCGACACGTCGAACCGGCGTCCGCAGCCGGTCCGGGTCGTGGTGCAGGCCACCCATCGCGGTCGCCTTCGGGCAGATGTAGCCCTTCGACAGCACATCGTCGGGGTTGCCCTCGATGCGAGTGACTCGCGAGTCCTCGACTGTCACCAGAATTCCGCAATGCGCTTCGCACAGCGAGCACTGCCGCGCGATCGTCGTACCGTCCACCGTCTTCTCCCCGCCTCGGGCAACGCTGCCGTTCTCACGCTAACCCGCCGAGACCACCCGGCAGATCCGCCTACGGTCGGATCTTTTCGCGCAGGACCGGTGATCCGGGCGGTCAGCGGGTGAAGTGGGCGGCGCGTTCGGCCAGATCGAGCACCGGCTGCGGGAACAGCCCGAGCAGCAGCGTGGCGCCCGCGGTGAACGTGACCACCAGCGTGGTGGCGAACGGCGCGGTGACGATGGGGGCATCGGCCGGGGGATCGGTGAAGAACATCAGCACGATCACCCGGACGTAGAAGAACGCGGCGATCGCGCTGCAGATCACGCCGACGATCACCAGCGAGGTGTAGCCGGCCCCCGATGCCGCCGCGAAGACCGCGAACTTGCTGACGAAACCACTGGTCAGCGGCAGGCCGGCGAAGGAGAGCAGCAGCAGCGCGAACACCGAGGCCAGCCACGGCGAGGTGCGGCCCAGACCCGCCCATTGCGACAGGGCGGTCGCCTCGTCGCCGGAGGCGTCGCGTACCAGACTGACCACCGCGAAGGCGCCGACCGTGCCGAGCCCGTAGGCCAGCAGATAGAACAGCACTGCCGCCACCCCGGCGCCGTCGGCGGCGACCACACCGACGAGCAGGAAGCCCGCGTGCGCGATCGAGGAGTACGCGAGCATGCGTTTGACATCGGTTTGGGTGATCGCCAGGACCGCGCCGACCACCATCGTCGCGACGGCGACCGCGGCCAGAACCGGACGCCAATCATCCCGCAGCGCATCGACACCCACCATCAACACGCGCATGGTGGCGCCGACCGCCGCGATCTTGGTGGCGGCCGCCATGAAGGCGGTGATCGGAGTCGGCGCACCCTGGTACACATCGGGAACCCACGCCTGGAACGGCACCGCGCCGATCTTGAACAGCAGGCCGACGGCCAGCATGCCGATGCCGAGCAGAGCCAGCGTCGCGTTCTCGGACTGTCCGGCGAGCGCCGCGCCGATGCCGGGCAGCGAGACGGTGCCGGTCTGTCCGTAGAGCAGAGCGACGCCGTAGAGGAAGAACGCCGAGGAGAACGCGCCGAGCAGGAAATACTTGAGCGCCGCCTCCTGGGAGAGCAACCGCCTGCGCCGGGCCAGCCCGCACAGCAGATACAGCGGCAGCGAGAGCACCTCGAGCGCGACGAACATCGTCAGCAGATCGTTCGACGCGGGGAACAGCAGCAGACCGCCCACCGCGATCATGGTCAGCGGGAACACCTCGGTGGTCGACCCACCCGCTCGCACCGCGGCGAGTTCGTGCGCGCTGCCCGGCACGGCGGATGCCTGCGGGGTGAACGCGTCGACCCCGCGGTCCAGAACGGCCGCGGCCCGGCTCCACGTCCCGGGACCGCTGCGCGCCTTGGGCACCGCGCCACGCTCGGCGATCAGCAGCAGTCCGAGCAGCGCGACCACCAGGATCGTGCCCTGCAGGAACAGCGTGACCCCGTCGACGGCGACCGCTCCGGCCACCGCGGTCCCGGAGGACCCGGCGAGCAGGATGACGGACACGAGCGCGCCGAGGACGCCGCCCACCCCGAGCACCAGGTGCGTCGGATACCGGTACACCCGGGGCACGAAGGCCTCGACCAGCACCCCGACCACGCCGACCGCGAACACGATCAACATTGGTGCGAGCAGGTGATATTCGATGCTCGGCGCGGGCAGGGTGGCCGCGAGCTGGGTGATGGTCACGGAGTCCGTCCTCATTTGTGGCCGCCTGCGGGTGTGGTGGCCGCACCGGCTTCGGGCGCGGGGACGGTCGGGGCGGGGTCCTGCTTACCGATCGTCGAAAGGGTCTGCCCCACTGCTGGATTCACCAGGTCGAGCACTGGTTTCGGATACAGTCCGAGCACCAGCAGCGCGACCAGCAGCGGCACCACCACGGCGAGTTCGCGGGGGACCAGATCACGCAGGTGCTCGTTGCCCTTCTTCAGCGGACCGGTCATCAACCGCTGGTACAGCCACAGGATGTAGATCGCGGCCAGCACCAGTGCGCCGGTGGCGAATACCGCCGCCACCTTGTACTTGCTGAATGTGCCGACCAGGACCAGGAATTCGCTGACGAACGGCGCGAGCCCCGGTAGCGACAAGGTGGCAAGGCCCGCGATGAAGAACGTGCCGGCCAGCACCGGCGCGACCTTCTGTACCCCGCCGAAGTCGGCGATGAGCCTGGTCCCGCGCCGCGAGACCAGGAAACCGGCGATGAGGAACAGCGCGGCCGTGGACAATCCGTGGTTCACCATGTACAGCGCCGCACCGGACTGGGACTGACTGGTCATGGCGAAGATGCCGAGGATGATGAATCCGAAGTGCGAGATCGAGGTGTAGGCGATCAGGCGCATCACATCGGTCTGCCCGATGGCCAGCAGCGCGCCGTAGAGCACGCCGATCACCGCGAGCGTGATCACCAACGGCGCGAAGGTGTCCGAGGCCAGAGGGAACAGCAGCAGACAGTAGCGCAGCATGCCGAAGGTGCCGACCTTGTCGACCACCGCCATCATCAGCACCGCGCTCGACGGGGTCGCCGAGACCGCCGCGTCGGGCAGCCAGGTGTGCAGCGGCCACAGCGGCGCCTTCACCGCGAAAGCGAACATGAACCCGAGGAACAGCGCGTTGAGCACCGCGGTGCTGCCGCCGAGCTCGCCGTTGTTGGCCGCCGCGACCACGATCCGCAGATCGAAGGTGCCCGCCGAGCCTTCGCCCAGCCCCGCCTGCGCGGTCAGCACATACAGCCCGATCACCGCGGCGAGCATGATCAGGCCGCCGAACAGGTTGTACAGCAGGAACTTCACCGCGGCCCGCGAGCGCTGGGCGCGCACCGCGAGATCGGCCGTGCGGGAACCGAAGCCGCCGATGAGGAAGTACATCGGGATGAGCATGGCTTCGAAGAAGATGTAGAACAGCAGGATGTCTAGGGACAGGAACGAGATCAGCACCATCGACTCGACCAGCAGCATCAACGCCATGTAGATCTGCGTGGTCTTGCGGCCCTCACCGGTCGCGGTGTCGTCGTTCCAGCCCGCCAGGATCAGCAGTGGCATCAGTACGGCGGTGAGCAGCACGAGCGCGGTGGCGATACCGTCCAGGCCGAGGGTGTAACCCACGCCGAACGCCGGAATCCATTCGTGCGCTTCGACGAACTGATACTGCTCGCCGCCGGGCTGGAACCGGATGGTGAGCGTGACCGCCAGTGTGAGCACGCCGATCGAGACCGCGAAAGCCAAGCTCCGGGCCAGGTTTCGACGACCAGCGGGAACGGCGAGCACCAGGCCCGCGCCGATCGCGGGGGCCAGCCACAGTGTCGTCAGCCAGGGAAACGAGTTCACCAGAACCTCACCGCCAGCAGGGCAGCGGCCACCAGGACCGCGCCGGTGAACATGGACAGGGCATAGGAGCGCACGAAACCGGTCTGTACTCGCCGGATCCGGGCCGAGAGCCCGCCGATCCCGGCGGCCGTTCCGTTGACGACGCCGTCGACACCGCGCGCGTCGAGGAACACCAGCGCGCGGGTGAGATGACGACCGGGACGTTCGAACACGCCCTCGTTGACCGCGTCACCGTAGAGGTCCTTGCGCGCCGCGGTGGTGAGCACGCCGACCTTCTCCGGCGCCACGTCGGGAACGGGGGTCTCGGCGTACTTGCGGTAGGCCACGGCGACACCGATCGCGACCGCGGTCAGCGCCATCCCGGTGACCACCGCGGGGGGAATCACGGGTTCGCCGTGATGGGAGCCGACGACGGGGGCGAGCCAGTTCTGCAGCGAGGAACCCCAGACGAAGATGCCGCCCGCGAACACCGAACCGAACGCCAGCAGGATCATCGGTCCCGTCATCACCGCCGGTGCCTCGTGCGGATGGGTGTCGGGTTTCCAGCGGCGCTCGCCGAAGAAGGTCATCAGCATGACGCGGGTCATGTAGAAGGCGGTCAGCCCCGCGCCGAGGAGGGTGACTCCGCCGAGCAGGATTCCGGTGGCGCCGCCGTAGTCGAAGGCCGCCTCGATGATCTTGTCCTTGGAGAAGAAGCCCGACAGCGGCGGCACCCCGATGATGGCCAGATAGCCGAGGCCGAAGGTGATGAAGGTGATCGGCATGAGCGTGCGCAGACCACCGTAGCGGCGCATGTCGGTCTCGTCGTTCATCGCGTGCATCACCGAGCCCGCGCCGAGGAACAGGCCCGCCTTGAAGAAGCCGTGGGTGAGCAGATGCATGATCGCCACCACGTAGCCGGCCGGGCCGAGGCCGACGGCCAGGATCATGTAGCCGATCTGGCTCATGGTCGAGGCCGCCAGCGCCTTCTTGATGTCGTCCTTGGCGCAGCCGATGATCGCGCCGAACAGCAGCGTCACCGCGCCGACGGCCAGGACCGCGCCCCTGGCGTTGGGGGCGAGGTCGTAGATCGGGTTCGCGCGGGCGATCAGGTACACACCCGCGGTGACCATGGTGGCGGCGTGGATGAGCGCCGAGACCGGGGTCGGGCCCTCCATCGCGTCACCGAGCCAGGACTGCAGCGGCACCTGCGCGGACTTGCCACAGGCGGCCAGCAACAGCAGCAGCCCGATCGCGGTGAGGGTGCCGTTGTCGGCGCCGGGCGCCGCGGCGAACACGGTGCGGAAGTCGAAGGAGCCGAAGGCCGCGAACATCGTCATCATGGCGATGGCCAGGCCCATGTCACCGACCCGGTTGACGATGAACGCCTTCTTGGCCGCCGTCGCCGCCGAGGGCTTGGTGTACCAGAATCCGATCAGCAGGTAGGACGCCAGACCCACGCCTTCCCAGCCCAGGTAGAGCACCAGGAAGTTGTCGGCGAGGACCAGCACGAGCATGGCGGCCAGGAACAGGTTGAGGTAGCCGAAGAATCGGCGCCGGTCCGGGTCGTCACGCATGTAGCCGAGCGAGTAGACGTGGATCAGCGAGCCGACACCGGTGATGAGCAGGGCGAAGCAGATCGAGAGCTGATCGAGCTGCAGGCCGAACCCGACAGCCATGCCGTCGACCGGGACCCACTGGAACAGTTCCCCGTGCACGGCGCGCTCGGCGTCGGGACGACCGAGCATCTCGACGAACGCGACCACGGCGACGGCGAAGGCCCCCACCGCGGCCGCGGTGCCCAGATACGGACCCCAGCGCTCGGCGAGGCGCCCCAACAGCAGCACAACGATCGCGCCGACGAGCGGGAAGGCGGGCAGCAGCCACAACGTCGCGCTACCCATGTCAGAACCTCAGCAGACTGGCGGCGTCGACCGAGGTCGACCGGCGGGCACGGAAGATCGTCATGATGATGGCGAGGCCGACGACGACCTCGGCCGCGGCGACCACCATGGTGAAGAACGCGATGACCTGACCGTCGAGATTGCTGTGCAGCCGGGCGAAGGTGACGAAGGCCAGATTCACCGCGTTGAGCATCAACTCGATGCACATGAACATCACGATGGCGTTGCGCCGCAGCAGGACTCCCGCGGCGCCGATGGTGAACAGCAGCGCGGACAGGAACAGGTAGTTCTCGGGATTCACCGGTTGCCTTCCTCGTCGTCGTGCCGGACGTCTGGAGAATCGAGGCCTCCAGGCCGAGAACCCGTGGTGTCGGCCGCCAAGAACAGCGCTTCGGTGTGGGCTCGATTGCGGCGGTGACGCAGGATCGTGCTCACCGACTGTTCGGCGAAGGAGCCGTCGGGGAGCTGCGCGGGGCTGTCAACGGCGTTGTGGCGGGCGTAGACGCCGGGTGTCGGTAGCGGGGTGGCGCGTTCGCCCGCGGTGCGGAAGCGGTCGCGCGACATCTCCCGCTGCCCGCGCTTGGGCGTGAACTGGTCGCGGTGGGCCAGCACCATGGCACCGATGGTGGCGGTGATCAGCAGGGCGCCGGTGAGTTCGAAGGCCCACACGTACCGCAGGAAGATCAGTTCGGCGAGTTCGCCGATCACGTCGCGGCCACCGAAACCGGTTCCGGGGAAGCTGATTCCGCTGTCGCGCAGGGCCGCGCCGATGCCGCCGATGAACAGCAGCCCGAAGCCGAGCCCGACGATCGCGGCGGCGATCCGTTGCCCGCGCAACGTCTCGCGCAGTGACTCCGGCGAGTCCACGCCGACGAGCATCAGCACGAACAGGAACAGCATCATCACCGCGCCGGTGTAGACCACGATCTGCACGACGCCGAGGAACAGCGCGCCCTGGGCGATGTAGAACACCGCGAGCGCGATCATGGTGGCGGCCAGGCACAGTGCCGAGTGCACGGCCTTGGCCGCCGTCACCATGCCCAGTGCGCCGAGGACGGCGATCGGGGCGAGCACCCAGAACAGCACCGCCTCGCCGGTGGCGGTGTTGGCGATCTCGGCGGCCAGCAGGGCGGTCATCGCAGCACCTCTTCCGACGGGGCGGCCCCGACGCGGCCCAGGTAGTAGTCGGCATCGTCGGTGCCGGGCGCCATGGCGTGCGGTGGGGCGGCCATACCTGGCTGCAGCGGGGCCAGCAGCTGGTCCTTCTCGTAGATGAGATCGGCGCGGTTGTCGTCGGTCATCTCGTACTCGTTGGTCATCGTCAGCGCACGGGTGGGGCAGGCCTCGATGCACAGGCCGCAGCCGATGCAGCGCAGGTAGTTGATCTGATACACCCGGCCGTACCGCTCACCGGGGGAGAAGCGTTCGTCCTCGGTGTTGTCGGCGCCCTCGACGAAGATGGCGTCGGCCGGGCAGGCCCAGGCGCACAGCTCGCACCCGATGCACTTCTCCAGGCCGTCGTCGTAGCGGTTGAGCTGGTGGCGGCCGTGGTAGCGCGGCGCGGTCGGCACCTTCTGTTCGGGATAGGACTCGGTGTTGGGCTTCTTGAACATCGTGGCCGCGGTGACCGCGAAACCGGCCAGCGGTTCGAACAAGCCGATCTCGGCCTGCTCGCCGACGGGCCGAGGTGGCATCGGCGGCACCGGGAACCCGAGGAACACCGGTGAGGTGGCCGGTTCCTCCGGCAGTGGTGGCAGCCCACCGGACCGCCCGGCGCGCAGGAACATACCGATCATCGCCGCGGTGATCACCAGGCCGACGCCGACCAGGATCGGGGTCTGGCCGGGGATGCCCTCGATGTCGAGCACCCGGGCACCGGCCACGATCATCACCCACACCAGCGACGTGGGGATGAGCAGCTTCCAGCCGAGATTCATGAACTGGTCGTAGCGCAGGCGGGGCAGGGTGCCGCGCAGCCAGACGAAGACGAACAGGAACGTCCAGACCTTGAGGGTGAACCACAACAGCGGCCACCAGCCGGAGTTCGCGCCCTCCCACAGGCTGATCGGGAACGGCGCCCGCCACCCGCCGAGGAACAGCGTGGTCGCCAGCGCCGACACCGTCGCCATGTTGACGTACTCGGCCAGCATGAACATCGCGAACTTGAGCGAGGAGTACTCGGTGTGGAAACCACCGACCAGCTCGCCCTCGGCCTCGGGCAGGTCGAACGGGGCGCGGTTGGTTTCGCCGACCATCGCCACGCAGTAGATGAGGAACGAGGGCAGCAGCAGGAAGACGTACCAGGTGCCGTCCTGCGCGGACACGATCTGGGAGGTGGCCATGCTGCCCGAGAGCAGGAACACGGTGGCGAAGGTGAGCGCCATGGCGATCTCGTAGGAGATCACCTGCGCGGTCGAGCGCAGGCCGCCGAGCAGCGGATACGTCGAGCCCGATGACCAGCCGGCCAGCACGATGCCGTACACGCCGATGGAGGTGATCGCGAGGATGTAGAGCACGGCCACGGGCATGTCGGTGAGCTGCAGTGCCGTCTGGTGCCCGAAGATCGACACCTCGGGCCCGAACGGGATCACCGCGAACGCCATGAATGCCGGAATCACCGAGATGATGGGGGCGAGCACGAAGATCGGCTTGTCCACGATCGCCGGGATGATGTCTTCCTTGAGCGCCATCTTCACGCCGTCGGCGATCGACTGGAACATGCCCTTCGGGCCGATCCGGTTGGGGCCGACGCGCATCTGCATCCAGGCGACGACCTTGCGTTCGGCGTACACCGCGATCAACGGCACCAGCATCAGGTAGACGAACACACCCAGTGCCTTGACGACCACCAGCCACATCGGGTCGGTGCCGAAGATCGTTCCGCCCTCGGCCGCGACGTACAGCACACGATCACTCATGACGGTGTTCCTTCATCCTGTCGTCGGCGCGGCGCAGGCGCACCACGGCGCCGGGCGTGACCCCGAGTTCGGCGGCGACCGTCGAACCGGGGGAGTGCAGCGGCAGCCACACCACCCGGTCGGGCAGGTCCGTGATCATCAGCGGCACCGTGATCTCGCCGCGGTCGGTGTAGACGATGATGTGATCGGCCTCGGCCGCCTCGATCTCGGCGGCGGTGGCGGCGGACAGGCGCGCGACCGGCGGGCGGGCGACACCGGCGAGATTCGGTTCGCCGTCCTGCATGCGGCCCGCGTCGAGCAGCATCCGCCAGCCCGCGAGGACGGCGTCGCCCGGGCCCGGGGCCGGTAGGGTCTGGCCGGACAGCTCCGGGGCGTCGACCGGTGCGCCGGACCAGACGCCGAGGGCGTCGAGTTCGGCGCGGGCGGCCGCGGCGTCGGGCAGCTCGATCGGAACGTCCATCTCGGCGGCCAGCGAGTGCAGCACCCGCAGGTCGGGGAGCGGGGCGGCGATACGGCGGGTGGTGTCCAGCGGCGCGCTGGTGAAGGGGCGCGGCCTGCCCTCCCAGGTGCGGAAGGTGCCGGACTTCTCGATCACGGTGGCGACCGGGAACACCACGTCGGCGCGTTCGGTGACCGCGCTGTGGCGCTGTTCGAGGCTGACGACGAACCGGGCGTCGTCGATGGCGGCGAGCGCGGCCGCCGGGTCGGGCAGGTCGGCGGGATCGACGCCGCCGATCACCAGCGCGCCGAGGCCGACGGCGCCCGCCAGGATCGCGGCGGTGTCGCGGCCGAGGCTGACGGGCAGCTCGTCGGACCGCCACACATGCCGAACCTGTTGGCGCGCTGCAGGATCCACCACCGGCCTGCCGCCGGGCAGCAGACCCGGCAGCGCGCCTGCCTCGAGCGCACCGCGTTCACCCGCTCGCCGTGGTACCCAGGCGAGCCGGGCGCCGGTGGCATCGGACAGGCGCAGGGCGGCCGAGAGCGCGCCCACGCTGCCCGCGAGCCGTTCACCGACCATGATCACCGCGTCCGGGGCCCGCAGCAGCGCGCGCAGTTCGACGGCGGCATCCGACGCGTCGGCCCGGATCGCATCGAGCACATCGGCCTCGCCGCCGGGCAGCGTCTGCAACAGCGTGCCCGACATCCGTTCCAGCCCGCGAGAGGCGAACGGCGCCAACGACACGACCCGCAGCCCCTTGGCGCGCGCGGCCTTGCGCAGCCGCAGGTAGACGATCGGCGATTCCTCTTCCGGTTCGAACCCGGCCAGCAGGACGATCGGGGCGCGCTCGAGCCCGGCGAAGTCGACCTCGACGCCGTGCCCGGCGATACGGGCGGCGAGGAACCTGGCCTCTTCGTCGGAGTGGACCCGGCTGCGGAAGTCGATGTCGTTGGTGGCCAGCACCATCCGGGCGAACTTGCTGTAGGCGTAGGCGTCTTCCTCGGTGACCCGGCCGCCGACGAGGACACCGGCATTGCCGATCGCGGCCCGCAGACCGGTGGCCGCGGCGGCGAGCGCCTCGGGCCAGGACGCGGGGGCGAGGACGCCGTCCCAGCCGCGCACCATCGGGGTGGTGAGCCGGTCGCGTTCGGTGGCGTAGGCGAAGGCCCAGCGGCCCTTGTCGCAGTTCCATTCCTCGTTGACCTGTGGATCGTCACCGGCCAAGCGGCGCAGTACTTTTCCGCGCCGATGATCGGTGCGCTGCGCGCAGCCCGAGGCGCAATGCTCGCACACGCTCGGTGTCGACACCAGGTCGAAGGGGCGGGCCCGGAACCGGTAGGAGGTGCCGGTGAGCGCGCCGACGGGGCAGATCTGCACGGTGTTGCCGGAGAAGTAGGAGTCCAGCGGCTCGGCCTGGGCGGTACCGACCTGTTGCAACGCACCGCGATCCATCAGTTCGATGAACGGATCGCCCGCCACCTGCTGGGAGAACCGGGTGCAGCGGGCGCACAGCACGCACCGTTCCCGATCCAGCAGCACCGCCGTGGACAGCGGGATGGGCTTCGGATAGGTGCGCTTCTCGCCGTCGAAGCGGGACTCGGCGCTACCGGTCGACATCGCCTGGTTCTGCAGCGGGCATTCCCCGCCCTTGTCGCAGACCGGACAGTCCAGCGGATGGTTGATCAACAGCAGCTCCATCACGCCGCGCTGGGCCTTCTCGGCCACCGGGGAACTGAGCTGGGTCCGCACGATCATCCCGTCGGTGACCGGAATCGTGCAGGAGGCGACCGGCTTTCGCTGGCCCTCGACCTCGACGAGGCACTGCCTGCACGCGCCGACCGGATCGAGCAGCGGGTGGTCGCAGAAGCGGGGGATCTGCACGCCGATGAGTTCGGCGGCGCGGATGAGCAGGGTGCCGACCGGCACCTGGATCGTGGTGTCGTCGATGGTGACGCTCACCAGGTCGGCGGGTACGGTGTCGCTGCCGTTGCCGGGCGCGATGGCCGGCCCACCCGCCACCCGACCGCCGCCCCTCACGGAATCGCTTGGCGATGCGGGGTTCATTGGATCCCTTCCTCTGCCGAGGCCCACACCGTGGCGCGGGCCGGGTCGAACGGGCAGCCGCCGCGGCGCTGATGCTCGAGGTATTCCTCGCGGAAGTACTTCAGCGAGGAGAAGATCGGGCTGGCCGCGCCGTCGCCGAGCGCGCAGAACGATTTGCCGTTGATGTTGTCGGCGATGTCGGCGAGTTTGTCGAGGTCTGCCTCGGTCCCCTGTCCCGCCTCGAGTCCGCGCAGGAGCTGCACGAGCCAGTAGGTGCCCTCGCGGCACGGCGTGCACTTGCCGCAGGACTCGTGGGCGTAGAACTCCGTCCAGCGCAGGACCGCGCGCACCACACAGGTGGTCTCGTCGAAGATCTGCAATGCCTTGGTGCCCAGCATCGACCCCGCGGCCGCGACACCTTCGTAGTCGAGCGCGACATCGAGATGCTCGGCGGTGAACAGCGGCGTCGACGACCCGCCGGGCGTCCAGAATTTGAGAGTGTGCCCGGCCCGCACGCCCCCGGCGTACCCGAGCAGTTCCCGCAGGGTGATGCCCAGCGGCGCCTCGTACTGACCGGGCCGGGCGACATGCCCCGACAGCGAGTACAGGGTGAATCCCGGCGACTTCTCGCTGCCCATCGACCGGAACCAGTCGGTGCCGTTGCGCAGGATCAGCGGAACGCTGGCAATGGATTCGACATTGTTGACCACCGTCGGGCACGCGTAGAGGCCGGCCACGGCGGGGAACGGCGGCCGCAACCGGGGCTGACCACGCCTGCCCTCGAGCGAATCCAGCAGCGCGGTCTCCTCGCCGCAGATGTAGGCGCCCGCGCCCGCGTGCACGATCAGTTCCAGGTCGAAGCCGGAGCCGAGGATATCGCGGCCCAGGTAGCCCGCCTCGTACGCCTCGGCGACGGCGGCTTGCAGCCTGCGCAGCACCGGCACCACCTCACCGCGGACATAGATGAATGCGGTCGCCGCGCGGATCGCGTAGGCCGCGATCACCACCCCTTCGATCAGGGTGTGCGGGGTGGCCAGCATGAGCGGAATGTCTTTGCAGGTACCGGGTTCGGACTCGTCGGCGTTGACCACGAGATAGTGCGGTTTCGTCGTACCGTCCGGGCCGGGGCCCTGGGGAATGAACGACCACTTCATCCCGGTGGGGAAGCCCGCGCCGCCGCGTCCGCGCAGTCCGGCGTCCTTGACCGTTTGGATCACCTCGTCGGGGGCGAGGCGCAGGGCGGCGCGCAGTCCGTCGTAGCCGCCGTTCGCGCGGTAGCTACCGATGGTCCAGGATCGCGGAGTGTCCCAGTGCTGACTGAGGACGGGGGTCAGGGTCGTCATCATGCCCCCTGTCCGGCGGGATCGCCCTCGGCGGCAATGCCTTCGGCGGTGTGCAGCCCCGCGAGGGTGGCCGCGCCGGGCGCGCCCTCGTTGGCGCCGGGGCGTTCGTCGGGGAAGCCCGCGAGGATGCGCGCGGTCTCCCGGAACGTGCACAGCGGCGCGCCACGGCTCGGGCGCACCTGATGCCCGGCCCGCAGGGCATCGGTGATCGCGCGGGCCGATTCCGGGGTCTGGTTGTCGAAGAACTCCCAGTTCACCATCATCACCGGCGCGTAATCGCAGGCGGCATTGCACTCGACGTGTTCGAGGGTGATCGCGCCGTCGGCGGTGGTCTCGCCGTGCCCGACCCCCAGATGTTGTTGCAGCGCTTCGTAGATCGCGTCGCCGCCGAGCACCGCGCACAAGGTGTTCGTGCAGACTCCGACGTGGTAGTCGCCGGTCGGGGTGCGCCGGTACATCGAGTAGAAGGTGGCGACGGCGGTCACCTCGGCACCGGTGAGGCCGAGATGTTCGGCGCAGAAATCGATTCCGGTGCCGGTGACACAGCCCTCCTCGGCCTGCACCAGGTGCAGCAGCGGCAGCAGGGCCGAGCGGGACTGCGGATAGCGGGCGATGATCTCCTTCGCGTCCAGCTCGAGCCGCTGCCGCACATGCGGCGGATACGGTTCGGGCCGGGTGCTGAGTTGGAGCAGAATGGTTGTGCTGGAGTTCTTGTCGGATGTCATCGGTCCACTCCGCCCATCACGGGGTCGATGCTGGCGACCGAGGCGATGACATCGGCGACCATGCCGCCCTCGCACATCGCGGCCACCGCCTGCAGGTTGGTGAACGAGGGGTCGCGGTAGTGCACCCGGTACGGGCGGGTGCTGCCGTCGCTGACCATGTGCACGCCCAGTTCGCCGCGCGGGGACTCCACCGCCGTGTACACCTGCCCCGCGGGGACCCGGATGCCCTCGGTGACCAGCTTGAAATGGTGGATCAGCGATTCCATGGACGTGCCCATGATCTTGCCGATGTGCTTGGGCGAGTTGCCGAGCCCGTCCGGACCCAGTTCCAGATCGGCGGGCCAGGCGATCTTCTTGTCGTCGATCATCACCGGGCCCGGACGCAACCGGTCGAGGCACTGTTCGACGATCTTGATCGACTCGCCCATCTCGGCGACCCGGATGAAGTAGCGGCCGTAGCAGTCGCAGCCGGTGGTGGTCGGCACGTCGAACTCGTAGTTCTCGTACCCGCAGTAGGGCGCCGCCTTGCGCAGATCGTGCGGCAACCCGGTGGCGCGCAGGACCGGGCCGGTGATGCCGAGCGCCATACAGCCGGTGAGATCGAGGTAGCCGATGTCCTGGGTGCGCTTCTTCCAGATCGGATTGGCGCTGAGCAGGTGCTCCATGTCGCGCAGTCGGCCCGGCAGGATGTCGAGCAACTCCCTGACCTTGGTGACGCCGTCCTCCGGCAGGTCCTGGGCGATGCCGCCGGGACGGATGAACGCGTGGTTCATCCGCAGCCCGGTGATGGCCTCGAACACGTCGAGGATGAGTTCGCGTTCCCGGAAACCGAACAGCATCGGGGTGAGCGCGCCCAGTTCCATGCCCCCGGTGGCCAGCGCCACCAGGTGCGAGGAGATCCGGTTGAGCTCCATCAACAGGACCCGGATCACGGTGGCGCGCTCGGGGATCTGTTCGGTGATGTCGAGCAGCTTCTCCACGCCGAGGCAGTAAGCGGTCTCGTTGAAGAAGGGGGACAGGTAGTCCATCCGGGTCACGAAGGTGACGCCCTGGGTCCAGTTGCGGAATTCCAGGTTCTTCTCGATGCCGGTGTGCAGATAGCCGATGCCGCACCGGGCCTCGGTGACGGTCTCGCCCTCGATCTCGAGGATCAGCCGCAGCACGCCGTGCGTGGACGGATGCTGCGGACCCATGTTGACGACGATGCGTTCCTCACCCGCACCCTCGATCACCTCGCTGACCTGGTCCCAGTCCTGGCCTGCGACAGTGACGACGGGGGGCTCGTCGCGGCGGAAATCGGTGTCGGTCATCAGCTGTAGGTCCTCCGCTCGTCGGGCGGCGGTATCCGCGCGCCCTTGTACTCCACCGGAATCCCGCCGAGCGGGTAGTCCTTGCGTTGCGGGTGCCCGCGCCAGTCGTCGGGCATCGTGATGCGGGTGAGGGAGGGGTGCCCGTCGAAGACGATGCCGAAGAAGTCGTAGGTCTCGCGCTCGTGCCAGTCGGTGGTCGGATACACCGAGAACAGCGATGGAATCCGCGGATCGGCGTCGGGCGCGGACACTTCCACCCGGATCCGGCGGCTGTGCGTGATCGACATCAGGTGATAGACCGCGTGCAGTTCGCGGCCTTCGTCGTCGGGGTAGTGCACGCCGTTCACACCAAGGCACAGTTCGAAACGCAGTGAGCTCTCGTCGCGCAGGGCACTCGCGACGGCCACGAGATGCTCGCGCCGCACGTGCAGGGTGAGTTCGTCGCGGAAGACGACGATCTTCTCGATCACGGTGTCGAAGGCGATGATGCGGTGGATGAGCGCGGCCCGCAGGGCGCCGACGAATCCGTCGAACCAGCTGCCGTAGGGCGGCGGGGTGCCGCCGGGGAGGGTGACCGGCTTGACCAGACCGCCGTAGCCGGAGGTGTCCCCGGTGCCGCTGACGCCGAACATGCCGTGGCGGGTGCCGATCAGCTCGTCCTCGGGCGGTGGTGGCGGCTGCGGCGCGGCCGGAGTCTCCTCCGGAACATCCTGTCCCGCGGTGTCGTCGGGGTTGTCGGGGGAGTCGAAGGTCATCGCAGCAGGCCCTCCATCCGGATGGTCGGCGTGCTGGCGAGCGCGGCCTGCTCGGCGGCGCGGATCGCCTCCTCGCGGTTGACGCCCATCGGCGTCTCGGCGATCTTCGCGTGCAGTGCCAGGATGGCGTTGAGCAGCATCTCCGGTCGCGGCGGGCAGCCGGGCAGGTAGATGTCGACCGGGACCACGTGGTCAACGCCCTGGACGATGGCGTAGTTGTTGAACATTCCGCCCGAGGACGCGCAGACGCCCATGGCCAGTACCCATTTCGGCTCGGTCATCTGGTCGTAGACCTGACGCAGCACCGGGGCCATCTTCTGACTCACCCGGCCCGCCACGATCATCAGATCGGCCTGGCGCGGGGAGGCGCGGAACGCCTCCATGCCGAAGCGGGCGATGTCGAATCGTCCCGCGCCGGTGGCCATCATCTCGATCGCGCAGCAGGCCAACCCGAACGTGGCGGGCCACAGTGAGCCCTTCCGCAGGTAACCGGCGAAATCCTCGACCGTGCTCAGCAGGAACCCGCTGGGCAGTTTCTCTTCGAGACCCATAATTTCCCACTCATTCCCAGCTGAGGCCGCCGCGGCGCCATTCATAGGCGTAGGCGACCGACACATTGACGATGAACAGCGCCATCGCGGCGAGACCGAAGAGACCGAGCGCGTCGAAATGCACTGCCCAGGGGTAGAGGAACACGATCTCGATGTCGAAGATGATGAACAGCATCGCCGTCAGGTAGTACTTGACCGGAAAGCGTTGCCCCCCTGCGTTTCCCGGACCCCCAGCGATGGCGTGCGGGGTCGGTTCGATACCGCATTCGTAGGGTTCGAGTTTGGCCCGGTTGTAACGCTTCGGGCCGACCAGCGCCGCCATGGCGACGGAGAACACCGCGAACGCCGCGGCGATGGCGCCGAGTACGAGTGCGGGCACCTCGGTATTCACGACTGCACTTCCCCTCCTCGCTGGAGCAGGCCGGGCCGTGTGGCCTGGCCGCGGACGGCAGCTTGGCGAGACGGGGCCGACAACGTTGTCCGCCGAACCGGGGCTCGCGCAGGGCTGGTGCAGCGATGGCGGAGCGTTATGCGAATTCCCGTGCTCGTGTGAGCTAGGGCACAGACTACCGCTGTCGCGCGGGTCCGCCGCGCGTTTCCGAGTCGGGATTTGATCGATATCGGTACCGCGATTCATGAGCGATACGGGGGTAATCCGCCGCGAGCATGCCGACAGCAACCCCTGGTGTCACCAGTGGTGATCGGGCGTGCGGCAGCGACGCGGACTATCCGCGGGTTCGGGACGATACCCGGATGCCGATGATCAGCGGGCGAGCAGGACGCCGGCGACGGCGTTGGTCAGCTGCATGGGGTCGATCGGGTGCGAGACGGCGGCTTCGGCGCGCGACCAGTTGGCCAGCCAGGCGTCGTCGGGGCGGCCGGTGAGCACGACCACCGGCGGACATTGCTCGATCTCGTCCTTGAGTTGCTTGGCGATGCCGAGGCCGCCTGTCGGCGCGGATTCGCCGTCGAGGATCGCCAGATCGATCCCCCCGGCGTCCATCTGCTCGATGACCACCGGCGCGGTGGCCACTTCGAAGAAGTCGAGTTCGGGGAGATCGGCGCGCGGCCTACGGCCCAGCGCGAGGATCACCTGTTGCCTGGTGTCGGCATCGTTGCTGTAGACCAGTACACGCAGCGGGGTGGAACCAGTCGATTCGGCCACGTTCGGATCGTACGTCCGGGTGGGTCCGCACCGTGGCAGGTTGGCGGGATCCGCCGGTTTCGCTGCGCGACAGGACGGTCCGCGACGTCGTGATGCCCAGGGCGCCGCGACGTGGCGACGGATACTGCGGTGGCGGACGGTTGGACGGCGCGATGGTGCCCGGCAGCTCGTGACGTGGTGACCTGGTGGGCGCCCGCGCCCGGTCGGCAGCGGGTGCCCGTGGCGGTGGGCTACCAGTCGCCGTCCTTGATTGTCTTGTGGCCCAGGGGGATCACCGGGAGCGAGTCCTCGATGGGCGGGTTCGGTTGTTCGTCGGCGAGCCAGTCGCCGGTGGGTCTGACAGCGGCGAGCTCGTCCGCGGGCGGCAAATCCTCGGCGTCGGCGGCGTAGTAGTCGAACCAGGGCAGGCCGTGCTGGGTGTAGGCCTGCGCGGTGATCGGGGTGGGCGGTGCGGGTTCACCGGTGATCTGCTGCCATTCGGCGGCCGAGGCGAGGTGGACGAAGACACGGCCGTCGGCTTCGCGGCCATAGTCCGCGATCGGGCGATGGTCGGCGTAGATCTCCTGGCGCATGGTGCCGCCCGCGCCCATGCCCATCGATCGGGCGGTCGAACGCCCTCGGCTCTTGCGCGGCGCGCCGGTGGGCGCGGGGCTGCCCGGGGCGGCGGGAGCACCCGCGGGCGCACCGGACCACGGTGCGCTGACCGCCATCGGCGCACCGGCGACCATGCCCTCCGGGACCGCGTAGCCGACCGGGTTGGCGGCGGGACGCAGACTGCGCCGCAGCGCCTCCTGTTCGGTATCCCACACCGCGCGGGCGTCTTCGGTGAGTCCGTGCGCGGCCAGTTGCACCCCACCCCACTGCTCGGAACCGGTCACCTGACCTTCGACCGTCGCGCCCAATCCGAGTGGTACCGCGACGAACTGACGCACCGTCCCGTCACCGGAGTTGATGCCGTCCAGCCACGGCTGATCCGGCAGCGCGAGATAGTTCTGCGGCTCTTTGCCGAGCGAGTCGCTCCATGGTTTTCCCGACACCGCGCACACCTTGCCCACGGCAACCTTCAGTGCGGTCGGCGTGGTCGCCGAGAATCGCAACCACATCGCCTCGCGCTGATAGACGGGCAGCATCACGCCCCCACGCTTGCGCCATTCCCCGGGCACGGTGTCGGGGTGATCGGCAACCCGCCGCAACGGAAACGTCCCCAGCCCGGGCGGCAGCGGATAGGTCCCGCTCTCGGGCAGTCGCAAGGTCCGCACGAACGTCACCCGCACCCCACCCGGCAAGACGAGCGCATCCCCCGACAGCGTCACTTCGGTTGCCATACCCCACCCCTAGGTTTCGATTTCCCATGCCGACGACGGTCCCGCCCCCACCGACGACCGTACCCATGGTCTCCGGCAGCGTCCACCGAGCCGCTGCGGCAGCAGGACACCCCGCGCACGCCGACAGCGATCTCGACCCGACCGGGTCGGCGCCGAGCCGCTCGGGCGCGCGGTGGTGAAATCGTCTGTGCAGCCTCACCCAGTGGTGTCGACTGGGTCCGATCGCGATACCAGGAGCTGTTCTTGTCGAAACGACAAAAACATGTGGTGTGACGGGGACCGGTCGTTTACGGTCGGGCGGGGGCGTCGAGACGGCTGCATGATGCCGGGAACGGTGGGCGTGTGGGGGTACTCAACTTCGCGTCGGCGCGCAGCCCCGGCGGCGGGTATCTGCGGGGCGCCCGGGCGCAGGAAGAGGATCTGTGCCGCAACGCGCTGCTGTACACGTGTTTGGTCGAGGCATCGGATTACTACGCCGCACACCGGAATTCACCGGATCTGCGATACAGCCACCGAGTCGTCGTGTCGCCGGACGTACCCGTGATCCGCGACGGCCGCGGGGAACTCGCCCCACCCTTTCCGGTGACGTTCCTGACCTCGCCCGCACCGAACGCGGGAGAACTGGCCCGCCGGTCGGCGACCGTGGACGTGCGCGAGGTGCTGGCACAGCGAGCGGAGCGCGTGCTGGCGGCCGCCGCGCGGCACCAGGTGCGCGACCTGGTGCTGGGCGCCTGGGGCTGTGGGGTCTTCGCGAACGACCCGGCCGAGGTCGCCGGCGCCTTCGGTGTCGCGCTGGATCGGTGGGGAGCGGCGTTCGAGCGGGTGGTGTTCGCGGTGTGGGATCGCAATCCGGTCTCGGTCAACCGAACCGCCTTCCGGGCCCGCTTCGGACCGACCGGGTAGGCGGGGGTCGAAGTCGATGGCCGGTCACGGACCGATGGCGGCGTGGAAAGCGTCGGGGCCGGTTTCGGCGGGGTCGATGAGGTGGGCCAGGAACAGCCGGGTGGCAGGGGTCGGGGTGGAGGTGGTGACGGCGTGCCAGGCGCGGTCGAGGGGGGTGCCGGGGACGTCGATGGTGTGCAGGGCGCCGGATTCGAGGTGTTCGCCGACGGCATCGGAGTGGATGAGGGTGACGCCGAGGCCCTCGCGGGCCGCGGCGATGACGGCGCCGTGCGAGCCCAACGTGAGGGTGGGCGGGTCGATCTGGAGACGGTCGAGCAGGGCGAAGGTGGCTTCGCGGGTGCCCGAGCCCGCGCCGCGCAGCAGCCAGGTGGCGTGACGCGGGTCGGGGGAGCCGGTGCCGACGACGACCAGGGTGCTCGGGCGGCGGGCCTGGATGACGAGTTTCGCGTCGTGGGGTGGCCGGCCCGCGATGACGAGATCGGTTTCATGGTGCTGCAATTCGGCGAACAGCACGTCGCGGGGCTGGATCGACAGGCTCAACTCCACTGCGGGATAGCGGCGGCGGAACGAGGCCAGCGGCCGCAGCACCACCGATTCGCCCGCCGTCGCGACGACCCCGATGCGTAGTCGGCCCGCGTCGGCCTGGCGCACCGCGGCGTGCGCCTCTTTCATCAGTCCGAGGATCCCGCGACAGTATTCGGCGTAGACCCGGCCGGCCTCGGTGAGCGCGATCCCGCGCCCGGACCGCGCGATCAGCTTGGCGCCCAACTGCTTCTCGACATGGCCGACCGCCGCGGACACCGCCGCCTCGGTGACGTGCAACCGTGCCGCCGCACCCCGAATACTGCCCAGCCGGGCCACGGCGAGGAACGTTTCCATCCGCCCCGCACTCACCCTGCCCACTACCAGACGGTAGCAAACTCAACGTTTCGGTTGAGCGTTCCCAGAAACATTCACATTGTTTGTGGACTCGACGCCCCTCATCCTGGAATTCGCAACGGGTACACCGGATTCCACAGGAGGAACCATGACGGAAGAAACCGAACGGGATCGTTGGGATCCGGGTGTTCAGTCGTATGCGTCGATGGGATATTACGCACCCGACTACACCCCGTCGGATACCGATGTGCTCGCGGTGTTCCGGGTGACTCCGCAGAAGGGCGTCGACCCGATCGAGGCCGCCGCGGCCGTAGCGGGCGAATCCTCTACGGCGACATGGACTGTCGTGTGGACCGACCGGCTCACCGCACACTCGAAGTACCAGGCCAAGTGTTACCGGGTCGACGAGGTGCCGGGCAGGCCGGGGGAGTACTTCGCCTACATCGCCTACGATCTCGATCTCTTCGAAGAGGGGTCGATCACCAACCTCACCTCCTCGATCATCGGTAATGTCTTCGGCTTCAAACCGCTGCTCGCGTTGCGGCTCGAGGACATGCGTATTCCGGTGGCCTATGTCAAGACCTTCCAGGGCCCACCGCACGGCACGGTGATGGAACGCGAATATCTCAACAAATACGGTCGCCCGCTGCTCGGCGCGACGGTGAAACCGAAACTCGGTTTGTCCGCCCGCAATTACGGCCGGGTGATCTACGAGGCGTGCAAGGGCGGTCTCGACTTCACCAAGGACGACGAGAACATCAACTCCCAGCCGTTCATGCGCTGGCGCGACCGGTACCTGTTCGCGATGGAGGGCGTGAACAGGGCGATGGCCGAGACCGGCGAGATCAAGGGTCACTACCTCAACGTGACCGCCGCGTCCATGGAGGACATGTACGAGCGGGCCGAGTTCGCCAAGGAAATCGGCTCCGTGGTGATCATGATGGACCTCACCGTCGGCTACACCGCGATGCAGTCGATGTCGAAGTGGGCGCGGCGTAACGGCGTGCTGCTGCACCTGCACCGGGCCGGCCACTCGACCTTCACCCGGCAGAAGACGCACGGCGTGAGTTTCCGGGTGCTGGCCAAGTGGTGCAGGCTGATCGGGGTCGATCATCTGCACGCGGGCACCGTGGTGGGCAAATTGGAAGGCGATCCAGCGACCACCCGCGGCTTCTACGACACCCTGCGCGAGAATTCGATTCCGGCCGATCTCGGCAACGGCATCTTCTTCGATCAGGAATGGGCCAGCCTGCCCGGCGTGATGCCGGTGGCCTCCGGCGGCATCCACGCGGGCCAGATGCATCAGCTGCTCGACCTTTTCGGCGACGACGTGATCCTGCAGTTCGGCGGCGGCACGATCGGTCACCCGCTCGGCATCGCGGCAGGCGCCGAAGCCAACCGGGTGGCGCTCGAAGCGGTGGTCAAGGCCCGCAACGAGGGTCGCGACCTGCTCAAAGAGGGGCCCGAGGTGCTGCGCACGGCGGCCTCGGCCTGCCGCTCGCTCGAGGTCGCGCTGTCGACCTGGGGCGATGTCACCTTCGATTACACGTCCACCGACGCACCCGACGCGGTGCCGACGCCGAGCCTGTAGGGGACCAGTCATGTATCTGCGACACGGGACGTTCTCGTACCTGGCCGAACTCACCGACGACGAGATCGCCGCCCAGGTGCGCTATGCCCTGCTCAACAACTGGCCGGTGTCGATCGAGTACACCGACGATCCGCATCCGCGCAACACCTATTGGGAGATGTGGGGCTTGCCGCTGTTCGATCTCGACGAACCCGACGGGGTGCTGGCCGAGATCAACGCCTGCCGGGCGACTTTCCCCCGGCACTACGTGCGGGTCACCGCCTACGACGCGACCTACACCAAACAGACCACGGCACTGAGCTTCCTGGTCCAGCGTCCCGTTGAGGAACCCGGGTTCGAACTGGCCAGGGCCGAGGGCCCGGATCGTCGCCAGATCTACAGTGTCCGGTCCTACGCCACCGAACGTCCGCAGGGACAGCGGTATGGCGGCTGAGGGATCCGCCAACGGATTCCGGTTGGCACGGCCGGGCGTCACCGATACCCGGCCGTCGCCGCCATCGGGTGATCCGGCGCCCGAGGAACTGTTGAGCGAGGACGCGCTGCTGGATCTGTCCCTCGATCTGGCCGGACACGACGTGGCCGAGACCCTGACCGCGCTCGACGCCGAGCTGATCGGCCTGGCGAATGTGAAGGTCCGGGTCCGCGAGATCGCCGCACTGCTGATGATCGATCGGGCCCGGCGCCGGTTCGGGCTGACCTCGTCCCGGCCGACCATGCACATGAGCTTCACCGGTGGACCCGGCACCGGAAAGACCACGGTGGCACTGCGGATGGCGCAGATGCTGCACGCGCTGGGCTACATCCGTAAACCCAAGGTGCACACCGTGACCCGCGACGATCTGGTCGGCCAGTTCATCGGCCACACCGCGCCCAAGACCAAGGAGGCCATCGCCAAGGCGGCGGGCGGGGTGCTGTTCATCGACGAGGCCTACTACCTGTTCCGGCCCGAGAACGAACGCGACTACGGGCAGGAGGTGATCGAGATCCTGCTGCAGGAGATGGAGAACGAGCGCGCGAACCTGGTCGTGATCTTCGCCGGCTATCCCGACCGGATGGACCGGTTCTTCTCCGCCAATCCCGGACTGTCCTCCCGGGTCGCCCACCACCTCGAGTTCGCCGACTACACCTGCGACGAACTGATGGGCATCGCCGAATTGATGGTGGCGGGGGAGAACTTCCGCTTCGACGAGGGCGCGCACGCCGCGTTCGAGGAGTACCTGACGGTGCGGATGACCCGCCCGCGCTTCTCCAACGCGCGCAGCGTGCGCAATGCGATCGATCGCTGCCGCCTGCGCCAGGCCAAACGGCTCGTCGAGGCTCGCCGACCGCTCTCGCGCAGTGACCTGATCACGCTGAGCGAACGAGATGTCTACGGCAGCAGCGTGTTCGACGGACCGGGCCAGGAGGTGGGCGCGACGCCATGCCGGACGGATTGAAGACCCTCACCCGCTACACGATCGAGGAGGAACACCGCCATCCCGGCTCCTCGGGCGAGTTCTCCGCGTTGGTCAACGTGGTCGCCACGGCCACGAAGATCATCGCCAACCAGGTGACGCGCGGGGCGATCATCGGCTCGCGCGGTGTGGTCGAGAACGAGCAGGTCTCGGTGAGCCGACGGCTCGACGTCCTGACCGACGAGATCATGGTCGGCCAGACACAGTGGACCGGGCACCTGTCGGGTCTGCTGTCCGAACAGCGCCTGACCCCCGTGCCCGCCACCCAGCGGCGCGGAAAGTACCTGCTGGCCTACGACGCGCTGGACGGGTCGAGCAATATCGACGTGAACCTGCCCGTCGGTTCGATCTTCAGCATCCTGCGCGCGCCGCCGGAGGTCCTCGACGGCACCGCCGAGCCCGCCGACACCGACTTCCTGCAACCTGGCGTGCGACAGGTGTGCGCCGGATTCACCCTCTACGGTCCGGCCACGATGCTGGTGCTCACCACCGGCAGCGGCGTCGACGGCTTCACTCTCGATCGCGAGATCGGCGCGTTCGTGCTGACCCATCCGGGGATGCGGATTCCCGACGACACCGCCGGTTTCGCGATCAACGCCGCCAACGAACGGTTCTGGGAGCGGCCGGTGCGCCGTTATGTGCACGAGTGTCTGGAAGGCGTCGACGGTCCGCGCGGGCGGGATTTCAACATGCGCTGGGTGGCCTCGCTGGTGGCCGACACCTTCCACATTCTGACCAGGGGCGGGATGTACCTGTATCCGCGCGACACCCGCAATCCGGCTCGTCCGGGGCGGGTTTCGCTGCTCTACGGCGCGAATCCGATCGCGTTCATCGTCGAGCAGGCCGGTGGCGCGGCGACCACCGGGCACGACCGGGTGATGCTCGTGCCGCCGGCCGAGGTGCATCAGCGGGTGCCGTTCATCTTCGGTTCCCGCAACGAGGTGCTGCGCGTCGAGCGCTATCACCGTGAGCCGGACGCGGGCCCCAGCTTCGACAGTTCGCTGTTCGGCACCCGATCGCTGCTGCGGCCCGCCAAGCACGACCAGCGCAAGTAGGAGGCGAAATGTCGGTCAAGCATCCCGTGGTCGCGATCACCGGGTCCTCCGGTGCCGGCACGACCAGCGTCACCCGGACCTTCGAGGAGATCTTCCGGCGCGAGGGGATCACCGCGGTGGTGGTGGAGGGCGATTCGTTCCACCGCTACGACCGCGCGGAGATGAAGCTCGCGATGGCCGAGGCCGAACAGCAGCGCGATACGACGTTCTCGCACTTCGGCGAGGACGCGAATCTGCTGCCCGAACTCGAGTCGCTGTTCCGTGAGTACGGCGAGTCGGGGGTGGGGCAGGTGCGCAGGTATCTGCACGACGACGAGGAGGCCAAACCCTACGGCCAGCCCGCCGGAACCTTCACCGCGTGGCAGGATCTCGCGCCCGGCAGCGATCTGCTGTTCTACGAGGGGCTGCACGGCGCCGCGGTGACCGACGCGGTGAATGTCGCCCGGTACACCGATCTGCTGGTGGGGGTGGTGCCCATCATCAACCTGGAGTGGATCCAGAAGGTGTACCGGGACAAGACCCATCGCGGGTATTCCAGTGAGGCGGTGATCGATACGATCCTGCGCCGCATGCCCGACTACGTGAAGTACATCTGTCCGCAGTTCTCGCGGACCTACGTCAACTTCCAGCGGGTGCCGACGGTGGACACCTCCAACCCGTTCACCGCGCGCAGCGTGCCGACCGCCGACGAGAGTTTCGTGGTGATCCGCTTCGCCGACCCGAAGGTGATCGACTTCCCGTACCTGCTGTCGATGCTGCACGACTCGTTCATGTCGCGACCCAACTGCATCGTGGTGCCCGGCGGGAAGATGGAGCTGGCGATGCAGCTGATCTTCACCCCGCTGATCCTGCGCCTGATGGACAAGCGGCCCAAGCGATTCGTGTGATCAGGCGTCGTCCTGCTCGTGCTGTTGCTGTTGCCTGCGGGCTTCGCGTCGCTGCTGTTCGGCGCGTTCGCGCAGGCCGCGCAGGAATGCCTCGTCGTCGTCGGGATTGGTCGCCATCCGACGGCGCGGCCGGTCGTATTCGCCGAACCGGGTGGTCGAGGCGGGACGCCGGTCCTCGACCGGTCTGCCCGCGAACAACCACAGCAGCGCGCCGATGGTCGGCACCAACACCACGACGAACAGCCACCCCATCTTGGGCAGGTGCCGGATCCCCTCCTCGGGGCTGGTGACGATGTCGACCAGGCAGTACGCCCACAGGGCCAGGGTCAGAAAGCCGATGACGGCGTAGGGCATCCGGGTGCTCCTCCTCGGTGATCGCGGGCAAACTATCCCATGCGTTGGGTCCTTTCACGTAGCCGGTGGTGGTCGGTGACGGCGGCGAACGCCGCTGGTGCGGCCCACGCGGCACGGTCAATCCGGGAGCAGCGGGACCGAAAGACCTTCGCCGCTGTTCAGGAGTGCCGCACGGGTGACGGCCGCGGAGCCGAAGCGGCGGCGCAGGTCGTCGAGGGTGGCGTCGAGCGTGTTCTCGGCGCGTGGTTCCAGGGGCAGGGTGAGCTGCATGGTGTCGGCGTCGTCGAGGTTGGTCAGTGACAGCCCGATGAGGGTGATGCCGCGTTCGGTGATCAGCGGTTGTGCGGTGTCGAGCAGCAGGCGGGCGGCGTGGCGGATCGCGGTGGAGGCATCGGTGGCTTCGACCAGGGTGTGCGAGCGGGTGGCACGGGTGAAATCGTCGAAGCGCAGGCGCAGGATCACCGTGCGGCACACGCGGTTCGCCGCACGCAGGCGGCGACCGAGCCGATCGGTCAGGCCGTCGAGACAGGCGGCGATCTCCTCGGGTTCGCGAGGACGGCGGCCGAGGGCGCGCTGGGCGCCGATCGAGCGCCGACGTTTGCCCGTCTCCACTCGGCGCGGATCGCGCGCCCATGACAATGCGAAAAGATGCCGGGCCGCGGCCGGACCGAGAATCGCGCGCAGTCGCGCCTCGCCGAGTTCGGCCAGCTGCCCGACCCGGGTGATGCCGTTGGCATGCAGGGTGGCAGCGGTGACCGCGCCGACTCCCCACAGCCGCTCCACCGGCAGCGGATGCAGGAATTCGAGTTCCCGGCCCGGCTCCACCACCCGCAACCCGTCGGGCTTGGCGACGGCTGAGGCGACCTTGGCCAGGAACTTGTTGCGCGCCACCCCGACCGAGATCGGCAGACCGACGCGACTGCGCACCGCTGTGCGCAGCGCGCGGGCGATCTCGACCGGCTCGCCACTGATCCGGCGCAACCCGCCGACATCGAGGAACGCCTCGTCGATCGAGATCCCCTCCACCACCGGCGTGGTGTCGTGGAAGACCGCGAACACCGCCTTGCTGGCCTCGGTATAGGCCGCCATGCGCGGTGGCACGACCACCGCGTGCGGACACAACCGCAGGGCCTGGCCCGCGTTCATCGGTGTCCGGATGCCGAACGCCTTGGCCTCGTAGCTGGCCGCCAGCACGACCCCGCCGCCGACGATCACCGGCTTGCCGCGCAACCAGGGCTGATCCCGCTGCTCGACCGAGGCGTAGAACGAATCGAGGTCGGCGTGCAGGATCGAGGCCCCGGCGCGGGTCTGGATGCGCGGGCGACGAGGAACGGCGGAATCGGACACGAACATATGTTCGCATCGGGGTCCGACGAGAACGCGAGACTGTGCCCGAACACCTCCGACAGCCAGGTGCCCCCGTAGTCCGCGCGCCGCAACCGCCCCTGTCGGAGATTGCCGCGCAGTAGCCTCTCGCCGGGGTCGGAGCGGTACTGTGAAGCCGGTTTGTCGGGTATGCGGTGATGAGGAGTCGGTCGGCGGTGCGTGGTTTCGGGGATCTCGAGGCAGTGCTGATGGATCGGATCTGGGATCGAGACGTCGACACGACCACGGTCCGCGAACTGTTCGACGAGCTCGCCGCCGAACGCGAGATCGCCTACACGACGGTCATGTCGACCATGGACAACCTGCACCGCAAGGGCTGGCTGGCCAGGGAACGCGAAGGGCGCGCCTACCGCTACTGGCCGACTGTCACCCGCGAGGAGCACAGCGCCCGGCTCATGCACGAGGCGCTCGGCGTGGGTGGCCGCTCCGACCTGGTGCTGAGTCACTTCGTCGACCGGATCAGCGCCGACGAGTTCGCGGGCCTGCGCGCGGCGCTGCGCCGGGTCGCCACGCGGCGCAGCGAGGAGAACTAGGGGAGTGCGGTGCTGAATGTCGGCTGGGACCAGGTCTTCGCCTGGCGGTTGCACAGGCAACTCGTCTCGGCACCGAGCACGGCCGGGGTCGTGGCGATCTCGGAGCGGCTGGCGGGAGTCCAGGCGCAGGTGACCTCGGCCGCGGAAACGGCTGTCGCCGTGCGCGGTCGGGAGACGACCGCCGATGGTGTCGCCCAGGCGCTGGCAGCGGGCTCGCTGGTGAAGACCTGGGCGATGCGCGGGACCTTGCACGCGATGGTGCCCGAGCAGGCCGCGGCGGCGCTGTCGCTGATCGGTTCTGCCCGGACCTGGGAGAAGCCGTCCTGGCAGAAAAGCTTCGGCGCGACCCCGGACCAGGTGGCCGCGCTGGTGGAGGTGGTGTCGACGGTTCTCGCCGATCAGGTGCTGACCCGGGACGAACTGGTCGAGGCGGTACTCGCCGAACCCGGCTTCGGCCACCTGGCCGAGCAGTTGCGCTCGGGCTGGGGTGCCGTGCTCAAGCCGCTGGCCTGGCAGGGCGCGCTGTGTCACGGCCCGGCCCGCGGCGCCAAGGTCACCTTCGCCGGCCCCGCGCAGGTGGTGCCCGGCTGGACCGGCATTCCCGAACCGGCCGCGGCGGCGCCGACGCTGCTCCGCGCCTACCTCGGCGCCTATGGCCCGGCCTCGCCCGAAGTCTTCGACGCCTGGCTCAGCCGCAACAGTCTGCGCAAGACCGTTGTGCGCGGCTGGTTCGCGGCGCTGGGTGACGAGCTGACCGAGGTCTCCGTCGACGGCAGGCCGGGCTGGATGCCCGCCGAATTCACCGACGACCTCGCCGCGGCGACCCTCGACCCCGCGATCCACCTGCTCGGCCCGTTCGACCAGTATGTCCTCGGTCCCGGCACCGCCGACACCGCCCTGCTGCCCGCCGAACACCGCGCGAAGGTGAGCCGCGCGGCGGGGTGGATCTCCCCGCTCGTCCTCGTCGACGGCCGGATCGCGGGCACCTGGGAACGCGTCGAGGACGAGGTCGTCGTGTCGATGTTCGCGGCCGGACGATTTCCGAAACGCGACCTGACAGCGGCGGTGAATCGGCTGGCCGAAGCCCTCGGCGCGAGCGGTCTCACCGTGCGCGCGGGCTGATCCGCCATGGGATCTCGGATATTTCCGGACACCTGACCAAGCACTTGTTAGGCTCGGTCGATGATCCCCACGATCGTCTGGGGCACCGGCAATGTAGGCCGCGCGGCCATCCGTGCCGTGGCTGCCCATCCGGCGCTGGAACTCACGGGTGTGCTGGTTCACAATCCCGACAAGGTCGGCCGGGACGCGGGAGCGCTCGCCGGACTCGATGTCGACCTGGGAGTGGCGGCCATCGCCGACATCGACGCGCTGCTGGCCACCCGGCCGGGCGCGGTCGTCTACGCCGCCTCCGGTGAGATCCGGCCCGAGGAGGCCCTCGCCGACATCGTGCGCGCGATCGCCGTCGGCGCTGTCGTCGTCACCCCGGCCCTCTACGCGCTCTACGACTCGACCAACGCCCCCGCCGAGATGCGTGATCCGGTGCTGGCCGCCATCGCCGAGGGTGGTGGGTCGCTGTTCGTCTCCGGCGTCGATCCCGGCTGGGGCAACGATGTGCTGCCGCTGTTGATCAGCGGACTCGGCAGCACCATCGATGTGGTGCGCTGCCAGGAGATCTTCGACTACTCCACCTACGACCAGCCCGACTCGGTACGGTACCTGGTCGGCATGGGGCAGCCGATGGACTATCAGCCGCCGATGCTGCTGCCCTCGGTGCCGACCATGGTGTGGGGCGGGCAGATTCGCCTGATCGCCAAGGGGCTGGGCGTCGAACTCGACGAGATCCGCGAGACCGTGGACCGGCGAGCACTCGATGCGACCGTGCAGACGGTGCAGATGGGCGAGTTCGAGGCAGGCACGCAGGGTGCGGTGCGGTTCGAGGTGCAGGGCATCGTCGACGGCGAACCCCGCATCGTGATCGAGCACGTCACCCGAATCCACCCCGGGTGCGCGCCGGACTGGCCGACACCGCCCGACGGTGTGGGCGCGCATCGCGTGATCATCGAGGGCACACCGCGTATCGAGGTGAGCGTCGAGTCCACCGACGAGGGCGGCAACCGCTCCGCGGGCGGAAACGCCACGGCCGTGGGTCGATTGGTGAACGCCATCGACTGGCTGGTCGAGGCCGAGCCCGGACTCTACGACGCACTCGATGTCCCGCTGCGTGCCGCGGTCGGCAAATTCGGAAGGAAGCAACCATGATCATCGACATTCCCGAGGGCAAGGACCCGATCGGCTATGTGTGGGGCGAGATGGTCCCCGGCATCGGCGTGGCCGCCGCGGCATTCTCGCTGTCGGTCTACGAGCACTCCACCCTCGGCCTGCGCGAGTTCGAGGCCGCGCGGCTGCGGATCGCCCAGATCAACGGGTGCCTGTTCTGTCAGGACTGGCGTACCGAGCGCGACGGGCAGAAGGTCGAGGCGGAATTCGCCGACGCCGTGACGAACTGGCGCACCACCGATCTGTTCGACGAACGCGCACGCCTCGCCGCCGAGTACGCCGAACGCTACGCGACCGATCACCACGGACTGGACGACGAGTTCTGGAGCCGGATGTTCGAGCACTACTCCCAGGCCGAGGTGGTCGAGTTGAGCATGAGCATCGGGTCCTGGCTGGCGTTCGGGCGGCTCAACCGGGTGCTCGGCCTCGATACCGTCTGCGTGCTGCCGGGCCACTGACCGCGCTAGGCTGCGGGCCGTGGGTGACTCTTCGGTGCGACAGCTGATCGACACGGTGGCCTGGGTGCTGATCGAGAACGGGCGCATCCTGTGCGCGCGGCCCCGGGGCAAGGACGCCTTCTTCATCCCGGGTGGCAAGCGTGAGGGAACCGAGACCGATGTGCAAACGCTGGTGCGTGAGATCGCCGAGGAGTTGACCGTGGAACTCGCACCCGACAGCGCCGTGCACGTGGGCACCTATGAGGCCCCGGTCGCCGACGGGCACGACACCGTCGTCCGGATGGCCTGTTACACCGCCGAGTACCGCGGTGTGCTCACCGCCAGCAGTGAAATCGAGGCCCTGGCCTGGTTCGGACTCGGCGAGCGCGACCTGGTACCGCCGGTGGACCGACTGCTCTTCGACGATCTCGCCGCGGCCGGGTCACTCCGGTGAGCGGCACGCGCGGCGGGATCAGGCGCTCGGTCGCCTTCGCCCTGCTCGCGCTGCCGCTGGCCTTCGCCCGTGTCCGCACCCGGTTGCGGGTGCCGCGCCGACTCCTGCGCGAACCCGTCACCGCCCACGATGTGTCGCTGCCGCGCTGCCTGATCCATTCGGTGCTCTCGGCGGGTATCGGCCTGCTCTGCTGGTTCCTTGTGCTGCTCAGCGCGCTCGTCCTGGTGCGCGGGCTGGCCTATCCACTGGTCTCCGGTGGCTACGAGAACGCCTGGGGCGGACCGACGCTGGCGGGTTCCTGGCTCGTGCACGCGGCGCTGGGCCTGCTGATCGCGCCCGCGCTACTCGGGCTGGTTGCCTGGTCAGGTCGGCTGCAGCTGCGGTTGACCAGGAAAGTCCTTGGTCACGTCGGACCGTGGTGGACGGTACCGGTCGGCGTGGTGTTCGCGGCACTGGGGACGGTGTTCTTCGTGGCATGGACCCAGCAGCTGTGACGCGAGAAATCTTCGTCGCGATCAACGCGCACTACGAATCATCCTCACCGCAGCCGAAAACCATCTTCACGGCCGTAAGAGTTCCACTACGAAGCTCCTTCGAACTCGTCTCGTCGACATCCCAATTTGCTGGATCGTATGGATCAACCGCTGGATCGAGAGGCCGCGCGATCATATGGCAGTCATCGTCGTAACGCCCACTGGCACCCCAGTTGTATGGCTCCGGGCCGCCTAACGTATAGCGTCCGCCCATGGACAGTCCAGGACCGGAGATCTTCTGCACCCAGTCATCGCCGGTCTCGACCAGGTAATAGGTCTCGTACGAGCACCCGGTATTCCCGCATACCGAGTCGAAGTGAACACGCGCGTAGCCGATCAGCGTTGTTTCCTCGGAGTGTCGAATAGCTATACGGTGAGGGGACTGTTGTAGATAGGTGTACAGCGCGCCGCCGATAATCGCCAAAATAAGACCAGTGAAAACTATCCAGAGGGCGGTCTTGTGTGTATTTCTCATTTGCATGTGTACGCGCCATCGATCATATCCGAAGCGATCTTCAATGAGACGTCAAATCGATCGATGTAATCAATGGCTGAATTGCCGAAATATCCTTGTTTGAGGTACGTCTTATTGAAGTGTCCCTCCGCGTTATACCCCGCAGCTATGAATTCGTCCCGCGAATGTTGCTCCCGGAATGAATCCACTGCGCGCCCAGTGTAGAGATCCTGTACGCGCTTGAGATTGAATGCGGCGGCCTTGATGGCTAGCGAATCATCGTCCGCTATGAGTGCCCATTGCTTGCCCTCGAACTCCTCGGGGTATTTCTCCCTGACCTGATTGTAGGTTTCTTCTTTCATATTCGTGATCCCGAGAGAATTTCCATAGCCATCCTTTAGCTCACGGGGTTTCGTTGTGATATAGCGAAAAGCATCGTAACCCCAGCTCGCACTCTCCTGGAGGGCGCTCTCGGCCCGATTTCCTCCCTCTTGATACACGATCGCCAGCACTACTCGAGGGTCCACGCCCGCCTCGTTTCCGTATCGCACCGCGTCGTCGATCCATTCTCTCATGTTGGCGTTCGCCTTGCCGTAATCGCGTTGCCCCTCGGGATTGAGTGTGCACTTGATTGGTCCGGACTTCCAGCTTCCGCGATTCGCTATTTCATCGATAGGGGAGTTCGCGATCTCCTCCAAAGTAGCCTTGATACTGGACAGCTGTTCGGTATCGGGAAATGAGGGTCGTCGACCGAGTTCGTAGAGTCGGTGTCCCGCGATCGAGTGGGAGAGCGTAGTCGCCGCGCCTTTGATCTCGGAAGCATCGAAGTCAACCGACAAGGTGATATTCACCGCCTCGGATGAAACGCTGGCCCCGGCTGGTGCAACCGCCATCCCGTCCAAGGTGTCAGGGAACGCCCCGGGCGTTGTCGATGCCAACTTTGAACGAAAATCGGTGAAGTGCTCGAAAAGTCGGTAACTCCGGAGGAAAACCCATAAGCGGCGGATCGTATGCCGACAATCCCGGCCTTGATAGTGTCCAGAATTTCTACTGCGTCCTGCGTTTTCGGCGCTTGGAGTGAGCCTATAGAGTTTGTCAATTGTTGAAGTTCTCCTGGCGCATCAACGCAAGCGGAGTGCTCGGCGAAAGCGCGCCATGCAGCCGCTGATTTTTGCAGCGCATCTGTATCGGCGTCTGTAACATCCGTACCTGCGCTGCGAAATACGGCGAGTATGTCGTCTCGGAGTTCAATTGGTGTACTGGCGAGTCCCCGATTAGGTGTTGTGAAGGGTGCTGGGAGTGAGTCGGGAATCCTGATCTTTTCTCTTGTCCATCCGGACTCGGACGGACTATGACCCATAGTCGGCCGTTCACCTGTTCGCGAGTTGACATCGGCGCCATAGTTGGAGACTTGCCAGTTGAAACCAGCGAGGTGCATCATCCTGCTCGCGGTGTGCAGCGCCCGACCGTATGCAACAACCGTGTCAGTGAAGCATTCTGCCATACTGTGATACTTGGTTTTCCAGGCCGTCGACACCTGGTCGTTTCCCCCATGTCTTCGGTGTTCACCATCTGTGGTTGAGGACATCGGCAACGCCGTTTTGTAGTTCCGTCAAGCCAGCGGCTAGGGTTTTTGCCGCGTCGTAGTAGATCTGCGGGTCTACCCTGATGGGTGTCATGGTTCAGCTCTTCGGTTCGTATTCGACAGTTACGTTCGTCGCTGGAACATTCGGGTATTGGTATCAGCGGCGTCTGAGTAACTGCCATGGGCGGATCTCGCGGCTTTCTCCAAATCGGTCAAGGCGGTGCCGATATCTGACACAGCGGTACCCCAGTCGCGGTGCGCTTCGGCGAATGCCGCTGCTGCCAGGCCCTCCATGAGGAGTTGAGTTCGCCGATTCGCTGCTGCAATTCGGCGAGTGCATCGGTCAGGTAGTCCTGATATCCACGGATGCGGGCTGTGACTTCATCTAGGTCGTCGAGGTCGACGCTGAATGATTCGCTCATGCGAGGTCGGGAAGATCGAGTGAAGAAATATTGCCCGCATTCGTCATGTCGGTCACCTGGGAGTTCTCGGACGTAACGCCCAATTTCTCCGCGAGTTCGAAAAGTTCGTCCCAGACACGGCGAGAGCCCGTCTGCATCTCTCCCCATGCGCGCTGGTACGACTCGGCGGCGCTACCGGTCCATGAGGCGAGTAGCTGCGCAACCGATGTGTCCAGCCCGCTGGCACCGGACTGCAGATCAGTGGCCACCCGGTAGGCGATCCGGCCGATCTCCTGAACATCTTCCGGTATGACCGAGACGCTACTGCTCACATTCCCCCCCAGGGGTAGGATGCCGACCGAGTCGGATAGTACCAATCCAACCTCAACCCGACCAGCCCTCTCGATCGGTTCAGCGCTGGCCGCCGAAGCCGTGTGGGGCATCGAATCAGCTTGCCGGACTACCTGTTCCGTCAGGGTCGGTGGTGACGCTCAGTGTCGCGAGCCAAGACCTGCCTCACGCATCGATCCATCCGGCAATGTGCCCCGACGCGGGTTGTACACCTCGACTCGGCAGAGGTGTGACCAACAGCCTCATGGCTGAGACGGCTCCGGTCTATACGTCGCCGTATATGCGAGCTATCCTCGGGATATACGCAACCGTATAAGAGGAGTCGAGCTGATGAACGACCGACAGGATCTCCCCGACGATCGGACGCCGGCCGCGGTGTCGCCCACCGAGAGCCCGGAACGGCGGATGCCCGACGAGATCCGCACGCACATCATGGTCGATCCCGACTACGTCGATTGCTTTCGGCTCGCGACGGTCGAACCCGCGACCTGGTCGCCGGAGCGGTGGGCGCGGACCGCGCTCGACGACATCGCCGGCGCCAAGGGGCAATTCATCTGGCGGGTGGTCCTCGGTTTGCGCCTGGCGCCGGGCGCACCCGATCATGTGGCGGGCTGGCGGATCGCCGAGCGGGCGCCGAGCTGGATTCGCGTGGAGGCGACCGGTTGGCTGATCGCGGGGGAGATCCTGGTGCACCTCGACGACGAGTACGCCTCGATGGTCACGGCGGTGCGCTATCACCGCCGACCGGCCGCGCGTGTCTGGCGCGCGCTGTCCGGCATCCACCGGAAGGCGGTGCCGGAGTTGCTGGACGAGGTCGATGCTCTTCGTCGTCGCTGAGGGATGCCGACACCGTGCCTCGGCACCGGGCGCGAGACCCCCGGCCGAGCCGCGAACCCGACGATGGCCGTACCGAGAAACTCGGCACGGCCATCACGACATCGGAACTAGGTGGTGACCGGGGTGCGGGTGGCGCGGTTGATGAGGTACTCGACGAGGTGGGTGAGCACGGCCTTCGCCGAGGGCCGGTCGCGGGCGTCGCACAGGATCACCGGGGTGTTGGGGTCGAGGTCGAGGGCGTCGCGGACCTCGTCGACGGTGTAGCGGGGGGCGCCGTCGAAGCAGTTCACCGCGATCAGGAAGGGCAGGTCGCGGCGCTCGAAGAAGTCCACGGCGGCAAAGGAATTGCTGAGGCGGCGGGTGTCGGCGAGCACGATCGCGCCCAGGGCGCCACGGCACAGTTCATCCCACAGGAACCAGAAGCGGTCCTGGCCGGGGGTGCCGAACAGGTACAGCACCAGGTCCCGGTCGATGGTGATGCGGCCGAAGTCCAGCGCGACGGTGGTCGTGGACTTCTGCTCCACCCCCGACAGGTCGTCGACACCGGTGCTGACCTCGGTGATCAGCTCCTCGGTGCGCAGCGGCGCGATCTCGCTGATCGAGGAGACCATGGTGGTCTTGCCGACGCCGAAGCCGCCGGCGATGAGGATCTTCACCGAGGCGGCGAGGTGCTGTCCGCCTGATGATGTGGGGTCAAAGTTTTCGGATGCCATCCAGAACCGCTCGCAATATGTTGAGGTCACCGGTACCGGCCTCGGCCTGTACCGGAGCCCGGAAGATGAGGTGGCCCTCGCCGATGAGATCACCGACGAGGATCTTGGTCACCGCCAGAGGAAGTTTCAGCACGGCCGAGACCTCGGCCACCGACTGCGGACGCTTGCACAGCCGTGCGATCGTCGCGTACTCGGGTTCCGGGCGCCGCAAGGTGGGGGCGGGATGCACCGCCACCACCACCGTGAGCATGTCCAGGTCGTGCGCGGCGCCCATGGTGCGCCCGCGGGTCACCGCGTACGGCCGGACCAGAGGTCCGGCCGCGTCGTCGAACCACGGATCGCCGAGTCGAGTCATGGTGACGCTTCCTATAGCTCCGCAAGGCCGTGCCGCGGTTCGGTCGACAGATAGCTGCCGACCCGCTGCACGGTGAGATTCATTTCGTAGGCGACCATGCCGAGATTGGCCGACTCGGTGGCCTGCAGTGCCAGGCAGGCGTTCTCGCCCGCCGAGGTGACGAACAGGACCGCGCGATCGAGTTCGATCACCGCCTGGCGCACGCCGCCGCCGTCGAACCGGTTGCCCGCGCTGCGGGCCAGCCCGTAGAGGGTCGACGACATGGCGGCGAAGTGCTCGGCATCCTCACGCTTCATCTGCGAGGACCGTCCGAGCAGCAGCCCGTCGGTGGACAGCACGACCGCGTAGCGGACCCCCGCCAGCCGATCGACGAGATCGTCGAGCAGCCAGTTGAGATCGCCTGAGTGCGAAGTATTCACCTCAGCCTTCCTGTTCGTCCTGATTCGATGTGGTCAGTGGTTTGCGACCCTGCCGGGTGCCGTTCTCGATCGCGGACATGATGTCGCGCGCCTGCTCGGCCGAGCGGGGTCGCTCCGAGGTGGCTGGTGCCTCGGCGGCGGGCTCGGTGAGCTCGGGCGCGAGGTTGGTCTGCCGGTTGCGGCGCGGCAGCGCGGGCCGCTCGTCGGTGTCGTGCTTGCGCATCGTGGGCACTTCGGGCGCGGGCGCCACCGGACGCGGGGTCGGGATCGGATCGGCGACCAGCGTGGCCACCGGGGCGGGTGCCGACTCGATGGCCGCGACCGATGCGGTCTCCGCCGGCACGGGCAGCCCGCGGCGCATCGGTCCGGTCATCGCGGGCGGCAGGTTCGCGGGATCGGTGTCGCCGGCGAGCAGTTGCTGCGGGATCAGCACGATGGCGCGGGTGCCGCCGTAGTCGGATTCGCTCAGCCGCACCGACACACCGTGCGCGGTGGACAGCCGCGCGACCACGAACAGACCGAGGCGCGAATCCGAGGACAGCGTGCCGACACCGAAGTCCGGCGGATCGGCCAGCATGTCGTTGTAGCGGGCCAGGTCCTCGTCGCTCATGCCCATGCCCTGGTCGGTGATCTCGATGACCACGCCCTTGCCGACGATGTTGCCGCCCGCCTCCACCCGCGACTGCGGCGGGGAGAACGCGGTGGCGTTGTCGACGAGCTCGGCGAGCAGGTGCACGAGGTCGGCCACGACGGTGCCGACGACATTGACCTCGGGCAGCTTGGTGACCCGCACCCTGGCGTAGTCGAGCGTCTCGCCGATGGCGCTGCGTACGACGTCCATCACCGGAATCGGGTTGCGCCACTGGCGACCGGGACGGCCGCCGCCGAGGATGATCAGATTCTCGGCGTTGCGGCGTTCGCGGGTGGCCAGGTGGTCGAGTCGGAACAGCGTCTCGAGCAGCGCCGGATCCTCTTGGCGGCGCTCGGCCTCGTCGAGGATCTCGAGCTGGCGGTGCACCACGATCTGGCTGCGGTGGGCGATGTTGAGGAACACCGCGCGCACACCCTCGCGGGTACGGGCCTCGTCGACCGCGGCCTTGATCGCGGCCGAGGCGGCGTGTTCGAAAGCCTGGGCGACCTGGCCGATTTCGTCCTTGCCGAAGTCCAGCGACGGAGTGGTGTCGGCGGGGTCGACCTCGCCGCCCTCACGCAGCACGCGCATGGTGGCGGGCAGCTGCTCGTCGGCGAGCTTGAGCGTCTCGGTCCGCAGTCGGCGCAGCCGGCGGATGATCCGGTTGGCCAGGACCACGGCGACCAGGAAGACCAGCACACTGAGCGCGAGAACACCACCACCGGCCAGCGCCGCGTTCACCTCGGCCTGCCGGGCGGTGTCCTGGGCCAGCTTCTGGACGTGGCGGTTGTGCGCACCGTAGGCGTCGAGCAGGCCGCGGTTGACCTCGGCGGCGGCGCTCTGCCACTCCGGCGTCGACAGCGGCAGCTCGTCGGTGGTGGTGGTGGTCGTCCTGCTGGTCGACCCGGTGGTCTGGGTGGAGGCGGGCCTGGCGAAGCGCTGGACCAGCGCCGATTCCATGTCGGCGAGCTGCTGCCAGATCGGCGAGCTGGTCAGCGCGAGAATGCCGGTGCGCTGGGCTTCGTCGAGTTCGGCGGAGACATTCGTGATCTCGGTGCGGTAGAAGCCGCTCTGGCGGATGAACTCGTCGAGCGGGATCGTGGTCGGGCCGTCCGCGGACACCATCGCCAGACCGAGGGCATTGCTGCGCGACATCGCCTCGGCGGCGTTGAGTAGGCGCATGCCCTCGCCGACGCCGGAGGCGACGACCGCGTCGGGGGCGGCGCGCTCGGCGACCTTGGTGCCCTGGGTGAACACGTCGAGCATCGCGTTGTAGAAGGTGTAGGCGTCGGAGGCCGGCAGCATTCCGGCGTCGGCGCCACCGCGGACACCGGCCAGATGCGTGCCGAGGGTGTTGAATCCGCCCTTGTCGTCGCCGATGTTGGAATCGTCGACCTGGCGAATGCCTTCGGAGATCTCGATCAGGCCGCGGAAGGCGGCGTCGAGCCGGGCGCGCGCGGGCGGGAGCGCGGCCATCACGGTCTCGTCACCGGCCAGATGCGCCAGCGTGAGCTGGCGTTCGGATTGGACCGCTTCGATCAGCTCGCGGGTGTAGGGCACCGCCGCCTGCATCTCCGCCGCCCAGGTCTTGGCCTTGTTGCTCTCGTCGACCAGGTAGCCCGCCGTACCGACGCCGACCACCACCAGGGTCAGACTGGGGATGAGAGCGATCGCCAGAATCCGGGTGCGAACACCGAGTCTCGCTAAGAACATCGCCATAACGTAACGGAATCGTTGCAGTGTTGTCGTGCGTGTCTCGCTGAGCGAGACGCGATTTGGTTTGCGCTGGAACGGGTTTGATATATAGCCAGACACAGAAATGGCGAGCTCGCCCCGCCGGCTGAGCCGCGATGGCCCAGTCGGCGGGGGCTCGCCGTGACCGGGCAGTGCCGGGAAGGTCCAGCCAGGTCAGGTTCTTTCGGCACCGCTACAGGGTGCGGTCGGCGCCCGTTCGGGGTGGTGGTGCGGCCGCCAGCGCCGCGTTCTCCGCCGCGGTCAGTTGTCGCGCGCGCAAGACGAAGCGCTGACCCTGGCCGGCTTCCAGAGACTCCTCGCTGGCCTGGCCACGCACCACGTCGATGGTGAGGTGCGTGTCCTTCCAGTACTCGAATTGTTCGGGGCTGATCCAGAACTCGGTGTGCCAGCTCAGCCGGCCGAGTAGCACGTCGGCCCGCTCGATCGGGAACTGCCTGGCCGATAGGCACACCGGTGCGGTGGCATTGTCGGCCTGACGGAACAGCACCGGACCGTTGTCCTCGATCAGTCGGCGCAGCAGCGTCTGGGCTCGTTCGGTGATCTCCACACGGTGGATCCGGTTCTGCATCAGAACATCCCGAGTTTCGTCGTCGAGTAGCTGACCAGCAGATTCTTGGTCTGCTGGTAATGCCCGAGCATCATGGCGTGGTTCTCCCGGCCGAATCCCGATCTCTTGTAGCCGCCGAACGCGGCGTGCGCGGGATAGGCGTGGTAGCAGTTTGTCCAGACCCGGCCCGCCTCGAGGCCACGGCCGAGTCGATGAGCGGTGTTCATCTCGCGGGTCCATACGCCCGCACCGAGACCGTAGAGCGTGTCGTTCGCGATGCGGATCGCCTCGTCGACGGTATCGAACCTGGTCACCGCGACGACCGGCCCGAAGATCTCCTCCTGGAAGATCCGCATCGTGTTCTCGCCCTCGAAGACGGTGGGTTCGATGTAGTACCCACCGGGCAGGCCGTCGACCTTGCGTGCTTCCCCTCCAGTGAGCACGCGGGCGCCTTCGGCTCTGCCGATGTCCAAGTAGGACAGGATCTTCTCGTATTGGTCGTTGCCGGCCTGCGCGCCGATCATCGTCTCGGTGTCGAGCGGATGACCGGACACGATGGCCTCGGTGCGGGCGATGCAGCGGGCGAGGAACTCGTCGTAGATCGACGAGTGGATCAGCGCGCGAGACGGGCTCGTGCACACCTCACCCTGGTTCAGGGCGAACATCACGAAGCCTTCGACGGCCTTGTCCAGCAGGTCGTCGTCGGCGGCCATGATGTCGGGCAGGAAGATGTTGGGGCTCTTGCCGCCCAGCTCCAGCGTGACCGGTATGAGGTTCTCGCTGGCGTACTGCATGACCAACCGGCCGGTGGTTGTCTCGCCGGTGAAGGCGATCTTGGCCACCCGGGGACTCTGTGCCAGCGGTTTGCCCGCTTCGACCCCGAATCCGTTGACCACATTGAGCACGCCGGGCGGCAACAGATCCGCGATGAGCTCCACCACCAGCAGCAGCGAGGCCGGTGTCTGCTCGGCCGGCTTGATCACCACGCAGTTGCCCGCCGCCAGCGCCGGCGCGAGTTTCCACGCGGCCATCAGGATCGGGAAGTTCCACGGGATGATCTGGCCGACCACCCCGAGCGGTTCGTGGAAGTGATAGGCGACCGTGTCGGCGTCGATCTGCGAGATCGACCCCTCCTGGGCGCGCAGAGCACCGGCGAAGTAGCGGAAGTGGTCGATGGTCAGCGGCAGATCGGCGGCCAGGGTCTCACGCACCGGTTTGCCGTTGTCCCAGGTCTCGGCCACGGCCAGTGGTTCGAGACTGTTCTCGATCCGGTCGGCGATCTTGAGCAGGATGTCGGCCCGCTCGGCGACCGAGGTCGCGGCCCAGCGTTCGGTGGCGCGGTGCGCCGCCTCGAGGGCCATGTCGATATCGGCGGCGGTGGACCGGGCCACCGCGCAGAACGTCTCGCCGTCGACCGGCGAGGTGTTGTCGAAATACCGGCCTTCGACCGGGGCAGCCCACTCACCTCCGATGAAATTGTCGTATCGGGCGGCATAACTGACTATGCCGGTATCCGATCCGGGCTTGCCGTAGATCATGCGCCTCGCTCCTCGCGACCTCTGCGTGGTGGCTCACACTATGGTCGGCGAAGGTTGGTACGAGGTTGGTGAGGGTGTTTGCCCAGCTCAGCCCTGTCGCGCGGTGTAGAGACGGGCCGTCACCACGGCACGGCGGACGTCGTCGCGGGGCAGCAGGCGCAGGGCGTGTTCGTGGATGGCGACATCGCTGGGGCAGCGCTGGCCGAACGCGACGGCATGCTCGGGCCGATCGCTGGCCAGCACCGCGTTGCGGAGGCCGACGTCGAGGTGCGCGCGCCACTGTTCGACGCCGGGCAGATCCGAACCGGGCAGCAGCGGTCCGCGATACAGCCACAGCGCGGACGTGAGATCGCCGCCCTCGATGGCGGCCAGCAGATCGACCGCGTCGCAGGACACGGGACCGGTGAGCACATAGCGCCGGTTGGCGATCTCGCCGCGGGTGGCCCGGCGCAGATGCGAGACATCGGCTTTGAGCGTGTTCAATGACACGGCCCGGTCGCCGTAGACCGCGGCGTGCAGCTGCTCGGGGGTGTAGCCCTCGGGCTCCAACGCCAGCAGTGCCAGGATCTGGAGCTGACGCGGGGGCAGCGGCACGGGCCTGCCGTCGCGCAACAGCCGTGCGGCGCCCAGGCATTCGAGCCGCACACCTGGCGCCGGGGTGGGCGCCTCGGCGCGCAGCATCGTTTCGACCGCGGTGACCAGGGCGCGCACCGAGGTCATCACCATCGGGTGCGAGCGTTCCCAGACCGAGGACAGGTCCAGCACACCGACTTGCCTGCCGTCGGGGCCGTGGATGGGTGCGGAGTAGCAGACCCAGCCGTGCAGGGCGGCGACCAGGTGTTCGGCAGAGAAGACCGTGACGGGTTCGTCGTCGTGCAGGGCCAGCGACAGCCCGTTGGTGCCCATATGGCTCTCGTCCCACACCCCGCCGGGGGCGAAGTTCATCGCCTCGCCCTGACGTCGCAGGGTGCGGTCACCCGCAGTCCACAAGATGGTGCCCGATTCGTCACTGACGACAGCGAGATAGCCGGATTCCTCGGCGATACCGCGCAATTGGCCCGCGAGTTCGGTGACCGGTCGGCGCAGCGTCGACTCCGACCAGCGATCGCTGATGTCGTTGAAACCGGGCGCGACAGTCTGGCCGGGGTCGACGGTGTGCAGGGACCGCTGCCAGGAGCGGGCGACCTCCTGGCGTACCGGTCCGGTGTCGCGCGGCAACCGCATCGGGCGAGAGGGCGCGGCCAGCTTGTTCCACTGCTTCTCCAGCGCGCCACGATAATCCGAGAGCCGGTCGGGTCCCGGTGGACCGGCGATCGGGTGGTCGTGTGCGCCCACGTTCACTCCCTGCTCGTCGGCGACGCACCGGTGCGCGTGCGACCGGTGTGGCGTCTCCTGTCTATCAGCTGCGCTGTCGGTGTGTGCGTCGATTGACCGAGAACTCCCAGGTCACCGGGATATGCAGTGTCGCGTCGCCTTGACGGCTACTTGTTGAGGAACAGTCCGGCGATGTCGGCGTTCTTGATCGGGGTGTCGACGTTGCGCTGCCCGGCGCACAGCAGGTCGACCTGGACGATCATCGAGTCGACGATGGTGCCCGCGGGTTCGTTGTCGGTGCCGGTCTGCTGCTTGATCGCCTTGGTGATGGTGACCCGCTTGGTATCCGGTTCCTGGGTGACGTAGTCGCGACAGGTGGTGTCGCCGCCCTGGTTGAGCGCCTGCTCGATGTCGCTGCAGCCGCTGGCCAGTGCCGCCAGCACCGCGACGCCCACCGCGACGGCACCGGTTCGGGTGGTGGCGTGCATGGTTCCTCCTGGAGTCTCCGCCGTGCGCGCGTGCGCATCGAGTCGCTGACAGCCTAAGCGGTGGGTCTCAGCCACGGTGGATTCGGAGCGGAACCAGCAGTTCGGCGGCGGTGAGTGAGCCGTGGTGGCCCACCATCATCGACTGCAGCGGTTCGGCGCCGGTGCGCACGACACCGCCGTCACCACGCGCGACGACGACCAGATCGCCGATGCGGTAGGCCGATTCGTCGCTGACCTGGGGACCGAACCAGCCCGCGGCGATGGCCTCGACGCGGGTGCGCACCAGGAAGTCGTTCCCGAGCACGCCCCGCCAGGTGTCGGCGACCTCGGCGGTGGCCCCGTCGACGGTGTAGACGTGGCGGGCGCGTGGTTCGCCGCCGAGGGTGATGACCCCCTCGGACAGGTGCGGGTGGGTGTCGAAGTCGATCCGGTCGACCAGTTCGACCATCCCGTGATCGGCGGTGACGATCAGCGCCGAGCGCGCGGGCAGGCGGGCGGCCAGCTCGGCGGCGATGCGGTCGACGTTGGCGAGTTCGAACCGCCAGGCCCGCGACGCGGGGCCGCGCACGTGGCCGGTGGTGTCGAGCTCGGAATGATAGGTGTAGATCAGCGTTTTCGGCGCCGAGGTGAGGGCCTGCAGGGCACCGTCGACGAGGTCGCCGACCGAGAAGGTGGGGCGGAAGCCGCCGCCGCGCCAGCCGGCCCTGGTGAGTCCCGATCCGTCTTGATAGCCCGGTGCCACCTGGACCGCGGTGATCCCGGCCGCCTTCGCGCGTTCGAAGACGGTGGGCCGGGGCTGGATTCGTTCCGGCGGGAACGCGGTGAGCGGGTCGACCTTCGGGCCCTCGCCGTTGAGCTGCCAGCGCAGCGTGTTGAACAGCCGCTCCTGCTCGGGCAGGCGCGTCAGATAGCCGATGATGCCGTGCTCGCCGGGCGGCAGACCGGTGCCGAGGGTGGTCAAACTCGTCGCGGTGGTGCTCGGGAACCCCGAGGTCATCGAGCCCGCTGGCAGGCTCGACAGGAACGGCGCGGCGTCGGGATGCGCGGCCAGTGCCGTCGCGCCGAGGCCGTCGACCAGCAGCACGCAGACGTGGTCGACGTCGAGCGCGAGACCGAGCCGGTCGGTGTCGTCGGGGGCGCCGAGACAGGCCAGCGCCGAGGGGAGCAGTTCGGCGAGGGAACCGTCGCCGTAACGCGGGGTCAGCAGAAGATCGTCGTTCACGCCTGTCCGGTTTCGAATCGGCTGATCAGCCCGTCGCGCAGGACGAACCGCCAGGTCGTGCGCATCGAGCCCCAGCGGCTGTTGGTGTAATCGGCGGTGAGAGCGAGGCCGTCGGAGTCGACGGACTCCACGTCCAGATGTCCGTTGCTGCTGAAGATCTCGGCCTCGGTCCACTGTGCGAGATTGCGTTCGACCCCGTCGTCGGACATGGTCGCGTCCTCGGTGAGCACGCCGTAGAACTGGTCGGCGTCCTGGGCGTTGAGCGCGTCGACGAACGCCTCGACCACGGGATCGAGTTTCGCGGTGGCAGACATCCGGGTCTCCTGCTCGGGTCGCTACGCAACGGACAAGTGCGGTCGACCCCACTGTAGGGGAGGACGGGCCCGTGCTCGGGGGAAAACCGACGGGCGCGTCAGTCCGGCGCCGCCGTGGGCGTGATCAGCGCGGTGAACGCGCGCATGATCGCGTCGACGAGATCGGGCGTGTGGGTGCCCATCTGCTCGCTGCGCTTGTCGAGTTGGCCGTCCAGCCACAGCGAGGCGAGACCGTGGGCCAGTCCCCACCAGGCGATGGCGAGGATCTCGGCGCGGTCGGCGGGCAGCACGCCGTCCGCGACGCACTCGGCGACGGACTCGGCCAGCACCTCGAAGGCCGCGTCGCCCGCGAGGTGGGCATCGGGGTGCTTCTCGGGCTGGGACAGCTCCGGCCGGAACATGAGCCGGAACTGCGCGGGGTGGTCGCGGGAGAACCGTACATAGGCCGCGGCCAGGTCGGTGAGCGCGGCCAACGGTGTGGCGGCCGCCGCCCTGGCGGCGGCGAGATCGGCGGCCAGCCGCTGGAAGCCGTCGACCGACAGCGCCGAGAGCAGCGCGGCCCGGTCGGCGAAGTGGTGATACGGCGCGCCGCTGCTGACCCCGGCTTCCCTGGCGACGCGGCGCAGGCTCACCGCGGCCAGTCCCTCGCTCTCGATCAGGCGCAGGCAGGCGTCCATCAGCGTGGCCCGCAGGTCGCCGTGGTGGTAACTGGTGCGCTTCACCCTCCGAGCGTAAGCGAGCCGGCGCGCGAAATCGGCACTGGACAGAAGATCTATGCAGTGTTTAGATTATTTGAGCACCGCTCAGATGGGCGGGCTCCGCCGACGAAATGGGTGAACACCATGACCACTCGGATACTCGTCACCGGCGCGACAGGATTCGTCGCCGGGCACTGCGTCGCCGAACTGCTCGAGCACGGTTACGCCGTGCGCGGCACCGTCCGTGACCTCACCGCGCACGCCGCACGCGCGCACCTGACCGAACTCGCTCGACGTACCGGCGGTGAGCTGGACTTCGTCGCCGCTGCCCTCGACGCCGACGCGGGCTGGGCCGAGGCCGTGGCGGGCTGCGATGCCGTGCTGCACGTCGCCTCGCCATTCCCCGACACCCCGCCCGAGGACGAACGGGCGTTGATCGGACCCGCGGTCGACGGGACAGTGCGGGTGCTGCGCGCCGCGGCGGCGGCCGGGGTGCGGCGGGTGGTGCTCACCTCATCGATCGCCGCGGTGGCCCATGGCCACGCGAACGACGAGGTGCGTACCGAGGCGGACTGGTCGGTCGTCGAGCGGGTTCCGGCCTATCAGAAGAGCAAGACCCTGGCCGAGCGGGCCGCGTGGGAGTTCGTCGAATCACACGGGGGTGACCTGGAACTGGTCGCACTCAATCCGGGAATGATCCTCGGTCCGGTGCTCGAGGCGCGGACCAGTACCTCCCACGAGCCCCTCCGTCGTCTGCTCTCACGCGGTGTCCCCGGTTCGGTGCGCACGGGCTGGTCGACGGTCGATGTCCGCGATCTGGCCGTCGCGCACCGGTTGGCACTGGAAGTGCCCGCGGCGGTGGGTAATCGGTACATCTGCGCGGGCGAGCCGCTGTGGATGGGGGAGCTGGCCGCGGCGCTGGCGCGCGACTACAACCCCCGGGGATTTCGCGTACCGACGAGGGTGCTGCCGAATTGGCTCGTCCGGGTGGTCGCGGTGTTCGACAAGGGTGTGCGCCTGACCGTGCCCGTGCTGGGCCGCGCCGAATACGTGAGCGCCGCGAAGGCACGGCGCGAACTGGGCTGGACCATGCGCCCGATCGAGGAGACCATCCGCGACACCGCCGACAGCCTGATCGCTTTCGGCATCGTGCCCGCGCCCGGCGGTCCCGGATCCACGCCCGCGACGGCTTCGGCCGGAACCCGTTGAGGCAGGAGAGAAGACGATGCTGGTCACCGCTCTCGTACTCGCCATCGCCGGTGTGATCCGCCGAGCCCTGCGGCGTGCGACGACCGACGACGCCGATGTCGTCACACCGCGCGCGTCCTTCGGCGATCAGCTGGAACGCGTGCTGGCCGCGATCCTGCGCGCAGCGCGCCGCCTCGTGCGGGAACCGGCTCCCGCCCTGTCGGTCGCCGTCGCCGCGACCGGTCTCGCACTCGCAGGCACCCACCTGGTCTGCTCGGGTCTGGCCTGAACACGGGCGCGCGTCGGCGGATCGCGCCATCGCCTCGGGTTCAGCGGGGGCGATGCCAGAGCAGGGTGTAGCGCCACATCAGACCGCGGCGCACCACGGCGCCGGGTAGGTGGTCGGCGGCCGCGGCGCGGATCTCGGCGATGGTCTCCCGCGGCGCGCGCAGGCTCACCTCGGGACCGCCGAGACAACGGCGGTGGCGACGGTCTCTGGCCCAGATCAGCGGTAGCGCGGGTAGGTAGGTGAGGTAGTCGACCGGGCGCATCTTCCACAGGCCGACCACCACGAGCGTGCCACCGGGGGCGACCAGATCACGCAGCGCTGCCATCCCCTCGCCGAGGGGGACGTGGTGCAGGGTCGCGACGGTGGTGACCAGATCGAATGTGTCGTCGAGATCGCGGAAGTCGGCCTTTTCCAGGTGCACATTCGGCGCGACGGGGGCGTCGGCGATGACGTGACCGTCGAGATCGACGCCGAGCACCGCGTCGCAGCGGGTGGCGAGTTTGCGGGCGAGCAGGCCGTCGCCACAGCCGATGTCGAGTGCCGTGCGGGCGTGTTCGGGCACCTGCTCGAGGATCCAGGGATGGTAGTGGGTGTTGTGGTTCCAGTAGGGGTCCGTCGGCATGTCAGGTCAACGGGCCGCGTGCCGAATGGGTTCCGGGCGGCGCGCGGAAACCCACCAGCCGCAGGCGGTTTCGGCGCCAGCTGGCCGTGGCCCTGTACCCGGCGAGCCAGTCGGCGAAAACGGTGAGGTCGTCGAGAACGATGTCGGCGCCTGCCGCGCGCAGGCCGTCGGCGTCGCAAGGCCCGGTCGTCACCCCGACGGCGAGGACACCGGTCGCCTTGACGTGATGGTCACGAGACCGAGCGCATCGGCCTGCTTCGGTGCCCGGTGTGGCGCACGGGCGCGGACGCCGAGATCGGTTGGCCCCCCTGCGATGTCACGCTGATTCACGTGGAACCCCGCGTGCACTCCGTGCCGAATCGGCGCGGAGAGCGGCACGGACTGCCGAAATGGCAGCGAATGCAACTGCGCCGCAACTGCCTTCGCGGGGTGGAGCCTGAACGCGAAAGGGGCCTCCCACCTGGGGAGATGCCTGGTAGCGCACGGCATTGTCCAGGAAATCGCGTAGGTCTGCCGCTCGCGCGGCTCGCCCCCGCCGGCGACATCGCCCAGCAGACTCCTCGCCGGAGCGGCGCTGGGGGTGGCAGCCCTCTGCGTCGCCAGGCAGTGGCTGACCAGGCCAGGCCGCGCCGACGGTCGAGCCAACTAGACGTAACCAGGTGAAACACGTAATCTCGAAGGATGCTCGGGCGACGAGGCGCGGGCGGTGACCCTACGAAACGAGTTTCCTCAATGACGCGGCATGTCGACGTACTGATCATCGGCGCAGGCCTGTCCGGAATCGGCACGGCCTGTCACCTCCTTCGCGAGCAGACCGGACGCAGCTACGCGATCCTGGAGCGCCGCGAGAACATCGGCGGCACCTGGGACCTGTTCAAGTACCCCGGCATCCGCTCCGACTCGGACATGCTCACCTTCGGCTTCGGGTTCCGGCCCTGGATCGGCACCAAGGTGCTCGCCGACGGCGCCAGCATCCGCCAGTACGTCGAAGACACCGCCAAGGAATACGGCGTCACCGACCACATCACCTTCGGCCGCAAGGTCGTGCAACTCGACTTCGACCGCGCCGCCGCGCAGTGGACTGTGCGGGCCCTGATCGAGGCCACCGGCGAGACCGAGACCTGGACCGCCAACTTCGTCGTCGGCGCCAGCGGCTACTACAACTATGACCAGGGCTACCAGCCCGATTTCCCCGGCCAGGAGAACTTCACGGGCCAGATCGTGCACCCGCAGCACTGGCCCGAGAACCTCGACTACCAGGGCAAGAAGGTCGTGGTCATCGGTTCCGGCGCCACCGCGATCACGCTGATCCCGTCGATGGCCGATGACGTCGAGCACATCACCATGCTGCAGCGCTCGCCCACCTACATCCAGGCACTGCCGTCCGACGATCCGGTCGCCATCGGTTTCAAGAAGACCCGCGTGCCCGACGCGATCGCCTACAAGATCGGCCGCGCCCGCAACATCGCCCTGCAGCGTGCCAGCTTCCAGCTCTCGCGCACCAACCCCGAGCTGGCCAAGAAGCTGATGCTGACCCAGGTGCGGCTGCAGGTCGGCAAGAACGTCGACATGCGCAACTTCACGCCCACCTACAACCCGTGGGATCAGCGGCTGTGCGTGGTGCCCAACGGCGACCTGTTCAAGGCCCTCAAGAGCGGCAAGGCCGACATCGTCACCGACCGCATCGCGAAGTTCACCGAGAAGGGCATCCTGACCGAGTCGGGCCAGGAGCTCGAGGCCGACATCATCGTCACCGCCACCGGCCTGAACGTGCAGATCCTGGGTGGCGCGAAGGTCACCATCGACGGTGAGCCGCTGAAGATCAACGAGACGGTCGCCTACAAGAGCGTGCTGTACTCCGACATCCCGAACTTCCTGATGATCATCGGCTACACCAACGCGTCCTGGACGCTCAAGGCCGACCTCGCCGCCGCCTACCTGTGCCGCGTTCTCAACATCATGCGCGACCGCGGCTACACCACCTTCGAGGTGCACGCCAACCCCGAGGACTACGCCGACGAGTCGCTGATGGGTGGCGCGCTCACCTCCGGCTACATCCAGCGCGGCGACGGCGAGATGCCCCGCCAGGGTGCCCGCGGCGCGTGGAAGCTCGTCAACAACTACTACCGGGACCGCACTCTCATGCACAAGGCACCCATCGAGGACGGTGTCCTGCAGTTCAGCAAGACCGGTACCGCCGTCGAACCGGGCGAGAAGGTCCTCGGCGCCTGACCGAGCACCGACCGAGGGCCCGGCTCACCAGATGGTGTGCCGGGCCCTCGGTCATTCGCCGCCGTCGACCGTGGAAGTCGTTGTCGCCGTAGGAGAAAGTGATCTAGGCGAACCCTCGGCGCCTACCGTACGATCGCGAGCGAGGACACCGCCCTGGGAGATGTGAGGAGGACGGTGTGGGAGTTCGCCTACCGGCGACCATCCGAGTCGCGGGGACGTGGTCGCGGCGCTTCGCCGCGACGACACCGGGTGTGATCGGGCTGGTGTTCGTGGTCACGGCACTGGCCTGCCTGATCGCCGGGTCGACGGCCGGGCAACAGCTCGGCGCGAAGATCGACCGTACCGAGCAGGTCCTCGACCGCACCGAACCGCTGGCCTTCGCGGCGCAGAGCCTCTACGTCTCGCTCTCGGCGGCCGATGCCGGTGCCGCGACGGCATTCCTGTCCGGCGGCATCGAATCACCGCAGGTCCGTGACACCTACGAGCAGGCACTCGCCGAAGCCGCTGCCGCACTGGCGGAAGCGACCGCGGGTGCCACCGACGCCACGACCAGAACGATCGTCGCCCGCATCGCCGCCGACCTGCCCACCTACACCGGCCTGGTGGAGACCGCGCGTGCCAACAACCGCCAGGGCTACCCGGTCGGCTCCGCGTACCTGCGCCAGGCCTCGGACCTGATGCAGACCTCGCTGCTGCCGCACGCCGAACAACTCACCGAAGCCCGCTTCGCCGCTGTTGGCGAGGACCAGCGCGACATCGGCGCGCTGCCGTGGACGACGATCGTGGGACTGCTGCTCGTCCTCGCCGCTTGCGGCGTCGGCTCGGTCCTGCTCCTGCGGCGCACCAATCGGCTGGTGAACGCCGGGATCGCCGTCGCCGCCGGGGCGACTCTGCTGGCCCTGCTGTGGACGGTCGGTGCCACCGTGACCGCCGCGCAGTTGCTCGACACCGGGAAATCCGGCGCGGGCGCCAGGGTGGAGAACCTGGCCGGTGCCCGCATCCTGGCCCAGCAGGCCCGTACCGACGAAACCCTCGCCCTGATCACCCGCGGCGACATCACCGAGCCCGAGGCCGCGTTCCGCACCCACACCGGCGAGCTGGAACAGCGGCTCCTCGCCGCGGGCATCGCCGACTCCGAGCCCGGACGGACATTGGCGAGGTGGACCGCGGGCCACAACGCCCAGCGCACCGCCTATGAGAAGGCCGACTATGCGGGTGCGGTCGAACAGGCGATCGGTACCGGCCCCGAGAGCTCGGCCACCAGCTTCACCCGGCTCGACCAGGAACTGCGCGACGCGCTCGCCCACGCGCGCGACGACCTGCGCGACGGTGTCGACGCCGCGGGAAACGCGTTGATCCTGAGCCCCTTCGGCGTCCTGGTCCTGCTGCTCGGCGCGGCGGGTGCGGTGGTCACCGGCCTGTGGCCCCGACTGAAGGAGTTCCTGTGAGCACCCGCCGGAGTCTGCTCGTGACGGCGCTGACCGCGGTCGCGGTGCTGGTCGCGGGCTGCGGCGACGCACCGGAACCGTCGACCATCCCCGCCACCGCCCTCGCGCCACCGCTGCCCGGCGCCGAGGCGATCACCGAGGCACCCGTCGAACAGGGCTCTGGCGTCTGCGACACCGAGGGCACCCTGTCGCCGGGCGCCCGGCCGCGACCGGGCGCGATGCCCGCCGGGTCGGCCATGGCCGCGATCGTCGCCAACGGCAGGTTGCGGGTCGGCGTCGACCAGAACACCTACATGTTCGGCTTCCGCAATCCGTCCACCGGCCTGCTCGAGGGCTTCGACATCGACCTGGCTCGCGAGGTCGCGCGCGATCTGTTCGGTGATCCGGACCGGATCGAACTGCGCTCGGTCACCGCCGCCGACCGGATCGCGCTCCTGCAGGACAAGCAGGTCGACATGATCGTGCGCACCTTCTCGGCCACCTGCGAGCGGCGCCGAGAGGTCGACTTCTCCAGTGCCTACTACCGTGCGGCGCAACGCATCGTGGTCCCCCGTGGTGGCGGGATGAGCACCGCCGCCGATCTGGCGGGCAAGCGGGTGTGCGTGGCCAAGGGCACCACGGCCGCCGCCCCGCTGTTCGACCTCGACCTGCCATCCCCGCCCTCGGTGCTCGGCGTGACCAACTGGACCGACTGCCTCGTCGCCCTGCAGCAGGGCACGGTGGACGCGATCAGCGGCGACGAACCGATCGTGGCCGGTCTGGTGGCCCAAGACCAGAATCTCGAGATGGTCGGTGACCCGATCGGCACCGGCGCGTACGCCGTCGGCGTGCCCAAAGGCAGCGACGAGCTGGTGCGCTTCGTCAACGGCGTGCTCGACCGGATGCGGACCGATGGCACCTGGCAGCGCATCTACCAGCGGCACCTGTCCTCGCTGGGGCCCTCGCCCGGTCCGCCCGAGCCCCGGTACGTCGGATGAGCTGGCCGATTCTCGGTGTCGTCGAGATCGATCGTGAACTGGCTGCGCGCACAGCGGAACTGACCAAGGTGACCACGACACTGCTGGAACTGGACCGCCACCCGGGACTCGTGCTGGTACGCCAGTACGCGCCGGAAGGCGAGACCGCCCGGCGCTGGGCGGCCGTGGACAAGGCACTGGGTGAACTCTGGGAGGGGCTGGGCCGGGTGCGCGCCATCCTGAGCGAAGCCGAGGCCGTGCGGGGTGGGCGCGGACGACTCGACGACCGAGCGCGCGCCCGGCTCACCGAGTTGCTGCGCGGACGGTCACACGAGGTCGCCCGGATCCCGATTCCGCTGGCGCAGCGCGGCCTCACCGGCCCCGGCGAGACCGTGGTGACGGTCGGCATCGCCGACACCCTGGACCGGATGCGCGGCGCGTTCGGCTTCGTCGCGCAGTTCGCCGACGAGGTCGAGGCCGTCGACCGCCAGGTGCTGGGCGCGCTCGCACCGCTCCAACAACAGGTCGAACAGGCACACGGCGCCCTCGACGCCGCGGCCGAACCCCTTGCCGCGCTGTTGCGCCGAGCGGGCACCGACCCGCTCGGCTTCGCCGACGGCGAGATCACGACCGCACTGGCCTCGCTCACCGCGCTGATCGACACCGAATCCGACCGCCACGCCGAACATCTCGCCCTCGCCGCCGACCTGCCCGGCGCCGTCACGGCCGTGCGCACGCGCCTGACCGAACTCGACGAACTCCAGCGCGACGCCGACGACACCGCCGCGACCGCCGAGCACAAGATCGCCACCGCCGCGCTGCCCGCGGGCGGCGAACCGGCCACCCGGCTGCGGACCGAACTCGACACCCTCGGCGCCGAACCCACCCGCCCGACGGTGGAGCACCTGTTCGCCCTGCGTGTGCGCACCGCCGATGCCCTCGCCAAGGCAACACTGCGTAAGGACTTGGCGCGCGGACTGCTGGACCGGCGCGCCGAACTCCGCGGCAGGCTCACCTCCTACCGCGCCAAGGCCTCTCGGCTCGGTGTGGCCGAGGACCGCGATGTCCTTGCCGCCGACCGCATCGCCGCGGGCCTGCTCGGTCGCACTCCCTGCGATCTGGGCGCCATCACCCGCGCGGTCGCGGACTATCGTTCGATCATCGGGGAGAAAGCGGGGCGGACGGCATGATGTGTCAGGAAGCAGGGTGCGGGGGCGCCATCGAGGACGGCTACTGCGCTGTCTGCGGCACCGCCCCCGTGGCGAGCGTGGCACCACCCGAACCGGTCGCGGCGCCGACGGGCAGGTCGCGCACCACCGCGCAGCCGCGCACCGGCGTACCGCCGCCTCCGCCCGGTGCCTGTGGTGAACCCGGCTGTGCCGGAACGATCGTCGACGGCTACTGCGACACCTGCGGCACCGCTCCGGCGATCGTCACCGTCCACAGCCCCTCGGCGCCGACGGTGAGCGCCACCGGCCGCACCTCCGGCCGGTCGGTACGCACGCACCGCTCCGCCTCGGCGCGCTCGACCGCCCGCGGCAGACTCGGCGCCGGTCTGGTCGAGGTGCCGCCGGTGCCGCGCGTCGACCCGTCCTCGGCCATCCTGGTCGATCCGCAGGTCCCCGAGACCGATCGCTACTGCGGCCGCTGTGACAAGCCGGTCGGCCGCACGCACGACGGTGTGCCGGGGCGCAGCGCCGGATTCTGTCCGCACTGCGGCACCCGCTATTCTTTCGTTCCCCGTCTGCGCGCGGGCGATCTGGTCGGCGGCCAATACGAGGTGGCCGGTGCGCTGGCCCACGGCGGCCTCGGCTGGATCTATCTGGCCACCGACCATCGGGTCAACCGACGCTGGGTGGTGCTCAAGGGCCTGATCGACACCGGCGACAGCGACGCGCTGGCCGCCGCGCTGGCCGAGCGCCGATTCCTGGCCGAGGTCGACCACCCCAACATCGTCAAGATCCACAACTTCACCGAACATGCCGACGCCGACGGTGACCCGGTCGGCTACATCGTGATGGCCTACGTCGGCGGCACCTCGCTCAAGCAGATCCTGCGCGCGCACCGCGCCGCCACCAAGAGCTACCTGCCCCCGGCCCAGGCCATCGCCTACGTTCTGGAGATGTTGCCCGCCCTCGGTTATCTGCACGCACGCGGCTGGGCCTACTGCGATTTCAAGCCCGACAACGTGATGCAGACCGAGGAACGCCTGGAACTGATCGACCTCGGTGCGGTCATCGCGATGGACGACCGCACCAGCCCGATCTACGGCACCCTCGGCTACCAGGCACCTGAGATCGCCGAGACCGGTCCCACCGTGGCCACCGAGGTCTACACCGCGGGCCGCACACTGGCTGTGCTGATGATGCGGGTGCCGTCGGTCGGCAGCACACTCGGCCCACTGCCCGGCCCCGAGGACGAACCGCTGCTGGCCGAACACGATTCGCTGCACCGGTTCCTGCAGCGGGCCACCGATCCCGACCCGCTGGCCCGCTTCGGCTCGATGAGCGAGATGGCCGACCAGCTCACCGGGGTCCTGCGCGAGGTACTCGCCACCGGCGACGGCGTCCCGCGCCCCGGCATGTCGACCGCCTTCGGCCCCGCCCGCGCCGTGTTCGGCATCGACAGCGCCGCACCCGAACCCGCCGCCCTGATCGCCGGACTGCCCGCTCCGCTCGTCGATCCGGGCGACTGCGGGGCGGCGCTGCTGGCCACCACCGACGCCGCCACCCCCGCCGAACTGGAACAGGCGCTGACCGCCGGTCTGCGCGCTGTTGTCACCGGTGGCCAGCGCTCGGTGGAGATCCCGCTGCGCCTCGTGCGCGCCGAGCTCGAGGCGGGCAACGCCGAGGCGGCCCGCACCCGGCTCAGCGCATTGGACGAGGATCTGGAATTCGACTGGCGCCCCGTCTGGTACCGCGCCCAGGCCGCGCTGCTCACCGGTGACCACGCTGCGGCCGCCGCCGATTTCGAGGCCGTCTACGCCGCGCTGCCCGGCGAACCCGCCCCCAAACTCGCCCTGGCCGCGGCACTGGAGCTGGGTGCGCGCGCGACCGAACCCGAGCCACTGCGCGGCGACCTCGACCGCGCGTTGGCGCTCTACGAACTGGTGTGGCGCACCGACCACACCTACCTCTCGGCTGCCTTCGGCGCCGCTCGGCTGCGGCGCGGCACGGGCGACCGCGCCGGCGCGGTCACCGTGCTCGACCAGGTCGACCGCACCTCCTCGATGTTCACCGAGGCCCGACTCGCCGCGGTGGAAACGCTGCTGGCGCGCCGAGATCCGGCCGACCTGGACGAGGCGCTGCTGCGTGAAGCGGGTGACCGGGTGGAGCGCCTTCGCCTCGACTCGCGCACGCGCAGCGCGCGGGTGCGGATGGATGTGCTCGAGGCCGCGCTGAACTGGATCCGGTCGGGACAGCGACCGAGCGCGGCAGGCAAGCTGTTGGATGTGGAATTCACCGAGCAGGGAGTGCGAACGGGGTTGGAACGATGTTTGCGGACATTGGCGCGCGAGGAGGAGGACATGTGGACCCGGTTCCTGCTGGTGGATCAGGCGAACGCGGTTCGCCCGAGGACCACGCTGTGACCGCGTCGGGGTGTCCCGACTGCGGGGGATCGGCGCGGTCGGAGCATCGCTTCTGTGAGGGGTGCGGGCGGGAGCTGGGCGTGCGCAAAGTGGCGGTGCCCGTGCACGATCCGGTCGCGGTACCGCAGTGCTCGACCTGCGGTGAACGGCGTTACGAGGCAGGGTGGTGCGCGCACTGCGGCAGTCCCAAGCCCGTGCCGGACCGTTTCGAGGACGATCTGGGCCCGGTGTATGTCCTCACCGATCGCGGGATCAGCCACTCCCGCAACGAGGACGCCGTCGCGGCCGCCGTGCGCGAGGGCGACGGCACCAGGGTGATCGTGGTGAGCGACGGCGTGTCCACCTCCCAGGACCCGCAGGCCGCCTCCGGCACCGCGGTCCGTACCGGCGTCGACGCGGTACTGGCCGCCCTCGCCGACGGCCACTGCGCCCAAGACAGCGTGATGGCCGGATTGGCGGCGGCGACGGCCGCGGTGCGCGGCATGTCCCGCACCCCCGAATACGCGCCGTCGTGCACCTACGTCTCGGCGATCGTGCGCGAGACCGCCGAGGGCACCGAGATCACCATCGCCAATGTCGGTGACAGCCGGGCCTTCTGGCTCGCCGCGGGCGATCCCACCGCCTCACGCCGACTCAGCGTGGACGACTCGTGGGCCCAGGCTCTGGTCGACGCGGGCGCGCTCGACGAGGAAGCGGCCATGCACGATCCGCGCGCGCACACTCTGTTGCGCTGGCTCGGCGCCGACGGTGGCGAGCAGCCGTGGTCGGCGCACTGTCTGCAGCACATGATCGTCGCCGAACCGGGAACACTGCTGCTGTGCAGCGACGGGCTGTGGAACTATCTGCCCGACGCTGTCGCCCTCGCCGGTTTCACCGCCGAGACCTCGCCGCAGGCCGCTGCCCGCGCGCTGGCCGACTTCGCGTTGAACAGCGGTGGCAGCGACAACATCACGGTCGCGCTGGCTCCGGTCCCGGTGCGTGGCGCGGTATCGCCTGAACCAGGAGTGTCATGAGTGCCGCTGAGACCGCGGGTATTTCGATCGCTGTAGACCAGAACGAGTTCCTCGCCGAAGGGGCGCGGGTGGTGGACGCGGTGCTCACGGTGACCACCGGAGCCGAGCTCGCCGCGATCGCCCCCCTGCCGCCCCGGCTCGAGATCTTGATCATCGACTGCTCCGGGTCGATGGGCAACAAGCGCAAGTTCGAGAACGCGCTCGGCGCCACCCGCACCGCGCTCGACGAGATCCCCGATGGCACCGCCTTCGCGATCATCGAGGGCACCGAATCGGCGCGGATGATCTACCCCACCAGCGGTGAACGGTCGGCACCTGCCGACCGCGACCATCGGGTCGCGGCTCGGCGCGCCCTCGACAAGCTGCGTCCGGACGGCGGCACCGCGATGGGTTCGTGGCTCGCGCTGGCCCGCGAGGTCGCCCTCGCTCATCCGGGCGCGCAGGCACACGCCATCCTGCTCACCGATGGCAAGAACGAACACGAGACCCCGGAGCAACTGGCCACCGAACTCGATCGCGCCGAGGGCCTGTTCGTCTGCGACTGTCGCGGCGTCGGCGCGGACTGGGCGGCCGCGGATCTGCACAAGATCTCCGCCAAGCTGTCCGGCGACGCCGACATGGTCGCCGATCCCAAGGACCTGGCCAGCGATTTCGCCGCCATGATGCGCTCGTCGGCGGCCAGGGTGATCCCGGAGCTGACCCTGCGGGTCTGGACGCCCGCGGGCGCCCGGGTGCGGATGGTCAAACAGGTCTCGCCGGTGCTCGAGGAGCTCACCCGGCGGCGCGCCGAGACCGGGGCACAGGTGGGGGAGTACCCGCTGTCGTCCTGGGCTGCCGAGGAACGCGAATACCATCTGCAGATCGAACTGGAACCGGCCGCTCCGGGGCGGGAGAAGCTTGCTGCCCGGCTCAGCGTGCTGGCCGGCGACGAGGTCCTCGGCCAGGGCTTGGTGCGGGCGGTGTGGACCACCGACACCTCGCTGTCCACCCGGATCAGCACCCGCGTCGCCCACTACACCGGCCAGGTCGAACTCGCCCAGGCCGTCCAGGAGGGCCTGGCCGCCCGCCGCAACGGTGATCTCACCACCGCCACCGCCAAATTGCGCCGTGCGGTCGAACTGGCGGCCGCCTCCGGGCACGAATCCACCGCCAAGCTGCTGCGCGGCGTGGTCGAGGTCGACGGCGACGGCACCGTCAAACTGCGCGGCCAGGTCGCCGCTGCCGACGAGCTGGCCCTCGACATCCGCTCGACCAAGACGGCGCGGGTCCGACCGGAGGGTGGCTGACATGCCGATGTGCGCGGACGGACACCCCTCGCAGTCGACCGACTACTGCGACGTCTGCGGGTCGGCGCTCGACACCGCCCCCGCATCGGACCCCGCCGCGCTGCGCCTGTGCCCGTCGTGCGCCACCCCGACCAGTGGCCGGTTCTGCGAGGTGTGCGGGTACGACTCGGCCCTGCCCACGCCGGCCGGTGGCGACGGACAACCACCACCGCGGCAGGTCGGCGCCACCCGGACCGATCTGCCGGTGTCCGGCACGGTCTGGGTCGCCCGCGTCTTCGCCGACCGCGAGTTCTACGCTCGCGTCCAGGCACGCAAAGGACCCGACGCCGAGCGCGTCGCCTTCCCCGACTTCTGTCCTGAACGCCGAATCGTGCTGCGGGGCAGTCAGTTCCTGATCGGCAAGCGCTCCGCCTCGCAAGGCATCGTGCCCGAGATCGACCTGGGAATCGCCCCGGTCGACATCGGGGTCTCACGGGCGCATGCGATGATCCAGGTGGACCCCGGTGGCGGGCTCAGCATCACCGATCTCGGATCCACCAACGGGACCAGCGTGGACGGCGCCGAGGCACCGATCCCGCCGCAGGTGGCGGTAGCGGTGGGCGAGGGCAGCCGGATCCACGTAGGAGGCTGGACCACCATCGCGATCAGCGTCACATCGATCGCCACCGAATCATAGACATACCTGTTCACAGAACCGTAGGGTCGGGACCATGACGAAGTTCGACGGGAAGACCTGCCTGATCACCGGCGCCGCCAGCGGCCTCGGCCGCGCCACCGCGTTCGCGGCCGCCGCCAAGGGCGCCGCCCTCGTGCTCACCGACATCACCGACGACGCGCTCACCGAGACCGCCGAGGCCCTGCGTGCCGAGGGGGCGAAGGTGCACCTGGCCCACGCCGCCGATGTGAGCGACCATTCCGCTGTGGTCGGCCTGGCCGCGCACACCTTCGAGGCCGTCCGTCAGGTCGACATCGTCATGAACGTCGCCGGCATCGCCACCTGGGGCACCGTCGACAAGCTCAGCCACCAGCAGTGGCGGCGCACCGTCGACATCAACCTGATGGGCCCCATCCACGTCATCGAGGAGTTCCTGCCGCCGATGATCGCCGCGGGCCGCGGTGGTCATCTGGTGAACGTGTCCTCGGCGGCCGGACTGTTCGGCCTACCCTGGCACGCTCCCTACAGCGCCACGAAGTTCGGCCTGCGTGGCGTCTCGGAGGTGCTGCGCTTCGATCTGCGCCGGCACAAGATCGGCGTCAGCCTGGTCTGCCCCGGCGCGATGGCCACCCCGATGGTCGACAGTCTCGACATCGCCGGGGTCGACCGTGACTCCGCGGCGCTGCAGAAGGCGATGCGGCTGTTCCTGCGCCACGCGGTCACGCCCGAACAGGCCGCGACCGCGGTGGTCAAGGGCGTCGAGCGCAACCGCTACTACGTCTACACCTCCCGCGACATCCAGCTCGCGCACTGGGGCCAGCGCTACTTCCCGTACGGCTACACCCTCGTCATGCGCGGCCTCAACAACGTCATGACCAACTACGCCACCAAGAACGCCCTGGTTCGCTGAGTCGGCGGGCGAACGGCCCCGGTCAGCGCGCGAGATCGCCGGGATCGGTATTGGCGCCGCACAGGATCACGCAGACCCGTTCACCGGGCTCTGGTCGGTAGGCGGCACCGGAATCGGTGTCGAGCAGGGCCGCCATGGCCGTGGCCGCACCGTATTCGACGGCGATCCGATGCTCGTCCCAGAGTTGTCGGCGCGCACGGCGGATCGCGTCGTCGGGCACCAGGAGCGAGCGCACACTCTCGTGCTGGGCGGCCGCCAGCGCCATCGCCGAGACATTCGGCGCGCCGAGGGAATCCGCGGCGATCGAGTCGACGGTGACCTCCACCGGCCGGCCCGCCGCGAGCGCCGCGTTCAGCGAGCAGCAGTTCTCCGGTTCCACGGCGACCGTGCGAACACCGAAATACTGTGCGGCGACGGCTGTCCCGGTGAACAGTCCGCCGCCGCCGACCGCGACGAGCACCGTGTCCACCTCGGGCACGCGCGCGTGGATCTCGCGCATCAGGGTGCCTGCGCCCGCGGCGATGAGCGGATGGTCGTAGGCGTGCGCGGCCAGCGCGCCACTGGTCGCGGCGAACTGCTGGCAGGCGGCGAGCGCCTGCTTGTACTCCGGACCGATCAGTCGTACCTCGGCGCCGTAGTCACGGAGTCGTCGGATCTTCACCGGCGGCGCGGTGTCGGGCAGGAACACTGTCGCGGGCACACCCGCCGCACGGGCTGCCCAGGCGCACGCGAGCCCCGCATTGCCCCCTGAGGCGATCGTCACACCTGCGGTCGGCAGGGTGCCCGCAGCCGCGTGCGCGCGCACGAAATTCTGTGCGCCCCGCGCCTTGAACGACCCGGTGAACTGCAGGAATTCCAACGCGAAGGTGAGGGGATATTCCCCGGTCGTCGCGGGTGCGACGGTGATCGGGCGGATCAGCCCGTCGATCCGCGCGGCGGCGGCTTCGATGTCGTCGTAGGTCGGTGTCACGCCTCGACTATGCCACCGGGACTCGGGGGCTATCCGGGGGCGAATTGTTACGGCGGGTTTACGCCGGGCGCCTTCTGGGTACATAACAGGTCGGTAACAAGCTCGAAGGCGGGACGTCGTGTCGGTATGGGGACGCGAACCCCCAGGTGTACCGGCGCACGCCCCGGCGTGTCAGCAAAGGATGTGCACATGAGCGAGCGTAGCGAGCGGAAGGCCGATCCGGCCGCCGTCGCGGTCATGCGGGAGCCGAGCAACGGCGAGGTCCCGGCATGAGTGCGAACCTGATGATCGTGGACGACGACGTCCAGATGCGCGGCGATCTGCGCCGTGCCATGGAAGACGAAGGGTACGCCGTCGCCGAGGCGGGCGTGCCGGAAGACGCTCTGGTTCGGCTGCGCAATGACGGCCCGCCCGACCTGATGATCGTCGATCTGATGCGCGGCGAGACCGATGGCTTCGACTGCATCAGGGAGATCCGCCGCGACCACGACGTACCGATCATCGTGATCAGCACCCGCTACGACACCCACGATGTCGTCGCGGCGCTGGAAGCGGGCGCCGACGACTTCGTCAGCAAACCGTTCGAGATCAAGGAGATCACCGCACGGATGCGCGCACTGCGTCGCCGCGCGCGGATCACCGCCGATCGCGACACCACGCCCGAGTCGGTACTCGACGCCGATCCCGAGGCGCCGCTGGTGTTGGCCACCGATGCCGGCGCGGTGCGTCGCGGCGCCGAGGAGGTCCATCTCACAGTCACCGAGTTCCGGTTGCTGTGCGAACTCGCCGAGACGCCCGGGCGCGTGCTCAGTCGCTCCGTGCTGCTCGAAAGAGTCTGGGATCAGGGCTTTTTCGGGGACGAGCGGATCGTCGACGTCCACGTGCGCCGGTTGCGCACCAAGATCGAACGCGACCCCTCCGACCCGCGCATCGTGGTCACCGTGCGCGGCCTCGGCTACCGCCTCGATCCGCAGTCGTAGTCAACGATTCGTCATACAACCGCAAAGAGCTCGACACAAAGACCGCAAAGTCGGGCAGACACTGTAGATGTATGCCAACGCCAACCATGCCCATCGATTCGGGCGCCACTCCGGTGGCAACCGGCACGGAAACGAGACTGCGTCACCCGCGCCTCGGCGACGGAGCGCAGTTGTGGCGGATCGCCCGCGACTCGCAGGTGCTCGACGTCAACTCGAGCTACGCCTACCTGCTGTGGTGTCGCGACTTCGCCGCCACCTCGCTCATCGCCGAGATCGACGGACGCGCCGCGGGTTTTGTCATCGGCTACGTGCGCCCCGAGGCGCCGGACACGCTGTTCGTCTGGCAGATCGCCGTCGACGCGGAGTTCCGCGGCCGGGGTCTGGCCGGTGGCATCCTGCACGCGCTGCTCGACTCGGTAGCCGATGCGGACATCACCACACTGGAAACCACGATCTCACCCGGAAACACCGCCTCTCAGGCGCTGTTCTCCGCGGTGGCCCGAGAGCGCGGTGCGGACTTGCGCATCGTCTCTCTGTTCGAAGAGAACGATTTTCCCGATTCACACGAGGCCGAGCAGCTGTTTGTCATCTCACCCGCTCAGCGCCAGGAGGAACGACGATGATCACGACCACCGACACCAGCATTTTCGAGGCCATGGAATCGAATGTGCGCGGATACTGCCGTGACTGGCCGACCGTCTTCACCACCGCTCAGGGCGCCTGGCTGCGCGACGAGCAGGGCCGCGACTACCTCGACTTCTTCGCCGGTGCCGGCGCGCTGAACTACGGGCACAACAACCCCGTGCTCAAGCGGGCGCTGCTCGACTACATCGCCAGTGACGGCATCACCCACGGCCTTGACATGTCGACGGTAGCCAAACGCGAACTGCTGGAGGCGATTCACGAGACGCTGCTGGCCCCGCGCGGGTTCGACTACAAGGTGCAGTTCCCCGGCCCGACCGGTGCCAACGCCGTCGAGGCCGCCCTCAAGCTGGCCCGCAAGGTGACCGGCCGCAAGACGGTGCTGAGCTTCACCAACGCCTTCCACGGCATGACCCTTGGCGCGCTGTCGGTCACCGGCAACGCCGCCAAGCGGGCCGGCGCCGGTGTGCCGCTCGAGCACGCCACCCCCATGCCCTATGACGGCTATTTCGACAACACCATCGAGGACTTCGGCTGGATGCAGCGGGTGCTCGACGACAGCTCCTCGGGCTTCGATCGCCCCGCCGCGGTGATCGTGGAGACCGTGCAGGGCGAGGGCGGTGTCAACCTGGCCCGTGCCGAGTGGCTGCGTCACCTGGCCGGTCTGTGTGCCGCGCGCGACATCCTGCTCATCGTCGACGACGTGCAGATGGGCTGTGGCCGGACCGGTCCGTTCTTCTCCTTCGAGATCGCCGGGATCACCCCTGACATCGTCACCCTGTCCAAGTCGATCGGCGGCTACGGCCTGCCGATGGCGCTGGTGCTGCTCAAGCCCGAGCACGACCAGTGGGCGCCCGGTGAGCACAACGGCACCTTCCGCGGCAACAATCCGGCCTTCGTCACCGCGACCACCGCGCTGCGCGAGTACTGGTCCGACGACCGCCTGGCCCAGCACACCATCGCCAACGGTGACTACGTCGGCCGCAAGCTGACCGCCGTCGCCGAGCGCCACACCGGGGTCACCACCCGCGGCCGCGGCATGGTGCACGGCATCGTCTTCGACGATCCGTCGCAGGCGGTCAAGGTGTGCCGCACCGCGTTCGAACAGGGCCTGCTGGTGGAGACCTCGGGCTCGATGGACGAGGTCGTGAAGCTGCTGCCGCCGCTGACGCTGACCAGCGACGAGCTCGACCGGGGCCTGACGGTGCTGACGGATTCCATTGATACGGTGTGTGGCGGTGCCGCATGATCGTGCGCACCACCGCCGACATCACCGACACCGATCGTGATGTGGCAGGCCCCGGCTGGCGCAGCAAGCGCATCGTGCTGGCTGGGGATAGAGTGGGGTTCTCCTTTCACGAGACCACCATCGAGGAAGGCACCGTCCACGAATTCCACTACCAGAATCATGTCGAGGCCGTCTGGCTCGTCGAGGGCGAGGGCAGTCTGCACGATCTCGACAACGAGACCGTCTATCCGCTGGGCCCCGGGTCGATGTACCTGCTCGACGGCAACGAACGTCATCAGGTGACCGCCCGCACCCGGCTACGGATGTTGTGTGTGTTCAATCCGCCGGTCACCGGCCGCGAGGTACACGACGAGAATGGGGTGTATCCGCTGATTATCGAGGAGGACGCCAGTGTCTGACCGGTTCGACGGCTACCCGACCCGGTTGTCCGAACCCGCACCGCACATCGAGCGGACCGATCCGACGGTGTGGGGGCGGGTGACCTCGCCGGAGCTGGCCGGTTTCGAGACGAACGGGTTCGCCACGATTCCCGACCTGCTCAGCCCGGACGAGGTGGCCGCGTTCGGCGCCGAGATCGGCCACCTGGCGGCTGATCCGGTGCTCTACGGCGACGAACGGGTGATCGTGGAGCCGGTGGCCGGGCAGGTGCGCTCGGTGTTCCAGGTGCATCAGCTCAGCAAGCCGATCGCCGAGTTGCTGACCGAATCACGGATCGTCGGCCTGGCCGAGCAGATTCTCGGTTCGGCGGTGTACCTGCATCAGAGCCGGGTCAACTACATGCCCGGCTTCGGCGGGAGCGGGTTCGCCTGGCATTCGGACTTCGAGACCTGGCACGCCGAGGACGGCATGCCGACGCCGCGGGCGGTGAGCCTGTCGATCGCGTTGACCGACAACTTCCCGTTCAACGGCAGTCTGATGTTGATGCCCGGCTCGCACCGCACCTTCGTGCCCTGTCTGGGTGAGACACCCGACGGGCACTACCGGGAGTCGTTGCGCGAACAGCGGTTCGGGGTGCCGAGCACCGACGACATCACCTTCCTCGCCGCGCGCTACGGCATCACCCAGTTCACCGGGCAGGCCGGCTCGGCGCTGCTGTTCGACTCGAATGTGATGCACGGTTCGTCGAACAACATCACTCCCTACCCGCGCTCGAACATCTTCCTGGTGTTCAACAGCGTGGAGAACGCGCTGGAGGAACCCTTCGCGGCCCCCCAGCGCAGGCCGCAGCACATCGCCGCCCGCGACTTCACGCCCGTGCGCGAAGCCGCCCCGGAGACGGTGTCGGTGCTGGCGGACCAGGTGCCCTAAGGGCGCCGAGACAGCTCGGTGAGGGAGGCCGCGGCCCGCGCATCATCGCGGGCCGCGGCCTTCAGCCAGTTCTCGGCGCCGACCTGATCGCCGGCCGCCATCAACAACATCCCGAGGTCATAGGCGGCCCCGCTGTGCCCCGCCTCAGCTGCCTGCGTCCACAATGCCCGCGCCGAATCCTGTTCCCCCCGTGCGTACATGGCGGTCCCGAGGTCGTGCAGCGCTCGGCTGAACGCCTGCTCGGCGCTGACCTGCGCCGCCGCCTCCACAGCGGTGGAGATCGGCGTCAACGGCGCAGTGACGAGCGCCGCCGACATCGCGGGATCGGGTTCTTCGGTGTGCGATCCCGTGGGACCCGATGCCTCGGCGCGGACAACAGCCTCGCGCGCGGGGGAAGGTGAGGTCGTCGGCGCGGCCGGGGGAGACGACGCGCTCAGCGGCGTCCGTGCAGCTGGCGACGTCGCGGTGACAGCGGAAGCAGGCGCTGCTGCTGGTGGGCCCGACGTCGTGTGCGGAATCACTGCGGCGGACAGGGCCACCGCAGGCGGCGCGGTGGGCGCAGCCGACTTCGGGGACCTCTGCGCTGTCGCCGGAGCCGTCGAGGTGAGGGGCCCAGGTGTAGTCGAGGAAGTCCGCGCTGGTAGGGGAGTCGTCGCGGCGATGGGGTTCGGCTGGACCGAGGAAGACCACGCAGCCAAGGAAGTCGGCTCGAACGGGGGAGTCGGCGCATCCGAGGGAAGCCGTGCGGCTGAGGCAGGCTGCGCGGCTCGCGGAGCCCGCGCAGCATCCTGGGCGCGCTGTGCGGCCAAGGGGCCTGCCCCGGTTCCCGGAGACAGTGCGGCCAGGGGTGGGCGCGCAGAAGGGGAAGGTGGTGTGAGCGACGCTATTCGTGTGGCCGAGGCAGGCGGCGTCGGGGAAGCGGACGGTGTCGCCGAAGAAGCGGGCGCGAGGTGGGAAGCGGGCTCGGCGGAGACCGGTGGCATCGGGCTGGTGGGCGTGGCGGGTGGAGCGGCCACGGGGGCAGGTGTCCCGGGTGTCGACGGCACCGGGGAATCGCTCGGTGACGGCGCGGGGCCGGTGGTCAGTTCGACGACGAGTTCGTTGAAATCCGGGGTGCCGGGGCCGGTGCTACACCACAGCGTCGAGGCCCCGTCGGGCAGCAGGTCGACCACCACGCCGTAGTTGCCGGTCCAGGACTGGTGTTCGCTCGTGCCCGCGACCCAGACGGGGGTGAGGGTGAACAGGGCGTCGGGCGTGTCGGCCGTCACCGAGATGTCGATGCCGTCGACGAGCGCCTCGTACCAGATGTCCACGCCGGCCAGCGATCGCCCGTTCAGATTCACGTGCCCGTCCTGCACGCTCAGGCCGATGCCGAGCCCGGACACATCCGGGGGCGGCATCACCGACAGCGCGCGCAGGTGTACCGCGGTCGTGCCGGCGGGCAACGCCTCGGTATACATGGGATACACGGCGGCGCCACACCAGTCGATCGGATCGGCGCCCAGATAGCGCTGACCGAGCGGGACGGGATCGCCAGGGTGTTGCGCGCCGGGATCATTCATCGGTGAGCCCACCCTTTCCGCCGTTCGACCCCCTCGCGGTGCCTGCCCGAGCCCGCGGTTGCGCGCTACACCGTACTCGCGTCGACCCTACGGCGTACGCCGATTCACCACAACGTCGCGGCGACCACATCGACTCGGCCTCGACCTCGGATCAGGGTGGTCGGCAACGGTATTCACCGCGACATTGCCGGGAGCGCCCTCGCACTGCGACGGATTCGCACCGACCCGGCCGAACAGTTCCTGCTCGAGAAGCCAACCGTGGGCAAGACCGGTCGGTGGTCGGTGAACCCGGCGGTCGGCGTGCGCGTCGTCGTGACCACGCCCGATCGGGCATCCCACTGGCAATCGCGCGGGCCACCCGCCACAACGGGCGGTGCCGCGAGCACTCGCCCGAGTCGGTATAGTCGCCGCGGATGAGTAGTGACACCGCCCACCCCGTGCAGCAGCGTTCTCCACGCTCGATCAATCGAGCATGGTGGCTGGTGCCGGTGTTGCTCACCATGGCTTCGGTGTTCTGCGTGTGGCTACCGGTGTGGCCGTTCGAACGCTATTCCGGCGGTTTCATCGACTTACAGGTGTACCGCCTCGGTATCGAGGCGATGCGCGACGGCGCCGACCTCTACGGCCAGCTCCCCAAGACCTCCGCGGGCATCGGCCTGCCGTTCATCTACCCACCTTTCGCCGCGGCCGCGCTCGCCCCCTTCGCCCTGTTGCCCTGGGGTGCCGCGAAAACCCTCTACGTCGTGGTATCGGTCGCCGCCGTCGCCTGGACGCTGTATCTGGTGGCCCGCCGCTACCACCGCGACAACAAGCAGGCCGCGCTGCTGGTGGCCGCGTGCGCCCTGCCCGTCGCGATGCTGCTGGAACCGGTGCGCTCGACCATCGACTTCGGTCAGGTGAACCTGCTGCTGATGGTCCTCGTCGCCACCGACTGCCTGCTCCCGAAGACCCGCTATCCCCGCGGCATGCTCGTCGGCCTGGCCGCGGCGATCAAACTGACTCCGGCCGCGTTCGTGCTGTACTTCCTCGTCCGCAAGGACTACAAGGCCGCCGCCACCGCCGCGGCCACCGGCACGATCGCCACGGTCCTCGCCTTCGCCCTGCTGCCCACCGAATCCATGCGGTACTGGTTCGGCGGCCTCGGCAATGTCTCCGGCCTCAGCGGCTCGGCCTTCCACACCAACCAGTCCATCCAGGCTGTGATGGCCCGCCTGGGCATCACCGGCCTGCCGTTCGACGCGCTGTGGCTCGTGCTGGGCGCCGGGCTGCTCGTCCCGGTGTTCCTCGCCATGCGCAAGGCTGCCGAAACCCCGGTGATCGCGCTGTCGCTCAACGCGGTCTTCACCCTGCTCGTCTCGCCCATCTCCTGGTCGCACCACTGGGTGTGGATCGCCCCCGCCCTGCTGGCCATGGTCTGCCACGCCTACACGCTGCCCTGGCGCAGCGCCCGCGGCTGGTACGCCACGGCTCTCGTGGTCGCCACCTTCTTCGTGATCGCACCGCACAGTTTCCTGCCCGACGGCGAACACCGCGAGACGTCATGGACTTGGGGGGAGCATGTCCTCGGGAACACCTATGTCTGGCTCGCGGTCGCCCTGGTGGTCCTGTTCCTGGTGACCGGCAAGCAGCGGCCCTCGGCCTCCGCGGTCGACGATCCCGTGGCGGTCGGGGAGCACCAGCGCGTCGCATGATCGGTACCGCCGAGGTCAGACGCCCCCCGTGGGCAAAACTCCAGGTCAACTAGGCGATTTGGTTTCCGGAACCACGTCGGATAATCTTTTGGCACACCAGCAAGTCCGGGTGGCGGAATGGCAGACGCGCTAGCTTGAGGTGCTAGTGCCCGTATTAGGGCGTGGGGGTTCAAGTCCCCCTCCGGACACAGTAAAACAGCAGGTCAGGGGCGTAACCGCAAGGTTGCGCCCCTGTTGTCTTCACATGGCGGTGGACACAACTCCACGCGCACGCTCCCGCCACTCGACCTGCGGCAGTACTCACATGTCGAGCAGTTGATCGAGATCGTGTTCGCGGGTCCCGAAACCCCGCGTCGACACGCCGCTCTCAGGGAATGACGACCGGTCCGGTGAGCGGGGACGGATCGTCGGCCCAGCGGTGGCCGACCTCGCGGGGGGTGATGTGTTCCTCGGTCCATGCGGTGAGCAACTGTGCGACCTTGTCGTGCATGGTCGTGCGGAGGCGGTCGAAGGAGGTGTCGGGGGAGTCGTCGACTTCGCCGAGCAGCAGCCACCACGCCCAGGCCACCGCGCCCGCGTTGGCGACGAAATCGGGCAGTACCGGGACGCCGCGGGCGGCCAGCATGGCTTCGGCTTCCGGGGTGGTGGCGGCGTTCGCGGCCTCGACGATGACGTGAGCCCGGATGTCGTAGGAGTTGTCCGGTGTGATCGCGTACGAGATCGCCGCGGGCACAAGGATATCGACGTCAGCGGAGAGCACGGCGCCACGCGGCATCTCCTCGATGCCCGCGGGCAGGCGGGACCGGTCGATCTCGCCGTAGCCGTCGCGCAGATCCAGCAGCGCCGGAACGTCGAGCCCCTCGGCGCGGTACAGGGTGCCCGCGGCATCGGCCACCGCGGTGATCTTCATCCCGGCCTCGTGCAGGTAGTAGGCCGCCGCCCCGCCCATGGTGCCGACGCCTTGGATCGCGATCGTCGTGTCGGCAGGTGCCAGCCCCCACTGCACCGCCGCGGCCAGACAGGCGTGCGCGACACCGAACCCGCCGATGACGTCACCGAGCAGGAAGCCGCCGTCGACGGCGGCGTTGAGCCCGTTGCGGACCCGCGCCAGCGTCGCCACCGGATCGGCGGAGCGACGGATCGCAGCGTGGTAGCTCTGGTCCAGGTCGAGCTTTTCGAAGACCTGGTCGATCAGGTGCTGCGGAACGCCGAGGTCCTCCGCGGTCACCCAGTGCGTGTCGAGCCACGGGCGCATCGCCTCGCAGAACCGCTCGAGCACTTCCACCGCACGCGGATCCTTCGGATCGAAGTCGATCCCGCCCTTGGCACCACCGATCGGCAGGTCGAAAGTGGCGGTCTTGTTCGCCATGCCGCGCGCCAGATCCTCGACCTCACCCAGGGTGCACCCGGCTCGCATCCGGGTGCCACCGGTGGCGAGACCACCGCGCAGGGTGTGGACGACGAGGTATCCCACCGCGTCGGTGCGCGAATCCGTCCAGTGCAGCCGCAGGTACGGCTGGCAACGACGGATCGCGGGAGCAGGGGCCGCCGGTGTGGTCGCAACGGTGGGAGACGTCATCTGTGGCATACCCGTGCCCGGGTTCAGCATCGTCATGGTGCCACCTCCTCATGTGGTCGTGATCGTCCGTGGCGGACCTCGTCGTCCCGTTGGCACCAGCCTGCGCGGCCCCTGGCTGCGCGTCTATTTACCGTTCGTTCACGGCACCGTTCACGGTTGCTGCACAGCGCTTACGCTCGGTGTCATGGACCTGTCTCTGGCCCGCCTGCGGATGTTGCGCGAACTGCACCGGCGCGGCACGATCACGGCCGCTGCGGCCGGTCTGCACTACACCGCATCGGCGGTCTCCCAACAGCTCGCACAACTCGAACGCGACGTGGGCACCCGGCTGTTCGAACGCCGCGGGCGTCGCGTGCAGCTCACCGATCTCGGGATCGTGCTCGCCGAGCACGCCGAGGAGATTTTGGCCGCGGTCGAGCGCGCGACCCAGGCGCTCGAGGAAGCGGGCGGATCGGTGACCGCGAAGATCACCGCCGGGGTGTGGGCGTCGGTGGCGTCGGGTCTGCTGCCCGACGCGCTCACCACCCTCGCCGCCGCGCACCCGGGCATTCTGGTGCGCACCACCGAACTCGCGCCGGAGTCGACGGCCGCCGCGGTCCTCGACGGCACGCTCGACCTGTCGTTCGTGCTCGACTACTCGAACTATCCGATGACCTGGGACCGCGGCCTGGAGCGGGCGGTCATCGGTGTCGAACGGATCCACGCCGCCGTCCCCGCCGGCGCGGTGCCCGCGGCCAGTGTGACCCTTGCCGAGTTGTCCGAGCATCCGTGGATCATCGCGCCCGCCCGCTCGCACTTCGGGCACGCGGCGCGGCTGGCGTTCCAGTCCGCCGGGCTCCGGCCGCGCATCGACCACGAGCTCGAGGAGCAGGCGACCGCGATGGCGATGGTCGCCGCTGGACTCGGCGTCACGCTGGTATCGGATCTGGGTTTGGCGCTGCGCCCACCCGGGGTGGACATCGTCGCGCTCGGCGATGCCCTCACCCGGACGGTTTCGCTGGCCTACCGCACCAACTCGGCGGGCCGTGCCGCGCTGCTCCTGGTGGTGGAGGCGATCCGGACCGCCGCGGCGAACAATGGCCTCGGCACCGACATCCGCACCGGGCCCACGATGCACCGGGACTCGGATCCGCCCACCGAAACCTGATCTCGCCCATCCGGGTCATTTGCCGGGTGACGTCCGGTGGATTGGCATGGATGATCAGTCCCGGTCGACACGGGGGACGACCATGCTGGCGCGGGTGCGTTGCTGGACATGCTGATGTTCGGACTCACTGAGCCCGCCGAGCATGCTCATCATCATCGAGTGGGTGACGTTGTTCGGATCGAACCTGCTACCGAGCTCGGGCACCCAGATCGACACCCCGTAGGCCTGGATCCGTGGCGCGACGAGACTGAATCCCGGTAGGCAGCCGAAGCCACCGGCGTCTCAGATTCCTGGCTGCGCGCTCTAATCCGCATTCTTGTCGTCCGGGTCGGCTCGACGTAGGGCTGCGAGCATCCCGCCGAGACCTTCGGCCAGCTCTCGAATGTCTCGACGGGTCAGCCGCGGATGCTGACCAGTAGTTCGCTCCAAGGTCGCGAGCCTGTTCGCCGCGACCTGTCGCTCGGCCCGTGCCTGTCTGGTGCGCCGGGGTGGCCACGACGTGGTGGAAACGCGCGGACGGCACGATCACCAATGCCTGGCACCGAATGTCGGCAAGGCACCCGACCAGATATAGAACACGTTCTACCATCTGGCTATGGACCTTGCCGCGATCGAGGAGCTCAAGCGCCTCAAGCACCGCTACTTCCGCACCCTCGATCTGAAGCTCTGGGACGAGTTCGCCGACTGCCTCGCCGACGATGTCTCCGCGCGCTACGGAACCCAGGCCATGGGCGAGCCCCTGCACTACGACAACCGGGCTGACGTCGTAGCGTTCATGGAGCAGAACCTCGGCCCGGGGATCGTCACGGTCCACATCGCCAGCCATCCCGAGATCGAGGTCGACGGCGACACCGCGAAGGGGTCATGGGCGTTCGAGGACACCGTCCTCGTTCCGGATGCCAAGGTCCAGATCCGCGGCGCCGGATACTATCTCGACACCTACCGTCGCGATGCCGACGGAGAGTGGCGGATCTCCTCGACGCGGTACGAGCGCATCTACGAGGCCTTCACCTCGCTCGAAGACATCCCGAGCTTCAAGTTGATCGCCAATCGATGGGATCAGTCCCTCGAGCACTGATCGGTTCGGGCAGTGGGCAATTGGTAGCCGGAAAACGCCGACCTCGAAGAACTCTCCGCTGATTCGGGAACGCGATCGTGGGTATGCGCGCAGCGTTCGACTTCTACGGTAAGGAGATGAGATGGCACAGTTTCGCCGTGCTCTGGTGGGTTCGACACTGACCGCGCTGATGGCGGGGGCGCTGTTGACGGGGTGTTCCGACGACAACGACGCCGATACCGCATCGGTGACCACGACCGTTCCGCCTGCCACGCAGACGACGATGGCACCGACGACCTCCGCCGAGAACGACGAGGACAAGGTCACGCCGCAGGCCGCTCAGCAACTGTGTGACATGATCTCTCCCGAGATCGACAACTGGCGTGACCAGGGGTCCACCGTCGCCAAGGTCACCTTCAACGGCACGGTGCAGAACTGGGCCGCGCGCAACGACGGTCTCAACGACGAAGTGCTTCGTGACAAGACACTCGTCGACACCGTCACCACACGCACCTGCCCTGAGGTTCGTCAGCAGGCACTCGAAGTGCTCGAGGTCGATGATCTGGCCTCGGCCCTCGTCGGTGACCGATGACTACGGTGGTGCCGTAGCCGCCGCGAGGTCGCCTCGCTGAATACTCGGGCCCGTCCTCTCGGAGAGGGCGGGGCCCGAACCCGACCGAGTCACCCGACTGATTCGAGCTCGGTCAGCGACGCCTCGAGACCGGCGAGGAGCCGTTGCAGATGCGGCACCGCGCGACGGCAGCCCACGATGCCGAAGTGCATCGACCCACCGGAACCGATGGTGGTGATGTTGAGCGCCTGACCGTCGAGCGGGATCGATGCGGGATAGACCGCCTCCAGCCGCACTCCGTCCCAGTACCGGGGCTTCTCCTCGCCCGGGACATTCGAGATGACGATATTGAACGGCGGTGTCGTGCCTTGCCTCCATGGCACCGACGGCAGCGCCACCCCGGCGACGTTCACCGCGGACAGCCCGAGCATCTGCAGTGGGGTCAGTTCGGCCATGGTCGACTTGGTTCGGGCCATCGACTCTTGATCCGCACCAGCCGCGCCTGCGGGTCGGGTTCCTCGGGTTCTCGACATCCCCGTGTTGAGGGTGGTTGACCACGTCGAGGGAACCAGGCGTCGAAGTGTTGCGTCCAAACCGAATGTCCGACCGAAACTCTCGTCCTTGGGGGGTGACAATGAGAGTGCGAAAACTGGCCACGATCGCCGCTGCGGGGATCCTGGTCGCCGTGCCCATCGGTGTCCTGGCCGCCCCGGCTACGGCCACCACCATGAACTGTATGTACACAGGGCCTGTCGTCGGTCACCCTGGTATGCAGTACATCTACTTAGCTAGTAACGATCGGATTTCGGCACTGCTTGACGCCTGACTCCATTCGGGCCGACGAGGCCTGATGCAAGGCCGCGCGCGATGGGTGCCGACGCCGATTGTTCGGTGGTTCGGCCGCGTTGATCGACGCATGAAACCTACTCGGGATTCGAACCCTTGGTAAAGGCGCCGCGCGGTCTCACGGCCGAACCACACTTCTGAGCTGCCACTTGACGATCTCTTCAGTACATCTGGCCCGCGAGGCCTTGTAGCAGACGGTGGGCGTCGGTGGCCGAAAGTGGCTGGGTGGGCCGATTTCAGTGCTACTCAGCCACTTTCAGGGGTTTCATTGATCGTGGTCCGAGCCCGCCCACACGACCGAACACCTCGCTGAACATGAGCTTGCAGCTCTGGGGAAGACAGGTGTCGTGTGGGTGCGCTGGGAGCGCGAACAACTCATCGGAGGCCAGCCCATAGAGGCTCGTAAGTAGGGCGTCGCGCGTTCTTGCCTGGGTCTTGTGACCTGCGGAAACAACCAAAAACTGGAGGGCAGATGAGTCGCTTTTGCGGGATCGACTGGGCCGAAGGTCATCACGACATCGCCATCGTCGTCGCCAAGCTGCGTCACCCCGGTCTGCGCCAGCTCGGGCTGGTCGAGCAGGCCATGGGCCGACAAGCCCTGGCGCTGCTCGCGACCCTCGACACTGCCTGCGCCGGCGCCGAGGACCTCGAGCAGGCTGCCGCCGAGGAGTTCCGCAAACACCCCGACCACGCGATCATCACCAGCTTCCCCGGCCTGGCCGACCTCACCGGTGCGCGCGTGCTGGCCGAGATCGGCGACGACCGCACCCGGTTCGCCGACGCCCGCGCGCTGAAGGCCTACGCCGGAACAGCTCCGGTTACCCGCGCCTCCGGGCGCAGCATCTCGATCACCTTCCGCCGGATCAAGAACGACCGCCTCGCCGCCGCGGGCTGGGTTTGGGGATTCTCCGCTGGCAGCAATCCAGGTCCGGCCCGAGAGCACTATCTACGGCGACGCGCCCATGGTGACCGCCACTCCGCCGCACTGCGCCACTTGGTGAACAAGATGCTCGGCCAGCTCTACTACTGCCTCGAGAATCGGCAGGAGTTCGACCCGGTCAAAGCCTTCGGACCGCCCGCGACGACCACCCCGGAACCCGCCGCTGTTTGACACTTGGAACCATCGGAGGTCTGCTACGTCCACCACGACAACGGCCGGAGGGAGGTCTTCTATGCACCCGGACCCGCAGGCAGGATCTGACCCGGTCGTTCATGTCATGCAGAATCCGCAGTTCGTGAACCAGGCTGACGGCACGGTGCGCGCCTACTACCCCGGCGACGACTGGTTCGTCGTCGGCACCGACCGGCAGGACGCGATCAGACTGCTGCACGCGGAGTTCGACCGTCGGATTCAGGACCCGGCATATGTCGCCGCGCACTGGGAACGCACCCGGCGCCACCGCGACGGCCTCGAAGTCACGCCAGGGTTCGAGGTCAGCGAGATCAGCCGCAGCGAATACGAGAACCGCACCAGCGGACTCGGTGACCAACTGCGCAGGCCCGCCAATCCGGACGACTGATCAGTCGCCGAGTCGGGCCGCGATGAACTCCTCGATGGGTCACGCCACCCTCTCTTGCTACAGCCCGCGCTCGCGGGCGAGCTGGCGGAAGTACTCGCGGCTCTTGCCGATGCACTAGCCATTGCCGTCGATGAATGCGTCACCCGCCGCCCGGCGGAACCTCGTCGCGAGACGATCGAACGCCACGGCGAGCTCGTCGCCCTCGATCACCTCGATATCGACGTCGAGCTGTGCCAACCACAGCGCGAGCCGGTCCGGGTCGTCGGAACCCAGTTCTACCCGGCAGGTGGACTCGTTCACCACCTCGATATCGACCGGGATGCGGATCTTCGCGGCGATCTCGGCGGCGGGAGCGGCCACGAGGACCCGGGCGCGGTACCTCCAGGTCCCCTTGCTGACACGTTTGACGACGTAGTCGACGACGTCGTCGCGCGGGAGCACGCGCGGCCGGAACCGCGCCCCCGTCGGTGTGGGCGCGACCATGCGGTCGACACGGAACACCCGCCAGTCCGCACGCTCGAGATCCCACGCCAGCAGGTACCACAGCGGCCCCCAGCTCACCAGCCGTTGCGGTTCGGTGTGGCGGGTGCTTTCGCTGCCCCCGGGCTTGGTGTATCCGAACCGGAGCCGTTCATGGCCGCGGATCGCGGCGGCGACCGCGCCGAGCACGGAGAGGTCGAGCGGCGGTCGTGCCCCTGGCACGACGCTCGTCGCCTCGCGGACCGCCTCGACGCGCCGACGCAGGCGAGCGGGCAGGACTTGCTCCAACTTCGCGAGCGCGGTGAGCGATGTCTCTTCGACCCCGAGCCGGTGGGTCGCGACCGCACCGAGTCCGACGGCGACGGCGACGGCCTCGTCGTCGTCGAGCAGCAGCGGCGGCATCGCCGCCCCGGCGGCCAGCCGGTACCCGCCCGCGACGCCGGGGCGTGCGTCCACGGGATAGCCCAGCGAGCGCAGCTTGCCGATGTCGGCCCGCACCGTCCTCGTGCTCACACCGAGACGGTCGGCGAGCTCGGAGCTCGTCCGGTCCCGCCCGAGCTGGAGCAACGACAGCAGTTCGAGCAGGCGGGCCGAGGTCTCCAACATGTTCTCGATCATTCCATTGATTGCGGAAGCTAACCTGCCGCATTATCCGGGAAGGTGTATGTCATGACCGAGAACAACGCGCTCACCCCCTTTCGCATCGACATCCCGCAGGCCGACGTCGACGACCTTCGCAGTCGGCTGACACACACGCGCTGGCCGAGCCCCGTGCCGGGCCGAGACGATCGCACCGACTTCAGCCGGGGCATCCCGCTGGTGTATCTGAAGGAACTCGCCGAGTACTGGCGCGACGGGTTCGACTGGCGTGCGCAGGAGGCGAAGCTCAACGAGTACGAACAGTTCACGACGGTCGTTGACGGTCAGACGTTCCACGTCGTCCACGCGCGATCAGGGAACCCGGAAGCCGCCCCGCTGATCCTGAACCACGGCTGGCCGGGCTCGTTCGTCGAGTACCAGCGACTCGTCCCACTACTGACCGACAGGTTCCATGTGGTCATTCCGTCGCTGCCCGGCTTCGGGTTCTCCACCCCGCTGTCAGGGACCGGCTGGGAACTGGCGCGGACGACGGAGGCATATGCCGAGATCATGACCCGTCTCGGCTACGAAAGGTTCGCGGCCCACGGCACCGACATCGGTTCGGGCGTCGCCATGCGCTTGGCGGCGCTCTATCCGGAGCGCGTCATCGGCACACACATTGGCTGCGACCCTCGGTGGCTCGGGTTGGTCGGCGACAAGTTCCCTTACCCCGACGGTCTGTCCGACGACGAGGTCGTCCAGATCGAGGCGGTGCGCATTGCGGATGCGGCCGATCGCGGGTATCTCGAGATGCAGAACCACCGTCCCGACACGATCGGCGCGGCGCTCACCGACTCGCCAGTCGGTCAGCTCGCGTGGATCGCCGAGAAGTTCAAGACCAAGGCCAGCGGCGACAACCGGACACCGGACGAGTCGGTCGACCGTGACCAGCTCCTCACCAACATCAGCCTGTACTGGTTCACCCGCAGCGGCGAGTCGAGCGCGCAGTTCTACTACGAGGGCGAGCACTCCGGGATCGACTTGCTCATGGCCTCCGGTGTGCCGTCGGGATGGGCCGTGTTCGACACCCATCCGCTCATGCGCCGCGCGATGGACCCGTACAAGGCGATCGGACACTGGAGCGAGTTCACCGAGGGCGGTCACTTCCCCGCAATGGAGGAGACGGAGCTGCTCGCGGACGACATCCACACCTTCTTCCGCAGCGTTTCCTGATTTCGCGTGGTTCCGGTCGTGACATCAGGTGTCCATCGATCGCGAGTTCGGGCATCGGTCGGGCCGCCCGCGGCCCGACCCTGATCGCGGAATTCGACACCACCTCGACCGGTGTGCGAAGAAGGGCCGGTCTCGCTGAGTTGCTCTGCCCTGGGCGGATTCGTCAGCTCGACTGTTGAGGCTTGCCGGCCGTCGCCGCAACGATGCCGGTTCTGTTCCGGTCGATGCGTGGACGGGCAGGGATGGGTTCGCGGTCGAGTTCGGTGGCGGTTGCCTCAACCGCCACCGAATCTCACAGTTGGACAGCGGAGTTCAGGCGCGGAACACCAGGGCCTGTGTCGAAGTCCCACTGGTGTTTCACGAAAGATGTCGAGTGCCCGGCTGCCTGGGTCATTGTTCTGCGTCGCGGACCAATAGCGCGATCTGTACCCGATTGCCGACGCCCAGCTTGGTGAACAAATTGCCGGTGTGCGCCTTGACGGTGGCGACGGTGACCTGTAATCGCGCGGCGACCTCCGGGTTGCCCAGCCCGTCCGCGATGGCCCGCGCGGTGTCGAGTTCGCGTTCGGACAGGGCCGCCAGTCGTTTCCGCGCGGCGTCGCGAGAGGCGCTTCGGGCTTCGGTGGAACCCGGCCCGGTGGCCGCGGCGATCACCCGCGCCGTGACCGTGGGGGACAGAACTGGGTTGCCGGCCGCGACGGTGCGCACCGCGTCGGCGATCCGCGCGGGCGGGGTGTCCTTGAGAACGAAGCCGAGCGCCCCGGCGCGTAGAGCACCGAGTACCAGCTCGTCGGCGTCGAAGGTGGTCAGCATGAGGACCGCTGGCGCGGCCGGTGCGGCGCTGAGGTACCGGGTGGTCTCGACGCCGTCGCGGCCGGGCATCCGCACATCCATCAGCACGACGTCCGGTCGCTGTTCGTCGACCACCTCGATCGCGGTGTCCCCGTCGGCGGCCTCCGCGACGACGGTCAGATCCGGCTCGCCGTCGATGACGAGTCGTAGCGCCATCCGCACCAGCTGGTCGTCGTCGACGATGACAACGCGCACCGTCTCCTGATCACTGTGCACTCATGCTCTTTTCTCGTGGTCGTCCTCCGGCCAGGGAAGGTGCGCGGTGAGAACGTACCCGTTGTCGGATGTGCGATGGTGGTCGAGAGTCCCGCCGGTGAGGGTGATCCGTTCGGCGAGGCCGAGGAGACCGAAACCCGAGGCCGGTGGCAGCGCGACGGCGGTGGCGGCCGCCGAATTACGGACGCTGACCTGCAGTTGGCTGCCGGGCGTCCCGTCCACGGTGATGTGGACCTGTGCAGCCGGGGCATGTTTCGCGGCGTTGGTCAGCCCTTCCTGAATGACCCGGTAGCCGGTCCGTCCTACGGTCTCGGGTGGGGTAGTGGTCACTGTGGTGGCGAGCGTGACGTCCAGGCCCGATGACCGGGCGTCGGCCACCAGCTCCGAGATCCGGTCAAGGGTGGGTTGTGGTGGTTCGGGGCGGTTGGAGTCGGCGCGAAGGACGCCGAGGACGTCGCGCAGTTCTTCCAGCGCTTGGCGGGAACCGTCGGTGATCCCGCGGATCAGCGTGCGCTTCTCCTCGGTCGAGAGGTCGTCACGGTGATCCAGGACGCCGGCTTGCATGGCGACCAGCGATATCCGGTGCGCGAGCACATCGTGCATTTCGCGGGCGATCCGGTTGCGTTCGGTGGCTTGTGCCTGCGCCGCCCGGGCGGCCTGTTCGCGTTCGGCGCTGGCGGCGCGGTCCCGCAGCGATCGCACTTCGACGCGACGGGCGTCGATGGCCACACCCGTCGCCACTGCGATCCCCGCGCTCGCCAGCGGCAGTGCGAGTTGCAGCCAGATCGGGACGGGCAGCGTGTCGATCCGGTAGAGGTCTTCGGCGAACTGCGCCGCGGTCACATACGCCACCACGACCGCACCGATCTCGACCGGACGGCGGCGAGTGGCCAGCGAACACAGTGCCAGCAGCGCGGCACCGGTGGCGAGCGCCGACGCGGCCGAGGCGATCACGACTGCCAGGGCGACGGTGAACGGGTACCGCCGCCGCCACAGCAGCACCGTCAGGCAGCCGAGTGCGATCAGCGGATCACCGGTGACGAACCAGGAACACGTATCGGCCGCGCAGCCCGCCGGCAGCGTCGCGGCGACAGAGAACCAGAAGGCCAGCCCGAGTACGGCGGCCGCCGTCAGCCGCCAGGTCTGCTGCCATGCCCCGAGTCGTGCGGCGTCGTCGGTGTCCACCCGGCCATTATCGCGACACCGACCGGCCGGAAGCAGCAACCCAGCGGCTGAGGTGGCCTCGACCCGGGTCGAATCGCCACCTCGACTTTTGTCGAACACGATTGCCGCCACCAGAGCGATGTGCCGACGGGGCGGGCTCGACAGACTCGTTGATGTACCAGCCGGACACGAGCGCCAGCGGACGGTTCGCTCGTGGTAGGCGCCATTTCGTCGGGGAGTAGCAGCGTATGAATCGACAACGGACCCGGAGCCTGCTGGCGGTGCTCGGTCTCACCGGAGCGCTGGCCGGGGCGCCCATCGTGGCCGCGGAGCCGGCCGAAGACCCTGCAGTGCAGGTGCGGTGGGGCGCATGTCCGGAGGGGGTCGAAGATCCCGCGGACGGGCCGGCTCGGTTGCACTGCGCCACCGTGTCGGCGCCCTTGAATTACCGCGAGCCCGAGGGCGCGCGAATCGAGATCATGATCTCCCGGCTGGCGAGCAACAGCCAGGACAAGCGTCGCGGAGTGTTGTTGCTCAATCCCGGTGGTCCGGGTGGTGCGGGGTTGGATCAGCCCAAGTTCCTGGCTGCTCAGGGACTGCCCGCCGATGTGCTGGACAGCTATGACGTGATCGGGATGGATACGCGCGGGGTAGGGCATTCGACACCGGTGAGCTGCGGGTTCACCGATGATCAGGCGTACTTCGGCAATATCCCGCCGTATGCGGTGAACGATGCGGCGATCACCGAGCGGGCACCGGTCGCCCAGGGAGTCGCCGAGCAGTGCGCGGCAAACGACCACGAGGGCCGGTTGCGGCACGTGTCGACGGCGAATATGGCCCGTGACCTGGACCGGATCCGGGCGGCGCTGGGTGAGGACAAGGTCAGCTTCCTCGGCTACTCCTACGGTACGGCGCTGGGCGCCGCCTATGCCTCGATGTTCCCGCAGCAGGCCGACCGCATCGTGCTCGACAGCAATATCGGCGACACCTACCTCGACCACGATGGGATGCGCCGGTACGGACGCGGAATGGAAGAGGCGTTTCCCGACTTCGCTGAATGGGCCGCCGGCCGCCACGACACCTACGGCCTGGGCGGCACACCGGAAGAGGTGCGGCGGACGTACTTCACCCTCGCCGAGCGACTCGACGCGAACCCGGTGGACGGGATGGACGGCAGCCTCTTCCGGTTCGGCACCTTCTTCACGCTCTATCGCCCGGCGTTGTACGCGCCGGCGGCCGAGAGCTGGAAATCGCTGCTCGAAACCGGACGTCCCGGGCCAGGGGGCGGCCGCCCGCCGGGTACCGGGGCACCTTCGCCGAACGACAACGCCTGGTCGGTTTTTCTGGCTGTGACCTGCAACGATGCCGAATGGCCGGAGGACATCCAGACCTACCACCGTGCTGTCGCCGAGGACCGGGAACGGTACCCCCTCTACGGCGCGGCCGCCTCGAACCTCATGCCCTGCGCCTACTGGAAGCTGGGGCCGTCCGAGCCGCCGGTGCGGATCGATGACACCGGACCGGCCGATGTGCTGATCGTGCAGAATCAGCGCGACCCGGTCACCCCGCTACGCGGCGGCGAGCTGCTCGATGAGAAGTTCGGTGGGCGGTCCCGGTTGGTCACCGTCGACGGGAGTGGGCACGGGGTCTATGTTCTCGGCACCAACCCCTGCGCCTCCGACGTCGTCACCGGCTACCTGGTGAACGGCACCATGCCCGAACATGACCTGACCTGCCGCGCGGGCTAGCAGGCGCGTGACGAACGCCGCCGCATGAGCGCAGCGGGCCAGGCCACAGCACGTGGGGCGGATCGTGCTGCCGGACAACAGCATTCCTCGCAATGTAGCCAAGTGCTGCTGGAATATTGGAGCGCATCTGATAGCTGGGTCACCCTGATACTGCGGGTGAGTCCTGGCTCGGCAGGAAGTCGATGGACCTCCCGTCGTGGTCGCGGGAAGAATGTGTTCATGAGCAACCCAATTCTCCGTCCAGCGCTGGACGAGTAGTCATCGACCGCGGGACATGCTCACGGCTATGAGCCGCATCTCTCGACGGTGCCCGTCATCCTCACCTCGCCGCACCGATCACTACGCCAGAGCGGTCTGTGTGACGCTCGTGTGCCATCATCGCAACAGGGAGCCGAACGGCCCCATGAAATTCGATGTGAGGTCGATAATTCGCACGCCGTCGAGGGGCCTGGTCATTGTGGTTCTCCCTGCTCCATCCGGTCCCGAAGTGGAACTCGCGCACGCGGTCCAATTGACTGTTCATGAAGCGCAGGTTCGGGATGCTCGAATTGATGATTCGGATGCCGGGCATCGAACATGCAGTTTCGAAGATTGTCAACAGGACGGAACGCCAACGAAGCCGCTGTAGTGCTGTCCGCCTGACATGCTGTCCCGAGAGCTGTTCGGCGGCGCTGTTGCTCAGCTGATTGTCGAGAAAGAGCTCGCCGACAAGGAACGCCACGCAGTCGATCGCCGTGGACTCCCAGTTCGTCTGTGTATTTTCGTGCTGACCGCCGCAGTCGCAGTTTCGGTGCTGACGGTCTTGGCAGTGGGGTAGACGCAGCCGGGCGGACCCTGCCTGGATCTCGTTGTGACTGGGGCCGTTCAGGATCCGCGTTGTCGGGTTTGGGGTCCTGTGGACCCTTCGCTGAGAGACAACCGCGCCCCGGTGCCATCGAATGTGTCGGTGACATCCGGGGCGCGGAAGGGTGAATCAGCCCAGGTCCGGGTGGCCGACCCACTCGATGATCGTCCAGCCCTTCTGCGGGCTGCCCTCGAGGACGACGCGGCCGCCGTTGCGCACCGGATCGGTGCCGAGTTTGTTCGGGTCGGCGTTGTCGGCGTTCATCATCGACCAGAACATGATGGTGCCGCCGTGCGAGAAGATCACCGGGTTGGCGCAGCCGCGGCGCTGCACATCGAGCAGTGCCTGATCGACGCGGCTGTCGAACTCGTTGCCGTCGATGGAGCCTGGAATCCGGGCGTTCAGGTCGCCGGAGAGCCACTTGATCGGCGCCTGTAGGTATCCGGACAGCGCCTGGTCCTCCGGGGTGCCCTCGTAGTCGCCTGCCTCGATCTCCCGGAAACCGGGCTGAATGTCGAGGCTCAGGTCCTGCTCGGCGACGGTCGGTGCCGCAGTCTGCTCGGTACGCACCATGTTGGACGCGAAGGCGCAGTCGTACTTCTTGTCGGCCAACTGGATGGCCAGATTGTCTGCTTGCGTCCGGCCGCGGGAGGTCAGGTCGGGTCCGGGCACCTTGGTGTCGATCAGGCCGGAGGCGTTGCCGGCGGACTCGGCATGGCGCACCAGGGTGATGACCATGTCGCCGGAGCTGCTGCCGGAGCTTCCGAAGTCGATATCGGCGGACGCGACGCCGGTGGTGGCGGTGGTGGCCGCGACCGCGGCCGCCATCACCGTAAAGGACAATCGAAGAGATCGGATTCGCATGGGTGGGAATGCCTTTCATCGTGGCGAACGCCACTTCAGGGATGCCGAAGAACCGGAATTTGAGGTGGCGTGTCTCACAGAATCAGTTATTTGCCCCAATCGAATGCGGGGTATCCCATTCATCGGGACCTTTCGCGCATTGGACCGCGCGCAGGCGAAACCACCGGTAGCGGAGGTGCGAGCGGCATGCCGATTGACGCGACCCGCTCACCCGGCCGTTTCGGTGCCGCCGATCCCGTCAGGCGAGCCCCGAACTCCGACGACAACGCGGCCCACCGAGTGTGCTGTCTGCCGGAATCAACGCTTGACGGGCAGATCGTGCACGACGACCGCATGGGTTCATCTGCCTCGGCGCGGCGATCATCGGCCGGCGGACCGCGACCTCGCGGCGTGCGCGGGAGCCGGAGCGCTCAGTAACCCAGAAGTGATAGGCCTTCACGTGATCATCAGCGCGGGACGCGGGTCAAACGTGTCCATCACCCGGGGTCGAGGCCCGAGGTGGCCGCAGCGAGGGTGAACAGACGATCGACTGCGGTCCGAGCTTCGGTCGCGACTCGTCGGCTGTCCGGAGGGGCTTCGCCGAGGAGGACCCGGATCTGCCAATCTCGGATTACCAGACCGTAGAAGAGCTGGAAGGTTTCGGCGGGATCGGCTTCGGCCGCCAGCACGCCCTCTCGGATCAAGCGGGTCAGATACTGCTCGACCAGTGGCCCGGTGGTGTGCCGTCCGTGTTGTAGGAGCAGGGCTGCGAGTTCCGGATTGGTCATCGCTGCTCGATTCAGCGCTACCGATGCTCGCCCGACCAGCAGAGTCAGGAGATTGGTGGCGATCCCGGTCAGAGTCTCACGAGGGTCGGCCGCTTGTTCGAGCGCGGCGGCGACCGCAGTGTTCGTGCGGTCGGATTGTCGTTCGATGAGGGCTGCCAGTAGCCCTTGGCGACTACCGAACCAGGTGTAGAGGCTCTCTTTCGAACTGCCCACACGGGTCGCCACCGCCTGCATCGTCGTGCCGTCCGCGCCGTCAGCGATCAGCAAATCCAAGGCCGCGTCCAGCGCCGCGCCTCGACGATGGGCTTGCTCCCCTGAACGGGGACGTCCACGTCTGCGACCAGTGGACGGCGGTGGCGAGGTCACAGATTGACTCCTGGACATTAATCGAACCTGTACGTACGATTTTAAACGTACCTTCTAGTTCGATTATATCGGAGTTAGCATGCCCCACTTCGTCACAACGCCGACCGCCCCCGCGACCGCGGCTACGGGGGTGGACCGGCGGATGGTGCTGACGCGCACCTGGTTGCTCGGCACCGCCACGGTGACAACCGGATTGATGGCCGGGTTCTTCTACACCTATTCGTGTTCGGTGATGCTGGGCTTGGATCTGGTAGGGGACCGGGCGTTCATCGACACGATGCAGTCGATCAATGCCACCGTGCGCAACCCGTGGTTCGGGATCAGCTTCTTCGGGGCTCTCCTGCTCACGGCGGCGAGCGTGCTCGTGCTGTTGCACCGGTCGGTTCGTAGCGTGTTTCCGTGGGCTGTGGCTGGTTTCGTGCTGTATCTGATCGCGTTCGGGATCACCATGGGGATCAGCGTGCCGCTCAATGAGGAGTTGGCCGCGGCAGGTGATCCCGATGCTGTCACCGACCCGGCCGCGGTGCGCGCCGCCTATGAGGGCGACTGGAATACCTGGAACCTGAACCGTACGCTCGCCGCGATCGCGGCATTTGCCTGCATGATTCGCGCGCTGATCGTGCACAGCCGTGCGAGCGCAACACCGGATGCGCACCGCGATGCGGCAGTCTAGGACGACCCGACTCATTCCCGGCAATCGCGGACTTCGAAGCCGACCGCGACCGCCACATCGCATTGACAGAGCTCGACTCCGAACACGGGAAGGAACCGCGGAAGGCCTTGGACTGCTGTGCGTGGCCGATCGCAACTGCTGGTCCAAGACCGGCACGGCCCATTCGAGGCGCTCACCGAAGTCGAGTCAGCGCTCATGGAGTGATGGTTCGCTCGACCCGCCGTCGCTCGTGCGGGTAGGAGAGTGCGGTGAACTTCCGAGCCATTGCCTGTGGCGTCCGGTTGATTGCCAGGGATTATCGCTCCCGGTCGACGAGGGAAACGTCCGTAGGGTCGTGGGGCATGAGTATTCGTCTCGGATATCAGATGCCCTATTTCGGCTACGCGGCCTCGCCGCGCGAGCTGTTCCCGCAGGTCATCGCGCAGGCGCAGGAGGCGGAGGCGGCCGGATTCGACGCTGTGCTCCTCATGGACCACTTCTATCAGGTCTATGGGCAGCCCGAGGACTGGATGCTCGAGGCCTACACTGCCCTGGCCGGGCTGGCCACCGTCACCGAGCGAATCCAGCTGGCCACCCTGATGACCTGCAACACGTACCGAAATCCGGCGCTGCTGGCCAAGATCGTCACGACGCTGGACGTGATCAGCGGCGGCCGCGCGGCCCTCGGCATCGGCGCGGGCTGGTTCGAGCAGGAGCACATCGGCTACGGCTTCGAATACGGTAGCTTCACCGAGCGGTTCCAGCGGCTGGACGAAGCCCTGCAGATCATCTCGCCGATGCTGCGCGGGCAACGGCCAACCTTCCAGGGCAAGTGGTACCGCGCTGAGAACGCGATCAACGAGCCGCAGGTGCGCGCCGACCTGCCGATCCTGCTCGGCGGCGGAGGCGAGAAAAGAACCTTCGGCCTGGCCGCGCGGTACGCGGACCATCTGAACATCCTCTGCCACACCACCGACCTGCCACACAAATTGACCACATTGCGCCAGCGCTGTGAGGAGGCCGGGCGCGACCCACAGACCCTGGAGACCAGCGTTCGAGCCGTGGTCGTCGTCGACGAGGATGGTGACCGGGCGCGCAGGCTGGCGCGGGAGTTCGTGCAGCGGGATCTCGTGGTGGTGATCTCGCCGGACAGTGTGTTCGCCGGCGCCCCCGACGACGTGGCCGAGCAGGTCCAGCGCCGCATCCTGGATCACGGGGTCGACGGCATCATCGTGAACATGGTCGCCAACGGTCACGAGCCGGGCATCCTCGAACTGGCAGGCAAGGCGCTGAGACCGCTGGTGCACCGCTGAGGCGCGACTGTTGCGCCATACCCGCGGCGGACCACGTTGCTGACCGCCTCGCGCAGGACCGCTTCGACGTGGTCGGACAGCGGCGGTGCCAGCACGGTGACCGGTCCGGCGAGGCGACGGTTGTGCGCAGCCCGGTGTCAGCGTCGACAACCGGATCGGCTGGGGCTCCTGGATGAGGACACCGAGCACGCCGTGTCCGCTCGGTAGATCACCGATGAGCACCCGGGCCCGGTCGTCGATGCTTCGTACACGAACGCGGAGATTGGGCGCTGGTTCTGTCGGGTGCCGTTGCCGTCGGGGTACAGGGCGAAAGCCCAAATCCAATGGCCGTCTGTCGAGTTGAACACCAGTGCGCGAGCAGGGTCGAGGATGGCCACGCGCATGGTCGGCCCATTGTCGCCGAGCGTGAAAGTATCACCGACGGAGAGGTTTTGGAACTCGGGCATGATGTCGTCGGCACTGTGCAAGTTCAGTCCGAGGAGGTTTCGATCCAGTCGTAGGTGTAGGCGCCGCCGCGGCCGGGACCGAATTGGGCCAGCCACGGCCAGATCGCGGCCGCGTCGACATCGATGGTCACGGCGCGAGTGGAAACGATGTCGGCTCGGGGCAGGAGGTCGTCACCGGGCATCTCGCGGGTTGCTCCTTCCGGTGTCGCTCCCCAGTTCAAGCACCGTTCGCGGAGCAGGTATCGGTAGCCCATGACCGACGAAAGCGGCGCCGAGTCCTGTCGCGAATGCCGTTGTCTTCTTCACAGCGCATCCTCCATAACGATCCCTACCCCGCCGGTCGGCGGGGTAGGTGGCCGATGCCACAGATCAACGGCGGGGTTCACCGCGGTATCAGGGCTGGACGACACTGGCCGGAGCGTGCGGCAGCGCGAGGGCATCGCCGATTCTGGTGGACCACTCGCGCACGGCCTGCCAGTCACGCAGGTCGCCGTAGCGAGCCCCTCCGAGCATCCGGTACATGGTCCTGGCTCGCCACGAGACGCCCTCGCGTTCGTACCGTCCGGCGAAGGGGATGTAGTCGTGTGGGTGCAGCATGCCGAGCACCGCGGCGATCTTGCGCGGGACCTGACGGCCCGCCCAGCGCCCGAGCGGTCCGCGCAGTGCCGGGCCGAGCCCGACGCTGAACAGCCAGACGTCCTTGCCCGCCAACGTGTTCAGGTTGTGGCGAAGGTAGGCGGTGGCTTCGGGGAGCAGGTCCATGTCGTGGATCGCGCTGCCGATGACCACGGTGTCGATGGTGGACAGATCGGGCGCGTGTGCGATGTCGTGCAGTGCGGCTGTGGCACCGCGTGCTACCAGGTTGTCGCAGAGGAATTCCGCGATGTCACGGGTCGAGCCCTGGGCGGTGGCGTACAGGACGGCGATACGGGGCGAGGAACTCGTAGTCATGGTGTCAGCGTCGCTCGAGACGACGGTCGCCGATCAGAGGCGGGATGCCTCCAATCGAAGGACCAAGGGCCTCACCGGGACATACCGTGACCACGGTCGGCAACGCCTCCACCACCGCGGCGAGGGGCCTGCCACTGAGAGCCGGTGGTGCGGATTCGGTAGCAGCGCACCGGCATGACGTTCGTACGGCGGAACGGGGATTTCGGTAGGCCGAACTACCCGGCAAGGATCTCGAGATGTTTGACGATTGTGGCGAGCGGTGGCAGGGCGCGATGCGCGCCGAGCCGGTCCTGGGCCGTTCACCCGCGCTGGGCGATTCCGCTGCCGAGGTCGAAGTGGATGCCGGCTCCGAGCATTGTGGTGGCGGGCAGGCCGATCATGGCGCGGAACGATTCGCTGAAGTGGGAGGGGGTGGCGAAGCCCGCGTCGATGGCGGAGCGAGTGAGGTCGTGGCCGTTGACGGCGTTGGTGATCGCGGTGACCATGCGGTTCCAGCGTTGGTAGCCGCGGAAGGTGGTTCCGCAGTGTTGGGTGAACAGGTGCAGGAAGTGGCCGGTGGACAGGCCGAGGTTCGCGGCGATCTGGTCGGCGCGCAAAGCGTTGGCGGGCTGGTCGCGGATTGCGGCGGTGAGCCTGGCGATGCGTGCGTCGGTGCCGAGGTGCGGGCCCGCGATCGCGCGATGGTAGAGCAGATCAGGGTCGACGACGGGTTCGCCGCACAGCTCGACCAGTTCGCGCTCGCGCCGGTGGCTGAGGCCGAAAGTGCCTTCCGCAGCGGTCATCTCGTCGGCGATCATGGTCGCGGGCGCACTCGACGGGTCGATGAACAGCACCAGAATCCACCCCTGCGTGGCAACGACACGGTGGGGAGTGCGGGCTGGCGCGAAGGAGCTGCCGGTGCGAATCAGACCGCGGGCGGTGTGCACGATCAGCGGCCCGTCCAGGCCGACGGTGAGCATCGCGACCGGCGGCGCGTGCGTATCGGGCCGCAGGTCCGGTCCGACGTACCCGATGTGCCCCGGCCGTGCCCACGCGGTCGGCATCCGCGCGGAACCGCGGATCTTCGGATGGACGTCGTGGCTCACCCGTACCAGGGTATCGACGTGTCGCCGGGTGCGCCGCGAACAGTGATTCGGATCAGCGCCTCGGTGGTCGTCATCCGCGATCGGCGACTTCTCGAAGACGGGGGACAGAGGCGAGGGGTTGGGGGGGTGTATTCGTGCCGGGGCGGGCGCAGGACAGCGTCGGCTTCACCGGCTTCGACGCTCTTGTCGTCTTTCCTGACGAGAAATGGGGTCGGTGGCGTGACCTTCGGCTCTCCCTGACGGGCCGGACCCGCGCGACGATCGGACCATGACCCACGATCCCGCCAACGTCAACGCCATTGCCGGGCTCGCCGTGACGGTTGTCCTGACCGGCGTCGCTCAGGCAGGCATTCGGCGCCGCGATGTCGGCCGCTGACCGCGGGCGCGAGCCAGGGCGTGTCAGGGTTTGGCTCGACCGCGCGGAGGAATCGAAGAGTAGTTCGGTCGTTCGGCGGCGTACCTTCGCCTCCAACCGCCACCGATCCTCACGCGAGAGTATGGATGCGACGGCCACGCCACCGCGTGTGCCACGGCGAACGGCAAAAGTTCACCTATCGTGAGGTTGACTGATGAGCGAGCTGCATCCCAGGATTTCCCGGTGAACGGGACTGTGTCGGTCAATTGTCCAATTTGCTGCGTGGCAGGACAACGGGTCCACTTGCGAGGCAGGGCCTTTCGCGCAGTATCCCACGGTGTTCACGCAGGTGGAGCTGGCGCGTCCGTCGTTGTCGACGGCCTCCATCGGGACCTGGGACAAGATCGGCATGATCGCGCGCACCGGCAGCCCCCAGGCCGACCGGGTGACCGTCGCCCAGATCGATCCCACCGGTGCGGGCGTCTGTGAGACCACCGCCGACGCCAATGCCACCGCACAGGTTGTCTCGGCCATCACCGAGGGGACCGATTTGCCGTTCACGCACCTCGATCAGGTGGACATCGTGGGCCACACGCTGCGCGGAATCTGGCCGCAGGCGTATCGCGATGCCATCGGCCGAGTGGACGGCCTGGTCGGGCAGAGCGCTTACGAGACAGCCAGTTTCGTCATCGCGCGCGGATCAGGGTTCGCGGCGGGAACGGAGAACAACGGATACACCCTCGCCGACATCACACCGACAGTTCTCGACCTGCTCGATGTCTCGGCTCCCGCGAATCTCGACGGCGCGTCGATGGTGACGGGCGGCTCTGGCAACCCGACGGCACCGGTGCCGAACACGCCACCGGTCGACTCCGGGATCACCGGTTCCTCGTCAGGTTCGGCACAGGCGGCCATGGTGGCGAATCCGTTGTGCCTCTTGGGGAGTGGATCGGCGAGCGGTTCGTCCGGGAGATGACGCGCACCGCCGTGGTCCGGCTCAGATGACGCCGAGGGCCAACATCGCATCCGCGACCTGGATGAAGCCGCCGATGTTGGCGCCCGCCACGTAGTTGCCCGGCGCACCGTATTCGTCGGCGGTGGCCAGGCAACGGTCGTGGATGCCGCGCATGATCTCGGCGAGCCGCTCCTCGGTGTGCTCGAAGCTCCACGAGTCGCGGGAGGCGTTCTGTTGCATCTCCAGCGCACTGGTCGCCACGCCGCCCGCGTTGGCCGCCTTGCCGGGCGCGAAGGTCACCCCCGCCTCGTCGAACAGCCGCACCGCGTCCGGCGTGCACGGCATGTTGGCGCCCTCGGCGACGATCCGGCAGCCGTTGGCGACGAGTTTGCCCGCGGCGACACCGTCGAGTTCGTTCTGGGTCGCGCACGGTAGTGCGATGTCGCAGGGCACCTCCCACAGCGAATGGCCCGCCACATACCGCGCGGTCTCCGTCCGGTTCTCGGCGTAGTCGGCGATCCGACCTCGCCGGACCTCCTTGATCTCCTTGAGCACCTCGAGATCGATGCCCTGCTCGTCGAGGACATAGCCGCTGGAATCCGAGCACGCGACCACGGTGCCGCCGAGCGCGTGGACCTTCTCGATCGCGTAGATGGCGACGTTGCCCGAGCCCGACACCACCACCCGCTGGCCCTCCAAGGAACGGCCCGCCGCGCCCAGGATCTCGTTGACGAAGTAGACCGTGCCGTAGCCGGTGGCCTCCCTGCGCACCTGCGAACCGCCCCAGGTCAGGCCCTTGCCGGTGAGCACACCGGACTCGTATCGGTTGGTGATGCGCTTGTACTGGCCGAACAGGTAGCCGATCTCACGGCCACCCACACCGGTGTCACCGGCGGGGACGTCGGTGTGTTCGCCGAGATGCCGGTAGAGCTCGGTCATGAACGCCTGACAGAACCGCATCACCTCACCGTCGGAGCGGCCCTTCGGGTCGAAATCCGAACCGCCCTTGCCGCCACCGATGGGTAGCCCGGTCAGCGCGTTCTTGAAGATCTGCTCGAACCCCAGGAATTTCACGATGCCCAGGTACACCGAAGGATGGAAGCGCAGTCCGCCCTTGTAGGGGCCGAGCGCGGAGTTGAACTCCACCCGGAAGCCACGATTGATCTGCACCGCGCCGGAATCGTCGACCCACGGAACCCGGAAGATGATCTGGCGTTCGGGCTCGCACAACCGGCGAATCACCGCCGCGTCGGCGTAGTGCGGGTGTTTGGCGACGACGGGGGCGAGGCTGTCGAGGACCTCGTGGACGGCCTGGTGGAACTCGGTTTCCCCGGGGTTGCGGCGCAACACTTCGTCGTAGATGTCGCTCAGTTTCGCGTCCAGGACGGCCACTCGCAGTCTCCTTGTCGTCGTCGTTGCCTCCGCGGCCTGCCCGCCTGCGGATACCCGAGCACGGACCGTCATTTCAGGGATGCCAACCCTGGGGAAGTCCCGGCCGCACCTCACACGGTAGCTGCGCCGGCAGTGAGTCCCCCGGACCGCACATCGGTACCCGCTACGACCCAGGCTGATCCTGCGTGCGCTGTCGGTCCGCCAGACCGGATGCCTTGCCGTCGCTTCATGGGCGTCGACCTCACTCCGAGCCCGCGACTGGGCTGGGTGCGCACGCTGGCCGAAGCGGGTCTGCTCCTGCGCACCGACGTCCCCGACTGTGTGCTGTGTGACCTGCACCTGACCGATGCCAACGGGCTCGAAGCGCTGGCACGGATCCGCGAGGACAACGACCGGGTCGCGATCGTGGTGATGACCGTCTTCGACCGGGAGCACATCGGGCTCGCCGCATTGGCGTCGGGAGCCCAGGACTACCTGGTGAAAGGTTGGGTGGAGTCGTTGCTCGGCGGCGACTTCTACGACGTGATGCAGGATCCGAACGGCCTGGTGCACGCCATCATCGGCGATGTCTCCGGCCACGGGCCCGATGCCGCCGCGACCGGGGTGGCGTTGCGGGTGAACTGTCGGGCGATGTTCTCCGCCAGCGGTTCGGTCTGTCGTAGGTCACGGTGGGTTCGGCGGTGAAACGACCTGCGGTGGACGGCGACAGCTGCTCAGATCCTGGCGTTCGATTGGTCTGTCCGGTGGCTGCAGAAATGCCTTCCGGCGGGCCGGTCAAACGTCGGGCACCACCGCGCGCGGCCCGCCGCGGCGATGGCGAGGATGAAAGGTGTTCGAATTCATCGGAGGTCGCCGACGGCGGTTCGCTGGTTCGTGGCCGTCAGAACCCGGCCAGTCCCGAGGCCAGATCCGGGATGTCGAGCACGTGCGTGACCTGGTCACGCACGTCGGGGCAGTGCTGCGCGGCCGCGGCGTCGACGACCTGCCGATGCCGGGCAACCGAAACGTTGACCGCACCGTTGCGCAGGGCCCAGTTATGGACCACGCCATTGAATGTCGCCTTGGCCAACGTCGTGTTCTGCTGGTCCCAGTTGCCGACATCGGCACGCAGCATGTCGCACAGCTGGATCGCCGCGGCGGTGCCGATCATCGGTTCCTCGGTCGGACCGGGGTCCTTGCCCGGCCCCTGTGGATCGGTGGTGGTGGCGCACGAGAGCACACCGATCGCCGCGAGGGCGGTGAGTGCGGCGAGACGGGACGCGGCGGAAAGGGAATGGCGCTGGCGTGTCATGGATTTCCTTTGATCGGCGCTGGACGACTGGATCTGTTGCGCGTATTCCCGCGGTTCGCGTGACCAATCAGCGCCCTCGGTACCATTGCTCACGGTTCAGAGACCCGTCGGTCGGGTACCCGGGCATCGGTAGCGTCGAGAACACGAGGGGAATACACCATGGCGAATCCGTCCGACAGGTCCATGGCGGCTCGGCAGATTCGCAACTCGGCACTCGGGTGACGGTGAAGGCCGAGATAGGTCAGTTGCTGATGTTGCGCACGGCCCCGAACTCCTGACCGCCGTCGCGCACTAGGCCGGAATCCGTACACGCCGAGGGCAGCGCCACGGCGCCCGGCACGGACAGCGCACGTCAGCGAGGTCCGGGCCCACGTCGGCGATCTGATGCCTTCGGCCAAGCCTGAGTCCGGGCGTTGGACGTCACCAGCGGCGGCGTCGAAGGGTCCGGCGAATTCGGGTCACGCTTCGGTGAGGGTGTGCGCGAGTTCGGCGGCGCGGGCGGCGATGGCGGTGCCCAGGTCGGCGGTGGTTGCGGGGCCGCCGAGGTCCGGGGTGCGGACGGTGCCCGCGGCGAGGACATCGCGGACTGCCCGATCGACGGCGGTGGCCGCGGTGTCCTCGCCGAGGTGGGAGAGCAGCATCGCGCCGGCGAGAATCTGGGCGACCGGGTTGGCGATGCCGAGGCCCGCGATGTCGGGGGCGCTGCCGTGGACGGCCTCGAACATCGACGGTGCGTCCGCGTCGGGGTTGATGTTGCCCGAGGGTGCGAGGCCGAGTCCGCCGGTGACGGCGGCGGCGAGATCGGAGAGGATGTCGCCGAACAGGTTCGAGCCGACGATCACGTCGAGTCGGTCGGGATGCAGCACGATTTCGGCAGCGAGGGCGTCGACGTGCATCTGCCGGGTCTGCACCGACGGATACTCCACGGCGATGCGTTCGAAGACGCTGTCCCAGTAGGGCATCGAGTGGATCAGTCCGTTCGACTTCGTCGCCGAGCAGAGCTTTCCCGAGCGTTCCGTGGCGCGGTCGAAGGCATAGCGGATGATTCGTTCACAGCCGGTGCGGGTGAACACCGATTCCTGGAGTACGAATTCGTCCGGCCGCCCTGGATTGTGGATGCCGCCGATCTCGGAGTACTCACCCTCGGAGTTCTCGCGCACGATGAGAATGTCGAGGTCGTCGGCGGTGCGGTCGCGCAGGGCCGATTCCGTGCCGGGCAGCAGCCGCACCGGCCGCAGGTTGACGTATTGCCCGAAAGCTCGGCGCAGCGGAATCAGCAAGCCCCACAGGGAGATGTGGTCGGGCACGCCCGGAAATCCGACGGCACCCAAGAGAATCGCGTCGAACCCGGCGAGCTGCTCGGGCCCGTCCGGTGGCATCATCGCGCCGGTTCGCAGGTAGTTCTCACAGGACCAGTCGAATTCGGTCCAGCTGATTCCCGGTAGTACTCGGTCGAGCACCTTGACCGCCTCGGCGGTCACGTCGACGCCGATCCCATCGCCCGGAATGGTCGCGATCCGGTATGTGCGCACGCTGTCTCCCTAAACCTTGACGCCGATGTATTTGGTCTCGAGGAATTCGTCGATCCCGGTGAACCCGCCCTCGCGCCCGAGACCGGACTCCTTCACCCCGCCGAACGGCGCGGCCGGATTGGAGACCACGCCCTGGTTGAGGCCGACCATCCCGGTCTCGAGCGCTTCACAGACGCGTAGCCCGCGCCGCAGGTTCTCGGTGAACACGTAGGCGACCAGTCCGTAGGGGGTGTCGTTGGCTCGGGTGATCGCCTCGTCCTCGGTGTCGAAGGTGCCGATCGCGGCGACGGGCCCGAAGATCTCGGTGTGGCACAACTCGGCGTCGTCGGGCACACCGGTGAGCACGGTCGCGGGGTAGAACGTTCCGGGACCGTCGATCGCCGTGCCGCCGAGCAACACCGTCGCGCCGCGCTGTCGTGCGTCGGCCACGAGATGCTCGACCTTGGCCACCGCGTCGGCGTCGATGAGCGGCCCGACAACGACACCCGCCTCGGTGCCGCGACCCATCGGCAGCGCCGCCATCCGCGCCGCCAGCCGCTGCGCGAACTCCTCGGCGATCCCGCGCTGCACCAGGATTCGGTTCGCCGCCGTGCACGCCTGACCGATGTTGCGCATCTTGGCCGCGAGCGCGCCCTCGACCGCGTCGTCGAGATCGGCGTCGTCGAACACCAGCAGCGGCGCGTTGCCGCCGAGCTCCATGGAGGTCCGCATGACGGTGCGAGCGCACTGTTCGAGCAGCAGCTTCCCGATGGCGGTCGACCCGGTGAAGGAGAGTTTGCGCGAGCGCGGATCGGCGATGATCGGTGCCGTGACCGCGCCCGGGTCAGCCGTGGTGACCACATTGACCACACCGGCGGGAACGCCCGCTTCGGCGAGTACTGCCGCGAGGGCGAGCATCGAAAGTGGCGTCTGCTCAGCCGGTTTCACGACGCAGGTGCATCCGGCGGCCAACGCGGGCGCGATCTTGCGCGCGCCCATCGCCATCGGGAAGTTCCACGGCGTGATGAGCAGGCTCGGCCCCACCGGCTGCTTGGTGACCAGAAAACGTGAACCGCCCGTCGGTGCCTGCATGTACCCGCCGTCGAGCCGAACGGCTTCCTCGGCGAACCAGCGGAAGAACTCCGCGGCATAGGCGACCTCGCCACGCGCCTCGGGCAGCGGCTTGCCCATCTCGAGCGTCATGATCAGGGCGAGGCGTTCGGTGTCGGCCAGCAGCGCGTGGTGGGCGCGCAGGAGAATGTCGCTGCGCGTGCGTGGAGGGGTGTTCGCCCAGTCCGCTTGGGCGTCGGCCGCGGCGGTGAGCGCGTCGAGTCCGTCGGCGGCGGTCGCGTCCGCCACCGTGCACAGCCGGGCACCGGTCGCGGGATCGAGGACGGGCAGTGCGGCGGGGGAGTCGCGCCATCGGCCGCCGATGAACAACCCCGTGGGGACGCTGTCGATGGCGGCTCGCTCGGCCGCGCTCAGGTTCTCGAGCAGTTGTGCGCTGCCCCCGGACTCGTCCATGCGGTGCCTGCCTCCCGACGCGGTGGATCACCCATTGCTGTGACCCCTCCCGCCATGTTATGCATATTGTCAACAATCCGACAATGGACAATCTGGGGAGTCGTTGATGACCGAGCTGTCTCCCATCCTGAAGCAGGCCACGCCCGTGCGGGTCGACCACGGCGCGGGCTGCTACCTCTACGACGCCGACGGTCGCCGCTACCTGGATTTCACCGCAGGGATCGGCGTCACCAGCACCGGGCACTGCCATCCCACCGTGGTGGCGGCGGCTCAGGCCCAGGTCGCCCGCCTGATCCACGGCCAGTACACGACGGTGATGCACAAGCCGCTGCTCGAGCTCACCGAGCGACTCGGCGCCGTACTGCCCGAAGGTCTGGACACGCTGTTCTTCGCCAATTCCGGCAGTGAGGCGGTCGAGGCGGCACTGCGCCTGGTGCGCCAGGCCACCGGGCGCCCGAATGTGGTCGTCTTCCACGGCGGTTTTCACGGCCGCACCGTCGCCGCCGCGACCATGACCACCTCGGGGACCCGGTTCTCAGCGGGGTTCAGTCCGCTGATGTCGGGTGTGCACGTGGCCCCGTTCCCGACCGCCTACCGCTATGGCTGGAGCGAAGCCGAGGCCACCGACTTCGCGCTGCGCGAGCTCGACTATCTGCTCGCCACCCTGACCTCGCCCGCGGAGACCGCCGCGTTCATCGTCGAACCGGTGCTCGGGGAGGGCGGCTACATCCCCGGCAACACCCGGTTCTTCCAGGGTCTGCGCGAACGCGCCGACCGGCATGGCATCCTGCTGGTCTTCGACGAGATCCAAACCGGCTTCGGCCGCACCGGAAAGTTCTTCGGCCATCAGCACTTCGACGTTCGTCCCGACGTGATCACCATCGCCAAAGGTCTGGCCAGCGGGTTCCCGCTGTCGGGCATCGCGGCATCGCGGGAACTGATGGCGAAGGCCTGGCCGGGCTCCCAAGGGGGCACCTACGGCGGCAACGCCGTGGCCTGTGCCGCCGCCGTGGCGACACTCGACGTCATCGAGGCCGAGGGCCTGGTCGACAACGCGGCGGTCCGCGGAGCGCAGTTGCGCAGCGGCGTCGAACAGCTGGCCACCAAGGCAATCGGGGATGTTCGCGGTCTCGGGCTGCTCGTCGGAGCCGAATTCACCACGGCGACCGGTGAACCCGACACCGCGACGGCAACGGCCGCCCAGAAGGCTGCCGTCGACAAGGGGCTGCTGTTGCTCACCTGCGGTGCCCACATGAACGTCGTGCGGATGATCCCGCCGCTGATCGTCACCGATACCCAAGTAGACGATGCGCTGGCGATCTGGTCGGAAGTCCTCGCCGAGCTGTAGCGCTCGCACCGACCCCGCGCCCTCGCACCGCACAGGAAGCAGGACCCGATGGCCCGCTACATGAGCATCACCCTCACCAAAGCCGGCATCACCTGCCGCGCCCGCCTCCTCGACGACGAAGCACCGCTCACCTGCGCCGCCGTCTGGGACGCGCTCCCACAGGAGGGCGACGCCTTCCACGCCAAATACGCCCGCAACGAGGTCTACACCCTGGTACCCCGCATCACCGCGGCCCCACATCGCGAAAACCCCACCGTCACACCGATTCCCGGCGACGTCTGCCTCTTCGACTTCGAACCCTGGGAAATCGGCAACCCCGCCTACGGCTACGAACCCGGTTCCGCCGCCCACCACGCCCAGGGCGCCACCGACCTGGCCCTGTTCTACGGCCGCAACAACCTCCTGATCAACGGCGACCTCGGCTGGGTCCCCGGCAGCGTCTTCGCCACCATCGAAGATGGCTTACCCGACCTCGCCACCGCCTGCAACGGACTGTGGCTCAGCGGCGTCGAGGGCGAGACCCTGTCCTTCGCCCGCGCGTGAATCCGGAACCAGATGCGCCGGTCGTGGCTTTCCAGTGCGTTGTCAGCGGCCGGGTGGACGCCCCGCCGCGGCTGGCTGCACACTTGCGGGCGGTTCATGACGTGGCCTGCCAGCTGGCCGAGTGGCTGAAGACCACTTACGACACAGTGCAATTCGATGCCGATGCGGTGTTGTTCGGTGCGGCCACCCACGACATCGGGAAGATCCTCCACCCTGCCGAACTGTCCGGCCCGGGCTCAGCGCACGAAGCCGACGGGCACCAACTTCTGCTCGACCTTGGAGTGCACGACAGCGCTGCGCGGTTCGCGCGTACCCATGCCGCCTGGACCGAACCCGACATCGGCATGGACGACCTCCTTGTCGGTCTCGCCGACAAGATCTGGAAGGCCAAGCGGGTTCCCGAGCTCGAACAGCTCATCGTGGAGCGGGTGGCCGCGGTCAGCGGGCAAGAACCCTGGCAGGTCTTCATGATGCTCGACGAAGAACTCGACAGGATCGCGGCCGAGGCCGATCAGCGATTGGCCTTCCAGGCCGCCTACCCGATCACGACAGCCAAGCCGGAACCTATGACAGACTACCGGCGGATAGCCACACACAGCGCGCCCTCGTCGGCAGAGGAGTGCGGTGGCGGCTGGTGCGGCGGCCCTTGGGATCCCGCAGAGCGCCAACTCCATCGCCAAAGTTCGCGGTGTTGGCTACCTTCAGCTCCATGATCTATCCAGGCAGGGATTCGGCTTCGCGAGTGGCGCAGCTGGCGGACAACACATAATCGGCAGTACAGGATATCGTCTTGCGCCGGTCTGCCTACGTCGTCGTTGCACCAAGCCTGAGACCTTCTACGGGCTGCGGCAGGGTGCGGTGCAGTGACGGGGCATTGGCGATGCTGGTGCCGTCAGATCAGCTCCGGCGGAAGTGCCAACGACGGGACGAGTGCTGCCAGGTCGACCAGCTCGATGCGTCGGCCGTGAACACGAACGAAATCCGCGACGGTGAAATCGCTCGCAGGTCCGAAATGTTGCTCGAACCGGGCTCTGGTGTGCGGAGACGACCGGCCGAGCGCCCACGCGATCGTCGACTTGGAGGCCGTAAGAAACTTGACAGGCAACGCACCGACGACGAAAAGCTGAGCGCGCCGACCACTTTCATCGAGTGCCAAGTGGACCAGGTCGGAGACGACACCTCGCTTGCGCATGGTGTCGGCCCCTTTCCACTGCGCGACTTTGAACTCGGCGATCCGACGATCTGTTTCCAGATCGAACGGCCGCGACGGATCATTTCCCGCTCCCAGGGAGGGCCGTCGGATGACAGCCTCTCCTTCTTCCAAGATGGCGGGTAGCACGCGTGCGATGACGGTCGCATGAATGACGTCGTTGAGGCGCCCGACGTGTGCGCGCACAGCCAGCGCGGCGTCAAGAAGGTCGTCGCTGAATCCGTACCTGGTGGTCACGTCACGACTCGCCTCAGATCCAGCATGCTGGAGATCAGCTTCCGCGGCAGCGAGGTGCGCTGTCAGGTCGTGGTCGGCGAGAAACCGCGACAGCGTCGCGAATGACCCGGCCAATTCATCGATGCCACCGGATCGGGCGGAGGATTCCGCCCGATCACCCTCGGCCTGCGGCGGCGTGTAGACGCTGGTGGACAGCCCCAACCGGCGCAGCTCCGCGAGGGCACGATGCGACGTATATGCCGAGCGTGGCAACCCGGTGATCAGCTGATACACCTGCTTGGGCGGATAGCGTCTGTTCGCGACAATCACCCAATGCTCGCGGATCGGCTCAGGTTCAACCCTGCTGATCATTTCGAACACCGAAGGCTCGATCGGTTCTTCCATTCCCGAGAGGTTTCACCACCACCGGCGCGCACGGCAACCGCTGACAGTGAATTGCGCCGACCAGACGCACAACCAGCGGCATGAGCGTGTGTTGGCCATGTGTTCGATCCATGCGCGAGGCGTCCAGCGCGGGCTCATGATTCCAGCCTCCCCGCACCTGGCGGACTCCACCACGATGCGAGCGGTCAGGGGCAGGTTCCGGCACCTGCGGTGACGAGCGTGCGCAGCGTGTCCGCAGTGAATTCGTCCATTGGATAGAACAATTCGATTGCCCGGGCAATCGAACAACCATGCACGGAAGATCGGCACTACGGCGCGTCCATGGGTCGTGGTCCGTGCACGATGAGGTGTCACTCGTGGCGGAAGTCGCCGAGGTCAGTGTTCGGGAAAGTGCACCGTGATCTCCCCGCCGAGGTGATACCCGCCGGCCAAGCGCAGGTTGTCGCCACTCCAAAACCTGCCCGGGTCATACCAATTCGGACGTCTGTTCGGCAACAAGCCCATGGCCTCATACGTCATGGCGACGATCTCCGCGCAGTAGGCGTTCTCCAGACCGGCTTGTTCGGATTCGCGCTGTTTCGACCGCTTCGGTACCGGCACCCGGCCCAGCAACCAGCGCCCCGCCAGCGCGCCGGTGGAGGGGAAGGGCATACCGTCCAGCCTTGCCACCACCCGCAGTGCTGCATCCTCCATCTCGCGGGTCACCGGCCGATCCAACTGACGCATCCACGCCTGTTGCCCGTACTCCTGGCTCCACCGGATGACCGCAGCCCGCAGGTCGTGTAGCTGGGCTCCGCGATGGTGGCTACCCGACCAGATATCCGGTAGTGCCCGACCGAGCTCGGCATGCCAAATCAGCGCCGGTAGGTCATCGATGACCACTGCCATGCCGACGTGGTTCACCGGACTGTTGGTCAATCCCCGGATCGCGCGATCGGCGCGAGAATGCCCGCGAAACAACCATAGATCCCCCGTTCGCGTCAGCTCTGCTGCTTCGTCCAAGCCGATACTTATCGGCGTTTCGTCTGGCACAGCGACTAGCCTAGGCGCATGCGCTGGTGGAAGATATTGGGTCTGGCCGGGACCGCGGGTGTCGCGGCGACCGGGGTGGTCATCGTGCGGGCCGAACGCAAACGTCGCGCATACACCCCGGACCAGGTCCGCGAGCGGCTGCACGCGCGCCTCGGCGACAAATCCAACCGGCCGAACTCCACCACGCCAGTCGACGACGGCAGCGAGCACTACTGAACGAAAGAGTGCGCCATTACTGATGGTCTCGTGACTGCGCTGCGAGTATCGCGGCCGCGACGGATGTGGGATGGAGCTCCACCACCACCACGTCGTCGCCGTCGAGGTGGCCGCGTTCAGAGATCGCCAACCCGATGAGGGCCAGCTCCGCGGCGCGGTCTCGTATGGCGTATTGGTCGGGGGTTTCCTCACCGGTCTCACCGGTTTCGTCGCGATTCCAGGCGGCGACGGCTGCCTCGGCCAACGCGATGGGCAGGCGAATGGAGACCCGCTGGACCCGAGGGGCAATCCACGCACCGATTGCGGCGAGCACGTTCGAATCGTCGAGGTACCTGGCGTGCGCCTCTTGCTCGGTCACGCGGGGAGCGTACGCAGCCACAGAAGTGTGCGCGAACCCTTTTCAGCTGTTCAGCACGAACTCGGCGTGCCGGGCGACCGCGAGGATCAGGTCGTCGGAGTGGCGCGGCCCAACGATCTGCAAGCCGACCGGCAGCCCGGCGCGCGTCGTGCCGACCGGGATGCTGATGGCGGGCTGTTGGGTCATGTTGAACGGGTAGGTGAACGGGGTCCAGTCGGGCCAGCCGGTCAGCTCGCTGCCGGGTGGCACATCGTGGCCGGCTTCGAACGCGGTGATCGGCATGGTCGGGGTGATCAGGACGTCGTAAGCCATGTGGAAGTTGCCCATCGTGATGCCCATTTCGGCGGCGACGTGGCGGGCATCGAGATAGTCGATGGCGCTCACGGAGTCACCGCGGGCCCACACCTCGGCCAGACCGGGATCCACCCGCTCGCGGGACCCGGCCGGGAACTTCGACAGCATGGTCGCCGCGCCCGCGGCCCACAGTGTCTCGAATGCCGCACGCGGATCGGCGAATCCGGGATCGACGGCGTCGATGGTGAGATCGGCCTGGGCCAGCCGACCGACGGCGGCCTCGACGATGGCGGCGACCTCGGGATCGACGCGCGCGTAACCGAGCGTGGCGGAGTAGCCGACCGACAGCCCGCGCACATCCCGCTGCATCTGGCTGCGGAACGTCGTGAAAGTGGGCGCCAGTGCGGTCGGGTCGCGCGGATCGGGCAGCGAGAGGATGTCCATCAGCAGGGCCGCGTCCTCGACGGTGCGCGTCATCGGCCCGGCGTGCGCGAGCGGTCCGAACGGGCTGGCCGGGTAGAGCGGTACCCGTCCGTGCGTCGGTTTGAAGCCGACGATGCCGCAGAACGAAGCGGGAATCCGGATGCTGCCGCCGCCGTCGGTGCCGACCGACACCGGCGTCATCCCGCCCGCCACCGCCGCCGCACTGCCACCGGACGAACCGCCTGCCGTCGTCGTGGGATCGGCCGGATTGCGGGTGATCCCGGTGAGCGGGCTGTCGGTGACGCCTTTCCACGCGATCTCCGGGGTGGTCGTCTTCCCGACGAACACCATCCCGTCCTCGCGCAGCCGGGCGGCGACCGGACTGTCCACCGTCCACGGCCCGCCCGCATCGACGCACGTGGAGCCGCGCAGCGTCGGCCAGCCTTCGGTCAGAAAGATGTCCTTGATCGAGATCGGCACACCGTCGAGCAAGCCGCGCGGATTGCCCGACTGCCAGCGCGCCTCGGAATCCTTGGCCTGCACGAGCGCACGATCGGGGTCGACCAGGCAGAAGGCGTTGAGCGCGCTATCGCGGGCGGCGATGGCGTCCAGGCAGGCTTGGGTGGCCTCGACGGGGGAGAGCAGCCCGGCCGCGTAGGCCGAGACCAATTGCACCGCGGTCATCGCGGTGGGGTCGGTGGGGCGACCGGGATCGGGCTGTGTCATGGCGGGGCTCCTTCAGCCGGGCACGTACCCGAGCGTTTTGTCGACAACGTTGTCCAGTGGCAGACCCGCTGTCCACCTGCCGAAGTTCTCGGTGAACGTGCGCACGATCTCGGTGCGCCAGCCACGGAAATCCCCCGAATTGTGTGGTGTGAGAACCACATTCGGCAGATCCCACAGCGGGTGACCGACAGGTAGCGGTTCCGGGTCGACCACGTCCAGCGCGGCCCCGGCGATCGAGCCGTCGGTGAGGGCGGACACGAGATCGTCGGTAACCACGGATTCCCCGCGCCCGACGTTGACAAACATGGCATGCGGTTTCATCGCCGCGAACGCGGCGGCGTCGAACATGTGCCTGGTCTGCGCGGTGAGCGGCGCGATCGAGATCACGTAGTCGGCGCCGGGCAGTTCGGCGAGCAGATCGTCGCTGACGGTGCCGAAATCGGGATCGCCGGTGCGGGCGCGACGCCCGACCCCGCGCACTGTCATCCCCACGGCGCGCAACAGTCGTGCGATGGTGCGCCCGATCGCGCCGGTGCCGACGATCAGTGCCGTCGCCCCGTGCACGCGTTCGGATTCGCGGTGGCGCCACTCGTGCCGCTGCTGCAACCGGATCGAGCCCGGCAGATCCTTCGCGAACGAGATGATCTGCCCGAGCACATATTCGGCGATGGCGGAGTCGAACACGTTGCGGGTGTTGGTGACCACCACCTCGGAGGCGCGCAGCTCCGGGAACATCACCGGATCCACGCCGACGCCGCCCATGTGCAACCAGCGCAGCCGGTCGGCGGCGTGCCAGGCGCCCGGTACGGCGCGGGTCTGGAAGTCGTAGACGAACAACACATCGGCGCCACGCAGCGCATCGGCGAGCCCGTCGGCCTCTGTGTAGCGCACGGCGGCGCGCTGGGCGACCGGGGCCATGAGGTCCGATGCGGGCACACTGTCACGATGTAGGACGGTGACAATCGGCCCGTTTTCCACATTGACACCGTAAGTTCAGATCGTATGATTGTCAACAATCCGATCGTGTTCGGAGGTCCGCCCGGCTGAGCGCGAGAGGGGCCGCTGTGGAGTTCAGCTTCCCGGACATCGACGGGCCGGTAGCCCAACGAGGCATCGGCGTGATCGCGCCGTTCGACCTCGCCCTGGAACGGGAACTGTGGCGGTGGGCGCCCCTCGAGGTGAGTCTGCACCTGGCCCGCACCCCCTATGAACCCGTGCCGGTGTCGCTGGCCATGGCCGAGTTGGTGTCGAACCCGCTGCACCTGACCGCGGCCACCCACGACGTGCTGCACGTGGAACCGGAAGTCGTCGCCTACCTGTGTACTTCGGGCAGTTTCATCAACGGCCTCGCCTACGAACGGTCACTGCGGGAAACGATCTGCCTGGCCGGGGCACCCGACGCGGTGACCACCTCGGGCGCGCTGGTGGAAGCGATCAAGCACCTCAACATCACCCGCATGTCGGTCATCACCCCCTACGACGAGATTCTCACCGGCAAGCTGCGCGAGTTCCTCGACGAGGCCGGCTGCACCACGATCAGGTCCGATCACCTCGGGCTCGGCGGCGGCATCTGGAAGGTCAACTACCGCACCATCGCCGAACGGATACTGCGCGCCGACGACCCGCGCTCGGAAGCGATCTTCGTCAGCTGCACCAATCTGCCGACCTACGACGTGATCGAACCCCTCGAACAGGCGCTCGGCAAACCCGTCCTCACTGCCAACCAACTGACCATGTGGGCCTGCCTCGGCCGAATGAAACTGCCGATGATGGGGCCAGGGAAATGGCTCCTCGATGTCTTCTGAATGGAGTGAGATGCACAGTCCGACAATAGGATTCATCTATCCCGACCATGCGGCCGAGGACGACTACCCGCGCGCCGCGGCCCTGCTCGGCGCCGCACTGCCGGTGGCGCACATCTACGGCACCGACCTGCACGCGATCCCCGAACTGCTCGACCTCGGCAGTCCCGAGAAACTGCGTCGTGGCGCCGAACTGCTCGCGCCCGACGAACCCGCCGCCGTCGTCTGGGCTTGCACCTCGGGCAGTTTCGTCTATGGCCCGCACGGGGCGCGCGGACAGGTCGAGAGCCTGGCCGAAGCGGCCGGTGTGCCCGCGTCGAGCACGAGTTTCGCCTTCGTCGAGGCGGCGCGGGCTCTCGGGGTGCGGCGTGTCGCCGTCGTCGCGAGTTACCCCGAGGACGTCGCGCGGTTGTTCGTCGACTTCCTCGCCGACGCGGGCATCGAGGTGGTGTCGATGTCGAGCGCCGGTATCGACACCGCCGCCGAGGTCGGCACCCTCACCCCCGACCAGGTTCTCACTCTGGCAGTCACCAACGACCATGCCGATGCCCAAGCGCTGCTCATCCCCGACACCGCCATGCATACTCTCGAAGTGCTCCCGAAACTCGAAGCCGCGCTCGGCAAGCCGGTACTCACGGCGAACCAGGTCACCATCTGGGAAGGTCTGCGGCTGGCCGGGGTGACCCCGTTCGCGCCCGAACTCGGCGCGTTGTTCGCGCAGGAGAGCCGACATGTCGATCATTGACTTCGAGCCGGTCAACCAGCAGTCCACCGCGGAGATGATCGCCGACCGGCTGCGCGAGGCGATCATGCGCGGTGCGCTGGCACCCGGCGCCCAACTCGGCGAGGCCGATCTGGCGACCAGCTTCGGCGTCTCGCGCGGACCCGTCCGCGAGGCCATGCAGCGCCTCGTCCAGGAAGGGCTGCTCTTCAGCATCCGCAACCGCGGCATCTTCGTCATCGAACTCACCACCGACGATGTCATCGACATCTACCGCGCCCGCACCGCCCTGGAAGGCGGCGCACTCGAACTCATCCTCGATGGTCGTCGCGAGATCGCCTACGCCGCGCTGCAACCCAGCGTCACCGCCATGCGCGTGACGGCCGAAGCGGGTGACGCCACCGGAGTCTCCGACGCCGACCAGGCCTTCCACGAATCCCTCGTCGCCGCCGCCGACAGTCCTCGCCTGGTCCGCGCCGCCCGCACCCTGCTCATCGAAACCCGTATGTGCCTCGGGGCGCTGCAAACCACCTACCCAGACCTGCGCGAACAAGCGCGCGAACACGTCGAGTTGCACGAAGCGATCGGCAGTGGTTCTCCGGACCGTGCCCGTGCTCTGCTCGTCGAGCACATGGACGACGCGGTGCGCCGCCTGCGCGGCCGTTAGGTGGCCCAGTGCTCGCCCGACGGGGCGGGTACGGGTCTGCCACGCCGAGGTGGACCAGGAACGGCAGTGTGTTCCGTCCGACACCTGCCGACCTCGCTGTGGTCACCCGTGTTGCCCAGGGTGGATCATGAGAGCCGATCGGCAACCGAGGGAGAGCAACGAATGCAATCAATGATTCCCGACTACCTGGCCGAGGTCCTTGCGGCGGTGGAGTCGGATACCTCCGGAGAGCTGGCGGGTTACATCCCCGAACTCGCCGCGGCGGATCCCGAGCGGCTCGGCGCGGCCTTCGCCACCGTCGACGGCGAGGTCTATGGTGCCGGAGACATCGACACCGAGTTCACCATCCAGTCGATCTCGAAGCCGTTCACCTACGCACTGGCGCTGTCCGATCGTGGCTTCGACCCGGTGCTGGCCAAAGTCGGTGTCGAGCCGTCCGGTGAGGCGTTCAACGAGATCTCCCTCGAACGCGACACCGGGCGTCCCCGCAACCCCATGATCAACGCCGGCGCGATCACCACCCACTCGCTGGCCGGTGCGGCGGATCTGAATGCCGCAGAGCGCGTGGCGCGGGTGGTCGAGGGACTTTCGGCGTTCGCCGGTCGTCGGCTGAGGGTGGACGAGGCGGTGTGTGCGTCGGAGATGGAGCACGCACACCGCAACCTCGCCATCGCGCACATGCTCCGCAGCCACGACATCCTCACCGAGGACCCGAGAGCCGTCGTCGACGGGTACATCCGCCAGTGTTCCGTGCTCGTCACCGCGCGGGATCTGGCCATGATGGCCGCGACGTTGGCCAACCGCGGGGTGAATCCCGTCTCGGGTGAGCGGGTGATTCGCGAACCGGTGGTGCGTCAGGTGCTCAGTGTCATGGCCACCTGCGGCATGTATGACGCGGCCGGCGACTGGGCGACCCAGGTGGGCATCCCCGCCAAGAGCGGCGTGGCCGGGGGTCTGATCGGTGCGCTGCCCGGTCAGATCGGCATGGCCACGTTCTCGCCTCGCCTCGACGTCCACGGGAACAGCGTGCGTGGGGTGTCGCTGTTCGAACGCTTCTCCGCAGACATGGGCCTGCACGTGATGGAGGTCCCACCCGCGGCGCGCGCGGTCGTGCGGTCCAACCACGTCGTTGGCGCCGGAACGGAGGCGACCCGCGTCCTGCAACTGCAGGGTGGGGTCGGTTTCGCCGCAGCCGAGCGAATCGTTCGAGAGCTGGTGGACACCGCGCCCGAGGAGCCCACGGTGGTCGTGGACCTCACGATGGTCTCGTCGATCGACGACGTGGCGCGGCGCATGCTGCTGGAGGTCGCGCGTCGGCTCACACTCGACGGCCACGAGGTCTACCTCGTCGACCCGGAATCGGTTGTCCCCGAACCGGATCCCGGAGATGGTGGCCGGGTCACGGTCCTGGACGACGTCGCGGAACTCGTGCGATGAGCAGCGTTTCGATGCGCCCGTTCGTGGACAAGATCATGCCCGAGGCATGGCAGGCCGCGGAAGAGTTCACCTCGGTGATCCGGGCGGCGGTGTTGCGCCGGGGGCTCTCGGCACAGGAGTCCGAGTTGATCAAGCTGCGCACCTCACAGCTCAACGGGTGTGCGTTCTGCATGGATCTGCATTCGCGCGAGGCGAGGAAAGCCGGAATACCGCAGCAGAAGCTCGATCTGCTGCCGGCCTGGCGGGAGACCGCGGTGTTCGACGATCGGGACAAGGCGGTGCTCGCGGTGGCCGAGGCCGCCACGTCGCTGCCCACCACCGAGGAATCGGAGGCCGATCTCTTCGGCGCCCGTGTGGTCCTCGGCGAGGAGACCTTCGTCGCCGCCGAATGGGTGGCGATCACGATCAACGCCTTGAACCGGGTCTCGATCCTCAGCCGACATCCGGTGCGTCCGCGCGATGCGGAAGGAAAGGTCATCCGATGATCAACTGGGTTTCGGCGGGGGAGCCCCCGGCCACCGGATGAGTACGGGTATCGCGCGTTCATGACCGCGAACACCCGTGCACTCGACCGTCACCGCTTCGAGGTCGCAGTCGCCGACAACCCCGTGGCACGCGCTGCCGTCATCAGTAGCCTCGGCGCCTTTCGGAACCCGGACGGCGGATACGGGTGGGGGCTGGAATCGGACCTGTGAGCTCCGGAGAGCCAGCCCAGCGGTGCGTTGCACGCGTGGGAAGCCATCGCCGACGCCGGGACCGCCGCCCCCGACCGCGCCGCGCCGCTCCTGACCTGGCTGCAGCACACCGCGCTCGAAGACGGCGGGCTTCCTTTCGCGTTGCCGATCGCCGACCCGACCGCCTGCGCACCGTTCTGGGCCCAGGCCGACCCGAACGAATCCTCACTTCAGATCACGGCCGCCGTCACCGCCCAGGCGATGCGTGCCGCCCGAGCCGACGAGTGGCTCCGCACCCACCCGCGGGCTCGACGGCTTCTCGATCACCTGGCCCAGTTCGTTCCCGCCGACGGAGCGCTCGCCGTGACGGGAGCCGCGGAAGGGGAGACGATCCACCTGCTGGACTACGCACCCGAACCCGGCCGCCCGATCCGCGACTACTTCACCACTGATGCCGTCGAAACCGACCTCGACCGACTCGAGCGAGGTCAACAGCCCGACGGCGGATGGGCTGTCGACTTCACCAGTTACTCCGCGATCGCCGCACTCGAGTGGCGTGGCTACGCGACCGTCCGCGCGGTGACCACGCTCCGCCGGAACGGACGCTGACCCGTCCGCACACGGTGCGGCTTTGCTCAGACCGGCATGCCCAGGGCCGATGCCAGGGTCTGGCCGATCGCGTTGACGAAAGCGTCGAAGGCGCCGGGGTCGAGGATCTGGCTCGCGACGTCGCGGTTGTGGCAACCGGGTGCGGCGGGGATGCCGTTGAGCCGGTCGTTGAGCCACATCACCGTCGATCCGGCGCCCGCCACGGCGGCGATGCCGTGTTCGGCGATGATGTCACGGGTGTAGGCGACCTGGGCGTTCGGATCCTTGCAGTAGGTGTCGTAGAGCTTGTTCACCGAGTTGATCGGCATGGCCTCGTCGAAGGGCGCCTGGTAGATGTACAGCGGTGCGGCGGGTGTCCCGCGATGGCCGAGGGTGAGTTCCCGCAGGACGGGCTGCATCTCGGGCGCGCCCAGCGGATCACCGGGGTAGTCGAACAGGCCCTTGATGTTCAGGAACGGGAACGTCGCGAATTGCAGTGCCACGCACTGTTCCTCGTGTGCCACCCGCAGCGCCTTGCCCACCGGGTTCATGTACCGCTCGATGAACTGGTCCACCTCGGGGTACTCGCGGGCGACGCCGAGCAACCCGCCGAACACCGCGCCGGCGAAGGTCGAGGTGCCGTTGTTGTAGTCCACGGCCGCCCGGATATCGGCGAGCAGCCCGCCGGTCGCGGCGCCGACCAGATGTAGTTCCGGCGCGTACCGCGGCGCCAGCTCGTTGGCGTGCGCGGTGGGGATGGCGCCGCCGGAGTAGCCCCACAGGGCGGTGCGGGTGTCCGGGCCGAGCTCGGCGGGTTCGAAGTTCTGGGCAGCGCGGATCGCGTCCAGGGTGATCCGGCCACCGAGTGGGCCGACCGCGTAGGCGGCGTTGGGGCCCTGGTGATCGGGCACCACCACAGCGTGACCCAGTTGCAGCATCGCCTGGAGCTCGACGAACTCCAGCGGGATCACGCTGTTCGTCGGGTTCGGCAGGGTCCCCATCTGCAAGGCGTAGGAGGGCGCGCAGTTGATCGACAGCGAGTCCTCGGCGAATTGGAAGGCGAGCAGGCCGCGATCATCGGTCGGCGCGGGGCGGTGCGGGACGATGATGGTGGCGACCGCGGGGATCGGTTCGTCACGAGTGTTGTTGCTGCGATAGGACACCTGCCAGGCCCGGGTGTTGAGCGGGATCAGCCAGAAATTGGCCAGGTTCACCTGGCGGGCCGCCAGGATTTCGCCGGGTTGTGCGGCGTCGACCCTGGCCGGGTCCGGGTTGTAGAACGCCGGATCCAGGAACGGCGGCGCGGGCGGCACCGGAAACGGCAACGCGGGCGCCACCGGAACCGGTTCCGCGACCGCCTGATCGGCAATGGCCGGACAGACCGCGACGGTGAGCCCGGCGGTCAACGCCAGACACGCCCGCGCGAACACCCTGCTGGTGCCCCCTGCCCTGGTCTTCGTCATTTCTCGTACCTCCACAGCGCTGGGGACACCCGCCATTCTTAGATAGAGAGTGTTTATTTCCTAAGTTGTGGACTGACTGTAAAGTGCGGTACATCACTGTGTCAACGATCACCACATACCGGTGCCACCCGGAAAGGTGACGGCACGGCAGGATGGGTAGTCATGAGCGAGAGAACGAGGAGCACGGCTGTGTGCACGACCGCCGCCTCGACGACGGCGCGGCCATGACCCATTCCACCGAGCACGCCCGGCCGCGGCGCACCCAGCAGGAGCGTCGTGCGGCGACCGTCGCCAAGCTGGTGGAGGCCACCATCGCGGCGATCGGCGAGGTCGGTTACCAGCGGGCCACCGTGCAGGAAATCTGTGGGCGCGCGGAACTGTCGGTGGGTGCGATGTTTCGGCAGTTCGACAGCAGGCTGGATCTGGTCGTGCGGGCATCGGAGGAGATATTCGCTCGCCAGCTGGCCGGATTCGGTCTGCTCATGGACCAGCTGGACACGCACGCGAACGGCATCAGCGCCGCACTCCGGTACCTGCGTGAGGCACAGTTCTCACCGACCACCCACGCACTGCGGGAGATCTACCTGGCCGCGCGCTCGGATGCCGAGCTCCGAGACCGGATCGCCGCCACCGGCAGTAACTACTACGACGCGATGGTCGCCGAGGTCGAGCGCACCGAAGTCCTCGGCCAGTTCCCGGAAGCGATCCGAGAACCCCTGTTCTACCTTGTGCTGCACCTGTTCTCGGGCCAGGCGATCGTCCGGGGGGTCATTCCGAATCCGCGCGTCGACGAGGCGGTGCTCACCCTGATCGAGGACATGCTGACGGTCTATTCGGCGTCACTGGCCAATGGTGAACAGCAGTGATGCGATCGAACCGATCAGCTGTCGTCGTCTTGGCCCGCGCAGAGCCAAGCGTCAGAGGATTCGGTTCTCGACCTCGGTGAGGCGGCGCGTCAGAAAGCGGCGCGCCTGCTCGTTGCCGACCGACGCCAGCGCGGCCCGGTAGTGTTCGGCTGCCTCGCGCGGGCGGCAAGCGCGACGCAGCAGGTCGGCGCGAGTGGCGCTGACCAAGTGGGTGCCGGCCAGGCGCGGATCGGTAGCGACTTCGTCGAGGGCCGCGAGCCCAGCGGGGAAGCCGTGCGCGAAACCGACGGCCACGGCGCGGTTCACGCGAATCACAGGCGACTCGATGTGTTCGAGTAGTTCGTCGTACCCGGAAAGCACGGCGTGCCAATCTGTTTCGGACCAGCTCGGCGCGCTCGCGTGTGCTGCGGCGATCCGAGCCTGCGCCAGGTACGGCCCGGTTGCGTCAGTGGCCGCATTCAGGCAGGACAGACCGGCCGCGATGGCCGGGCGGTTCCACCGTGTGCGGTCCTGGTCTTCCAGGGGTACCAACTCCTCGTCATCGGAAAGTCGTTGGGCGCGTCTGCTGTCCTGCAACAGCATCAGCGCGAGCAAGGCCCGCGCCTCCGATTCGCCGGGCAGCAGCCCACACACCAGTCTGCCGAGCCGGATCGCCTCGTCACACAGTTCGGCTCGAACGGCGACCTGGCCCGAGGTCGCCGAATATCCTTCGGTGAACACCAGGTACACGCACGCCAGCACCACCGGCACACGGTCGGCCAGCAGGTGTGGCGGCGGCACCCGCAGCGGGATGCCGGCCTGCCGGATCTTCGCCTTGGCTCGGGAGAGACGTTGCGCGACAGTGTGTTCCGGTTGCAGGAACAGACGTGCGATCTCAGCGGTGCGCAGCCCGCACACCAGGCGCAGCGTCAATGCCACCTGGGACGGCGGTGACAGCGCCGGATGGCAGCAGGTGAAGATCATCCGCAACTGGTCGTCGGTCACCGGGGACACCTCGGCCTCCTCGACCGGTGGGCGCAGCAGTGCCGCGCCGTGCTCCTTGTCCGCCCTCGCCGATTCGCGCCGGAGCCGGTCGAGGGCGCGATGGCGGGCGCCGGTGGTGATCCACGCGCCCGGGTTCGTCGGCCACCCGCGTTCGGGCCAGGTGCGTACCGCGTCGGCGAAGGCCTCCTGCACCGCGTCCTCGGCGAGTCCGATGTCCCCGGTCAGCGCCGCCACCGTCGCCACGGCCCGCCCGAACTCGGCGCGGTAGACCGCGTCGATTGTCGCGGTCGAGCCGTGGCGCACGCTCAGGCGTCCAGGTCGACGATCTGACGCACCTCGGCGCGCCCACCGTCCCCGAGCGGGATCGCCGCCGCGATCTCGGCGGCTCGGTCACGTCCCTCGGCGGCGAACAGGTAGAGCCTGTCGATCACCTCGGCGAATTCGGGATAGGGGCCGTCGGTCAGCAGGAGCTGCCCGTCACGCACCCGCACGGTGGTCGCGGTGGACGGCGGCCGCAACGCACCGCCGCCGCGGAGGGCATCGGCGTACTTCTCGCCGAACCGTGCGTGCTCGGCCGCCATCGTGTCCCACTCCGGCGTGCCCGGCTCGACGACTGCCGCGGACGATTCCCACAGCAGGGCCATCCACCAGTCCGCTCGCGGGGTGTCGTGTGGCATCCACTCGACGAGCGGGCGCACCTCCACCCCGTCACTGTCGACCGCGGGCAGCTGCCGCGCCAGGCGAATGGCCTCGTCCAGATCGGCGGCTTCGAACACGTAGAACCCGCCCACCACCTCGGCCTGCTCGGTGAACGGCCCATCGGTGACCAGAGTCTGCCCGCCCGCGCGACGGACCTGGATCGCCTCCGCCGACGGGAACAGCGCCGCGCCACCCGCCACGGCCGCGCCCTCTTTCTCCTCGAACTCCGCGTACCGCGTGACCTCGGCATCGAACTCCGGCGTACCGGGTTGCGCGGCAGGAGTGTCTTCGCGTCCCACCAACGTCACCAGATAATGCATGGCGTAAACCCTTCCTCGATGTGAGGGGCTGACTACCCCTTCTACCAGGACGACGAACCGCACGCAGCATTCTCCACATCGGCGCCGAATCGATCTCGCACAGCGTGAGGAGTCGTCGACCGGGGGAGACTCATCGACGCATGGTGATCAGAATGGCAGCCATCGACGCCGACGGTGCGGACGCGAGCTCACCGCGCGAGGTGTGTGGTAGCTGAGGCCGTCTCTCTAGAAGGCACGATTCGGGCGGCGATCCAGCGCAGCACGCGGACACGGCGGTTCCACCGGGCGGGGTGGGCGACGGCGCCGGTGCGGGAGTGTTCCGCGCGGTCGAGGCAGTCCTCCAGGAGGGCGTCGTGCATCCACCGGAAGGCCAGAGGCCATGTCAGACGCGCCCAGCCGTGAGCGTTCATGGTGAGCAGGTGAACCAGGTCGGTGCCCTCGGGCGTGGGTTGGACGGTGAATTCGTGGAAGCCGTCGAAGCCGCGGGGGCCGGTGAAGCGGAAGCGCACCCAGCGACCGGGGGTGTAGTGCTCCACCGTGTACCGGACCGGGCCGTGCCCACCCACCGCGCCCACGCCGAGGGGGCGATCGAACCGCATCGCGGGCCAGGAGTGGCTGGGCCAGAGTGCGTCGTCCTCGGCGGCCAGGGTGTCCACCAGCGCGCCGACCTCGCCCTCCGGTACAGGCAGGTGTCGTCGGTGAATATTGAGAACTGCCATGGCCCGACTCCTCGATTATAGAGAGTGATCTCTAAAACGAATTAGAGCATATCCTCCACTACATGGGAAGGCCACCGAAGCACGACGTCGATCGGCTCCTGGACGCCGCTGCCGAACTCCTGGCCGGCGGCGGACCCGCCGCTGTCACCATGTCGGGAGTGGCCAAAGCCGCGGGCGCACCGAGCGGATCGGTGTATCACCGCTTCCCGGATCGCCCCGCCTTGCTGGCCGCGCTGTGGACACGCGCGCTCCGGGGGTTCCACGAGGATCTGTTCGCCGCGCTGAGTCTCGAAGATCCGCAGGAGGCGATCCGCCGAAGTGCCCGCGCGAGCCTCGACTGGGCGCGGCGCAATCCCCGCGAAGCGCGCGTACTCCTCGCGGGGGCAAGGGAACTGGATGAGCAGAACTGGAGCGAACAGGCTCGCGCCGACACCGCGCGAGCCAACGCCGCGCTCCACGCCGCGCTGAGTGCTCTGATCGCGAACACCGGCGATACCGCGCCCGACGCGGCAGACCGGGCACTGCTCGCGGTGGTCGACCTGCCCTACGCCATGATCAGGCGGTATCTGAGTGTCGGCCGGCAGATCCCTGACCATGCCCCCGAACTCGCCGAGCAGGCAGCGGCGGCACTGTTCGCGATGCGGCCGAGCTAGACAAGCCGCGAGGCGGCTCGCTGCCACCTCGGTACTGTGACTTCGCATGGGCGACAACGAGATCGAGATCACCGCGGACCTGGTCCGCGAGCTGCTACGGGAGCAACACCCAGACCTGGCCGGGCTGACCATCCGGGAGGTGGCGGGCGGCTGGGGCAACCAGATGTGGCGCCTCGGGGACGCGTTGGCCGTGCGTATACAGCGCATGGATCCCACACCGGAGTTCCAGTTCAAGGAGCGGCGATGGCTGCCCGTGCTGGCCCCGCGCCTGCCGCTTCCGGTCCCGGTCCCCGTGCGATTCGGTGAGCCGTCCGAGCGCTTCCCCAAGCACTGGACCGTGATGACATGGGTTCCCGGCGAGCCGCTGGACCATGGCACGATCAGCCGTGGCACCCACGCGGCCGACACGCTGGCGGGCTTCCTCCGGGCGCTCCATGTGACGGCACCCGCCGAGGCGCCGGTCGCCACAGACCGCGGCGCCCATCCCCGCAACTACACGGCCGGCTTCGAGAACGTCCTCCGGGCCGTCGCCCTCGACAACATCGCCGCCGACCTCCAAGCCGTCTGGGACGACGCCGTTGCGGCGCCCGCATGGGCGGGCCCACCGGTGTGGGTGCACGGCGACCTCCATCCCGCGAATGTCGTCGTCTCGGCGGGAACGATCACGGGCGTCGTCGATTTCGGTGACATGTTCGCGGGCGATCCAGCGTGGGACCTCGCCGCCGCGTGGGTGCTCCTACCCGCGGGCACCGCCGCGCAGTTCTTCGACATGTACGCCCAGGCAGACCAGGCGGCGATCCGGCGCGCCCGCGGGCTGGCCGCGATGAAGGGCCTCTTCCTGATGCTCATCGGACAGAATGGGGATCGCGGTCTTCCCGGCGGGAAGCCGCACTGGGGGCCTGCGGGCCGGGCCGCACTCGCACGTGTCTTGACGGGCGTCTGATGCGCGCGTAACGATCTCGCCCCAGCCGTTCCCGGCGAACCAGCGGTACAACGCCGACTGCCGCCGTCAGTGTGCTTCGATCTGCCGACCTCGCTCACGCCCACGGCCGATTCAGGTATCGCGGCTGTTGCGTTGACGCATCATTGCGGCGACAGCGATCGGTGGCGGCGATCACGGCCGCCCCGGGAACCTAGGCTCGGTCCCGACGAGATCGTGTCGACCGAGGAGGCTGGTGGATATGCCCAAGTATCTGTGGCGAGTCAGCTATTTCCCAGAGGGGGCGCACGGGCTGCTGGCAGAGGGCGGTACCGCACGCCAAGCGGCGATCACGGAGATGGTCGAGAGCGTCGGCGGTCAGGTGGAATCGTGCTATTTCGCCTTCGGGGAGGACGATCTGTTCGTCATTGGTGACGTCCCCGATGACGTCGCCGCCGCGGCGCTCGCGATTCGCACCGCGGCCGCCGGTGCTGCCGTTTCGCACACTGTCAGGCTGCTGACGCCCGCGCAGGTCGACGAAGCCGTCGCGTTGGACGTCACCTACCGGCCTCCGACATAGCGTCGGAACCGACCTCGCCCGATATTTCCGGGCGAGGTCGCGGGTCAGACCGATGATGAGCTCTTCGACCGGTCCTCAGCGTTCGAGCGGCAATGCCGTCGCCACCGTGCGCAGCGCCTCGAGGTAGTCCTCGTTCAGGACTTGGATCGCGACATGATCCGCCCCCGCTGCCACGTGCTCGGCCAACCCGGCCGCGATCTCGGCGGGCGTGCCGTTGACCGCGAGAACATCGATCAGGCGGTCGCTGCCCGGCGTAGCCAGGTCCTCCTCGGAGAAGCCGAGACGACGCAGGTTGCTGACATAGTTCACCAACCCCAGATACATCGGAACCATCTGCCGGGCGATGGCCCGTGCGCGGTCGGGGTCGTCGTCGACGACCACCTTCTGCTCGGCGACGAGAAGTGCGTCCGCACCGAGGACCTCGTGTGCGATCCGGGTGTGCTCGGGTGGGGCGAGATAGGGAAGTGCGCCTGCGGTCCGCTCGGCCGCCAGCTTCAGGACACGCGGCCCGAGTGCCGCCAACGCCCTGCTCTCCTTCGGCACCCCCGCCGCGTCGAGCTCGTCCAGATACCTCACCAACGCGTCATACGGCTTGATGGCGTCCGCACCATTGGCTTCGCGATGCCCGACGCCGATCCCGAGCAGGAATCGCCCGGGGAAGCGCTGTTCGATCCGGTGAAAGGACTCGGCCACGGCGTCGGCCGGCGCCGTCCAGATGTTGACGATGCTGGTGCCGACAGTCAACGAGTCCGTCGCCTCCAACAGCGACTCGACCTCCGGTAGGTCCGCAGGTGGCGAACCACCGAGCCACAGCGCCCCGAACCCGAGCTCTTCGATCTCACGCGCCGCCTGTGGGGTGAATCCCTTGTATCCACGCCATACCCCGTACCGTCCGACAACTTTGGTCATGCCGGAGGCAACCGGCCGCGGGGCCGAAACTATTCCGTCGCGGACGAACCGCGTTGCGATGAGGGCCTGACGCACACCTGGTCCACCTCACCGTGACGGCGGGCCACCCAGTCAAAAACCCCGATCTACCAGCCGATTAGTTCCTACGCGGAGTGGTGCGGTAATCTTTTCGAGCACCCGGCGACGGGGGCAAGACGGGCTGTGGCGCAGCTTGGTAGCGCACCTGACTGGGGGTCAGGTGGTCGCAGGTTCAAATCCTGTCAGCCCGACAGTGAAAACCCCCTCTGACCTGGGTCGGAGGGGGTTTCTTGTGTCCCGGAGATTTGACGTGGTTTGGCCAAACTCCACAGAAACTCCACAGTTTTGAATCTGATCACCTGTCCAGTGCCTCTCGATTCCGCTCGACCGGGCTACTGGGAGAGGTCGGTGCGGTCGGTCAGGTGCAGTCCTTCTTCGCGGCCGACTTCCGCGCCGAACCATGCGGCGGAGTCCCGCTGCTGTCCCGACCGATGCAGCAACGGGCCGGGGATCGATGTGACGGCACCAACCGCCCGACCTGTCGGTGGGCGGCCCGCGCGTGTGCCGAACGGGACTCAGTCGATGTCGGGTATGCACTGGTGCAGCCGAAGTCTCTGCTCCCTGTGGGAATCGCGAAGCTCGGCCTTCGTATCACGGGTGGCGGGCAGCTGGGCCATCCACGAAGTTGCTTGTGGCAGTGGCAATCAAGCGACCGTTGACACGAGGTCCAGTCGGCTGGGCGCGGCTCCTGTGCTTGTGGTCCTGCGGCGCCTAGGCTGGACTGCGCCCCGCGACGTGGCGGCGGCGCGTGGGTGCACGGGGAAGGGCTCGTCCCGACCGGTCATCGGTCGGGACGAGCCGCATCACGTCCAGGCTCAACCTGCATCGACTTCATACTGTTTCTGGACCAACCTGCGGGTGCTGGTGGGAAAGGGGAGAGCTCATCGGCACGATGGGGGCGAACCATTGGCCGAGCAAGGCTCTGTCCGTCCTGCACATCAAGATTTCACGGCGGACGCCATGGCCATACCCGGCCGCGCACCAACACCGAGCTGCGTCGACAGTTCGAACGGGCACTCGCTGAAAGCCCAGCAGGGTCGCAGCCGAACCCGCTCGTCCCTCAACCGTGATGTTCTGGACTCGCTAGCTTGAGATCATTGTCGCCACCACCGTCGTTCAGCGGAACTGATTGCCGCGGCCCAGTCCGCGTTCGCCGACCAACTCGCCGGCGGCGCGGGCCTAGCGAGGAGTGCCGTGCTCGCCCGTGCGAGCGGGCAGGACCTGACTCGTGGGGCTGAGCGTTGCCTTTCTCACTGTGTGCACTGCTCGAGCGGGGATTCCAAGCCAACTGCTCGCGGCGGCTGTGTTCCTCGGCATTCGCGGCTTGCTGAGGACTCGAACCTCGCAATGTGGGGGTCAGGGGTTCGAGTTCCCCGTTTCGCACAATATATGCAGGTCAGAACGTATTCGGACACTGCCATAGTCGAACCGGGTGATCAGACCGGGTTCGACTTTCGAGAGTGGTCTGGGTTGCTCAGCAGTTCTTCTACGCGTCTGTCGCCAGTGGAAGATTCAACCAGCCGGACGAGCGGGCAATCGCTGGACGTCTGCACTCGAGCAGCGCCCAACGTAGGTCGGGTTTCACACGCTGTCGCCCTCGATGCCGGGCTGACCGAGTTGATCGACGGGTAGGCATGCGTGCCTGCGTTGCGCAACGGCGACCGGTTTGTGCTTGACCGCGAAGGACCACCATTCCTCTCTCTGCTCCCATGACGGTCCATGTACGACCTGGCGCACCTGCGAGTGCTTCAACGCTGGCAACGCGATCTGCATGGTGCGATCGCGACGTGCCTCGTCAGCTTCGGAGAACAGGGTCTGCGGACCCATCCCAGGGATTCCTGGCGTGAGATCGAATGCTCGGACCGCTGACGCTCGTGCGAGCGTGCGCAGGGCAGGCGTCCAGTCCCGGGCTGATACTGGCTCGCCAGCGCCCCCTGGATACACGGTGGTGAGGAGGCGATAGAAGCGAGTTGCATCGAGGTAATCCGCCGGAATATAGGCACCGCTGAGCGCGAGATCCCAGCGGGAATAGTTGCTGGCCACAACCTGTGCGGGATCGACGCTCACAAATAGCGCCGTGTGTCCGGGGGGTACGTGATGGCCCGGGCACACGGGCAGGCCGTTGCCGCAAGAAGAGTCGCAGACGAGGCTCCGCAAGTTTGAGGGCGGGGGCTTGTTGCGCTCGTTGGCTATGTACGCCCACACGGGAGGACTCGGGTCTTCCGCAGAGATCAAACCACGCAGGACCATGGCATTCGACATCATTGCGTACAGCGGACGGCGGTCGGCACGGACTGTGGCCCACGTCGGGACGTGTTGTCGGGTGGCTCTCGCGATTCTCCACGTGTCGACTCGCTGTTCGGTCCAACAGACAAGACGACCGTTTCCGTCGGTGTACCCGGAAATCTGGCTGTCGACTACATCGAGTTGTTTCTCGATGGCATACAGCATTTCCTGCACCATGTCGGCGGCCTGGGCCTCGAGTGGAATCGCCGCGTTGGGGTTCTCGCCTGTCAATGGAGGAAGGTCGGTGACCATCGCCGCGATTCGATCAGCGCCAAGCGGGTGCTCGTGGTCGTCGGAGGGCTGGGGTTCGATGAAATCGACTGTCACGGAATATCTCTCATCGGGCGCCTGGCTTGGTCAATATCGACTGTAGCGACGGAACCGCGTGGTGGACCGTGTCCAAACTGTGGCTCGGAACACGGGGGAGCGCTTCCGGCGTTCTGCGCTCCTTACATGCCGATCGGGCTATCACGGTCTACATGTCCGGGGTTTCGAGTGGTGACTGGCGGTGCTCCTGCGGACCGCCTTTGGCCCAGCGCTCGAGGATCTCGCGATTGTCGGGTGCGGTGTCGGGGCGGTCGATGTAGTGGGCTTTGGCGACAGCGGTGGTGTTGCCGAGTTGGCGGGCGGCGCGCTCGGGGCTTTCGAAGGCGCGGTCGACCGCGGTGGCGACGCCACGTCGGAAGGTGCGTGGGGTGACCCAGGCGAAGTTCTCACCGCGGGCCGCCCGCCAGATGCGGCCGAAATTGTTGGGGTTACGCAGCGATCCGTTGCGGGCAGGGAACAGCAGACCCATCGGGTTCGGGCATCGGGTGATCTCCAGGTCGATGATCGCTTCACCGATGGCTTCAACGGTGTGTTGGGGTAACAGGATTCGGCGCCATCCGTTCTCGGACTTCGGCGTGGGTTTGCGCACCCACCCACCGTTGTCGGCGCCTTTGACTTCCACGAGGGTGCCGGTGACATCAAAGTAGGGGACGGGCGCGTCGAGATCGATCTCGTCGAGCAACAGTGCGAAGACTTCATAGGGGCGGATGCCGGTCCCGGTGATGACATCGACAACCCAGACCATGGTCCAGTCCCGTTTCGGACCGCTGGTGTATGCCGGTGTTCCGGGAACTTCCTCGCCCCGCGCCCAGGCGCGGACCTGGTCACGGAATGCCGGCAAGGATTCCATGTCGGCCATCTTGCCGCGGGCGGGTTTGGCGACTCTCCTGAACGCTGCCACGCCATCGATGGGGTTGGCGTCGAGGGCGCCGTGCCGGACCGCTATTTGCATCATTGATCGGAGGATGATCTTGTGTTGCTTGGCTTTTCGGCGGAGTCCGAGCGTGGTGAGTTGTTTGATGTGGCGGTCGAGTTCGCCGGCAGTGGCTTGCCAGATCTGAAGGCGACCGATCGAGTTGTCGATCTTGATCGTCTTCGGATTCGCGCGGCGGTGTGTGGAGACTTCGATCTCGCGTCGGTAGTCCTCGACCAGACCCGCCGAGCAGGCGGCATCGGCCCGCATCTCGGCCAACAGTTCCTGGGCAAGCGCGGTGAGAGTGGTGCTACGTGTGATCTGGCTGTTGCGCGGAACCTCACGGAAATCGCGCATGGCCTCGGCCAGTCGGTCGCTCGCCTCTCCCGAGGTCGCGCCGAATCGGGTGATCTGGGTAGTGCCCCAGACCCCGTAGAAGCGAACCGTTGCCTTCCACGAGCCGTTGCGCTGCTTCTTGGGTTTGGACGGAGTCGCGAACGTGCCCACGGGACGCGGGCGGCGGCCTGTCATGGTCACCTCATTCGTGTGTTGTCGACAGCACGGCAGCCCGAATACCCTGCGCGCAGAAGCTCGCAAGGTTGGGGGAGGCGGCGTCGCTGCCGGGGCAGACTGGTGGACGCGCAGAAGGGCCTCGGATGCGCAGGGCATCGTCGGCAAACCTGTGTGGCGTGTTTGCATGGAAATATCCGCCGAATGCGGCGTTTCGGTCAGCGACTATCGCGGCGCGTGAACAGCTGCTGAGCTTCCCAGTCGCGCACGTCGCCGAGTCGGTATCGCCGGTAGCGGCCCATGCGGGCGAAGCGCGGTCCGGTCCCGCCGGAGGCCCATGAAGCGAGTGTTTTCACGGGGATCTTCAGGCGGTCCGACAGTTCAACGGTACTCAGCCACGTTTCGTCGTCGGGTTGGGACGGCCGTTGCGGACCTGTCCCGTCGTTCGGACGAGGGGCTGTCGAAGGACAGTCGTGGGAAGGCATGCGTCACCGAGGTTCCTCCCCGGTCAACGACTCTTCACGCTCCACTGTAGACGAGTTGTCGGCCGCATCCGCTGACCGCCGAATGGCTGAACCCGATCGCCGCGTCTACACTGTGAAACGCCAACCATTAGCTTGCATCGAGCCTGTGTGCGGCCGATTACCCAATCACGAACGCCCCGAGCTCATTACGTGCGAGCTCGGGGCTTTCGGCGTTGCGCGGCCGAGATAGCCGGACAGAGGAATCGGCGGATCGAATCCATACGCCGACCGGGGCCGACAGGCGGCCTGACCGCCGATAAGAGGGTCTAACCGGTGGTCAGGATGGATTCAATGTGCGCTGACCAAACTGACGGTCTGGAAGGGCTCAACGCCCGCGCCCGTGCCGACCGACTCTCCCGAACCGACACTGAAACCGGTCCAGAAGGAGGGCGCTCATTCCGGGTACAGTGAGACGTTCTTAGTGCATCCGGGGTCAGACATGTTGCGTTGCAGAGCAATTGTTACTTTCAGGGCGGCAGGTGGGCGGTTCGGACCGCAGACTCGCGCCGCTCATCCTGCCGTCCATCTGTTGGCGATTCGTGCAATCCAACCAGGCGGCCACTGGATTCGCGCACGTGTCAGCGGCGCGAATCATGCGAGCGTCGCTTCCACTCCGGCATTGGCCGCGAGTCGGGTACTGCTCGCCGAGGGTGCGTCGATCCGCGTGGAGCTTGTGCGCGGGTCCTAATCGATGTGTTCGATCTGACCTGGAGTGCGGCCATCGCGGACGAGTTCGGTGAGCGCGGCCGCCTGCGTGCGGATATCGGCGGAGCGGACTGGTCGAGACCGGTGAGCTCGGAGATCCGGCGGAGTCAGGCGCGACGGGAACGGGACGCCCGCCTCGATTCCATGAAGGTGTTGGGATGCAAGGAAATTCGTCGCGACGCAGTCTTGCTGTGGACGCCTTGGAAGACCGGTGTCGTGTGGGTGCGCTGGGAGCGCGAACAACTCATCGGAGGCCAGCCTATAGAGGCTCACAAGTAGGGCGTCGCGCGTTCCTGCCTGGGTCCTGTGACCTGCGCAAACGGCGGTGACGGCGAGGAAGGCGTGGGCGAGCATGGCCAGGGTGAGGTGCCGGTACTAGGGAATCCATTTGCGGACTTGGTAGTGGTCCAGGCCGTATTGGTCCTTGGCGGCCTGGAAACATTCCTCGACCGCCCACCTGGCGACGGCGACGATCTGCTCGCGGGTGACGGTAGCGGGGTGAAAGCACAGGTAGTAGGCGATGCCGGTGGGGTCGTCGAGGCTGCGGCGGGCCAGCAGGGTGCGGGCGAACCCTGCAGGGATGTCGCCGAAGGACGGTAGCGTGCCCAAGCCCCCAGCCCCAAGCCCAGTCGTAGACGCGTTAGCCTCGCTCACCGAGCCCGGCCGACACGCGATGCCAGGCACCAGCGGGCGCGCGACCGACAAGGGTGTCCACACGGCGACGGCCGTCCAGGTCGTTCACGGTCTGACGGACGGGCACTTCCAGCACATAGGACAGCCGGCGAGCCTCGCAGAACGCCCGCAACTTCCCATCGCGCCCGTAGGCGGAATCGGCGGCGACCCAGCCAGCAGTCACGCCCGCACTGACGGTGCGGGCGATCATCGCCGTCGTCACGTACGAGCGCAGCCTGTCCCGCAGCTCATCGGCATCCCACCGCGACCGGTTCAGGAAATGCTGCAGCCCATCAGGCCCCACCACACCCGCGGCATCGGACAGCTGCCAGGAGTTCTTGCGTTCCACCGGCGCCAGCAACCCCGTCAGGTACGACCGGGCCCACCGCCGCGACTCCGCCCGTCCGAACATTCCCGCGATCCCCGCGAACACCTCGTCGAACGCCGCCCGCCACGCCGAAACATCCTCGGCCACAACATCATCCAACACAGACCGGCAATTTACCGTACCAAAGAACCTCTTGCAGCACAACGAAATACAACTGTCGTGCTAACACGACAGTTGTATTTCGTTGCTTCATAATCGGTTTCGTTGATGTCGGAGTTGGCGGGCGTAGTTCTGGTGGCGGCGCCGCCATCGGCAGGTGGCCAGGGCGTGGGTGAGAGTGCGGGCGGGGTGCAGGACTATCGCCAGGAGACGGCGGACGTCGGCGACTGTGATTCGACCCAGCCCGCGTGGGCTTTTGGGTCGGTAGCGGCGGTGACGGCGAGGAAGGCGTGGGCGAGCATGGCCAGGGTGATGTGCCGGTACCAGGGAGTCCATTTGCGGACTTGGTAGTGGTCGAGGCCGCATTGGTCCTTGGCGGCCTGGAAACATTCCTCGACCGCCCACCGGGAGCCGGCGACGGCGATGATCTGCTCGCGGGTAACGGTGGCGGGGTGAAAGCACAGGTAGTAGGCGATGTCGGTGGGGTCGTCGAGGCTGCGGCGGGCCAGCAGGGTGCGGGAGAACCCGGCCGGGACGTCGCCGAAGGACGGTAGCGTGGCCCACGCCCAGTCGTAGACGCGTTCGCCTCGCTCACCGAGACCGGCCGATACGCGATGCCAGGCATCGGCGGGCGCGCGACCGACAAGGGTGTCCACACGGCGACGGCCGTCGAGGTCGTTCACGGTCTGACGGACCGGCACTTCCAGCACGTAGGACAGCCGGCGAGCCTCGCAGAACGAGCGAAACTTTCCGTCGCGCCCGTAGGCGGAATCGGCGGCGACCCAGCCGGCGGTCACGCCCGCCTCGACGGTGCGGGCGATCATCGCTTCGGCCAACCGGGGTTTGGTCACGACCCCCTGTTCACGACGTGGGTCGGGGATCCCTGCCTCGGTGCATCGGTCCGCGTCGCCGGTCCACGATTCCGGCAGATACAGCTCTCGGTCGATCAATGCTCGCCCCGCACCGGCAGCGTAGGCGAGGAACACCCCGAGCTGGCAGTTCTCCACACGTCCGGCGGTGCCGGAGTACTGCCGCTGCACACCCACGGACTTGACACCCTTCTTCAGAAACCCGGTCTCGTCGACCACCAGCACACCATCCGGGCAAGCCAACGCGGTCGTCACATACGAGCGCAGCCTGTCGCGCAGTTCATCGGCATCCCACCGCGACCGGTTCAGGAAATGCTGCAGCCCGTCCGGCCCCACCACACCCGCGGCATCGGAGAGCTGCCAGGAGTTCTTGCGTTCCACCGGCGCCAGCAACCCTGTCAGGTACGACCGCGCCCACCGCCGCGACTCCACCCGACCGAACATCCCCGCGATCCCAGCGAACACCTCGTCGAACGCCACCCGCCACACCGAAACATCCTCGGCCACAACATCATCCAACACGAACGGGCAACCTACCGCACCGCCAGCCCTGGTGCAGCACAACGAAATACAACTGCCGTGCTAAGCGGGAATGCCGTTCCTGTAGGCGCGGATACCGGCGCCGATCGAGTCCCACAGGTCCTGGACGGTCGCGTACGGTGTCATCACACTGGCCCGATCGCTGAGCCCTGCATAGCGTTCGACGATCGCGGACGCAACATGTTCGGGTTCGGCGACGACGGCGAAAGTATGCAACATCTCGTCGTCCACTAGGTTACCCATGGCCGCTGTTTCGCCCCGCTGCGCCATGTCCGTCCACTTCTCGTGGACGTGACCCCAGCCGTGGTGGTCGAACACACGGCGGTACGGCTTTTTCGCTCCAAGATAGGCGATACGTGCTCGGACGCTCAGATCCGCCTCGGCCATCTCTGCCTCGTCTCTCCCCGTCACTACCAGTGCAAACTGCCAGGTGAGGCGCTATATCCCAGGCCGATCGAGTTTCTCTACCCTGGAGGCTTGTCTCATCAGGTATTCGCCCAGGACCTCACGCCTGCGGTCGCCGCGACAAGGACATCCACCAGAAGACGGCCGCGCCGCTCGCCGACCTCGAACCCGGCGAGCGCCGTCCCGGGCACATACCCCGAGCCGGTACCTCGTCGCGGTCCAGGGCCGAGTGGTCCCGCCCGCGTGGCAGCGGATGATGGCCGAGCGTGCCGCGCCCGGTCGCGCCGGCGAAGGCTACGCGTCGGCGGGTTCCGGCGCGGCCGGGATTCTCGAGCGGTTTCCGACCATGCCACGCAGGATCACGAGCGCGAGGAACGCGGTCACGCCCACTCCGGTGAGAACGGCCAATGGCACGAGCGTGCGGGGACCGATGCCGCTGCGCGCCGCCTCGGCGAGGCCGGTGATCGCGTATCCGCTGGGGAGTAGCCGGCGCACAAGATCCCCGATCGCGCCGTAACCGCCGTCGATTCCACCCTCGAACGTCACCGCCGCACCGGTCACGAGCATCCATACCACCACGCCCCACCGATCCGGGCAGATCCGCAATACCGCGACGGCCGCCGCGGTGAGGGCCAGCGACACGAGTGCCGAGAAGGCGAAAGCCGCGTCGGCGCGTGGCACCGAGTCCAGGACCGTCTGCGCCACGGCGGCAGGCGCCACGGCGGCGGCGCAGAAGGCGAGTACGCGTGCGCGCTGATGGGCGCCTTCGACGAGGTGGGCGTACAGCAGTGCGATGAGCAGTGCGCCGACGAACATGAGTACTACCGCGCGGGCGACGACCGGGTCGGTGGCGCGGGTGGTCGGGTCGGCCACGCCTACCGAGGCGGCGGCATCCGCACCCGTCGGCAGGGCTTTGGAGGAGGCATCGATCGACACCACCAACTGGGAGGTGACCTGCTTGAATGTGGTCAGCAGCGTGCGGATTTCGACTTGCATGGCGGTGACCTGGTCGACAGTCGAATCGACGCCGGTGAGCAATTGTTCGCTCTGGCCCAGGATCGAACCGAGCCAGCGGAGCCGGTTGGCGGCGAGGGTGAGAACGTCGCTCACGCGGGTGCTGTCCTCGACGGTGACATCCAGCAGCCCGGACCGGATGATGGCCGTCGAGCACGGCCTGGGTTTGTTCAACGCTGGCAGGCTCAACACGCCCGGCGGCCATGATCTGCAATCCGACAGCACAGCGACGGCTCGGCCTCTGCCCTTGCGAGACCCGACTATCTGGCCTCCGTAAGGGGCGGGCCCATTCGGCTACGCCTGCGGATGAGCAACAACCGTTACGTATGGGCCTCGCTCCGGTAAGCAGCAGCTGTCCCCGCGCCGCCGACGGCCGCTGAGATCTGCGGGCCCGTCCCCGTGGACCGAAACGATAGCGGGTGACACCCTGCGAGCTGATCTCCAAGAGTTGGACTGAGAAATCAGTTCCAATCTTCAGAGAAGAGCCATACGTGTCTTCGATCACATGAAGGAATCGTTCGGGGTGGCATCACGTCCAACCCCTATGTACGGACGAATGATGTTGGCACACAGCCGGTATCCGACACCGTGTGGGGGCCAGCCGCGTAGTGTGCACCGTTGGTTGTCGCTGTCAACGATCCCGGCCGCGCCGAGACACTCGCCCACTCCATCACCGACCCGTACCGGCAAGTCAACGCGCACGAGCAGTTCTTCTGTGCGGGCGCAGGTCTCGTGGAGCATCCTCCACAGCGTCTTCTCCCGCACATGGATCTGGCGACCCGCTCAGGGCATGCGCCGACGCGGCGGGCGATGCGCCGGTCGATCGCGGTGCGTGAGCGGACCGGTTTCGGAGTCCGGCGGCGTCGAGCGCCCGGTCGACGCCGGCCGCGTTGGTGCGGTCCAGCCCTGCTCGGCGCACCAGCTCAGCCATTTGCCGACAGCGGCGCGGCGCGCGTTCCAAGTGTCGACCGCCACGCTGCCCCACAGGGTTTCCAGGGCCGCGCCAACCTCGGCGTCGGTGACCGAGTCCAGGCGCGGCTGTGCCCGATCAGCCTGTCCAGGCACCGGCTGTCGATCGCGTCGACGGTCTTGACGAGGGCGATGTAGGAGCGGCGGGTGTTCGGCGAGCCGATGGTGTCGAGGAACGCCTCGGCGACAGTGCGCAGGGTGCGCGTCGGTGTGGTGCGCAGCCGAGTCACCTTCGCGGCCGGCGGATCGCCCGTTTCTTGCTTGCCCCGGATAACGGGGCTGCTTCGCGTACCGCCGGGCGAGGTCCGCCGCAGGCCGCCTCCGGCTACCCGGACAATAGACCATCATCCGGGGTAGCCGGGGTTGCTCGGGCGCAGCTGTCGGCCCCGGTTACCGTGCGATCGGGCCGTACATCGACAACCAGAACACTCTGCCCAGGGTGCGGGCAAAGCGCTCGTCCTCGGCGGTGTCACCGGCGGTGAGAACCTCGATGAAGCTCGCTCGCATGGTGGTGACGATGAATCGTGCAGTCTGGCTCGCGTCCACCTCGGCTGGGACGAGCCCGGCGTGTCGTTCACGGTCCAAGCGGGCAGCCATCTTGCGGGTATAGATCTCGGTAGCGTCGCGCAGGGAAGCGCCGAACACGCTGTCAGAGGACGCGGTTTCCAGATAGGCGCGCCAGATGGGCGCGCGGGCTCGGGCCAGGGCCAGCATCTGGGTGACGATGTCGGCCAGGGTGTCCGCAGATCCCCCCTCGCTGCGGGTCCACCACGAGTCCGAAGCGGCGAGGAACTCCTGCACTCCAGGCTCGGCCACGCGCTGGATCAATGCGGTCTTGTCCGGGAACCACTGATAGAAGGTGGATCGGGACACGTTGGCCAGCAGCAGGATTTGTTCCACCGGCAGCTCCGCGAAGCGCTGCCCGTCGCACAGCAGCGTCGTGGTGGCCTGCAAGATTCTCGCTTCGGTGCTCGTGCGACGGCGTTGAGGTGTTGCGGTCACAGCCGCTAATCGTACATACTGTCCGTAATGCTAATCGAACAGATAGTTTGATTAAGAAGGGGTGGGTGACCCATGACCGCGACGGTGGAGAAGAAGACCTTCTGCGGAATCTGCGAAGCGTCGTGCGGGTTGATCGCGACGGTCCAGGCCGATCGCGTGCTGGGGCTGCGGCCCGATCCCGATCACCCCGCGTCACGGGGTTTCGCGTGTTCCAAGGGTGTGCAGTTCCACACCGTGGTCACCGACCCCGACCGGGTGCTGTATCCGATGCGTCGACTGCCCGATGGCAGCTTCGCGCGCGCGAGCTGGTGCGAGGCGTTCGATGACATCGGTGCGCGGCTGCGCCGGGTTCAGCGCGAGCACGGCAATCGATCCATCGGTGTGCTGTGGGGCAATCCCATCGCCTGGAACTACGCCGCCGCGGTCACCGTGGTGGGTCTGGCCGCAGCGCTGGAAACCAAGCACCACTACGCCTCGGCGTCGATCGATGTCAACAACTACTGGGCCGCCGCGCACATCATGTACGGCGCGACCGGAGTCAACCCACTGCCCGATTTCGCCGACACCCATTTCGCGCTCATCCTCGGCGCGAATCCGGTGGTGTCGCACGGAAGTCTGGTGACGACCGGACGGATCCGCGATGTACTGCTCGACATCCCCGCACGCGGTGGCAAGGTCGTGGTCGTGGATCCGCGTCGCACCGAAACAGCCAAGCTGTTCGAGCATGTTCCGATTCGTCCGGGCGCGGACCCGTGGCTGCTGGGAGCGATGCTGGGCGTGATGTTCGAAGAGGACCTGATCGATCAGCACGCGGTGCGCACACAGATCACCGGCATCGACGGGTTACGCGAGCTGGCCCGGCATTTCGACCTCGATACCGCAGCCGCGCGCACAGGCATCGACGCCTTGACCATCACCCGGCTCGCCCGCGACATGGCCGCGGCGCCCGGCGCCTGCGCGTACGGGCGTTGCGGTGCGTCGCTGGGCAAGTTCTCGACACTGACCAAATTCCTGCTCGACAGCCTCTCGGTAGTCACCGGCAACTTCGATCGACGCGGCGGCATGGTCCTGGGTGATCCGATGGCCGATATCGAAGGTTTCGCCGAGCTGCTCGGAGTGTCCGGGCGTGGCCGATGGCACACCCGGGTCGAGGATGTCCCTGAAGTCAACGGGCAAGCGCCACTGGCGTGCCTGGCCAAGGAGATCACCACCCCCGGGCGCGGACAGCTGCGGGCGCTGATCGCCATGTCCAGCAACGTCGTCACCAGCGGGCCCGGCTCCCTCGAGACCGCCACCGCACTCGACACCCTCGATCTGATGGTGTCGCTGGACCCCTACATCACCGAGACCTCACGGCACGCGCACTGGATTCTGCCGCCGACATTGTGGCTCGAACGCGAACAGATGCCCGCGTTCACCCAGGCTCAATCCACAGTGCCGAACGCGCAATGGGTGCGCCCGGTGATTCCGGCCCGCGGGCAAACACGCGATGACTGGTGGATCGTGGATCGGCTCGCCCGCGAACTGGGCGTGGTGCCGTCCCCGGTGCCGGGCGCGCAGTGGCTGGGCAAGCTCGGAGTGCGGATCCCGCCCTCGGTGTCGGTGGATCTGCTCACCCGCCTGGGCCGACACGGCGATCTGTTCGGGCTCCGGCCACACGGGATCAACCGCAGAAAGCTGCTAGACCATCAGGGCGCGATCAAACTCGCCGATCACTGCCCCACCGGCGTGCTCGGCAAGAAGATCCACACCCGCGACGGACGCATCCAGGTGAGCTCGCCGGAAATGCTGTCCGAAACCCGGCGACTGGCTGCCCCCGACCCGGCCGAAAGCGAGTATCCGTTACGGCTTTTTAGCATCCGCGAGCTGCGGTCGCACAACTCCTGGTTGCACAATGTGCCCAAACTGATGACCGGACTACGTAAGTGCCGAGCGAAAATGCATCCAGACGATGCCGCAGCAGCCGGGGTGCACGACCGCGATCTGGTATCGATCACCTCGCCGTGGGGGCACATCGAGGTTCCTGTCGAGGTGACCGAGGAAGTCTTCGCCGGTTGTCTGGGTCTCACCCAGGGATGGGGCCACGCCGGTACCTGGTCCACGGCGATGGCCGCAGGCGGGATGAGCTACAACCAGCTCACACCCACCGACGCACGCGAGATCGATCTGCCCTCGGGCAACGCCTACTTCAACGGAATCCCGGTTGTGGTGAGTGCCCGATGACCTACGTGATCACCCAGAACTGCTGCAACGACGCCACCTGCGCGGACGTGTGCCCGGCCGCGTGTATCCACCCCACCCCGGACGAAACCGGTTACGCCAGCACCGAAATGCTCTACATCGATCCGGCGCGGTGCATCGATTGCGGGGCGTGTGCTGAGGCGTGCCCGGTCGATGCGGTCTACGCCGCAGACGAACTACCCGCCGCGCTGAGCACGTACTCGAGCATCAACGCCGACTACTATCGCTACGCCCGGCCGGTGTCACTGCCGACCCCGACCCTCCCGCGCCCGGTGCGCACAACACATCGCGCGCCGTTGCGTGTGGCGATCGTCGGCGCGGGCCCCAGCGGGTTCTACGCCGCCGAGCGCCTGCTCGCCGACACCCACACCCCGGTGCAGGTCTCGATGTTCGATCGGCTACCGACACCGTTCGGGCTGGTCCGCGCAGGCGTCGCGCCTGATCACACCCACACCAAACAGATCACCGACGTGTTCTCCTGGACCGCCGCACGGTCGAACTTCCACACCTTCTACAACGTCGAAATCGGGCGCCACCTCTCCCACAGTGAACTGGCCCGCCACCACCACGCCGTGATCTACACCGTGGGCGCGTTGAGCGATCGACGACTCGGCATCACCGGAGAAGACCTCCCGGGCAGTCATGCGGCCGCGGAATTCGTCGCCTGGTACAACGGGCACCCCGACTACCGGGACCGCCGCTTCGATTTCGAGCACCGGCGCGCGGTGGTCATCGGCAACGGCAATGTCGGCTTGGACATCGCCCGGGTGCTGCTGCTGGGCGTCGAACGGCTGCGCCGCACCGACATCGCCGATCACGCGCTCGAGCAACTGGCACACAGCAAGATCGAGGAAGTGGTGCTGCTCGGGCGGCGCGGTCCTGCGCAAGCCGCCTACACCTCACCCGAGCTGCTCGCCTTCGCCCACCTCGACGACATCGACGTTCTCACCGACCCGTCGCTCCTCACCGACGACGACCTCGACGACGCTCCCGCACGCAAGTCCAGGGCATTGTGCGAGGTTCTGGCCGCCAACTGCGGTGCCACCAGACGATTGACGCTGCGCTTCCTGAGCGCTCCCGTCGCGATACTCGGTACCGACCGTGTCGAACGCCTGCGCATCGCGCACAACCGCATGATCGAACGGGAGGGCACGCTTACCGCCGAACCGACCGGCCGCATCGAGGACATCGAGACCGGGCTCGTGTTGCGCGCGGTCGGATTTCGCGGCCAACCGATCCCCGAAATCCCCTTCGACACACGCTCGGGCACCATACCCAACGAGCACGGACGGGTACTCGACCCGAGCACCGGCCAGCCACTACCCGGGGTATATACAGCGGGCTGGATCAAACGCGGCCCCTCCGGCGTGATTGGCACCAACCGCACATGCGCCACTGAAACCGTCGATCGCCTGCTCGAGGACTTCGATTCGGGCAGGCTCACTGACCCGGCACGGTCCCCGCACGAACTGACCCAACTTCTGGACACCCGCCAACCACACCGCATCGACCGCTCGCAGTGGCAGCGGATCGCCGAGTTCGAACGCGCCGTCGGCCGCGCCACAGGCCGCCCACAAGTGAAACTCACCTCCACCGATGCGATGCTCACCATCGCCCACTCGCCCCACTGATCTCGCCTCCGGCCGCCAAGGGCGAGATCAGAAGAGGGTGTCGCGCACCCGCAGTGGCCGGTACCCGGTGGGGCCGAACTGCGCGAGTTCGCCCTCGATGTCGACTTCGATCGCGCCGAAGAACTTGATGTTGGCGGAAGTTCGCGGCGGGCGATCCAGGTGAAGTACCAGGTCAGCTGGCACACCGTCGATGAGGCAGCGGGATCGGCGTGGTCGACTGAGCGCAAGCGGTATCCGCGTCGAGAGTCGAAAGTCGACCAGTACGCGGCGATCATTGACGCGATCCTGTTGGCGGATCTGGATGCGCCACGCAAGCAGCGGCATACGGTCCGCCGGATTCACGCCCGGCTGATCGATGAGCGCAGCATGGCCGACGTCTCCTACGGGCGGCTCCGCGCCTACGTCGCGGAGCGCAAGCCGCAGATCGCTGTGGCATCGGTGTCAGCTCGGAACCGGCAGCGGTGACGAGGGCGAGCACACTGACCTCGCAAGCTCCGGCAATGGCACCGCAGCCGTGGACGTTGGCCGACCTCATTTACCATCCCTGCCGCGTGCTGGACAGCGAGGATCTCGCGCGTTTCGTGCTCGACCCCGCCGCTCGAGCCGAAACACCCCCGCAGGATTTGCCCGCGTGTTCGTGGTTCTCGATCCAGACGTCGCAGTCGGGGAGTTTCAACATCCGATTCGAACCGGCCAAAAACGACCTCACCGATCTCACACAGCGCAGGGTTCCGAATCCGTCCGAACAGGGCCCGCACCTGTTAGATCCTCAAGGATCAGGTGGTTGACGCAGCTCTCGCGCTCTTCGTCGAGCGCGGATACGACGCAGTCACCATGGAACAGGTTGCAGAGTCCGTCGGGATGTCGCGGCGCACGCTCCATCGATACTTCACATCAAAAGACAACATTCTCCTCGGCAAGTACGACGCACTGGGTGAGACCTTCGCCGACCTGCTCCGCGCGCGACCGCTTCACGAGCCGGTTTGGGAGTCGCTTCACCAGGTCTTCTCCTTTTCGGTCGACCAATCCGGAGATGAGGAACTGGCACGTCGCGATGCGGCACTTACGCGGATCATCGGCGCATCACCCGCTCTGTTTGCAGTTACCTCGAGCGAACACAACGAGCGCAGTGTCAACTCTCCGACGTTCTGCGGGAACGAGCAGGGCTGAGGGGTCAAGCGGGCGATCCTGACAACCTCACCTACGATGCAGTGGTGGCTGCTGCCCGCGCATGTCGCACGATTGCCCTCACAGCATCTACGGGCCGGAGAAACTGATTTCGGGCGCCGCTCGGGTCGCATCTGCGGTACCGGACCGAGGTCGCGATGGCCGCCCGCCCCGGACGCATACGGCATTACAAGGGTCAGGTATGCCGGATCGGTGACGAACGCACCCCGAGTCGTGGTCGATTATCGCAGCCTTACTTCGTGGCCGACCGGTCAGAGCAGGCCTTGCCCGCGGGCGTTGGCGATGAGCTGGGCTCGGTTGCGGGCGGCGAGTTTGTGCATCACGGTACGCAGGTAGGTCTTGACTGTGTTGATCGACAGGTTGAGCTCGGTGCCGATCTCGGGGTTGGTGTGCCCTGCCGCGACGAGCCGGAGGACGTCGTATTCGCGGGCGGTGACCGGCGCGGTGGACGAGGCTGGCGTTGCGGTGCGGAAGGCGCCGGTCCGGGCGACGCTGCGAATCGCGTCACGGATGGCTATGCCGCCAGCGTGTTTCACCAGGATGCCGCAGGCGCCAGCGGCCAATGTCGGCGCAACGGCGGCGTGTTCGGGGAACGCCGTGAACAGCAGGATGCGGCTGTCCGGGCTGACCCGCAGCACCTCGGGAACGACGTCGGCGGCGAGGCAGTCGGGGAGCCGCAGGTCGAGCAGCACAATGTCGGGTCGTTCTTCGTCGCAGACCGTGATGGCGTCCGCGCCGCTCCCGGCATGGCCGACGACGGCCATGTCCGGGTATCGCTGCAACTGGGCCGCGACCCCGTCGTGGACGACTGGATGGTCGTCCACGATCACGATCCGGGTCTGCGCGCGGGTCAGCATGGCAACCGTGCCCGCCAGATCGTGCCACCGTCCGGATCGGACACGACACGGACGGACCCACCCAGCCGGCCGAGTGCTTCGGCCGTGCTGGTGAGGCCGACCCCCGGCGCGTGGTCGGGGCCAAGGCCCACGCCGTCGTCGTGCACGGCGACCGTGAGCCAGGAACTGCTTCGCTGCACTGACACCGTGAGGGCACTGGCATGGGCGTGCTTCTCGACGTTCAAAAGGGCTTCGCGAACCGCGGTGATGAGTACGTCCGATCGGGACGGTGCGAGCTCGGGCGGTTCTTCATCGAGAATGACAAGTTCTGCGGGCCGCCCGGTGCGGTCGGTGAAGGCCGAGCAGTCGGCGCGCAGAGCGACACCGAGCGCGAGCGCGGCCGGCGACGAGCGCAGCGTGCGCAACGACTCACGCAGCGCCGTGCTCGCGTCCATTGCCTGCCTCTGCAGCCGCTCTAGCCGGACACGCAGTTCGGGGTCGGCATGGGCGGACTCGGCGAGATCGGCCACGCCGGAACCGATGCCGAACAGCAGCGCACCGACGCTGTCGTGCAGATCCGCCGCGAGCCGCCGTCGCTCCTCGTGCACCGCGATCTCCCGGCTCAGCCGGGCGCGTTCGGCGACCGAAACCGCCAGCGCGGCCTGAGCCGCGATCACCGAGGCGTGTTCGATGTCGCGGTCGCCGAACGTCCCGCCCTCACGCGGGGCGATGGCGAGGACACCGAGCGATTCCCCGTCGCGGAGCAGTGGGACGGCCAGCACTCGCCGCACCTTTTCGGTGGCGATGTGGCGGTCGAAGTCGTGGGTGATCTTCTGGCTGTCAAAGTAGTCGTCGACCCACTCGGCGCGCCCGGCCCGGAACACCTTGCCGGTCAGGCCCGTGTTCGGCGGCACCCGGAGCGCCCGAAGCACGCCGGTCCAGTCGCCGGTGACCTGTTCGAGCGTCAGCACGCCGTCCACGTCGGGACGGGCCGTCCAGGCGACATCCGAACCGACGGCGACCAGAGCCAGGGCGCGCCGCAGCACCTCGCCACGGTCCAGCGCCGCGAGCAGGTCCGCATATTGCTTCCCGAGATCGAGGAGGGGGTGCGCCCGCACTACCTCATCAAACACGCGCGCACCGGCATTTGTCACCATCGGATCGTCGTTCACCGGTACCTCCTCGTCATTCCGGCTCACTGCACCGCACGCGCTCGCACACCGGTACACCCGTTCGGGTGTACCGCGGCGTGTAGCCGGTCTGTCAGGATCTGGTCACTCGCATCGGTGCGAGGAACGAGGGAGGCTACCCAGTGCTTGACGTGACGATCGAACACGACGTGCCGGCCACCATGCGCGACGGTGTCATACTACGAGCTGACGTCTACCGGCCGACGACCGGCGGGCCGTGGCCTGTGCTGCTGACCAGGCTGCCCTACGGCAAGAACACGCCGATGATTGCCGCCATGCTGGGTGCGGTCGGGATCGCACGGCACGGTTTCCTCGTCGTTGTCCAGGACACCAGGGGCCGCTTCGCCTCGGACGGCGAGTGGGAGCCATGGACATTCGAGATGGAGGACGGCTACGACACGGTCCGCTGGGCCGCGGCGCTGCAGGGTTCGAACGGGTCCGTCGGGATGTTCGGCGCCAGCTACTTCGGCAACACTCAGTGGATGGCCGCGCTCGCCAAGCCGCCGGAGCTGAAAGCGATCTCGCCGAGGGTCACCTGGTCGGAACCCGAGGACGGTCTCTTCGCCCGCGGCGGCGCCGCAGAACTCGGCATCACCGTGCCCTGGTCGCTCATGCAGGGCGTCGATATCCTGCTCCGTCGGCACGCCAACGATCCGATGGCCCAGGGGCAGGCGCTCATGACGCTGATCGGTGACCTCGACGCGGTCGCGAACACCGCGTACTGGGAGCTGCCCGCCGGTCACCACCCCGTCTTCGAACGACACGGCATCCCCGAGCTCGGTTTCGAGCGATCCCGGCGCGAGCCGGAGTGGAGCGCGTCCTGCCGCGTCGCCGGACGGCAGGCGGAGGTCGACCTGCCGAGCCTGCACACCGGAGGCTGGTACGACATCTTCTGCCAAGGCACGCTCGACAACTTCACCGCGATGCGGGCGGCCGGACGCCCGGCGAAGCTGATCATGGGTCCGTGGTCCCACATCGGCACCATGGGCTACCTCGGCGACGTCAACTTCGGCACTGCCGCGAGTACGGAGCTGATGGGCTTCCGCGGCCGGCTCGCCGACCTCGAGCTCGGCTGGTTCCGCCAATGGCTCGCACCGGACGCCGATGACGACGCACCGCAACCCGAGCTGCCGCCGGTCCTACTGTTCGTCATGGGCATCAACCAATGGCGCGAGGAGCAGCAGTGGCCCCTTGTCCGCGCCGTCGACACCGACCTGTTCCTGCGCGCGGGTGACCGACTCGCCTTCGACGCCCCAGAAGTCGGGGAAGGAACCGGCGCTTTCACCTACGACCCCGCCGATCCGGTGCCGACCACCGGCGGCGCCTTGTTGATGTCGAACGAGTTTCTGCCCGGCCCCGTGGACCAAGCCCGGGTCGAAGCACGGCCCGACGTCCTCGTCTACACCAGCGACCCACTCGCTGAGAACCTTGAGGTTACCGGCCGCATCAAGGCCTACCTCACCGCGGCGACCGACGCACCGACGACCGACTGGGTCGTGCGCCTCTGCGACGTCGACACACAAGGCATCTCACGCAACATCGTCGACGGCATCGTGCGCGCGGTGGCGACCCCGGGCGAATTCACCGGACAGGTCATCGACCTGTGGTCGACTAGCTACGTATTCCGCGCCGGTCACCGCATCCGCGTGCACGTCACATCCAGCAACTTCCCGCGCTGGGACCGGAACCTGAACACCGGCGAGCCCATCGAGCAGGGAACACGCTCACGCCCAGCCCGGCAGGAAATCGCCCACCATGCCACCCAACCCTCCCGCATAGTGCTTCCCGTGATCCCGGCTCCCGCGGAGGGGCAGTAAGCATGAATGGCAGCCAACACACCCCTGCAGCGCCGGTGCGGTCGTCCTACGCCTCCGGTACCTGCGATGTGCCATTGCTCGGAGACACCATCGGCGACAACTTCGACCGCACGGTCGCCGCGCACCCGGACCGGGAGGCCCTGGTCGAGGTCCAGACAGGTCGGCGGTGGACCTATCTACAGATGCGTGAGGACGTCGATGTTCTCGCTCTGGGACTGTTGGAATCCGGCGTCGCCAAGGGTGAGCGGGTCGGTATATGGGCTCCGAACATGGCCGAGTGGACGCTGCTGCAATACGCGACGGCGAAAATCGGTGCCATCCTGGTCAACATCAATCCAAGCTACCGAATGCACGAACTCGAATACGTGCTGGAGCAGGCCGGGATCTCGGTACTGGTGTCGGCGCGAGAGTTCAAGACCTCGAACTATTCCGGGATGATCGAACAGGTCCGCGGGAACTGTTCTCGATTGCGTTCGGTGGTGCTGATCGGGACGGCCGAGTGGGACGGATTGCTGGAAGCCGGTCGACGCGGGGACGCGGCCCGGCTGGCGGAGGCGCAGGCCGCGCTGTCACCGGACGACCCGATCAATATTCAGTACACCTCCGGGACGACAGGGTTCCCCAAGGGAGCGACTCTATCGCACCACAACATCCTCAATAACGGATACTTCGTCGGTGCCATCTGCGGTTACACCCCGGAGGACCGGGTGTGCATCCCGGTGCCGTTCTACCACTGCTTCGGCATGGTGATGGGCAACCTGGCCTGCACCTCCCACGGCTGCACAATGGTCATCCCGGCGCCGGGCTTCGACCCCGAGGCGACCCTCGAGGCGGTGCAGCGGGAGCGGTGCACCTCGTTGTACGGAGTGCCGACGATGTTCATCGCCGAGCTCAACCACCGCGACTTCGCGGCATACGACCTGTCGAGCCTGCGCACTGGGATCATGGCCGGGTCGCCGTGCCCGGTCGAGGTGATGAAGCAAGTCGTATCCCTTATGGAGATGGAGCAGGTCACCATCTGCTATGGCATGACCGAGACCAGCCCCGTTTCGACCCAGACGCGCGTAGACGACTCCCTCGAACTGCGTGTTTCGACCGTCGGGCGGGTACACCCGCACTTGGAGATCAAACTGGTCGACCCGGTGACCGGCCTGACCGTCCCGAGAGGTGAGGCGGGCGAAATGTGCACCCGCGGGTACTCGGTGATGCTGGGCTACTGGAACGACGCCGAGAAGACCGGCGAGGTGATCGACGCCGCGCGGTGGATGCACACCGGCGACCTCGCGGTCATGGACGACGACGGGTACGTCAACATCACCGGCCGGATCAAGGACATGGTTATCCGGGGCGGGGAGAACATCTATCCCCGCGAGATCGAGGAGTTCCTCTACACCCACCCCGACATCGTCGACGCCCAGGTCATCGGGGTACCGGACGTCAAGTACGGCGAGGAACTCTGCGCGTGGGTCAAGCTGCGTGACGGCGCCGAAGAGGTGACGGCGGAGAGTCTCCGAGCCTTCGCCACCGGGAAACTCGCGCGCTACAAGATCCCGCGCTACGTCCTGGTCGTCGAAGACTTCCCGATGACCGTGACCGGCAAGGTCCGCAAGGTCGAAATGCGGGAGAAGTCCGTCCAGGCCCTCGACCTTCGTGATGCCGCTGCGGTCAGGAACGCGTGACATAAACCTCGACGCGACTAATTGCCGATGACCAGCGTTTTGGTGCTGGAGGAGGTTGGCGTACTGGTCGATACCCCTGCCGACATGGCCCCTACCACACCGTAGGGATTTGACTTCGCGGCTCGGCGTGGCGTGACCGACCGGATCGGCCGCCGCGCAACAGCGGAAATCTACTTCCACAACCAGCTGGCCTCCAAGCACTTGCGAGTAATCGGCGGTCGAGCGCCTTGACCACGGAGGCAAAAACCGTTGCCACACCCAGCAACCAGTACTGCCTGCTGAATCTTCTATGGCATTTGTCAAGCCGAAGTCACTGTGGTTTGGAGTTGCCGGAAGACAGCGCGGCAGACGTAGCGTTTGAGGTTGCGTCTGGTTTCTCGGGCTGATTTGCCTTGTGCGCGAATGCGTTCGGCGTAGGCACGGGTGTCGGGGTCGTAGCTCAGGCGAGTCCGGACGATGATGTCGAAAGCGCGGTTGAGTTGGCGATCACCGCCGCGGTTGAGCCGATGTCGGACTGTATTGCCCGACGAAGCTGGTTGTGGTGCGACCCCGGCCAGGCTGGCGAAGGCGGCCTCGGATCGGACGCGGCCATGATGGGAGTAGGCGCAGCAGATGATCGCCGCGGTGACCGGCCCGATGCCGGGGGTGTCTTGCAACCCTGGGGCGAGTTTGCTGACCAGTGAGTCGAGGCTGGCGTGGTTGGCCTTGAGCTGGGTGTCGTAGTCGGTGATCGGTCGCGCCAGCCGTCGCGCCTCGGCGCGTGCGACTTTGGTGACCTGATCACCCGAGGCCGCCCGCCAGCTAGCGATGACCGCGATGGTCGGATTGGTGATGGGTCGGCGGGCGTCGATGCCCAGATCGATGGCTCGTAGCAGTGCGGTGAGAGCGTTTCGGCTGGCGGTGCGTTGTTGGTCAAGCAAGCGCCTGGCGGCGAGCAGGATCCGCAACGCGGTGCGATCGCCAGCCGAACGTGGCACCGCAACTCGGGACCCGTCCCAACACGGATCTGGCAGCGGTCTCGGCATCGATTCGGTCGGTCTTGCCATCGACCGCTTGCTGCTTTCGTGATGGCGGCCGGACTTCACCGACGGCGATGCCGGCATCGATGAGCGTCGCGGTCGGGATCGCACCGTAGGACGAAGTGCCTTCCACAGCGGCGAAGACTTCGCCGCTGGTGCGGTTGCAGATCCAGGTCACTGCTCGTGCCAGACCTGCTGAATGTGTTGGGAATTCACGGCTGTCGATGACTGCTGCGGTGCGCGACTCGATGGCCACGAAGGTGTGAGTACGGGCGTGAGTGTCGACGCCGATGACGTATTCGTAGCGGTCTGCGATGCGGGGCATATGGCTGTTGTCCTCTCAGGTGCGTGCGGCGGTGGCGTCGGCCGGTCACTCGGAGGCAAATCTGTAACGGGTCACGCGGCGGGCGCGGACATTCTTCTGATCAGGCCATCCGGGCGGGCGGTCCGACGCCCGGCCCCTGCGCGGACAATTCATTTTCAAGACACCCGAGGGATCGGGGTCGTATCTACCCGGAGTCACGCGCAGTGGCCGGAGCGTCAGCCTGCCAGCCGATCTCGGATCGGCCAAGACCATTACAGACCTACCCGCTGGTCCTCGACCTGGCCGCTGACAAGATCCCTGTCACGGTGACCTGCCGGGTGCTCGGATTCTCCCGCAAGCTATCCATAAGGTGGGAGAGACATTGTGTCTCGCAGCGTGATGGGATGACGCGCACCTGATCAACGCCGCCTACGACATCCACGGCGACGACACAGCGTTCAGCTACCGATCCATCGCCGACGAGCTGCCCGCCCGGCGGCATCCGCGCCGGCGAAAACCGCGTCGCGAGATTGTGCTCGAAGCAGCGGGTCCCGGTTGACGCGGTGAGTGGGTACGGCGGGGTCAGGCCGGATAGCGATTCGACGCGGTGCGTTCAGTGATGCGCGCGAGCCGGAGAATATTCGCGACGGCGAAAGTTCATGCAGGACAGTCGGTGGCGGCGCCAAGATGGCACGATCGGGACCGCATGAGTTGTAGGGCGGAACGGATGGCGCAACCATCGACGGCTTCGCTGCATCCTTGCATGTGGCATTCTGGCTTCACGGACTTCGTGGGGAGAGGCTTGGCGACGGTGCGAAATCACTCCAGCCCTCCCGAAGACGAGCAAATGTGCCACATATCCCTGCCGCTGCCCCTCCCACTCGGGCAGACATCGTGCTTGTTGGTGATGATCAACCCGTCCGGACGGTTCGAGGACCCGAGTGTCCTCGACGACGGCTCTCTGAAATCGTGCCTTGATTTGCTCCGTGGCAGTTCGCGCTGTTCGCAGCCGCGCCGGTGCTCGACAGCGGTGTCGGGGCACTCGCTTCTGACAAGCGGTCGCGCGGTGTTCTCCGAAACCATGACGAACTTCGCGGCGGGCGTCTAGGATCGAACTAGCGAACGTTAGACAGGGCCCGTCGGGCTCGGCTCGCTGTCGATGCTTGCGCGAAACGCGTCCAGAAGCAAGGGAGCGCTGCCAGACGACCAGCGCCGTAGGGCGCAGATCATTGTCGAATCAATCGCCGGAGGCGGCAGCCCAAGGTTGTACACGACCTCGGGGAGTGCATTTCGCAGTCAGGCATCACCAATATTGAAAGAGGGCATCTTGTCGAGGATCTTGACCGCCGAGCAGACCGAGCTTCGCGCGAGGGTGAGGGCGTTCGCGCGTGAGGTTGTCGGACCCCGCCGGCTCGAGGCCTATGAGAACCCGCCGTTCTTGATGGAGATGAGTCGGTTGATGGGCGGGGAAGGGTTCTTCCGCACGATGGTGCCCAAGGCTCTGGGCGGGGCAGAGATGGGCACAATGGGAGGAGTTCTGGTTGTCGAGGAACTTGCCCGTGAGTGTCCAGCGATCGCCATCGCCGCGATGAACCAGATGCTTTTTCCCTTAAACATGGTCATGAACCCGGTGGTGATGGAGCGCTGGTTCGAGGACGCGGTCGCGGGGAGAATTTTCGCGGCAGCGGCATTCACTGATCCGGTCGGGATCGCCAACTACACCGAGCACCCCGAGATCGCCGAACGCGACGGCGACGACTACGTGCTCAACGGTGCGCGCTATTACGTAACACAGGGCACCTTCGCCGACATGCTCGGCGTCGGGGGCATTTTCGAGAACAACATGCACATGTTCTGGATCGACACCAGTCAGAGCGGGGTCAAAGTGACTCCGATGCCGAAGATGGGTGTGGGCGCACCATGGGGCTGTATCGAACTGACCGACGTCAGGGTGCCCGCTGAGCTCGTCGACGACCTGAGCTCCCTGGTCAAGGATCGGGAACTCGCCAATATTTCCGGTGCGGGCACGGCCTCGACGCACTTCATCACTGCGATGTCACTGGGGATTGCTGATGGCGTGTGGGAGAAGACCGAAGCGTTTCTGCGGCAGCGTACCGTCCGCGAGCGGCCGCTCGCATCGATGCAGGCGTTACAGCACAAGCTCGTCCGTATGAAGCAGAACATCGAGGCTGGCCGTTCGATGCTCTACGACGCGGCGCAGCTGGTTGATGCTGGTCAGGGTGACAGCATCATGGACCATCTTGTGAAGCCGTTTGTCTCCGAGATGGCGGCCGACGTGGCGCGTGAGTGCGCGACACTCCATGGCGGACGTGGCTACCTGCATTCGGCGGGAATCGAGGTGTATGTGCGTGATGCCATGGGTTGCTTGATCGCCGAGTGCACCTCCGAGATGCACTATTCCACAGTGGCGAGCATTATGGGGCTGCCGGGTGCTGAGCCGGGCGCGTTCTGAATCGCAGCGAGAGTCGTCGGCGAGCGCGGTACTTCAGCGTGTAGGTCCTCCGGGAACGGTCACCGTCTGCGCGGGCAGCGCGGCCAGGATCTCCTCGACCAGCCGCGCGCCCATGCGCGGTGCATGTCTGGTCGCGATCGTGGTGAGTTTGCGTCTGCCCGCCGCTCGGATTCCTTGCGGCCCGCCGCAGCGCGACAGGATTTCCAGGACAGCCGGACGCGAGATACGCGGTCCCAGAACGCGTTCGAGCGCTGGATGGATGCTGGTGAGCAGACTGCGGATGCGGTTGCTGGTGCGGGTCGCCTCGCCCGCGAGATCGTCGTCGAACCCGATCAGGACACCGAGTTCGGTGAGGGTCTCGTCGCCGGTGTCGACGCGGCGCAGTGTGTGCGGCATCGTGCGGGCGGCATCGGCGATGATGTAGGCGTCGCGGGCATCGGTTTTGGTTTGTCCTGGATAGAGATCGGCGATGCGGCGCATCGACAGGCCGGGCAGGTAGGCGACGTCGTGGCCGCAGGCGCGGGCGACGGTGACCGGCAGGGCGCCGATGGTGTTGGCTTCGTCGTTGGGCAGCGCCTTGTCGAACAACCGCTTGCCGGTCGTGTCGAGACCGACCGCGTGGTGTTCGCCTTTTCCAACGTCTATGCCGCAGAACACGGCATACGCCTGTGCCACTTCGCTCTTCCTCATCGCGTCGCAAATCCGGAACGGTCGCCGATCAAGCGTCAACGCCCGGCACCCACGTTACGAAGAGACCTACGATCAGCCCTGTCCCCATTAGCGGTCCGTCGACGCCACCAGAACCCGGCGACACCACCCCCCGGATCATGCGAAAGACAGGGGGAAGAAGTCATACCGGGCCTGGCGACCGTGGCCCCTTGTCAGGGGCCATGAAGAAGGTAACGGGGGTGCGTCGCCGGAAGCGCACTTTACGGCCGTCGCGCCAGATCGGAGCATGGTCGATTGTCATCGGTGTTGCGTTCGAAGTCGATGGAGGCCTGGGTATCGGCTCACTATCCGCTGGCGCCGGCACGCGGTCACGTTGCTCGCAGGGTCTGGCCTTGCGCTAAAACGCACTCCGTATCGCAAAACGGAGCCGGTGGCCTCCTGCGGAGGAGTCCGTGAGGACCTCCGGGTCTCGGCGGTCCTGTCCGCGCATCAGCGGCGCTTGTAGGAAACCGAGATGGGACAAGGTCTCCGATAGTCCGTTCGGCGCCTCGACGAGACGAGGTTCGGTGACACCCGCGATCCGCAGGATCTGCGCAATATCTGCCAGACGCCCACTCGTGGCTTGGTGGCCGACAGTGCTCGACAACTGCTCGACGTCGACACGGTCGGAGCAACGCCCGATGAGGACTAGAGCGCCGTCTTTGGCCAGGGTAGTGGTGAGAATTGAGTCGGCTTGTCCCGGTGGAAAGGGCAAGTGCGACGCCGAGTCTGATTCGAAACGGACAAGAACCAGCGCATCCGCCGCCGTGACCGAGCCCACCGACCGGTAGGTCACATAGTCGCAATCGGTGACTTCACTTTGAAATCCGATAGCCTCGACCATGCCGTAGGCCGTCTCACGTTCGGTGAGGAAGGTTTGGCGAACGTTCGACTCGATACTCCGTCGGTACGTCACCACGTCCTCGACTGACAGCCAATTCAAATCATGTATCGACGCGAATGCACATGACTCCCTCGAGTCGGCCATACCTGTGGGGTCGTTGACCGAGACTAGCGCCGCTAGCGCGCCGACCTCCGCCAACCCGGCTGCGCGCATCAGGTCGGCGGCGGCCTCGGCCGGTCTGCGGCGACCGAGTACACCGCTGCTGTGGACTCGTATCGGAATGACATGCCCCGGACGGGTAAAGCTTGTCGGACCGGAGGACGAGTCCGCGATTTGGCGGAAGGTCCGAGCGCGGTCTTCGGCAGAGATTCCTGTGGTGACACCTGTCGCGGCATCGACTGCGACTGTGAAGCGGTCCCCGGTAGGGTCGGGATCGTCGGCCACCGCCGGTAGTTGGACCCTTGCGCACACCTCATCGGTAACCGCAGCGCAAATGAAGCCGGATGTGTGGCGGACCATGAAGCTCACAGCCGACGTGGTGGCCTTCTCCGCAGCGACGATGAGGTATCCATCCGCAACCTCGCTGCCGTGGCTAATAAGGACGATGGTTTTGCCGTTGACCAGGTCGGCAACGGCCCGCTCGACTCGGCGAATGGATTCGCTCATGATGATCTCCGGTCTCTCGGGCTGTCACGTCCGGCATCGGGTGAAGTCGCTGGATTCACGGCGCGAGCGAAAGCGATGTCATCCGGCGACGCATGTGGGTCTGCCCGTTCCGGGCATATAGCTAGCGTACGCTATTAGCTGGTGTGCGCGCTAATGAATACTTTTCGGATGTCTTCTTAACGGGCGCATACAAACTGACGGGCACATGCGAGTGGTCGGGAAGAAGCAGTGACTCGATGCCACCACTGTCTTCGACCAAGCGAGCCAAGTCCAGAAGGGGAATACAGTCCTCGTCGGTGTTCATCGAGAAAATGCCGTTCTGCACGATACTTCTCCTTCATATTGCCTTCTCGGATGAAGGCAATGCCCGTCCCTGGCAATTGATTCAGCCACATTTCGGTCCGCGACTCCTGAAGGGATCGCGATGGCCACCCTCTCCGTGTGGATGGGTCGGCTAGTGGACTGCCCGGTTGAGGTGTTGCCTTCACCGCGCAGGCTGCCCTGGAGGGACTCACTGCCTCGGCGGCAGGTCGCTCATGTCGAGCGGCATGTGATGTCAGCCATAGGAGAGAAGCTACTGGCATCACCCATCAGCGTCAATAGCATGCGCTAGATAGGTTCGGTTTGAGATGGTGCTTCGCTGGCGAAGTCGGGGCGGACCGCTGCTGTCTTGTCTCTTGGTTGCCGTGCGCGGTCGGCCCCGAGCCGTCTTTACATGATGAACACTCTCGGCAGGATGTAGATCTTCGACATCGTGGGTGTGACGTCGCGCCCGGATTCTTGAATTCGCCGGCTTGGCGTCGGGCGGCTGGCGACGCCAGTGCCCGGTCTTGCGGCGGTCGACCAGGCTTGGACCGGTGTCGACGCTCTCTCCTCGCCCCGCACGTGCGGGTTGTCGGGGATGACGCGATCGACCTCGATCAATCCCGAGCGGTTGCAGTGCGCGAGCATCTTGGTGCATGGCCTCGAATGCCCCGGCGGCCTGCCAGTCTCGTAGCCGCCGCCAGCGGGCCATCCAGGACCTGAATCCCAGCTCCTGTGGCAGGTCTTCCCATCTGATGCCGGTGACCAGCACGGACAGGATCCTTTGCAAGGCAACCTGATCGTTCATTCGTGCTGGTTCCGGTGTTCCCGCCGTCTTGACCGGCAGTAGCGGTTCGATCACTGCCCACAGCTGGTCGTCCACGACCACGGCACCGCTACATCGAAAAGGTTTGCACTACAACAGAACTCGTCGCTACCCGAAAGAACCTATTATGAGCTCTTACGCCCCGGTAGGAACGCTGCCAGAACGATGCCCAGCAGCGCCGCTCCCGCCGCGATCAGGAACGAGATGCGAAAGCCTTCTAACGTTGGCACCTCGGTGCTTCCCACGCGCTGAGCCGTGCTTGCGAGGACGACACCCACGACGGCGCTGGACAGTGCCGTGCCGATGGCTCGCATCAGCGTGTTCAGCCCGTTGGCGGCGCCCGATGCCGAAGGGTCGACGGCGCCGAGGATGAGCGCGGGCATCGCCGAGTAGGCGGCGCCTACGCCGCTGCCCGCGAGAATGGCGACGAGCACGATCTGCCACACGGCGCCCAGCAGCGCCGTCCCCGCCAGATACCCGACGGCGAGCAGCACCAGGCCCGTCATCAGCGTGACTTTCGGCCCGCGTGCTGCCGAGAGCCGGGCGGCGAGCGGGGAGGCAATCATCATCGCGAGGCCCATGGATGCCGCGCAGACACCGGTGGAGATCATGGACATCCCCATCCCGTACCCGGTGGATTCGGGCAGCTGCAGCAACTGCGGCAAGACGAGTGTCACCGCGTAGAACGCGAGGCCGGTGGTGATCGCGGCCAGGTTGGTCAGCAGGACCTGGCGGCCCGACGCGGTGCGCAGGTTCAACAGCGGGTCTTTGACGCGCAGTTCGAAGCGGCCCCACAGTAGGAAGATCACCACGGTGGCGGCGAAGAGTCCCAGCGTGGTGGCGCTTCCCCAGCCCCAGTCGGCGCCCTTGGAGACAGGCAGCAGCAGGGCGACGAGTCCGAGCGTGAGCCCGGCCGCGCCGATCAGGTCGAAGCGGCCGGGGGTGCGCTGGGCGCTCTCGGGGACGACGGCGATGATCGCGGCCATGGCCACCGCGCCGAGGGCGGCGGCGCCGAAGAACAGCCAGTGCCAGTCGAGGTTCTGGGCGATGAGCGCGGCCAGCGGTATAGCCATCGCGCCGCCGACGCCGATAGAGCTGCTCATCAGCGCCATGGCCGATCCGTGCCGCTCGCGCGGCAATTCATCCCGAATGATGCCGATGCCGAGTGGGATGACGCCCAACGCGAAGCCCTGAACGGCGCGGCCCACGATCATGGGCACGAGGTCGGAGGTGAATCCGGAGATCAGCGAGCCCAGCACCATCAGCCCGAGGCTGACGAGGACGAGGCGGCGCTTGCCGTAGAGGTCGCCGAGCCGCCCCAAGACCGGAGTGGCGGCCGCGCTGGACAGCAGCGTCGCGGTGATCACCCAGGCGGCGTTGGACGGCGTGGTGTCCAGCAGTCGCGGGAGATCGGCGATGACGGGGACGAGCAGGGTCTGCATGACGGCGACGGCGATGCCGCTGAATGCGAGGACGGGGACGAGCCCTGCAGGAGATCCGGCGGCCGCAGTGGTCGCTATGGCCGACGCCGACACCGCGACATCTCTCTCGGGCGGCTCGTCGTCCCGGAAAGTGTCACGGTCGTTGGCCAGGAGGGCTTTGTTCATGTGGGGGTGCTCCGGGGGTGGTGCGAGGGGCGGGTCGCTGTGCGCTTTGCCGTTGTCGGCGGCGACGTTTGCTAGTTCGTCGAGCGAGCGTCATGGTCGGGGTGGGCCGCAGGAGATGGCTGGCGGCGCGGAACGCCTACGGATTCACGGTGTCGGACGGCAGGCAGTGCCGGACGCCGCGGTGGTGGCAGGAGTCGTGGTGGTCACGGCCGGGCCTGCTCGGAGACGCGCGGGTCGAGGCCGTACTGCTCATGGGCGCCGAGGTTCTCGCGCAGCGTGGGGCCTTCGTAGTCCTCGTGGAACAGCCCGCGTTCCTGCAGGATCGGGACGACCTGGTCGACGAAGGCGTCGAAGCCGTCGTGGAAGCCGTCGAGGGCGATCGAGAACCCGTCGCAGGCCTCCGCCTCGAACCATTCCTGCATGTGGTCGGCCACGTCGGTGGCGGTGCCGGCGATCACCGGGTGGTAGTCGATCACACCGTGGGCGAGCACGTCGCGCAGACTCCAGCCTTCCCGGGCCACTTCCAGGGCACGGGCGGAGCGCGGGTCGTGCGGGCTGGGCACGGCGGCGGCCAACTGCTGCGTGGTCAACGGCTCGTCGAGCTGGTCGGGGTCGAGCGGGAGGCCGATCATGGTGCCGAGGTAACGGACGCGCTGGCCCAGGTCGACGACCTCGTCGAGGAAGCGGCGCCGCTGCAGGGCGTCCGTGCGGGAGGAGGCGATGGTCGGCATGAAGCCGGCGAGCATCTTTACCTCGTCCGGGTCGCGACCGGCGCGCTTGGCGGCGTCCCGCAGAGCCTGTCGTTGTGCGCGGGCGTCGTCGATGGTGTATGGGTTGGCGTAGACCCCGCTGGCGTAACGGCCTGCGATCTCGAGGCCGTATTCGCCGCCGCCTGCCTGGAAGATGACCGGCTGGCCCTGCTCGGACGGGGGGATGGGCAGTGGGCCGCGAGAGGCGACGTGGCGGCCCTGCAGAGCTACCGGCCGGATCTTGTCCATGTCGGCGTACCGGTTGTTCTCGACGTCGAGCAGCAAAGCGTCCTTCTCCCAGCTACCCCACAACGCTTGCACGATCTGGATGACCTCGTGGGCGCGCTCGTACTTCTCCGCGCGCGGCGGGATCTGGCTGCCGAAGTTCGCCGCGGCGGCGGGGGTGGAGGTGGTCACCGCGTTCCAGCCGGCTCGTCCGTGGCTGATCACGTCCAGGGCCTTGAACTGGCGGGCGAGGTTGTAGGGCTCGGTGAAAGTCGTGGAGGCGGTGGTGACCAGGCCGATCCGCTCGGTCTCGCGGGCGAGGACGGTCAGCAGCAGCAGCGGCTCGATTGCCTGGCGCGGGGCGTGGTGGGTGAGGTCCATGTCCAGGACCGGGGTGTCGGCGATGAACAGCAGCTGGACTTTGCCGCGCTCGGCGGTCCGTGCGTAACGCACGAACTGGTCCATGTCGGTGTAGCTGTTGAGGTTCGCACCCGGCAGCCGCCAGGCCCCGGGCTCGGCCCCGTAACCGCCGCTGAACTGCATTCCCAGAACCATCTGTCGGCTTGTCATTATTGCTCCTCCAAGCGAGGCAAAGAAAAACGGAGGTAACCTCCGGTTGTCTTTAAAAATACGGAGGTCGCCTCCGGATTGTCAAGGGCGGGATTTGTGGCGGACAGATTACTGACCGTCGAGGACGGCGAGAGTGCTGTGCAGGACCACGCTCTGCTGGAGCGGGATGCGTGTCCTGCCGAACGCGTTCACCGGCGCCGCAGGGTCAGCCGTACGGAAGGAGATGCCGAACAGCAGCTTGAGATCCTCGGGAACATCCAGGACCGCGCGGACGGTGCCGGCATAGAGCCCGAGCATGGTCTGCGGAACGCCGGCGAACCCCCTCGACGCCAGCGAGAGCAAGAAGTTCTGCGCGTACATGCCGATATCACCGGCCGTCCGCATCCCGTCGCCCAAAGCGGGCATGAACAGGAGCGCGACGTGGGGAGCCCCGAAGAACTCCAGGTTTTCGCGGACCGCCACCTTCCTGCCTTCCCGGTCCGAGCGCTCGATTCCCAGGCTTCCGTAGTAGCGCGCGGCCAGGGCCTGCGCCCGCTCGGAGTAGATACCCTCGCCGTAGTCGGCGGTGAAATCCGGGGAGATGCGTCCATCCTCATCGGCCTGGAGCAGTTCCCTGGCCAGCGCGTTCCGTTCCACACCCGAGACGATGTGCACTGCCCACGGCTGGGTGCAGGACGCCTTTGTGGGAGCCGACTGGCTTGCGGATGCTCGCGGGCAGCGGCACGGCAAGGCTCCGGCGCAGAGCGGGGACTGCGCGCTGTTCGCGTTCGCTTTTTGGTGTTCGTGGATTGTTGGTGTACTGACACGGCGCCGAAATCGCCCTCATACCGTTTCGCACCCGGGGGCGGCGCGGGTCGGCGGTGGGCGGCGGGATTCATCTCCACGACGTTCTCCAGGATCGCTGTCGCCGGGCGGGGCACGGAGCGCTCCGGGACGTTGTCGCGGAGACACTTGCGCCGACACCGGAACTGCCGTCAGTCCCGGATTCCCGCCACTTCGACCTCGATGGCTTCGATCCGGCCCGTGGCATCCATGCCATTGACCAGACGCTCGGGGCTCGTATCCGAGATGAGCAGGTAGAGGGTCTTCATCTCCGGCCCGCCGAGGACCGCATCTACTGCGAAAGTGCCGCCGTCGGGATATGTCGCGGTGTCCGGGTCGATTCGGATGACGTCGGTGACCTCGCCTCCTTCGCGGATACGCCGAAATTCACCGATCCACGGGAAAGCTGCCCATACCGCACCCTCGCTGTCGATGCCGATGCCATCGATGGCCTCTGTATCCGGTGACCCGAACTCGGCGAACACGCGCTGGTCTGTCAGCGCACCGTTGTCGGTCACGGTGAATGCGGTGAGTCTGGTCCGTGGCGCTCGGAACGATTCCGCGACGACCAGGGTGCGCCCGTCGCCTGAGATAGCGATGCCGTTGGGGAATATGAGATCCTTGCCGCCCGTCTCGATCCGGCCATCGGGATGGCGGATGATCAAACCCACGCCGATGGGATCGGTTCCAAAAACGTAGCCCTGCGGACCGATATACGCGCGGCCCTCTCGGTCGACGGCCATATCATTGGGATTGAACGCGACCGACCCAAGGTCGGCGAGTTCCTCCAACCCCCTACTTCCCACCCGCAGCAACCGACCATCGTCAATGGAAACAACCATCGGTGCCCCATCGGGACCGAAGCCGAGACCCGAGGGACGCCCCGGCACATCGGCGACAACCTCGGGCAACTCCCCGGGGGATAGGCGATTGATCTTGCAGCGGGTCATGTCCGAGAACCACAGTGCCCCGCGGTGCCACCGGGCGCCCTCGAGGTAGCCGAGATCACCCTGCGCCACAATGCGGCGAGCATCAGCGGGCAGAACCCTTGGCGTATGACTCAAAATTCCTCCTTGATAGAACTGCGGTACCGGGCGCTGTCGGATCAGAACTGAGTGAGCCGGGGCGCCTGGCGGTTTAGGCCTTCTCGTCCCGCGCGCGGTAGCCGCTCGCGAGGAGTGTGCGGAGGCGGTCGAGCGAATCGTCGTCGGCGCCGTTGCCCTTGATCCAGGCAATGGAACAGGCTGCGAGGAACAGGTCATAGCCCCGAACCGACGCGCGCACGTGCCCTGCGTTCTGCGCGGTCTCCACGTACTTGTCGGTGGCGGTGATGAAGATGTCGCAAGGAATCGTGAGCGGGTTGTCCGGATCCTGCGCCCTGGCCGCGGCCATGAGCGGGTCCGGGAGCCCGCTGAAGGCACTGAAGTACTCCTCCATCGCCCGCAGCCACTGCTCCAAAGCCTCGCCGGCATCGCTGATCTGCTCGATGTCCGCCTGGCGGGCCACCAGCTTCTCGGAGCGTGTCTGCAGCACGGCCGCCAGCAGCGCCTCCCTGGTGGGAAAGTGCCGGTACAGGGTGCCGGGCCCGACGCCCGCCTCCTTGGCGACCGCCTCGAGCGAAGTGCCGACTCCGTGTCGCAGGAAGTGGCGCTGCGCGGTCTCCAGAAGGGCAGCGCGGTTGCGCTGGACGTCCGGGCGGGGCTTGCGCTCTCGCTGTTCACTGGTGTTCATGGGCCCTCCTGCTTCCGACGATCGTGCGACCGAATCAAAACGGATGCTTCCTCCGCATTGACTCGAAGCTTAAAGCGGAGGCAGCATCCGGTCAAGTCGGCTCCGTCACTGAAGTTCCCGTGAGCTTGGACGGAGTCCTTTTATGCGCCGTGGCTGCCTGCTGGAAGCGCAGGTAGGTCTCTGAGGTGTGTGTGGGTGGCCCCGGATGAGCTCGCGTGGTCTGAAGCATCTGTGCTCGACCGTGGACCTTCGGGACCGTCCGGGGTTTCGGTGGTAGTAGCCCCAGTCGGGAACTGGGTGGGCGGGCTGTCGGCGACGACTACCCGTGAGCTGGGAATCGACGCAGAGAGCCTGGGTGAGTGAGCGTGATGATCAGTCGGTCGCCAAGGCGTAGTCGAGCATTAGTTCGAACCCTTGTATGAAGCCGTTTCGGAAAGCCTTGCCGCCGGGTGTCGTGCAGCTTCGAGATCGCCGGTGAAGGTGCGGCGGTACAGGAAAGCCATCGGTATCGGCGCGCAGGGCGAGAACGTTGACGAGAGTGACTAAGCGTGCGTTGAGCGGTAGCTGGGCATCGATAGTTGCAACGACGAATCGGTTCGGGGGGTTCGCGTATCCACTTTCGCGAACCGATCGGAGTCGAAGGAATTCACTGGTCGCGGCATGGGATTAGGACCGATTGTCCCTCGTGAACATCGTGGGCAACGCTGTCCCGCGGATACCGGCTGAAAAGGCTTCGCCGAATCAGTGGACACCGATTCGACGCAACCGTGGTCCTGCCGGAAAATAGTCCCCGCCGCGACAATGGGAACCCCGTGCCGGCGAGCGTGTTTCGTCGCCTATATGACCGGCTCGACCAGTACACCCATGGCCTGGTCGAGTAGTTCGGACAACGGTGCGGCTCCCTCGCTGGCCGTCCAGGCATCGGTCGCGGCATCCAGACAGGAGATCGCCGCGCCCACGAGAGCGTGGGCGCGCAGGTCGCCCGTGGATTCCGAGTCATCGCAAAGCCGGCGGGCGATCTCGGGCACCAACAGGCTGTGCCAGCCCTGCGTCTTCTCCCACTGACGCGTCATCAGGGCGCAGGCGTCGTTGAGCAGCCGCATCAGGTTCAGGAACGGCTGAGGCTCGTCGGCCGTCGGCTCGGTGATCACATCGAAGGAACGGCGCAGTGCTTGCCAGCACCGTTCCTCGGCGGGGCGCGCGGCAAGCGCCGCGGCGATCCGGGGGCCGAACTCGCTCATCTTGCCGAGGACGACTTCTTCCTTGGTGCCGAAGTACCGGAAGAAGGTGGTCCGCGACAACCCGGCCTCGGCGGCTATCTGCTCGACCGTCGTCTTGTCGAAACCCTGTTCGGAGAACAGCCGGAACGCGACTTCGCTGACCTCGTCGCGCATGGCAGCTCGCGTCCGCTCCCGCAACGTGGAGCGCACGGTCCTGGAGGTCTCGGCCATGCCATGAGTGTAATACAACATACCTAAGTGGTACTCAATCCCATATGGGTATATCGTCTCTAATGTTGTCTTAGTTTCTACCGAGGAGTTCTTCCCATGAGCAAGATCTGGTTCATCACTGGTTCCTCGCGCGGCCTGGGCCGCCACTTCACCGAGGCTGCGCTCTCGCGGGGCGACAAAGTCGCGGCGACTGCCCGCAACACCGACGCACTCGCCGATCTGGTCGCCACCCACGGCGACGCGATCCTGCCGCTGACCCTGGACGTCACGAACAGAACCGCGGTGTCCGATGCCGTGCGGCGCGCCCACGAACACTTCGGCCGCCTGGACGTCGTCGTCAACAACGCCGGATACGGTCTGTTCGGCATGGTCGAAGAGCTGACCGAAGACGACGTCCGCGCCCAGTTCGAGACCAACGTCTTCGGCACCCTGTGGGTCACCCAGGCGGCCCTGCCCTACCTCCGCGCTCGAGGCAGCGGCCACATCGTCAACGTGACCAGCCTGCTCGCCCTCGCCGCCTTCCCCACCACGGGCGGCTACACCGCCGCCAAGGCCGCAGTCGAGGGGCTCTCGGACTCCCTGGCCCAGGAAGTCGCCGCCTTCGGCATCAAGGTCACCGTTCTCGAGCCCGGCCCCTTCGGCACCGAGTTCAACGCGTCCTCCGCCCAATCCGCACCACTGCCGGCCTACGACAGCTACCGCGAGACGGTCCACGCCAGCTTCGCCAACGTCCCGAATCCCGACCCGGCGGGAGTCGGCGCCGCGTTGCTGAAAGTCGTCGACGCCGAAACCCCACCGTCGCGGATCTTCTTCGGCACCTTCCCCCTCCAGATCGTCCCCCAGCTCTACGCCGACCGGGTCAAGGGCTGGCAGGAGTGGGCCGAGCTGTCGGCCGAGGCCGAGGCCGGAAAGCGGTAGCCGTCCCGCCAACCATGCAGCGGGCCAGCTGGCAGTGGTGGACGCAATCGTCTTCCCGTCCCGTGGACGCGCTGCTCTCGCGAGCACCGCGTCCGGGTAGTAGAACCTCAAAGGAGGGATGAGAAATGGCGAGCTCTTGACGAAGCCCGGGATCCCGACCCGCATCATTGAGATGTTGCCCTGCCTCGGTCGGCAGGAGGAGATCGCCGTTGCAGACCTCGACCACCTGGGTCCAGGTGCGGCCGGCCCGTGGTGGTGTTCGAAGTCGAGCCGATAGCTGACGGTGCTTGGAATGGATGAACAGTGCGCGGGCGATGTTTTGCCGATTGCGGCTGTCGGTCAGATAGCTGGCCAACGTCGGCAGGAGGTTCGGGTCGTTCCGGAGGGATCGAGCAGGCAGCGCGGGTGCGTCGCGGTGCCGACGTAATTGGGGCAGTGCGGTCGAAGTACCAGGGTCGCAGTTGTCGGGTCAGCGGCGGACGCCGAGCAGCCCGAGGGCGAACTCGGCGTAGGCGGTGGCGATCTGCTCCGGCGTTGCCGGGCCGTCGAGACGGAACCACTGCGGCAGGGCGGTACACATGGTCGCGATTGCGCGGCCAGCGGCCCTCGCGTACTCGGCGGTGCAGTTGTCCTCGGCGAGCGCGGCATCAATATCCTCGTCGAGTATGTGCTGGATCTCGTTGCGGGAAGCGGTGATTCGCTGTCGATTGCCCGGGTTCAGGCTTCGCATTTCGCTGGTACCGATGAAGGCGAGTTCGCGGCGATGGGTGTGGAACAGGGCGAGTGCCTCGACGACCCGGGTCACTCGGTCGCGGCCGGTGCTCGCCTCGCGTCGGGCAGCGCCGACCCGCCAGCGCCGCTCGTCCATGGTTAGGTCGAGTGCCCGCACCAGGAGATCATGTTTGTCGCGGTAGTGGTGGTAGACGCCAGGCACGCTCATACCGGCTCGCTGCGCGATCGAACGCATGGTGGCGCCGTGGTAGCCGGTTTCTACGAAGGATTCGATCGCGGCGGCCAGCAATGGATCAAAATCCAGCCGCGGGAACTCGCGCCACGCACGAGCCGTCCCGCAGACCGGAGCGACGCCGACGCCGCGCCTGTGGGGCGGGGGCTCGGTAGGTCGCCGATCAGCCACTGCGTCGTCGTGCCGAGCTCGGCGGCCAGTAGTCGAAGTCGAGGCACCGAGACACCCGTCTTGCCGGTCTCGATGGCGCTGAGCGTGGCCGGGCTGACGTCGATACGACGCGAGATCTCCCGCAGCGTCAGGCCCGCCGTGACCCTCGCCGCTCGTAACCGCGCGCCCAGGTCGGGCGGTCCACTCTCTAGCGAGTGTTTAGTATACCTGAACGGCGGCGTCGGCTTTGTTAGGTGTTTGACAGGTCCTACTACGACGTGCCAGTGTCAAGGGCTTTCAATGCCGATCGAGCGTTCGGCATACTGAGCCGAGGAGCGGACCCGTGCCGATCGACCTGTCCTATCCGTCCGAGGTGCAGAGCCTGGCCGAGCGCACCCGGACCTTCATCCGCGACCGCGTGCTCCCGGTCGAAGATGCGCACGACGGCGACATCACCGCGGCCGGTGGCGAGAAACTGCGCGTGGAACTCCAGCAGGCCGCCCGTGATGCCGGTGTCTTCGCCCCGCACGCGCCGCGCGAATACGGTGGCCACGGTCTCGACATGTCGAACCGCGCTCCGGTGTTCGAGGAGGCGGGCTATTCGCTGTTCGGCCCGACGGCCCTGAACATCGCCGCCCCCGACGAGGGCAATGTGCACATGCTCGCCCACATCGCCGACCCGGAGCAGAAGCAGCAGTTCCTCGCCCCGCTCGCGCGCGGCGAAGTGCGCTCGGCCTTCGCCATGACCGAACCGGCTCCCGGTTCGGGCTCAGACCCTTCCGCGTTGACTACTCGCGCGGTCCGCGCCGACGGCGCGGGCTTCTTTCATCATCATGGCCCGAACCTCGGGCGAGCCGGGACAACATGGCGGCGCGACGATGTTCCTGGCACCGGCCGACAGTCCGGGTATTCGTATAGGCCGCCATCTCGACACTCTCGACAAGTCGATGATCGGTGGTCACTGCGAGGTCTTCTTCGACGATCTGCTTGTCCCGAAGTCGGCGGTACTCGGCGAGGTCGATCGCGGCTTCGAATGCGCCCAGGTGCGGCTGGGCCCCGCCCGGACGACCCACGTGATGCGCTGGCTCGGCGCGGCCCGTCGCGGTCATGACGTCGCGGTCGCGCACGTTGCCCACCGTGCAGGCTTCGGTTCGCGTCTCGGCGACCTCGGCATGGTGCGGAAGATGATCGCCGACAACGAGATCGACATCGCCGCAACCCGTTCCCTGCTGACTCGTGCCTGCTGGGAACTCGACTGTGGCGAGCCCGCCGCGAGCGCCACCTCCATCGCGAAAACCTATGCCGCCGAGGCGATCTTCTGCATCGTCGACCGGAGTATGCAGATGTGCGGTGGTCTCGGTGTCTCCGCCGATCTGCCGCTGGCGCGGCTCTCGCGCGAGGTGCGCCCGTTCCGGATCTACGACGGGCCCTCCGAGGTGCACCGGTGGGCCATCGCCAAACGCGCGGTGAGTGCCGCCAAGCGTGCGCAGCGGGACTCCGAATGACGCTGCCGGGCATGGATATCGCCGCACTCGAACAGTTCCTGCGCGTCAACGGCGTCGAGGTGCGAGGCGAGCTGCGCGTCGAACTGATCAGTGGGGGCCGGTCGAACCTGACCTTCGCCGCCGCCGATGACGTCTCGCGCTGGGTGGTGCGCCGCCCGCCGGTCGCCGGGCTCACCCCGTCCGCGCACGATATGGCCCGCGAGTACACCGTCACCGACGCACTCCAAGGCTCGGCGGTGCCGGTCGCGAGGACAGTCGCGTTCGATGCGCAAGGCGCCACGCTCGGGGCATCGATGACCGTGGTCGAGTACATCGATGGGTTGGTGACCCGCGACCAGGACGACCTCGCAACCCTGACCGATGCCCAGGTCGAGGCGAGCGTGGCCGAGTTGGTGCGTGTTCTAGCCCGACTGCACGAGATCGACCCGCACGCGGTCGCCCTGCAAAAGTTCGGGCGACCCGCGGGTCAGTCTTTCGCCGGAGTGAATGGAGGGCCGAAATGACTGACCTCGTTGACGAGGGACCGTCCTATCGGGTGTCCGCCTATGTGTCGGCTCGCAGGAAAGCATCGCGGGCGGCACGCATGGCGCGACATCCTAAACTGCTGGCGGCTGCGAGCCGAACCTTCGTGCTGCGCGGCTACCACGCGGCGAGTATGGATGAAATCGCGGCGCGGGCCAGTGTCAGCAAACCTATTCTGTACCAACATTTCTCGGGCAAGCTGGAGCTGTATTTGGCGGTGCTGCAAGGTCACGCTGACGCGCTGGTCTCGGGTGTGCTGTTGGCCCTGCGGTCGACCGATGACAACCATCAGCGCGTGCGAGCGGCCGTGGAGGCGTACTTCGACTTTGTCGACGACGAGTCCCAAGGTTTTCGGCTGGTATTCGAGTCGGGCATCGTCAACGAGTCGTCGGTGCACCGGATTGTGGACCGGGCTACAGAGGCGTGTGTGGACGCCGTTTTCGAACTGGTCACCCAGGACTCCCAGCTCGGTCCTTATCAGGCGCGGATCTGGGCGGTTGGCATAGTCGGAGCCAGCCAGGTCACCGCCCGCTATTGGCTGGACACCGGCCGGACCGTTCCAAAGCATCAGGCGGTCGAGGTAGCGGTCGCGCAGTACTGGAGCGGGCTATCTGGCATACCTCCGCAAACTGTGGATCGACCGAGGTGACGTCGCGAGGTACGAAGCCGACTCGAACTAGGATTCCTACGCGTGTAAACGCTCAGAATGCTGACGCATCCGTAGGCAGGCAGGCAGGCGGGCCAGGCAGAGGCTCCCTCGTACCTCAGGCGACGGTCTAGCCCCTCGCTCACGGTCGGCGCGACGGTGGTCATGATGCCGGCGATGTACTTGATCTCGTCGGGGTCGCGGCCGGCCTCGCGTGCCGCGTTCCGCACGAGCTCGTGCTGGGCCCGCGCCTCCTCGATCGTCCACACCTCGGCGATGAAGCCGCTCGCGTAGCGGCCCGCGATCGACAGTAGGTGCGGGCTGGGGCCACCGGATGCGAAGACGACGGGCTGGCCCCTGCTCCGACGGTGGGATCGCCAAAGGACCTCGCGAAGCGACGTACTGGCCCTGCAGGTTGACGGGCTGCAGCTTCGACGGGTCGATGAAACGGTCCGCTGCCTGGTCCTTGACCCACGCGTCCTCCTGCCAGCTGCCCCAGAGCGCTGGACGATCTGGATCGCCTCGTGTGCGCGCTGGTAGCTCTCTTCGCGATCGGCGACGGGTCTCCCATAGTTGGCGGCGACGACAGGATCACTCGTCGTGACGGCGTTCCAGCCTGCGCGACCGTGGCTCAGGACGTCGAGGGCCTTGAACTGGAGTGCTGTGTTGAACGGCTCATGGAAGGTCGTGGACCCGGTCGCGACGAAGCCGACGTTCGTCGTCTCGCGCGCGACGTCGGACAGCTGGATGAGTGGGTCCATGAGATTGCTGATCGTCGAGTGCTCGACGTCGCCGCGCACGGCGGGGAAGTCGGGGGTGAACAGGAATGTGAACTCGCCACGCTCGGCAGCTCTCGCATGACGCACGGTGGCGTCGACATCTGCGGTAGGTTCCGGGGACCACGTGCGGGGCGCGCCAGGCGCCGTGCAGGCCGCCGTATCCGTCGATCAGTCCCATACCGAGGACGAGCTTCTTGTCGGTCATGGTCACCGGGCCACCTTCTCGGTAACCGCTCAGACGGTGGCGGTCACGTCGGCCACCGTCTCGACAGCGACCGGCGCGTCGACGACTGTCCCGTCTGCGGCCGGACTCGCTGTCCGACGGACGAAGAAGGCACCTACCATGACGAGCAAGCCGATGACCCAGGCGGCAAGGAAGGCGGCGTGTCCGGCGGACGTGGCCTGTTCCGTACTGAGCACGCAGACGTCCCGGGCACCGGAACCGACGATGTAGGCGGAAATGAACACCGCCCCGAAGGCGGCACCGGCGAGCTGCTGGACGGTGGCGAAGGCCGCGGAGCCGTGCGGGAAGCTCGGTCCGCAGGGCGCCATCGCACTCGTCGTGAGCGGCGCCCACATCTTGGCCATCGCGCTGGTGAACACCAGCCAGGCGATCATCAGAGTGACGACGCTCGTGCCCTCGTCGACCCGGCTGAGGAACCACAGGACGGCCAACCAGACGATCGCAGCCGGGATCACCAGCGGGCGCGGTCCGACGCGGTCGTACACCCGGCCACTCAGCGTCGCCATGATCGAGATCTCGGCGCCGCCCGGGATCAGGAAAAGGCCGAGCTGGAAGTGCTCAGACCGGTGACATTGGTCAGCACCAGCGGGATTAGCACCAGCAGGCCGATCCCGTTGCCCGGTACGTCCGGATGGCCGCGAGGGCAAGAGGCAAAGTCAGCGTACTAGGTGTGTGTCACCATGCTCGACCAGCGCGCCAACTGAGCACACCGCACGTGACTGTGGCACTTAGGGCGAAGCATCGACGCCGGTGTCAAGATTCCGAAGGCGCGATCGCCGCGCTGTATCGCTTTGGATCGTCACAGACCGCCGTATCGAGGTGTGCCCGCTCTTCATCGGCGGTGAGGGGTACCGGCCCTGTGGGCCGCGGGTGCACGGCGTCTCGGTGGGAACCATTGACACCTCCAAGCTCCCGCGCTAGCGTTCGCTACATAGCGCGATCCAGGCCCCAATGCCGTCATCGGCATCGTCTATGCGCCAAAACAACCCGGGAACGAGATCCTCTCGAAGCGGGTCGTGGGATTGAATCAGTAAGGAACTGATATGCCATACGCAGACGTCAACGGTCAGCACATCTATTACGAAGATACGGGGGGTGATGGCCCCGCTGTGCTGTTGATGCACGCCTTCGCTACAGACCATGACCTGCTCGTCCCCCAGGTCGAAGCCCTTCGTGATGAGTTCCGCTGTGTGGTGATGGACGCGCGCGGCTTCGGTCTGACGCCGCTGACCGGCCCGTACACCTATTGGGACCACGCGGATGACGCACTCGCGCTGATGGAACATCTCGGCGCTGCCCGGGCCTTCTATGGCGGCGTGTCCCAGGGCGGTTTCGTGGCGATGCGCGCAGCCCTGCGCGCGCCGGAACGAGTCATCGGGATCGCAATGATCGGGACGCCGGTCGATCCCGAACCCGAACCTATCAGGAAGGAGTTCGGGGCGATGTTCGCTGAGTGGGCGGCCAATGGGCCGACCAAAGCGCACATGCAGATGATGGCGGACGTGATGTTCCCGCCTGACTATGACTGGAGCTTGTGGGAAGCGAAATGGCGGGACTGGTCGCAAGAAGCAATTCCTGTGCAGGTCGACGAGCTTCTTGCGCGGGATAGCATGGCCCCGTTGCTGGGCAATATCACTGTGCCCTCCATCGTTATCAACGGGGAGTACGACGGGATCGAGGCTGCGAAGGGGATGGCTGAGGGGCTGGCGAACTGCGAGGCGCTGGTTACGATCTATCGCGGATACCATGCGGTGAACCTCACTCACTCCGACCTGGTTAGCGGCCCGCTTCTGGGATTCCTGCGCCGCCACAGCCGCTGAGATCAGAGGCCAGGAAAATGCTGTCTATGACGGGCACGACGGTTTGTCGTCGTGCCCGTCATGCCGTCGCGCTCGGACGTTGGCATAGCTAGATTGCTTTTTCAGCGAACAGAAGGAGCTGCGAGACCTCGCGAGAAGGTTCACGCGTGAGGTTGTGGGGCCGCGGTGGCTCGAGGCGTTTGAGAATCCGCCATTCTCGAGGGCGATGACGCGGTTGGCCGACGAGGCGGGCCTGCTTCGCACGATGACACCGCAGTAGCCCGTGATCCACCGGCACTCCCGGTTCGTCGTAAGACCGCCGGATGACGCGACTCGAGCAGGAGTTCCATCGACGTTCTACATCCGACGACGAAGGCCCGTGACAAGGTGGCCGCCGACCGCTGGACAGTCGAGCAAACGCTGGCTCCTTCTGCGCCGATATCGGCGATTGCCTGTATCGTCGCTATCTAGCGATCGATAGAGGAGTTGTTGCAGTTGGGCCCCTGGCTCGGGGTGATCGGCCGCCAGTGTTCCCGGTCGCCGGATTGTGTCGTTTCCGTCCTCGTACTACAGGAGAACTTATGACCAGAGCAGTAATCGTTGACGCCGTTCGTACCGCCTCCGGGCGGGGCAAGCCCGGGGGTGCGCTGGCGGAGATCCATCCTGCCGCGTTGTTGGCACAGACCCTGCAACAGTTGATCTCCAGGTCAGATCTGGATCCCGAGCTTGTGGAGGACGTTCTCGCCGGTTGCGTCGTACAGGTCGGCGACCAAGCCCTCAACATCGCGCGGACAGCCGCTCTCGCCGCCGGTCTGCCGGAGGACGTGGCCGGAACGACCATCGATCGTCAATGCGGATCCAGTCAGCAAGCAACGCACTTTGCCGCGCAGGGGGTCATCTCCGGTACCTACGACATCGTCATCGCGTGCGGCGTGGAGTCGATGAGCCGTGTGCCCATGGGGACCAACGTTCAGGTAGGCGCCCCTTTCGCTCCCTTGTCCGAGCGCTACCCAGAGGGCATGCCTCACCAGGGGATCGGGGCTGAACTGATGGCCGCGCGGTGGGGATTGGACCGAGCCGCGCTCGATGCGTTCGCCTCGCAGTCCCATCGCCGTGCAAGTGAGGCTTTGGCGTCGGGTATGTTCACAACCGAGATCGTGCCAGTCGCTCTGCCGGATGGTAGGGAGCACTGGATTGACGAGACAGTGCGAACCGGGACGACAGTAGAGAAGTTGGCTGGGCTGCGGTCGGCTTTCCGTGAGGATGCCTTCTCGGCGCGCTTCCCCGAGATCGAATGGATGATCACCGCTGGCAACTCGTCGCCTCTCACCGATGGGGCGTCGGCAGTGTTGATCATGAGCGAAGACCGAGCATCGAAGCTTGGACTCACTCCGCGAGCTGCTGTTCACACGATGACTGTCACTGGTTCGGACCCTACTGTCATGCTCAGTGGAGTCATTCCCGCTACACGCCGAGCGCTCACGCGTTCTGGTCTTGACATCGATGATATCGACACCTTCGAGGTGAATGAGGCATTCGCGTCGGTCCCGCTGGCTTGGGCGAAAGAGTTCGACGTGCACCTTGACAAGGTGAATCCGCGCGGGGGAGCGCTCGCACTCGGCCACCCGCTCGGCTCATCCGGCACAAGATTGCTCACCACCATGCTCACCCACCTCGAGGCATCCGGTGGGCGGTTCGGCTTGCAAACCATGTGCGAGGGGGGCGGCATGGCGAACGCCACGATCATCGAGCGGATTTAGCGGCAGTCGGGTCTTCGGCCCTGACTGCGCACGCCGCTACCCGCCTGTTGGGTGTGAACTGCACGGATGAAGGTGGAACGTCGCGCAGCATTGCGGATGTATCTATCGTACGCTATATTGAACTGAGCCGATGTGACTTCAGCCCACTTCGGGCGCGATTCTCGATCACCTCAAGGAGTTAGTCATGCGAAAAATGCGCCAGATCGCCGGGGTGGCTACGGCCCACTCACTGTGATCCGCGACGTATGCATCGAGGTTCGCCCGGCTGAGATCGTGGCCTTTCGCGGCCCGAGCGGTGCGGGCAAGACGACGCTGCTTCTCACTGCGGTAGGGGTGCTGCCGGCCAAGGCTGGAACCTTCCGGGTGCTCGGGTCCGGGGTGCGAAGAGGGGCTCACCATCAAGTCCGTCGGGGGCTCGCTTTCGTTCCTGAAGATCGCTCGGTAATCAGGTCGCTCAACGTTCGTGACAACTTGCTGCTGGGTGCCGGTAGTGTCGACGCCGCCATCCAGGTCTTTCCGGAGTTGGGCACGTTGCTTGATCGGTCTGCGGGGTTGCTGTCCGGCGGTGAGCAGAAAATGTTGACGCTGGCGCGCGCTTTGATAATTCGATGACACTTGAAAGGCTGGACTGAGGCGAGTCGTCGAATAGGCCGTCAGGTGTGTTCGTCACAGAAGTTGGATGCGGGTAGTGGATTGTCGATCATATCGTAAGGAGAGTCACGTGAATGTTAAAGGACGCTCTGCGCTGGTTTCTGGCGGGGCCTCGGGCCTTGGCCTTGCGACGGCACAACGCCTGGCCTCAGAGGGGATGCGGGTAATCGCACTCGACCTCGATGCTTCGGTGCAGCGCGCAGCAGATTCGTGGCCGCATCTCGAGTTCGTGGCTGCCGATGTGTGCGACTCCGAAGCTGTCGGACAGGCAGTGGACGTAGCCAACCGAGATGGCAACCTGTCGGTCGTGGTGAACTGTGCGGGGATCGGCGACCCCGGCCGCGTGCTGAGCAGAAGTGGGCCTCTAGCTCTGGAGCGATTCGAACGTGTGGTCAAGGTCAACCTAATTGGAACGTTCAACATGATCCGACTCGCGGGCCACGCGATGTCCAGCAATAAGCGAGACGGTGAGGAGCGCGGCGTCATCGTCAACACGGCCTCGGTGGCGGCCTTCGACGGTCAAATCGGCCAAGCATCGTACGCGGCATCCAAAGCTGCGATCGCGGGCATGACTCTGCCGATCGCTCGCGAATTCGCTGGCGCTGCAATCAGGGTCGCCACCATTGCGCCTGGCCTGTTCGAGACGCCCCTACTTGGAGAGCTGCCGCAGGAGGTGCGTGACGGTCTGGGAGCGTCGGTGCCGTTTCCTGCCAGGCTCGGCCTGCCCGATGAGTACGCGGACCTGGTTTACGCCATCGTCCGCAACCCGATGCTCAACGGTGAGGTTATCCGCCTCGACGGTGCTATTCGGATGGCACCGCGCTGACTGAATTCTTCTGACACATCGACGCGCCGGTTTACTACGGCTAAGCCTCGTGAACCCATCAAGCCAGGTGGCAGTGCTCTACAGCCGATGACCGCCGCACGGGGGCAGAGAATTTGACCTTGTCAACTATTGCATAACGACTTTAACGATAGAAGAGCGTGAAATGACTCGAAACAACACGACGGGTGCGATCGAACTCGCCAGATACGTCGATGGATGGGCCCCCGACCCTGTCGAGACCGTCGATGTGGTACCGCGGGAACGGCTGACTCAGCTCGCTCGGACGTTGGACTCCGACGAGGCGCGCTTGGCCGACGGCATTGTTCCGATTCTTGGCCATTGGACGGCGTTTCAGGATTGGCCCGCCTCATCCGAACTCGGATTGGACGGTCATCCGGCAGAGGGGCACTTCTACCCGCCCATACCTGACCGTCGTCGTATGTTCGCCGGATCGACCGTGACGTCCCACGGGCACTTGCGGGTGGACGTTCCGACTGTCCGGCGTTCGTCCGTCGAGTCTGTGACGCCAAAGCGTGGCGGCACAGGAGAGATGTTGTTCGTTGTCGTCCGGCACGAGTTCGAGCAGGCCGGGAAGCTCTGCCGAACCGAGCAGCAACAGATTGTGTATCGCAGTGACAGCGGCGGGCCGACCAGAACGTTCGAGCGAGCAACAACTCAGGTCGAGCCTTCGGCTGACTCGACCTGGGCGACAACACGTTCGATTCCGACCACGGCGTTGTTCCGTTACAGCGCTCTTACGGCCAACGCCCACAGAATTCATTACGACGCACCGTACGCAACCGAAGTCGAGGGATACCCGGGTCTTGTGGTGCACGGTCCTCTTCTGGCGACATTGATGGCAGATCTGGTAGGGCAGGCATGGGGGGATTCCAGGGTCGGAGAATTCTCCTTCCGTCTGAAACACCCACTCTTTGCGCACGATCTATTCGTCGTCGAGGGGGTGTCGGCCGAGGACGGCCGGTCCGCGTCGCTGTCAGTGACGGGCTCGGTCGCGACGGCGGCAACGGCAAGGGCGGTCCGGCGTTGAAGGCCGAACTGGCACGACGTGTAGCGGTTGCGCGCACCTTCCTGTTCGTACCAGGAACGAGACCGGACCGCTTCGACAAGGCCGCAGCGTCGGGGGCGGACCTTATAATACTCGACCTCGAAGATGCCGTTGCGGACGTTGACAAGATAACAGCGCGAGACAACGTCGTCGAATGGCTGCGCGACGGCGGACAGGCCGTTGTGCGTGTGAATTCGCGCAGGTCACCGCATTGGGCGGCCGACATTGCAGCGATAACCGCAACGGGAGCAGCGATCATGGTTCCCAAAGCGGACGATCCGCAAGCTCTGGCTGAACTCGCTGAGAGGCTACCGGTTATCGCACTCATCGAGACCGCGCGCGGAGTCCTTGCTGCACCGGCGATATCGTCGGTCCCCGGCGTCGTTCGTACCGCGCTGGGCCATATCGATCTCGCGGCTGAAATCGGCGTCGACCCGGGCGAGCGTGAAGCTCTTCTTGTCGCACGCTCGTCACTGGTGATCGCCGCAGCCGCCGCTGGCATCGACTCGCCTATCGACGGAGTTACGACGCACCTCGGCAACCCGACGATCCTCGAATCGGATGTGCTCTACGGGAAGTCGTTGGGATTCAGCGGAAAGCTGTGCATTCACCCGTCTCAGATCGAGACCGCCAAGGCCGCGTTGACACCGACCTCTGCCGAGGTCGCTTGGGCCGAGAAGATTACCGCGTCGTTGCCGGCGGACGGCGGAGTCGCCAGCGTGGACGGACACATGGTCGATCCGCCCGTTGTCGCTCGCGCCGCTCGAATCCTGGCCACGGCGAGGAGATAGCACCGACGCGGCGAACACGAGAGCCACCAAGAAAATGGCCGTACAAATACAGATTACCGGGCGTGGCTCGGTTCTCGATTCGGAGCAGTGATTATGAGCCTCAAACTGAACGACGAAGAAGCCTTCCTGGTAGAGACCGTTCGTAAGTTCGTCGACCGTGAGGTCAAGCCCACCGTGCAGGAAGTCGAGCACGCGAACGAGTACCCGGAGAAGTGGATCGAGCAGATGAAGCAGATCGGCATCTACGGTCTGGCTATTCCGGAAGAGTACGGCGGTTCGCCTGTCACGATGCCCTGCTACGTCCATGTGACCGAGGAACTGGCGCGGGGCTGGATGAGTCTCGCGGGCGCTATGGGCGGCCACACCGTGGTGGCAAAACTCATCACGCTGTACGGAACCGAAGAGCAGAAGCGGAACTATCTCCCGAAGATGGCGACGGGTGAACTTCGCGCGACAATGGCGCTCACCGAGCCCGGCGGAGGATCGGATCTTCAGGCCATGTCGACCAGCGCCAAGACAGACGGGGACGACCTCGTGATCAATGGGTCCAAGACGTGGATCACAAACGCGCGTCGCTCAGGTGTGATTGCACTGCTGTGCAAGACTGATCCGTCCGCGACGCCGCGGCACAAGGGAATCTCGATCGTGCTCGTCGAGCACGGGCCAGGGTTGACCATCTCTCGGGACCTACCGAAGCTCGGCTACAAGGGCGTCGAAACGTGTGAGTTGTCGTTCGACAACTATCGGATATCGTCCGACGCCATCCTCGGCGGCGTACGCGGTGCAGGCTTCGCGCAGATGATGAAGGGTCTGGAAACCGGCCGCATCCAGGTTGCCTGCCGCGCTCTCGGCGTCGCGGCCGCCGCCCTGGAGGACTCGCTCGCCTACGCACAGCAGCGTGAGAGCTTCGGTAAGCCCATCTGGAAGCATCAGTCCGTTGGCAACTACCTCGCAAACATGGCTACCAAGCTGACGGCAGCTCGTCAGCTCACACTGCACGCGGCCGAGAAGTTCGACAGCGGTGAACGATGCGACATGGAAGCCGGCATGGCCAAGTTGTTCGCCTCCGAGGTCGCCATGGAGATCGCACTCGACGCGGTTCGCATCCACGGTGGTTACGGCTATTCCACCGAGTACGACGTGGAGCGCTATTTCCGCGACGCTCCATTGATGATCGTCGGCGAGGGCACCAATGAGATCCAACGCAACGTCATCGCAAGCCAGCTCGTGTCGCGAGGAAAGCTGTAGCGGAACCCGTGGCGTGAGTATCTGCTCGTAGACTGCACGAGGAGAGTCCGTTCGCCCACACCCGTGTGTTCTTGCCGGAATCCATTGCCCGGCATGTGCTGGATGTGCCCGAGCTGGAGGTGCATCGAGTACGTACACGTCGATCGGATTGTTCGAACCACATTTGGATGCGCCGATCACACGCGCTGCTCAGTCGATCACGGTGGCGGCATGACGTCCGGACTCAACACGTTGCGCGGAACGAGCAGACGCAGGGCCCGACCCCGGACTGGACGCGAGGGCCCTGAACTGGAGTGCAGCGGTGGATTGGCGATCCACCTGAGCAAAATTATGGCCGTATGTTTGAAAGGTGGACCACCATGACAGTCGACCCCTCACTCCCTTTGGCGGGTATAACAGTCGTCAGCATCGAGCAAGCGGTGGCTGCGCCCTTCGCGACACGTCAACTCGCCGATCTCGGTGCGCGAGTGATCAAAGTGGAAAGACCCGAGGGCGGCGACTTTGCCCGCCGCTACGACGAAACGGTCAACGGCGAGGCGAGCTACTTCGTCTGGCTCAACAGATCAAAAGAGTCCCTGACTCTCGATTTGAAGTCCGATCATGGACGCGAGATCCTCGAAAAGCTACTCGCGAGCGCCGATGTGTTCGTCCAAAATCTGGCGCCGGGTGCCGCGGCAAGAATGGACCTCGATGCCGAGTCGCTTCAACGGCGTTATCCGTCGTTGATCCCGTGCGATGTTTCGGGATACGGAAACACCGGTCCGTGGGCAGAACGTAAGGCGTACGACATGCTCGTCCAGGGCGAGTCCGGTCTGATGTCATTGACCGGGCCGGACGATGTGCCGTCGAAAGTCGGGATCTCGATCGCGGACATTGCCGCGGGGATGTACGCGTACAGCGGTATTCTCACGGCGCTATATGTGCGGGCTACGACGGGTGTGGCGCGTGCAGTGGAGGTCGCGTTGTTCGAAGCTCTGGGGGAGTGGATGGGCTCGCCCGCCTATTACACCGAGTACGGAGGAACGCAACCGGCGCGCGTCGGTGCCGAGCATGCAACCATAGCGCCTTATGGACCGTTTCCGGCGTCGGACGGGACCGTGCTCATGTCGATCCAGAACGAGCGTGAGTGGCTGAACTTTTGCACCGAGGTACTGGGGGACGTTTCGATCGCTTCCGATCCCAAGTTCGCCAAAAACTCTGCGCGGGTCGCGCACCGGGAAGAGTGCAATACGTTGATTTCCCGTCGAACCGAGCAGTTGTCCACGAAAGACCTACTCGCCAAACTCGACAAATTCGGAATCGCCAACGGCAGATTGGGTGAGGTCGCCGACTTTCTCGGACACCCTTCGCTTTCCGGTCGCAACAGGTGGCGCGACGTCGACACACCGGGCGGATCGGTTCGAGCCCTGCTGCCGCCGGCGAATCTGAGCGGTGTCGAGGCTCGTTTCGATCCAGTGCCCGGGCTGGGGGACCACACGGATCGAATCCTGTCTGAGTACGCATACAGCCCCACCGACATAAAACGACTTCGGATCAACCGCGTAATTTGATACCAAGCAGTTTCGCTGCTGCGGCAGCGAACACAACGACATGGGTCGGGGGCATGAAAATCATGCGGAGCGCTTACACGTCTTTCAAGATCGGGTCGGCGTAGACAGCTGGCACGGGAAACTGCAGGGGTAGCTCTTCGCGGCCGCATCTTCGACCGAATGCGCCCAGGTGGTGCCGTGGATACGGGTGTCGGCGGTAATCGAGCATCTCGTTGCGGGGGGTTTGTCTTTCGGGGAACGCATCCGCGCGGGGTCGGTTATGAACCCGGCCTGCACGGTGTAGTCGAGCCAGTCCGCAATGAACCGCGGCCTGAGCGGGTCGGCGTCGGATACGACGGGTTGGAGATTGTCCGGTATCAGGATCGCGAACTCCCGCCTCACGGGCAATCCGGAACCGTACATCGCAGTGCCGTGGTTCTGGTCCGACCAATGCGGCTTGACGCTTCAAGTCATAGTGGGGTGATTCCAAAGTTGTTGAACAGTAAACGATCTGGTTGAATCAGCGGGTGCGAGCTGCCCCTCTGGTGTTGCGTGACGGTGACCGAGAGATCCTGCAAGCCTGGATCCGGTCCACGACGATGAAGTCCGGACTCGTTCTACGAGCCCGGATCATCACCCTGGCAGCCGACGGAGTCGCCCATACCGAGATCGCCCGCAGGTTCGATATCTCACGCCAGACCGTGATCAACTGGCGCTCCCGCTATCTCGCACACGGCATCGACGGGCTCCACGACGAGCACCGCTCAGGCCGGCCCCGGACTCTGGACCGGGACAAACTGATCACCACCACCTTGACCCCACCACCACGCAAATACGGTGTCACGCATTGGAGTTCACGCCTGCTGGCCGATCACCTCGGTATCGCACACGGCACCGTGTCGAAAGTGTGGACTGAATACGGGGTGCAACCGTGGCGAGCGGAGACGTTCAAGTTCTCCACCGATCCGGAACTGGCCGGCAAGGTCACCGACATCGTCGGGCTCTACATGAACCCGCCCGAGAACGCGATCGTGCTCTGCGTCGACGAGAAGTCCCAGATCCAGGCCCTGGACCGGACCTCACCGACGTTGCCGATGCAGATCGGGATCCCCGAACGTCAAACCCACGACTACGTGCGCAACGGCACCACGACCCTGTTCGCGGCGTTGGAAGTCGCGACCGGCAAAGTCACCGGCGTCTGCAAACCCAGGCACCGCCACCAGGAATTCCTCGCTTTCTTGCGCCATGTCGCCCGCGCCTATCCGAACGGTGAGCTGCACCTGGTGATGGACAACTACGCCGCTCACAAGAAGTCCGAGGTCCGCTCCTGGCTTGCCGAGAACCCGCGTATCCGGGTGCATTTCACTCCGACCTCGGCGTCGTGGATGAACTTGGTCGAGGTGTGGTTCGGCATCATCGAACGCCAAGCCATCCACCGCGGTACCTTCCGCAACGTCCGTGAGTTGACGACCAAGATCCGCGAGTTCATCAACGGCTGGAACCCGAGAGCGAAGCCCTTCGTCTGGACCAAGACCGCCGAGCAGATCTTGGCCAAGGCCGACCGCCGAAGAACTTCAAATACGGCCCAATAGGTCTTGCGAGCCGAGTGACGAGGTGGTCGTTCGACAGGACCCTGATAAAGCCCGATGTGTATCGCCGTGTTCTACCTGCGGGACAATCGGGTGTGCGCCGCGGGGGTCGTCTCCAGTCCGCGAGACTTTGCCGTTGCGCGGAAAATGGTCAATCAACGAGCTGTTGTTGAACCGTCGGAGCTGGCGGATGCCAGCATCCCGCTCAAACACCTGCTTCCAGGAGAGGCCTCGACGGAAGGATGACTCCGCCCACGGGCCGTGATGTGTCAAGAGTCGCGAGCTCGTCCGGAGACCACGTCCCCGCCCGGCCTCCATTCGATTCTTCGAGGGACCCGATGTCTCGGATGTCCACTACTTCAGGCAAACCTCGGTTCTGAACCATCCCGCTGTTGGAGGCTCGTTGTGATGTCCGTACTCAGTCCCTACCTAGCGTACGTTCGATAGCTGTACGATTTACACATGAGTCTTACTGACGCTGAACTTGTCGAAATCCGAAACCTGTTGGAAGTTCATGCCATTCAAGAGGTGATGCTCCGCTACGGGCGCGCGGTCGACCGAGCCGATGCGGCGCTGATGGCGACCATCTTCTGGCCCGAAGGTACCGACAATCACGGCATGTATGACGGCGATGCGGCCGGATTCTTCGAGCGGGCCATCAATGCCCGTGATGATGCAGGCCGGGCCCGCCACCACCACATCGGAGTTCCGCGCATTCTCTCCAGGGACGGGGGCCGGGCGAAGGTGGAGACGTCCTTCGTCTTCGTCGGGGTGTATGGCGCCGGTCAGAACGACAACCTCGGATTGATCGAGCAGGACACCATCGGGTTCAACTCCGGCCGTTACCGTGACCTGTTCGAGAAGCGTGAGGGTACTTGGAAGGTGCTTCGTCGCCTGACCGTGTACGACTGGAGTGCGTCGAGTGCGTACGAGCCGGCCTGGGACTTCTTCAACATCCCGGAGGGAATCAACCGCGGTGCGATTGAGCCTCGGGACGCCACGTACGACGCTGAGTGGTGAGTCGAGTCGGCCAAGAACGTTTCATTTTAGCGCTCGGCGACAGCCACCCGGCCGGGCGGCCGTCCGGTGGCGCGACCGGGACCAGTTTCGGTGGTCGCTCCGCGGATCACGAGCCTCGCGGCGCGCGCGACAACGCGAATCCGTCATCGCGGCGTCGCGCACGCTGAAACCGTTCGTCGAGGCGGCATCGAAGATGTGCCTAGCGCGAGCCAGTTTGCTGTTGATCGCATAGCTGCGTTGACGCGGTCGACTTGCCGAGACCCGTGACGGGAAGCATAGGCGAAAAACACTCCGATCTGGTCGTTCTCGGTACGATCAGCCGTGCCCGAATGCTGACGCTGCACCCCCGCCGATCGAAGCCCCTTCTTCAGGAAACCGGTGCCATCGACAATCAACACCGTGTCACGATCACCAAGCCGGGCGGCCACATGCTCACGCACGTCATCACGGACACCATCGACATCCCAGTCCGCCCGCCGTAGCAACCGCTGCATCCCATCCGGACCGACTTCACCAGCCCGTTCGGCCAGCGTCCACGCGTTGTTACGCTCCAACCCTGCGATCAATCCGGTCACGTACTCCCGAGCCCGCACCCGCGGTTCCGAACGCGTGAACCGCCCGCCGATTCTGGCATGCAGCCAATCCAACTCCGCCGCAACAACATCTACCACACAGGCGAAGTACCCGAACCGAGTGCCGTCGCAGTACTGGGTGGCAGTGGCAGTGCTGAGCGGAATTCTAAGCGCCACTTGCTGAGGTCAAGTTTCATGGAAGACCGCTCTCTTGCCACTGTATCTAACGAACGCTATTGTGACGGGGGTCATGAACAGTTGTCGCGAGGTTGCCATGGTTGCCTGCAAGCAGGCTTGGGGTCTGAACATTTTGAGCTCTACGCCGACGGAGAACACTCCCGTGCTGTCAAAGAGTGGGCTGTCCGAGATCTTTCATGGGCGACATGCGCTGAACCAGGCGCGCTTGGGCTTCAGCCCGGTGAGATCCATTGTCTTCCGCGTCGGAATGGATCTTGGCAAGTCCGGCTTGATCAAGATCTTCGCTGGGCACACGCCCGATACCGGCTCTTGTGTGGCCGTCCCTCGGGCCGGGCTCATGTGCGCGCATCGCAGGCGATTCTCGATTTGAACACCGTTGACGTGAAGGCGTCGGTGCTGGTGGGCGAGTTGGCGTGGCAGCACGCCAGGCACCAGCGGCGAACTAGCGCGATCTGAAATACACAGAGGAGAACACAAGATGGCAAGCGAATTGGCTAAGAAGTTGGACGCAGACCTGCGTGCTTGGACCGCCGGCATGGTTGGAGCTGCGGCCCCCTCGGTCGAGAGTCTGCGCGAGGGCGCCGAGGGTATGGGGACGTTCGGCGCGGAGCGTGATGATGTCGTCGTCGACGAGGTCGACATGGGTGGGCGCCGGGCGCTTCGGCACGTACCGCAGGACGTCGGCGCCGGCGTCATCCTGCACTTGCATGGCGGCGGACTCACGATGGGGTCTCCCGAGTCGCACACCCGACTGGCCGCCCACCTGGCAGCGCGCAGCAAGATGACCGTTTACAACCTCGACTTTCGGCTGGCTCCGGAGCATCCTTTCCCTGCGGCGATCGACGACACAGCGGCAGCGTTCGGCTGGCTGGTCGCCCAGGGCGCGTCGCCCGGGCGCATCTTCCTCAGCGGAGACAGCGGCGGCGCGGCACTGGCGCTGTCGACCTTGATCGATCTCACGCGTGCGGGAACGCGCGTGGCGGGCGGTATCTTCATGTCGCCTTGGGCCGACTTCAGACTCGTTTCGGGATCGTTCGAGAGCAACGACGAGTCCGACGTGATGTGCTCCAGGCCGATGATGCTTCCGCTGCGGCAGAATTATTGCCCGAGCGGAGACTTCGAGAATGTTCGTGTCTCGCCTGCCCTGGCCGGTCTCGCGGGGCTCCCCCCGCTGATGATCCAGGCAAGCGCTGTGGAGGTCCTTCTCGACGATGCGAAGCTCATTGCCCAGCGCGCTGGTGAAGCGGGCGTCGATGTCACCTACGAGGAGTACGACATCGTTCCGCACGTGTTCCAGTTGTTCGCCGGCAACCTTCCGGAGGCCGACGAAGCGTTGCAGTCCGTCGCTGACTGGGCGTCAAAGGTCGCCTGACGCCGGTAGTTCCGACGGGCGATCATAAAGCGCCTCCCCACGATGTCCGTTCGACGGCTTCGCAGGGGGGCGCTTTCGTGTTCGGTTACTGGCCCTGCCAGTTGGGTTCGCGCTTCTCGGCGAAGGCGCGTGGTCCCTCGCGGTAGTCGGCGGTTTTGCGAAGCTCTGCAAACTCCCTCTTCGAGCGCTCCCAGTGTTCTTCGTCCGCCGCGATCCAATCGCCATCGATACCCAGAGCCATGCGCTTTGTCGCCTGGACCGAAAGCGGGGCGTTGACGCAGATGCGGTCGGCGAGCTCCAGCGCAGCTTCAACCAGTCGCGCACGCGTTACCACGCGATTGACCAGGCCGAGGTCGCGAGCTCGCTCTGCGCTCAGGGGATCTCCGGTCAGCAAGATCTCCATGGCGATCTTCTTGGGAAGCTGTTGCGGCAGCCTGAACGTTCCACCGGCACCGGCCAGCAGCCCGCGCTTGACCTCGGGCAAGCCGAAGGTGGCGGTGTCGGCAGCGACGACCAGGTCGCTCGCCAGCGCGATCTCGGTACCTCCTCCCAGCGCGAATCCGTTGACGGCAGCGATGATGGGCTTGCTGACCACGTGCTTGACGAATCCTCCGAAGTGCCATTTGTCGAACGCCTCCTGCGATGCGTGAGTCGACTCGCCACGCGCGGTCGCCTTCAGATCCACCCCGGCGCAGAAGGAGCGGTCGCCCGCCCCGGTGAGGATGATGACCCAGACCGATGGATCGTGTTCTGCTTCCTCCAATGCGTCGCCCAGCGCACCGGACAGCTCGGCGTTCATGGCGTTCATCGCAGCAGGACGGTTAAGGGTGAGCACGAGCTTGTGCCCGTGCCGCTCCTGCAGCAGTACTGGTTCGCTGGTCGACTCTGTCTGACTCTCCACGTCTGATCCTCTCGCCGCGACTGGCAACAACCTGAGTATTTTTTGTATAGCTATCGTACGCTATTGACCCCATGTAGGGTGACGACTAGCGTCGGGGCGTTGCCTGCGGGCGAAGGTGCTGGCAGGCTCGATGTTCGGAAGGTGCCACATGAGTGCCATAGGTGCGATTGCCGGTCTGGGGATGACTCAGATGGGCAAGGTCTACGGTCGATCGGCAGAGGACTTCGCCGACGAGGCTGTGACGAAAGCGTGTCAGGATGCAGGCTTGCGCCTGTCAGATATCGATGGGCTGCTGGTCAACCCCGGTGCCATGCGTGGGGTTAACCTCCGTCTTTCCAAGCGACTCGGCCTGGGAGATCTGCGGCTCGCAGCAGATGTCCAGGCGTTCGGCTCGTCAGCTGGCGTGATGGTTCAGACGGCATGCCTGGCGATCGCTGCCGGAGCAGCGAACACGGTCGCGTGCGTCTTCGCGGATGATCCGCTGAGCGAGGGCCTGACTACCGGTGCCCGATACGCGGGCAAAGTCGACGAGCTGACCGGACTGGCCGCTATGCCGGTTGCGGTCGGACTCCGCGGTGCGGTCGCTGGGTATGCCCTGGCGGCGCGTCGCCACATGGCGATCTACGGCACCACGAGCCTCGACCTGGCCGAGGTGGCCGTCAGTGCCCGGTCGTGGGCCGAGTTGAGCCCGCACGCGCAGATGCGCAAACCTATGACCATCGATGATCACCAGAGCTCTCGGATGATTTCTGATCCGTTTCGGTTGTTCGATTGCTGCCTGGTCTCCAACGGCGCGATCGCAGTCATAGTGACCTCGGTCGAGCGAGCACGAGATCTGGCGCAGCCGCTGGTGACGGTCAAGGGCATGGGGCAGTCGCACCCGGACTATCCGATGGATCGTCGCAGCCGTTTCGGTCTGACGACCGGAGCGGTCGAGTCCGGACGGCAGGCCTATCAGATGGCCGGCGTGAAGCCCGAGGACATCGCCCTGGCCGAGCTCTACGACTGCTTCACCTTCACGACGCTGGTGAGCGCCGAGGATTATGGCTTTTGCGAGAAGGGTGCTGGGGGAGAGTTCTTCCGTTCGGGCGCAACGGGTCCTGGCGGGCGACTGCCGATCAACACCGGCGGCGGTCACCTGTCGGGCTACTACATGTGGGGCATGACCCCCCTGTCCGAGGCGGTGATGCAGGTCCGCGGCCAGGCAGGAGACCGCCAGGTCGGTCGCCACGACCTCGCTCTCGTCAGCGGCAATGGCGGAACCTTTGATGATCATTCCACCTTGATCCTGGCTGATGGGGCGTGAGTTGATGAGTCTCCTGCAACTGCAACGCGATACCTGGTCGGCGCCCTTCTTCGACGCGGCCGCTCGGGGTGAGCTGGTCATCTTGCGCTGTCGGGACTGTCACGAGTGGTCCGCGCCCCAGGCGCGTCGCTGCACGTACTGTTCGTCCGACCGAGTCGCCTGGGCCGGGGCGGCGGGCCGGGGCGAGATTGTTTCCTGGACTACGCCGCACCTTCGTGACGGCGAGTCCACCAAGCCCGCTTATGTGGTCGCCATGGTTCAGCTCGATGAGGGGCCGTGGATCTACGCTCAGGGCTCGGCAGGTCTCGAGCTTTGTGTCGGGCAGATGGTGACGATCGAGTTCGCGTCGATCGACGGTGGTGAGTCTCTCCCCGTCATAGCAGTGCCGCGGTAGGCCACTGCGCCTCGAGTTCGTGTCAATTCGTCGAGAAGTTGGACTTGTCGTTCAGTGAAAGGTGAGTGCGATGAAGATGGATCGCCTGGAGTTCATCGGCGTCGTCGTCGAGGACCTCGAAGAAGGAGTGCGCCGGTTCTCCGAGGTGCTCGGCCTCGAGTTCGACATCGTGGACACCACCAAGCTCGACATCCAGGCGGCCGATGGTGTCATGCCTGACGAGAGGGCACCGCAGTCAGGCATGCGAGTGGCCCTCGATGCGAGCGGCACTTTCGAGCTGGTCGAGGTCGAGGGCATGGAGGAGGGTTTCCGCAACGTCCACTTCCGGGTCGACGACATCGAAGCGGCCATCGCAGAGTTGTCAGCGCGTGGACTGCGGCTGGTTCGACAGTTCGTCGTGGGAGGCATGAAGGAAGCGATCTTCGCCGCCGAGGACCTGTATGGCATCCGGGTGTGTCTCCTGGAGTACGAAGGCGACAGCCTCGGGGACGCGATGAGGCGTTCGTCGAAGTAGCAACACCATCCGAGGCGTGCTGATCGCGTCCTCCATCGTGAGAAGGCATTCACCGACGACAAGCCCCTGATCGGGCGCATCAAGACGATCGGCTACACAAGGTCGTGGATCGAGTGGCGCTGACCGTTCCCAGTTCAGCGCACGACTACTCGCTCAAAGGAGCACCAGTGCAACAATTTGCGATGCATGTCGATGGCAAGGACCGGCTGTCCAGCTCAGGCGACTGGTTCGAGACCGAAGACCCGTTTCGAGGCGAACCGTGGGCCAAGATTGCTCGCGGTACGGCCGACGATGTCGATGCCGCAGTCACGGCTGCGCACCACGCGTTCACCCGAGGTGATTGGGGCTCCTTGACCCCGACCGCGCGGGGCCGGGTGCTGAGCCGGGTCGCCGATGGGATCGCCGCCAACGTGGATCTGCTGGCAGAGCTCGAGGTCCGTGACAACGGCAAGCTGCTCGCCGAGATGCGGGGCCAGGTCGCCTATTTGCCCGAGTGGCTTCGGTACTACGGAGGATTGGCAGACAAGGTCGAGGGCACCGTCATCCCGCTCGACAAACCCGGCTACTTCACCTTCACGCGTCGCGAACCGCTCGGTGTCGTGGCCATCATCACCCCATGGAACTCACCACTCATGCTCTTGATGTGGAAGCTGGCCCCAGCGCTGGCGACTGGCTGCACCGTGGTGATCAAGCCATCGGAATTCACCTCCGCCTCGACCATTCAACTCGTCAAGGTGATGGAGGAGGCAGGGCTTCCGCCGGGCGTCGTCAATGTCGTGACGGGCTTCGGGGCGGAGGTTGGCTCTCCGTTGATCGACCATCCCCTGGTGCGGAAGGTCGGGTTCACCGGCTCGGACAGAACAGGACGGCATATCGGCGCACAGGCAGCACGTCAGCTGAAGCGTTCGACCCTCGAGCTGGGCGGCAAGTCACCGAATATCGTCTTTGACGACGCGGACCTGGACGCTGCCGTGAACGGGGTCGTGTCTGGCATTTTTGCTGCCACGGGGCAGAGCTGTATCGCCGGATCGCGCCTCTTGGTCCAGTCCTCAGTCCACGACGAGGTCGTGCGGCGCATCGTCGACATGAGCCGAACCGCTCGCATGGGTGATCCGATGGATCCGGGCACTCAGGTAGGGCCGGTCACGACACGTCCCCAGTACCAGAAGGTGCTCGACTACATTGATGTGGCGATTGAGGAAGGTGCGACGGTTGCGGTCGGTGGTCGACCTGCCGACCGACCTGAGTGCGGCAACGGCTGGTTCGTCGAGCCCACCATCTTCACGGGAGTCGACAACAGCATGCGCATCGCGCAGGAAGAGGTCTTCGGTCCGGTGCTCGCTGTCATCCCCTTCGAAGATGAGCAGGAAGCCATACGCATTGCCAACGATTCACGCTTCGGACTTGGTGCGGGCGTGTGGACCAGTGATATCTCACGCGCCTTTCGGATGAGCGAGCAGATCCAGGCCGGCACCGTATGGGTCAACGTCTACCGGGCGGTCAGCTTCATGGCACCATTCGGCGGTGTCAAGGACTCGGGCATCGGCAGGGAGAACGGTATCTCCGCTATCGATGAATACCTCGAGACGAAGACGGTCTGGATCAACACCGGCGCGCCGACGGCCGACCCGTTCGTCATGCGCTGATTCCTTAGCTCGCCCGAGGCTGAACCACGCGCTGTGCTCCTTGACGCACTTTGGGAGCTGCGGCATACTTCAAGCTAGCGAGCGCTAGAAAGTGCGAATCGTCGTGTCCCCGTGGTTGAGCGAATGTGATCATTTGACGCCATGACATCTAAGAGAAGGGGCTCCACAGTGAGTTTCCGACAGTCAGCCGAGAGCATCGACCGCATCAACGCCACCTTGGCCAACAAGCGACTCACTGGCGAGCGCATCGAGGTAGCTTTCCGTAGCGATCCCGACGTGATCGCTACGGTGCTGCCCGCGCCGCTGATGCCTACCGGTTCCGGCCGGGTCGTGGTGCGGGTCACTCGCTGGGTTACGAACTACTGCGGCGCTTTCACGATGGCAGGCCTGTACGTCGACTCGGTCCATAATGGTATCGAGGGCGAGTACATTCTGGCGATGTTCATCGACGGCTACGATCCCGCCCTTCTGATCGGGCGTGAGGGATTCGGCGAGCCCAAGAAGATGGCCTCGATCGATCTGTTCCGCACGCAGAACTCGTTCGTCGGCACGGTGGATCGGATGGGTACTCGGCTGATGACGCTACACGTGGATGCTGGCGAAGACACCGGACCGGCCGCGGGCAACGGCGTACTGTACTCGGTGAAGGCCACGCTAGCTCTGGGAGGTGGCCTACAGGACGACGCACTCCTGCTCGCGCAGGAGGTCGAGGTCCGCAGCCCGCAGGTTCGACCGGGGACCGGCTCGGTCGTCCTGGGCGGGACTGCTCATGATCCCCTCGACGAGTTCCCCGTCCTCGAAGTGCTCAGCGCCTCGTACGCCACATCCGAGATGGGTCAGCCTCGACCGGTGGGTGACAGCTACCTCCAGGCCGTGATCCCTAAGGAGGAGTTCCTGCCGTTCCACTACGGCCGACTGGACGACTGGAGCGCGCACAACGCCCTCGATCAGCATGAGAACGGCTTGGCTGGGACGGTCTGAGCACGTCGCTGACGTACCACGCCAACGCTGATCAGGCGGCCTGCAGATCTCGATCTCTGGCCGGCCGCTGCTCGATTTGAAACAGAACCACTATCCAGGAGGTGTTGGTGAGATCATGGACGTGATGCAGCCGACCAGCCCTAGACAGGGATCCCCCTACCCCGGTCTGATGATGGACTTCCCGCTCACCGTCCAGCACGTCCTCCGCCGGATGGAGGGTATCTGGGGCGGCAAGAAGGTCTTCACTCTCATCGACCCTGACACCGGTGCGTGCGCCGAACGGGATTTTCGAGATGTCGTCGCTAGAGCCGGCCGGCTAGCGCATGCCTTGCAACGACTCGGGGTGCGACCGGGCGACCGTGTCGGGAGCCTGGCCTGGAACAACGCGCAGCATCTCGAGGTGTACCTGGCCGTCATGAGCATGGGTGCAGTGCTGCACACCATGAACCTGCGTCTGCACGGCGACCAGCTTGCCTACACGGTCGACCACGCCGAGGACGTCGTCGTGCTGGTCGAGAGCTCGTTGTCTGGCCAGTTCGCCGAGGTGCTGCCCGGTCTGGAGTCGGTCAGAGAGGTCATTGTGATCGATGACTTCAGCAACCCGGCTCCGGAGCTGCCGAGCGCCCTCGACTATGAGACGTTGCTGGAGCGTGAGGACCCCAACTTCGAGTGGCCGCACCTCGATGAGCGGTCTGCAGCTGCGCTTTGTTACACGTCCGGCACGACCGGCGACCCCAAGGGGGTGCTGTACTCTCACCGGTCGATTATTCTGCACGCTTTGGCGATGTCGGGCGCCGATGTTTACGGAATCACCAGCCGAGATCGGGTACTTGCGCTCGTGCCGCTGTTCCACGCGATGGGTTGGGGTCTTCCGTTCATCTGCGGCCTCGTCGGAAGTGACATCGTCATGCCGGGAAGGCACCTGAAGCCGGGTCCCCTGGCTCGATTGATCGCCGACCAGCGGGCGACCTGGTCAGCGGGTGTTCCGACTCTGTGGCTCGATCTGCTGCAGTACATGGATGAAGCCGCTGATGCAGGTCGCAGCCACGATCTGTCTTCGCTCGACACCATCCTGTGCGGAGGGACGGCGGTGGCTGAAAGCCTGATCGAGGCGTACAAGACCCGCTTCGATGCTGACGTGATCGAAGGCTGGGGGATGACCGAGATATTTCCGGGCGCGACGGTTGATCGCGGGTCCATGAGCGCCGCGCGGACCGACGGAGGCACGCGCCGCAAGACGGCGGGCCGAGTTTCCCCGTTGTACGAGCTGCGACTGGTGGACGTCGACGGTACGGTCATGCCGAACGACGGCGTAGCGGTGGGCGCCCTCGAAGTACGTGGCCCAGCAGTCGCGAGCGGCTATTTCAAGTCCGACGCCGCGACTGCGGCAGCGATTCACGACGGTTGGCTCCGCACGGGCGATGTGGGCACGGTCGATTCCACGGGGCAGCTACGGATCACCGATCGCGCCAAGGATGTGATCAAGTCCGGAGGCGAATGGATCTCGTCTCAGGACCTTGAAGTTGAGCTGCTTGCGCATCCCGCGGTTCGCGAGGCTGCCGTCATTGGGGTGGCTGATCAGCGATGGGGCGAGCGACCCCTGGCGTTCGTGGTGTTGGGAGCTCCGGCTACGGAGTCCGACTTGAAGACGTTCCTGATGGAACGCGTGGCACGCTGGTGGGTGCCGGAACATTTCGAGATCGTCGACGAGATCCTGCGGACGACGACAGGCAAGTTTGACAAGAAGATCCTGCGCGCACAGTTCGACGAGCGACACTGACTGCTGGTCGACCCGCCGAAGATCTTTGGCCCCACACCGCGCGAAGTGGTATGGGGCCATTGCCATGGGGGCACCTTTCAGAGCGGCGGGTTCCGCGACACGATGCGGATCGAGTCGCGGGCGTGTCGCTGCGCTCTCGGCAGTCGACACGGTCTGCTCGCTATCTATCGTTGATAGCGGCTCGGCCGGTAGGCCGATCTCCCAGTGAGGCGACCGCTCGGTGGTGGATGCAAGGGTAGAAGTTCATCTGAATGGACAGCTTTGTACAGGCCGCAGTGGAGGGCCTACGGCTGGACCGTCTCAATGACCCCGATCATGGGGTCACGCCGCGGTCAAGCTGGGCACCATCACCGACATCGCGGGGCTGCTATCGCGCCTGGTGGACTGGGGAGTCGCTGCGGAGATCCTCTCCATCGCCGCTGCGCAGCGCCGAGCGGACTCTGGTCAACCACGTCGGGCCTGATGGTGGGCTATGTGAATTCGCGATCGACCTCGTAGGCGCCATCGCAGCTTGTCGTGGGAGCTCAGGTGACCGAGGCACTCATGATTCAGGCTTTGCAAGAGACAGCTTGCGTCGGCGTCATGCGGCAAGTCGTCAAGGTGACCAAGGCCGTCAGGCGTATGACGTGTCTTCGCATCTGACGCGATTCTGAAGCCCTATCTATCTAGCGTAAGCTATTGACGAAAGTGGTCTGGGTCACTAAAGTTGCCTTGAGCTTGGCCCCGTGTCGTGGGTCACGCGACACGGGGCACTAGGACAACAAGAAGCGATTTGTTCGATCTGCTTGTGATCGGCCCCTTCGTTAAGGAGAACGTGGTATGAAGACCGGCGTTATGTCGATGAACACCGACGAGTGCGGCATCAGCCCTTTGGATATGGCTCGGCTTGTCGAAGACAGCGGTATCGAGTCGTTGTGGTTGCCGGACCACTCGCACGTGCCGGTGGGAGGGGCGATAGCTACCGAGAAGAAGGCCGAGTACGGCGGTGGCGAGGAACGCGAAGAGCGATTCAAGGTGTCGCCTGGCCACCTGCCTCGCGAGTATTACCGAAACTACGATCAGCTAACCACCATTGCGGCGATGGGTGCTGTGACGTCCATCCTCAATCTGGGCACGGGAATTTGCCTCGTCGTTCAGCGCGAGCCGTTGTTCCTCGCCAAGCAATTGGCAACCATCGACCATTTTACAAATGGTCGGTTGATTTTCGGGGTCGGCGCCGGTGCGGGGTGGAACCGCGGCGAGCTGGAGAACCACGGGGTGGTGCTCAAGACCCGAACCGACTTGATGCTCGAGCGGGTCGATGCCATGAAGCAGATCTGGTCCGAGGATCAAGCGGAGTTCCACGGCGAGCACGTCGACTTCGACCCGGTCTTCAGCTGGCCGAAGCCGATCAGTAAGCCTCATCCGCAGATCCTGATGGGTGGCATGGGGCCCACAGTTCTGGACCGCGTGCTCAGCCATGCAGACGGGTGGTTCCCTGGTCATACCGACAGCACCTTCGACCAGCTGGGCGACCGAATCACCGAGCTGCGCGAACGTGCGGCAAGCCAGGGCCGGACGGTGGACGTCACGATCAACTTCGGTCGCCTCGAGTTCGTCGAGCAGTACGCCGCCATGAAGCCGGACCGGGTCGTGTTCATGATCCCGGCACTCATCAGCGGAGCCGAGAAGCGCAAGTTCATCCAGGAGCTGGGCGCATTGGCCCCTCAGCTGGCAAATTACGCACCTACGGTCGCGTGATGACTTCGCGGATGCGTATCGGGATCTTGGGTGCTGGCTCAATCGGGTCCACGGTGACGAGGAGGCTGAGCCAGGCCGGGCACGATGTGAAAGTAGCGAATTCCCGCGGGCCCGAGACCATTGACTCGTCGCTGTGTGAGTTCGGTGCGCGACGGGTCGAGGCGAATGAGGTCGCGGCCGACGTCGACGTGCTGATTACCTCGATCCCGTTCAACAAAATGCCCGGAATTGTGGCGTTGATTGAAGTCCTCTCGGCCAAGGCGATAATCATCGATACGTCGAACTATTATCCGCACCGTGACGGGAACGTTCCCGTAGTCGATGCAGGACAGGTTGAGAGCGGGTGGGTGTCCGAAGTTCTCGGACGTCCTGTCGTGAAGGCATGGAACGCGATCACTGCGCAGTCGTTCGCAACGAAGGCGACACCGTCGGGAACGGAAAACCGGATCGCCATTCCGGTTGCGGGAGACGACGCCGTCGGACGCGACGTCGCTATGCGTCTGGTCGAGGAAACTGGATTCGACGCTTTTGACGCAGGTTCCATTGAGGACTCGTGGCGCCAGCAGCCGGCGTCGCCGGTGTATTGCACCGATCTGACGCGCGAGGAGATGCCAGCCGCGCTTGCCGCCGCCGACAAGACGAGTGTCCCGCGGATACGTGATCTCAGCATGGCGCTGCTCATCGAGAAGACGCACAGCTATACCAAGACCGGCGATCGGTTCGGCGACTGGCTTGTCGAGTTCAACCGGGTCATCTACATGTAGTCAATCGCTACCCCGACCAGGTCCCGAGAGCTAAGCGCGTGTCTCATGTCGCAGATCGGGCTTTCGCCAATTTCTTGTAGCAGGTCAACGTCGCTGCCAGGGTGAGGAACCCACAGTAGTGAGTCTCCTTGCGGTCGTAGCGGATCGAGAGCCGGTGATAGCCGCCGAGCCAGGCGATGGTGCGTTCGATGACCCAGCGGTGCCTGCCGAGGTGTTGACTCGACTCGATTCCTTTGCGAGCGATTCGGACGCCGATGCCTCGATCCCGCACCCAGTGCCGCAGTTCGTGGTGGTCATATGCCTTGTCTGCGTGCAACTTTCCCGGCTTCCGTCGACGCGGACCGCGCTGGGAACGGATCGCTGGGATGGCTCGCACCAACGGTCGCAGGGCGGCGGCGTCAGGTGTGTTGGCCGCCGAGACCGCGACGGTCAACGGTGTCCCCGTCCGGTCCGACAGTACGTGCAGTTTCGAGCCCGACTTGCCCCGATCGACCGGATTCGGCTCGGTCATCGGGCCGCCTCTTTGCTCGAACCGACGCACCATCGACCAAGACGCGCGGCCAGTCGAGCAAACCCTCGCTGCCGAGCTCATCGAGCACGGCGCACTGTAGGCGCCGCCGTAGACCTGCCTCGGTCCAGGCGGTGAACCGGCGGTGCGCGGTCGGGACAGTGACCCCGAACGAGGGCGGCAGCATCCGCCACACACATCCGCTGGTCAACACATAGGCGACTGCGGTGAACACGGCCCGCTCATCGGTGGGTGCGGTACCGCCACCTTGGCGTCGTGGGGTGAACACCGGTAGCAGTGGCTCGACGAGCTCCCAGAGCTCATCGGGCACCAAACGCAACGACAGTTTGTCGGTCACGACCGAACATCATGTACGACAGCCGATTTCGCCCATGCCGCGACTACTGCCTACGACATGAGACATCCTCTAGCACAACGAAATACAACCGTCGTGCCAAGAGCGCGCTTCGATGGAACTGACTGGGTCCACCTCGGCAATCCGAAGGTGGACCCAGTCAGTTGTCGTCGTCAGAAGTCCGAAGTAGGTGGCTGCAGGACGCCCTGTCCCACCATGCGCTCGACCTCGGCAGTCCCCAGCGCCAGTAGCTCCGCGCAGATGACAAGAGTGTCGCGGCCCATGGAGGGGGATTCCTGGATGGCAGGGATGTTGATGTGTCGTGAGAGGAACGGACGACGGACTGTGTTGAGTGGCTCGTCGAAACCGGGCTGCACCTGCTGCCCGAGATAGTCCCGTGCGACGAGTTGCGGGTTGTCCAGCAGCTCGGGCGGACGATTCATGACGCCGGCTGGAACGCCATGGGACTGGAGCAGCTCCATGATCTCGACGGGGGAGCGGTCCGTGGTCCATCGGTTGATGTGCGCGTTCAACTGCTCGCAGTTTGCCATTCGCGCTTCGGCGTCGGAGAACATCGGATCGGCGGACCATGCGGGATGGCCAATGGCTGAGCAGAAATTGGCCCAGTCAGCGTCGTCGCGAACGCAGATCACGCACCAGTCGTCCTCTCCGGCGCTCTGGAAGGCGCCCCAGGGGGCACCTGGGGCTCGGGTCAGGTCGAGTCCGACTGCTTCCCGGGCGAACTCGTGCGACAGCTGATTGATCACCACCTCCGCCTGAGAAACGCGGATGTCTGCACCGTTGCCGTGATTCCGGCGCCGGATGAGGGCCGAGAGGATAGCCACGCTTGCGATGCGTGCTGCTGCATGGTCGGGGTAGACCGTCGTGGTGTCGCCGAAGCCGCTGGGATCGTCCGGGTACCGCCACAAGGAAGTCAAACCGGCCGCGCTTCTGACGCCGGGGCCGTAAGCGAGCCACGACGCCCAGTCGCCGGTGTCGCCGAATCCACTCGCTGACATCCATACGATCTGAGGGTTGACCGCCGCGAGTTCCGCGTAGCCGAGGCCCATGCGCTCGAGGGTGCCGGGCTTGAAGTTGGAGACGACAACGTCAGCCGAAACGGCGAGCTGCTTGACCAAGTCGCGTCCCTCAGGTGCCCGGGTGTCGACCCCGAAGCTCCTGCGGCCCCGGTTGCCAAGAGCGAAGTTCTTGGCGATGAGCGACCCCGGTTCGCTGCCACCGCGGTACTTGTCCGGGAAGGCGTTGTTCTCGATCTTGATGACGTCGGCGCCGAGGTCGGCGAAAAGCCGACCGACTTCGGCTCCGAAGACGATGCTTCCGAAGTCGATGACCCTGACGCCTGTCAGTGGAAGCGGGGCTGCTCCGCCGGCCAGCGTCTGTGGCGCATTCTCAGCACGAGGCGCAGTCTCCTCGCTGGAGTTCACAACGGCGCCCAGCGATTGGTTGTGTTCGCCCGGGCGGGGCGCGCGGTGGCGGAATCCGATCCGCTCGCCGTCGATCTCCACGAATCCCGAAGGAATTAGGGCTTGAATGTCATCTTCGAGCTCGGCCTTGACGAAGGCGCCCCGTTGCGCGAAGTGGCGTTCCGCAGCTACCTCCGCGAGGCTGAGTACCGGAGCAATCGGGATACCGCGGGTCTGACCCTCTACCGCGAGGTCGGCCTTCGTCCGGTGCCGGAACAGCTCGATGTAGGCGCGCTCCAAAGCGTCCTTCTCTTGATCCCGGCCGAGAATGGTCTGGTACTTGGGATCGCTGAAGACCTCGGGTTCGCCCAGCCAACCGTACATCGCCTTCCACTGACCGGGCGCAAGGACCAGGCACCTGACGAACCCGTCGGCGCACGGGTAGATGGGGTAGGGCTTCGACTGCGGTCGGCCCCATTCTGAACTGTACGGGTCAGTCGGCGCCCCGGCGGTCTTCGTTCCAGCAGACGCGGTTCCTGCGGTTCCGAAGGGCGGATCGACGACCTCGATCGCGGCCTCGAACACTGAGAAGTCTATGTGGTCGCCGTGACCTCGCACCAACCGCTGGTAGTAAGCCGACAAAACTGCCCACGCTGCCTGGGCGGCACTCGAGTGATACGCCAGGTCGAAGGGGATGGTGGCGGGCTCACGTGGCCAAGCACCGGATCGGCTGAGCTGGCTGCCCATCGCGAGGTGGACCGCGTCGGTGGCTACGAAGTCGCTGTACGGCCCCGTGCTGCCGAAGTCGCTGACCGACAGCACGACCAGATGAGGGTAGAGCGCCAGCAGCCCCTCGGCCTCGATGGGATGGTCCGCGTACCTGTGTCCTGCCTGGATGAAGATGTCAGCTGATGCAAGCAGGGTGGAGAAGCGCTCGTCGTCGGCGAGATTTGAAGACTCCAGCGCGACGCTTGTCTTGTTGAAGTTCTCGACCAGGAACTGCAGGTTCGGCTCCGATTTCCGTCCCGTTACGGACAAGCGGGTGGTATCGGATGACTCGACCTTGATGACATCGGCACCGAAGTCTCCAAGGATGCGACCAGTCATGTCGAGCAGACCATCGGTGAGCTCGACCACGCGAACTCCAGCCAAGGGCAGATCTTCCATCTTGCTAGTCATGCGAGGACTCCATCGTAAGGATTGTGAGAGGCGCTGACTGAGTACAGTCACTTTGATGCTATAACAGTCTAGAGCGAGCGCTATATACAATCTCATATCGATCGCTAGATCGACACTGATGATACCGGCCGCTACTGTCGGATAAGAGCAGGTTGGCGGGGCGCTCACGGGTGCCCGAGGAGGACAAATGGTTGCAGTTTTCAGCGAAGATCACGTGAGCCTGCGAGCGTCGATGAAGGGTCTGTTCGCTCAACATTCCTCTGAGTCGGAAGTTCGCCGGCTCATGGCGACAGACGAAGGATATGACCCGGTGCTGTGGCGACAGCTTGCTGCTGGACAGGAGCTGCAGGGCCTTGTCGTGCCCGAGGAGTTCGGTGGGTCGGGTTACACCTGGGTCGAGCTCGGCGTGGTTCTGGAAGAGATGGGCAGAGCACTGTTCTGCGGGCCATACTTCTCCACGGTCGTGCTGGCTGCGACATGTCTGGTGGAAAGTGCTGATGAGTCGGCCCAAAAGGAATATCTCCCGCGAGTCGCATCGGGCGAGGCCATCGGATCGGTCGCATTCGTCGAGGCGTCAGGTCGCTGGGACGAGGCCGGCGTCACGATGGAGGCGAAGAAGGTCGCAGCCGGCTACGAGCTGACCGGCCAGAAGTTCTACGTGCTCGACGGCCACGTGGCTGACTTCTTCGTCGTCGCGGCCCGCACGTCTGGCGAGATCTCGTTGTTCATCGTCGATCGGGAGTCTGCTGGCGTGTCCGCGCATCTCGAGGAGACCCTCGATCAGACGCGCAAGCTCGCGACGGTCACGTTCCACGATGCACCGGCGAGGCTTCTCGGAGCCGAGAACTCTGGATGGTCGATCCTGGGCCGTGTTCTCAAACTGGCCGGGATCGCGCTCGCTGCTGAGCAGGTAGGCGGCGCCCAGGCCTCGCTGGACATGGCCGTTGATTACGCAAAGACACGCATCCAGTTCGGCCAGCCGATCGGAGCGTTCCAAGCGATCAAGCACATGCTGGCCGACGTCATGCTGGAGGTTGAGTCTGCGCGGTCGGCCATGCAGGTCGGTCTAGCCGCAGCGAGCGGTCATGAGGGTCTGGACCTCGACGAGATCTCCCCCCTGGTGCAGGCGTACTGCTCGGACGTGTTCGAGCTGGCGTCGCACCAGAACATCCAGGTGCATGGCGGGATGGGCTTCACGTGGGAGATGGCCCCGCATCTGTACTTCAAGCGAGCCAAGTCGATGGCTCTCTTCCTCGGCAACTCTGACTCTCATCGAGAGCAGGTGGCGAAGGCTCTCGGAGTCTGACCCGGCCTGGGCTCGACCGGCCACCGCTTACCATCGCACACAGGAGTATTCAGCATGAGGAAAGACGCAGCAGCATCCGACAAGCTCCGCCACGAGGTCCGTACCTGGCTCTCCGAGCACTGGAAGGGCGTCGACGATCATCAGTGGCGTCTCGACGTCGTGCTGGCCGGGTGGGCGGTGCCCACCTTCCCCGAGAACGCCTACGGGCGCGGACTGGGCACGGCGCTTGCCCAGGTGGTCGGCGCGGAGTTCGAGGCGGTCGGAGCCCCGCGATCCTGCCAAGACCTAGGCATCAGCGCGGTGCACGGCTGGGTCCGCATGGTCGGTATGGCCGTGGCACGGTTTGGTGGGGCTCAGCTGCGGGAGACCTTCTTGCGCGATCTGCTGGCCGGCGAGGCAGATCACGGCGTGGCTCTCTATAGCGAGCCCGGCGCCGGATCGGATCTTGCCAGTCTGCAGACTAAAGCCACCCTCGTCGGGGATCATTGGGTCGTCAACGGGCAGAAGGTGTGGTCGTCGTCGGCGGCCGAATCCACGTGGGGCGTGCTGCTGGCTCGTACCGACGAGAACGTTCCCAAGCACCAGGGCATCAGCTTCTTCATTCTCCCGATGCGGCAGTCCGGCGTCGACATCAGACCGATCAAACAGATCACGGGTGACTCGGAGTTCAGTGAAGTCTTCCTGACGGACGTTCGCGTGCCCGTAGAGAACATCGTCGGTGAGGTCAACGGCGGTTGGTCCGTGCTGCAGGAGGTTTTGGCAGCAGAGCGCGAGTGGTTGGGTGCCTACCTCGAGGCCGGCAATCGACCCGGCGTCAGGGCCGAAGAGCTGGATCGCTCCGGCATGGTCAGCAGCGAGGGCTCGGCAGATTTGATCGATGCGGCGCGCAACGCAGGGCGAGCCGATGATTCGGCTGTCCGTCAGGCCATCGCTCAGCTGCACACCTGGCGACTCGTCCACCGTTGGAACAACGAGAGATTGATGTCTGGCGAGGGCGGCAGCAGCCCGGTTGCGGCGGCTGCGCTGGGCAAGCTTGCCTCCTCGCGGATTTTGCATGCGACCGGTCGGTACAAGGCACAGATGCTGGGGCCTGAGGCCATGATGTACGGGTCGAGCCACCGGGCGGGCGAGTCTGTGAACCGGGAGGTCATGAACGCGTTCATCAACTCAGTAGGTGGCGGTTCGGATCAGATCCAGCGCAACATCATCAGTGAGCGGCTGCTGGGCTTGCCACGCGGGCATGCGCCTGACCGCGGGGTGGCGTTCAAAGACATCAAGAAGTCAGCAGCCAGCTGACCCAGCAGCCAGTCGGTGCAGAACCGTAGTTGACGGGAATGAATGTGACCGGCATCATGTGTGTAGCGAACGCTAGTGAAAGTGAGTGGCTCGATGAAGTATGGCGACCAGCTCGAGACGATGCGTCTCTCGCGAGACGGCGCGGTGGCAACGGTTACCTTCACGCGGCCGAACGAGATGAACCGGTTCGACGTGCCGCAGCACGCGGAGTTCGTCGAGGTTCTCCAGTACTTGCGTCGGGCCGAGGACGGTATCCGCGTCGTGATCCTGGCCGCAGAGGGCAAGGCATTCTCCGCCGGGGGCGACGTCGGGAAGGTGCGCGAGGTGGCTGAGGACTTCGGCGCTCGAGCTAAAGCTGTCTCCGAAGGCCTTGAGCTGATGAATGAGCTCTTGTCTTTCCCGCTTCCCATCGTCACGGCTATCCAGGGTGCTGCCATGGGGCTTGGCGCGAACGTCGCTTTCGCGACCGACATCGTGGTCGCATGGCGCCAAGCGAAGCTGGCTGATCCGCACGTCAAGATCGGCCTCGTCGCGGGAGATGGCGGTGCGGTCGTCTGGCCGATCTCCGCGGGCATCCTGCGTGCCAAGCGGCACCTGCTAACGGGTGATCCAATCACTGCGGAAGAAGGGTATGCGTTCGGCCTGGTGACAGATCTGGTCGACAGTCCCGAGGACGTTATTCCCCGTGCTCAGGAGCTCGCAATCAAAATTGCCTCCCTTCCGCCCCTTGCCGTCCAGGGAACCAAGGCGGCGTTGAATCGACTTCTCGGCCAGCGCGCCGGACAGGTTTTGGAGCTGAGCCTGCAGCTCGAGGGCATGACGATGTCGTCACGCGACTTCGTCGAGGCCGCGACGGCATTCATGGAGAAGCGCCCCGGTGTTTACACAGGCACGTGAAGTTGGCCGTTCCCACTACTTTGCTCAACTCCCAACAGGCCATGGAGGTCGCAAGCATGACGATTCACAATGAAGCACCAGTCGCTGTTGAACGAGGGCTGTCAGATCCTGAGATCGTCGACAAGTGGGTTTCGGTCGCCCGATCCCTCGCTCCGCTCGTCGAGTCGGAAGTTGCTCGAGGCACCGAGGACAAGCTCGTAACGCGCAAGGTTGTACAGGCATGGAAGGACGCCGGCCTCTACAGGCTGCTCATTCCTACTCGGCTTGGCGGTGAGGGGCTCGACAGTGCGTCCTATCTGACGGTCGCTGAGGAGATTTCGCGTCAAGACGCCTCGGCTGGCTGGACCTTTGCCATTCACACGGTGGGTACGTTGTTCCCAGGCCTCCTGCTTCCCGAAAGCTCGTACCGCTTGATCATCGGTGACGACGCCGATCGGATCGCGTGCGGTTTCGCGTTCGGCAAGGTTCCCGGAACCGCACGTCCTGTGGACGGGGGCTACCTCGTCGTGTCCGAGCCAATGCCATTCGGATCCGGCACCCAACACGTCGATCGCGTGGCCAGCATGCTGTATCTCCTTGACAGCAATGGAGAAGAGGTCATCGGCGAAGACGGCAAGCCGGTCGTGGTCAACTCCTACATCGACCCCAGCAACATCGAGTGGCTTGGCAATTGGGACCCGGCGGGGCTTCAGGGAACCGGATCAGGTCACTACCGGGTCAAAGAGCACGTGCTGGAAGAAAAGTGGCTGTCAGTAGCCCCGGGCGAGCGGATTTCCGACCCGGTGTTCGGCCAAGGCTTCCTGCCTCTCGTGCACCTGCACCACTCATCTGTTGCTCTCGGCGTTGCCAAGCGGGCCATCGAGGAGGTGGCCAAGTCGGCGAAGGGCCGTCGGCGCGGCGAGGTCGCTGCCTTGGACGAGAACGGAGTGTTCCAGAGCGATTTCGTCCGGATCGACTCGCTGTATCAGAGTGCTCGCGCATTCCTGCTGAGTGCGTATCAGCAGATTTGGCAGGCTGCCCTTCAGGGGCGGGTCACCGAGCAGCACACGGCGCGGGTGCAGCAGGCTGATCATTACGCTCATCGTGTGCTCCGGGACATCGTGTCGACTGCTTCGGTCTGGGCTGGTTCGGACGCCATCCCGAGGGACAATGTTTTTGCTCGGTTGACCAGAGACACTGCGGTCGCTTTGAACCATCTCATGCTCAGCCCTCATCAGACCGCGAACCTGGCCCCGGTGCTGCTCGCGGAGGCACAAACGGGGTCGTCACGCACATCGTGAGCCAAGTGACTCGAGTGGATCGTTCGGCGGCGGCGGCCCGCTCGGCGCCCTCGCTGAACGAGAGTGCTCGGACGCGGGTCGGCCCGGGGCGTGGGGCTGCATCTACCGACCGCTAGAACGCGAAGCTCCCGAAGGCGGACCAGTATCGGCCGCGGTGGAAGGATTGGACAGCTGATCGATGAGCAAAGTGAAGAAGGGTGTGCAATGCGCTCAGGGCGCCACGTACTCCGGTCGGGGCCGTACGCGAAGGAACACGCGCGCGCTGATGGGGTCGGTGCCCTCATGACGCAATCATTCACGCCGGAGCAATTTCGGCAGGTGCTCGGCCAGTATCCCACGGGCGTTGTTGTCGTTACGGCGGTCATCCCCGGTGAGTCTCCGGCTGCGCTGACCATCGGATCGTTCTCGTCCGTCTCCCTCGAACCGCCACTCGTAGCGTTCTATCCGAGCATCGGGTCCAAGACATGGCCGAAGATCCAGGCACAAGGGCGGTTTTGCGTCAACATACTCGGTGCTGACCACGAAGCGCTCTGCCGCGTCTTCGCGTCCAAGGCCGCTGACAAGTTCGACGGAGTCACCTGGCACCCCTCGCCGGGCGGTTCTCCAATTGTCGATGGAGCAGTGGCATGGATCGACTGCGAAGTGGATGATGTGCAGACGCTGGGGGATCACTTCCTCGTCGTCGGACGCGTGAATGCGCTGGAAACGGCCTCCAGGGACTTGCCGCTGCTGTTCTTCCGTGGCGGTTACGGACGTTTTCTCCACTCGTCGTTGGCCGCGTCCGAGTCGGCGCTCGCCGGATTCCTTCCGGTCGTGGAGGCGGTGCGGGCGGAGCTCGAGAGTGTCGCCGATGAGTGTGGAACCGAGTGCAACCTGGCAGCGCACACGCGCGACGAGTTCATCGTGCTGGCCGGGGCGGGATCCCAGGCATCGCCACAAGCGGGCGCCCCTACCCGCGTGGGTCGGCGTTTGCCCTATCTGGCGCCCATCGGCACGACGCTGGCGGCTTGGGGCGACAACAGCGACGTCAAGCGGTGGGCAGCATCTATCGATTCCGAGTCCGGCGATGGGCCGAGCCAGTGGCACGACGTGCTGAGCCTGGTGCGTCGCCGCGGGTACGTGATTGGCCGGGGCGAGATGCCTTATGCGGCGATGGAAGAAGCGATCGACAACCGCCGCAGTGAGCTCGCGGATCCCACCTTGCTGGGTGCGCTGAGCGAGGTCCGCAAGACTATGTTGGATCAGCCTTCTCTCGACACCCCGGACGAGGCCTATGACGTCCGCTCGCTGAGTGTCCCGATCTTCTTGGCGGACGGTCGCGTCGTGCAGATGGGTCTGTACGGCTTGCAGACCGTCATGTCCAACGAGACCGTGCGCTTTTGCATTCAGCGTCTCCTCGAGGCCTCACGTCGGTGCACGGCGCTGCTCGGCGGCAGTTTGCCTGACGATTTTCCCCGACCCATAGAGCCTGACGCGTCCGATCGGTAAGAGGTGCCGAGCGGTCAGGTCGGTAAGGGTTGAGCGGCTCGGTGTACGTAAACATTGTGCCTTGCGCGCGGATATCGGCGTGCGGTTGGCGTCGGGACATGTGAGGCGAGTTGTCGACGAAATCCGGCGCGGCGAAGCGGCCACTTCGTCGGCTCTCGCGGTGGCGCTGCATCGTGGGCGTATGGCGCAGTGGCGCACGCCACCCTTTCGGGTCGCGAGTCAGTCTGTCCTCAGCGTTTCGGCTGCAGGGTCGCTTACACGTCGTCGAAGGTCGGCGAAGGTGGTCGGGGCGCGGTGGGGTCGTATCGCCCGATTGCTCGATGGGCTGTAGTCTTGATGCAGACATATCGAGCGCTATATATACGCTCTCTCGGGGTGTGCCAAGCCCGAGGAGTACTTGTGGGATCCCCGTCGAGCCCAGGGAGAGAAGCCGCCCGCAACGACGACACGCAAGAGAAGGGATCGCGCCAATGGGCGACTTCGTACTGAGCAAGGTTGAAGGTCAGATCGGCTGGCTCACTCTCAACGATCCGGACCGCCTGAACCCCGTCACGTTCGAACGCATCCGCGAGATCAATGCAGCCGCAGAGGAAATGTCGGCTCGCGACGACGTGCATGTTGTTGTCATTACGGGGGCGGGTCGCGCCTTCTGCGCAGGCGCAGATTTGTCCGGCGACGATACCTTTCTTACCAACAACGCGCCGCCGGCGAGCGGTTCAATCACCGATGCGGCCGGTCTGTGGACGCTAACCGCGATGCGCCAGCCCGTAATCGCCATGATCAACGGTGCGGCGGTCGGCTACGGTTTCGAGCTGGCATTACAGGCGGATCTTCGAGTTTGTGCCACGAGCGCCCGGCTCGGGCATCCGGGCGTGAAACTGGGAACCATCACGGACACCGGCGCCGCAACGTGGCTGCTTCCCCGTCTCGTCGGCTGGTCTGTTGCCGCCGAGGTGCTCTACTCGGGCTCGCTGTACGAGGCGGCCGAAGCGCTCCAGATGAGATTGGTCAATCACGTCGTTCCCGACGATGAAGTGTACGAATTCACCGCGCAGTTGGCCAAAACGCTGGCCGCGAACTCGCCCTGGGCGCTGCGGACTACGAAGAGACTGCTCTTCCAGGGTCTCGAGGAGTCGTCCCGAGCGAGCGTCCTGGAGCAGTTCATTAAGGTGAATCAGGGTGACCCGACCTACGATCCGTCGTCTCACTTCACCCGCTTCAGAAAGTGACATCCCCGGCGAAGAGGCGGTCGCCGACCCGGCACGATCTCGTCTTCGAATCCTCGCCTTGGGCCGCGAAATGCGCCGCCTGCCGGCGATGGTCGTGGTCGGCATTTTTTCAGGCAGGACGGCAGCCAGGGCCGTACGTGCAATGTCGAGTGCCTGCTCCCCACCTGCACGACGCAGTCGGCGAGCACGTCCTCCATGAGCGAGGGCCGAAGTCGGACAAGGCAGCAATTGCTGGATCGACGCGCCTGCGATGCAGCCGGAGGGGGATCGTGCAGGATGCCCCGCGGGTTTGCCGACGAGGGCCGGTTCACCGGTCGTGCCTCCTGATAGACCGATCTCGCAATTTCGTATATCTATCGATCGTTAGATTGGTAGGGTAGCGCCGCGGTACCTCCGGTGCAGTCCTCGGCGCCACTCGCACTCAGCACCACAGGACAACAGTCCGGGTGATTGCCACCCCACGGGTCGGTGCATTCACCCGCATATTCATCGATAAGGTTGGGTTGTATGAACCAGTATCTGGAGCGATTTCGCGCGGACGGCAAGGTCGCCATCGTCACCGGAGCCAGCTCCGGTCTCGGACTGGGCTTCGCACTCGCCATCGGCTCGGTCGGGGCGTCGGTCGTCGTCGCCGCGAGGAGAGAGAAGCGCCTCGACGAACTGTGTGGTGTCCTGAACTCTGAGGGAATCGCTGCTCATCCCGTCGTGATGGACGTGACAGGTCCGGATCAGTGCAAGGAATTGGTGAGAGCCACCGTCGATAGGTTCGGATCACTCGATATCCTCATCAACAACGCCGGTCTCGGCGGGTCGATGCCCAGCCACAAGGAGTCACCGGATCATTTCCGCAACATCGTCGATGTAAACCTCATGGGAACGTACTGGATGGCTCAGGCCGCGGCCGATGTGATGGCTCCCGGTTCCGCAATTGTCAATATCGCCAGCCTGCACGGCGTGACGGCCTCACGATTCCCGTCGGCGGCGTACTCGGCGAGCAAGGCCGGCGTCCTCGGCCTGACACGCGATCTCGCGAGTCAGTGGTCGAGGCGACGCGGGATCCGGGTCAATGCACTGTGCCCGGGCTACGTCGAGACAGAGATGACCGGCGAATCGATGGGGCCGCTCTCGGAGATGGTTGAACAGAACAGTATCTTCGGACGGTTCGGGCGTCAGGATGAGATGGATTCCGCGCTGATCTTCCTGGCGACCGAAGCCTCCTCATACATGACCGGTAGCACCCTCATGGTCGACGGCGGCTACAGCGTCGTCTGATCCGGCCATCTGGTTCGTGCATCCCCGCCATCTTTTCGTGGGCGCGGGAACCGGGGCCACGGACGCTCGGATCCGAGGTCTCGGCCTCTCCGACAAGGCATTGCGTGGCGTCGCGGCCGAATCGCACTCCCTGAACTGCTGTCGTTCGGCGGCTCCTGGCACGGAGCCACTGCCAGGCGTTTCAATGATCGTGGTCGGAGCCCGTCCGCACGGCTGACACCTCGTAGACGCGAACTTCATTCTCTGAGAAGGACAGGTCTCGTGCGGCATCGTCGAACACGACGGCACCCTGGCATCGAAGAAGCGGATCACGGACGATCCCGATCCCGATCCCGGTCGCGAGCGAAATCCCATGCGGGCCGATGGTTGCACCACGACCCGCGCCATCGGTCGGCCGGTCTACGCGATTAACCCGATGGCCGTCGCTCGCTACTGTGAACGCCCCCGATGGCCGCGGCCAACATTCTGTGCGTCGATGCCACCTACACCGGCCCATACGGACAGCGACCCCATCCAGTCCATCGCCGACTTGCGTGCCCAACGGGACGCGGTCTGGCGGAGCACCAAAGCCGGCAATGAATTTGCGATCGCTGCTGCGTGGATACCACCCCGATGCTCCTGGCGGCCTTCGCTGACAACTCTGCGACCAACCTCGCAAACCTGGAGTTCGCGCTGTCCTCATTGTCGCCCCGACCCCGGGCCACCGCGGCCAAGCTCATTCGGACCCGGGTCGCGGCTGCGCTGCGCAGGGCACGCCGCCGTGGTCGTACTCCTGCAAGGCGCGGAAAGGTCACCGGCGTCGACCCACCGTGACCCACGCGCCAGAAATTGCGCTGGACGACGGTGGCGCGCGCACGCGGCTTCGCGCAAACCTCAGCCGGTGGTCGAGGACTAGCCGGGGCGACCTCCGAGCGCAATTCGTGTATCCGCACGACAACAACCGGGCTGACTTTTGCCGGGCTCGCGACGGGCCTGGCGAAGCTCAGCCCTACGCTTCGGTGTGTTTGGTGACGAGGCGGACTGCGTAGTGGGTGTAGCGGTCGGCGATTTCGGTGGGGGTGAGCGGTCCGTTGGTGTTGTACCAGTCGAGGATTCCGCCGAGCATGCCGAGGAGGACGCGGGCGGTGAAGTGGGGGTCTTTGTCGTCGAAGATGCCTGCGGTGATGCCGTCTTGGAGTAGGTCTTCGAGTTTGGTTTGTACGAGGTTTCGTTTGGTGAGGTATTTTTCACGGAGGGTGTCGCCGAGGAATCGGTACTCATCGTGGAGCATGGCGAGGTCTCGGCGGTGGGTGTAGTGCAAGGCGACGGTGGTGATGTAGTTCTCGAACCTGTGCAGGGGGTTGTCGTCGGCGTCGGCGAGGCATAGGTCGATGTGGGTGTAGAAGTCGTCGAGGGCGATGTCGAGCAGGGCGAACAGGATTCCCTCTTTGTTGCCGTAGTGGTAGTAGAGGGTTGGCATGGTGAGGTTCGCCCCGGCTGCGATGGCCCGGACTGTGGTGCCGTGGTAGCCGAGTTCCTGGAAGGAGTTCAGGGCGACTGTAAGGATGGGGGTGAGGGGTACGTCGGGGTAGGTGTGCCAGTCGTACTGGCTGAGTGTGGCATCTCCAGCGGCCATATCGGTGCCCTCCACGCGTCTCCTGTTTGGCGTCGCGACCACTAGCGAGCGGTCACTAGAGACTCTATACGCCCGCGCATCTTCGTCAAAGGCTCAACCTATCGAACGCCCGGTAGGCTGCGGGAGCTACCGCGCGACCAGACGAGCCCTGTTGTCCGAAACCGACCCCGCGACGGAGCGGACCCCGCTTCCCATTCACTGGGTTCGAGTAATCGAGCTGAGCTCGGGAGGTTGTCGCGCCGTTCGATCGTTTGGCGACAGGATTGTGCGAGGCATGTTAGCGCTGCAGGGGTCGGCGCGGCGAGTATGTCGGAGCAGTTCATCAAGTTGATCCGTCGTCATCGTGCGATTCAAAAGTGATGACCTGAACGGAGATGCGGCGAGATCGCCGGTACCGCCCGGCACTCTGAGCGCCGGGCGGCGCGATGATGGACGTGGGTGCTACGCAGTTTTTACTGCGTCGTGGCCGGGGTGGGCATCGGCTGATTGATCGTGGTGAAATACTGTGCCACGGCCATGATCGCGATCGGGGCGGCGATCAACAGCTGGCCGGCGAGTGCGCCGAGCGCTCCGATGGCCATGATGCCGCCGATGCAGCCGATAGCGGCTGCGGGGATGAACGGTCCGAACAGGCCGATTATGGTGGCCGAAGCGACCGTCGCACCGGCGATGCCACCGAGGACACACCCGACCGCGCCGCCGCCGATGCCGCCCACGATGCCGCCGATGGTGGCACCAATGTTGATGGTGCCCAGCATGCGGGCGAAAGCTGCCTGCTCACGGTCGTATTGGGTTGTCCATGGCGCCTGATCCTCGAACGGCAGTGCGACCGGCCTATAGATGGCGCGTGCCATATCGAACTGCGGGGTCAGCGTCGCGGTGCGATCTTTGATCTCTGCGGCGATCGGGAATTCGAAATCATCAACACGAAATCGCAATTCCGTGCCGGCGAGTACGGTTCCATCGGCCGCCATGATCTTGAAAACCCCATCCTCGACGGCGAGATCACCGGCGTCGGTGGCGATGATGGTGGATTTTTCGGTAACACTAGCGGTGTAATTCACGCCCTGGTCGGCGGGTTGTGGCGTCGCGAGTCCGGCCTGGGCGGTCGTAACCACCACGGTAGCCAGCAACGTACAGCCAGCGGTAATCATTCTCATCGGGTGCTTCTCTCTTTCGGAGTTCCTCGAACTGCGTTGTCGAGGAAGTGCTGAGCGCGGACCGCGCTTCAATGGGGTTATGGAGATGCGCGCAACTGGCCGTCGTCACCTGGTGACCGCCTGTATGTGGGTATGCCTCTGTTTTTTTGCACAGAGCAAACGGCCTGGTCAGGATGCGCAAATGCGGGCCGTGCGACAGGCTGGGGCCAACTGTAGACAGGTTCGAAAGCGAAAGTGTTCGCCGTGGTAAGCGGCGCGTTCGGCAGACCCGGGCTGTTTCATCGCATCAATACGTTCGACCATGAGCGCGGTACGGGGTTCGGATATTCACCCCGCAGTCCCGCAATTTCCGACTGTTCCACCGCGCGCCCGCATCGATACCGAAAAGGAAACATCATCCGGTAAAGAACCTCCTTGGCCGCATACATTGGGTCCTACGGGTGGCAATCAGGCAGATCCCGGCACCAAATCAAAGGGGCGAAGTCGCCGGGCCACCGTTCACGGCGATCGTGGTCACCCAATCGTGGTTACGGTAGCGCTCACGCGGCGGGCGGCTTGGTGAATCGGTGCCCACGTTCCTCCTCGTTCCCCTCCCTGCCGTACCCGACCTTCTTGTTGACAGGCAAATGTGAGTGGGTCAGAAGGAACAATGGCTCGGTGCCACTGTCTTCGACCAAGCGAGCGAGATTCAGCGGGGGAACACCGCCCGCGTCGGGGTGCATCGAAAAGACGCCGGTCTGCACGATTCTTCTCCTTCATGCTGCCTTCTCCGTTTCAAGGCAATGCCTGTCCACCAGCAATTGATTCGGACATTCTCCGATCGCGACCGCCCACCCTATTCGGACCGAAGTGTGAGTCAGTGCGTGGACTGCCCGGTTCAAGCGCTGCCGTCGCCGTGCGCGCTGCCCGAGGGCCTACTGCTTCGGCGAGAGGCGCTTGCTCATCTCGATCCACATGTGATGTCGGCCATAGGAACGAAGCTACTGGCACCACCATGGAACGTCAATAGCTTGCGCTAGATAGATATCGTATGAGCCGAAGTGACGCGGGCGAAGGTCACGACGGACCGGCGCTGTCTTGGTTCCCGTGCGTGGGATCGGAGTTGTGCAGGACTCGGCGAACAGCAGGTGGGTGAGAGACCAGAGGTTAGGCGAAGGTCAGCGAGCCCATCACAGCCCCAGGCCCACTAGGACGAGCCGGCTTTGTCGCAGGTCGCCGAGCCGTCCGACGGGCGGAGTGGATACCGCGCTGGACAACATCGTCGCGGTTATCGCCCTGTTGGTAGAGGTTTGTATGCTTCCGCCGTCCTTCGGCCCTGACGTGGGCGAGCAGGGGGTGTGGTCCCACAGCGCCATCATGTACACGAACACGCGGTTGATCCTCTGCGGACCGCCCGCCGGAACGCATACATATAGCGAATCAGTTGCTGCGGCACTGATGAGGGGCGTCCGAGAGGAGACCGGTCCGACGGTCACCGGCATCCGGCGTCACGTCGGCCAGAGAATCCTCGGGACCTACAAGGACCTCCCTGAGCGACCAACACCGCGTACGGTCGGTCCAGTTGCTCGACCAATCGCGCGGAGCGGGTCGTTCATCGGTCGAGATGGCTTGTGAGGAACTCTAGTGTTCCGTGCCTGAAATCCGTTGCAGATATCGTGCGAGGGAGTCGAGTATCTCGTCGGCGGTCTTGCGCCAGACGAATGGGCGTGGGTTGGTGTTCTGCTGGTCGACCCAGTCTCGGACGTCTTTCTCGAGTGCAGCGACGCTTTTGTGGACGCTGCGGCGTAGTAGTTGCTGGGTGAGGAGCCCGAACCAGCGTTCGACCTGGTTGAGCCAGGAGGAGCCGGTCGGGGTGAAGTGCACGTGGAACCGTGGGTGGGCGGCGAGCCATTGCTGGACCATCGGGGTCTTGTGGGTGGCGTAGATGCCCCTATGGATGTCAAGCGGCGGTGGGTTGTGATTGCGTGCTCGGTGCGGGTGTCGGATTGGTGATCAGGTAGTAGATCTCCCGTGCGATATAGCGTTTGAGGCAGCGGATGGCCTCGCGGCGAGTCTTGCCTTCGGTGGTGCGTCGGTCGAGGTAGTCGCGGCTGCGCTGGTCCCAGCGCAGGCCGGAGAGCGTGATGCGGTAGAGCGCTGCGTTGGCCTGGCGGTCGCCGCCGCGGTTGAGTCGCCGTCTGTGGGTCTTGCCCGAGGACGCCTGCACGGGGCTGACGCCGCAGAGGGATGCGAAGGACGCCTCGCTGTGCAGGCGGTCCGGATTGTCCCCGGCCGTGACGAGCAAGGCTGCCGCGCTGTCGGGGCCGATTCCAGGACGGTCCAGTAGCACCGGGGTGTGTAGTGCGACGGCATCAGTGATCCGGTGCTCCAGATCACGGATCTCACCGGTCAGTTCACGGATCCGGCGGGCCAGCAGCCGAAGCGTGTGGATCGCGGCGCTGGTGACGTCGTTCGGTGCGGTCGGCGGGAGTTCTGCGCAGCGACGGAAGAGTACGGGATTGCTCAGGCCTCGCGTAGCGCCGGGTCGGCGCTGATCAGTACGGCCTTGAGCTGGTTGATCGTCTGTGTCCGGGCCTTGATAGCGGATGCTTTGGCCAGCTTGAACATTCGCAGCATTTCCACCGGCCCGTCACCTGTCTTCATGCTGCCGGTCGCCCGGCCCGAGGGTACTGCCCGGGCGGCTGTTTCGGCGTCGATGGCGTCGGTTTTGCCGCGGCGGCGGCGAGTGGCCTTGTCTGGCTGATTGACCTCGATCACCTGCACGTCTTCCGCACGCAGGTGCCGAGCCAGTGCCGCGCCGTAGGATCCGGTGCATTCCACCCCGGCCCGCCGCAGCGGACCGAAGGTGCGCGCCCACATCAGCAGCTGCTCGTAGCCGGCCCTGGTCGTAGGGAACGCATGGCTGCCCAGCAAGGCTCCCAAGGGCGTGACCACCGCCGCGACATGTAGATCCTTGTGCGTGTCCACGCCGAGAACGACCTCGCCCGCGGTGTTGTCGTCTTGGCTGGGCAGGACCGGGTGGGGCATGCTGGGCACAGTCGTCTGTCTCCTGACCGGAACTCGGGGAACGGATGGCCGTCGCCGGGCCGGTGGAGGCGGTCAGAACTGTGATGGTGCCCTGTTCACGGCAAGGCCCCTATCGGGACACGCCCCACCGGTCCGGCGGCAGCAAGCACCGCCCAGGGCTGGGCCGACAGATCTACGAAAAGACACCACGGCCGGTTGTCGCACGGGTCAGACCCCAGCCCAGGACGGCACTTGATCATCTTCACAGTTGTCGCAGACCAGGTGCACGTCCAGCTCGTGAGGAACGGCCTTGTCGATGGTGACCAGGAATTTCTTGAACTCGGTGGCGCGGTGGCGGCGGTGGAGTTCGCCGATGACGGTGCCATCGGCGATGTTGAATGCGGCGAACAGGCTGGTGGTGCCGTGACGGGCGTAGTCGTGGGTGCGGCGCTCGGGCATGCCGGGCATCATCGGCAAGACCGGCTGGGACCGGTCCAGAGCCTGCATCTGAGACTTCTCGTCGACACAGAGAACCACGGCTTGTTCGGGCGGATTGTGGTACAAGCCAACGACATCGACGACCTTCTCCACGAACAACGGGTCGGTGGAGATCTTGAAACCATCGGCCAGGTGGGGTTTCAAGTCGAACCGCCGCCAGATCCGCCCGACCGTCGATTTCGACAGCCCGGACCGCCCGGCCATCGCCGACCGCGACCAGTGCGTGGCATCGGCCGGGACCTGCTCGAGGGTCATCTCGACCACCTGCTGCACCTGATCGAGCAGGATGGACGGCGGCCGGCCCGGCCGCGGTTCATCGGCCAGACCAGCCAATCCGTACTCGATGAACCGGTTCCGCCACTTACGCACCGTCATCGCCGACACACCCACCTCAGCGGCAACGTGGGTGTTGAACGCGCCCGGCTCGGCGCAGGCCAGCACGATCCGGCACCGCAACGCATACGCCTGCGTCGACGTCGCCGCTCGCGCACCACGCACCAACTCCCGACGCTGAGCGTCGGTCACTACCAAATCCGGACCCGATCTCGGCCGCCCCGTCCTAGCCACCGCCGAATCCTACAATTGGACAATGGATTTCAGGCGCGGAACACTAGGATGGCACGCGATAACGCAGTGCCAGACGCCGCGGTCGGTCACGAGTCGTGAACCGCACATTCTGGCTCCTGTGACTGTTTAGGTGCGGGGCGGTGAGTGGTTGGAGGCTTCGGCGGGGATGATCACGTGGCCGAACTGGCGGGAGATGTCGGCATCGAGGTCGGAATCGGTGATGATGCCGGTGATCTCGTCGAGGCCGGCGACCTTGGCGAGCGCACGCCTGCCGAATTTCGAACTGTCGGCCACGACGAAGGATTGTCCGGCAGCTGTGATCATCGCCCGCTTGAGAGGCACCTCGAGGGTGTTCATATTGGTAATCCCGGCCTCGATGTCGACTGCGTCGGCACCCAGGAAGGCCCAGTCGACGGTGTAGTCGGACAGGAACGCGATCGCGTGCTCACCGACGAGGGTGTAAACCGATCCCAGCAGTTCGCCTCCGGTGACCAGCAGCCGGACACCCGGCGTTTCGGCAATGTATTTGGCGATGCGCAAATCGTTGGTGATCACGGTTAATCCAGTGTGGTGTCGCAGTGCGCGCGCGATCTCGTAGGTGGTGGAACCACTGTCGAGAATCACTGTCTCACCGTCGGACACGCGGGCCGCGGCCGCCTCACCGATAGCGGCTTTGTCCTCGAGGCGTTCGCCTTCTTTCATGCTGTAGGGCAGCTTCGCGGTGGCCCCGGGTGTCGGGCGGGCGCCGCCATGGGTGCGCTGTGCCTGCCCGGCTCGTTCGAGGGCGTCCAGGTCGCGACGGATTGTCGATGCGTCGACTCCCAGCATGTCAGCGAGCGCCTTGGCCTCGACATAGCCGTCGGTGACCAGGCGGTGCATGATTTCGCGCCGTCGGGTGCTCGCGAGCAAAGGTTGCCTCCCGGAACCTGGTTGGTGGATCAGTGATTGCGACGTACGAGTTCGTGCATCGTACTCGAGCTCCTACTGAAACAGGATATTGACTTCCCCGCGCAGGGTCTGCATGCTTTCGAGCAAAGATTGCGCGAGTTCGTGCGCAACAGACTGCGAGGAATCCGATGAACCGCACACTGAAGTGTTTGGCCGACGAGGGCGTCTCGGTCTGGCTGGACGACCTGAGCAGGCACTTGTTGCGGACGGGCCGGCTGGCACGGCTCGTCCGGTCGGGCACGGTAGTCGGACTGACTACGAACCCGACGATCTTCCACGACGCACTCGGCGAAGACGCGGAATACGAGGAGGAGATGCAGGCTCTGCGTGAGCGTGGCATGTCCGCGCTCGCTGCAGTTCGCGCGTTGACCACCGGAGATGTTCGCGCGGCCTGCGACGTGCTGGCGCCCGTGTACGAAGCAACCGGGGGACGCGACGGCCGGGTATCGATCGAAGTCGACCCGCGATGGGCCCGCGATACCGAACGCACGATCGAGGAAGCTCGGCAGCTGTGGCATATCGTCGACCGGCCCAACGCGATGATCAAGATTCCCGCCACCGTGGAGGGTTTGCCGGCGATCACCACCTGCCTCGCCGAAGGGATCAGTGTCAACGCGACGTTGATCTTCTCCGTGCGGCGCTACCACCAGGTCATCGACGCATTTCTGACGGGGCTGGAAAAGGCGAAGGCCGCCGGGATCCCCCTGTCGGAGATCGGGGCTGTCGCATCGTTTTTCATCTCGCGCGTCGACACTGAGGTGGATCGGCGTCTTGACGCGATCGCGACGTCGGCTGCTGCCGCACTGCGTGGACGCGTCGCGATCGCGAATGCGCGTTTGGGGTATCTGCTGTACGAGAACATGCTGCGCGACAGTCGATGGTTGGAGCTGCGTGCGGCCGGGGCCGCACCGATGCGTCCGCTGTGGGCGTCGACCGGTGTGAAGGACCCCGCCTACGTCGACACCCGCTACGTGACCGAGCTTGTCGCGCCCGGAACGGTCAATACCATGCCGGCGGCCACTTTGGATGCGGTGATCGCGCACGGAACCGTTTCGGGCGATCGTGTCACGACCAACTACGACGATGCCTGGGTAGTCTTCGGCCAGCTCGCCGAGGTCGGGATCGATTTCGAAGAGGTACTCGAGCAGCTCGAACACGAGGGTATCGCGAAGTTTCAGACATCGTGGCAAGCGCTGATCGGGGCCGTCGAGCGGCTCCTGTCGGGGGGTCGGTCATGAGGAGGTCGTCTCAGGACGCCGGTCTCGGTTCGACAGGCGAGTCGTCTGTGAGCCCATCCGAAACGTTCGTGTGGGGCGAATTGGTCGCCCATCATGCGGAGTTGGCGGCGACGACAATGGGGGAGCTGTTCGATCGCGATCCTCGGCGCGGGTCCGCCCTGTCCGCAAAGTATGACGGTCTCGTACTTGATTATTCGAAGAACCTGATCACCGAACGCACCGTGAGTTTGCTGATGCGTCTGGCCCGCGAGCGTGGTCTGGCTACGGGGATCGAGGCGATGTTCGGCGGCGCGCGAATCAACACGACCGAGGATCGAGCGGTGCTGCATACCGCTCTGCGTTCTCCCGCAGGTGAGACCGTTCTGCTGGACGGTGTCGATGTGGTCCGCTCGGTGCACGACGTCCTGGGGCGGATGAGCCACCTCGCCGAGGAGATTCGGTCGGGGCGGTGGTGTGGCGCAACCGGCCGTCCGGTTCGGACAGTGGTGAACATCGGTATCGGTGGGTCCGATCTCGGACCGGCGATGACCTACCACGCGTTGCGCGAATTCGCGCAGGACGGGGTCGAGGCACGGTTCGTCTCGAACGTCGACGGTCACGACATCGACCGGGTCCTTCGTGGGCTGGACCCTGCAACGACGCTGTTCGTCATCTCGTCGAAAACGTTCACCACGGTCGAGACGTTGATCAACGCCCGCACCGCCCGACAGTGGCTGGTGGATCGACTCGGTGCCGACGCGGTGGGGAAGCATTTCGTGGCGGTATCGACCAACGCCGATGAGGTGGCTGCGTTCGGGATCGATCCGGCCAACATGTTCGAATTCTGGGACTGGGTCGGTGGACGGTATTCGGTGCCATCGGCGATCGGGCTGTCGCTCATGATCGTCATCGGCTCCGGGCAGTTCCGTGAGCTCCTGGCCGGAGCGCACAGCATCGACAGCCACTTCCGCATGGCTCCACTCGAGGACAACCTGCCCGTGTTGCTCGGCCTGCTGGGTATCTGGCATCGAAACTTCTGTGGTGCACAAGCTTTGGCAGTTCTGCCGTATGATCAACGGCTCGCCTTGCTGCCGGCCTATCTCCAGCAGCTCGACATGGAGAGCAATGGCAAGTCCGTTGATCGGTACGGACGTGCGATCGCTGTCGATACCGCGCCGATCCTCTGGGGTGCGCCGGGCACGAACGGGCAGCACGCCTTCTTCCAGCTGCTGCATCAGGGAACAACCATTGTCCCGAGCGACTTCATCGGCGTACTCGAGCCCGCTCACTCGCATCGGGCGCACCACGACCTGCTGATGGCGAACCTGTTCGCGCAAACCCGAGCTCTGGCTTTCGGCGACCTCGGTAATGCCGGTGAGCGGCCGCCTCACCGTTCGTTTGCGGGCGATCGGCCGAGCAACACGATCCTGCTTCCGCGTCTCACCCCGTACACGCTGGGGCAACTGATCGCGTTGTACGAGCACAAAGTGTTCGTGCAGGGCTGGATCTGGGGAGTGAACTCGTTCGACCAGTGGGGCGTCGAACTCGGGAAGAAACTCGCCACGAGCATCCACGACGATCTCGAATCCGATCGAGCACCCAGCTTGGACAGCTCCACCAACGCACTCATGAGGCGCTACCGGCGTGTCCGTCGATCGGGCATGGCCGATCATTCAACCACTGCTAACGACGAAATGATCTGAAATATGACTTCCTTCAGTGTGACCGCTCAGATCGGTGTGACCGGCCTTGCCGTCATGGGCAGCAACATCGCCCGTAACCTCGCTCGCCACGGCTATACCGTGGCTTTGCACAACCGCAGCGTCGCCAAGACCGACGCGCTGCTCGGCGCTCACGGAAACGAGGGCGCGTTCGTTCGCACCGAGACCATCGAGGAATTCGTCGGCGCTTTGGAGAAGCCGCGGCGAGTGCTGATCATGGTCAAGGCGGGCGAGGCCACCGACGCGGTGATCGAGGATCTGGCCGCGGTCATGGAGCCCGGCGACATCATCATCGACGGCGGCAATGCCCTCTACACCGACACCATCCGCCGCGAGGCAGCGATGACGGCTCGAGGTCTGAACTTCGTGGGGGCGGGGATCTCCGGCGGTGAGGAGGGCGCGCTCAACGGGCCTTCCATCATGCCGGGCGGGCCGAAAGAGTCCTATGAGTCGCTGGGGCCGTTGCTGGAATCGATTTCCGCGAAGGTCGACGGCGTTGCTTGCTGCACCCATATCGGCCCGGACGGCTCCGGTCATTTCGTGAAGATGGTGCACAACGGCATCGAATACGCCGACATGCAGCTTATCGGCGAGGCCTACCACCTGCTGCGCGACGCTCTCGGCTTCGACGCCGGGCGGATTGCCGAGGTGTTCACCGACTGGAACTCCGGTGAACTGGAGAGCTACCTGGTGGAGATCACCGCGGAAGTGCTTCAGCAGATCGACACAACCACCGGCAAGCCGCTGGTCGATGTCATCGTAGACGCCGCCGAGCAGAAAGGCACCGGCAGGTGGACGGTCAAGTCCGCGCTGGACCTCGGCGTACCCGTCACCGGGATCGCGGAGGCCGTCTTCGCCCGCGCGTTGTCGGGATCGCGCGCGCAACGCAGGGCCGCCGATGGCCTGGCCTCCGGGATGCTGGCGGAGAACCCCACCGATGCAGCGCAATTCACCGAAGATGTCCGCAAGGCCCTGTACGCCTCCAAGATTGTCGCCTATGCCCAGGGCTTCGACCAGATCGCGGCCGGCAGCACCGAATACGGCTGGGGTTTGTATCCGGGTGATTTGGCCACCATTTGGCGTGGGGGTTGCATCATCCGGGCCAGCTTCCTCGACCGCATCAAAGAGGCCTACGAGGGCAACCCGGACCTGCCGAGCTTGATCCTGGCCCCCTATTTCCGCGAGGCCATCGCCGAAGCTGTGGACAGCTGGCGCCGTGTCGTCTCCACCGCTGTCCGGCTGGGGATCCCGGTGCCGGCCTTCGCTTCCTCGCTATCTTACTACGACGCTCTCCGCGCCGAACGTCTTCCCGCCGCCCTCACCCAGGCTCAGCGTGATTTTTTCGGCGCCCACACGTATGAACGCACCGACAGACCGGGCAAATTCCACACGCTGTGGAGCGGAGACCGCAGCGAACTACGCACCGAATGATGTGGTAGTCGACATCGTCGCGTTCGTTGAAAAGAATTGAGAGACAGAGACAGAGGCAGTGGATATCAAACTCGGATTCAAGGCATCGGCGGAACAGTTCGGCCCGCGGGACCTGGTGGAGCTGGCGGTCGCCGCAGAGCAACACGGCCTCGACAGCGCGACGGTCTCCGATCACTTCCAGCCCTGGCGGCATAACGGCGGCCACGCGCCCTTTTCGCTAGCGTTCCTCGTCGCAGCAGGAGAGCGCACCCGGCGGATTCAACTCGGCACCTCGGTGCTGACGCCAACTTTCCGATACAACCCGGCAGTGATCGCGCAAGCGTTCGCGACCATGGGGTGCCTATACCCGAACCGCATCATGCTGGGAGTCGGCACCGGTGAGGCACTGAACGAGATCGCCACCGGCTACAGGGGCGAATGGCCGCAGTTCAAAGAGCGTTTCGCGCGGCTCCGTGAATCCATCGAACTCATGCGAGCACTGTGGACGGGCCAGCGCACAGACTTCGACGGCGAGTACTACCAGACAGTCGGCGCCTCGATCTACGACGTGCCCGAGCAAGGCATTCCGGTGTATATCGCGGCAGGCGGTCCTGTGATGGCTCGGTACGCAGGCAGAGTGGGTGACGGCTTCATCTGTACCTCGGGCAAGGGGATGGACCTCTATACCGAGAAGCTGATGCCGGCCCTCAGCGAGGGAGCGAACAAGGCGGACCGCGCGCTCGACGATATCGACCGGATGATCGAGATCAAGATCTCCTATGACACCGATCGCGAACTCGCGCTGGAAAATACGCGGTTCTGGGCACCGTTGTCGCTGACCGCAGAACAGAAGCATTCCATCACTGACCCGATCGTGATGGAGGCCGCCGCGGACGGGCTGCCGATCGAGCAGATTGCCAAACGCTGGATCGTCGCCGCCGACCCGGACGAGGCAGTGGAACAGATCAAGCCCTACATAGACGCAGGACTCAACCACCTGGTCTTCCACGCTCCCGGTCATGACCAACAACGTTTTCTGAACCTGTTCGCCCGTGATCTCGCACCCAGGCTGCGCGCGTTGTAACCGGCGAATAGTCGAACACACATCGAACTCAGCGGAGTGACTCGAATGAGTACCAACCCCGCGATCGTCACCGGTGCTGCCCGGGGAATCGGTGCTGCCGTGGCCCGCCGTCTGGCCGCGGACGGATTCGCCGTCGCCGTCATCGATCTCGACGAGGCCGCGGGCAAACCGGTGGTCGCCCAGATCGCGGCCGCCGGTGGACGTGCGATAGCGATCGGCGCCGACGTCGACGACGAGGTCGCCGTCGACGCCGCTGTCGAGCGGGTCGCCGCCGAGCTCGGCGCGCCCACCGTGCTGGTCAACAACGCCGACGTCCTGCGCGACAACCTGCTCTTCCGGGTGACCGCCGACGACTGGGACACCGTCACCAACGTCCACCTGCGCGGGTCGTTCCTGATGCCCCTGGCGGTCCAGAAGCACATGACCGCAGCCGGTTTCGGTCGCATCGCCAACCTGTCGAGCACCTCCGCGCTCGGCAACCGCGGACAGGCCGACTACGCCGCCGCCAAGGCGTGGCTGCAGGGCTTCACCAAGACCCTCGCACTCGAACTCGGCAAGTTCGCATCACGGCCAATGCGATCGCACCCGGCTTCACCGAAACCGGGATGACCGCGGCGACGGCGGCGCGCGTCGGTGTCGCGTTCGAGGACTTCAAGGCCGGGGCCGCGGCGGAGATCCCCGTGGCGCGCACCAGTGTGCCCGACGATATCGCGCAAGCGGTGTCGTTCTTCGTCAGCGAGGGCGCCGGTTCGTCTCCGGACAGGTGCTCTACGTCGCGGGCGGGCCGAAGGCATGAGGACTTTCCACGGCATCGACGAACTCGCCGACGCTGTCGGCACCCGCCTCGGCTACTCCGAATGGCACACCGTGGCCCAGGCCCAGATCGACACTTTCGCGGACGCGACCGGCGATCACCAATGGATCCATATCGATCCGGCGAAGGCGACACACGGTCCGTGGTTGGCCCAGGCGTTTTGCAGAGCCCTCGCGGTCTACGCAGGCGAAGAGGCGGAGCCGCTACACGGCGGCATGGGCATGACCTGGGAGCATCCGGCCCACCTGTACCTCGAGCGCGCCAAAGCCGACCAGCTCGCCTTCGGCACCGCCAGTGCGCACCGGGCGCGGCTCGCCGGACTGGTCGAGGATTCGGGATCATGATCGTCGGGGTCCTGCGCGAAGCGCGTCCCCGCGAAACGCGGGTGGCCGCCACTCCGGCGACGGCCACCCGGCTCGTCCGGCTCGGCTACGACGTCGTGGTCGAGACCGGCACGGGCACCCTCGCGTCGTTCTCTGACGGCGCCTACGTCGAGGCGCGCGCCACGATCGGCAACGCGCGCGCCGCTTATGTCGTGCTCGGTTCAACGCTCCGGCGGCCTACCAGCTCGACGACATGAACCCCGGTGCCACCGTGATCAGTCTGCTGGGGGTCGTGAACGATCCAAATCTGGTCACCGACCTCGGCAAGCGCGCCGGTCTTTCAGGCTGGCGGTCTTCCCGTTGCCGCGGTCGGCGTCGAAGACCTTCCCGTCAAGGAATGCTGCTGGTCTGGCTTTGGTCGGTGAACAGCTCGACTCCTCAGTGGGTGAAGTGTTCTCATCGCTGGCGCGTAAGGATCGGGTGGCCACGGCTGGGTTGTATGTGCGCGGTGTGATGCGGGATGGCAAACGCAAACCGGTGCAGCCCATGGCGCAGCGGCTGCAGACCGATCATCAGCGGTTGCAGCAGTTCGTGACCTCCTCGCCGTGGGACATGGTGCCGGTCCGCAAGGTGTTGTCCCACAAGGCGTGTGAGGTGATCGTCCCGCAGGCGTGGGCGATCGACGATACCGGGTTCGCCAAAGCGGATCCGGGTCGCCGTGTGTGGCCGGCCAGTACTCGGGCACTCTGGGCAAGGTCGGCAATTGCCAGGTCGCCGTCAGCGTGCACACGGTCACCGACCACGCGTCGGCACCTCTGAGATCCGGAGCCCAACACCCAGCGACCAGGATCTTCTTTCACTGCGGTCCAGCGCCGGTGGTGCGGCAGACTATAGGGGAGCACGGAGCCTGCAGAACCGCGAGCAGCACCGGCAGGAAGGCCGCGACTACTACCGCAAGAGCGTGACCGAACTCGACGGAGTGCTCAGCCGCCACCGTGAACCAGGCCATCCATGCCGAGATCCACGAAGCCTCCTGCGCCTCGCGGCGGGCCTGTTCAGCTGCGGCGGCGGCCATTTCGGCCTCGGCGATGCGGTCGGTAGCGGAAGCTTGCCCGGCATGTACCTGCGCCTCGGCGCCGGACGCCGCACGGCAGGTCGGCTGCCTCGGCCACGATGCCGACGCCGGAGAACGGCAGTGGGACACCCGCACCCGGGCCAGGGCATGCCCGCAAACGCTGCCCGGGGTCAGCACCGCGCCGCCGAAGCATCCTGCGCCGCAGGCCGGTCCCACAGCATGCGAACCAACCAGGCCGCACGCCAGCACCGGCAGCTGAGCCAGGTCCGAGCAGCGAACCGCCAGAACCGGCACGCCCCCGAGATGGCCCGATGGCGACCGTACCCGCCAGGGCGGTGGCCTGTTCTAGGCCGGTTCAGTCGTCTTCTTCGTTGCGGTCGGCGGCAGCCTCGGCGGGCTCTGCGGACCCGCTGGTCGCTGATGCTGACTCGGCGTCTCGTTCGGCTGGCTCGCTGATGCGGTCAGCCGCCTCGCGGTCCATCGGAGTGCTCATACCGGCGTTCCTCTCGATCGAGGCGGCCGGGCGACGCAGGCGACGACCGGTCACAAGGAGTTATCGGTGAATCGTCGCCGGCCGCGTCCGGCGCTGCCCGGGCTCCGGATATCGGCTGCGAGCAAGGCCCGGCACCGAGCCTGGAACGGTTGCGGTCGTTGCTGAGGCCCGCCACCAGCGGGCAATCCACGCCGCATCCCGAACCCGGCGTGTGGCCCTGCCCTGTCCACCGCTGGCATGAAGAGCCCGTTTACATACCTTGCATCGAGTGAAACGGTGCGGAAACAATCGGGGTCCATTATGCTTCTACGTGAGTACGAGGTGATTTTATGGTTCTGACAGTCGTCGAAACGGCCCGGGCTATTCCCCCCGGTTTAATTATGGACGTGCATATCCTCTGCGAGCTACTTGACAGGAACGGCTACGATTCTGCGAGCATTCTGACCGCTGCGGGTATTTCCCCGGACATCCTTTCCCGGCACGACAGCGAGATTACGCGACAACAAGAACTCGATCTCCACACGCTATTCGCCGCCACAACGCGTGATCGTCTTGACATCTGGGTCGAGTGTGGGCGTCGAAACACCTTTAGAGCGTGGGGGGATTTCGGCATGGCCAACATCACTGCTCCCACGCTGAGCCACGTCAGGTATCTCGCAGAGACGCACGGCGGGGGAACCGGGAGGTACCCGGCGGTGCGAGAGGATGGTTTGTTTACCGGACTGGCAATAGCGTTCGACCACCATCTCGCGCCAGGCACTCCTGGACATCTCTTCGAAGTTGTTCGGGAGGCGATCGCCGGAGTGGTGTTATACACCGAGCTATGGGGCGCGCCGTTCCCATTCGCTGATATTCAGGTGCCCGCCGAGACGGCCGCCTTCGGACTGTCCGACTATGTCGACGCACCAATCCGGTACGGAGAGGGGCCGCTACTATTTGCCTGGCCTGTCGAGCTCGATAAGGTACCGCTGCCTCATGGTGATCAGCTACTTCACCAGCAATACGTCGCGAAGCTAGACCGTTCCGATATGCGTCCAGTGCCTGGAAAAAGCATCGAAGTGCTGGTTTCGGACGCGTTGGAGCGGATGATAGACGTTCATTCGGGGCTCGATGGTGTAGCGGCGGAACTCGGCATCAGCAGACGCACCCTTCAGCGCCGGCTTACCGAGAGCGGTATAGATTTCCGTCGAGTTCGCGCATCTGTGCGTCTCAAGAGGGCCGCGGACATGCTTCGCTCGAGTGATGCAACGATCAGCGAGATCGCGTCCCTCGTCGGGTACTTGGAAGTCTCGAGCTTCAGTCACGCTTTCCGCCGCTGGTCTGGCGAGAGTCCGCGTCAGTACCGTCGCCGATGGTTGTCGCCTACCGAGGTGATAGGACCACCGGTTCGCCATGGGCATGGGACCGGGTTGGTCCGGTCGCGGGCAGTGTGCTGATGGTGGCCGATGATCGGAGTGTCGGTCAATCCGATGTGGCTGGTTTGCTGCGTCGCGGTTTCTGTCGGTCTCGGTAGGAGTCGCCTTCGACGACGAGTTCGTGGGCGGCTGATTGCAGCCGCTCCATCCCCGACTGCACGAGCATGCAAGGCCAGTGTTTGCTCGACGATCCAGCGGGCCGGCGGTCACCTTGTCGCGGGTGCCGCGGCGTGGGATGTAGCCGGTGATCCGTCGTTGCTCGAGCTCGGCGTAGACCCGCGGATAGTCGTAGCCCTAGTCAGCGGGCAACGTCAACGACCATCTCATGCTGTCCGAACTGCTCGATCGTGTGCGGCCGCTGCGAGGACGTCCCGGCCGACCACGCGAGAAGATCACGACTTTGATCGCGGATAAGCACGACCGCGAGCGGTAGCCCGTTACCGCAGGTCAAGATGTGGTGGTCTTGCGGCGGTCGACCGGGCTTGGACCGGTGTCGGTGCCCCTTTTCGCCCGCACGTGCGAGCCGTCGGGGATGACGCGGTCGAAATCGATCAATCCCGCCCGGTGGCAGTGAGCGAGCATCGTGGTGTGCATGGCCTCGAACACCCCGGCGGCCTGCCAGTCGCGTAGCCGCCGCCAGCAGGTCATACCGGACCCGAACCCGAGCTCCTGCGGTAGGTCTTCCCACCCGATGCCAGTGATCAGGACGAACAAGATCCCTTGCAGGACAGCGCGATCGTCCATCCGCGCTGGTCCCGGCGTTCCCGGAGCCTTGACCGGCAATAGCGGTTCGATCACTGCCCACAGCTGGTCGTCCACGATCCACGGCGCTGCCACGGCGAAACATCCTGCACTACAACAGGACTCGTCACCAACTGGCAGAACCTGTTGGGAGCTCTACGGACCCGCGCCGGGTCGACTACGAACCCACCGGCGTCGGCGTATTCGCGGAGCGAATCGTCCAACCGCGAAGCGGTCGGGCTCGCCGCATCGACGATGACCTTCATGTTGTCCGGGTTCACTGCGGTGAGGATCAAACCCTTCACCACCCCGACGCCGGCCCTGCATACCGGTGAGCAGGCTGAGCCGCCCGAAATCGACCTGCACCTCCGCCCTGGGTTCACAATCAGCGACAGGCGCCGTCGTGCGCTGCCTTCCGAACCCCAATTCCGGTGTCGCGTAACGATTCAGAGCCGGGGCGGCTGCACGACCAGGTGGCAGGTCGGAATGATGCTCCTATTCATGTCAACCGGCGGTGAGCCAGCGGCGGTAGCGTGCCGTTAGGAGGGTGTCAGGCCCTTTGCCTCGCTCAAGTTCGCTGAGCCTGGCGGGCTCGGCGCCGATACTCATAGCGGCATGGACGAGGGTCGCTCCGCGTTGATGTCGCAGCGCCCTGAGATCGGTTGTGTCGGGGAGCCGCAGAATCACTCTGACCCCGATCACCGAAACCTCCGGCAGCATCCGCCCCATACAGCGGCCGAGCGCCCGGAAACCCCCGCGGCCACGCCGAGTTGGTCCCATAACTGGCGAACAAGCCGGTCAGGGCGCCCCATCAGTGGCAAGCAGGTCATCCGATGCTCGTGGTAAGACCGGCTACGAAGTGGTCCTTTCAACCTGTCAGCCGACAGGTCAGGCACGACGGATCGACGGTTACGCATACGCGCCCCCGGTGGATGGCGCAAACGAACACAACCTTGGCGTCTCAGCGATAACCACTTCAGGGAAAGAACGCCTAACTTAGATGTAGTCGCATCTACCCGGGTTTCCGCGATCACCAACATTGTCAACTCACAACGCTCAATTCAAGGAATGGCTCGAGTCGCGCGCTGTTTCGCATCCCCGCAGTTCCTCCGTCGCTTGATGAGTGCCCATATGAGAGCATTCGGTACCCCAACGGTACGGGAGGCGAGGCGCATTCCAATCGGCCGCGATCCGTGGCAGGTTATCGTTTGTTGATGCGACTCACGGATTTCATCGGGAGCGACATAGGGCGGCACTTCTAACTCCACGTCGAAAGGAGAACGACTCATAATGCAAGCAAGGCAGATGATCATCGGTATGGAGCTCGGTAATGGCTATGGTGCCGCAGCCGACTCATGGCGGGCACCAGGGGTTGATCCGGCCGATTACCTCGATTACGACGTGCGGATCCGTCATGCGCGAGCAGCGGAGCGCGGAAAACTTCAGTTCTTGTTCTTCCCGAACGGACCGCACCATGTCGTCGACATCGAGCATTTCGGTCCGCAGATGACTCCGGACCTCATCGTCCATTCCGCCCTACTGGCTCGGGCGACCGAGCGGATCGGGTTCGTCGTGAGCGCATCGGCGATCTTCAATTACCCGTACACCCTGGCTCAGCAGTTGAAAACTGTCGATTACATCAGCCATGGTCGAGTGGCTTGGAACGTGGTTGCATCCGCTCATCCCGAGGTCGCGGCCAATTTCGGCTCGGCCGTTCTTCCCGGAAAGGACAGGTACGGTCGAGCGTGGGAGAGCGTGGAACTGGTCCAGTCGCTGTGGGCGAGTTGGGGTCGCGACGCGTGGACCCATGACCAGGCAGCCGGGCAGTACACCAGGCCGGGTGGAGTCAAGCCGGTCGACTTCGCCGGGAACTACGTCACGTCGCGAGGCCCGCTCTATATCCCGCCTTCCGACCAGGGACAGCCCGTCATGGTCCATTCCGGGCTGGGACCGGACTCATTTCGCCTTGCCGGTCGTTGCGCGGACCTTGTGGTCGGTCTTGCGTCGTCGATTGAGGATGCGCGCTCGCAACGAGAGACCCTCCGACGGTATACGGCCGAAGCCGGACGTGATCCGGACGGGGTGAAGTTTATCGCAGGGTTTTACCCCACGGTTGCCCGCACCAAACGAGAGGCGATCGAGAGGCGCGTCTCCCTATTGCAATCGCAGTTTCCTCAGCTGGTGCCGCAGCTGGGTGAGTTGCTCGGGGTGCCGCTGACGATGGACGACCTCGATCGGGTGCTCGAGCCGGATGAGATCGGCGCGCTCCGCCCTCCTCATCCCGACATGCCGATCTGGGAGCACGCCCGGATACCCCGCGCTCATGCCTTGGCGAGCGAGGGATGGAGTGTCCGTGACATCCTCGCGCTGGGGGTATTCGACGAGCATCCCGCCAAAGTCGGGACCGCGACCGAAGCCGCCGACCATATGCAGGAGTGGTTCGAATCGGGCGCGATCGACGGATTCTGGATCATCATCGACGTCTATGACGACGGCATCGACTCGTTCGTCGACAACGTAGTGCCGATTCTTCAAAACCGCGGGCTCTTCCATCGCGACTACGAAGGCACCACTCTGCGTGAGCACCTCGGTGCACGCGAGCAATACGGACCCGACTACAGGGTCGCGCAAACCGCCCGACCTGAGCAACCGCAGCACAGCACCCTGCCGGAAGGACAATAATGCCCTATTCGCTACTTACGCGGCGTGCCCGAGGCCGCGTTCGTTCAGTCGTCTCGGCGATAGTCGGGGTGACGCTGCTCGCCGGGGCCGCTGCTCTGGCGGGTTGCACGCCGGGCGCCTCAGGTGAAGGCGTGCTCCGGGTCGGAATCGTCGGTGCGGGCACCTCGGAGACCCTTGACCCGACCCATATGGACACGGAAGTGAGTATCGCCCGCGCCTTTCAGATCTTCGAGCCGTTGGTGAAGATGGGGTCAGGCGATGAGATCGTGGAGAACGTCCTCGCTGAATCATTCACACCCAACGACGACGCATCTGTGTGGACGCTCAAGCTGCGTGACGGGGTGAGGTGGCATGATGGCACGCCGCTGACCGTGGACGATGCCATCTACACGATCAACTACAACGTCGAGAACAAGACCTGGGCCGCGAATATTTGGTCGAATGTGGATCGGCCGGGTTTGCACAAGGTCGACGATCTGACGTTGCAAATGCCGCTGACAGCACCGAACTTCCTTTTCCCCGAAACGCTTGTCGATACCAACGAGCTGATCATCAAAGACGGTACCACCAGCTTTGAGCGGCCCATAGGAACAGGTCCTTTCAAGTTCGAATCCTTCACGCCTGGCCAGCAGTCGACTTTCGTTCGGAACGACGATTACTGGGGCGGCGCTCCGAAGCTGGAAAAAGTCGAGATCGATTCCATCAACGACGACAGCGCACGGTTGAATGCGCTGATGTCTGGTCAAGTCGACGCGATCTCGGGTGTGCCGTTCAGCGGGATCGCGCAGCTCGAACGATCCGGCCTCTCTGTCAGCAACAAGCCTTCCGGGTCGTGGGTGGGCATCCGGATGAACACCCGGATGAAGCCGTTCGATGACCCGAGGGTACGGGAGGCGATGCGTCTTCTGATCGATCGCGATCAGATCGTCAGTAACGCCTACGGCGGGAACGCGGCCGTCGGCAACGACTTGTTCGGCTGGTTCGATCCCAATTTCGCCGACCTGCCCCAACGCAGCTACGACGACGACAAAGCCCGCGAGCTGCTCAAAGAGGCCGGCTACGAGAACCTCACTCTCAGCCTGCCGACCACCAATCTCGCTCCGGGCATGAACGAGATGGTCACGCTCTTCGCTGCGTCGGCCGCCAAGGCGGGCGTCACGATCACCGTGCAGCAGATGCCCATGGCCGAGTTCTACGCGACCCCGCAGAGCGAGCAGCCGTGGTCCCCGACGTACTGGGAGGGGCGTCCGATCGGTACTCAGATCAATATGCAGATGAGCCCGCTGGCCGTCGATTCCGGTCTGAGCGAAACCGCTTGGACCGATCCGGGATTCCTCGCAGCCTACGAGGCCGCGACTTCGTCCAGTGGCCCCGCCGATCAGCGATCACACCTGATCGAGGCGCAGACGCGCATCTACGACGAGGGCCCGTACATCATCCCGGCGTTCCTTAACCTCGTCACCGCGCATGCAGACTACGTCTCCGGACTCACTACCAATATGCGGATGCCGTTCGGTGATTACGACTTCTCCGACGTGATGGTGAAGTGACGACAATGGTTATCACTGAGTCGCTTCGTCATCGGGTCTCCGCTTCCAGGCGAGGAGGCCGGTCGCTTCCCCCACTTCTGCGATACGTCCTGCTGCGGATCGCCGCGGGCGTAGCCACCTTGCTAGCGGTGTCCGTGCTGGTGTTCTTCGGTGCCAACCTCCTACCCGGGAATGCGGCAGAGGTCGCGTTAGGAGTTCGAGCCGGTGATCCGGCCGCTCTCCAGGCAGCGTTGAAGTCGGCCGGCTTGGATCAGCCAGTGGCTATTCGGTATTGGTCCTGGCTCACCGGTTTGCTACACGGTGACCTCGGTGTCTCGATGGTGTCTCATCAGCCGGTCGCGAATCTCGTGGGGCCGCGGTTGGGGAACACGCTTGTCCTGACCGGGTGCCTGTTGGTGTTGTTGATTCCGGTCTCGTTGGCCTTGGGGACGTGGTCGGCGATGCGGAAGGACACAATGGTCGATCAGGTCGTGGGAACCGGCACGATGTGGTTCCTCTCCACTCCGGAGTTCGTTGTGGGCACGTTCCTGGTGCTGATCTTTGCCAGCTGGCTCCGGATTTTGCCGAGTGTCTCGATGCTGAATCCCCGGTTGACGGCGCTGGAGCAGCCGCATCTCCTGGCGCTGCCCGTGTTGGCAATGTTGATCGTGGGTGCGGGCCAGTTGACTCGTCTGGTGCGGGCCTCGACGATCGAGGTGCTGCAGTCCGATTTTGTGCAGATGGCGGTGTTGCGTGGGGTGCCGACTCGCACCTTGATCATTCGCCATGTGCTGCCGAACTCATTGGGCCCGACGGTGCAGATGCTCGGTCTGGCGTTGGGGTCGTTGATCGGCGGTGTAGTCGTGATCGAGATGGTCTTCAACTATCCGGGGATCGGAACGATGCTCGTGCAGGCGGTCTCGACTCGTGACATCACGACGGTAGCCAGTTTGGCGATCCTGATCAGTGCTGCGTATATCCTGAGTAATCTGATCGCCGATCTCGTGGCGATGGCGCTCAATCCGCAGTTGCGACGCGGAGGTGCGTTCTGATGGCTGCGATCTCGACGACTGCACCCACCCGTGCCTCCTTCGTGAGGCGGGCCGCGGCGAGTGCAGGGACTGTGTACAGGCTCGCGACGGGTACGTCCGGCGGCCGGTTCGGTGTGGTGGTGCTCGCGATCATCCTGCTGATCGTCATCGTCGGTCCATTCGTGGCGCCGTTCGGCATCACGCAGGTTGCCGGCGTTCCTTTCGGCGCTCCGAACGGAACGCATCTGCTGGGCACCGATTATCTCGGACGTGATGTCCTCAGCCGCTTCCTGCACGGCGGAAGCACTCTCGTCATACTGTCGCTGCTGGCTCCCCTGATCTCGTTGGTGATCGGAGGAGTGATCGGCACGCTGGCCGGATCGATCGGAGGCCGGTTCGATCTGGTCACGACCTGGATCGTGGATGTGGTGCTGTCGTTGCCGGCGCTCATTCTGGCTCTGCTCGTACTGGCGAGTCTGGGAACCGGGCCCGGTGCCTCGCTCGCGGCATTGACGGTCGTTCTGGCCCCGGGAGCGATTCGGGTGGCGCGGGCGGCGACCCGGGAGGCGGCTTCGGCGGACTATGTCGAAGCGGCGCTTGCCAGGGGTGAGAACCGGCTGAGCATCGCTGTGCGGGAGATCCTGCCCAATACCCGGTCTGTGCTTGCCGCCGATTTCGGCGCGCGGGTGGGATTCGCCGCCTTGATCTACGCGGGTATCAGCTTCCTCGGCGTGGGCCAGTCGCCGCCGGCGGCGGATTGGGGCCTGATGATCAACGAGAACCGGATCGGCCTCCTGACACAACCCATCGCGGTCGTCGTGCCGGCCATAGCCATCGCGCTCTTCACCGTATCCGTCACCAGTGTTTCCGATTCGATTGCCCGTTCCGTGGGCGGAAGGACCCGATGATGAGCGCTCGCGCATCGCTGAGACCTGATACGACCAGCACACCCGCTATCTGCGATCCGGAGCAGGAACCGGTGCTTCAGGTGCGCGGTCTGCGTATCGAGACAGAGTCGGGCGTCGAGATCGTGGACGAGATCAGTTTCGATGTCTCGCGGGGGGAGATCTTCGCTCTCGTCGGAGAATCAGGCTGCGGGAAGTCGAGCGTCGCGCTCGGGCTGCTCGGTTTCGCCCGCGCCAGCGCGCGAATCAGCGCGGGTGAGATCAGGGTGGGCGCCACCGACTTGGCTGCTCTCACCGCTCGGCACCTGCGCTCTGTTCGCGGTTCCCGGATCAGTTACGTTCCCCAGGACCCGAGCAAGGGGCTCAGCCCGCGCCGGACGATCATCTCGCAGATGGTCGAGACCCTCACGGTGCACGGGGTGGCCGCTGCCGACGCCCGGAAGCGATGTATCGAGGCGATCAGCGATGTGGAGCTTCCCGCCGACGAGCGATTCATCAATCGCTACCCGTTCGAACTCTCCGGCGGACAGCAGCAACGCATCCTGATCGCAATGGCACTGGTCGGCCGGCCCAGCGTGATCGTGCTGGACGAACCGACCACAGCGCTCGACGCGACCTCCCAGAAGAAGATCATCGAACTCGTAGCCCACCTTGCGGCGCGACGTGAATCAGCCCTTGTCTACGTCACGCACGACCTCGCCGTGGTTCAGGAGATCGCCCACCGGGTGGGCGTCATGTACTCGGGGCGTCTGGTCGAAGTCGGATCCTGTATGCAGATCTTCCGCAATCCCACCCATCCCTACACCGCCGAACTGCTCAACTCGGTACCGAGCGTCCTGACCGGACGCGCTATCACTGGTATCCCGGGTACCGCCGCGCAACCGGGCGAACGGCCGAGCGGCTGCTTCTTCCGCACACGATGCCCCGTCGCCACCGACCTCTGCGCGGAGGAGTACCCCCCGGTCGTTCCGGCGCACGACGACGGATACATCCGGTGCGTGCGCCCGAACTCCGTCCCGGTGCGGGTGACGATCCGCGAGGAGATGGTCGCCCCACTGATCGGAGTTCCCGAGATCGAGGTGCGCGATCTGGTCGCAGCCTACGGCCAGGGGCAACGCAGGAACGTCGTGGTCGAGGATGTCAGCTTCGAGATCGGCAAGGGAGAATGCGTGGCCGTCGTCGGGGAGTCCGGCAGCGGAAAGACGACCACCGGCCGGTGTATCGCAGGTCTGCATCAGCCCTCAGGTGGCCAGATCCTGTTCCGGGGCGAGCCCCTGCCGGGTCAAGCGAAAGCCCGCACCCGCGAACAACTCCAGCAGGTCCAGATCGTATTCCAAAACCCGGACCGCTCACTCAATCCGTCCCACACCATCCGGTCGATCATCGGGAGACCGTTGGAGATGCTCGCCGGCACTCGCGCCTCGACAGGCGAACTGGCCGAGCTCCTCGATCGCGTTCAGCTCTCTCCGCGCGTTCTCGGCAAGTACGCCGGTCAGCTCTCCGGGGGCGAGAAGCAGCGCGTCGCCATCGCACGTGCACTCGCCGCAAGACCCAGCATCATCGTCTGCGACGAAGTCACCTCGGCCTTGGACGTCTCGGTGCAGGCCGCCATCGTCAACCTTCTGGATGATCTTCGCCGCAGTGGCGTCTCGCTTCTGTTCATCACCCACAACCTCGCAGTCGTCCGCAGTCTCGCGAACCGGGCAATCGTGATGAAGGACGGACGAGTCGTCGATCAGGGTGCCACCGCATCGCTGTTCACCCAGGCGCGCCACCCGTATACCCAGGCCCTCTACGACGCGGTCCCCGAGGTGCGTCTCACCGCATGAACGGGCCCTGAGAACGCCGGACCCGGCGTGAATCACATCGTCCAGATCATTTCAATTGGAGAAGTAGTGATTGAGAAGAAGATCGTGCCTGCCGATTCGAAAGCCATTCGGCACGCGTTCTCACAATTCCCTTCAGGCGTGGCAGTGCTGTCAGCCGAACGGGACGGAATCAAGCACGCGCTCGTCGTATCGTCTTTCATGGTCGGGGTCTCCTTGGCCCCGACCCTCGTTGCGGTCGCTGTTCAAAAGAGCTCCGGGACATGGACAGCCCTGTCCGGTGCCACGTCGCTCGGCGTGTCGATCTTCGGCCGAGGACAGGGCGACCTCACCCGACAACTCGCCGGGAAGGACCGCGCAACCCGCTTCGAGCAGGTTGCGGTCGAGACCCGCGAAAATGGCGCGATCTTCATTGACGGCGCAGCACTCTGGCTCGAGTGCTCTATTTACCGCGTGGACGATGTAGGGGACCACTGGTTGATCCTGCTCGAAGTCAGCCGGCTCGGCGTCGGGGAGGCCGAGCCCCTGATCTGGCACCGATCACGTTTCCGCGAACTCGCCGCCACCGGATCGATCGCCGTCTCTTGACTCACAACACACGGCAAGAAGCACATGACCCCCCACCTGCCGCGGCAAAGATCACCGCTGGATCGCGCTCGCTGTCGTCGCGGTTATCACCTGGCGGCGCCAAGACAAGAACCGTATCGATCAGGAGGCCTACCGATGACCACCACCGAAGCCGCACACACCGGCCTACACGCCGATCATCCGCTGACGCCCTTGTCCGCCGACGAGATTCGCGCGGTCAAGACGGTATTGACCGACGCCGGGCTCGTCGGCGACAGCGTGCGGTTCGTCTATGTCGCGTTGGACGAACCACATAAGTCGATGGTGCAGGGTTTCACCCCCGGTGACCTCATCGAGCGGCGTGCCCGAGTGCTGCTGCTCGACCGCGCGACCGGGGCTGGGACCGACCACATCGTGTCGGTCACGAACGGCGAGATCGCCAGCTCGGCGTCGATCGACTCGGCGACGCAGGGGCAAGTGCCGATCCTCGACGAGGAATTCGCCGACATCGAGGAGTACCTGCTCGGTAGCGTCGAATGGGTTGCAGCTATGGAAAGGCGCGCTATCGATCCGGCGAAGGTTCGTGCAGTTCCGTTGTCGGCCGGCGTATTCGGGCACGACGACGAGGTCGGTCGCCGCATCGTCCGAGTACTGGCCTTCCACCAAGACGACGCAGTCGATCTACCGTGGGCCCACCCCATCGACGGTGTGAACGCCTACGTCGACCTGGTCGCGCGTCAGGTCGTGCAGGTGATCGACGACGTCGTGTTGCCCGTTCCCGTCGAGCGGGGCGAATGGAATGCGGCTCCGCACGCCGCGCCGATCCGCGCCGATCTCAAACCCATCGAGATCACCCAGCCCGAGGGGCCGAGCTTCACCGTGGACGGCACCGAGATCACTTGGGCGAACTGGAATTTCAGGTTCGGATTCGACGTGCGCGAAGGGCTTACCCTGCACCAGTTGTCATTCGACGACAACGGGGTTCGGCGTCCGGTGATCTACCGGGCTTCGATCGCCGAGATGGTTGTGCCCTACGCCGATCCGTCACCGGTGCGCTACTGGCAGAACTACTTCGACCAAGGTGAATACCTGTTCGGCCGCTACACCAACTCCCTCGAGCTGGGCTGCGACTGCCTCGGCGAGATCCACTACTTCGACGTCACCGCAGCCGACGAGCACGGTGATCCGAAGGTGCTGCGCAACGCTATCTGCCTGCACGAGGAGGACTACGGTGTGCTGTGGAAGCACACCGACACGTTCAACGGCATGTCGGAGACGCGGCGATCGCGTCGGCTGGTGATCTCGTTCTTCCTGACGATAGGCAACTACGACTACGGCTTCTACTGGTACCTGTATCTCGACGGCACCGTCGAACTCGAAGCCAAGGCGACCGGCGTCGTATTCCCCTCCGCCTACCGCGGTCCTGGCGGCTTCGCTACCGAGGTGGCACCCGGCCTGGGCGCCCCGTTCCACCAGCATCTGTTCTCCGCTCGACTGGATATGGCCGTCGACGGCGACGTCAACACCGTCTCGGAGGTCGATGCGGTGCGGGTTCCGGTGGGCCCGGACAACCCGTGGGGCAACGCATTCCGCGCACAGAAGACGACCCTGCTCACCGAGTCCCAGGCACAACGGGTTGCCGACAACCGCAAAGCACGAACCTGGCACATCACCAATCCGACCAAGCAGAACCGGCTCGGCCAGGATGTCGGCTATGCGCTGCACCCGGAGGGACAGCCCGTGTTGCTCGCCGATGACGCGAGCTCCATCGCGGCCCGCGCTGCGTTCGCGACCAAAAACCTGTGGGTGACGCCCTATGACCCCGCACAACGCTATCCAGCGGGTGACCTGGTGAACCAGCACCCCGGGCAGGCGGGTCTGCCTGCCTTCGTCGCCGGGAATCGCAACATCGATGCACAAGACATCGTGGTGTGGCACACCTTCGGGCTAACCCACTTTCCGCGCCCTGAGGATTGGCCGGTCATGCCCGTCGACTACGCAGGATTCAAGTTGAAGCCGGTCGGATTCTTCGACCGAAACCCCGCTCTCGGAGTGCCGACCGGCACCACCACGCACTGCTGCGCTGACCCCGCTGACCACGCGTGAAGTACCCCGCGGCACCGACCCGAACCACACGGCGGTTGGGCCGGGTCGGTGCCGGCTTGGCTTTAGCATCAGCCGCACTGCATACGGAAAGGCTGGACGGGCATAGCGGACCGCAACCGTTGCTCACCATCCTAATGGCCGCGATGATCGCTGGGTGCATGCTCTGTGCGCTTCATCTCTGGTCATTGCCCTCGGTGCGCGACTGGACGCTCGCGGCGACCATGAACTTGGGAATGATCGCCATACACATCGCAATGGCAGGCGATCACTCGACGCACCAGATGCCACATCACGGCCCGTCCCACAGCGGACTTTCCACCGTGCCCCTTGACGTCGCACTCCTTGTGGCCACCACCGAATCCGTGCTGGCGATCGGCGTCTTGGTTTGGCGCTCAGTGGCCGCTCACTGCGGTCGGGTCGGGATGCTCACCGCCCTTCAGCGCCTCCCCTCGACCAGCCGCTCAGGCCGGACAATCCGTATCTCGAGAAAGTAGTTCTCTGCCCGACAACGACCACACAACGCGAACGCACCTTTATGACGCCAGAACGTTGAGGAGTTCTACCGACTACTCGACGGCGTCGTCATCGACGACGTGAATATCTTCAACGCGGAACTCATATAGGGAACACGCCAGACAAGGCGCTCCTGCAAATGAACGGGGGGCGCAAGGAGAAGCCCCTATGCCTGTTGCCCACGCATTAGTGGAACGTCGACTCTTTTCTGCGATTGGACGGCCACGAAGCGTGGTTTCCGGGACCGGCAGATCTAGTGACTGGACGGCGGTCCGAATTTCCCGGCCAGAGACAGCCGCCATGAGGCAGCAGTACCGAAGACAAGGACAACAACGTGACAATGAGAACCTTCCTTTCCACGCGACCGACGATCGCCGCAACAAGCGGCGCGGCCGCTGTCGCCGTGGGCCTGCTGTCGGTGGGCGCTGCCAATGCCGATACGTTCGTGCCGCTACCGGACGGCCAGAAGGCCGGTCCGGGCGTCACCATCACCCGTACCGGCGAACACGCCGTTATTTCGCCCTCGATGGCAGCCAACGGCGCGGGCCGGGTCGTCTGGGTTTCCGGTAACGCGGCCGCCGATGTCGCGGTGACCCCCGAGGGGGAGGTCGGCCCGAACAACGGCCCGACCAGTGCGGATGGCACCAACAACTCCTCGACGCACGGCGCTTCGCAGCTGAACACCGGCTATATCGTCGGCTGCCAGGTGAGCATCGGTGACGATGCCATCGGCCTCGGCGGGTCCCTCGGCGTGAACCTCAACGGCGGTAACATCGGCGGCTCGGTCGGCGTGGAGCTCGGCCCGGGTGAGGTCAAGTTCGTCCAGATCGACTACAAGAACATCACCAAGCCCAGCCGGTACTCGGTCGAGTACCAGGATGCCGAGATCGAGATCCAGGGTTGCGCGGGTTACGCGCAGGCGCGGTCGTACACGGTGGTTGAGATCATCGGCGACCACTACTCGAAGACGACCCTGTACGGCCGGCCGTTCAGCATCGGCTGAACCGGCGGATCCGTCCACGTCGTATCGAAACGAACCTCCCCTCGCGTACCACGCGAGCTTTCCCCTCGAAGGGTCCAACCATGATCAACCGCAAGAAAGTGGCACGCCTTGCCGGCGTCGGTGCCGCTGCCACCATCGCCATGGGTCTGTTCTCCACCGGCGCCGCCAATGCCGATACCTTCGTACCGCTGCCCGGCGGTGAACTCGTCAAGACGCTGTCCGACGGCACGGTGGTGACCGTGCGGATGGTGGGCGAGTCGGCCACCATCAGCCCGTCCATGGGGTCCACCCCGGTGCACCGCAACGCGTGGGTTTCCGGTAGTGCCCAGGTCGAGATCGCCGGCGGCGGCGAACCCGGCGGCTACATCTATCCCGGCTACGTAGTGGGCTGCCAGGTCAACATCACCGGCGGCGGCGCCGAAGGCGGCGCTGCCGCTAGCGTCGACAGCGAAGGTTCGGTGAGTCCCAGCGCTGAAACCGGCGGCAACCTGACCATCGGCCCCGGCCAGGCGAAATCGTTCTACGTGCTCGATATTGAGAGCCCCGACGACTACGGCAACGAAAGGCACTCGGTCCTGAACGGCTTCCAAGGCAGCACCGGCTCGGTGACCTGGTCCGATGAGACCATCGGACTGAACGGCTGCGGCGGCTATGCCCAGGCTCGGTCGTTCATCGGCGTCGAGGTGATCACCGAATCGGTCACCACCTGGGTCACCCTGTGGGGCCAGCCGTTCAGCCTCGGCTGAACGATCGAGCGCAGGTGATCACACCGTTGGTGTGGCGCGCTGGCTCGACGGACGAAACCCGCTCGTCGACTCTTGCGGGGCCCGAACGAGCCAGCGCGCGGTGACGGCATAAATGCGTCCGGTGACGGCCGCGATGAACATCGCGGTAGCACCTCGTTACTGCCCGAGGGTCGACCAGCACCAGGATCACGATCTATTGCTGGAGTACTAAGAGCTCCTAACAGGTTCTGTCGGGTGGCGACGAGTCTGCTTGTAGTGCAGGATGTTTCGTCGTGGCAGCGCCGTGGATCGTGGACGACCAGCTGTGGGCAGTGATCGAACCGCTACTACCGGTCAAGGCGGCGGGAACACCGGGACCAGCACGGATGAACGATCGACTTGTCCTGCAAGGGATTCTGTTCGTGCTGATCACCGGCATCGGGTGGGAAGACCCTGCCACAAGAACTGGGATTCGGGTCCGGCATGACCTGTTGGCGTCGGCTACGCGACTGGCAGGCCGCCGGGGTATTCGAGGCCATGCACACCACGATGCTCGCCCACTGCCACCGCGCGGGACTGATCGATTTCGACCGCGTCATCCCCGACGGCTCACACGTACGGGCAAAAAGGGGGGCGCCGACACTGGTCCAAGCCCGGTCGACCGCCGCAAAACCGGAGCGAAACACCACATCCTGACCTACGGCAACGGCCTACCACTCGCAATCGTTCAATCAGCGGCCAACATCAACGACCACCTCGTGCTGCCCGAACTACTCGACCGTGTGCGGCCTCTGCGAGGACGCCCCGGCCGACCACGCGAGAAGATCACGACCCTGATCGCGGACAAGGGCTACGACTATCCGCGCGTCTACGACGAACTCGAGCAACGACGAATCACCGTCTACATCCCACGCAGCGGAACCCGCGACAAGGTGACCGCCGGCCGCTGGATCGTCGAGCAAACCCTGGCCTTGCTGCACCAATACCGATGCCTGGCCGTCCGCTGGGAACGCCGCACCGACATCCATCAAGGATTTCTCGACCTCGCCGCTGCGCTCATCTGCTGGCGACGACTCAGCAATCGAACCTGATAGGAGCTCTAAGCAGCACCATCGATTTCGGAGTTAACGGCATCTTCAGCGACCTGCTTTGCAATTCCGAGTGGATGCGGTTCTTGCCGCCGGGCAGGCGGGCCGCGGGTCTCCGTCTGCACGGACCCGGGACTGCTCCAAGATCATGCTTTACGCCGGCCGCAGCGGCCTCTCCACACGCGCCGACGGGACGTAGCGAATCGACGGCGGCGCTATCGTTGCCGCCATCCGGAGGCCGGTGGCGTAGGAGCGGAACGCGGCCCGGTCTCCTGGTCGCGCTCGCACGTCGAGCAGTTCCCTGGTGCGAGGGTGGAGCAACTCGCGGACGGCGACGGATGGCAGGAGTCGTGGGACCCAGCTGGTAGGCCGTAAGACCTCGGGTGCGAGCGTGTGACCGGCTGGGGTGAGGCGTAGCTGCTGTGCGCAGGTGCGCTCGAAGTAGTCGCGGAAACCCGCCCAGTCCGGTGGCATGGCGCGCGCGGATACCCCGAACCGGAGATACCATTCGCAGCACTCCGTGTACAGGCGTTCGTGGTCGCGATCGGACATCGGCGAGATGAAGGTATTGATCGCGACTACCAGCGTCTCCACGTAGGTCGCGTGCTGGAAGTGGAACAGGTTCGGATTCAGCGCGTGGAACCGCGCGCCGCGGTCGTCGGTTCCACCGATGTGCCCATGAATGTTGAGCATGCGGTGCCGCTGGTTCCGGTCGTCGTAGGCCATGTCGATCGTCTGCGAGACGGTCCGCGCTTTGTGGTACCACAGCCGCATCGCCATGTGCTCGTCGAGAGCCGTCGCGATGGCCGGGTGCAGAATCTGCAGCCCCACGGCACGTGGCAAGGCGAGCAGGAATCGTCGGTCGCCGACGTACCGGCGAAGCAGCGAGGTTCCTCTTCGGTGGCGCATCGATGACTTCCTCAACCGCGCATCAGGCATTGCGGTGCGGCGGGTACGGGAAGTGGTGTGGTCATCATTGACCCCGTTCGAAGATTGGCGATTCTCGGCACGCCTGAGAAAATGATGCTCAAAGTCTCTCATTGCCTCGGATGTCTGTCAACGGATTGATCCACCTTCATGTGGATGTGAAGAATCAGCCTATTCGTCCTGGTTGAACCGGATCGAGTGCGAGTTCGCTGCGCTGCGGTATTTCGCGCTCAACGGCACCGACCACCGCAGCCACGACGAGCAAGACACCGCGATCGGCAACTACATCCGCTGGCGCAACCAGCACGCCGGACCGATCCGCGACTTCGCCGTCGGATCCAAGATCCGACACCCCGATTACCTACCCAACGTTGCTTGACGAGGCACTAGCTGTCGGCGACCGCATCGTGGTCCCGTTTCAGATCAGTTGTGGGCACTGCTATATGTGCGACCGCGGTCTGATGACCCAGTGTGAGACAACGCAAGTGCGTGAACAAGGCAGCGGCGCGGCATTGTTCGGCTACTCCAAGCTCTACGGTCAGGTCCCGGGCGGTCAGGCGGAATACCTGCGGGTACCTCACGCGGACTTCACTCGTATCAAAGTTCCCTCGGGGCCGGATGACACCCGATTCCTCTACCTGTCGGACGTGCTGCCCACCGCGTGGCAGGCCGTCGAATACGCCGCGGTGCCCGAGGGAGGCTCACTCACCGTGCTGGGTCTGGGCCCGATCGGCGATATGGCCTGTCGGATCGCGGCGCAGCGTGGCCTGAAGACCTTCGGGGTCGACCGAGTGCCCGAACGGCTCGCTCGCGCAGTGCGATTCGGAGTCGAGACCATCGACTTGGACGCCGCGGACGGTGAGGTTGCCGACATCATCCGCGAGGCCACCCATGGGCGCGGCACCGATGCGGTGATCGACGCGGTCGGTATGGAAGCCCACGGCTCGCCGGTGGCGGCCACCGCGCAATGGTCGGCCTCGCTCCTACCGGACGCGGTGGCCGAAAAGCTCATGAACACCGCGGGTGCGGACCGCTTGGCGGCGCTGCAGCTGGCTATCGACATTGTTCGGCGGGGCGGCACGATATCTCTGGTCGGCGTCTATGGAGGCATGCTCGATCCCTTACCGATGCGTGTCCTGTTCGACGAGCAGATCCAGCTCCGGATGGGTCAGGCCAACGTCAAGCGTTGGGCCGAGGACATCATGGTGCTGCTCGGCGATGACGACCCGCTCGGCGTGGAAACCTTTGCCACCCACCGGCTCCCGCTCGCGTCCGCACCCGACGCCTACGAGATGTTTCAGCACAAGACCGGCGGGGCCGTCAAAATTGTTCTCGACCCCGCCATTCAGCCGGGCTGAGTGAGGGGAGTGGCGTCGGGAACTGCCTCCCCGGACTCCTAGCGGTCAGTTCACCGGCTACGCAACTTCTCCAGCGACTGGCCTTCCCATACTCGGCAATCAAGGCCGGACCGGCGCGATTCGTGACGGTGGGCACGACGACGACCAGCGCGACACGATGGGTCTCGGCAGGATCTGGGCCCTACGACACCCTGATAGGCGATGATGAGCTATGCGGACGCGCTTCCATGAAGATCTTGAGCAGCTCGCGAACCAGCTGCACACGATGTGCCTGCGTGATCGCGCGGCGATCGCGGCGGCGACCGGTGGGCTACTCAACGCCGATCTGGAACAGAGCGAACGGGCTATCGAGATCTGTCAGGAACTCGATACCCTGCGCGATCAGTGCGAACACACTGCCGTGGCGCTGTTGGCGTTGCAGTCCCCGGTGGCGGGCGAGCTTCGCAAAGTAGTCACCGCGATTCAGTTGGTCGCCAACCTGCACAGAATGGGCGCCCTGACCGAGCACATCGCCGACATCGCGCGTCGCCGACACCCGGAACACGCGGTCCCAGAATCCATGCGCTCGATCGTGGCCCGGATGGGTGCGGCGGCGGTAGCGATGGCGACGTCTGCCGCTGCGGTCCTGGCCTCCGGCGATCCCGAGGATGCCGCTCGGTTCGATGCTGAGGACGACACCATGGACCGGTTGCACCATGAACTGCTGACTGCTGTGCTCGCCTGCGACGGACACAGCAGCAAGGCGATGGTTGTCGACATGACGTTGCTGGGCCGATACTACGAGCGGTTTGCCGACCACACCGTGGAAGTCGGCCGCCGAACGATTTTCATGGCCACCGGCTGCAACCCCGAGGAGTGGGCCGCTACCCGACCCCGCGACCGGTAGTGCCCCGCTTGGACATCGCCGAAGCCAGGTAGCAGCAGTGAGCCATTTTCATCCTGCCACTGATGCACGTTGCAGCACAGGAGGAGTCAGGCACTCGGCCTCGACCAGGTTGGCGAGGGTATCGCGGGTATCGAGGAGGTCGCCGAGCTCGATCGGTTGACCGCGCTCGTGGGCCTTGTCGACCTCGTGCAGGAAATCGCGTAGCGCGGGGGTGGCCGCGTTGATCTCCGGCGCGTCCCGGACCTGCTCGATGGCCTTTTCGAGCTTCTTGGCGGCTCGGGCCTGCACGACGGGGCGGCCGAGCTCAATCGCGTTCTCGAACTCTCTTTCCGAGAGCTCGATCAGTTTGAACCGGTCGGGGAACTTCTGGGAGAGCCGTTTCGCCTCGGCGAGAACCTCGGGATGCGGGGGATCGCTGGCGCGGATGACGTATTCGCTGACCTCCTGAATCTGATGGGTGGCCAGCAGCATTCGCTCCTTCTTGAGCTGTTTGAGTCCCTCGTCGCGGTTGACCCAGCCCGCCTTGTACTCGGTGACGTTCTTGACCACGTGCGCGTTCGGATCGACCTGGCCGGCGTCGTGGCGGCGTTGGCCGATCGGGGTGTTCTGGACAACCTCGGTTTGCCAGCCATCTTCTGCGTTGCGGCCGGTCATCTCCATGTGGCCGAACATCAGTGCGTCGTGGCGGTCTTGCCGGCCACCCCACGCTCGACCTGGTCCTGCGGCCTCGAGCAATGCGACCGCGTCGCCCGAGCTCCCGGTACCGTCGAACGCCGCTCGCAACCCGAGGACCGGTCGCGCCAGCTGGTCGATGATCGCGTCGGGATCCGGCACCCGGTCAGCGGGTCGGGTGCGGGGGGTGTCCCTATGGGTTTCGTCAAACCGTGCAGTGACCAGTCGGTGCCTCAACGGAAGTATTGGACCAGGCAGAACTCGTGCTCCTCGGGATCGCGCATGACCATGACAACTCCTTCGTCGTAGTCGTGCCGCTCGCCGGACCAGCGGCCGCCCAAGTTCTCGACCTGACGGCGACCGGCTTCGATGTCGTCAACCTCGATGTCGAGGTGGATGCGGACCTTTCCGGTCTTGGGCTCAGCCACTCGTTGGAAGGTCAAGCGTGGCCTGCTATCAAAGCGCGAGCCGATGGTTGCCCATCCCGGATCATCGCCATGTTCGGCGGTAGCGGGGATTCGCAGGATCGCGCTCCAAAACGAGGCCAGTCGCTTGGGGTTCGCGCAGTCGATCGTGATCCCGACCCATCGATTTGCCATGTCTACCAGCATGAACGAATCGGGTTCGCTGTGGTCTGCGTCAAGCCGGAATCGGTGTGGGTGTTCGGTAGGGCTGCTTGGTTTTCAGCATCGCGTAGAGGACGTCGCAGCGTCGTCGGGCAAGGCAGATGAGAGCGGCGTTGTGCTTCTTGCCCTCTGCTCTCTTGCGGTCGTAGTAGGCGCGGCTGGTGGGATCGTGCAGGGCTGCGAACGCGGACAGGAACAATGCCCGTTTGAGCTTGTGGTTGCCCGATCTGGACGGGAACTCGCCGCGGATCGAGCTGCCTGATCGGTGGGTGATCGGGGCGATGCCGGCGTAGGAGGCGAGGTGGCCGGCCGAGGCGAAAGCGGTGCCGTCGCCGACTTCGAGCAGGATGCGGGCGCCGGTCCTGACTCCGATGCCCGGCATCGAGGTCAGGACCTGGGAAAGAGGGTGATCGGCCAACATCTCTTCGATATCGACAGCGACCTGTTGCCGTTGCAGCAGAACAGTTTTCAACGAGTCGGCGAGTTTCGGCAGGACACTCTCGGCGGAGCGCGAACCAGGAACGACGACTGTCTGTGCGGGCAACGCGGCCAGGATTTCCTCGACCAACCGCGCGCCCATCCGGGGCGCGTGTTTGGTCGCGATGGTGGTGAGTTTGCGGCGGCCGGCCGCCCGGATTCCTTCGGGACCGCCGCAACGAGACAAGATTTCCAGCACGGCCGGGTGCGCAACGCGTGGCCCGAGGACGCGTTCGAGGGCGGGGTGGATGCTGGTCAGCAGGCCGCGGATTCGGTTGCTGGTGCGGGTCGCTTCTCCGGCAAGGTCGTCATCGAACCCGACGAGGACACCGAGCTCGGTCAGGGTTTCGTCGCCGGTGTCGACTCGACGCAGGGTGTGGGGCATGGTGCGAGCGGCGCCGGCGATGATGTGGGCGTCACGGGCGTCGGTCTTGGACTGGCCCGGGTAGAGATCGGCGATGCGGCGCATCGATAGTCCGGGCAGATAGGCGATGTCGTGGCCGCAGGCGCGGGCGACGGTGACCGGCAGGGCGCCGATGGTGTTGGGCTGATCGACCACGATCAACAGCCGGCCTCGGGTAGCGAGCTGGTCGAACACTGCCCGCAGTCGGGATTCGTCGTTGGGCAAGGCCTTGTCGAAGAGCCGTTTGCCGTTCGGGTCCAGGCCCACGGCGTGGTGCTCGCCTTTGCCGACATCGATGCCGCAGAACACGGCGTATGCCTGTGTCACTTCGTGTTTCCTCGTCGAGTGAGAAGCCGCTGGCGGAAACGGTCACCGATCGAAGCGTCAACGCCCGGCACCCACGTTACGAAGAGACCTATGTAGCGGCCCTGTCCCCATCAGATCAGATCCATACCTCGTCATAGCCGCTTGCCAGCGCGAACACCGTACGTTGACGGCATTGGCATTGAACCTGGGTCGGTGCACATCTCCAAGGAAGCGGGAAATCGCATGGGATGGGAACCGGGTCGTCGAGTTGGTCGCCTACGATGACGGGATGCGGGCCTGCCGCGGTTGCGACCCTGCGTGCTTGTGGGGGGTGCAGGGGTTCGACTGGCTTCGGGCTGGCCTCTGGGCGAGTCCTGAACGTCGCGCTCGGCGTCGGGGTGACGGTGGAAGCCGAGAGGGCGAGGACGGGATCGAAAGTGAATGAGAATCGGTTGGTTGCGCTATAAAGGTGCTGGTCAATTGGTGTGCTCCCCGCGCGAGCGGGGATGAGCCCTGGTAGCCGCCCTCGACCTTGTCCCACAGGCGGTGCTCCCCGCGCGAGCGGGGATGAGCCCATTTGTGGCACTACTGGTTTCGAACTCACTACGTGCTCCCCGCGCGAGCGGGGATGAGCCCGTCAGCGGCATGTCCAGGGGTAACCGCGCCCTGTGCTCCCCGCGCGAGCGGGGATGAGCCCCGTCGAGCACTCCGGCAGATCTAGCCATCCGAGTGCTCCCCGCGCGAGCGGGGATGAGCCCCCCGAACCACCACGGCCGTATGGGCTTTCGAGGTGCTCCCCGCGCGAGCGGGGATGAGCCCTGCTGGACGACCCCGAGGCGCGCTCGGAAGTGGTGCTCCCCGCGCGAGCGGGGATGAGCCTTCTTCGGGCGCGAACTCCTTGTAGAAACTGTTGTGCTCCCCGCGCGAGCGGGGATGAGCCCAGGACTGGTTCGCCGCGTTCATGGAGGACTGTGTGCTCCCCGCGCGAGCGGGGATGAGCCCAAGAAGCCCACCGAGGGCGAGCCTGGCTGGTAGTGCTCCCCGCGCGAGCGGGGATGAGCCCGCCAGCAGCTCGCTGGTGTTCATCGGAGACTCGTGCTCCCCGCGCGAGCGGGGATGAGCCCGCGTTGAAATCGCTCTCGGTGTTGAAGTAGCGGTGCTCCCCGCGCGAGCGGGGATGAGCCCACCTGCTGACCGGGATCGTGCGATGCGGCGTGGTGCTCCCCGCGCGAGCGGGGATGAGCCCCGGACGAGGCCGAGCTCCTCGATCAGCAGCCCGTGCTCCCCGCGCGAGCGGGGATGAGCCCCTCGCGAACGCCTTGATCTCGCGTGGCGACAGGTGCTCCCCGCGCGAGCGGGGATGAGCCCAGCAAGCGTTGTGGATCAACGAACAGTGCGACGTGCTCCCCGCGCGAGCGGGGATGAGCCCGCGTCCTGCCAGTCGTAAACGAACTGGATGACGTGCTCCCCGCGCGAGCGGGGATGAGCCCGGAGCGATGGCGTCGAACGTAGCTCCCTCGGGGTGTTCCCCGCGCGAGCGGGGATGAGCCCCGGGACGTGCTGGGGCACCTGCGAGACGAAGTGTGCTCCCCGCGCGAGCGGGGATGAGCCCGGGCGCCCGCTGCGCGGACCGAAGGCGACCCGGTGCTCCCCGCGCGAGCGGGGATGAGCCCGAGGCCCAATCCAAGAGCTGGGACGCAGCGCTGTGCTCCCCGCGCGAGCGGGGATGAGCCCCCCGCCGGGGCGCTGATGTGGCACATCGACCAGTGCTCCCCGCGCGAGCGGAGATGAGCCTCAGGCCAGGAACTGATCGACTACGCCGACACGTGCTCCCCGCGCGAGCGGGGATGAGTCCTGGATCTGGCGAACCTCCATCATCGGCAGGAAGTGCTCCCCGCGCTAGCGGGGATGAGCCCCAGCCCGACGCCCTGCTCACTGCACCACTCCGGTGCTCCCCGCGCGAGCGGGGATGAGCCCTCGGGCCACGCCTGCACGTCGGCGACGGTCGGGTGCTCCCCGCGACGCGCGCCCCTACATCACCGCGCGCGAGCGGGGATGAGCCTACCAACCGCCACCGGGGCGCGCGGCTTCCAATGCTCGGCATCCTTGGGTCTAGGTGGGTTGACTATCAGAACTCGGTGCGGATGGACACACTGCTGCCGCGAAATTGGACCCGGTGAAGCGTTGGCGGAGAGCTGTGACTTCCGAGTCGAGAGGTGCTCAAACTGGGCTTCTTGTGAGCTCGCGCCGTGATGGTGGTTTGAGTAAGGCCGTTCAGAGCAAGGCCTGGTCGCCTGCTCATGAGCAGGTTTGTGGTAGCAGGAGTTCGGTCGAGTTTTGAAGGGGGAGTGTAGTTGTCGGTGGGTATGGGTAGGGTCGGCTCTCGCGTTGATCGGACGGTTAGCGAAGGGGGCGTGATGGTTTCGTCGGCGGTGTTGTCGGCGTGGGCGAAGAGTGATCGGGCGGGTGGCAGTTTGTCGCTGTTTCGGCATTCTGCTGATTCGGCGGCGGTAGCTGGTCTGGTGTGGGATCACTGGTTGCCAGGCCATGTCCGGTCGTTGTTGGCCGATGGTCTACCGGGGGGCCTGCCGGATGGGCGAGTGTTGTTCTGTTGGTTGGCGGGCATACACGACCTTGGCAAGTTGACTCCGAGTTTCGCTTGTCAGGTCCCGGAGTTGCTCGACCGGATGCATAGCCACGGGTTGTCGGTGGCAGCGGCGCCGGTGGATCGTAAGTTGTTGCCGCATAGTTTGGCTGGGCAAATAGCCGTGGAGAAGTACCTGGTCGCTTTGGGGTGGTCGAAGCGTGTGGCGTCGACGTATGCGGTGGTCGTCGGCAGCCACCACGGTGTTCCGCCGACGGTGGGGCAGATCCAGGCGGCGACCAACGGTGGACGCGCGTTGTGGGGTGGGCCGGAGTGGGAGGCTGCTCGCTGCGAGTTGATAGCGTTGGTGACTGATCGGACGGGTGCGGCGGACCGTGTTGCAGGCTGGGCGACGGTGCGGCTGTCGACGATGCAGCAGGTGCTGATGACGGCGGCGGTGATCGTGACCGACTGGATCGCCAGTAACCAAGACTTGTTTCCGCTGGACAGTGAGCGTGCGTCCAGTGTGGAGGCCGCGAAAGCGTGGAAGCTGCTCGGTCTACCTGCCGCCTGGTCGCCGGTCGGAGCAGCGACGGATTCTGCGGCTGCGAGCGAGCAGTTGTTTCGGTCTCGGTTCGCTCGTGATGATCCGATGCGGCCACTGCAGCAGCAGTGTCTGCGGGTCGCCTGTGAGTTGCCGGAGCCGGGGTTGATGATCATCGAGGCTCCCATGGGGGAGGGCAAGACCGAAGCTGCTCTGCTTGCCGCCGAAGTTCTTGCTGAAAGGTTCGGTGCTGGAGGGGTGTTCGTGGCGTTGCCGACGATGGCGACCTCGGATGCGATGTTCGCTCGGGTGCGGCAGTGGGTGGACGCGGTGTCGGGAAGTCCGGGCAGCATGGTGTTGGCGCACGGCAAATCGGCGTTGAACGAGGACTTCACCGAGCTGAAGCAGCGAAGCTTTGTCGATATCGGGTCCGATTGCGAAGACAGTGCCGTGCTGGCGCATGGTTGGTTCGTCGGTAAGAAGGGGCCGCTGGCGAATTTTGTTGTCGGCACAATCGATCAGGTGTTGCGAGGTGGGCTCAAGACACGTCACGTGATGCTGCGGCACTTGGGGTTGGCGAACAAGGTTGTGGTGATCGATGAGGTCCACGCCGCGGACAGCTACATGTCGACCTACCTGTGTCGTGTCCTGGAATGGCTGGGCGCGTACCGGGTTCCGGTGCTGTTGCTGTCAGCGACGTTGCCGCCGGCGCAGCGTGGTGCCCTGCTGGATGCCTATCGGCGTGGTCGACCAGAGGTGGCCGAGCCTGTTGCGCTCGATGTTGTGGGTTACCCCGCGATCTCGGTGTGGCCTCATACTGAGTTGTCTTGTGCGGTGGCGCCGTCGGGGCGGTCGATCGACGGTATCGAGCTCGATTTCATCGACGACGACGATGAGTTGTTGACCAGCTGGTTAGCGGAGGTTCTTTCTCAGGGCGGGACGGCGGGGGTGGTGTGCAACACCGTTGCCCGGGCTCAACACCTGTATGGGGTGATGACCGCAGAAGGGCGGTTCGACGCCGGTGAGGTGCTGCTGCTGCATTCGCGTTTCGTGTCGGTTGATCGTGCACGGTATGAGAGGCGGTTGCGTCGGCTGCTCGGACCGCCGGGTGGCGGTGATCGGCCGCAGCGGCTGATCGTCATCGGCACGCAGGTGATCGAGCAATCCCTCGATATCGATGTCGATCTTCTGGTGACCGATGTGGCGCCGGTGGATCTGATTTTGCAGCGAATCGGTCGACTGCACCGCCACGTGCGTTCGGGCCGACCCGATTCGGTGAGTAGTCCGCGTTGCTGGGTCCGCGGCGCGGACTGGGGAGCTGTGCCCCCGAAGCTGGACAAGGGATGCGAAAAGGTCTACGGCCGAGCACGTTTGCTGCGTGCGGTTGCTGTGCTGACCGGTGTGCGCTCGGCCGGGGTGAACATTCCGGCTGACATTCCCGGCTTGGTCTCGGACGCCTATCGCGAACGCTTCAATGCTCCTGAGGGGTGGGAAGAGATGTTCGCAGATGCGGAGTCGGAGTGGGCACTGCAGATGTCCGATCAACGTAAGCGAGCAGGTGACTATCTGCTCGGCCCGTCACACACCGAGAACCTGACCATTCGTGACTGGTTGGTCGCCGGGGTGCGCGACGACGCTGACGGCGTCGGCGGTCAAGCGCAGGTCCGCGACGCCGAAGACAGCATCGAAGCGGTCGTTGTCCAGCGCGTCGGTGACGAGGTCCGCGTACTACCGACTGTTGCCGAGGTGGGCGGCCATGTCGTTCCCACCGATGCTTGCCCGCCATCACGGCTGGCGAAAACGCTGGCGCAGTGCACTATCCGGTTGCCACCGTTTCTGACCCGATACAACAGGATGAACGTCGTGCTGCGAACGCTCGAGGACACGTTCTATCCGGGGTGGCAGCAATCGCATTGGCTGGCAGGTGAGCTCGTCTTGGAACTAGACGAGGATCTGAGTACCGAGCTGGCCGGATACCTCGTGGCCTATGACCCCATTCTAGGGCTGGTAGTGACACCGAAGAAGGAAACGAGCACCGACACATGACGACGGCAACGGCGGGATTGAACCTCATCGAGGACCCCTGGATCCAGGTGGTCGACCGGTCGGCGAAGGTAGAACTGCTCGCGATTCGCGAGGTGCTACATCGAGCATCGCAGCTATCCGGCATCGTCGGTGAGGTTCCCACCCAGTCTTTCGCGATTCTGCGCGTCCTGTCGGCGATCCTGCGTCGCAGCATCGCCGACAGGCCCGGCATGGCGGTGGATGTGTGGTCATCGTTGTGGGAGTGCGACAGCCTGCCGGCTACTGAGATCGATCGCTACCTCGACACTCACCGCGGGCGTTTCGAGCTGTTCGACGCGCAGCAACCGTTCTTCCAGGTCGCCGGACTCAAGGCCGCGGGCGACACTGTCGGCCCGCTCGACAAGCTGATCGCGGATGTGCCCAACGGAGTCAAGTACTTCACCACCCGTGCTGGTCGTCATCTCCAGCAGATCGACTTCGCCGAGGCTGCTCGGTGGTTGGTCCACGCTCACGGGTTCGACCCGTCCGGCATCAAAACGGGCGCGGTCGGTGATCCGCGGGTGAAGAACAACAAGGGCTATCCCATCGGCGTCGGCTTCGCCGGCGCATTGGGTGGGGTGTTCCTCGAGGGCGCGACGTTGCGTGAAACGCTGCTATTGAACCTTGTTCTGCTCGACACCAACGGCGAGCGCTATCGCAGCGACGATGTCCCGGCGTGGGAACGACAACCGGACGGACCCGGGGTCCGCACAAACCCGGTGCCGACCGGGCCCGCGGACCTGGCGACTTGGCAGAGCCGCCGAATCCGGTTGGTAGCCGACGAGAACCAGGTCACCGGTGTCGTGTTGTGTAACGGTGACCCACTCGAACCGTTCAACCAGCACCGACTCGAACCGATGAGCGGGTGGCGCTACAGCGACATCCAAACCAAGAAGGCCGGCAAAACCCGGCACTATCCCCGCACCCACGATCCGGAACGGTCCTTGTGGCGCGGCATGAGCTCGATGCTCAACGACCTCGCCACCACTGAGTCGACCGCGGGCAACAACATCACCGCCGGTGTCGTGCACTGGGCCCAACGGTTGGTTGAAGACGGTGTTCTCGAAGCAACCCATCCGATTCGGTTGCACGCGGTCGGTATGCACTACATCAACCAGCAATCCGTTATCGGTGAGGTCGTTGACGACACCATCGGTTTCCGTGTCGGGTTGTTGTCCAATCGCATTCTGCGCTCGTGTGCGGTGCGGGCCGTGGACTGTGCGGACGAAGCGGTATCGGCATTGAGCTGGTTGGTCGCCAACCTCACGCGTGCGGCTGGTGGCGACGCGGACGGGCCTCGTGCCAGGGCACGCGAGGAAGGCTATTTCGCGCTGGAAGCACCGTTTCGGCGATGGTTGGTCGGGCTGGATCCGCGCAACGACACCTTCGACACCCAGCTCCGCGCCTGGCATCAGGTCGTGTTTCCGATCATCGACCAACTCGCTGCCGACGCCATGAGCGCCGCGGGTAAGCCAGCATGGGTCGGACGCAAGGTCGAGGACCGCTGGCTCGATGCGGGACTTGCCTCAATCAAATACCGGGCCCAGCTTCGCAAGGCCGTCCCGGGCGCATTCGCACCTACCGATGACGACGGAGACCTTCCATGACCTCGACACAACCGACCACCACCACCCGGTACGAGCCACTGGAAGAGTACATCCACCGGGGTATTTCGCGGCGCCAAGCTGCCTATCTTCGTCGTGAGAGCAGCGCGCTGGCCGATATGGCCAAGCTGCGTCGCGGGATCGGTGCGCCGCCCGGTCGGCTGCCGGAGCTGTGGGCACTGACCCTCGACGGTCTGCCCGCCTCGCCCGGCGGGTTCTCTGATCGCGGTCCGAGCGATGCCGAGGCAGAACCGACGGCCTGGGAGATGGCTGCCTACGACGCGATGACGGTCCACGCACTGCACCAGCAGTCGCGTGTGCAACCGATGCATCGACGCGACTTCACCAGCCTGGGCCGGGCGGTGCGCCGGCTCGGAGCGTCGGCCGGGGCCGAGGACGCGGTGCGGTCGCGCTTCCACGTGATCGGTACCGCCCAAGATCATGACGCACGCCTGACCTATCTGCGTGGGCTGATTGGTCAGCTACGTGCGTTCCAGATCCCGCTCGACTACGCGCGCCTCGCGGTGGATCTGTACAAGCTCGAGACCAGTCGATACGCCGACCGGGTTTTGCTCTCGTGGGGCCGCGACTACCACCGCAACCCGACATCGACCACCAACTCTGCTACCCCAGAAACCGGAGAAGACCAGTGACCCGCATGTTCGTCGACATCCACATTCTGCAGACGGTCCCCCCGTCCAACATCAACCGCGACGACACCGGCAGCCCCAAGACCGCCGTCTACGGCGGCGTACGCAGGGCGCGGGTATCGAGCCAGGCGTGGAAACGCGCCACCCGCAAGATGTTCGGCGAACTGGTCGACCCCACGACGCTGGGTGTGCGCACCAAGCGGGTCGTGGAACTGGTCGCCGAACGCATCGGTGACGCCGTGGACGACCCGACTGCCGCAGCCGCGACCGTGATCAAAGACGCAGGCATCAAACTCGAAAAGCCCACCGCGAAGAAGAAGGGCAAAGACGAAGAGCCCGCCGACCCGGCAGATCAGCTCGAACAGTCGAAGTATCTGCTGTTTCTGAGCGCGACCCAGATCGATCGCCTCGCCCAGCTGGCGATCGATGCCGCCCACACCGGGACCACGGACAAGGCAGCGGCCAAAGCCGCTGCCCACGGAGCCGACAGCATCGACGTGGCACTGTTCGGGCGCATGGTGGCAGACTCCACCGATCTCAACGTCGACGCCGCCGCCCAGGTCGCCCATGCGTTGAGCGTGCACTCGGTCAACAACGAGTTCGACTACTTCACCGCGGTCGACGACCGCGCACCCGAGGACAACGCCGGGGCCGGGATGATCGGTGTCGTCGAATTCAACTCCTCCACCCTCTACCGGTACGCCACCGTCAACGTCGACCAGCTCGCGAACAACCTCGGCGACAAGGAAGCGACCACGGTCGCGGTCGCGAACTTTTTGACCGCGTTCGTGCGCAGCATGCCCACCGGAAAGCAGAACACCTTCGCCAACCGCACGCTGCCTGATGCTGTCGTGATCAGCGTGCGGACCGATCAGCCGGTGAACTTGGTGACAGCCTTCGAATCACCGGTCGATGCGCTGGGCACGGCCCGCTCGGCCGGAGCAGCCAAACAGCTCCTCGAACGCTACCGGGCACTGGAAGCCGCCTACGGCAGCAGCGAGGCAACCAACTATGTTGTTGTCGCCGCGAACGGTCTCGAGGTCCTCGCCGAACTCGCCACCCCGGCATCGTTGACCTCGGTGGTCGATCAGGTCGCCACACAGGTGCGTGACGCCCTCGGCGGGGCATCGTGAGTGTCCTGCTGCTCAAACTCGCGGCACCCCTGCAGTCCTGGGGTGTGGCCAGCCGGTTCACCCGCCGAGAAACCCAACAGTACCCGTCCAAAAGTGGTGTGCTGGGTTTGATCTGCGCTGCCAAAGGCCGCCGCCGCACCGACCCGATCGAAGACGAACTGACCCGGCTCGGGTTCGGGGTCCGTATCGACCAGCAGGGCAGCCTTGTGCGGGACTTCCAGGTCGCGCGCAGTCTCGACGGTCGTCAAACCTACCCGCTGTCCTACCGGTACTACCTTGCCGACGCGGTGTTCGTGGCTGCGATCCACGGCGATCGTGAGCTCCTGTACGGCATCCGGGACGCGCTACAAGCGCCGACCTTCCCCCTTTACCTCGGGCGCCGATCGTGCCCGGTCACCGAGCCGCTGATCATCGGCGACATCGAAGACCAGTCCTTGCCCGAGGCACTGGCCGCCACCCCGTGGCAGGCCTCGCGCTGGTACCGAACAAGGCAGCCCACCACGATGCACTTGCCGATCTATCGTGACCTGCTGCCCGGTGATCCGGATGAAGCGTTGCAGGAACGGGTCCGTGATGTGCCCGTGGATTTTGATCCGCAGCGGCGCGAATACGGGTGGCGTTGCGTGGTCAGCGGCGCGGTCGAGATCACCAACCCCGAGGGCACCACATGCCACGACCCGTTCGCTGCGCTGGGAGGCGCCTGATGTACCTGTCGCGAATTCCGCTCAATCCCGCCCGCGCCGCCACCCGCCGGTTCCTCACCTCACCCCAGGCCACCCACGCGGCAGTGCTGTCGTCCTTCGCCCCCTCCGACGACACCAGCGACCACCCCGCAACCGATGAAGGCCGGGTCCTGTGGCGAATCGACCGCGCAGAGAACAGCGTGAATCTCTACGCCGTCTCACCGACCCGGCCGGACTTCACCCACATCATCGAACAAGCAGGCTGGCCGACCACCAGTACATGGGCAACCCGCGACTACCGTGGCCTGCTCGATGACCTCGTCGCCGGACAGCGATGGCATTTCCGGCTCACCGCCAACCCGGTGCGCCGGGCGATGGACCGTGTCATCAACAACCCGGCCGAGCGTGGCCGCACCACGGGCCTGGACGCTGACGGCCAACTGCAGTGGCTGCAGCGCAAGGCAACCGATCACGGCTTCGAACTCGGGCAATGCGCCAGCGGAGACAGCAAGGAACCCGACGTCATCATCACCGATCGCAGATCGGTGACCTTCCAACGCCATTCCCACACGGTGTCACTGTCGACAGCAACGTTCGAAGGCACCTTGCAGGTCACCGACCCGCAGCGCCTGCGCGCCGCGCTGGTCGGCGGGATCGGCCGCGCGAAAGGGTACGGCTGCGGGCTGATCACCCTGGCACCGGCATGAAAGACATCCCCGGAACGAGACCGCCACGGATCGGCGAACTCGTACGGGCACGAGATCGACTGTCGTTCATCTACATCGAACGCGCTACCGTGCACCGCGACGCCAACGCGATCACCTCCACCGACGAACGCGGAGTCGTCCACATCCCGGCGGCCACGATCGGCGCCCTGCTCCTCGGCCCAGGCACGCGCGTGACCCATCAGGCGATGATGCTGCTCGCCGAGAGCGGATCCACCGTCGTCTGGGTCGGAGAGCAGGGCGTGCGGTACTACGCGCACGGTCGATCACTGGCCCGCAGCTCGCGCTTGCTCGAAGCCCAAGCAGCGGCCGTGTCCAACCAAGCCAGCCGCCTGCGGATCGCACGGCGAATGTATGAGATGCGTTTTCCTGGTGAGAACGTCGCCGGGCTGACCATGCAGCAACTACGGGGCCGCGAAGGTGCCCGTGTCCGCCGAATCTACCGCGAGCACGCGGCGCGCACCGGCATCCAATGGCAACGGCGCGACTACAACCCGAACGACTTCGCCAGCTCCGACCTCGTCAACCAAGCACTTTCGGCAGCAACGACCTGCCTGTACGGAGTCGCGCACGCGGTGATCGTCGCTCTCGGTTGCTCGCCAGGTCTGGGCTTCGTTCACGTAGGCCACGAACGTTCCTTCGTGTTCGACCTCGCCGACCTCTACAAGGCCGAATACGCCATTCCCGCCGCGTTCGACGCCGCAGCCACCGTCGAAGCCGAAGGCGGCGACGACATCGGGGGAGTCACCCGCCGCGCGGTCCGCGACGCGGTACATACCGGAAACCTGCTGGCACGCTGCTGCTCCGACATCTACACGCTGCTGCTACCCGACAGTCACGGCGACGCCGAGGAATGGGACAGCGATGTCGTGGAACTGTGGGACCGCAAAGGCAACGTCGCGGCCGGCATCTCGTATGTCGAGGAGGACCCGCCGTGGTAGTTCTGGTCCTGACCGCGTGTCCGGCCGGACTACGCGGGCACCTGACCCGCTGGTTCCTCGAAGTCAGCCCCGGCGTGTTCGTCGGTGTCGTCAGCGCCCGCGTACGTGACCTGTCCTGGCAACGGGTACTCGAACTCTGTAAAGACGGCCGTGCCATCATGATCCACACCACACGCGGCGAACAACGCCTAGCATTCAAAACCCACCGCCACGACTGGAAACCGATCGACATCGACGGAATCCACCTCATGCTCCGACCCCACACCGGTGACCCGAAAGCCGGAGGTGCGCGGCCAGGCTGGAGCAAGGCGAGCCGATACCGCCGGGCACATCAAGGCAAACGCTCGGAGCCAGGCAGCCAAGGCTGACCGCTGCGCCCCAGCGTGCACTTCCGTTGAGAGTTTTGTCCTCTGGGCGGCTCAGACCTGGTGTACTGCAGCAGAATTGGATCTATCGCGATTGCGTAGTCAGGCCTTGCCGGCGTACCTTGGTAAGTGCTGAATCATTGGACCTGCTCGCGACACGATCCCGTTTGTCGGCGGTGGTCTGGCAGTGGCAGCGCGCGTCTCGGTGAAGGCAGCTTTGCAACATTGTGGGGGTCGGCATGTCTGCCGCTCTCGGGCGAGGAGAAGTGATGGACATGCAGCACCCACCACTCGGGCGTGGGCCCTCGGTTCTGAGAGGGTCCCTGATCTCGCCACCCATCTATGCGCGCCGACTTGTGCTGAATCTCGCGGCGTCAGCTGGGTGCCTTCTCGTTTCAGCGGGTGTGTGGATGCTTTCCGGCTCTGGGCGAGCTAATGGTTCTTGGCACGAATTGCTGGTGAATCCCCTCTCGATGTGGGTGATTGGCAGCGCACTGTGGCTGTGTTGCATCGCCGGGCAAGTCGCTGGACGAGAGGCTGTCTACGGGATTCGGTGCCTCGTCATCTCGCTCGTTCTCGATGGACTTGCTATGCCACAGGACGTTGATGAGTGAGCTGTCACCAGGTTCGAAATTGCGAGGACGGTCGCTTGTTCGACTCGGAACAGGGGCGGGAGCGAACCCGCCGACACCGCCGAACTCGCAAGGTGTTGACGAACCGCGGGCCGGGATGGGCTCGACCCATGCCTAGCGGTACTTTGAAGCGGGGTCGTACAGCGAGTCCCGTTCCCCGGCATCCGGGGATGAGCCCTGCTGGATCATCGGTCGAGGGCGTGAGCATGTCCTGCTCCCCGCGCGAGCGGGGATAATGCCAGCAACGTCGCAAACGCTCAAAAGGCGTGAAGTGCTCCTTACGTCAGCGAGGGAGCACTTCGGCTTCTCCGCAGCTTTGGCGAGGCCTGCGACGAGCCGGATTGAACTGGTCATGGTCGGCGATCGGAGTGTCGTGAGGGTCTTGTTTGAAAGTGAATGTGATTTGGAGGTTTGCTCTTGTGAATATGCAGGTCAGTTAGTGTGCTCCCCGCGCGAGCGGGGATGAGCCCGCGCCGCCAAGCTGACCTCGATGTTGCGCGAGGTGCTCCCCGCGCGAGCGGGGATGAGCCCGGTCCGGGCCGGTGGCGTATCGGTGACCCGCTGTGCTCCCCGCGCGAGCGGGGATGAGCCCCCGGGTGCGGCAAGGAGATCGACCGCGGTCTGGTGCTCCCCGCGCGAGCGGGGATGAGCCCTACACAGAGGAGATGGTGTGGACTGGATTCCAGTGCTCCCCGCGCGAGCGGGGATGAGCCCGTTTCACCCGATGCAATGAAATCGTCTACGAAGTGCTCCCCGCGCGAGCGGGGATGAGCCGTTCTCAAACTGCTAGGTAGCGAGAGCTTTCCTGTGCTCCCCGCGCGAGCGGGGATGAGCCCCCGCACGTCCCTTCGGGGATCGATGATCTGGCGTGCTCCCCGCGCGAGCGGGGATGAGCCCCCGATGATGTGGCGGGTACCGATATCGCCTATGTGCTCCCCGCGCGAGCGGGGATGAGCCCTGAAGCCGGACGCGACGCCCGAGGCCCCGGAGGTGCTCCCCGCGCGAGCGGGGATGAGCCCGCCGTCTCGACGTGGGCGCGTGTTCTCGCCGAGTGCTCCCCGCGCGAGCGGGGATGAGCCCGCCAGGAAGACGTCGTCGAGGATGCCGTCGAGGTGCTCCCCGCGCGAGCGGGGATGAGCCCCGAGTGCGAACCCCACACCCATACCGGCCAGGGTGCTCCCCGCGCGAGCGGGGATGAGCCCCATCGCGCCTACCTGACCGCGATTGGCGTCACGTGCTCCCCGCGCGAGCGGGGATGAGCCCGCGTCGATCAGTTCCGGGTCGGACGGCGCACCGTGCTCCCCGCGCGAGCGGGGATGAGCCCCCGTACCACCAGATCGGGACGTCGCCGCGGTTGTGCTCCCCGCGCGAGCGGGGATGAGCCCCGTGTATGAGACACGATCATGGAGCGCAGGTGGTGCTCCCCGCGCGAGCGGGGATGAGCCCCGTGTATGAGACACGATCATGGAGCGCAGGTGGTGCTCCCCGCGCGAGCGGGGATGAGCCCCGCGCGTTGCGCCGCACCAAACTCGATGAGCAGTGCTCCCCGCGCGAGCGGGGATGAGCCCTACTTCGATCCGGACGTTCTCGACGAGGTGTTGTGCTCCCCGCGCGAGCGGGGATGAGCCCAACGACATGCGGATCCTGTTCACCAACGGGTCGTGCTCCCCGCGCGAGCGGGGATGAGCCCTGTGCGGTGCCGATGAACGGCCATCCGTTGCAGTGCTCCCCGCGCGAGCGGGGATGAGCCATGGCGGGCACGATGTGGTTCGCGGCGTCGCCGAGTGCTCCCCGCGCGAGCGGGGATGAGCCCGTCTCCAAGTCCAACGTGCTGTTGGCGAGATTGGTGCTCCCCGCGCGAGCGGGGATGAGCCCATCCACAGGAACCGCTGGCGCGGGTTGTCCGGGTGCTCCCCGCGCGAGCGGGGATGAGCCCTCTGTTACGGGGTAGTGAGGTTGGTGGGCCCTGTGCTCCCCGCGCGAGCGGGGATGAGCCCTGTTGAAGTAGGCGATAAAGACCGGAGGGAACGTGCTCCCCGCGCGAGCGGGGATGAGCCCTCCGCGGCTGCTGCCCGGTGTGCGAGAAGGACGTGCTCCCCGCGCGACCGGGAAGGGCCCGTCTGCGAGCTGGTGTCGAAGCCGAACGTGCTGTGCTCCCCGCGCGAGCGGGGGATGAGCCCTACATCAACGGCGAGAAGCTCTCCAACGATCAGTGCTCCCCGCGCGAGCGGGGATGAGCCCGGGCCGGCCTCGAGCAGGACAGTCGGTGTCCAGTGCTCCCGCGCGAGCGGGGATGAGCCCTCCAGCAAACTACACCGGCGCACGCGACAGGTCGTGCTCCCCGCGCGAGCGGGGATGAGCCCAGCTGGATCGTGCGGACGTGATCGCGCCCGGCGTGCTCCCGCGCGAGCGGGATGAGCTTGGCTCACGGAAGGTCATCGGCGGCATTTCGGCCGTGCTGCCTGCGCAAGCTGGGAGCGCCCCACAGAAACTCCACACTTTTGACCGGAATCAATGCGAAATTACGAGAATCGTTCAGAAGTGTCGGTTCGTGAAAAAGCCTGGTGCTGAGTACTATTGGGCATTAGTGGGCGAGGTCTGGGCAACCGGAACGCGCGCCAGGTGGTCGCAGGTTCAAATCCTGTCAGCCCGACAGAAGGAAACCCCCTCTGACCTTGGTCGGAGGGGGTTTTCTCACTCTCCCACTACCCGGAGAGCGGGACCAGAACGGGACCGTAGGTGGTTCGACAGCTTGTCGCCCGCCCCGGTGACCTCGCGCTGATCCGGGTGGAGGTAGCGCTCGGTGGTCCGGCTGTCAGCGTGGCCCGCGATCTTCTGGAGCAGGTGGAAGCTCACCCCGGCGTCTGCCGGTCATCGGTATATCGCGCTAGCGCCGCAGCGTGGTCGCGGGCTGCCGCCGCGCTGTCTGGGTGTTCCGAAACTTCTGGAAGCCGGTCATAGTGTCGACGCATCGTTTCGCGAGGTCACTTCCGAGGCCGAGGCACCGGGCGCGCTTCAGGTCACGGTTCCCGAGGACTGGCCCCGCGCCGCGACGATTGTTGGGCTCGTCAGCCAGATCCTGGCTGTCGGGAAATTCGGCGCCCGTGAAGCCGCCGGATGCGGCGAAATACTCACCGCTGGTTGGAGGTGCGGGAACAGGCTGTGAGCGACGGAAGGGCGCCGACACTACCGGTCGTTCGGAACCGCATCCCGTACCGGTCACGTCGGCCGGGTTTGTGCTTCGAGCCATCTCCGTCTCAGTTGCGGTGTTGATACCGTAGTATCAGCTGGTTCAGCAGCCTTCGCTTCAAGGCAGATCGGTTCGTAGGCCACGATCACAACCGGGTCGCGGCCACAGTAGGTACACCAGGTGGCAGTGCCGCCTGCCGATACAGGGTTGTCGATGGTGTGGTGCCTCGTCGCCTCGATGATGTGATCGCAGTAAAGCCGCAGTCGCCATCGGATGAGTCCGCGATCGGGTGCTTTCTGTGACGCCATCACCGTCAGGGTCTGGACGGTGATGCGCCTTGCCTCCTTGAGCTGAGGGTCGGCGGCTTCCTCTGCCTTCCATTGAGCAGTCTGCTCGGCTACCCAGTGCCCGATCTGCTCGGACTGTTCCTGGTTGCGATGGTCCTGACTTGTCAGCAGATAGCCTTCAAGGGGCACACCGTGCCTGAGATAGACTGTCATACAGAATGATTCGCACCAGACGGGCTGGTGGACTGGTGCTCGCCCGCACCGAAATCGCCGCGATGCCAATGGTGGCGTTCGTGATCGGCTGACGCGAGTCCGCGCGTCAGCCGATCACGCTAGGTCGCTCGGGCATTTGTGAACCCGAGTGAACGTCTCGTCAGTCCAGTACGGCAGTGGCCTCGACCTCGACCATGATGTCCGCTTCGCCGAGTGCGGCGACGCCGATCAGAGTGATCGGCTTCAGTGGATCCACGCCCAGCCGGGCGGCAGCGCGCGCGACACCCTCCCCGAGCAATGGGTACTTCGCCTCGTTCCAGTCCACCACGTAGATAGTCAGCTTGGCGACGTCATCGAACGAGCCCCCGATCTCAGCCAGCGCGAGGCCCACATTCAGGTATGCCTGCTCGACCTGCGCGGCGAAATCTCCCGCACCGACCGGGGCTCCGTCCGCATCCCGAGCGACCTGACCCGCCAGAAAAACCAGCCTCGAGCCCTGCGCGATCGACAGCTGGCGGTAGACCTCCGGCTTGGACAGGCATTCGGGGTTGACGAGCTTCACAACCATGAACGTTCCTCCTACGTTTCACCCGCGGCCTTCGCGTGGCACGTCCCAACATAGCGATCGCCCAACGTCCGCGCCATCGGACACATCGAACCGTGGCCGTCAGGTTCCGTGCGTAACCATATTGGGCGGCAACGGAATTCGTGGGACGTCGCGTGCGATGCCGGTCGTCGCCGTGGATGCTGGGGGCAGGCTACCTTCTGGACAGCTGATCGAGAGGAGGCATCGCTGCGGTGTGGTGGTGAAAAGCCTTCGCGGGGAGGGGGGTTCGAGCGTCGCTGCAGCTAGGGAGATCTTTCGGCGAGGCGGGTGCATCGAGTCGCTGGACGACGGGGCGGGAGGGCGTTCAGTGATTTGCCCGATGGTGATCGGCTCCGCGAACTTGCGCGCCGCGGCCTTTCGTTGTGCAGTTGGCCAGGTTGAATTGTCCTGGCATACACATGGCTAATTCTCGATCGCAGATGCGACAGTGAGCGCTGATATTCGATGATAGGCAGCCGCTATTTCGAATGGTTGAAGTGGGCGGTTATGTGGAGGTAGCTACTCCGAGTTCATTCCGGTTGACGGGTACGGATCGAGCGGATAGCTTGAGTCCCAGGTCCTGATGGGGGAGGGAGTCTGATGTTTGTGACCAGTTGCATTCGCGAAGTGGCGAAGCTCTTCTGACAACCTGCGGGTGGTACCGAGTCGGGGTGACATCGTTGTCGCTCAGCGGTGACTCTTGTTGTGCCAGGTGTGCGTTTCGCTGAGATGAAGGCCGAACTGATTGGAATGGTCGATCGGGGCGTCCATGGAACCACGGATCGCGGTCTGAGCACCGAATTATCCTGTCTGACAGGCAGGTTCGCATCGACATATTGCGCTGTTCAATTTCTCGTGGATGGCCGATATCGCTTTGTGGATGCACTCCCATTCCTTTTCCCGTGGGCGATAGCTATATCTCCGGAGGTTAATTCAAGTGTGCGGAATTGCGGGAGTCGTTGACTTCTCGACTGATCTAGAGTCGCAGCGTTCAGTTATTGAGCGAATGACCGAGACAATGCGCAGGCGTGGCCCGGACGCCGGCGGCGTATGGATTTCCCGTCATGCCGCACTCGGGCATCGTCGGTTGTCTGTTATCGATCTCGAGGGCGGCATCCAGCCGATGGTTCGAGATGACGTCGCATTGACCTACAGTGGCGAGGTATATAACTTTCGCGAATTGCGTACAGAACTGGAAGGCGCCGGTCACCGGTTCACGACGAAGAGCGACACCGAGGTAGTGCTGCGAGCCTATATCGAATGGGGCGCTGCCTGCATCGATCGCTTCAACGGCATGTTCGGGTTCGCGATCTGGGACGGGCGGAGCCAGGAGCTGCTTCTGGTTCGCGACCGGGTAGGCGTCAAACCGGTGTACTACTACCCGACGCCGCACGGTGTCCTGTTCGGCTCCGAGCCGAAGGCGATTCTGGCCAACCCCACCGCGCAGCGCAAGGTTGACCTGAACGGATTCACCAGTTTCCTTATGCTGCAGGCGAATTTGTCAGGCGATACACCGTTCGCGGGGCTGAAAGAGCTGCAGCCCGGTGAGTTCCTGCGCGTGACCCGCGCCGGCATCGAGTGCAAGCGCTACTACGAGTTGACTGCTCGGCCGCATGAGGACGACCTCGACACCACGGTGGAGAAGGTCCGCGCACTGCTGGCTGACATCGTGGAGCGCCAGCTGGTGTCCGACGTGCCGATCGGCATGCTGCTCTCCGGCGGCATCGACTCGAGTCTGTTGACCTCGCTGGCGACGCGGTCGAACTCCGCCAGCGACACCGTGCGGTCGTTCTCCATCGACTTCGTCGGCCACGGAGACTTCTTCGAAGCCGGGGTGGACGCCTTGCGCACCACCGAGGACGCGCCCTTCATCCGAGACGTGGTCGAGTATGTCCGCTGCAGGCATGAGGGCATCGAGGTCCCGACCTCGGCGCTGTGCGATCCGGAGGTGCGGCGGCGGGTGCTGCAGGCTTGGGACCTGCCGAACCATCTGGGCGATATGGATGTCTCGCTGTATTTGCTGTTCCAGGCGGTGCGCGAACACTGCACGGTGGCGATCTCAGGCGAAGGTGCCGACGAGGTGTTCGGCGGCTACCCATGGGTGCACGACGAGAAGGTGCTCGACGTGCCCATCTATCCGTGGATGGCGTTCCAGGTGCTGCAGGGAACTCCCGGACCGTTCAGCCTGTTCGACGGCGGCGTGCTGTCGCGCACCGGCATGTTCGAACGGCTGGGAGGCATGTACGCGGAGGGTATCGCGGCTGCCCCGCGCCTGGACGGCGAATCGCCGCTGGACGCGCGGATGCGTGAGATCAACTATCTCGACGTCACGCGATTCATGCGCACGCTGCTCGACCGCAAGGACCGCATGAGCATGGCGGTCGGACTCGAGGTCCGCGTTCCGTTCTGCGACCACCGTCTGATCGAGTACCTGTTCAACGTGCCGTGGTCGATGAAGCAGCGCGAGGGCCAGAGCAAGTGGCTGCTGCGCGCCGCAGCCGGTGATCTGTTGCCGGCATCGGTCCTGACGCGTCCGAAATCAGCCTTTCCCGCAACACTCGACACCGGATACGACGACATGCTGCGCAAGGGTCTCCAGCAGGTGCTGACCGGCGCCGACGAGCCGATCCGAGAGTTCGTAAACGTCGATGCGGCCCAGGCGATCGTCAACGGCACCGATGCCGCGGGCACCGGCGCTTGGAAACGTCTTCGGACGGAAAGCATCCTGCGCGCCAACGCGTGGATCAAAGAGTACGACGTCGATATGAGCGCCCTCGCCTGACCTGTTTCGGTCGGCAGGGCCCAGCTGGACCAGCGTGGATCTTCAAGAAGCAGGTGTGGTAAGTCGTGAGTGAGAACGTCGTCAATGACCCGTCGTCGGAGCGGCTGCTGGAGTACCTGAAGAAGGTCACGCTGGAACTGCTGGAGACCCGCGAGGGATTGGAGCAACTGCAGGCCCGCGCCGAGGAACCGATCGCGATCGTCGGCATGGCCTGCCGCTATCCAGGCGGCGTCGAGAATCCGGATCAACTCTGGGATCTCGTGGATTCGGAGACCGACGCGATCGGCGCGTTCCCGACCGACCGCGGCTGGGATCTGGAGCGCCTGTTCGACGACGATCCGGATATCGCGGGTACCTGCTACGTACGGGAAGCCGGATTCCTGCACAACGCGGTGGATTTCGATGCGGGCTTCTTCGGGATCGGCCCCCGTGAGGCAGCGGCGATGGATCCGCAGCAGCGATTGATGCTGGAGGCGTCGTGGGAGGCGCTCGAAGACGCGGGTATCGACCCGACATCGTTGCGCGGCAGCGACACCGGCGTCATCGCCGGTGTCATGTACCAGGATTACGGCATGGTGCCGCAGGCGTCGGCGGCGGAGGGCCACATCGGCACGGGCACCGCGACGAGTGTGGTCTCCGGCCGCGTCTCCTACACCCTGGGGCTGGAAGGGCCTGCGGTGACGCTGGACACGGCGTGTTCGTCGTCGCTGGTGGCACTACATCTGGCGTGCCGGGCGCTGCGTCAGGGCGAGTCGTCGCTGATGCTGGTCGGCGGTGTGACTGTGATGTCGACCCCGTTCCTTTTCGTGGAGTTCTCGCGTCAGCGTGGTTTGTCGAAGGATGGTCGGTGTAGGGCGTTTTCGGCGTCTGCGGATGGGGTTTCGTGGTCTGAGGGTGTTGGTGTGCTTGCGCTGGAGCGGCTGTCGGATGCGCGGCGGTTGGGTCATCGGGTGTTGGCGGTGGTGCGTGGTAGTGCGATCAATCAGGACGGCGCGAGTAACGGGTTGACTGCGCCGAATGGTCCGTCGCAGGAGCGGGTGATCGCGCAGGCGTTGGCGAGTGCGGGTTTGCAGGGTTCGGATGTGGACGTGGTGGAGGCGCACGGCACGGGTACGACGTTGGGTGATCCGATCGAGGCGCAGGCTTTGTTGAATGCCTATGGTCGGGATCGTGGTGTGCCGTTGCGGGTCGGTGCGTTGAAGTCGAATATCGGTCATACCCAGGCTGCTGCTGGTGTGGGTGGTGTGATCAAGATGGTGCAGGCGTTGCGGCACGAGGTGTTGCCTGCGACTTTGCATGTGGATGCGCCTTCGCCGCATGTGGATTGGTCTGCGGGGTCGGTGCGACTGCTCACCGAGTCGGAGGCGTGGCCGGTGGGTGATCGGGTGCGTCGGGCGGGTGTGTCGTCGTTCGGGATCAGTGGCACGAACGCGCATGTGATCCTCGAAGAAGCGCCGCCTGTTGCGGTGGGCGTGGATGTGCCCGCGGCTGCGCAGGACGGTGTCGTTTCAGGTGGTGTTCCGACCGCATTGTTGGTGTCGGCGAGGTCGGAGTCGGCGTTGCGGGCTCAGGCGTTGCGGTTGCACGACTGGTTGGCGGTGAACGAGGGAGCGCGGCTGTCGGATGTGTCGGCGGCGCTGTGGTATTCGCGGGCGCAGTTGGATTGTCGGGGGGTGGTGGTCGGGCGCGATCGCGAGGAGTTGTTGTCGGGTCTGACCGCTCTGGCGGCGGATACACCGAAGCCCGGTGTGGCCTACGGCGTGTGCGGTTCAGGCAAGACGGCGTTCCTGTTCACCGGCCAAGGCGCGCAGCGGATCGGGATGGGTGCTGGGTTGTATGCGGCGTTCCCGGTGTTCGCTGCGGCTTTGGATGAGGTGTGTGCGGAGTTCGATGCGTTGCTGGGTGTTTCGTTGCGGGCGGTGATGTTCGGTGAGGACGCCGAGGTCGCTGCGGGTTTGTTGGATCGGACGGAGTTCACGCAGCCGGCGTTGTTCGCGTTCGAGGTGGCGTTGTTCCGGTTGATCGAGTCGTTCGGTGTGGTGCCGGATGTGGTGGTTGGTCATTCGATCGGTGAGTTGGTGGCGGCGTATGTGGCTGGTGTGTGGAGTCTGTCGGATGCGTGTCGTTTGGTGGCTGCGCGTGGTCGTTTGATGGGTGCTTTGCCTGAGGGTGGGGCGATGTTGGCGGCTGCGGTGTCGGAGGAGCGGGCACTAGAGTTGCTGGCAGGTGGGATCGGGGCCGTTGAAGGCATGGGGGCCGGGGCTGTGTCGCAGCTGGGTTCTGTGTCGTTGGCCGCGATTAATGCTCCTGTGGCGGTGGTGTTCTCGGGCGACGGCGCGGCTATCGCGGTGCTCGAGGCGCGGTTCTCGGCCGAGGGTGTGAAGACGAACCGTCTGTCGGTAAGTCACGCGTTCCATTCGGTGTTGATGGAGCCGATGCTGGCCGAATACGAACAGGTCGCGCGGTCGGTGGCGTACCAGGCGCCGCGAATCAGGGTGTGTTCCACGGTGTCTGGGGTAGTCGCCGACGAAGAGTTGCTGACACCGGCGTATTGGGTGCGACAGGTCCGTGACACGGTGCGTTTTGCGCCTGCGGTGGGTTGTTTGGTGGATTCGGGTGTGCGGCGGTTTGTCGAGTTGGGTCCGGATGCGGTGTTGACCGCCATGACACATCAGACGTTGACAGACGAGGCGTCGTCACGGTTGCTGTTGGCGGCGGCGGGACGGCGCACCGGCGATGAGGCCGAGAACTTCGTTTCGTCGCTCGCGTCGGTGCATAGCGCGGGCGTTGCGGTGGACTGGGCGCCGTTGGTCCCTGTGCAACCGTCGACTCGAATTAGCTTGCCCACGTACGCCTTCCAACACAAGCGCTACTGGCACGACCTGACGCTGGACCCCCGACAGCTCGGCGACGTGACACAGGCGGGTCTCGTCTTTCCCGACCATCCGCTGCTCGGCGCAGCCGTGCAGCTCGCCGACAAAGACGAGTGGGTGCTCACCGGCCGCCTGTCGTACCGCACCCACCCCTGGCTGGTCGATCACCTGGTGTCCGGCACGGTGATCGTTCCCGGTACGGCACTGGTTGAGATGGCGCTGTGCAGCGGTCACATCCTCGGCTCGACAGTCGTCGAGGAGCTCACGCTGCGCGCACCGCTGCTGCTGCCACCCGATCGTGCCGTGGAACTGCAGGTGACTGTCGGCGCCGCCGATAATCACGGCCGCCGTGTGCTCGCTGTGTATTCCCGGGTGCAGTCCGGAGACAACGCGGTGGAGTGGACCCAGAACGCCGATGGCGTTCTCGCTGAGGAGACGGCACCGTCCCCGCTCGACGCTGAGATCGCGCCGAGCGCGGACGCTGAGCCGATCGACATCGATGTTCTTTACGACCGGCTGGCCGATCTGGGCTTCGCGTACGGACCGACCTTCCAGGCCGTCGTCGCCGCCTGGAACGACGGGGGACACGTGATCGCCGACGTCGCCTTGGATACGTCGGCACAGCGGGTCGCCGCACGTTGCCTGATTCACCCGGCGTTGTCGGATGCCATGCTGCACACAGTGATCGAACCGCTGGCCCAGGACACGGCCGCCGGTCGACTGCCGCTACCGTTCGCCTTCTCCGGCGTGCGCGTGTATGCCCGGGGTGCCGTCGCCACGCGCGTCCGGATCACCCGCGTCGGTACCGACCGCGTTCGACTCGACGCCGTCGATGCCGCTGGTGTCCCGGTGTTCAGCGTGAACTCGTTGCTGGCCCGCCCAGTGGACCTCGCCGCTCTCGATGTCGCGCGCACCACCGAAAGCGGTGTGTTGGGACTGCGCTGGACTGCGATGACTGCCGCCGAACCCGCCACAGTGTCGGCGCCCGTCCGATCACAGCTGGTGTTGCTGGGCTCAACGCAGCTGAGCGGGGTGGAACTGCGATATGCCGACATCGACGCGCTCACCGGCGCGACGACTGACGGGGCCGACGTGCCTGATCTGGTGTTGTGGGCCGACGAAACGACCGGCACCACAAGCGATTTCGCCGATGCTGCCCGGGTTCGCGTCCAGGCGACCCTGCGGATACTGCGTGCCTACATCGAACACCCACTCGACGCGCCATTGGTTATCGCGACCTGCGGCGGCGTTGCGCTGCCCGGCGAGACCGTGGACCTCGCGGCCGCCGCGGTCGGCGGGATCGTGCGCGCTGCGCAGGCCGAGCATCCCGGCCGGTTCGTGCTGCTCGACTACGCCGATGAGCTCACTGCAGCGGCGGTCGCGGCGGCGGTGGCCGTCGGCGAGCCGTGGGTCGCGGTGCGCGCCGGCGCGCTCTACACCCCCCGATTGGTGACGGTGCAGGTGTCTGCGCCGACCGCGGCGCCGTTCGGAACCGGCACAGTGCTGATCACGGGTGGCACCGGTGGACTGGGCGCGCAGATCGCCCGTCACCTCGCCGATGCGCACCAGGTGCGCGATCTACTGCTCGTATCGCGCAGCGGCGAGAAGGCGGAGGGTGCCGCGGATCTAGTGCGCGAGCTGACCGAGCTGGGCGCTCGTGCCAGTGTCGCGGCCTGCGACGTGGCCGACCCACAGGCGGTGCGGGAACTGCTCGCGGCGATCCCGGAGCAGACCCCGTTGACTGCTGTCGTGCACGCCGCCGGTGTCCTCGACGACAGCACTGTGCAGACGCTGACCGAAGGTTCACTACATCGCGTATTCGCCCCCAAGGTGGACGCGGCATGGAATCTGCACGAGCTCACGCGTCACTGTGACCTTTCGGCGTTCATTCTGTTCTCCTCGGTCGCGGGTGTACTCGGCGCCGCCGGACAGGGTGCCTACGCCGCCGCGAATGCGTTCCTTGACGCGCTCGCACACCTGCGCAGCACGCAAGGCCAGCCGACGACATCGGTGGCGTGGGGCCCGTGGGATCAGCAGGCCGGCATGACCGGCGCCCTATCGCAGGCTGAGTTCTCCCGCCTGGCCCGCTCCGGGCTACGGCCGCTGACAAGCGCCCGCGGAGTGCAGTTGTTCGATCAGGTGGTCGCTCTCACAGGCAGCGAATCCCTGCTGACCGCGGCGGGACTGGATCAGGTCGCACTCGGTGAACGGGCTCGGGCCGGCCAGCTGCTGCCCGTCCTGAGCGGGCTCGCACCGGCGTCGACACGCCGGGCACCCGGTGCTGGGGCACTCGCGCAGCGGCTGGCGACAGTGCCCGCCGAACGGCTCGACGCGGTGTTGCGCGAGTTCGTGCAGACCGAGGCCGCGGCCGTGCTCGGTCATGCGTCGGCCACCGCGATCGGCGTCGACACACCGTTCAGCGAGCTGGGTTTCGACTCCCTCGGCGCCGTCGAATTCCGGAACCGGCTAGCGAAGGCCACGACGCTGACCCTGGCGTCAACACTGGTCTTCGACTATCCGACCGCCGCCGCGGTCGCCGGGTTCCTGCGCACCCGATTGGACGGCGCGCAACGCCCACGTACTGCCCGCGCCACCCGCCTCTGGACCGACGAGCCGATCGCGATCGTCGGCATGAGTTGCCGTTATCCGGGAGGCATCGAGAATCCGGATCAACTCTGGGACTTCGTGGCGGCGGGGGGCGACGCGATGTCGGACTTTCCGACCGATCGTGGCTGGGACCTCGATCGACTGTTCGACTCCGACCCGGACAAGCCCGGAACCGTGTACGCGACGAGGGCTGGATTCCTCTACGACGCCGGTGATTTCGACGCCGCGTTCTTCGGGATCGGGCCGCGTGAGGCGGCGGCGATGGATCCGCAGCAGCGGTTGATGCTGGAGGCGTCGTGGGAGGCGCTCGAGCACGCCGGGATCGATCCGACATCGTTGCGCGGCAGCGACACCGGTGTGTTCGCGGGTGTCATGTACCAGGACTACTGCGCTTCCACCGCGGCCGGGGACTCCGCGGAGGGCTATCGCGCGACCGGCGCGTCCGGCAGTGTCGTGTCGGGTCGGGTGTCGTATGCGTTGGGGCTGGAAGGGCCTGCGGTGACGGTGGATACGGCGTGTTCGTCGTCGTTGGTGGCGTTGCATCTGGCGGCTCAGGCGTTGCGGTCGGGGGAGTCCTCGCTGGTGTTGGTCGGTGGTGTGACGGTGATGTCCACACCGTTGTTGTTCGTGGAGTTCTCACGGCAGCGTGGTCTGTCGAAAGATGGTCGCTGCAAGGCATTCTCGGCGTCCGCCGATGGCGTCGCCTGGGGTGAGGGTGTCGGCGTGCTGGTGGTCGAGCGATTGTCGGATGCGCAGCGGTTGGGCCATCAAGTGTTGGCGGTGGTGCGTGGTAGTGCGGTGAATCAGGATGGTGCGAGTAATGGGTTGACTGCGCCGAATGGTCCGTCGCAGGAGCGGGTGATCGCGCAGGCGTTGGCTGTGTCGGGTCTGTCGGCGGCTGATGTGGATGTGGTGGAGGCGCACGGCACGGGTACGACGTTGGGTGATCCGATCGAGGCGCAGGCCTTGTTGAATGCCTATGGCCAGGATCGCAGTGAGCTGTTGCGGATCGGGTCGTTGAAGTCGAATATCGGTCATACCCAGGCTGCGGCTGGTGTGGGTGGTGTGATCAAGATGGTGCAGGCGTTGCGGCACGAGATGTTGCCCGCGAGCCTGCACGCGGATGTGCCTTCGCCGCATGTGGATTGGGCTTCGGGTGCGGTGCGGGTGGTCACGGAGGCGGAGCCTTGGGTGGCGGGTTCTCGGGTGCGTCGGGCGGGTGTGTCGTCGTTCGGGATCAGTGGCACCAATGCGCATGTGATCCTGGAAGAAGCGCCCAGCGACCCCACCGTGAGTACTGAAGCGAATAACGTTGTGCGGCAGTCTGATCACATCGCTGCCCGACCACATGCCAACACTGCGCCGTGGCTGCTATCGGCGAAGTCGGAGGCCGCGTTGCAGGCGCAGGCGCGTCGGTTGCAGACCTGGCTCGCCGTGCATCCCGACGCCGATGACGCGGATATCGCCGCGACGCTGACTTCGTCGCGCGCCCGGCTGGATTGGCGCGGCGCGGTGCTCGGTGCCGGCCGCGCGGAGCTGCTCACCGGCCTGACCGCCCTCGCGGCGGGTGCACCGTCACCGCATGTCGTGCGAGGCGTCGCCGCGGCTGGCGACACCGCGTTCCTGTTCACAGGCCAGGGGGCGCAGCGAGTTGGGATGGGTACCGGATTGTCTGTGGCGTTTCCAGTATTCGCGACAGCTTTGGATGAGGTCTGTGCGGAGTTCGATGCGTTGCTGGGTGTTTCGTTGCGGGCGGTGATGTTCGGTGAGGACGTCGAGTACCTGGGTTTGTTGGATCGGACGGAGTTCACGCAGCCGGCGTTGTTCGCGTTCGAGGTGGCGTTGTTCCGGTTGATCGAGTCGTTCGGTGTGGTGCCGGATGTGGTGGTTGGTCATTCGATCGGTGAGTTGGTGGCTGCGTATGTGGCTGGTGTGTGGTCGTTGTCGGATGCGTGTCGTTTGGTGGCTGCGCGTGGTCGTTTGATGGGTGCTTTGCCTGAGGGTGGGGCGATGTTGGCGGCTGCGGTGTCGGAGGAGCGGGCACTAGAGTTGCTGGCAGGTGGGATCGGGGCCGTTGAAGGCATGGGGGCCGGGGCTGTGTCGCAGCTGGGTTCTGTGTCGTTGGCCGCGGTCAATGCTCCTGTGGCGGTGGTGTTCTCGGGCGACGGCGCGGCTATCGCGGTGCTCGAGGCGCGGCTCTCGGCCGAGGGTGTGAAGACGAACCGTCTGTCGGTAAGTCACGCGTTCCATTCGGTGTTGATGGAGCCGATGCTGGCCGAATACGAACAGGTCGCGCGGTCGGTGGCGTACCAGGCGCCGCGAATCAGGGTGTGTTCCACGGTGTCTGGGGTAGTCGCCGACGACGAATTGCTGACACCGGCGTATTGGGTGCGACAGGTCCGTGACACGGTGCGTTTCGCGCCTGCGGTGCGAGCCCTCGACGATGCCGGCGTGCGTCGGTTCGTGGAAGTGGGCCCGGATGCAGTGCTGGCTTCGATGACCAGCCAGACACTGACCGACGAGGCCGCGGCTCGTTCGCTCGTCGCGGCAGCGGCTCGCCGCACGATCGACGAGGCCGAACAGTTCCTACGGCTGCTGGCCGCGGTCCACTGCGCGGGCGTCGCCGTGGACTGGGCACCACTGCATGTCGGTCGACCGGTCTCCCACATCGACCTGCCGGTCTATGCCTTTCAACGTCGTCGCTACTGGACGCAGGCCGGCGACGACGCACTCGGCGATATGGGTCACGCCGGCCTCGCAGCGCTGGGGCACCCCGTGCTGCGCGTCGCGGCGCAGTTGGCCGGCCGCGACGAATGGCTCTTCAGCGGACGGCTGTCGACCACTGAGCAGTCGTGGATCGCCGATCACACTGCCTTCGGCGCCGTACTACTGCCGGGCACTGGATTCGTGGATCTGGCCCTCACCGCTGGCGCGCATCTCGCGCTTCCGGTCATGGACGAACTCGTGTTGGCGGCGCCGTTGCTCTTCGACGGCGCGGCCGTGGACGTGCAGGTATCGGTAGCCGAGCCGGACGATGCCGGTGTCCGTCGCTTGTCGATCTACTCGCGCACCGTTGCCGACGGCGCCCGAGGGGATGCCCGCGAGCAGGACTGGACGCTGCACGCCACCGGAATACTGGCGCCTGCCGACGCGACGACACCCGCCTGGAGCAGCCCCGACTGGCCACCCGCCGACGGCACGCCGATCGACGGAGCTCACCTGTACGACCGGCTCGCCGACCTGGGCTTCGGCTACGGTCCGAGTTTCCGCGGCGTGCGCGCGGCGTGGACTCGCGGCAGCGAGGTGTTCGCTGAGGTAGCCCTCGACGAGACGACCGCCGCCCAGGCCGCTGTGTTCGGGGTGCATCCAGCCCTGCTGGATGCGGCGTTCCACGCCGCCATCGACGGACTCGCCGACGATCTGCCCGACGGCCGTTTGCCGCTGCCGTTCTCCTTCGGTGGCGTTCGGGTATTCCGACGCGGCGCCGCCGCCGTGCGCGCCAGGATCACCCGTTCGGGACCCGAGAAGGTGCGCATCGACGCCTGCGACGACACCGGCTCTCCGGTGCTGTCCATCGACGCGGTGCTCGCCCGCCCTGTCGACGCGCGCACCCTCGACAGCGCCCGCGGCAACGGCCGGGCCTCCCTGTACGCCCTCGAATGGACACCGCTGCCCGCACAAGCGGTGTCGGCGCAGGAGCTGGTCGCGCTGGGACAGCCCGTCTCGGGAATCGCCGAGACATACCCGGACGCGATGACATTCGCGGCCCGGGCGGACCGCGCCGCGGTGACTGTCGTCTGGTCGCCTGCACCCCCCGCTGTGGACAACGCCGCCGACACGCCGTCCGCCGTCCGCGCCGCCGTCCACGCCGCTCTCGCCGTCCTGCGAGAGTGGCTCGCAGAGCCGAGTTGCGCCGAGTCGACATTGGTTGTGCTGACCCGTGATGCCGTCGGCCTGCCCGGCGAGACGCCCGACCTCGCGGCCGCGGCCGTCTGGGGTCTGGCGCGCAGTGCGCAGTCCGAGCATCCGGGGCGGATTGTGCTGGTCGACGTCGACCGTGCCGCCATCGATGACGCCGACGAGGCGCTGCGCGTCGCCGCTGCTATGGCCGCAGGCGAACCACAGCTCGCGATCCGCGGGGGCGCCGCGCTGGCACCGCGGTTGGTTCGCACCACCGCTGCCGAGCCGCTTGCCGCGACCTTCGCCACCGGCACGGTCCTGATCACTGGTGGCACCGGCGGATTGGGTGCCGTCACCGCCCGCCACCTGATCACCGCGCACGGTGCGCGCCGGCTGCTGCTGGTGTCGCGGCGGGGCAGTGCTGCCCCGGGGGTCGCCGAACTGGTGGCCGAGCTGACCGCGCTGGGAGCCGACGTGGGTGTCTCCGCCTGCGATGTCAGCAGCCGCGCCGCGGTCGAGGCATTGCTGGCGGCGATTCCGGCGGAGCACCCGCTCACGGCCGTGGTGCACACCGCGGGCGTGCTCGACGACGGCATCGTCGCGACGCTGACCCCCGAGCAGGTCGATCGGGTACTCGCCCCGAAGGTCGACGCCGCCTGGCACCTGCATGAGCTCACTCGCGATCTGGATCTGTCCGCGTTCGTGCTGTTCTCGTCCGCCGCGCCGCTGCTCGGCGGGCAGGGGCAGGGCAACTACGCGGCGGCGAACGCGGCCCTCGACGCACTGGCCCGGATGCGACGCAGCGCCGGGCTGCCCGCGCACTCGTTGGCGTGGGGCCTGTGGACCCGCGGCATGGCCGAGGCGCTCAACGACGCAGGCGCCGAGCATCTGGTGCGCCAGATTCGCACGCGCCTCGGGCTGGCTCCGATCGAGCCGGACATCGGCATGCAGCTCTTCGACGACGCGCTGGCTACCAGGGAACCGATGCTGCTGACCGCGCTGCTCGATACCGCCGCGCTCACCGCACTGGGGCGCCTCGGCACACTGCCCGCGGTGCTGCGCGGACTGATTCGCGTGCCGAGTCGTGGCAGTGTCGCTGACAGTCCGTTGCGGCAGCGGCTCGCCGACGCCCCCGCTGAGCAGTGGGAGGCGCTGGTGCGCCACGAGGTCCGGGCGATTGCCGCCGCGGTACTCGGCCACGAGTCGGCGGACGCCGTCGATCCGGAAATTCCGTTCTCGGAGCTGGGTTTCGACTCCCTCGGCGGTGTCGAGTTCCGCAACCGGCTGGCCGCCGCGACGGGCGTGCAACTGCCGTCCACCTTGGTGTTCGACTATCCGACCACGACCGCGGTCGCGGGGTTCCTGCGCACCCGGATCGACGGAGCGGCCCCGCCGCGAACGACGACGACCCGGACTCGGGTCGACGAGCCGATCGCGATCGTCGGCATGAGCTGCCGCTACCCGGGCGGAGTCGAGAACCCGGATCAGCTCTGGGAATTGATGACCGCGCGGGTCGACGCGATCAGCCCCATCCCGACCGACCGTGGCTGGGACCTCGACAACCTGTACGACCCCGACCCTGGCAAGGCAGGCAAGATCTACACCCGCGAGGGCGGATTCCTGTACAACGCAGGCGAGTTCGATCCCGGTTTCTTCGGGATCGGACCCCGTGAGGCGGCGGCGATGGATCCGCAGCAGCGCTTGATGCTGGAGGCGTCGTGGGAGGCGCTCGAGGACGCGGGGATCGATCCGACGTCGTTGCGCGGCAGCGATACCGGTGTGTACGTCGGCGTCATGTACCAGGACTACGGCTATTCCGCCCGTGACGCTGCGGACGGAGCAGCGGAGGGCTATCTGGCGACCGGCTCGGCGGGCAGTGTCGTGTCGGGTCGGGTGTCGTATGCGTTGGGGCTGGAAGGGCCTGCGGTGACGGTGGATACGGCGTGTTCGTCGTCGTTGGTGGCGTTGCATCTGGCGGCTCAGGCGTTGCGGTCGGGGGAGTCCTCGCTGGTGTTGGTCGGTGGTGTGACGGTGATGTCGACACCGTTGTTGTTCGTCGAGTTCTCGCGTCAGCGAGCATTGTCGCCGGACGGGCGGTGCAAGGCGTTTTCGGCGTCCGCCGACGGTGTCTCATGGGGCGAGGGCGTGGGTGTGGTTGCGCTCGAGCGGCTTTCGGATGCGCAGCGCTTGGGTCATCGGGTGTTGGCGGTGGTTCGTGGTAGCGCGGTCAATCAGGATGGTGCGAGTAACGGGTTGACCGCGCCGAACGGTCCTTCGCAGGAACGGGTGATCGCGCAGGCGTTGGCCGCGTCGGGTCTGTCTGCGGTGGATGTAGACGCTGTCGAGGCGCACGGGACCGGTACGACGTTGGGTGATCCGATCGAGGCGCAGGCTTTGCTGAATGCCTATGGCCAGGATCGAGATGAGCCGTTGCGGATCGGGTCGTTGAAGTCGAATATCGGTCATACCCAGGCTGCGGCTGGTGTGGGTGGTGTGATCAAGATGGTGCAGGCGTTGCGGCACGAGATGTTGCCCGCGAGCCTGCACGCGGATGTGCCTTCGCCGCATGTGGATTGGGCTTCGGGTGCGGTGCGGGTGGTCACGGAGGCGGAGCCTTGGGTGGCGGGTTCTCGGGTGCGTCGGGCGGGTGTTTCGTCGTTCGGGATCAGTGGCACCAATGCGCACGTGATCCTCGAAGAAGCGCCGGCTGTGGCTCTTCTGCCGGTCGACGTGCCGCTACCGACGGTCACACCGCTGCTGCTGTCCGCGAGGACTGCTGCCGCGCTACGGACTCAAGCCCGTCGCCTGCACGACGTCCTGCGTGACCGTCCGGACCTCGACTTGACCGACGCCGCAGTGACGCTGGCGCTGCACCGCGCGCACCTCGAGCGGCGCACCGCCGTTGTCGGCGCGAATCGCGAAACTCTGATGGCCGCGCTGGCACGCGTGGCCGACGCGGAGCCGACACCGCGCGCCGTCGACGGTGTGATCGGGGCGGGTGAGACAGCGTTCCTTTTCACGGGTCAGGGTGCGCAGCGGGTCGGTATGGGTGCTGGTTTATATGCCAGGTTCCCTTTGTTCGCTATGGCTTTGGATGAGGTGTGTGCGGAGTTCGATGCCCTGTTGGGTGTTTCGTTGCGTGCGGTGATGTTCGGCGAGGACGCCGAGGTCGCTGCGGGTTTGTTGGATCGGACGGAGTTCACGCAGCCTGCGTTGTTCGCGTTCGAGGTGGCGTTGTTCCGGCTGGTCGAGTCGTTCGGTGTGGTGCCGGATGTGGTGGTTGGTCATTCGATCGGTGAGTTGGCCGCGGCGTATGTGGCTGGTGTGTGGTCGTTGTCGGATGCGTGTCGCCTTGTCGCTGCGCGTGGTCGTTTGATGGGTGGCCTGCCTTCGGGTGGGGCGATGTTGGCGGCTGCGGTGACCGAGGAACGGGCATTGGAGTTGCTGGCAGCCGGTGCTGGTGTCGAGGCCGGTGTCGGCGCTGATGGCAGTGCTGGGCCTGGCGGTGGTGTCGGGCCCGATTCGTGGGCTGATGTTGTGTCGTTGGCGGCGGTGAACGCGCCGAATGCGGTGGTGTTCTCCGGTGCGGTTGCGGCGATTTCGGTGCTCGAGGCTCAGTTGAAGGCAGACGGTGTGAAGACGAACCGTCTGTCGGTGAGTCATGCGTTCCATTCGGTGTTGATGGAGCCGATGCTCGCTGAGTACGAGCGAGTGGCTGCGGGTGTGGCGTATCAGCCACCGCGTATTCGGTTGTGTTCCACGGTTTCTGGTGTGTTGGCTGGTGCGGAGTTGCTGACTGCGGGGTACTGGGTCGGGCAGGTGCGTGCGGCGGTTCGTTTCGCGCCTGCGGTGGGTTCGTTGGTGGATTCGGGTGTGCGGCGGTTTATCGAGCTGGGTCCGGATGCGGTGTTGACGGCGATGACGCGCCAGTCGTTGCCCGCTGAGCTGGAATCGCGGACCGTCGTCACCGCCGCTGGACGCCGCACCGTCGACGACGTCGAGCAATTCGCACAGCTGCTCGCGGACGCGCACTGCGCCGAACTCCCCGTGCGGTGGGCGTCGTACTTCGGTGAGCGACCGCAGCCGCGGATCACGCTGCCCACCTATCCCTTCCAGCACGAGCGGTTCTGGTTGCTGCCGAACGAGCCGACGCCGGCCCTCCTCGGCGCCGACTCCGCAGACCATCCGCTGCTGCACGCTCAGGTGCCGCTCGCGGGCAAAGACGAATGGCTGTTCACCGGTCGGCTCTCGCTGCGCGCTCAGCCGTGGCTCGCCGACCACGCCGTCTTCGAATCGGTCCTGATGCCCGGCACGGGTTTCGTGGAACTGGCTCTTGCCGCCGGTGCGCGCCTCGACGTTCCGCACCTCGCGGAGCTGGTGCTGGCGTCGCCGCTGATCCTGACCGACGACGCAGCGGTGGATGTGCAGCTCTCGGTCGACGAACCCGACGCCACCGGGCGACGGGCGATCGCGATCCACGCCCGCACCACCGACGACTGGGTGCTGCATGCCAGCGGTGTGCTCGCCCCGGCGCTGCCGCCTGCCACGTCGGACTGGGCCGACGTCTGGCCGCCCGTCGCGGGCGAACCGGTCGACGGACAGCAGCTGTACCGCACGCTCGGTGACCTCGGCTTCGGATACGGCCCGGTGTTCCAGTGCGTGCGTGCCGCCTGGTCCGACGGCGACGACGTGTTCGCCGAACTCGCCCTCGACTCCGAAACCGCCGGGCGCGCCACCGAATATGGACTGCATCCGGCGCTCTTGGACGCGGTGTTCCACGCAGCGATCGACCACCTCGCCGACGGCGCGCCCGATGGCCGGGCGCCGCTGCCCTTCGCCTTCGACGGCGTGCGGCTGGCCAAGTCCGGTGTGAGCGCGCTGCGCGCCCGCATCAGGGGTACCGCGCCCGACACTCTGCGTGTCGACGCGGTGGACGCCGACGGCGCCACGGTGCTGGGGATCGATTCCGTGCGGGCACGTCCGGTCGAGCAGCGGGCGCTCGACCAGCTGCGCGGCGTGGCGTTGTACGACCTCGACTGGGCCGCCGTGCCGGTCGTCTCCGCCGCCGACCGCGGGCAGATCGTGGTACTCGGCGGGTCGGAGCCGATTGCCGATGCCGCGGTCGAGTCGGTTCCGCGGTGCGCTGGTCTCGCGGACCTGGCCCTGCTGGATGTTCCCGGCCCGGTGGTGTGGTCGGCGCCCCGGGAGACCGGCGGCGGCGCGGCCGACGTCCACGCCGGTGTCCTGACGACTCTCGCGCTGCTGCGCGACTGGCTGGCCGCCGAACGGCCCGGCGTGCTCGTGATTGTCACGCGCTCCGCTGCCGGATTGCCCGGTGAGCGGCCCGATCTGGTCGGCGCCGCTGTCGCCGGGCTGGTGCGCAGTGCGCAGTCCGAGCATCCCGGCCGGTTCCTGCTGCTCGACCACGACGGTGACGCACTGCCGATCGAGTGGTTCGCCGACGCCGTCGCCGCGGACGAACCGCATCTGGCTGTGCGCGAGGGCCGCCTGCTGGCGCCGCGATTGGCGCCACTGCCCGCCACCGAACCGAGCGTGCCGCTCTCCTTCGACGAGGGCACGGTGCTCATCACCGGTGGTGTCGGTGGCATCGGCGCGATCGTCGCCCGGCATCTGGTCGTCGCGCACGGCGTGCGCCGACTGCTGCTGGCTTCGCGTCGCGGCACCGCCGCGGACGGCGCCGCCGAACTGGTCGCCGAACTCACTGCGCTCGGCGCCCACGTGCGGGTCGCTGCGTGCGACATCGCCGACCGGGATGCGGTCCGCTCGCTGCTGGCCGAGGTCGACGCCGATGCTCCGCTGACCGCTGTGATCCATGCGGCGGGCGTGCTGGACGACGCCACTCTCGACACGCTCACCGATGAGCAGACGACCCGGGTGCTGGCGCCGAAAGTCGATGGGGCACTGCACCTGCACGAGCTGACCAGCGAGCTGAGTCTGTCCGCGTTCGTCCTGTTCTCGTCAGCGGCGCCGCTGCTCGGCGGACAGGGCCAGGGCAACTACGCCGCGGCCAACAGCGTGCTCGACGCGCTGGCTCGGGTGCGGCGCAGCGCGGGTATGCCTGCGCATTCACTGGCCTGGGGGCTGTGGACCGTCGGGATGGCGGGCATGCTCGGGACAGTCGGCGCCGAGCAGTACACGCGGCAGATCCGCGCCCGTCTCGGACTGATCCCGATCGACGCGGAGTCCGGGATGACGCTGTTCGACAGCGCACTCGCGACCGGCCGGGCGACGCTGGCGACGGCTCTGCTGGACAAGACGGCGCTTGCCGCCATGGCCCGCGGCGGCACGCTGCCTGCGGTACTGCGGGGCATGATCAGGGTGCCGACGGCCACGGCGAACAGCGGTGTCAGCCTGGCGCGGCGGCTGGCCACCCTGCCGGACGCGGAGCGTGACAGCGCGATCGTGCAGGCGGTGCGGGAGGCCGCGGCGGCGGCGCTCGGCCACCTGTCCGGCGACGCGATCGACCCGGACGCGCCGTTCACCGAACTCGGCTTCGACTCTCTCGGCGCTGTCGAGTTGCGGAATCGGCTGGTGCAGCAGACCGGGCTGACGTTGCCGTCGACCCTGATCTTCGACCATCCGACCGCCGCCGAGGTGGCGAAGCTGGTGCGGTCCCGGATCGAGGAGACCGAAGCCGGCGGCCGGATCGCCTCGGCGCCGACCGGGGTGCGCGGCACGCTCACCGAGTTGGTGACGGCCGCGCATCGCCGCGGCGACCTCGCGGCAGCGATGCCACTGCTGACCGCGAGCTCAGCCTTGGCGGCCGCGGCCGGCGCCGACCAGGCCGAAATCGCGCCCCCGACGCCACAACTGCTGGCGCGCGGTGCCGGATCGCCGACGCTGATCTGCATTCCGTCGTTCCTCGCGGGTTCCGGTCCGCACCAGTTCGCGCGCCTGGCCCGCAATCTGGGCGGCGAGCGGCAGGTGTTCGGACTGCGGTTGCCCGGCATGACGCCAGGAGATCTGTTGCCCGCGACCTGGTCGGCGGCGATCGACGCCCTCGCCGCCGCCGTCGAGCCGGAGCTCGAGCGAAATCCGGTGGCGCTCATCGGCTATTCGGTCGGTGGCGCGATCGCGCACGCGGTCGCGCGGCGGCTCGAGGATCGCGGCACACGGCTCGTCGGCGTGGCGATGATCGACACATACTCACCGGACGATCTGGAGCTCAATCGCCTCGTACTCACCGACGCACTGGCACAGATCCTGTCCCGGGACAACGAGCTGACCCCGGTCGACGACCACGGTTTGGTCGCCATGGGCGGCTATGTGCGGTTCTACCCCGAGCGCGAAGCACGCTCGATCGCCGCGCCGACGTTGAATCTGCGGGCGTCCATGACGCTGAGCAGCTTCGGTGACACCGATCCGGTGCCGGACTGGCAGCACCGCGGACCGACAGAGCGCATCGACGCGCACCACTTCTCGATCATCGAGGAGCAGGCAACCGAGACCGCCACGTCCATCCGTCGCTGGCTCGACTCCCTCAGCGGCCGTTGACATCCGATCCGACAGATTCGAGGAACGAGAACTGATGACGACCTTTGACCGCCTCGACCGACCGCGCGGTCCGTTCGGGCGCCTGCGACGAGCGCTCGACAACGCCCATGCGGTACGGCGCTATTGGGGCACCACCGAGCAGGAGCGCCCCGAATTCGAGGAGTGCATGAATCATGTCGCGCCGCCGTGGGACACCTACTATCGCGGCATCACCGTGCGGGCGACATCGGCAGTGACGTGGCGGTGGCTGTGCCAGATGCGGGTTGCGCCGTACAGCTACGACTGGATCGACAATTTCGGCCGACGCAGCCCCCGTCAGTGGACGCCCGGCGCCGATGAACTGGCCGCGGGACAGAAGATCCTGATGATCTTCCAGGTGTCGAGCTTCGAACGCGACCAGCACATCACGATGCGTATCCACCCGTGGCTGCGCTGGTTCTGGGGCGACACCTGTTGCACGTTCCGGGTGGTGGAACGCCCGGAGGGCGGCGACTGCCGACTGCTGATGATCATGACGGTGCACGACCGCACCGGCGCCTTCGCGCGCTACACGGGGCTGTACGCGCTGCGTAAGTACTTGTTCCCGTGGGGCGAACTGGTCATGGTGCACAAGCAATTCCGCACGTTCAAGCAGCTGGCCGAAGCGACCCCGGTCACTCCGCCCGCCGAGTCGACCGAACGGGGCGCCTGAGATGACCGTGTCGTTCCGTCTCGCCAGCTACCCCGCCCGCGGCTGGACCGGGCTACTGGCCAACCTGCCGCGGATCAACCAGGAACTGTGTGCGACCCCCGGCCTGGTCGCGGGCCGGGTATTCGGTACCGGGAATCTGCAGCCGCCGATCGGCGGTGCGCCGATCTTCCGGCGTTGGGCGTTGTTCACGATGTTCGAATCCGACTCCGCCCGAGACGATTTCGAGAATTCATGCGCCGTCGACATCTTCACCGACCGTTCCCGCGAGCTATGGCAGGTCGCGATGGCGCCCACCCGGATCGGGCGCGGCGAGTGGCGTGGCTGGCGTCCTGAGGTCGATCCCGTCCCGCACACCGACGACGAGCCGGTCGTCTCGTTCACCTACAGCCATGTGCGCTCGCGATACGTGCCGACATTCCTGCTGAACAACAAGCGGGTGGTCGACGAGCAGCGCACCGACGCCGGACTGATCGCGCAACTCGGCGTCGCCGACGACCTCACCTCCACCAGCACGTTCTCGATCTGGCGCAGTCAGCACGACCTCATCGACTTCGCCTATCGCAGTTCCGAAGCGCACAAGAAGGTGATCAAACCGTCGCTGACGCAATGGCAGTTCGACAACTTCTCGGCGCGGTTCCGTATCCATTCCTCCGCCGGCACCTGGGACGGGCGCGACCCGGCTCGCTTGGCTCGCCTCGCCGCGCAGGAGCGGATCCGGCTCGCCGCACAGCAGCAGGCGGACCCACACCGTCCTGCTGCCGAAAAAGTCTGACCCGATCGAATCGCTGTAGTTCCTCAGAGAAATAAGGTCTTCATGTACGACGTCGTCATCGTTGGCGGCAGCCTCGCCGGCTGCTCCACCGCCGCGCTCCTCGGTCGCGCCGGACTGCGCGTCGCGGTCCTCGAAGCGCACAAGGATCCGGACCATTACAAGCGGCTGTGCACCGCGACGATCCGCGCCGGAACGCAGCCGGTGCTGCGGCGGCTCGGCTTGGCAGACAAACTCGCGGAGGCAGGTTCGATGCCCTGCTACGACGCCTTCCACTCCGCGGCCGACGGCTGGGTCCTCGACGAGACCGCCGTCGAGCGGGGCGACTACGGCTACAACCTGCAGCGGCGCCTGCTCGACCCGCTGGTGCGCCGCACCGCCGCCGAGACTCCGGGCGTGGAGCTGATCCTCGGCGCGAAGGTCACCGACCTGTCTCGCGATGCCCATGGTCGCGTCAACGGTGTCGTCGCGAAGATCAAGGGCGAGGAGACCCTGTTCAGCGGTCGCCTCGTGATCGGCGCCGACGGTCGCAGCTCCGTCGTCGCCGACCGGGCGGGGCTGCCTGCCATCGAAACGGAGAATCGCCGCTACATCTACTTCGCCCACTACCGCAACGTCGACATGCCCGCCGACCGTACGTTGCGGGCCTGGTTCGCGATGCCTGACATCTTCCTGATGGCCGGATTCGGTGACGGCACCGCCGTGATCTCCTGCGCTCCGGACAAGCGCAGCCTCCCCGAGTTCGACCTCGACCGGGAGAAGTTCCTGCTCGAGTCGTTCAAGAATCTGCCCGACGCGCCCGACTTGTCGAACGTCGAGCGGGTAACGGACCTGATCGGCACCCGCGACTACCCGAATATCCGTCGTCGCCGCGTCGTTGCCCCCGGTCTCGCGCTGGTCGGGGACGCCGCGATGGTGGCCGACCCGGTCAGTGGCGTGGGCTGCGGCTTCGCCTTCCAGGCCGCCGAATGGCTCGCCGACGCGGTGACAGACGCACTGAAGTCGCAGGACAGCGCCGCGATCGACAAGGCGCTGGCCCGTTACCAGAAGCAGCACCGCAAGCGACTCGGCCTGCACCACTTCACAATCGCCGACCTCAGCAAGCGCACGGTGCTGCCGCCGGTGATCCGGATGATCCTCGCCGCCGCCGTGGACGACCCGAAAATCGCGCAGTCCTATGTGTCGGTAGTGACCCGCAACAGCTCCCCGGCCGTGCTGTTCTCGCCGAAGCTGCTGGTGCGCGCTGCGATCGGCGCCCGGCGAGCCCGGGCGACCCAGCGCCGGGAACAGGTGCCGGCGCTCGCGGCCTGAGCGTGGCGGGCGGCATTCAACCGCCGCCCGCCACCGAGTTCAACACGGCTGCAAGCCGAACGCTCTCTTCGACGCGACCGCTGGTCGTTCGCGTTGCCCCGTGAAAGGAATCAATCGGTGTCCGGATCGTCGAACGACATCGCCATCGTCGGTATGGCCTGCAGAATGCCGGGTGCGGCGGATCTCGACAGTTTCTGGCGGTTGCTGCACGAGGGACATGACGCGGTCGGGGCAGCGCCCGACGACCGGTCCGGTCTCACCGAACGCGCCGGATTCCTGGACGGGGCCGGCGAATACGATCCGGACTTCTTCGGCGTTTCACCGAATGAGGCACGGGCACTCGACCCACAGCAGCTGCTGGCCCTCGAATTGAGCTGGGCGGCACTCGAAGACGCGGGCGCGACCCTGGAACGTCGCGCCGGGCTGCGCAGCGCGGTGTTCTTCGGCTGCACGGGTAGTGATTTCACCGAACTCGCCGCGCTGCGGGGTGGCGAGGGGGTGACCCGCCACTCGCTGTGGGGGTCGAGTCGCGGCATCATCGCCAACCGCGTGTCCAACTTCTTCGGCCTCACCGGTCCCAGCCTCGTGGTGGACAGCGGGCAGTCGTCGTCGCTGGTCGCGGTGCATCTGGCCGTCGAGAGCCTGCGCAGCGGTGAGACCGAACTGGCGCTGGCCGGTGGCGTGAACCTGATTCTGTCCGCGCGCAGTGGCGATCGCATCGCCGAATTCGGCGCGCAGTCCGCGACCGGAAAGTGCCGCGTATTCGATGCCGCGGCCGATGGTTTCGTGCGGGGCGAGGGCGGCGGCGTCGTGGTGCTGAAGCCGCTGGACCGCGCCTTGGCAGACCGCGACCGGGTGTACGCGGTGATCCGCGGCACGGCCGCCAACAACGGCAACGAGCACGGCGTACTCAGCGCGCCGAGCCAGGCCGCGCAGGAAGACGCCATCCGGGCGGCGCTCGCCGGTGCCGCGGTGGACGCCGGGTCGGTGCAGTACATCGAACTGCACGGCACCGGCACCCCGGCCGGTGATCCGGTCGAGGCCGCCGCGCTCGGCGCGGTGTACGGCGCGGGCCGCACGGACGCGCTGGCCGTCGGCTCGGTGAAGTCCAACATCGGGCACCTGGAGGCTGCGGCAGGCATCGCCGGGCTGATCAAGACCGCGCTGTGTCTGCATCGCGGCAGTCTCGTTCCCAGCCTGCACTTTCAGGCGCCGAATCCGCGGATCCCGCTGGCGGAGCTGCGTCTTCGGGTAGTCACCGAGGTCGAGTCGTGGACCGATGCGCCGATCCGCCGCGCGGGCGTCTCCGCCTTCGGCATGGGTGGCACGAACGTCCACGCCCTGCTCGAGGCCGCACCCGCGACGGCCACCGCGGAGCACGGGATCACCGCGGAATCCGCCGTGACCTGGGTGCTATCGGCGCACAGCGACACCGCGATCACCGATCAGGCCGCCCGGCTCGGTGACTGGGTGGCCGCACGGCCCGACGCCGACCCCGCCGACATCGCGCACTCCCTGCTGCGCACCCGCTCCCAGCTGCCATGGCGGGCCGCCGTCGTCGGCCGCGACCGCGCCACCCTGCTCGCCGGGCTCAGCGCCCTGACCGACCCCGACGCCGCGGACGCCGCGGCGGTGCCACCGGGGCGCGCGGTGCCGCGCCGGGTCGCCTTCGTATTCCCGGGCCAGGGCAGTCAATGGGAGGGTATGGCCGCCGAACTGCTCGCCGACGGCGGCGAATTCGCCGCCGCGATCGCGGATTGCGAGGCGGCGCTCGCGCCGTTCGTCGACTGGTCGCTCACCGATGTGCTGCGCGCAGTACCCGGTGCGCCGTCGCTGGAGCGGGTGGACGTCGTGCAGCCTGCGCTGTTCTCGGTGATGGTGTCGCTGGCCCGGCACTGGCGGGCCGCGGGGGTGGAACCGGCCGCGGTGGTCGGACATTCGCAGGGCGAGATCGCGGCCGCGTACCTCGCGGGCGCGCTGTCGCTGGACGACGCGGCGCGCGTCGTCGCGCTGCGGTCGCGCGCGGTCGCCGAAGGTCTGGCCGGGCACGGCGGGATGGCATCGATCGGTCTCGGCGCCGAGGCTGCCCGGACGCGGCTCGCGGCCTACGGTGAACGGCTGTCGCTGGCAGCGGTCAACGGGCCCGCGCAGACGGTGATCGCGGGCGACACCGCCGCCCTCGCCGAATTCCTGGCCGACTGTGACCGAGATAGTGTGTGGGCCAGGGCAATTCCGGTGGACTACCCGTCTCATTCGCGGGCCGTTGAGCGCCTGCGGGAGCGGCTACTCGACGAATTGGCGCCGATCGAGCCGCGCGCCGCCACGACCGAGTTCGTCTCCACCGTCACCGCCGCGCCGTTGGATACCACGACCCTCGGCGCCGCCTACTGGTATCGGTCGCTGCGCGAACCGGTTCGGTTCGCCGACGCCGTACAGACGTTGGCGGATTCCGGTATCGACGCCTTTCTCGAGATGAGCCCGCATCCGGTGCTCACCATGGGCGTAGAGCTCACCGTGCAGTCGATCGGCCGGGGTGAGCAGACGGCAGTACTCGGAACGCTACAGCGAGGACGGGGCGGGCCGGAGCAGTTCGCTACCGCCCTCGCCGCCGCGCACTGCCTCGGCGTCACCGTCGATCCGACGGTGCTCGCACCCATCGCCGCCAGCATCGACTTGCCCTCCTATGTCTTCGCCCGCCACACCGTCTGGCAGCAGGGCGATGGTGTCGTGACGCCGTCTGTCATTTCCACGCCGAAGGCGACTGCCTCCGCACGACCCGCCGTGACCAGCGAGTTCGCGCAGCGGCTCGCGCGGACTCCTGAGCGCGACCGCGACGCCGTGGTGCTCGCCGCGGTCCGCGAGCACGCTGCCGCGGTGCTCGGCCATGCCGACGCCGACGCGATCGACCCGCAGTTGCCGTTCACCAAGCTCGGGTTCGACTCCGTCAGCGGCGTCGAACTGCGCGACCGTCTGGTCCGCGCGACCGGGGCGAGGCTCCCGCGCACGTTGGTATTCGACCATCCCACCGCCACCGCTGTCGCGGGGCTGCTGCGTCGTTCGCTCGACGGCGTCGCCGGTGCCGCCGTGCGGATGACCCATCGCGCACAGACCTCCGAGCCGATCGCGATCGTCGGGATGAGCTGCCGTTTTCCGGGTGGCGTTCGCTCGGCGAAGGAGCTGTGGGAGCTGGTCTCGCAGGGCCGAGACGCCATCGGCCCATTCCCGACTGACCGCGGCTGGGATCTGGAGCGGCTGTTCGATCCCGACCCCGACAACCCAGGCACGGTGTACACCCGCGAGGGCGGATTCCTCGCCGACGCCGCAGGATTCGACGCCGAGTTCTTCGGCATCAGCCCGCGCGAGGCGTCGGCGATGGATCCCCAGCAGCGACTCATGCTCGAAGCTGCCTGGGAGGCGGTGGAGGACGCGGGTGTCGACCCGCAGACGCTACACGGTACGGACGCAGGCGTCTTCGTCGGTGCTTGCTCCTCCGGCTACTCACAGCGCGTGGTCGGTGACCTGGAGGGCTACCGGCTCACCGGAACCTCGCACAGCGTCGTCTCGGGTCGAGTCGCCTACACGCTGGGCCTGGAGGGGCCGGCGGTGACCGTCGACACGGCGTGTTCGTCGTCGCTGGTCGCCTTGCACCTGGCCTGCCAGTCGCTGCGCAGTGGTGAGGCGTCGCTGGCGCTGGCCGGTGGCGTCACCGTGGCCGCGAGCCCGAATCTCTACGTGGACTTCGCGCGACAGCGCGGGCTGTCGCCGGATGCGCGCAGCAAGGCCTTCGCTGCCGCCGCCGACGGCGTCGTGTGGTCCGAAGGGGTCGGTGTGGTCGCGTTGATGCGGCTCTCGGACGCACAGCGGCTCGGACATCACGTTCTGGCGGTGGTGCGCGGGAGTGCGGTCAATCAGGATGGTGCGAGTAACGGGTTGACCGCGCCGAACGGTCCGTCGCAGGAGCGGGTGATCGCGCAGGCGCTGGCCAATGCGGGGCTGGCCGCAGCCGATGTCGACGCGGTCGAAGCGCACGGCACGGGCACCGCCCTCGGTGATCCCATCGAGGCGCAGGCGCTGATTGCCGCCTATGGGCAGGATCGCGCGGAGCCGTTGCGGATCGGATCGTTGAAGTCGAATATCGGGCATGCGGTCGCGGTCGCCGGTGTCGGCGGTGTGATCAAGATGGTGCAGGCACTGCGGCACGAAACGTTGCCCGCGACCCTGCATGTGGATGCGCCGACGCCGCATGTGGATTGGTCTGCGGGTGCGGTACGCCTGCTGACGGACTCGGAGTCGTGGCCTAAGGGTGATCGGGTGCGTCGGGCGGGTGTGTCGTCGTTCGGGATCAGTGGCACGAACGCGCATGTGATCCTCGAAGAAGCGCCGCCCCCTGTGCCAGCGCTCGGTGGTTCGCGGCCGGCTTCGTCGGGCGGCGCCGCAGCGGTATCGGGTGGCGCGGACGAGAGCGGTGCGGTGAGTGTTGCTGCCCCGCTGTTGGTGTCGGCGAAGTCGGAGTCGGCGTTGCGGGCGCAGGCGCTGCGGCTGCACGACTGGCTACAGGAGAACCGCGACGCGGAGCTGTCGGATGTCGCGGCGGCGCAGTGGAATTCGCGTGCGCAGTTGGATCATCGGGGGGCGGTGTTCGGGCGTGATCGTGAGGAGCTATCGGCCGCGCTTGCGGGGTTGGCTTCTGGTGTGAGTGGTTCCGGTGTTGTTGACGGGGTGGTGGGAACGGGGAAGTCTGCGTTCCTGTTCACGGGTCAGGGTGCGCAGCGAGTGGGGATGGGTGCTGGCTTATATGCCGGGTTCCCGGTGTTCGCTGCCGCGTTGGATGAGGTGTGTGCGGAGTTCGATGCGTTGCTGGGTGTTTCGCTGCGGGCGGTGATGTTCGGCGATGGCTTGGGGAGCGGTGCCGACGTCGAGCGGGTCGTGCCCGGTGATGCCTCCGATCGTCCCGGTGGTGTCGGCGATGACGCCGAGCACCCGGGCTTGTTGGATCGGACGGAGTTCACTCAGCCCGCGTTGTTCGCGTTCGAGGTGGCGTTGTTCCGGCTGGTCGAGTCGTTCGGTGTGGTGCCAGATGTCGTGGCGGGTCATTCGATCGGTGAGCTGGTGGCTGCGTATGTGGCTGGTGTGTGGAGTCTGTCGGATGCGTGTCGACTTGTTGCAGCGCGTGGTCGTTTGATGGGTGGCTTGCCTGAGGGTGGGGCGATGTTGGCGGCCGCGGTGACCGAGGAGCGGGCGCTGGAGGTGCTGGCGTCCGGAACCGGTCCCGAAGGCGGGGCTGCCTCGTGGGTCGGTGTTGTGTCTCTGGCGGCGGTGAATGCTCCGAACGCGGTGGTGTTCTCCGGTGCGGTCGAGGCTGTTTCCGCGCTTCGGGAGTCGCTGACGGCCGAGGGCGTGAAGTCGAGTCGGCTGCGGGTGAGTCATGCGTTCCACTCCGAACTCATGCAGCCGATGCTCGCCGAATTCGAACAGATCGCCGCCGAGGTCGACTATCACCCGCCGCGAATTCCGGTGGTCTCGAACGTGTCCGGTGTCGCCGCCGGCGACGAGCTACTCACCCCGCAGTACTGGGCGGCGCAGGTGCGGGCCACTGTGCGGTTCGCGCCCGGCGTGCAGTCCTTGCTCGACGCCGGTGTCAAGCGCTTTCTCGAGCTCGGCCCCGACGCGGTGCTGACAGCGATGACCCGTCAGACGCTGCCCGCCGAACTCGACGCCGAGGTGCTCGCCGTCGCCTGCGCGCGCCGGACCGCCGACGAGGCGACACAGCTCACCTCGGCGCTCGCGGCACTGCACTGCGCCGGTACCGCGGTGGACTGGGCGCCGCTGTTCGCGAACCGTCCCGCCACCCGGCTCGAACTGCCCGCCTACGCTTTCCAACATCGGCGCTACTGGTTGGCCGCGGCGCCGAGGGACACCGACTCCACCGCGCATCCGCTGCTCACCGGGGTCGTTCCGATCGCGGGTACGGACGAATGGATGTTCACCGGCCGCATCTCGATGCGGGCTCAGCCGTGGGTAGCCGACCACATGACCTACGGTGTCATCGTCGTCCCGAGCGCCACCCTGGTGCAGTTCCTGATGACGGCAGGCGACCGGATCGGCTGTGGCGTCGTCGACGAGCTGACGTTGCATGCCCCGATGCTGCCCACCGAGGACAGCGAGATCGAACTGCAGGTCGCGGTGCAGGACCCCGACGGCAGCGGTCGTCGGTCCTTCGTGTTCTCGTTCCGCCTCGTCGACGGCGCGGGCGACGGCGAGTGGGTGCGCAACGCCAGCGGCATGCTGGCGCCCGTCTGGTCCGGGAGTGACGCACTGCTCGAACAGCTGCGCACCGAACCGTGGCCACCCGCCGACGCCGAAATCCTGGCACCCGCCTGGGTTCCCGAGCAGATCGCACTCGGCTCCGGACTGGAGTACGGGCCGGCGTTTCTCGGCGTCGATGCCGCGTGGCAGCGCGGCGGTGCCGTGTACTCCGAGATCACCCTCGATACAGCCGCCGCCCCCGACACGCGCCGCTTCGGCCTGCATCCGGCGCTGCTGGACCTGGTGATGCATGCCGGCCTCGCCGGCTTGATCTGGCGCGACGCCGACGGCGACCCGTCCGCCGGACGATTGCTGTTCCGCTGGGGTGGGGCCCGCATGCACGCCGCCGCACCCGCCGCGACCTCGCTCCGGGTGCTCGCCGTATCGACCGGGGCGGAGACCATCTCGGTCGCCGCGGTCGACGCGGCCGGAAACCCGGTGGTGTCCGTCGACGCAGTCGTCATGCGGCCCTACGATGTGAACGCGTTCCGTGCCGAACTGCCCGGCGCTGTCGCGACTCTGCTCGAGCTCGACTGGGTACAGATTCCGGCCACCGCAGGCCCGGCTCCGACTCTTGCCGCCCTTGGCGCGGCGGTCGCCAACATCGACGCGCGGTATCCGACTACCGCGGAACTCGTCGCAGCGGAGAACATCCCGGATGTCGTGGTGTGGCACGCCCCCGTCATCGACGCGGCGGACGCGGAAACGGCGCTCGAACTGGTACAGACGGCGCACACGCTGCTGCGCGAGTGGCTCGCCGAACCTCGTTACTCCGCTGCCCGACTGGTGCTGGTCACCCGTGGCGCCGTGGCGGCGGGCTCGGTTTCACCGGATCCGGCGACCGCCGCGATCTGGGGTGTGGTGCGCAGTGCGCAGTCCGAACATCCCGGACGTTTCACGCTGCTCGACCTCGACCCGAAGGCGTGCGCGGAGCCCCTGGACGGCGCCGCTGCCGCGGCAGTCATCGCCACCGCGGAACCCCAACTGGCGCTGCGGAATGCGGTGCTACTGGCGCCGCGCCTCGTCGGCGCTCCCACGAACACCGACCGGCCCGACTTCGGCACCGGCACCGTGCTCGTCACCGGCGGCACCGGCGGACTCGGCGCGATCGTCGCCCGTCACCTGGTCCGGGCGCACGGCGTGCGCGGTCTGTTGCTGGTCTCCCGGCGCGGCCCGGCCGCACCCGGCGCCGACGCGCTGACCGTCGAGCTCGCCGAACTGGGCGCCGATGTTCGGGTGCAAGCCTGCGACGTCGCCGACCCCGACGCGTTGGCCGCATTGCTGAATGCCGTCGGCGGCGAACTGACCGGCGTCGTGCACACGGCTGGTGTGCTCGACGACGCCGCCGTGCACACTCTCACTCCTCGTCAGCTCGAGCGCGTCTTCGCACCGAAGGCCGCGGCGGCTTGGCAGCTGCATCAGCTCACCCGCGAGCTCGACCTGTCGGCTTTCGTCCTGTTCTCCTCCGCCGCCGCACTGCTGGGCTCAGCGGGCCAGGCGAACTACGCCGCCGCCAATGCCTACCTCGACGCGCTGGCGCAGCATCGACGCGCGGCGGGGCTGCCCGCGACCGCGCTGGCCTGGGGCCCGTGGGAGCAGAGCAGCGGCATGACCGCCGGCTTGGACGGGGCCGGACTGGCCCGTTGGGAGCGGTGGGGGCTGCATCAGCTGCATGCCGTCGACGGCATGCGCCTGTTCGATGCTGCCGTGGCAGGTGGGGCCGCGCACCTGGCGCCGGTGCGATTCGACGCCGGCGCCCTGCGCCGGACTACCGACGTCGACGCGGTGCCTGCGGTGCTGCACGGCTTCGTTCGCCGCGCGACCCCGACTGCGGCCGCCGACACCGGCTCGCTCGGCGCCCGGCTTGCGCAGGCCCCGGTCGAGCGACATGCCGCCGTGGTGCTGGATCTGGTGCGCGCGGAGGCGGCGACGGTGCTGGGGCACGCCTCGGCCAACGACATTCGTCCCGACCAGGGTTTCGACGAGCTCGGTTTCGACTCCCTCGGCGGCGTCGAATTCCGCAACCGCCTTGCCAAGGCCACAGGAGTGGCGCTGCCGTCCACTCTGGTGTTCGACTATCCGACCGCCGCGGCGGTCGCGGCGATGCTGCTGTCGAAAGTCGACGGTGCCGCCGCCCTGCAGGCACGGCCCGCACCCCGCCGGGTCCGTGCCGACGAGCCGATCGCGATCGTCGGCATGAGCTGCCGTTACCCGGGCGGGGTCGAAACACCCGAACAGCTCTGGGAACTGGTGGCTTCGGAAACCGACGCGATCGGACCGTTTCCGACCGATCGCGGCTGGGACCTGGACCGGCTGTTCGACCCGGATCCCGACCAGCCGGGCACCGTGTACACCCGGCACGGCGGATTCCTGTACAACGCAGGCGAATTCGATCCCGCCTTCTTCGGCATCAGCCCCCGCGAGGCGCTGGCCATGGACCCGCAGCAGCGGCTGCTGCTCGAGACCAGCTGGGATGCGCTCGCCGACGCGGGCATCGACCCGTCGACGTTGCGCGGCACCGATGCGGGCGTCTACACCGGCGCCTGCACCTCGGACTACAACACGCGAGTCACCGGCGATCTCGAAGGATTCCGACTCACCGGCACCACGCACAGCGTGATCTCGGGGCGGGTGTCCTACGTGTTCGGACTCGAGGGTCCGGCGGTGACAGTGGATACCGCCTGCTCGTCATCGCTGGTGACGCTGCACTTGGCGTGCCAGGCGCTGCGGCAGGGCGAGACGTCGCTGGCGCTGGCCGGTGGCGTTACGGTGGCCGCCAGCCCCTACCTGTACCAGGACTTCGCGCGCCAGCGCGGCCTGTCGCCGGACGGGCGGTCCAAGGCGTTCTCCGCCGCTGCCGACGGCGTCGCGTTTTCCGAGGGCGTCGGTGTGCTCGTCCTGATGCGGTTGTCGGATGCGCAGCGGCTCGGCCACCGGGTGCTCGCGGTGGTGCGTGGCACCGCGGTGAACCAGGACGGCGCAAGTAACGGCCTCACGGCGCCGAACGGTCCGTCGCAGGAGCGCGTGATCGCGCAGGCCCTCGCGAACGCCGGACTGACGCCGCTCGACGTCGACGCCGTCGAAGCGCACGGCACAGGCACCACGCTCGGGGACCCGATCGAGGCGCAGGCGTTGATCAACGCCTACGGGCAGGGTCGAACGGAGCCGCTGCGCATCGGATCGTTCAAATCGAATGTGGGTCACACCGTCGCCGCGGCAGGCGTCGGTGGCGTGATCAAGATGGTGCAGGCGCTGCGGCACGAGACATTGCCCGCGACCTTGCACGTGGATGCGCCGTCGCCGTATGTCGACTGGTCGACGGGCGCGGTTCGAGTTCTCACCGAGGCCGAGCCGTGGCCCGCGGGCGACCGCCCGCGTCGGGCCGGAGTCTCGTCGTTCGGCGTCAGCGGCACCAATGTGCACGCCATTCTCGAAGAGGCACCGGAACCGTGGCCGACCGTCGACGCGTCAGCACCGCAGACGCATTCGGAGTTTGTTCCCTGGGTGGTGACCGCGTCGTCGGAGGCGGCGTTGGCTGCGCAGGCACAGCGCCTGCACACCTGGCTGCGGACACAGCCGGGCAGTACGTCAACCGAGTCCATCGACGGCAGTGCCGATGTCGATGCCGTCGACGTGGCCGCCGCGCTGCTGCGGACGCGGGCGCAGCTGGAATTCCGCGCGTCCGTCGTCGGCCGCGACCGTGGCGAGTTGCTGGCCGGTCTGGCCCGCCTCGCGGCCGGGGATGTCGATGTCTCGGTCAGTACGGCAGCCGCTGGCGACACAGCGTTCCTGTTCACGGGTCAGGGTGCGCAGCGGGTCGGGATGGGTGCCGGGTTGTCTGCGGCGTTCCCGGTGTTCGCTGCGGCTTTGGACGAGGTCTGTGCGGAGTTCGATGCGTCGTTGGGTGTTTCGCTGCGTGCGGTGATGTTCGGCGAGGATGGCTCGCGAGAAGGTGGGGCTGGGGTCGACCGGGTCGTCGCCGATGACGCTGCGGGTGTGTTGGATCGGACGGAGTTCACGCAGCCTGCGTTGTTCGCGTTCGAGGTGGCGTTGTTCCGGTTGATCGAGTCGTTCGGTGTCACTGCGGATGTGGTGGCTGGTCATTCGATCGGCGAGTTGGCTGCGGCGTATGTGGCTGGTGTGTGGAGTCTGTCGGATGCGTGTCGTTTGGTTGCTGCGCGTGGTCGTTTGATGGGTGCTCTGCCTTCGGGTGGGGCGATGTTGGCGGCTGCGGTGACCGAGGAGCGGGCGCTGGAGTTGCTGGCGGCCGGGATCTGGGTCGTTGAAGGTGTTGAGGCAGAGGCTGTTTCGGCGCCGGGTTCGGTGTCTTTGGCGGCGGTGAATGCTCCGGATGCGGTGGTGTTCTCCGGTGCGGTTGCGGCGATTTCGGTGCTCGAGGCTCAGCTGAGGGCTGATGGGGTGAAGACGAGCCGGTTGTCGGTGAGTCATGCGTTCCATTCGGTGTTGATGGAACCGATGTTGGCCGAATACGAGCAGGTTGCGCGGTCGGTGGTGTACCAAGCGCCGCGTATTCGGTTGTGTTCCACGGTGTCTGGTGTATTGGCTGGTGAGGAGTTGCTGACTGCGGGGTATTGGGTGGAGCAGGTGCGTGCGGCGGTTCGTTTCGCGCCTGCGGTGGGTTCGTTGGTGGATTCGGGTGTGCGGCGGTTTGTCGAGCTGGGTCCGGATGCGGTGTTGACGGCGATGACGCGGCAGACCTTGCCCGAGCCGGTCGCGGCCCGCTCGGCGGTGATCGCGGCGGCCCGTCGCACGGTCGACGAGGTCGAGCAGGTCACGATGGCGCTCGCGGACGCACACTGTGCCGGCCTGGCCATCGACTGGGCGCCGCTGTTCGCCGGCCGCGACGTGCGGCGAGTATCGTTGCCCGCCTACGCGTTCCAGCATGAGCGCTTCTGGCTGCCGCCCCGCCCGCACGCCGATGGCGTTCCGGCGGACAGCGACCAAGGGCATCCGATGCTCACCGAGGTCGTTCCGGTCGCGGGCCGTGACGAGTACCTGTTCACCGGGCGAGTGTCACAGCAGACCCATCCGTGGCTCGCCGACCACGCCACCTACGGCGTCGTGCTCATGCCGAGTGCCGCGCTCATGGAAATGCTGCTGGCGGCCGCCGCCGAGGTCGGCTGCGCCGGCGTCGAGGAGCTCACGCTCGAGGCGCCCGTGCTACCGCCCGATGTCGGCGAGGTGCGGCTCCAGGTGCTGGTCGAGGCACCGGATGAGCAGGGCAGGCGCCCCTTCGTGTTCTCCTATCGGGTCGGCGAGGGGGACTGGGTGCGCAACGCCAGCGGCGTGCTGACCCCGGATCGGCCGGCGACCGAATCGCTCATGGAGCGGTTGCGCGCCGAGGCGTGGCCGCCCGTCGGGGCGACACCTGTCGCACCGGAATGGATTCCGGCGCAGGTGGCGCGCGCTGCCGGGCTTGAGTACGGTCCGTCGTTCATCGGCGTGCGGGCCGCATGGCAGCGCGGCGACGAGGTGTTCTCCGAGATCGTGCTCGATGGCGAGCCCGGCGGCTTCGACCTGCATCCGGCGCTGTTCGACATGATCATGCACGCTGGTCTGGCCTGCTTGATCTGGCCTGAACGCGACGGCGACCCGACCGAGGGCCGACTGCTGTTCCGGTGGGGCGGGACCCGATTCCATGACGTGCGAAAGGCGACGACGCTGCGCGTGCTCGCCATCGCCGACGGTGCCGAGACCATCTCGGTCGCTGCGATCGATCCGGCCGGACGCCCCGTCGTCTCGATCGACGAGGCCGTGATGCGTGCCTACGACGTCGAGCAGTTCCGGAGTTCGCTCGGCGCGGGCAAGCACGAGATCTATGAACTGGACTGGGTGCCGGTGACCGACATCGCCGCCGGGACCGAACGGCTCGCCTCGCTCGGCGAGATCTCGCTGGTCGATGTCGCACAACAGTATTCCGACATCGACGCACTCGCGGCTGCCACCGACCTGCCGACCGTGGTGGCGTGGGCGCCCGCGGCAGCGGCCACGACCGCCACCGAGGTATCCGCGCGGACTACGGCGGCATCGGCGACCCTGCAACGGTGGCTGCGCGAGGACCGGTTCGCTGACCGCACGCTCGTAGTGCTCACCCGCGACGGCGCCGGACTGCCCGGCGAGACGCCCGACCTCGCGGCCGCGGCGATTCGCGGACTGGTTCGCGTCGCGCAGACCGAATACCCGGACCGGATCGTCCAGCTCGACTGGTCCGGCGCGCCCCCGCACGCCGACACGGTGCGTGCCGCCCTGGCAGCCGAGGAGCCGCAGCTGGCGGTGCGCGGCGACCGGCTCGTGGCGCCGCGGTTGACGGTGGCAGACCGAGTGGGCCCGGCGCCGAAATTCGGCGCGGGCACGGTGTTGATCACCGGCGGCGTCGGCGGCCTCGGTGCCGACCTGGCACGTCACCTCGTGCGTCGGCTCGGCGTCCGCAAGCTCTTGCTGACCTCGCGTCGCGGTGCTGCGGCGCCGGGCACCGCGGAACTGGTGAACGAGCTCGCCGAACTCGGCGCAGCCGTGCGCGTCGTGGCCTGCGATGTCGCCGACCGCGACGCCACAGCCGCGCTACTCGCATCGATTCCGGCCGATCAGCCGCTCACCGCGGTCGTGCACGCGGCCGGCGTGCTCGACGACGCCGCGTTCGCGACCTTGACGCCCGAGCAACTGGCTCGGGTCATGGCTCCGAAGGTCGACGGGGCCTGGCATCTGCACGAGCTGACCGCGGATCAGCCACTGTCGGCGTTCGTGCTGTTCTCCTCGATCGCCGGCGTCATCGGCACGGCCGGGCAGGCGAACTACGCCGCCGCCAACGCATTCCTGGACGCGCTGGCCCAGCGTCGACACGCCGCCGGTCTGCCCGCGACCGCGCTGGCGTGGGGTCCGTGGGAAGGCGGCGGCATGGCGGGCGGACTGGCGGCCACCGACCTGACCCGGCTGACGCGCCTCGGACTAGTCCCGATCGAGCAGACCGCGGGCTGGCGGATGTTCGACACGGCGGTCGCCGCGAACACCGCGGTGTCGGTGCCGCTGAACTTCGACGTGAACGAGCTCCGGCTGGCCGCGCACAGCACGACCACGCCCGCGGTATTGCGCGCGTTCGTGGGCCGCCGAGCGCGGACGAGCGCGTCGGCGACCGCCACGTTGAGCGCTCGGCTCGCCGCCGCGCCCGAGGCGCGTCGGGAAGCGGTGGTGCTCGACGTCGTGCGCGAGCAGGCGGCGGCGGTGCTCGGCTATGCCTCGCCCGACGACGTTCGCGCCGACCAGGGCTTCGACGAGCTCGGCTTCGATTCCCTCGGCGGCATCGAATTCCGCAACCGCCTCGCCAAGGCCACCGGACTGTCGCTGCCGTCGACGCTCGTGTTCGACTACCCGACCGCGACCGACCTGGCGGGCTACCTGTACAAGCAAGCCGCCCATCAGGTTCCGTCGGCACCGCCAGTTCTGCCCGCTGTGTCTTCGGCCGACCTGGCCCGGCTGGAGTCACTGCTCGACGACATCCTGGCGCAGGTCCACGGAGACGAAGACGCCGCGTCCGGACTGCGCGGCATCAGTGAACGACTGCTTTCGCATCTGGGCGAAAGTGCCGGCTCGGAGTCGTATGACGACATCGAGTCCAGCTCCGATGTGGAGCTTCTGGAAATGATCGATGAGGAGTTTGGACACCTATGAGCGCCACGCAACGGTCTGAAAGCAGCGAAGAGCGGCTCAGCAGGTACCTTCGCAAGCTCACGGGCGACTTGCGCACCGCGACCAAGCGCATCGCCGAACTGGAGGCCCAGTCCGGCGAGCCCCTCGCGATCGTCGGCATGAGCTGCCGGTACCCGGGTGGTGTCCGCACCCCCGAACAGCTGTGGCAGCTGGTCGAATCCGGTGTCGACGCGGTCGGTCCCTTCCCGACCGGCCGCGGCTGGGACCTGGAGCGATTGTTCGATCCTGACCCCGACGCCGCAGGCACCATCTATACCCGCGAGGGCGGATTCCTCGACGGCGTCGGCGAATTCGATCCCGGCTTCTTCGGAATTGGGCCGCGCGAGGCCGCGGTGATGGACCCGCAGCAGCGACTGATGCTCGAAGCCTCATGGGAGGCGCTCGAGGACGCCGGCATCGATCCGATCTCCCTGCGTGGCAGCGACGTCGGGGTGTTCGCCGGGGTGATCCACCAGCCCTACGGGGACCGGATCGGCGCCGGAGTGATGTCCGCGGAGACCGAAGGCCATGCGTACCTGGGTGTCTCGGCGAGCGTGTTGTCCGGTCGGGTGGCCTACACCTTCGGGTTCAAAGGACCCGCGCTGTCGGTCGACACCGCGTGCTCGTCGTCGCTGGTCGCGCTGCACCTGGCAGGTCAGGCGCTGCGCCAGGGCGACGCGTCGCTGGCGCTGGTCGGCGGCGTCACCGTGATGCCCGATCCGACACTGCTCATCGCGTTCGCCCGCCAGCGCGCGCTGTCACCGGACGCGCGCTGCAAGGCGTTCGCCGCAGCCGCGGACGGCACCGGCTTCTCCGAAGGGCTCGGCCTGCTCGTCGTCGAACGTCTTTCGGACGCACAGCGACTCGGCCACCGCGTGCTCGCCGTGATCCGCGGCAGCGCGGTCAACCAGGACGGCGCCAGCAACCGGCTCACCGCCCCCAACGGCCCGGCCCAGGAGGCGGTGATCCGGGCGGCGCTCGCGAACGCCGGGCTGGCGCCTGCTGATGTCGACGCGGTGGAGGGGCACGGCACCGGCACCACCCTCGGCGACCCGATCGAAGCGCAGGCCCTGGTCGCTGCCTACGGACCCGGCCGCACGGAGCCGCTGCGCCTCGGCTCGCTGAAATCCAATATCGGCCACACGTCCGCGGCCGCGGGCGTGGGCGGGGTGATCAAGATGGTGCAGGCGCTGCGGCACGGCACCCTGCCTGCCACCCTGCACGTCGATGCCCCCACCCCGCACGTGGACTGGAGCGTGGGCACGGTGCGGCTGCTCGCCGGCAACGAGCCGTGGCCTGCGGGCGAGCGCGTGCGCCGCGCCGGTGTCTCCTCCTTCGGCGCCAGCGGCACCAACGCGCACGTGATCCTCGAAGAGGCTCCCGCCCCGACCGCGTCCGCGCCGACCGAGGCCGGGTCAGGGATATGGGCAGGGGCCGCGCTGCCACTGCTGCTGTCCGCGAAATCCGAGGCCGGTCTGCGCGGTCAGGCGGAGACGCTGCGCCGGTGGCTGGTCGAACGGCCCGACCAGGATCTCGCCGCGACGGCGACCGCCTTGGCAGCGACCCGTGCCCACTTGGAATGGCGCGCCGCGGTGGCCTCGACCGACCGGGCCGAGGTGCTCGCCGGTCTCGCCGCCCTCGCCGAATCGGCGCCGGTTGTCGCCTCGGACACAGTGAGCCTCGGCCGCGCTGTCTCCCGCAAGACGGTTTTCGTCTTTCCCGGACAGGGCAGCCAGTGGGCCGGGATGGCCGCCGAACTGCTCGCCGCCGACGGGCCGTTCGCGGCGTCGATCGCGGCGTGTGAATCGGCACTGGCGCCGTTCGTCGACTGGTCGCTGACCGAGGTGCTGCGCGCGGAGCCCGGCGCCCCGGCACTGGACCGAGTCGACGTCGTGCAGCCCGCGCTGTTCGCCGTGATGGTGTCGCTCGCCGCACAGTGGCGTGCCGAGGGCGTGGAACCCGACGCGGTGATCGGCCATTCGCAGGGCGAGATCGCCGCCGCCTGTGTCGCAGGCGCACTCACGCTGGACGACGCGGCGCGCGTCGTCGCGCTGCGCAGTCGCGCCATCGCCGAAGACCTCGCCGGACTCGGAACCATGACCTCGGTCGGTCTCGGCAGCCAGGCGGTGTGTGAACGCCTCGCCGCCTACGGCGACCGGCTGTCGCTGGCCGCCGAGAACGGCCCCCGCCAGACGGTGATCGCCGGAGAACTCGCGGCGACCGACGAATTCCTGGCAGCCTGCGAGCGCGACGGCGTGTGGGCCCGTCGCATCCCGGTGGACTACCCGTCGCACTCGAAGGCCGTCGAAGGGCTGCGCGAGCGCATTCTCACCGATCTGGCTCCGCTGCGTCCGCGCGCGTCGACGATCCCCTTCTACTCCACAGTGCACGCCGACTACCTCGACACCACGACGCTGGATGCCGCGTACTGGTACCGATCGCTGCGCGAGCCGGTGCGGTTCGCCGAATCGATTCGAAACCTGATGCGCGCCGGTGTCACCGGCTTTCTCGAGGCCAGCCCACATCCGGTACTGACCATCGGCGTGGAAAGTGTCGCCGACGAGATCGGCATGGCCGAGCGGATCAGTGTGCTCGGCACACTGCGCCGCGAGCACGGCGGCCCCGCGCAGTTCGCCGCCGCCCTCGCCCGCGCACACGTCGCCGGTGCGCCGGTGCGACGCCCGACGGCCGCGCCGAACGACCTGCCACCGCTGCCGACGTATTCCTTTGTCCACCAGCATTACTGGACAGATACTCCGATGGTCGGCGTCGGCGACGTGACGGCCGCCGGACTGGTCGTCCCCGCCCATCCGCTGCTCGGCGTCGCCGCCGAACTCGCGGGCCGCGGGGAATGGGTGTTCGCCGGCAGCCTGTCGCGCGCCACCCAGCCGTGGCTGGCGGATCACCAGGTCTTCGGCTCTGTCGTCGTGCCCGGTACGGCGTTGGCCGAGATGGCGCTGTGCGCAGGGACACAACTGGACTGCGCCCAGCTGGAGGAGCTCACCTTCGCGACGCCGTTGCTGCTCGGCGACGGTGTCGTCGAGGTGCAGCTCGCTGTCGGCAGCAGCGACGACTGTGGTAGGCGCACGGTTGCGGTGTACTCGCGGGTCGCCGCCGCAGCGGGGGAGTCCGGGTGGACTCTGCATGCCGAAGGTGTGCTCGCACCGTCCGCCGACGTCGCTCGATCACCGTGGGACGGCACCGACTGGCCGCCGACCTACGCCGAATCGCTGACCGGCGAGGCCCTCTACGACCAGCTGGCAGACATGGGCTTCGGCTACGGACCCGTTTTCCAGGGCGTGACCGCCGCCTGGCTGCACGGCGACGAGGTGCTGGCCGAGGTGTCTCTCGACCCGGCCGCCGACGCCGCCCGCTTCAGCATTCATCCGGCGCTGTTCGACGCCGCCCTCCACGGTCTGTCGCAACTGGGCTCATGGGCACCGGGCCAGCTGCCGCTGCCGTTCGCGCTCCACGGAGTCCGAGTGTTCCGGCCCGGCGCCGACGCCGTGCGGGTGCGTCTGCGGCGACTCGGTGCGGGGCAGGTGCGAATCGATGCGGCCGATGAGGCCGGCGAACCGGTGTTCGCGGTCGATGCGCTGCGAACCCGACCGATCGATCTCGCCACGCTGACCGGTACCGACAGCGCCGTGCTGTACGACGTGCGGTGGAACCGGTTGAGCGAGGGCGTAGTGTTCCGTGCGGATTCCGACGCTACCGACGTGACGGGTTTCGGCGCCACGCCCATCGATGGAATCAACTGCTGGCACGCCGATCTCGCCGAGCTGACAACCGCGCTCGACGCCCCCGACCGCGCCGTCACGCCGGTCCGGACCGTGGTGTGGACAGTGGACACGGCGCCTTCCGTGCCCGCCACCGCCGCGGGGCACGCCACGGCGACTCGTACCAGCCTGCATGCGGCGTTGGACACGGTGCGCGCCTGGCTGGTCGACGAACGATTCGCCGACGCCCGCCTGGTCGTGGTGACCCGCGGCGCCGCCGGCCTGCCCGGGGAAGCCCCGGATCTGGCCGCCGCGGCGGTGTGGGGTCTGTTGCGTAGCGCCCAGTCCGAACACCCCGGCCGCATCGTGCTGCTCGACGTCGAGCCGGCTGCCGTCGACGTCGAGCCGATCTCGGTCGCAACGATCGCGCAGGTGCTCGCCGCCGAGGAGCCACAGCTCGCTCAACGCGCTGAGGCATTGTCGGCGCCGCGCCTGCGACGCCTCGCCGCGCCCCCGCTCGGCGCATCCGACAGCGCGGCGGCTGTCGACGGCCCGCAGGCGGGGGCGGATGAAGTGCCGAGTCTCGCCGCGGGCACAGTCTTGATCACCGGCGGCACCGGCGGGCTCGGCGCCTTGACCGCCCGCCGCCTCGTCGAACGGCACGGCGTCCGAAACCTGCTGCTGACCTCGCGTCGCGGCCCGGACGCGGCAGGCGCCGCCGAACTGGTCGCCGAACTCGCCGGACTCGGCGCACACGCGCTGGTGCGGGCCTGCGACGTCGCCGACCGCGCCGCGCTGTCGGAGCTGCTGTCGCAGATCCCCGCCGACGCGCCGTTGACGGCGGTGATCCACGCCGCAGGCGTACTCGACGACGCCACGCTCACCGCGATCACCGCCGGGCAGATCGAGCGGGTGCTGGCGCCGAAAGTCGATGCCGCGCTGCATCTGCACGAGCTGACCCGGGATGCGAACTTGTCCGCATTCGTCCTGTTCTCCTCCGCCGCCGCACTGCTCGGCTCCGCGGGTCAGGCCGTCTACGCCGCCGCGAACAGTGCCCTCGACGCACTCGCGCTGCAACGGCGCGCCGCCGGGCTGCCCGCGCAGTCACTGGCGTGGGGCCCGTGGACGACGAGCAGCGAGATGACCGGTGGTCTCGGCCGGGCCGGATTCGCGCGTCTGGAACGCATGGGGTTGGCCCCGCTGACCGAAGACGTGGGCCTGGCAATGCTGGACCGGGCCCTCGGGCAAGACGAAACCCTGGTCGCAGGAGTCGAATTCGACCGTGCTGCCGTGGCGACGCTGGCGCGCGGCGGGCTGCTGCCCACCGTCCTGCACGAGCTGGCGCCGACGCGCGCCCGCCGTGCCACAGGCACCGGGGCACTGGCGCGCGCCTTGATCGCCGCCGCGGACGCCGATCGCGACGGGGTCGTGCGCGATTTCGTCGCCGGACACGCGGCCGCGGTACTCGGGCACGCCTCCGCGTCGGAGATCGACGTCGAGACCTCGTTCACCGAGCTGGGATTCGACTCGCTCGGTGGCGTCGAGTTGCGCAACCGGATCGCCACCGCGGCCGGGGTGACGCTGCCGTCGACACTCGTCTTCGACTATCCGACCGTGACGGCCGTCGCGGCGCTGGTGCGCAGCCGCCTCGACGGCGCGGAGACCGCCAGAACCCCGGCGCGCCCGACCCGCCGCGTGCGGGCCGACGAACCGATCGCGATCGTCGGCATGAGCTGCCGGTATCCGGGCGATGTCGGCTCGCCCGCCGAGCTGTGGGAGCTGCTGTTGGCGCAGACCGACGCCATCACCGAGTTCCCGGCCGACCGCGGCTGGGACCTCGAGCGACTCTTCGACCCTGACCCCGATCAGCCCGGCACCACCTATGTGACGCAGGGCGGATTCCTGCAGCGGGCGGCCGATTTCGACGCCGGCTTCTTCGGCATCGGCCCGCGCGAGGCGTCGGCGATGGACCCGCAGCAGCGGCTCTTGCTCGAAACCACCTGGGAGGCGGTGGAGGACGCGGGAATCGACCCGCAGACGCTGCACGGCACGGACGCGGGCGTCTTCGTCGGCGCCTGCTCGTCCGGTTACGCCAATCTGGTGGGCGGCGAATTGGAGGGCTACCGGCTCACCGGCGGCTCGCACAGCGTGGTCTCCGGCCGCGTCGCGTACACGCTCGGCCTGGAAGGGCCCGCGGTGACCGTCGACACGGCGTGTTCGTCGTCGCTGGTCGCACTGCACCTGGCCTGCCAGTCGCTGCGCAGTGGTGAGGCGTCGCTGGCGCTGGCAGGCGGGGTCACCGTCGCCGCGCGCCCCGACATCTTTGTCGACTTCTCGCGCCAGCGCGGGCTGTCGCCGGACGCGCGCTGCAAGTCCTTCTCCGCCGCCGCCGATGGCGTCGCCTTCGCCGAGGGCGTGGGCGTGCTGGTCCTGGAACCCCTGTCGGACGCCGTGCGCAATGGACATCACGTTCTGGCAGTGATCCGCGGCTCCGCGGTGAACCAGGACGGTGCCAGTAACGGGCTGTCCGCGCCGAACGGTCCGTCGCAGGAACGGGTGATCGCGCAGGCGCTGGCCAATGCCGGGTTGGTCCCCGCGGAGGTGGACGCGGTGGAGGCACACGGCACGGGCACGACCCTGGGCGATCCGATCGAGGCGCAGGCGTTGATCGCCGCGTACGGGCAGGATCGCGCGGAGCCGCTGCGGATCGGATCGCTGAAGTCGAACATCGGGCATGCGGTCGCGGCCGCCGGTGTCGGCGGTGTGATCAAGATGGTGCAGGCGTTGCGGCACGAGGTGTTGCCGGCGACCCTGCATGTGGATACGCCGACGCCGCAGGTGGATTGGTCCGCGGGGTCGGTGCGACTGCTCACTGAACCGGAGGCATGGACGGCGGGCGATCGTCCGCGCCGGGCGGGTGTGTCCTCGTTCGGCGTCAGCGGGACGAATGCGCACGTGATCCTGGAGGAGGCGCCGCGGCCGGCTACGGCAGGCGCTGTGCCCACGTCGGTCTCCAGGCCGGCTGGCCCCGCGGCATCGAGTGCCACGACCACGCGAGCGGCGTCGGCTCCGCTGCTGGTGTCGGCGAAGTCGGAGCCGGCATTGCGGGAGCAGGCGCGGCGGCTGCACGACTGGCTGGCGCAGAACGAGGAAGCGCGGCTCTCGGATGTGTCGGCGGCACTTCGGTATTCGCGGGCACAACTGGAGCATCGCGGCGCCGTGGTAGGGCGCGACCGCGAGCAGCTGATGACCGGACTCGCCCATCTCGCCGCAGGACAGTCGAGTCCACGCGTATTGACCGGATCGGTCGGGGCAGGCAAGACGGCGTTCCTGTTCACGGGTCAGGGTGCGCAGCGGGTCGGGATGGGTGCTGGTTTGTCTGCGGCGTTCCCGGTGTTCGCCAGCGCTTTGGACGAGGTCTGTGCGGAGTTCGATGCCCTGCTTGGTGTTTCGCTGCGTGCGGTGATGTTCGGCGAGGATGGCTCGCTGGAAGGTGGGGCCGGGGTCGACCGGGTCGCCGATGACGCCTCCGATCGAGCCGGTGGCGTCGGGACGCTGTCCGAGGACGCTGCGGGTTTGTTGGATCGGACGGAGTTCACGCAGCCGGCGTTGTTCGCGTTCGAGGTGGCGTTGTTCCGGTTGATCGAGTCGTTCGGTGTGGTGCCGGATGTGGTGGTTGGTCATTCGATCGGCGAGTTGTCTGCGGCGTATGTGGCTGGTGTGTGGAGTCTGTCGGATGCGTGTCGTTTGGTGGCTGCGCGTGGTCGTTTGATGGGTGCTTTGCCTGAGGGTGGGGCGATGCTAGCGGCTGCGGTCAGTGAGGAGCGGGCGCTGGAGTTGCTGGCGGCCGACACCGGTACCGGAGCTGGGGCCAGCTCCGGTGGTTCTGGGCTAGGGCTCGTCGTTGCCGCTTCTCTGGCGGCGGTGAACGCTCCGACCGCGGTGGTGTTCTCGGGCCCGGTGGAAGCGATCGAGATCGTGGCGGAGCAGCTGTCCGCTGATGGTGTGAAGACGAACCGTCTGTCGGTGAGTCATGCGTTCCATTCGGTGTTGATGGAGCCGATGCTCGCTGAGTACGAGCGAGTGGCTGCGGGTGTGGCGTATCAGCCACCGCGTATTCGGTTGTGTTCCACGGTTTCTGGTGTGTTGGCTGGTGAGGAGTTGCTGACTGCGGGGTACTGGGTCGGGCAGGTGCGTGCGGCGGTTCGTTTCGCGCCTGCGGTGGGTTCGTTGGTGGATTCGGGTGTGCGGCGGTTTATCGAGTTGGGTCCGGATGCGGTGTTGACGGCGATGACGCGCCAGTCGTTGCCCGCTGAGCTGGAATCGCGGACCGTCGTCACCGCCGCCGGACGGCGTGCTGTCGATGAGGCCGAGCAGTTCTCGACCGCGCTCGCGGCCGTGTACTGCGCGGGCGTCGCGGTGGACTTGGCACCGCTGCTCACATCCCGCTCGGCGACCCGCGTCGAGCTGCCGCGCTACGCCTTCGAGCACCGCCGCTACTGGCTGACGCCGACCGTCGAGCACGGTGCGGGCTCCTTCGACCATCCACTGCTGCACGACATGACGTCGTTGGCAGGCAAGGACGAATGGATATTCACGGGAAGGCTTTCCGTCGGCGCGCAGCCGTGGCTCGCCGACCACGCCGTCTTCGGCACCGTGCTGCTGCCCGGTGCCGGATTCCTGGAGTTGGCGTCGGCGGCGGCCGCCGCGCTCGGCGCCGCGGGCATCGACGAGCTGCTGCTCGCCGCGCCCCTGCGGCTGGCCGCGGACAGCGCCGTGCGAGTGCAGGTGTGGGCCGCCGCGCCCGACGCCACCGGCCGCCGCGCGCTCGAGATCCGTTCCGCCCCGATCGCGGGCCGCGTCGGCTCCGGTCAGGAGTGGACGCTGCACGCCACCGGCACGCTGCTCGCCGCGGATGACGTCTCCGAGCACGTCCCGCAGGCGATCGACGCCTGGTCGCCTTCGGGGAACCCGATCGACGTCGCCGACCTGTACGACGACCTGGCCGCCCTCGGCCTCGGCTATGGCACGGCGTTCCAATGCGTGACGGCGGCCTGGCGCAACGCCGACGACGTTTTCGCCGACATCACACTCGACGAGGTCGCTGCCGCGACGGCAGGGCGGTACGGAGTGCATCCGGCCCTGCTCGACGCGAGCTTGCATGCCGCGATCAGCGTCCTCGCCGAGGATATGCCGGAAAGTGCTGTGCCGCTGCCCTTTTCGTACAGCGGCCTGCGCACCGTCCAACGGGGCGCGTCCGCGGTCCGCGCCCGGCTGACTCGCACGGGTACCGAGCGCGTCCGAATCGAGCTCGTCGACGCGGACGGCGCCCTGGTGGCTCGCCTGGACGCGCTGCATGCCAGGCCCGTGGACGCGCAGACCGTGCGCGCGGGCGTCGGAACGCGCCTGCCCCTGCACCGGATCGATTGGCACGCGGTCGAATTCTCGGACAGCACGCCGATCGAACCGGTGTCTCGACTGGCCCAGCTCGGCGGCGAACCGCTACCGGGACTCGCCGACGCAGCCGTCACAAGACATGCGAACCTCGATGAACTCGTCGCCAACGCCGCGTCGGGTGCACTGCCGCAGGTAGTGATCTGGCCGATCACGACCGCCGCCGATGAAGCACAGTCCGACAATACGACCGCCTCGGCCGCCGACGGGGTGCACTCCGCCGTTCAGGCCGCGCTGACGACCCTGCAAACCTGGTTGCGTGAGGTGCGCCTGACGGATGCGCGCCTGGTCGCCGTGACCCAGCGGGCCGCCGGTCTGCCCGGCGAGACACCCGATGTGGTCGCCGCGGCGATCCGGGGCCTGCTGCGCAGCGCGCAGTCCGAATATCCCGGCCGCATCGTGCTTCTCGACCATGACGGCGAGCTGTCCATCGACCTGGTGGCAGCGGCGCTGTCGGCCGACGAGCCGCAGCTGGCCGCACGCGACGGGCGCCTGCTGGTGCCCCGCTATGTGCCGGTACAGCCTGTCCCGGCTCCGACGCTGACCGCGGGCACCGTGCTGATCACCGGAGGCGTCAGCGGCATCGGCGCACTCCTCGCCCGGCATCTGGTCGATACACACGGCGTCCGCGATCTGCTGCTCACGTCGCGGCGCGGTGAAAACACTCACGGCGCGGCGGAACTCGTGGCCGAGTTGACCGCGCGCGGCGCCAAGGTACGCCTGGCGGCCTGCGACGTCGCCAACCACGTCGCGCTGGCGGCTCTGCTGGCGCAGACGCCGACACTGACGGCAGTGGTGCACGCAGCCGGCGTCGTCGACGACGCCGGCGTAGCCGCGCTGACCGCCGATCAGGTGCACCGGGTGCTGACACCGAAGGTGAACGGGGCACTCGCACTGCACGAGCTGACCCGCGATCGCGAGCTCTCCGCGTTCGTGCTGTTCTCCTCGGTAGCCGCCAGTGTCGGCGCGCCCGGGCAGGGCAACTACGCCGCGGCGAACGCGTTCCTCGACGCGCTCGCGCAGCAGCGGGCCGCCGCTGGACTGCCGGGTGTCGCGCTCGCCTGGGGACCGTGGAATCAGGCGGTCGGGATGACCGGTGCGATGGGCCCGGATGCGCAGGCCCGGTTCGCGCGTCAGGGCCTGCGGATGCTCACCGATGCCGACGGACTGGCGCTGTTCGATGCTGCGCTCGGGGCGCAGACACCGATGGTCGCCGGCATCGAATTCGATCTGCCGAGCCTCGCTCAGCAGGCGCGGGCAAGCACGCTGCCCGCGCTGTTGCGCTCCCTGGTGGCCGCACCTGCCCGTCGAACGGAGCCCTCCGGCGCGCTCGCGCCGCGGCTGGCCGCCGCGGCGCCGGAGCGGCACGACGCGATCGTGCTCAGTGTCGTGCGCGAGCACGCCGCTGCGGTGCTCGGCCATGCGACACCCGACGACATCGGCGCCGAAACACCGTTCACCGAACTGGGATTCGACTCTCTCAGCGGTGTCGAATTCCGCAATCGGCTCGCTGCGGCCACCGCGGCGACGCTGCCGTCGACGCTGGTGTTCGACCACCCGACCGCGGCGGCCGTGGCGCGGTTCCTCCGCGCGAGTTTCGACGGCGGGCACACGCCCGCGCCGACACGGACGCGCCGGGTGCTGACCGACGACCCGATTGTGATCGTCGGCATGGCCTGCCGCTATCCCGGCGGCGTGAGCACGCCCGATCAGCTGTGGGACCTCGTCGACTCCGGGTCCGACGCGATCTCCGATTTCCCGGACGACCGCGGCTGGCACCTGGATCGGCTCTTCGACGACGACCCGGACGTGCCGGGCACCTGCTATGTGCGCGAGGCCGGGTTCCTGGACAACGCAGGCGATTTCGATGCCGGGTTCTTCGGGATCGGGCCGCGTGAGGCGGCGGCGATGGATCCGCAGCAGCGCTTGTTGCTCGAGGCGTCGTGGGAGGCGCTCGAGGACGCGGGGATCGATCCGACGTCGTTGCGCGGCAGCGATACCGGTGTGTACGCGGGCGTCATGTATCAGGACTACGAGCACACCGCGCGCGCCGCGGGCGGCGCCGCGGAGGGCTATCTGGCGACTGGTTCGGCAGGCAGTGTCGTCTCGGGCCGCGTCGCGTATTCGCTCGGCTTGGAGGGCCCCGCGGTGACCGTCGACACCGCCTGTTCGTCATCGCTGGTCGCGCTGCATTTGGCGGCACAGGCGCTGCGGCAGGGTGAGGCGTCGATGGCGCTCGTCGGCGGCGTCACCGTGATGTCCACTCCGCTGTTGTTCGTCGAGTTCTCACGTCAGCGTGGCTTGTCGAAAGACGGGCGCTGCAAAGCATTCTCGGCGTCTGCGGATGGCGTTGCCTGGTCCGAGGGCGTTGGTGTGCTTGTGCTCGAGCGGCTCTCGGACGCACAGCGGTTGGACCATCGGGTGTTGGCGGTGGTCCGTGGTAGCGCGATCAATCAAGACGGTGCGAGCAACGGGCTCACCGCGCCGAATGGTCCGTCGCAGGAGCGGGTGATCGCGCAGGCGTTGGCCGCGTCGGGTCTGTCCTCGGTGGATGTGGATGTGGTGGAGGCGCACGGGACCGGTACGACATTGGGCGATCCGATCGAGGCGCAGGCCTTGCTGAATGCCTATGGCCAGGATCGCAGTGAACCCTTGCGGGTCGGTGCTCTGAAGTCGAACATCGGTCATACCCAAGCTGCTGCTGGTGTGGGCGGTGTGATCAAGATGGTGCAGGCGCTGCGGCACGAGACGCTACCCGCGACCCTGCATGTGGATGCGCCGTCGCCATATGTCGACTGGTCCGCGGGTGCGGTGCGTCTGCTGACAGAGTCGGAGCCGTGGCCGGTGGGTGATCGGGTGCGTCGGGCGGGTGTGTCGTCGTTCGGGATCAGTGGCACGAACGCGCATGTGATCCTCGAAGAAGCGCCGCCCGCTGTGGCAGCGGTCGGTGGCGCGCGGTCGGCTCCGGCGGGCAGCGTCGCAGCGGCGTCGGATGAGGTGGACCAGAGCAGTGCGGTGAGTGTTACGCCCCCACTGCTGGTATCGGCGAAGTCGGAGTCGGCGCTGCGGGCGCAGGCGCTGCGGCTGCACGACTGGCTACAGGAGAACCCCGACGCGGAGCTGTCGGATGTTGCGGCGGCGCAATGGAGTTCGCGAGCGCAGCTGGATCATCGGGGAGTTGTCCTCGGGCAGGATCGGAACCAGCTGCTGTCGGGTCTGGCCGCGCTGGCGGCGAATTCACCGAAGCCCGGTGCGGTCTACGGTGTGTGCGGTTCGGGCAAGACGGCGTTTCTGTTCACCGGTCAGGGCGCGCAGCGGATCGGGATGGGCGCGGGCCTGTCTGCGGCGTTCCCGGTATTCGCGCGGGCCTTGGACGAGGTGTGCGCGGAGTTCGACCCTCTGCTCGGGATTTCGCTGCGGGACGTGATGTCCGCCAGCGTGGCAGACAGTACCCACGATTTCTCGGCCGGGGCGATCGACGACGATGACACTCCCGAAACGGGAACCGGCGCCGAGGTCGCGGGTTTGCTGGATCGGACGGAGTTCACTCAGCCCGCGTTGTTCGCGTTCGAGGTGGCGTTGTATCGCCTGATCGAGTCGTTCGGTGTGGTGCCGGATGTGGTGGCTGGCCATTCGATCGGTGAGCTGGTGGCGGCGTATGTGGCTGGTGTGTGGAGTCTGTCGGATGCGTGTCGTTTGGTTGCTGCGCGTGGTCGGTTGATGGGTGCTCTGCCGTCGGGTGGGGCGATGTTGGCGGCTGCGGTCAGCGAGGAGCGGGCACTGGAGTTGCTGGGGGCAGGCACGCACGCTGAAGCAGGCACCGACACCGGGCCCGTCGGCGGCTTCGGGGCCGTGTCTTTGGCGGCGGTGAACGCGCCGAACGCGGTGGTGTTCTCCGGTGCGGTTGCGGAGATCTCGGTGCTCGAGGCGCAGCTGAATGCAGACGGGGTGAAGACCAGTCGACTGGCGGTGAGTCATGCCTTCCACTCGGCGTTGATCGAGCCGATGCTCACCCAGTACGCGCAGATCGCCGCCGATCTGGTATTCCAGGCGCCGCGAATCGCCCTGTGCTCCACCGTATCCGGTGCGATGGCCGAGAATGAGCTGTGCACGCCCGAGTACTGGGTGCGGCAAGTGCGCGATGCGGTCCGGTTCGCGCCGGCAGTGGAGACGCTGACTCGGACGGGGGTGCGCCGGTTCGTGGAGATCGGCCCGGATGCGGTGCTGGCCAACATGACTCGGCAGGCACTGTCGGAGGATCTCGCCACGCGCTCGTTGGTGGTCGCGGCGTCTCGCCGCACCGTCGACGAGGTCGAGCAGATCGTCGCCGCGCTGGCTGACGCCTACTGCGCGGGCGTCGCGATCGACTGGGCGCCCCTGTTCGCGGGCCGCACTGCCGCGCGAATCACCCTGCCCACGTATGCCTTCCAGCGCGAGCGCTACTGGCTGGCGGTCGACCCTCTGGCCACGGCAGCCGGAACGAACCGACATCCGCTGCTCACCGCGTCGTCCCCGATCGCCGGTGTCGACGAATGGCTGTTCACCGGACGATTGTCTCCGCGCGCGCAGCCGTGGCTCGCCGACCACACTGTGTTCGGTGCGACGCTGCTGCCGGGAACCGCGTTCGTCGACCTGGCATTGGCGGCCGGCGCCGAGATCGGCGCCGAGATCGTGGACGAGCTGCTCCTCGAGGCCCCGCTGGCGCTGGACGATGATGGCGCCGTTCACCTGCAGCTGAAGGTTGGCGACGCCGACACCGATGGCCGCCGCCCCTTCACGATTCACTCGCGACCCGATCGCCGGTCCGGTGGTGAGAACGCGCGCCACCTCGCCTGGACACTGCACGCGACCGGCACACTGCGTGACGCCGACGCCGAAGGGCCGGCGACTTTCCGCGATCCGTGGCCACCACGCGAGGCGACGACCGTCGACCGCGACGCCATGTACGACCGGCTCACCGAGCTCGGATTCGGATACGGTCCCGCCTTCCAGGGCGTGACCGCCGCGTGGCAGCGCGGCGCCGACACCTATGCCGAGGTCTCGCTGGACGAGGCGACCGCGGCCTCCGCCGAACAGTTCGGCATGCACCCGGCGCTGCTGGACGCCTGCCTGCACGCCGCGATCGACGGTCTGGTCGCGGAACTGCCAGACGGCATGTTGCCGCTGCCGTTTTCGTTCTCCGGCGTGCGACTGCACCGCGGCGGCGCGGCGGCAGTGCGCGCCCGCGTGGCGCGAAGTGGCGACGGCGGGGCACGCATCGCGCTCGTCGACGCCGCAGGCACTCCGGTACTGACGATCGACGCGCTGGTGACCCGCCCGATCGACACGCAGGCACTGACCGCGATCAAAGCCCGCCGTCGTGAGCCGGTGCTCGGCATCGACTGGATCGCGGCGACCGGTCCGGCGACGGCGCCGGACACGATCGGTGTGCTGGGCGCCGCGCCTGTCGCGGGCATCGACAGCACGCCGCTCGACCTCGCGGAGCTGCTCGTCTGCGAGAAGATTCCGGCGATCGTCGCCTGGCAGTCCGACGCCGGCGAGCGCACCGGTGACGCGGTCGCGGATCTGTGCGCCGAAGTCCATGCGGCGCACGGCATTCTCCTGGCTTGGCTCGCCGAGCCGCGGACCGCGTCGACGCGGCTGGTAGCGCTGACTCGCCGGGCGGCGGGTCTGCCGGGCGAGTCGCCGGACCCGGTATCGGCAGCGGTGGCCGGACTGCTCCGCAGCGCCCAGGCGGAGCATCCGGGCCGGATCGTGCTCGTGGACCACGCCGGGCGACTCGACGCCGCGCTGCTCGCGACCGCCGCCGCGAGCGACGAGCCGCAGCTGGCGGTGCGGGACGGACAGCTGCTCGTCCCGCGCCTACGTGCGGCGGACGTAGGCCGCCCGGCGCAGCGTCCGGCGCTGTCGGACGGTGCCGTCGTGATCACCGGCGGCACCGGCGGATTGGGCGCGGTGACGGCTCGGCATCTGGTGGCCGACTACGGCGTGCGACGACTGCTGCTGCTTTCCCGGCGCGGACCAGCCGCGCCGGGCGTCGACGCGCTGATCGCCGATCTGGCGGCATTCGGTGCCCACGCCGACGTCGTAGCCTGCGACGTCGGCGACCGCACCGCGCTGTCGGCGGCACTCGCGACGATCCCGGCCGAGTATCCGTTGACCGGCGTGATCCATGCGGCCGGCGTCCTCGATGACGCCACCGTCGAGACGCTCACCGCCGCGCAGTTGGATCGGGTACTCAACCCGAAAGCTGTTGCGGCGCTGCATCTGCACGAGCTCACGAAGGAGCGCCCGCTGGCGGCGTTCGTGCTGTACTCGTCGGCGGCGGCCGTGCTCGGCTCGCCCGGACAGGCGAACTATGTGGCCGCGAACAGCGTGCTCGACGCGCTGGCCCGCGGTCGGGCCGCCGCCGGACTGCCCGCGCTGTCGTTGGCGTGGGGCCCGTGGCATCAGGGCGCGGGCATGACCGGCGAACTGGACGCGTCGAGCGTGGCCCGGCTACGCCGGCTCGGGTTGCGGGTGCTCGATGATGCCGAGGGGCTCGCGCTGTTCGACGCCGCGCTCACGGCCGGGCAACCGGTCGTCGCCGGTGTGCTGTTCGATCACGGGGCGTTGGCTGCCCAGGCGCGGGCGGGCATGCTGCCCGAGGTGCTGAGCGGCCTCGTGTCCGTGCCGGTGCGCAGGCAGGTCGAGCGCGCCGGACAATTCGGTGATCGGGTGGCCGCGGCGCCCGAGGCCGAGCGGCCCGCGCTGATTCTCGGTTTCGTCCGAGAACAGGCGGCAACGGTGCTCGGGCATGAGTCGGCGGACGCCGTCGACGTCGACACCCCGTTCAACGAGATGGGTTTCGACTCTCTCGGTGGCGTCGAGTTCCGCAATCAGCTGGCTCGCGCCACCGGTCTGAGCCTGCCGTCGACGCTGGTGTTCGACCATCCAACCGTCGCCGCGGTCGCCGAGCTGCTGCGCGCCCGGATCGCGGGAGCGGGACCAGAGGAACAGGTCGACGAGCAGCTGACCGCGCTGCGCACGCTGATCGCGTCGCTGTCCTCGGCAGACGCGAAAGCAGCTCTGGCGCGGCAACTTCGGTCCATCGCCGCGCAGGCGCTGGACGGGCGAGACGGCGCGGAGACCGGCAAGACCAGGGATGCTGCCACCGCGGTCCAGTCCGCGACCACCGCCGATGACCTGTTCTCCCTGATCGACGGCTTGGCCGGATAGGGGACCGATGAGGACATCGAGAACAGTTCCGAACAGCAATCAACACAGGGAGAACCAGTGGTCGAGAACAACACGGTCCCGCAGGAAGTGACAATCCTGGCGGACGGCACGAGTGAGCTGCGGGTGCGCTGGAGCGACCCGGCCGCAGTCGCGCTGCGCGCATTCCAGATGTCGCGCGAGGAGCTGATGGCGGGTATGACCTCAGGCGAGCTCGCGAACCCACCGATCGGCGAACTGATGAACTTCCGAGTCGCAGAGGCCGAGCCGGGGCGGGTGGTCGTCGAATTGACACCCGATCAGCGGCATCAGAACGTGATCGGCATCGTCGCAGGCGGCGTGATCGGCACGGTGTTGGACGCTGCCATGTGGATTGCGGTGCAGTCTCGCGTCGGAGAGGGATCCATCGTCAGCACCACGGGACTGAATATCAATCTGCTGCGTCGGGTGACCGGGGAGACAGGCGTGTTGCGTGCCGTCGCCACCCCGTTGCATGTGGGCCGCAGCGCTGCGGCCGCACAGGCGCAGCTACTGGACTCGACGGATCGGCTCTACGCTCAGGCCACCGCGAATTTCATCGTCATGGGCGCACGCTGAGTGATCAGCTGTATCAAGGAAAGCAGGAACGAATGGTTTCGGACGTCATGATTCGGAGGATACGGAACAACCGACTCACCGCCGTAGCTCTCATGGGCGGCGCGGCATTGGCCGCGAGTCTGGTTGCGGCGCCGATGGCGACCGCACAGGAAGGGGCGTTGCACTACCGCACCTGTCCTGCGCAGAGCGACAATCTGTTCTCGTACGGCGGCTACGTGTTCACATTCTGCTTCGACGCGATCTCGCTCCCGTCCGGCGGCGGCCACGCCCGTTTCCACGGCAAGCTTGTTGCCTCCAGCCCCGCGCCGCATGCGGCCGAGACCCTGACCGGATTCCAGTGTGTGAACCCGGCTGTGCCTCCGCCGGCGTTGCCGACCACAACGAACACCAGGTTCACAGTCACCCCGAGTGGCGTCGTGAACGGTCAGTGCTTCTTCGACTGACATGACAGACGCGCGGCCAGCTACACAAGTTGCAGGAGTGCAGCTGGCCGCGTCGCGATCGTCGTCTGGTTCGCGCGATCCTTGCTCGCCGCGCCGCCGCGATAGGTTCATTGCGACCCACCGCAGTTCCTCTGCGCGGGACCCTGCTCGGGGAGCGAGCTGGGTCCGCGCAATGGCGCCTGCAAGGGCATACTGTCGAGAATCTGCTGTGCCCACGGCAATTCGACGGCGTCCTCACCTACGACCTGCATGGCGGTCAACATGGTAATCAGCATTCCGCTGGATACGAACCTGCGAACGTCGGTCACGTTCGCACCGGAGAGGTCACCGATCAGCGAGTAGATCCGGCCGAAACGCTCACGGACCTCATCCCCGACGGTGGGGTTGCTGCCCGACGCGGCGAACCCATACAACAGCACCATCGGGAGTTCTCGGTCGGTCAGGAAGACACGGTAGCCCTCGGCGAGCGTCGCCAGCCCTGTCTCAGGATACTGCCAGCCTCGCCGCCAGTGCCACGTCGCTGCTGATCGCTCAGGCGGCCTCGGTGACCGAACGGATCCGCGTGGGATCCGGCGGTGTGATGCTGCCCAACCATGCGCCGCTGATGGTTGCCGAGCAGTATGGGACTCTCGCTAATATGTACGGCGACCGAATCGATTTGGGTCTCGGCCGTGCCCCGGGTACGGACATGATGACCGCTCGCGCCCTGAGCCGGTCATCGGGCGAACCGCAGGCTTTTGCGGAGAACATCTTCGATCTGCAGGGCTGGTTCAGCGCAGACGGAACAGCCCGGACCGCCCCGATCGTCTCAGCTGTGTCCGCAGGAACCGAAGTCCCCATCTGGGTACTGGGGTCCACGGTCAACGGAGCTTCTATCGCCGGCCAGCTCGGCTTGCCGTTCGCCCTCGCCTCGCACTTTGCGCCCGATCAGCTGGACGAGGCCGCGAGGGTTTACCGGGACACGTTTTCCAGTTCCGCCCCCACCGCGCAGATCGCCGAGCCGTACTTGATGGCGGGCATCAACGTCATGGTGGCACCGACGGCCGAGGAGGCCGAGCGAGAGTTCACCACACTGGAGCAGATGTTCCTCGATGTCCAGAGCGGTCGGCGACGCAAGCTCCAGCCGCCCGTCGACCCCGGCCAGGTTGCTGCCCAGGGCGGTCGTGATCACGCGATGCTGCGTATCAAGGCTGTCGGGGCGCCGCCGACGGTCGTTCGGGAGCTGGAAGAGTTCGTGGAGCGCACCGGCGCGGACGAGCTCATTACCGTTACCTACGCCTACGACCCCGCAGTGCGGCAGCGCTCCCTGAACCTGCTTGCTGACAGCTGGTTCTGAGCCGCCAGGTCGTGTTGGCGGGTCCCGATATCGAGTCCACCTGGTCCCATCGACGGGGATCAGGCCACATCCTTCCAGCAGGGCCGGGTCGGCACCACAGATCAGATGTCACGTATCCGTGCAGCAGTCCCCCCGGCACATCGTCGCGTAGTCCCGCATCGACAAGTGCTTGCGCCCCACCGACGCCCGGTTGACGAGGTTATGAGCGTCTCGGTAGGGAGATCGTGGCCAGTTCCTTGGAGAGACATGGGTCTTCATCGATCGAGACTGCTCGTGAAGAAGTCCAGGATGGGACGGTTGTACTCGTCTTGCCAGAGATGGTTCGCCAGACTGCGCCGCCCTCCGCGAAGCAGGAAGTCCGGTTCGCCCGGATAGCCGTGCGAGCGTAGCTGGCGAGCGACCTTGTCTGCGCACGATACATCGTTGATGCCGTCCATCTCGTGATGGAAAAGTCGGAACGTCGGTTTGGTCGGTGCCTGTCCGTCGTCCCAGCGGGCTTCGTTCGGGTAGCTCTGCGATAGACAGGAATTCCGCTCGATGATGTGCTTGCCGGTCTCGTTGTCGTATCCCGCGCCTTCGACCTTGATGCGCGCTGTCAGTCCTGGCTCGCATCTTCGATGCCAGCCGTAGGGGTCTCCGCTGGAAACCGGTGCGAAAGCAGTGACGAGCGTGTTGAGATGGGTAGCTGCCCGAACGGCCATATACCCTCCGGAAGACAGGCCGGTAAGGTAGATCGCGTCCTCGCTGTCGGCAGGCCGCAGCGACGGAATCACTTGCTGCATAACCTGTTCGATGAACGGCAGATCCAGATTCGGTCGGTCTCGAACCTCGTCGTCCCAGATCTTGCCGCAGATCCGACCCTGGTTGTCGCTCACCTCGCTCGACGAATTGAGCAGAAAGACGGCGAAGCCTTCTTCGACGGCGAGCTCGCTGAATCGGACTTGCGCCGCCGCTGAGCCGAAATTCGACCCGCACCACTGGACATGCTCGCCACCGCCGCCGTGCATGACGATGATCGCACCTTTGGACCAGGACCGATCCGGGCCTTTCCACTGCACGTCGCGCGGCGTGCCTGACACGTCGACGACGGCGGGTCGCCATCCGCGCTCCGCGCACTGTCGTTCCTGGGGCGAGGCGCCGCCCTGATCGGACCTGCGCTCCAGCGCGACTGCACCGGCAACCAGAACTGATCCCGCAACCAGAACTGATCCCGCAATCACGACTGACAGCAGCGCACCGATCACCCACCGGGACTTCGGATAGCTCATCGCGTGGCACCCCATTCGGAAGACTGATCCGACCGACAAGATCCAACCATGCCACGAACCGGTAGGACTCGCTGTTTGTTGGGCATCGTCCCTCGGCACGGACGACGACGGCTCCACAGTGCTTGCGTGGTCGGTCGGGGTGCCTGACCATCCGGCGGGGACGGAGATGTTCTCACGTGAGCACGCTGGTCCGCTGCCTCGACATCGGTCGAGCGGAGTAGGCAGCGATTCGGCCACAGGTAGAGACGATGGGGCCGTTTCGACCGCCCATGCCGAATGACGGTCAGATCCCGTGGGTGTGCCAGTGTCAAGTCCACCGGTATCGGTGGCTTTGACGCGACCGGTCCGGCGCACGTGGGGATCCCTGGCTCGCTCAGCGAGACCGACCGTCGGCAGATCAACACCTGGATACGTCACCAAACCCTCGCCGACGGCAGGGTTGTCCACGATGAGTGGATCGTTCAGTGGCAGGACAGGGAGGTACAGGAGTTCAGTTCGGTGAGGCGACGGTCGAGGTCCTCGACCAGTTGGGCGTTTGCGGCGCGGCCCTCATCGGTCTTGATGAGGTTGGTCAGCTGATAGGGGTCGACTTCCAGGTCGTAGAGTTCGTATTCGCGGTCTTCGAGGGGACGTTCGCGGTCGTACCAGCGCGTGTACAGGTATCGGCCGGTGCGCACCGCGCTCCATGACGGCATGTCGAACATGTACATGGCGGGGGTCTCGGTGCCGGGGACTTGCTCCTGGATGATGCCATTGCGTCCATTGAAGCCCGCGCCACCGTATTCGGCCAGGAAGTCTGTGCGCCACCCGGTGTCGTCGCCGGCGAGGACCGGGACGAGAGAGCGGCCGTCGACATGGCCGGGAATGTCGGTACCGGCCCAATCGAAGAGGGTGGGGGCGAGATCGATCGACAGCGCCATCGCGGCGCTGCGTCCGGACGAGATTCCTGGCCCGGCGATGGCGAGCGGCACCCTCATGGACTCCTCGTAGGGGGCCATTTTCTGGGTGAGCCGGTGGGCACCGAGGCTGTACCCGTTGTCGGAGGTGAACACCAGGTAGGTGTTGTCCAGTTCATTGGTGGCCGCGAGAGTCGCAACGATGTCGGCGACCATCTCGTCCAGAGCTTTCAGTGAGCCGAGGCGGTTGGTGTAGTCGATGTCGTTGGTGGCCGCGATGGTGGCCGCGCGCGCCGCGGCGGTGTCGATGAGCCAGGAGGGCTTGTCGGATACATCGGCTTCCTGGTAGTTCGGTGAGCGCGGTGCGGCGGTGGGCCGGGTTTCGGGGATATGCCGGGGTGCGGGCGGGATGGGGAAGTGTGGGGCGGTGGGCAGGGCATACCAGAAGAACGGCTGCCCGGACGCGGCGGCGTCGGTGATGAAGGCGCGCGACTTGTTCGCGATGACGTCGGTCTGGTAGTCGGCCGGCGTCACACCGTATTTGACGAAGGTGCCGTTCTCGTTGAGGGTGTAGTTGTAGCCGGAGTACAGGAAGTTGTCGACCCCGGCATTCCAGTCGTCCCAGCCGGGCGGGATGTGGCCCGGGTCGTTCTCGAGACCGTTCATGTACTTGCCGGCCATGCCGGTCCGGTAGCCCGCGTCGTGGAGCACGGTGGCGATGGTGTGGTCCTCGTTGCCGTTGTCGCGGAATGATTCGAATCCGCCGACCGGTCCGGCGTTGGTGAGCACTCCGGTGTTGTGGCCGTACTGTCCGGTGAGGATGGACGAGCGGGCAGCGCAGCAGATCGGCATGGGCGCGAAGCTCTCGGTCAATTCCATACCGCGATCACGGATCAGCGCGGCGGTGCGTGGCATCGCCTCCCAGACCGGTGTGGTGGTCGCGTCCAGGTCGTCGGCGAGGATCATCACAATGTTCGGCCGCTCGTCGACGCGTTCGGGTGCGGCCGATGCCGCGGACAGGCCGCCGGTGACCGCCAGCAGCGCCGCTGCGGGGGCGGTCAGTGCTCGCCGTAGTGTGCGGCTGGGAAACATGAAGACTCCTGGATCGTATGTATCGGGGATGACTCTTCTGTGTCGGGTGTAGCTATTCGCGTCGACGGTAATTCGCCGGTGTGAATAGCGCGACACGTGAACCGGATCCTCATCGATTCCTCATCGTTCTCACGCGACTTTGTTCGCATCTGGTGAGCATCCGCATTCCGAGGTGGATCCTCCGACATTCGGCGAGGGCTAGATCCATCGACATATGCTGTTAGACAACATATTTCGATACCTCGCTGGGTGGCGTCGGGGTAGCCGGTCCGGTATCGGGTGAAGGTTCGGTGAGAACGATGAGCACTCGGTGAGAGAACGCTGTCAAGTGTTTCCTCGTGTTCTGGTCGCGCCTATCTTTGGTCTCGCCCCTCACGATTCGGAACTTTGTTCGTCGATCAGATCTCATGCGTGGAGGGCCCCAACGAAAGGATGTTTGGTTATGAGTGAACACCGAAAGCAGCGCAATTCCGTGCGGCGGCTGGCGGTACGTGCGGCGGCAGTCGGAGCGCTGGCGGCGATCCCGCTCGCGGCCTTCTCCGGCGTCGCGTCGGCCGTCGATCCGGGCCCGGGTATTGGTGTGCCCGGCCCGGGCGTATTCCAGGAACGGCCGACCGACCCTGGTCCCGGCATCGGCGTCGACGGCCCCGGTGTGTTCGTCCCACGTGCCAAGCCGGTGCTCGATCCGGGTCCAGGTATTGGAGTGCCGGGTCCTGGTGTGTTCGTTCCCCGTACCGGCTCGGCGGATCGGGGCGCACCGGGCCTGGGCCTGCTGCCGGGACTGGGATTCGGGCTGCCGGGAATCCCGGGGCACCCGTTCCTGCGGTGACCGTTCTACCCCCCGCGCAATGAGTGAGCGGCCGGGCTACACCGAGTCCTTTGGGTGTAGCCCGGCCGTTCAGAACCGGCGTCCTGCGGACGTGTCGGGTCAGCAGCGGTCGACGAGCTCGCAAGGGCGAGGACGCGGTGATCGCGGCAGGGTGATCTCGACGTCGGGCCGCTGGACGGTGATCTCGATCCGCGGAAGCGCCGGCGTCTCGGTCGCCGGTGCTGTCGGCTGCGCCGTCGGTGCGGGATCGCGGTCGCGATCGAGTGTGTCCTGCCGCGTCGCGCAGGCGCCGATCGGACCCAGCCGTGCCTGCCATGCCTCGTCCTCTGCGGCTGCGAGCACACTGCGGTAGTCGTGATCGGGTTCAGGCAATCGCGCCGTGTCGGCGGCGACCTGGTCGCGCGCCGACGCAGCGGTCGCGCTGTGGTCGACCGGCGGGTTCAGCCGCGCGCGGCCGGTCCGCACCAGGACCTCGTTGACGCTCGTCTCGGCGAGCCGGTCCTGGCCTGCGGCGTGGACGAAGGCGGTGAGATCGTGATCGGGTTCGGTGTGCGCATTCGATCGCACCAGCGTCACCACAGCGCCGACCGGTGCCAGCTCGGTCAGACCGGTCGCGTAGGCGGTGGCGCCACCCGCACCACAGTCGACGACGGCGATGCCGGCCAGTGCCACCGCCACCGGTCGCGCGAGGCCGATATCGACCGCCAGATCGGTGGGTCCGACCGCTGATACCTGTCCGGTCAGTACGGCATCGGGCGGGATTTCGATATCGGTGTCGGGACGGGCGGTTTCGGTGTCGGGAGCGCACGCGACCAGCCACGTCACGACCAGGGCGGCGAGGAGAACGCGGTGGGCACGTGCGTCGGCGAATGCCACAGGCAACCTCCGTCATTAGTCGGCGGGTGGAGCGTATGGGCGGGTGTGAGTCCGGTCAACCGTTCTCACTGTTTTCTCATCGTCACTGCGCCAGTGTGCGGCGCCGCGAGCTGATCGGACTGCTACCGTGCCGCTGTCCCACCCAATCGCAACTCGGAGGGAGCCACCGTGACACCAGCCGACGCCGGCCGCGAGCACTGTGTGCTGGTCGTCGATGACGACCGCAACGTGCGTGAGTCGCTGCAGCGCGGACTCGAGCTGTCCGGGTTCGCGGTGCTCACCGCAGGCGACGGCGCTCAGGCGATCCGGTCGTGCACCGAGCACGATCCCGATGTGATCGTGCTCGACATGCAGATGCCGCGCCTGAGCGGACTCGGTGTGATCACCGCTCTGCGAGCCGCGGGCAACGACGTCCCCATCTGTGTGCTCAGCGCCCACAGCGCTCCCGATGACCGGATCATGGGCTTGCAGGCCGGGGCCGATGACTACCTGGTCAAACCGTTCGTCTTCGACGAGCTCACCGCGCGCCTGCACGCACTGCTGCGCCGCTACCGTACGACCCGGCCCGAGCCCGCGCGGGCCGAACCTTTGACGCTGGGCTCGCTGCGTATCGATGCCGCCGGCCGCCGCGTCCGCCGTGCGGGTCGCGAACTCGATCTCACCCGCCGCGAATACGAACTGCTCACCGTCCTGGCAGCTCATCACGACGTCGTGCAGTCCCGCGAGCGGCTACTCGCAACCGTGTGGGGCTATACCTTCGACACCGATACCAATGTCGTAGACGTTTTCGTCAGCTACCTGCGGCGCAAACTCGAGGCCGCCGGCGAACCCCGCATCATCCACACCGTCCGCGGCGTGGGCTACGTCCTGCGCGCCGATTGACCGCCATGCTTGCGCTGTCACTACGCACCCGCGTCGCCCTGGCCACCGGCCTCGGTGCCCTCGTCATCGTGGCCGGACTCGTCCTGGCCGTCTCCCACCTCGTCGCTCGCAACAACATCGATCACCTCGACAACCAGCTCGACACCGCCGTTGGTCTCATCGAGCTCAACGCCGATACCGTCGGCCTGTTCCTGGGCCGGGTCGGTGACGCCGGCGCGTTCGCCGTCACACTGCGCGACCACGGCGTTGTCGTCGCCTCCACCACCACCCAGCTCCCCGAGCTGCCAGCCGGCTATTCCACTCGCGATATCGACGGCACCGGCTACCGCATCCGCACCGACACCATCAGCGAGAGCACCGGCCGTTCTCGCACGGTCTCGGTGGCGGCTCCCACCGCCCGCGCCCAGACCGTCACCCGCGCCCAGCAGCAACGCGTGGCGGCCACCGGCATCGCGGCGGTCCTGGTCGCGACCGGCCTCGGTTGGGTACTCGGTGGCCGGGCCGTGCGGCCCCTGGTCGAGCTGACCCATCGCATCAGCGCCGGCACGCTCACTCCCGACCTCACCGGCACCGGTGGTGGCATCCGCGAGGCGCGCCAACTGTCGACCGCGGTCGCTGACATGCTCGACCGCATCAGTCAGGCGAACGACCAGCGAGAATCGGCGCTCGAGACCGCACGCACCTTCGCCTCCACCGCCGCACACGAGCTGCGCACCCCCCTCACTGCGATGCGCACCGACCTCGAAGTCATGCGCGGACTGGACCTGCCGTGGTACCAGCGCACCGACCTGATCGACGATGTCCTGCGCAAACAGGGTGGAATCGAGGTCACCCTCACCGCCCTCGAACAGCTGGCCTCCGGCGAACTCGCCCGCGACGACCAGCGCATTCTCGTCGACCTCATCGATATCGCCGACGAAGCCGCGCGTGACGCCCGCCGCCACCATCCCGCCGTCACCGTCGACGTCCGCAGTGAACCACCCCTGCCCGTGCGCGGACTACCCACCGGACTGCGCCTGGTGCTCGACAACGCCGTCGCCAATGCGGTCAGGCACGGCCACGCCACCATCATCCACATAGCCGCTCACCGCGAGGGCGACCGCGTCATCATCACCATCGACGACAACGGCACCGGCATCCCACCCGGCGAGCGCGACGCGGTCTTCCAACGCTTCTACCGTGGCAGCAACGCCGCCCGCGACGGTTCCGGCCTAGGACTCGCCCTCATCGCCCAGCAAGCCCAGCTCCACCGCGGCCGAGCCTTCCTCACTGACAGCCCCCTCGGCGGCACCCGCCTCACCATCGAGATCGCTGCCGACCATCCAGTCGAGCCTGATCAGCAGAGAAACCCGCCCCACCCGTCATAGAAGCCAACGCGAACCACACCAGCAGCCGTGCCTTGGCGGCGCGCTCGACATCCGCGGCTAGTACTCCAGCATCACTTCGTGATGTGTTGCCTGTCTTCGCTGGTAGTGGGCTTGTTTAGTACTGCAACGACACTCGAGTGAGGCGGTGCTGGTAGCGCCTCTGCCGTGGATCGGCTCGGTGATCCCGATGCGGTGCTGGCCGCTACGGAGTCGGCGGAGGGCGGGTGTCGATGGCACGTAGCTGCTCGGGATCGACGGACCGCAGGACCGCGAGCGACGCTGTGACAGCCAGGTCACAGGCCGCGCCGATGTCGGCGCCCGCGAGGATAACGGCCCGGTAGGCCACGTCCAAGCTGATGCCGAGGAGCATCGTGGCGAGTGTGTCCGCGCCGGTGTTGATGGGTGTCCCCCGTTCGGCGTAGTTGGCGCGCAGTCGTTCGGCGATACGTGGTTCGAGGGCGGCAGACAACCGACGCCCAGGGTGGCCGTCGTCGTATCGGTTGTCGAGCAGGACACGGAATCCCTCGGGGTGGCGGCGCGCGTAATCGAAGAGCGATTCGATCGAGTATCGGGCCCGCTGGCCGTATCTCATCGTCTCGCCGTTGTCATAGATCTCGAACATCCAAGTGGTCAACGCGGCGAGCTCGCGCTCGATGACAGCGTCGATCAGTGCGTCGCGGGAGCCGAAATGGGCATAGAGCGTCACTCTGGAGGTATCGGCGCGCTGAGCGATACTGTCCATCGTGGCTCGGTCGACGCCGACCTCGGCGATCACCGCGCATGCCGCATCGAGGAGTCCGGTGTCGGTCGGGCGATTGCGGGTGCTGCGTCGTGCAGGCGCCTTGTCTCGTCGATCCGAGTGCCCGGTCTCGGTCAACCTTCCTCCTCGGTGCCTCGATGCAGTCCCAGTACTGTCTGTGACGGTGTCACTGTCGCTCGGGCACACCTGTCCGGTCACCCGAGGGCTCTTCGACACTACCGAAGTACGCCGCCTCGACCATATCTCGGCGACCACGAAGCTCGGTCGCGGAGCCCGACATGACGGATCTGCCGTGATGGAGCACGACCGCCGTATCGGCGATCGACAGTGCCAGTTCAATGTGTTGTTCGACCAGCACCACGGCCATGTGCTGGTCGTCGGCTATCTGACGCAGCCGCGGGAGCAGGCCCTCCACGGCGATCGGCGACAGGCCGAGGCTGAGTTCGTCGACGAGCAGGATCTTCGGTGCGCACAGCAGCGCTTTCGCCAGGGCGAGCATCTGTTGTTCGCCGCCGGAGAGTGTGCCGCACCGGCGGGAGCGCATCGACCGGAGAGCGGGGAAGTAGTCGAAGACGTCATCGACGGAGGGGCCGTGTTTGCGGCGGGCCAGGCGCAGGTTGTCGTCGACCGACAGGCGGTGGAACACGCCACGGCTGTCGGGAACCAGGATGATGCCACGGCGCGCGTTGGCTTCGACGCGTCGGTCCAGGGGTTCGCCGAGCGCGGTGATGGTGCCCGAGAGCGCGGGCAGTGCCCCGACCGACGCGAGCAGGGTGGTGGTCTTGCCTGCTCCGTTCGGACCCAAGAGCGCGAGAATCTCGCCCGCACGTACGTGGGCGTTCAGATCGCGAACGGCGGGCACGCCGCCGTATCCGACGGCGAGCCCTGCGATATTCAAGGCGGGCTTCACCTCGATCAGCGGCGTTTCCGACGTCGCCGATGTGGTCATTTGCTGTCTCCTGCAGGTCGGGCCGGTTGCGCAGCGCTGTCGTTGCCGTCGGGGCGGGTGGTGCCGAGATACGCGGCGATCACCCGCGGGTCTTCCCGGATTCGCGCGGGCTCTCCGGCGGCGATGACGGCACCGAAGTCCAGAACATACAGTCGCGCACAGGTGTCGAGGACCAGTGACATGTCGTGATCGATGAGTAGAACACCGATGCCGGCCGCCGCGATGCGCCGCAGATGCCGACCGAACTCTCGGCTTTCGTGGGTGTCGAGTCCCGCGGCGGGTTCGTCGAGGAGCACCACCTTCGAGCCGCCGACAAGCGCGCGCGCCACCCCGACGAGTTTCTGCTGGCCGAGGGCCAATTCGTCGGGACGCTGGGCCGCGACGCCGGGCACGCCCACCAATTCCAGGGCAGCGTCGATGGTCTCACTCGGCGGCACGGAACGTCCGACGATGTCGGCGAACAGCGTGCGCAGACCTGCCGGTTGGATCGCGACGGCGAGATTCTGCGCGACGGTGAGGTCGCCGAAAAGCTCACCCGCCTGCCAGGTCCGGGCCAATCCGGCACGGCGTCGTCGATGCGTGCCGAGTCGGTCGAGCACGATGCCATCGAGGGTGACGCTTCCGGTGTACTCGGTGAATCCGGTGACCGCGTCGACGAATGTGGTCTTCCCCGCCCCGTTGGGACCGATCAGACCCACGATTTCTCCGGCGTCGACGGCGATATCGATGTCGGTGTTGGCCACGACACCGCCGTAGCGAACCGACAATCCGTGGGTACGCAACAGGGGCTGCGCGTTATCGGACATGCGCTGCTGCCTTCTTTCCCGACTGCGCGGCGTTGTCGCCGGTCGTTTCATGGTTGCGTCGGCGTGGGATCGCCGCGGTGAGCCACTCGATCGCCGACGTCACCGCCCCCGCGACGCCGACCGGGTTGAGCACCGCCATCAGCAACAGCACGCTCGCGGCGATGACCTCGTAGTACTCGCCGAGGTCGAGAGTCTGGTTGAGGAATACGTAGCCGACTCCCAGCGGGCCGACGGTGCCGGCGATGAACGCGCCCGATACGGAGGTGATGCCACCGACGTAGGTCATCGCCAACAGCGTCAAGCCGATCATCACGGTGAACGAACCCGCCGAAAGCTGTCCTCTGCTGTAGCCGATCAGGCAACCACCGATGCCGGCGAGGAACGACGAGACCGCGAAGCCGAGCAATTTCGTTGCCGCGACGTCGATTCCTACCGATGCCGCTGCTCGCTCGTTGGAGCGCACCGCGAGCATCGCACGACCGGTGGCGCCCGCCATGATCCGCATCACCGCCAACGTGCAGATCGTGACGACCACCAGCACCATCAGCGCAAAGCGCAGGGTGACAAGGTTGGTGCCGTCGCGAACCCCCAGGTCGATCCCGAACAGGGTCGGGTCGGCGATGATGTTGCCCTGCGCGGGAGTCAGGGACGGGTTGTTGAACACGAAGCTCTGGATCGCCAGTGCGGCGGCCAGAGTCACCACCGCCAATTGGGCGCCACGGATGCGCAACGCGGGCACCGCGACCAGAATCCCCAACGCGGTAGCCGTCAAGGCGGCCGCGATGATGCCCAGCGGAAAGGGAACGTGCCATTCGGTCGACAGTTTCGACAACGCGAATCCCGCCGTGCCGGCGAAAGCCATACTCGCCAGCGAGATCTGACCGAGATATCCGGTCAGCAATACCAGCGACAACGCGATCAGCGACAGGATGATCGAGGTGACGACGCCGTAGCGCCACGTCCCGGTGGTCGCGACGATCGCGAGGACCGCGACTGTCAGAACCACCAGGGTCGGCGTGATCGCGACCCGGGGAATTCGCACGGCGGGCATCTTGACCGCCCCGAGCGAGCCACGAGCCGGAATCCGCCCGCCGAGCAGGAACAACGTGACGACGACGATGACGAAGGGCACAGCGTCGCCGAGCCCGGCTTGCGCCCAATTGGGCCACCAGTCCTTGGTGTCGACCCAGAGGATGACCGCCTGGAACGAACCCAACGTCAACCCCGCCGCACAGGCCACGCCGAACGACGACAGTCGTCCGACCAGCGCCGCCGCCAGCGCCGGGATCACATAGAACGTGTAGCTCGTCTCGTTCAACCCGATGGTGAACGCGGCGAGGACCCCGATCAGCCCGCACGCGGCGCCGGTCAGCGTCCACACGATCGCCGCGAGCCGATCGGGCGAATAGCCGGTCAAGCGCGCGGCGAGTTCGTCTTCCGAGCTCGCGCGAGTCGCGATGCCGGCGGTGGTGAGCGTGAAGTAGGCCCGCAGACCGACCGCGATCGTGATCGCGATCGCGGCCAGGATGAGGTCGGATACGTTGACCAGCGCACCGGCCACGGACACGGTGCTCTCCGGCAGGATCGGTGCCGCGAAAAGGTTCTCGGTGTCGAATCGCAGCCCCACCAATGCCTGGATGAACAACATCAGGCCGACCGAGGCGACCACCTGTGCCAACACCGGCGCCTGGCGCAGGGGTCGGAACACCACCAGATGCGCCAGCAATGCCCATACCGTCGCGGAGGCGACTCCTAGCGCGATCGCCGCCGCCATGGGAACCGGATGGTCTTCGCTGCCGAGCGCGATGCTGCCGAGCGGTAGGACGAACGTTCCGTCGGTCCGCAGTGCCGCCACGACGTAGACCGCCCACAGGGCGAACGCGCCCTGCGCGAAATTGATGATGCCGGTCGCGGCGTGCACTCCCACCAGCGACGAGGCCAAGACCGCGTACACCGCGCCGGTCGACAGACCTAAGAAGACGAACTGCAAGAACTGGCCCATGTGCCCTGTTTTCTGTGGATAGCCGAGACCGTGGTGGGCAGGCCGCCGAAAAGGCGAGCGGTCTGTCCACCACGGTCATCCATTCCGGTTACGCCGCACCCGGAATCAATTTGAGAACTTCGGGATTCGGCGTGATGAACCCGCCGGATACAGGTGCCGTCTTCTTGTCTCCGGTCACCTCGAACAGCAACATGTCCGTGGTGCAGTTGGGTGAGGTGGCCTTGCCGCAGTTCAATTTCGGACCGAGGAAGCTCTGATAATCGGCCAGCCCCTTGAGCGCGGTGAGGATGGCAGGCCCGGTGAACTCCGCCGGGGGCGCCGAGGTGAGCGCCCGAGCGAGATCGACGAAGGTGGCGAAGGTGCCGTACGCGTAGAACCCGGCCGTTCCGCCGGCGTTGTCGATGAATTGCTCGGCTGTCCTCAGATTCGATTTGGCCGGTTCGGGAGCCGAGTCGATGGCAGGCGGCAGCCACACCGGCGAATACGACTGAGCACCGACGGCCTGGGCCCCCAAAACGTCGACGAATTCCGTGCACGCGGCCAAGAACACTGTGCCCGAATACTTTACGGACTTCAGCGCTTGCGCCAGCTTGTTGCAGGTGTTGTCGTTGGGCGCGGTCATCAGACCGCCCGCCGCGGGGGAACCGTCCGCGATCGTGGACGCGAGTGCGGTGAAATTCGGTCCCGCGGGCGGATAGTACGCGCTCTTGACGTCGATTCCCAATTGTTGGCCCAATGGGGTGAGCAGGCTGTCGAACACCTGATGCGCCTGGGGCAGATCAGCGTTGACCAAGGTCAACGAGTCCTTTCCGGCCTGCTTGAGCGACTGGAGGAATCCGACCAGGAACGCCGCGGGCGGCGGACCGAAGAACACACGGTTCTCGGGCACGGCGCCGGTCGCGGTATTGAAGGGAATCTGACCGACCAGTGGAATTTCCGCGGAGGTCAGGATCGGCATGGCCGCGGCCGATTCGGCGTTGTAGCCGTCGACCGCCGCCACCACGCCTGCCTGTACGAACTGGTTGGCGCACGAGATCGTCGATTCCGGCGAAGTGTTGTCGATTCCGCAGTCGATGACCTCGATCGGTCGGCCGTTGATTCCGCCGATCTGGTTGTTGATGTACTCGATCGCCGCGTTTTTGCCCGTTGTCACGCCCGCCTGCGTCGCCGGGCCCTTCGAGGGATTGAACAAGCCGACCTTGATCGGGTCGCCGGTAGCCAAGACCCCCGGTGCGATCGAGGTCGTGCTGCCCGCTTCGGAACTGCTGTTGTCGCTGCACGAGACAACCGAGAACACACACGTGGCGGCCAACGCCGCTACGGCGATCCGGCCGGTTCTGATACCCATTCTGAATGCCTCTCCAGGCCGGTTGCGCTGGCGAATTCCGCCGGACAACCCGTCGATCTACATGTTCGACGCCTCATCGCACGCTCGGCGATTCCCGGCGACCCGATCGCGATTTGTGATCTGGGCCACTAGAAAATAACTCAGCCTTACACATGTGTCAAGCTGAATCCGGAACCTGATTGCCAGTGCAAACTGCCAGGTGAGGCGCTCGTCGCGGTCCAGGGCCGAGTGGTCCCGCCCGCGTGGCAGCGGATGATGGCCGAGCGTGCCGCGCCCGGTCGCGCCGGCGAAGGCTACGCGTCGGCGGGTTCCGGCGCGGCCGGGATTCTCGAGCGGTTTCCGACCATGCCACGCAGGATCACGAGCGCGAGGAACGCGGTCACGCCCACTCCGGTGAGAACGGCCAATGGCACGAGCGTGCGGGGACCGATGCCGCTGCGCGCCGCCTCGGCGAGGCCGGTGATCGCGTATCCGCTGGGGAGTAGCCGGCGCACAAGATCCCCGATCGCGCCGTAACCGCCGTCGATTCCACCCTCGAACGTCACCGCCGCACCGGTCACGAGCATCCATACCACCACGCCCCACCGATCCGGGCAGATCCGCAATACCGCGACGGCCGCCGCGGTGAGGGCCAGCGACACGAGTGCCGAGAAGGCGAAAGCCGCGTCGGCGCGTGGCACCGAGTCCAGGACCGTCTGCGCCACGGCGGCAGGCGCCACGGCGGCGGCGCAGAAGGCGAGTACGCGTGCGCGCTGATGGGCGCCTTCGACGAGGTGGGCGTACAGCAGTGCGATGAGCAGTGCGCCGACGAACATGAGTACTACCGCGCGGGCGACGACCGGGTCGGTGGCGCGGGTGGTCGGGTCGGCCACGCCTACCGAGGCGGCGGCATCCGCACCCGTCGGCAGGGCTTTGGAGGAGGCATCGATCGACACCACCAACTGGGAGGTGACCTGCTTGAATGTGGTCAGCAGCGTGCGGATTTCGACTTGCATGGCGGTGACCTGGTCGACAGTCGAATCGACGCCGGTGAGCAATTGTTCGCTCTGGCCCAGGATCGAACCGAGCCAGCGGAGCCGGTTGGCGGCGAGGGTGAGAACGTCGCTCACGCGGGTGCTGTCCTCGACGGTGACATCCAGCAGCCCGGACAGTCCGTCGAGCAGGTGTGGCACCGCGTCAGCGCCCAGACCGAGCACCTCGGCCCCGGTCGTCGCCGCGGTGTCGGATGCGCCACCGATCAGGTCGATCAGGCCGGTCAACTGGTCTGCCAATTGTCGCGCTTGCGGCATGCCGGAGGTTCGCAGGATCGCCGCCAGTGGTTCCAGTGCGGCCCGTGCCTGGGCGCGTGCCGCGGCGGATTCGCGGACGGCGTCGGCGACGATGTCGGCGTTCGCGCGCGCCGAGGTCGCGCCCGCTCGGATATCGCCCAGGGTCAGCTCCGAATCCCGCAGAGCTGTCGCCACGCGCGTCAGCAGGTCGACGGTCTGGTTCACGGTATCGGGCAGTTGGCGCAGGGCAGGCAGTATCGAGTCGACATCGGCCAGCAGCGGTCCCGCCTGTTCCTGGATGGTGTCCACCGATTCGAACGCCCGCGCCAGCATGTCGCCGGCCTGCCCGGCGGCGGCATCGACCAGGGCAGCGCTGAATTGGGCGGAGTTGAGGTTCTTTCGCGCCGCCGAGACGCCGACCAGTAGTTCCTGCACCCCGACCGTCGCCGCGGCGGCCGACACCGCCTGCACGAGGTTCGCGTAGGTACTCGCATCGAGGCCGCGACTGCCAGGCGTGATGGTCACCTGACGCTCGACGTCTCCTGCGCGCGCGCCCCAATCGGAGGGCACGACCACCGCGGCGGCCACGGCTCCGTCGGCGAGGTCGGGCCCGGCCGAATCCGGATGCTGTGTCCGCCATCGGAAGGCATTCGACGAGCCGAGCGCGGCAATCAGTTTCGCCGAGGCAGATCCTGCCGGCGGTTGCTGTGTGGACACGATCGCGATGGACGGGACTGCTCGCGGGCTCGGCGGCGCCACCGGGAAGAGAGCGGCGAAGACCGCCCCGGCGATGAGCGGAACGACGAGGACGAGCGCGGCGATCGCCCGGGTGGCCATCTCGGGGGCTCCCGGTGATTCGCTCAGCAGCCCGCCAGTGTGAGGGCCTGATCCTGGTCGACGTCGCCACCGGTGGCGATCTGACCGGATCCCTGGATGATCAGGCTGCACACGGTGGACTTCTCGATCTTCCAGGAGTCGTTGTCGTAGACGATCGGGACGGTCAACGGGACACCCGGCTGGTTGTTGACCGCCAATTTGCCCTCGGCGGACGCGGTGCCACAGTTGTCGACGATCTTGTCGACCTTCCAGGTCATTCCGAGATCGGTCAGGCTCGCGCTGTTACGCTGGCGCGCCTGCTCGATCGGCCCCGGATCGACGTCCTCCATGCCTTGAACCATCGCGAGCAACTCCGCGACCGGAGTGTTCGGGTCCACCGCCTTGCTCACCAGCGCATCGATATCCGCGGTGGAGGGCACCGCTGGGCAGTTCGCACCGGCCTTCGTGGTCGTTGTCGGCAGTGCCGCTTCGTCATCGCCGGAAGCGCAGGCGGTGAGGGTCGCCGCCGCGATGATCAAGATTCCCAGCGTGAGGGCGCGGACAGCGGAGCGGAAATTCATGGGGTGCCTTTCGAAGGGGTTCAGACGCACGAGGACTCGTCGGGTGTCGGTGGGGGAGTGCAGGGTTCGTCGCTGTGAATCCGTCCGTCGCGCAGCGTGATCACGCGGTCGGTGCGTCGCGCGGCCTGCTGGTCGTGGGTGACCATCACAACGGCGCGTTCGCGGGAGGTGTCATGGGCGATGTCGGCGAGCAGGGTCATGATGTCGGCGCCGGTGCGGGAATCGAGGTTGCCGGTGGGTTCGTCGGCCAGGACGAGCGGCGGATCCATCATCAGGGCGCGGGCGATGGCCACCCGCTGCATCTGACCGCCGGACAATTCGGCGGGACGGTGTTCGGCGCGGTCCGCCAGGCCGACCAGATGCAGCAACTCGGTGGCACGGCGGCGTGCATCGCGATGCGCTCCGGTGGCCAGCAGCCGCGGTACCGCGACGTTCTCCCACGCCGACATGGTGGGGAGGAGATTGAAGAACTGGAAGACGAATCCGACCTGACGCAAACGGAATTCGGACCGACGGTCGTCGGTCAGGTCGCTGATCTCCTGGCCGCGAAAGGCGATGGAGCCGGAGGTGGGTGAATCCAGTGCGCCGAGCAGATGCAGCAGAGTGCTCTTGCCCGCGCCGGACGGGCCGACGATGGAGACGAAACGGCCGGGCTCGATCGTCACGGCGACGCCGTCGAGTGCGCGTACGGTCTCCCCACCCAGTCGGTACTCGCGGACGACATCGGTCAAGGTCAACATGGTGCTTCCTTTCGGCTGATCGCGCGCGTCACTCACTCCAGATCGCGGCGACGATATTCATGCGTGCGGCCCGCGCGGCCGGCACGACGGAGCCGAGCAGGCAGATCAGCACACCGACGGCCGCGAAACCGAGAACGCTGGGCGCGACGGTGAATCGCACGGCGATACCCAGCGTTTCGACACTGACCAGCGTGGCGAGGTACTGCACCATGATGCCGAGCACCATGCCGAGGACACCGCCGACCACCCCGACGGAGAATGCCTCGACCAGGATGAACCGTGACACCAGACGTCGGGTCGCGCCCATCGCGCGCAGCACGCCGAGTTCGCGTCTGCGTTGCAGGACGGCCAAGGTGAACGTGTTCATGAGCGCGACCGTCGCTACCAGCGCGACCATCCACTGCAACCCGCTCGCGAGGACGCCCGCCTGCCGAATGTTGTGGGTGGCCGCGTTGTAGGATTCCTCGCCCGAATACACGTACACCGAATCCGGCGTCAGCTGCTCGATCGCCCTCATGACCTGCGATCGGTCGGCGTCGGCGGCGAGACCGACCGAGAGGTAGGTGGCGCCGGGGCGATCGAACCAGCCGCGTAGGTCCGCGATGCTCATGGCGATCGTTCCGGAGTCGATCGACAGGATGTCTATGATCCCGATGATCGTGGTCGATCGCGGGCCGGAGGGTGTGCCGATGCTGATCCGCGACCCCACCTCCCACCTCTCTCGACTGGCCATCTGACGCGAGACCGCGATGCCGGTCCCCGCGCGAACCTGGTGGAGCATGTCGGAATTCATCAGTGCCCCGGTGGTCCCGGAGTTGTCCGCGCCGAGACCTTCCACCGCCACCCGCTGTTCGCCGATGGTGACGTAGGCCCACTGCCCGGCACCGACCGTGCCGACGCCGGGCACCGCGCGGACGCGATCGGGGAGATCCTCGGGCAGCGTCGCGCCGGCGGGCAGTGCGCTGCTTGGCGAACTCGAGACGAAGACATCCGTAGCACGGAGGCCGACAAAGGAATCGGACCCGGAGTCGATGACATCGGCCAGCGCGCCGTGCACGCCGATGCCGAGGGCGACCGCGATGCCGGCGGTGACCGCGGTAGCCCAGGACCGGCGTGGTGTCCGTTCGATCGCCGCCGCGGCCAGCCTTCCCGGAACTCCGAAACGTCGCGCGACCGCCGAGGACCAGGTCGAGATCCGGGACATGCCCGCGACACCGAGCAGGATGCCACCGACGGTGTATACCGCCACGGACAGGAACACGACCGGTCCCCTGATCAGCACCGCCAGCGCGAAAGCGGTGGCCATCAAGCTCACCCCGGTCACGGCCGCGAGCACGGTCCAACGACTGCGCAGTGTTTCGGTGGCGGCCAACTCGGCGCTCTGCAAGGCCTCGAGTGGGGAGATGCGGTGCACCTGCCTGGCCGCGCCGACAGTCGCGGCCATCGAGGTGGCCACGCAGGCCAGAACCACGATCGGATAGGTGAGTAGCGGCACCGAGAAGACCAGTTGCGCGGAAACGGACTGCACCAGGAATGCCGGAACTTCCTGTATCGCTCTGCGACTGAGCAACCAGCCGAGCGGAATCCCGAGCGCCGCGGCGAACAGCCCGGTGACCATCGACTCGAGAACCAGGTCAGCCACGACCGTCGAGCGCCTCGCCCCCATCGCGCGCAGGGTGGCCACCTTCTGGCGTCGCTGCATCACGAGCATGGCCATCGAGTTGTAGACCAGGAACGCCGCGACGACAAGGGAGATCGCGGCCACCAGCAGGGTGGAGTCGCGGCTGATCGCCACCGCGTTCTCGGCCTGGGTACTACGGATGTCGGTGTCGGAGACTACGGCTCGGTTGTCCACCGCGCGGACGATCTCGGTCCGCAAGGCGACCAGATCGGTATCCGGTTCTGTCGCGACGGCGACGGTATCGATGCGGTTCTTGTGGTCGGTGAGCTGCTGTGCCAGCGGTAGCGGCGCCACGATGAACCTGCCGCCGTTCACTCTGGCACTGTCGGCTTCCTCGGCGACGATGGCGACGGTCACGGTGTGCTCGCCGATCCGCAGCCGCTCACCCTGCGCGACACCGAGTCCAGCGCCCGCGACTACGCCGTCACGGAGCCTCAGCAGCGGCGAATTCGGGCCTAGTCCGGTCTCGGCCAGTTGGCCCAGGTCGGAGCCGAGTCCCAGGATGCTCACGTCGACCCCGAGGATCGTGACCGGTGTGCCGTCGATCTCGCGCTGCTGCTGCACGATCGGCGCCGCGACGCTCACGCCGGGCAGTGCCGCGATGCGCGGTACGACTGCCGCGTCGAAACCGGTGTCGGTGTAGCCGCTCACCACGATGCGTGCATCACCGGCGATGCTGTCGGTCAGCTGTCGCGCCGAGTTGGTCAGTGATCCGTAGGTCGCTATCACCGCGACGAGCAGCGCCGCCGAGACCGCGATGACCAGAACCACCGCCGCCGAACGGCCGGGCCCGGCGGCGATCTCGCGCAGGGTCAGGACCCGGAATCGGTTGATACCCGATCTGATCACTGACGATCACGCTCCCCTGTGGGACCGAGCTCGGTGACGATCGCCCGCCCAGCACCATCGAAAATGGTAGCACCCAGGTCATTCGCTCGCGGCTGCCGCAAATACACCTCTGCGACACAATCTCTGAGGCGCACCGCGATGCGTCCCATCGCGACGGTGGCGATCGATTCCAGCCTGGCAGCCAACGCCCGCTCGGCGGTTCCCTCCGGCTCCGGATAGCCGACGACGAGGTCGACCGCGGTGTCGGTATCGGTTTCGGCGGCGAACCTGAACTCGATGCGCAGTTCTCGCCCGCTCGTGGACCGCATCACGATCAGCTGGTTCTCGATCCACTCGTCGCACCGCAGCGGGATACGACGCTTCATCGGCCCGAACGAGATCTGCATCTGCCACAGCGATTCCGGGCCCCGGTCCGGCCCGCCGGTGTGGGTGAAGGCGGAGACGCCGATCACCCACACCGGCAGTCGTTCGGCGTCATCGACGAAGGCGAATGTGATCGGCAGGGGAGCCGCGCACAGACAGCGTTGTACGTACTCGCCCATCGGTCAGTCCAGACTTGCCAGGATGAAATCTTTGTCCACCAGCAGATCCGGGCACAGCAGGTCGAGTTCGGTGAGCCCCGTGACGTCGTAGTCGCGGCTGATGGTGGCCCAGTTGACGTAGGCCCCGAAGTCGTCGAACAGCCCGAAGTCCTGCATCATCGTGCGCTCCTGCTCGGAGAAGACCTCCATACCCTGTTCGGCCAGATACAACGGGATTCCGAAGTACTCGGAGAACGCGTCGGTGATCGTGGTCAGCGCGACATCGACGTGGTTGACGATGTGGTAGAACGACAGCGCTTCCGGCGGCCGACGACGCACGATCTCGAGCATCGCGAAGGCCGCGTGGTCCACCGGAATCAGGTTGGTCTTGCTCTCCGTGGTCACCAGGGGAATCGGCACCGGCTCACCGGTTTCGCCCATCACCATCTGGAATACTTCGAACAGCGACTTTCCGGCCCTCGCTGCCGTCTGTAGTGGATGCATCGGACAGCCCGGGTACTGCGGCGAGCGCGCGATCAACCCGCTGGGACGGAAGATCACCGCGGGCCGCTCGGTGTTCCTCGACCAGTCGCAGACGATTCGTTCGGCCTCGAACTTGGATCTTTCGTAGACGGAGTTGAATTCGGCCGGTTCCGCGTGCACCTCCTGCTCCAGGATGACGCCACGCTGCTGGGAGCCGACGACGGAGACGGTGCTGGTGTGGCACAACAGAGGTCGGCGTTCGCCAGCGGTGGCCAGTGCCGTCACGCTCTCTGCACCGCCGACATTGATACGAAACACCTGCTGGTCGTCGCGAAAGGAGGTGCTACCGCCGCAGTGCCAGATGATGTCGACCGAGTCGGCCAGTTTCCGGAATACCTTCTCCGACAGTCCCATTCTGGGTTGTTCCAGATCGATGTCGACCACCCGCAACCCGCGCAGCAAGCGCGTGCGTTCGTCCTCGGCGATGCCGGAGTGGAGCAGGAATTCCGCTATCCGGTCGGCCGCCGGGCGCTGTCCGCGGCGCCCCAGCGCGATCACCTGCTCGTCGCGCTCGAGCAGCAGATGGACCAGTCGTAGTCCCAGGAACCCGGTGCCGCCGGTGACCGCGGCGGTCATCGGGTCACCGCCGATTCGGGTCGGGTCAGCATCACATGATTGGCTCCGGTCCACCCCAGGTGGCACCCGGCCGAGCCGGTGGCGAGGAACAGCTGCCAGGCGCGCGTCTTCTCGATGCCGACTGTCCGCACTGCCGCGTCCCAGTTGGCCTCGAGGTTGCCCAGCCACGCGTCGTAGGTCGGGGCGTAGTGCTCGCGCAGGCTCTCCACCTCGACCACCTCGAGTCCCGCCCGTTCGAACGACACCACGGATTCACCGAGTGAACGCAGGTTCAACTCGGGAAAGATGTAGCGGCGCAGGAAGGGCGAATCCCGGTACTTGCGACCGGTTTCGGAGACGCACACGTCGTGGCTGAGCGCCCGGCCACCGGGTTTGAGCAGATCGTGCAGCATCTGCGCGTAGCGGCGCTGCTGCTTCCTGTTCAGATGCTGGCTGACCGCGATGCCGGCGATGGCATCGAATTGTCCGTCGGTCACGTCGACGGCATTGCCGAGCCGGATCGAGATGCGATCACCCAGCCCTGCGTACTCGACGCGGCGACGGGTGTACTCGGCCTCGTCACAGGACAGGGTCACGCCCACCGACTTCGTGCCGTACTGCTCGGCCGCGTGGACGAGCAGGCTGCCCCACCCGCAGCCGATATCGAGCAGGGTGGTGCCGGGGCCCAATCGCAGCTTGCGACAGATCTGGTCGAGCTTGGCGGCCTGTGCCGCCTCCAGATCCTTCGGCTGGTCGGGATCGGGCCAGTACGCGCTCGAATAGACCATGGACGGGCCGAGGATCAGCCGGTAGAAGTCGTCACCGAGGTCGTAGTGGTGCCGCACCGCCTGCGCGCCGCTGCGGAGCCGCCAGCGCGCCAGCTCCACCGCCGGGTGTGGCAGCGGACGCCACGCCGATCCGGTTCGCAGGGCCCACGTCGTGAGCGACAGCACACCGCGGACGCGGACCGGCAGATCCCGCCAGAGGCCCTGGGCCCAATCGGCGTCGTCGGCGGTGAGCGCTCCGGCTTGCAGGAATTCCGTCACCGACCCTTCCACCTGCAGCTCACCGGTCACGAAGGCGCGGGCGAGGCCGAGGTCGTCGGGTCGCAGGATCATTCGTCGCAGGGCGTTCGGTGAACCGAGTAGCGCCGTGGGCGCATCCGGGCGGCCTGCCCGACTGCCGTCCCACAGGCGCAACCCGAACCTGGCCCGTGTGCCGGTGAGACTTTCGAATCCGTCCAGCAGGATCGAGGCCGATCCACGCGAACCATCGCTGTCCGGGGGCGCTGTGCTCGGAACCATAGGTGTTTCCTCCTTCGTCCGTGGCAGGTGCCGCGTCGTTACTGGTCGTTGCCGTCGAGCAGCGCGATGATCGCGTCGTCGTCGGCGGTGTCCAGGTCGGTGGCGCTGAGCGTCAGCGGCTCCGAATCCTTGGGTGCCGCGTGCAATCCGCGTACTCCGGCCAGGATTCGGTCCACTGCTGTCGAGGGGACGGTCCGGTTCGGATGCACTTCGGCCAAACGGCCGAGCAGTAGGTCGATCTCGGTCAGGATGGGCTCGGTGAGTTCGTCGTCCTTGGGAGTGATCTGCCCGCGGATGAATTCCGCCAACGAGGCAGGCGTCGGATAGTCGAAGATGACCGTGGTCGACATCTTCGCTCCGCCTGCCGTCGCCTTGAGCCTGTTGCGCAGTTCGACCGCGCTGAGCGAGTCGAAACCCATGTCCAGGAACTTCTGATCCGCGTCGACCACGTCCGGGCCACTGTGCCCGAGCACGGCGGCGATATGACTCTTGATCAGGTCAAGTACCACGGTGTACTGATCCTTTTCGGACAGTCCGACCAGCTTCTTGGCCAGCGCGCCCGCGTCGAAGCCGCGGGTGTCGACCCGCCTGCGGGTGGTCAGCAGCCCGCGCAGCAGCGGTGGCAGTTCCGCCAGGCCCGACGCGGTGCGCAGGGCCCCGATATCTATTGCGGTGGTGAGGGTGTGTGGCCTGCCGAGCAGCCGTGCCGCGTCGTACACCGACAGGGCGAGCGGGGTGGGCATGGCTTGGAAACCGCCGCGGTTGATGCGGGAAAGGTCCGCGGCGTTGAGGGTTCCGGTCAGGCCGGTGGCTTGCTCCCACAGTCCCCATGCCATCGATGCCGCGGGCAGACCCCGGTGCTGGCGGTGCTGGGCGAGCGAGTCGAGGAAGGTGTTCGCTGCCGCGTAGTTCGCCTGAGCCGGTGCGCCCAACGCGCCTGCGGCGGAGGAGAACACGATGAAGTCGGTCAGATCCAGATGGCTGGTGTGCTGGTGCAGGTTCCAAGCGCCGTCCACCTTGGCGGGCAGCACCGACTCCAGCTGTTCGACGTTCATCGTGGTGAACAACGCGTCGTCGAGTGTGCCTGCGGCGTGCACGACGGTGCCGAGCGGATGCTCGGCCGGGATCGCCGCGAGCAGGCTCCGCACAGCCTCGCCGTCGGCGGTGTCGCAGGCCGCGACCGTGACCTGCGCGCCGAGGTCGCTCAGTTCCCGCACCAGTTCGGTGGCGCCGGGCGCGCAGGATCCACTGCGACTGGTCAGCAGCAGATGGCGGACGCCGTGTTCGGTCACCAGATGCTTGGCGAGCAGACCGCCGATGGTGCCGGTTCCACCGGTGATCAGGGCGGTGCCCGCCGGGTCGCGCGGCGCGGGCCAGGTCATGATCACCTTGCCGATGTGGCGCGCCTGGCTCAGATAACGCAGCCCCTCGCGGGCGCGTCGGACGTCCCAGGAGGTGATGGGCGGCGGGGTGAGCACGCCGGAGGCGAACAGAGTCGAGAGTTCGGCGAGGATCTCCTGGAGCCGATCCAGTCCGGCATCGAGCAGGACGAAGGATCGGTAGTCGACACCCGGATGCGCGGCCGCGACGACGTCGGGCTCACGGACATCGACCAGGCCCATTTCGACGAAGCGCCCACCGTGTGGCAGCAGTCGCAAGGACGCGTCGACGAACTCATTCGCCAGACAGTCGAGGACGACGTCCACGCCCGCGCCGTCGGTCTGGGCCAGGAACTTCGGCTCGAACTCCACGGTGCGCGAGTTTCCGATGTGCGTGTCATCGAATCCGTTGTCGCGCAAGGTATCCCACTTGGGCATGCTGGCGGTGGCGTAGATCTCGGCGCCGAAGTGGCGCGCCAGCTGTACCGCGGCCGTGCCGACGCCGCCGGTGGCCGCGTGGATGAGCAACTTCTCCCCGGCGCGCAGTCCGGCCAGGTCGTGCAGGGCGTAGTACGCGGTGAGATACACCGCGGGCACCGCGGCGGCCTGCGCGAAACTCCATCCCCGTGGAATCGGCGTCACCAGCCGTCGATCGGTGACGACGGTGCTCGCCATGGCGGCGAACATGCCCATCACCCGGTCACCGGGTGCGAAATCGGTGACGTCCGAAGCGACTTCGACGACGATGCCCGCGCCCTCGCCGCCCAGCGCGGCGCTCTCGTCGGGGTACATGCCGAGGCAGATGAGCACATCCCGGAAGTTCACGCCGGCCGCGCGCATCGCCACCCTGATCTGTCCGTCGGCCAGCGGCGTCGTCACGAGTTCTGGGGCCAGTGGGAGGATCTCGACATTGTCGAGGGTGCCCCGCTCGGTGATGCTGAGTTGCCACTGCTGTTCGGTGATGTCGATGGCCGTCGGCGGTGTCTCCACCCGGGCCAGGCGTCGCCCGTACAGGACGCCGCGCCGCAGGACCGCCTCGGGTTCGTCGCAGGCCAGAGCCGTGGCGACGGTTTCCACCGTGCACGGCTCGGTCCCGACGTCGAGTTGGATGATCCGCCCGGGGTTCTCGGTCTGCGCGCTGCGCAGCATGCCCCATACGGTGGCCGCCGCCAGGTCGGCGATGTCCTCGCTGGTCTCGACCGCCACCACCGAGCGCGTAGTGACGACCAATGTCGTCGCGCTCAACGCACCCTCGGCGAGCACGGCTTGCGCTTGCCCGAGCACCCAGGCGAGTTCGTCGCGGATCTCGCGCGGCAGTTCGCCACCGGCCTCTCGCCCGCCGACCGGCAGAATGATCGCGTCCGGCGCCGGCCCGTCGCCGAGGGCCGCCACCAGCGCGGCGACATCCGGGTACGCCGGAATCTGCACGCCGTCGGCGGATTCGAGGAGGCCGCGCACCGAATCCTCGGCGCCACTGCCGAGTACCACCCACGCACCCGAGCGGGCCGGAACTTTCAGGGTGCGCGCCGACACCGGCATCCATTCGATGCCGAACAGCGAATCCTGCGGGCGCGCGGCGTCCTGCTCGCCACGCAGTTTGTCCGCGGAGACCTCGAGCAGGACCAGCGAATCGACTGTGGCGACGGTCATCCCGGCGGCGTCGGCGAGAGTGACGGTCACTCGATCCGGCCCGGCCATCCCGAGGCGCACCCGCAGCGCCGTCGCGCCGACGGCGTGCAAGGTCACGCCCTCCCATGCGAACGGCAGACGCAATGTGCCGGAGTCGCCGGTGGGAAGGAAGGCCTCCAGCCCGCCGCACGCCTGGATGGCTGCGTCCAGCAAGGCCGGATGCAAGCCGAACTGCGCGACTTCCGCGTCGCGCTCCTGGGGCAGCGCCACTTCGGCGAACACGTCGTCGCCGCGCCGCCAGACCGCGTTGAGACCGCGGAACAGCGGACCGTACTGGTAGCCGAGCTCAGCGAGGCGCTCGTAGGAGCCGGTCAGGTCGATCGGTGTGGCCCCGACCGGCGGCCACACCGAAAGGCCTTGTGCCGCAGTGGCTTGGCCGATGTCGACCGGAGTGACCGCGCCTTCGGCGTTGGTCGTCCACGGACGGGTCTCGTCCAGCGCGTCGGCGTCGGTGTCGAGCCTGGAATGAACGGAGATGCCCCGGTCACCGGACTCGCGCGGTTCGGTGACCACGACCTGTACCTGCACACCGCCCTGTTCGGGCAACATCAACGGAGCCATCATGGTGAGTTCCTCGACCTTGGCGCAGCCGAGCCGCTCACCCGCGTACAGAGCCAGCTCCACCAGCGCCGCGCCCGGCACGAGTACGGTGCCGAGCACCGCGTGGTCGGCGAGCCAGGGGTGCGTTCTCAGCGACAGGCGTGAGGTGAACACGGTGCGGTCGCCGTCGGGCAGCGCCAGGACCGCGGCCAGCAACGGATGACCCACCGCGCCGATGCCGAGACTGCCCGCGTCGCCGGCGGGTGCGAACATCTCGACCCAGTAGCGTTCCCGCTGGAAGGCGTAGGTGGGCAGCTCGACCCGCTGGCGGGGCGCGGGATAGAGCCGGGTCCAATCCACCGGCACGCCGCGCACGAACGCCTCGGCCAGCGAGGTGAACAAACGAACGGGCCCGCCTTCCTCGCGGCGGAGCGAACCGGTGACGACGAACCCGTCCGGATCGGCCTCGGCGACCTCGAGGGTGTCCGCGATGGCGGGGACGAGCACCGGATGCGGGCTCATCTCCAGGAAGGCTCGGTATCCGCGCTGATACATCTCGCGGGTGGTGCGTTCGAATTTCACCGGCAGTCGCAGATTGCGGTACCAGTAGTCGGCGTCCAGACCCTCGGGATCGATCGGTTCGGCGGTCACCGTCGAGCAGAACTCGATACCCGTGGTGTGCGCGGTGATTTCGGCCAGATCCGACACGATGCGGTCGCGCAGAGCCTCCACCTGCTGCGAGTGCGAGGCGTAGTCCACCGGAATCCGATGGGTGCGAATCTCGAGGGGCGCGCAGGCTGCCGTGAACTCATCCAGCGCGGTGGGCTCGCCGGAGACCACCGTGGCGGTCGGGCCGTTGAGGGCAGCCACCCCGATGCGATCGGCCCACGGGGTCAGCAGTTCCCGGGTCCGGTCGGCGTCCGCGGCCACCGACACCATGCCGCCGGTGCCGGCGAGGGCGACGATCGCCTTGCTGCGAAGGGTGACGATGCGCACGGCGTCCTCCAGCGACAGGGCGCCGGCGACGCAGGCAGCCGCGATCTCACCCTGGGAATGTCCGATCACGCCGTCGGGCTCGACCCCGAACGAACGCCAGACGGCCGCGAGCGAGACCATCATCGCGAACAGCGCGGGCTGCACCACATCGACACGGTCCAGGCTGGGGGCGTCCGCGCCGCCGGTCAGCACCTCGCGCAGTGACCAGTCGACGTACGGAGCGAACGCCCGTTCGCACGCGTCGACGCGCTCGGCGAAGACCTCCGAGCCGGCCAGCAACTCGGTGGCCATGCCGACCCACTGCGCGCCCTGTCCGGGGAAAACGAACGCTGTCCTGCCCTTGACCGAGGCACGGCCGGAGACCACACGGTCGTTCGCCATGCCCGTGGCCATGGCTTCGATCCCGGCCAGCAACTCGGACCGCTCCCGCCCGATCACCACGGCCCGCTGCTCGAACAGCGTCCGCGTAGTGAGCAGCGAGTAGGCGACATCATCGACATCGGCCTCGGCGACAGCGGCACCGAGCCGCCGCGCCTGCGCCGACAGCGCTTCGGGCGAACGGCCGGACACGACCCAGGCTCGGTGTGCGGGCACGGCACCGAGCGGGTCGATGCCCGCGGCGAGGTCGTGCTCGGGAGCCTGTTCCAGGATGACGTGGGCGTTGGTGCCGCTGACACCGAAGGCCGACACAGCGGCACGGCGCGGATGGTCGGCGTCCGGCCACGGTCGGGTCGCGGTGGCCAGTGCGAGGTGACCTGTGCTCCAGTCCACGTGCGGTGTCGGCTCGTCCACGTGCAACGACGCGGGCAGGACACCGTGCCGGAAGCTCTCGATCATCTTGATCACGCCGGCGACTCCGGCCGCGGCCTGGGTGTGCCCGATGTTGGATTTCACCGAACCGACCCAGATCGGATCTCCCTCGGCGCGTTGGCCGTAGGTGTCGAGCAGGGCTTCGGCCTCGATCGGGTCGCCGAGCGAGGTTCCGGTGCCGTGTGCCTCGATGACCTCCACCTCGGCGGGGCTCAGCCGGGCGTCCTCGAGCGCCTGCCGGATGACCTTGCGCTGTGCCAGGCCGTTGGGCGCGGCCAGGCCGTTGCTGGCGCCGTCCTGGTTGACCGCGCTGCCACGGACCACCGCGAGCACCGGATGCCCGTGGCGCCGCGCGTCGGACAGCCGTTCCAAGATCAGAGTGCCCGCGCCTTCGCCGACGCCGAATCCGTCGGCTGCCTTGCCGAACGGCTTGCATCGTCCGTCCGGCGCGAGTGCGCCTTGCTGGCTGAAGCCGGCGAAGATGCCCGGAGTCGCCATGATGGTGACACCACCGGCGACCGCCAGGGTCGATTCGCCGCGCCGCAACGACTGACAGGCCAGGTGAATCGCGACCAGCGACGAGGAGCAGGCGGTGTCGATGGACAGTGCGGGGCCTTCCAATCCCAGCGAGTAGGCCACTCGTCCGGAGGCCACGCTGCCGGTCACCCCGAGCATCAGATAGCCGGGATCGAGATCGGCGCCGGCACCCGCTCGCGCGGCGTAGTCCCCGGAGACCACGCCCGCGAAAACGCCGGTGCGGCTGCCGCGCAGGTCGGAGGGATCGATGCCGGCGCGCTCCAACGCCTCCCAGGTCGTCTCCAGCAGCAGTCGCTGCTGGGGGTCGAGGGCGGGTGCTTCACGCGGACTGATTCCGAAGAACGCGGGGTCGAAATCTCCTGCGCTGTGCACGAATCCGCCGTCCCGCACCGAGGACTTGCCGGGCGAGTCGGGGTTCGGATCGTAGAGGTCCGCCACGTCCCAGCCGCGGTCGGCGGGGAACGGCTCGATCGCGTCCCGCTCGTCCATCACCAGCTGCCACAGATCCTCGGGCGTGAAGATGCCGCCCGGATACCGGCAGGCTGTGCCGATGATGGCGATCGGCTCGTGATCTTTGGATTCGAACTCCTTGAGCTGCCGCCGGGCATTGGTCAGATCGACAGCGGCTCGCTTGAGGTGGGTACGCAGTTCTTCTTCCGTGGCCATTGTTCTTCCCTTCTGGACCGGAATGCGGCCTGGTGCTGTCGATGTCGGGCAACAGAACGCCGTGTCGAGCACTTCCGCTGCGGGGTGAGGCGAACTGTCCCAGCGTCGGATACGAGTGGGAAACCCCTAGCCGTCCCCTATCCCGGCAGGTAGGGGACGCGACTAGGGGTTTGCGGACAGCGTGGCGATCACGACAATTCCGAGGGCACGGTTTCGACTGCCGGTCGGCTACTTCCGGCTGAGAGGGGTTTCCCTATGCGCCAGGATCCATCACCGTCGGTTCGCGGACCGCTGCTGTCTGCGGCCTGCGCGCTGCTGCTCGCGACGGCCGGCTACAGCGTCGCGGGAGTGACACCAGCCTCCGCCGACGCACCGGGATGTAGTGCGCAGGCCCGCATCGCATCGCTGGAACACGATCGCGATCTCGTGCTGAATCGACTCGGGCCGCTGCGGACGCTGCGCGGCCCGGCGGATCTGGCCGCGGTGTCGCTGGCGGGTTGGACACCGCTGTCCCACGGTGTCGTCAGCTACGCCGGGATGGGGATGGTTCTCACCGATACCGTGAGAGCCGCTGAGCTGCTGGTGAATTCGGTCGAGGGCCTCACCGCCGATCTTCCCGCGCCACTCACGGTCACAGCGGGCGAGCCCGCGGTGTTGTTCTATCGGTCGCTGGCGACCGGTGCGGACCTCGGCGATCCGGTCGAGGGCGACTACCCGTACGAACTGGCCGGGTGGGGCCACCTGGCCAAGTACACCCCGGGGGTGTATCCGGTGTCGGCGTCGCTGTGTCTCGACCCCACCGACTGGTTCGTCCACGAGCGCGGCATCCACGCGCTTCCGTCGTTCGACATGCTCTGCCGCCCACCCGAGGAGGCGATCCGGGGTGGCGCTTCCGGTGCGCTCGAACCGAGTCTCCCCGATTCGTTCGGCATTCCGCATCCGCGGCTGTGGGACACCCACATCTGGCTGCGCCCGGACGGGGGCACACCGACGACCGCCATTCTGGACGATGTCCAGGAGGTGGCAGGTGTGGATTGGGAGTCGCACGAGAGCTTCTACTTTCCAGGGGAGTCCGGATCGGGCGGGCACCGCTGATGACGAACCTCGACGTGGCGGTGCTGATCGTCGGCGGCGGTGGCTGCGGTCTGTCGGCCTCGATCTTCCTGGCGAACCTCGGCGTGGACCATCTGCTGGTCGAACGCCGCTCGGGCACTTCACAGTTGCCGAAAGCCCACTATCTGAGCCAGCGCACGATGGAGCTGTACCGGCAGCACGGCATCGCCGAGCCGATCCTGCGACAGGGCGCACCACTCGACAAGTTCGGAAAAGTCTGCTGGCAGACCTCACTCGGCGGTGACGGCCCGCTGGACGGCCGGATCATTCACGAATTGGACGCTTTCGGCGCGGGCGAGCTGGAACAGATCTACCGCGCCGACAGCCCGAGCGCGGCGACGAATCTGCCGCAGGTACGCCTGGAGCCACTGCTGCGCCACGAAGCCGAACAGCGCTCGCCGGGGCGCGTGCGATTCGACTGCGAACTGACCGAATGGATCTCCGACGCCGACGGCATCACCGCTCAACTGCGCGAAAACAGCAGCGGCCGTGAATATTCGGTGCGGACACGGTATCTGATCGCGGCGGACGGTGGCCGTACCGCGGCGGCCCGGGCGCGCATCCACATGGACGGGCTACGCCAGGTTCACCATGTGTCGACCGTGCATTTCTCCGCCGACCTGTCGCCCTGGCAGCGCGACGGCGCGCTGCTCACCTACTTCATCAGCCCGGACAACCCCGCGCACACCGGTTCTGTTCTGGTGCAGATGGGCCCGACCTGGGGCAGGTTCTCCGAGGAATGGGGCATGCACTTCACAGCCGACCGCGACGACGCCGCGCTGAAGGATCCTGCTGCCGTCGCCGACCGGATTCGTGAGATTCTGAGGTTGCCGAACCTGAACCTCACCGTGCACCGCACGAGCAACTGGGCGATCGACGCGGTGCTGGCCTACCGCTACCGGGCGGGCCGGGTATTCCTGGCCGGTGACGCCGCCCACCGCATGCCACCGGCGGCCGGACTCGGGCTCAATACCGCGATCCAGGACGCGCACAACCTCGCCTGGAAGCTCGCCGCGGTGGAATCGGGCTGGGCCACCGAAGATCTGCTCGATACCTACGAGTCCGAGCGCAGGCCGGTGGGACGGCGGAATCTGGACTGGGCGCTCGGCATCCTCACCAACTCGCAGGTCATCCTGGACGCGGCGCTCGGGTTGGGGCCGCATGTCCCGCGCATCGCGCGGAAGATGTTCTTCCAGAACTATTTCGAGAACAGCGACCGCGGCGCGACCCAGCGGGCCCGCGCGGCGGACATACTCGGGACGCACCGGACCGATTGTCAGGCACACGATCTCGAGCTCGGCGTTGCCTACGCCGAGGGCGCGCTGTGCCCGGACGGGACCACGGCGCACCCACCCTCCCCGATGGGCGACATCTACCGGCCGACCACCCGTCCCGGCCATCGACTGCCGCATGCGTGGCTGCATCGGGACGGGGTGCGGCACTCCACCCTGGATCTGGCGGGCACGGGTGCGTTCGGCCTGATCACGGGCGGCGAGGGTGACGGGTGGGAGCGGGCCGCCCGGCAGGTCGGCACCGAGCTCGGCGTGCCGATAGCGACGGCTCGAATCACCGAGACCGCGCCCGGAGCCTGGCATGACCGAGGCGGAGACTGGGCCTCGCTCAGCGGGATCGGTGCCTCGGGCGCGATCCTGGTGCGCCCGGACCAGCACGTCGCGTGGCGGTCGGGCGGTGCCGTCGCCGACCCCGCGGGGGAGCTCGCGGCTGCCCTGCGCGCGATCCTGCGCCGCTGAGTCCTCGCCCGCCCACGGTCTACTCGCCCAGCCACGCCCCCTGCGCGAGCAGCTCCCGCTGGACGGCGGTAGGGGACAGCTCGGCGGGGGTCGCCGCGACCAGCGCCGCCGCGACGCCCGCGGCCTGCCCGGTCGCGAAGGCCGTACCCATGACCCGCAGCGACGCACCGGCCTGCCGGTCACCGTCGACGACCCGGCCCGCGCCGAAGAGGTTCCCGGTGTCGGCGCTGCGCAGGATGCGCAGTGGAATGTCGTAATGCCCGTCGTCGGCGATGAACTGCCACTCGGCAGGCTCGCCCGACATGCCGTGGTATTCGGCGGGCCACGTGCCCAGCCCGATGACGTCCTGGAATCTGCGGCCGGACAGTATCTCGTGGCCGGACAACTGATAGCGGCCGACCAGATGCCGCGACTCGCGGGTGCCGATCTCCGGGCCCGTGCTGACGATGTGCGCGCCCGCCCACCCGTTCACCCCGCGCAAGACCCGCAGATACGTTCGGGCCCGCCGACGTGAGCGGATCTGTGCCCGAGAGGTGTCCAGTGCGTCTCGCGCGTCGTAGCCCTCGTCGATCAGGTAGGCGATGACGTCCCCGGAGACCGGCAGGCGTGCGACCAGACCACAGGCCACGTCGATGTCGGTGGACCGCGCGGGTGTCAGTGCGGCGGCGACCGTGCCACGGGACAGGTCCGCGTCCGGGCGGACACCGCCGAAGCGGACGCCCAGCGTCCCGTTCTGAACCCGCCCGTCGTTGCCGTATCGGACCGCGGCACCGGCGAAGGCGGCCAGATCCGCTTCGCCGGTGGCATCGACGAAGGCTGCCGCGCCGATGGTGTGAATGCCTTGATGGTCCGCCAGCCGCACCGAGCGAACCGTCGCGCCCACCCGCCGCGCGGCGATCAACTGACTGTGCAGCCGCACGTCGACACCGGCCCGCGCGCACAGTTCGTCGAGGACGCATTTGACCGCCTCTGGGTCGAAAACCACGGCGATGGAAGTGAATCGAGTGGGTTCGGTGACGGCGTCCATAGCGCGCAGCCCGTGCAACACCTCATCGGCGATCCCGTACACCGCCTGCACGGGCGGATCGGCCCGGGTGTACAGACCGCAGTAGGTCAAGACATTGCGCAGGGTGGCCGCACCGCCGAGACACGGCCCGCGTTCGATCAACAGCACGCGCGCACCGGTCCGTGCCGCCCCGACCGCCGCGGCGACGCCCGCCGACCCGCCTCCGGCGACGATGACGTCGTAGCGCTCCACTAGATCCCCTGTGCTTGTTCCAGGATCAGATGCGCGTTCGTTCCGCTGATACCGAACGACGAGACACCCGCGAGTCTCGGGCGCCCGGTGACCGGCCACATGGTCGGTCCAGTGGTGAGTCTGATCCCAGACCTGGCCCAATCGAGGTGTGGCGTAGGCGGTTCCGCGTGCAGAGTGGTTGGCACGGTGCCTCGGCGGATCGCCTCGATCATCTTGATCGCACCCGCGACACCGGCCGCGGCCTGGGTGTGTCCGATATTGGATTTGACCGAACCGAGCAGCAGTGGTCGCCCAGGTGGCCGTGACCGGCCGTAGGTCGCCGACAAGGCCTGGACCTCGATCGGGTCGCCCAGGGCGGTGCCGGTGCCGTGCGCCTCGACCACATCGATGTCGGCGGCGACCAGACCGGCGTCGTCGAGTGCCCGCTGGATCACCCGCCGCTGTGCTGAGCCATTCGGTGCGCTCAGCCCGTTGGACGCTCCGTCCTGGTTCACCGCCGTGCCACGGACAACCGCCAGTACGGTGCGGCCCTCGCGGCGCGCATCGGAGAGGCGTTGCAGGACGAGCACTCCCGAGCCCTCGGCGAACGCGGTGCCGTCCGCGGCGGCCGAGAAGGCTTTGCACCGTCCGTCGGCGGCCAACCCTCGCTGGCGGGAGAACTCGACGAAGACCTCGGGGGTCGACATCACGGTCGCCCCGCCCGCCAGCGCGAGGGAGCACTCACCCCGGCGCAGCGACTGCACAGCAAGATGCACCGCGACCAGCGAGGACGAGCACGCCGTGTCCACTGTCAGGGCGGGACCGCGCAGACCGAGGCTGTAGGCGATGCGGCCGGAGGCCACACTCGCGGCCCGGCCGGTGGCGAGGTAGGCCTGGGCCGAGCGTGGCGTGCCGAGGCCGGAGGCCCGGTAGTCGTGGTACATGACGCCGGCGAAAACACCGGTATCCGATCCGCGCAGGCGGGTCGGATCGATGCCGGCGTGTTCGACTGCCTCCCAGGAGGTTTCCAGCAGTAGGCGCTGTTGTGGATCCATCACCAGCGCCTCGTTCGGCGCGATGCCGAAGAAGTGCGCGTCGAACTCCGCCGCGGTGTCGAGGAATCCCCCCGCGCAGACATACGTGGTGCCGGGATGATCGGGATCTGGATCGAAGAGGGCGGCCGGATCCCACCCGCGTTCGGGCGGGAACGCCGAGATGGCGTCGCCGCCGCGGGCAAGTAGATTCCAGAACTGGCGCGGTGATTCGATGCCGCCGGGGAAGCGGCAGCCGATTCCGACCACCGCGATCGGCTCGCCCGGCGCGGACCGTATCGGGCGCGAGTCATCGGTCGCGGTCGCGCCCCCGCGCTGTTCGAGCACGTATTCGACGATCCGGTTGATGGTGGTGAATTCGTAGAGCGCGGTCGTCGGCAGCTCGCAGTCGAGCTCGGCGTTGAGCCGCCTGACCAGCTCGATTGCCGCGAGAGAACCGATGCCGAGATCGGCGAAGTTCTCGTCCACCTCCGTCGGGCGCGGCGCCCGCCCGATCAGGTCGGCGACCTGTGCGGTCACGGTTTCGGTGAGCTGACGGGGGGCCGACGGGCGGGCGGCGGACGCAGTGTCGACGACCGACACCGCGAGCCCGTCCATCCCGTTCGCCAGCGCGGTGCGCAAGGCGACCTTGTCGATCTTGCCGGTGCTGGTTCTCGGTAGCGCGGAAACCGCGACGATCTGCGTCGGAAGCTTGTATTCCGCGAGTTCGCTCGCGCAGAAGCCACGCAACCGGCTCAGGGCGGGCGTGGTGTGCTCGGTGCCGGTGACCACGGCGACCACGCGTTCGCCCGCGTGTGGATCGGGCGTGCCGACCACGGCCACGTCCGCAATGCCGGGGAACCGTGCGATCACCTGCTCGACTTCGGCTGAGTACACATTGTCACCGCCCACCAGGATCATGTCCTTGATCCGGTCGACCAGACGCACGCCCGCGCGATCGTCCAGGAATCCGATATCGCCGGTGTGGAACCAGCCGTCGGCGTCGAACGGTGTCGCGGTGCCGGTGGGCGGGCGCCAATACCCGCTGGTGACCGTCGGCCCGCGCAGGCAGATCTCGCCGAGATCACCGGCCGCGGTGATCTCGGCGCCGGTGCCGATATCGACCAGGCGCAGGTGGGTGTAGGGCAGGACCGACCCCACCGAATCGTCGGGCTCACGTTGGTCGGGGAGCAGGGCGCAGGTCGCGAAGAGAGTCTCGGTGAGTCCGTAGGCCTGCTGGATCACCAGGCCACGGTCGCGGTAGGAGTCCACGAGTCCCCGGTGGGCGGGTGCGCCCGCGGTGACGGCCGCCCGCACCCCCGCGAAGTCGGCCGCGCCGAACTCCGGCAGAGTGGTGGCGGCCTGGTACATGGCGGGCACGGCGAAGACGGTCGTCACCCGGCCCGAGGTGAGATCGGCCAGAAACTGTTCGGGGACGAAGGATCGCCGCACGAGTGCGGTCGCTCCGCGCAGCAGCCCGCGAAGCAGGAAACAGCCGAACGTCGCGGTGTGGAACATAGGGGCGACCACGAGTGTCACGTCCTGCGCGGTGGTCGGCGCCACCAGATCCATATTGAGGCAGCTCCACCAGAGCGCACCGTGGGTGATCCGCACGCCTTTGGGGCGCCCCGTCGTGCCGGAGGTGTAGGCCAGCATGGCGAGATCCTCCTCGCCCAGACTGACAGGATCCGCGGACCGCACCCCGGTCGCGCCCGCGAGCACGTCCGCGTCGATCAGTACCGGACGGGGGACAAGGCCCGCACTCGCCTCGTGCGCGTGCGTGTGCCGATCGGGTTCGGCGACAATCACTTCGGGCAGACAGTCGGCCAGCACGCCCGCCACCTCGGCCACCTCCAGCCGGGAGTTCACCGGAACGAAGATCGCCCCCACCCAGGCGCAGGCCAGATAGGCGACGACGAAGGCCGTGCCGTTGCCGCCGAGAAAGCCGACTCGGTCACTTCGCCGAACGCCCGATTTGGCGAGGTGGGCGGCGAGTTCCTCGGTGCGACTGGATAATTCGCGATACGTGAGGCTGTCGATGCCGTCCACCGACAGCGCGATCCGCTCACCCGCGACGGTGGACAGGGCCAGTATTCGTCGGGCCGGACTCAGATCGACCATGACACATCCCGTGGCACCCGATCGTCGAGATTGCTCGGCAAGCCGACACGGCGCGCGAATTCGGCGATTCCCGCGTACTGCCGATCACCGAGGTCGTAGTTCAGCGCACGGGTGTAGTACCGCCGGAGCAACTCGGCATCGAAATCCTCCCAGCGCGCGATCCGTTGGCTGACCTCATCGATCTCGGTCAATGCCAGGTCTCGGGCTTCGACCAGTGCCGCATGGACCTCCGAGACCAGGTCGGGATGCTGCGCGGCGAACTCGCGCCGGGCCGCGATCACAGCGAAGACGAAGGGATGTCCGGTCCACTCCCGCCAGATCTGGCCGAGGTCGTGCACGGTGAGCTCGGATCGACAGCGTGCGAGGGTGGCCGCTCGCAGGGCCGCGTCGCCGATCAGCACCGCCGCCGATGCCGAGTCCAGCATGGATTCCAGATCAGGTTTGCAGAGGAAGTACTCCGCGCGCACGCCGATCATGTCACCGAGCACCAGCTGGGCCAGCCGAATCGACGTCCGACTCTCCGAGCCGAGCGCTACCCTTGCACCGTCGAGTTCTTCGAGCGGTACCTGACTCACGATGATGCACGACATCACCGGGCCGTCGCTGCCGATAGCAATTTCGGATAATGGAACCAGCAATTCCTGATGCTGTAGAAATTCAGACAGGCTCACCGGTCCTATATCTATGCGGCCTTCCAGGATGTCGGTTGCGAGGACGTCGGGGGTGCCCTTCACCAAATCAATGTCGAGTAATTTCCCGGTGCGCGCCAATCCCCAGAGCAGCGGCGCGCAGTTCAAGTAGGTGATGTGTCCTACGCGTGGCCGTGCCTGCCGGGTACGTAGGGGTGACAGGATGCTCTCAGTCATGATTCCTCCTCGTACACGATGACTCGCGAAGTGCGCCTGTCATAACCCCTAGTCGGGCTGCGATTATCCCCTATCACTACAAGGAACGGACCGGTTGGTTCAATAGTCGGGCATGGACTTTTTATAGCAGGGGGCTGTCAATTTGCGGCCCGGGATTCCGACGCGGGTTTCTATTGACACATCAGCGAGTGGGCTGGTAGTAACGTGCACATGTAGGCTCCGGTGCAGGGCTGCGAGTTTGGGGGAGTTATGGCACAAAGGTCTTCCGGTGATCACGCGGAGAAATCTTCCCTCTGGCAGGTGTTGAATTACCAAAGGGCTGATGCACCGGCGAATCGTCGGCTATTGGGAGGCCTATTTCATAGCGACAGTAGAGAATCGCTGTTGGTCTGCCAGGCAATAGCGATTCTGGACGACCTGGCAACTCCCGAGCTCATCAACCAGGTTGTCGACGAGGACGATCACATTATCGCGCGCGCCATCGGCCGACTGCGCGATTCCGGGTTGCTGTCCGGGCTCAGGTTCCCCGACCCCGGACTACGCCGCAGTGTGCTGGATCGGACCTCGCCGGACGTCAGTGCGTGGCTGCACCACCGGATTGCCGACGTGCTGCACCGTCAGGGCGCGGCGCCGAGTACCGTCGCGCAATTCCTCGTCAAGTCCGGATACGCGCGCTTTCCCGGAGCGGTGGCGGTGTTGCGGGCTGCCGCCGACTCCGCACTGCTGCACAACCAGACCGGTTCGGCCGTGAAGTTCTTGGAACTCGCCTATCGCGTCAGTACCCATGTCGACGATCGAACCGCCATCGCGGCGATGCTGGTGTCGGTGGAATGGCGGGCCAATCCCTCGGTGGCGACGCGTAACTTCGGCCGACTGTGGTCCGCGGCCCGCAACGAACGGCTGGCGCCCGCGTATCTGGTGACCTTGGTCATCCACTTGCTGTGGCAGGGCCGCGACGACGACGCCCACGAGGCTTTGCTGACACTGCGCGCGCAGACGCACGATCCAGATCGAACCATCGAGTTCCTGTGGTCCTGGCTCGCCTTCACTCATCCCGAGGCAGCGCCGGGCGATGCCCCCGAACGCTTCGCCATCGATCGGACCGATCCTGCGATCTCGCCGTACGAACATGCGGTCGATGTCCTGCGCGGCATGATGTCCGGTGCGGATCAACGGAATTCGGTTTTCGCCGCGCAGTCGATCCTGAACCATCATCGGCTCGGTGCTGCCACGATCGACGCTCTGGTCGTGGCTGTGGAGGGCCTGATCCATGTCGGCAACCTCAACGACGCCGAGGCGTGGTGCGACACCTTGCTCGCCGAGGCGGTGGCTCGACGAGCACCCACCTGGCAGGCGCTGTTCACCGCCCTACGCGCGGAGATCTCGCTGCGGGAGGGGGATATGCCGCACGCCGTGCAATACGGGCTGGACGCACTGAATCTGGTTCCGGCGAAGGGGCTCGGAACCCGGATCGGGCGTCCCCTGGCCTGCCTGATTCGCGGGCTCACCGCGACCATGCAGTACGACGAGGTCCGCAGGCAACTCGACCGCCCGGTGCCGGAGGCGATGTTCCGATCCCGATACGGACTGCTGTACCTGCACGCGCGCGGTCACTACCATCTCGCGGTCGGCGATCATGATCGGGCGTTGCACGATTTCGAGCGCTGTGGAGCGCTGATGCGGGGCTGGGGGCTGGATCTACCGCAACTGGTGCCCTGGCGAAACGATCTCGCCGAAACCTACCTGGCCATGGGTCGGCCCGAAGCAGCGGGCGACTACGCGAACGAACATCTGCGGCATCTGGAGCGCACCGCGAAACTGCATCGTACGAGGGGTGTCTCGCTGCGACTGCTGGCCTTGACGACCACGGGTGAGAACCGGGTGCGGGTCTTGCGGTCGGCCGCGGCCATCGCCCGTGACCACGGCGACAGGTACGAACTCGCGCGTGCTCTCGGCGAACTCGGGGTCGCCTACGACACGCTCGGACAACCTCGGCGCGCCCAATCGCTGCGCCGCACCGCGACCCGTTTGATCAAGGAAACCACCGCGAGTGCTCCGCGTGCGACGGAGCCGACGGTCGTCGCGATCGAAGACGCTGCGGGCGGGGGTGCTGAGCAACTCAGTACCGCCGAGCGCCGCGTCGCCGAATTGGCCGCCGGGGGGATGCGCAACAGGGAGGTCGCGGTGGAACTCGGGATCACGATCAGCACGGTCGAGCAGCATCTCACCCAGGTCTACCGGAAGCTGCACGTCAAACGGCGCACCGAATTGAGATTTCTGATCCAGTCACCTGCCCCGGACCACGGCGGCGAGCAGAGAGAGATCTGACGGTGGACGGTAGCGGCGTCCTCTGACTTCGTTGTCGGCCGACTCGGCCGGATACCCGCACGCCGGGCCGGAGCTCAGGGGATTCGATCACGGGTGTAGGCACAGTGCCTCGCGTGGCGTCCCTTGGATTCCAGCAGCCGTCGCAACGCCTGTAGGAGATGGTGGCGATGGCTGGTCCGAAATACACACCGGCGCAGAAGGATTTGTTCTTCGATCTGCTCGACCGTGGTGGCAGATGACGACGGTGGGCCGTGGCCCCGAGCCCTGCCATGGCCCCTGGGGCTCGATGTAGGTTCCGGTGACTGCGGCGGGAGAGCTGTCCTGATACTGCGTCGTGTACATGACACGCGTGGATATCGCCGACGCACTCCGGCCAGTATTCGACCAGCTCGCTACCCACCCGCGGCCGGGTTGTTGATCGTGGCCGATCAACCGAACAGCATCGGTGTCCTGTCGGTCACTGTCAGGCGCGCTTGCGGCCATGACATCGCTACCGGCCCGGGCTGTCTATGGGTCGAACCGCCGATCTCTCCCCTGCCGGTCCAAGGCCGACGCCAGCGATGAACCCTCACCGAGCTCCGGTGCCCTCGTCGGATTCGACGCCGACCTCGCCGGGGAAGCGACCCGCACCAGCGACCGCATCCACGGCCCGCTCACCGCCATCCCCCCGCCCTCGGACCCAGGAATCCTGGGCGACTTCTCACGCGTCGAGAGGGAGCGCGTCGGCAGCCACACGGGCGATCTCTTGGGGAGAGATATCCCGGACATGCTGCGATAACGCCCATCGATGCCCGAACGGATCGAGGATCTCACCATTGTAGTGGCCCCACTGGTTGTTCCGGATCGGGCGAAACACCACTGCCCCGGCGTGGACAGCCCGCTGCCACAGAACAGCCAGTTCGCCGGTGGCCAGATGCAACGCACAGTAGGTGCCGCCCAGTGTGAGCGGCGAGGTGATCCCCAAGTGTGGGAACTCGTCCACCACGCACACGGGCATTTGCCCGAATTCGAGCTCGATCACCAAGACCCTGCCGTCCGGAAGTGCGATGCGAGCCCTTTCCGCAGCACCCAGGGCGTCGCAGTACCACCTGGCGGCAGCGACCGCATCGCGGACGACCAGCTGTGGTGTGATGCAGAGTATTTCAGAGTCTCCATTGGTTGTGGTCATGATAGAGCTCCTAGATTTTGCGCGGTGGGGTGTGATCGACCGCGATTGCGGCCATCGCGCGTCAAGATCGGGACGCGGTGCTCGACGGTGGGCCGCCGCTCAGGCTCGATTGTCCGGGGCAGCTGATGCCGTGTTCGCCGGGGGATCCGCTCGGATACGCGGTCTGACCACGGCCAGCACCACCGCGGGCACGGCATCGCCGAAAGTCGATCTGCTGTGGGCGCTCGCCGCGGTGAAACCGAGGACTCTATGATCGGGCGGCGATTGCCGAGCGGGATCATTCCAGGGGCTCGCTGAAGATCACGATGTTGCCACCGGAGTCGCGCGGATCCACGACCAACTGCCCGTGCCGTTCGGTGAACAGAACATGATGGCTGGTCAGGTGCGCGCGGGTGGCGGCAAGGCTTGTCACCTCGGTCACGAATCCGACAAGTCCGGGATCGGGGGTGTCACACCCCGGATACAAGGCGCCGATCCGCTGCGGGGAAAACACGGAGATGCGTGTATCGTCGCCGAAATCGACCAGGAAGTAATGAGGATCGACCATGCCGTATCGCTGGCCGGTATATAGGTCGTACTTGCGGGCGTAGCGCTCCGGGTCGCCGGCGCACACGATCGTCTCGCTGATCCGGCGAGCCCCGTTGGGGTGGCTCGTGTGCCGTGATTGCAGCACCAGTTCGGGAGTCAGGTGCTGCGCGAACTCGATCAGGCCTTCGGGGTTGCCCGGATGGGGAAACGAGAATGCCAACACCTGCATCAACTGCGGGCCGACAGGAGTGTCGATGTCGCGCTGGTATCTTCTGATGTCGTCGCAGGGCACCGCGTGCGCGGTCAAACGATCTCGCAGCAATTCGATGTCGTCGGTGGCCAGATGCATCAGGCACATGCCCTCGTAGCGGCCGCGAATGTTGTCTGTGCTGTAGCCCCCACCGCCCTGGGATATCCACCCCCATGCCTGCGGGTCGGTGTGCGGGAGGACCTCGAGGTAGTTCGTTTCGAAGATCGCGGTGCGATATCGCGTGCCGAACACATCGGGTTCGACGGTTGTCTCCAGCCTCATTCTGGGCTGGGGCACCGCGACGAAGGAGAAGCCGAGGCGCTCGTAGGTGGCGATGGTCCATTCCATGTCGTGGGTGATCAGGCCCACATGGTGGAAATCGGTGGCAGTGGCGGTCATTGTCTTTCTCGCTTTCCAGGCAAGAGTGGTTTCGGGCGCCGAGGTCTCTCGATGTGCAGGTCCACGGCGTGGGCACGCTCGGACGTGCGTGTGGCATCACACCCCTAACTCATTGGTCGCTCGGCACACGCGAGCAGATGGCGCCGGGTCCACTCCACTGGAGTCATGCCGTCGGCGACCGGCTCGGTGGCGTAGCGGAGGTGCACGCCGGAGGCATGGAAATCCGACAAACGCTGCACCCACTGCTGGTTGTGGGCCCATTGCTGCTGCAGGACCTCCTGCGGTCCTCCGCTGCGCAACAGCGCGTCCCACAGGTGACCGAATTCGCGCTGATAGTCCTGGGCGCGAGCAGGGTCGGCCTCGGAGATGCGGACCGCGAATCCCGCCAGCCGGGTCACGAAGTCCTGCGTCGGCGTCGCGCAGTACAGATCCCCAGTCAGGCAGAACGTGTGCACGACCGGGGTCAGCTGCCCGAAGCCGCCGATCCGCGGCCCGGCCGCGCCTTCGCCCGGTACCGCGGGACCCACGAGCGGGTCGTCGGCAGCCCGGCGAGGGTCGGACAGCAAACCCACTGCCACGACCCGGGCCGGGTCGATGGCAGTGCCGCCGGCGCCGATCTCGGCAGCTAGGTCGCCGGCCGCGTCGGCGCCCTGGCTGTAGCCGAGCAAGCCGATCCTTGTGTTCGGGCAGCGCAGCGCCATCGTCTCGATCAGCGCTGCGGCGCGGTCGCGCGCGATCCGTTTGGATACCCCGTACACCTCGGTTTCCCATGGGAACCCGGTGGCGGGATAGGCGACGATGTCGGCAACGATCCCAGCGGGAAGACCAGCGACCGCTGCGCCCAGCATGCCCTGATCGGGGTTGTTCTCGGCAACGGCAGCGGGTTCCCAGGTTCCCGGTATCGCCACGACATATTCGACCGGGCACTGCGGCGTCGGCTCGGCACCGGACTGCCCTGAGATCCCATCGATCGTCGCCGCCGCGATCACGCACGCAGTCCCGATCAGCGCGGCCAGCCGTGGCACGGTGCCGTATGCACCCGGTGCCCTACGCGAGAGGTTCATTCGATACCGCCCCCGCTGTCATGGCCCGCATCACAGCCGGTCGGTGTGTCGCGGCTCGACCAGCTCGGCCAGTGCACGCCGGAATAACGCGAGTGCGCGAACACCGGTCGCCCGTCCTTCCTGCTGGCCTCCCTGAGAAGTCGACCAGGTCCTGTGCAGTGCTCGTGAGCACCGCGTCCAGGGACTCGCTGAGTTCGGTTCGCCTCGTGACCGAGCACCGCCCCTCGGCGGGGTTGCAGATGTAGCGGCGATCGTGCCAGCCGCCCTTGCGGATCATGCGTGCCCGCCGGACCCGGGTCGCGAAACTCCTCACTGATCCGGTGGGTTCCCGACACACGCACAAGCTCGCAAGGACAACTGGCGCGGGCGGCGAGCATGTGCAGACGATCCGGCCTGACCAGCCGAGCGAAGCAGGGCCCGATCATGGGATCGACCGGGTGAGGGGCATGTTGACCCAGCTAGGTGCGGCAGGGTCCAGACGCAGATGCTCGGGCTTGAGTTCAGTGGCGGCCAGGACCAAACTCGGGGGGAGACCCTTGGGGAAGTTGCTGGCGTAGACGTTGATGCGCAGTCGGTGTCCGGGTTGCAGAACTGCCTCGATCGGCGTCATGGCGATGTCCAGGGTCACTGGAACACCCGGCTCGGTAAGAACTCGCTTGTCCAGGTCGAGGAAGTAGCGCGGCTCGGTGTAGTCACCGTTAGCTGATTTGGTGCTGATCGAGTCATCGATCTGGTTCAGCGAGGCCACCAGCTGACCGCCGGAAATCTCGCGTGAGGTGCCGTCGGGTGCCACATCGTTGACCGTGGCCACCCAGTACCCGTCGCTGGCATCGTGCACCACGTTGAGGTGCACGTTGATAGGTCCGGACACGATGGTCGGTTCGGTGACCGGGTTGGTGGTGAAGGTCAATCCTTCGGACTCCCAGATGCGGGAGTCCTTGGTGCAGGCATCGATGACCGCCGTGGCGCCACCGGTGATGCGTGCGGTGCCGCGACTGCATATACTCAGCAAGCCCGGTGCCACAGTCAGGTCACGTACCCCCGACTGGCGTGCGGTCTCCGAGAGTCCGCCGTCGTACCTGGCGTGCGGGCTGGTTCCCGAGGGAATGTCGTCGAGGTACAGGCGTCGATAGGTCGCCTCCGTGCGCGGGAAGTCCGGGACGGTAGTCCAGCCGCCACCTTGTTGCTTGACGGTGAGTGGACTGTATTTATCGATTCCATTGTCGATACCGCGCAGCCAATGGTCGAACCAGGCGCGTTGCAGTACGTCCAACCGCGGTGGCATACCTGGGCTGCCGAACCCGCCGACTCCGGCTCCGATGTGATACCCGTCGCCCATGATCAGCTTCTTCTGGTCCTCCGGCAACGGGATCGCGTTGAAGGTGCTGACGGCGGTGGTGCCGAACAGGTCGTACCAGGCATCAACCATGAAGGTTGGTACCCGAACCTTGCTGACATCGGTCTTGAGTCCGCGCCTGAAACCGGAGTTCGGGTCGACGAGATTGCGGGTTTCCGCGGTGAGCTGCTCAGGGGTCAACGCCGTGTAGCCGTTGATGACAGCACTGAGCAGGGTGAAGGGATCGGCCAGGCGGTCCTTGAACCACTGCAGCTGTTGGTCCGGATCGAACTTGCCCACTATCAGCGAGGTCACGTCCGGGATCATCTTGAGAGTGTTGACTCCCAGCAACCACGGGATCAGGAACGCTGACCCGAATCCACCCCCGCTGCCGGCGATGTCGGTGAACATGTCGGTACTGCCCACGTAGGCGAAGATCGCCTTGAGCCCTGGTGGCATGAGGTCGGTGGCCTCCAGCGCGGCGATCGCGGTGAACGACAAGCCCATGGCCCCGACGTTGCCGTCGCTCCAGGGCTGCCGGGTGATCCAGTCGATCACCTCGGCGATGTCTTGCTTCTCACGATCACCGAACAGCTGCCACTGACCGCCGGAGGTCCCCGTTCCGCGCAGGTCGACCTGGATGAGGGTGTAGCCCGCTTCGGCCAGCGCCCAGTCCTGTACGGCGGCTTCCATTGCCCCGCTGTTGACCTGCTGGAGGATTTCGAACACCCCGTCCAGCCCCACACCCGGCAGATTCAGCGACGCCACCCAATCTGCGAGCGGTTGCTTGATACCCAAGCTGTCCGCGGAGTACAGCACCGCCTGTGCCACCAGCATCGGCAACTTGCCGTATCCCTGCATTTGCAGGATCACAGGGCGGCGGCCATCCGCGACACGGCCGTCGATCGCCGGATGGATGATGTCGCCCTTGAGGACGGTCCCGTCATCCATGGTGATAGGAACCGCGAGGTCGGCGGTGATCCCGTTGTACGGCTGCGGGCCGTCGACCGCGGCGTTCCACTGGGCTGCATAGGCACCGCCGTCGATCCCGGTGAATTCCCCGCCTGGGTCACCGATCGCCGAGGGGGCCGCGATCGTCGCACACACCGCCAACACCACCGCGGCGGACAACAACCGTACGAGCAGCGCCGCACGCCCCCTCGTCCTCCGATACCTAGACATTCATCGCTCCTGTGCTCCGAGGGGATCGGTTCAAGTATCCGATACACCTGAATCAGTAACTAGGATGCGAGAGTACTGCTAGCACACCCCACAAGTCGAGAATTTGGCCGAAACTTGTCAAACCTGCCGCGGCGACCGGCTTCCTCATGACGGTCGAGGACACGAGCAGACCGATACACTCGATCGACCACAGGAATTCGACCGAAAGCCGGGGCGCAGTAGGACCATGAATCCAAGACCTACTGCCGCCGAATCCACCGACGGTCGGCTCGTCCGGTGGGACGAGCACAAACTCCAACGTCGCGCCCACATCATCGAGTCGGCGATCGCGGAAGTCCGCGAGACCGGGCCGGGCGCGAGCGTGACGCAGATCGCCAAACGGGCAGGGCTGACACGCGCCAGCGTGTACCGCATGTTCGACAGTCCTGAGCGGATGTACCGCGAGATCGGACGCACCATCACCGCGCAGTACCTGGCCGACTTCGGCGCCGCGATCGCCGCCGAACTCCCGACTATCGAGATGATGGCCGCGGCGATCCACCACTACGTCGAATTCTGTGTCAACGAGCCGGAGCTATACAGGTTCCTGAGCAGGATGTGGACCGACTACGACGAGCGCTCGGTCGCGCTGCCCGCCCACCAGACGATGGCTAAGATCATGGTGGCCGCGTTCGGCAGCCGACCGGAGTTCGCGCCGATCGACGGGCTGGAGGAGCTCGCTTACGGTTCGATCGCACTCATGGAATCGGCCGTCGCCCGATGGGTGCGCGAGCCTGTTGATACTCGCGAGGACCGAGCCTCCCTCGAACGACGGCTGACGCGCTGGATCGACGCGCTGCGCCACAGCGAGGCGACGACCGCATCCCGGTCCTCCAGCCGCACTTCGTGATGCTCCATTCTCGATGGCGGGTTGGTCAAAACAGCTCGCCAGTCGCACTGCGAGCCTGGACACCGACCTCGAGTACTCCTAGCGCCACCGCGTGCTGCTGATCGAGCAGCTCGCACACCATGTCGGAGAAGCGTTGGGGCTGCTGGAGACGGCAGAACGGCTCTCTCGCCTGCCCGACAGCGCCGGAGCGTGGGCCGGACGGAGAATTCTGAGAATCGGATTCGCCAACCCGACTCTCAGGTCTTGGCGGTGCGAATCGCTGAAACACTCGATGACAAGGCACGTACCCATCCCGCCCTGGCGGGCATAGACCTTCTCATTCGCTGCGTCAGCACTGCAGTGGCCCGCGACTTCAAAGTTGAGATCCTCAAACCAGACCCGCCCGCGCGCGCCGAATACGCCTCCATTAGCGACATGGCCATCTCAGCCCAACAGTGAAGACCCTCTCCGACTTGGTTCGGAGAGGGGTCTATTCTTCGGAAGACTACGGCCGGTGATCATCCAGCCCCTCCAGCCGGTCCATTGATATGAACCGGAACCCCAGGCTCTCAGAGCGAACCTGGTCAGGGCTGCGTGGAATGTCACTGCCGCAGTGGTGTCGAGGGGCTGCACGATGCTCCGAAACATCGACCGATCGTGGGTCTGTCAGTGACAGGCCATTCTGACCGCCGAATTCCTGGCCGAGGCAGGCGATCTCGCCCGGCTCGCCAGCGCTGACCAGCTCGCCTCCGCTGCCGGGCTGGCGCCGGTGCTGCAACAGTCCGGCAAGATGCACTACCTGCGACGCGCGACCGCGGGCAGCAAGACGATGAAGTTCGTCTTCTACCAGTCCGCGTTGGCCGCGATCCGCTCCGACCCGGCCAGCAAAGCTTTCTACGCCCGAAAACGCGCCGAAGGCAAACGGCCATCATCAAGCCCTCATCGCGCTGGCCAGACGCCGCGTCAACGTCTTGCACGCACTGCTGCATACCCGCCAGCCCTACCGGGCCGACTACCGCGCAACCGCTACTGCCGCTTGACAAAAACATTAGGCAGCTTCTGGACCAATCTGGGAACTTCTGTTGTGCGAAGGGAGGGCTCGTTGGCAGGACCAGGGTGAACCCAGCTATCCCGCGAGTTCTGTACGCCCCGCCCATCAAATGTCACCGAGGACGCCACGAGCATGTGCCGATCTTCCAAGCCGCGCACCGACGCCGAGCTGCGCCGCCAGTTCGAATGGGCACTCGGTGAAGCCCAGCGGGGCCGCAGCCGGACCCACTTTTTGCTCAACAGTGACGTGCAGGACGCGCTGCTCGAGATCATGGACGCCACACCAGACGTATCAGCGGATCTGATCGCCGCGGCCCAGTCCGCGTTCGCCGACCAACTCGCCGGGGTCGGGCGGAACATACGCGATACCGAATTCAAGGAGCTGTTCGAGCAGTCGCGCCGATCGGGGTGATCCACAGGTTCGCGGTGGTACGACACTGACTTTGACCCAGCGAGTTGGGTTCTGGCCGTCCTGCTATCTGTCCGGTGTGGTCTAGTTGTTGCGGGTCAGGACATTGCTGACGGCAGTACGAGCTCCGAGTGCATCGATGCTCGGGTGACGTCGATCCGGGCTATACGACCGTCACGAGTGGTGATGTCGATGACTGCGAGTATGTGACCGCCCGGGGCGATGACGTGCATCGCGCGACCGTTGACGAGCATCGATGTGCTGGCGCGGATTCGGTCGGCGAACAGTTTCGTCTCCTCGGCGACAGTGCGGGCACCGGTAACGAGGGTTGGAGTATCCGGAGGGATGAGCGCGGTATCGACGACACGCGCACAGTCGTCGGTCATTAGGGCAACCATCCGGTCGATATCGCCACCGGCAGCTGCGGCAAGGAACGCGTCGACGACTGCACTGTCGACAGTCATTGCTGTCGTCGACGCGGGCTCGGGCTGTTCGATTCGCTTGCGTGCCCGGCTGGCGTGCTTCTTCGCGTTGCCCGGGCTGGTGTCCAGAGTCTGGGCAACTTCACGAAACGGGACATCAAACAGGTCGTGGAGAACGTACGCGACGCGCTGCGAGGGCGTCAGGAGATCGAGGACCACCATCAATGCGCGGGAGACGTTCTCCCGCGTGAGGTAGCGTTCGTCCGCCGCAAGGGCCTCTGCAGGAACCATGTCCGCGAGCAGCGGCTCTTCGCGGCGACGGTTCCGCATTCGTAGCTGGTCGAGGCACACGCGGGTAAGCACGGTTGTAAGCCAGGCAGCCGGGTTACGAAGCTCCTCGGCTTCTGCGGTCGATGCTTTGATCCAAGTGCTCTGCACGGCGTCTTCCGCATCATGGATGGATCCGAGCAACCGGAACGCCATCGCCGTCAGCTGCGGCCGGGCCGCTTCGAACTCCACGATCAGTACCACCAGAGGTCACCTTTCCAGGGCGCGAGACGTCGGACGGACGAGACCACCAATCTCACATCCGACCGTCCACCCCCAGAGGAGACACTCGCTGATGAGCGTACAGATAGTCCGATTCCGCACCAGTCCCGAACAAGCCACCGCAGTCGCCGAACAGATCCGAGCAGTGTTCTCCGCTGTGCGCGCCACAGCCCCGCAGGGCATGCATTACACGGCTTTGCGGGAGACCGACCAACCGGTGTTCACCCCTATTCTCGAGCTCTCTGACGGAGCGGAAAACCCGCTGCCGTCGATTCCCTCCGCGGCGGCCTTCCGGGACTGGCTACCCAGCCGGACCGGCGACTACCCGGTACCAAGATCGTGCACCATCGTGGGCAGGTACAGCGCATGACGACGGCCCTGTTCGTCGCCACGATCGTGTGCATTGCGGCGAACGCCTCCATCGCTGTCGCCGACTACGCCAAGGCGGAGTTCGTGCTGAAGAACTCCTCCGAAGTACATCTCCCCAACCGCGTTCTGCCCTACCTCGCGACGTTGAAGCTGGCCGGAGCTATCGGTCTGGTCGTTGGTCTCACCGTGGCGCCCTGGCTCGGCGTCGCTGCCGGCACCGGTTTGGTCCTGTTCTTCATCGGTGCCGTCGTCGCCCACATCCGTGCCCGCGTCTTCTACAACCTCGCCTTTCCTAGCCTGTACCTGCTTCTCGCGGTAGCGTCGGCCGCCTACATGCTCCACCTGACAGTCGGATCGTGACTCACGCGAACGCGCCGCTATCGGTCGAGGGGCGTCGACGACTCGTCGAACGTTGTCGCACGAGGCCGATCGCGGATGTGGCCGCCGAGATGGGGATCTCCCGCGCATCGAAGTGGGTGAATCGATCGCGCAGATACGGAGAGGCCGGGCTGGTTGACCGATCGTCCACCCCACGCCGCCAACCGACCGCGACTCCGCCAGGTGTGATTGAGGAGATCGAATTCTGGCGTCGGGAGCGGAAATGGTCAGCTTCCCGGATCGCGTTCGAAATCAACGAGACCGGAGTGCAGGTCAGTCGCCGCACCGTTACTCGGATCATCGACTGTCTCGGTCTCAACCGCAGGAGGTTCATCGACCCCAATGGCGACGCTAACCGCACATCGCGGCGGATCCTCGCGAAGCGACCGGGGCACCTGGTGAACCGCCCCGCAATCCGCGATATCAACGAATCCAACTCGGCCACAACATGATCCAACACCACGCAACAGATCTACCAGCACCGACCGCCCCAACGCCGTTGCAGTACTAGCGCGATCCCCAGTTCTGCGTCGATGGCGAGTCCGAAGGCGAAGCTGCGGCCGCAGTCGATCGCCGTGGACGCCCGTACGGTGTTGGTCGTGGTGTCGCCCGCGAAGATCTTGTCGCCATTGCCGTGTGTTGTCGAGTACACGGTATTTGCGGCTGGATCGACGACAGCTGTCAATGCGATGATGTCGAGTTCGGCGTCCGCGAACAGCCCGACTGCCGGTGTCGATGACCGACAGTGCGGCGCTCCGCGCGTTCGCCACATACACCGACTGTGTCGACGTATCGACTGCCAGCCCCGATCGGCCCCGCTTCGATATTCGTCGTCGTGAGCAAGACCCGCTTGTTCGTATCGAGCACGGCAACCGAACCGTCGGTTCCGTTCGAGACGTAGGCGAAGCCGGCGGGATCGATCACGACGCTCTTCGCGCCTGCCCCGGTCGCGATGGTCGCCAGGATCGTGCCGGGCGGATTCAGAGGTGCTGCTGTCTCGGTGGAAATACTTGGGCTACTTGGCTTCTCACTGCTCATCGCGGCGACCCCGATCGCTGTCGCACCCACGAGTAGCGCCGCCAACACTGCGCCGACTACCGCCCTGCGCATGCTTCGGTGCGGTTGGTGCGCGCGTGCTACGTCCGGCGCCATGCTGACAGTCGCGGTGGCGCGACCTCGGTGACAGCCAGCCGCCCGGGCGTTTGCACGGCGGCGCGCGCGGCCCGACGACCCCGACCTTCGGCCCGACCTCATGAGTGTCGTCAACTGGATGTGCCGCCGCCCGAGATGACCTGGCGAGCGACGATCTCAGGACACCCACTCGGCCATGACATCGGCCAGCGCGTCGACACCGGTGTGGCAGTCGGCGGGCTCTGCGTATTCGACGGGGGAGTGCGAGACTCCCGTGGGATTACGGACGAACAGCATGGCGGTAGGAACTTTGGCCGACAGGATTCCGGCGTCGTGCCCGGCCGCCGTCGGCAGTACCGGGATCTCGCCGAGGTGGCCGAGCGCTGATTGCAGCCGCTCACGGGTGTCGGAAGGGAATTCGACGATCGGCGTGATCGATTCCGCCTCCGACCGCAAGCCGATCCGGTCGGCCGCGGCATGCCCGTGGATCTCGCGGGTGATGTGGTCGACGAGTTCGGTCAGCGTCGCTTCGTCGGCGGCGCGGGCGTCGAGCCAGGCTTTGATCTCAGAGGGAATCGCGTTGGCGCCGTTGGGAAGTACCCGCACCTTGCCGAACGTGGCGACCGCATCGTGCAGCGCGGCGGCTGCCCGCGCGGTGTGGACCGACGAGGCGAAGGTGAGCATGGGATCCCGCCGGTCGACGAGCCGGGTCGCGCCCGCGTGATTGGCCTCGCCAGTGAACGTGAACAGCCATCGACCGTGCGGCCAGATCGACGACGCCACCGCGAGGGGCGCATCGATGAGATCGAGCGCGCGCCCCTGTTCGACATGCAGTTCGACGTAGACGCCGACGCGTTCGGTGAGCGCGGGATCGGCGCCGAGGTGGGCGGGATCGCGACCCGCGCCGGTGAGCGCCTCGGCGAGGGTGATTCCGTCGGCGTCGCGAAGGCGCAGTGCCCGTTCGGGGTTCAGGGCACCGCAGGTCAATTGTGAACCGATACAGGCAACTCCGAAGCGCGCGCCTTCCTCGTCGGTGAACGCGGTCACGGCGACCGGACGGGTCGGCACGATGCCACGCGCCCGTACGACATCGACGGCGGCGAAGGCCGAGACCACACCGAGCGGCCCGTCGAACGCCCCGCCGTCGGGCACCGAGTCCAGGTGGGAACCGGTGACGAAGGCGTCACGCGGCTCGCCGGTCCACCCGGCAGGCAGCCACCAGGCCCAGAGGTTGCCGTTGCGGTCCTCCTCGACGGTCATCGAGCGCCGGTTCGCCTCGTCGGTAAACCATTCGCGTAGCGTCATGTCCGCGTCGTTCCAGGCGAAGCGCCGGTAGCCGCCGGTCGACGGCTCGCGGCCGACGTCGAGGATGGACGCCCACATGGCGTCGAAGGTGTCTGTCATGACCGGCCGGGGATCCAGGTCGTGCCCGCCAGCGGGACGCGCGCCATGGCCGAGGCCTCGATCGTCAACGCCACCAGATCCTCCGGTTCGAGGTTGCGCAGGTGGGACTTGCCGCACGCGCGGGCGAGGGTCTGCGCCTCCATGGTGAGCACCCGCAGATAGTTCGCCAGTCGGCGGCCGCCTTCGACGGGGTCGAGGTTCCTGGCGAGCTCAGGGTCCTGGGTGGTGATCCCCGCGGGGTCGCGACCGGCCTGGAAGTCGTCGTAGAAGCCCGCGTCGGAGCCGAGTTCGCGGTACTGCTCGGCGAAGCGAGGGCTGTTGTCACCCAACGCGATCAGGGCCGCGGTGCCGATGGCGACCGCGTCGGCACCCAGTGCCATGGCCTTGGCCACGTCGGCGCCGCTGCGGATGCCACCGGAGACGATCAACTGCACCTTGCGGTGCAGACCCATCTCCTGCAACGCCTGCACCGCCTGGGGGATGGCGGCCAGGGTGGGGATCCCGACGTGTTCGATGAACACGTCCTGGGTTGCGGCGGTGCCGCCTTGCATCCCGTCGACGACCACCACGTCGGCGCCTGCTTTCACCGCCAGCTTGACGTCGTAATACGTGCGGGTCGCGCCGACCTTCACATAGATGGGCTTTTCCCAGTTGGTGATCTCGCGCAGTTCGATGATCTTGATGGCGAGGTCGTCGGGCCCGGTCCAGTCGGGGTGGCGGCAGGCACTGCGCTGATCGACGCCGAGGGGCAGTGTGCGCATGCCGGCGACCCGCTCGGTGATCTTCTGGCCGAGCAGCATGCCGCCGCCACCGGGCTTGGCACCCTGTCCGAGCACGATTTCGATGGCGTCGGCCTTGCGTAGGTCATCGGGGTTCATCCCGTAGCGGGACGGGAGATACTGATACACCAGGTGTTTCGACTGACCACGCTCTTCGGGGGTCATCCCGCCGTCGCCGGTGGTCGTGGAGGTGCCGACTTCGCTGGCGCCCCGGCCGAGGGCTTCCTTGGCCTGCCCGGACAGCGCGCCGAAGCTCATTCCGGCGATGGTGATCGGAATGTCGAGGTGTAGTGGGAATTCGGCGTGGCGATCGCCGAGCACCACGTCGCTGCCGCAGCGTTCGCGATAGCCCTCCAGGGGATACCGCGACATCGACGCGCCGAGGAAGAGCAGGTCGTCGAAGTGGGGGAGCTTGCGTTTGGCGCCCCAACCACGGATGTCGTAGATGCCGGTCTCGGCGGCGCGCTGGATCTCGGCGATCACGCCGCGGTCGAAGGTCGCCGATTCGCGCAGGGGCGGGTTGAAGGTCATGGGATCGTCTCCTGGCGAGGTCAGTACGTCGCGGCGTTGTCGACGTGGAAGTTGTAGAGCTGCCTGGCCGAGCCGTAGCGGGTGAAATCGGTGGGGTCGGCATCGATCCCGGCGGCGGCCAGCAATTCGGTGAGCTCGGCGAGATGCTCGGCTGCCATCTCCTTCTTGATGCAGTCCGCACCCAGTGACGCGACGGTGCCCCGCACGTAGATGCGCGCCTCGTAGAGCGAATCACCCAGTGCTTCACCGGCATCCCCGCAGACGACGAGTCGACCGGCCTGGCCCATGAAGGCGCTCATATGGCCGATATCGCCGCCAACGACGATGTCGACGCCCTTCATCGAAATGCCGCAGCGCGCGGCGGCATTGCCCTCGATCACGAGCAGACCGCCATGCGCGGTGGCACCAGCGGACTGCGAGGCATCGCCTTGGACGCGGACCGTGCCCGACATCATGTTCTCGGCCACCCCGACGCCCGCATTGCCCGCGACGGTGACCGTCGCGTGCTGGTTCATGCCCGCGCAGTAGTAGCCGACATGACCGTCGATGGTGACGTCGATGTCGCTGTCGAGCCCACAGGCCAGGGCGTGCGCGCCGCGCGGTGCGGTGATCACCGAGCGGGCGGGCGCGCCGGCCGCCTGCAGTGCCTTGTTGGTGCTGCGTACCGTGGTCGTGCGCAGATCGAAGGTGGTGGCGGTGTCGGTCATTGCCGATGCCATACGTAGACCTCTTCCGGTTCGGGCTCGAAGATTCGGGCGGAGTCGATGCCGGGCAGGTCTGCCAGGGCGCGGTATTCGGAGGCCATCGCCACCCAGCGGTCGGTCTCGGCGATCACGGCCGGCTTGCACGAGATCGCGTCGCGGACCACAGCGAAGGAGTCCTTGTTCGACACCAGCAGCGTGTAGAAACCGTCGAACGTTTCGTTCAGCATCAGCAGCGCCTTCTCCAGATCGACGCCGCCAGCCAGTTGTCCGGCGACGAAACGCGCGCCGACCTCGGTGTCGTTCTCGCTGTCGAACACGATGCCTTCGCGTTCGAGGGTGTGCTTGACGCTCATGTGGTTGGAGAACGAGCCGTTGTGGACGAGGCACTGGTCGGGTCCGACGGAGAACGGGTGCGAGCCCTCGGCGGTGACGGCCGACTCGGTGGCCATCCGGGTGTGGGCGACACCCTGCCACCCGGATGCGTTCGGCAGCCCGAACCGGTGGGCGAGCGCGGTGGGGTTGCCCATTCCCTTGAGGACGGTGACGTCGGTGCCGAAGCCGATCACCCGGGCGGTCGGTGCGATCGCGCGGACGGCATCGTGGAGCTGTTCGGCGGTGACCGGCGCGTGCGCCACCGCGGTGGGAGCGAGGTCGAACGCGGTGGCCTCGACGCCGAGTCGGCTGGTGAGCGCGGCCGCCAGGTCGGCTCTCGGGAGTGGTGTTTCGAGTAGCGATATCGTCGCGTGCCCCTCGGGCGACCAGATCGGGTCGCCGTAGATGGCCATGCCCGCCGAATCGGGTCCCCGGTCGCACATCTGGTCGAGCATGCCGCTGAGCAGTGCTCCCAGCTCGGGATACAGCGTCCGGTCACGCAGGTGCAAACCCACGATTCCACACATGGTGTGCTCCTCTTTCGTGGTCGGTCAGAAGGCGGTCAGGTACTGGTCGATCTCCCAGGGGGTGACCGTGTTGTGCCAGGCGAAGAATTCCTCGCGTTTGAGTCGCGCGAAGTACTCGGCGACCCCTGGCCCGGCGATATCGAGTGCTCCGGTGAGGACGGGATCGCGGTCGAGTGCGTCCATGGCGTGCAGCAACGTCATCGGCAGACTGTCGCTCTTGCTGTCGCCGCTGCCGGGTGCGCCGGGGTCGAGGGCCCGCTGCACCCCGTCGAGACCGGCGGCGATGGCGGCCGCGGCCGCGAGGTACGGATTGGCCGAGCCGTCGCCGCCTCGCAGTTCGACGCGATGGCAGTCGGGCACCCGCAGATAGTGGGTGCGGTCGTTGCCGCCGTAGGTCGCGAAGCGCGGCGACCAGGTGGCGCCGCTGCTCGTGGTGGTGGCACCGGTGCGCTTGTAGGAGTTGACCGTCGGGGCGATCACGGCTTGCAGGGCACAGGCGTGATCGAGGATTCCGGCGATGAAACCGTATGCGGTGGACGACAATCCGAGACCCTTTTCGTCCGCGGGATCGGGGAAGGCCGCGCCGTCCTCGCGCCACAGCGACAGGTGCATGTGCATGCCGGATCCGGTGCGGTCGGCGAACGGCTTGGGCATGAAAGTCGCCCGCATGCCCCGCTTCTCCGCGACCACCGACAGCAGATACCGCGCGGTGATCACGCGATCGGCGGTGGTCATGGCATCGGCGTAGTCGAAGTTCTGTTCGAACTGACCGTTTCCGTCCTCGTGATCGTTGGCGTAGTTCCCCCACCCGAGCGCGTTCATCGCGGTGGAGATCTCGGTGAGATGGTCGTACATGCGGGTCACGTCGCGAGCGTCGTAGCAGGGCTGAGAGCTCCGATCGGACGCATCGGCGGTGACGAGTTCACCCGAGGTGCCACGGTTGACCAGAAAGTACTCGATCTCGGCGCCGACATTGACGGTGAACCCGAGATCGGCAGCGCGGCGCAACGTCTCGCGCAGGATGATCCGCGGCGAGTACGGCCACGGCTCGCCCTCGACGTGCGGGTCGCAGTGCACCAGCGCGAGGCCGGGGCGGATGAACGGAATCGGGGTGAACGAGGACGCGTCGGGCATCGCGACGAGGTCGGGATCCTTGGGCTGCTGCCCCATGCCGCCCGCGGCGAAACCGGCGAATCCGACACCGTCCTTCTCGAGTTGCCCGACCGCCTGCGCGGGAACGAGTTTCGCGCACGGTTTGCCCGACAGGGTGACGAACAGGGCGAGGATGAAGGTGGTGCCGGTGCTGTGGACCAGTTCGGTCAGCGTCGGCTGGGTGTCCGAGGCGATCGGGGTGAAGGCTTCGGCAGTATCGATGGCCATGTCGGGCTCCTGGTGGGGATGATCGAAAGGTGGTGGGCCGGTTCATCGCATCTCGCCCGCGCCTTCGTAGGGATGGGGGCTGAGCAATAGGTCGTTCTCGGCGAATCGGCTGTACCGGAAGTCGCGGGGATCGACGTCGGGCAGCGTGGTTGTTCCGGTGGTGAGCAGGTCGGCGACCAGTTCGCCGACCGCGGGGGAGATCTTGAATCCGTGGCCGGAGAACCCGGTCGCCAGGAACAACCCGGCTACGGGCGCGGGGCCGATGATCGGGTTGTAGTCGGGGGTGACGTCGTAGGCGCCCACGTAGGAGCTGGTGATGCGCGGGTCGGGCATGTCGGGCAGGCGCTTGTCGAGTGTGACGATGGTCTTCTCGAAGGTGGCCTCGTCGGCGCGGTTGACGAAGTTGTCGGGATCGATGTACTCCGGTGTCTGGTGATCCGAATTGCCGACCAGCAGTTCACCGTTGGGTTCGCGGCAGAGGTATTGCAGTCCCGACAGGTCCGACAGCACCGGCACTTCCGGCGTCGGTTCGCCCTGGTCGACCAGCACGAGTTGGGCGCGTTGGGCTTTGACGTCGACCTCGACACCGACGCCGGCGGTTAGCGCCGGTGTCCACGGACCGGCGGCCAGAATCACTGTTCCGGCGTGGATCTCGGCGCCGTCGGCGAGCCGCACGCCGTAGACCGTGCCGGTGTCGTCGGCAAGAAGTTCCGCGACCGCGGTGGATTGACGAATTCTGACTCCGAGCCTGCGTGCCGAGGCGGCGAAAGCCATCCCCGACATGTAAGCCTCACCACGCCCGCCCAGCGGTTCATAGGCGAAAGCCGCGAAGTCATCCAGGTGCAGCCCCGGCCACAGTTCGGCCATCTTGTCATGACCGATGACGTCGACGTCGATGCCGAGCCCGCGCATCATGGCGACATTGGCTCGCAGCGGCGCGAGATTGTTCTCGGCCACGCCGACGACATATCCGCACTGTCGGAAGGCCATGTCGTCGCCGAAGATCTCGCCCGCTCGGCTGAAGATGTCGATGCCGTACCAGGCCATCGCGGCCAGCGACGGGTTGCCGTAGTGGCACCGGACCACGCCGCTGGACTTGCCCGTCATGCCGGAGCAGAGCGTGTCGCGCTCGAGCACGAGGACATCGGTCTCGCCACGATCGGCCAGTGACCAGGCGATGGCGAGCCCCTCCAGTCCGCCACCCACGATGACGTACTCGGCTGTTTCCTTCACAGTGGTTCCCGATTCTCCTGAATGTTTCCTGTTGCGATTCGGTGTTGTATGTAATGAAACAGCTCCTGGATGTCCACCGTGTTACGCCCCCGTCAATCGCGGATGTCGCCGAGGGTGGTTGATGGTTCTGGTGACGACGTTTCCTGTGGGTAGGTGCTCATTCATGAGAATTAACATGCAGGAAATGCGGTCAATGGTTTCCTATCAATAGTTGAAGTTTCACCACAGCGGCTGGACAAGCTGCTTGTCCAGCCGAGTCGAGGAGAGTTCCGATGACCGCTACCGAATCCGTCGCCCCGTTCCGGGTGACCACCGAGTTCTGGCAGAACCTGCCGCAGATGCCGACCGCTGAGTACCCCGGTACGCAGGGCTACATCGACGACGTCTACTCGAACCCGAACGGCTCGGAGATGTCGGCCGGGTACTTCGAGCTGCGCAGTACCGATGCGCCGCTGGACTACCACTACGCCTACGACGAGATGAAGGTCGTCCTCGAAGGGGAGTTCCGGTTGGAGAATCTCGACACCGGGCAGGTGGAGACGGCCGGGCCGAAGGATGCGATCTTCTTCCCGAAGGGATCTCGCATCCGGTTCATGACCCCCGACCGGGCGCTGGCCTTCTTCGTCGGTCACCGTTCGTTCGCGCCGTAGTCATGGCGGTGTCGATGGCGAACACCAGCGTGCCGCGGTGGTCGGCACGGTCGGTGGGAAGTGTCGAGTTCGATTCGCGCACACCGTGTTACCTCGTCTTTGTCACCGATGTGCGGGCGCTTGCCGATGTCGCGACACATCGTGCGCGGATTCCGGCGCCGAGCACGGTGGTCGATACGCGGGTCGTGGATGTGGATGCGGCGCTCGCCTCGGCGCGGACGGGGTGGCGCTTCCTCGTCGTCGGCGACGGCGCGGGAGTCGCTCGGATTCGTGCCCGCATCGTGGCTGCCGGTGCGATCGACGAGGAGTTGATCACCGTCGTCCTCGGTGCCGACGACGGATTCGATGCGGGAACGCGCGAGGTGTTCTGCGCGCACTGCCGCTCGACGACGGCTACCGGAGCGAGGATCGACGAGACGATGACCTGCGGTGGGTGCGGCGTCGAATTGGTTGTCTACTACCACTTCTCCCGCCGCCGCCACGCCTACCTCGGGTACAGCGCCGATGCGGAGAACCTGTCATGACGACCGCGGGGCCGAACGAGTTGCCGCTGCGGGTCACCGGGCTGCGGACGCTGTGCGAAGGGATTCGCGAAGTGACCCTGGGGCTCGCGGGCGATGGGGTGCTGCCGTCCTTCGCGCCCGGTAGCCATCTGGCGGTCGGCTGGGCTGACGGTGAACGGAACTCCTACTCGCTGACCGGTCCGATGGTCGAACCCCGGCACTACTCCATCTCGGTACGTCACGACCGTGCGGGTCGTGGCGGGTCGGCGTGGGTGCACTCGTTGCGGGTCGGCGACGATGTGGTCGCCTCGCGGCCGCGCAGTGCCTTCGCCCCAGTGGCCGATGCCCGTCATCACGTGTTGGTCGCCGGCGGGATCGGTGTCACGCCGATCGTCTCGCATGTTCGCGCGGCGGTCATGTGGCAGCGCTCCTTTGAGGTGGTCTACGTCCACCGCCCGGGCGCCGACGCCCATGCCGAGGACCTGCGCGCGCTGGCGCGCGACCGGCTGACGATCCTGCGGAGCGGGCCGGAACTGTTGGCGCACATGAAAGCTCGCCTGTTCGACGTTCCGCTGGGTGCGCACCTGTACGTGTGTGGACCCGAAGGACTGATCGAGGCGGTGACCTCGGCCGCGCTCGACGCGGGCTGGCACCGGCAACGTCTGCACGCGGAGCCGTTCGCCTCCGCCGCCGCGGCGGGCGGTGCGCCGTTCGCCGCACGCCTCGGACGCAGCGGCGCGCTGGTTCCCGTCGGCGCCGAGACTTCGCTGCTCGAAGCGCTGCTGGCCCGCGGCATCGCGGTGCCCAACTTGTGCAGGCAGGGCGTGTGTGGCGAATGCAAACTCACCGTCCGCGGCGGCGGGATCGATCACCGCGACACCTATCTCACCGACGACGAGCGAGCCGCGGGCGACGCGATGATGCCGTGCGTGTCCCGCGCCGTCGGCGACCGAGTGGAACTGGAACTGTGATGATCTACCGCAACGCCGACATCGAGAACTACCCATTTCCGTTCCCGCGCGACCAGTACCGATACAGCACCAACCTCGAACCGACCGGTCGGCGCAACGCTTCGGCCGCGGGCGGGTGGGGTGACCGCCGCGTCGACATCGACCGTCGCTATCGCAGCGAACTCGACGAACGCGCGCGCATCCTCGCCGCGGATCCCTCCCGATCGCAGTGCCTGCCACACATGGTGCCCGCGTGCTGGGACGCCATGCTGACGCTGATGCGCGAGCTGGCCGCCGACTACCCGGCAACGATGCGTCTGGATCGAATATCTCCGGATGACAACACGTTTCGGTGGCGCAACGACCTGCTCGGCATCGACGATACCTTCACCTTCGGCGACCCGGCCACCTTGCCCACCGCCCCACTGGACTACATCTGCGGCCAGATCCAAGAAGATGTTGTGTTGCTCGATCAGCGGGCAGGCCAACTCTGGGGTGACGCGGGTGTTGTCACCTTCGCGGCCAATTGGTCGTTCGGATTCGACATCGGGATGAGCTTCCTGCAGATCCACGGGCCGGTGCCGCGCGTGCACAGCGAGAAGGTCATCACCAGGGCGCACGAGTTCTTGATGCGGCTCGAGCCCGGCCAGAGCTTCCGGCGCACCAACTGGTCGCTGACGGTCGACGGCAAACTCGACACCGCCACCGAGACCTACCGCGAGTGGGGCCGCGACCGCCGCACCCTCGCCGAGGGTCCACTCGACGAAGTGGGCGACCGCCTGTTCCTGAGAACCGAAGTGCAGCACCTGATCCGGCTGCCGCACTCGGGTGCGGTGATGTTCCTGATCCGTACCTACCTGCTGCCGTTCGCGGCGATCGCGACGGTCGACGCCTGGGCCGACCGGCTGTACCGGGTGCTCGAGGACCTGCCCCACGACATGACCGAGTACAAGGGACTCGAGCGCACTCGTGGCCCGGCGCTGCGCTGGCTCGCCACCTTCGGTGGTGTGACGCCATGAAGCACTTAACAAGGACGTCACCGTAGGTCGACCTCTCGAAACCAACGGGATGGTCCACTACTGGTGGACCGAGATTCTCAATGGCAGACTCCTGCCGCATGACCCTCTGAGGTAGACAACAATGGAAGAAGCAATAGTCGCGGCGGATACCGCCTGGATTCTCGCCGCCTTCGCCGCGGTGAGCTTGATGGTTCCCGGCCTGGCCATGTTCTACGGCGGCATGGTGAGCGCGAAGAACACGCTCAACATGGCGATGATGACATTCGGCGCCTTCGCCGTTGTCGGCATCCTGTGGGTGCTGTTCGGTTACTCTGCCGTGCTGGGCAATTCGCTCGGCGGGGCCGGGCTGCTCGGTGATCCACTCGAGGCGCTCGGTCTCGCGTCGATGCTGACAGCGCCGGAGGTTCCCGCGCTCCCGCCCGCGCTCGTCGCCGGGTTCCAGTTGCTGTTCGCCGCCATCACCGTCGCGCTGATCTCCGGCGCCGTCGCCGACCGGATGAAGTTCGGCGCCTGGATGGTCTTCGCCGGGGTATGGGCCACGCTGGTGTATTTCCCTGTCGCCCATTGGGTTTTCGCGTTCGACTCCGCAGACGGATCGATCACTGGCGGCTGGATCGCCAACAAGCTCGCCGCTGTCGACTTCGCCGGTGGCACCGCGGTCCACGTCAACGCCGGTGTCGCGGCCCTGGCCCTGGTGCTCGTGCTCGGCAAGCGTGGGAACTTCGCGAATCCGCCACGACCGCACAGTCTTCCGTTGACCATGCTCGGCGCGGGCATCCTGCTGTTCGGCTGGTTCGGCTTCAACGGCGGGTCCGCGCTCTCGGCCGGCAACAGCGCCGCGGTCGTCGTACTGAACACGCTGGCTGCCGCGTGCGCGGGTATCTGCGCGTGGCTGCTGGTCGAGAAGCTGCGCGAGGGTCATGCCACGTCGTTGGGCGCCAGTTCCGGCCTGATCTCCGCGCTGGTCGGCATCACCCCGGCTTGCGGGGCCGTCTCGCCGATGGGCGCGCTGCTTATCGGCGGTGCCGCGGGTGCGCTGTGCTGCCTCGCGGTCTCGATCAAGTTCCGGCTCGGCTACGACGACTCGCTCGACGTGGTCGGAATCCACATGGTCGGCGGCATTCTCGGCACGCTGCTCATCGGCTTCATCGCCGATCCCAAGGCACCCAACGGGGTGGCGGGGCTGCTCTACGGCGGCGGGGTCGACCTGCTGTGGCGGCAGACGGTCGCGGTGGTGGCGGTGCTCGCGTACAGCTTCATCGTCACCTGGCTGATCGCGAAGGCGCTCGACAAGACCATGGGTCTGCGCGTGCATCACGAGAAGGAGGCCGAGGGTCTGGACGTGGCCGTCCACGGCGAGTCCGCGTACGCGATGGAGACGATTCCCGTCGCGTCGGTTCCCGTCGCGGAAGCCGAGGCGGTCGAAGCCGCCGAGGCGATCACCACCGATGCGGTGGAGGCGCCCGTCCGCTGACCCGCGACCTCGCGCCCGCCCCCTTTCGGTCCATCACCGAGAGGGGGCGTTCGGCGTGCGCAAGGGTTTCCTCAGAGGAAACTTCGGTCGGCTATGATCGACGCTATGACAGCCCGACTGGTCCAGGAAGTTCGCGACACCGGCGACCCCGCTCCCGTCCAGCGTGAGGTCACCGGGACCGCGCCCACCGGCAACGATCTCGAGGAGGCGATCGCCCGGCAGGTGCGCGCGCTGCGCAAGGCCGCCGGGCTGTCGGTGGGCGACATGGCCGACAAGGTCGGCATCTCCAAGGCGATGCTGTCGAAGATCGAGAACGCCCAGACTTCGTGCAGTCTCTCGACTCTCGCGCGCCTGGCCGCTGGCCTCGACGTCCCCGTCACCTCGCTGTTCCGAGGCGCCGACACCGAGCGCGAAGCGGTGTATGTCGAATCAGGGCACGGCGCGGTGATCGTCGGCCGCGGAACCCGCGTCGGTCACCACTACGAACTACTCGGGGCATTGCGTGGCCAACACAAGCGCCTCGAACCCGTCCTCGTCACCCTCACCAACGCCAGCGAGATCTTTCCGCGCTTCCAGCACGCGGGCACTGAACTGCTCTACATGCTCGAGGGCGTGATGGTCTACGGACACGGCGACGCTGAATACACTCTGCGACCAGGCGATTCGCTGCTGCTCGACGGCGAGGGCATTCACGGCCCGAACGATCTGGTCAGGCTCCCGATCAAGTTCCTCGCGGTCACCGCCTACCCGGACAACCACGAGTCCTGATCGACGTCGATCGCCCCCGTCGCAGGGTGCGACGGGGGCGATCGGATGTCGTGGAGACTACGAGCCTGCTTCGGCTTCGGCGGCCCGGAGGAAACTGGGCGTATTCGACGCGCAGGCCAAGCAGATGGCCTGGTGGTCCGCGGACGGGTCACGGTCCATTTCATAGGCGATGTAGGAATCCTCGCAACGATGGCACCGCACGCGTGTTTCCCAGGGATCCTCGACCTCGGTGCGCGGGTCGTGCGGACGGTCGAGGACGAACCAGCCGGGCTTCGAGATACGGAGCGCGACAGCGTAGATGGCTGCGGCGAGTACGCAGCTCACCGGTGGTGCCCACACCGTGCCCGACGCGCCACCGAAGGCGACCAGAGCGATGCCGACAGCCGACGAGACCGACCAGGCGGTCATTCCCGCGGGGTTGACCGCTGGCACCCGGCCGGGCCGGAACTCCGCGGTGCCCAGCGCCGAACCGCTGCGTGACGTCAGGGCGATGTGGGTCATCGCGATCGCCACCCAGCTGACGATGATCACGCCCTGGTAGCTCAGTGCCTGCAGGATCCAGGTCAGGACATTCGTGAGCATCATGACGTAGACGACCACCGCGACCACACCCAGCCAGAACACCCGGGGGAGCGTGATCTTCAGTGCTCGTACGAAAAAGTTCTGCAGGTTGGTCGAGGCCAGATAGAAGTTGCCGGTATTGACCCGGGTCTGACTGATGAGCACCCACAGCAGACCCCAGAAGCCCATCATCGCGATGATCCCGAGAATGGCCGACTCCTCGTTGAGCGGGCCCTCGATCTCGATGGTGTGCGCCAGGAACATGCCGACGACAGCGTTGACGAACAGCGTCATCACGTAGAACGGCGTACCGAAGGTGACCCGCCCGTTGAACACCGCGTCGGCGGGCTTACCGAAGCGGGCGAAGTCCCAGGCCATCATCGTGACGACCCACACACCCATGTAGATCGTGTAGGCGAACCACCAGCCGGGGACGCCAGAGCTGGCGGCAGCGGCGGGCTCATAGGTCAGCCAGTCGTTGGAGTAGCCGTACTCCGCGATGGTCCACGCCACCGAGCCGACCAGCCCGAGCAGATACAGCGGCAGCAGCCATCCGTTGATCTTGTCGAGCCAGGTTGTCACCCCGCGCATGGCCAGCGGCGCCTGGTAGAGGACGACGATCAGCGCGCACACCGCGATCGGCACCGCGGGCAGATACGCGTGCAGCGCGGCGGCGACGATCGCGCCCTCGGCGACCACGTAATAGGTGATGGTGATGCCGAACAGCGCGGCCGCGAAAGCCGAACCGGCCCTGCCGAACAGGGCACGAGAGAACAGCGAGACGCTGGTGCCGGTCTTGGCGGCGTAGCGAGCGGCGACGGAGTTGATCACGCCATAGCTGACGGCCGACGCGGCGATGCCGATCAAGGTGTCGATCGTGCCGACGGCGAGGGTGACGGTGCTACCGACGACCACCCAGAACATCGCGCTCATCAGACCGAACCAGGCCATCGAGATCGACAGTCTGCCGCTGCGCCACGACAGCGGGACGATGTGCAACGAATAGTCTTCGGCGGCAGCGTGTTCGAGGACCTTGGGGTCGTCGGTGGTTGACGTGACGAGTGGGGGTATGTCGCTGGTGCGCAGCGGCGGCGAAACGGACATCGAGTCTTCCTTCGATTCGAGCGGGGGTGCTGGCGCCGTTGCCGGCCGGGGAGTCGGGAGCGGGGGTGCCGCGGATGCCACCGCGTCGTGGCATCCGCGACAACAGGTTTCAGACCGCGGCGGGTTCGGCGGTCAGCGTGCCCAAGACGTAGGGGATGGCCGGGTCGTCGGTCCAGTGCACGATGGTGCGGCGGCGCAGCATCGCCCGGAACTGATCGGTGGTGTTCGGCAGCACCTCGCCGCTGCCCCAATCGAGGATCACGCCATACTGGCGGACGCAGTCCATCTCGTTGATCAGCCCGGTCTGATACTCGGTGGACACCTCGGCGGGGTCCTTCGCCATCCAGGCGTGCCGGTTGGCGCGGATGTAGTCGCGCGCGGCGGCGGTTGCCTCGAGATCGACCGCGTACTCGAAGATTTCGGGGTCGACCTCGCGGATGACGACGCCGTAGTCCTTCTCGGCCCGCTCGATCGTCACGTACCCGTCGATGACATCCTCGAGCACGGCGTCGATGTCGCGCTGCAGGGCGTCGCCGAGCCCGCCGCCGCCGGCGGAGGGGCGGGTGAACTCGTCACCGGATTTGATCGGCAGCGCGGCGAAGATCGATCCGAGATACTGCTGTTGGTCGGTGCCCTTGTTGAGCCACACGCCGTGCGGGATGGACGGTAGCCCGCCCCACAGGCCCCAGGTCACCGAGCGTTCCCGGTCGCAGCAGTACGACATCACCGTGTTGTTGCTCGCCCACAGCTTGCCGCCCTTCTCGGCGCCGAGGCCGCCTCGGAACTTGCCCGGCCCACCGGAATCGGGCACCAGATCGTGGCGGGAGGTGAGTACCGGTGCGAGGCGTTCCTGGCCTTCGAAGGGTTGGGTGCCGTACTGGACACCGAACACCGCGGCGGAGGCGTTGTAGCCGTCGGCGCCGTTGCGGGCGCCCCAGCCGCCCATCATCCAGTCGTACCACATGAAATTCGGGTTGCCGGATTCGCGCCCGTCTCGCCCGCCGACCAGCAGATACTCGAGATTGAACGTGCACGCCATCGCCCGATCGGGCTGGATGTCGGACCAGATCTCGAAGACCGAGCTCATGATCTTCTCGAACGGTCCCGAACAGAATCCGGCGCACGGCGAGGGCCAGTCGGCATTGACCACCGAACCGAGCGGACCGAGATCGGCGGTGACCACGCGGTAGAAGCCGGAGTTGAGCGGGATATCCGGGAACTGCATCTTCGTGCCCGCGACGATGCCGGCGAACGAGCCGCCGAACCCGGCGTTGAGCATCGACGAGATCGACGCGTGCGATTCGCTCAGGTCGTAGTGCACCGAGTCGCCGGAAATCGTCATCTTCATGGTCACCGGGATCAGGCCCTCGCCGAGCGCGGGGTCCTGGTCGATGTAGTCCTCGGTGTACCAGACACCATCGGGCAGCGACGAGATCTTCGCGCGGGTCAGCTCCTCGACGTAGTCCTGCACCTCGGCCATTGCGGTTTTGATGGTCTCGACGCCGTATTTGTCGCACAGGCGCTGGATCTCGCGTTCGGCGACACGGGTGGCCTCGGCCTGGGCCTGCATGTCGCCGATGATGTCGCGCGGATTGCGGGTGTTCTTGGCGATCAGATACGCGACGTCCTCGAGGAATTCGTCCTTGCTCCAGAGCCGGGTCGGCGGAATGCGCAGGCCCTCACCCATGTGGTCGAGTGCCTTGACGTTGAACGAACCCGGCGTCGCGCCGCCCACATCGGCCCAGTGCCCGTTGGCCTGCGCATAGCCGAGCAGCTCCCCGTGGTAATAGATCGGCCGGATGATGCGGGTGTCGTTGAAGTGGCTGCCGCCTTCGTAAACATCGTTGATGATGAAAACGTCGCCGGGGTGGATATCGCCCTCGAACTGCCGGATGACGGCCTTGGCGGTGTAGTGCAGTGTGCCGACGTGGGCCGCGATGTCGCCGGTGCCCTGCATCACCGTGTTGCCCTCGGTGTCGCAGAGGGCCGAGGAGAAGTCGCGCGAATAGATGACGAAGGAGTAGCAGGTCCGCAGGATCTGCTCAGCCATCTGGTCGACGGTGTTGATGAAGGCATTCTTGAGTACCTCGAAGGTCACCGGATCAAGTGATGTTGGCATGGTTCACCTCAATGAATTCGATAGGGAGATAAGGGATTACGCGGTCTGCTCGAGCACGAGGTTGCCCCATTCGTCCGCCCGCGCGGTCGTGTGTGGCGGCACCACGGTGGTCGAATCGAGCTGGTCGACGATGCACGGTCCGACCAGGACGGCACCGGCGGGCAGGTCGCCGCGGTGGTAGATGGGGGTCCGCAGCCGGGCCGACTCGTCGGGGAACAGCACCTCGCGGACCTCGACAGGCACCGGGGTGAAATCGGCCGGGTCGATCGGGACGGCGGGGACCACGTCGTTGCGCGGGGTCACCCCGATCGCCCGGACCAGCACCCGGTAGATCTCCACGCCCGCGGCCTCGTCGGCGAAGTTGTGCTCCTTCAGGTGCGTCGCGTGGAACGTCGCGATGACCTCGTCGAGGCTGCTCAGCGGGCCAGACACCGGCACCGCGATGGCCCGCCACTGCCCGAGGTAGCGCATATCGAGGTAGTACTCGAACATCATGTCGGCGTCGTCGACGTGCTCGGCGGTGAGACGCTGCCTACCCTGGGTCTCCAAGTCGCGGAACGACCGGTTCAGATGACCCAGATCGGCTGCCGCCGCGTCGGCGAGGTACATCTTGGTCAGGTCGTGCTGGATGTCGACGAGCATGCAGCCCATCGCCGAGGTGACACCGGGATGCGGGGGGATGATCACGGTCGGGATGCCGAGGTCCTTGGCCAGGTACGCGGCGTGCAGCGGGCCCGCGCCACCGAAACCGACCAGCGCGAAGTCGCGCGGGTCGTGCCCCTTGCGGATCGAGATCAGCCGGATCGCATCGGCCATATTCGCGTTGGCGACCTTGATGATCGACTGCGCCGCCGTCTCCACGTCCAACCCCAGTGGGGTCGCGATCTTTTCGATCGCCGCCCGCGCCATCGACTCGTCGAGCTTCTTCACCCCGCCCGCGAGCTTCGTGCCGACCGTGCCGAGTACCAGGTTGGCGTCGGTGTTGGTCGCCAGATTGTCGGCGACGCCGTAGCAAGCCGGGCCGGGTTCCGAGCCCGCGGACTGCGGGCCGTTGTGCAGCGAGCCCGCCTCGTCGAGCCAGGCGATGGAGCCGCCGCCGGCCCCGATGGTGAGCACCTCGATGCTCGGGAAGCAGATCGGGTAGCCGAATTCGACGCTCCACGTATTGGTGGTGCCGAGCATCCCGTTCTCGGTGAGCGACACATCGGTGGAAGTGCCGCCCATATCGAAACCGATGGAGTTCTCGAAACCGCACATGCGCGCGATGTGCCTGCTGGCGATGGCACCCGCGGCGATGCCAGAGGCGGCCAGGCGCGCACCGTACTTCTCGGCCATCTTGGGGGTCATCACACCGCCGCCGGAATGCAGCAGCAGCACGTCGTTGGCGTAGCCGTTCTCCTCGAGCCGGGCTTCGAGCGTGCGGGCATACGGCCCGATGATCGGCACCAGTGCCGCGTTGGCGACGGTGGTGGAGAACCGCTCGTATTCGAAGATCTCCGGCAGCACATCGCTCGACGTGGTGATCGCGACACCGGGCAGTTCCTCGGCGAGGATCTCGGCCATCCGCTCCTCGTGCTCGGGGTTGGTGAACGAGTTGACGAAACAGATGGCGACGGTTTCGATGTCGCGTCGGCGCAGGATTCGCGCGACATCGCGGGCCTGGTTCTCGTCGAGGGTTTCGAGGACCTTGCCGTCGTAGCCGATGCGTTCGCGCACCGTGAGCCGATGCCTGCGCTGCACGAACGGTTCCGCGACGGCCTGATACGGATCCCAGGATTCGCGGTCGCCGCGCCGGATTTCGATCACGTCGCGGAATCCCTCGGTGGTCACCAGCGCGATCTTGGGGAATTTACGAGTGATCAGCGCATTGGTGGCGATGGTGGTGCCGTGGGAGAAGAATTCCACATCGGCCCAATCGACGCCCGCCTGTTTCATCCCGGCCAGGACGCCTTCGATGGGGTCGGACTGGGTGGGGTATTTCGCGGTGATGATCTTTCCGTCCGCGCCCTGGACGAAAACGTCGGTGAAGGTGCCGCCGATATCTACTGCGGTGCGAATCTTCGCGGGCCTGCTGATGGCCTCGGTCATGGTGTCCTCCTCGGATGCTCTCGCCGAACACGACCTACGAAACCGGGAACGGCGGCGCCGAGCAATTGGACTGACCGCCAGCGCGCAGCGCGCCGGGACTGGATGTTCGTACACCCCCGCGCCTGCTCCGATGCTGTTCACCAGCGCGAACGGGTGCGCGCGTCGAGTAACGTGCACGTGTCCGACACCTGGGCGAAACGCATGGTCACCGGATCGCAACCCGGTCGCCCGGTCGTGTCGGGAGTTCGGTCACTCGATCAGTGCGACACCGGATCTGGCGTAGAGTTGGCCTGATGGCAGACGGGGGAGGCTCGCGCCGCCGAGAGGAGCGATGGTGAAGATCGGCTTGCTGTATTCGCTCACGGGCCCGCAGTCGGAGATGGAACGATCCATTTTCGACGGCGCGGCGCTCGCTGTGCACGAGATCAATGCCGGTGGCGGTGTGCGTGGCGCGGAACTCGAATTCGCGGTGTTCGACGATCGCTCCGAAGTGGGGCTGTCGGTGGCCGGAATCGATCATCTGTGCCGCACGGAAGGCGTCGACATCATCGTCGGCGGATACACCTCTGCCAGCCGCGTGGCGATGATTCCGGCGGTGCACGCCCATCGCGCGCTGCTGATGTATCCCACCTATTTCGAAGGTGAGGAAACCGATCACCGAGTATTCTATTGTGGGGCGGCCCCCAATCAATATCTGGCCGATTACCTCGGGTGGATCGCGGGCAACCTCGGCCGCCACGTCTACGTGGTCGGCTCGGACTACATCTATCCGCGGGTATTGGCCGAGGCGGTGCAGCGATTGGGCGGGCGCTGGGACATCGAAACCGTCGGAAATCGCTATGTGCCGCTCCGTGAGACCTCCTTCGCCGATGTCGTGCGCGACATCGAGCGGGTGCGACCCGACGTGGTCATCTCCAATATCGTCGGCCTGGAATCGACCACCGCCTTTTACACCGAATTCCACCGTGCCGGTTTCGATTCCGGCACGTTGCCGATCGCCGCGACGGTCACCACGCCCATCGACCTCGAGCACATGTCGCCCGAGGTCGGTGACGGGCACTACATGGTGGGTACCTATTTCTCCGCGATCGACTCCGACGCCAACAGGGCCTATCGGCGAGCCCTGCTCGAGGTCAGAGGCCAACGCCGCGCCCACGCCGCGCAGGTCGGCGCCTACAACGCGGTGCACGCGGTGCGGCTGGCCGCGGAGGTGGCCCGCACGACTGACGCGGCCGGGATCGCCGAGGCGCTGCTCGGCATTCGGTTCGACGGAAATCCCGAGGGCCTGCCGTTCTGCTTCCGGAGCAACCACTACAGCGCGCATCCGTCGTATGTCGGCCGGGCCGTCGGCGGCGAATACGATGTAGTCGCCGAATTCGCACCGCGGCTGCCCGAGCCTTGGTGGCTCAGCCGCGATCCGCTATTCGCGGCGTTGTGATTCGCGCAGTGACAATGCCAGATAGAAGTCGACGCGGTCGGCCATGGACTGGATTCCGCGGCCGGTGAGCCGCTCGATGCGGGTCAGCCGATAGCGCAGAGTGTTGATGTGGATGCCCAATTCGTTAGCGGTGGCTGCCCACTGGCAGTCGAGGGCGAGGAATGTGCGCAGCGTCTCCAGATAGTGCGAGCCCTTGGTCTCGTCGTAGGTGAGCACCGGTTGCAGCAGCACGCGGTGCAATGATTGGGCCATCGCGGGATCGGTGGCCAGCAGGGTCGTGCTCAACGGCGCGGGCAGCGCGATCTTGGGTGCCGCGGGCGCGGTGGAGCGGGCGTGGCGGTCGGCCAGGTGCCTGGCATTGATCAGTCCGCGCACCAGGTCGTCACCGGAGCCGACCAGACACGAGCTGGTGCCGATGGAGAGGTCGTGTCCGTACCGATGTGCGAACAGTCCGCGGAGCACGGCCAGATTCTGGTCGAAATCCGCCGCGGTGCCGGTTGTCGCGTCCTCCATGGTGATCAACGCGTACGCGCCGTTGCCGTGTTTGCCGCAGACGCTGGTACCGCCGGTGTGCAGCCCGAGGTCCCGCAGTGCGGTGACCAGTGTGTTCTCGGTCTCCGATGTTGGTATCACCACCGCGACCGCTCGCACGCGCGCGCCGGGAATCAGGCCGAGTGAGCGCGCCCACGGCTCGAGCGCCGCAGAGGCGACCTTCGCCTCGAGCAGTTCCCGGATCAGCGCGTCCTCGGATTCCCGGCGGGCGGATCGGGCCACCTCGACCGACTTGATCTGGGTATCGAGGTCACCGACGAGCTGGGCGAAGCGCCCCGGATTCAGTCGTGTGCGTTCGGGATTGGCGAGGGCGAGGTCGATGCCCGACTCGGGGAGAACCGCGTGTATCGCGGCGGGCGGATTCGAGCCGCCACGCACGGTCTCGGGTGCGCGCGCGACGATCTTGCCCACGAGATCCAGATCAGTCGCGGACGAACCGAGGACGCACCCTTGCAATACCAGCCAGACTTTGATGCTGCTGTCGGCGGCGAACCCGTCGACGGTTTCCCGAATGGCGGTCGCCGCGGAGGGCTGCGCTTGCCCGGAGGCGATCCGCTCGAGCGGGACCCCTTTCGGCAGAAGCAGCACCGGTAGCGCGTGCTCGACGCAGGCGGTGACGAATTCGGAGGGCAGGAGTCGATCGTCGTCGTCCACCAGGACAGCCACCGCGCCCGCCGATCGAAGAATGTCCGCCGTCTCCGCGAGCGCATCGAGCGACGTCCAAACGCGCGACCGGATGTAGACGATCCGGGCGCTCATCGGTTCGTCCGACGACATCGTGTCGAACGCGCACACCCCGTGCACCGGTTCGAGCCGGGCCCGCTCGGCCACCTCGGGCATCAGCGGTCGCAGGCCCGCATGAGCGACCAACTCGCCCAATGTAGCCATTCCGACCCCCTCTCGGGTGCGCACGTAGGCACGAGTATGGCCGCAAACGGCGACTCCGGCTCAGCGGAGCGGTGTCCCCGGCCCGTCGGCAGGCTGGGCGAGCGCGCTGTGCACGCGTCGCCGTGCGGCTGCCGCGGCGGCGGCGTATACGGCCGCGCGCGCCCCGAGCAGATAGTAGGTCGCCACCACGCTGGTGAGGGCCGGTTCAGCACGTTTGCGGCGTTCGAGCAGTCAGTCCGGGAAGTAGCTACCCGACCGCAGCTTCGGGATCGCCACGTCTGTCGCCGTGATCGCTACAACCCTGCGTTCACCAGCGCTTGGGACTGCCCCGAGTTCGGTTGACTCGCGGGTGTGGTGATTCAGGCCGCCAGCGCGGGCTGGTCTATTGTCTCAAACTCGATCAGGGTGAGTCTGCCGAGTCGGCGTTGCCGGCGGGTGCGGTGGTAGGTCCTCTCGATCCAGACCACGATCGCTAGGCGGAGTTCGTCGCGGGTCGACCACCGTTGCCGGTCGAGGACGTTCTTCTGCAGCAGCGCGAAGAACGACGCCATCGCGGCGTTGTCGCCGCATGCTCCGACGCGGCCCATCGATCCTGGTAACCCCTTGCTCGACAACGAGTTCACGAACTTCCGAGACCGAAATTGACTGCCCCTGTCCGAATGTAGGACCGTTGCGGTGGGCGAGCGGAGAGCGACCGCGTGGTTCAACGCCGACACCGCGAGCGACGCTTTCATCCGTGAATCGATCCAGTACCCGACGATCCGGTTGGAGAACACGTCCTCGATCGCACACAAGTACAGCTTGCCCTCACTGGCGTGTTCGGTGATATCGGTCAGCCACACCGAATCCGCTGTCGCCGCGGTGAATCGACGCCCGACGAGATCGTCGTGGACCGGCGGACCTGCCTTGCGGTTCACTCCGCGCTTCTTGGCGAACAGGCTCCAGATCCGCTGCTGTGAACACAATCTGGCGACGCGGCTCTCGCCGGTGCGGATGCCGCGGGCGGGTAGTTCGTCGGCGATGAATCGGTAGCCGAACGCCGGGTCGTCGGCATGGATGTCGTAGGCGGCGTTGATCAGATGCGCGTCATCCCAATCGCGTTGCGAGACGGGCTGTTTCTTCCATTTGTAGGACGCTTGCGGGGAGAATCCGAGTACCCGGCAGGTCACCGTGACAGGGATCTTGTCAGCGGCCAGGTCGAGGACCAGCGGGTAGGTCTGTAATGGTCTTGGCTTCTTGCTCCAGCTGCCTGATCCGCTTGCGTGCCTCGCGCAGCTCGGCGGACTCGTCGCGGGTGGTTCCGCGGCGGAACTTCTCGGGATAGGGCTTGGGCATGTCGATGATCCTTTCACTGCGAAGACGCATCCTCACAGGTCAGGAGTCAACCGAACCAGGGGCAGTCCCGCACTCATCCCGACTTTCGTGATCGGCCCGCGCCGCGGCTTGCTCCGTGGACAGTTTGTTCGCGGTGATACCCACGGTCGCGCCGCGGTGGACGGCCCACACTGTGTAACGGTTTGCGGCTCGATGGAACCGAGGATCGAACGGCCGCGATGTTCGCCGCGCGGCCACGGTGAGAGCTGGAGAGTTGGGCATGCTGTTGATCGACCGATTGCTGACCGCGACCGAGCAGGGTGGCCTGTTGCGCAGCGAGGTTGCCGCGGGGTTGTCCGCGCGGCAACGCCGGCTGCCGTCCCGGTTGCTATTCGACTACCGCGGCATCCGGTTGCGGCAGGATATGGCGAGGTTGCCGCAATTCTATTCGGCGCGATGTGAATCCGAGATCCTGGCCGCCCGTGCCGGGGCGATCGCGGGCGCGACCGGTGCGGTCACCTTGCTCGAACTGGGGCCACGTTCGCCGGAGGTGTCGCGCATGCTGGTCGCCGGGCTGGCCGCCACGCTGCAGGTCTATGTCCCGGTGGAGCAGAGCCGGGCGGCTCTGGTCGCGGGCGCTGCTGCGATCGCGCGGCACAGTCCTCGGCTGGCGATACGGGCACTGGTGGCCGATTTCGCGAGTGAGCTGCACCTGCTGCCCGCGCGGGGCGGTCGGCTGATCGCCCTGCTCGGCGGGATGTTCGGTGGTATGGCCGCCGGCGAGCGTTCCGATGTGCTGCGTCGGCTGCGTGACACGATGGAATGGGACGATGCCCTGCTGGTCGGGGTCGATATGGTGGATGACCCACAGCGGCTCGTCGCGGCCCGTACCGACGAGTTCGGGGTCAATGCCGCCTTCACCCGGAATATCCTGCACGTCGTCGACCGGGAATTCGTCGCGACTTTCGCGCCCGAACTGTTCGATCCGACCGTGGCATGGAATCCGGATCTGTCGCAGCTGGAACTCGGGCTGCGCGCCAGGTGCGGGCACCGGGTCGATATAGACGCGCTCGATATGACGGTCGAGCTGGCCGCGGGCTCCGAGATCCGCACCGAGACGGTCGCGACGTTCGGGCACGGAGAGCTCGAATCCGAGTTCACTGCGGTCGATCTCGAAATAGATCGGATGTGGACGGACTCGCGCGGTGACTACGCGCTCGTACTCGTTCGGCCGCCGGGGTGAGGGAGGTCAGCGCCGGGCATACACCTCCCCGGTCGTGGTGAAGTAGGTTTCCAGGCGGGTCCGGACGGTGGCGCGGGCGCGGTGCAGGATCACCCGCTGGTTCACCGCGGTGATGCCGAGCAGCGCGCAGACCTCGTCGGAGGAATAGCCTTCCGCGTCTCTGAGTATCAGTACGGTCCGGCTACGGTCGGGCAGATCGGTCATCGCCGCGGCGATGACCGCGCGCATTTCGGCGCGCTCGGCCTCGGTTTCGGGTTCCGATCGGCCTCGCGGCTCCTGGCCGGTGCGCCAGTGTCCGGGGTAGGGGTCGTCGACGGTCCGGAAGCGGGTGGCATCGGCTGCCGGGCCGCTGGCCTCGGGAAGCAGGCTGGTGAACGGGACGGTCCGGCGTTCCTTGATGCCTCGCTTCTTCGCCGTGTTCACCAGGATGCGGAACACCCAGGTCTTGAGCGCGGCGCGGCCTTCGAAGCCGTCGATGCCGCGAATGACCGCGATCCAAGTGTCCTGAACGACTTCCTCGGCGGAGGCGGGGGTGGAGACGAACGATTGCGCGAGTCGCAGCATGGGCGCCGACCATGTGTCCAGGACCAGTGCGAACGCGGTGTCATCGCCGCCACGCAACCTGCCGACCAAGACCTCGTCGGCAGGGAGGGCGTCGGTGTTCACGGACTCTCCTCGCTCTGGTCCAGGGGGCGGCCGGCTACGGCCCGGTGCCCGACGCGATCATCAGATCGGCGGCCACGGCACCGAAGAGGCCACTCGATACGGCGGCGACGGTCGCGATGTCGTCGACATGATCGACATCGGTCAAAGTGGATAGCAGCGTGATGTCGAAACCGTTGGCGGCAAGCGTCTCTCGGGTGAGTTCGCCGGTGCGGTGGGTCGACATCGGGACGTCGGTGAGCAGCCGGGCCGCGCGCGGGTCGGTGAGTCCCAGCGCCCACCAGCCGCCGTCGGTGGCCGGGCCCAGAACCGCGTCCCGGCCGGACACCAGATGCCCGGCCGCGCCGGCGAGCAGTTCCGGTGTGATCTGCGGGGTGTCCATGCCGATCTGGAGTACAGGCAGGCCGAACTGGGCAGCATCGGTGTGGGCATTGGCCAGACGTTCGCCGAACGTTCGCCCTCGCTGCGGCACAACCTCGAAGTCGACCAGTTCGCGCTCGATTTCGGCCGAATATTGGGCGTCGGCGAGTTCGCCCGTCCAGGCCACGACCGCGCGGCGTGCGCCGCTGGCGCGTACCGCGGCGAGGGTGTCGAGCAAGGCGGCGGCGGCCAGCTTCGCCGCGTCGGTGGGTCGTAGCGGCGGTGTCAACCTGGTCTTTGCGAATCCCGCGATCGGCGCTTTCGCGACCACGAGCACTGTTGTCTCCACGATGCCCCGGCGGTTCACCGGACACTCCAGAAGTCGCGGGCGGCCCGCAGGGTACCCATCAGCGACCCCGAGACCTTGGAGACACCGTGGCTTCTCGGACGGTAGCTGATATCGCGTTCGACGACTCGCCAACCCGCCGATGCGGCACCGGCCAGTAGGGCCAGCGGATAGCCCGATCGTGGATGCAGCGGACCCAGCCGCGCCAGCTCTGCGCGACGGACAACGCGCATCGCGGCCAGGTCGTACACCTCGAGGCCGTAGCGGCGGCGTAACCAGCTCGCCAGTATTCGGTTGCCCAGCCTGGCGTGCCACGGCCAGGCGCCGGGCACCGGCCGGCGCCGTCCCGCGACCATGGTGACCCCGGGAGTGAGATCGGCTACGAGACAAGGCAATTCGGCGGGGTTCATGGAGCCGTCGCCGTCGAGTACCGCGACCAGCTCCGTTGCCGACGCATCCACCCCGGCCTGGACGGCGCTGCCGTAGCCCGGTCTCGTTTCGGTGATCACGCGGGCGCCACCGGCCTTCGCGACGGTCGCGGTCGCGTCGGTCGAACCGTTGTCCACGACGATCACCTCGTAACCGGCCGGAATCGCCGCGAGGACGCTCGGCAGGGCACCCGCCTCGTTTCTACAGGGCAGCACGACGGTCACCCGCTGTGTGTTCTCTCCACCGTTCACACTTTCGACCGTAGGATCGATCCGGCGAAAACGGGCCGCTGGAACCGGTGACGAAACTGTGACGCCGCGAGTTCACGGGTGTGCGGCGCGGGTAGCGGAACATACCGTGAGGCGGTGCGGAATTCCACTGACCCTGCGGTGCGCCGGTCGCGGACCGGGCGTATCGATTTGTACGGCGCGCTCGGTGCCGCCATCCTGGTGGCGCTGGCTTTCGTGGTTCCTCATCTCGCGGACGACCGGTGGCGGGACAGCCTCTACGCGGCGGCTGCCCCGATCTTCGGCTCCTGGGAGCCGCATTGGGGCTGGGGTACGGGTCCGGCGATCGCGATCGGTGTACTGGTCACGGTGTACGGGCCCGGCCTCGCAGGACGAATGTCGTGGCGTTGGCTGTTGCCGGCGGTCTGGCTGACGGCACTGGCCTGGTCGTTCGCGCTGGCCATGGTGGACGGCTGGCAGCGCGGTTTCGCCGGGCGGTTGACGACCGGTCACGAATACCTCCACGAGGTCGGTGGCGTATCGAGTATCGGTGCGATGCTGCGCGGCTTCGCCGACCGGATCCTCGACTTCCAGCCCGATTCCTGGACCACCCACGTGTCCGGGCATCCACCGGGTGCGCTCCTGACGTTCGTGCTGCTGGATCGGGCGGGGTTGGGCGGCGGTACCTGGGCGGCGCTGGTGTGTACCGCAGTCGGCTGCAGTGCGGCGGTGGCGGTGGTGGTGGCGATCCGGGCGCTCGGCGCGCCGGAGCGGGCGCGCGCCGTGGCACCGTTCCTCGCGCTGGCACCGGCCGCGATCTGGCTCGCGGTCTCCGCGGATGCGCTGTTCACGGGTGTGAGCGCCTGGGCGGTCGCCTTGCTCGCCCTCGCGGTCGAGCCCGGCCGGCGCCGACCGGCGGTCGCCTTCGGAGCAGGCATCTTGTTCGGGTACAGCGTCTATCTGAATTACGGCTTGATACTGATGGCGATCCCCGCCGCCGCGGTGCTCATGCTGCGCGGTGTACGCGGTGCGTGGCCCGCGGCGGTGGGAGCATTGACAGTGGTCGCGCTGTTCACACTGTCCGGTTTCTGGTGGCTCGACGGCTACCACCTTGTCGTCGAGCGCTATTACCAGGGCATCGCCACCACGCGGCCGGCGTCGTACTGGGTCTGGGGCAACCTGGCGGCCACCGTGTGCGCAGTCGGCCTGGCCTCGGCCGCGGGGGCCACGCGGTTGTCGGGTAATCTCGGGCTGCCGCGGTCGCCACGGTTTTCGGGAAGCGCCGCAGCGGCATTGCGTGACTGGCGCGGACGAGTCGATCCTGCCGCGTTGATGGCTGCCGCCGGCTTGCTCGCCCTGCTCGTCGCCGATATCAGCCTGCTGAGCAAAGCCGAGACCGAGCGGATTTGGCTGCCGTTCGACATTTGGGTGCTGGCCTGCACAGCACTGCTGCCCGTGCGGACGGCGCGGCGGTGGCTGGCGGTGCAGGTCGTAGGCACACTGCTGATAGCCCATCTGATCCTGACGAATTGGTGAATCGACCTATGCGCATCCTGATTGCCGACGACGACCCGGTGGTCCGCGAGGTGGTGCGGCGTTACCTCGAACGGGACGGAATGGAAGTTGTCGAGGCGGCCGACGGCGAAACCGCGTCGGCGGCGTTGAGCGGCGATGATATCGATCTCGCGATTCTCGATCTGATGATGCCCCCACCGGACGGCATCGCCCTGTGCTTGAGCGTCCGTGGCGGTGCCCGGCCCGATATTCCGATCATCATGCTCACCGCACTCGGCGAGGAGGACGACCGGGTGGTCGGGCTACGCGCCGGCGCCGACGACTATGTCACCAAACCGTTCAGCCCACGGGAACTGGCGCTGCGGGTGGCATCGGTGCTGCGCCGTAGCCACGCCATCGCACCGGCCGGTGAAATGGTCCTCCGGAGCGGCCCGCTCGAAGTGCGCGGTGCCGCGCGAACCGTCCACATCCGGGGAACCGTTATCGACCTGACCGCGCGGGAGTTCGACCTGCTGGCCTTCCTGCTGGCCAACCAGCAGCGGGTATTCAGCCGCACCGAATTGCTCGCGCGGGTATGGGGCTGGACTTTCGGCGACCAGTCGACGGTTACGGTGCACATCAAGCGGTTGCGCGCCAAGCTCGGCGATGCCCACCGGATCGATACGGTGTGGGGTCGCGGTTATGCCTGGGGCCGGGTCGAGGGCGGGGCGTGAAGGGATGCCTGACGACACTTTCGGCCTGATCGGGCTCGCGCTGGTCGGTACCCTGCCGGTTGTCGCGGCGGGTGCCTTGACGTTGCGGCTGCTCCGGAATCGGATGCTGCGCGCGACGCTGGTGATCCTGGTCCTGATCCCAGCCCTGGCCACCTTGACGGGTTTCGTCGCAGTGAGCGGATTGATGTTCACCGATGAGCTCGGCCGTGTCGCGGTGGTGCTCGCCGTGGTCACCGCGGTGACGGTGCCGGCGGCGGTTCTGCTCGGCCAGGCACAGGCCCGCCGGCTGGTGTGGGAGAAGCAGATGCTCGAGCAGGAGCGTGCCGCCGAGCGCTCGCGCCGGGAACTGATCGCGTGGGTCAGTCATGACCTGCGTACGCCGCTGGCCGGTATCCGTGCGATGGGCGAGGCATTGGCCGACGGTGTGGTGGACGCCGAGGCCGATATCGCGCGGTACGGGCGGCAGATCGTGCGCGACACCACGCGGCTTTCGGCGATGGTCGGCGATTTGTTCGAGATGGCGAAGATCAACGCCGGGGCGCTGCATCTACACCTGGAGCCCATCGATCTGCGCGAACTCGTCGACGAAGTGTGCGCGGCGAACGAACCGGCAGCGCGGCGCGCCCAGCTGACACTGTCAGCCCGGCAACCGCCGACCCGGATCATGGTGGCGGGTAGCGACCAGGCACTGACCCGAGTGCTCACCAATCTCGTCGGCAACGCGATCGCGCATACACCGCCCGGCGGCCGCATCGAAATCACCGCGGGTGCCGACGACGGTCAGGCATGGGCCCGGGTGGAAGATACGGGGCCCGGCATCGCGGCCGGTGATCTACCGCGGATCTTCGAGGCGGGATACCGGGGTACCGCGGCACGCTCACCCGGTGTCGGTGCGCCGTCGGGCGGCGGTATGGGTCTGGCCATCGCCGCCGGACTCCTGTCGGTGCACTCCGGAACCATCACCGCGACGAATCAGGAATCGGGCGCCCGCCTCGAGATCCGCCTGCCGCAACTGGCCGGTAGGCACTGACGCTCACCAGGCCGGCGCGCCCGCACCGGCGGTGGCGCGTAGCGGCGAATGGGCAAATTCGGCCAATCCGGGCTCGGGGCCGATTGAGGCGGTGAATCCGAGGAGCTGATGCGCGCGTTCCGGGCTGGCGACGATATGGCGGACATCGCCGGGCCGGTATTCCCCGGTGACGACCGGGTCGGGACCGGAGTGTGCCGCGGCGAGTAGCCTGGCGACCTCGCCGATGGCGATGGGCCGTCCCGAGGCGATATTCAACGCGACGAACCCTTGCATCGGGCGCTCGGCGGCGGCGAGGTTGGCCGCGGCGATATCGCGGACGTGCACGAAATCGCGCATCTGGCAGCCGTCCTCGAAGACCCGCGGGGACTGGCCGGCCGCGAGTGCCGAGCGGAACAGTGCGGCGACCCCGGAATACGGTGTGTCCCTAGGCATTCCGTCGCCGTACACGTTGTGATATCGCAGGGCGGTGACGGCAGACTCGGTCGCGGTTGCCCAAGCGGCGGCGTAGTGTTCCTGCGCGACCTTGCTTGCCGCGTAGAGACTGCGTGGGCGAACCGGCGTGTCCTCGCCCACCGGCTCCCAGCCGAGGGCTTCGCCGGTTTGTGGGTCACGGTGCTCGAAGAAGCCGCGGTCGAGGTCGGCCCTGATGCGCGGTGCTGGAACCCGGGATTCGAAACCGCTTGTGCAGTAGAGACCTTCGCCGTAGACCACCATGGATGACGCAAGTACGAGACGCCGACATCCCGCGCGGGTCATCGCTGCCAGCAGCACCGCCGTGCCGAGATCGTTGTGACTGGCATAGGCCGGCGCGTCCTGCGCGCTCACTCCCGCGCCGACGACGGCGGCCTGGTGACACACCACATCTATGCCGGTGAGCTGGTTGTCGAGTGCGGCAGGCACGCGAATATCGATGCGTTCGACACCTTCCGGCGGATTCACGGCCGGGCCGTGTGCGGCCGTGAGCATCAGATCGATCGCGACCACTTCGTGTCCGGCAGCTTCCATGATGTGCCGGATATGGGACCCGATGAAGCCGGCCGCGCCGGTCAAGAGCACTCGCATGAGTTCGAGTCTGGCTCGGCGCTTCCGGATTTCCTAGCGAATCCGCTGCGCCGGCGCCATCGGTAATAATTCCGTCACATCTGTGGGCCCGCGAATGTCAGTGTTTGGTCACAGTTCCACGGTTCCTTGCGACAGGTTTGTGGGGAATGCTGGGAGCGCATTGCTGGAAGTGAACGAAACCACAGGGAGGCCGGAATGGCGGTAACCGTTGCCGAGCGCGTTCGGCACCGCGTCGAGCGGTTCCACGGTGAGTGCGTGGCGGGGGAGTGGTGTGGCCGGTATCCGCTGCGCAGCAGGCCATCTGCGCCCGGTGACATCGTGCTGAACAGCAATGATTACCTGGCTATAGGCCGAGACCCGCGAATCGCGGCGGCAGTGTGCGCGGCGGTGCGTGACCCTTCGCCCTGGCGCGACCACAACGCACACCGGGCGCGTGCCGACCTGGAGGACGCGCTGGCCGCATACGCGTCCACGCAGACCGCGGTGCTGTGCCAATCGGGGTGGGAGGCCAATATCGGATTGCTGCAATCCATCGCCGACCGCGAAACTCCTGTGTATATCGACGCGCGCTCGCATATGTCGCTGTATTACGGGGCGCGGGCGGCGGGGGCGCCGGTGTATTCCTTCCGGCGCAATTCGCTCGATGATCTCCGCGCGTTGATCTCCTCGTACGGTCCGGGCATTATCGCGGTGGACGCCATCGACAGCACCGGAGGCAGCCGCGCCGCACTGGCTTCCTTGTGTACGGTGGCCGAGGAATCTGGTGGCCTGCTGGTCGTGGACGAATCGCATGCGCTGGGTGTCATCGGCCCGGAGGGTGCGGGCATGGTGGTGGCGCTCGGGCTCACCGACCGGGTGGCCTATCGCACCGCGAGTTTGGCCAAGGCGTTCACCGGCCGCGCGGGACTCGTACTCACCGACGATCCTCACTTCGCCGACTACTTCCGGATGCGAGCGGCGCCCGCGGTGTTCTCCTCCGCTGTGCGTGACCCCGATATCGCTGCGCTCACCGCGACGCTCGCGGTGATCACGGACGCCGCGTCGCGACGTGCCCGGCTAGAGGTGGTGGGAGTGCGAATCCGAAGAGCATTGGGAGCCATGGGTTTCGAGTTGGTGGGAGTGGCTGGTCACCTCGTATCGCTGCCGACCGGGTCCGTGTTGCATGCGATCGCGGTGCGTGACCGCCTGGAAGCCGGTGGCGTGTTCGGCTCCCTCTTCTGGCCACCCGCGACCCCCGATGAGGACACGCTGATCCGTTTCTCGCTGCACGCGGCCCTGACCGATACACAGGTCGGGCAGGTCATCGACGCTTGCCGGGACGTCGCGGATACCTTCGGTCCGATACCGCCCGCACCGGACTCGCCTCGGCTCGTACGTTCCGAACCGGGTGTCAACCACGTTCGAGTGTGATTCGAGCGGCCGGACCTACTCGCCGCAGGGAAGAAGGCCGAGTCCCGCCTTCCGTAGCTGGGCGGTTCCCGAGCCGCGTTTCGGACTACAGCCGGTATAACGAGTCGCCGGTGTCGAGTCACTCGTCCACAGTGCGTGTCCGCTGACGAGGGACGTGCCGTTTCGATCACAGAACGGACGATCTCATGGCCATCAAGACCACTCGGCGCCACGTCCTCGGGTTGCTCGCGTTGGGTCTGGCCGCCGCCTTGGCGGTCGGCCTCTACCTGTTCCAGCCCTGGCGGGGTGTTCACCACCGTCCGGGTCGATGAGACCGCGGTTGTCGCACCGGACGGCGGAACGGTGCGCACGATCGCTTCGGGTTCCTTCCTGTCACCGGAGCATTCGACATCGGGTGCCGCGCTGCTCCAAGCGCCCGACGGCACGGTCACTCTGCGGCTCGCCGACCTGCGCACCTCCCACGGCCCCGCCCTGCGCGTATGGCTCAGCGATCAGCCGGTGGAGCCCCGGTCTGGGTCGCAATCTCGACGACGGCAGGTGTCACATGTCGGCCGATCCGAGCCGGAACGTGACCGCACACTGTGCCGGCCGGGGCCGTAAACGTTACGCGACGACCGCTGGATCAGCGGTCGCGGAAGATCGCAGGCAGTGTGGTGTCAGTGACGCGCGCGGTACCACCGGCGGCCGAGATCGAAGGCCACCAGGGTCCACACGGTGCCGATCGCCACCAGCAGGCCCATCCCGAAGTTGCGGTCCAGGACGGTCGGATTCGCCGGGTTGGCGTCTTCACGTCCCACCACGGGTATCGAGAGCACGGCCAGTGTGAGGGTGCACACCGCGCCGACGGTGACCGGTGCCCACCAGCTCACGGGGAGGATGCGCCGGGCGGCGAGGCCGAGGCCGGCGCACAACGGTGCGAGTACCGCATCGTGCAGCAGGATCCCGGCGGCGAACCACCAGGCAAGCGAGATCTGATCGGCCGGGCCCAGTTCGAGCACCAGGGTCATCCCGTACCAGCCGAGCCAGATTCCGCTGAGTAGCAGCAGTACTCGTGTGGCCGTCATACCTGCACCTCGATCGCGGAAAGCCACTTGGTCTGGAGTACACCGGGCCGGGTTGGTGCGATCAGGCGGCACGGGTAGCCATGGTCGAGGTCGAGGTCCTCGCCGTTGAGCCGGAGCGCGACCAAGGTCGCCGAATCGACGACATGGGTCTCCGGTAGCAGTGAGCGGTTGTAGAGCCCGCTGGGTTCGAGCGAACGGAATTCGACGTCGCCGCCGCGGTATTCGCCCACCGCGGCGAGCAGATCCCGCACCCGGATACCGGACCAGTGTGCCGAAGCGCTCCAGCCCTCCACACACGCCAGCGGAATCTCGGCTTCGGTCTGGGGCAGGGCCACCAGTTCGGCGTAGGTGAACCGGTGTGTCCGGTCGCCCACGATGATTTGCAGGCGGTACCCGGCAGACCGGGCCAGCTCCGACACGCCGGCCTCGTTCGCCGTGCGATTCACCGGGAGCCCCTGCGGCCCGTCGCCGCTACGCGGTGCGAGGACCGAGATCCGGCGAAGTATCGGCACCGTCTGCCCGGCGATTGCCACCCCGGCGACGACGGCCGCGGCGCCGGCGGCGACGAGCACGCTGCGGCGGCCGGCGATACCGGCCTCGTCCGGCGGCGATCCCGCGGTCGATGTGTCCGGCCGGGCGAGCGCGGAACGTACTACCGGGAGTTTGACCGCGAGATGGACGGCGAGCGCGCCGAACGAGACGAAGGCCATCGCGTAGTGGGTGGTGGTGAAGAAGAACTTCCAGGGATAGAACTGGGCCGTATTGAACAGGCCGGTGATCAGCTGGAAGATCATCGACCCCACGAGTACGGCGATGGAGCCGCGTTCGAGCAGGTGCAGCGGGTTCCCGATGAGGGGGCGCGCGAACAGGCGCGGGAATACCGCCCACAGCTTCACCAGCAGTAGCGGAATCGCCACCACCCCCGCCACCACATGCGCGCCCTGGGTGAACCGATACAGCCAGACCGGGTTGGCCGGCCACCAGAACCACGCGGGCGGATGCTGGACCCAGTGGCTGATCAGTCCGGTGACGAAACAGATCGTGACGGCGATGCCGAGCGCGATGCCGACCCGGGACGCCACGGCTGCCGAACGCGCGGGCGAGATCTGTTCTGCGACGACGCCGGGTAGCAGCAGCGCGGATCCGGGTGGGCTCTGTTCTCGCTCGGCAGGTGGTGGTGGCGGCGCGGGCGTGGGGCGGTTGTGCTCGGTCATTCGGGCTGCTCCATTCGGGTGGTGTCACGCGGTAGCCGATCGGCACCATTGGTCGGCAACTACTCGTATCGACCCCGGACCCGCCCGATTCGTTACGCGCCTCGGCGATCCGATTCCGTCTCGAAGGAAGCACCGGCCATGACCCTCCCCACCCCATCGCGCCCTCGTACGAAGGCACACCGGAGTTCAACGGGTGCCTCGCCCGGACGGCGTCCGCCGCTCTGCGTGATCCCTTGGTAATCTCCCGGATTCGGCTGCGCGATACAGCTCCGGGATCCCCGGTTGTGCACGTCCCCCCCGACTCGGCGCCGACCGCCGGGCCGGACAGCGAGCCCTTCGACCCCGAAGCTTTTCGATGAAATAGTCGGTCGGACAGGGCATCGAGTGCTCGAGACGGCGCGTATCGAGGAGAACAGGGTGGGCCGCGACAGCCTCGTCATGGCGGTGCGGACGACGGGCAACCTGTCGAGTCGGGCCGGTTTCGTGCGGCCGATGATCCCTATCCGGGCCATTGGCGGGCCGGCCACGAACCGCAGCGGTGGTCGGAACCCGAGTAGGCCGCCGAACGTGCCGAGATCATGCGCGTGGTCGGACACGCGCTGTCCGGCCTTCCCGAGCGGAGCCGGGTCCTGCTCGTGCTGCGCGATATGGAGGGCTACTCCTCCGCCGAGGTTTGCGAGCTGCTCGACATCTCGCCCGGCAACCAGCGAGTTATCCTGCATCGTGCCCGAGCAGTCGTGCGTGGAAGACTGGAGAGGTATTTCGGCGCGACCGAGGAGGTGCAGCGATGAATTGTGACGAGTTGGTCGAACTGGTCACGGCATTTCTCGAAGGTGCGCTGGACCCGGCCACCGAGCAACGCGTCGTTGCGCACCTCGCCGAATGCGACGGATGTGAAACCTATATCGCGCAGTTCCGGCAAACCATCGCACTCGTCGGCGAACTACCACCGCCCGAGACGCTGCCCGCGAACGTACGCGCGGACCTGTTGACGGCATTCCGACACTGGTCACGCTGATCGAACGCGAGACTCCGTTCGAGTCGTCGCTGTCCGGTCTCCTGGATCGGCACGAACGGTGTAGCCGGAGGGAACGGCACCACGGATATCGGGGGTGCCACGAGAGGCGCCGGCTCCGGACGGCACAGCGACGCTGTGTGGTGCCGGTCTCGCCCCGCGCGCGAGCAGCAGCATGGAATGCTGTGCTCGGCCGAGATCAGGCCAGAGAAGCCGATACCCATGATGCCTTGTCCCGCATTCGGTTTGGGGCGCTCACCGGTACTCCGGATTCTCGAAGTCGAATCGACAACCCGCGTCCCACTCTGTGCGCTGGTTACCGCGGGCAGGTATGCCGTCACTCTCCGCGAGCAGACGAGCCAGGTGCATGAGGTTCCACGTCATGAAGGTGGTATTGCGGTTGGTGAAGTCGTTACCCGGCCCGCCGGAGCCAGGGTCCAGATAGGAAGGCCCCGGCCCGGATTCGCCGATCCATCCCGCGTCGGCCTGCGGCGGAACGGTGTAGCCGAGATGTTGCAGGCTGTACAGGATGTTCATCGCACAATGTTTGACACCGTCCTCGTTACCGGTCAGCAGGCAACCGCCGACACGGCCGTAATAGGCGTACTGACCACGGTCATTGAGAAGTCCCGAGTTCCCGTACAACCGTTCGACGACCCTTTTCATCACCGAACTGTTGTCCCCCAACCAAATCGGCCCGGCCAAAACCAGTATGTGCGCATCCATCACCTGACGTTGCAGCTCCGGCCAGTCATCGACAGCCCAGCCGTGCGCCGACATATCGGGCTGGACGCCCGTGGCGATCTCGTGGTCGATCGCGCGGATCTGCGAGACCCGCACGCCGTTCTTCGCCATGATCGCTGCGCTAGCGTCGATGAGTCCCTGGGTATGGCTGGGTTCGGGAGACCGCTTCAGGGTGCAGTTGATGAACAGGGCACGCAGGTCGTCGAAATCCGTCATGGTGCTCAGTGCCGCAGTCCGGCGTTATCGTTACGCGCGATGACCGGCACGCAACATGGTTTCGGCTCGCCTTGTCGATCGCGACATACCTGGCGGACACAACTCTCGCCCGCCAGGTACTCGCGGCCACGGCCGACGGGACCGGGAGCGCGCGCACGCCTGGGCGTACCTCCGGGCCGTGAAGAGGTCGCCTGGCCCGTCGAGGACGGGCGGCTCGCCGATATCGGCGCGTACCGCGAGGTCGTTGCGGCCCTGTCGTGAGCCGGGATCCGTTACGGGATGTGCGCCTCGATGAACGAGTACTGCTCCGGCGTGGACACGATCTGATCCAGGGTGAGCCCGGCGGCGGCGATGAGCTCCGCGAACTCGGTGGCGCTGCGTTCTTTGCCGGTGTTCATGCCAAGCATGGTCAGGTCGATCAGTTTGGTGGCGTGCGGTTCGTCGCCGGGTGGAACGAGACCCTCGATCAGCACCACCCGCGCGCCTGGCGCCGCGGCACTTTTGATGGAGTGCAGGATACGGATACAGGAGGCGTCGTCCCAGTCGTGCATGATCGCTGCCAGCACGTAGACATCGGCGGACGGTACGGACTCGAAGAAGTCCCCGGAAACAGTGTCGATGCGATCGGTCATCCCGAGCTCTGTGAGCTTCTTGCGTGCGGTCTCGACTATCTCGGGCAGGTCGAAGAGGATTCCGCGGCGAGTCGGCTCGGAACGCAACAGGCGGGCCAGAATAGTGCCGTCGGCTCCGCCGATATCGGCGACGATATCGCCTGCGGGAAGGCGGTAGTTCTCGAACATCCGGTCGCGCAGCCCGCCGGTTAGACCGGCCATCGCCTGGCTCTGCAACTCTGCCATGCCGGGGGTCGCGACGACCCAATCGAAGAAGGGCTGCCCCAGATACCGCTGGGCCGCCGGTGTGCCGGTCCGGGCGGTGTTCAGCAGCTCGCTGAACGGAAGGTAGTGCGTCTCCATCCAGTACCGGGCGATATCTCGGAGGGAATCGGGCCGCTGGGTGGACAGAATGGCGCCGAGGGGCGTGGTCTCCACCGTGTCCTGGTCCGACCCGCGGAAGATCCCGAGCGGGGCCAGACTCCGCACGAGCCGGCGCAACACCTCGGGTCGCGCGCCGCAGGTGGCCGCGAGATCATCGATGGTCCGGGGCCCGGCGTCGAGGTGGGTGGCGATATCCAGTTCGGCCACCACGTACAGTGCTTGCGAGATCTGAAAGCCGGCCAGTAGCTGGATCATGGTCGCGACCGAGGATGATTGCGGCGGCACGCCGGTGCCGGCTGATTCGAGCACGGGTGTGTTCTCCATGTGTGTCCTTCCACCGGGACGGTGCCCGGTTGCGCAATGAACTATCGGCCCTTCGAGGCGAACCCGGCGTCGATACCGGTCCGTGGCGTGGGCTGCGCCGCCACAAGCGCGACGGTAGCGAAATCAGCTCTGGCTCGCAGAGTTCGGCGACGCCGTTATGGCGGTGCCCGAACGCCGGTGGGGCCCCGTCGATACCTGGGGTCAGCAGGCGAATCAGTTCCGGCCCGGCACTTCCGGGCGCACTTCACCGGCGACACTGCCGTCACACTTTTGTCACAACTCGTGAAGGGGTAGCCCTCAGGTAAGGGTGCCCGTGTCGGCCGGGTGAACATGTCTCGACGTCCCCGACGACACCGGTCGCGCGGTGTGTCACCGCCGACCGGCGCGACTCCGATCAGGCGGGGATGGAGCTGACGAGGCCGCCGTCGACGATCAGATCCTGGCCGTTGACATAGCCGGCCGCGTCGGAGGCCAGAAAGGCCACCACCTCGGCTACCTCGGCGGCGCGGCCGAAGCGGTGGGCCGGGACTCGGCCTCTGCTCGCCGCGGCCACCGGCTCCGGGAGTTCGGCCTCGGGGTACATGGGGGTGTCGATGTAGCCGGGACTGACCGAGTTGACTCGGATACCGCGCGGGGCGAGATCGGCAGCCAGGGTGCGGGACAGGTTGTGGGCGGCGGCCTTGGTGGCCGAGTACAGCGACAGCACGTCGACGCCCCGGTGCAGGGTCCACGAGGCATTGATGACGACCGCGCCGCCGGCGGGCATGAGCGGCAACGCCTTCTGGATCGTGAAGAACACCCCTTTGAAGTTGACCGCTACCACCTGATCGAAATCGTCCTCGGTGATCTCGGCGCTCGGCTTGAACACCCCCACCCCGGCGTTGGCGAAGACGATATCGATCCGGCCGTACCGTTCCCGGATCGCATCGATGAGCGCGTCCAGCGCCGACAGGTCGGCGACGTCGGCGACGACACCGAGCGCTCGCCCGCCCAGGTCCGCGACCGCCGCGTCCAGCCGACCCTGGTCCCGCCCCGTGATGACAACCCGTGCTCCGTCGCCGAGCAGTTGTCGCGCGGTGGCCATGCCCATGCCGCTTGTTCCGCCGGTGACCAGTGCGATCTTGTCGTTGAATCGAGTCATGAACACAGCCTGCGGGCGGTGCCGGCCCGGCAACAGAGCGAGTTGATCATGGGTGTGGCACCACCACGGAGCAGCCGCGCGCTCAGCCGACCGGCCGGTGCTCGCGCGTCAAAAGGTCCAACCGGTCCGCGGTCTCGGTGCCGGGTGCGGGGTTGTGCAGGACCAGGCAATGGCCGGGATGGTCGGGCAGGGGCAGTCGGGTGTAGTCGAAGACCATCTCGCCGACGTGCGGGTGGGTGACGAACTTGCGGCCCTGCCCCGTCTCGGTCACCTCGTGCTGGGCCCAAATCCGCGCGAACTCGGTACTGATCGCACTGAGGTGGGTCACCAGCCGCTGGAATTGCGGGTCCGCCGGATGCTTGCCCGCGTCCGCGCGGAAACGTGCCACCACGTCGGGCGCCGCCTGCTCCCAATGGGTGAACGCGGCACGGTAGCGACTGCTGGTGAAAAACGCCACCAAACAATTGTGGTCGCGGCCGCTGAACCCGAAGACGGTTCGCGCCATGCTGTTCACCGCTGCCAGACCCCAGTGCCTGTCCAAGATGTAGGCCGGTCGGGGCAACCAACCTTCCAAAAGGCGATGCAGTTTCGGATCGAGCGGACCGACCGCTCGAGGATCGGCGGGCGGCGGATTGAGCCCGGCGAGCCGATACAGATGCGCGCGTTCATGCGCGTCCAAGCGCAGGGCATCGGCGATCGCGTCGAGAACCTGAGCCGAGACCTTGATGTCGCGGCCCTGTTCCAACCAGGTGTACCAGGACACCCCCACCCCGGCTGACGTGTTATTAGTGCATACTATTTGGCCAGCGGAAATGCTGCAATTTGGAATCTGTGAGCCTTCCCGTAACTGTGCGGCCGACGGAAATGACCCAACGGGTGAGTCGGCACGATCGCCCCGCTGTGACCGGATCGTTACGTGTTGATCGGTTAGTCGGGGGACCAGCTGGACCACCCTGATGGGAATCGAGTTACGCCTCTCAAGCCGTTCCCGCCCAACCTACTCGGGGGTGTTTTGTGCTGAGCTCTGCTCGTCTATGTGGTCGGATCGGTCTCCGAAGGCATCGCGTTCGAACTGGCGGGGCGATCGCTGCTGTCGCAACAGCGATCGCTGCCACGATCATGGTTCCAGTACCCGCGCAGGCTGGATATCCGATCCAGGGCGCTATTCTGCAGGAATACAATGAGGCAGGCGGATTTGCGTTCTTCGGCGAAGCTACCACCGAAGAACGCACTGCCCCGGATGGTGTGGGAAAATATCAGTTCTTCTCGAACACGCACAACGCGATCTACTGGCACCCAAACGTCAGCGGGGGACACGCCAATCAGATCGGTGGTGCCATTCTCGACAAATGGGCCGAGAAGGGATATGAATCCGGTTCTCTCGGTTACCCAACGTCACGGGAGTTCGGTGGAGGTAGGAATAGTCGAGGCAATCATTTTCAGCGAGGTGAGATCTATTGGTCGGGAAGTACAGGGGCTCACGCTGTCAACGGTGAAATTTGGCAAACCTGGGTGGCCGCCGGGTATGAAAATGGAACCTACGGACTTCCGGTCACGGACGAGTACCCGTTCGAAGACGGCATGAAGCAAGACTTTCAGGACGGTCACATCATATGGAAGCCGTATGGCTTCCCGTCCGATTGGTCCGGCGACGACGACATCACCTGGGATGCACAACCGAATTGTGGCACCGATCCGTGTGCACTCGATGCCCACGCGCTGGGCAAGATCCCGGCTGCGAAGATCCCGGTCAAACTGCCCATTGTTTGGGCTCAAGGGATATCTGCGAACAACTCTACGCAACCATCGGATGAGGCGAACGCCGACCCGCTCGGTGACGTTGCGAAAATGTTGGACTGCAACTCGTTCGAGGCTTTAATCCGCGGCGGGAACCTCCCGTCGACCGAGACCACATGGTGCATCTCCACGAGTGGACCAGTCGCTGCACCAGCGCAGGTCGATCCGCGTGCGGTCCCCGGCGATCCCTCTACTCCGCCGTCCGGAACGGCGACGACACCCCCGAGATCGACGCCTGGTCCGTCACCCTCCGGGACGGTCAGCAAGTCGCCCACCGCATCGGCGACCAAGACGCCAGCGCTTGCGCCCGGGACGTCGCAGCCTCCCGGGTCGTCCACACCGCCGCCAACGCGCACCACCGCTAGGCCCACGCAGACTGTAGGCGGGCTGATACCTGCACAGTTCAACAATGCGCCAGCCGATATCAGTACTCCGCCGGGAGTGCCAGACTTTTGCGAGTCGATCGGTCCCGACCCTACTGGACAAGCCGATTGGCACGGCAACTCGACGTATGGCTGCATATACCAAGCAACCGTCGAATTCCGCGCCATGGACAAAGATGGAAAACAAGTCGGCTCGGTGTCGGGAAAGTGGGAACGCAACCTTTCCTTGAAATATAACAAGACAGACTGGGCCGCGAATTCGATTTTCGCCGTCACCGGAGTGAGCGGGAAAGGCGTCGGCGCTGCCCTGACATTCCAATACAACTGCTTCATCGGCATCCAGCCGTGCGCATATACAGGGTCTCGGCGGGTGACTCAACTTGTATCGACGGGGACGACTATCTCTCTCGCTGCCAATCCGTTTGTCTTTACGCAACCCTCGCAGACATTGCACATGGACTCCGACTGGCAGGTCGTAATCGAATCCCCAGATGTCGCGCCCGGCGGATCCTTCGCATTCGCGCCCCAGGTTCGTTGTGACGCTGCACCCTTCCTTCGCAACACTCAGGGATGTGCATTCACCGACGTCGTCCCAGTGCTGGACTACACATCATCGCAATCCTATCCGGAGTACAATGCTCACGTGAGCGCCGCGCAGCGGTCGGGACTTCCAGGAGCTTACGGCGCCAATCCACTCCACCGAGAAACAGCGAAGTCGGCGATCGACGACCACCGGCGCGCCTCCTGCGGCGTCGTCACCGGCCCGCGGCCAACCGGAAAGAGTTGCGACGAATATCCCATGGCATCGACCAGAGAAGGAGCGGTATTGAACTCCTACGGTCGCACCTACACGAACCCGCCGTGCTTGATCAACGACGCGGGACTCCATAGCGTGGCGGACCCTTCGTCGATTCACGTCACTTCAGGGTTCAGCGTGTGCAACATTTCCGCTAGCCAGAACTCGTCCGCCGGATCCCTATTGAGCTGGTTCTATACGAAGAACCGGATCCGGGACGGCGATCCGTTCCACATCAACGTACAGGGGTCGTAGTGGCCAAATTCCACACGAAACCGGGCGTCCTCGTCGCCGGACTCCTCGCGGCATCTCTGAGCGTCAGCGTGCTCGGTTGTTCGGCAGACGAGCAGGTTGGACCGGCTACGCAGACGGCCGTGACTGCCACGTCGGGTCCCGCTGCGACACCTTCTCAGGTTCCCGAGGCGTCGTGGGCACTGGTGGCAGTGCCAGCACCCCGCGACGCCAAAGGTAGGCCGCTTCTGTTGCCACGATCGGCCGATCTCGAGAATGTTCAGGTGATGACGTTCGAGTCCTACGATCTCGACGATGGTGATACGAAGCTGGCGGTGCATCTTCCGTTCGAACTTCGGGACTGCCCGAGCTACGGCTACGACATCAGCGCTGTCGAAACGCCGGGATCGGTTGATGTCACTCTGTCTCGCGGGCTGCGCAAAGGGACGGAGCCGTGCCAGCAGGAGCCGTTGACGGGGCAACGTGGCTTCCTCATCATCGATCTGGAACGGCCGTTGGGTGACCGGGTCGTCCGCAGCATGGACCGCAAATGACCGAACGAAACGTCGAGGACGGAACTACCGTGTTGCAGTGGCAGACCATCGAACTCAGTGAGGCTGCGCTGTACATCGAACCCTCCGACTATGAGTGGCCGCCGATGATCGACAGCGCCGCAGCTGGGTCACTACTGGGAATCACGCGGGATTTCAAAGGCAACGAGAATGCTCAGATATGGGTCGGCTGGACCCACGGATTCATTCAGCTAGGGATCGGGTCGAGCCCCGTCGAGCCGAGTATGTCAGAGCTCGACGAGTGGGAGACCGTCGAGGAAGGGGCGATCGAACTCGGCACCTCCGCGATGCTGACCCGAACCACCTTGTCTCACATACGGCCGCCGGAACTCGATCCACTCCTACCGTTGCCCAGTGGGTTGCACCGGATCAGGGTCAGCGCCCGAGGCCGGGCTCGGAACCGCAACGACGTAGCGATCGCGATCCAGCTATGGCCCACCACGCAGCGGACCCCCCTCACCCAGATCAAGCACAGCGACACATTCGATGTGGACGAATACGCGCGACGCCTGTCAAATCGCGGTCGGCATCCCGACCCGGACAGCGTGCTCACCACAACGCCTGCCGCGGCTGATTCGCCGACGAACCGGCCGCCGGTCTCGGCCACCCTTGCGACCTCGATAAACGCCCAGTGGGCACGTTTGCGCGACACAATCGTGGCGAGTAGCCCCGACACGTGGGTGCAGCTTGTCCGCCCCGCTGCGCATCCACAAGCCGTGGTCGATGCCGAACAGCGCACAGGCGTCGAGTGGCCCGCCGAACTGCGTGAATGGTTCTCTTTGCACGACGGCGGCGGAGCCGCTGAACTGCTGCCCAGCATGACACTGCTCGGCCTCGACCACATGATCGACATTCATGCCATGCAGTGCGAAATCTGGGCAGACCTCGCCGCAGAGGACCCTGACCTCGTGAACGGCCGGACCTCTCCCGATGCCTACGCGCAAGCGCCGGCCAGCTCCGAGGCCGGTCAGTTCATCCCGCAATTCATCCCGATCGCAGAACGCGACGGCACCATGCTGATCTGCGACACCCGACCCGGCCCGCTACAAGGCTGTATCACCGAGTTCGGCAAAGACACCGCAGACGACTACCCACCCACCTGGGCCTCCCTGAGTGCCATGCTCGCCGATCTCACCAACAGCATCGCCTCCGGCGTCCCCTTCCAAGCCCAGTACCAACCCGAACTCGACCACACCGGACTGCACTGGACGCGTCCTGCGGTGTAGCCCAGCACATCTGAACTCGATCAGCCGATACAGCCCGCGCGGAATTACCATCGGGAAGGAGCGGCGCAGCGTCTGGTAGGGGCCGATCGCCGAACTTCCGGGACATTCCGACATAGGGTTCCTGGAGAAGCGGCAGGACACGGGGTACCGGGGCCAGTTGCGTCCTCGAAAAAGGACACATCGCTGGCCTTCGCGCCGGTACCGGCTGACGTTCTATTGGTGCGTACTACCTGACCAGCGCGAATCGTCCAATCGGGCGGATTCGTGGCGGGCAGCACGAACGGCAGCCCCCGTCCATCGATTAGGGGCGAGAGCGTCGCAGCCCTACCTGGCAGTTGAAACTGTCTCAGCCCAAGATCGTTTGGGCGATCAGCTTGGAAAGCTGTTCGTGCGAGTCAGAGCTGAGATGGACGCCGTCGAGGCCCGGGCGCGCTACTGACGCTGCGTCCACGAACAATGCTCCGCGTCTTTCTGCAATGCGGTGTATCGCGACACCAAGGTCGCGGGATTTGCGTACTGATTCGGCGTCGTATTCTGAACTCTCTTCGGTGAACGCTGGTTGGCTGTCGTCGAGATGGATCGGGCTTACCAGGAGAACGGTAGGTACTCCGCCGCTTCGGGTCCACGCCGTTGCCTCTATGTTGTCGATATACCCTTCGAGCGCTGCGGCAACATCCTCTATTCCCCGGCCGAATTTTGTTTTCAGGTCATTGTTTCCTAGCATGACCACCACCATGTCCAACGGTGAATGACTGCGCAGGCACGGCTGAAAATACTTCCGGCCATTCCTGTCATCGCGGTCGGGATCGTCCAAATCGGTTGTGCGACCACCTAGCCCCTCCTCGATTACAGCGTAATCGGTTCCGAGGATCTGCTGGAGCTTCCCGGTCCAGCGCGCGTCAGATGGTAGCCGCCCGCGACCCTCGTCGGGCTGACCGAATGTGTTGGAGTCGCCGAAGCAGAGGACTGTGAAAGCGGCGGGATTGACAATCAAAGTTGGATTCCTACAGGTCGTCTGAGAGTTTCGATATGTCCGGCGGCGCTGCGAGTTCGAGCCTTTGCAGGCCCCGCCGACCTTTGAGGTCGTTGGTCAGCGCTCGGAATAGTGGAATTCGGGAAACGAATTCCGGTGCCATCATGTATGCATCGCGGAGGGTATCGACTGCGGCGTCGTCCTCTCGATTGTGGATGTGAGCCTGGGCAACGTTGAGCAGCCTACGGCTTTGCAGGGTTGGGGGTATTCCGGTGCCTCCGCCGCTCACGGCTGCGGCGAGCTTCAGGGCTTCGCGCGGGCGACTGGCGACGGTTTCATTGATGACTCCGAAGCTGGCGGCGGACGTGCGCCCGAACACGTTGGAGACCTCGGGCCTGCCTGTGTACACGTCATCGAGTTGGCTCCCGGCGGCGTCGCACAGGCGTAGGAACCGCTGCGCTTCCCGGTAGTCTCCTGCCCGGGATGCGCCGAAAGCGGCGTAGCAGAGCAGCTCTCCCCAGATGGCAATTTGGCGGGGCGTAGCCGAGGACAGTCGGGGCTCTATTTCGGCGGCAGCGTGCTCAGCGTAGGCAACGGCATCGTCGTACATGCTGTTCTTCGCTAGCAGCCATGATTGCGAGCCCTTAATCGCAGCTCGGGTCAGGCTGTCACCGCTCTCGGCTGCGAGCACATCGGCGCGCAGCAGAGCCAACGACGCGAGGTCTGTTTGTCCTGCATAGCCTAATAGGTTCGATGAGGCATGGAGCAGTTGCGCGAGGGAGGTGCTGGCTCGCCGTCGTAATTCGCCCGTTGATTCTTCGACCGTGGCGTGTGCACTGGCCAAGGCGGCCGGAAGTGCGCGTTCCATCTCGCTGAACTGGGCCGAAAAGAACAGGTCCCAGATGTGCATGACTGAGGACGTGGACTCTCGCTCTGTGCTCGGCTTGGTTGCGGGCATACTCCCGATGAGAACTCGTCGCAGACGAAACATGTTGTCCTCGAGCGGAGGATCGGTTGGGAGCGCGATGTCGGTATGGATCGAAGCCGAATTCGGTTCGTGGGCCCGACTGCGGTGGCGTTTTCGCCACTCGACTTCTCCTTCTGAGATGAGTTGATCGAATCGTTCTCGATCTTCGGATGTGGCGTGCAACCTGAATGTTGTGTCGAGGATTTGTTGTGTGTTCGATCTCGGCCTGACAGAGCTCAGCCCTGCTCGCCAATTCGACACAGTCGTGGTTTCCACGCCGAGCATGGTCGCGAATTCTCGGACTGACTTCCGCATCGCTTCTTGCAGAACGGATGCCTCGAAACCGGTCCATTCCCGCCCTCTGACCATGTCACTACCTCACCATTCGCCGCCCGACCCTGGCAATGCGCGTTTCCCCGACGTTACCTGACATTCAGGCGATAGCGCGCACCAACGGCGGTCTAGCGCCGCTGAACAGGTAGGAACACAACCTGATTCGCGCGGCGCTGCGTCGGCGTCAGTGGCGAATGATGTCGTAGCGGCCGGGGATCTCCTGGAAGGCGATGGCGGCAGCGATGTGTGCGTTGTCGAGGTCGGTGCCGGTGGGGGTGACAACGAGTTTGTCGTCGTCGTCTCCGTGGCGGTGCACGATGGCGATGCAGACACCGTGGGCAGTTTGCATGGGGTACTCGGGTCCGAGGTAGTAGGCGTCGAGTTCGTCGCCGTCAGGGGCGAGGGTGCCGGGGACATAGCCGTAATTGGCTTCGTAGCGGAATCCGTGGACGGGATGGAGGCTGCCGTAGGGGCGGTCGAATACGAGACCGACGGGCTGTCCGAGGTAGTGGCGGGCCATCGCCAGCGACTGGGAGTCGTCGCTGGTCGATGGGCTCTGCCCGGCGTCGGTCATGGGTTCATGGTAGTGGTGGGTAGGGGTTTGCCGATCCAGGTGCACAGGTAGTCCATATGGACGAGGCGCTGGTCGGTGGGCACTTTCGGGTCGGTCCAGAACTGCTGGTCGGGGGCGATGTCGCGGGGGCAGTAGGGGTCGCGGGCGAACAGGGTTCGTTTGCCGGTGGTGTGGGCGTTGTGCAGGTAGGACCGGCCCGCGCACCCGGCCCGGCAGGATTGGATGAGTTCGCAGCCCTGGCAGCCGTCGACGGCTTCGGGGTGGGCGTTGCGGCGGCGGAAAGTGGCGAACTGGGGTGAGGCGATGATGTCGGCGAGGTCGTCGACGACCAGATCACCGACCTTGTAGTCGTGCAGGTAGACACAGGGCGAGACCGGAATGCGGCCGTCCGGGGTGATCGAGTGGATACGGAACGATGTCCGCCCGCAGGGGCAGCCTTTCGCGCCGGTGTAGCCAGTGACGGCGGCCAAGGGTGGTTCACCCAGGTCGATCGGCGTGCATTGAGACATGAGCCGCGCGAATCCGGCGTAGTACTGGTCGGCCGGAAGTGCGGAGTCCATATGGGCTGGCTCGACGGGTTTGATGGGGTTGATCCGGATGTGGGCGTCGTGGTCGCGGGCGAGCGCGACGAGGGCGTCGATGCGGTCGGGAGTGAAGTTCCAGCCCATCGCGCACATGATCACGCTGTGTGGGGTGCCGTATTTCTGGCACAACTCCAGGGCTCGGACGGCCTGTTTGAACAGTTTCGCGCCTCGGTTGGCGTTGTGCTCGTCAGGGTAGGGCGAGTCGAAGGAGACATCGACGTCGTTGAGTCGTTCGAAGGCGTCGCGGTGGTCGCGTTCGAGGTGGGTGATGGTGATGCCGGAAGTGGTGAGCCCGACCAGGATTCCCGCGTCGGCGAGGCCGTGGATGATGCGGGGCAGTAGGGTGTCTCGCGGGTTGGGGCCGTTGGTGAACAAGGGCTCGTTGCCGCCGAGGTTGACCGTTTCGACTCCGTTGATGGCGAGCTGGGAGACGATGCGGTCGATGATTTCGGGTGTGAAGTCCTGGCCTTTGTCGCGGGCGGCCATGCTGTAGCAGTGGGTGCAGCGGTAGGGGCAATCGTTGCCGAGGGTCCAGCCGATGTTGCGCATCGTGGTGGGACATTGGTCGAGGTCGGTGTGCTCGATCGGGCCGACACCGTCACGGCGGTAGTGCTCGGTGGCGTCGATGCCCGATGGTGTGGCGGGGCCGGTGCGTTCCCAGGGGAAGCTCGGACGGGCGATGATCGGTTCGGGTGTGTTGGACATGGTTGGTCCCCCTTGTGGTGGTGGGTTTTCAGCACAGGAACGGGTTGTCCTGGCCGTCGTAGTGCAGCCCGGCCATCTGGTAGGCGGCATCGGTGCGGGCGGCGACGCGGTGATAGAAGGCAGCAGTGGTGGCGATCCGGTTGTCGGTGAACTCGACCGCCTCGCCGGCCGTGGCGCCGCCCGCGGCGAGGTCGAGTACGGCGCGGAAGAAGTCGAGGTCGGCGCGGCGCAGCTCGATCGACAACTGCCCGAATATGTCCCGGTGCACAGGCGAGATCGCTTTGGGTGCCGAGAGCGGGTCGATGGTGCGGTCGTAGAGGCGCGAGTGGGAGCGTTGCCAGTGTTTGAGCGCGGTGTAGACGGTGTTCACGGCTGGGTCGGTGATCGGGTAGGCGTGGTTGCCGAGCCCGGCGGTGCCCGGTGTCTGGGTTGATGGGGTGAGCAGTCCGTCGCGGTCGAGGCGTCGGGTGTAGTTGGTGCCGGTGGCGGCATACATTTCGGTGAAGATGCCTTTGGACACGGTCCAGTCGTGGGCGACCATCGCGGCCCAGTTGATTTCGAGTTCTTCGATGGTGGTGGCGTGGTCGAAGAGGATGTGTCCGGCCTGGGCGTAGAGGCCGAGGCGGCGGAACTCGGCCAGCGCGGCGAAGTTCGCCTCGGGGTCGGCGCGTTTGGCCATGCGCCGCAACGCGGTCGGCGCGAAGTTCTCGATCCCACAGGAAAACGACCAGAACCCCGCACGGGCCAGACCGGTCAGCACGGCCGGAGTGGCGCGGTCGGCGCGAATCGAGCCGCGCAGCCACATCGATACGCCACGAGCGCGGAGTTCGTCGGCCAGTTCCGCGCACCAGGCCGCGTCGCGCGGCGGCTCGATGAGACTGTCATCGATGACTTTCACATGCCGAACACCGAGCGAGTGCAGGTGCTCGAGTTCATCGACGAACCCACGGATAGAACGTTGCCGCCACGTCGGACCGCGCCCGGCGAGGCGCTCGAAGGCGACGATGGAGCAGAACGTGCAACTGGCCTGACATCCCCGCGAGGACTGCACGTGCACCAAGCTCGCGCGCGCCATCGTCAGGTCGAGAGTGTCGCGAGCGGGCATAGGCAGCGCATCGAGGTCTGTGATCGCGGTGCGCGCCGGATTGTGGACGAAACCGGCACTGCCGCCAGCGCGGAAGCTGATCCCGGTAATGCCGCTCAGGGTCGGTGTCCCGGTGCGGTAACGCTCGGCCAGCTCGATGATGGTGCGTTCGCCCTCACCACGCACGACGACATCGAAACCGGCGGCCAGGAACTCCTCGGCATGGAACGAGGGACCGAACCCGCCCGCTACGATCGGCACGCCTGGCAATCGGCAACGAACCATGTCGGCGGTGGTGAGCGCCGAGCCCATGTTCGATCGGTAGCAGGCGAAGCCGATCATCATCGGGTCAGCCGCGACGATCTGATCGGCTAAAGCATCAGCCGGTGAACCTGCGAGCCAGCCGTCGAGAACCACCACCGAATAACCGGCGCGGCGCAGTACCGCAGCTAGATATCCGAGCCCCAGGTTCTCTTCGGCCGTGCGATGAGTCACCGGCGCGGGAGTCACCAGCACCACCGGTTGTCGCTGGTCGGTGGAAGTATCGCTCTCGGTGTACACGGTGTTCGTTCCTTCGATCGGGTGACGGTTTGGGGGCGGCCCCGGAGTCGCCGGGAAACAACTCCGGGGCCGCCTCGGCACGGATGAGGGGACCGGCGAGATGTCGTGACAGGCGATCTCGCCGGGCGGCGTGCCGAGGCCATGCGGGTGGTTTGTGGGTCCGCGTGGAACGCAGTCAGGGCTGGAGGTAGAGCCGTTCCGCAGGCAGGCGTGGCAGGCCGGTGCAGTTGCCCGGTTGCACGGTGACCGTTCCTGGGCGGCGGGCAGCCACATCGCACACGAACACCAGTGCCGCCGTCAGGCAAGCTGCGAAATCCATTCGGACACTGGAGATCAGGACCGAGAGACGCACGTCGGGTTCGTCCGGGCACGGTGAGGGTTCGCCACTTGTGTTCATCGGCGGGCCGGTCCAGACAGGCAGGCTCGGGCGCATTCGACCACCACCGCGCCGGACGGACGGAATACTCCGGTCGCCGGGGACACCCAGGTCCGCACCATCAACGGGTCCGGCGCAGGTGACGGCAATGCGATGTCGCCCTCCCGGATCACGACCACCCGCGCCCGCCACAACTGAGCGACAATCTCGGGATCACCTACGGGACGGATGTCGGCACGCACCAAGAAGGTCCACATGTCGGCGCGGGGGTGGCCGATGATCGACAACGGCGCGACACCGCGCGCATCGAGGCTGGTCTTCACGCGCTGCGCGAGCCCGGTCGGCATCATCACCGCGCCGACGAGCCCGGCGCGCATCGTGATCCGGCCCGTCTGAGGGTCCACCACAGTGGGCAATGAACAGATCCGCCGGTAGAACTCGCACCGAGTTCGAGGCGATTCGGCGAACGCTGAGATCTGTCGAACCGTGCGAGTCATCAGGCACCCTCACGCTCGTCGCTTCGCTCGATGGCGGTGGTGATCCACCCCGCCTCGCACATCGCTTCCAAAGTCGTCACCAGTTCGGACAACGTCGGAACGTGGTCGCAAACCTGAAAGGAGCGACAGCCATCTGGGAATAGTGCGGTGCTGTGGTCGCGTCCCGTCCGGCCGTTGGTGGCGGTGGATTTGTAGTCGGACTGTTCCATTCGCGGGCCTCCGGGTGACGCGCCCAGCGGGTCTGGGGGCTGCGTCTTCCTGACTCGTCGTTGGTCCCGGTTGTTCGGGTCTGATAGCCATCGTTGCTGGTCATCGGTACCGTCGGGGTTCGTCTAGTGGAGGCGTGGTGTGGGCGTAGCGTAGGGGTTTCCGACGTCGGCAACTGCTCGAGTCGTGCCGCAGCGCCCTGCGCGCGTGGTGCTGATCCCCGAAGGTCGCCTTGGGCGTATTGGGCGGCAATGCCGGTACGCCAGCCCAACGAGTTGCGCGAATCCTCTGTGCTCGCTGCCTCGTGCGCCCGCAGTACTCGCCCCGCGCGCCAAGAGTTGACTCCCCGATTCCGCTCCGGTCGGGCCGTGGTCGATACGTGGGGTTATGCGGGGGGAAATGTGGGGAGAAATGTGGGGGGCGATCAAATGGCCCCACCTACACGCCTCGTATCCGCAGGTAGCGGGGCATATCCGCGCGCGGGTGTTATCCAGGATTGTCTATTACAATATATGTAATAGACATGCGTGCCCGGCGCTGACTCGTGCCTATGCGGAGGAGTTGGCCCGCCGCCCAGTTCCTTGTTCCGTCTGTGCCGACCGGGTTCGAGCCCCATGCTGTGAGCTGTTGGGGCGGTTCGCGTTCGGTGCTCGGGGTGAGTGGCTCGATGAAGATTTTTCCATGGCACGTTCCATGATGGGTTTCGATGAAGTATTCGGTGGGAGGATTAAAACGACGCACCCCGCAACCGCATCCGTGCAGGTCAGAGGGCGCATATCTGGGCGGATATCATCGTGGATTGTCTATACATCAGAATGTATAGACATGGCTCTCGGGGACATTCTCGCGGATTATCGCGGGCATTGTGTGTCTGCTCTGCGTTGCTCTCGCGGGCGGGTTCTGTTGTCTCGGTGTCGGAATCGTTATGACACCGTGGCTCGACATGGTGTCCCGATTCGGGCCTTTTCTCGGCAGTAGATAAGTGAGGACCGAACTCGTTCACACCCACCCTCGGGAGGCCCGCCGTGACCGATACCCCCACACCCAGACCGCCCTCGCCCCCGGACCGTGAGCGGTCGGTGGTGGTGCCGCTGGACCCTGACCGGATCGAGCACTGGCGACAGGTCGTGGCCGACCGTGAGCCCTTGGCCCGCGCCCAGCTCGACGCGATCGCCGCTGTCCTGGACCGTGTCCGGGCACGGAAACGGGCCGCCACTGACCACGGTAGTAGCGACCCGCACCAGTACCCGAACGCTGCCTGAGGGGCCGCGTCAGGCCACGGAAACCCCGTCCCCTGCCCCGGTGCCCGCGTCATCCGTGACGCGGGCACCGGGGCCGTCGTGCGCCTGGGGTGCGGGTGTGTTCTTGTCCACCAACCGGATTCGGGACCGGTCGAACCTCGGCCCCGCCGTGGTGGCCGGGTCTACCATGAGGCGGCTGCCGTGCAGTGCGCGTTTGATCATGGCGCGTTTGTCGGCGGTGCCCGCATCCTCCCACTGCTGTGCCCATGCCTGCGCGGATTCCGCGCGCACGGCCGGGGAGTCATCGATGTCGGTATCGGCGTCGAGGGCGTCGAGTTCGGCGGTGAGCTTGGCGATGCGGGCATCGACCCCGGCCATCACCGTGTCGTAGCGGTCGAGGCTGATCTCGCCCTTGCCCAGCCGCGCCGACATCACCGTCGCGGTCTCGCGCGCCTCGGCCAGCGCATCGGCGATCGGGCGGCGGCGTTTGGCAAGATCGTCGGCGGCGGCGATCAACGCGTCGGCATGGCGAGGGTCCGACAGTGTCGCCACCACCAGCGCGCCTACCTCCTGGTCCAGGGTGCGGGCGTCGACCGAGACACGGTTGCAGCCGCCTCCGGTCTGGCGTTTCTGGCAGATGTAGCGGCGGCGCACCTCCCCGTCGGGGTAGTTGCGTCCGTGCTGGGGGCGGCCGGTCAAACCCTTCCCGCACAATCCGCAGTGCACCAGCCCCGAGCACAGGTAGTCCGCTGTCGGGGGCCGACCGACAGGGGTGGTGTCGCGCAGTGCGCACAGCCGTTCCCACTGCTGCGGTGTGATCAGCGGATTCGCATCGGTCATGGTGGTGACGATCTCGCCGTGGTGGGTCACGTATCCGGCGTAACGCGGGTTGAACACCACTCGCTTGACCTTTTCCCCACTCCAGGCGGCACCGGTGCGGGTGGTGATCCCGCGCCGGTTCAAGTCCGCCGCGATCGTCTTGTAACCGATCGCGTCCTCTTTCAGCGCTGCCGTCGTGTCCTGGCCCGCTTGCGTTTTCGCCTGAATGCCCGCCTGTTTGTCCAGCACCCGGGCGACCATCTCGCGCACGATCGCCGCCTCGGACTCGCGAATGGTGATTCCGTCGCGTTCGTAGCCGAAGGGGCGGTGCGAGTGATTCGACTCGCCGCGGGCCACTTTCACTCGTTTGCCGCGCTTGACCCGCGAGGACAGGCGGTCCGATTCGTAGGCCGCTGCGTTGAGCTGGTCACGAAAAGCCTTGCGGCCGCTCGCTGTTTCCAGGTCGTACTCGCCCTCGCTGTCCAGCACGACCAGGCCCCGCTCGGCGGCCAGGATCAACCGTTCACCCTCGATCGGGCGACGGGAGAACCGAGCCATGTCGAACACCACCACCCCGCCGGTCTCCCCGGACTCCAGCCGCGCCATCAACGCATCCCACTTCGGCCGCCGCACACTCGGATTCCACGCCGAACGCCCGTCATCGACATGCACCCGCCCCACCGTCGCACCCAGATCCCGCACCCGCACCGTGCAGTCATCGACCTGCCCACCGGTGGACCGCTGCCGCTCATCACCCACACGCGACACCCGAGCGTAGATATCCAGCACTAGATCATTACCGGCTGTGACCTGTGGTTTTGCCATGATATTCACTCCCCAACGGGTAAGGGGCTACTAATCACATACTAGCCCCGGCGATCACCGCGACCTCCTCGCGGCGCAGCCCCGGGGTTCGGCGCACGCCCGCGTCCGGCAGACCCACATCCTCCGGTGTCAGCCGGGCCCTGCGGGTTCTGAGGAAGTCACGGAGCTGATCTCGACGGTCCACGCACTCAGCGTAGGCGGCCGCGCGGCCGAGGTCGTGGCCTTCGCGCACTGCCCGCCGGTGCTGGGCGCCGGCCGCGGCGGGCGTCAATCGGCGACCGGAATACTGGAGATCGTGAACGGCAGTTCCGGTGCCTGCTCGGCGACGAGCCGGTTGTATTGACTGTTGACCACGAGGATGCGGCCTCGTTCGGTGAGCGCGGCCTGGCTCGGGTGCCGCAACCCGCCCGGCGGGATCAGGGTGTCGACGACCTGGGCGCTGGTGAGGTCTTCGTTCATCGCCAGCACCGCGACCCGGGGTTCCTGGTCGCCCGCGGCATAGAGATTGCCCTGCGTCACGAACACCTGCCGGCCGTCGGCGGAGATCAGCGCGTCCCCGCTCGGCAGCGGGGGCGCGTCCACCTCGATCACCGCTCCGGTGAATCGGTCGATACGCCAGAGCTGACCGGTATTGCTCTGCACCGACAACAGATGCCGACCCACGGCGAGGATCCCGTTGAGGTTGTGTCTGCCGTGGATCCAGTCGATAGGGGTGTCGGCCACATCCAGCCACGGCTCCAACTGCCAGCGGCCCTCGGTCTCGGTGATCCGGTAGATCACCGGAAGGAAGGAATCGGTGACGTAGGCCGAACCGTCGTCGGCGATGGTGACCTCGTTGACGAACCCGCCGTCGAGACCGCGGAGTTCGGCGAGCAGTTCGGCACCGGCGGGGTCATAGATGCGGATGGAGTTGCTGTCGGCACCGTTGACGAACAACCGGCCCGCCGGGTCCAGCGTCATCCCGGAGGTCAGCGCGCGGCCGTCGGTCCCGTCCGGCGACCAGAGTTCCACCTCCGGCCGATCGATGTGCCCGCGATAGAGCGCGCCGTCGGCCGCGCTGCCGACATAGAAGTGGCCGCTCGCCGGGTCGTAGGCCAATCCGGTGGGGAAGGCGCGATCACCGGGGATCACATAGTGGTCGAGCGGGACCTGCGCCGACTCGGCCGGGGCGGTACCGGTGCAAGCCATGGTGACGGTGACGGAAACACCGAGGAGGAGGTGACGGAAGCGAACACGCATGGGCAGACGGTCCTTTCGTGACGAATTCGGCCCCCCTATCGTGGGCGACACACCAGGTTTCTCCCTATGACATTCGATCCAGGGTCTGGCACTCCCCGGCTCGCGGCAGCGCCGAACCACGTGGCCAGGTGGTCGTGGAGTTCCCGCTGGTCGGTGCCGACCCAGGCGACGTAGCCATCCGGTCGCAGCAACACCGCAGGCACCTCGAGTTCCTGGTTGACATCGACGACATGATCGACGCGATCGGCCCAGCCCGACAGCGTCGCGGTCTGGTCGAGAAGCAGTCCCTTGCCGCCGTGCATCAGCTCATAGAGTCGGCCCCGGTTCAACTCCACATCCCGCAACCGCCGCCCGACCAGCTCGTCGCCGTCGCCGAAGTCGAAGTCGAAGTCGTAGCGGACGCCGGTCGCGCCCGGATCTGTTCCCAGCACTGTGATCTGCGCGCGGGTGTTCTCCAGCGGGCGCGCGCCGACCGGGTGCCGCTGAATAGTCGCTGAATGCGGAAGCTTGCGACGTGTGGCGAGGCGACACTCGGGAGCGTGCGGACTGCGCACTACATCCGAGGTCGGCCGAGCGCAGGCTGTGTTGCGTCACGATGTTGTTGTTCGCCGACCAGCGGCGTCCGGGCTTTCGCAGACCCCGGCGCTGGGTCTCGGTGGCCGCCTCGAGGCCCCTTCGTCTCGGCGCCGGTCGAGGATCTGATGCTTCACCGAACACACGAAACGCCACTCCAGGGACCGTGACTCTGTTTCGGCGACCCCGTTATGGCAGCGGCACCGACCAGTGCAGGGTCGTTCCGCCTTCGGGGCGATTCTCGATGCGGAACGAGCCCCCGGCCCCTTCCGCGCGGACGCCGAGGTTGGCCAGTCCGCTGCGCCGGGTGACGTCGGCGGGTACTCCGCAGCCGTCGTCGGTGACCTCGATGCTCACTTCGTCACCGACCCGCACTTCCACGGAGACCAGGTTGGCCCGGGCATGGCGGACCACGTTGCTGACCGCCTCACGCAGGACCGCTTCGACGTCGTCGGACAGCGGTGGTGCCAGCACGGTGACCGGCCCGGCGAGGCGGACAGTGGTACGCAGCCCGGTATCGGCTGTCGCGTCGACGATGATGCCGTGCAAGTACTTTCGGTACTTCGACGAGTCGGCGGTGTTGTTGCTCTGCAGGTCGAAGATCGAATGCCGGATGTCTTGGACGATGGACTGCACGTCGTCGATGGTTTCCATCAGCCGGGACTTGACCTCGGGCGTGCGGGCGCGGTGGACGGTTCCCTGCAGTGACAACCCGACCGCGAAAAGCCGTTGGATGACATGGTCGTGCAGGCCACGGGCGATGCGGTCGCGGTCGGACAGGATGTCGAGTTCACGCATACGGCGCTGGGTGCCGGACAGTTGCAGGACCAAGGCCGCCTGGTCGGCGAACGCGACGAGCATCTCCCGAGCGGTCTCGTCGAGCGGTTGGACGTCGGCGGGGCGGATGGTGGTGAGCACACCGATGGTGTTGTCACCGACGCGCAGCGGCACCACGACGGCCGGCCCGAACTGAGTTCTGGTGTGTGAGAACAAGTTGTATGGCAGTTTGTCGACCGTGACGATCTCATCTGAGTGGTAGGAGGCTCCGGATTGAGAATCCTCGACATCGAGCCGCTGCCCGACGATTTCTCGGGCGTCGACTCCCGCGGCGGCGATCACGATCAGCTCGGTCACTTCGTCGTGCGGGATGTCAGGGTCTTCGGGCAGGGCCACGAAGGTGCACGCCGACTGTGTGAGTGCGAGCGCGCGCTGGGTGACCAGGTCGAGGACTTCGTGGGGTTCTTCGCCGGCGAGCAGTTCGGTCGCCACGTCCTTGGTCGCCTCGAGCCATTGCTGGCGGAGGCGCGATTCCTCGTAGAGCCGCGCGTTGGCGATGGCGATGCCGGCAGCCGCGGCCAGCGCTTGCACGACGACCTCATCGTCTTCGGTGAATTCCTGCCCGCCGGCCTTCTCGGTGAGATACAGGTTGCCGAACACCTCGTCACGCACCTTGACCGGAACACCCAGGAAGGTGCGCATCGGTGGGTGATTCGCCGGAAAACCGACCGAGGACGGGTGATCGGACAGGGTGGACAGCCGGATCGGCTTGGGTTCTTGGATGAGGACACCGAGCACCCCGTGTCCTCGCGGCAGGTCGCCGATGAGTACCCGGGTGCGGTCGTCGATGCCTTCGTAGACGAACTCGGAGAGCTGATTGCTGGTCTTGTCGGTCTCGCGCACTCCGAGGGCCCCGTACTGGGCGCCGACGAGTTCGATGGCGGTGTGCACGATCGAGCGCAGGGTGTCGTCGAGGTCCAGGCCCGAGGTGACGACCAGCATCGCCTCGATGAGGCGGTCCATGTTGTCGCGTACGTCGATGATCTGGGCGATGCGATCCTGGACCTGGCTCAACAACTCGCGCAGGCGTAGCTGGGACAACGTTTCGGTCACCGGCGGTTGTCCGCCGGTCGAGAAGGTATGGCTTTGTCCGTCCACGTGGCCATCGTCCCACGACCCGGAAGGGTGGAACCGGTTACGAGTCGCCTGTCATCGGTTCCTGGTCGCTATTTGTCGAGTTCGGAGGCCATCACGGCGGCTTGGGTGCGCCGTTCGACACCGAGTTTGGTCAGTAGCCGGGAGACGTAGTTCTTGATGGTCTTCTCGGCCAGGAACATGCGTGCGGCGATCTGCCGGTTGGTCAGTCCTTCGCCGAGCAGGGCGAGCAGCGTGCGTTCCTGCTCGGTGAGGGAGGCCAGCGGACCGGTCTTCTCTTCGGCCTCGGCACGGAGTTTGCTCATCAGCGCCGCGGCGGCGCGGTTGTCCAGCAGCGATTTTCCGGCGCTGACGTCGCGGATCGCTTGGACGAGTTCGAGGCTTTTGATGTCTTTGATCACGTAGCCGCTGGCGCCGGCCAAAATGGCGTTGAGCATCGCTTGCTCATCGGTGAACGAGGTGAGGATGAGGCAGCGTAGCTCTGGATCGGCGGAGAGCAGTTCGCGGCAGAGTTCGATGCCGTTGCCGTCGGGCAGTAGCACGTCGAGCACCGCGACGTCCGGTCGCAGGGCGGGAATGCGCGCCAGCGCTTGGGAACAGTTCCCGGCCTCACCAATGACCTCGAGGTCGGGTTCGAGGTCGATGAGGTCGGCGACGCCGTGTCGCACGATTTCGTGATCGTCGACCAGAAAGACCTTGACCATGTGTTCGGACCTTTCGATTCAGGTGTCGTTCCAGCCTACGACGCCGAGGGGAATTGTCGTGAGCGGCGACCGGGCCGTCGATGTTCAGGAGTGTGGTCGCGCGACGAGGACCGGCACAGTGGCGCGATCGAGCACCGCTCTGCTCACTGATCCCAGGGAGAACCCGGCTGGTCCGCGACGGCCTCGGCGACGACCCGCCGTACCCGCACCTGCGGGTAATTCTCGGCATAGCCGCGCCGTGCGCGATTTCCTGGCGAGAACCGACGCCGGGGTACCAGGTGCAGTGGCGGGTTATGCTGTGCGGCCTCTCGGGCTGCCCACCGCACCGCCGAGAGTGCGTGCACGGAGCCATCGGCCCCGACCAGGACAGGCCGGGGTCATCGTCGCGGCCATATGTGTGCCGTCGGATGCAGAGCATCCGCCCTGTCGTGGCTCTTCATGGTCTCCGTCTCTCTGTGCCGGTACGTCACGCAGGAAAGCGCTCAGCGGCGACTCGGCTGTCGTCCCTAGTCGAGGCCGATCGCGGGAGGTGATGCCCAAGGAACTGTCGGGCGTGAGCGCCATCCCCAACGCAGCAGCAGCACAGCGAGGATCAAGTAGAGCGCGAGGGCGGCGTATACGAGGGTGCTGCCGTAATCGCGGGCCCATAGCGATAGCTGAGGTGATACGCACATCGCGCCAGCGAGCAGCATACAAGCCAGGGCGATGGCGGGATGGGCCAGTGGTGCGGTCGCCGGGTCGGTTGTAGAAGGATCACGATGCGATGACAAACCCATAGATCGAGTGTCGCCAGCGAGAGGGCCCCTGGTCAGGGCCGCGTTGCCCTTGCTCGTGGGACCAAAGTCGGTGACTGCGTGGACACATCCAACCCCCGTAGCGGTCGTGCAGTGCGGTGCCGATGGATGCTGATCATCAGCGAGATCCACGGCGGTCATCAGCGAGCGGACCAGCCGGGACGTCGACGGAATCGACGGGGCGGCGGTGCTCGTCGTGTGAAGCCGCCGCCCCGTCGGCCGCACCGATCAGTGCTGCGACCGCGGCCGGGCGATGATGACCGGGCTCTCGGCGCCGTGCAACACCGCTTGCGCCACCGAACCGAGCGTCATGCCCGCGAAGCCGCCCCGGCCGTGGCTACCGACGACGATCAGTTGCGCTCCCGTGGACGCGTCGAGCACCGCCCGGGCGGGACGGTCTTCCACGACGACACGATCGACCTGCACCTCAGGGTACTTTTCCGCATAGCCGGCGAGGCTTTCCGACAGCAATGCCTCCGCTTCGGTCTGCATTGTCGAGCGAGCCTCGTAGCGGTAGAACTCCGACCAGGCATTGACCGCAACCAGCCGGGTGCGGCGGCGGGCCGCCTCGTCGAAGGCGATCCCGATGGCGTCGGTGCTGCACGCGGAGCCGTCGACACCGACCACCACGGGCCCTTCGGCGTCGACAAGAGCGTCCGGGATCACCGCGACCGGGCATTCGGCATGCCGGGCGAGGGAGGTGCTGACCGAGCCGAGCAGCGTGCGGCGTAGCGCGCCGAGCCCGCGACTGCCGACGACGATCAGCCGTGCGGAGGTGCTCCGGTCGCGCAGTACCGGGATCGGGGCTCCTTCGATCACATCGGTGGAGATCGTGATGTCGGCGATCGGCGTGGTCAGAGCCGCTGCTTCGGTCGCGGCGGCGTCGGCGACATCCTTCTTCCCTTGATGATGCAGCGCCGCATGGTCGTCGCGCGGGCCGGTGAGCCCCGGGCCGTAGTAGTAGTCGACCGGGATCTCGACCGCGAAGACGATGTCGAGCGGCGCGCGGTGATGGGCGGCGAACTCGGCCGCCCAGCGCAACGCGAAGCCCGACTGTTCCGAACCGTCGACGCCGACCACGACGGGCTGATTCTGGTTTCCGAGAGGGGACATGGTGTGTGCCTTTCTGTTTCTCCCACTGTGCGCCGCTCGCCGACGCGCCCGGCAGGGCCGCACGGCCCCCACAGTGAGGTCGTTTGTCGCTGGGAGACGACTTCGACCGTGCCCGCACGGAGTACGCGATGGCCGATGTTCACCCGAGGGCGACCAAGTGCTGACCGACCGGACTCATCGGGCCGCCCCGGCGCGGGGTTCGAAGGCCGGTGCGCCGAGCGCGGCCACCGCGATGGCCAGCATCACGCACACCCGATCGAGTGACATTCGGCAGTGCCTGATCCACGCCGGTAGGACATGCATGGACGGTGGGGAGCGCGGATACCCGGGGGCCTGCGGCAGCTGCATGGCCTTGGCGGCGGTGGGCTGGTGGACGCTTCGGGATTGACCGACCGGATCGGCGCCGACCGGCTCTTTCCCACCCTGCCGACCGCGCTGGACGCGTTCCGGTCCGACGCCGACGGGAGGCCGATCGGCCGTCGGGGCGATGACATTGTGCCCTGACGTCGCCGGTCCGATCCCCGCCATGCTCGATGGTGAATCCGGCGGTCGAAACGATCGTGCCGACGAAGGGAAACGACCATGTCGCCTGACGAAACCAGTCCCGCCCAGCATCAGGTCCCACCGGTGCTGGCCGCGGTCGACGGTTCGGCGAGCTCGTATCAGGCCGCCGCCTGGGGAGCCGTCGACGCTGTGCTGCACCACCGGCCACTGCATATCCTCACCTCGGCCGCGCTGCCGGTCGGCTCCGGGCCCGCGCTGTCGCCAGTCGACGCGAGTCTCGAGTGGTTGCGCGTCGACGCCGAGCGCGTCGTCGGTGAGGCAGCCCGGGTCGCGCGGGCCGCGGTTCCCACCGCGGACCTCGTGATCACCACCGAGATCAGTGTCGAATCGGCTACTGCGCTGCTGATCGAGCGCTCGGCCTCGGCGCGGATCCTGGTTGTCGGTAGCAGGGGACTCGGCGCCTTCCAGCGTGGTCTGCTCGGCTCGATCAGTACGGCGGTGACGCGCCACGCGCACTGCCCGGTCGCGGTGATCCACGACAATGCCGGGCTCGACCCCGTGGCGGCGGCGCTCCCGGTGCTCGTCGGCGTCGACGGGAGCGACAACAGTGTTGCTGCGATGGAACTCGCTTTCGAGGAGGCGTCACGGCGCAAGGTGGATCTGGTCGCGCTGCACGCGTTCAGCGATGCCAGTGCCGACCTGCCGATGCTCGGGTGGGAGATGGGCAGGCAAACCGCTGAGGCCGAGCTCGGCGAAGCTCTGGCCGGGCACGCCGAGCAGTATCCGGATGTCGTGGTACGCAGGATCGTGGTGGCCGACCGTCCGGTCCGCTCGCTGCTCGACGCATCGTCGTCGGCCCAACTACTTGTCGTGGGTAGTCACGGGCGTGGCGGGTTCGCCGGCATGGTGCTCGGATCGACGAGCAACGCACTGCTGCATTCAGTGGAGATTCCCATCATCGTGGTCCGCGATCGCCGGTGACCGGCAGACACGGCCACCAGCGCGGTACATGGTTCTGGCGCGCCACGGGACGCCCCCGCGTTCGTACTATCCGGCTAAGGCGGTGTAGTCGCGCGGGTGCAGCACGTTGATCACCGCAGCGACCTTGCGCGGGATTCTGCGGCCGAACCAGCGGCCGAGCGGCCCCCCGCAGTGCGGGTCCGAGTCCGACAGTGAACAGCCAGGCATCCTTGTCCGCCAACGCATTCAGATTGTGGTGCACACAGGCACAGGCTTCGGGGAGCAGGTCCATGTCGTGGATCGCGCGGCCGATCACGACGGCATCGATATTCGACACCAGGGCACGGACTCGCCAGTGGTGGGTAAAGAGGACCCGAAGTCCCTCTGAGCAGGGTCGTCATGCCCTTATCCCAGCCCCTGCCGTGGCGGACAGTACGAATACTGACCATTGCTATCGAGGGACGGACATCATGGACCACGGACTTCCGGACGACAACACTGTGAGGGCGGCGCTGGTCCTGGCCGGGCGCGCCCCCTCCGTGCACAATGTGCAGCCTTGGCGCTGGCGTGTCGGCGACCAGAGTATTCATCTCTACCTCGACCGTCGACGGGCTCTGCCCGCGACCGACCCCGACGAGCGAGACCTCGTGATCAGTTGCGGTGCGGCACTGCACCACCTGTCGGTGGCGCTGACAGCGATGGGCTGGGCAGCGGTGATCCATCGCATCCCCGACCCCGCCGAACCTGATCACCTGGCGGCGCTGACCCTGATCCGGCACCGGCCCACCGCGCTCGACGTCGAGCTCAGCAAGGCCATCACTGTCCGTCGGACCGATCGGCGCCACTACACATCGTGGCCTGTGCCTGCCGGATATCTCGGGTTGTTCACCGAGCGTGCCGTGGCGCTGGGCGCCATCGTCCGCCGGATCGACGACCGGGAACGCGTCCGAGCCGCCGCACAGCAAGCGCGCAGGATCCATGCCGCCGACGAGTCCTACCGATTCGAGCTCGCGATGTGGTCGGGGCGCCACGGCAGTCCCGACGGTGTCCCCGCTCGCAATGCCCCGCCTGTCGGTCCGGGAGACGATTTCCCGCCACGGGCGTTCGCGGCGGCCGAATTCGTCGACCCCGCGAGCGAACCGGACCATGCCGAATTGCTGGTGGTCGGCACCGGTGCCGACGATCTGAGGTCGAGGTTGCGAGCAGGTGAGGCCATCAGCAATGTGCTGTTGACGGCAACCGGAATCGGGCTGGCCACATGCCTGCTCACCGAACCGCTCGAAGTTGTCGAACAGCGCGCGCGCCTGCGCGACGAGTTGCTGTCCGGCACCGCCTATCCGCAGGCTTTCCTCCGCGTTGGATGGGCGCCGACCAGCGCCGACTTCCCTGCTGAAACACCCCGACGTCCCGTCGAGGAACTGTTGCTCCGAGACTGAGGTGCGTCAGCTGGGGCTCAACGACCTGATCGGACAAGGCCTTTCGCCCCTGCTCGGTATCGTCGGTCCCGACGATGCCGCACAGGTGCGAGTCGCTCACTCGCAGACGACCGTCGTCGACGCGCTCGTGCTGGACAGACCCCACCACACCTCGCCGCATATCCGCCGTGCGACCGTGAGCTGGACTGGGGCCTCGGGTTCGAGCGTTGCGCCGTGCAAGTCCTGCGCGGAGTGGACAGAGGTGACCGGATCCGAGTGTGGCTCGACCCGTCCGGCAAACCGGCCTCTGCCCCACGCCCACCGGTCAGCGCAGTGCTGTACGGAATCAGCGTCGCATTGTCATGTCCCGTCGCAAGGCGGACTGGGATCGCCAGCTTGCCCGTTTGGTGGGGTTGCGGTTTGCCGAGGCCCGGCCAGGTCGGACCACTCGGGTACGGAAGTGCTTGCCAGCGAGGCGGATCCCCGAGTAGCGCTTGGTGCCGCCCGGTTCACGTCGGTAGAGGTGATCTGCGGCCGCCGGGCTATCGGAGGAAGATCACTTCGACGAGGACGAAGGCCGCCACCGCGAAGATCAGGTAGGCGAACCAGTTCTGTAGCCGGGTGGTGTCGATGTGCTTTCCGTAGCGGCCCGCGACGAGTGATCCGCCGATGGCCGTTGCGGTGAACACCGCGGTGATGCGCCAGTCGAGGCTGAGATCGCCGAGATAGGCGAGGAGTCCGGAGCTGGAGTTGGCGGTGACGATCACGAGCGATGTGCCGATCGCCGCGGACATCTCGATGCCGAGCAGCAGGACTAGGGCCGGGACGATGAGGAATCCTCCGCCCACTCCGAAGAGTCCGGTCAGGAATCCGACGGCGAGGCCGACCGGAACGGCGCGGGAGGTGCAGCGGCGCCAATTGACGGTGGATCCCTCCACTCGGCAGGCAGTGCCTATTCCTCCCGCGCCGGACAGCATTCGAGCTCCGGCGGCGATCATCACCACCGCGAATCCGGCCAGTGTCAGTGGTGCGGGAATGGCTTGGTTCACCGCACTGCCGGCGAACGCGGCCGGTAGTCCGGTCAGGGCGAACACGCCCGCGACTCGCCACTGCACCAGGCCGGAGCGGACTTTGGGGATGGCGCCGAACAAGGCGGAAACGCCGACCACGAGCAGTGACATCGGCACGGCCTGCCCGAGCGGGATCCCGAGCCCGTAGACAAGCCCCGGGACGGCGAGAATCGAGCCGCCGCCGCCCAGCAGGCCCAGCAGAATGCCGATGACGGCACCGAGGGCCACGGAGACGAGGATCGTCATCGACGTCTCCTGTCCAGGTGCGATCGCGTGAATGGATGTGTCGGCTTTTTCGTGGGATTCAGGCGTCGGCAGTGAGTGCGTCGATCGCGGCCTGCAGGCGCCGGCCGGCGTCGTCGGCGATCGCCGCGAGGGCGGGTTCGCCGGTGACCTGCACCAGTAGTTGGGGGTTCATCGCCTCCACCAGGACCGTGCCTTCCTCAGCCGGGTTGTCGCGCACGACCACATTGCAGGGCAGAAGCAATCCGATCTGTCGGTCGACCTGCACCGCCCGATGGGCCAGCGGCGGATTGCAGGCGCCGAGGATCAGGTAGCGTTCCATGTCCGTGTCGAGCTTGGCCTTCAAGGTGGCCTGCATGTCGATTTCGGTGAGTACGCCGAATCCTTGTTCCTGCAATGCCGCTCGGGTTCGGGCGACGGCATCCTCGAACGACGTTTCCAGTGTGGTGGACAGTGCCAGGTTCAACGGTGGGTCTCCGTTCTCGTTGGTGTGATTGTGGGGAGGGTCAGCGGGTGGTGGGCTGGATTCGGCAGTCGGCGCGCCCGAGTCCGGCCTTTTCCATGATCAGGCTGGCGGGGCACCATCCGACCATCGAGTAGAAGACGAGATTGGCGCCGACGAAACCGGTGAGCAGCAGCCACCACGGCGAGAAGGCCGCAGCTGCGGCCACGCTCGTCAGCACGATCACGCCGGCCATCAGCGGCACAACTCGTTCTACGGTCCAGCCCTGATGGCGGGGGAGGTTCGGCACGGGCGCTTCTCTTCTCGTGGATCTGTCAGGCCAAGGCGAGGAAGAGCTTCTCGAGCTCGGCTTCGCTCATGGGTTGCTTGCCGTCCGCGGACTCGCCGGTCAGGCATTCGCGCAGTCCGCTGGCGACGATCTTGAAGCCTGCTTTGTCCAGCGCGCGCGAGACCGCGGCGAGCTGGGTCACGACGTCTTTGCAGTCGCGACCGTTCTCGATCATCGAGATCACCCCGGCGAGCTGTCCGTGTGCGCGGCGCAGCCGGTTCAGTACCAGCGCGATACTCTCGTCGTTTCCGACCATGTCGATTCCTTTCCTGGGTCTACCCCCCCACTATACCCCAGGGGGTATGCAAAGCTGGGTGATCCACGCCATGCATACCCCCTTTCGTATCAGCCGTGGGAGAACTTGATCGTCGGCAGCACGCGGCGCAGCCAGGCCGGTGACCACCAGGCGGCGTGCCCGGTCAAGCGCAGGAGTACCGGCAGGAGCATGAGCCGGATGAACACCGCATCGAGCAGCACGGCGACACCGAGGATGATGCCCATCTCCTTGGGCGGCAACGGCTCGGCGAAGGCGAAGGTGAAGAACACCGCCACCATCACCGCCGCGGCGGCGGCGATGATTCGGCCCGAATGCGCCAGCCCCATCACGTGCGCGTGCTCCGGGTCGCCGGATTCCTCGTAGTGCTCCTTGGCCGTCGCGAGCAGGAACACCGTGTAGTCCATCGCGATGGCGAAGATCATCGCGAAGAAGAACACCGGCCCCCAACCGTCCAGGAAGCCCTGTGGGGTGAAGCCGAGCAGGCTCGCGCCATGCCCGTCCTGGAAGATCAGTTTGGCCACGCCGAACGCCGCCGCGGTCGAGAGCAGGCTCACCACCGTGCCGAGGATCGCGATCAGCGGCGCCTGCAGTGCGACCAGCAACAACGCGAAGCCGAGCACGAGGATGACACCGATGATCAACGGCAGATAGTCGTTGAGGGCCTGCTGGAGGTCGAGGTTCTCCGCCGGGGCGCCACCGACGAGTGACTGCGATGGGAGGTCCGCGCGCAGTTGGCCCAGGATCGCGCCCATCGCGGTGTCGGAGGGGTCTACGTTCGGGATCGCCTGCAACATCACGTAACCGGAGCCGTCCACGCTGGGCATCGGCGGGGTGACCATGGCGATACCGTCGGACGCCCGGGCGACCGCGGCGGTCGCCTCGGCTTCGGCGGCGGGGGCGATGATTTGCAGCATGCCAGGAGCGCCTTCGCCCATCTGGGCCTGGATGAGTTCATAGCCCTGGCGAACCGGTGCGTCGGTCGGCACGACCTGGATCGACGGCATGGCCACCTTCAGGTCCAGCACCGGGATCGACAACGCTGCCAGGATCAGCAGCGAGCCGATGGCGAAGGGCCACGGATGCTTGTGCAGCAGTCTGCCCCAGGACTCGAAGCGTGCGGACCGGTGCTGCTGCCGTTTGGCGTAGGGCAGCGAACCGGCGTTGATCTTGGGTCCGAGCTTGCCCAGCACGGCCGGGAGCAGCGTCAAGGTGGCGGCGAGAACGAACGCGACCGCGAGCATGATGCCGACGGCCATGGTCCGCACCGCGGGGGCGGGCACGAGCAGCACGGCGGACAGGCTCACCAGCACGGTCAGGCCGGACAGGACCACCGCCTTGCCCGCGGTGTCCATCGTCTCGGCGACCGCGGCGCGCGAGTCGCCGGTCTTGCTCAACGCGTCACGGAATCGCGCGACGATGAACAGCGCGTAGTCGATACCGAGAGCCAGGGCGAACATCATGGCGAAGTTCATCGCCCACACCGAGATCGGCGTGGCCGAGTTGAGCAGCACCAGCCCGCCCGCCGATGCGATCAGCCCGGCCAGTGTGAGCAGCAGCGGCAGACCCGCGGCGACCAGTGAGCCGAACGCGAGCACCATGATCGCCAGCGTCACTGGCCAGGAGAACATCTCCGCCTTGATCATCGCGTCGTGGTTGGCTTTGTTGAAGTCGCTCCACAGCGCGGACGCGCCGGTGGGGTAGACCTCGACTCCGTCCTTCGACAGCGCCGTCAACTGGCCTTTCAGATCGTCGACAGCCTTGACCATCTCGTCGGTGCTCGCGTTTGCACCGGCGATCAGCACTCCGGTGTGGCCGTCCGGACTGATCGACATCCCGGGCTGGGGCGCGATCACCGCGCCGAAGCGGTCGTCGCCCTGGAAGATGGCGGTCGCCTCGGTGAGGACCTGCTGCACCGCGGGATCGGAGACCATGCCGGTATCGGAGTGCACGACCACTTGCACAGCGGCAGAGGAGTTCCCGCCGAAATGCTGCTGTGCGAGCTCGCGGACCCGAACCGATTCCGACCCGTTGGCCTGCCAGCCGGCGCCGGCCAGTGAACTGAACACGCTCGGCGCGGCGGCGCCGAGGGCGACCAGGGCGATCAACCACACGCCGAAGACCCACTTCGCGTGCGTGGCCATCGTTGCTCCCATGCGGGCCAACGCGCCGCCTGGCTCGGTCGGCGGGGCGGACCCCGGCGCCTGCTTCGTCGTCGTCGTTCGGCCGCTGACGACCGCGTTATTGCTGCTCATGTCACTACTCCTTATACGGGAGGGGGTATATTTCGGGGCGCGCTGGGCCCGCGGGAAATGTGGTGGGGTCACCGCGTCTGGTCGGTGCTATCCAGTTCGGCGGTTCACGGAACGTCCCCCGCGGGCATGTGGATCACATCGCGCTCGGGCTCAGCGGCCGAGGATGCGGGCGAAGAACCCCGGCTCGTTCGCGGGTGTGGACTCTTTCTTGCAGTCGCAGCGGCGGGACGCGGGGATGGATTTCATGACGCTGCTCACGTGGGACCCGCAGCCGCCCCATGTTGTCTTCTTGCAGTTCGGGCAGGTGACGGGATAACACATAGGGCCTCCTCGGAAACGGGAATCAGGCAATAATACCCTGGGGGGTATTACCTAGGGGGTGTCGGTGGCCGCAGGCCTCGGGGTTGATGCGTGCTCGAGTGTATGCCCCCCGGGGTACTTGCATACCCTAGGGGGTATATGTCACTCTTGTCCACATCAGCAACGAAGAGCCCTTGTTCGGATTGGAGGAAGCGTGATTCTCGAGCTGTACTACATCGAATGCCTGTCCCATGCGTCGTACCTGATCGGTGACAAGCGCACCGGCCGGGCGATCGTCGTCGATCCGCGCCGAGACATCGCCGAATACCTCGCCGATGCTCAGCGGCACGGGCTCACGATCGAAGGGGTGATCAACACCCACTTCCACGCGGACTTCGTCTCCGGTCACCTCGAACTGCTCGAGGCCACGGGGGCATGGATCGGTTTCGGTGCCGCGGCGGAAACCGACTATCCGATCCGGCGCCTGACGCACGGTGAACATGTCTCGCTCGGTGAGGTCGATCTGGAGGTGCTGTCCACTCCGGGGCATACCTGGGAATCGATCAGCCTGTTGGTGCGCGAAACTGCGTCGGCCCGCCCGACGGCCGTGCTGACCGGCGACTCTCTGTTCATCGGTGACGTGGGTCGACCCGACCTGGTGAACCTCGGCGACGGGTCGACCTCGGACCTCGCGCGTGCCATGTACCGGACCATCCATCAGACACTGCTGAGCCTGCCCGACTCGGTGATCGTCATGCCCGCGCACGGTGCGGGCTCCTCGTGCGGGAAAAACCTGTCCGCGGAGTTGACCTCGACGATCGGCGAACAGCGGCGAACCAATCCGGCGGTCCAGCCGATGAGCGAGGACTCGTTCGTCGCGCTGATCACCGACGGCCAACCGGCGGTCCCGCAGTACTTCCACGTCAACGCCGCGCTGAACAAACAGAATCGGGCAGTGCTGGATCGCGACCGCAGCATCCCGGCTGTCACGGTGGAGCAGTTGCTCAGCGAATTGGATCGCGGTACGCGCGTTCTCGACGCCCGGAGCCCGGACGACTTCGCCGCAGCGCATGTGCGCGGGTCGGTGAATGTCGGTTTCGACGGTCGGTTCGCCGAGACCGGCGGGATGGTCGCCGAGATCGGGGACCGGATCGTGCTGATCACCTATCCCGGCGAGGAACAGGACGCCGCGCTGAGACTGGCGCGAATCGGGTCCGACGAAGCGGTCGGGTACTTCAACGTCGAGCACGACGGCGCCTTCCCTGCCGAACTGACGCATCTGCTTCAGGCTGCACCCAGGACGACTGTCGAGCAGTTGCGCGAGTTGCTCGGCGATGGTGCGGTCACTCTTGTCGATGTCCGCAATCCCGGCGAGCGAGAGTTCGGCTTCATTCCCGAGTCGAAGCCGATTCCGCTGGCGCAGTTGCGTTCTCGGATGGGGGAGCTCCCTGCTGATGTGCCGATTGTCGTGCACTGTGCGGGCGGGTGGCGCTCGAGCGTCGCCGCGTCGCTGCTCCGATCATCGGGCATCGAGCAGGTCAGCGACCTGATCGGTGGTTACAACGAGTGGGTCGATCACCACGCGGCGGCCTGAATTCGGCGCGGCTACGGACACGATGATCATGACGATGCTGCTCCATCATCGGTGGACTGGGCATAGTGCATCACGACCGCGCCCTGGGCTCCGCTCGACGAGCAACCCGTGATCCAGCAGAACCGCGACGCGTTGTACCCGGTCGCGATCGGTGCCGGGCCGCAGCGAGAATTCGAGTACCCCGATTACGACAGCGGCAGCCATCAACAGGTTCGAGAAGCGTTGCTGGTGTTGGGCAAAACGATGAACGGCTTCACCAAATCCTTCGGCACCGGCCGCGGGGAGCCGATCTCGCCGCGTGAACGGTTCCGAAAAACGAACCCGTCTGATCGCGAGTCCGCGCTCGACCTCATTCGTCGGCAGGGCCCGTGAGCTCGCACGGCAATGGAATATCCCAGGTCTGCCCCGGCCCCACGGTGCGATCCACATTCTCGACACACAGGTTGATGGGAGCCGCGGCGCTGGGATGTAGGTGCAGAGTGATCCGGCTGTGCGTGACGGTGATGGTGATGGGTTGTCCTCGGTACGAGACCGTGAACTCGGTGCTGTCGAGTTCGGCCGGGAGCACCGGGTGCAGCCGCAGCGTGTCGTGCCGGGTCTCGATGCCGCTGTAGCAGCGCAGCACCATGTCGGCGGTGCCGGCCATGGCGCCGATGTGGACGCCCTCTCGGGTAGTGCCCCGCTGAGTGTCGGCCAGGTCGGCGCGCAGCGCCTGAGCGAACAGGCCCCACGACCTCGTCCGGTCGGTACGCGCGAGCACCCAAGCGTGCGCGAGGCGGCTCAAGGTGGAGCCGTGGCTGGTGCGGGCGATGTAGTAGTCGACCGTGCGAGGGAGGAGCTCGGGCGGTAGCGCGTAGCCGAGGTGCTCGAACATCTCGCGGAGCTCCTCGGCGGAGAACAGGTAGAACAGCATGAGAACATCGGCCTGTTTGGAGACCTTGTAGCGATTGGTGGTGTCGCCTTCCGCCTGCAATATCAGGTCGAGCCGTTCGATGTGGCCGTAGGTCGCGCGGTAAGCGTCCCAATCGAATTCGTGGAGATCCTCGTACCCCTGGAACTGACTGATGATGCCGTCCCGATGGAACGGCACCCGGAGGCGGCGACTGACCCGGTCCCAGCGCACGGGCTCCTCCGCGGTGAGCTGCAACCGGTCCCACAGCGGTCCGCAATCCACGCCGTCGAGCAGAACGAGTACCTCGCGGGCTCGTCGCAGTACCCAGGCGGTGAGCACATTGGTATAGGAGTTGTTGCGGATGCCCTGTCCGGGAGCGTCGGGGGAGCCGTCGTGGAATTCGTCGGGCCCCATGACGCCATCGATGTCGAATCGGTCGTCGGTGGTGTCGTGGACGGCGAGCGCACTGAACAGCCGCGCGACCTCGATCAGCATCTCCGCGCCGTGGTCGATCAGGAATCGGAGATCGGCGGTGGTCTGGTAGTACTGCCAGACGCTGTAGGCGATCGCGAGGCCGACGTGCCACTGCCGACGCGAGTTGTCCGGCATCCATCGGCCGTTACGTGGATTGAACAGCGCGGTCGGCGTTTCCTCACGGCCGTCGCTGCCGCTCTGCCATGGGTACAGGGCCCCGGGTAGTCCCGCCGCGCGGGCGGCGTCGCGGGCGCGGTCGAGCCTACGATGGCGGTACTGCAGGAAGGCTCGGGTGAGTTCGGGGCGGCGCAAGGTCAGCATCGGGTAGACGAACAACTCGTCCCAGAAGATGTGTCCGCGATAGGCCTCGCCGTGGAGTCCCCGGGCGGGCAGGCCCGCGTCGGTGTCGGGATGGGCGGCTATGGTCGCCTGCACGACGTGGAATACGTGCAGGTTCAACGCAAGCCGGTCGTCCTGGCCGTCGCCGAGCTCGATGCCGAATCGATCCCACAGCTGCGCCCAGCCCGCCACGTGTGCCGCCAGCAAGGTGGCGATATCAGGTGCTCGCGTGATTCGGGCGCCGACCTCGGTAGCCGGGGTCGACAGCGCGCGGTCCCGCGAGGTGGCCACCGCCGCGACCTTCTCCACCCTGACCGCGACCGCGGGCCGGATGGGTATGACGAGTTCGTGGCCGAGGAGATGATCGTCGGCGAGCGTCGTGCGGTCTATGCCGACGCTGTCGGCGATGTGAGTCCGGATCGCCGTCGCGATCGTGACGCGGGATTGGTTGGTGATCGCTTCGTAGAGCACGGTTTCGGCGTCCAACTCCTGGGGAGCGCCACGCACGAGGTGGTCGGGGACGAGTGCCCGGTCCGCCGCCACGTTGCGATTGCCGACGCGGCCGTTGATCGCGGAGGTGACAACCACCGACCCGGTCCAGTTCTCGGCTTCGATGGTGAGTTCGACAGCCGCCAGGTGTTTGTCGGCGACCGAATGGAACCGTCGGCTGGTGATTCGGGTGAGCCTGCCCGCTTCGTCGCGATAGCGGTCGAGGGTGGTCAACACGCCCGCGCGCAGATCCAGGTTCTGATGGTGGCTCAGCATCTGCGGCACCCCGGGCGTCAGCGCCGTTCCCTCAGCCGTCCTCACCGCGAGATAGCTCCAGTCGGGGGTGTTGACCAGATGCTCGGTTTCCATTGTCTGATCGGCGATCTGGGACACGGTGCGGTTGTAGACGCCGGCGAGATAGGTGCCCGGGTAGTGGACGCCATCCGCGAGGGAGCCGGGGATCGCACCGCGTGAAGCCCAGTAGCCGTTGCCGGTGGTGCACAGTGCCTCCCGGGTGCCTTGCTGGGTGGGGTCGTAGTCGTCGTAGAACAGATTCCAGCCGCCGGGCCCGGCCGTCGTCGCACCGCCACACCAGCGTGGTTGAGGCCGCTGCGGAAAGCCGGGGCGGGGAACCAAGGGCAGATCGGCCAGATCAGTGACAACCACATCGGCTCCCGCCGAGTTGAGCGCCGCACCGGAGCCCGTGCGATCGACGCCGATGACGAGCCCGAATCCGCCGATGTCGGCGGCCTGGACACCGGCGGTGGCGTCTTCGAGCACGATGATCTCATTCGGGTCGAAGGCCAGTCGGCGGGCCGCTTCGAGGAACATCGCGGGGTCCGGTTTGCTCGGCAAGCCGAGCTCCATGGCATCGGTGCCGTCGACGACGAAGCTGAACAGGTCGCAGATGCCGGCGGCCGCGAGGACGGCGGCGCTGTTGCGACTCGCCGTCACCAGAGCCGTGGGCACGCTCGCGGCCTGGAGTCCCGTGAGCAGGCGTGCGGCATCGGCGAAGACATGGACTCCCGTGTGCGTCAGTGCCTCGGCGAACAACGATTGTTTGCGTGCGGCGAGGCCGGATACGGTCATCTGATCAGGTCTGTCGTCGGGCGTGCCGGGGGCTATCTCGATGCCGCGCGCGGCCAGGAATGCCCGGACGCCCTCTTCGCGGCTGCGTCCGTCGACCAGGTCGCGGTAGTCGCTGCCGGGGTCGAACGGCGGCAGGTCGGCGCTGCCGAGTGTCGGCAGGACCTCGTCGAACAGGGCCTTCCAAGCGATCGCGTGCACCGTCGCCGTGTCGGTGACCACGCCGTCCATGTCGAAGACGACTGCGCGGTAACCGTTGGCGGTGCGAGAGGGCTCCGGCATCCCCGTTCGGGCGATCGCTTCCGATCCAGCCCGGCGCAGCGGTTCTTCGACTGAGTCAGTTGTGTGCACGCTTGTGATCGTGCGCTTCGCCGGCTGCGGTCGAAAAGTGTCTTTGGTCCGCGAGTCGCATCCGAAAGGTCAGCAGATCGGTGACCGGCGCCCACATCCGCTCGTTGTGTGGACGCCGATGCGCTGTCCCCTGCGGATCAGCCGGGCGCGGCGTTGTCCTCGCGGGGCGGGTTCTGTCCGGCAGGGCTCATGATTTCGTCCCACCATCCCTGGAGCGGGCTGGGCTCGGGCCAGCGCACTATCGTCGCGGATCTGGTGCTCTCGTAGGGACCTGGGTACAACGCTGTACCGAGAGTGGGATCGTCGCTGTGGGCAAGTGACACGGGATACCTCCTTGTGCGGCTGCTGTCCCAGTCTGAAATCCCGCCGGGACGGCGAGAAGCGCCGGAAGTCCACGTCTGCTGGGCCGCACGGCCCTCGGCGATGTACTCGAATCGGCCGAAATCGCTCGCTGTGCCGTCAATTGGTGCCGCCCGCCCTCGACAGCGTGTGCCCACGCTATTGCTCCCGAGCCCCGGATGCCCAATGGCACCCAGCCGCAGGCCAAAGGCCTCTGCGACCGAAGTCCGCGTAATGGTCGAATTACTGACAGTGCTTCCGGGCAAACCCCACTTCCGCTCAGTAGGAGTCGACTTGCCGATCACCATGCCGTCGTCGACGGCCGCGCATCACGAGCTGACCTCTCACGAGGTGGTGCTGCGCCTGGGGGCGGATCCACATCGCGGTCTGACCGATCAGAAGGCGGCCGAGCGACTGGCTCGTTTCGGACCGAACAGCTTGCCCGTGGCCAGGACCGCCGGGCTGGCTGTGCGGATCGTGCGCCAGTTCCACCACCCGTTGATCTATGTGCTGATCGCGGCCGGGGCAGTCACCGCCGCGCTGGGCGAATACGTGGACTCGGCGGTGATCTTCGGTGTCGTGGCGATCAACGCGCTGGTCGGGTTCATCCAGGAGTCCAAGGCCGAGGCCGCGCTCGAGGGCCTGCGCTCGATGGTGCGCACCCAGGCGAAGGTGATCCGTGACGGACGCCGGCGGACCGTGCTGTCCGACGAACTCGTGCCGGGGGACCTGGTGCTGCTCGAAGCGGGCGACAAGGTACCCGCCGATCTGCGGATCATCCGAGCGACCGAGCTGTGGGTCGACGAGTCGGCGCTGACCGGCGAGTCCACTCCGACGGTCAAAGACGACGGGGTGCTGCCAGGGGCGATCTCGGTCGCGGATCGGCGCAACATGGCGTACTCGGGGACGCTGGTCACCACCGGAAGCGGAGCTGGGCTGGTGGTGGGCACCGGCGCGGAGACGGAGCTGGGCGAAATCCATCGGCTGGTCGGTGCGGCGGAGACGCTGGACACGCCACTGACCAAGAAGCTCGCCGAGTTCAGCAAGATCCTGACTGTGGGTATCCTCGGCCTGGCCGCGCTCACCTTCGGCGTCGGCCTGCTACGCGGGCAGGATGCTGTAGAGACCTTCACTGCCGCGATCGCGCTCGCGGTGGGCGCTATCCCCGAAGGGCTACCGGCGGCGGTCACGATCACCCTGGCCATCGGCGTTGCCCGGATGGCGCGGCGACGCGCGGTGATTCGTCGGTTGCCCGCAGTCGAGACGCTCGGCGGCACCACGGTGATCTGTACGGACAAGACCGGCACCCTCACCGAGAATCAGATGACTGTCACCGGTGTGTGGACACCCGAGGCCCGGTTCGAGGTCACGGGCCTCGGCTACGCACCGGAAGGTTCCGTGCACGACGTGCACGACAACGCGGCCGCGATCGATTCCCACCCAGCGTTGCGGTGGTCGTTGCTGGGTGGAGCCGCCTGCAACGACGCGGCTCTGACCGAGCACGAGGGACGGTGGGATGTGGTGGGCGACCCCACCGAAGGAGCGATGCTGGTGGCCGCCGCCAAAGCGGGGCTGGGCCCCGGCCAAGTCGCGCAGGTGCTTCCGCGCCGGGCGACGATTCCGTTCAGCTCTGAGCGTCAGTACATGGCGACCCTGCACGGTGATGCGACGAGCCCGGTCTCGTCGGGGCAGGTGGTGCTGGTCAAGGGCGCGGTCGAACGAGTCCTGAGCCTGTGCGCCTACCAACTGGACGGCAAGGGGGTCGCTGCGCCCGTGGACCGTGCCGCGGTCCTCGCCGCTGCCGCCGAGCTGGCAGGGCAGGGGTTGCGGGTCCTGGCGACGGCGATGCGGCCGGTGGGAGGAACGAACGAGTTCGGTCCCACAGACTTCGACGAAAGGCTGCTCTCGGACCGCATGGTCCTGACCGGGCTGCAGGCCATGGTCGATCCACCGCGTGCGGCGGCCGCGGCCGCGGTGGCCGCCTGCCATACGGCGGGGATCGCGGTCAAGATGATCACCGGTGACCATGCCGCGACTGCCACCGCGATCGCCGGTCGCGTCGGCCTGCTGGACCCCCATGAGCCTGTCGAAGGGATGGTGCTGACCGGCGCCGATCTGGCCGCGCTGTCCAGCGAGGAGCTCCCGGAGGCGGTGGAACGCGCGAGTGTTTTCGCGCGAGTCTCTCCGGAACAGAAGCTGCGACTGGTCGAGGCGCTCCAGGCTCGCGGGCACGTCGTGGCTATGACCGGCGACGGGGTCAACGACGCTCCTGCGCTGCGGCAGGCCGGTATCGGCGTGGCCATGGGGCTCGGTGGCACCGAAGTCGCCAAGGACGCCGCGGATATGGTGCTCACCGACGACGATTTCGCCACTGTCGAAGCCGCGGTCGAGGAGGGCCGCGGCGTGTTCGACAACCTCACCAAGTTCATTGCCTGGACACTGCCGACGAACATCGGCGAGGGCCTGGTCATCTTCGCCGCGATCGTCTTCGGTGCCGCGCTGCCTATCCTGCCCACCCAGATCCTGTGGATCAACATGACCACCGCGGTCGCTCTCGGACTGATGCTCGCCTTCGAACCCAAAGAAGCCGGAATCATGGCCCGGCCGCCGCGCGCACCGGACCAACCCCTGCTGACTCGCGCGCTGATGGTGCGGATTCTGCTGGTGTCCTCGCTGCTCGTCGCCGGCTCCTGGTGGCTGTTCCACTGGGAACTCGCCGCCGGGGCAAGTCTTCCCGAGGCGCGCACCGCCGCCCTGAATCTCTTCGTTCTGGTCGAGGCCGTCTATCTGTTCAGCTGCCGTTCGCTCACGCGCTCCGTGTGGCGAATCGGGTTCTTTTCCAACCGGTGGCTGATCGTCGGCGTCCTCGCCCAGCTGGTCGGTCAGCTCGCGATCACGTATGTGCCCGCTATGAACACCATCTTCGACACCGCTCCCATCAGCGGCGACGTGTGGCTGCGGATCCTGATGATCGCCCTCGCGGCCGGTCTTGTGGTCGCGGTGGACAAGCGTCTGCGGCGATCTCGGACACTGGGGAATCAGCACCCGGGTGTTGAAACCATTGGTCCCTGAGGTTATGGCCTTTAGGACGTTTCGGCCGCAGGTAGGACGAGCGAGCATAGTGGTATGAACCTGACGTTCCTCCTCATCTTCGCCATCGTCTGGGTCGTCATCGGAGCGGTGACGGGTTTGTGGATGATCCGCCGTGGTCACGATCCCGCGTGGGTGCTGCCCGCGGTGTTGTTCGGGCCCCTGTTCGTACCTATCGCTATGGAACGTGTGGAGCGCAACCCCCGGTTGGTTGCGACCGGGCCAGACGGACTTCCGGGCGCGGTCGCTCCAACACTGCACGCGCCGCGGGTGCTGGTGGGATTGGACGGGTCGCCGCAATCGGAGCTGGTGCTCTCCACCACGCTTCGAGTGTTCGGACGCTGGTGCTGAGTGCTCGGCTACTGGGAAGTGTGTCGTCCGACGTAGTTCGCCATTCGCCTGTACCGGTGCTCGTCGTCGAACCGGCGCACAGTCCGGCCACCAAGGACAGCCCGGGCACAGTGCACAGCCCGGCGACCGTGCGCTGACCGACGTCCGTTCAGGGCCGCTGTTGTGGCCGCCCCGATCGCTGTCTCGCGAACCGAACGCAGTGTGCGACGGCGACGCTTCTCACATGAAAGCAGGGCGCACATGAAGTCGCAGCAGTGATGCCGCAACCGGCCGCGCGTTCGAACTCGCCACGCATCTAGTGCCTCGTCAAGCAACCTTCGGTAGGTAATCCGGTCGCCGGATCTTGGAGTTGACGGCGAAGTCCCGCTTGGGTCGGGCGTGCTGGTTGTACCAGCGGATGTAGGCACCGATCGCGGCGTCCTGTTCACCATGGCTGCGGTGATCGGTGCCGTTGAGCGCGAAGTAGCGCAGCGCCGCGAACTCGGACTCGATCCAGTTCAACCACGATGAATACGTCGGCAAGAACACCAACTCCACATCATGATCGGCGGCCCAGTCCCGGACCTCGGCCCGCTTGTGCGGGGAGAAGTTGTCGGCGATGACGTAGAGCCTCTCACCTGGCCACCGGGCTCGCAGCGACTTCAGCAACCCGAGAAACTCCTGCCACCGCTTCCGGTCCCGGATCCGGTAATGGATCTTCCCCGTCGCCAGATCCAGGGCACCGAGCAGGTGCCGAACACCCTGAGTGCGGTGATATGTCGCCCGCAACCGTCTCGGCTTACGCCGCGGAAACCAGCCTCGACCAGCACGAGGTTGCAGGTTCAACGGCCCGAACTCATCGACACAGACCACCCGCCCGTCAGCAGGCCGGTGGTCGTAGAGGTCGAGGATGCGGTCCATCTTGGTGGCGAACTCGGGATCGGTGCCGGCTTTCCAGGTCTTGACCGCCTGCCACGACACACCCTCGGCCTTCAAGAGCTTGCGCAGAGTCTCACGACTGATCTCAGCGATGTTGTTGGTGGCCAACACTTCTCGGAGTTTCGACAAGCTCCAGGCCGAGAACGGCCAGCCGAGGTCTCGCGGGCAGCACCGGGCGATACAGGCAATGCGTTCACGCGTTGCCCGGTCCACCTTGCTCGGTCTGCCCGCGCTCCATTTTGGGTCCAACGCGTCGAACCCCCGCTCGTTGAAGTCGTGGATCACTTGCCGCACATAGGCTTCGCTGACCTGCATCAACCTCGCGATCGCGGGGACCGGCTGGCGGTGCGCCGAGGCCATCACCACGATCGCACGCCGCATCCTGATCGGTTGTTTGCTCGTCTTCGTGATCTTCTGCAGTCGGCGGCCCTCGTCCGGGGTCACTTCTCGCACAAACACTTCCGGTTTCCTGGCCACCGGCACCACCTCCACCGGGGAGCATCTCCGGTCGCGGGCGCGCGATCAACTCGGCACCCGGTTACCAGGGCAACCTTCCTGGACGAGGCACTAGGTGTTGACATCATCGCCCTGCACGCAGGGAACGAATCGGACCTGCTGAGGTACCCGCAGGGCGCCGACTGCAGGGAATTGCTTGCGCAGAAAGCAGAGCGATCGCTCGGGGAACACTTGGCGACATGGCCGAGAAGTACCCCACGGTGTCGGTGAACGCTGTGGTGCGGAAGGGCCACGCAACGCAGGCTGCCTCCGGCGCTCAGATGGTTGTTACCGATAGCCACGGAAACAACCGTCTGACCGGGCTCCTACTCGGTTCGACAAGCGGCCGCGCGATGTCGCGGGAATGTGTTCGTCGGATGCGCGGCGCTGGTGGTGGCCGCGCGCAAACCGTGCGTCGGGGCGAGTGACAAAAGTCCTCCGAATCCGTGTCCAATGCGTCGAGCGAGCTGGTATTGGGGCCCTGCCCGCCCGTGCTCGGCTCGGCGAGTCTGATCAGGTGAGACAAAAGGAGAACACCATGTTGCAGAGCACAGAATCGTTGGACGCGGTTGTGCGGATCTCGGTGGGGCGACACGTGTCCGCGGCGGCGACGGAGTATGCCCGCGACAAGATCGCGTGGGCGTTGCGGTACGCGTCGGAACCGGTGCTGTCGGTGCGGGTTCGGCTCGTGGGTCACGGAGACCCGGCGATCATCGATCCGATCGTGGCGCAAGCGAATGTGAACATGGCCGGTGTCTCGGTCCGGGTGCAGGTCACGGCCGCGACTACCCGCGAAGCTATCGACGCGGTCGCGGAGCGGTTGCGTGTTCGGCTGGAGCGCTTGTCGCGGCGCTGGGAAGCACAGCGCGGCGGCGACCACCTGCCCACCGATTCGGCGGGCTGGCACCATGGCGCCACGCCTCGACCGCGACTGCCCTATTTCCCCCGCCCCAACGAGGAACGTGAGGTTCTGCGTCGCAAGTCGTTCGCGTTGGCGGAAGAGACCTGTGACGAGGCGGCATTCGATATGTCGCTGATGGACTACGACTTCCACCTGTTCACCGAATCCGGAAGCGGTGTCGACAGCGTGCTGTACCGGTCGGGCCCGACGGGCCTTCGGCTGGCCCAACTCGACCCACGGCCCGATCAGGTGAGCCAGGGGGCGGTACCTGTCTCGATCAGTGCCGCGCGACCACCGGTGCTTGGTGTCGAAGCCGCGGTCGATCGGCTGGAGGTGACGGGGTGGCCGTTCGTGTTCTTCTGTGATGCGAACCGGGGCCGTGGACGGGTGCTCTACCACCGCTACGACGGGCACTACGGCTTCCTTACCCCGGCGGCGTTGTAGATGCGGATCATCGACGTGGCGGGCACTTCGGTGCGCTCCGCCGATCGGCAGGGCGGTGTGTCGTGAATGTTCTCGCGACGAGAACGGCACCGGTGGTGGCGGAGCGCGAAATCGCGATGACGTGCGACGGCGCGGTCCTCGAAGGGTGCCTTCGAGTTCCCGCGCTCCCGCTCGGCCTCGTGGTTCTCACGCATGGTGGCAGTGACGACCGGCACAGCCCACGGCACCGGTTCGTCGCGGATCTGCTGGGCGGGCATCGGCTCGCGACATTGACTGTCGATGTGTTGACCGCTGCCGAGTCGGCGGACAACGCCAAGGTGTTCGATGTCGAACTGTTCGGTGGCCGTCTCGCGGGCGTCCTGCGACGGCTGCCGGTGATCCCGGAGACACGGCGTCTTCCGGTCGGTCTGTTCGGGACCGGTTCGGCGGCACCGGCCGTATTGTGGGCGGCGGCTGAACCCGATGCGCGGGTCGAGGCGGTGGCCGTGCGCGGCGGTCGGCCCGACCTGGCAGGCGAGCGGTTGGCCCGGGTCGTCGCGCCGACATTGCTGCTGGTCGGGGGCGTGGATCCGCGGGTGCGGCAGCGTAATCGACACGCGGCGGGGTTGCTGGGCGGTGAGTGCCGGGTGACGGAGTTGAGCTCGCCGGGGCGGTCGTCGCGGGCCGGGTATCTGTCCTGGCGGGCCGCGTATTCGGCGGCGGTGTGGTTCACCGAGCATCTCGGTGCCGCGGCGGAGCCGACCAAGTGTACGGCCACCAGGAGGCGCTGAGGATGCCGGTCGAACCGGACCCGATCGTGGCGCGACTACTCAGCTCCGGGGAGCCGTCCATCCGGTGGCGGACGCTCGTCGGTGTACTCGGCCTGACCCCTCGGGATCCCGCGGTCGCCGCGGCGACCGCGGCGGTCCCGGGGAGCGAGCGCGTTCGGCGGCTGCTCTCCGAACGACTCGCCGACGGCACGCTGCCCTTCCACCCCTACAACGCGAAATGGCGCGGTGCGCACTGGGTGCTTGTCGCCCTGGCCGAACTCGGGTATCCGGTGGGTGACGAGTCATTGGTGCCGTTGCGTGAGCAAGCACTGGATTGGGTGCTGTCGCCGGAGTACGAGCGGCGTCATATCGGCCGGGTCCGGGGACAGGAGCTGCCGACGTTGCACGCGTCGATCGAGGGAAATCTGGTCTGGGCGCTGCTGCGGTTGGGGCTGGCCGACGAGCGGGTCGATCGCCTTGTCGATCGTCTGCTCCGTGCGCAGTGGCCAGACGGCGGCTGGAACTGTGATCGCCGAGCGACCGGCCACGTGTCGTCGTTCGGTGAGAGCCTTGTCCCGCTGCGTTCCATGAACGCTTATGCCCGCATCACCGGACGTACCGAGGCTCGCGAGGCGGTCCTCCGTGCCTGTGAATTGTTCCTCGGACGTCGACTGTTTCGCCGCCGCACCGACGGCTCCGTCATCGATCGGACTTTTCTGCAGCTGCACTTTCCGTGCTACTGGCACTACGACATCCTGTTCGCGCTGACGGTTCTGGCCGAGGCGGAGCTGATCAGCGACCCACGCTGCACCGAGGCGCTGGACGTGCTCGAGGCGAAACGGTTGAGCGACGGAGGATTTCCCGCGGAGGCCAAGTTCTATCGGGTCAGCTCCGCGCACCCCGGCGGGGGGTCTTCGTCGGTCAGCTGGGGACCGACCAGTCGCCGGTTGTCGAACGAATGGGTGAGTTGCGTTGCGCTCACCGCGCTGACGGCGGCTGGGCGGCGCCGCGCCGGATGTCGTCAGCGCGGTGAGAGCTGACACCGACTCGGATCCGCGCTGGTCTGTCCCCGGGGTTGTCCCACTCGATGTCGGTGAAGGCGTGCCGTTCTCCGTCGGTCGGCGCCGCGCGGCGCGGTGTCCGAGGACTCTGGTCGTAGCCGCTACGTCGCTGTGGCCGCCACACGCACCGATAGCGGCGTCGAACTCACGAGGGCGAGCGGTGCGCGAGGGCGACTCACCCGATGCGCTGATGGACGACCACGACCGGGCAACGCGCGCATTGGATCAGCGCGTTGCCGGTCGAGCCCAGCCGCAAGCCGGGGAAGCCGCCACGACCGCGGTTCGCCACGACGACGAGCTGCGCTGATGTGGACCACCCGAGCAAATGATGAGACGGGCCCGACAGGTAGATCTTCCGCCTGACCGAAACGCTCGGGTACTTCTCCTGCCAGCCGACCAACTGCTCGTTGATCAACTCCTGCGCGTCGGCGTAGGCGCGACCATCGGCCAGGACATCGGGTAGCCCGGCGAACCAACCGAACCGCAGGTCACTCCAGCAGTGAACGACGACGAGTTCGGCATGGCGCTCGTCGGCCTCGGCGAAGGCGGACGCCACTGCGGCGCGGCTGTATTCACTGTCGTCGACGCCGACGACTACCGGCCCGGCTCCGCGGGTCGGCTGCTCGGAACCGGCGTCGCGGACGACCACCACCGGGCCGCGTGCGTGCGCGGCGACGGTGAGTACGGTGGATCCGAACAGCCCACCGCCGCTGAGACCCACCGCGCCGATAGCCGTCAGGTGCGCGGTGGCGGATTCCTCGATGAGCCCCGCGGCGGCGGTTCCGTCGACAACGGCGGTCTCGATCGCCAGCGCGGGATCGATGGCTCGCGCCTGGAGTTTCGCCGCGCTGAGGCAGTCGGCGCCGAATTCGCGTATCGCTTCGGTGACTGAGCTCATCGGCGGGTCGCAGGGATCGAGCAGGATATGCGCGGCGGTCAGATCGGCAGCGTGCACGATGCGCAGAGGCCGTTGTCCGGCGGCGGCGGTCTCGGCTGCCCAGCGCACCGCCTGCCCGCCGGCTTCTGAGCCGTCGGTGCCGACCACGATCGGTGCGGCGGGGAAGTAGTGGTCGACGGTGGTCGCGGTCATGATTCGAGTCCCTTCGGGTGTTGTCTGACGGGGGTGTTTTCCCGTTCTCGAGGTCCGTCGTCGATGGTGCGAGGGCACAGGCAGGCGCGCTGCTCGCCGTATCAGGCGGGGGCAGTGGGCTAGCTGATCGCCAACTCGGCCGCTCCGTGGCGGTGGGGGACCCGGAAGCGGAAGCGCTCGATCCGGTCGGATTCGCCGGCTGCTCGGGGACAACCAGGACGGCGCATCGGGTGTGATGAAGGGCAGTGTGGGTAGCCCCGCTGGGGTACGGCCAGAACTGTCTGCGCGGTCGGGTGGTGACCACCAATTGCGCTGTGGCACCGAATCTTTCGATCGCGGTGCGGGTATTACCGAAGTAGGTGACCAGCCGAGCCCGGACGGAGGGGAACTGGCGTCCGTGGTCGGTCAGCAGCTTCTCGATCTCCTCGTCCGCCCGTATCGCCGAGGCGCGCGCAGTCGGTCGGGTGACATTGACGACGACCATCTCGCTGTTGCGCTCGGTGGCGGCGCGCATCGCGGCCGTTATTGCACGGGAGGCGCCGCCGTCTGTAGGTGCGGTGACGACGAGTATCGGCCCCACGGCCGAAGCCCCGCTGTTCAAGGGCCGGACGACGGCGACAGGCGAGTAGGACGAGGCCGTCAGCGTGTTCGCCACCGACCCGAGCATCGCTCGCGCGGGTAAGCCTCGGCTCACACTGCCGACGACGACTTCGGACGCTTGCGCCGACAACCCGATGAGCCTGGTCGCCGGATCTCCGTGCAGGGCGAGCGTGCTGATCACCGGCGGGGTCGGTGAGGTTCGTGCCCACCGTTCGAGCACGGCGCGACGGGCGTTGTCGAGGATTTCCGCGCTTGTCACTGCGTCGACATGTCTCCCCGCGACATGGACCAGTTGCAGCGGTATCTGTCGGGCGTCGGCGACGACAGCGGCCCATTGTGCCGCACGGACCGACGTCGGTGAACCGTCTACGCCCACGACTACGGGCGGCGCCGCGGTGACCTGCCGGTCGTGCTCGTCGGTGGTGATCTCGCTCATATCTCCAGGGTGGCGGAGGCGGTCGGCCACCGGGAGAGCACCTGTACCTGAACAACCGGGACTTTTGGCACAGTTGCGTCGAGGGTCTGGCGAGACCTTGGATCGGCTACGGATTCGGTCGATCGTGGGGCGCGGATTCGCGCCGTCACGACCGTGGCCGCGGAGTAGGAAGACACGCTCTGCCAGCATCGTCGTCAGCTGCGTTCCGGCGATGTCAGCGATCAGCGCGGCGCCGGACGCGGCCACCCTGGCACGACATGATAACTCCGGGCTATTTCTCGCTCGGCGATGACGAGCGCCTCCCGAGTGTCATCGCCGATCTCGATGGGCAGGTGCGCGAGGCCTTCGTCATCGAGCAGGCGATTCAACCGCGCGCCCACTTCGCGGCCCGCGGTATGCACGGCCGGGGCCGTACCGACTCTTCGGGAAGCCTGCCAGATGCTGGCTCGTAGGGCTGAAGGTCCTATCGAGAAGGGGCTTTCGGTACTGGGCCCTGCCCGTGACTTCTGGTCTTCTGAGCCCAGGACGAACGGAAGGCGAGGGTGAACCTGTGCGACTGATCGAGATGGGGCGTGCGTCCCTGGCCGGAGTGCCGTCGTGATCGACTCGGGGAACGAGGGCGATCGGCAGCGCAGGGTGTTGGAGCTGGGGCGGTCAGAGGCATTACGCCTGTTGGCGAGCGCACCGATGGGAAGGGTGGTCTACACCCGTGATGCGCTGCCGGCGATCCGTCCGGTCAACCACCTCGTCGATGAGGACGGGTTGATCGTCGTGCGGACCCGCCTCCACTCCACGCTCACCGGACTCGCCTCCCACACCTCGCCGGTGGTGGTCACCTACGGCGCCGATGAGATCGACCCGGTGCGCCGTATCGGGTGGTCGGTGTCGGTGACCGGCCTGGCCCGCACAGTATCGGATCCCCGGCGCATCGAAAGTTACGAGCGGCGGTTGCGGCCCTGGGTGGAGGGCGCGATGGATGCCGTCATCACCATCGACCCCGACATCGTGACCGGTATCCGCCTCCTGGAACGGGAAGCCGGTGCGATCGGCGACGATCTTATCGACCGGCCGGTACCAGGTCGCAGCTGATGCCGTCGCCTGCTCTCGGCGGGCAGGTCACGGGCACGTGTCGATGATCGTCGTCCGTGACCGCAGGTAGCAGCGACGACACGAGCATGCCGGAATGTCTTGATCACCAACGGATCTCGGATTGGTACTCCATGTAGTAGCGGCTGCGACGCCCCGGACTGCTCGGACACGACCGACAGAGGTGTAGGCGCCCGCCCGGCCAGGGCCCATCTGCACCAGCCACGGCCAGACTGCGGCCGGGGCGATGGTGATCGCTCGCGTGGTGCGCAGTCCGGGCAGGCGCGGGAATTCGTCACCCGGCATCGCGGCCTCGTCGCCGGTCGCTCCCCGCGTTGAGAAGGCAGGTCAGCCGGGACGCACATACCCGCCTACCGGCAGTGCCATCGCTCTCGCTCGTGCGCGGAGGCTGTGTGGTGCTGGCCGAGCCATGAGTCCTACTCTCCGAGAGGTGATGTCGTCACGCCGGCGATGGCCGGAACGGGAACTTGGGTGACCGGAAGCCGTCGCTCGAGCGGCACAGGCTCGATCCCAGCAGGCAGACCGAGCCGCCGAGCACACCGAAGACGGGTTGCAGCCAATTGAACTGCCCGATCACCAGTGGCTGGATCGCGACCCAGCCCAGCAGAAGCAGCCCGCTGCCGATACCGGTGACCGCCGCGCTGGGCAGGGCCCGCAGCGCGAGTATCGCGGTGTAGGTCATCGGTACCCCGACGATCGCGGCGAGAAGCAACCCGGCCAAGACCTGGCTCTCGAGCGGGAGACGAGCGGTGATCTCCGGTCCGAGGTCGATGCCACCACCGATCAGGCCGATGGCCCCCGCGAATGCCCAGAACGCGACGAAGCCGGCGCTACCGATCAGGCCCGCGCGACGAGCACGCTGGACGCGACGCTGCTGAAATGTCGACATAGTTCCTCCGGTGTCGATCAGTCGATACCCCGAGTCTCGCTGTCGATTGCGTACCGAGTGAGAGTCGCAGTGCTCTTCGTCATGGGACCAGGGGACCTCTTCAGCGGGGGATTCCGTACTCGACTGCGCCCGTCCGGCGGTGTGAGGTCGAAGGGGGGCCGATACTCGGGGAGGGGCGCGCTCGTCGACGGCAACATGACAACGCGGGTGCGCCGCAAATCGAAGGAACGCCTGGATCAGGGGAGTAACGGTGGCCGACACATTGTCCGACAGCGACTTGATCGACCGCTACGTGTATGCGGTACTTATTCACATTCCGCGCCCCAGCCGCGGCAAGGTCGGCGCGGAATTGCGGACCAGAATCGCCGGGGAGGTGCCCGCACATCCGGTACGTGCGGTGCTTTCCCACCTCGGCCCGCCCGAGGATCAAGCTCGGCGATTCCGCGGCGCGCCGCGTCAGCTGATCGGCCCCCACCTGTACGACACCTATCTACGGGTGCTCTGGCCCGCCATGCGGACGATGGCGATCGTCGTGGGTGGCGTGAGCCTGCTGACGGCCTCCCTCGGTGGAGAAGCCGCGCCCACTGTCGTCGAGGTTCTCCAAGACGGGCTCACGTCCGCGTTCGCGGGCGCGGTGTACACCGCGTTCTGGGTGACGGTCGTTTTCGCGGTGATCGAGCGTGTCGCGCCGGGCGTGGTATTGCACGAATGGCGCCCCGACGATCTGGCACCGGTGCCACACGGGCGAGAGATCCCGCTCGGCGACGCCATCGGTGATCTGGTCTTCGCGATCACCGTGTTGGTCGTCGCGTTGTGTTTCTTCCCGGCGCTGGCGCCGCCGTTCCTCGCGGAGATCGCGCAGGGACTCGATTCCGGTGTGCTGAGCCGGCTGTTGCCTGCGGTGGTGGTCGTTGCCGTGCTGTGGATCGCTGTCGCCTGCGCGCAACTGATCGTTCGTGCCTGGACGTTGCCGGTCACCGCGTTGTCGATGGCGGCCGATCTGCTCGCCGTCGCGACCGCGGCCGCCGTCCTGGCGCATCGGCCCTATTTCTCCGACGTCTTCCTTGCCGACCTTCGCGGTGAACACGGTGAGGTGGGCAAAGGCCTCGACATCGGGATCGGGATCGGTGCTGTCGCGGTCGTTCTGGTCTGTGCCACCGGAATTGTCACCGCCGCGCGCAAGCATCTCGGTCACCGTCAGGACCGCCCGGATGGCGCCCGCTGATCGGTGTCGGATGCTGGTTTCGCGACCGGAAGGTACTTGGTCCAGTCGATCCGGGCGAGCATGACGACACCGACAAGGAGCCCGATTTGAACGGCGATGCCGTAGGGCGTGGTGAACGATGAGGTCAGGGTCTCGCCGAGACTGCGCTCGGCGACCCCGGCTACACCGATGTACAGCGAAAAGCTGACCAGTCTGCCCACAACGTGCGCGGTGGTGAGCGGAACAAGACGCAGACCCATGAGCCCGGCCGCCTCGAACATCTGCGCCGACGGTAGCGGAGAGAGAAGAAAGACTCCGATCGTGGCGAACCTGCGGCCACGACGACCGGTGAGATAGTCGCTGGCGGCCCGCAGGTTGGCCGTGCGTTGCGCGCCGAGGTGGCCACCGGCGCGACGGGTGGCGGCGGCGAGGACATAACGCCCCGCACCCGAGGCGACGGCGGTGGCGAGGACAAGCGGGACCGGATCGAGGTTCCAGTTCAGCCAGAAGAACACCACGAGCAGCGCGTTGGGCGGCCCGAAGGCCGGCAGCAAGTTCACGGTGAACAGGACGGCGGCAACAAGAAGCAGATGCGAGACTGTCGTGCTCATGACGGCGCTTTCGTCAGGTGAGGTTCCCCCTGAGTAGTGGACACCGACTTGACAGACCATCTGGTCTGTTTGAAAGGATGTCCGCATGCCTCCTCGTAAACGCCGGTCGTTCACGGCCGAGTACAAGGTCGAGGCCGCCCACCGGGTAATCGATACCGGTCGCACCATCGCCGAAGTCGCCCGCGAACTCGGCATCAACGACGGACTACTCAGCAACTGGGTCAAAGACGAACGACGACGTCTCGACGCCGCGCAAGCCGCTGGCGAAACACCCCTGCAAGCCGCCGAGAGAGCCGAGCTCCTCGCCTTGCGGAAGCGAGTTGCCGAGCAGGACAAGGACATTGCGTTCCTGAAAAAAGCCTCGGCGTACTTTGCCGCGATGGGTCAGAACCGGCCCGGTTCGAGCTGATGGTCAAGTACGCCTGCCCCGAGAACATCACCGAAACCGCAGGCACCGCCCTACCCGAAGGGCAACGATTCTCGATCCCGCGAATGGCTCGTCTGCTGAAAGTATCCAAGGCCGGCTACTACGCCTACGTGAAACGCAGGGCGAGGACCGTTCTCACCGATCGCCAGCAGCGGCGCGCGGACCTGGAAACGAAGATCTTGACCGTTCACCGCGATTCCCACGGCACCTACGGATCACCACGAATCACCGGCGAACTGCGCGATCAAGGGATGCGAGTCTCAGCGAATACCGTCGCCAAGATCATGGCTGAAATCGGGGTCGAGGGCATCAGTCCCCGCACCTTCAAAGTGAAAACCACGGTGCAGGACCCGGACGCGTCGTTCCCGCCCGACCGGGTGGCACGCCGGTTCGACCAAGGCCGCCCCGACGCTGTATGGACCACCGACATCACGTACTTGACCTGCGGTGAAGGCGACATGTTCCTGTGCGCGATCCGCGACGGACACACCCGCAAAGTGCTCGCTTACAGCCTGGCCGACCATATCGGTGCCGACATGGTCACCGAGGCCATCGACGCCGCCGTCGCCGCACGTGGTGGGCACTGCCGGGGCACGATCTTGCATTCGGACCGTGGTGGGGAGTTCACCGCGCATCTGACCGCGCGCGCCTGTTTCCGGCACGGTCTGCTGCGATCGATGGGTGCGACAGGGATTTGTTGGGACAACAGCCCCGCCGAATCGCTGTGGTCGAGTTTCAAGCATGAGCACTATTACCGGCACGCGTTCGCTACGAAGGCCGAACTTGTTGCTTCAGTTGACATGTGGATGAGTTTCTATAACACTACTCGGCGGCACTCCGCGATTGGGAATCAAAGTCCTGACAGCTACGAGCGGTCGCTCTCAGCGGCAGTAGCCTGAGCCGCATAGCCTCCCTGTCCACCATTCGGGGGGAACCTCAAGGGTGCTGAGAACGGTGTCGCGGTCGTACATCCCGAACCTTCCGCTGTTGCCGCCCGGCGGGGCTGATCGAACAAAGCCGCCTCAGCGGCGGGCGGCGAGTCTACGCAGCCGCTCGTGTTCGAGGACGAACACGGCGATGCTCGCGGTGAAGCTCAACGCTGTGGCGATCGCCCCGAGCACGGTCCAGCCGCCGAACCCGTACCCTGCCGCCGTCAGTGTCGATGCGAGTCCGACTATTCCGGTGAAGAAGAGCAGAATTCCGGGAATGTTGTAAGGGTCGGCGAGGCTCTCGCCCGGCTTGCTGTGGTACGCCACGCTGGAAGTGCTGTCGCTCACGGTGATTCCTCCGAAGTTGTTCCATCGGACCGGAATGGTTTCCACGGTCCGTCGACAAACTGTCCCTCCGCGGCCTGCGTTGTGGTGAGAGGCGTTGGTCCCCGACGGATTCGACCAAAGTCATCTGGGAGGAATTGGTACTCACCGATGGTGCCTGTCGGCCCTTATCTCGCCCTGGCCGGAAGGCCCATGGTTGTACTACCGACACATCGCCGCGTCACGCGGATCACGGAAGGAGACCGGACATGTACTGGTACGACCACGACGTCAGTGGCTGGCAATACGCCTGGATGGGCTTTGGAATGATCTTGTTCTGGGGCCTGTTGATCGTTGGTTTCGCGCTCGCCCTGCGATACCTGTTCCGTACGGACAGTGAGCGCCGCCCGCATCCGGTGCCGCCGGGCGCCGAGCATGTGCTGGCGGAGCGGTTCGCTAGAGGTGAGATCGATGCGAAGGAGTACGCGGATCGGTTGGCTGTTCTGCGCTCCGCCACGCGACAATGACCCGACGCGCGGGGCGGTGAGAGTTCACGGCGCCGGGCTCGACACGATCTCGGCAGAAACCGGCACATCACACAACGGAGCGGCCAGATGATGCGAGCGTGGCGAGTAGTCCGTCCGGGGCCGGTCGGGTCATCTGCTCCGCTGCAGTTCGGCGCGGAGCCGATGCCGGTACCCCGGGCTGACGAACTACTGGTGAGAGTGCTTTCCTGCGGCGTGTGCCGTACCGATCTGCATGTGGTCGAAGGCGACCTACCGGTCCATCGGCAGGCGGTGACACCAGGACACGAGGTGGTTGCGGAGGTCGTGTCCGTCCCCGACAGGTACGGCACTGTCACTGCCGGCGACCGGGTCGGCATTCCGTGGCTGCGGCAGACCTGCGGTGTGTGCCGGTACTGCCTGCGCGGCGCGGAGAACCTGTGTCCCCGGTCGCGCTACACCGGGTGGGACGCCCACGGCGGTTATGCCGAATTCGCTACTGTTCCCGCTGATTTCGCGCTACCGCTGCCGTCCGGGTATTCCGACCAGGAGCTGGCTCCGCTGTTGTGCGCCGGCGTCATCGGGTACCACGCCCTGGTGCGCGCCGAGGTTCCCGCGAACGGGGTTCTCGGCATCTACGGTTTCGGCGGCAGCGCCCACCTCACCGCGCAGATCGCGCTGGCCCGGGGTGCTCGTGTCCATGTGATGACGAGGGACCCGGCGGCCAGGGAACTGGCCTTGGCGCTCGGTGCGGATTCGGCGCAGGGTGCCGCCGGCGCGGCACCTGAGCCGCTGGATTCCGCGATCCTGTTCGCCCCGGTCGGCGAGTTGGTACTGCCCGCGATGGAGGCGCTGGATGCGGGGGGCACGTTGGCGATCGCCGGCATTCATCTCACCGATGTGCCGGCGCTGAACTATCAGCGACACCTGTTCCGAGAACGCCAGATTCGTAGCGTCACATCCAACACCCGTGCGCAGGCCCGGGAATTTCTCACGCTGGCACAGCAACGTCGGCTGAGCGTCTCGACCCATCGCTACCCGCTCGAGCATGCCGATCGCGCGTTGCTCGACCTGTCGCTCGGCCGATTCGACGGTGCCGCCGTGCTGGTGCCCTGACCGGCGCGACCACGGAGTCGGCCCGGAACGCTGACCGTGTCAGGCCTTGGGCCGCGGGCAGGCGAGGGGGGAGGGCTGATCGGTCGTCAGTGCCGGTCCGGCGACCTGAGATCGGCCGCCATCACGGCGGCCTGCGTTCGACGCTCGACACCGAGTTTGGTGAGCAGACGTGATACGTAGTTCTTGACCGTCTTCTCCGCCAGGAACATCCTGGCGGCGATCTGGCGGTTGGTCAGGCCCTCACCGAGCAGCGCGAGCAGGGTTCGTTCCCGCTCGGTGAGTGCGGCAAGGGGCCCGGTCTTCTCCTCGGCCTCGGCGCGCAGCTTGGCCATCAGTGCCGCCGCGGCCCGGTTGTCGAGCATCGATCTGCCCTCACCGACCGCGCGCACCGCGTTGATCAGTTCCAGGCTCTTGATGTCCTTGACGACGTAGCCGCTCGCTCCGGACAGGATCGCGTTGAGCATGGCCTGCTCGTCGGTGAACGAGGTCAGGATCAGACAGCGAAGCTCGGGCATGCTCGAGTGCAACTCGCGGCACAGCTCGATGCCGTTGCCGTCGGGCAGGCGGACATCGAGCACCGCGACGTCGGGGCGCAGGGCAGGAATCGGGCAAGCGCATGCGCGCAACTGTCTGCCTCGCCGATCACCTGGAGGTCTGGTTCGAAGTCGATCAGGTCACCGACACCGCGCCGGACGATCTCGTGGTCATCGACCAGGAAGACCTTGATCATCGAGGTTCCTCTCTCGGGGGTATGGGCGAGCGGCGATCTCGTTGTTGCCGGCGGCTGAGCAATGGTGGCGTGTTCGGTGTTCGCGATCGGCGCGTCATCTCGGCGCACCAGGAAGGGCCAGCGCGGTGGTGGCCAGCTGCGATGCCCATTCGGTAGCCCGCTCGAGCTCACCGGATCTCAGTGGCCCGGTCATGTCCTCGACATGGAAATCGGCGGGGGCGACCGCGAGGTGGTATCCCAGATGACGCAAGCGTTTGGCGATGCCTTTCGCCGCCGAACCCGGCAGCCACGGCGGGCGGGCGATCTTGGTGCCGAAGGCGGCCGCCGAGCGCGGCGACGGCACGGGCAGTGCCGCGTCGAGCCACTCGCGGATACCGATCTCGATCTCGACGGCATCGTCTGTCCGGCCTGCCGCGTCTTGGCGGGTGGTGGTGCGGCTGAGTCCGAAGGCATGGGTCGGACCACCCACGACGAGCAGGTCGACCTGCGGTGCGGGGTGATTCACGACCTCGGCCACGTGCGCCACGGTCACCTCGAAGTGTGGCCGCAAACCGGCAGCGATAGCTTCGGCAACCGCAGCGGTGTTGCCGAACATGGACTCGTAGACAACCTGTGCACGCATTGATTCATCTCGTTTCACGGTCGGAAGGCTTGCGATAGAGCGGTGGCGGGGTGCCGAGAGCGGCAACGGCAACGGCGAAGACGACACATACCGGCTGCAACCAGCTCAACTCACGCAGCAGCACGAGCTGCAGCAGAATCCAGCCGACCAGTGCGCAGGCGGCGATCATCGCCGTCCGCGCGGTACGCGGATCGTCCTGGGCGGCAGCCAGCGCGACGACAGTCATCGGCACGCCGACCACCATGGCGAGTGCCACTCCGGCCAGAATCGGGCTCTGCCAGGGGAGACTGTCCACGGTCGCAGGGCTCAGCGCCACCGCGCCGGTGATCAGACCGAGCGCCCCGGCGAACGCCCATGTCGCCATCAGGCCGCCGATCAGGCACACGATGGACCGACGAGGGTCGAGTCGCCGCACGTACATCGAGATCATGACCCCAGCATGGCGGCTCAGCCGCGGCCCGGGTCAGGGCCGAAGGTCCTGGGCACCGAGGACCAGCGTCCCGATCGATGACCTTCGGTCATCCCGCGGCGCGGCACGCGCATCAACGCCGCGACGTTGTCGATGCGTCGGGCAACTTCTCGGACCAGCCCGCCAATCGCTCGGCCAGCAGCGCCTCCTCAGCGACCGCGAAGTCCTCGATGGGCGTTTCCAGGTAGCCGACGCCGCCGAACTGGCCTCCTGCCAGATCACTCCACGCTGCACCGCGATCAGTTCGGCGCCGCGAAGCGAGGCTTCGGCGAACGCCGCCCCGATCGCGGGCTCGCCGACGCTACTGCCGTCGACACCGACCACCACCGGGCCGTCGCGGCGGTCGGGATCGGGCCCGCGCGTGACGACGACGGCCCGATGGGCGTTCGATCGGCGATTGGTTCGGTGCAGTGCACGATGTGCAGCGCACGACCGCGATCCGCGGCCGTGCGTGCCGCCCAGCGGACGGCAGTATTCGATCCGTCCGAGCCGTCGGCTCCGACAACGACCGCGGCCGAGGCGCTCTGGTGCGGGCTCTCACTGTGCTGTGTCATGGTCGTCTCCTGAAGTCGGGGAGTTTCAGGCCGAATGGTCGGATGTCGTGCGGTGATGTTCGGTGAAAGGGGCGGAGTCGCCGTGCCAGGCGTTGTAGGCGGCAACGACGGACTCGGCCAGTGGCGCGCTGGTGTCCACTGTGACAGCGTCGGGCCATTCGATCTCGAAGTCCGCCATGGCGTCGGCGATCTCGGCAGTGGCGTCCGACTCGCTGCCGCGTCGGTCGCCGATTCGCTGGTGGGCCAGTTCTCTGGGGCAGACACACCGCAGCGCGATCAGTTCGGCGGCGACGTCACCGGCCAGCTTCGCCGCGCGGCGGCGCTCCTCCTCGCTGTTCCAGCTCGCATCGAGGATCACCGAGACGCCGTGGGTCAGAAGTTCACGCGCGCGGTCGAGAAGCTCGTCGTAGACCCGTGCTCGGTTGGCGGGGGAGTATCGGCCCACTCCGAACCGCCCGATGTCGCCGGTGATCTGCGCGGTGTTCGCCAGTTCCACCCGCACGCGGTCGCTGGCGAGCAGCGCGGCCCCGGTCCGCTCGGCCAGCCGCGCGGCGACCGTTGATTTCCCGGTCCCGGGTAGCCCGCCGACCAGGACAAGGCGCACCGCGCTGTTGTCGAGGCGGTCCGCGGCGATACGTAGATGCCTGTTCAGTCGCGCACCAGCCGTGGAATCGCCTTGCCCGGCGCGGACGAGATCCACCTTCGCTCGGACCGTGGCGCGGTAGGCGATGTAGTGGTCGCGCAGTGATGCCGGCGCCGGATCATTCTGCGCGCGTGCATAGTTCGCGACGAATTCGTCGGCCAGCCGGCGATGGCCGAGGTATTCGAAGTCCATCGCGAGGAAAGCGATGTCGTCCAAGCAGTCGACGTAGCGCAGTTGATCGTCGAAATCCAGGCAATCGAGTACCCGGAAGCCGTCGGTCAGGTCGAAGATGTCCTCGGCCAGCAGGTCGCCGTGACCGTCGACGATGCGCCGCTGCGCGATCCGGTCCTCGAACAGTTCGGCCCGGCCCTCGAGGTAGGTCATCGCGCGCCGGTCGATCCGGTCGAGCAGTTCCGAATCGATCAGTTCCCCGGGCCCGGTGCGCAGGGGATCGAGCAAGCTACGCCACCGGCCGCGCACCGCGCCTGCCGTGCCTGCCTGGTCGATGTCAGATCCTCGTCGCGCCTTGCGATGGAACTCCGCCAGCAGGTCGACGAGCGCAGTGAGATCTGCCGTGGGCAGCTCGTTCGCGGTGAGCAGGGCCGACAGGCGGCGATGCGCGGGCATGCGGCGCATGACCAACACGGGTTCGACCGGTCCGCCCTCGGGATCGCTGAGATGGGCGATCCCGAGATAGACATCGGGCGCCAGCCGGGCATTGAGCGTCAGTTCGCGGGCACAGGCGCGTTCGCGCAGCGCCGGCGTGCTGAAGTCGAGAAAATCGGTGCGCAGTGGCTTCTTGGTCTTGTAGGCCCGCTCACCGCACAGCAGCACGACACCGGAATGTGTTTCGTGTACCTGCGCCGACGGTGGTGGGACCGTGGAACCGGGCTCAGGGTTCATGAGGGCAGCACCAGCGAGGCGCCCGCGGTGGCGCCGCCGTCGAGTACGAACTCCGAGCCGGTGGAGAAGGTCGCCTCGGTGACGACGAAGCCGACCATCGCGGCGACTTCCTCCGGCTCACCGAAGCGCGCGAGTGGCTGGCCCGCGGCGACACTGGGATCCATGGCGGCGGTCATCGGAGTTCGGATGGGGCCGGGATGAACCGAACAGACTCGGATTCCCGCCGCGCCGAGTTCCAGGGCCGCCGCCTTGGTCAGCCCGCGCAGGCCCCACTTGCTGGCGACGTAGCCAGCGATGCCGGAATAGCCGATGAGTCCCGCGGTCGAGGACACATTGACGATCACACCATCGCCCGCGGCGCGCAGGCGTGGCGCGGCCAGGTGCATCCCGAGCCACGAGCCGACCAGATTCACATCGAGGACATGGCGGAACTGTGACGGCGACTCGGACTCGACACCGCCGAAATCGAGGATGCCGGCATTGTTGACCAGAACGGCCAGCGGCCCGAAGTTCGCTTCGGCGTCGTCGAGCACCCGCCGCCATTCGCTTTCGTCGGTGACGTCGAGATGACAGAACATCGCCTGGGTGCCGATCGCGGCGGCCGTGTCGCGTCCTTCTCGTTCCAGCAGGTCCGCGACGACGACGCCCGCGCCGGATTTGGCGAGGGTATGTGCGACGGCCGCGCCGATGCCGCGCGCGCCGCCGGTGACGACGACGCTACGTCCGTGGAGATCAGTCATGATGATCGAGCCTTTCCTGTCGGTTGTCGAAAGCGGGTCTTCAGGCCGGGCGGAGGCGATCCGCGGTAACGGCCAGTGCGTGGTCGAGCAGGACTCGACGTTCGGCGGACGCGACGACACGGCGTGTCGCGGCGACCGCGTCCGGCGTCACCGACACCGATGTGATCCCCATGCGCACCAGATGTTCGGCGAAGGCAGGCCGGTTCGAGGGCGCCTGGCCACACAGCGACGAGGTGATGCCCAGTCGCCGGGCGGTCGCGATGATGCGCGAAATCGCGTCCAGTACCGTCGGATCCGATTCGTCGAACAGCTCGGCGCAGTGCTCGGAGTCGCGGTCCACACCCAGCATCAGCTGGGTGAGGTCGTTGCTGCCGATGGAGACGCCGTCGATACCGAGGCCGACGTATTCGGGCAGCCAGTGCAGCACCGACGGCACCTCGGCCATCACCCATCGGTGCAGGCCACGCTGCTGCCCCAGCGCGCTGGCGTCGATGAGTTCCAGGCACGCTTCCAGTTCCCAGCGGGTGCGCACGAACGGGATCATCACGTGCAGGTTCGGGTGGTCTCGGCGGGCGCGGGCCAGCGCCGTGAGTTCGGCGGTGAACAGATCGGGTTCGCGGATGTAGCGGTAGCAGCCGCGGTAGCCGATCATCGGGTTGTGTTCGACGGGCTCGTACTGTTCGCCACCGCGGAGCGCGCGGAATTCGTTGCTGCGGAAGTCGGTGGTGCGATAGATCACCGGGCGAGAGCCGAACGGTGCGGCGATGCGGCGCAGCGACTCGCTCATCCGGTCGATGAACAGCTGCTGTTCGCCGCGCGCCAGGAGATCTCGGGGATGGCGGCCGTCGAGCGCGCGGGTGAGCAGGGTTTCCGCGCGCAGCAGTCCGACCCCGTCGACGTCGTCGGCCGCGACCGCCGCCGCGGTGTCGGGGGTCGCCAGGTTGACGTAGATCTTGGTCGCGGTCGGCTCTGCCGGGGCGCGGCGCGGTTCGACGTGGGCGCTGGGCCGATGTACCGGGACGTCGGTAGCGCCCGCGGTGACCTGCCCGGTAGAACCGTCGACTGTCACGCTGGTGCCGTCGGTGAGAGTTGTCGTGGCGGTGCGGGCACCGACGATGCACGGAATACCGAGTTCGCGTGCCACGATGGCGGCGTGGCACGTCATGCCGCCGCTGTCGGTGACCACGGCCGCGGCGCGCGACAGCGTTGGTAACCAGTCCGGGTTCGTCATCGGCGCGACGAGGACCTCGCCCTCGCGCAGCAGCTGCCCCAGATCGGGCGAAGCCAGCACGCGGACGGGCCCGGACGCCACACCGGGTGCGGCGCCGATGCCCTGGATCAGCGTCTCGCGCTTGACAGGTTCAGCACTCGGCTCGGTAACGGCCTCGGTCGGCGTCGTGATGGGTCGCGCCTGCACGATCCACAGGGCGCCCTCGTTGTCGAAGACCCACTCGATGTCCTGGGGGATCCCGTGGTGGAAAGCCTGCACTGTCAGCGCGAGCCGGGCGACCGCCCGGGCCTGCTCGTCGGTCAGAACCGGGGAGGCGGGGTCGGCGGCATCCAGTTCGACCCGGCGGTCACCATCCGAACCGGAGACGATCGCGAAGTGCTGCCGCCCGATACGGGTATGGAGCAGGTTCGGACCTGCGGCGTCGAGCAGGTAGGTATCGGGCTCGACCGCACCCGAGACGACGACTTCGCCCAGACCACGTGCGGCTTCGACGACGACGCGATCGCGTCGTCGGGTCGTTGGGTCCGCGCTGAAAGCGACCCCGGCGCATCGGGCATCGATCATGCGTTGCACGACCACGGCCATCGCCGGTCGGCCACGCATCCCACGACGGGCCCGGTAGGTCAGGACCCGGGGGGTGAACAGTGAGGCCCAGCAGTCGACCACGGCGGCCAGCAGCGTATCCCGGCCGCGAATATTGGTCCGTGTCACGTTCATCCCGGCGAAGGACGCGCCGGCGCTGTCCTCACCGATCGCCGAGGAGCGCACAGCGACCGGAACCTCGTCGCCGAGCGCGCGATAGGCCGCCGAGACGGGCCCGCCGATCGCGCCGTCGAGATCGACGGTGCGGATGATCGCCGCCATCTTCTCGCACCGCTCGGCGAGCAGGGTGGTGTCGTTCACCGATGCCAGGGCCTGGTCGTGCAGTTGCCCGAGTTCCGATCCGGCGGGACTGGCGGCAATCGCGTGTTCGTAGGCGGCGGCCAGAACGACGAAGCCTGCGGGCACCGGCAGATCCGCGGCGACGAGTTCACCGAGGTTGGCGCCCTTGCCACCGGCCCGGTCGGCGTCCTCCATCCGCAATGCACTGAACTCGGCGACGAATTCGCCCATCTCGGTCCTCGTTCCCGCTCGGTGTCGATGTCGGTTTCCAGCCTGATCGGAAGCTGGGCTCGTCGACACGGTCGAAGGTCCCGGGTGGGAGGGCATTGGTCCCGTACTGCGTGCGTGGTTGCCTACGGTGCGTGATCGGATCGGGTGCTGAATGTCGATGTCGCCGAGGCGTGTGCCTACCGCCACGACAACATCGAGTCGGCCGGACTGCTGGCCGCTTACCCGGTGACGTGAGCGCCGCGGAGTCCGAAATGCCCTTGGAACAAGGACTTCGGCATCTGGCGACCCACTTCCCGTCGAGACGATGATTCACCCGTTGTCGATCCGCGTGCAGGGCAGGGCCCAGGCCGACCGTGAACAGCCAGACGTTCTTGCCCGTCAAGGTAGGCAGGTTGTGGCGGATGTAGGCGGTCGCCTCGGGGAGCAGGTCCACAGTGTGGATGGCGCTGCCGATGACGACGGGGTCGACTCGGGTCAGGTCGGGTGCGTGCTCGATGTCGTGCAGTTCGGCGTTCGCGCCGCGCGAGACCAGTTCTTCGTAGATGAACTCCGCGATATGGCGGGTGGAGCCTTGCGCGGTGGCGAACAGGACTGCGACGTGGGTGCAGGTGTTGCGGTCATGGTGCCAGCGTCGCTCGGGAAGGTCGCTGCGGGGCAGAGCCTGGATACCTGTTTTCCCGGGACCTCTGGTACCGCCCGGGTGGCATCGCGACGCGATGACAAACGACGACCACCGCCAGGACTTTCGGCTCTCCCCGATGTGCCGGGTCGGCGCGACGATCAGAGTATGACCAATGATCCCGCCATCGCCATTTCGGGGCTGACCAAGTCCTTCGGCCCGACCTTGGCACTGGACGCGCTGGACCTGACCGTTCACCGAGGCGAGATACACGGATTCCTCGGACCGAACGGCGCCGGAAAGACGACAACGATCCGGATTCTGCTGGGCCTGGTGCGCGCGGACTCGGGTACGGTCCGCGTACTGGGTTCGGACCCATGGACCGATGCGGTGGCTGTGCACACCCGGCTGGCCTATGTGCCCGGCGAGGTCACCTTGTGGCCGGGGATCACGGGCGGGGAGACCATCGATCTGCTCGCCAAACTCCGCGGCGGCATCGACCCGCGCAGGCGTGCCGAGCTACTCGCCCGTTTCGAGCTGGATCCGTCGGTCAAGGCGCGCGCCTACTCCAAGGGCAACCGGCAGAAGGTGGCGCTGGTGGCGGCGCTGGCCTCGGACGCCGAGTTGTTCCTGTTCGACGAACCGACCGCGGGCCTGGATCCGTTGAAGGAGATGGAGTTCCAGCACTGCTGCCGCGAGCTGGTCGCCGAGGGGCGCACGGTGCTGCTGTCGAGTCATCTGCTCGCCGAGGTGGAGGCGCTCTGCGATCGGGTCAGTATCGTCCGTAGCGGACGCACTGTGGAGACGGGAACACTGACCGAGTTGCGACATCTGCGCAGCACCACGATCGACGTCGAGACCGAGCGTCCCGCCACCGCGCTGGCGGCCTCGACCGGTGTGCGCAACCTGATCGTCGAGGACCGTCACGTCCGTTTCGAGGTCGACACCGCGGATCTGGATGCGGTGCTGCGTGTACTGACCGATCTCGGTGTTGTCTCTCTGGCCAGTGCGAAACCGACGCTGGAAGACATCTTCCTGCGCCACTACACCAGTGACCCGGCATCGACGGCGGTGGCATCGTGAACACCGCGATCGCGCACCCCGAGACGGCGGGCGTCAGTACCCTGGTCCGGTTCACGATGCGTCGTGAACGGCGGATACTGCCCTGGTGGTTGCTCGGGACAGCCGTACTGATGGCGCTGCAATCGGTGAGCAGCCAGAACTTCTACGACACGCCTGCCAAGCTCGCACAGCTGCGCGCCACGATGGAAGCCAACGCGGCCATCGTGGCGATGGGCGGTCCGACACGGCTGCTGGAAACAGTCGGTGGCGAGGTCGTTTTCGAGATCTTCGCCTACCTGGCGATCGTTGTGTCGCTGATGAACATGTTCCTCATCGGCCGCAACACCCGCTCGGACGAGGAGACCGGGCGCGCCGAGCTGGTCCGGTCGGCGCCGGTCGGCCGCCGCTCGATCATCGTCGCCGCTCTCGTCGTCGCGCTCGTGGTCGACGCCGTCGTGGCCGTGGTGGTTGCCGGCACCGCGGTGGTGACCGGGCTGCCGGTGGCGGGGTCGGTGTTGGTCGGGATGTCGGTCGCGGGCATCGGGTTCACCGTCGCCGCGGCGACGGCTGTGGTGGCTCAGGTCTTCGAGAACCCTCGCAGTGTCTACGGCGCCGTCACCGCGCTGATCGCGGTGATGTATGTGGCACGGGCGATCGGTGACACCGGCACGGACGCGGTCGCCTGGGTTTCACCGATCGGATGGGGACAGCGAACGTTTCCCTACGTCGATGACCGCTGGTGGCCGCTGGCGTTGTTCGCCGCGGTATCGGCGGTGCTCATCGCCACCGCTTTCTGGTTGTCGCGGCGGCGCGATTTCGGCGCCGGGTTGTTCGGCTACCGCATCGGACGCGCCACGGCCTCGCCGTTGCTCGGCTCGCCGGTAGGACTTACCTGGCGGTTGCAGCGAGGCGCCGTGCTCGGGTGGGCGCTCGGTGCGGCCGTGCTGGGTGGCGCCTACGGTTCCTTCGCCGACAGTATCGAGCAGTTCCTGGCCGACAACCCGGAACTCGCGGCGTATCTCGGGGGAGACGTCCACGACGCGGTCGACTCGTATCTCGCGTTCACGCTGTCGATCAGCGCGCTGCTGGCGGCCGCGTGTGGGGTGGCCGGCATCTTGCGGGCACGGTCGGAGGAGGCCAGGGGGCTGTCGGAGTTGATCCTGTCGGCACCGGTCGGCCGCGTCCGCTGGCTCACGGGCTACGTGGCGGTAGCGCTGGTCGGCAGTGCCGTGGTGCTGGTCGCGGGTGGTTTCGGTGAAGGTTTGGCGCACGGTCTTCGCGTCGATGAACCGTTGCAGGCACTGCGGCTGGCGGTGTCGGCGCTGGCGTATCTGCCCGCGGTGTGGGTCGTCGTCGCCGTCGCCGCGGCGTTCGTCGGCTGGGCGCCGGAGATCTCGGCGGTGCTCGGATGGACGTATTACGGATACGTCGTTGTCGCCCTGCTGTTCATCGACGCGTTCGACCTGCCTGGATGGTTCGCCGGCGCTTCGCCGCTGCGGCACACCGCACTCGTCCCGCTACAACGTCCCGATGCGCTCGCGAGCGGCATCCTGCTCGCTGTGACGGTCGTGCTGACCGGCGTCGCCTGGGCGGGTATCAGGCGCCGTGATATAGGTCGCTGACCGCGGGCGGGGGCCACCTGGCGCGCCGCAAGCCCTTCGACGCTATTCGAGGTCTGTCCGATGAGTGAGCTATAGCCCCTGGACTGGGGTTTCATGGAACTCACCTTCGGGACATCGGTCAACGACGTGGCGATCGCTGCGGTCCAGGCCGCGTACCGGGCGCTGTTGCTTCGCTGTGGCGAGGAACCGACAGCGGAGACCGTGCGCATTCTGATTCCCGTCTCGACGCGCGGCGCCGAGGCGGATCTCGCGATGGACAACTGTGTTTGGGCTTTCCGGCTGGCGGGACAATTCCCACAGCGCGGTGTAGGTTGCTTCAACTGGGAAAATGTCGCGAACAAATACCTGCCCAGGGTATATAGTCGAGGCTATGTCCAGTGATCGACCACCTCCTGGCATCGGCTCCGACCCGGCTCCTGCCGGATACGAGCATCATGGACACGATCACGGCCGTCGCCAAGCCCCGCATGGCTCACCAGGTCACGATGAGCACATGGGTCACGGCGAGCACGCCGGACACGGTGACCATGTCGCGGTGTTCCGGCGACTGTTCTGGGTGATGCTGGTCATCGCGATCCCGGTCGTCGCGGCTGACATGATGTTCGCCGACCTGATCGGCTACACCGTGCCCGGCACGTTGACATGGGTGTCGCCGGTCCTCGGCACGCTCATGTACCTGTGGGGTGGGCGCCCGTTCCTGACCGGTGCGGTCTCGGAGATCCGAGCACGACAGCCCGGGATGATGCTGCTGATCGCGCTCGCGATCACAGTCGCCTTCGCCGCTTCCTGGGGGTCGACGCTAGGCTTACTGGCCCACGAGCTGGACTTCTGGTGGGAACTGGCGCTGCTCATCGTGATCATGCTGTTGGGGCATTGGATCGAGATGCGTTCACTCGGGCAGGCCTCGAGCGCACTGGAGTCTCTGGCAGCGCTGCTTCCCGACGAAGCCGAACGGGTCGGCGAGGACGGCGCGGTCACCACCATCGCGTCCGATGATGTGCGCGCCGGGGACTTGGTGGTGGTGCGTCCGGGTGGCCAGGTGCCTGCCGACGGCGTCGTCGAATCCGGTATCGCCGACGTCGACGAATCGATGATCACCGGCGAATCGCGGTCCGTGCGCCGCGGGCCGGGCGACCGTGTCGTCGCTGGAACCGTCACTACCGATTCCGCGTTGCGCGTTCGCATCACCGCCGTGGGCACCGATACCGCCCTGGCGGGAATCCAACGTTTGGTGGCCGAGGCTCAGAACTCCAGCTCGCGCGCGCAGGTCCTGGCAGACCGTGCCGCGGGCTGGCTGTTCTGGTTCGCCTCCGGTTCCGCTGTCATCACCGCTGTGGTGTGGATGTTTCTCGGGCAACCGGAATCCGCGGTGACCCGCACGATCACCGTGCTCGTCATTGCCTGCCCCCACGCTCTCGGATTGGCGATCCCGTTGGTGGTTTCGATCGCCACCGAACGCGCCGCCAAGGCAGGCATCCTCATCACCGACCGCCGCGCTCTCGAAGCGATGCGCACCGTCGACGCCGTGCTGTTCGACAAGACCGGCACCCTCACTCGCGGCGAGCCGGCCGTCGTTGCCGCTACCGCCACCACTACGACTGTGAGCCAGGACGAGGTGCTCGCCCTGGCCGCGGCCGCGGAAGCCGACAGCGAACATCCGCTAGGTCGCGCCATAGTGACCGCCGCGGCCGATCGCGGGCTGAATGTGGCTTCCGCCAGTGATTTCGCGGCTCGCAACGGCATCGGTGTCACCGCCACGGTCGGCGGGGCCACTGTCAGTGTCGGTGGTCCGGGCATGCTCACCGAACGCGATCTCAGCGGCGCACCCGAAGCCGCACGGTGGGCCGAGCAAGGATCGACCGTGTTGCATGTCCTGCGGAACGGCCAGGTTGTCGGCGCGTTGGCGTTGGCTGATGCGATTCGTCCCGAATCCGCCCAGGCAATCGACGCCCTGCACGCTCGCGGAATTCACGTTGCCATGATCACCGGTGATGCCGAACCGGTGGCGCGGACCGTCGCCGCCGAACTCGGCATCGACGAAGTGTTCGCCGGCGTCCTGCCTCAGGACAAAGGCGCAAAGGTGCAGGCGCTGCAGGACGCCGGTCACAAGGTCGCCATGGTCGGCGACGGCGTCAACGACGCTCCTGCGCTGGCTCGGGCCGATGTCGGCATCGCCATCGGGGCGGGCACCGACGTCGCCATCGCTTCGGCCGGGGTGGTCTTGGCCAGTGACGATCCACGATCGGTGGTCTCGGTCATCACCTTGTCGAAAGCGACCTACCGCAAGATGATTCAGAACCTCAGTTGGGCGGCCGGTTACAACGTGATCGCTGTCCCGCTCGCCGCGGGCGTGCTCGCCCCGTGGGGCATCACGCTGCCGATGGAGGTCGGCGCGCTGCTGATGTCCGGATCCACGGTCGTCGTAGCACTCAATGCCCAACTGCTGCGTCGCCTGGACCTTCGCCCTGACGCAGTCTTGTCACACTGACCGCAGAACCTGTCCTCGCCGCACGACGTCGGCGTGGTGGCTGGCCGGGCGGGAAGCGTTCACGGCGTCGAGGGCTTGCAGGGCCACGGAATACCAAGTCGGAACCTCAGCGGCCCCGGCACCCAGAAGCGCGGCGCCCGCCCGATCGCCGCCCATGCCACTCGTGGTGGTCGCGGACCTCGGAGACTATCCGCACGGCCCGCTCGCGCAGCGTCTGCGGATACTTCCTCGAACTACAGACTTCATCTTCCTCAAGGGATGAAGTCTCGGGAATCGCCGGGGGGTCAGGCGAGGCGAACCTGGTGTCTCGAGGAGTTTCCGGCGTTGTCGGCGTCGCCCCTTCACGCGTCATCCGGAAGAACCGTCCGGCAATCGGCTGCGAAACGCGAATATCAGGGAAGTTCGCTGAATCGGTCAGCGGCTCGATCGAGGCGGCGCTATCATCTATAGATACCAGCTATCACGCTGGGTACGCCGCCCGCTCTGGAACGAATCTGCCACGTCGAGTGATATATCAGCGCAATCGTTGTGAACGGACCATCAGTCGGGAATACTTATTCTTCGAATAGGGAGACAACTTCATGTTCAGCAGGTCTCAATTGGCAAACGCACGCCGTCGTGCCGGTATTGTTTCACTCATGGCTGTCGCGGTGAGCACTTTTCTGCTGCCGTCAAACGTGGCATCGGCGGGCGTTCTCGATCTGACGTGTGTGCCGCCGAGTAGCGAGACGGTCACCTACAACCCCGCCCTGACCTCGACGCCCCAGGCCACGACCGTTGACGTAGCGACCGTGCTCGGTCCTTGCACGTCGACAAGTCGCCCCGACATCACCTCGGGTAGCCGCAATGTCACAGTTCAACTGACCCGCTCATGCCTCGAATTGCTCGACAGCGGGCCGACGAACTTCACCTTGACTTGGAACACCGGAGAGACTTCGACAATATCGGCCAACCGCGCATCCAACATTGCGGGAGCCGTGATTACTGTCACACATACCGGTGTCGTTACTTCGGGGGTTTTCACCGGTGACACTGTGCTACTTCAAACAGTAGGGGCCGCGACCGACATTCTGACCTGCACCCTGGGGCTCGGGACAGTCGCAAACCTCTATTCCACGGTACTCCTGGAAATCACCTCCCTCTGAGTTGGAAACGACCGCTCACATTGTCGAGCCTTCCGGTCCTGCTCGGCCAACGCCCAGCAGGATCAGGAAGGCTCGTGTGTAAGCCGGTCGCCGTGTGTTGCGACGTTGATCGGCCAGTATCGTGGTTGTTCGCTTCCGAGGGTGCGGCAACGATGGCGGGTGAGTGGCGCCCGCTCATCAGGCGCCCGGACCACTGCACACCGAGTCGGTGTGCAGTGCGTCGACGATCGCCGGGCCCGCCACGGGAAGCGCATCGGCGCGATCATCACCGAGTTGCCGATGGCACCCACACCATCGCGCCGAGGAGGACAAGATGGTGTTGGTGAGTGAGTCGGTCAATCTTTCCAACCGGTGATCGAGCTGCCAGGATCGTCCACCTCGTGCCATCCGGACACGGGCACGGCGCGTTCATCCGCACCGCGCCTGCGAACATTCTGGCCGACGGTGACGGAGATGCACTCGGAGACGTCGTCGTCGCCGGATGGTTGGTGGCGGCTTTTGGTAGTTTCATACAGCGTTGCGGTTTCGACATTCGCTTGCCGTTCGAACATCTCAGTCCAAGATGCTGCCGCCCCTGGGATGTGCCGCAGGGTAGGAACAGCGACCTCGAACCGGACCACACCGGCCCCCTGGCTACCTGTGGTGAGAAAGGGAGTCTGAGTGCTTAGCCTGTCGGAAGAAGCGATGCGCGCGCTCGGATATCAGGTCGTGGACATGATTGTCGATCACTACTCTCACATCGACTCTGGCCCGGTGGCAAGCCGGAAGACTGCCCTGGATTCGGCAGATTTGCTACAGCAGGAACTGCCTGAATCCGGCGATACAGATTCCTCGGCGTTGCTGGAGAAACTTGGCGATCTGCTGCGTACCGGCAACGCTCATCCTGACCATCCGAGGTTTCTCGCTTTTGTCCCCAGTCCGAGCAACTATATTTCGGTGCTCGCGGCAGCTTTGGCGGCAGGGTTTGTGGTCCCGTCGGGCCCGAGGGCTGCGCCAGTCGGTAACGCGATCGAAACGACAACGCTGAACTGGCTGATTGAGATGCTGGATTTGCCGGCGACCACCGGTGGTCTTTTCGTCTCGGGAGGATCGGAGGCCAATCTGACTGCTCTGACGGTGGCTCGGGACTGCACTGTGGGTAGAGTTGTGGAGAGCGGATGCGCGTACTTCTCTGACCAGACTCACTTCTCAGTCAATCGAGCATTGCGTGTACTCGGAACCAAACCAGGCCAGATTCGGTGCCTGCCAAGCAACGGTTCCCAGCGGCTGGATCCGGAGATCCTGGCCCGTCGCATCGGCCAAGACCGTCGCGCGGGCCTACACCCTTTCGTTGTGATCGCGAACGCGGGTACGACGAGCACGGGTGCGGTGGACCCCCTTGCCGAACTCGCCGAGGTCTGCCGGGCCGAGCAGGCATGGTTGCACGTCGACGGGGCGTACGGTGCCGCGGCGGCGGTAACGAGTCGAGGCCGCCAGGCGCTATCCGGCTTGAACCTGGCTGATTCATTGACGGTGGATCCGCACAAATGGCTGTTCCAACCACCAGAGCTGGGCTGCGTTCTCCTACGCGAGCCCTGCAAACTGGAAGAGGTCTTCGGGATCAGGATTCCGTCATATCTGGCAGAAGAGGTGCCTTCCACAGTTCAAGGCACCGACTATATGCATCGCGGCATCAAACAAACACGGGAGTTTCGAGCACTGAAGCTCTGGCTTTCACTGAAGGTATTCGGAGCCGATGCATTCCGCTCAGCAGTCGCTGCGGGGATGCAGATGGCCGAGGACGTGGGAAGATTCATCGATAGGCGCCCCGGGCTGGAAGTAGTGACTCCGCCTGAGCTTGCGGTTCTCACTTTTCGTTGCACCACCGCAGGTTCATCGTCAAGACAACCCTTGGTCGCAGGCCGAATCGTAGACCAAGTGTGCACTGAGCTACGAGATGACGGATTCGCCTTGGTCGCTCCCACCACGGTCGACCAGCAACGCGTCTTTCGATTGTGCACCATAAACCCGAGAATCAGCCGCATCGAACTGGAAGCGACCATCCTCAAATTGCAGGAATTGTGGTGCTATCACACGAAAATTCGAGCCACAGGTCCCGAAATCCAGTGAAGCCAGCGGGACGGTCGCGCGTCGAACACATAGTCGGCGCCACGCGACCAGTAACCTCCAACGTTCGAGAAGCGTATCGCGCTGTGTCCGATTACTGAGGCGCCGCCTAGTCAGGAGAGAAAAGTCATCCACGAGGATCGAGGTCACACCTTGTCGGCGTACGACGAATGTCCGACCTGATCCGCAGAGGTCCCGCAGTGACTTGCCAGCGCCTGCGGGACCCTGATCGGACCTGAATTCCGGCTGAGTCACAGCCGAAGAAGGCGACAGTCCGGCATCTAGCGGTGACTGTACATAGCTATCGGGTGCAGCTCACCTTTCTCGATGGACACTCGAGAATTCCGCACCGCTACCGTGATCCTGCCGGAAGAACGCAGATCCGGCGCTTCCGCGGGTCCCGCGGCAACTGAAGTCGGAGCAACCTTTGCGGCATTCACAATTCCACACATTGTAGTCTCCTTCTGTTGTTGTTCCCAATTCATCTGCATCGCTGCAGAGCATGTGGCGTCAACAAGAATGCAGACGTCGATTACCGCCTGACTGCATCGAGTTCGCGCAACAGCGCCGGAAAGGCTACCTTCGCCTCCAGTTTGGCAAGGTGAGAACCGAGACAGTAGTGAATGCCGCCGCCGAACGAGAGCGATCGGGGACCCGTGCGGGTGATGTCGAACTGGTCGGGATCAGCGAACACATGCGGGTCTCGGTTTACCGCCTCGAGCAGCACCAACACTCGTTGACCGGCTGGCAACTGTCCGACGTCAGTTTGTATCGCACCCGCGGCAACGCGACTGACAGCCTCTACCGGTGGATGAAGGCGAATCACCTCGTCGACTGCGTTCCGGGTCAGGTCCGGATTGAAACGGATCAGGTCGGCCTGGTCGGGGTGGTTGAGCAGTGCCATTATTCCCTCGGCCAGCGTGTTGGCGGTGGTCTCGAATCCATTTGAGTAGAGCAGCAGCACCATCGAGACAATCTCCGCCATAGACAAATCCACGCTGGCGTGGGCCGCCACGAGTTCTGAGATGAGGTCATCGCGTGGTTCGGCTCGCCGTTTCATAACCAATCTGGTCAGGTAGTCGGACAGGGCTTCTGCAGACCGGTCGGCGCTGGCCAGAGCTGCGTCGTCTCGCTGACCAGCGATATTGAAGATGCCGGCCAGGGTGATGACATGGGAGCGCAGTTCGAGCCGGTCAGACGCGGGAATGCCGAGCAAATTCCCGATAACAGTGATCGAAAGTGGCAGTGCGAAATCATCGGCGACGTTGATCGACGCGGAATTTGTCACGATAGTTTCGATCAGCTCTTCCGTAATTCGTTCAATCTCTGATTCGAAAGCAGTGATATTCCGGGGCGCGAATACTTTCGCTACAGCTGCGCGCAGCCTCGTATGTTCCGGCGGGTTCGCTGTCAGCATGTTTCCGTGGATGAGGCGCAAGCTTCGATGCTCACGCCAATCTGGGTATTTCGATGGCTCGGATATCTGGGTCATGCGGTGGTCAAGAAGGAGTTTTGATGCCAGTCGGTACGACGTGACGATCAGTTCACCCTCGGACGTATAAGTCGCGGACCCGTGGCCGCGCAAAATTTCGTAGCTCGAACTTCGACGGCCTCGGCCATCCTGCGACGACAAGTCAGCGAGAATATCGTCGATATCCTTTCGGGCTCCGATCATCATCCTCGCTCCCTTCGCGCGGCTGAATACCCACGGCCATGCTGAAGCCGCATTGCGATGCCGAGCGAGGTGGGGCAACGAACCATCACTCGACATGCTTCGCCCTGAAACGATCGAGCCTGAGGAACGCCTAGCGCTGCACTTTCTGCTGAGCATCTGGGGAACTGATACTGCTGAATGCGGAGCGACATAGGCAGTCTAGCGCATGGGATTGAATCCGCACCAGCCCCGCCAGCACCTGGTGGGCTGTAGTTGAAGTTCTTCGGCGGTCGGCCTTGGCCAGGATCCGCTTGGCGGTCTTGGTCCAGACGAAGGGCTTCGCTCTCGGGTTCTACCCGGAAAGGCGCGGGCCACGTGGCGCAGGCAACCGAGGAATTCCTGGTGGCGATGCCGGGGTTTGCAGACACCGGTGACCTTGCCAGTCGCGATTTCCAGGGCCGTGAACAGGGTGGTGGTGCCGTTGCGGGATACCGATCTGCATCGGCAAGGTCGGTGCGGTCCGAACCAGGGGCAGTCCCCCGTTGTTTCGCCGATTCCGCAGGGAGCCCGTCGAGGACTGTTCGGCGTGCCGGATGAGCCTCAGTGCCTGTCGCGTGTTGCCGAACCGCGTCTCGACTTCGGCAGGCAGGTCAACAGCTTGATCGCGCCCGGTGGTTGTGTCGGCATCTGGTTGCGCGACAACGGTGCGGTTCGAACTCTGGCCGCGCTCTACCGGTCGGCGTACACGGTGCAAGCCGCCTGCGGCTTCGCGGCGCAACAGATTTCAGGGACGGCTCAGCTGGTGACCAACATCAAGGGCGGCGCGCACCGAGGTTGGCATGTCGATGGCCCCGCCGCTGTGGATCGTGAACTTTGCCTTGATCTACATCTTGAACCCTGCCCTCGCCGCCGAGATGCCGGCTTTGTGGGCTCCGATACCCCCGCAGGTCGCTGCCGCCATCACGGCGAGTCCGACCGGCCAGGTTCCCTTCGGCGACTTCACGGCCTACTTCCAGTGATCGGGTGGTCGGCTCAGGAAGCGCCAGGATCCGCCGTCAGGCCAGGAAGGATGAAGCGACGCACGTGACTCAGCACCGCGGCCCTGTCGTCGGGGTCGATGGTGTCACCGTGGATCGTGCCCAGGCTGATCAGTACACGCGCCACCCACTCGGAGACCTCAGCGAGGTCGTGATCGGGGTGAATCTCGCCGCGCGCTGCCGCGGCCTCGACGTAGGGGCGCCAGAAGGACGCCAGGTCGGGGATCAGGCCGGAGACGCCCGCGCCGGTGCACAAGGCGAATTCCTCGGGCTCCTCGGCCCGTAGCCGAATGAGCAGTGCGCCGGGATCGTCGTAGGCGCCCCTGCCAATGCGAACCCCCGCCGCGAGTTGTTCGGCGAAGTCGTCGATCGTATCCAGCTCGCGGCGTGCGTCGGTCCAGAAAGCGTCGGTCAGCCGGACGAGCGCGGCACCGAGCAGGGTCGTCTTGTCGGGGAAGTGCCGGTAGAGCCAGGCGCGTGAGACTCCTGCCTCCTCGGCGACCTCGCTGACTGTCGTGGCCCGGATTCCGTTGGCCGCCAACAACTTTTGCGCGGCGTGGAGTAACCGGTCCACGACCGTCGCCGTCGCAGCTTGGGTCACGCTCCTCACTTTCCGGGGTCGATGTTCACGCGGGAACGACATCGGGTTTTCCGAAACCCTAGCAAGCTGTGGACAGATCTGAGAATGTGACAACTGCGGGTAGACACTCTTGCAAATCTGTCTACCAGATCGGTTTGGAGGGATCGGGACATGTATCAACCGCGGACGGCGGTCATCGGCGCCGGTATCAGCGGCCTCACCGCGGGAAAGATGCTCAACGACTACGGCGTTCCCTATACCTGCTTCGAGTCCTCGGACAGGGTGGGCGGCAATTGGGCATTCGGCAATCCGAACGGGCACAGCAGCGCCTACCGGTCGCTGCACATCGACACCTCCAAACACCAGCTGTCGTTCCGGGATTTCCCTGTGCCCGAGCACTATCCGGACTTCCCACACCACACACAGATCAAGCGGTACCTCGACGACTACAGCGCCGCTTTCGGGCTGACCGAGCACATCGAGTTCGAGAACGGCATCGAACACGCGCGCCGTCTGCCCGGCGGTGGCTGGGAGCTGACATCCCAGCGCACCGGGACGCGCTACTTCGATCTGCTCGTCGTCGCGAACGGACACCACTGGGACCCGCGCTACCCCGACTTTCCCGGCGAGTTCGCCGGAACCGCACTGCACGCGCACGACTACATCGACCTGCGCACACCGATGGACTTCTCGAATCAGCGGATTCTCGTCGTCGGTCTCGGCAACAGCGCAGCCGATATCGCCGTGGAACTGTCGTCGAAAGCGCTGGGCAACACCCTGAGTCTGTCGACTCGTTCCGGCGCGTGGATCGTGCCCAAGTACATAGCGGGCCGACCGGCGGACAAGTACTTCCGGACCAGCCCGCACATCCCGTACTCGTGGCAGCGCAAGATCGCGCAGTGGGGCCAGCCGCTCATCTCGGGACGCCCGGAGAGCTACGGCCTGCCGACGCCCAATCACAACTTCTTCGAGGCACATCCGACCCAATCGGTCGAACTCCCGCTACGGCTGGGATCCGGTGACGTGATCCCGAAGCCCGATATCGCGCGGTTCGACGGGCACACAGTGCATTTCACCGACGGCACCTGCGACGATTTCGACACTGTCATCTATGCCACCGGCTACAACATCACCTTCCCGTTCTTCGATCCGGACTTCCTCAGCGCACCCGGCAATCGCATCGATCTGTACAAGCGGATGTTCGTGCCGGGTATCGACGACCTGGTCTTCGCCGGATTCGCGCAGTCGACGCCCACCCTGTTCCCCTTCGTGGAATCCCAGGCGCGGCTGGTCGGGGCGTACGCGGTCGGACGGTACCGACTGCCCGAGCCGGAGCGGATGCGCGAGGTGATCGTTGCTGATCAGCAGCGCTACACCGGGCACATGCTCGACCGTCCCCGCCACACCCAGCAAGTCGACTATTTCCTCTACGAACACGATATGCGGACACGAGAACTACCGGCGGGAGCGCAACGGGCCCGGGTCCTTGGACCGCCGCCGTGGGCCCAGGTGGCTGATACCGACACCACGACCGTCGGAGCCCCCCGATGACCGACGCCTACCGGCAGATCTCCTTTCCCTCCCAGGGAACCACCTGCGATGCCTGGTTCTTTCCACCGACATCGGATGGTGCTCTCATCGGGCCGACGGGCTCGCCCGTCGTGGTCATGGCGCACGGATTCGGCGGCACCAAGGATTCCGGTCTCGCTCCGTTCGCGCGGCACCTCGCCGACTCCGGCCTGGCCGTTCTCGCCTTCGACTACCGCGGCTTCGGCGCCTCCGACGGTCAACCGCGCCAACGGGTCTCGATGGCCGCTCAGGTCAAGGACTATCACGCCGCGATCGCCGCGGCGATCGCACAGCCCGGGGTCGATCCGGCGCGAACAGTGTTGTGGGGCGTCTCCCAGTCCGCGGGGCACGTGTTGAGTGTGGCCGCCGACCGGACCGACATCCGCGCGGTGATCGCGATGGCACCCATGATCGATGGCATTTCAGCGGGTCGCAATGCCCTGAACCAGGTGGGCGTCGGCGCGGTCACCCGTTCCGCGATGACCGGTGTGCGCAGCGCGGTGGCGGGGCGCTTGGGCGGCAAGCCGATCATGATGCCGCTGGTCGGCAGACCCGGCGAGCGGGCGGCGTTGACCGCCGAGGGCTACTTCGAGTCCTATACCGCGTTGGCGGGGCCGACCTGGCGCAACGAAGTCGACGCCGCCGTAGGGCTCGAGCTCGGCGGCTATCGGGCCGATCGGCATGCGGACCGCATCACCGCCGCGGTCCTCGTGCAGATCGCCGATTTCGACCGCGCCGCGCCCCCACACGCCGCGGCCAAGGCGGCGTTCAAGGCCCGCGCCGAGGTCAGGCACTACCCGTGTGACCATTTCGACCTCTTCGCGGGCAACCAGTGGTTCGAGAGCGCCGTCGCCCACCAGGTAGCCTTCCTACGACGACATCTGCTCGACGCAGCACACAGCCAGGTTCGGACGACGGAGGGGGCTGCATGACCAGCGATCGGCGTGCGGCACTGGTGATCGGCGGCGCGTCCGGAATCGGCCTGGCAACCGTACGTACATTGGCAGCCGAGGGGTATCGGGTGACGATCGCCGATATCGACGAAGCTGCCGCCCGCGACGCCGCGGCGTCGCTCGGGGGCGATGTGACCGCGATGGGTATGGATGTCACCGACGAGGACTCGGTGGCGGCGGGGTTCGAGTCCGCGCACGGCGTGCACACCGTGGTGAACTGTGCCGGGCTCTCGATTCCGGGCGCGATCACCGAACTCGACCTGGCGCACTGGCAGACCACCATCGATGTCTGCCTGACCGGAACCTTCTTGGTCCTCAAACACGCGGGTCGCCACATCACCGAGGGCGGCAGCATCATCTGCATCGCCTCACTCAACGGTCGCCAACCAGGGACAGGCATGGCCTCCTATTGCTCGGCCAAGGCCGGTGTGCTCATGCTCGTCGAGGTCGCCGCGCTGGAACTGGCCGAGCGTGGCGTTCGCGTCAACGCGATATCTCCCGGCCTGGTCGACACCCCACTGGTCGCCGGAATCTCGTTGGTGCCGGGGTTGACCGAGGAATACCTGGACAACACACCACTCGGGCGCAGCGGACGACCGGAGGAGATCGCCGAAGCGGTCGCCTTCCTCGCCTCCGACCGTGCCAGTTGGATGACCGGAGCGGCGATCGATCTCAACGGCGGCGCACATCTGCGCCGCTACCCGGATGTGCTGGGCCGGGTACGGGCGATGGCGGCGAACCCGGAACAACCGTAAGCCGGTGCCGCACCGGCTTTCTCCGCCGCGATCACGCCGAGTATCGGAATCAGCGCAATGCGCCCGGTACGAGGTCGTCGATCGCGGCGGCGCTGCGCGTGAGCATCGTGTGGAACATCCGGTCGCCGCGAGGAGTGGGAGCGGCGGCGCCGCAACCGAAGACGACGATCAACGGTGCGTGGATCAGCGACGACACGTAGTCGGCCCAACACTGCTGCACGCTGTAGCCGGTGACGCCGTGCCGGGTGAGTTCCCGGTGATAGTCGGCGACGATGGCGCGCTCGTGTCGGCGGCGGTCCTCGATCGTGAGGCTCGTCGAGAGCAGGAAGGCGATATCGCGCAGCGGTTGCCCGGGGGTGATGGTCTGCCAGTCCAGCAGCGTCACCGTGCCGTCCGGCGCGAACATCACATTGTCGACGCGCAGATCCCCGTGCAGCAGCGCGAAATGCCGCAACGGGGCGACCAGCCACTCACCGGCGGTTGCGACGAGCCACGTGATCGCGGACCGCTCGAGGTCGGTGAGCCGATCGTCGAAACGCTCGACGAAGGCATCGGCCATCGGCGCGAGTACCGAGTCCATCAGGTCCCGATCCTCAGCTGTGGGCAGAGACAGACCCGGTACCTGGAACAACGTGTCGTCACACCAGCGCGGACCGTGCAGCCCCGCGGCGGCGACGGCGACCGCGCGCACCTGTTCGACGGTGCAGCCCGCGATCTGGTCGCCCTGCACCGCAGGCGCGAGATCATCGAGTAACAGCACGAATTCACTGCCGGATTCCGAGACGACCGTGGCGTAACAGCCCGGCACCGGGGTTGCCAGCGTCGACGCCAGGTCGCGGTAGAAGCGCACCTCGTTGCGGAAGGCACCCGCTCCGAACCGGCGATGATCGTCGGAACCGATGGCGAGTTTGGCGATCATGCTGACCGGCAAGCTGGTGCTGTCGCGGTAGCGCAGCAGCAGCCGGTACGAGCCTGCCATCTGACCCGAACCCACCGCAGTCACGGTCACGCTGTCGACCTCCACGGCGTGCCCGTGCGCCTGTAGTGTCGCGGTGAGCCAGGCGGGGGTGAGCGAATCCGGGTCGGTCGGTATGTCCTCGGAAACCGTTCTGGGAGGCGTGTATTCGGCGGTCATCTGACAACTCCTGACGAGTCCGGTAGCACGACCGAGCCCGGGTTTGCCGGCAGTGCGCGCCGGGTCGAGCGGATCGCTCGGTAGGCCTCGAGAACCGGGACCAATTCGGTGGGGGTGGCGCCGTGCATGATCACCGAGTCGACGCCGAGTTCGAATTGGCGGTCGACCGCGGCGGCGCAGGCGTTCGGGGAACCGGTCGCGCAGTCGCTGACCCATTCCCGTGGGATCACCGCGGCGAGTTCGGCGAGTTCGACGGCATTGGCGGTCGCGTCGATCGCACCACGCGCCGAAGTGAAGGCCGTACTCGCCCGCACCCGCTCCAGATCGTCACTGCGCCAGCCGTTGGCTCGCATCAGAATCTCGGGATAACCCTGCAAGTAGGTGGCCAGGCGGCCGTAGAGGCGGCGCAGTTGATCCAGCTCGTCGAGGTCGTCACCGACAGTGGCCACGACCGACCAGATCCGCACCGAGGCAGGATCGCGCCCCGCGCGTTCGGCGGCCTCGCGCACCGTCGACACCGCGCTCGCGGTGGCTTCGGCGCTGAGGAAGGTGTGCAGGACGACCGCGTCCGCGATGCGGCCTGCCAGTTGCAGGGTCCGTGGGCTCATGGTCACCAGCAGTACCGGCGGTGGCGAATCGAGTGCCACGCCGAGATGCAGCACCGGATAGGAACCGATTGCGCCATCGTGGCCGATGACCGTCTCTCCGCGCCACAACCTGCGCACGATGTCGGTGATCTCGGCCAGTTGCGCACCGGTCACGTTCGGTAGCCCGAGAACCTGCCACAGTGGCGCGATTCCGCGTCCGAGGCCGAGCGCGAAACGTCCGCCACTGAGTTCTGCGAGGGTCGCGCCCATGTTCGCGGTGACGATCGGATGACGCGTGTTGTGGTTGGTCGCCGCAGTGGCGATACCCAGCCTGGTCGACACCGCGGCGAGTGCGCCCGACAGGGCCGCGGCGTCTTTGACGTTGAACCGCTCGGAGACGAAGGCGGTGCCCAGCCCGATCCGGTCGGCATGCACCGCCTCGGCCGCGAGTTCGGCGGGGGTGACGGGATGACGCGACAGCGCGTAATAGCCGAGCTCGGTCAGCTGTGGCGGGAGTTGGTCATCTGATGACATCGGCAGGCACCTCCGGTGCGGCGATTCGTAAGTGGTCGAGCGTGATTCGCGTCGCCAGAGGCTGCTCTCGCCTGCCGTAGCTTCCTGCTCGACGAGCGTGCGTTCGAGAATCTTGTTGGTGGCTGTCGTCGGCAGGTCGGCGGCCGAGCGGACGAAGCACGGCCAGGCCTTGGGGGAGACGTCGAGTTGCTCGCCGAAGAACACGGTGAACTCGCCCGGATCGAGAGAGGCGTTGTCGCGCACGACGATCGCGGCCATGACGGCGTCGCCGACCCGGTCGTCGGGAACGGCGTAGACGGCGGCCCGGCTGACCGCGTCGAGCCGTTGCCGGATCCGTTCGATCGGACCCGCGGCGAGTTTCTCAATGTCGACGCGCATCCGGTCAGCGGTACGAACGGCGGGATGGATGTAGCCGCCAGCGTCCTTGTAAGCCAGATCTCCCGACCAGTAGACCGGATATCGGAGAGGAAGGTCGAGGCCGAGAATGTGGCGGGCGCCATGGCCGCTCCGCTGGCGAGGGCCACGCAGTAGCCGCCGAGTATTGCGGCCGAATGAAACAGCGGCCTCGACAGGTAGCAGATGTCGTCGGCGCCGCGGCCGAAGCGCTCGACCGGTGGCCGTCCCGCGAACGGCACCATCATGTGCGCCAGCCGCACGCGGTGCGGCGTCAATTCGCCTGCGCTGACCAGCAATTCGGCCCAGCGTTGTAGCGAGACATCGGAGACGGTGACCCCGTCGAGGTCCAGCCCGTCGAGCAGTGCTCGGTGCTCGGCGTCGGTGAGCAGGGTCTGGACATCGCCGCGCCGGATGTCGTCGGCGAGGGCCGCGCCGCGCCGGGTGTTGTCGATGCCGACCGTGACGTATCCGCCGAGCGCGCCGGCGGCGAGGCTGGTGAGCATCTCGGCGGTGTCGCCCAGCAGTGTTCCCACGTGCATCGGACGGGCGGGATCGGCGACAGACAGTATCGTCACGGCCTGGCGTCGTGTCTCGGCGATGTGCTCGCGCCACGTCCGGGTCCGGTCGGGACAGGTCATCGCGAGGGAATCGTCCTCCGCTCGCGCGAGCAGAAGGTCGGTGACCGTGTCAGCCATGGCCCAAATTTAGAACACGTCCTTCGCGGCTGTATACAGATTTCAGAGATTGTCTACTCGGCGAACCGGCCGTGTGCGGTTGGTCTTCCCCGGCCTTTCCGGATTAGCGGGGGGAACCTCATGGGGCAAAACTGGCACTGGTTGTCGGCCTGCCTCTCCGCCGTTGAACGAAGCCGCAGTCATTGCCAGTCGAGAGGGTACGTTAGTACGTAAGAACGATGTAACGTATTATCACACTCATGGCAGAGAACGTTGATGACCTGCGACGCGAGATGGCCGCACTGTCGGAGCGCGTGAGTCACTTGGAGGCCATGGCCGGCGAGTCCGAAGTCGCGCATTCGGCCTCGCCTGTTGTGGAAGGGGAACAGTTCTGGGCGCTGACGGGATTGCAGTCTCGGCTGGGCGATCATCCCGCGACGGCGGATGGTGCGGTGATGATGGTGGGTTCGCTGACACTGCCCGACGGCGCGCCGGTGGCGTGGCAGCAGGGCGCAGGCACGTCCGGCATGTGGGAGACCGACTGGTCTGATCAGGCCGCAACGTTCGCCGCGCTCGGGCATCCCGTGCGGCTGGAACTCCTCCGCCAGATTCTGTCCGGCGTGCATGCGACCGCCGAGCTCGCGGAGACCGCATCGCTGGGAACGACCGGGCAGTTGCATCACCATCTGCGCCAGCTCGTCGCCGCGGGCTGGGTGAAGCAGAGCGGTCGCGGGAGCTACGAGGTTCCCGCGACCCGCGTCGTGCCACTGCTGGTGTGCATGGTGGGAGCCGAGCGATGAAGCGGGTGGTGTTGGCGCTGTACCGAGTGCGGATACCGCTCTACTACCTCGCCGCAGTCATCCTCATCGGCAATGCCCTTCTGGGGCGTTTGCTGAGCACGGGAGGGGTTCGCGAGGTGCGCCTCGTTGTCGTCTTCGCAGCGCTCGGTGTCGCCGCGCTCTGCTTGGCACTGGCGTTCCTGGCGCCACGGCTGCTCCCGGAGCACCCTGTCCGAGTCGTCGCGCCTCCTGTGCGAGGCCGGTGGGTGGGCGTGAACAGCCCGGCCTCGCAGGTACCCAGCCACGGTGTGCGCGCCTACGGGCAGGCATATGCGATCGATGTTGTCGCCGATCCGGTCGATACTCCTCGACCGGAGTTCGGCAGAAGAATGATGCGGGCAGTGAGCAAGTATCCGGCGTTCGGGGCGCCGGTGTTCGCGATGCTCGACGGTGAGGTCGTACGAGCCTCGGGATGGCGTAGGGATCACCGCGCCCGCTCGAACGCGTGGGGCATCTTCTACATGATGGCCGAGGGCATGATCCGCGAGATCGGCGGGCCGGGATTCGTGGTCGGCAACCACGTCACGATTCGCAGCGACGACGGCGTCTACGCGACCGTTGCACATCTCCGACAGGGATCATTGACCGTGAAGGTCGGTGACCGCGTCACAGCAGGCTCGATCGTCGGGCATTGCGGCAACTCGGGCAACACCAGCGAGCCGCATGTACATGCGCAACTCATGGACCGCGCCTCGTTCTGGACCGCTCGAGGCCTCCCGATGACCTTCGCAGGGGTCACACTCGACGACGAGGATGAGAGAACAGAAGCGCTCCCCGCCAACGACCAACACATGACAGTCAATTCCCCGGCATGTCCGGAAACTCACTAGAGCGCCGGTGGTTGAAACCAATCCCACTGCACCTGCGCTGGCTGGATCCCGGCCTCGGCGAGCCGCTCGGGCGTACGCGCTCCAAGACTGCCAGCGAGACCTCGATCTGTTCGGGCTGCTGCACGATCAGGTAACAGCGTCACCTATTCGTACAGCAGCCCCGTTCCGGTTCCTCCTTTGCGACAACAGCTTTCGAAACGAGTGAGTCAGGCCAGATCCGCGATGGTCGACCGGCGGGGCCCGTGGCAGAGGTAGGAGGCGATCTCGGCAGGGTTGGCGATGCTGCGCCAGGCGAGCAGCCAGTGCCCGCGCCGGTGCTGTGGTGACGAGTTCATCGGCGCGGGCCTGGCCGAGCCCGGTCGTGGTGAGAGTGTCGTTACGGTGGGTGGCTTGTGCCTACGACCAGCCCGTTCGCATAGTCCCGCCCGTCCTCGCGGCTCGGAGCGCGTGAACCGCCCATCGACCCGCTCGGGGACGTTCGAGATGGCATCGGCGCCGAGCGGGTCGTACACGCTGTCGCGCTGTCAATTGTCGAACTCGTGACAACTCGCGGAATCAATTGAGGAGCAGGTGGATCGGGAATGGTAGTACCAGCAGCCCCCAGGGGGTTTCGATGGTGCGCCTAGAGGGCTCCGGCTGTCGGGGATCGAGGTGGTCGCGGGGCGGTGACTGTGTACACAGGGGGTGGTGCTTCCGCTGGTCGAAGCAGGTCAGGTCGTCATCCTCATGCGGTCCAGGATCGCTGTCGAACGAGGGCGGAAAATACGGAGCGAGCGGACTTTCGGGGAAACCGGGCGGCGGGCAGCTTGGCGGTACACACTCCGGAGGCGGGAAGCTGGGTGGCGGGAAATCTGGAGGCGGGAAAGTGGGTGGCGGGAAATCTGGAGGCGGGAAAGTGGGTGGCGGGAAATCTGGAGGCGGGAAAGTGGGTGGCGGGAAATCTGGAGGCGGGAAAGTGGGCGGCGGAAAGTCCGGAGGCGGGAAAGTGGGCGGCGGAAAGTCCGGAGGCGGGAAAGTGGGCGGCGGAAAGTCCGGCTCGGGGTGATCGGGCTCAGGATGGGCGGGGAAGCCGTGGCCTGTCCCGGGGTGGTTGTTCTGATTTCCGCTGGGCGGGCTGTCGGTGAAATCGCCGGATGGGACGTCGTCGGTGGGGACCCCGTCGGGGGTTGTCGCGGGCGGTGATCCGTTGTAGTCGGCGTCACTTGGCTGATCCGGCGTTCCCTGCAGGCTGGGTGAAGTGGCGTTGTCGGGGCTCGAATTCCCGCTTCCTTCCCCCGAACCGTCACTGGTGACGCCAGCTGTACCTGGGCTCTCGCTGTCGCCCATGTCGCTGCCCCCAAGGGTGGTCTGAGTGATCGAAGCCGCTGGCGCGGCGAGGGTGTGTCCGGTAGTGGCTGTCGCGGCCATCAGCGTCGCCGCACCGACGACTGCGGCGCGGGCGAGTGCGATCGAAAGCCGACCACGATGGACGTGTGCTGGCATGGGGGGTCTCCATTCCGAGCGGTAACCCGCAGGTGACCTGCGGGACCTTGGTTACGCAGATAATGTACCGTTAATTAGAGGCGCGTTAGCTGGCGGCTGCTTCCATGGTTGGGAGCAGCGGTTCGCCCCTGTGGTACGCCGTCACGAACCGGTCCCGTCGACCGATGTGCGCATCGCGGACTCTTGCCGATGTGCCACGCGGCTATGGTGCGAGCGGAAGTGGTTCTGCCGCTAGAACTCTGACATTCCACCCCAGATCCCGTATTGCTCCTCGGCCGCCGATGCGTGCTCGCGGCATTCGGCCAGTACCGGGTAGCTCAGGCATAGACGTTTCGCGAGGGCGTTGATGACGCGGGATTTCACGGGGTTTTTCAGTCCTGGTTTGCCACGAATGGGAAGAGTGGTCCGGCAATTCCTCGAGGGTGTGTGCAGCGGCGTGTGCATCGAGATGTCAAAGGCTTCAGGGTCTATCTACGCGCGCATTGTTCCCATGAATGGGAACAATGCGCGCGTCATGAAACGGATGCTGGTAATCTCATCGCCATGCCGCATCGGAGAATTTCGACGCGGCATGTCACGGAATTGTAGTGCGCAGTGTCGCGCGACTGCAGGGGTGTCTTCACATTCCTCATCAGCCTGTCGTGTCGTTATCGGTGAGCTCGGGACAGCTACCGCGCACTATCTACGGTTTCGTGACCGGCTACCTCCGTGCTGGGTTCACCCCCTCTCCGGCTCGGAGGTAGCCATCCGGGGCAGGTGCAACGTCCCTGGACATCACAGCTGGTGTGCCGCGTAGACGCAGGCGCATGCGTTGCGGTGCGGTGCCGGATCGTGCTGGCCTGCACCGAACCAGGAGCGGTCAACACCCACGTAGCGGCCGAGGTGGGTGTGTCGGCGATGACGGTGCCCGAATGGCGGGGCCGTTTCATCGAGTACGGTCTGGCGGGTCGGTCTGGCCGATTACTCGACTCCCTCGCTCGATATCTGCAACGGATTTCAGGCGCAGAACACTAGCGATGGGCGGAAAGTATGGCCATGAGATCTTCCGGGATCGGCATCGGCGTGAGCGGGCCGACATCAGTCCGGCCGGTGTTCCCCAGCGGTGCCCGCCCGGTCGCGGATGCGATGCCGCCGAAGGCGAGCCGAAGCACTTGGCCGACGACTTCGCGGCGGTCGCGGCACCGGATCGCGAGCCGGAGCATCTCCCAGTGCGCACGGGTGTGCGGCCACGCCCACTCCTGCGAAAGGATGTGAGCCCGTTCGAGCGCGCACCACATCTCGTCGATATCAGTGGTCAGACGTGCGCGATTCAGTTCGGCTTCGAAAGTGGATCGGACGCCGGCAGGCATGCGGGACACGGGACCTCCTGAGTTGTCGTGGCTCCTTGTCAGCGTTGCAAGCCGCGCCGGCGACTGCTTGAACAAACCTGCTACGGGTCACCGAACTCGTCCACCAATCGCAACTGCCCGAACTGCGACGGTGCCGCGCCGAACATGCTGTGGCAGACGCGGTTCAAATGAGCACTGTCGGCGAATCCGGCACCATGGGCCGCCTCGGTGAGGGTTCGTCCCGCAGCGAACAGCCGCACCGCGTGCTGCATCCGCAGCCACCGCACGTATGCCCGGAAGGGAAGTCCCACTTCAGCCGAGAACAGGTGCGCCAGTGGGCTCTCCGAGAGCTGTACCCGCCGGGCGAGTTCACTGAGCCGCACCGGGCCGTCGGCAAGGAGTCCGGGCAAATCGGCCAAGGAGCGGCGCACCGCCGGGTGCCAGGCGCTACGGTCGGGTTCGACCGCGCCGGAGACAATGGCCGCCATGCCGATCGGGCCGGAGCTGAACATCGCCCCGTGACGCACCCAGCCATCGACCGCATCCGCAGGTTCGGGGCACAGTATCGGCGCCACAGCCGCTTCGGGCGCCAGGTGGATCAATGTCGCCGAGGCAGCGCCTTCGACTACTCGGTGGCTGGTGTTCGGCGGAATCACCACCGCCTGGCAGCTTGCGGTAACTCCATGTTCGTCACCGATACAGAACGCCGACTCGCTCTTCATGATTTGCACCGTGTGGTGTGCATGGAGTGCTGTGGTTCCGATCGCACCAGTCAGCACCATCAACCCGGGCCGAAGCAGCATTGTCCCGGTCCACTCGGACGCGCCGGTCACGTGTTCTGTCCCGTCCGCGGTACGGCCCGACAGGCTGGGGCACCACCTTCGCGGTGTGCCGAATACTGCATGGTCGAAGTATGGCGATGCCACCGGTCAGCGAGGAGGAGTGGCATCGAGCATCTGGGCGGCGAGAGTGGCGACATCGTGTACGGGCTCGATGGTTGCGGCCGGTGTGGTGCTGCTGGCGTCGTCACCCGGCAGGGCGCGGTCGGCGCGACCTCACCGGTGGACGAGCGCGGCTTGTTGCCGTTCGCATCGGGTGCGTCGAACGGACGGTTCGGGTGGTTCGATCAGCCGAGCGTCCAGGAGTTCGCGTTCGATTGCTGCTGCCGCGTAGTGCATCCCGGCGCCGCGCAGTTGCTCGATCCTGGTACGCACCTTGTCGATCCCGTACGACCGCACGACCTCGGCGATCCCGACCCGGCCGCACGGATCGGCGGCGAAGCCTCTCGCCGTGCCACTGATTTCCATTGCAAGCCCCCAACAGGAATCTCTACTGATCCCCGTGGACAGCCTATCGGTTTGCACGTGCATCTGCACGTGCACGGCGTCAGGTATCGAGGTGTAACAGGTTGTGGCACAATCAGGATCGGGATGTTGAATGCCGACAGGGGTGTCCGTGAGCAAGGATTCGACCGCCGTCGTCGACGCCTGCGCAGGGCGGGATTCGGAGGAGGACCCTGCCCTGCTCCGCCGGGTGCTCGGGGTGCGCCTGCGGCGATTGCGCGAGGCGTCCGGTATCAGCGGGGATGTTGCCGGGCGGGTGATCCGTGCTTCTCATTCGAAGATCAGTCGACTCGAAGCAGGCCGAGTCACCGTCCGCGCCGCCGATGTCGAGGATCTGTTGACCGCGTACGGGGTGTGTGATGCCGATCTGCGCGACGAATACCGGCAACTGGTGGAGCGTGCCAACGGGACCGGACGGTGGCAAGCCGGCACGGATCTGACGGCCGCGCGACCGGACACCTATCTGGCACTCGAGGAAGCCGCCGCCCTGATTCGCTGCTATGCGCCGAGCTTGATGCCTGACCTGATGTGGACGCCCTCCTACGCCCACACGGTCTTCGCGATCGCTGACCGGCAACCGGCCGCCGACATCCAGCGCCGCATCGAATTGCTGGCACGGCGGCAGCGACTGCTCACCCGCGCGGATCCGCCCCGGGCGTGGTTTGTCATCGAGGAAGCCGCGTTGCGCCGCCCGCTCGGCGGAGCCGAGATCTGGCAGGGGCAGATGGACCATCTCGCCGAGTTGGCGGAGCGTCCCAACATCACCGTGCAGGTGTTGCCCGACTACATCGGCGGACCGGCCATCAGCGGCACCCCCTTCACCATGCTGCGGTTCGCGGCGCCCGAGTTGAGCGATATCGCGCACTATCTCCATCTTGCCGGGCCCCAGTTCCTCGACAAGACCGCCGAGCTGGACCGATTCAACGCGGCCTGGGATCGGCTGTGTGTCTGTGCCTATCCGCCCGAGCGGACCACGCAGTTCCTTGACACGCTGCGAACCACCCGTTCGACCGTCGACCTCTCCCTGTAGCGAACACCGATAAGAACAGAGATCCCATGCCCGACAATGCCTTCGGTGCCCTGTCCACCGACATCGATACCACGATCGCTCACGAAGCACGCGTCTACGACTACTGGCTCGGGGGCAAGGACAACTACCCCGCCGACCGGGCGCTCGGCGATGCGATCGCGGAGCATGTCCCCGCCATCAAGACGATGGCGCGCGCCAACCGTGCCTTCCTCGGCCGAGCGGTGCGGCATCTGGTCAGCGAAGCGGGCATCACCCAGTTCCTCGACATCGGTACCGGAATCCCCACGGCCGGCAACACTCACGAGGTCGCGCAGCAGCTCGACCCCACGGCGCGGGTCGTCTACGTCGACAAAGATCCGATCGTGCTCGCCCACGCCCGCGCGCTGATGAACAGCACCGCGCAAGGGCGCACCCGATTCATTCACGCAGACCTGCACGACCCGCGGTCCATCCTCGACCACCCCGACCTCGCCGACACCCTCGACCGCGACGAACCCGTGGCCATCATGCTCGTCGCGATCATGATGTATTTCTCGGACGCCGACCGTCCCCAGGACGTCATCGCCGACCTCCTCGATGCCGTCCCCTCCGGCAGCTACCTCGTGATCACCCATCCCACCGCTGATTTCGCACCCGAGGCGATGGCCGGAGTGCAGGCGGCCGCAGAGGCCTCGGGCATCTCCTTTCACCCCCGCAGCAATGCCGCCACCAGCGAGTTGTTCGCCGGGACCACCCTCATTGATCCGGGTCTGGTGCCCGTCGCCGCCTGGCGACCCGAACTCATCGACCGCCCCGCCGCCGTCGCCGAGGCCGACAGCGCCTGGTACTGGGCAGGTATCGGCCGCAAGTCCTGAGCGTCGCGCGGACCGGCCTGGTCGGCGCTCAGTCGAACAGGCCGGGATCGTTGCGCACGATCCTGCGTGAACAGCAGCGTGCCCGCGGGCGTGGCGTCACCCCGCGCGGAACACCGTCTTGTCTTCGAGGGCTGCGCGGGTGGAACTCACCGACGCTGCACCACGCGTCTGCGAAGTGGACGTTTGCGCACTGGTCGATTCGTCGTTGGCCGCGCGCCTTGTCTCGACAACCAGTTTCGAGCAGGCAGAGCAACGGTTGCGAGAGCGCTGCGGCGGCCGAGGCGAACTCGACATCGAGCGCAGGAGGGCCCGGAGCGGCGGGACCGAGGTCCGCATGGCTCGACGCTGTGGGACCCGGTCCTCAATCGGGGCTGTTCTCATCCCTACCGTCCCAAGGAATTCCGAACTCTCCCATGGTTTCCCATCGCATTGTGCTGTGAGCTGGAGGCATTGGGCCCTTGTCATTCTGCCCCTGTACCACGTTGCATCGCAGCATGATTGACTGCAGCTCGAGAGACGAACTGGGGAAGCCCCTCTTGACCGCCTGACCGACCGCGGTCATTTGGACTTGACCCGAGCGGTCGCGGCGTAGGCGGGCCGTTGCGGCCCAGGCGATGCCTATCGGCGGCGTCTGTGTGCGCGCAGCCGGAGACCTGCAGGCTTGAGGGTGAGGGTTTCGCGGACGTCGAGGTCGTAGCTGGGGTCGGATTCCAGGTCGAACTGGTGCAGCAGGGCCGCAAGGGTGACTGCTATTTCGTGGTGGGCGAACTGGCGGCCGATGCAGGCGCGGGGGCCGGTGCCGAAAGGTTTGTAGACGCGAGGTGGTAGGCGCCGAATGGTGTCGGGCAGGAATCGGTCTGGGTTGAACTGGTCTGCGTCGGGGCCCCAGGCCGGGTCTCGGTGGGCGGCGAGGAGTAGCACCAGCACCCAGTCCTTCTTGGCGAATCGGTAGCGGCCGGACAGGGTGGTGTCTTGCTTGGCCCGGCGGAAGTATCCGGGCCCGGTCGGCCACAGCCGCAAGGTTTCGTCGATGACGCGGCGCAGAGTGCGTAGCTTGGCCACGTCGTCGTAGCGGACGTCCGGGAATTGTGCTGTGGGCCAACGCTCGTCGAGTTCGGCGCGGACGCTCGCGGCGATGTCGGGACGGGTCGACAGGTAGTGCAGAGCGAAAGCGATGGTGTTGGCGGAGGTCTCGCTGCCGGCAACGAGGAAGGTGAGGATCTGGTTTCGGATGTTGACTGCGTCGAGACGCTCCCCGGTTTCCGGGTCGACACTGTCGAGCATGAGGTCGAGGATGTCGCGATACGCACGATGCGGATCGCCGGTGCGGGCCTCGATGATGTCGTCGACGACGGCGTGGGCATGCGTCAGGTCGGCCTGGTGCCGATCGCGGCCATCGCGGCGGAAGACCTTGTCGAACAGTGGAAGTACATCGGTGCGTCGGTTGGCGTAGGCGAGTTCGTGCACCATCGCTTCGACGAACGAACCGCTGTGTGAATCGGCCAGTGAACCGAAAGAATGCGAGAATCCGGCGCGCGCGATGATTTCGAACGTCAGCTTGTTCGTCGTCGCCGGCACGTCGATCCATTCCGGTGTCGTCGACCAGAGGTCGGTCAATTCGCGGACGGTGTCGGTGATCGCGCCGTGGTAGTTGGCCATCGCCGGTTTGGTGAAGGCGGGGGCGAGGATGGTGTGTGCCTTGGCCCAGTTCGGCTCGGAGTTGTAGGCGGTGAACAATCCGTCGCCCGCCAGCGGTCGCAATTTGGTCAGCACGTGCCCGACGTGCTTTTCCCACCGCGACTCGTCGTTGACTTCCGCCACGGCCTCGACCCCGGTGACGATGATCGCGGGGTAACCGAAGAGTTTCTGTTCGAAGACCGGCCCCAACTCCCGCGCCTGCTCGGCCAGCCGTTGGCATGGCTTCGCGAAATCGGTGGTCAGGATGTCGCCGAGCAGCGGCAACCGAAACCGGGGATGGGGCAGCTTCGCCGATAGCTCTGTGGTGGAGGTCGTATCGATCATGTTGTGTCCCTGTGCCTTCTGGGTCGTTGATTCGGCTGGTCTGTTCGAAGCGGGCTGGCCCGCGGGCACGAATCGGTTGGCAGGCGGCTCGACCATGGCAATGCGGGCGGCGCCGATGCGAAGATCGCGGTCGGCGGATGCGCGGGCACTGACCGTACCCCGGCAGTAGGCCACGCAGACTGCTGAAGCTCGGCTTCGGAGGAGAGCCCATCGACGATGCCATAGCACGCTGGAGGGAACGATGCCGCCGCGCGAGCACGGGGTTCGCTTGTCTACTGCGCGCTGCGTTCTCGCTCGGCAACGCTGATCAGAGCCGTGCCCAGCAGAGTCACCGCGTCAAGAAAAGAGTCTTGCGAAATCGCCTCAGGATCGGTGTGGGCGAGCAGCGCGATACCGTGCTCGAGAGCGAGCGCAACCAGTGCCATCTGCTCGGCGGATGCGGGCAGACTCAGTCCCATTCCTTCGATCACGCGCCGGGTGGAACGCGCATACCAGTCTCGGGATGCTCTGTCGTAGTCGCGTAATGTCGGTGCCGCCGAAGGGTTTCGCATTGCGTAGAGCCGGAATTCGAGCATCAGCACGAAGCGTCCGTGGTCGGCGAAGCGATTGCCGCCTCGGCCTCGCAGGGAGTCGACGGTCTGCATCGCGTCACCGCCCGGAGCGAGGATGTCCTCGCTCTCCTCGATGTCGCGATCGAGCCAGTCGCCGAGAAGCGCGAGGAACAGATCTTCCTTGTTGGTGAAGTTCGCATAGACCGCACCTCGGCTGTACCCGGCCCTGTCCGCGATGTCTTCGAGGGAAGCCTGCGTGAAGCCCTTCTCTGTGAACACCTCTTCGGCGGCGGTGAGCAGCATCTTTCGGGTGCGCTGCACGCTCTCGGCACGGGTCAACCTGGGCATGTCCAGCCTTCTCTGATATGTGCCTCCTTGACACTGCTCAGTCCCTACACAACAATACGCGAAGACAATCATGTATCTGGATACATGAACGAATCTGGATACGCCATGTCGAGCTGCTCTCATGGCGTGATCGCTGTTCGCCTCGGTCGACTACTCGAGTCAGGTGGCCACGGCGCAGCTTCGTGAATTCCGAACGAAGGAAGTTATGCGTCAATCGGCGACTGTCACCGCGATGCTGTCCGCGGTGGTCTTGGTGCTGGCTCTCACCGCCCTTGCGGCGCCCTCGGCGGCAGAAGGCCTTCCCGCATTGCCTGCGGACTTCGAGTTCGGGGTGGCTCAATCCGGTTTCCAGTCCGAAGGTTTCAACCAGGACTCGAACTATCTGCGCTACGGCAACGAGGGGAAGTTGCACGAGCCGGTAGGAAACGCCGTGGACTTCTTCCACCAGTACGAGGGTGATGTCGCCAGGGCGGCCTCGATCGGTGTGGACAACTATCGCTTGTCGGTGGAGTGGTCGCGCATCGAACCGCAGCCCGGTGTCGACGATGCGGCCGGTTGGGCGTTCTACGACGCGGTGATCGGCCGCATCGTTGCCTCGGGCATGCGCCCCATGATCACGTTGAATCATTGGGTCCATCCTGGTTGGGCAGTGGATCGTGGGGGGTGGAACAACCCGGAGATGGCCTCGGCCCTGACCGATTTCGGACGACGTGTCGTTGATCGCTACACCTGGGCGGAGCCGATCTGGATCACGTTCAACGAGCCCAGCGAATACGTTCGGCGGGAATTGACCTACGGTGGTTTGGCGCCGGCCAACACCGGGCTCATGATCGATGGGATCATCGCGGCTCATCGGGCGATCACGACCTACATCCATGCCGTGCAGCCCGGGGGTCAGGTCTCCTCGAACATCGCCTACATTCCAATACCCGGTGTGGAGCCGGCGCTGGAAGCCGTGTTCTCCGACCGTATGGTCGATTCCTTCGACTTCATCGGCGTCGACCAGTACTACTCGATCGCGCCGTCGGAACTGCCGTCGTTCGCCACCTCGGGCGGCTCGTTCTGGAATCTGCCGCAATCACCGGAGAGCATGTACTACGTGCTGCGCTACTTCGCCGCCAAGTATCCGGACAAGCCGCTGCGGGTCATCGAGAACGGATTGGCTACGGACGCGGATCAAAACCGTGCCGACGGGTACCGGCGCGACGACCATCTCCGCGACACCGTCTATTGGATTCAACGCGCACGCCAAGACGGCATCAACATCGTCTCCTACAACTACTGGAGCCTCACCGACAACTACGAGTGGGGTGAATACGGTCCCCGATTCGGTCTCTACAGCGTCGATGCCGTGCACGACCCTGCCCTGACCCGCCACCCAACAGCCGCGGTGGCGGCCTACCGTGAGATCACCGAACACCACGGAGTGCCCTCCACCTACCGGCCGACGCGCCAACCAGCACCGTGCTCACTGATCGCGCTGCCCGACAGTTGCGGCGATCCGGTGTCGGTAGAGCCACGCTGACGAGTCCCGGCACCCACCACCTATTCCGCGCTGCACACCGACCCACCTGCGGACTGTGGCGGTACACGCCTCCGATCCCGGTCATCTGCAGGGGCATGCGTCTACAAGCAGGAGAATCCCTGATGCACTATCGCTCCTTGGTCACGCTGGCCTGCTCGGCCCTCGTTCTCACTGGCTCGGTCTCGGCCACCGCGACAGCGGAGCTGATCCCTTCTGTCAACAACTGGGACTGTAAAACGTTGCCCAACAGCGACTTTCCCAGGCCGATCGTCTTCATCCACGGAATCTTCGGCAATATCGAAGACTGGCGAGCGGAGATCGATGACCTCTCCGCACGCGGCGCCTGCGTGTTCGCCAAGAACTACGGTGCGCATGCCTCGACCGGATACGCACTCAACGGGCTGGCACCCTTGGCGCAGTCCGAAGACGAGCTGGCACTGTTCATCGATGAAGTTCGCGCGCGCACCGCATCCGCCCGCGTGGACCTCGTCGGACACTCCGAAGGAGGCCTGCTCGCCGGCGTCCTGTCCCGGCGACTGGGCCCCAGCGGCGTACGCACGGTGGTCTTGCTGGCACCGGCCACCCACGGCGCCAGCCTCAGTGGAACAACCGACCTACTCCACGATTTGGGTATCGAAGCCACAGCTGACGGCATTTTGCGCGCGACCATCTGCCCGGCCTGCGCGGACATGTCGTCGCCCGGATCGGCATACAGGCAGAAGAACAACCAACCCCCGCTCGCGGCAACCGGCGTGAACTATCACATCCTCGCCCTGCGCGATGACGCCGTTGTTTCCCCTGGCGGGACGGCATCGTTCATCGACGAGTCCGGTGTCGAGAATCGGTTCGCCGATGAGCTGTGGCCCGACTCCGACTTCGAGCACCCCACCCTTCCCCAGCAGCGGCCCGTCGTGGACTGGGTGAGGCAGAAACTACAACGTCAGTGACCGCCTCGATGAGTGGCGACGACTGGTCGACGGCGTCGTAGAGACATGTATTGCCAGGTGAAATTCGTGAGCCGGGTATGTACTGCCCGGCGGCATTTCACGGAACAGCCCGGGTCGATCACTCCGCCGGAGCAGCGATCCGGGGGTCGAGTCCGTACTGCGCAGGCGCACCGAGGTGATCCCGCAGCGTGGTTCCTTCGTAGTCCTCGTGGTACAGCCCGCGCTCCTGAAGCAGCGGCACGACTTCCTCGACGAAGGTGTCGATGCCGTCTTCGTTGATGTCGATGGAGACCCAGAACCCGTCGCAAGCCCCCGCCTCGAACCATTCCTGCATATGGTCCGCGGTCACCGATGCCGTACCGACGGGGGTGGGGTGGTAGTCGATGACTCCGTGGGCGAGGATGTCGCGGATCGTCCAACCTTCGCGGGCGACCTCGAGCGCGCGCACGCTGCGCGGGTCGAAGGGACTGGGGCTCGCCACAGCCAGCTGCGCGGGCGTGAGGGGCTCATCGAGCTGGCTGACGTTCAGTGTCGCGGGCAGATTCAGCATGGCGCCCAGGTAAGGCACTCGGGCCGGGGTGGCGAGCTCACCGAGAGCCACTCGACGGTCCAACGCCTCCCGCTTGGTCGCCCCGATAGCCGGCATCACCCCTGCGAAGAACTTCACCTCATCAGGGTCGCGGCCTGCTCGGCGCGCCGCCTCGCGGAGCGCTTCGCGCTGGTTGCGGGAATCCTCGATCGTGAACACGGCGCCGATGACTCCGCTGGCGTACCTACCGGCGAGCTCCGCACCGTTCCCGCCGCCACCGGCGGAGAAGATGACAGGCTGTCCCTGCTCGGACGGAGGGATGGACAGCGGGCCGCGCGAGGCGACGTACTCGCCCTGCAGGTTGACCGGCTGGATCTTCGCCGGGTCAGCGAAGTACCCGGTCTTCGTGTCCTTGACCCAGGCGTCTCGGCCCCAACTGCCCCAGAGAGCCTGGGCGATCTGGATGGTCTCGTGAGCGCGCTGATAGCGCTCCGGCCGCGGCGCGATGGCCCGTCCGTAGTTCGCGGCAGCGACCGGGTCGCTGGTCGTGACCGCGTTCCATCCCGCACGGCCGTGGCTCATCACATCGAGGGCTTTGAATTGACGCGCGATGTTGAAGGGCTCGTTGAACGTCGTGGAGCCAGTCGCTACGAGCCCGATTCGCTTCGTTTCACGGGCGATCGCTGCCAGGGTCATCATTGGCTCGAGGGTGATCATGAGTGATTCTCGGGTGAGGTCTGCCTGTTCGCCCAGGAAGTCGGGCAGGAACAGGAATGCGAACTTTCCCCGCTCGGCGGCCTGGGCGTAGCGCACCTGTGCATCGAAGCTGGTGTAGTTGGCGGGGTCTACCCCTGGCGCTCGCCAAGCAGAACTCTGCGAGCCATATCCGTTGCCGAGGTGCATTCCCAGGATCATCTGTTTCCCGGTCGTCATGATGTTCCCTTGTTCGGTGCGTGAGCAGAGTAGTTATTGGTGAGCGGCACGGTTGGTCGCGACGGTCTCTTCGTGGGAGGGCATCGCGGCAAGGGAGCCGAAGTGCGCCATCAGGCGATCGCGTGTGGCAGGCGCTCTGTCCTTCTCTGCCGCGGCAAGAGCCCGCCCGAGGTCCTCCATGCCCAGCTCGGTGCAGTACGCCGGCGTTCCGGGCTGCTGCCGCCACGACTGCGCGAGCAGGCCGGCGTCATAGGCGTCGAAACCGGTGTCGTCGACGAGAGCCATCACGGTCGCACGGGCCTCGGCGGAGTCGCCCGCGACCGGGATCGCGATCCTGTCGGCGCTGCCTGCGGGCTTCCCCTTGCTTCGCTGCGTCTCGGCCAAGGCCGCGTTCCAGGCCTTCACGATCGGGCGCCCCAACTGTTCCTGGCTCCACAGACTCTCGACCTGTCCGTCGACGACGGCCGGGATGTGCCCGTTCAGGGTGGGGTAGTAGTTCGAGGTGTCCACCACTACGGTGCTCTCCGGCGCAGTCTCGACGAGCTCTTTGAGCTTGGGCTGCACCCCGAACGGAATCGCCAGGATGACGACGTCCCGTTCCTTTGTCGCGGCAGTGAGCTCAACCGGATGCGCACCTGCTGCGGTCACCGCGGAGTCCACGGATTCCGGGCCGCGCGCGTCCGCGATGAGCACGTCGTGCCCGGCCTCGCTGAGGAGGCGCGCGATGTTGCCGCCGATTGCTCCGGCACCTATGACGGAAACCTTCATACCTGTTCTTCCTTCGTTCGTGTCGAGCGCGACCGACGCTCTTGGAGGTGTGTGGTTGCGGGGGCTTGTCGTCCCGCGCAGAAGCGAGCAAACTAGATGTACGCGCAGTCCCGTACATCCACTGTAGATCATGTACACGCAAAGTGGTACATCTTTTGCATGTCCGAACAGGATCGAACCCATGGCCAGTCGATTGGCAAACCCGCTCACCATCCCGACCGAGGAAGAGTTCGACCTCTTCGAGGTGATGTCGGCGCTCACCGATCCGGTGCGAAGAGCGATTGTCGTACAGCTCGCGGAAGAGCCGGGCCGGGCGTGCAGCAATGCGGACTATGGCGTTTCGAAATCCGCCCTCACCCGCCATTGGCGCATACTCCGCGAGTCAGGTCTGATCAGGCAAGAGGCGCACGGCAACAGGCACCGCAACTGGCTCCGTCGCGAAGAGCTCGATCGACGCTTCCCTGGGCTACTGACGCTCGTTCTCGACGAGGCGTCACGCGGTGCAAGGGTGTCCTAGCTCATCTCGGTGACTCATGGGCGATATCGCGGCTGCGGCACCGATGGGCACTCGCTGGCCGTCTCCCGCCGCGCCGCCGAGGCTGGGATTTCGACAGCTTTCGATGCCGTTCCCCGATTGCGGACCGAGACCGTCGGTACCGATGACGGACCCGGAGGCGTCCTGTCGTTCAAGGAACGCCGAGCCGGCGTCGACAGCGGTCACTGAGCCGGAATCTCCGAAGCGGACGCTCCGAAGGGCTGGCGGCTTACCGCTTTCCGGCCTCGGCCTCGGCCGACAGTTCGGCCCACTCCTGCCAGCCCTTGACCCGGTCGGCGTAGAGCTGGGGGACGATCTGGAGGGGGAAGGTGCCGAAGAAGATCCGCGACGGTGGGGTTTCGGCGTCGACGACTTTCAGTAACGCGGCGCCGACTCCCGCCGGGTCGGGATTCGGGACGTTGGCGAAGCTGGCGTGGACCGTCTCGCGGTAGCTGTCGTAGGCCGGCAGTGGTGCGGATTGGGCGGAGGACGCGTTGAACTCGGTGCCGAAGGGGCCGGGCTCGAGAACGGTGACCTTGATGCCGAAGGCGGCGACTTCCTGGGCCAGGGAGTCCGAGAGCCCCTCGACTGCGGCCTTGGCGGCGGTGTAGCCGCCCGTGGTGGGGAAGGCGGCGAGGGCGAGCAGGCTGGTCACGTTGACGATGTGGCCGCTGCCTCGAGCGCGGAGGTAGGGCAGGGCCGCCTGGGTGACCCACAGGGTGCCGAAGACGTTGGTCTCGAACTGGGCGCGGACGTCGTCTTCGGTCAGCTCTTCGACCATGCCGAACAGACCGTATCCGGCGTTGTTGACGACGACGTCCAGGCGGCCGAAGTGTTCGTGGGCGCGCCGCACGGCATCGGACACCGCGGTTTTGTTCGTGACGTCCAGGGTCAGCGGCAGGATCGCGTCGCCGTGGGTGGCGACCAGATCGGCGAGTGCGTCGGTGTTGCGGGCAGTCGCCGCGACTTTGTCGCCCCGCGAGAGCGCAGCCTCGGTGAAGTGGCGGCCCAGGCCGCGCGAGGAACCAGTGATGAACCAGATCTTGCTCATGGGAAGAACTCCTCGGTAGAAACTAAGACAACATTAGAGACGATATACCTATATGGGATTGAGTACCACTTAGGTATGTTGTATTACACTCATGGCATGGCCGAGACCTCCAGGACCGTGCGCTCCACGTTGCGGGAGCGGACGCGAGCTGCCATGCGCGACGAGGTCAGCGAAGTCGCGTTCCGGCTGTTCTCCGAACAGGGTTTCGACAAGACGACGGTCGAGCAGATAGCCGCCGAGGCCGGGTTGTCGCGGACCACCTTCTTCCGGTACTTCGGCACCAAGGAAGAAGTCGTCCTCGGCAAGATGAGCGAGTTCGGCCCCCGGATCGCCGCGGCGCTTGCCGCGCGCCCCGCCGAGGAACGGTGCTGGCAAGCACTGCGCCGTTCCTTCGATGTGATCACCGAGCCGACGGCCGACGAGCCTCAGCCGTTCCTGAACCTGATGCGGCTGCTCAACGACGCCTGCGCCCTGATGACGCGTCAGTGGGAGAAGACGCAGGGCTGGCACAGCCTGTTGGTGCCCGAGATCGCCCGCCGGCTCTGCGATGACTCGGAATCCACGGGCGACCTGCGCGCCCACGCTCTCGTGGGCGCGGCGATCTCCTGTCTGGATGCCGCGACCGATGCCTGGACGGCCAGCGAGGGAGCCGCACCGTTGTCCGAACTACTCGACCAGGCCATGGGTGTACTGGTCGAGCCGGTCACCTAGCCGACGAAACATACCTGCCGGTACGGGATCACGGCGGGGTGTGCGCGCCATTGATCTGTGGTTCGCTGCACGGCGCAGGGAACCCCGGCGTTGCCGAGCAGTTCTTCCCATACGTCGGCGGGTCGCGCCGCCAGGCGCTGTGCGATGAGGGTGCACAATGTTCGGCGCAGCGCGAACGACAGGCCGGCGGCGTCGTGGAGGTTGTCGGTGGTGGCGACCCGATACGGGTCCTGTGTGGTGAGCCCGATTCTCGTTGCGGCCTCGGCGATTTCGAGGGTGCGCAGCGGCGTGTGCGGGATTCGGTCGTGATCCATGGCGAACAGGTAGGGCAGCTGATCGTCGGCACAGCGATAGGAGTCCATCAGTGGCGGGATCAAGGCGCGGGCCGCTGTGGCGAGCTCGGCCTGAGACCGGGGGTCTGGGCGCGACGCCACACCTCGTAGTGTCGGCAGCAGCATCCTGACAGGACGTGCGAGCGGCGGCACGTCGTAGCGGTGTTGCTGGTCGTCGAGATCCAGGAGTGCGCTTCCCGGTGCGACCGACAGGCAGGACGCGAGGGGGACTTCGATCTGGTCGCCGCAACCATCTCGGTCGCGACCGACCAGCGCGGACACAGCGGCCGATGCCCCGTGTACCCCGGCATGGACTGAGGCCATCGGCAGTGCGGTGAAGACCGGCGGCAGGCCCAGGGCGGGGCGAGTCACGCTGTATCGGTGAACATCCCGCAGGTGGCCCCGATGAGGATCTCCCAACCGGGAGTGCCGGCGAATTCGGGGTCGGTGGACGCGAATCCCGGCATGCTGACCCAGATCGGTCGCTCGTCGCCATCGCGCAACCGTTCGAGGTCGATGCCGAGTTCGGGAAGGAGCCCGGGCCGGTTGTTGTCCAGGACGATGTCGGCGCGCGTGATCACGTCCGCAGCGCGTCGGCGGTCAGCAGATCGATGTTCAGGTGGGCGTTTGTGATGGTTCAACGCGATGTCCAGGGCAGGTGAAAGTGGGGCATTGGCAGGTGTGTCGATGCGACCGACCGTGGCGCCCAAGCCGCTGAGTAGCCAACCTGTCAGTGGGCCGGCCGGTCATCCGCCGATCTCGACGACCGACACTCCGGCCGGCGGTGCTGCGGATTCGTTCATCGGGCCGCCCGTCCTTTCCCGGCAGGGCTGTGGGGTGGCGGTCATTGTTGTCCGGCTATCGGCGCGGTGGGTGCGGGGAACGATGCTGCCCATGGTTCGGGAGCCACCCGGGCAACCCCGATGAGATAGGCGATGGTGTGATACCAGCCCGCTGTCGCGGTGAGTTCCAGGATCTGGCGATGGTCGAACAAGGTGCCCAGTTCGGCGAACAGGTCATCGGACACCGTGCTGGTGTCGTGGAGTTCGTCGGCCAGCCGGAGAACACCGCGCTGCCGGGGGTCCCAGCAGTTGTCGTGGGGGTCACCGTGCACGGTGGAACGTAGTTGGGCGGCGGTGAGTCCGAGCGGACCACCGAATGCCACGGCGTGCACGCCCCATTCGTACTCGGCCGAGCATCGCGCGCATGTGCGAGAGATCATGACTTCGCGCAGCAGTGGGTCGATCAACCGGCTGCCGAGGATGCCTGCGCCGAGGGGGCGCATCCGTGTCGCCAATTCGGGGTGGATGGCCAGTGTGCGGAACAGTGCCAGCGGGGTCACGTCGGTACCTGGAGGCATCCACTTGGCCAGCAACTGCTCGACGTCGGGCTCGTACGGGGGTTCAAGGGGGAGAATTCTGACGGGATCGGACATCGGACACCTCCGAGTGCTCTGTTTTTCAGAGCGCAACCGTAGCGCTTCGCCTCCAGCGAGCGCAAGACGATGCGAGCGATGCCCGTCGAGAATCGGCGCTGCGATAGTCTTCGTCGATGTCGTCGTCACACACTGCCGGGGAGCCGATCATGGCTCTGCTGGATCTTCTGGGCAGGCGATGGGCGATGCGAATCATCTGGGAACTGCGCGCCGACGAACTCACCTTCCGGCAACTGCAGCAACGTTGCGACAGCATTTCGGCCACCGGGCTCAACGCCAGGCTCCACGAACTACGTGACGCCGAGATCATCGAAAACGGCCCGAATGGCTACCGGCTCTCGGGTGAGGGCCGAGAATTGTTGCAAGCTTACGAACCGCTGGGTACCTGGGCCCGGCGATGGGCGAGTCGTCAGCAGGATCGCTTTCGAAGCGCGCAGTGAGCGAGCCCGCCGACAGCGGGCTGGTCGCACCAGCAAGCGCGACCAGTTGACAGACTGGTGAAAAGTTCACATCGATGACTCCGTGAAGCGGGCAGGCACCGTCGCGACACCGCCGAATCCAGACTGCCCGCATCGACTGCATCACGCCGCGCATGATTGGCGCACCGAAATCGGTCGGCGCGAACCATGTCTTGGGCGATCGACAACGGTGTGGTGACCACCGCACCGACTCCGGTGAAACCGGCGACGGTGGTATCCGCCGAGAACAGCGGGCTGGTGATGTCGAGAGTCGGTGTCGCCAGATCGAAAGCAATCTTCACTTCCGGACGCATCGGCAATCCGTCTCGATGCACTCGCACTGCGGCGATCGAGGGGCGGAAGTCGGCGACCCGCTGGTCGAAGCCGACGAGCTGGGCGGGCCCGACCGTGCCGCGTAGGACCGACGCCGCAGCGGTCATCGCATCGTCGAATGCTGGTGCGCCACTGGTGCACATCTGCTCGGCCCCGGCGATCGGGGCGGCCGCGAGTGTTTCGACGGTGACGGCCCGGTGACCCCGGGGCGTGCGGCGCGCCCGTGATCAGGGTGAGCGCTGTGAACGAGCCGATGGTGGCGGCCAGACGGGGCGGTGGCGATTGCATGCGGTGGTCTCTGGCTGGAACGGTGGCAGGCGAGTCCTGCGATCCGAACCCAGGGGCGGTGCGGGTGCCCGAACGGCGTCGCGAAATGAACAGTTGACCAACTTGGTCCCGCGTTCAGTTCGCCCCATCCGGAACTCGAGTAACCGTGTTACCGTACGACGGCTTCGCTGTGATGCTCCTCATGGTCGACAGCAAGCGAGCACACCGAAAGTAATGAAGCAAGCGGATGGCGTACGGGGAGCGTGTCGTATGTGTCGGTCGAGTCAGCGCGAGTTCGCGATGGCAGGACGGCTCGGCGCAGTGGTGACTATTCGCCGTACGGGCGCGGTGTCGGCGGTCGGGGCCGACACCGCCAACACGTCTCCCACCACTCCGCCCGTGTAGCCGCTCACCGGCTGCGCCTTCGGCTGATCGACACCGGGCCTCGGACTCGATTCGCCGAACGCAAGAAGTCCCGAACAACCCAACCCGTTCTGCCTGCTTGGTCAGACAAAGATGAAGGATCTCGTGATGCCCGCATTCTCGCGCCGCTCCCTGCTGGGCGGTGTTGCCGCTGCTGGTGCCTTAGCTCTGGGCGCACGTTCGGTCGGTTCGGCTGCCCCGGCCGCCGCGCAGCCCGGCACCGTCCCGCTGACGCGGGAAGAGCACAGGGTCGTGGTCATCGGCTCGGGATTCGGTGGCGGCGTCAGTGCCCTGCGACTGGCGCAGGCGGGGGTGCCGGTGACGGTGCTCGAACGCGGACTGCGCTGGCCCACCGGCCCCAACGCCGAAACCTTCCCCCGGGCCTCATCTCCGGACAAGCGACTACTCTGGTATCGCTCCAGCCCGAACCTGTTCGGTCGCCCCATGATCTTCGAGCCCTATACCGGCCTGGTCGAAGCCGTGCCGGGAGTGAACATGACCGCCCTGTGCGCGGCGGGCGTCGGCGGTGGCTCCCTGGTTTACCAGGGGATGTCACTGCAGCCCACCCGGGAAGTCTTCGACACCCACTTCCCGGCCGAACTCGACTGGGCGCTGATGGACCGGGTGCACTATCCGCGGGTGGCCAGAATGCTGAAACTGGCCGAGGCTCCCGACGAGCTGGTCGCGAGCGAGAACTACCGCGCAGCAAGAGTTTTCGCCGAACGTGTACAGCGGGCCGGTATGCCGCTGTCGAAGATCCCCATGCCCATCGACTGGGATTTCGCGCTCGCCGAACTGCGCGGGGAGATGAAACCGTCCTACACCAACGGTGACGGGGCGATGGGCGTGAACAACGGCGGCAAGCATTCGGTCGACGTCACCTACATCGCGGCCGCCGAGGCCACCGGTCGGGTGACCGTCGAGACCCTGCACGAGGTGACCGACGTCGAACGCGGCACCGACGGCCGGTGGATCGTGCACGTGCTGCGCCTGGACACCACCGGTGCGGTGGTCGAGAACAAGATCCTCACCGCGGGCACCCTGATCATGGCCGCGGGCAGCCTCAACACGACCCGCCTGCTGGTTCGCGCGGGCGCCAAGGGGCTGATCCCCGATCTACCCGACGGCCTCGGCCAGGGCTGGGGGACCAATGCCGACCGGATCTACGTCTGGACCGACCCGTCGGCCGAATTCGGTGCGCCCCAAGGCGGTCCGGTGGTCTACGGCAGCAAGAACTGGGGCGATCCGCGTTCCGCGCATACCGTCATCCAGGCGTCCCTGCCGCCGCTGTCGCTGGACCCGCGCAGCACCATGATGGTCGGCTTCGGAGTCAGCGACGGCCGCGGCACCTTCGCCTACGACTCGGGTCGCGACGACGCGATCCTGCACTGGCCCTCCGCCGGCGACAGCGACATCCAGAACAATCACATCGACCCCGCAGTGCGCCGCATCGCCGGACCCGAGGGCATTCTCCTCGATACCAACGCGCTGTTCCCGTCCACCTGGCACCCCTTGGGTGGGGCGAGCATGGGCGCGGTCTGCGACTTCGACGGCCGTGTGCACGACCAACCCGGGCTCTATGTCCTCGACGGTGCGCTGATGCCCGGTAACACTGCGGCCTGCAACCCGTCGATGACCATCGCCGCGGTCGCCGAACGGGCATTGGACAATATCGTCGCCCGCGATATCGGCACCCTCATCTGACCTGTGAATACAGGGATGCGGCAGCGGCCCCGCCGCAACGACCAATTCAGAGACACGACAGATGCCATGCCCTGCCTAGCAGACCGGCGAATCACACTACGTGAAGCAGGAGTTCGATAATGAAATTCTCCGACATGACAACTCACCGCCCTCGGCTACGGATCTCATCGGCCTGGCGCGTGCCCATCGCTGTCGCCGCTACAGCAGGCGCCATGGTGGTGGGCGCGATACAACCCGTTCTCGCGATACAACCCGCCCACGCGCAGGCTCACGAATATGGTTGCGGGGGAGAGCATTTCGTAGCGTCCTGGGCGGCCAGTCCCACCGATTCGGTGACGCCGATGGATGCGTCCGGTGGGACTGTCCCGATGACCGTGAACAATCAAACCTTCCGTATGGTCATCACCCCGCATCTGGGCGGAACGCAGGTACGGGTTCGTCTGACGAACCGATTCGGTCTCACACCGGTCACCTTCGACACCGTCAGCGTCGCTGATCAGGTGTCAGGGGCGAGCGCAGCGAACATCACGCCGGTGCTGTTCGACGGAAAGCCCTCGACCACGCTCGCTGCCGGAGCCGATGTCCTCAGCGACCCGGTGCCGTTCACTGCCGCCTCGTTCAGACCGCTGGCGGTCAGTATCCACGTCGCCGACCCGGTCGGTCCGCCGACCAAACACTGGAATGCCAACGCCACCTCCTACTATTCCCCCGCCGGTAGCGGCGACCTGACAGGACAACCCGACCCCACGGGGTTCACCGCCACGACCAACGCCTGGTTCTATGTCAACGCCCTGGATGTGCTCGCACCCGCCGAAACAAGTGCCATCGTCGCGTTCGGCGACTCCATCACCGACGGCTTCGTCGGTACCACCCCGGCCGCTGTCCCGGCCGACCGCGCGGTGGCCGACACCAATGGGCGCTACCCGGACTTCCTTCAACGCCGGCTCGACGACGCGCGTATTCCCGTCTCGGTCGTCAACGCCGGAATCGGCAGCAACCGCCTCTTGACCAGCGGTGAACCGCTGCTTCTCGGTCCCAGTGGCCTTTCCCGGTTCGAACGCGACGTACTCGACCAGGCCGGAGTCAGCGGAGTCCTTGTCCAAGAGGGCATCAACGACCTCGGCTTGCCCCCACACGCCGACGCGGCATCGATGATCGCGGGATATGAGCAACTGATCACCACGGCGCGCCGGCACGGCAAGAAGATCTGGATCGGCACCCTGCTGCCATCCTCCGACGCTGTTGTCAACGGTGTCGTGTTGGCCCCACGCAGCGAGACCGACCGTCAGCAGATCAACACCTGGATACGTAGCCAAACCCTCGCCGACGGCATCGTCGACTTCGACGCCGCCCTCCGTGACCCGGCCGACCCCGCTGTCCTTCAGGACGTCTATGCCAGTCCGGACCGTCTACACCCCAACCCTGCCGGCTATCGGGCAATGGCGGATACGATCCAGCTGTCCATGCTGGCGGAGGCTCGTTCCCCCGCCTGCTGACGCCGGGCGCACCGGCACACGCGTATGAGGCGGCACTTGCACAGGCTCTCGCGGGACCTGGATGCTCTGGCGCCGCGGGGTGCCCGAGCTCGCTGATCTGACACGGTCGGGTGAACTCAGCACACCGTTGCGCTGACCTACGGGGGAGTGCTCCGTGTGTTCGCCCTCGACGAAGCACCCAAGGCCGACATCTACCAGACCTGGCAGCAGTTCGGCATCGTCGAACTCACTCCGCGCTGAGCACATGACGACGGCCCACCGGGGTTTCCCGATGGGCCGTCGCGGTGTCGGGTCAGCTGCCCGCGCTGCCGCTCTGGATTGCGGCGAGGATCAGGGCAACGAGCACGCTGGCCAGCAGTGAGGATGCGGATCCCATGGATGTCTCCTAGGTCGAGTTCGAATGCCGAGCTCGGGTCTCAACTGGACGAATGTCCGCCCCACCCGATCCCGCAGCAGCCCCGACCGCTCACCGGTCAGGCAGGTTTGGCAGTGATGTCACCGCGGAAGCGGTGCAGCAACTCCATCCGCACCCGTGCGGCCGCGCCCTGCATGACGCGGGCCAGGAGCCGATTGTGGTGTTCGGCCGCCGGCTGCCAGTTGCATGAGATCGGTGTCGAGATCGATGGTGTCGAGTGTGGACTTGTCGGCGGCAGGCGCAGCGGTGGTAGCGAATTCGTGGCGGTGGCTGTGCCAAGTGTCGGCGCGGATGGCGTCGCTGGCACCGTTGGCCACCAGCGCGGCGAGTTCGGTTGCGGTGCGGGAGATTCGGGTGGACAGGGCGGGATCGGCCAAGTCTTCCGGCGCGGCGAACAGGGCGGTGGGAGTCACCAGGGTGTGCAAGTAGGCGAACAGGGGTCGCATCTGCTCGTCGGGGATCAGGGAGTGTCTGCTGCTTCCGGCCGCGTCGGCGATGCATGGTTCGCGGGGTTGTGCCCTACGGCACAGTGGGTACTATATCAAATACGATGGTACCCAGTTATGTTCTGTGAGTGCTGTGGCGGTGTGTCTGATGATCAGTGAGGATCCAATGAGTCAAGTTGCTATCAGTTTCGACGTGTCGGTGCCCATGCGCGACGGCGTGATTCTGCGCGCCGACGTCTACCGGCCTACTGGGCCCGGGCCGTGGCCCGTCCTGGTGCAGCGCACCCCGTACGACAAGGCTTCGCCGCAGGCGGCGGCCCAGCTCGACATCCTCAAAGCTGTGCGGCGCGGCTACATCGTGGTGCAGCAGGACACTCGAGGCCGGTTCGCTTCCGACGGTGAGTGGCTGCCGTGGGCGCATGAGCACCAAGACGGCTACGACACCGTCGAGTGGGCGGCGACGTTGCCCGACAGCAATGGCAACGTGGGAATGTTCGGCGGGAGCTACACCGGCAATACCCAATGGTCCGCTGCCGTCGCGGGCGCGCCACACCTGCGTGCCATCGCTCCACAGATCACCTGGTCCGACCCCGCCGACGGGATCTTCTTTCGTGGTGGAGCGATCGAGCACGGACTGAATCTCTGGTGGTCGCTGATGACCGCGGCTGGCCAGTATCCGAAGGTGGCCGTAGATTCCGGGGAGCTCTTCGCCAGACTGGGCGCCACGATCAGCGACTTCGACCGGCTCGCCGAGGTGACATATTGGGAGATGCCTTCGGGCGCTGCGCCGGCGCTGACGCGCACGAATCTCCCGGACATCGGTACGCGGCGCGCCCTGCGAGACAGTTCCTCGATGGCCGAGGCGCGTGTCGCTGGCCGGCACGGGGAGGTCACCGTGCCGTCGTTGAACGTGGGTGGCTGGTACGACGTGTTCTTGCAGGGCACGCTCGACAACTACATCGCTGCACGCGAACAGGGCCACCTGACTCGACTGATCGTCGGGCCCTGGGAACACCTCCACGATTTGAATCCCCGGCCGGAACGGGCCGGGATGGTGAACTATGGGCTGGGCTCGATGGCCCCGCCCAGCGGCGACGGAACGATGACCGGTATTCAGCTGGACTGGTTCGACCAGTTCCTGCCCAACGAGCCGGTCGAGACGGAACCGGACCCCGGCGTGGACATCTTCGTCATGGGCCTGAACCAGTGGCGACACGAGCAGCAATGGCCGCTGGCCCGTGCCACCGACACGGAATTCTTCCTCCATCCCGGCGGGCAGCTGTCGACTGCAGCTCCCACCGCGGATGTGGCGTCATCATCCTATGTCTACGATCCCGCCGACCCTGTGCCGACAACGGGCGGTGCGCTCGTCATGGCGAGCGATTTTCTTCCCGGAGCGTTCGATCAGCAAGCAGTGGAGTCCCGCGCGGATGTGTTGGTGTTCACCAGCGACCCACTCCAGCAGGACCTCGAGATCACCGGTCGGGTCAGCGCGACCCTGTTCGCCGCCACCGACGGACCCAGCACGGACTGGGTCGTGCGGCTGTGCGAGGTCGACGAACGCGGAACTTCGCTCAACATCGTTGACGGCATCACCCGGATCGACACTGAAAGTGGACGCGTGGATGAACACACCATCGACCTGTGGTCGACCAGTATCGTGATCAAGGCCGGTCATCGGCTCCGGGTGCAGGTCACCTCCAGCAACTTCCCGCGCTGGGACCGCAACCTCAACACCGGCGAGGACCCGGCTGTGGCCGTCGAGCACCGCGTCGCACAGCAGAAGATCTTCCACGACACCGCTCGACCTTCCCGGCTGGTCCTGCCCGTGGTCCCCACCTCCTAGAGTCACGCCACGAAGGACCGGTGGATCGGCCGCCGTCCTTCGTGGCGTACGACCGCTCTGGCGTCGAAACCCGGTCACGCGGTGATTCGACCCTGCACGCCGAGGTCGGCCGACTCGGCACAACGTGCACGGCTACGGGTCATTCGGTGTCGTGGAGTAAGCCGTTCATCAGCAGGGTCGCCAATTCGTTGAAGGCGTCAGCGGCCGATAGGCCGGTGCGTTCGAGCAGGACGCCGGACTGGACTCCCTCGATGGCGAGAGCGACGAGTTGCGCGGCAAATCTGCCGTCGGTGGCGCGAAAACGGCCGGTCCGTATTCCTTCATCGATCAGTTCATGGACGCGCTCGGCCGCGCGGGCGGTGTTGCGTCCGTAGATCTCGGCTGTGGGGGCGAATGCGACCATGTCCTGGTAGAAGGCTGTCGAGTTGCGGCGCATCGCCTTCGCGATACCGCCGAGGTAGGTGAAGATCTTGGCCTGCGGGTCGGTCAGTCCGGCCACCTCGGCTTCGATGAGTTCGGCCGATTCGACGAAGAACTGTCTGGTCGCCAGCACCACCAACTGCTCCTTGGTTGCGGCCACGCTGTACAGCGTGGCCTTGGAGCAATGCAAGCGCTCGGCGAGTTGGCCGATGGTGACGGTGGTGAAACCTTCGCCGAGAAAGATCTCCTGCACCTGATGCAGCAGATCCTCACGACGCGCCACATCGACGCGTCGCTTACGAGGACTGTTGACCGTGTTCTGACGCGCGGGGGCCGTACGAGGCATGGAACCGAGTGTTTCACACCTTTCGCTGGGCAGCTGCGAGCAATGGGCTGTCATCTGTCGCGTCCGTGCGGTACCGTAATGAGTACCAATAGACTTGTTTAAGTACCCACATAGGAGTGGTTGTGAGTTCTGACTGTGCAGTACGCGTCGCTGAGCTACTCGAACAGTTCGGGGCGCCTGACACCGATGTGGCGTGGTTGCTGTGCGACCGGCACCCGCCGTCGGATCGAGCCCTCACGATCGTCGACGAGGGTTTGTCCGCGGTCGACTACACCTACGGCGAGCTGGCGGAATCTTCTCGACGAGCGGCTGCCGTGCTTTCCGAGCTCGGTGTGGGCCGCGGGGACAGGGTCGCGACTTTGATGGGCAAGAGCGCCGAGCTGGTGACGGTGGTGCTCGGTATCTGGCGCCTCGGAGCGGTCTATGTTCCGCTGTTCACCGCCTTCGCCGAGGACGCGATCGGGTCACGGCTCGCGGACGCCGCTGTACGACTCGTTGTGGCTGACAGTGATCAGCAGGCGAAGGTGCCGGCAGGTGACTGGAAGCTGATCATCGCCGATTCGGCTGTCCCGAACGGGTTGAGCGCCCGGCTCGACGCAGCGGTATGGCGAGACATCCGTTCGGTGCCGGTGGGTGGGGACGGGCCGCTGGTGCAGATGTTCACCTCTGGCACCACGGGAAAACCAAAAGGAGTCGTGCATCCGGTGCGCTACGCCGCCGGCTGGCAAAGCTACCTGGAATTCGGTCTGGGGGTCGGTCCCGACAGTGTGTTCTGGTGCGCCGCCGATCCGGGATGGGCCTACGGTCTCTACACCGCGATTGTGGCTCCTTTGGCGGCCGGTGTGCCGACGTTGCTGCTACGCGGCGGATTCTCGGCCGCGGCGACCTGGACGGTGCTGAAGGATCGCGCGGTCACCGATTTCACCGCCGCGCCCACCGTCTACCGCGGGTTGCGGGCCGGCGGCCTGCCGGTTCCGCAGGGGCTCACGCTGCGCCGGTTGTCGAGTGCGGGGGAGCCGTTGACTCCGGAGGTCAACGGCTGGTCCCGCTTCGCGTTCGGGCTCGAGGTGCACGACCACTACGGCCAGACCGAACTCGGTATGCCGATCGGTTTCCCGCACCACCCCAGCGTGCAACGACAGGTGCTGGAGGGCGCGATGGGAACGGCACTGCCGGGCTGGGAGATCGCCGTCCTGGACGAGGACAACGACGCCCCGGTCGAACCCGGTCGGACCGGACGACTGGCGATCGTTGTGGCGGGCAGCCCTTTGATGACCTTCCGCGGCTATGTCGGAGGGCGCGGCAGCGACCGGTTTCGCGCTGGTGGCGCCTATTTCCTGACCGGTGATATCGCCTCGGTCGATTCCGAGAGCATCGTCCGGTTCTCGGCTCGCGACGACGACGTCATCATCATGGCCGGGTACCGCATCGGCCCCTTCGATATCGAATCCACGCTCCTTCGGCACCCCGTTGTCCGCGAGGCCGCCGTCATCGCCGGTCCCGACGAGGTGCGCGGCGAGGTCGTGGAGGCGTTCGTGGTCCTCGCACCTGATACGGCCGTCACCGACGCTCTCGTTGGGGAGCTTCAGCAATGGGTCAAGCAGAATTACGCCGCGCACGCGTACCCGCGGCGGATCCACTTCGTCGCGAGCCTGCCCAAGACGCCGAGTGGCAAGATCCAGCGCGCACAGCTGCGGCAGCGACGCCGCAATGAGGCCGGACTGGGTGCGCGATGAGCCCTTCCGCACCGGTCGTCCTGGTCAACCACACAGGCGCCATTCGCACCCTCACTCTCAACCGTCCTCATCGCCGCAACGCCTTGGACCCTGAGCTGGTCGATGCGCTCGACGCCGCGTTGACCGAGGCCGAACAAGATCCGCACACGCGGTGCTTGGTCCTCACCGGAGCGGGTCCGAGTTTCTGTGCCGGTGCCGACCTGCAGCACTTTCTGAGCTTGGCCGATGCCCCCGGCGGGCCGACGCGCTTCTTGCGTCGGGTCTCGGCTGTTGTCACCCGGCTCGAAGCCAGCAGGCTTCCGGTAGTGGCCGCCTTGCACGGTCACGCAGTCGCCGGTGGTCTCGAGCTGGCGCTGGCCTGTGACGTCGTCGTCGTGGCCGACACGACACTCATCGGAGACGGGCACATCCGCAACAACCTGTTGCCTGCGGCGGGATCGAGCGTGCGGTTGCCACGCAAACTCGGCGATTCCACCGCACGATGGCTGGCCCTGACCGGTCAGTTGGTCCCTGCCCAGCAGCTCGCCGGTACCGGGTGGCTGCACGCCGTGGTTCCCGCCGAGGAAGTGCACGCCCGCGCACGAACTGCCGCTGTCGAACTGGCCGAAGCCAGCGGACCGGCCCAATCTGCGTTCAAGGCGCTGTTGCACACGCTGACGACCTTGGACGAACAGCAGGGTCTGGCCCGCGAACTCGCCGACTTCGAACAGCACTGGAACACCACCGACGTACCAGCCTCATTGACGGCGTTCCTGCATAGCCGAACTGCCTGAAACGCTTAGCCACATCAGATATTTGGGAGCACAATGAACCGCTACACCGATCAGGTCGTTCTCGTGACCGGCGGAGCTAGAGGGCTCGGCGCAGCCATGGCCCAGCGATTCGCCGCCGAAGGCGCGATCGTGGCTATCGGCGACCTCGACGAGGTCGGCGCCCGCGACCTCGCCGACCGCCTCGAAAAGGAATTCGGTCGCACCTGCCTGGCCCATCAGGTCGACGTCACCTCCTCGGAAAACGTCGGCAGTTGGATCGACACCGTCACTCGTGCGCACGGCCGCATCGACGTCCTGGTCAACAATGCCGGAATCATCCGCGACAACCGGATCGAGGACATCGACGACGACGACTGGCGCTCGGTGCTGGATGTTTCACTCTCAGGAGCCTTCTTCTGCGCCCGAGCGGCATTGCCGCACATGCGTTCGCGCAACTACGGGCGGATCGTGTCGTTCTCCTCGATGAGCTGGCGCGGCAACTTCGGCCAAGCCAATTACGTCGCCGCAAAAGCGGGCATCGTCGGCCTCACCCGCACCCTCGCGCTCGAAACCGCTCGCCAAGGCATCACAGCCAACGCGATCGCGCCCGGCCTCATCGATACCCCCATGCTCGCTTCGATGAACGCCCCCGCCCGCGAAAAGCTGATCGCCAAAGTGCCACAACGCAAAACCGGCAGCCCCGAAGACATCGCCGAGGCCGCCGCCTACCTCTGCTCACCGGCCGCCGGCTACGTGAGCGGGATAGTTTTGGATGTCGACGGAGGCTTGGGCATCGGATCCTCGATCCGCTGAATCCGGCCCACGGCCCCGACAGAACCTGTCAGGAGCTCTATGCCATCGCCGGAACACCTGCCGACACACTGGCACTGGCCAAGCATTGCGCGGCGCGTTGGCCACCGGAAGTGGAACCCGAAGGGTGGGGTAGCTCGAGTTGTCACCTACCCCATCCGGCCTGCAGGTCCCCGCGGGCTCAGGTTTGTTCGGCGGCAGCGATCAGGGCGCGCAGACCGGTCAGTTCAGCGTCGAAGGCGGAGCGCCCGGCGTCGGTGATGGTGAGCCAGGTCTTCGGGCGGCCCCGGCCCGTGCTGCGCCGGGTTGCGATCATGTCGGCCTCCTTGAGGACTTTGAGATGGCGATTCAGGTTGCCGTCGGTGAGTTGCAACTGATCGCGTAGTACGCCGAACTCCATGGCGACCCCGGAGCGGAGCAGCGCCAGGATGCCGAGCCGGATGCGTTGGTGCACGGTGTCATCCAGGCTCACGATGGGATGCGGTTCAGCCATGGCCGGTACCGGGCTCGATGCGCAGCATCTCGGTGGCCGCCGCCACCGCCGCCACCAACCCGATGATCAGGGCAAGCCAGGAGTATCCGTGGGCCGGGTCGACGATCGCCACAACCAGTGCGGAGGCGATGGCGGTGCCCCCGACCACGGCCGTCGCCAGTGACCGCATGCCCACGGCGAGCGCCGCCAGCCCGATCCCGACCACCAGCCACGGGGCGACCAGCGACCAGGCGCCGCGGTACAGCCAGGCGATCAATCCGACGGCAATCAGCAGGCCCATCCCGGTGAACAAGACGGCCAACCCGCGAAGATCCGGCATCTGAGTCGGCCGGCGGGTGAAGTACCAGCCGCTGACGATCGCGCTCAGTGGGGAAGCGACGAGCCAGTACCAGCCGATGCCGATGCCGGAATCGAGCAAGACGCCCACCGGCACCGAGGCGAGCACGGTCACGGCCACACAGAGCAAGGGGAACCACATGGGAGTGGCCAGCTTCCATCCGCGCCGGGTCAGGGTCGTCATATCGCCGAGGAGCGCGCGAGGATCCTCGGCATTCAAATTACTTTGCGATGCAGAGTTCATGCTCCAACTTTGCATCGCAAAGTCAATTTGGTCAAGTAGCGTCCAACCGGCTTGACGCGCGGCCGGCTGCTCGACCCGCGCTCACGGCACTTCCGGTTTGTCCTCGGGACCGAGCGCGGATGCGCGCGACTCCAGGTAGCGCTGTTCGGGCAGACTCGTCGTTCGACGGGCCGCTGTCCGATAAGCGGCGCGGGCGGCGGCACGATCTCCCCGCATTTCCAGCAGGTGCGCCTGGACGGCGATGAGCCGGTGATAGCCGGCGAGTCGCCCGTCGGACCCGAGCTCGGCCAGCATGTCCAGCCCGGCCTGGGGGCCATCGGTCATCGCTCTGGCCACCGCGTGGTTCAGCGTGACCACAGGGCTGGGTGCGACAGTTTCCAGCAGTTCGTACAGCGCGACGATCTGGGGCCAATCGGTGTCCTCGGCTCGAGCGGCCTCGGAGTGCACTGCCGCGATCGCCGCCTGGATCTGGTAGGGGCCGACCAGCGATCTCGGTAGTGTCTGCTCGATCAGATCGATGCCCTCGCGGATCTCGGCGGCCGACCACAGGCCGCGGTCTTGTTTCTCGAGTGGTACCAGCGCGCCGTCGGGTCTGCTGCGGGCAGCACTTCGGGCGTGGGTGAGCAGCATGAGGGCGAGCAGACCGGCTGCTTCGCCCTCATCGGGTAGCAGCCGATGAACCAGCCGCGCCAGGCGAATCGCTGCCGCGGCCAGCTCGGCCCGCTGTAGACAGGTTCCGCCGCTGGCCGTATAGCCCTCGTTGAAGATCAAGTACAGCACCTGCATCACCGCGCGCAGGCGCTCATCACGGTCCCGTTCGGACAGCGGACCGAAGGTGGGCCCGTCGACTGCCATCCGCTGCTTTGCCCGGCTGATCCGTCGGGTCATCGTCGACACGGGTACCAAGAACGCGCTCGCGATCTGAGCCGTTGTCAGGCCGCCGACCGCGCGCAGCGTCAAGGCGATCTGTGACTCCGCCGTCAGCGACGGGTGGCAGCACAGAAACAGCAGGAACAGGGTGTCGTCGCCTGCCGTGGGATCGGTGTCTGCCGGGGCCGATACTCGATCCCGAGCCGCATCCATCGCAGCGGCGGTGGTTTCTCGCCTGCGCCGCGCCGCATCCTGCCTGTACTGATCGGTCAACCGCCGGGAGGCGACGGTGATCAGCCAACCCCGCGGATTGTCCGGTGGCCCCTCCACCGCCCACCGGCGGGCAGCGATCAGCAGAGCATCCTGTACCGCATCCTCGGCCGCATCGAAGTCACCCCACCGGCGTGCCAGCGTGCCGAGAACGTGCGGCAGCAGTTCACGCAGCAGGTCCTCGACTTCGGATGCTCGACTCGGGCCGTTCACATCTCCAAGCCGCATGGGTCAATGAGAGGTCGCACTTCTACCCCGCCCAGCCTGATGTGCGGGTTGCGAGCGACAATCTCCATGGCCCGTTCCATGCTCTCGCAGTCGATCATGTCGTACCCGGCGAGATGCTCCTTGGCCTCGAGGTAAGGGCCATCCGTGACAACCGGGGAACCGTCGCGGAAGCGGACCGCTTTGGATTGTTCCGGGTCGGCGAGGGCGCTGCCGCCGATGTATTCGCCGGACTCGGTGAGTTCTCGTTCGAGCGCGGAGTGCTCGCGTACTACGCGCGCACGTTCTTCCGGTGTCAGCGCGGACCAAGTCTGGGGCGCGCTGTAGATGAGCAACAGATATTTCATCTCGAATCCTTCCCGCCACGGCCCCGCGTCGGAGCCTACTCAGCTATCGAAGCAGCCTGCTGAAAAGCGACATGCGACGACGAGTGCGCGTGTGTCCGGTCCCGGGCGTCGGCTCCGACCACCGGATGACAGCTCGCTTCGACCGAAGCGTCGCGTTCGAAAGGGAACTCGTCATGCCTCACGATCCGCAACCACGTCGTTGGCGTGTCCTGGCACTGCTCGCGACAGCCTTTTTCATGACGATCCTGGACTCCACCATCGTCGTGACCGCGCTGCCGAGCATCGCCGCGGATCTGGGAATGGACGACGTGGGCGGGCAATGGGTGGTCACTGCCTACGTGCTGGCCTTCGGTGCGCTGCTGCTGTTCTTCGGCCGAGTGGCGGATCTCCTCGGGCGTCGCCGGATGTTCATCGGCGGAAACGCGCTGTGGGTGGCAGCGTCGTTGCTGTGCGGCCTGGCTCCCTCCGGCGAGCTCCTGATCGCCGGCCGCGGCCTGCAAGGCCTCGCCGCGGCCGTCATCGCTCCCGCGGCGTTGTCCATCGTCATGGTGACTTTTCCCGCGGGGCCTGAGCGGAACAAGGCGCTCGCCCTCTGGGGCGGGCTCGGCGGCGTAGGAGCGACCGTGGGGCTGGTGCTCGGCGGGTTGATCACCGACGGACTCGGCTGGGAGTTCATCTTCTTCGTGAATGTGCCTGTCGGGATCGTCGTCGGCGCGCTGTCGCTGAGCCTGCTGCGGGAAAGCCGGGAGGCGGGGGCACCGCGGACCTTCGATGTGGCCGGAGCGGTGCTGGTGACTGCGGCGCTGAGCCTGCTCGTCTACGCGATCACGCAGATTCCCACTGTCGGCTGGTCGCATCCCCGGACCCTTGGCCTGTTCGTCGTGGCGTGCGTCTTCGGTGGGTTGCTGATAGTTGTCGAGAGTCGCTGCGCCGCTCCGCTGGTTCCTGGCCGGATTCTGCGTTCACGCCTGCTGATCGGCGGTAATCTCCTGATCTTCACGGCCGGGATGGCCGTGGACGGCCTGCTGATCACCTTGACCGCCTATGTTCAGCGCGTGCTGGAATGGTCGGCGCTGCAGTTCGGACTGCTGGCCGCGGTGATGACCGTGACATCCGTGGTCGCCATCGTTGCGGTCGAACGGTCGATCGACCACATCGGGATGAAATGGGCGGCGGTGGCCGGCAGTACGCTGCTCGGAGCGGGATGCCTGATCCTGGTCTCCACGGCCGGCGCCGTCGGCTCGGTGAGCATTCTGGTTGCCGGTCTGCTGGTTTTCGGTGCAGGGATGGGCGCGGCTTTCGTCAGCGCCCAGATCGCTGCCCTCACCGACGTGCGCGCCGGCCATTCGGGGCTCGCTGCCGGATTGGTGGACACCTCGTTCAGCATCGGTAGCTGCCTCGGGGTGGCGCTTGCCACCACTGCGGCACTGATCGGCGGGTATCAGACGGCATTCGCGGCCACCGCGGTGATCGCGGCTGTGGGCGTGGTGATCGGGCTGACTCTGCTCCATCGGCCGTCGCGAACGGCGGACGAGGTTCCCGATCTGGCCGACGAACTGGTGAACGATCGTCTGTGACGGCCTGCCGTGGGAACCGGCCGTGTCAGAGCCGGTTCGGTCGGAGCCAGTTCGCGTTTCGTGATGGATGGTGCGGTGTTCAGTTGACCAGAATCGGAGCTCCGTCGGACGGCACATGCGTGATGTTGCGGATCCGGCCCCGCGGGGTCGCGGACGCGGGCGGGGACAGGACATGGCGGCGCAGGATCTCTTGAAGCACCGCCGCGCCCTCCATCAGCGCGAAACCCGCTCCGATGCACCGGCGCACCCCACCGCCGAACGGCAGCCAGGTATTCGGCGCCACGCTGCCGTCGAGGAATCGACCGGGTCGGAACACCGCGTCCGGGAAGGCCTCGGGCCGCTTGTGCGCGAGCAGGATCGAGGTCGCGACGACGGCTTCTGCGGGCAGCTCGTGGCCGCCGATCACCATGTCGCGGGTGAGCTTTCGCACGACCCCTCCGATGACCCAGTGGTAGCGCAGTGCTTCCTTCATCACCGCTTCGAGGTAAGCGGTGTCGCCGTCGAGCGCGGCTCGGCGGGCGAGGTCCTGCTGGACGGGGTCGGCGGCCAGCTCGTGTAGCGCCCAGGACAGTGCGGCCGAGGTCGTCTCGTGCCCGGCGGCGAGCAGGGTGACCAACTGATCGCGGAGTTCGTCCGGGGTGAGCGGGGCGTCGTCGCCGCTGCCCGCTGCCATCAGTCGCGACAGCACATCAGCGCCCGGTGCGTCGCTGCCGGTGCGTCGCTGCTCGATCTCGGCGTAGAGGTGGGCGTCCAGACTGGCCCGGTCGCGCTGGAACCGCTTCCAGGGGCCGCGGTTCTGCAGGGCTGGGTAGCGGGAACCGAGCAGGGTGAGCGGGGCGATGTCGGTGACGCGGCGCATGGGTGGACCGAGTAGGTCGCGGCGGCGCGGATCGGCGACGCCGAGCACCACCTCGCCGATGACATCGAGGGTGATCCCGGTCATCGCGTCCAGGCTGCGGACCGTCGACCCCGGCTGCCAGGTCTCCACGTGGGTGCCGGCGATCTGCTCGATCATCTTGCGATAACCGGCCAGGGCGGGCCCGGTGAAGGCGGGCATCAGCAGGCGGCGGGCGCGAGCGTGCTCGGCCTCGTCGGTGATGAGCACCGAATGATCGCCGAGTAGCGGACGCAGGATGCCGTTGCTCTCGCCGGCGTGCAGGTCGGTGGGGGAGGCGGCGAAGATCTCGCGGATGTGTTCGGGCCGGGTGAACACGACCAGATGTCGGGCGTACGGCGGCACCAAGCGCAGGGTGAAGGTGTCGCCGTATCGGCGGGCGGTGGCGGTCATGAACCGCTCCCGTGCTTGCACATACCGCATCGTCTGTGCGATCGCGGGTAGTCGGGGGCCGGGCGGGTACATGGCGACGGTCCTCTCCTCGACACCTCACTCCACGGTAACCTCGGTGTGCGCGGGCCGTGCGGCGATCTGGAAGTCCACGGGTTCGCTGCCTCGCGGACAGCGCGACAGCGCGACGTTCTGCCTGAATTGTTGATCTCCGTAGATGATTTCAGCACGGAAAGGCTTTCTGGCGCGGATTCGCGGTCTTCCGTTGCGGATCGCGGTTCAGCCAGGCAGACCGACCAGGTCCGCGATGAGCAGAACGTGGCGTTGGAAATACTCGTCGCGCGCTCGGATGAGGTCGTCCATACGGCCGAACACCTCGAAGGTGATCGCTCCGAACAAGTGTGTCCAGGCGAGCAGCACGCGGTCCAGTTGCTCCTCGGACATGCTCTCGCCGCGTTGATCGATGAGTGTCCGCAGGTCGGCTCGGAGGGCCTCCGGCACCGGCTCGATGTCCGGAGCCTGGAGTTCGTGGCTCTCGCCGACGATCCGGGCCAGCAACAGAAGTACCGCGGCGGCCGGCTCCACCGTCTCGGGCGGTGCCGCGTACCCCGGCACCGGCGTGCCGTAGAGCAGCCCGTATTCCGCCGGGTGCGCGAGCGCCCAGGCCCGCACCGCGCAGCAGACCGCGAGCCACTGGCCGCGCGGCTGGTGCGCGGGTACCGCCTCGACGGCCTGCTGCGCGGCGTCGCGCAGATCCCGGTAGGCGTCCACGATCAGCGCGGTGAGCAGGGCGTCCCGGCTCGGGAAGTAGCGATACAGCGCCGACGCGACGATCCCCAGGTCCCGGGCGACCGCGCGCAGTGACAGGTTCGCGCCGTCCATGGCCAACCGGGCCCGGGCGGCCTCCTTGATCTCCTGGCTCATCTCGGAGCGGACGCGCGAGCGGAGCGACGAAGCGGACATGTACTGAATTCTCGCACGAGTGAGAACATCCGAACTTTTCGAGTACAGTGTTCTTGTATTAGAACAGTGTTCTCGTAATGCTCGGAAGGTGCTCGTGATGTCCCTACATGTCGTAGTCGGAGCTGGACCTGTCGGGTCCGCGACCGCCCTGCTGCTCGCCGAGCGCGGTGAGCGGGTGCGCCTGCTGACCCGCAGCGGCGGTGGCCCCGCGCACGACCACATCGAGCGGATAGCCGCCGACGCCGCCGACGTCGACGCGCTGATCCGCCATGCCACCGGCGCGGTAGCGCTGTACTGCTGCGCGGGCCCGCCCTATGACCGGTGGGTCACCGACTGGCCACCGCTGGGCGCGGCCCTTCTCCGGGCAGCCGAGGCCACCGGCGCGATCTACGTGGCGACCAGCAATCTGTACGGGTACGGACCGGTCGACGGCCCGATGACCGAGGATCTGCCGATGCGCGCGACTACCGTCAAAGGGCGAGTTCGGGCGCGGCTGTGGGAAGAGGCGCTGGCCGCGCACCGGGCCGGACGTGTCAGGGCCGCGGAAGTACGTGGATCGGACTACCTGGGAGCCGGTGCGGTGACCCCGCTCAGCGTGCTGGTGCTGCCCAAAGTGCTGGCAGGTCACCGCGTGTCCGTGCCCGCCGCTCTCGACGTCGCGCACAGCTGGACCTACGCCGGGGACGTCGCCCGCACGCTGGTCGCGGTCGCCGCGTCGCCCTCTCATCTGGGCCGCCCCTGGCATGTGCCCACCCCGCCGCCGCGCTCGATCCGGGCCATGGCGGAACGGATCGCCGAGCTGTCCGGCGCACCGCAGGCCCGGATTCGGAGCATGCCCGCGGTGGCGCTGCGATTGGCGGGGTACTTCGATCGAAACGCCAAGGAGATGGTCGAGATGCAATATCAACTCCGGTACCCGTTCGTGCTCGATTCCTCCGCGGCCACCGACACTTTCGGTATCGCTCCGACTCCCACCGACGACGCCCTGCGCGAGATGATCGCCGCGGAGCGCGCCGGCGCCGTGGAGCGCTCATGACACCGCGTCGCCAGCAAGGTCTCCAGGTCCGGGGTGTGGTCGAGGACGGAGGCGAACATCGTCTGGAGTCCGCTGAGTGTCGTACCCGCCAGCGGAGCCGCCATCGCGATGTAGTCGTCGACCTTCGGGATGCCGCCGAGGTGGTTGAGGTAGTAGAACGGCACGGCGCCACCCATCGAATGCCCGATCACGTCTACTTTTTCGGCGCCGGTCGTCGCGAGCACCTGGTCGATGAACGCCGCGATCTGCGCGGCGCTGACCTCGATCGGCGCTACGGCGCCGAGTGAACCGAGTTGTCCGACACCGTAGTCGGTGCTGAACACGCAGTAGCCGTGGGCGCGCAGCACCGGCGACATGGTGTTCCAGGTGATCGCCTGATTGCTGAGTCCGTGCAGCAGCACGACAGGCTCGGGGCGCTGCGCGGTGGGTCGGCAGGTGGGATCGTTGGCACCGGGTGGCGCGCTACCCGGGTTCGCCAGGTGAGCGGCCGCGCCGCCGAGGTAGCTGTAGGACGGGGCGGGTGCCGGCTCGTCGGCCGAGGCGGTGGAAGTCGACAGTAGTGCCGTCGACACGGCAAGGGCGCAGAGCCCGGTAAAACGCAGTTGCCAACGCGGCATGACTTCGCTCCTTACGGCGGATGACCGGCGAGGCGCAAATGACCGACCGGTCGGTCATAGCGTAGCGCGGGGCGGCGTTCGGCGTCGAGTCATGAGCGCCGGGCGGTCAGCCAACGCCGTGCGTGCGCGCTGACCCCGGCCACGTCACCTGCTTCCCTTCGCGTCCACGCTGAATCAGCGCGCGCGTCGGACAGATCCGGGAACCACCAGTCGAACGGTTGACCGGGGCAGGGTGCCGACGTCGTGCGCGTAGACCCGATGGGCTCCCTCCGCATCGGCGCGCCCGATACGGCCAAGTCGAGCTGGTGCTCGGAGCACTGCGGAACGAAGGCCAGAGTCTCGTAGAAGCACGGATCGTCGATCGCGCCGCGCCGCATCCGCACCAGGTCCGCCGACTGTGCCACAGCGAGGAGGCTCTCGGCCTGCTCCCAGCGCATCGGACCCCCTTCAGTCCCCGGCCTCGTGGTGAGCTGCCGGGGCGCCCGCGTTCAGTGTGCGCCAGTCGGACAAGCGCGGATCGTAGTTCACTGCATGAGCTTTCGGCGTCGAGTTCCCACAGGGCGGTCTCGGACACCACGGCGATGAGCAGCACCGCGATCGGGGCGGGATGTCGCGCGAAACGGTCCGCCGTGGCCTCGTCTCCGGCACCGCTGGCGGTAGTGCCGAGATGTCAATCGTCGAGAACAGTGCGCGCTGTGGTCGCGCCGGTGACCAGTTGATGAGCGATATCGGACAGCCGTGTACTTCGTCGCCGCCCGTAGGCCCGCAATGCTTGGAATGCCTGGTCCATGTCGAGGTTTCCCGCGTGCGCGAGTACGCCTTTGGCTTGTTCGATGGTGATGCGATTGGTCAGCGCGACCTGCAGTTGCTCGGTCAGCATCTCACCGCGATGGATCGCCCGTTCTTGCAGGATTCCGATCGTCGCGGTATCAGCGAGGGCTTGAGCTGTCCGAAGATCTTGTGCGGGCATGGGACCCGGCTCGCGGCCGAAGAGGTTCAGCGCACCGATGGTCTCGTGGCGTAGACGCATCGGCAACGCGTGGACGGCGACGAAACCTTCTTCGAGAGCGCGGGGGACGAACAGCGGCCAGCGGTCTGTCTCGGAGCGGAGATCGGTGACCGAGACCGGTTCGCCGCCGTGCACGCAATCCCAGCACGGACCTTCGCTGGTCTGGAGTTGGTACAGCTCGAGCATGCGGGTCTGTTCGGTAGAGGAGGCGAGCACTTGCAGACTGCCCCGTTGGTCGGAAAGCACGATTCCGGCTGCGGCGGCATCGAGGAGACGAACACAGTGGGAAACGAGCTCGTGGAGCACGTCCACGATGTCGTAATCGTCGACCAGCGTGTCCGCCATTTGGACAAACGCCTCCAAAAGACTGGCTTCTCGTTCTCTGGTCGACAGCGGCGCCTCGGGCATGGCGTTGTCTCCTTCCTCCGGTGTCAAAGGTAATCCCGACGCGCGGTTTCCGCGCCTGCGGTCATCGAAGTGCTTCGGGCGATCCGGGCTCATGGCTTTTCCAGGTCAGCGGGGGTCAATCGGCGGGCGACCAGATCATCGGCGACGTCATCGACCAGGCGTCCGGTCGTGAAGGAGTAAGCACGCAATCGCGCGAGCGCGTGTGCCGCGGAGATACCGAATTCCGCGATGAGCATCCCCGTCGCTTGATGCACCTGGCCGCGACTGCTGGGCAGGTCGGTCCACCACGACTGCGGTTGGTCCAGCACGTTAATCTGCATCTCCAGCACAGCCATCGCCACCATATCCACGGTCTGCAGCGCGATGGCGACCTCGGCTGCGGACAGCCAGCCGGGTTGCTCGCGGTAGAGATCCATCGCGCCGAGGCTGATCGCACCACTGATCAAAGGAAACGCGAAAATCGCGCCCACCGGTTCGTTGGTCATTTCCGTGGCGAAAACCGGCCATGCTGTGTTGGTAGCGCGCAGATCCGCCACCAGCACCGGGCGGTGGGTCTGGAAGGCTTCGAAGCACGGGCCTTCCCCGAGACTGAACTGCACCGCGTCGATCCGGGCGACCACTTCGTCGCTGGTGTAGAGGGTTTCACGAATATTGGTGTCGGCCATCAGCGATATCGAAGCACCATCGACAGGCAACAAATCCACACACATCCTGCCCAATCGCGCTACCGCGTCCAAGCCATCGCGGCTGCTGTCCAACGCGGACAGCAGGGCCGCGCGAGCTTCGAGGATCGAGTCCTGATCACTCAACGACCGTCGCCACCCCGGGCAACATGTCGACGGCGCCCATTGTCATGTCCACTGTGTGCATCGGTTGCCGCGATTCTCTCAGTAGCGCATCGGACTGGTGGCGTGCAAGGTGCATGTCTCGGACGGAAGCGAGTGAGCGGTCGTCATGTGTTCACCCGGGTGACAGATACGGGCTTCGAGGATGGTCGCAGCATAGCGCCCAGTTGTCTCGTATCCCAGGCGCCTTCAACCTACCGCCGCCCGGCCTGAGGCAGTAGGCTTGTAATTGCTGTCCTTGACCCTGGCAGTCGAACGCAAGCGCGCGACGACCGAAGGTGTCACCATGGGCAACAGATGGCTTGCTGTCGAGCGACTGGACAGCCATACTTCCGCAGCCGAACCGGTGTCGGCAACCGAGCGGTTCCCGTCGCCGCAGCGACAGGTCATCGGCCCGATCGACGAACACCGACTTCCCTCGCGCGCATCGGAACCTGTTGTCGCACAAGCTTCGCGGCAACGTGGTGGCGGAGACAGCTACGACAACATCGAACCGATGCTCGAACAGCTGGCCCAGCTCGGAGCGCAGGATCCGGGCCGACCGATATTGCGCGAGGACATCATCGGCCGATGCCTACCGCTGGCCGACCACATCGCCAGGAGGTTCGCCGGTCGTGGGGAGAACTTCGAAGACCTCCAGCAGGTCGCTCGCCTGGGACTGCTCCTGGCAATCGATCGCTTCGACCCCACCTACGGCGCGGGCTTCCTGGCATTCGCGGTGCCCACGATCATGGGTGAGGTTCGTCGCCATTTCCGTGACCGCACCTGGGCTGTGCGAGTACCCCGGCGTATCAAGGAAATTCAGCAGCTGCTCGGCCCCGCGACCGACGCGTTGACCCATGAGCTGGGCCGCGCACCCACAGCGCGGGAAATCGCTGCGGAACTCGGTATCGATCTGGTCGAGGTCACGCACGCGCTGGTCGCGCGCAACGCCTACCGCACAGCGCCGATCGATGCGCCTACCGGCAACGAGAACGGCAACACGTCACCTTCGCTGCTCGACTTCCTCGGCGCCGAGGACCCCGAATACCGCCACGTCGAGGACTTCTTGGCCGTTCGGCCGTTGATCGCCGCACTGCCCGCACTGGAACGTCAGGTATTGCACCTGCGGTTCTTTCGATTCCGATCCCAACAGCAGATCGCCCGGCAGATCGGCGTTTCTCAGATGCAGGTGTCACGCATTCTTGCCAGAACTCTGAACGCATTGCGAGAGAGCGCGTTACGCGACTGACCGGCCGGGCCATGGGATAGCCGCGAGATTGCGGTGATTTCAACCGGCAGGCCGTTTGGTGTTGCCCGACAGGAGAATCCGTGTCGGATCAAGTGAAGAACAATTCGTCTCGTCGGTGATTTGCCGTACGGGGACACACGAGGAGGCCATGATGGCGAGTTCGATTCCAGCCCAACAGTTCGGCAGCACACCTGAATACGGCGATGCCGAATCCCTCACGGCGATCGTGATGCATGACAGCGACCTCGTCGGTCGCCTCCAGGACATGGGTTTGCGGAGGCTGTGTGTGTCCGCGGTCGGCTTGTCCCCGCAGGCGCAGCGACGGCTCGAGGCGATAGCCGAAGCGTTGCAGAGTGCCGAATAGCGCCGCTGAGACGGTCCGCCGCGATCAGCGATGACGTCGGCTTCGGTAGAGCCGCTGACAAGCATCATCCCGCGACGGTGGAGCTCGAACCCGGGCCGCAGGTGCGCGACCTGCCGCGCGTTCGCCGTCGCTGATCCCAGCGATCGGCCAGCAGGACCCGGGCGGTGTCGAGAATGGAGGAATCGTGGGCCTTGTTCGAGCATGTGCCGCAGTCGGGCGCCCTGTGCCCGGTCGAGGTGGACGCCAGGTATCCCGTTCAAACGTGGCCGAGTTCTGCGGGGGAGGGCGTCGACCACGTCCCGGGGCCCGCGGCGGGGAGCCGGTGCGCCGGTGAGCCCTATGCTGACGGGCGTGGCGCGCACCGAAGGAACTCGAGCACCCGGTCGTCCGGCGGCGGCAAGCCGCGACGACGTACTCGATGCCGCCATCCACACCTTCCTGGCGGGAAGGCGGGTCGACGCGAATGCCATCGCCGCCCAGCTCGGTCTGGGCCGGACCAGTATCTATCGGTGGTTCGGTTCCAGGGACGGGTTGCTCGGTGCCGCTCTGGCCCGCCAGCTCGAGCAGATGGTCGGGTACGCCGAACGACGTAGTACCGCGACCGGCGGCGAGCGGCTCGTCGAGGTTCTCGATCTGGCCGTGCACTGGTTGGTCGACAACGGTTCGTTGCGCACTTATTTCGACCAGGAATCCACCGCGGCATTGCGCCTGATCACCCGCAGCGACGGGGTGGTGCACCCGGCGGCGGTCGCGATCGTCGAAGGGCTGCTCGAGCGCGCAGAGGAGCAGGGGTACCGGCCGCCCATCGACCGCGCCACTCTCGCCTACGCGCTGGTCAGGCTGTGGGAGGCATTCCTGTACAACGACGCTGTCGCCGGCTTTCAGGGTGATGTGGAGAGGTTGAGCCGGGTCCAGGCCGCACTGCTGCGGGCTTGAGCGGGAGAGTGCCGATCAGCGTGTCCCGAAGGCCCGAGCAGTACCAGGCGGCAATGCCTTCCAGGGCTGCCTGCCGCGGTATCGGCCGTCGCGCGCGGTGCCATTCCCCTGCCGTCGCCAAGGTCGCGCCGATCAGCCCGTAGGCGAGCAGGTGGGCCCGAGGCGGCCCGCCGTTGTGCAGGCGGAGATGGGTGGCCAGGTCGGTGACGAATCCGGCCAGTGCTGCGGCGATCCGGGGGTCGACGGTGTGGCCGCCGGCGGTGCCGGAGTGGAAGACCAGCTCCGGTGTCGAGTGGCTGTCGGACTCGACGAGGTCGAACAGGACCCCGGCGGTGCGGTACACCCGGTCGAAGTCCGAGCCCGCCGTGCTGAGCGTTCGGATCCTGACTGTGACGTCGGTCAGGTAGTCGGACACGACCGCGAGATAGAGCTCCTTCTTGTTCGGGAAATGCCGGTAGAGAACGGGTTTGGACGTGCGGGCGACGGCACAGACGTCTTCCATGGTTGTGCCGTGGTAGCCGTGTGCGGTGAAGGCTGTCCGCGCGGCGGCGATGAGCCGGTCGCGCTGGGTGCGGTGGCCCGCGTCGGATCTGGCCGTCGCGGAGGGCGTACTCATGTGCCGGACCCCTCTCTATTTGATACACGAGGAACTCTATGTAACATACCGGACCATGCAACTGGCCTTCACCGAGGACGAGCTCGCCTTCCGCGACGAGCTGCGTGCCTTTTTCCGCAGTGCGATTCCCGCAGACATCCGCCGCCGGAACCGGCACATGCACGAGCTGAGCAAAGCCGACTACGTCACCACTCAGCGCATCCTCAACGATGCGGGGCTGGCCGTCCCGAACTGGCCGATCGAATGGGGTGGCCGGGACTGGTCGGACGTGCAGCGCCACCTCTGGCATCACGAGATGCAGCTCGCCTCGGTGCCCGAGCCACTCACCTTCAACACCAACATGATCGGCCCGGTGCTCGCCGAGTTCGGCTCGCCGGAGCTCAAGGAGCGGTTCCTGCCCGCGACGGCGAACCTCGACATCTGGTGGTGCCAGGGCTTCTCCGAGCCCGACGCCGGGTCCGACCTGGCCTCGCTGCGCACCGTCGCGGTGCGTGACGGTGACGAGTACGTGGTCAACGGACAGAAGACCTGGACCACGGCCGCGCAGAGCGCGGACTGGATGTTCTGCCTGGTCCGCACCGATCCCACCGCGCCGAAGAAGCAGGCGGGCATCTCGATGCTGCTGTTCCCGATGGACACTCCCGGCGTGACGGTGCGGCCGATCGAGCTGATCGACGGCGGCTTCGAGGTCAACGAAGTGTTCCTGGAGAACGTGCGGGTACCCGCCACGCACCTCGTCGGTCAGGAGAACCACGGCTGGACCTACGCCAAATTCCTGCTCGGCAACGAACGCACCGGCATCGCCGCCGTCGGGCAGACCAAGGTCCGCCTGGAGCTGGCGAAAGAGTACGCCGCCCAGACCGCGCTCGGCGACGGCACGCTCCTCGACGACGCGGCCTTCGCGGCCCGGATCGCCGATCTCGACAACGAATTGCTGGCTCTGGAACAGGTGCAGCTGCGGGTCGCCGCGAGTTCGAGCGCGGGCGCCGCCAACCCGGTCTCCTCGATTCTCAAACTGCGCGGCACCGAACTGCAGCAGGCCGTGACCGAGCTGTTCGTCGACATCGCGGGTCCGGCCGCCGTCGCGCGGGTGGGGGAGACCGAGGACTGGGCGCGCCGCAGCACCGCCGCCTATCTGAACTACCGCAAGACATCGATCTACGGCGGATCGAACGAAGTGCAGCGCACCATCATCGCCTCGACGATTCTCGGACTGTGAGGACTGCCATGGATTTCACCTTCACTCCCGAACAGGCTCTGCTGCGCGACACCGTGCGCAGCGTGCTGACCCGCTTCTACACTCCTGAGCGCCGTGCCGAGGTCGTCGCCGACGACCCGGGCTGGGATCCCAAGGTGTGGGCGGCTTTCGCCGAGATCGGTCTGCTCGGGTTGACCGTGCCGATCGAGGACGGCGGCATCGGTGGCGGGCCCGTCGAAACCATGCTCGCCATGGAGGAGCTCGGCCGTACCTTGGCACCCGAACCGGTTTTCGACGGCGCCCTGTTGCCCGCGTTCCTGATCAGCCGCGCGGGCACACCGGAGCAGCGGGCGCGACTACTCCCCGGGATCGTCGAAGGCGAGCACGTGTTCGCCTTCGCGCACGCCGAGCCCGGTGTCCGCTGGCCGTACCCGCGGCTGACGACGCTGGCGGTCGAGGGCGGTGCGCGGTGGACCTTGACCGGACGCAAAACCCTGGTGCCCCAAGGGGATCGGGCTCATCGGCTGATCGTCTCCGCCGTGGTGCCCACCGGCGGCACCGCCCTATTCCTGGTCGACCCTCGCGACCCGGCGGTCGTGCCCACCGCATACCGCACCTATGACGGGCGCCGTGGCGCCGATCTCGAGTTGCGTGGTGCGCCCGCGGAACTGCTCGGCACCAGCCTCGATGCCGGCGAAGTGATCGGCGAAGCCGTGATCGCCACCCAGGCCGCACTGGGCGCCGAAGCGGTCGGCGCGATGGCCGAGGCGCTGCGCCTCACCACCGACTATCTGAAGACCCGCAAGCAATTCGGTGTCGCGCTGCGGATGTTCCAGACGCTGACCCACCGGGCCGCCGACATGTACGTCTCGCTCGAGCTGGCCCGCAGCATGAGTCTGTACGCGGCGATGTCGCTGGCCGACGGCCTCGTCGACGAGACGGTCGCCTCCCGCGCGAAACTGCGGATCGGCCGCTCCGGCAGGCACATCGGCCAGGAAGCGATCCAGCTGCACGGTGGCATCGGCATGACCGCGGAATACCCGGTAGGCCACTACACCGCCCGCCTCACGGCGATCGAGCACACCCTCGGTGATTCCAGCGATCACCTCCGTCAGCTGGCGGGCCGGCTGGGCGAGCAGCGGCAGGCGGCGAGCTGATGCGCATTCGCGGAGCGGTCCTCGACGATGCTGACCGGCCGAGACCCTTCGCCTCGTCGCGCCCCCTCGGGGTGTACGACCTCGAGCTCGACGAGCCCGGCCCGACCGAGGTGCTGGTCAGGATCGAAGCGGCCGGGGTGTGCCACTCCGATCTCAGTGTGGTCGACGGCAGCCGGTCCCGGCCGCTGCCCATGCTGCTCGGTCACGAGGCGGCCGGCATCGTGGTGGCGCTCGGTGGTCAGGTCGATGAGCTAGCTGTCGGTGATCGGGTCGTCATGTCGTTCCTGCCGCGCTGCGAGCGCTGCGCCGCCTGTGCCCGCGGCGGTCGGCTGCCGTGCACGGAGGGAACTCGCGCGAACACGGCGGGCGAACTCCTGCACCACCCCGGCAGGCTGACCAGGGCAGGCACGCCGGTGCGCCATCACCTCGGCGTCTCCGGCTTCGCCACGCACGCCGTCATCGATCAGGCTTCGCTCGTCGCGGTCGGCGCCGATGTGCCGCCGGAGGTGGCCGCGCTGTTCGGGTGTGCCGTCCTGACCGGCGGTGGCGCGGTGCTCAATGTCGCGGCCCCCGGCCCCGCGGACGACCTGATGGTGGTCGGGCTCGGTGGCGTGGGAATGGCCGCGCTGCTGACCGCGAACGCGATCGGGCTGCGGCGCATCGTGGCCGTCGATCGTCTGCCCGCCAAACTGACGGCGGCGCGCGAGCTCGGCGCCACCGAGGTCTATACGCCGGAACAGGTGGCAGCAGAAGGTATTCGGGCGTGTTACGTGCTCGAGTGCGCTGGGCACCCGGCCGCCTTCGGCACCGCCTTCGCGGCTACCGCGCCGGGCGGGACCACCATCACCGTCGGCCTGCCAGCCCCAACGGCAACCGTGGCACTGTCACCATTGACGCTCACCGCCGAGGCACGCACCGTGGTCGGCAGCTACCTCGGCTCCTCGGTCCCGGCGCGCGATATCCCCCGCTACGAGCAGATGTGGCGGTCGGGCAGGCTGCCGGTCGAGAAGCTGATCTCGGCCCGCATCGGCCTCGACGACCTGAACGAGGCCATGGACCGGCTCGCCGACGGCACCGCGGTGCGCCAGGTGATCATGTTCGGCGCCGAAACGGCGGACCGGTGATGCCGACTCCGCCGCACACAGTCTCCGATCTTCCTGTCGCCCAGTTCGTCGGCGGCCGGTGGACGGAGAGCGCGACGACGATGGCCGTGCTGAATCCGGCCACCGGCACCCAGGTCGCGACGGTCGCCGACGGCGACGACGTGACCGCGCTGGCCGCACTCGACGCCGCGGTGGCGGCGCAGGAGTCCTGGGCGGCCACCGATCCGCGCCACCGCAGCGACATCCTCCTGAACGCGTTCCATCTCCTGCACGCCGGCGCTGACCGGATCGCCCGGACGATCACCTTGGAGATGGGCAAGCCGCTCGCCGAAGCGCGCGGCGAAGTCGGCTATGGCGCCGAGTTCCTGCGCTGGTTCGCCGAGGAGGCCACCCGCGGGAGCGGAGCCTACTTCCGCGCACCGAGTGGTGGACGGCGCATCGCCGTCCGGAAACAGCCGGTCGGACCGGTTTTCGCGATCACACCGTGGAACTTCCCGCTGGCGATGGTCACCCGCAAAGTGGCACCCGCGCTCGCCGCCGGGTGCACTGTTGTACTCAAGCCCGCGCCCCAAACCCCGCTCACCGCCATGGAATTCATGCGGATCCTGGTGGAGGCCGGGGTGCCCGCGGGTGTGGTCAACTGTGTGACGACCGCCCGCGCGCCGCTGGTCTCGGCGCCGATCCTCGCCGACCGGCGGCTGCGCAAGCTCACCTTCACCGGCTCCACCGGGGTCGGCCGAATGCTGTTCGCGCAGGCCGCGCGGCGGGTCCTGCGGGTGTCGATGGAACTCGGCGGCAACGCCCCCTTCGTCGTGCTGGAATCCGCCGACCTGGACAAGGCCGTCGAGGGCGCCGTGCTCGCCAAGCTGCGCAATGCCGGGCAGACCTGTGTGGCCGCCGACCGGTTCCTGGTCCACGAGTCGCTGGTCGCGGAGTTCACCGAACGGTTCGTCGCCGCCGTCGCCGCGCTGTCCGTGGGCGAGGGCCTCGACGAATCCACTCGCATCGGACCGCTGATCGATGGGGCGGCGGTGCAGCGGATCACCGCGATGGTCGACGAGGCGGTCGGCCTCGGCGCGCACCAGCACACCGCCACCGCCGAACTCGGCGGAGCCGGGCACTTCCTGCGGCCCGCTGTGCTCACCGGCGTCGATACCCGGTCCAGGCTCTGGACCTCGGAGGTGTTCGGCCCCGTCGCCGCGATCCGTTCGTTCACCGACCCGGCCGAGGCGCTGCGACTGGCCGACGACACCGAATCGGGCCTGGCCGGGTACGTCTTCGGGGAAAACCTGGGCGACACCCTGGACTTCGCCGAACGCCTGCACACCGGCATGGTGGGCGTGAACACCGGCGCGATCTCCGACCCGGCGGCACCGTTCGGCGGGACGAGGTCTTCCGGACTCGGCCGGGAGGGCGGCAGCACCGGTTTGGACGAATACCAGGAGCTGCAGTATTTGGCCATCGAGCGCTGAGGGCCGGGCCACGGCACCGCCTGTGGTTCGGCGCCGCTGCCAAGGGGGCTCCCGGCGCGGTGTTGTCGGGAGGCTCCGACGTGGGAAGTGGTCAGTGGGGGGCGGCCATCGCGGCCCGTAGCCGGTCGACGATGAGAGTCCGGGCGGCCTTGCCTTCGGGCGTCGGTGTCAGCGGATACACGTGCACATGTCCGGGCGCCTCGTGGTACTCGACATCGACTGCGGCGGCACGGGCCTTGTCGACGAGCAATCGGTTGTCCGGATTCAGAATGTCGTTGGTTCCGCAGAATACTGTCAACGGCCCGAGCCCGTGGAGCTCGGCGGCCAGGGGACTCACCCTGGGGTCGGCCAGCTCGAGGTCGCCACGCCAGTGCTCGATCAGTACCAGGGTTCCGTCCCGGCCGAGCCACGGGTCGGTGGGCTGCACCAGGTCGATGTCAGGGTTGGTGAGTGAGAGGTCGACGCAGGGCGAGATCAGCACCGTGGCCGGCAGCCGGACCCGGTATTCGTCGCGGAGCACGATCGCGGCCGACAAGGCGATCTGACCGCCCGCGGAGTCGCCGGCCAGGCACGTGTCGCCATATCGCGCACGGCAATCCGCAACCAGCGCGGCGGTCGCCGCGACGACCTGCGCGGCGGTGCCGAAGGGTATCAGCGGGTAGATCGGGACGACGACGGTCGTTTCGGCGCGTGCCGCGATGCCGGCGGCCAGCTTCCAGTGCTGCGGTGCGATTTCATGGACCCAACCGCCGCCGTGAACATAGACGACACTGCCGCGGGCGCGGCCGGCACGCGGAGCGAGGGTGTAGACCGGCCCGCCGTCTCGATGCTCGACCGACACCGTGACGTCCCCGCGCAGGCGCGCGGGTGGACCAAAGGGGCTCGGGCGCAGGGCGCGTTCCCGAATCCGCTCCTGCGCACGCGCGGGGCTGACGAAGGGGCGATTCGCCCGTTTCAGTCGCAGAAAGGCGGTGAGCGCGCCAACGGAAAGGCTCGGCATTGTTGTCTCCTTCGACGATCAGGTCGTGCGCGACAAATCTTGCGCTACCGGGTTCCGCGCTCTGTGCGCTCGGCTCGGTCGGTCGACAGGGCGAGGCGGCGGAGCGCGAGTTCGGCATAGACTGCCGCGCCGTCAGCGAGTACCGATTCGTCGAAGATGGCCAGGGGCGAGTGGTTCATCGGCGCCTTGTCGACCTCGGCGCCGATCGGAGTCGCCCCGAGAGCGATCATCGCACCGGGTACTTCGGCGATGACCCGGGAGAAGTCCTCCGAGCCCGCGCCTGGGCGGTCCTGCCAGGCCCAGCGCTGCGGGCCGCAGATCTCGGCGACGGTAGCGGCGGCGAATTCGGTTTCCCGATCGTCGTTGACGGTCACCGGGTACAGCTCGGCGTAGTCGATCTCGACCGACAGTCCGTGCGCGGCGGCCACACCGCGCACCGTGCGAAGGAAACCGTCCTTGACGCGGGCGTGCGCAGCGGGCGAGTACGAGCGCACCGTGGCCTCGAAGTAGGCCTCGTCCGGGATGACATTGTCCTGAGTACCCGCGTGCAGGGCACCGACGGTGATCACCACCGGATCGTGGATGTCGATGCGGCGACTCACCATGGTCTGCAGCGCGAGCACCATTTCGCAGGCGGCGGGGATGGGGTCGAGTGCCTGATGCGGCATCGAGCCGTGTCCGCCGGCTCCGCGCACGGTGACCCGGACCGTGTCGGCCGCGGACAGGAACGGCCCGCGTCGGGCGGCGAAGACCCCCGCCGGGATGTGCTGGCTGATCACATGCAATGCGTAGGCGGCGACCGGCCGGCTGCCGGTGGCGTCCAGTACGCCTTCGTCGAGCATCTTCCCGGCCCCGTCGAAGCCCTCCTCGCCGGGTTGGAACATGAACACCACATCCCCGGCGAGCCGGTCGGCGTGGGCGCTGAGCAGTTGCGCGGCACCCGCCAGCATGGCGGTGTGCAGATCGTGCCCGCAGGCGTGCATGCGGTCGGCCCGCGCCGCGAAATCCAAGCCGGTCCGTTCGACGACCGGTAGCGCGTCCATATCCCCGCGCAACAGCACCGTCGGCCCGGGGCGTGCGCCGCGCAGGACCGCGGTCACCGACGACAGCGACGTTCCGGTGCCGACCTCGAGACCCAGACCGTCGAGCGCCGTCAGCACTTTCTCCTGGGTGCGCGGCAGGTGCAGCCCGAGTTCGGGTTCCCGGTGCAGGGCACGTCGTAGCTGCACGAGATCCCCCTGCAGCGTTGCGGCATCCTCACGAATGGACATGTCCGGACTCCTTACTGAACGGTTTCGGTGAACAAGCGGACCTTCGTCACAGTGCGGGTTCCGGCCAGCAGCGCGAGCGCCGCGACGAACACGTAGACCGGGATGACCCAGCGCAAGTCGAAGGCCTGCAGGGCTTCGGCGACCATCGGGAAGGTGCCGCCGAACACGGTGACCGTCACCGTGGCCACCAGGCCCGCGCCGACTGCCCGCACCTCGACAGGCAACAACAGCGCGCTCAGCACACTGCCGACCGCCGCGAAGCCGGCCGCGCCGAGCCCGAGTACGAGTGCGACGACTTCGAAGGGGAGCACGCCGTGCATCAGCGCGAAGGTCATCGGCAACACCCCGATGGCATTGAACGCGAAGGTGATGCGCATGACCGGGAGGACGCCGAACCGGTCGGCGCACGCCCCGACCACCAGCATGGCGACCAGCACCACAATGAGCACAAGGGTCATGAACGAGGTGGCCGCCGCCGTGTCGGCCCGCCCGGCCGAGGCGGCGAACTTCGGCAGATAGACGAGTGTGTAGTAGTAGGTCACCGTGCCGCCGAGGGTGAGCAGGAAGATCGTCAGCAGTGCCTTGCGGTGCTCGCGGAACACCACGGTCAGGGCAGGCGGCCGCGGCGCGACGGCTGCCCGGCCGCCCTCGAACTCGCTGCTTTCCGGCGCATAGGCGCGAATCAACAACGCCAGCAGGCCGAGCGCACCGCCGATGACGAACGCCCATCTCCAGCCCCCCGCGCGCAGTGCCTCCTCGCCGATCGTCGCGTTCAGCACGGCGGCAGTGAGGAAGACCAGCATCGACCCGAACATGATCCCGCCGTAGGAGATCGCGCTGAACAGGAACCGATGGCGCCGCGGCGCCGTCTCGGCGACGTAGGCCGCGATGGTCGGCCCCTCACCGCCGTAGGCGAGTCCTTGGACGATGCGCAGGGCGACCAGCGCCACCGCCGACCAGATACCGATCGTCGCCGCCGGGGGAACCAGGGCGATGCCGATACTCGCCACCGAGATGATCGACATGCACAACAGCAAATTGAACCGCCTGCCGCGGGAATCGCTCACACGCCCGAAGAACAGACTGCCGAGCGGACGGGCGATGAAGCCGACCGCGAATCCGCCGTAGGCGACAATGGTGGCGCCGAGCGAATCGGAGCCGAACAGGTCCGCGGTGAAGAACGCCGCGAAGATCACGTACACGGTCCAGTCGAACGACTCGACGATGCCGCCGACGGTGGCCGCGGCGAGTTCGCGGCGCGGCAGGCCGTCGCGCTGCCCGGCGGAATCGTCCGGCGCGGGCGATTCGGTGATGGTTCGTTCGGTCATGTCCTCGGTTCCCTTCCAGACCGCTGGCGGCCCTGGCACTGGCCGCCTCAGCGGTGGGGGGAGGCTAGCGTGTAGCCTCGAAATATCCTCACATTTCGCAGGAAAATGCTATTGAACGGACCAGGCGTGCAGGAATCATTCAATCTCGAGGAGCTGGAGCTGCAGTTGGTCAACGCGCTCCAGCTCAACCCGCGCGTTCCGTGGAACCTGGTCGGCAGCGTGCTCGGAGTGGATCCGGTCACGGTGGCGCGTCGGTGGGAGCGGCTCGCTGCCGCCGGTCTGGTCTGGATATCGGTGTATCCCGGCACGCCGTGGGATTGGGACGTCGTCGGTGCGAACATCTATGTGCGCTGTGCGGCGGGTCAAGCGAGTGCCGTGGCCGACACCCTGCGTGGTGACTACCGGGTAGCGACCATCGAACACATCACCGGTGACGGCGATCTCTCCCTCACCGTCTTCACGCCGAATCTGGCGGATCTGTCGTCGTATGTCCTCACCTCGCTGGGCGCCATCCCCGGTGTTCGTGATTGCCGGACCCATGTGATGACCGCGGTCTACACCGAAGGCAGCAGGTGGCGGTTGCGCGCGTTGACCGCCGCGCAGCGCGCCCGCATTACCGCCTCGCGACCGGAAGTACTGCCGAAAGCGGGGGGCAAGCTCGACGCGGCCGATCAAAAGCTCTACGCGGCACTGGAATTGGATGGCCGCGCGAGCTTCTCCGAGCTGGGGGAGCGCGTCGGCATCAGTGCCTCGACCGCTCGCCGTCGGGTGAACGCCCTGCTCGGCGCGGGCCGCATCGTCATGCGTTGCGAGGTGGCACAGCCGGTATCGGGGTGGCCGATCAGCGCGTCGCTGTGGTGTCGGGTGCGCCCGGCGGACCTGGACGGTGTCGCCACCCAGCTGGCGCGATTGCCCGAAACCCGCTCGTGCTCCTCGGTGACCGGCGGCCGGGCGAATCTGCTGCTGTCGGTCTGGCTGCGGTCGGCCGCGGATATCCACCGGCTGGAGGCGGCGCTCGCCGAGCAGGTCGACGACCTGCAGATCATCGACATCGCGCTGTCCTTGCGGCATGTCAAGCGGATGGGCCGGCTCCTCGACGATCACGGCCGTGCGGGCGGCGTCGTTCCGCTCATCGTGCAGGAGGAGGGTGATCGCGGGTAGTCGGCCGATGGCCGGAGTCGGTGAGTGCCCTGCCTGGGACCCGGTGCTCGAGGGCTGAGCTACCCGACTGAATAGTCAGTCGGATTGCTACACTGCGTTCGACGCGAGGTTCGGTGTGGGTATGTGCCCTCCGGGCGGGGTCGTCAGTAGTTGCCGACAGTACGGAGTGATCCCTAGATGAAGCTGCCCGACACCTTTCTGTGGGGAGCGGCGACCTCGCCGCACCAGACCGAGGGAAACAACCTCAACAGCGATTGGTGGGCGCTGGAAAATGGTGCACCACAGATACTTCCCGAACGCAGTGGCGACGCTGTCGACAGCTATCACCGGTACCACGAGGACATGACGCTGCTGGGTCAGGCCGGCCTGAACGCGTACCGGTTCGGCGTGGAATGGGCGCGAATCGAACCCACACCCGGACAGGTCTCGCGGGCGATGCTCGATCACTACCGGCGGATGATCGAAACCGCGCTCGACCGCGGGCTCACCCCAGTGGTGACGCTGCACCACTTCACCGGGCCGGAGTGGTTCGCCGAAGCGGGCGGATGGACCAGTTCCGATGCCGTGGGTCGCTTCTCCGATTTCGTGACCGCGGTCGCCCCGATTCTGGTGGACGTGCCGTGGGTGTGCACCATCAACGAACCGAACATGGTCGCGATCATGGCATCCGTGCAGCAGATGGTGGCGGACCCGGAGGCAGTCCGCGCCATCGCGGCCGGCGCGTTGCCCGAGCCCGACCCGGACATCGGCCGGATTCTGATCGATTCCCATCACGCCGCGACGGCGATCCTGCGATCGGAGACCAGGGCAGCTGTCGGATGGAGCGTGGCCCAGCAAGCATTCGTCGCCGCGCCCGGCTGCGAGCGGCAACTGGCGGAGGCCAACCGCGTGTGGGAAGACCCCTATCTGGAAGCGGCCGCGGATGATGACTTCGTGGGCAGCCAGGCCTACACCAGCCGGACGGTGGGGGAGGACGGCATCGTCGCGCACCCCGATCACCCCGACAACACCCTGACCGGCTGGGCCTACCGCCCCGACGCGTTGGGCATCGCCGTGCGCCACGCCTGGAAGGTGACCGGCGGAACCCCCGTACTGGTCACCGAGAACGGTATAGCCACCGACGACGACACCCGTCGCATCGCCTACACCGGAGAAGCTCTCGCGCACCTCGGCGCGGCGATGGCCGATGGCGTCGATGTGCGCGGATACCTGCACTGGTCGGCCTTGGACAACTACGAATGGGGCCACTGGCGACCGACATTCGGGCTGATCGCCGTGGACCGCCGGACCTTTGCCCGCACACCGAAACCCAGTCTGGCCTGGCTGGGCGACCTCGCGCGGGCGAACACGCTGCCCACTCCAGAACGCCTGCGCCCGCCGACTTCCGGCCGGATCTGACCGCCCCGCGCCGTCGACATCTCCCGGAAGGACACCATGTTGCTGTACAGACTGGGACGCTGGTACCTACTCGAGACATCGATGGCCATGCGAGCCTCGCAGTTCGCGCGACTACCGACGCCGACCGGTCGCCTGATCTTCCTCGGCGACAGCATTACCGAGGGCGGTCTGTGGGATGAGTGGTTTCCCGAGACAAGGCCGGTCAATCGCGGAATCGGCGGTAACACCATCGGCGATGTCCTCGGCCGATTGGACACCGCGATCGATAGCCCGGCCGCGGTCTTCCTGCTCATCGGCACCAACGATCTCAGTATGGGGCGATCGACCCACCGGGTCGCGGCGGACATGCGCCGGCTCGTCGCGGTGATCCGTCACCGTGCGCCCTGCGCACCGCTGTTCGTGCAGAGCGTCCTGCCGAGGCGCGCGCGGTTCGCCGATCGGATACGCGAGCTCAATGACGCGTACCGGGAGATCGCCGCCGCCGCGGACGCGGTCTACATCGATCTGTGGCCCGCGCTCGCCGACGCCGGCGGTGTGCTGCGGTCCGATTTCACCCGTGATGGTCTGCACCTGTCCGGCGCCGGGTACGCCGTGTGGGTCGATGCCCTGCGGCCGTATGTTTCTCGGATCGCGTGAGGCAGCCCACGTCCGAACGCTGCTGCCCGCAACGGCCAGACCGTGACGGGCAGCAGCGGTGGAAGCGGGTATCAGGTCAGCTCAGCGGGCTGCCTCCCGTCAGCGAGGATCGCATCGATATCGATCCGCTCACCGGTGCGCGGCAAGAACAGCACAGCGAGCACACCGAGGAACGCGACGGCGGCCGCGATCAGGAACCCGACGGTGATGCCGGTATCGGTATAGAGCACCTGGCCGTTGAGCATGGCGGTGATCGCCGGCGGAAACTCGGCGGCGTACGAGCCGTTCAGTTCCGCGAAGACGATGATCGGCACGATCGCCGGGACCACGGACTGGAAGACGCCGGTGAGTGCCGCACCGCTCGCCTGAAGTTGCGGCGGCAGGGCCGCGATCAGCAGGTTGGGGGTAGACGCGTAGGTCAGGCCGATGCCGAGGCCGACCAGCCCCGCCCAACTCATCAGTACGGTTTCGCTGTGGTGGTAGGGAGCGCTCAGCACGCAGCCGAGGGTGATCGTCGCCAGGCCTGCCACCGCGGTCAGCCGTGGCTCCACGTCGAAACGGCCTACCAAGAGACCGACCAGAAGCCCACCGACGACGGTCATCAGACCCAGTGGGGCGTGGAACGCGGTGGCGCCCTTGGCATCGACACCGAATCCGTATCCCAGTCCGAGCATGGCCGGAATCATGGTGAGCATCGGCAGCAGTATCGTGTACAGACCAGCGACGGCGTAGCCGAGTCCGGCCGCGGTCGCGGTGAGGACGACCGGGCGCCGACGCCATATTCGCAGGTGAATCAGCCCGTCTCCGGTTGCCGTTGCGGTGGCGGACCAAGCGATGATCAGCGCCGCACCGGTTGCGAGGAAAGCGAGCGTCGACACGGTGGTCCAACCGTGCGCCGCGCCGCGGGAGATGCCGATGAGCCCGAAGGCCAGGCCCGCGCCGAGGATGATCGAACCCACTCCGCGCACGCGGGCGGGCAGCCGGACCGGCGATTCCGGAGTGGTCAGCGCGACAGCGCAGACCAGAACGCCGAGTACGACTGCGGAAAACCAGAAGACGGCGCGGAAACCCCCGGCATTCAGCAGCCATTCGGTCAGAAACGGAGCCACGATGGCGGCCAGTCCGATCATCGTGGTGACGACGGACACCGCCAGCGCAATCGTCCTGGGCGGAAAGACATCCCGGATGAGGGAATAGCTCAGGAACAGACACGGAACGAGGAGGCCGGACAGTCCTCGGCCGACGATGAGCATCCCGATGCCGACCGCGGCGGCGGACAGGAGCGCGCCGAAGGTCGACAGTGCGAGGCAGATCAGCATCAGCCGCCGCTTTCCGTGCAGGTCGGCCAGGGTGCCGACGAGAGGTGCGGTCGCGGCGCCGACGAGTACGAAGGCCATCGTGACCCAGCCGCCTCCTTCGGTGCCGAACTCATCTCGGATGCCGTCCATCGCGTTCGACACCAACATCGGGATGAGTGCCAGCATCTGGAGCACCAGCACGATAGCCAGCAGGGAAGCTCCTCGGCGCCACGCACGTACCAGCCTCGGCTGGATGCCGGCGCGGGACTGTGGTTCCGAATCGTCCGATAGTGAAGGGGAGAACAATGTCGTGTCCTTTCGAGGGGTGGGGATCGCGAAAACATCTCTCTGCGAGACGTTTTCGACGTTGTTCCCGGCCCCTCGGGCCCTGATGTCACCGGGGACCGTGGTGTCGGACAGGCGGGCACCCGATGTCCACGTGACGCGGTGTCAGCGCACGCCCTTGATGGGAAGGACAGCGAGCGCACCGGCGACGGTGATCACCGCCGCCGTCGCGAAGACCGCGCCGTAGCTCCCGGAGACGGTGACCACCGCCGCGGCCAGTGCCGGGGCGAGCACGCTGGGCAAGGCCACCGCGATATTGAGAATTCCGAGGTCCTTGGCGAAATCGTCCTTGGCGGGCAGGACCTCCGAGATCAGCGCGACATCGACAGCGGTGAATACGCCGAAGCCGATGGTCGCCACGATGCCGAAGGCGAACATTCCCGCCACCGTCGGCGCGGCCAGTGGAATCAACAGCGCCGCGGCCACGATCAGGCCACCGACCAGAACGAGTGGCTTGCGGCGGCCGATACGGTCCGACAGCGGCCCCGATATGACGATGGCCAGCAGAAATCCGGGCATTCCGGCCGCCCCGATGAGCGGAACCAGCTGCGCGGCCTCATCGACGCCGAGGCCGACGTATCCCTGCATGAGGTAGAGCAGATAGGTCAGCACCATGAAGTAGCCGCCGAAAATGAGCAGGCGACCCAGAAATGCCCAGCCGAAGTCGGGATAGCGGCGGGGGTCGACCCAGAGGTCGGCCAGGAACGCGCGGGTGGAGAAGTGCTGCCGGGGGAGCGCGCGGTTGTCGAGGTCAGGATTCAGCAGGACGAACAGCACCGCGATGAGGACGATCACGCCGGCGGTAGTGCTGTATCCCAGGGGAATGCGGTCGACGAACAACGATGCCAGGATCGGTCCGAGAATGGCCGCGCTGATCGAGCCGAGTCCCGCGAGCGTCGAGTACCTGCCGCGGAGCCGGGTGGGTACCCGATCGGGCAGGATCGCCGACAACGGGCCGCCCAGGGTGTTGAATCCGAACTGGATGATCATGGCGGCCACGACCAGCATGGCGATGGTGGTCGACAATCCCGCGGTGATCAGGCCGGCCGATCCGATGACCGCGCCGGTGAGGATCCAGGGTGTGCGTGCACCCGCTCGGGTGCGGGTGCGGTCGGACAGCACGCCGATCAGGGGTTGGGCGATCATGGCGGCGACCGAGCCGACCGCGTGCACGAGGGCCAGATTGCCGACTTTGGCGTCGGCGTCGATGGCTTGGATCTGCAGGGCCAGGAAGTATCCCGAGACGGAGATGCCGAGGTGCACGGTGGCGGTGGCGAACGGCACCGAGGACAGCAAGCGACGCATCCTCCGGTCGATCGCGGCGGGCATGGAGGGCGGAGAGAGGTCGGTGGGTTCGGTCCCGTGCGCAGTCGCGCGGACGCCGGGTACGGATTGTTCGTCCATCTCGCGGTGTCCTAGCCGCCGATGGTGAACTGGGTTTCGGCGTGGTCTCCCAGCGCGTTGTCGGCGAGATGCCACATCTGCGCGACTTGTGCGCGGAAGTTCTCGCGGGTGTCTTCGGGAAGGGCGAAGACCAGCGGCGAATCCCGCAGGATGCCTTCGACGGCGGCACGTGCGACGGCCTGCGGTTCGATTGCCATCGGGATCGGCCCGGTGCCGAACGGTTCGCCCGCCCGGCGGCCGAAGGTCTGCGGGCGGTTGCGTTGGGAATCGAGGATGCGGGTGGCGGCCTGGCCGGGGCACAGCAGCGTGACTCCGATGCCGTCGGCGGCCAGTTCGCCGCGCAGGCCGAGCGTGAGCGCGAGGACGGCGTGTTTGGTAGCGCTGTAGAGCGCACTGTTGGCGGTGTCCGGCAGGAATGCGTGCGTGGACGCGGTGTTCATGACATGACGCCATCCGGTGGCGCGCCGCATGCGGGGGACGAAGGTGCGCAGGCAGTTGAGCGTGCCTTCGACATTCACCGACGACAGCCACCGCCAGTCGCCGAGCGAGGATTCCGAAACGCTGCCGAACAGCAGTACCCCCGCGTTGTTGCACAACAGCTCGACTGATCCGAATTCGGTGTAGGCGATGTCGGCGAGCGCGGCGACCGAGTCCGGATCGCTCACATCGACACCGACACCGAGCGTCCGCACCCGGTCGGTTCCCAGCGCGGCCGCTACCCGGCGGACCCCGACCTGATCGATATCGGCCAGCACCAGCGACATCCCCCTGGCGGCGAGCTCGGTCGCGAGAGCCGCACCGATACCGGAGGCCGCGCCGGTGATCACCGCGGTGTGGCCGGTGAAGGGATTGTCGATCATGCGTGTCACTTTCGTCGGGCTGGTTTCGCCGGGAGGCAAGCGTACTGACTCGTTAGTCGGCAAGCCTAGCGTGTAATCCCCGTCACGTCGAGCGAATGGCGTGCTGCCCCTCGCCGTGGATGTGCTTGACCGGGAGTGCCTGCCGCCACGAGACGTGCGGTGCGTGCCGTTGCACGCACCGCACGAACGAGCATCGCCGGGGCTGAGACGGCTACTTGGCCGGCTGTGGCCTCGGTGTCGGGGCGGGCTGGTTGATGGTGGAGAAGTACTGCACCGCCGCCAGGACGGCTACCGGCGCCGCGACCAGAATGGAGCCGGCCAACGAGCCGAGGCTTCCGACGGCCATGACGCCGCCGATGCAGCCGATGGCCGCCGCGGGCAGGAATGGGCCGAAGAGCCCGATGATGGTCGCCGCGGCAACCGTGGCGCCGGCGATGCCGCCGAGCAGGCAGCCGACGGCCGCGCCGCCGATACCGCCGACCATGGTGCCGATGCCCGCGCCCAGCTGAATGGTGGAGGCCATCCGTGCCCAGGCGGCTTGCTCACGCTGGAATTCGGTCTGGAATGTGGACTCGTTCTCGTACGGCAGCGCCACCGGCTGGTAGACAGCGTGGCCGGTGTCGAACTGCGGGGTGAGTGTGGCGGTGCGGTCGTCGAGCTCGGCCTTGATGGGGAAGACGAAATCGTCGACCCGGAAGGACAATTCGGCGCCGGCTACGGTGGCGCCGTTGGCAGCCTTGATCTTGAAAACCCCGTCCTCGACGGCGAGTGAACCGCTGTCGGTGGTGATGACTGTCGAGGTCTCGGTCGTGGTGGCGGTGTAGCCGATGGTTTCGGGCGCCGGTTCGGGGGCGGCGCCGGCGGTTCCCGCGGTCAAGGTGATGGCCGCGGCCATCATGGCGGTGGCGGTTGCGAGCTTGTGCATCTACTGTTTCTTTCGTCGTCTTGCAGGACGTCATTGGTAGGAAATGTGTTGGCCCAAAGGCGGATCGGTTCCGCCGGGCTCACCGGTGTGTCGCTACGTCCTCCTCGTTGTCGAACGGTTGGGCGTCGCGGCTCGCCTGTCGCGTCGGGCGCGCCGCGTGGCCGCGAGAATCAGTGGGCGAATCTGGCTCCGTTGGGTATCGGGTTGGCCGCTGCGTGGTGTTCGCGGGCGAAGTCGACGGCGATGCTGGGGTCGTGGTCGCGTCGACGATTCGGAGACAGTGGCGATTGGCTATGTTCTCAGGAACTTATGGTGGCTAGGATCACACCAACTTGGATGCGTGTCAACCTGTCGCCTGTAGACGAGATATCGCTGTTCGACGTGGCGGGTGGCTACTCGCCGGTGCGCGGGTGATATGTTCGTACGAACATATTTAGCCGACAGTCGACAAGGGTGCTTGTGAACTCGGATACCCCAGCCCCGCCCCCAGTAGCAGAGCCCGTGGACTACCGATTCACGCTGGCCAACGAGCGGACCTTCTTGGCTTGGATTCGCACCTCGCTGGGGTTGCTGGCCGGAGCGGTCGCGGTACACGCCCTGGTCGCGCCGATCGACACCGATGCAGTGCTGTATGCCGCGGTGCTCGTGTGCCTTTTCCTCGCGCTGGTGCTCGCACTCGGGGCCTACCGGCGCTGGCGGATCGTCGAGCGGGCCATGCGCGGCGGCGGCCCGCTTCCCACGCCCGGGGCGGTGCCCATCCTCGCGGTCGGTGTCGGGGCGGTCTCGCTGCTGGCCGCGGCGTCGGTGGTGTTGCGGTGACCGGTATCGGCGACGCCGACACCGGGTTGGCCGCCGAGCGCACGGCGCTCGCCTGGCGGCGCACCGCCGCCACTGCCTTTGTCGTTTCGGCGTTGCTGGGCCACCATGTTCTGGTAGTGGGTCCCGTCGCTTTCGGTGACGGCGGGTCGGCGTGGCATCGGGTGACTTCCGCGCTTGCGCTCGGGGGCGCGGCCGTCATGCTGCTGGGGATCTCGGTCCTGGGCTGGCAGCGCAATCACGCGCTACGTCGTGGCGACCGCCGAGTCGCCACCGCGCCCGTGGCAGGCGTCGCTCTCGTGGTCGCGGCGGTCGCGGCGCTGACGCTGCTGGCGGTGCCGCTCGCCGGCGCGACACCGGGGCCGGACGACCGGACAGTAGGCTTGCCGGGACATTGGGCGCGGGAGAACCCGCTCGGCAGCTGGGAGGCCCGGATATGGCGAGAACACGTGACGCCGAACAGGCAGGGGAGGCCCGGCGGGCCAGAATCCTCTCGGCGGCCATGAAGCTGTTCGCGGAGAACGGATACCGCGGCACCTCGTTGGCGGCTGTCGCCGAGGCTGCCGGTATCACCAGGTCGGGAGTGCTGCATCATTTCGCCAGCAAGGAGGCGCTGCTGGCGGCGGTCCTCGCCGAGCGTGACGAGCAGGCGTTCGACGCGGTCGAGGTCGACCGGGAATACGAGGGTCCCGCCGCGCTGCGTGCCTTCGAGATCATCGACCGGCTGGCGGCCCGCAATGAGACCGACCGGGATTTCACCCGCCTCAGCCACCTCGCGTTGTTCGGGTCCGCCGATGCTCCCGAGCTGGCGCAGGACTGGTCGAACGAGCGGCTCCGCACCTACCGTGACAACCTGGCGCGGGTGATCGAGGACAGTGCCGAGGCCGGTGACATCCGTACCGACATCGACGCCGAGGCGATCGCCTTGGTGCTCGTCGGCGCGCTCACCGGCCTGACCGAATTGTGGTTGCGCGACGAATCTCTCGACATGGTGACCGCGGTCCGGACTCTCACCGGCATGTTGCGCCGGGATCTGGTGCCGGACCGCGGCTAGCACCTCATCGTGGCAGGGGAACCGCACGATTCAGGTCGACGTCGACAACCGGTCCGCCCACAGTGAAGCGCTCGCGCAGGAATTGGTGTGCCGCGGCCTCACTCTGGCCCACCAAGAGGTGGCTACCGGAGGGGATGCGGGCGGTGATGATCGCAGTACCGCCCTTTCGCCACGCCGCGACCAGATCGTCGGCCTGGGCGACCGGCACGACCTCGTCGGTGTCGATGTGGTAGCTGTAGATCGGTATCGTCGGCGCGACGGTGCCGAGCGAGTTGTAGCGCAGCACCTGACTCAGCATCGAGTCCTCGCGGAACTGGTCTCCGACGGTGGCGTCGGCCAACCGCCAGAACGGAAATCGGAACAGCAGTTCGAGCACGCACAGATCCTCGGCAGCCGCGGCATCGGCGCGCCCGCGTTCGTTGAGCATGCTGTCGAGCCGGAGTTCGGGGAATTCGCGCGGACCGGCTACCAGTGCCCCGACGAGGAAGCCCGAGAACGGCCCACCGTCGACGTTTCTCATGACTGCGGACAGGTTCGCGGGCACACCGCCCATGGCGGCGCCGACGAAGCGGAGCTCGGGCGCGTAGGTCGGCTGTAGCTCCGCCGCCCAGCCGGTAGCCGCGGCGCCGCCGGAGTAGCCGTCCATGGCCCAGGGGGTATCCGCGCCGAGCCCGGCCGGTGCGAACTGCCCCACCGCTCGGACACCGTCCAACACCGCATGACCCGAGAGCGGCCCGGCGAGGAACGCCGACTCGGGCCCCTCGAAGTCGGGAACCGCTACCGCCCAGCCATAGCCGAGCATCTTCGCGATCTGGTTGCCGGTCTGCGCGGTGCCGGTGGCGAACCCGTAGGACGGCGCGCACCTGCTCCCGGTGGCGTCTTCGGGAATCTGCTCGGACACGGCGGGCCGTGGACCAGGGCCGGTCCACGGCGCCGTCGGCACCATGACGGTGGTGACGGCGAGGATCGGATTCCCGTGTGAATCGTTGGTGCGGTACGACAACTGCCAGGCGCGCACCGCGACCGGCATCCGGGCAGCGAACTCCCTGGATGCCACCAACTGGCCGTCCCGGTAGGACCCGATGTCGGCAGGCGCGCGGTAGAACGGATCGAGGTCCGGCACAACGGAACCGGCGGGCAGGATGGACTCCTCGGCGCGCGTTGCGGGCGCGACGACGACGGATGCCACAATGGCCATCGCGACCATGACCGCGAGCCGTGCGATCGACGACCGCACGGTCACGCGGACACGGCTCTGACCACATCGCGGAGTTCGGATTCGGCGATCGGCACCGGTCCCGGCACTGATGGCGACCGTAGTGGACCGGGATTCGGTGGAGAGCATGATCGTCCTTCCGGAAGGGGGTCGTCGAGGTTGCTACTGATCGCTGGAGCCGCTGGCGCCGCCCCCACTACCGCCACTGCTGCCGGAGCTGCTGCCGGCGCCCAGGCCCTTGGGCAGCCGCAGGGTCGCGTCAGGAACACCGGTGCCGTTCGGGTCGAGGATGCCGCCGCGTTCGGCATAGGCACTCTCACCGGGTTCGGCCTGCACGGTCGTGATGTACTTCCACAGGCCGTCGGCGAGTGCCGCGCCCCCGGCGATCAAGGTGCCGAGCACGCCCCCCGCCCCGGCGAAGGCACCGATGGCGGCCGGCGCGGTAGCCAGGCACGCGGGCCCGACCACCAGGCACGAACCAAGTCCGATCACGGCGCCGACGAGCGCGCCGATCACCGCACCCGCGATGGTGCCGAGTGGGACTTTGGCCATGCCGGAAGCGAAGTCGTCGAGCGCCAACTGGTTTTCCATGGCAGAAGCGACCGGTCGTACCACCGTGTCCGGGGTGAGGACCAGTGCTCGTCCGGCGTCGAGCACCTGGTACCTGATCGAGTGGTGCGCGCCGTCGAGCAGGAACGCCGTTGGCAGGCTCAGGACGGGATCTCCCGCGAGGGTGCGGATTTCCACCGCCCGCCCGTCCGCGGTGGCGCTGAACAGTGCCTGATCGAGGACGGTCACGACGGAGTCGCCGACCACAGCGGAGGCGTACGCCGGTGCCGTGGGTGCGGGGTCGGCGCTCGCGACGCCGGACGCCGTGGTGACCGCGCAGACGGACAGGGCGGCAACACACAGGGTGGATCGAAGTGTCATCTCGGTAGCCTCGAGTCTTCCCGCTAGTTTCCGGCCGCGGGAGACCCGGCGGGAACACCGGTCCTGCCCTGCAGGTCCGGTGCGTAGATGCTCTCTCCCGGGGCGGCGTTGAGGGTCGTGACGTACTGGTAGAGCGCCACCGCGACGCTCGGTGCGCCGGCGATGACCAGGCCGGCGATGCCGCCGACACCGGCGGCGAGGCTGACGATGGGCAGCACGGCCACCACACACCCCAGGCTCAACACCAGGCAGGATGCGCCGGCCAGGGCGAACCCGATGCCGATGCCGAGCGTGGCGCCGATCGCCGTGCCGATCAGGCTGCCGATCGACGTGCTGACGCTGACCGAATTGATCAGGTCGTTCATGGCCAGCTGGTTCTCCAGCGGAGAGGCCACCGGACGGAGGGTCGAGCGGTCCACCGCGGTGACGTCGGGCGTGAGGCGCAGGGTGCGCCCATCCGCGGAGATCTGCTCGCGGATCGGCAGTTGTTGCTCGTCGATCGCGTAGCTCAACGGCAGGTTGTCGAGGACAGTGCCTGCCGCGTCCTGGATTCCTACCGAGTTCTTCTCCACTGCCCGGACGAACGTGCCGTGCTCGAGCGCGACGACCACCGTATTCCCGGACAAGGTCGCCTGATAGCTCACCTGCGGTGTCGTAGGCGGTTCCGGGGTCGCGTTCGCGGTGACGGTGGTGACGGTGATCCCGGCTGCGGCGATGGCCGCGACCAGACCCGCATGACGGATTTTCATGAAGAACCTCATCATCTTTCGTTGTGCGCCACCGAAGATCCGGTGACATGCCCCGTTGTTCGGGCGAATCACGGCCGCTGTGTGGTCGGCGATGGGGAGGTTCCCGTGGTCGGCGGTCGCGATGCCGGAGAGCGTACCGACTGAATAGTCGGTCTGCTGGAAAACGTGGGATTCGTGAAGGTGACGGCTCATCCGGGGTCGCGGTGCGGGGCTCGCCGCGGGTCGGCTAGCGCTCGTCCGTGTTGGGAAGGCAGCGGACCGAGGGGTGTCGCACGGGGTCGAGGGCGTTGAGAACCAGGTCGATGGTCCGGGGGTCGGTCGATTCGGCCAGATGCCCCGCCCGGTCTTCCGGGCAACCGTCCTGGATCAGGGTATTGGTGACATTCGGCGCGTCGATGAAGGAGACGGAGGGCGGTGACACGATCTGGTCGTAGGCCGTGGCGATCATGGTGTAGCGCACGCTGGGGGCGGTCATCGGGCCACTGTTGAGTTCGGTGAGATAGGGGGAACCGGCCAGCATGTCGCGGACCGCGGCGCGGTCGAGCAGGTTCAAGGCGGGAGTGTGTGCGCCGAGTGGGGTGATATCCACACCGGCGACAGCTCTGGTGACCCCGTGCTGCGGGCCGCTGATGGCGACGACGTGTCGCAGCGGATGTGGATCGGTGAACTCCACGCTCACCGCCCTCGCGATGAGTGCTCCCTGGGACTTCCCGACCACGTCGAGGGCCGTGGTTCCATTGATCTCATGGATTCGCGCGACGGCGGCGGTGAAGTAGTCGACGGACAGCGAAATCGGTTGCATGGAATCGTATTCGAGCCCGTACACGCAGCGTCCGTCTTCGAGTAGGGCCTGCCGAACCGGGCCGAGGCTCTTCTCCACCGTCGCGTTGGTGCCGGGAATCAGCAGAACCGGCGCATCCTCGAGCGTCCCGGCTGGGCACGGGTCGAGTGCTGTGAGTGGTGTGGTGCTCGGCGGGGCGGGTTCGGCGGCCGCCACTGCGGTGCAGGCGCCGCCCGCGACCGCCAGGGCGACGGCCACGCTGAGAACAGTGCGCACGGGTAACCTCCGTAGACAGGTGACATATATTCCTGCGAATATAGCATCACTCGCTTGTGTCGGGTTCGAGCGTGTTGCGCCGAATCTATGTGCTGAAGGGTGTCGCAATGGCGGCAGGTTGACTACGTCGCGGTCGGTGTGCGGGGCCGACGGTTGTTCGAGCATTCGCTGTGCGGGAGTGGACCGGGGTTGTCCGACTGCTGTCGGTCGTCCTCGGGGCCGCCGCTCGACCGCGGCGCTATATGTGCGTAGGAATCTATTGAAAGGGGTTCCTGCCTGGCCTTGGATCGTGTATGAACAGTGTGTCCGCAGATTATCTGAGGATGACACGCCCTCGGCATGTCTGCCAGAACCACCGGCGACCGAGCGACGCGTCGGCGATCAACCAGAAGGAATGGTCCATGCGAGCAATCATGGTGATGTTCGACAGCCTGAACAGGCACCTGCTGCCGCCGTACGGTGGCGACTGGACGCATGCTCCCAACTTCGCGCGGCTCGCCGAGCGCACGACCACCTTCGACAACTGCTGGGCCGGGTCCATGCCCTGTATGCCCGCACGCCGCGAGATCCACACCGGCCGGCACAACTTCCTGCACCGCAGCTGGGGGCCACTGGAACCCTTCGACGACTCCATGCCGGAGATGCTGCGGCAGGCCGGCGTCTACACCCATCTGGCCAGCGATCATCCGCACTACTGGGAGGACGGGGGTGCCACCTACCACGGCCGCTACAACAGCTGGGAGTTCTTCCGCGGCCAGGAAGGCGACCCGTGGAAGGGGCAGGTCGCGGAACCAATGATCCCCGAGGATGTCAAGCGGATGCGCCGCGGGGCGTATCGCCAGGATTGGGTGAACCGGCAGCACCTGGACACCGAGGCCAAGCATCCGCAGACATTGACCTTCGACGCGGGCGTGGAGTTCCTGCATACGAACGCGAGTCAGGATCGCTGGTTCGTGCAGATCGAGACCTTCGATCCGCACGAACCCTTCTTCAGCCACAAGGAATACAAGGACCTCTACCCGCACGACTACGACGGCCCGCACTTCGACTGGCCGGACTACAAACAGGTCACCGAAACGCCTGATCAGGTGCAGCATGCCCGTTTCGAATACGCGGCGCTGCTGTCGATGTGCGACGCATCGCTGGGTCGGGTTCTCGACATCATGGACGAGTACGACATGTGGCGGGACACGATGCTGATCGTGTGTACCGACCACGGGTTCCTGCTCGGTGAGAAGAGCTGGTGGGGCAAATCTGTGATGCCCTGGTACAACGAGTTGGTTCACCTGCCGCTGTTCGCGTGGGACCCGCGGGCCGCCGAGTCCGCCGGCAGGCGCAGTGCGTCCCTGGTGCAGACCATCGATCTCGCGCCGACACTGCTGGAGTTCTTCGGGGTTGACCGCACTGGTGACATGCAGGGCGCACCGTTGCCGATCGCCGCGGATGTGCAGGCACGCAGGGCCGGATTGTTCGGGATTCACGGCGGGCATGTCAATGTCACGGACGGTCGCCATGTCTACATGCGGGCGCCGGTATCGCCGCAGAACCAGCCGCTCGAGGAATTCACCCTCATGCCGACGCATATGCGTGCCCGTTTCGGCACCGACGAGCTCGCCGATCTCACGCTCGCCGATCCGTTCACCTTCACCAAAGGTGTACGGACGCTACGCATCCCCGGGCGCAGCCTGATGAACCCCTACCAGTTCGGCACCCTGCTGTTCGACCTGGCCACCGATCCGGGCCAACTCGACCCGATCCAGGACGACGATGTCGAACGTCGGATGGCGGGGCTGATGGTCGAGCTCATGCGCGACAACGACGCGCCGGCCAGTCAGTTCGAGCGGCTCGGACTGCCGGTCACCGGTCCCGTCACCGAAGCGCACCTGCTGGTGGGTGCCCAGCGCTCGCTGTCTCGCGAGAACCTCGAGCCGTTGCCGAAACCCGAAGACTTCGCCGGTGGTGGTGCGGCATTGCTGGTTCCGGTGCGTGAGATGCTCGCCGATCCGGTCACCGGGCCGATCCTGCGACGGCATCTGCCGATTCTCGGCGACACGGAGGTGCTGCAGATGATCGGTGACGCCGCGCTGCTCGATATCGCCGCGGCGGCACGCGGGGCCGTGCCGGTCGACAAACTCCACGCGATCGCGACGGAGCTGGCCGCTCTGACAGCCGGGGTTCGGAACCCGGCATCGACCCGGCAATGACGAGCTGTGGCCGCAGCGGGCCCGCTTCCGAGACTTACTCCTCCGCTATGTACATTCGAATGCACGAGCCCAGATCGCAGCGGACGGAGGTGCCAGTGGGGCCGGCCGAGTCGCCGAGCTGCTGCATGCCGGCCCGCGCGGGAGCACATCCGCCGGAGACCGGCGCGCAGATTCGTGGTGAGCCGGTCGCTGCCGGTGTCGCGGACACGGCGGGAATGGTCGCGCTGCCCGGCGGGGAGTTCTCGATGGGTAATGCGCACGGTGACGGCTATCGATCCGATGGCGAGGGGCCGGTGCGCCCCGTCCGGCTCGATCCGTTCCACCTCGATGCCAGGGCTGTCGACAACGCCCGGTTCGCCGCCTTCGTCGCGGCCACCGGGTATCGCACCGAGGCCGAGCGTCTCGGCTGGTCGTATGTCTTCGCCGGATTCCTCCCCGCCGCGGTGCGCCGACGGTCGCAGCGACCCGAGCGCACCCCGTGGTGGTGCGCGGTCGAGGGTGCGGTGTGGGACCACCCGGAGGGGCCGGGCAGCGGGCTGGACGATCGCGCGGACCACCCGGTGGTCCACGTGTCCTGGAACGACGCGCGGGCCTACTGCGACTGGGCGGGCAAGCGGCTGCCGACGGAGGCGGAGTGGGAGTACGCCGCGAGAGGCGGCCTGGTCGGTGCGCGATATCCGTGGGGCGATGAACTCGACGCCGGTGGCGAATACCGGTGCAACATCTGGCGCGGCAGCTTCCCGGCGAAGAACACCGCTGCCGACGGCTACCGCGGCACGGCCCCGGTCGACGCGTTCGCGCCCAACGGGTTCGGGCTCTACAACATGACCGGCAACGTCTGGGAGTGGTGCGCGGACTGGTGGACCACAGAACACGGTGCGGTACCGGTCGCGAATCCGGCCGGTCCGGCCACCGGTGAGGCCAGGGTGATCCGCGGCGGCTCACATATGTGTCATGACTCGTACTGTTTTCGCTATCGGGTCGCTGCCCGCTCGGCGAATACGCCGGACAGTTCCAGTGCGCACACCGGATTCCGCTGTGCGCTGTCGACATTCGCCGTCGCGTGACCCTTGACACGGCGAACTACCGATGCAATTCTCAGTACTAAGTTCCTAGGAACATAGGAGACCAGACAATGCAGCTCGACTACGTGATCCTCGGCGCGCTCGCCCTTGGCCGGTACTCCGGTTACGACCTGCGCCGCTGGATGGACGGCGCGGGCCGCTACATCGGCTACGGCGTCCAGTTGCCACAGATCTACCGACGATTGGGCGTCCTCGTCGACCGCGGGCTGGTCGAGTTCGAGGTCGACCAGCGTTCTGGTCGTCCGGATGCCAAGGTCTACTCGCTCACCGATGCCGGGCGGACCGTGCTCCTCGACTGGGCCCGGTCGCCGTTCGAACCCTCCCCGCGACCGATGGATCCGGATTTCAAGCTGCGCTTCTTCTTCGCCGGGCAACTCGATCGCGAGATCGCCATCGACATCGTTCGGACCGAACTCCAGTACCGGCTCGACAACGACAACCTCTCGGCCGACGCCCCGCTTCCCGAGAGCTATCAGCCGCAGATCCCGGGTCTCGATCCCGAGTGGGCGCGCGAGGTGCACGTCCTGGCTCACGAACATGGCTATGCCTCCACGGCGGCCTATGTCGCGTGGCTACAGCTCACGCTGGCACGACTGGAGTCGGGCCGCACGCGCTGAGCCCAGACCCCGCACCCGCGGTGACTTCCGCCGCGCCCACCTGAATCGCCCTGACCCGCGGGCGCTCACCCTACCCACCGCACCCCCGGGAGCTTTGCCATGCGCATCATCTATATCGATGTCGACACCCTACGTGCCGATCACACCACCCCCTACGGCTATCACCGGCCGACTACGCCCAACCTGCAACAGTTGGCGGACAAGTCGGTGGTCTTCGACCGCTATTACTGTTCGGATTCACCGTGCATGCCCTCGCGCACCGCACTGACAAGCGGGCAATTCGGCATCACCAACGGCGTGATCGGCCATTTCGGTCAAGCAGCCCAGTTCCGCCTGGACGCCGGGCATGCGCCCGAGCCTGATCGGCCGATGCTGGGGCAGGCACTGCAGTTCGGTGGCTATTACACCGCCGCCGTCTCGGTTTTCGCCGAGCGACACCGTGCCTACTACTTTCACGCCAATTTCCGCGAAGCCATTCGCGCTACGAGCAATTGGGGTGACGAGGATGCCGCCGACGTCAATCGTGCCGCGATCGACTGGATCCGCCGCCACGCCGACGATGAGAACTGGTACCTGCATCTGACCTACTGGGAGCCGCATACCGACTACACCCAGCCGGTGGAGTGGACAACGAAGATGGCCGAGTCGGGGCCGGTGCAGGACTGGCCCGATGCCGAGACCATCGCGGCGCACGGCGAGGTCTACGGACCGCGCAGCGCGCTGGATCTCAACTACTCCCTCGCCGGCACCGGCCGCTCGCCGGTCCCGCACAACATGCCCGACGCGATCACCTCACGCGCGGATTTCGAGCATCTGATCAACGGGTTCGACGGTTCGATCGCGTACTGGGACCACCATTTCGGGAAGCTCATGGCAGTCCTCGAAGAGCTCGGGATCGCCGAGGACACCGCGGTGATCGTCAGTGCCGATCATGGCGAGTCCTTCGGCGAGAACGGTTCCTATGCCGAGCACGGTCTGGCCAACGAGCCGACCCATCGGCTGCCACTGGTCGTCTACTGGCCCGGTGTCACCGACGGCCTGAGCGCTGAGCAGCGACGCAACGACGCCCTGCTCTACAACATCGACCTCGCGCCCACGTTGTGTGATCTGCTCGGGCTCCGGATCCCGGCGGGATGGCAGGGCGAATCCTTCGCGGAAGCCTTGCGCGGCAACGCTGTCGAATCGCGCGACTACCTCGTCTTCGGCCACGGCGCGCACACCTATCAACGGGCGGTCCGCACCCGTGACCACCTCTATATCCGTACCTATCACCCCGGCTGCTTCCGGGCCGAGTGGGAGCAGCTGTTCGACGTCACCGCCGATCCCTATCTGACTCGTGATCTGCTCGCCGACGAACCCGAGCTCGCCGTCGCGATGCGGGCGCGCCTGGCCGAATGGTGGAACACCTACGCCGGACATCCCGGTGCTCTCCCCGATCCGATGCAGACGACCCTGCAGACCGGGCCCACCTACTACAACGACCCGGCGCGCTACGCACAGCACCTCCGCGACACCGGGCGCGCGCACCTGGCCGACGACCTCGAACAACGGCTACGGAGTCTGACGATCCCGGTCTCCTGGCAGGCCCCCGATCGGCCGCGCGTCGAAGCATTGCGCAATCGATGGATGGAGGTTCTGTCCGAGGCCGCAACAAGTTCCTGACCATCCAGCCCCAGCACCCGAATCGGCCTGTTCGGCGAGCCGTGCGTCCTTCCTGCCCGGCTGTATCCACACACGGCCGGGCATCGAACACCCACCCATCTGCGCCAGCCGCCCAAGCCGAATCCGCTTCGCGCGCAGGGGAGTCGAGACATCACCTGCCCCTGCTGAAAGGCGCGGTGATGTCTTCGCCCCCAGGGGCGCATTGAGCGCGCTCCATCCGCCGGCTGGTCCAGGAACAACGAAGGAACTGTCATGTCTTTGCATCCGCTCATCACCGAACTGACCGACGCCGAGAAGGCCGCCCTCTGCACGGGCGCGGGCTTCTGGGATCTCGCCGGAGTTCCCCGGCTGGGGATCGAAGGCATCAGTGTGGCCGACGGCCCGCACGGCCTGCGCAGGCAGGACGAGGACGCCGACCACCTCGGTACGACCGATTCCCGGCCCGCGACCTGTTTCCCGACCGCGTCCGGATTGGCGAGCAGCTTCGATCCGGAACTACTCGCGCGGATCGGCGGCGCGCTCGCGATCGAGGCGCGGGCCGCGGGGGTCGGGGTGCTCCTCGGGCCAGGGGTCAACATGAAGCGGTCCCCGCTGTGCGGGCGCAACTTCGAGTACTTCTCCGAAGACCCCCATCTCACGGGCGAACTCGGTGCGGCGATGGTGCGCGGTCTGCAGGACAACGGGATCGGCGCGTCGCTGAAGCACTTCGCGGCCAACAACCAGGAGCACAGTCGGATGACGGTCTCGGCCGAAGTCGATGAGCGGGCGCTGCGCGAGATCTACCTGCCCGCGTTCGAAACCGTGGTGCGCAAGGCGCAGCCGTGGACGGTGATGTGCTCCTACAACCGGCTCAACGGCACCTATGCCGCCGAGCATCGTTGGCTGCTCACCGAGGTATTGCGCGAGGAGTGGGGCTTCCAGGGGCTGGTGGTGTCGGACTGGTTCGCTGTCAACGACCGCGCAGCCGGTGTCAGCGCGGGCCTCGACCTCGAGATGCCCGCGAGCTCCGACGGCCCCGCCCGGGTGCTCGCCGCACTGGAATCCGGGGAACTCGACCGTGCGGATCTCGATCTCGCCGCGTCGCGGGTGCTGACTTTGATCGACCGGGCACGCGCGTCCGAGGGCCCTGCGGTCGTCGACACCGATGCCCATCACGAGCTGGCGCGTGAGGCCGCCCGCCGGTCCGCGGTGCTGCTGCAGAATGCCGGCGCACTGCCGCTGGCGGGGATCGGTGCTCCGATCGTGGTGTGCGGTGCGTTCGCCGTCACGCCGCGCTATCAGGGGGCGGGGAGTTCGCGGGTGGTGCCGACCCGGCTGGACAATGCCCTGGACGCGCTGCGTGCGGCGTTGCCCGATCGCACCATCGAATACTTCGCCGACTACGACCTGGCCGCCGCGACGGCGGCCGCGGACGCGGCCGAGGTCATCGTCTTCGCCGGACTGCCCGATTCCGCCGAGTCCGAGGGCTACGACCGATCGGTGATCGACCTGCCCGCCGATCAGGTCGAGTTCCTGGACACACTGCGGCAACGGCGCGGCCGACTGACCGTCGTCGTCCAGGCGGGCGCCGCGGTCACCTTGCCGTTTGCCGACCACGCCGACGCGATCCTGCTCGCCTGGCTCGGCGGCCAGGCAGCAGGCACCGCCGTCGCCGATCTGCTGTCGGGCGCGCACTCGCCGACGGGCAAGCTCGCCGAGACCATCCCGCTGGACCTGCGGCACACCCCCGCGTACACGGCCTTTCCCGGTGACGGCACCACGGTCGAGTATCGCGAGGGCATCTTCATCGGCTACCGCTGGTACGAAACCCGCGGCCTTCCGGTCGCCTTCCCCTTCGGGCACGGTCTCACCTACACGACGTTCGCCTACTCCGACCTGGAGGTGGCCGTCGAAGGGAACAGCGCCACGGCGGGATTCACCATCACCAACACGGGGGAGTACCCCGCGGCGGAGGTGGCGCAGATCTACATCGCCGATCCGGAGTCGGATCTCGCCCGCCCCGTCCACGAGCTGAAGGGGTTCGCGCGGGTCGAGCTCGGCCCCGGCGAATCCCGTCGGCTGCGGGTCGAACTCGATCGCCGCGCCTTCGCCTACTGGCATCCGCGGAAGGGCTCCTGGCACGTGGAGGCGGGCGAGTTCGTCGTCCAGGTCGGCGCGTCGAGTACCGACATCCGGGTGAGCCAGACCATCCAGCTCGACGGCGAGCCGTTGCCCGGCCGGCTCACCCCGACCTCGTCGACGGGCGCCTGGCTCGCCGACCCGGTCCATGGGCCCACGCTCCGCGAGATCCTGGGCCGCGCTTCCGGCGGCCTGGCGGGGGTACTGCTGGACAACCCCGAACTCGACTTCGGCCGATACAGCATGCTGGTCGGAACTCCGCTCAACCGGCTCTGCCGGATCGACGCGGTCGACTTCGACGTCGATGCGATCAACGACATCATCACCACCGCAACAGCTCCGGCTTCGCAGGCGCACGCCGCAGGCTGAGCTGGCTCGCCTGCGTCCAGTAGATCGGTAGTCACGCGCAATGCTCGGCTGGGTCATCCCAGCCGAGCATTGCGCGTTGTGGGCGGCGAGCTGGTGCGCGATGTGTACAAGACGAGCAAGTCCCATAATCTCTGCGCGAGCGTGCGCCAGTCGGATGGTCGAGATGGCTCCCGGCTTGGGCAGCGCAGATCGTCCTCGGCGGGCAAGGTACGTGCGCGGCCGGTGATCCAGCGGCGTCGCCCGCCGAACGCTCAGCGCTACGGAAGCTGCGGAGACCTGCTGACACCCCGAACCCGGCCACACCTCCGGACAGCGACACGGTCGCCGCAACATCCTTTCGGAAAGTTGCGACGACCGTGGAAGTCGTTGTCCAGCTGGTGGTGTCCGAGGTCAGTTCCTGGACAAGATGTCGATCGAATGGGCCGGACGCGGCGCGGCGGCGTCCGCGGGCACCAAAGTGCTCGCCGCGATCGTCGCGATGAGCATCGTGATCACCGCTGTCACCGCCGGGATCATGAATCGCCGCCGCGCGCGCAGATCTCGTCGGCCGAGTGCGAAGGAGATCGTCAACACGACTGCCCCGGCGATGAGCGGGGCGGGGAACGCGGCGAACAGGAACGTCGAGGTGATCGCGACCGCGGTGAGCAGGATCGGAACGGCCGACATTCGGGACGGTGCGATCACGGCGCCTCCTGGAGTGCGGTGGACTGACCTGCGGCGGCCGGTTCGGTGGCACGCTGCTCATGCGTTTGCGCGCGTTGCCGACGTCGCTCGCGTTGCCGGGCCGGGTCGGCGACAGGTGAGGCGAACAGCAGATCGCGGGTGAACGGGTGCTGCGGGGACTCCGTGACCGCGGCGCACGGTCCCGACTCGACGATCTCGCCCTGACACATCACCGCGACCCGGTGGCTGATGTGGCGGACCACCGAAAGATCGTGGGAGACGAACAGATAGGCGACACCCGTCTGCTCCTGGATGTCGACGAGGAGTCGCAGGACCCGATCCTGGGTGCTCAGATCGAGAGCCGACACCGGCTCGTCGCACACGATCAGTCTCGGCTGCAACGCGAACGCCCGTGCGATCGCGACACGTTGCCGCTGCCCGCCGCTAAATTCCGAAGCGTAGCGCGCACCGGCATCGGCGGGCAGGCCGACCGCGTCGAGGAGCTGCGCGACCCTGTCACGGGACTGCGGCCCTGACCGTCCGGCGGCGGTCAGCGGCTCGGTCAGGATGTCGGCGATCGTCATGGACGGATTGAGCGAGGTGTAGGGATCCTGAAATATCACCTGGATCTGGGATCCCAGTCGACGCCGCCGAGCCCGGGTGATGTGGCTGATGTCTTCGCCGTCGAAAGCGATCGATCCCTGGGTGACCGGCGCCAGACCGAGGACGGCCCGTCCGATGGTCGTCTTTCCTGACCCGGAACCACCTACCAAGCCAACGGTTTCACCGGCGCGGATATCGAGCGAGACGTCGCGGACCGCGGTGAAGGCCGCGGTGCGCCGATTGCGGCGGGGATAGGTGACTGTGAGGTCACGGATGTCGAGCAGGGTCATAGGGTGGTCTTCTCCATCCGGATCGCGTCATCGGCCTGCTCGCGGTCGAACGGCGCCCGAATATGATCGGGATCCGGCATCGAGTCCAGCAGTTGCCGGGAGTACGGGTGTTGCGGGTTCGCGAAGAACTCCTCGACGGTCGCGGTTTCGACCACCGTGCCCTCCCGCATGACCGCGACGTCGTCACACAGGTCGGCAACGACACCGAGGTTGTGGGTGACGAGCAGGATCGACATCCCGAATTCGGTTTGCAGGTCACGGAACAGGTCAAGGATCTCGGCCTGCACGGTGACATCGAGGGCGGTCGTCGGCTCGTCCGCGATGAGTACCGCCGGATCGGTGGAGACGGCACCGGCGATGAGGACACGTTGGGCCATACCACCGGAGATCTGATGCGGATAGGCCGCGAAGGTGCGTTCCGGCTCGGGGATCCCGACGCGTGCGAGCAGTTCGAGTGCGTGCTTGCGGGCCTTGTCCTTGCTCATGCCGCGGACGCGCAGTGGCTCGACGAGCTGGAATCCGATCGTGAAGGCGGGATCGAGATTGCTCATCGGTTCCTGCGGAACATAGGCGACCCTCGACCGGACGAGCTTGCTCCGTTCGGCAGCGGTCAACGTCAAGGTGTTCACGCCGTCGAGCCACACCTCACCGTGCTGGACTCGCGCGGCGGCGGGCAGCAGGTCGAGGATCGCGAAGGCCGTCTGCGTCTTACCGGAGCCGGACTCGCCGACCACGCCGAGGGTGCGTCCGCGCCGGAGCTCGAACGCGGCCGAGCGCACCACCTCCCGCCCCTGGCCGGCGCCGGGGTAGGCGATCACCAGATCGCGGACGGCGACCACGACGTCGGGCGACGGTGCGGCAGCTGCGCTGCGCGGAACCGGGGTCCGGGCAGTGGAACGAGCACCTGCGGGTGCGTCGTCGCCGACACGGGCGAACGCGTCGCGCATCCCGTTGCCTACCAGCATGAAGGCCGCGATGGTCAGGGTGAGCGTGACTCCCGGCCAGATGAACAGCGCCTTGTTGCTGTAGAAGACGAGGAATCCCTCGTTCATCATCTGGCCCCAGGTCGCGGTCTCGGTGTCACCCAGACCGATGAAATCCATGCCGGCCTGTGCGGTGATCGCGACACCGCACAGGATCGAGGTCATGATCACGATCGGGCCGCGCACCACACCGAACACATGGCGCGCGATGATCCTGGCATCGCTCAGCCCCGAGATCCGGGCGGCATCGACGTACAGCTCGTTCTTGACCGCGATGACCTGACCGCGGACCAGCCGGAATACCGCGGGGAACATCAGCAGCCCGAGGAACGTCATGACGGTGCTGGTGGCTGAACTGGTCACCGACACCAGGGTGATGAGCAGCAGCAACGAGGGCAGCGACATGATGAGCGCGGCTACCCACTGGCTGACGGCATCGAGCTTCCCGCCGAAGTATCCCGCGGACAACCCCAGCGGCACCGCCACCGCCAGCGCCACGCAGACCGCCAGCGCCGCACCCAGAATCGTCGTCTTCGAAGCGACGACAAGACGCAACAGGACGTCACGGCCCGCGGTGTCGGTACCGAGCAGGTGACCACCGACCCCTGGTGCCCCGTTGCGATCACTGAGATCGCCGCTGATGCCTGCTTCGGGGTGGAACCACTCCAGGTAGAACGCGCCCAGTACACATGCCGCGACGACGAGCAGAATCGCGAGCCCCACGTGTGCCGCGGCGTTGGTCACCAGACCCGCACGGATGTCGTGGCGTTCGCGCGGGTCGGCTGGGTCGGAGCCACCGGCAGCGGGGGGCCCAGGGATATCGGTCATGAGACGCGTGCCTTCGGGATGGCCCAGGCGAGGGCGAGATCGACGAGGAGGTTGACGGTTGCGACGAACACCGTGGTGAGGATGACTATGCCCATGAGTACGGGCCGGTCGCCGCTGAGCGTGGCGTTCACCGCCATGCTGCCGAGACCTTCCATTCCGAAGACCTTCTCGATCATGAACGATCCGCCGATGAGACCGATGAGCTGCAAGGACAGCGTCGTCAGCCAGGCCGGGGACGCGTTGCGCATCGCATGCCGCCACAACAGTGAGCGCTGGGAAATGCCCCGGGAGCGCAACGTGCGGATGTAATCGGAGGCCAGGACATCGACCAGGGCGCCGCGCGCTTGCTGTGCGCTGGCCGCCACACCGGCCAGCGCCAGCGAGACGACCGGAAGCGCGAGCGAGGCTCCCCAGGCATACGGCGAAACGGTGAGCGGGACGAAACCGGCAGCGGGGAACAGCTGGAGACCCACGGCGAGCCAGGACGCCAACAGCATGGCGACCAGGTAGTTCGGTACGGCGTGGGCAACGATTGATCCGGCCTGGATCGCGCGGTCGACCGCGCCTCGCCGTGTTGCGGCCAGAATCGCCAGAGCGGTGCTCGCGAAGGCGACGACCACGATCGTCAGCGCCATCAGGGAGAACGTCACCGGCAGCCGCTCTCCCACGACGTCGATCACCGGCTGTCGGGTCAGATACGACTGGCCGAGATCGCCGCGGATCAGGTCGCCGAGCCATGGAAGGAATTGCGCGAGCAGTGGCTTGTCCAGGCCGAGTTCACGAGTCAGGTCGTCGACGGCCTGGGCCGTGGCCGCTTCACCGAGAATGTTTCGAGCGAGATCGTCCGTCCCGCTGCTCAGAATGAGAAAGGCGAGGATCGATACCGCGAAGATCATGCCGACCGCTGCCCCGAGCCTGCGCAGAATCAGCAACGTCATCGGCGATCACCGCCGCCCATGGTGTCGATGGCTGACAGGAAATCGATCATTTCTGCACCGGCTGGAATCGCGAGAGGTCAGGCACCGAACCGGCGAGCTGATATTCAGTCGTGATTCCGGGAGTCAGCGCGAAGTACTTGCCCGGACGGAACAGGGGGACGAACCAGGCGTTCTCCACCACATACCGATTGACTGCCTTGTATGCGGCCGCCGATTCTTCCGGGCCGCTCGCGATGCGGATTCGATCGATGAGTGCGTTGAGTTCTGGAGTTTCCGTACGCAGCGGATTGTAGCCAGCGCTGGGAGCGACGGAATTCGTGATGGTCTGCCAAGGAGTGTTCGCCGCGAGCTGGAAGAGGGCCACTGGAAGCTTGCCCGAGGCGATGTCGGAGGTCATCGTGGTCGGGGAAGCCCGCTGCCAGTCGACGGTGACTCCGATCGCATTCAAGGACTGGTCGATCGTTTTGTTGATCGCTGGTCCCAGAATTGCGCTGAGGTCGGGCAGTGGCAAGGTGAAGCCGCCTCCGTACCCGGCGTCAGCGAGCAGGGATTTGGCCTTGTCGACATCGTATTCGTAGTGATCTTCCAGTGCCGGATCATAGGCGATGGATTCCGCGTTGAAGATTTGCGCGGTCGGCACCGGATTGCCGTCGGTGATCGAACTGATGTAGTCGCGATCGAACGCATGGTTGAGTGCCTGCCGAACCCGGACATCACCGAGTGCGGGGATGGACACCCCGGCCCGATCGAACAGAAGGAGCCCGGCCCATTCCGCGGAACCGCTGATCACGTCGACACCGCTGGCCTCGAGTTCCTCGGTGACTGTGGCGCGCACCATCGCGGCGTCCACCTGCCCGGTCTTGAGCTGATTGAGTACCGGATTGACATCAGCGAAGTACTTGATCTCGAGCGTGTCGAAAGGGTAGGCCGCCGGATCGACATACGCGGTATTGCGGTGATAGACCTTCCGTTCGGCGCTGGACTGGCTCGCCTGGAAGGTGTACGGACCGGAGCCCGTCGGCGCGGTCGCGAGATCGCCGCGGGCAATCGCGGCGGGTGCGGCCATCGCGCCGAGCGTACTGCTCAGGTTGATGAGCAGGCCCGGGTCCGGCTGTCTGAGACGGATGATCACCTGGTGTGGGCCGGTGACCTCGACGGACTCGATCGCGCTGGTCATCGGGCCGTTCGGTCCAGGTGTCGCGACGAAATGATCGACGTTGGTTTTGACCGCCGCGGCGTCGAAAACGCTGCCGTCGCTGAAGGTGATGTCCTCGCGCAGCGTGAGGGTGAGATTCAGCTTGCTCTCGTCATAGGACCAGGCCGACGCCATTCCCGGCAGTGGCTCGCCGTCCACGTCGCTGTGCAGAAGGGTGTCATAGACTGCCTGCCAGTACAGCGACTGCGGCCCGACCCGCATCAGTGGTGGATCAAAGGACGCGTTGGGTTGATTCGTGACCAGGACGAGGTTCTCGTCCGGTCCGGCGAGGTCGCCTCCAGCTCCCGCGCACCCGGCGGCGGTCAACATTGCGGCGACAGCGAGCGTCGCGACTTTCACTCTCATTTTCATCGATCCTTGGCAGTACACGCTGGGCAGTTCGCGCCAGCTCGAAAATGGCGCCGACCGATCAGACGGTAGGCGTGTTCGGCGGGGGTGTCGGCTGAGCTGAACGAAGCTACGGAAGCCTTATCGCACGATGCTGGGCCAGGGTGAGGAGGCATCATCGCGTGCGCGGGGGAGCGGTAACGGTGGTGTGGCCGTTGCTCGGATGTGGTTCGCCGGACCATCCGCCACTATATACATGTGCATCTATAGTGCCTTCACGTTTGGGCGTCGTGCGCTTCGTCGTGGCCAGGATAGATCACTGTCGGTCAGTTTTCCGGCGTTTTCGCGTGCGAGGTGCAATGGGACTCCTATGTTCCTGCAAACCTATGTGCACAGCATCACATTGCGGATTGTCAGTGTCAAGGTTCCCGCCGTCCCGGCGGAATCGCCGGTCACGGCGCGGTGAGCGGCGCTGAACGTTGAACAGCGAACGGCGACCTTGGTAGGTTGAGGTCGAGGTCGGGGATCGCCGTTCGGACGGGGTGCACCGCGTGTCCGTCGCCCGAGCACAATCAAGGGGCGTAGTCGATGCCGGTGTTCATGGTGGAGCGGCAATTCGCCGAGCAGCTCGAGGTGGCCCCGGAGACCGCCGCGGAGATCAACCGGGTCAACGACGAGTTCGGCGTTCGCTGGCTCAGTTCCTTCCTGTCTCTGGACAAACGCAAGACGTTCTGTCTCTATGAGGCCGACAACGTCGACGCGATCCGCGCCGCCGCGGTCCGGGCCGGAATCCCGGCCGACGCCATCATGGAACTGTCAGGCACACTCACGCCCGACGGTGCCTTCGCGCCGCTGTCGGCAGCGGACGGGCCGGTCACCGGCTAGAGCAGTCCATGTTCGGTGGCGAAGATCGCGGCCCTGGTGCGATTGGGTGCGGCGGTCTTGATCAGGATGCTGCGCACATGGTTGGCGGCGGTGTTGGCGCTGATGAACAAGCGCTCGCCGATCTCGCGGTTGGACAGACCGTCGGCGACCAGGCGGAGCACGTCCACCTCACGGTCGGTCAGCCCGTTCGGCAGGCACACGTGCTCGGCACGGGGTGCCGGATCCGCGTCCAGATCCCGCAGGATGCGGCGGTGTCCGATACGCCGTGCCAGCGCGCGTGCCTCGGTGGCCAGGTCGGCGGCGGCAGGCCCGGGCACGGTGCCGGGGTGGCGGAGCCGGTGCCGGTACCACGCGGCGAGGGTCTCGGCCTGGTGGGTCACCGCGCCCATCCGGCGGTCCATCGCGAGCGCATGCTCGAAGTGCTGGTCGGCGCTGTGGGCGCCGAGTACGGAGTCGAGCTCGGCGAGATAGCGGTCCGCACTGCCGAACACCGCGACGCTCGCACCCGCCATCAGATTGGCCCCGGTGTACTCGGCCAGCAACGGGCGCAGCGTCGCCGCCACCGCGGTGTCTTCGAGCCGGACCGCCGCCTCGGTGGCGAAGGCCAGTAGCCCCGCCCATTGCGCGCCGAAACGGTGGTCGCCGAGCCGGTCGCACAGGTGGGCCAGCACACGAGCGGCCGGTTCCCACATCTCCAGTTCCGTGTACAGGGCCAGCAGGCCGGGCAGCCAGTGATCGTCGAAGCTCTCGCGCCCGGACACCAGCGGACGAACCTGTTCCAGACCGCCGGTGACCCGCCGGAGCATGAACTGCTGCACACCCCACGATCCCTCCGTGGCGCCGCCGAACTCCTGAGCGAATTGGTCGTCGAGCCAGTCGATGATCCGCTCGGTGCCCGCGAAGTCGCCGACCGCGAACCGGTGCGCGCATCGCGAGCAGCCGGCGACATACCGGAAGAACGGCTGCCCCTGTGCCAGCGCCAACTCGGTCAGATCGCGCTGGGCACTGCTCCACGTCGCCTCGTCGCCGAGCAGGTAGGCGAACACCGCACGGTGAAAGGCGGCGGGACCCAGGTAGTCGTCGTCGCCGAGGCGCGAGCCGATCTCGTTGAGCTCGATCGCCCTGGCCAGCAGTTGCGGTGCCAGGTCTGGGCGCAGACCCTGCCACAACGTCGTGCACAGCGCGTGCGCGAGCAGCTCCGGATCGCCGATGGCCCTGGCACCCGCCAGGGCATCCTCGCCGATCAGGCGAGCCTGCCGCGCGTCGCCGGTGAACGAGGCGGCACGCCCCATGCTCGCGCGAGCGCGGATCGAGAGTGGATCGTCACGATCCAGTGCCGCGGCGCTCAGTGCCTCGCTCAGCAGCGCCAGTGAGCGCTGGCCACTCACGGAGGGCCGCCACGAGGCGCTCTCATGTCCGATGGCGGCGATCAGCCGGGCACGCGGGTCGCCGTCCGCGGCGAGATCTTCGTAGAGCCGCCGCGCGGGCGGGAAGTCGCCACCGTGCAGGTGACAGCGCGCCGCCGCCGAGAGGAGCTCGACCCGGGTGGGTCCGTGCGCGGCGTGCGCTTGCGCGGCGCGCTCGTAGAGCACCGCCGCCTCGCGATGGGCGATGCCACGCTCGGCCTGGCGGGCCGCGAGCACCAGATAGCGCACCGCTTTGTCCGCGTACCCGAGGGTGCGGGCCCGGAAGAAGTGATGAGCCAGCGCGGCCACGCGGGTCGGATCCCGCTCCTCGACGGCCAGCGCGACGCGGGCGTGCGCGGCCGCGAGGTCGCCCGCCGACATCCGGTCGAGGACGGCCTGGCGAGCCAGGGCGTGCGCGAACCGGTACTCGCCGTCCGCCGCGCCCGCGACGAGAAGTCCGGCTCGCACACCGAAGTCGATCCCCGCGAGGACCGTGTTCGAGTCGAGTCCGTCGGTCAGGATCTCGGGATCGACGAGGTCACCGGCGACCGCGGCCAGCTCGATCACCCGGGCGTGGTCGACATCGAAGGCGGCCAGCCGACGGGCCAGCGCGTCCTGGATCGATCGCGGCGCGGCGACACCGGAACGCGCCGCGGTCAGGCCGCCGCGGGTCGCCAGGTCGTACCAGTACTCCTGCAGGAAGAAGGGGTTCCCGCCGGTGTGGTCACGGAGTACCGGAGCGGCCGACCTCGCCGAACCGGGAGACACTCCGGCCGCCCGGACGAGGTATTCGGCCACCTCCTCGGTGCTGAGCCCGGCGAGGTCGATCCGGGCGACACCGTCGAGACGATGCAGATCGGCCAGGGCGAAGCTGACCTCGTCGGTGCGGTCCGGTGCGGTGGTCCGCAGGGTCGCCAGCACGAGCAGGCGCTCACCGGCCGTGGACTCGACCAGATGAGACAGCATCGCCAATGTCGGTTCCGGGGCCCACTGCACATCCTCGAGGACGAGCACCAGCGGACAGCGTTCGGCGGTCGCCAGCAACAGCCGCAACAGCGCGTCGAACAGGGCGGGCCGGGAGTCCCGGTCACCCGGAATCGGTTGTGCCGACGGCCAATACCGCGACACGCTGGTGGTCAGCCGAAGCAGTGGGGCAGCCGCCGCGGGCGCGATCGCGCGCAGGATGTCCGGCGGGGTCTGTTCGATCGCCTGCTCGAGAATCGCGACGAAGGGCCGGTACGGGATGTCGAGGTCCTGGCGGCACGCGCCCCACAGCACCGTGGCGCCGTGCGCGCGCAACGCGGCGGCGGCCTCGCTCACCAGCCGGGTCTTGCCGACGCCGGGCTCGCCGCCGACGAAGACGACCTGGCGCCGATCGCTCTCGACCGCGGCCCAGACGGCCTCGAGCCGCGCGACCTCCGCGCGGCGACCGACAAAGTCCGTGCCACTGCTCGGCGGAGCCGATTCCGTCACTTCTCGACCATAGTCGGATTCGGCGGCCACCGAGATGGTCCGATCTGACCCCCTGTCCTGCGCCGATTCGATCAGATCAGGTCAGGCGCGCGGGTACCGGCTCTCCGTAGCGTCACAGGTGACACCGACTGAGGAGCACAACATGGCGACGAAAATCGAGGACTTGCCCATCGAAGTCACCCAAGGCGAGTTGGTGACCCGGTACATCGAGTGGGGCGACATGGCGGTCCGGTACGCCAGCGTGCCGGCCGCGACCGACTTCGGCCCGGTCCTGCAAGGACTGCCCGACGACCGTTGCCCCAGCCCACACTGGGGAATCGTGCTGGAAGGGTCGTTACGGCTCGAGCATGCCGACGGCACGGTGGAGACCGCCAACGCGGGGGAGGTCTACCACTGGCCGGCCGGGCACACCGCCACCTCCACCGGGGGAGCTGTCTTCCTCGAGGTCGGTCCGGTGGCGCAGATGCGTCAGTTCCACGACCACGCGCTGCGCTTGTTCGGCTGATCGCCGCGACTCGACCTCCAAGGAGCAGCAATGAACGGCACGCCAGCACTGACCATGCTCGAATCGGTCCGCGGCGAGGTGATCACGGCACAGTCACCCGGTTACGACCAGGCCCGCTCGGTGTACAACGGGATGATCGACCGCAAACCCCTCGCGATCGTCGGCGCCGTCGACGTCGCTGATGTGCGCACCGCCGTCGACGCCGCCCGGGAGAGCGGGCTCGACCTCGCCGTCCGCGCCGGCGGCCACAGCGTGCCCGGTTTCGGCACCGTCGACGACGGCATCGTCTTGGACCTCGGTGCGATGAAGGGCATCCGCATCGATCCCGAGCAGCGGACCGCCCGGGTACAGGGTGGCTGCACCTGGGGCGACTTCGACCACGCCGCGCACACCTTCGGCCTCGCCACCACCGGCGGCATCATCTCGACCACCGGTGTGGCCGGCCTGACGCTCGGCGGTGGTATCGGCTACCTCGCTCGTGCCCACGGGCTCTCCATCGACAACCTCCGCTCCGCCGACGTCGTCCTGGCCGACGGCACCTTCGTGACCGCGAACGCGACCGAGCACCCCGACCTGTTCTGGGCGTTGCGCGGCGGCGGCGGCAACTTCGGTGTGGTGACCGACATGGAGTTCGACCTGCACGCGGTGGACACCATCTACGGCGGACCCATGTTCTTCGAGCTCGAGGCCGCCGAAGAACTGTTGCGGACCTATCGCGACTGGATCGCGGCGGCACCGCGCGCGATGGGTGCCTTCCCCGCGTTCCAGATCGCCCCACCGCTGCCCTTCATCCCCGAAGATCGAGTCGGCGAACCTTTCATGCTCCTGGTGTCGTGCTTCAATGGCAGCGACGAGGAAGGCGAAGCGCTGCTCGCGGACCTGCGAGCGGTGGCCGCACCGGTCGCCGAGCACGTCGGACGGATGCCCTATCCGGCCCTCAACGGCGCGTTCGACGCTCTGCTTCCCGCCGGGTTGCAGCACTACTGGAAGGCGGCGTTCCAACCCGAGCTCACCGACGGCGCCCTCGCCACCCATCTCGAGTTCGGTCCGCGGGTCCCCGCCATGCAGTCCACCATGCATCTCTACCCGATCGATGGCGCTGTGCACGATGTGGCGGTCGAGGCCACCGCGTTCGCCTATCGCACCGCGAACTTCGCTCCGGTCATCGCCGGCATGTGGTCGGATCCGACCGACAACGAAGCCAATATCGAGTGGGTGCGCGGCTACCACGCCGCGCTCGAACCGCATACCGCGGACGGCGGCTACATCAACTTCATGGCTTCCGACGACCAGAGCCGCATCCGCGCCAACTACGGCCCGAACTACGACCGCTTGGCGACGATCAAGAAGGCCTATGACCCCGCCAACCTGTTCCATCTCAACCAGAACATCGCACCGGCCGAGTAGGGCAGCGGTGAGGCGGTTCAATTGTCTCCGAATGTTCCCGGCACCGGGCACAATTGACAAGGAAGTCACCACGGCGTGGTGCTTCGACTACACCCGGCTACTTTGCCTGACCGAAGGTTGGTGAATCCCTCGATGTCGACATCGATGTACGACGAGGTCCTGCCGCGCGGCGAACGCGACGGCTTCGGATTGCGTGTCGGCGCGATCATCGACCGTGGCGGAGAAGTGCTGCTCCTAGAAGTGAACAGCACCGGCCCCATCCGGCTCACCCACAAACTCCCTGGCGCCACCGTGGGACCCGGAGAGTCGGTCGCCGCGGCACTGGTGCGGGGAGTGCGCGAGGAAACCGGTCTGACCGTCACCGGCATCCGGCATCATGTCGGCGACTTCGACTACCTGTCCCCAGCGGGAAAACCCGTGCGGCGCTTGCACTTCGCCGTCGAGGTGAAAGCCACCGGCCCCATCCTCCTCTCCGCCCACGCCGGGTACCTGTGGGTGTCCTTGGATCGAGAACTGCGCGTCACACCCTCGATTCGTGGCATCCTCACGGCCTACAAGGACCTCGCTGCCACTGAGTGACCACACCGGACGGTCGGTGTGGCTGCTCGACCGGTCTCGCAGGGACGGATGGTCATTCACCGGTCGAGCCGGCTCGCGAAGAAGTCCAGGATGGGACGGTTGTACTCGTCCTGCCAAAGATGATTCGCCAGGCTGCGCCGTCCTCCGCGAAGCAGGAAGTCCGGTTCACTCGGATAGCCGTGCGCGTTCAGCTGGCGCGCGGCCTTGACGGCGCACGACAGGTCGTTGATGCCGTCCATCTCGTGGTGAAAGAGCCGGAAACTCGGCTTGGTCAGTGCTTTTCCGTCATCCCAGCGGGCTTCGTTCGGGTAGCTCGGCGACGCACACGAAGCCCGCTCGGTGATCTGCTTGCCGGTCTCGTTGTCATACCCCGCGCCCTCGACCTTGATGCGCGGGGCCAGCCCCGCCTCGCACCTCCGATGCCAGCCGTAGGGGTCTCCGCTGGAGACCGGCGCGAAAGCTGTGACGAGCGCGTTGAAGTGCGTCGCTGCCCGCACTGTCATGTATCCGCCGGAGGACAAACCGGTGAGGAACACCGCGTCCTCACTGCCGGTGGGCCGCAGCGGTGGCATCACCTGCCGAATCACTTGCTCGATGAACGGCAGATCCAGATTCGGGCGGTCTCTGACCTCGTCGTCCCAGATCTTGCCGCAGACACGGCCTTGGTTGTCGCGGACCTCGCTCGACGAATTCAGCAGAAAGACGGCAAAGCCCTCTTCGACGGCAAGCTCACTGAATCGGACTTGCGCCGCTGTCAGGCCGAGATTCGACACGCACCACTGCACATGCTCACCACCACCGCCGTGCAGGACGATGATCGCGCCTTTGGCCCAGGACCGTGTCGGACCTTTCCACAGCACCTCGCGTGGGCCTCCCGACATCTCGACGACGGGGAATCGCCACCCGCGGTCCATGCACGGACGTTGCTGGGGCGAGGCTGCGCCCGGCTCGGTCCCGAGAACCTGTGCGACCGCACCGGTCACGAGAATCGTCGCGGTGATCACGGCCGACAGCACTACGCCGACCATCAACCGGACTTCGGACCCTTCATCTATCGGCACCCGATCCGGTGTAGTGGACATCCGAGACAGCGCGACGACCGGTTCCCGACCATGTTCACCACGTCTCGTCCGCGTCGATCCTCGGGGCCGGGTTGTCAGCTCGTTCGCGTCCCTGCCCTGAGGCTTGAACTCAGCCTCCATTGAACCACCACTACGCCGTGGACTTCGCGCTTCCAGCGCCAGAACCTGAGCGCTTGTTCGCAGCGTCGCGCGGCCTCGTCCGCCTCCGCCACCGGACTGCGACGCTGCCCGGTGGCGACGACGTCGACCCTTATTGAAAATGAAAACCATTAATGGTTCACTGTCCTCTCGTGTGGCACGCGGGATCGGCCGGTGTTCGAACCTCGGCCGATCGGCAGCCCTGTGCGCGCCGCACGGCAGCCCTATGTGAGATGAGGAACCACCCTGATGAAGATCAACAAGTTTGCGCTGTGCAGCGCGGCCGTCATCGCCTCGGTCGGCTTCGGGTCGAACGTGGCCTACGCCGCTCCGGCCGCCGAGGAGCCGGTCGGTTTCAGCGCGCACGCGACCGACACCCAGTCGATCATCAGCGTCGACGCCGGATCGCTCGTGGTCGAGGACGGGGCGCTGAAAGTCAAGGCTCCCAATGGTGATGTCGTCGCCGGTACGCCCTTGACGTTCACCATCGACGACTTCCAGTTCCCGATCGCCGCCGAGATCAGCGGGCGCGCAGCGACACTGACCCCGCGGATCGATCGGGACCACGCGACCTACAGGCCGGTCGCCCTGCCGTTCGAGGACAAGGCTCCGTGGAAGAACGAATACGACCGCGAGCAGGCGGCCTGGTCGCGTCTGACCAGCACGGTGGGCCTCGGCGCCGGAATCGGCACGCTGGTGGGCAGCCTCGGCGGTGCCGCGGTGGGTTGCGTGCTCGGTGGTGCCGTCGGTGCCACCGTCGCGGCGGCGACCATCGTCGGCCTGTTCGGTCCGTTCCTGCCCGCGGCGGCCATCGGTTGCCTCGGTGGCATCCTGGCGGTGGGCGCGCTGGGGACGGTCGCGGGGCAGATCCTGGTGACCGCGCCGGTGGCGATCGGGGCGGCGTTGCAGTACTTCAGCACGATCAACCAGCCCTTCCCGGCGAAGTAGCGCACGACGGCCGGCTGATCGGCGTTCGGCTGGTCGGGATCTCGTCGTCGAGGTCTCCGGTCGGTGTCGATTGGCTGGTCGCGCCGGCGTGCGATGTCCACTCTCGGGGTCTGGTCATCGGCGGGGATGGGCTTCGTCGCGATTCGAAGGTGTCGCCTGCCGCTGATCCTCGACAATTCATGGGTAGGCCGGCCGTGCTGCGGTCGGAACGTCCGTGCCGGGTGGGGCTCGGACGCGGTCGAAACCCTTGAGCTCGTGCTGGGTAGGGGGTGGTGCGGCGGTGGTCGCAGTGTCGTGCTGAAGGCGGACTCTGTTGTGGCACTGGGGAGTCCGGCCATGGGTACTCGGTGGGTGGTGGGCTTGCGCGAAGGTTGGAGGACGGGCAATGATGTGACTATTGAGAATCATTGTCATTAAGTGGTCGTTGGGGGCGCCCGGGTAGTGGAGCGCCCTCGGCAACTTCCGTGTACCTGGATAGAAGGGTGGAACCGCCCCTGCTCGCTCGGGGGAGGCATCGGTACACAGGCACATCGTTGGAAGCAGTTACGTTTTGCCCCAGCCGATTTCATGAGCCTCGGCTTCTGATGGGTTGGCGTTCGATCGAGGTTGCGTTGCATACAGAGTTACGTTTGACACCCCAGGTGAGCGGCCTGCTGCAGGATGTTCTCGCGCACCCCGGTGTGCTGTCGGGGATGGTCGAGGCGCTGGGTTCGCCGCTCAATGTCGTTGTGCCGCAGAAGATCGAGGAGAACGCGGCAACCTATCGATCGGTGTACGGCACGCATCGTCTGACCGGGCAGGTCTACTTCGCGCACAAGGCCAACAGGTCGACGGCGTTGATCCGTGAGCTGGCGGCCGGCGAGATCGGGGTGGACGTCGCCTCGCTCGGTGAGCTCCAGCATGTCCTGGCAGCCGGATTCGCGGGAGATCGAATCATGGCCACCGGTCCCAAGGACGCGGATTTCCTGTGGCTCGCGGCCAAGGTCGGTGCCATCGTGAACGCCGACTCCGAACAGGAGTTGACCGAGCTCGCCGAGATCACTGCCCGCCACCGGATGCCGGCCGTGCGCGCCATGATCCGGCTGTCGGCATTCGACTCGCCGGGCGTCAAGGTTCTCAGCCGACCCAGCAGGTTCGGTGTGCATCAGCGCGAACTCCCCTCGGTGTTCGACATCCTCGACCGACACCGCGACCGCATCGAGCTGTTGGGCGTGTCCTATCACCTCGACACCAACGGACTCGACGAGAAGGCACTGGCGCTCGACGGCTGCCTGCTCGCCATGCACGACGCCGTGACTCGCGGATTCGCACCGCGCGCGATCGACATCGGCGGCGGATTCGGAGCGAACTACCTCGCCGACCGGGACGAGTGGGAAAGTTACACAACGGAACTGAGCAAATCGGTGCTCGGTACTCGACCATCGATGACCTGGCAGAGCCACGGCTACGGATTGCGCGCCGAGGCGGGCACGCTGCGCGGAGCACTGGGCATCTACCCGAGCTATCGGCCGGTGGCCGGTGCGCGATACCTCGATGAGTTGCTGAGCCGCACCGCTCCGTCGCTGGGGCGCCCGTTCGCCACGCTGCTGATGGAGAGCATGTACGACCTCTACATCGAGCCGGGCCGAGCCCTGGTCGATCAGTGCGGGCTGACGCTGGCCCGGGTGGCCGAAGTTCGTTCGACCGCCGCCGGCGAGACCATGGTTCGGCTGGAGGCGAATTCGCGCGACATCAGTGCCGAGGACCACGCGGTCTTCATGGATCCCGTCTTTGTCTGCGACGACCCGATCGACGCCGATCCGGTCGGCGTCTACCTGTCCGGCAACCTGTGCCTCGAAGACGACCTGATCACCCGCCGAAGAGTGACACTGCCACGCATGCCGGTGCGCGGCGAGCTGCTCGCGTTCGTGAACACGGCGGGCTATTTCATGGATTTCGCCGCCGACCACGCCCTGATGCAACCCATCGCCCGGAAGGTCGCCGTCTATCCGGCCGGCGACAGCTGGCGATGGTGTCTCGATGATCAATACTGGCCCGTGAAAGGGAACCGCGAATGAAGTTCGACAGCATTCTCGACGTCATCGGTGATACGCCACTCGTTCGTATCGATCCGGGTGTTCACGGCCTGCGCAACGTCGATCTCTACGCGAAAATGGAAATGCTCAACCCGTTCGGATCGGTCAAGGATCGTCCGGCCTGGAACATGGCGAGGGCCGGTCTGGCCGAGGCGGTCGAGCGCGGTGACGCGATCGTGGAACTGTCCAGCGGCAATACCGCCAAGGCGCTGGCGGTTGTCGCCGCCATGCATGGGCTGCCGTTCAAGAGCGTGACCAACCGCATGAAGGTCCCCGAGCTCAAGGACCTGCTGCTGCTGCTCGGTGCGCAGATCGAAGAGCTGCCCGGTCAGACCGAGTGCCTCGACCCGACAGACTCCGAGGACCCGCTGACGCGGATGTACCGGATGCTGTCGGAGGAAGGCAACGGCCACCTGCACACCGACCAATACTTCAATCCGCGCAATCCAGAAGCGCATCGAGTCGGGACGGCTCCGGAGATCATCAAGGATCTCGATGGTGAGGGCCCGGACATCTTCATCGCCTGCGTGGGCACCGCGGGCTCGTCCACGGGCGTGGCCACTGTGCTGCGGGAGAACAATCCCGACGTCAGGGTGGTCGGGTTGGTGTCGACCAAATCGGACTTCATTCCGGGAATCCGTAATATCGACGAGGTCAACGAGGTCGGCCTGTTCGATCCGAACAATTACGATGTGCTCGAGCCGGTTTCGGCCCAGCAGGCCATCGACGGCATGCTCGTACTCAACCGTCGCTGCGGAATCCTGGGCGGGCCGACAGCGGGTGCGGCCTATTTCGGCGCCGTGCGCCACCTCGCCTCGATCGACGCGACGCTGGAAACGCGGAAATCCGCGGTCTTCATCGTGTGTGACCGGGTCGAGAGCTACATGAGCTACGTGCGCCGGCTACGCCCGGAACTGCTGAAGCAACCCGCCCGGCCGAACTCCCTCGACACCGTGACCGAGGACGAACTGTGTTCGGTCGAGTCGATGGATGTCACCGCCGCGCGAGACTGGATTTCTGTCGAGCGCCCCGTCGTGGTCGATCTCCGCGGTTCCTTCGCCTATTCGACGTTGCACATCGAGGGCTCCATCAACATCGTCGACGAGTTGTTCGACGAGTTGGTGCGCGGGGGCCTGCCGTTCGGCGCAGGCCAGCCCGCGCTGCTGGTGTGCCCGGTGGGCGAGAAGTCGGCGCGCTACGCGGCGCTGCTGACTCGCATGGGTCATCGTGACGTGCGAAGTCTGCGCGGCGGTGTCGTGGCCTGGCGCGACGCGGGCGCCCCGCTGGTACGGGATTGACGCGATGACCATGAACGCCGACCCCGCGGTACTGGACCGACTCGCCGACTGGCAGCAGCGACTCCGCCGGCAGTTCCCGATCATCGCGGGAAACCCCAGGCCGGCCTACCTCGACAGCGCGGCCACCGCCCAGAAGCCCGCGGCAGTCCTCGACGCCGTCAACGAGTTCTTGACCGGTGACAACGCCAACGTCGGACGAGGGTCCTACCCGTGGGCGACCAGCACCACCGCGCGCGTCGACCGCGCGCGTGACCGTGTGCGAAAAGCATTGGGAGACGACGACTCCGATTCCTCGGTGGAGTTCGTCAGCGGCACCAGCGCGGGACTGCGCGCGGTCGCGCAGGACTGGCTCGCCGAGTTGCTCGCCGACGGCGACGAGATCATCGTGCCGTTCGGCGACCACCAGTCGAACCTGCGGCCGTGGCTCGATCTCCGGGTCGCTTTGGCCCGCCGAGGCGTGCGCATCGCGGTCAAGGCGATGCCCGTGGACGCGGCATCGGGCGACTACGACCATCGCGCGCTGCCCTCGTTGCTGAACGCCCGCACGAAGTTCGTCGCGGCGACCCACGTCCACCACGTGTTCGGCGCGGATATGAATGTGCACCGGATTCGCGAAGCGGTCGGACCGGACGTACCGATCTGCCTGGACGCCGCCCAGAGTGTCGGGCACGGGCCGGTCTCGGTCGCCGATCTGGATGTGGACTTCGTCGTCTTCTCCGGACACAAGATGATGGCGCTACCGGGGATCGGCGCGGTCTGGGCACGCAATCGGCGTGGTCCACGATTCACCAGGCAGGGGTGGGCGGGAACACCGAACACCGCGGGCATCGTCAGTATGACGGCGGCGTTCGACTGGCTCGATGCGGCCGGTCTCGCTGATGTCAGGGCCTGGAATTCCGCGCTGAGCGCACGCCTGACCGACGGGTTGAGCGCCTTCGACGGAGTGCAGGTATTGGGCTGCCAGGACAGTCTCTCCCTGGACTCGACCGTGCAGCATCGGGAGAGCATCGTCACCTTCCGACACCGCCGGGTGCGCTCCGATGATCTGGGATTCGTCTTGGCCGACGAGGGAATCATGGTGCGCGCCGACAGCCACTGCCAAGCCGGTCGCGACAGCCGAGACCACGCCGTGCGCGTCAGTGTCCATGTCTACAACACCCCGGCCGAGATCGATCGGCTGCTCGCCGTGGTCGGCCGATGCGAGAGGATGCAGAGTTGAGCCCCACTGTTGCCATTGTGGACATCTACGCTCCGACACTGCCGTTGGCACAGGCGTTTCTGGACGCGGGTGCGCGCGTGGTGCGTGTGCAGAGCACCGTCGATGTCCCACCCGCCTATCGCGCCAGGCCGGATCTGAGCAGCTTCGTCGCCGACATCGTCCATCGCGGCGACTTCTCTGCGACGCGCGACGCGGTCGCCGCCCACCGACCCGACTTCGTCATCACCGGCGGAGAAACGGGCGTCGAGTTGGCCGACCGGCTCAGCGAGTCACTGGGATTGCCCACCAACGGCAGTGCGCTCAGTGCCGCACGCCGGGACAAGTTCATCCAGAACGAGACCTTGCGTCTCGCGGGGATTCGCGCCACGAGGCAGGTGCTGGTTTCCGATGAGCAGAAGCTGCGGGCGTGGCACGGCGAGATCGGCGGCCGGGTCGTGGTGAAGCCGGTGCGCAGCGCGGGCAACGACGGAGTTCGCTTCTGCGCCACACCGGATGACTCGGTCGCCGCCTACCGCGAGATCCACGGCAGTACCAATGTGTTCGGACGATCCAACGACGCTGTTGTCGCCCAGGAGTACCTGGTCGGCACCGAGTACGCCGTGAACACGGTCAGTTCCCACGGTCGCCACCGTGTCACCGACATCTGGCGGTACGCCAAGATGACGGTCAACGGTGTCGTCGACCGGCACGCGGGGGTGTTCTCCACCCCGGCCGAGCAGGTACCGGAACTGATCGGCTACGCCCGCGCCGTTCTCGACGCGCTGGGCGTGCACCACGGTCCCGCACACCTCGAGATCATGCTGACCCCCGACGGTCCCTGCCTGGTAGAGGCCGGAATCCGACTCTGCGGTGGTGGCGCCGCGTATTACGCGCACCTCGCCGGCGGCGAGTCGCAGCTGGAATGGACGGTCGACGCCTATCTGCACCCGCAGCGATTCGAGCGGGAGTACGTGCGGCCGAACAGCATCGAACGGCATGTCGTGATGGCGTATCTGACCTCGCCGGTCGAGGGGGTGCTCGAGGACTACCCGCTGCTCGAGCAGGTGCGGGCGCTGCCGAGTTTCCACCAGGAGCACCTGTCGGTGCGGCCGGGCGAGCAGCTTCCCCGCACGGTCGATGACTGCACCGAACCGTTGATGGTCGGCCTGGCCCACTCGGTCGCCCAGGTCGTGGCCGACGACTTCCGTGCGGTTAACTACCTCGACGGGCCGGGCTTCTATCGGGTGCGGACGTGAGGTCGGGCTCGCACGTCGTCGTCCTGCACCGCTGGCGTGACCCGATGCGCCGAACCGGACCAGGACGCCGACTCGGGCGTGAGGACCGCGTGGTGACAGGTGATCCGCCGGGCACCGACCGATCGTGCTGACGGCGCCAGCTGCTCACACCGATGGCGTTCGGAGACAGGAAGTTCGGCGTAGAGCCGACACCGTGCCCGGAACGCGCATCCTTGCGGCCGGTCGGACTTGGCGCCCGGATCGGGACACTCGCCGGTGAGTACCGCCGCGCGTCGTGCTCGCGCGGTGCACACGTCCAGAGTGGGGGTGGCGGCGATGAGTGCCCGCGTGTAGGGATGCAGGGGCTGGTCGAGGACCTCGCCGACCGGACCCGATTCCACCACTTTCCCCAGGTACATGACCGCGACGTGTTCGACGGCCTGCCTGGTGAGCGAGAGATCGTGGGAGACCATCAGAAACGCCAGATCGAACTGGTCGCGCAGCTCGGTGAGCAGGTCGATGATCCCCGCGCGCAGCGACATGTCCAACGCCGACACCGGTTCGTCCAGCAGCACCAGGCGCGGTCTGGGCGCGAGGGCGCGCGCGATTGCCACCCGTTGGCGTTGCCCGCCGGACAGGCGTGCGGGCCGTCGCTCGGCGCAGTCTTCGTCCAGGCCGACCAGATCCAGGAGTTCGCGGGCTCGGGCACGGGCGTTCGCGCGTGACCACCCGTGGATGCGCAGGGGTTCGGCGATGAGATCGGCCACGGTCATCGTCGGGTTCAGCGAAGCGGTCGGATCCTGCATGACCATCTGCACGTGTTGGCGCAGTTTCGCGCGATCGCGCCGTCGCAGAGCGGCGAGATCGCGCCCGAGAACCTCGATCGTGCCCGCCGCCGGCCGGCGCAGGCCGATGATCTCACGCAGCAATGTCGTCTTCCCGCAGCCTGATTCGCCGATCAGCGCCAGTGCCTGTCCGGCAGCGAGATCGAGGTCGACGCCGTCGACCGCGGTGACCTCGTGGCCGCGGCGTGCGGTGAAGTGTTTGCGCAGGCCGGTGACCCGCAGCACCGGGTTCCCGGCGGGCCGCCCGTGGCCGGCCGAGGACGTCGTGGCGGTCAGCAGGGAGCGCAGCTCACCGCTGGCGGGCGAGGTGAACAGGGTTTCCACCGCGCCCTGCTCGACGAGCACCCCGTGGTTCATGACCGCGACGCGTTCGCAGGAGCGTGCCACCACACCGAGGTCATGGGTGATGAGCAGCAACGCGGCACCGGTCTCGGTGCGCACATCATCGAGCAGATCGAGAATCTGGGCCGCGACGGTGACATCGAGCGCGCTGGTCGGTTCGTCGGCGATGATCAGCTCGGGGCTGTTGGCCATGGCCATGGCGATGCCGACCCGTTGGCGCATGCCGCCGGAGAACTCGTGTGGCAGTGCCGAGATCCTGGTTCGTGCGGCGGGGATGCCCACCGCGTCCAACAGCTCGACAGCGCGGTGGGTCGCGTCGTGTCGGCTGATGCCGCGTTGGTGGATGGTGAGCGCCTCGATGACCTGAGCGCCGACCGAGAGCACCGGCGTCAACGAGCCGAGAGGATCTTGATGCACCATCGCCACCCGGCGCCCTCGCAACCGCGAGAACTCCTGGTCGGGCAGATCGAGCAGTTCCAGGCCGGTCAGTCGCACCGATCCCGCGACGCGGGCAGAGGCGGGCAGCAGCCCCATCACCGCGAGCGCGGTCGCGGATTTGCCCGACCCCGACTCACCGACCAGGGCGAGGGATTCGCGCGCGGCCACGGTGAGCGTGAGACCGTCGACCGCCCTGGTCCGGCCGCTGCGGTGGGTGAAAGTGACTGTCAGATCGTCGATTTCGAGCAGTGGGCTCATGGGGTCCTCTCATCGTCGCGCAAGCCTTCGCCGAGGACCGCGGTGGCCAGCACGGTGGCCGCGAGGAAGCCGACCGGCGCCACGAACACCCACGGAAAGGTCAGGGCCGAGCCGGTTCCCGTGGCCACCAGCGTGCCGAGGGAGACATCGGGTGGTTGGACGCCGAAACCGAAGTAGCTCAGCCCGGCTTCGGTGAGTACGGCGGTGGCGACATTCATGGTGCAGTCGATGATCAACAGCGGCGCCATCTGCGGCAGCATGTGTCTGGTGATGATCCGGGCGGTCGAGGCGCCCATGTTCTCCGCGGCGATGACGAACCCCGAGGTGCGCAGACTCCGTGCCCGTGCCCGCACCACGCGCGAGGTCAGCATCCATTGAAATGCCGAGATCAGCACGATCAGCACCAGCCAGGACTGCCCGCGCAGGGCGGGGGAGAGCACGGCGACCACCAGGATCGGCGGCAACACCAGCAAGATGTCGACAACCGTCATGAGGGCACGGTCGGTCTTTCCGCCGAGATAGCCCGCGACGGTGCCGATCGCCGCGGCCAGCACGGTGGTGAGTACCGCGGCGAGCAACCCGATCACCAGTGACTTCTGCAGCCCTCGAAGACACAGTGCGAGCACGTCTTCGCCGAGGCGTCCTGTTCCGAGTGGGTGCGCCGGGGAGGGCGGGCCCAAGATGTTGGTGAGGTCTTGCTGGGTGTGGCTGTGAGGCAGTAGATGCGGACCGACGAACGCGGCGATTGCCAGCAGGATCAGGACGGCGGCACCGAAGAACACACCGGGACGTCGGCGCAGGGCCGCTCGCAGGGATACCGCACCATCGATCATGTTCGTGTCCGTGGGTCGAGGACGGCGAGGGCGATCTCGGCGATCCAGCCGACGGTGACGACCAGGATCGCCATCAGCAGCGTCGCTGTCGCCACCACCATGGCGTCCTGGTGCTCGACCGCGCTCATGAGCCAATCGCCGAGTCCGTGCCAGCCGAAGATCCGTTCGGTGAAGACACCGCCGGCCAGATGCAGTCCGAAGCTGAACGCGATCAGCGCGGTCATCGGGATCAACGCCATGCGTAGGCCGTGGGTGCGGATGGCCCCGAAACGGGTCAGCCCGCGGGCGCGCGCCGCGCGCAGGAACTCGCTGTCGAGCACCTCGAGCATCGCCGCACGCTGGAATCTGCTGTAGAACGCGATCTGGGGGAGTGCGATGGTCACCGTGGGCAGGATCAGATGCCGGAGGCGGTCGGTCATCGCGGCCCAGCCGGTCAGGTCGGATCCCGGTGTCCGCTCGCCGCTGAACGGCAGCAGGTCGGTACCCGCGGCCTCGTTGATCGGGAGCCAGAGAATCTTCAGTACGGTACCGAGGACGAACACCGGGATCGCCAGCAGCACAAGGGCGATCGTCATCGACGCGGTATCGGAGAAGCGGCCTGCCCGCAGCGCTCCCCACAATCCGAACGCGATGCCGAGCACCACCGCGGCCGCACTGCCGGGCAGGAACAGCCGAAGACTCGCACCGGCTCGTTGCCCCACCTGCTCGGAGATGTCGTGACCAGCCACGGTCACGCCGAAATCACCGGACGGCACCGCCGCGACCCAGGTGAGAAAGCGAGTGGGGATGGGCTGGTCGAGACCGAGTTCGGCGGCACGCGCGTCGAGAACCGTCTGCGGTGTCGGGGGCTGTGTGGTGCGCAAGTCAGCGAGCGGATCGAAGGTCAGTGAGGCGAGGGTGTAGGTCAACAGGACTGCGGCGAAACACAATCCGGCCCAGCCCGCCAGCCGAATGCCCAGCCGTCGCGCCATCCGCAGGGTCGGGGAGGCGGGCGCCAGGAGGCGGCCGTCACCGCGGGTTGTCACTGCATGAACCCGGCCTGAGCGAACCCATAGGCCCCGAGGCCGCGGGCGCCGTAGTTGGCCAGGTCGGCACGCACCGCGTAGGCGCCGGATTCGGGATAGAGCGGCAGGTGATGGGCGTATTTCCAGGCCAGAACGTCGATCTCGTTGGCGAGTTCGTCGCGCTGGGTGGTGTCGAACTCGGCAATCGCGCGATCGTAGAGTTCCTGGATTCCGGGCACCGAGACCCGGCCGAAGTTGTTGCCCGCCTTCGCGCCGACCGGTTCCTGGAACACCGGGCGGTCGTGGGAGATCGGGTACGGCGACTTCGTCCACTCGAAGGCGATGAGATCGAAGTTGCCCGGCTGCAGGTAGCTGCTCTGGAAACGGTCGACCGGCACCGACTCGACCGTGGTCCCGATACCGACCTGCGCCAGCTGTTCGGCGATCACACCGGAGACCGCGCGCCCGGTCGGGGTGGCCTGGACGACGAACCGAAGGTTCAGCCGTTCACCGTCTTTGGCGCGCGTGGCACCGTCGAGCACCCAGCCGAGTCCGTCGAGTGCCGTCTTCGCGGCGTCCTGGTCGAAGGGCAGGGTCGCTGAGTTGTCCTGGTAGCCGGCATAGCCGGGCGGAACGATGTGGTTGCCGACCGCCTCGGTGCCCGGCGCGATCGGGCCGACGACGACATCGGTCACCTGCTGCGGATCGATCGCCTGGGCGACAGCGATGCGCAGCCGTTCATCGGCCAGGCGCGATCCGGCCGCACCGTTGAAGGTGAGCTGACCGGCCCGGCGTTCGGTGGCCTGCCGGATCTCGACGCCGGGGATGGATTTGGCGCGAGTGAACAGATCGATGTCACCACCGATCGGATACAGATCGATGCCGCCGTTGGCCAGTTCGTCGGCGCGGGCGGCCGGAGCGAGAACGCGGAAGATGACGCGATCCAACGTCGCCGGCGTCGCCCACCACTGGGCGTTCCGCCGCAGCGTGACGACCTTGGCCGTGGTGTCGATCGAGGCGACCTCGAAAGGTCCGGACGTGACGGCGGGGCCGTCGAGCCAGGACTTGTTGAACGCTTCGGCGTTCTCGGTGACCTCGACCGGCACCAGCGGCCGGAACAACCCTTGCCAGTCCGCGAACGGCTTGGCGAAGGTGAGTATCGCCTCCTTGTCGGTGGCGCCGCGCTCGACCTGGGCCACGTCCTGATATCCGACGTGGTTGTTGACCTCGTACCCGGTGTCGGTCCCGTTGAGCGCGGCCCAGTGTCCGCGCAGGTCCAGCCAGCTGAGCGAGCGTCCGTTGCTCCAGACCGCCTGCTCGGCGATGACGTAGCGCACGACCTGCGGGTCGGTGGACACCAACTCGATCGAGTCGAAGAAGTTGCGGTTCACCGCCGGTACGCCGTCGGCGGTGTCGAGGAAGGCACTCGGCAGGATCGCCTCGGCGAGCTGGTAGGTCACGACGCGGGCGCCGTCGACCTGCTTGGGGTTGAAGTTCGACGGCAACGCGTCGATGGGTACGCGCAGGTCTCCGCCGTCGCGCAGTGCTGTGGGGTCCTGCTGGTTGATGTCGGGTTGCGCGAGGCTGTGCTCGGGACGAACAGACTCTGGGTTGCCTGCGCAACCGGTGATGCTCATCGCCGCGACCAGTACCAGCCCGCCCAGCGTTGATGCCGTGCCTCTGAACCGCATGTGTGTCCTCAATCTGCGCCCCGATGCCGGGGCCGAGTAATCGTCGATCCGGGGCAACGTATCGTAAGTGACAATCATTTTCAATAAGAACGACAGGGTTCGGGTGCGCTTCGCTAATGGTAATGGTTTTCATTGTGCGTGTTAGGGTTTCATCGCGGGTTCACGGGGGGCGAGCATGAGTGATGGTCAGAAGCGCTGGTGGCGGCGAAACCCGGACTTCAGCCGCTTCTGGTTCGGGGAGACGGTCTCACTGTTCGGTACGCAGGTCACCAACCTCGCGCTCCCGCTGACCGCGGTCATCATCTTGCAGGCGTCGCCGGAGGAGCTCGGCGTACTGCGCTCGCTGGCGTTTCTGCCGTTTCTGTTCCTGGCCCTACCCTTCGGGGTACTGGCGGACCGACGGGCCAAGCGCCCGCTGATGATCATCTCGAATCTGTTGCGGGCGGGGCTGGTCGGCTTGGTACCCCTGCTGGCGGCGCTGGACTCCCTGACGATGGTGGGGCTGGCGGTCATCGTGGCGGCCATCGGTGTCTGCACGGTGCTGTTCGAAGTGTGCTGGCTGTCCTACGTGCCGGTGATCGTCGGCAAGGATGACCTCGTCGCGGCCAACGGGCGGGTGAGCGCGAGTGCTTCGGCCGCGGAGTTCGCCGGTCCCGGGCTGGGCGGGTTGCTCGTGCAGGTGCTCACCGCGCCGTTCGCCCTGGCCGTCAATGCCGGATCGTATCTGGCCTCGGTGCTGTCGTTGTGGACGATCAAGGCGCGTGAGGAGATTCGTCCATCCGGCGAGCGGCACCTCGGCAGGGAGATCAAGGAGGGGATCATGTTCATCGTTGGGCAGCCCTACCTGCGGATTCTCGCTGTGGCGGGAGCCAGCTTCAACTTCTGCTACATGTTCGTCGAGGCGCTGTTCGTGGTCTACGCGGTACGCGAACTGCAATTCGACCCGGGCCTGATCGGTCTCGTCGTCGCGCTCAGCGCCATCGGTGGCGTACTCGGTGCGGCGTATGCCGCGCGGATCGTGAGCCGCCATCACTTCGGGAAGGTCTACGCCACAGCGGTTGTCGTCGGCTACACCGGGCCGTTGCTGATCCCGCTCGCCACCGGCCCCACCGTGCTGGCCGTGATCGGCGTGACGACCGGCTTCTTCCTGATGCGCGCCGGCCTGGCCTTGTCCAACGTGGCCGGAACGAGCTTGCGCCAAGCGGTGACCCCGCCGGAACTGATGGGCCGGATGACGGCCGGTATGCGGACGTTGATGTGGGGCATCGGAACCACCGGGGCGATCGTCGGGGGTGTGGTCGGCGGCCAGCTCGGCTTGCGTACCGGGCTGTGGATCGCGGCGATCGGGTTCCTCGTCGCCGCACTGCCGATCCTGCTGTCGCGCATCCCTCGGCTACGCGAAATCCCCTCGATGGACGCCGTGCGTACCGTCTAACGCACGGCGGCGCCGACGGTTCGGGTACCGAGGCGGCCCCGGCCACTTGTCATCGAACCGGGCAGTCTCGGTGTACCGCTGGGGGAGCAGGCTAGTGGGGGCGGCGGCCGTAGAACGCGGTTCGGACGGTGAGCAGTGCCAGATCGGGCCGGTGGCCGAGCCACTGCGCGTCGGCCGGGTCGAGCAAAGTTTTCCAGGCGGCGGCGTCGCGGTCGTCGAGGAAGGGACCGGCTCGGCGGACCCGCGCGGCCAACTCGTCCAGAACAACGCCCCGGACCCGCTCGTCGAGCGGTGCGGGATAGTCGATGAGAGTGCTCAATCGGGTGACGCCCTCCAGGCCGGCGGCGCCGAGGATCTCGCCCCAATCGCCGGTGTGGCGCCGCACGCCGGCACGTCCGGCGAACCATTGCGTGGACCAGCGGTTGTGCGCGGCGTCCAGCCGAGTCTCCAGACCCGGTGTGCCCACGCCGCAATCCCACGGAATCGACCTGCTGGGCAAGCCCCCTTCGGCGATGCACAGCGAACCGCCGGGACGCAGCAGCGAGGTCAACGCGCGCACCGCCGCGCCCCAATCGCGCGTGTGATGCACGCAAGCCGACGACCACACGGCGTCGACCGCGTCGTGTATCGGTGGCGGGCCGCTCTCCAGATCGTGCAGTATCGGGCGTACCCGGTCGGTGAGGCCGGCCTTGCCGACCGCGTTCATCGTGGCTTCGAGCATGGCCGGATCGACGTCCACGATGTGCACCCGGCCTCGTTCACCGACAGCTTCTGCCAGCGCCAGCGTGGCCGATCCCGCTCCGGGGCCGACATCGACGACGGTATCGCCCGCGCGCACCTGCAGCGGCGCGAGCAGGCGCGAGGTGGCGTGCCCGAATACCGCCTCGGCCGCTGCCGGGTTCGTGGTCGACGTACCGGTCCCCGGTATCGGCGTCTCCTGACGTTCGGTGATGGTCATGGGTCACGATGTTAATGAAGATCATTTTCATCTAGAGCATGGGGGTCGATGATGGTCGATCCCCGCAGTCGATCATGGTAGCCACCTATTTGCCAATCGGCTTCGGTGCGCGGCGCCATCGACCGCGTGTCCTTCGCGATCGTTGTCTCGGTGGTGCCGCGCGGTTGGCGGCGCCGCGCGGATGGTCGTGGCCTCGGTGGAATCGCTGATTCACCGTGATGACTTCGCCCTCGCCGATGGATCCCGCGTAGCTCGAGGGCGAGCTGGCGATCATGCTCGGGGGCCTGCGCGCCAGGGGCGAAGCGAGCATGTCGGTCGGTCAGCCATCTGGTATCCACCTCGCGGTGACAGGATCTCGCGTTCGATGTCGAAGACCGACCCTGCCTCCTCCCCTCGATCTCGGAAGGCCTACGGCGGCAGTCGCCGCGACGTTCTCCTCGCGGTACTCGGTGCCGGCAAGTGCTGCCTCAGCGCGGGTGAGATCTATTACGAGGCTTCCCATTTCGGAACCCGTGGTATCGGTTACGCGACGGTCTATCGGATCTTGGGGCAGCTGATCAGCGAGGGCCGGGTCGTGACCCTGCGCGGCCAGGCGGGTGCGCGCCTGTTCCGCATCGCGTCGGATCCGGACGACCGGCACAGCCTGTGGTGTACGGAATGTGGCCGCGCACAACCGATCTCGGCCGTGGGTATTGTGGCCGAGATGGAGTGGTTCGCCCAGGAGTGCGGGTTCACCGACCTGGTGCACCACCTCAGCGTCCAGGGCCGCTGTCGAGACCGCGCGTCCTGATCACCTGCGCTGCTGGGCGGGTCGGGTGGCGCTGGCGCCCACGGTCTGCCGTGGCGCGCAGCGGCGGACGACGCTCGGGTGAACACTCGTCGAACCCGGCCGCTGCCGGATGAGTCACGGTCTTCGAGGGCACGGGCCGACTTTCGAACGCGAACGAACACGATAATGAACATCATTGTGGCAATGCTCCAGTCAGGGGCTACGCATCACGGGGTGTGCAAGCGAGCACGATCGGCCGGGCTGCCGTGCTGCGCACAGCCGCGCAAGCGCTGGCTCGCAGTCCAGTGAAAGACGCGCGGCTAGTCGTCGGGGGAGGCGCGGCGGTTGCGTTTGGTGACACCGCGCCGCTTCTTCGCGGCGATGCGACGTTCCTTCGCTCCGCGCGAGGGCTTGGTGGCGCGGCGTGCGGGTGGCGGGGCGGCAGCGGCGTCACGCAGTAGCGAAGCCAGGCGCTCGCGGGCGGCCGCGCGGTTCTGCAGTTGTGCGCGTTGCTCCGACGCGGCGACCGTGAGCACCCCGTTGACCAGGCGGGCGGCCAGGCGGTCGAGCATCCGGGTGCGCAGTGACTCCGGCACCGAGGGCGAATGGGCGAGGTCGAACGACAGCTCCACCCGGCTGTCGGTGGTGTTGACGTGCTGGCCTCCCGGACCGGATGACCGTGAGAACCGCTCGCGCAACTCGGACCCGGGGATCACCAGCGCCCGAGTCACGATCAGGTCCTCTGCCATGATCCGACGCCGTTCCGTGCGATTCGGGAGTCGACTCGACCAGGCTGATCTGGTCGCGACCGGACGGTAAACCCTATCGTTTGTCGTCTCTGGTGGTCTGCGCGGTGGGCAGGTCGCGTGTGCGGCAGGTCCCCTCCTCCACCGATTCCCGCGGCTGGGCGAACCGGTTGGCGAGTTCGGCCGAGATCTCGTAGTGGCGCAGGAGGAACGCGCGTTCGTCGAGCTTCTTGCGCCGCAGCCAGCCTGTCACCTCGGCGTTGCACTTGCTGGAGTTGCACGACCCGCACGCGGGCACGACGTTGCCGAGCGTGTAGCGGCCGCCGCGCGAGATGGCCTGCACGCAGTCCTTCTGCAGTGAGGTCACCGAGGAGCCACAGTAGGCACACCCTCCCCAGGCCGTCCCGAGCGCGTCCCACTGCGCGTCGGTGAGGTCGTGAGTGACGCGCGCCATCCGCTTCCTCCGCTTGCGCGCGGCGCGAATCCGTTTGCTACCGCCAGTTGGCACGGGGGTGAGAATACGCGTCGCGATGGTCGACAGGTCGCAGGCGGGGCGCGGTGTTCCGGTCGAACGCCCGCGCGTGTATCGGCGGTGAGACAGGTCACAACTTGGGTGTCGGCCGATCGCTGAGGGCGTTCGCAACGAACCTGCCGGGAGCCCCTAGATTGATCGAGTAGGTGATCCATGACACTCACAGTGGGAATATCAGCGGAGCTCGGTGTCATCCGCGGGGTGCTGCTCTCCACCGAGCCGCCGGCACAGCCCGCGGTGCTGCGGTCGGTCGAGCAGCGAGTCGATGACGGTGGGTCGATCGTCGGCGCACTGAATGCTCTCGCGGAGACGGAGCCGCGCATAGCGGATGTCGCAGTGGCCTATCACTCGGCGCAGGACCGGAAGGCGATCGTCTCGGAGTTGGCGTCCGGAGAGTGGCGGACATCGTCGATGGTTTCGACCGGGTCGGCGATGTCCGCGCTGGTCGGTGGCACGCCAGAGCTGGACGAGTTCAGGACCGTGGTGTTGCTGAACGTGGTCGACCGCACCTCGACCGCGGTAGTGGTCGGGGCGGAGCGCGGGCAGATCTTGGCGTCGGAGTCCTGGGCCACCCGGTGGGGTGTCGGCACCGCCGACGAGGCGTCCACGGAGGTGTTCGATGCGGACCCGATGAGTGAGACGATCGGTCGAGTGCGGTCGATGCTGGCCTCGGTTCCGACGCATCCCAGCGTGGTTGCCCTCTGTGGCTCGCGGGCGGCCGAGCCCGAGATCGCGACCGTCTTGCAGGACGAACTCGGCGCGCCGGTTGTCCTCCTGCCGGATTTCGCCGACGCGACGGCGCGGGGAGCGGCGCTCGTGGCCGCCGGTCAGGTGCGAAACCGGTCCGCCGCCCCACCGGCAGTGCCCCGGCGTCCCGGTCGGCTACCGCTGGTCGCGGCGGTCGCCGCGGCGCTGCTGGTCGCGTCCGGATTCGCGGTGACAGAAGTACTGGACGACAGCTCACCAGCGGTGAAGGCGGGTTTGCCCAGTGCGGCCAGCCCTTCGCCGCCGTCGGTTTCCGCGACAGCGGTCGAGGCCACGACCGAAGCGCAGGTTCCGCGTCGGCCGGCGGCCGCGGTGCCACCGTCGACTCTCGTTCCGAACCCGGCACCGGACGCCGGGCGGACGCCGGTTGTCGACCCCGTTCCTGTCGTGCCCGCGGCTCCCGCTCCGCAGTGGAATCCGGAGTTCCCGGACCGGGCCCCCGCCACCGCGGCGAACCCGAGCACCCCAGCCCCCTCGGCGAGCCCACCGAACACGGCGACGCCGAGCGAGACACCGACACCGACCAGGGTCGGCGAGCCCGATCCGAACGGGCTGTTTCCCGGTGAATCCCCGCCCCCGCCCGCGGGCGCGGATCCCGCCTCCGAACGTGCCTGGTGGGACAACCACTGGAACCTGAAACAGCGGTGGTTGCACGGCAACTGAGGTCAGTGGGCGCGGGAGAGAATCGCGACCAAGAAGTCCGCCTCGTCGGTGAACGGGCGCAGGTCCCAGGTCGACAGGAGGAGATCTGGTGTGAGACCGGCTGATTCGGCGTCGGTGAGGAAATCGGGGAAGTCGTAGCCGCGGTTCGCGCCGAAGCCGATCACGGCGCGGCCGGTCGGGGCGAGGTGGTTGGCGAATCCGGACAGGACCGCGGTGCGGGTGGACGGTGCCAGGAAGGTCATCACGTTGCCCGCGCAGACGATGGCGTCGAAGTCGGTGGCGAGGTCGAGTTCGGCGAGGTCGCCGACGAGCCAGGTGGGGCCGGGATGATCGATGATGGCCGCTTCCACGAGGACCGGGTCGACGTCGACGCCGACCACAGTGTGCCCGGCGGTGTGCAGGTAGCCGCCGATCCGGCCGGGTCCGCAGCCCGCGTCGAGCACGCGGCTTCCGCGTCCGAGCATGGCGTCGATCAGCCGGGCTTCGCCCACGATGTCCTCGCCCTGCGCGGCGAGCTTCCGGAACCGCTCCACGTACCAGGTCGAATGCGTGGGGTCCGCCGCAATGCGTTCCTCCCACGCACTCGGCGTGCGCTCGTTCGCCACGTCCATGACCACCTTCCACTCGACCAGCCCCGTGCTCCACCCTAGGCCGCCGACTGGACCGTTGATCACCGCGCTCTGGTGGCGGCATCGGTGAGAGCGGCCGCCACCGGAGCGTGGTGTGGGTCAGGCGGCGCGCATGGCGCGGTAGACGGCGGCGCCGGTGAAGGCGCCGAGTTCGTCGGGGGTCCAGGCGGCGTCGTCGGCGAGCAGGGTGCGGACGGCGCCTTCGCCTGCCGAGACCCAGAGTTCGACGAGGGCGGGGAGTTTGCGTTCGGCGTCGGTGACGCCCCAGGCCTCGAGCGTGGGCAGGAGCAGTTCGGTGCAGCGGGCGACGGCGAGACGTCGGCCGCGGCCGAAGGAGGCGGCGACGGCGGGGTCGGGATTGCCGTAGAGCAGCCGCCACGCGGCGGGGCGGCTGGCCGCTTTGTGCAGCAGGGCGCGAAAGCCGGCGACGAAGACGGTTTCGTCGGCGTCGGTTTGTCGGGGCGGCAGGATGTCGAGGACGCCGGAGATCAGGAAGTTCTCCTCGCGCTCGATCAACGCGTCGATGAGTTGGACGCGGTCGGGGAAGCAGGAGTAGACGACCGGTCGGGTGACCCGCATGTGCTCGGCGATCGCGCCCATGGTCACCGCGGCGATGCCGTCGCGAGCGGCGATCTCGAGCGCCGCGTCGAGCACTTGGGGGCGTCGTCGCTCGGGGCCGAGGTGCGCTGCCCGTTCGCGCCGCTGAACGGACGTCTCACTAGCCATGGGTCCACGATAGCAACAGGTGACCTGTTCCTACACCGTTGTAGAAAAATGCTACATTCGTGAATGAAGCGTCCGACGAGGCTGGACGCCCGTGTGAGGAGCGACGATGCCCCAGGCCCTGCTCAACCCGAAGAACTGCGACTTCGCCCAGTTCGACCCCGAGACCCGAAGGATGCTGCGCGCGGTGGTCGACTGGTTCGAGGCCAGGGGCAAGACCCAGCTGGTCCATGACGACCACGAGCGGGTCTGGCTCTCGGACTTCCTGGACTTCGTGAAACGGGAGCGGCTGTTCGCCACCTTCCTCACTCCCGCCGCCGAGGCCGACGGTGATCCGAACAAGCGCTGGGACACCGGCCGCAACGCCACCCTCAGCCAGATCCTCGGCTTCTACGGGATGTCGTATTGGTATGTCTGGCAGGTCACCATCCTCGGGCTCGGCCCGATCTGGCAGAGCAGCAACAGCGCCGCCAAGAAGAAGGCGGCCGCGCAGCTCGATTCCGGCGAGATCTTCGCCTTCGGGCTCTCGGAGAAGGAGCACGGCGCCGACGTCTACTCCACCGACATGATCGTCGACCCGCAGCCCGACGGCGGGTACACCGCGACCGGCGGCAAGCACTACATCGGCAACGGCAATCTGGCCTCGATGGTTTCGGTGTTCGGGCGCCGTTCGGACAAGCCGATCATCGACAGCGCGAAGGCGTTGACGAACAAGCCGACGCAGGCAGACTACGAGGGGTATCTGTTCTTCGTCGCCGACAGCCAGCACGAGGCGTACAAGCTGCGTCGCAATGTGGTCAACAGCCAGATCTATGTCGCCGCTTTCGACCTCGAGAACTACCCGGTGGCCGAGGAAGACATCCTGCATCAAGGCGAGGACGCCTTCCACGCCGCGATGAACACGGTCAATGTCGGCAAGTTCAACCTCGGTTTCGGTGCGATCGGTGCCTGCGAGCACGCCTACTACGAGGCGATCAATCACGCCGAGAACCGGATTCTTTTCGGGCACCGGGTCACCGAGTTCCCGCAGGTGCGTTCGCTGATCACCGATTCCTACGCCCGGATCGTCGCGATGAAGCTCTACAGCGAGCGCGCGATCGACTACATGCGTTCGGCCGCGCCGGAGGATCGCCGCTACCTGCTGTTCAACGCGATCGAGAAGATGTCGGTGACCCGGCAGGGGCAGCGGGTCATCGAGGATCTCGCCGACGTGATCGCCGCGCGCGGCTTCGAGAACGACATGTACTTCCCGATCGCGATGACGGCCATGTTCGGCCTGCCGCGGCTCGAGGGCACCGTCCACGTGAACATGGCGCTGTCACTGAAGTTCATGGCCAACTACATGTTCCATCCGGCCGACGCGGGACTGGCCGCCCTGCAGTCGATTCCCGGCGCCGCGGTGGCCCCTGCGGGAGCCACGAAGGCCCTCGCCGGCGCGCTGAGCTGGTCGAGTCGCCGGATCGCGCCGCGCCTCGGTGCGGTCGTGAAGCCGCTCGGCGCCGAGTTCGCCAGTGCCACTTATGCTCCCGTGCCCACGCGCCGCGACCCCGCAGACGACGAGTTCCTGTTCCGGCAGGGGCCGAGCAGTGGTCTGGGGCGGATCCGCTTCGAGGATTGGCGACCGGTGTTCGGGGAGTTCGCCGATGTCCCGAACGTGGCGGTGTTCCTGGAGCAGGTGCGCGCGCTGCAGGCACTGCTGGCGGCCGCGGCGCCGACCACCGCGCAGCAGGCCGATGTCGACTTCCTCTTCGCGCTCGGTGAGCTGTTCACCGCGGTGCCCTACGCGCAGCTGATCCTGGAACAGGCGCGGATCGAGGGCACCGACAAGGCCGTGCTCGACCAGATCTTCGACGGTTTCGTGCGCGCGTTCTCGGCGAACGCGCTGACCCTGCACAACAAACCGACCGCCACACCCGCCCAGCAGCGCCGGGCCCTGGACCTGGTCCGCCGTCCGGTCTTCGACCGGTCGCGGTTCGAGCGCGTGCTCGCCGAGGCCAGGTCGCTGGCCGGTGTCTACGAGATGAACGCCTGAACGCGGGGGAGCAGCGTGATGCGCGCGTTGTCGGCGGGGCTCAGCCCGGTGTGATAGCGGCGCGGCGGTTCGACCGGCCCGGGCACCGTCGCGATGCGGCGGTGCTCGAGCACGGTACGGAACAGGATGCGGGCCTCGGCCAGGGCGAACTGGGCGCCGAGGCAGCGGTGAGCGCCCGCGCCGAAAGTGAGCCAGGAATGCGCGCTCGGCCGGTTGTCGAGAAAGCGTTCCGGGCGAAAGGTCAGCGGGTCCGCGTAGTGCCGTTCGGATTCGTGGATGAGCAGGATCGGCACGATGACGATGGCACCCTGGGGAATCGCCACACCGTTGATCACGGTGTCGCGCAGGGCCCGGCGTCCGGTGAACGGTGAGACCGGGCGCAGGCGCATGACCTCGGCGACCACCGCGTCGAGGTAGGCGTCGAGGCGGTCGGTGTCGCCGGTGTCGACCGCGGCGTCCACCTCGGCCATGGCCTCGGGATGACCGGCGAGCATGGCGGCGATCCAGCCGAGGGTGATCGCGGTGGTCTCGTAGGCGCCGAGCAGGATGCCGCGCATGTTGCGAGCCAGGGCGGCGTCGTCGTGTTGGTCGAGGTCGGTGCCGACATAGCGTGAGAGCACGTCGCGGTGGCCGCTCACCGGCGCCGCGGCCGGAGCGGGCCCGGCGCGCCGGGCGGTGATCTCCTCGATGATGACGGCGTCGACCTCGTCCTGGCGGCGCCGCAGCGGCGGATACGGCAGGGTGGCACCGCCGATCAGCGGGGTGATCAGGGTGACGGCCAGGAAGCCGCGGCTCTCGATCTCGCCGAACCAGGCGCTGATCGCCGACTTCAGCCGATCGCGGCGCTCGGGCGCGACATCGCCGAACACGGTGCCCAGCAGCACGCCGATGGCCAGGTCGTAGCCGACTTTCAGGAATTCGAACGGTTCGCCGACCGGCCAGGTGGGCAATTCGCGTTCGACCACCTCGACCATCAGTTGCTCGTAGGACCGCAGCGCCGCGGCCTGGAACGGCGGCGCGAACAGCTTGCGCTCGCGGCGATGCTCGGCACCGTCGAGGAAGATCATCGTCTGCTTGCCGAACATCACGTCGTGGCTGGAGAAGCGGCTGAGCACCTGCCCGATCGAGAAGTCGTCGTTGTTGGCGAACAGCGCCCGCACATCGCCCATGTCGTGAGTGACCAGCATGGTCGGAAACCCCGGCGGCCTGACCACGAACCGTTCGCCGAGCGCGAGCAGCGGGGAGGTGTGCGTGCCTGGTCGCAGCAGTCCGCCCAGCTGGGCGAGGTCGCGGGTGCGGAGGCGGGGCAGTTCGCGCAGCGATATCGGGGTCTGTGACACCCCGCCATCCTCACCGTTGGAACCACGACATGCAATCGTGCAATTACGGCCATAGCAACGAGAGTCGAAATTCAGAAGCCCCCGATTACCGGGGCGAACCATAAAGGAGTCTATTTCGAAGGTTCGGTCACCGTCGTCACCCGACCGCTAGGGTGGGCGCAGTCAGCGGGTTCCACGGTCAGAGGAAGCAGTTCGTGCTCAACACTTTCGTCGAGACATTGTTCGCCCGGGTCGAGAATCGGTCGGCCGAGGTGGTCTATCGATTCTTGGACAATGGAGACGTCGATGGTGTCGTTCGCGAATTGACCTACGCCCAGCTGGGCCGCCGCGCCAGGGCGATCGGCGCCGTCCTGCAGGACTCCGCGCCGCGCCGGGCGCTGTTGCTCTTCCCCGCCGGTCCCGAGTTCGCCGAGGCGTTCTTCGGGTGCTTGGCCGCGGGGGTTGTCGCCGTGCCGGCGCCGCTGCCCGAATGGGACAACCGCTCGCTGCGGCGATTGCGGCGGATGGTCGCCCATGCCGAGGTCGACGTGGTGCTGGCGCCGCGCCGGGTGGTCGCGGAGTCGGCGGCGCTGAGCGCGGAGATCCCCGAACTGGCGGGACTGCCCTGGCTGGCCACCGACGAGCTACCCGATGCCGCCGCGCTGCGCTGGCAGGAACCGGATCTGTCGTCGGACTCGGTGGCGTTCATCCAGTACACCTCCGGTTCGACCAGCGCCCCGCGCGGCGTCGTGCTGACCCACGGCAATCTCCTGCACAACCAGGAGGCGCTCGCCGCCGGTCTCGGGCACGATCGCGCACTGGCCGAATCCTGGGACGGCGCCCTGTTCGCGAGCTGGCTGCCGATGTATCACGATATGGGTCTGATCGCCCCGCTGTTGCACACGGTGTATCTCGGCGCGAATTCGGTGCTGATGTCGCCGTTGCATTTCCTGCAGCGGCCCGAACGCTGGCTGCAGGCAATTTCCACTTACGGCGCGCACACCAGCGGCGGACCGAATTTCGGCTATGAACTGTGTCTTCGCCGCGTCACCCCGGAACAGATCGATCAGCTCGATCTGAGCCGATGGCGGGTGGCGTTCAACGGGTCGGAACCGGTCAGGGCCGCGACGGTGCGGCGTTTCGCCGACACCTTCGCCCGCGCCGGCTTCCGCGCCGAGGCCCAGCAGCCGGTCTACGGGTTGGCCGAGGCGACATTGATCGTCACCGCACCGCCCACCACCGCGCCCCCGACGATCGTGCCGGGGATCTCCGCGCACGGCAGGGAGCTCGTCGGCGTCGGCCCGGCGGCGGCCGGGATGTCGCTCGCGATCGTCGATCCGGGGAGCGGCCTCGCCCGCGCCGATGGCGAGGAAGGCGAGATCTGGGTCGCCGGCGACAGCGTGGCGGCGGGGTACTTCCGCGACGAGCAGTCGAGCGCCGAGGTGTTCGGGGCGATGCTGCCCGGCGACGACCGTCGCTTCCTGCGCACCGGTGACCTCGGATTCGTCTCCAGTGGTGAGCTTTTCGTGACCGGTCGGCACAAGGACCTGGTCATCGTGGATGGTCGCAACCACTATCCGCAAGACATCGAGGCGACCGTCGAGGCGGCGCACGCCGAGGTGCGCGCGGGCTGTGTGGCGGCCTTCGCCGTCGAGGCCGGTGCCGACGGTGAACAGCCGGTTGTGGTGGCCGAGGTGCGTGGGTCCGATCCCGACGAGCTGGCCGCCGCCGAGGGGGCGATCCGGGCCGCGGTGTCGAGCGAGCACGGGCTCACCCTCGCCGCGGTGCTGTTGATCCGGCCGGGGACCGTGTTCAAGACCAGCAGTGGCAAGATCCAGCGTTCGGCGTGCCGGGCGGCGTATCTGTCCGGTGAGCTGCTGGCGTTGCTGGCGGGGCCGATGCGCTCGCCCGAGGACGAGTTCGAGGAGCCTGCGGCGGAGGTCGCGGTCGAGGAGCCCGCGGCGGAGTTGTCCGTGGAGGCCGTGCGATCGTGGCTGGTGCACGCGATCGCGCGGCAGGCGCTGCTCGATCCCGAACGGGTCGACATCCACCGTCCCCTGGTCGAATTCGGTTTGGGCTCGGCCGATCTGGTGGAGCTCGTGGTCGATCTGTCGGACTTCGTCGGCCGGTTCATCGACACGAATCTGTTCTTCGACCACCCGACGATCGCCGGGGTGGCCACGGTGCTGGCCGGGCCGGCCGAGAGCGACACCGCCGCACCTGAAGCCGTCGAACCCGAATCACGGGCGGACGCCGAGGACGACGATGCCGTCGCGATCATCGCCATGTCCTGTCGATTCCCCGGTGCCGCGGATTCCCCGGAAGCGCTGTGGCGTCTCCTGGACGGCGAGACCGACGGGTTGTCAGAGGTGCCGCCGGGCCGCTGGGACATCGACGGTCTCTACGACCCGGACGCGACCATGCCCGGCACGGCCTACACCTTCCGGGGCGGTTACGTCGACGGGATCGACCGCTTCGACGCCGCCTTCTTCGGCATCGGCCCCCGCGAAGCCGCGGTGATGGACCCCCAGCAACGGATGATGCTGCAGCTGGCCTGGGAGGCCATCGAGCGGTCCGGCCGCGACCCGCGCACCCTGCACGGGAGCGCGACCGGGGTGTACCTGGGCGTGTACAGCACCGGCTATCTGGCTGATCCTGCGCCCGACCAGCTGAACGGTCAAGTGGGAACCGGACTTTCGCCGAGCGTCGCGTCCGGTCGCATCTCCTACACCCTGGGTCTGCACGGACCCGCGGTCACCCTCGACACCGCGTGTTCGTCCTCGATCGTCGCGATGCACCTGGCCATGCAGGCGCTGCGCGCGGGGGAGTGCGAGCTGGCGCTGGCGGGCGGGGCGACCTTGCTGATGTCGCCGATCGCCCATATCGAGCTGTGCAAGCTGGGTGTGTTGTCACCGACGGGCCGGTGCGCGCCGTTCTCCGCGGATGCGGACGGGACGGTGTGGGCCGAGGGAGCCGGGTTGGTGCTGTTGAAGCGGCTCAGTGATGCGCGGCGTGACGGGGACCGGGTGCTCGCGGTCGTGCGCGGCTCGGCGGTGAACCAGGACGGCCGCAGTCAGGGACTGAGCGCTCCCAATGGCGCTGCCCAAGAGCAGGTGTTGCGCTCGGCGCTGCGGGCCTCGGGTCTGGCGCCGCACGAGATCGACTACGTGGAGGCGCACGGGACCGGGACGGCGCTCGGCGATCCGATCGAGGCGCGGGCGCTGGCGCGGGTCTTCGGGCCGGGGCGTGATCCGGCGCGGCCGCTGGGTGTCGGTTCGCTGAAATCTCATGTGGGGCATACGCAGGCGGCGGCGGGCGTGGCCAGTGTCATCAAACTGGTTCTCGCGCTGCAGCACGAGCGGATCCCGGCGACATTGAACGCGGCCCAACCCTCGCCGCATGTCGATTGGGCGCGCAGCGGGGTGGCGGTGCAGGCGCAGGCGGGGCCGTGGCAGCGGGGTGATCGGCCGCGCCGGGCCGGGGTGAGTGCCTTCGGGTTGAGTGGCACGAACGCGCACCTGATTCTCGAGGAAGCGCCGCCGACGCCGGTCGAGGAGGCCGATCCGCTCGCCGGTGGTGTGGCACTGCTGCCGATTTCGGCGCGTAGCGAGGCATCGGTGCACGGGCAGGCGCGGCGGCTGCTCGACCTGGTGGCGGCTGATCCGCGATCGGATCCGGGGCAGGTGTCGCGAGCACTTGCCTTGCAGCGCAGTCAGTTCGAGCGTCGGGCGGTAGTGGTTGCCGCTGATCGCGCCGGGATGGTCGGCGCGCTGGGTGATCTGGTGGCTGGGCGTTCGTCGGCGGATGTCGCGGTCGGTACCGGACCGGTGCTGACCAACGCCAAAACGGCTTTCGTCTTTCCCGGGCAGGGCATGCAGTGGGTCGGCATGGCGGGCGACCTGCTGTCCTCCAGCGCCGAGTTCCGGGCGGAATTCGAACTGTGTGACAAGGCATTCGGCGCGCACATCGGGTGGTCGCTGGTCGATCGGCTCACCACCATGGCACCCGCCGACCTGGTGGACTTCCCCGTCGTCCAGCCGCTGCTGTTCGCGACGATGGCCGCCCTGGCCGCCACCTGGCGCGCGGCCGGTGTCACCCCGGACGCGGTGCTCGGTCACAGCCAGGGTGAGATCGCCGCCGCCTACTGCGCCGGAGTTCTCGATCTGGATGATGCTGCCCGGATCGTCGTCACGCGCAGCCGCCTCATGCAGGCCATCGACGAACCGGCCGCGATGGCGATGATCGGCCTGCCCGAGGCCGAGGTCGCCACGCGACTGCTCGCCTTCGACGGTCGGGTGTCGATCGCGGCGGTCAATGTGCGCCGGTCGACGATCGTGGCCGGTGAGCAGGCCGCGGTGACCGAATTGCTGGCCGAGCTGGATCGCGCGGGGATCTACACGCGGCTCGGGGCGTCCGGTCCCGGACTGGCCGGGCATTGCGGATTGATCGAGGTCATTCGCGAGCCGCTGACCGATCAGCTGGCCGATCTCGGCGCGTCGGCGCCCACCATCGCCTGGTACTCGACGGTGACGGGTGAGCTGGTCACCGACGCGCCGGCCGGGCCCGAGTACTGGTATCGCAATGCGCGCGAGACCGTGCGGTTCGCGGCCACCGTCGAGCGGCTGATCGCCGACGGGTTCCGGTATTTCGTCGAACTCGGCATGCACCCGTCGCTGACAGCGGCGGTGAAGACGGTGTCGGAGGAGCTGGAGCGCGACGTGATCGCCGTCGGCTCGCTGGTTCGCGACGAGGACGGGCCGACCAGCCTGGCCAGGGCACAGGCCGCGCTGTATGTCGGCGGTCATGATCTGGACTGGTCCCGCCTGGCCCCGGAGCGCGGACGGATCGACCTGCCCACCTACGCTTTCGACGAGCGGAGCTTCTGGACCGAGGGGGCCAACCGCGACACCGGGTCGCTCGGACTCGACGACATCACCCATCCGGTGCTGGGAGCCGCTGTGCCGCAGCCGGATTCGGACGGTGTCACCCTGACGGGGCGGATCTCGCGGGCGAAGCAGCCGTGGGTGGTGGATCACGCGGGACCGCACGCGGTGCTGGTGCCCGGTGCGGCACTGGTCGAATGGGCCGTGCGGGCCGGTGACGAAGTGGACTGTCCGGTGGTGCGCGAGCTGGTGCTTCGTGCGCCGCTGCTCGTGCCCGAGCAGGGGTCTGTGCAGGTGCAAGTGGTCGTCGGCGGGGCCGATCAGGATCACCGTCGGACAGTACGGATCTTTGCTCGGTCCGAGACCGACCCCGATGCGCAGTGGACGCTGCACGCCGACGGGATTCTCGGTGAGGAGCTCGATCACTCACTGGCACAGCGTGACTCGTTCCGATCGCCGCCGCCGGCGGCCGGTCCCGGTCCCGCCGCCACCGTGGGGCGCAACCCTGCGGCCGCCATGGACGCACCCGACCACACAGCAGTCATCGGCGCGCCCCACCGCGCAGCGGGTACCGCGCTGTCCGGCGTGGGATGGAGCGTCGGGCCGCGCTCGGGCAGCCCGGACTTCGACCTGCCGCACGATGGAGCGCACCATCCCGGGGGAGCAGGTGATTCGGTGACTTCGGCCCCAGCTCGGTCGTGGCCGCCCACCGGCGCCACTCGCGTCGATGTCGACGACCTGTACCAGAGGCTGTTCGCCCGGGGTCACCACTACGGCCCCCTGTTCCGGGCGATGCGGACCGCCTGGCGACGCGACGACGAGATCTTCGTCGAGGTCGAACTCGCCGAATCCGCACACGGCGCGGCCGCCGACTTCGGCATCCACCCGGCCCTTCTCGACGCGGCCCTGCACGCGACCGCCCTGTTCGCCGCCGACGACGGCGGGCACGCCCTCCTGCCGTTCGTCTGGTCCGATGTCGCCCTGTGGGCCACCGGCGCCACCACGCTGCGCGTTCGACTGGCCCGTTCCGGCACCGACACCGTCACCATGTCCGCGACCGACCGCACCGGCCGACCCGTGGTATCGGTCGGCTCCTTGCTACTACGCCCGGTCGACCCCACCCAGTGGCAGTCGGCCACCCTCGCCCCCGCCCACCGCCGCCTGTTCCAGGTGAAGTGGACCCCGTTGCCGCTGTCCCCTGTACACGGCGTACGGAGTCTCGGCGACTGGCACGACACCGAACCCGGTGCGACGGATGCGGTGATCTTGACTGTTCCCGAGGGCAATTCGACTGTCGAAGTGCACGACACCGCCCAGTACGTCCTCGGCGCACTGCAGAGCTTCCTCGGCGACAACCGCTTCGAGACAGCAACGCTGATCGTGCGCACCCAGGCTGTGGTCCCCGTCGCAAGTTCCGGCCTGGCCGCCGTGCGCGGAGTCGTTGCCAGCCGCGATACGGCGGGTACACCAGGTGTGCGGGTGGTAGGCGGCGTGGTTGACGCAGGCACCGACTATGTCGGGGCGCGCGTGTCCAGTGGTGGGACCGGTCCTGATCCCGTGGGTGCGGTGGTGTGGGGGCTGGTCCGGTCGGCGCAGTCGGAGAACCCGGGCCGGATCGTGCTGGTGGACAGTGCGGATGCCGACGTCGACTTCGCGGCTGTTCTCGCGACAGGCGAGCAGCAGGTGGCGGTGCTGGAGGGCTTGGCCTTCGCGCCCAGGTTGGCTCGGCTGCCAGAAGGGCCGACGCCGGCGGGGCGGGTGTCGCTCGGGGACGGTGCCGTGTTGGTGACCGGGGCGCCGGGGCGGTTGGGTTCGGCGCTCGCCCGGCATCTGGCCGACGCCTACGGGGTGCGGGATCTGGTGTTGGTCAGCCGACGGGGGGTCGACGGTCCCGGGGGTGCGGAACTGCGGGACGATCTCGAGCAGCGGGGTGTTCGGGTGCGGTTCGCCGCGTGCGACATCACCGAGCGGCCGGCACTGGCCGAACTGCTGGACGGGTTGCCGCTGGCCGGTGTGATCCATGCCGCGTGCGTTCTCGATGACGCCACCATCGGCTCGCTCACCCCGGACCAGCTCACCGCTGTGCTACGCCCGAAAGTCGATGCGGCGCAGCACTTGCACGAGCTGACGGCGGACCGGGACCTGTCGATCTTCGTGCTCTTCTCCGCGGCGGGCGGTCTGTTCGGCACACCGGGTCAGGCGAACTACGCGGCCGCCAACGCCTATCTCGACGCCCTCGCGGTGCACCGCCGGTCACTCGGGCTGCCCGCGCAGTCGCTGGCCTGGGGTGCCTGGGACGTCGACATGCACGAGCACATGGCCGACGCCGACATCCGGCGCATCGCGCGCGCGGGCGTCCGGGCCTTCTCGGTGCCAGACGGCATGGCGTGCTTCGATGCCGCACTGGCACAGGGTGATCCACTGCTGGTTCCGCTGCTGCTCGACACCGAGGTGCTGCGACGCTCACCCGCGGTCCCGCCGCTGCTGCGCGGACTGGTGCGCCGGGCGCCGCGGCGGGCCGTGGCCGATCACGCGGCGGTCGATCCTGCGACGGGCTCGGCGTTCGCGCGCGAGCTTCGAGCACTCCCGCGGGCGGAGGCCATCACCGTGGTCACGGCCGCCGTCGCCGGGTGGACCGGGGAGGTGCTCGGGCATTCGGGCACAGCGACCGTCGCCGTCGAGGAGACCTTCCAGAGTCTCGGTCTCGACTCGCTGATGGCGGTCGAACTGCGCAACAAGGTGCGGGCGCACACCGGGATCGCGGTGCCGCTCGGCACGATCCTCGCCGAACAGAACCTCACCGACCTCGCCGCCTACCTGGTCGAGGAGGTCGTGCGGCAAGACTCCCGTTCGGCCGAAACTGCCGCTGTCGAGGTGCCCGAGGTCGAAGTGCTGCCGGTGACCAGGGACATGATGCGGCTGCTGCGGACCGAGCAGCTCGGCATCCCGAGCGCCGCGCAGACCGGCGGTGTGGCGGTGCGGCTGCGCACGCGGGTCACCCGGGCCGAACTCGAGCAGGCAGTGGCCCGATCGGCTCGCCGCCATGCGGCGATGCGCACCGCCGTCCGGGCCAGTGACGCGAACGGGCGCCAGCTCGAGATCTACCGCGAGGCCGCGCTGTCGATCGGCTGGCGGTCCCTCGACCATCTCGATGACGTTGTCGTCGAGGCACGGTTCCGCGACCTGATGGCCCCGGCTTTCGATGTGGCGACCGGTCCGCTGTGGCGCTTCGAACTGCTCGACGCCGAATCCACCGACCAGGTCCTGCTCGTCGGCGCGCACCACGCCATGAGTGATGTGCAGTCGATGCTGTTGGTCGCGGGTGAACTCGTCGCCGAACTGTCCGGAATCCGCCTCGATGACACGGTGACCAACCGCGACCTGCACCAACTGCTGGCTGCCCAACCGGCCAGGCGCGACGACAACGCGGTCGCCCGCTGGCGTGCCGCGTTCGCCGGTGCGCAGCGGCTCGAATTGACACTGGCCCGGTCACGCCCGGCCGAACGAGGCTACGGCGCCGGTGCGCTCGCGCTGGACATGCCGCCCGGTCTGCACGATCGGGTCGCCGATCGGGCGCGGGAGCTCGGCATCACCCCGGCCGCTGTCTTCCTCGGTGCGCTCACCGTAACGCTCGCGCGCAGGCAGCAGATCGATCGGTTCGCCGTGGCCGTTCCCGTGGACACCCGCATGCATGCCGATGCGACGGACGCCGTCGGGTATTTCGGTGTGCCCGTGCCTTTCCCGGCAGCGGTGGAAACCGGGGACCTCGTCGCCGACGTCCTGCGCCGCACCGGCGACCGCCTGCGCAATCTGCTCGCACCCGGCGCGGGCTTCGCCGAAGTGATCGCCGCGCTCGCCGGGGAGGGCCTCGCCCGCGACAACGCGCCGCTGGTGGAGGTGTACTTCAACTACCTGCGCGCCAATTCGGCCGTCGGCCGGGCCGAGATCGTCCCCGTGAGCACGGGGTACTCCGACCTCGACCTCATGATCGCGGTGCTGCCCGACACCGGGCAGGTCTGGTTCACCTACAACACCGACATCATCGACGCGCGGACCTGCACCGCCTTCGGGACCGACTACCTGGCGGTGGTCGAAGCGGCCGTCGCCGACCCCGGAGCGCCCGTCGGTGCCGAAGCGGTGGGACCGGAGGCTGTTTCGGGTGTTCGGGCGGCGGTGGCCGCCACGTTCGCGCTCGGCAGGCTGCCGGAGTTGCTGGTCGCCGCATCATCCGAGAACGCGCTGTCCGTCGCGGAGGCGCCGTACCACCACGTGCTGGCGTGCCTGCGCGATCCGTCGGGGGTGTTCGCGCAACCGTCGACCACGCTCGGCGTGCTGCTGATGCGGGCGGCGGATCTGGAACGGTTCGGTGAGGTCACCGACGAGGTCCTCGCCGAGCTCGCCGTCGAGTTCCCCACGGTGATCAAGGGAGTCGTCGAGCGTACGGGCCGGTCGATCATCGTCGGCATCGCACCGACGCGGCGATCCACGGAACGGCTGATCGAGTGGGAGCGGACTGTCGTCGAGAACCTTCGCGATGTTCCCGGTATCGCGGTGCTCGAGGCGGAGCAGTGGACGCGCCTGCACGCGGTGGCCGATCCCTACGACGAGCGGACCGAAGTCCTGGCGCACTTGCCGTTCACACCGGAATTCCAGGCGGCCATGGCGCTGACGCTGACGGCGACTGTCACCGCCGTTGTCGAGCCCGCGCCGAAGGTCATCGCGGTGGATGGCGACGACACCTTGTGGAGCGGCATCGCGGGCGAAATCGGTGTCACTGGAGTCGAATTCGACGCGCCACGTCGTCTGCTGGCGCGGCGACTGCGGCAATGGCGTGCGGCGGGGACCTTGTTGGTGCTGGTGAGCAACAACGACGAGGACATCGTTCGGGCGATTCTGGACCGGCCGGACAGCCCGCTGAGTCCCGCTGCCTTCGCCGCCATCTCCGCGAGCTGGGACGGCAAACCGGACCGTGTGGAGAACATCGCCCGCACCCTGGGTCTCGGTCTCGACACCTTCTGCTTCCTCGACGACAACCCCGTCGAGGTGGCGCGGATGCGTGCGCAACTGCCCGAGGTGCTGTGTGACCTGCCCGCCCGCCGAGGCGCTCGAATCGTTCCTCACCCGCCTGTGGCCACTGGTACCGCTCGCCGCGACCATCGAGGACCGCCTGCGCGCCGACTTCTATCGCCAGGAATCCGACCGCGACCATGCCCGTGCCGCACTGGAATTCGAGGAGTTCCTCGATCAACTGGCACTCGAGGTCGACATCGAGCCACTGACCGAGGACACCACGACCCGGGCACGACAACTCGTGCGCCGCACCACCCAGTTCACCCTCGGCACCGCCACCGCCGACGACCTCGACCGGTGGCGCGAGCACGGCGAGGTCTGGACGGCCACCGCCCGCGACCGCTTCGGCGACTACGGCCTGATCTCGGTACTCGCCCTGCGGAACGAGGGCGACGTTCTCCGGATCACCGGCTGGCAACTCAGCTGCCGAGCCCTCGCCCGCGGCGTCGAAGAACGACTCCTCCAATGGGTGGCCGACCGCGCCGACGCCCTCGGCTGCGCGACGGTCCACCTGTCGGTCGACCACACGCCCCGCAACGAACCGGCCCGCCGCCTGGCCGCCCGCCTGCACGGCAGCTCGACCAGTGAGGGGCCACAGACTGTGACGATCACACCGAACCGGCTGCGCGAATTCAGGTCCTGGCACACCACCGCGAACACCCAGGAGGTGACCGGGTGACCGACCCCGTTGAACCGACCACGGTCCGCAACCCGGCCATCGACCGGCGCGCCCGAGGCGAATCCCTCGAACGCGACACCGCGGGCATGGACATCGCGGCGCTGCTCTCCCGGGTCGGCGAGAACGAACCGGGAGTCTCACTGGCGGTGACATCCGGTGTGACATCCGGATCGATCGAAACGCGTGGCGGCGCGAAAGAACCGGCGGCAGCCCGGCCCGATGCCGCTCGCGCGGACAGCGGCGGCAAGGGGGCTGCCACGGACCTCGACGCCGTGGTCGACGCTGTCACCGCAGTGGCGAATCTGTTCAGCACCGAGTCCCTCGATGCCGACACCGACTTCTTCGACGCGGGTGGCAGCTCCATCGCCGCCGTCGAGTTCGTCGCGGCACTGGCGCGCGACCTGAACATCCACCTCGACCTGGACACCGTCTTCTTCGATGCGCGGCCACGCAGACTTGCTCGACGCTGGCTGGCCGACCATCCGGGGTATCTCGCGCCACGAACCGAAAGCAGCGGCTTCGACCACTCGGCGCCGAGACAAGCGACCGGCGGAGGGGTAGGCGGCGTGTCATCCGCAGGGCAACAGCCGCCCGCGGCGGTCGCAGCCGGGTTCGCCTCGACATCGCCACCGGCAACAAGGTCCGGTGCCACCCAGCCCGTAGCGGGTGCGGAGGCGAACGGTTCGGCACCGATGAGGACGGTTTCCCCAGACCCCGTCGCCGATACCGACGACCTCGCGCAACTCTTCGCCGACCTGGCCGGGGCCGACCGACTACCGATCGTCTCGGCGCCGGAGCGCGTTGCCCCAACTCGCATCCTGCTGACCGGGGCGACGGGGTTCCTCGGTAGCCATCTGCTGCTGGATTTGTTGCGGCACAGCGATGCTCACGTCATCTGCCTGGTGCGCGCTGACGACGATGCCGCCGCCACGCGACGGCTCGAGCAGGCTGTTCGTGGCTACGCGCTGCCCTGGTCGCGGGAGGTGTTGCGACGGGTGACGCCGCTGGCCGGTGATCTGCGTGAGCCGCGGCTCGGGATGACCGTGCAGCGGTGGGAGTCCCTTGCCGCCGAAGTGGATTCGATCGTCAACGCAGGTGCCGCGGTGGATTTCCTGCGAGGCTATCCCTCGCTGCGCCGGACCAATGTGCTCGGCCCGCTGACGCTCGCCGAGCTGGCGTGCACCACGCGATCCAAACCGCTGCACCACGTCTCCTCACTCGCGGTGTTCAACGGCTCTGATGCCACAGAGCTGGGTGAGCAGACACCGCCGGCGAATGTCGCGACGTTGCCGATCGGGTACGACCGCTCGAAGTGGGCCGCCGAAGCCGTCTTGCGCCGGGCAGCAGAACACGGCGTGGTGGTGACCGTTCTGCGGCCCGGTGGGATCGGCAGTCATCCGGAGACCGGTGCGCACAACCCCCGCGACCTCAATACCGGCATCACCGCCGCGCTCCTGAAATTCCGCACCGTGCCGGGATTCCGGCATCTCAATTCGGCACCGGTGGATTGGGTGAGCCGGGTCGCCACGCAGGTGATCACCACGCCCGCCGCGTGGGGGCACACCTACCACCTGACCGGGCCGCCGACCACACTCGACCGGATCGTCGCCGAAACCACGCTGGGCGGCATGGGGATCCGGGTGCAGCACTGGGAACAGTGGTGCGCCGATGTGGTGCGTGCGATCGAGGAAGGGCCGGTGCCGGAACTGGAATCACTGGCCCAGCTGCTGCAGAGCCCGGTCGCGCGCCGTCAACTGGCCGCCATGGTGAACACCCCACCCGCTTCGGCCATCCACACCGATGCCCTCGTCGCGGCCCATGGCCTGCCGAAACCCGGCACCGCCGGCCCCGCCCGCGCACGCATGCTCGAGGCCCTGGCCGTGATGGGTTCACCGGGCGAGCATCCCTACCTGCGGTTCAACGAAACACTGTCCGGCACCATCGGACCCCGCGGCTCAGCGGCCGAGAATCCCTGTGATCTGCGGCTGACCCTGTCCGTCGCGAGCAGCGCCCAGGTGTTCACCGCGCGCACCCTCGACGTGACCGGCGAACTCACCTGTGCCGCGCTGCACGACGAGCCACTCCTCGTCACCGGGACCGCGACCGTCCGTCCACACGAGGGCATTCCCCTGCGCGACGAACTGCGGCATCCGATCATGCATTACCAACTGAGCCTGCGTGATCGCAGCGGCGGCACCTGGTGGCTGACGGGCTACAAGTTCGCCGCCGCGCGCCGCCGCCTGATCCGTCAGCTCGGCACCCAGGTGATCGAGATCGGTCGTCCCGGCGAACCCGGCGCCTATACCGGTGAGGTCGCGGTGCCGACGCATACCTATCTGCCCGACCAGATCGACGGCATCGAAGTCGATCCCCGCCTGCCCGAACGCCAGCAGCGGCTGGCGAAACTGGTGTGGCTGAGCTGGTTCGGCGGACAACTGGGCAAGAGCCTGATGGAACCGGTATTGCGCGTCGGCATCGATCTGCTCGACCTGCGCCGTGCCCTGCGGAAGGACCGCCGATGACCATCACCGAACCCGAGCTGATCACCTTCCGCACCGCCGACGGCCTCGACCTGCGCCTGCGCCGCGTCGGTCCGGCCGACGGGCCCGCGGTGCTGCTGGTGCACGGGCAAGGCGTGTCCTCGGAGATGTTCTCGCTGACCGAGATTCGCAATGCGACCCAGGTGCTCGCCGACGCGGGGTACCAGTCATGGCTGCTCGACTGGCGCGGAAGCTGCCGCCTGCCCTACAACGAATCAGGCCCGCCCTACACCCTCGACGACGTCGCCCTCTACGACCTGCCCGCCGCCCTCACCGAGGTCAGGGCACGCATCGGTGACCGACCGCTGTTCGTGGTGGCGCACTGTATCGGCGCGCTGGCCGTGGCGCAGAGCCTCACCGCCGGCCTGCTGCCCGGCCTGGCCGGGGTGGTCGCCCAAGGCGTCTTCCTCACCCCGAAGGTCAGCACGTCGACGAGAATGCGGGTGCTGCTCGGCAGCGAACTGATCGGGTCACGGGTGAACCACCTCGAATCCGATTTCCGCAAGGTCGGACTGTGGTCGCGGCGCACCCTGCTCTACGCCGCGCTGTCGCGCAAGGGCGAGTGCCCCGACCCCACCTGCCGCATGGTCCACCACGGCTGGGGGATGGGCGCGGAACTGTTCGAACACGACCATCTCGACGCCCGCACCCACGACCGGCTGGCCGAACTGTTCGGCACGATCTCGCTCGCGCCACTGGCGCACCTGCGGCAGATGGAACTCGCCCACGCCGTCGTGCGCTGGAACATCGACGACGACCGCTATCGGGCACTTCCGGCGAACGCGCTCGACCACGCCGACCGGATCGACTGCCCGGTACTGCTGCTGTCGGGCACTCGCAATGCCGCCTGGCTCGACTCGAACAAGCTCTGCCACGAGGTGCTGGCCGCGCGCAATCCGGAACTGGACGTCCGCTACGTCGAGATCCCCTCCTACGGCCACCTCGACACCTTCATCGGCCGTGGCGCCGCACTGGACGTGTTCGGCCATCTCGTCGACTTCCTCGACGAGCACTCAGCGGGGCAGGCGTAATGGCAGACCGGCGGCGAGATAGATGTCATCGATGACGCGCATCGTGTCGACGGCATCGGCGGGCGTGGTCGCGACCGGCTCGCCGCGCAGCACCGCCCCGGCGAAGGCGTCGAGTTGGTAGTCGTAGGAGGTGCGACGGCCGAACCGGCGCACCCGTCTGCCGCGCTCGGACCGCACGATCAGCAGATGACCCAGATGCGGCACCACCGGATTGACCAGCCGCATCCGGCCCCGTTCGCCGACCACGGTGGCGCCGATGCGCAGCACGTCCGACGACCACATCGAGCACCGGATCCGGCCGGTGTGCCCGGCCGGGAAGCGCAGCTCGGCGGTCATCGCGCGGTCGATCCGCGGATCGCGCAGTTTCGCCTGCGCCGCGACCACCTCCGGGGTGTCCCCGCCGAGCACGCGCGCCATGTGCACGGCGTAGCAGCCCGCGTCCATGAGCGCGCCGCCCGCGAGGTCGAAGTCGTAGCGGATGTCGGAGAACCGGGGCAGCGGAAACGACAGTGCCGCTTCGACACTGAGCAATCCGCCCAGTTCGCCCGAGGCGATGACCTGCTCGGCGGCGGCCATCAGCGGGTGATAGCGATAGTGGAACGCCTCCATCACCACCCGATCGGAGACCTCGGCCAACGCGGCGATCTCGCGGGCTTCCTCGGCGTTGGCGGTGAACGGCTTCTCGCACAGCACATGCTTGCCCGCCGCGACGGCGGCGCGGGTCCAGCGACCGTGCAGTCCGTTGGGCAGCGGAATGTAGACGGCGTCGAGATCGGGCGCCTCGACCAGTTCCGCGTAGCTGCCGTACACCTGTCCGATGCGGTGCTTGTCGGCGAAGCGCCGCGCCCGCTCGCGGTCACGGGCCGCAACCGCGCCGACCACGACCTCCGGATGCCGGGCGGCGGGCCCGATCACCGAGGCGGGCGCGATGCGGGCGGCGCCCAGGATGCCGAGGCGCAATTCGTCGGTCACCAGCCGACCGTAACACCGACGTCCGACCGAGGCGGCGGCCACGAATCCGACCATCGCACGAATACACCCGATCACGAACGGAAGTCGAGAATATGCGCATCGCGTTGTTGACGGCGGGAACCCGAGGCGATCACCAGCCGTATCTCGCGCTGGCCGACGAATTCGCCACGCGCGGGCACCAGGTCGCGATCACCGCCACCGAGAACTACGCGGAGGTGGTGCGGCGGTCGGGTTTCGAGCCGCACGTCATTCCGTTCAACTCGGCCGAACTGCTGGAATCGCCCGCGGCCAAACGGGCGCTGTCCTCGGGCAAGACCTTGCCGTTCGTCCGGATCATGCTGGACACGGTCAAGATCATGGCGGGGGAGCGCGGGGAGCGGATGCACGAGGTGCTCACCGAGGCGGTCGATTCGGCCGATGTGATCGTCTCGTGCGCCTCGACCCTGCCGTGGGCGATGGAGCGGGGCGGCAAGACCGGTCAGCAGGTGATCGGCGTCCTGCCCTATCCGCTCGAGCGGACCGGGGAGTTCCCGTCGTCGTTCATGGTCAAGAAGATGTTCTCCTCGCGGCGGCTGCGGCTGGCCAGCTACTCGGGGTTCGAGTTCGCCTATGGCGTCGCCTATCGCCGCGTCGACCGGCGGGTACGCGAACTCATGGACCTGCCCGGTCGGCCCCGCAACCCGTTCCGGCGCATCCGCCAGGACGGAATTCCGCTGGTGCACATGGTGAGTCCGGTGCTTCTGCCCAAGCCGGCGGACTGGCCGGACCGCTCGACCGTCGTCGGGGCGCCGATCCTGCCGCCGCGCCTGCGCGGGGCCTGGGGTGAGGCCGAGGTCGACCCGACCCTCACCGCATGGCTCGACGAAGGCGAGGCACCTGTCTACTTCTGCCTGACCGGCATGCCGATCCTCGATCCCGTCGGTGCCTGCGACCTGATCGCGGCGGTCTGCCGCAGGCTGGGCGCACGCGCCCTGGTCGCGGTGAAGGGCGAGGGATATCCACGTGGAATCGGCTACGACCGCAGCCTTTTCGTCCTCGATTCCTTCGACTACGACCGGGTTCTGCCGCGCTGCCGTGCCGTCGTGCACCACGGCGGCAGCGGCAACACCCATGATGTGTTGCGCGCCGGTCTGCCCGCGGTGGTGATCGGCGTGCACAGCGATCAGTTCTTCTACGGCTGGCGGATCGCCGCATTGGGCATCGGCGCCGACTTCCCCTACCCGGCGCTGACCGAGGAACGATTGCATGACGCGCTCGTCCGCACGCTCACGCCCGAGGCGCGCGACCGGGCCGCTGAACTCGGGCGCGCGGTGTCGGCCGAGAACGGGGTGCGCGCCGCGGCCGATGCGGTGGAGCGACTGGCCGCCACGGCCTCGGCCTGAGCGCGGCCGCCGTGCACGTCGCGCTGTTCACCGACTTTCACCCCGACACCCTCGGCGGTGTCCAGACCGCGATGCGGGCACTGTGCGACGGATTGCGGGGTCTCGGTCATCGCGTCACCGTGTTCACCGCGCCCGCACCGGGTTCCCCGTCACCCGACGAGGACACGGTCGTGCTCGACTCGGTGCCGTTCTCGATGTCGAACGGTCTGCCGGTGGTGCTACCGACCCGGGGCAACCGGCACCTGATCGATGCGGCCTTCCAGCACCGCGGTCCCGTCGACGTCGTGCACGCGTTGACCACCTACGGCAGCGGCATCGCCGGTGTGCGCGCCGCGCGCAGACACGCGATCCCGGTCGTGCAGAGCATGCAGAGCCGCGACGACACGATGATCGAGAAGTACTCGCCCTCACCGTATGTGGCGGCGCTGACCATGCGACTGGTTCACGGCTGGTTCGTCCCGCTGCGTGCGCGGCCCGCGTACGACGGTGACAGCCGCACCGCGCGACTGGCCTGGCGTCCGCTCATCGCCCAGGCGCAGGCCGCGGACCGGGTGATCGTGCCGACCGCCCACTTTGCCCGTCGGCTCACCGCCCGCGGTGTGGATCGGCCGATCAATGTGGTGTCCAACGGAATCGACGACGCGCTCCTCGACCGGGTCCGCACGGCCGACCGGCCGGCGTCGAACCCCGACGGTCCGTTGCGGGCGCTGTGGTGCGGTCGCCTGTCCGCCGAGAAACGTCCACTCGAAGCCATCGCGGTGGTCCGCCGTGTCGCCGACTGCACCCTCGATGTCTATGGCAGTGGGCCGCTCGCCGAGCGGGTGCGCACGGCGGGGGATTCATCCGATCGCGTCCACCTGCACGGCGAGGTCGGCCAGGCCACCTGCCTGGCCGCCATGCGCGACCACGACCTGCTCCTGCTCACCTCCGACTGCGACACCCAGGGCATGGTCCTGCTGGAAGCCGTGGCGATGGGCCTGCCCGTCGTCTACTGCGACCCGGAACTCACCGAAACCGTTCCCGCGGCAGGTGGCCGCCGGACGCCGGACTCCTCGGTGGACGCCTTCGCGGCCGTCCTGACCGAGCTGGCCGACGACCGTTCCCGTGTGGCCACGATGCGTGCCGCCCTGGCGCCGCACGCCGATGAGCCACGCCAGTCCCGGCATCTCGCCCGGCTGCTGTCGGTGTACACGGAGGCGGTGTCGGCGGCTGCCGGGCGCCAAGGCGGGCGTGCGGGCAGCGACGGTCAGTGACCGAGTTCGGCCGCGGCTTCGCGCTGGATCCGCTCGAACTGCGCGCCCATCGCCTCGGCCAGCGCCGTCGCCGCCGACAGGGGCCGGACCATCACCAGCAGCGCCGCCATCGCCGCACGGTCACCGGACTCGACAGCCTTTCGAAACGGATGCATCCCACACACGCTACCCACTTCTGGGCCGTGTGCGGCCGAAGTGCCCAGGTGGCGGACACGGGTCGGTTACCGTTGCGGATACCGTGACGTCGTGGTGCGGGTGGGCGGCACGGCCGGTGACCAGGAAGGAAGCTGGGCGATGCCGACTTTCGACTTTCGCGGTACGGCGATCGCCTATGACGAAGCGGGCTCGGGGGAGCCGATCGTCTTCCTGCACAACCTCGGTGGTGACCGGCGGATCTGGGGTGCGCAGGTCGCGGCGTTGCGGGGCACCCATCAGGTGTTCGCGCTCGACCTCATCGGCTACGGCGAGTCGGACGCACCGGACAACGGCTACACCCTCGAGAACTATGTCGCCATGGTCGAGGCGTTTCTCGCCGCGCGGGACCTGCGGGAGGTGACGCTGGTCGGGCACTGTTTCGGCAGTGCGCTGGCCCTGCTGCACACCCGCCGCCACCCCGGCCGCGCCCGGTCCCTGATCCTCAGCAGCCCGCTGACACCGGCGACCCTGCGCCCGACCCGCACCGGCTGGGCGGCGGTGCTCGGCCGGAATGTGCGACTCGACGCGCTGCTGGCGCGGGTGCGCCTCCCCGGACCGGTGGCTGGTGTGATCGTGAGCGAACAACTCGGTGCCGCACGGGGGACCGACATCGACGAAGTCGTCGCGCACCTGCGGACCCGCTGGACCGAGCCGCGGCGGCTGATGGTGACGGCGGCGATCTCCCGTGAGATTCCGCGCCTGGCCGAACTGGACGACTTCGCACCGCCAACCGACTTCCCGCCGATCACCACGGTCTGGGGCGCCCGCAACCGGGTGCTGTCGGCCCGCGCCGGGGCCGTGCTCAACCGAACGCTGCGACCGGTGCGCGACATCGTCGTCGACGACGCGGGCCACCTGGTGATGGTCGAGGCTCCCGACGTGGTCACCGACGCGGTACGCACGGCGATCCGCGACGCGCGCTCCATCGACAGCTGAGCCTCGCCACCCGGCGCGCCGCTTTGTTACCGGCGAATCGGTCTCACCGGGTGGGATCGTATGCCGCTGTCTCACTGCGATAACCGGTCTCCACCGGTAGCATCGCTAACGGACCGGAAGGTCCTCTACAGCAATATGTTTCGATGCGATCGCCTGCACTGGGGTCCAGGAAACACCGGTGATCGAGAGGTTTCATGGTGGAATCGGTGACGAGTCCGTTGGTAATCGACACGTCGGGGGAGGACATTCAGGGGGAGATCGTCCGGATCAGGGAGCAGGGTCGCGCCACACTGGTCGAGCTGCCAGGCGGGGTGCAGGCATGGTCGATCACCGATGCCGCGCTGCTCGAGAAATTGCTCGTCGACTCCCGGGTCTCCAAGGACGCCGGACAGCACTGGCCCGCGTTCGTCGCGGGACAGATCCCGCCCGACTGGCCGCTGTATCTGTGGGTCGCGGCCCCGAACATGTTCACCGCCTACGGCGCCGACCATCGCAGGCTCCGCAAACTGGTGGCACCCGCGTTCACCGCCCGGCGTACCGAGGCGATGCGCGGACAGGTCGAGCGCATCACCAACGACCTGCTCGACGCGCTGGCCGCGACTCCGGCGGGTGAGATCGTCGATCTGCGTGAACGGTTCGCCTATCCGCTGCCGATCCAGGTGATCTCGGAACTGATGGGCGTGCCCGAATCGCTCGGCCCCGGCCTGCGTACCTGTGTCGACGGCATCTTCGACACCACGCTCACCCCGGAACAGTCCCAGGCCAACTACATGGAGATGTACCGGATCCTCGGCGAACTGGTCGCCCTGCGTCGCGAACAGCCCGGCGACGACATGACCAGCCTGCTCATCTCGCACCGCGACGAGGACGAAGACACCCAGCTCACCGAGGAAGAATTGGTCGGCACCTTGCTGCTGGTCATCTCGGCGGGCCACGAGACCACCGTCAACCTGCTCGATCAGGCGATCACCGCGCTGCTCACCCGGCCGGAGGTGCTGGCTCGCCTGCGCGACGGCTCGGTCAAGTGGCCCGAACTGGTCGAGGAGACCCTGCGATTCGAGTCGCCGGTCGCGCATCTGCCCTTGCGTTTCGCGGTGACCGACATCGAGATCGACGGTATCCGCATCGCCCAGGGCGAGGCGATCCTGGCCGGCTACGCCGGAGCGGGCCGCGACCCGCGGCGGCACGGCGCCACCGCCGACGAGTTCGACCCGACCCGGGACAACCAGTCGCACATGGCCTTCGGCTACGGCGCGCACCACTGCCTCGGCGCGCCCCTGGCCCGGCTCGAGGCGCTGGTCTCGCTGCCCGCGCTGTTCGAACGGTTCCCGGCGATGACCCTCGCCGCCCCGGTCTCCGAGCTCGGCACCGTGCCCAGCTTCATCTCCAACGGCCACCAGCACCTGCCGGTGCGTCTGGGCGAGTAACTCGCGGCCTCGCTCGGCCGGATCGACTCCGGCCGAGCGAGGAGCGGCTCAGTAGGTCGGTATCGCCAGCGGGGTCGTCTTCGGGAACACCACCGGCAAGCCGGCCAGCGCCCGGTGGAACGGGCCGGGCCGCCAGACCAATTCGTGCTCCGGCACCGCCAGTTCGAGTTCGGGCAGGGCGTCGAGGAGTTGGTCGATGGCTTCCTGTGCGATGAGGTAGGCGGGGGATTTCGCCGGGCAGCCGTGCGGGCCGGTGCTCCAGGCCAGATGCGCCCGATTGTCGAGGAAGTCGCCGGTCCCGATCGCGGGATCGTTGTTGCACGCCGCCATGCTGATCACGACCGGCTGATGAGCGGGCAGCCAGACGTCGTCGACGAGGATCGGCTGGCGCGGATAGGTCGTGCAGAAGTTCGCCATCGGCGGGTCGGTGTAGAGCACCTCGTCGAGGGCGTCGCGGGTGGACAGGCTGCCACCGAGCAGGCTGCCCGCGAAACGCTGATCGGTGAGCATCAGCCGGACCGTGTTGAGGACCAGATTGAGCATCGGCTCGATACCGGCGCCGTACATGGTCAGCAGCTGGTTCATCAGCTCTTCGTCGTTGAGCCGCAACGGATGCTGCACCAGCCGGGTGGCGACGTCGTCGCCGGGCTGGGCTTGCTTGAGCCGGATCAGATCGTAGAGCGAGTCCTCGAGCAGCTGCGCGCCCTGCACCGCGGTCTCGCCGCCCTCGAACATCTGCGCCATACCGGTGGCGACGCCGACGCCCAGGTCGTCGGGGACACCGAGCATCGCGTTGATCGTGGCGAAGATGACCGGAAAGGCGTATTGGCTCAGCAGATCCGCGCTGCCGTCGGCGCAGAAGCCGTTGATCACCGGCATCGCGATCTGCTCGACCGTGCGATGCAGTCGGTACAGGTCGACGCCGGCGAGACCGGCGACGGTGGCCTCACGGTAGCGGGCGTGCTCGGTGCCCGAGGTCCGAATGGCGTTGGGGCGGTAGCGCATCATCGGCTTGACCGGGCAGTCTTCGGGGATGTCGCGCTCCCACATCCGCGCGTCGGCGGGGAAGTGGTCGGGGTCGTTGAGGATCTGCACCGCGGTGCGGTAGCCGATCACCAGGGTGGCGGGCACCCCCGGCACCAGATCGACCGGAACGAGCGAACCGAAACGATGCCGCATGGCGCGGTAGGCGCTTTGCGGGTCGGCGGCGAACTCTTCCGAGTACAACGGCACTCGATCCTGACCGCTGCGCGAATCCGGGGTCACCGGGTATCGAGCGGGATCGAACGAGGTTTCGAGCGTCACTGCGTGTTCTCCTCTCGAGGCAACCGGGTCATCGCGGGTCCGCGGCGCGTGGCGTGGTGCCGAGCTCGCGGCCGACCCTGGCGGCCAGGTCGTTCATCCGGTGGGCGACGAGCGCGAGGTCGACCTCGCTGGTCGTCGCGACGCCGAGCAGCGTGCCCGCGCCGGCGGCGGTGATCAGGATCATGCCCTCGTCGTACTCGGTCATGGTCTGGCGGATCGGGTTTCCCGGTCCGCCGCAGAACTCACCGAGCGCCCGTCCGAGGGAACGCAAGCCCGACGCGGCGGCGGCGAAACGCTCGGCCTCGTCTCTGCTGATGGCGCTCGAATGCGCCACGCGTAGGCCGTCGTCGGATAACAGCACGGTGAAGCGGACCCCCGCCAGCTCCAGGTCGTCGAGCAGCCACGCGAGGCGATTGGTGCTGTCTGCGATCGGAGTGCTCATCAGCTGTCCTGCCCTTTCGTCGAACGCTCGGCCGCGGCGCGACCGTGCCGGGATCCGCTGTGCCAGGCGGCGGCGAGTTCGGGGCGGCCGGGCGCGTCGGTGGTGTGTGCGCGTTCGTCGGCCGGGGCGATCTCGCGACGCCTGCGTTTGGGCAGGCCGCCGGTGGTTCGGTCCTCGGCGGGCTCGTCGCTCGCCGGTGCGGAGGGGGATGCCAGGACGGGTGCGGCGAGGGCGACCGCCGGACGCGGCGGCGTGACGGGCTCAGGGCTTTCGACCGGTTCGGCTTGCGGCGAAGCGGGTTCGGGCGCGGCGGCGTGCTTCGGCTCGGTCTCGCGTCGACGCACATCGGCGGCGTCGACGAGCAGCGCGGCGGGAATGAAGACCATCGCCCGGGTGCCGCCGTAGATGTTGGGTCCGTCGACGTAGGCGGCGAAGCCGTACCGGCGCGCCAGCGCGGCGACACCGGGGAAGCCGACCTTCGGGGACGGGCCGAGGGCGTTGATGTCGACGATGCGCTCGCCGGAGAGCACCTGGCGCGCCTCCTCCATCTGCTCCTGGCTCATCCGCACGCCCGCGTCGTCGATGATCAGGGTGACGCCGTGATGGCCCTGCTGGAAGGTGATGTCGACGAACGAGGACGGCGGCGAGTAGCGCAGTGCGTTGTCGAGCAGGGTGGCGACGGTGTGCACCAGCGGCTCGACCGCCCGGCTGACGACGACCTGATCGCAGTGCCCGGTGCGCACCCGCAGATAGTCACGCACGCGCCCGGTGGCACCGCCGACCACATCGCCCACGGTCTGCTGCGGCCAGCGCCTGCCGGGCAGGCCACCGGAGACGATGACGTAGGCCTGTGCCTGGCGGATCATCTGCTGGACCGTGTGGTCGATGCGGCTCAGGATCGCGTAGACCTCGTCGTTGCGGTTCTCCCGCAGTGCGTTGCTGACCACCTGGCCGACATCGGCGCCGAGGCTGACCACCGTGGTGCCGAACGCGCGGACCGCGTTGCTGGTCGCCGCGCGGGCATCGGCGGACACCTGGGCGCGGGTGGCCTCCTGCGCGGCCGCCACCTGGGCGGTGGTGTGTTCCTCGGCGGCCTGCTCGATGGTGAGCGCGGTCTCGTGCTGTACCTGGCGCAGGTCCTCGGCGTGCGCGAGCGCGATCTGGGCGAGTTGGCGGGCGAAGGTCGAATCCTGCAGCTGGGCCGGGACTTCGGCGGTGGCGTCGGGATCGCGGTGATCGCGGACCGCCTCGGTGATCCTGGGCAGGGTCGACTCGATGAGCCGGGTCATCGCTTCCTCGTGGCCGTGCAGTTCGCGCTCGGCCACCGCGAGCCGGGCGCGGATCTGGCGTTCGTTGCGCAGGGCGAGCAGCGCCACCGCGACCGCGCCGAGCAACACCAGCGTTGCGATGCCGAACAAGAAGACCGCGATAGTCGGAGTCATCGGTTCCTTTGTCGTCGTCACCGACCGAAGAGCCAAACCGTGGCCGGAACCTCGCCGGGCCCTCCGACGAGACTGTCGTCGCCGTGGATCGCACTGGGTTGTACAGCCCGCGGGACGATCTCGCTGTCCTGCGCCGACGGCGAATTCGCATACCCTAGCAGTGCTCTCATCGGAGCGCGGAATACGTTGCGGGGGGCGGTAATTCATTGACGTGACATTGGGTGTTCCCGGTCACACCGAGAGTCGCGGCGAGCTGGTCAGTGGCTGGGACGAGCCAGCCGGGATCGGCGTGGCGCCGGCCCCGCAGCGCTTCTCTCGGACCGTGCCGACCCGCATCCACCGGCGTACCCGGATCGAGTCAATATGGGCTGTGTTGCAAGAGATGTCGAGCAGGCGCGAGCCTCTCTGTCGAACTGGTGCGCGCGAAGGGCGCCGAGGACGGTGATGGGTGTTCGCACAGTGCTTCTCGGGTCGCGGCGGCGATCGGGGGAGAATGGCCCACCATGGATTGGACCAATGTGGCGGTTGCCGCGATCACGGTTGCCGGAACGCTCGGTGGCGGCATCGTGACCCAGGTTTTCGCGATTCGTAGCAAGCGAATCGATGCGAAGACGCAGCGCGAGAATCGGGGTGCTGCGTGACAGCTATTCCCGTGCGCAGATGGTGGTGTCGGACCGAGCGCTCGATTTCGCGTCCGAGGTGAATCGGTGCCTCGACATCGGCCATCGCGCAGCGCTGGAGCTCGACGAGAACGACGCCGTGGCGGTGGCGGCGCTCTATCGCTTCGTGGACGACTCGCTGGGCTTCCGTGTCCGCCTTCTGCGTCGAGCGATCCGGGAGGATCTCGGGATCGAACCGGGGGTCGATGCCGAACTCGACGACCGCCTCGTCTCGCTCAGGGGCATGCGCCATGACTACGTCGGGAGCGGCACGTCCGAGGTGGCCGCCCAACAGCTCGATCTTCTCGGCTGAGGTGGATGAGTGCTACCGGGGTCGTGGCGGCGGCGATCGGACCCGTGGCCGGGCGGCACAGTGTACGGTTGACAGTGGTCGAACATCCGGCTTCCTACCAATTCGTGTTCTGCCTTTGCCTGCCGATGCCCACCCCGGCGGTGCTGTGAACGACTACACGGCTTCCACCGTGGGCACGTCGCACTGTGTTGCGCTCTGCGCCGTCGATCGATCCGAGGTACTTGATGTCCAGCGATCTCCAGCCCACTACCGCACCCCCGACCGAGCACGAAGAGGAAGCCACCAACGTGCGCTGGCCGGAGCCGAGCCCGCTGGAGTCCTGGTGGGTCGGCGTCATGGCGGCGCCGAAGATCGCCCGCCGATTCGGTCAGCGGGGGACTCCGCTGTCCGACAGCTGACCTTTCTGATCAGCCCTCGGCATCCGGGCCTCGGGCGGCGAGGACCCTCCAGGCCTGCAGCGCCGCGCCGAGATCGCGGACCGCGGCGGGATCGGTCAGTGCGCGACCGGTGTGCTTTTCGATCTGGCGTAGCCGGTAGCGAACGGTGTTGGCGTGCAGGAAGAGGCGTTCACCGGCTGCGGCGGCGGAACCGTGTGCGGCGAACCAGGTTTCGAGTGTCTCCAGGAGCCGGACGCGTTCCTCGTGGGGGAGGGCGAGCAGGCCGGACAGGTGGATCTCGACCAGGTGCGCGGCCTCCACCGGCGCGGCCGCCACGACCATGCCCAGCGGATTGTCGTCGAAGCGCGCGACCCCGAACGCGCGGTCGCCGAGCCCGACCAGCGCCAGGCGGGCGAAGTGCAGGGCCTGCGGCGTTTCGGTGAGTGACGCGTAGGGCGGACTCACCCCGACCCTGGCCCGATGCGTGCGCAGGGCCGCCAGCGCCGCGGCCTCGTGTTCTCGCGGCAGCGCGAGAACACCGACCTGCTGATCGGGTTGGAGCCGCCACGCCGAGGTGATCCGGGCCTGCCCGAGCGTCGTCTCGATCCCGGGCAGCGCCTCCCGACCCGCCGCACTGACCTCGGCGGCCACCACCACATAGCGCCCACGCGGCGGCAGGCCGAGGATTCTGGTGGCCTCGCCCAGCGTCGCCGGATCGGCGATGACACCGGTGAACAGTGCCTCCACCAGCACCGAGCGCTCGTGTTCGCGCTGCAACACCAGCTCCGAGCTCATCTCCCGGTACGCGGCGGCGACGGCGACCGAGTACTCGCCCGCGAGTGCCCAGACCTCGGCGGCCAGGTCGACGAGTACAGCGTCGGTCACCGCCGGATGGCGTCTGGCCTCGGCGACCAGCTCCGACCACAGGAACTCGAATCCGATCCGGAAGGCGTGCAGGGTCTCGGCCAGCGGGACGCCTTGGCGGGCGCGCAGTCTGCCTGTCTCCTTCGGCGGCTCGGGATCCACCGGCTCGCTGGAGGTGAAGTGCCGCACCATCAGGGTGAGGTTGCGGGTGCACGAGGTCTGGACGGTGTCGAAGGGCACCTGGCTCTGATTGCGGTAGGTGTCGAGCTCGTCGAGGAAGCGCAGTGCCAGCCGCGATCCCAGATCGTCGATCCGCGCGAGCAGCGCGGCCGCGACATCATCGATCGGGCTCGCGGCAGGCGTTCTGGACATTTCCGCAGCCTACCGAGGGTGGCATTGTTCCCGGGAACAACAGGTGCCCGGCTATTTGGTCTGGCGATCCCATGGGATCGGCGTCACATCGGTGCGACGATTCATCGAGTCGTATCCGCACTCGTTCGCACCCGCCAGGAGTCGTCCATGTCCACCTTCATCAGCAGCGACGGCACGGTCATCCACGTGCGCGAGTGGCTGCCCACCGAGAGCTCCGTGCGCGGTGTCGTCCAGATCGCGCACGGCATGGGCGAACACGGCGCGCGCTACGGCCACCTCGCCGAACGTCTGGCGGCCCTGGGCTACGCCGTCTACGCCGCCGACCACCGGGGGCACGGCCACAGCATGGCCGGTGCGCCCGGTGACCTCGGTGACAACGGGTGGAACCTGCTGGTCGAGGACATGGCCATGCTCACCACGATCCTGCGGGCGAGCCATCCCGGACTGCCCGTCGTGTTGTTCGGGCACAGCCTCGGTTCGTTCGCGGTGCAGCAGTACCTGCTCGACCACGACGAGCTGATCGACGCGGCGGTGCTGTGCGGGACCACGGCGGTCGACGAACTGTTCGTCCAGCTCGCTGCCGCCGACGGTGACCTGCTCGGCTTCTTCAACCGCGAATTCGCGCCGACCCGCACGCCCGCCGACTGGATCAGCCGTGACGAGGCCCAGGTCGACGCCTACATCGCCCACCCCTGGTGCGGATTCGAGATCGATCCGGCCAATCTGGGCCTGCTCGCGAAGACCGCGGCCGAACGGCTCGCCGAGCCGCGCGGAATCCGCCCCGACCTGCCGCTGTACGTGATGGTCGGCGACCGCGACCCGCTCAACGACAAGCTCCGGCTCAGCGACCTGCAGGTCCAGCGCTACCGGGACGTCGGGCTGACCGACATCACCTACCGGGTCTACCCGGAAGCCCGGCACGAGATCCTCAACGAGCTCAACCGCGCGGAGGTCGAAGACGAGCTGATCGCCTGGATCACACGGTGACCCGAGCAGCGGTCCGGTCGATCCGCCGTCCGCGCGGATGTTCTGGCCGGTGGTCCACCGGCTGACCGTCGCGGCGCGGATACCGAGCGGAATCTGGCCGGTCGAACCGATCGACGCGCACGGATACTCGCCCACGGGTTCGGTTCGCGTGAGCCTCCCGTCGACTTCGTCGATGATCGGGACCAGTCGGCACGAGTGGTGTGGCTCAGTCCCTGGCCGGTCGAGGCGAGTGCCGCCATCCTCCCCACTGCGGACCGGTCGTCGGGGGCGCTGTCGCTGTCGGAGGGCGCTTGTAGTGTGGCGGCCGTGGGCGATGTCGAGGTGTGCGGGCCGAGTGGTTCGCAGGGAATCGTTCCCGGCATCTACGCCGAGGTCGTGCACGAAGAGCGGGCAGCGCTGTGGCAGTGGGTGGATCGGGTCAGGGCGCAAGGGGGTGCTACGACCGCCCTGCGTGTGAGCGCCGAACAGATCCTGGCACGCATCGACGAGGGTGACGATCGCGCCAACGGCCACCTGGTCGATCACATCGGCGACATCACCACAGCCCTCGACGATCTCTACGACGCCGCGTTCCCGCCCAGCGCGCCGGACGACAGCACCGCAGGCTCGGACGATCGCTACGACGCTGCGTTCCGCGACACCACCGCGGCCCCCGACGCGCTCTCCGATGTCGCCTGCCGGCCCGGAGCGCCGGGCGGCATCACGGGTCTGTTGGCCGCGCCGTGGCCGTCGGCGCGCCGGAAGGCCTTGCTGGCCGCGTATCTCGGCGTGGATGTTCGGCATCGGCTGCTCTTGGACGAGGTGGCGGCGACCGCGATCGCCGAGGCCGACGTCGGTCTGTTGCGTGTGCTCGCGCTGACCCCGCTGGGGAGTCTGGATCGGCAGTCGGTCGCGCGCGTCCTCGACGCTCTCGACCGCGCGGACGCGCTCGACGCCGAGGTTGTCGAGCGCGCGTTCACCGCGGACCGGTATCTCGGCTACGCCATCGTCGGCCGAAACGGCAGCGGCGTGGTGACCGGTGCGCCGCTGACGTGCGCGGACGATGTTCGCGTACTGGTGGATTCGATGACCTGGCGACTGGTGTCGGCGCCCGATCCCGTGGGCTGGGACGTGTTCCCGAAAGGGTTCGCGCCGCGCGGGCTGCGCTTCGTCCGAGCCGCGCTGTCGTGGCAGGGCGAGCAGAAGGTGGCCGAGCATCTCGGCACGGCCGAACTGACTGACACCGAACGCACCGAGCTGCTCGACCACCTGCGCGAACAGCCGGTCGCGGTGCGGCGCACGGTATTCGGATGGCGCGGCCGGGCCGGTGACGCCGAGGCCTTGCTGCCGCTGTTCGACCTGGCCGAGTGCGCGCGACTGCTGCGCCTGATCCGGGCGATACCGGAAGACGAGGTCGTCCGGCAGGACCGGGCGGCGCTGCTGGCCGCGATCGAGGAGGCAGGCGCCGAGAAGGTGCGGCGGCTGCTCACCCTGGTGCCGAGCGAACTCGTCTCGGCCGTCCTCGGCCGGAACCGCGCCCAGGTCGTCAAGCGGGTGAAACATCGTGCGCTGCATGGGATCGCGGCCTTCGGTATGTTGCCGTTGGATCCACCCGAGACGGTCCTCGACCGGTATCTGGCGATCCGCGAATCCGCCACGAAGGGCGCCGAGCTCGGTCCCAATCGTCGGATCAGTCATGCCGCGGCGATCGAGGTCGCCCTCGACCACTTGGCGCAGGTGGCCGGGGTGGGGGAGGCGAGTCGGCTCGAATGGGACTGCGAGGCACGCATCGCCACCGCGACACCCACGGAGACGACAGTCGGCGAGTATCGAATCCGGTTGCGGTTCCATGGTTCCGAGCCGGAGCTGCGGGTCTCACGGGCTGACCGGGAGCTGAAATCGGTGCCCGCCGCCGTGCGTGCCGACCCGGCGTATCGCGAGCTGCGTGATCATCAGGAACGTCTCCGCGAGCAGGCCAGGCGGATGCGGAGCGGACTGCTCGAGCGCCTCGTCGCCACCGGGGCGACAGTGACGCCGGACGAGCTGGGACGACTGTGCTCGTTGCCCGCCGGTGCGGCGATGCTGCCCGCCCTGCTGTGGCGCGACCGGTCGGGCACGATCGGTCTGCTCGGCGAGGTCGACACCGCAGCCCCGATCGCCGCCGTGCACCCCGTCGACCTGCACGAGCAGGGAACTCAGGGCGAGTGGCAGGCGCGGCTGGAGCGGCAGGGGATCGAACAGCCGGTCCCGCAGGTGTCCAGGGCGCTCTACTCGCTGACCCCAGCCGAACGCGCGGCCGGTGCGGTTTCGCGGCGCTTCGACGGCCGCACGGTCGACGGCGCACAGGCGGTCGCACTGCTGTCCGGTCGCGGGTGGTCCACCCACGGTCGCTACGACGAGTACCAGGCGACCAGACCCGCGGGTGCCGACCTCGTCGTCGCGCTGCGCTGCGACTTCAGCGGATACTTCGGACACGGTGCCGTCGAGATCGGGGAAATCCGGTTTCTCGCCGACAGTCGCGCCGTGCCACTGCACGAGGTCTCGCCCGTCGCGTTCTCCGAGGTCATGCGCGACCTGGACCTGGTCGTTTCGGTCGCGGGCACCGCCGCGCGGGCCTGAATCAGCCCCGCCTCCGGCCCGGCGGAGTATCCGAGACATTCATCTCATTAAAGACGATCCAACCGGTCGATCTTGGTGCTTCACGACACATTCGACCGGTCAGGTGCCGGTTCTGTCTGGGTATTGACTGGGACGTGCTGTCCAACATACATTGACGTGACACCGTGTCCCACGTATCCGGGGCACACGGCACACGGGAGTGCGTACATGACACAGAAGGTGTTCGTCGTCGGCGTCGGCATGACGAAATTCGAGAAGCCGGGCGCGTTGGAATGGGACTACCCGGAGATGGCCCGCCAGGCCGGGACCGCAGCGCTCGAGGATGCCGGCATCGGCTACGACCAGGTCGAACAGGCCTACGTCGGGTACGTCTACGGCGAATCCACCTCGGGACAGCGCGCGGTCTACGAACTGGGGCTGACCGGTATCCCGGTGGTCAACGTCAACAACAACTGTTCCACCGGCTCGACCGCGCTCTACCTCGCGGCGCAGGCGATCCGGGGCGGGCTGGCCGAGTGCACCCTCGCGCTCGGCTTCGAGAAGATGCAGAAAGGCTCGCTCGGTTCGACCTTCGACGACCGCGAACAGCCGATGATGCGGCACCTGCTGGCCCTGGCCGAACTGCAGGAGTTCGCCATGCCGCCCGCGCCGTACATGTTCGGCGCCGCGGGCAAGGAACACATGGAGCGCTACGGCACCACCGCCGAGCAGTTCGCCAAGATCGGCGTGAAGAACCACCGCCACTCGGTGAACAACCCGTACGCGCAGTTCCAGAAGCAGTACAGCCTCGAGGAAGTCCTCGCGGCCAAGCCGATCTACGGCCCGCTGACCAAGCTGCAGTGCTCGCCGACCTCCGACGGCTCCGGCGCGGTGATCCTGGCCAACGAGGCCTTCGTCGACCGGCACGACCTGGCCGATCGCGCGGTCGAGATCGTCGGGCAGACCATGGTCACCGACCTCGCGTCCACTTTCACCAACCCGAGCGCGATCAATCTCGTCGGCGCGGACATGTCGCGCACTGCGGCGCTGAAGGTCTACGAGCAGGCCGGCTTCGGCCCCGAGGACGTCGACGTCATCGAACTGCACGACTGCTTCTCCACCAACGAACTGCTGACCTACGAGGCGCTCGGGCTGTGTGCGCCGGGCGAGGGCGGTCGCCTCGTCGACGACAACGCCACCACCTACGGCGGCAAGTGGGTCGTCAACCCCTCCGGCGGCCTGATCTCCAAGGGGCACCCGCTGGGCGCCACCGGTCTGGCCCAGTGCAGCGAACTCACCTGGCAGCTGCGCGGCGACGCCGACGCCCGCCAGGTCGAGGGCGCGCGAATCGCCCTGCAACACAACATCGGTCTCGGTGGCGCGGTCGTGGTGACCGCCTACCGCCCGGCCGTCCGCTGACATCACCCCCAACCCGCTCGAAGGAGTAATCCCATGGCATCCGTGACCGTTTCCACCGAACTTCCCGTGACCCCCGAGCAGGCGTGGGCCCGCCTGAGCGATCTCGCCAACTGGGAGGAATGGCTGACCATCCACCAGGGCTGGCGCAGCGAACTGCCCGCCGAACTGGCCGCGGGTTCGCGCTTCATCGAGGTCGTGTCGGTCATGAACATGGCCAACAAGATCGAATGGACCGTCGCCGAGGTCGACCCGAACAAGTATCTGCGCATCACCGGCACCGGAATGGCCGGTGTCACCGTGGAATTCGCGCTCAAGGTGGAGCCGACCGCTACCGGTTCCTCGGCCGCGTTCGACGCCAGCTTCAAGGGCACGATGATCGTCGGCCCGATCGGCAAGGCCGTGGCCAAGCACGCCGAGGCCGATCTGCGCGCCTCGATGGACAAGTTCAACGAGCTCGTCGGTTCGGCCGCATGACCACTTCGGAATCGGCCGGGGTCGTCTTCGACGGCTCCGGCCTGGGGGAGTGGACCGACGAGGAGCGGTTTTCGGTCACCGCCGAGCGGATCGCCGATTACGCTGCCGCGACCAATGATCCGATCACCGCGCACCGCGACGGGTCGATCGCGCCGCCGGTGTTCGCGGTGGTGCCGGTGTTCACCTCGATGGCGCCGGCCGCGCTCTCGGTCGCGCCGGTGGAACTGCTGATGAAGCTGGTCCACGGTGAGCAGGACTTCCGGTTCCACCGGCCCATCCGGGCGGGTGACGAACTGGTCGTGCGGGCCAAGCCGATCGGCTACCTGGGCAAGCCCAACGGCTCCACCGTGGTCGTGTACGCCGAAACCCGCGACGCCGCTGGTGAACTCGTCAACGAGCAGTGGCTGACCGCGTTCTTCCGCAAGGTCGACGCCGGACCCGGCGAGGGTGAGACCGCACCCGAACACCGGATCACCGACGCCGATCGGGCACAGGATCCGGTCGCGACCGTCACCGCCCACATCGACGAGGACCAGACCTTCCGGTACTCACCGGCCTCCGGTGATCCCATGCCGATCCACCTCGACGACGAGATCGCCCGCATGGCCGGACTGCCCGGCATCATCAACCACGGTCTGTGCACCATGGCGTTCACCTCCTGGGCCGCGCTGACCGAACTCGCCGACGGCGACACCGCGCGCCTGCGCCGGCTGGCCGTGCGCTTCGCCAAGCCGGTCCTGCCCGGTCAGGACATCACCACCACGCTGTGGCGCACCGACTCCGGTGCACCGGGTGTGACCGCGTACGCCTTCGAGACCGAAGCCGCGGGTCAGATCGCGATCACCGACGGCCGCGTCGAATTCAACTAGGAGACACAACCATGGGAAAGCTCGAGGGGCGCGTCGCCGTCGTCACCGGCGCGGGACGCGGTATCGGCCGTGAACACGCGCTGCTGTTCGCCCGCGAAGGCGCCAAGGTCGTGGTCAACGACCTCGGCGGCGCCAACGACGGATCCGGCGCCGACGCCGGACCGGCACAGCAGGTGGTCGACGAGATCATCGCCGCCGGCGGCACGGCGCTGGCCAACACCGACAACATCGCCACCTGGGACGGGGCGAAAGCCGTTGTCGACCAGGCGATCAGTGAATACGGCACGCTGAACGTGCTGGTGAACAACGCGGGCATCCTGCGCGACGCGTTCATCGCGGGCATGGAGGAATCCCAGTGGGACGCCGTCATCGCCGTGCACCTCAAGGGCCACGCCGCCACCCTGCACCACGCCGCGGCGTACTGGAAGGCGCAGACCAAGGCGGGCGTTCCCGTCAACGCGGCGGTCATCAACACTGCCTCGGCCTCGGGCACCTTCATGCCCAACGCCGGGCAGGGCAACTACGGCGCCGCCAAGGCGGGCATCGCCGCGCTGACCCTGGTCGCCGCCGACGAGCTCGAGCGCTACGGCGTGCGGGTCAACGCCATCGCCCCGATCGCGCGCACCCGGCTCACGCTGGCCACGCCCGGTATGGGCGCGTTGTTCGCCGCCGAGGTGCCCGAGGGCGAGTTCGACGCGTTCTCCCCGGCCAACATCTCCCCGCTGGTCGCGCATCTGGCCGAGGCCGACTGCTCACTCACCGGCAAGGTGTTCGCGGTGCAGGGCGGCGCGATCATCGAGCTGGGCGGGTGGCACGACGTGCGCACGGTCGAGACCGACGGTCCGTGGACCATCGACGGGGTCGCCGCCCAGCTGAAGGAGACCAGCTAGTCATGGCACGCACCAGCTATGAGCTCGGGGTCGGCGTCAGCGAGGACCACCTGGCCCTGGCCGACGCCGTCAACGGGTTCGTCGAACGCACCGTCACCCCCGAGATCGTCCGGGCCGCCGTCGAATCCACCGAGGGCGGCAAACAGCTGCCCTACTGGGACGCGCTCGTCGCGCAGGACCTGTTGAGCCTGCACGTGTCCGAGGAACTGGGCGGTCAGGGCGCGGGCCTGCTGACGCTGGCCGTGGCGCTCGAACCGCTCGGTCGCGGCCTGCACACCGGGCCGTTCGTGCCGACCGCGCTGGCGAGCGCAGTGCTCGCCCAGGCGGGCGGGGCCTGGGCACAGGCACAGCTTCCCGGCCTGGCCGATGGATCGCGGACCGGTGCGGTCGCCACGGAGTCGAACCTGACCGGCTCGCTGCGTGACGGCGTGCTGGTCGTCGACGGCACCGCCGACGGCGTGCTCGGCGCCGGGTCCGCCGATGTGATCGTCGCACCGGTGACCGTGGACGATACGCAGCGGTGGGTGGCGTTCGAGAACGTCGAACTGGCCGTGAGCACGCAGGATTCCGTCGACGTGCTGCGCGGTTCTGCCCGCGTGCAGGCGGACTCGATCGAGGTGTCGGCCGAGCGGGTGCTCGAGGTCTCGGCCGCGCGGGTGCGTTCGGTCACGGCTGTCGTGCTCGGTGCCGAGGCGGTCGGCGTCATGTCGTGGTGTGTGTCCACGGCGTCGGAATACGCCAAGACCCGCGTGCAGTTCGGTCGCCCGATCGGACAGTTCCAGGGCGTCAAGCACAAGTGCGCCCAGATGGGCATCGCGCTGGAGAAGGCGCGCGCGGTCCTGTGGGACGCGGCGTTCGCCCTCGATCGTGACGACGAGACCGCCGACTACGCGGCCGCCGTCGCCGCGCTGATCGTGCCCGACGCCGCGGTGCAGGTCGCGCAGGATTGCATCCAGGTGCACGGTGGCATCGGCTTCACCTGGGAGCACGACGCGCACCTGTACTACCGGCGCGCACTGGCGCTGCGCGGTCTGCTCGGTGCGCGCGACGCTCGCGCCGAGGCGGTCGCGGAGTACGCGCTGTCCGGGCTGACTTTGTCCAGCGAACTGGAACTGCCCGCCGAGGCCGAACAGATCCGCGCCGGGATTCGGGCCGAACTCGCCGAGATCGCGCAGATCGACGACGAGGACGATCAGCTCGTGGCGCTCGGTGACGGCGGCTGGAACCTGCCGCACCTGCCCCGTCCCTACGGTCGCTCGGCCGCCCCGCTCGAGCAGGTGGTGATCTCCCAGGAGATCAAGGCTTCCGGCATCCAGATGCCGCAGCTGCTCATGGGCACCTGGGCCGTCGGGGCGATCGTCCCGCACGGCGACGAACGCCAGAAGCGAGAACTGGTCGTGCCGACGCTGCGCGGCGAACTGGTGTGGTGCCAGCTGTTCAGCGAACCGGGCGCGGGCTCTGACCTCGCGAGCCTGACCACCAAGGCCACCAAGGTCGACGGTGGCTGGCGGGTGACGGGTCAGAAGATCTGGACCACGGTTGCGCAGTTCGCCGACTGGGCGATGCTCATCGCGCGCACCAGCCCGGACAAGCCCAAGCACGAGGGCATCACCTACTTCGTGCTCGACATGTCCACCCCCGGCATCACCGTGCGCCCGCTGCGCGAGATGACCGGGTCGGCGCTGTTCAACGAGGTGTTCCTCGACGAGGTGTTCATCCCCGACGCGAACGTGGTCGGCGCGGTGGACGACGGCTGGCACGTGGCCCGCACCACCTTGGCCGGGGAGCGGGTGGCATTGAGCCAGAAGATGGAGGCCTACGCCACCGACACCGACCTGCTGCGTTTCGCGATCGGCCGGGACCTCTCGCCGGTGGCGCGGTATCGCGTCGGTGAGCTGATGGCCGAGAGCCGGGCGGTGGACGTGATCGGGTCGCGGGTGGTGCTCAAGCAGCTGTCCGGGATCGATGTCTCCACTACCTCGAGCGTGGGCAAACTGCTGGGAATGGCGCTGGGACAGGCCATCTCGGAGTTCGTCGTCGCCGAACTCGGTATCGCCGGGGTGGTGTCGGTGCCCGGTGAGCGCAGCGATCACGCCCAGGAACAGCTGATCGCGGGCCGGGCCACCACCATCTACGGCGGCACCACCGAGGTCCAGCTCAATGTGATCGGCGAGCGGATGCTCGGACTGCCCCGCGACGCGGCGGTCGCCGGGTGAGCGCCCCCGGTCCTCGGGCGGACGGCCCACTGGCCGGTCTGCGGGTCGTCGAGATCGCGAGTCTGGCCCCCGGTCCCTTCGCCTGCATGGTGCTGGCCGACCTCGGTGCGGAGGTGATCCGGGTCGACCGGGTCGGTGACTCCGCCGGGTTGCTCGCACCCTCGGGCGTGCTCGACCGGGGCCGCCAGTCCATCGCGGTCGACCTGAAAGCGCCCGAGGGCCGGGAGGTGGTGTTGCGCCTGGCCGAAACCGCCGACATTCTCGTCGAGGGGTTCCGGCCGGGCGTGGCCGAACGGATGGGCATCGGCCCGGACGACTGCGCACAGCGCAACCCCGGACTGGTCTACGGCCGGATGACCGGCTGGGGCCAGGACGGTCCGCTGGCGAACGCGGCCGGGCACGACATCAACTACATCGGCGTCGCGGGCGCGCTCGACCTGCTCGGCCGGGCCGGACAGAACCCGACTCCGCCGGTCAACCTGCTCGGCGACTTCGGTGGCGGCGGCATGCTGCTCGTCGTCGGCGTGCTCGCCGCTCTGCAGGAACGCACCCGCTCGGGCCTGGGCCAGGTGGTCGACGCCGCCATGGTCGACGGTGCCGCGCTACTCACTGCCTTCTTGCACGGCATGCACGCTGCCGGGCTGTGGGAAGGCGGGCGCGGCGAGAATCTGCTCGATGGCGGCGGTGCCTATTACGACACCTACCGCTGTGCCGACGGCGGCTACGTCGCGGTCGGCGCGGTCGAACCGCACTTCTACGCCGAACTGCTCGACCGGCTGGGTCTTGCCGAGGCCGACCTGCCCGCGCAGTACGACCTCGACGAGGCCGAGAAACTCCGCGCGGTGCTGGCCGAGACCTTCGCGACCCGGCCACGCGACGAGTGGGCGGCGATCTTCGCCGACTCCGATGCGTGTGTCTCCCCGGTCCTCTCGGCCTGGCAAGCCCACGAACACCCACACAACCGGGTGCGCGAGACCTTCGTGGAGGTCGGCGGGATCACCCAGCCCGCGCCCGCACCCCGATTCGGGCGCACCCCCGCGCCGGTCCCGCGACCGGGCAGCGCGTCCGGTGCCGACACCGGCGCGGTGCTGCGTGGGCTCGGCTATTCCGAGGAGGAGGTCGGCCGGTTACGGCGCGCGGGCTCGATCGCCTGAGCGTGCGCGGCGCGCCGGAAGGTCCGGCGGCGACCGGAAGCAGCCCGGTATCGCTGGACTACAGTTCCTCGGAGTGTGCCGACGAGGTGCCTGATGGGAGGAACGTGACCGCAGAGCGCGCCGATGGCCGGGCCAGCCGCTGGGACCGGCACCGCGCCGACCGCCGCGAACGGATCCTCGCGGCGGCGCTCGACGCGGTGCAGGCCGAGGGGGCCTCGGTCGGTGTCCAGGAGATCGCCGATCGAGCGCAAGTGCCGCGGTCGGTGCTCTACCGGCTGTTCAAGGACCGTCAGGACCTCGACGAACAGCTGCGGGTCCGCATCCTCGACGACCTGATGGCTGTGCTGGCCCCGACGCTGAATCCGGAGGGCACGGTGGCCGAGGCGATCGCCCGCTCGGTCGACACCTACGTGGGCTGGATCGCGGCCAATCCACGCCTGCACTACTTCATCGGCGCGGGATCGCCGGGCACGCGACGGCACAACTCGCCGATCGTGTCCGGCACCAAGATCGCCATCGCGGGCACGGTCAAAGAGGTGTTCGAGAACGCGTTGCGCGCCCAGTCCGCGCCGGTGACGATTGCCGAGCCGATGGCCTTCGGCCTGGTCGGCTTCGTCGACTCCAGTGTGAACCGCTGGCTCAGCCAGTCGATGCAACCGCTGGATGCCGCGGAATTGTCGTCCTACCTGCAGGAAGCGATCTGGGCGATCATCGACAGCAGTCTGCGCAAGGCGGGAGTCATGCTCAATCCACTGACTCCGATCGCGGATCTGGTCGCCGCGGCACCGGCGGAATAGGTGTAACACTAGGTAGCGTCAACCCTTGTATGGTACCGCCAGTACCACTAAACTGGACGGAAGAACCGTACTGAGGAGACATCGATGACGCTGTCCACCGCCGCCGCCAAGAAATCCACCACCGAGCCCGAGTACCACGACGTCCTCCGTGGACTGTCCGAGGGCTCGGTGACCAAGCACTTCGACCCCTATGTCGACATCGACTGGGATTCGCCCGAGCTGGCCGTGCACGCCGACGACCCGCGCTGGATCATGCCCGAGGAAGACCCACTCGGCCGCCACCCCTGGTACAAGGCCCAGCCGGTGGAACGCCAGATCGAGATGGGTATGTGGCGCCAGGCCGGGATCGCCAAGGTCGGTCTCGACTTCGAGCAGCTGCTCATCCGTGGCCTCATGCAGTACTTGATCTCGGTGCCCAACGGCGATCCGGAGTTCCGGTACGTCACCCACGAGGCTGCCGAAGAGTGCAACCACACGATGATGTTCCAGGAGATGATCAACCGGATCGGTCATCACGACGTCATCGGGATGGGCCCGGTCGACCGCAAGCTGACGATGATCATCTGGCCGGCGGTGAAGTACTTTCCCGAGCTGTTCTTCACGATGATCCTCGGCGGTGAGGAGCCGATCGACCACCTGCAGAAGTCGCTGCTGCGCGGCGGGGCCGACCTGCATCCGATGGTGCAGCGGGTCATGCAGATCCACGTGGCCGAGGAAGCCCGCCACATCTCCTTCGCGCACGAATACCTGCGCCGGAACGTGCCGAACATGAACCCGATCACGAAAACCGTGCTGTCGGTGGCTTTTCCGATCGCCATGCGAGTGATGCTGTCGATGATCGCGACCCCGCCCAAGGAATTCGTGGAGAAGTTCGACATTCCCGACGAAGTCATGCGCGAGGCCTACTGGGGCAGTCCCGAGGCGCAGATCACCAAGCGTGACGTCTTCGCCGATGTGCGGGCACTGGTCGTGAGCACCGGGCTGATGAACCCGGTCGCCAAGCTGACCTGGCGGCTGCTCGGCATCGACGGGCCGGTCTCGCGCTATCGCTCCGAGCCCGCGCGCAGGGCCGCCTGACCAGTGGCGATCCGCCTCGCATGACGGGCCGGGTCACCGACCCGGCCCGTTCCCGCGCACATCCGGTCCCATTCGGCCCCCGATTTCCTGGAGTTCACCCTTGACTGCCGAGACCACCCGCGCACACGCGCAGAGCTGGCCCGCGCCCGCCCAGGCCGTGCTGCCCGAACTCGACCCGTTCTATCGGCCGCGGTCCGGGTACGAGCGGTTGCCCGAGGGCACGCTGTTGCGGTGGCGTCCGGTGGAGCTGGCCGCCTTCGGCCTGATCCCGCTGCGGGTCTCGGCGTGGCAGCTGCTCTATCGCACGACCGACCTGAACGGCGCGGCCGACGCGTCGGTGACCACGGTCATCGCGCCCGCGGGCGGAGCCGGGGCGACCACGCCGCTGCTGTCGTTCCAGTGCGCCATCGACGCCATCTCGTCCAAGGCGTTCCCTTCCTACGCGCTGCAGCGCGGCTCGCGGGCGATCGGTACCTTCACCCATGTCGAACTGCTGTGCTTCGTCGACGCGCTGACCAGGGGCTGGGCGATCTCGATCCCCGATCACGAGGGCATGCTCGGCGCGTGGGGCGCCCCGCGCGAACCCGGCCACCGCGCGCTCGACGGCGTCCGCGCGGCACTGAACTTCGCGCCGCTGGGCCTCGACCCGAACGCGCAGGTCGGGCTGTGGGGCTACTCCGGCGGCGGGCTCGCCACGTCCTGGGCGGTCGAGATGGCGCCCACCTACGCGCCCGAACTCGACATCGTCGGCGCCGTCCTCGGTTCGCCGGTCGGTGATCTGCTCTCGACCTTCCACCGCCTCAACGGTGGCCTGCACGCGGGTCTGCCCACTCTGGTCGTCGCCGCGCTGCGACGCGTCTATCCGGCGCTGGACACGGTCATCGGCAGCCATTTCAACGATGACGGGCGCGCGGTGCTCGACAAGGCGGCCCTGTCCACCACGGCCGCCGCGGTGCTGCGTCTGGCGCGATACAACGTCAGCCGACACACCACGATGCCCATCGCCGAAGTTCTCGCTCTCGAGACGCTGGCCGCCATGATCGACGATCTCGCGCTCGGCACCTCGGCGCCGACGGTGCCGCTGCTGGTCGTGCAGGCCGTGCACGACCAGATCATCGCCGTCGACGACATCGACGCGCTGGTCGAGCGCTATCGCGCCCACGGCGCCCATGTCACCTACCTGCGCGACCGCACGAGTGAGCATCTCAGCCTGCTGGCGATCTCCACGCCACTGAGCCTGAACTGGCTCGCCGACCGGTTCGCCGGTGCGGCGCTGACGCCGCCGCGGACCCGCACCGTGCGCAGCGTCCTCGGCCTGCCCGCCGGGCGCCGCGGCTTCGCCGGACTCGCGCGGGCCGCGCTCCAAGCGCTGTTCGCCCGGCCGCTCACCGCCGCGGCCATCGACCGTGACGGCAGTACGGCAGCGGGCGCGGCCCGTCGCGCTGCCTAGGCGCGCGGCGATCTACTGCCCAGGGCCGCTGAGTCCCGCTTCGTCGAGGTCGGCGGTGGCCACCTGAGGGCTGGTCGCCAGTGTGGTCACCGCCGAGTCGATCCGTCCCGCGATCGAGGAGTTCTCAGCCGCTGACCGGGGCCGCGGACCCGTGCAGCTTGCGCAGCTCGGGTTTGACGACCTTGCCGCCCGCATTGCGCGGCAGGGCATCGACCACGACCAGTGCCTTGGGATGCTTGTAGCGGGCCAGGTGTGCGTTGAGGTGGGATTCCAGGTCGGCGAGGCCGATTTCCTGGTCGTCCTCGACCGCGACGACCGCGACGGGCACCTCGCCCCACTTCTCGTCGGCCCGGCCGATCACCGCGGCCTCGCGGATCCGGGGATGGGCGAACAGCACGTTCTCCACCTCGGCGCAGTAGATGTTCTCGCCGCCGGAGATGATCATGTCCTTCTTGCGGTCGACGACGTAGACGAAGCCTTCCTCGTCGGCGCGCACCAGGTCACCGGAGTGGAACCAGCCCCCGGCGAACGCGTCGGCGGTGGCGCGCGGATTGTTCCAGTACTCGCGCATGAGAGTCGGTCCGCGATAGACGATCTCGCCGATCTCGCCCGGCGCGACATCATTGCCCTCGTCGTCGACGATGCGGGTGGCGATGGTGGGAATCGGCTTGCCGACCGAACCCAGTTTGCGGATCGCGTCCTCGCCGTCGAGCACACAGGTGATCGGTGACATCTCGGTCTGCCCGAACACGGCCACATTCAGCGCGTTCGGGAAGGTCTCGGCCATCGCGCGCAGCACGGTGTCGGAGGCGGGGGCGGCGCCCCAGCTGATCACCCGCAGTCGCAGATCACGCTGGGCCACCGTGGGATCGGCGCACACGATCTGCCACTGCGCCGGAACCAGGAACACCGAGGTGGCGCGTTCGGCTTCCCACGCGTCGAGGACCTCGGTGGCGTCGAAGGCCTTGAGCGGGTGGATCACCGTCAACGAACCGAGCACGAAACAGGAAGCGACACTGCCCAATCCGGCGATGTGGAACAGCGGCGAGGCGCAGAAGGCGATGTCGTCGGGGCCATAGCGCATGGCCCGGATACAGGTCAGGGCCTGGGCCTGCATGTTGAGATGGGTCAGCACCGCGCCCTTGGGGTTGCCGGTGGTGCCCGAGGTGTACATGATCAGCGCGGCCGAATCCTCGGGCACATCGCGCGGTTCGTGCGGGGCGCCGTCCTCGGCGAGCAGATCCTCGTAGCCGAGCGCGCCGTCACCGGTCGGTACCCCGACCACGATCCGGGTACGCAGCGTCTCGGTGGCCGCCGACACCGCGGCGGCCAGTGGCGCGAGTACCGCGTCGGTGATGATCACCGCGCTGCCGCTGTCGTTCACCTGGTAGACGAGTTCGGGCGGGGTGAGCCGGAAGTTCACCGGCACCGCGATGGCGCCGAGGGTGTTGATCGCGAACACCGTTTCGATGTACTCGGTGTTGTTGAGCATCAGGATCATCACCCGGTCACCGGGTGCGACGCCGCGGCGGGCGAGCGCGTCGGCCAGGCGCTGGACGCGAGTGTGCAACTCGCCCCAGGTGGTGGTCTTGCCGAGAAAGCGCAGCGCGGGCCCGTCCGGGTTCGTGGTGGCGTGCAGGGCGATCTGGTTCATCCAGTGATTGCGGCGCGAGCGCACCGGTTCTACGGCAGTGGTCATGGGGTCGTCTCCTCGGGGGCGTGGACTAGGCCGGGTCGGCGATCGGAGTGGGCGCACCGGCGAATCGCGGTGGGCGGCGGGTCAGCATGGCGGTCATGCCCTCGAGGAAGTCGGCCGAGACGAGCAGCTCGGACTGGCCGGTCTTCTCCCTGGCCAGCGCGGCGTCGAGCTCGGCCAGGGTCGCGGCATTGAGCGCGGCCTTGGTCAGCTGCAGCGCCCGACGCGGCCCGGCGGCCAGTTTGGCGGCGACCGCCTCGACCTCGGCATCGAGTTCGTAGGTGGGCAGGCTGCGGGTGATCAGGCCGGCCGCGGCCGCCTCGGGCGCGAGCAGCCGGGCACCGAGCAAGGCCAGTTCGGCGGCCTTTGCCCGGCCCATGGCGGCGGCGACCATCGCGGTCGCGCCACCGTCGGGCATCAGGCCGATGGAGGTGAACGGCAACAGCAGGTAGGCGGACTCGGCGGCGTAGACCAGATCGGCGGCCAGCGCGATCGAGGCGCCGACCCCGGCGGCGGGGCCGTTGACCCGGGCGATGACCGGCAGCGGGGAATCGACGATGGCGCGGATCAGCGCGTTGGCGCTGTCCATCACCCGCTCCGGGGACGCCTCGTTGCCGCCCGCGGCGGCCGCGGCGGCCAGGTCGGCGCCGGTGCAGAACGCCTTGCCCGCGCCGGTCAGCACGATCACCCGCACCTCGGGGCGGTGCTGGGCGTCGACGATCAGCGCGCCCAGTTCATCCATGGTGGCCAGGTCGATGGCGTTCATGCGCGCCTGGCGGTCGATCGTGATCCGCAGGGTCCCCTGGTGCTCTTCGATCTGGATGCTCGCGCTCATCGGGCCACCGCCCCGACGATCGCGCCCGCGAGCCGGCCTGCGATGAGATCCTCGGCTTCGCGCACCATCCGCCCGACCAACTCGGCGCAGGTGGGAATGTCGTGGATCAGGCCCTGACACTGACCGACGCTCCAGATGCCCGCGTCCAGATCGCCGTCCTCGTAGACCTTGCGGCCACGGGCACCGGCGACGAGCTCGCGCACGTCCTCGAAACTGCCACCGGCACGCTCGATCTCGACCACTTGGCGGCTCACGGCATTGTCGGCCACCCGGGCGGTGTTGTTCATGGTGCGGAAGATCAGCTTGGTGTCGAGCTCGGTGTTGGCGACGATCTGTTCCTTGACCACGTGCGCGATCGGCGACTCGACCGTGCACAGGAACCGGGTGCCCATGTTCACCCCGTCGGCGCCCAGTGCCATGGCCGCGACCAGCCCCTTGGCGTCGGCGATACCGCCCGAGGCGATCATCGGGATCTCCAGCTCGCGGGCCGCGGCGGGGATGAGCACCAGGCCCGGTGTGTCGTTCTCGCCGGGATGACCGGCGCATTCGAAGCCGTCGATGCTCACCCCGTCGACGCCGACCTGCTGCGCCTTGAGCGCGTGCTTGACACTGGTGCACTTGTGCAGCACCTTGATGCCCGCGTCCTTGAGGAAGGGCAGGTGGGTGGCCGGATTGCCGCCCGCGATCTCCACGATCGGCACCCTGCCATCGATGATGGCCTGGCGATACTCCGCGTAGGGCGGCGGCGTGATGGACGGCAGGATGGTCAGATTCACCCCGAACGGCTTGTCGGTGAGATCCCTGGTACGGGCGATCTCCTCGCGCAAGGCCTGCGGGGTGGGCTGGGTCAAGCCGGTGATGATGCCGAGCCCACCCGCCTCCGAGACCGCGGCCGCGAGTTCGGCCCGGCCGACCCACATCATTCCGCCCTGCACGATCGGATGCTCGACACCGAAGGCCTCGGTGAATCGGGTGCGCAGCATCGCGCTCTCCCTCCGGATTCGACGCTTCCCCACAGTGGTGCCGAGCGGTGACAGCTCTTTGCAACCGAAGAGAATCGTGATTAACTTAACGAGAATTATGATGAACTTAACGGTGGCCGACGCGACCTGTCAATAGGTCGCGCGGCGCGCTGGAACCCGTAGGCGCCCTACCCGTCCTGTGCGGTGCGAGGGCGCCGTCGAGCTATCTGAAGGATGGTCGAGAATGACCGAAACCCCCACGACCGCATCCATTTCTGCGACGATGGTGAGCACTGTGAACCCGGCGACGGGGGAACCGGTCGGCACCTGGGCCGTCGATGACGCCGCGAGCGTCGCCACGGCCGTCGGGCGGGCTCGTGCCGCCGCGCAGACGTGGAGTGAACTCGGGTTCACCGAGCGGAAGCGGGCACTTCTACGCTGGGCTGCTGGCATCGTCAATAACATCGATGAGTTCTGCGAGTTGATCAAGGCCGAGAACGGCAAGCCGCTCGAGGACGCCTACCTCGAGGTGATCACCGCCGTCGAGCACCTGAACTGGGCCGCGGACAACGCGCCCAAGGTGCTGAAGCCGAAGAAGGTCTTCCCCGGCCTGATGATGGCCAACCACGAGGCGGTGATCGAACAGCGGCCGCACGGTGTGGTGGGCGTGATCGGCCCGTGGAACTACCCGGTGTACACGCCGAACGGGTCCATCGCCTACGCGCTGGCCGCGGGCAACACGGTCGTGTTCAAGCCGAGCGAGCTGACCATCGGGGTCGGGCACTGGTTCGCCGATGCCTTCACCAAGGCCAATCCCGCGCTGCCCCAAGGCATTCTGAGCGTCGTCAGCGGTGACGGCGAGACCGGGCGCGCGCTGGTGGAGTCCGATGTCGACATGATCGCCTTCACCGGTTCGACGGCCACCGGCAAGAAGATCATGGCCGCGGCCGCGCAGCGCCTGACCCCGGTGGTCCTCGAATGCGGCGGCAAGGACGCGGCCATCATCGCCGAGGACGCCGATGTCGCCGCGGCGGCGGACGCGGTCGTCTGGTCGGCGATCGCCAACTCCGGTCAGACCTGTGTGGGTACCGAACGCTGCTACGTGGTGAACTCGGTGCTCGACGAGTTCGTCGCCGAGGTGACCAAGCGGGTCACCGAGCTGACGCCCGGTTCGGGCCCCGATGCCGCCTACGGTCCGATGACGCTGCCCGCCCAGGTCGACGTGGTCTGCAGCCATGTCGAGGATGCCCTGGACAAGGGCGCGAAGGCGGTCTTCGGTGGCCGCGAGTCCATCCAGGCACCGTTCGTGGGCCCGATCGTGCTGCTCGATGTCCCCGAGGACTCGCTGGCCGTCGCGGAGGAGACCTTCGGCCCCACCCTCACCATTCGTGGGGTGCGCGATGTCGAGGAGGCGATCCGGCTGTCCAACGCCTCGCGGTACGGCCTGGCCTCGACGGTGTTCTCCCGCAAGCGCGGGATGGAGATCGCCCGGCAGCTGCGGGTCGGCGCCACCTCGGTGAACAGCCCGGCCGCCTACGCCGCGATCCCGGCGCTGCCTTTCGGCGGGGTGGGGGAGTCCGGCATCGGCCGCATCCACGGCGCCGCGGGCCTGCTCGGCTTCACCAGGCCGCATTCGATCGCGCGGCAGCGTTTCGTCATCCCCGGCATGGCGTTGCTGTCGTTTTCCCGCACCGCGTCCACCATGTCGCTCGTGCGCAAGCTCACCGCCCGCCGCTTCGGGCGCGCGAAGTAAGTCAGTACATCCACCGACCACAGAAAGCAGAGGGACACACTCATGGGCGTCCAATTCAGCCCGGAACAGCGGGATTTCGCCGCGGCGGTCGCCGCGTTCGCCAAGCGCGAGGCCGGGACGCGGGAGAAGCGCGACGCGCTCACCGACCACGACGCCGAGCAGCACAACGCGGGGGTCTACGCCAAGATGGCCGAGCTCGGCTGGCTCGGCCTGACCGTGCCCGAGGAGTACGGGGGTTCGGACGCCTCGATGGTCGACATGTGCATCCTGCTCGAGGAGAGCCTGCGCGGCCTGCTGCCGATCGGCGCCATCGGCCCGACGCTGATCACCGGTGGCGCCTACGCCAAGTTCGGTACCGAGGCGCAGAAGGACGCGGTGCTGCGCGGGATCGTTCGTGGTGCGTCGCAGTCGATCTCGATGTCGGAGCCGGAGGCGGGCTCCGACGTCGCCAACATCACCACCCGCGCGGAGAAGACCACCGACGGCTGGCTGATCAACGGTCAGAAGACCTGGTGCTCGAACGCCCACATCTCCGAGAACATCCTGCTGGTCGCGCGCACCGATCGCAGCGGCGGCAAACACGAGGGACTCACCATGTTCCACGTGCCCGCCACGACCTCGGGCCTGAAGATCAGCCCGATCGAGCTGATGGGTAACCAGAAGGAAACCAACGACCTGTACTTCACCGACTGTGTGCTCCCCGAGGACGCGGTGGTCGGCGAGGTGGGCAACGGCTGGCGTCAGCTGATGACGGGCTTGAACTTCGAGCGGCTGATCCTGGCCGCGATGAGCCTGGGCGCGGCCGAGCGCGCGTTCGAGGACACCCTGCAGTTCATCAGCGAGCGCAAGCAGTTCGGCAGGCCGATCGGTTCCTTCCAGGCCCTGCGGCACCGCGTCGCCGATCTGGCCACCGAGATCGAGTGCACCAAGCTGCTGGTCTACAGCGTCGCCGCCGCGGTGGACGCCAACCCGGCCAAGACCTTCGCTCGCGAGGCATCGATGGCCAAGCTCAAGGCCACCGAGACCTCCAAGCAGGTGGCACTGGCCGGCATGCAGATGATGGGTGGCTACGGCTACGCCCGCGAGTTCGACATGGAAAAGCATGTCCGCGGCGCCCTGGTGTCGACCATCTTCGGTGGTACCAGCGAGATCCAGCGCGACATCATCGGCAAGACCTTCGGCCTCTGACCAGGAGGGGAGTGGGCGCCCGGCCGGAGCTCCGGCCGGGCGCCCACCGGGAACGTGATTTCGGGGGCCGCGAGGGCGCGCTGGGTGGCCGCCGCGATCTGGTGGCTGGGCGGGTTCGCGCTCAGCTCGGGGGCGAGACCGTCGACAGCGGCCGCCCGAGCAGGATGGTCTCGAGCAACTGGGTCACGGTGTCCTCGGGGCAGATTCCGTCGTCGCCGAAGGCGCGACCGAGATCGACCACCAGGCTGAAGGCGGCGTGCACCAGGATCCTGGCTTCGCCCATCGACAGTTCCGGCCGGGCCGCGACGACCAGCTTGGCCCACTCGGCGATGATCAGTTGCTGCAGATGCCGCAAGGTCACCTGATCGGCGTGATCGACGTGGCTGAACTCCGCGTAGTACACGAACGTCAGCGCGCGTTCGTCGAACGAGCCGGCGACATAGAGCCCGATGAGGGTCGCCAGCGCGTCGGCCGGGGTGTCGGCCGCGACGATCGCGGGCGCGATCGCCGCCGACACCCGATCGGCCGCGCGGCGGAAGGCGGCCACCAGCAAGTCGCTCTTGCTGCGGTAGTAGCGGTACACCGCCGAGGCAGCCGACAGCTCCGCGGCGATGGCGATGTCTTCCACGCTGACGTTCGGATAGCCCCGCTCGTGGAACAGTTCCACCGCTTTGCGCAGCAGCAGGTCGTGCTTGAACGGCTGATGGCGCTGTTTGTTCCGGTCCGACCGGGTCGCGGTGCCCGGGCGATCGAGATCGGCGTCGATCAGCGTCCAGCTCGTCGCGGTGAGCAGTGCGGACAGGGCCTTCACCGGCACCGTCGCATGGTGATCGCCGATGCTGCTGACCACGGCGAAGATCGAGACCGCCCGGATCGCGCGATCGCGGCGGCTCAGTTCGGGGCGAACCTCGCCGAGGAGGGTGCGCAGCGCGGCGATGGCCCCGGTGAACTGCGCGTTGAGCTCGTCGAAATCGGCGGGCTCCAGGTAGCGGCGTTCCCAGCGCACCAGCGCCACCGTCGGCCGATTGGCGATGGTGTGGCTGATGATCGCGTCGAGGACGTGGTCCACACGCTGACGTGGCGTCCAATCGGCGGCCTCGGCGGGTAGCGTGGTGGCACTGAGCGCGAGCCCGGACAGCCGCAGCAATTCCTCCCGGAACAGCGCGTACTTGCTCGGAAAGTGGCGGTAGAGGGCGGTGGAGCTGATATCGAGCCGACGGGCGATATCGTCCATGCTGACGCCGTGGTAGCCGTGCGCGCCGAACGCGGCCGCTGATTCCGCCGCGATCTGGGCACGGCGGTTCTTCGGCCTGCGCCGGACCGTGCGGGCCGGTGTGTCCGAGGGTGCTTCGTCTGCCTGCTTACTCGTTGTCTTGCCCTTTGTTCCTCGCGGTAGCGCGCGTTCGGCGATGATCTTGCCCGTCATGTTATCGCCTGACCTGGTAGGCCCGTCGCACCGGTTTGGGCTGCCGTACCGTGGGTCAGCTCGGGAGCGGCCGGCCGAGCGCGACCGCGTGCAGGAGCCGGATCACCCGGTCCGGCGGGCAGATTCCGTCATCGCCGAAGGTCCGTCCGAGATCGACCACCAGACTGAACGAGGCGTGGACGAGGATTCTGGCCTCGCCGAGCGACAGCTCCGGTCTGGCCTCGGTCACGAGGGTGGCCCATTCGGTGACGATCACCTGCTGCAGGTGGCGCAGGGTCACCTGGTCGGCCCGGTCCACATGGCTGAACTCGGCGTAGTAGACGAAGGTCAGCGCGCGTTCGTCGAAGGACCCGGTGACATAGAGGTCGATCAGCGTTTCCAGCGCCTCGGCGGGGGTGTTCGCGGCGCTCACCGCGGGCGTGATCGCCCCGGACACCCGGTCGGCCGCGCGCCGGAACGCCGCGGCGAGCAGGTCGCTCTTGCTGCGGTAGTAGCGGTACACCGCCGAGGCGGCCGACAGGTCCGAGGCCACCGCGATGTCTTCCACGCTGACGTTCGGATAGCCGTGTTCATGGAACAGTTCCACCGCCTTGCGGAGCAACAACTCGTGCTTGAACGGCGGTAGCCGCTCGCCGGCCCCGCGGATCGGCGCCGCGTCACGTTCGCCGGACAGATCCGCGTCGATCATCGCCCAGACGGTCGCTTTGAGCAGTGGGGCAAGCGCCTTCACCGACATGGTGACGTGGTGGTCACCGATGCTGCTGATCACCGCGAACAACGACACGGCGCGGACCACTCGGTCGTAGCCGTCGAGCTCGGGACGCACGTGCCGGATCATCGCGCGCACCGTGGCGATCGCGGTCGTGAACTGGTCGGTGAACTCCACGAAGTCGACGGGCTCGAGGTAGCGACGCTCCCACCGGGCCAGCGCGACCGTGGGACGGTTGGTGATGGTCAGCACGATGACCGCGTCGAGCACGTGATCGAGGCGCTGACGTGGCGACCACTCGACCGCGGCCTCGGGCAGTTCCACCGCGCGCACCGCCAGCCCCGACAACCGCAGCAGCTCCTCCCGGAACAGCGCGTACTTACTGGGAAAATGCCGATAGAGCGCGGTGGAGCTGATGTCGAGCCGACGCGCGATCTCGTCCATGCTGACGCCGTGGTAGCCGTGGGCGCCGAACGCGGCGGCTGATTCGGCCGCGATCTGGGCACGGCGGTTCTTCGGCCTGCGTCGCACCTGGCGCGGCGGCGCGGCGGAAGAGGCTGGGTCGATCACTGGGCGGGCACCGCCGGTAGCGGGGAGTTCACCTTCTCGACCAGCCAGCGGCCGTCGTCGTTGCGCAGGCTCAGCACCATCGACAGCTGGCTGGGCTTGGCCTGATGTTCGGTGCCGAGGCTCGAGATGGTCGTCCCGATCACCACGATCGCCTCGGCCGAGGCCTCGTCGCCGCTGCGCAGCGCGCACTGGGTGTCGGTGGACTTGGAGACGACCTCGCCCTGGGTGAGAGCATCGCGCAGTTCGGTACTGGTCGATTCGAACTGCTTCTTCCAGTCGCCGGTCGCGCCGTCGAGCACCGCCGCGAAGTAGGGATCGAGGCTCTTGCTGTCGTAGTCGGCCAGTACCGGGCCGTAGTGGCAGGCGGCTTCGCGGGCCTGCTGCTGCGCCGCGAGCAGATCCTTGGTGTCCTTGTTCTCGACGAACAGGTACACCGAGGTGGCCACCGAGGCGCCGAGCACGATCGCGGCGGCGCAGCGCAGGCCGAGGGTCTTGCGATCCATCGCCCACCACTTGGCCTTGGCCGAGACCTTCGCGGTGGCTTCGGGTGTCTCGGATGCTGTTGAGCTGGTGGGTGTTTCGTCGCTGCTCATGATTCTTCGGACTCCTTCATCGGGGTGCGGGCACCGCGGGCTGGGACAGTTCGTCGCCGGTCACCCCGGGCGGCGGTCCCGCACCGTTGTCGGGGCCGGCGGGTCGCGGGGCGTTGGCCGAGCCGCGGACCTGCAGCGCGGGATTGTCGGTGACGCAGTAGTTGTAGAGCCGCACCCTGGTGTCGGTCGTCGGGGTGGTCGGCACGATCGGAACGGTGTCGTAGTCGCAGGTCGGTCGCGGCCAGGGATCGACGAGGGTGAAGAAGGCGTTGTCGTGGGCCGGGACGCCGACCGCCTCGGCGAAACGGCTCAGGCTGGGGAACAGCAGCTCGATGGCGGGCTGACGCAGTTTCGCCGCGCGCGTGATCGCGACGAAGTTCGTCACCAGGTCGGTGATCGGATCGTGCGTGCGGGAGATGAACCCGCCGAGGGTGGACAGCTGGCCGGGCCCGTACTCGAGCAGGTGCCGCAGCTCCGCGTCGGCGGCGGTGAACTGCTGGAACAAGGCGCTGCCCGCATTGGTGATGGTGCCGAGGTCGGGCTGGGCATGCGAAGTCGTCTCGGCGATGACCTGGAGATTGCGCAGCAGGTGCTCGGTCTGCGGGAGCAGATCGGTGAGCCCGGACATCGCGCGGCTGAGCCCGGAGATCATGTTGCGCAAACCGTCCGGCCCGCCGGACAACGCCTTGTCGAGCTCGTCGACGATGACGTTGAGCCGTTCGGGGTTCATGCCGCCGACCAGCCCCGCCATATTGCCCAGCACCGAGTACACCTGAACGGGCACCGCGGTGTCGGCCCGGGAGACGACGGCACCGTGACCCAGGTACGGCCCGGTGTCGGTGTCGGGGCGGAAGTCCAGATACTGCTCACCGGCCGCCGACAGGCGGGCGACGGCGACCGTGCCGCCGACCGGAATCATCGTGCCCTCCTCGATCTCGGCCACCGCGGCGATACCCTCGCCCGCCACGCGCACGTCCTCGACTCGGCCGACTCGGACTCCACGGAACGTCACGTCACTGCCCGCGGTGAGTCCGCCCGAGGTCTCCAGTTCGACGGTGACGGCAAACGGTGAGCTGGTCGGGTCGATCCGCAGGATCGCGCCGCCCAGGTACAAGCTGCCCAGCACCATGACGACGACGAGGCCGACGTTGGCCACCGCGACGCGCTGGCGAACCAGCCACTGCCACAACGGAGAATTCATCGGGGGCCCTCCTGCGATGGCTGCTGCGGTGTGCTGTTGAGGCGGCCGGTCACCTTGGCGATCACGTCGGCGAGACTGCCGACGAAAGCAGGGATGTCGGTGCCGTCGGGCCAGCGGCTGCCTGCCGGATCGGTGACCGCGCCGACGTCGAGGTAGGACACGATCGCCCCGACCGAGAGGTTGGGTCCGCGCATGCTGTCCATCACCGAGGGATAGATCTGGTGGAAGCCCTCGAGCGCGCCGGCCAGGTCATCGTCCATCTGCACGAATCCGGACATCAGATTCTGGATACTCTGGAACAGACTGACGAACTGTGGTCCGTTCGTCGCGCTGAAGTCGCCGAGCGCGTCCATGGTCACCGCGACCTTGTTGATCAGGTCGACGATGGCCTGGTTGTTCTCGGCGAACAGCCCGATCAGCTCCGGGAAACTGTCCGCCGCGGCGCCGAGTTCGGCTTTGCGGCTCGCCAATTCGCCGGTCAGCACCGACAGGCCGGACAGCGTCGCGTCGAGGTCGCCGGTGCGTGCGTTGAGCGCGGCGATGACCGCGGTCATCTCACCGATCAGGTGCTGGAGCTGAGGCGCCTTGCCGGCGAAGATGGAGTCGAGTTCGGCGGTGACCCTGGCCGCCTGGTTCAGGCCGCCGCCGTTGATCAGCATCGAGACCGACATCATCAGCTGCTCGACCGAGGCGGCCGAGGCGGTGTGCTCGGGTCCGATGGTCGAGCCCGCGCGCAGCGGCGGCCCGGCCTCCTCGGCGCTGGGCAGGGTCACCGCCACGAAGATGTCGCCCAGCGGGGTCGCCTGGCGGAGTTCGACGGTGGTGCCTTCGGGCAGTTGGATGTCGGTGCGGATCAGCATCTCGACATCGGCCAGGAACGAGGTGGTCGAAATGCCGGTGACCACACCGATATCGGTGCCGCCGATCTTGACATGCGCGCGATCGGGCAGGTTGAGCGCGTCCCGGAAGGTGGCGTGCAAGGTGTAGCCGGGTCCGCCGATGCCGGGTTCGGGCATCGGCAGCTCGGCCACGGTCATCGAGCAACCGCTGGCGGTGACGGCGACGGCGCACAAGGCCGCGGTCAGCGTGGTGCGAAGAGTCATCGCGTCAGTCCCAACAGCGCGGCGGTGAGCCCGAAGTCCGGGCCCATGTCGGAGATCTTGCCGGTGCGGCACCCGTCGAGGCGCATCTGCACCCGCTCACAGAACGTCGCGATCACCTCGCTGTCGAGCACGATCTTGTCGAGCAGACCGTGCAGGCGCAGGGCCTGGTGCTCGCGGCTGATCGCGTTGTCGAAGTTCTCGAACATCAGGGGCCCGACATCGATGATCTCGGTGAGATTGCGGGCGTTGGCCCGCATCTGGGCGGCGATCGCGACGAACTTGGTGAGCGCGCCCGCGAGTTGATCCTGGTTCTCGCCGACCACCGAGGAGGTGTTGGTGATGAAGTCGTCGAGCTGGGTCAGCACCGCCTGCAGCCCGGGGGACTGCTGACCGAACAGCGCCACCAGTTCGGTGATGCGCCCGCTGAAATCCCGGACCGTCTGGTCGTTCTCGGCGATGATCTGCGTGATCTCACCGAGTTCGATGATGGTGTTGGCGATCTGGTCCTTGTTGGCGAAGGTGACCTCGAAGGCCGCCGACAGCTCGTCGAGCGTTTCGCGCAGCCGGTCGCCGTTGCCGTCGAGCAGCGGGAACAGCACCCGGCTCGCCATCGGACCGTCTTCGCTGTTGCCCTTCAGCGCCTCGCCGAGCTGGTCGAAGTTGGCCAGGATCCGGTCCAGCTCGACCGGTGTCCTGGTCCGGGCCAGCGGGATGTGCGCCCCGTCGGCGAGTTCGGGTCCCGACCCGGTGTAGGCCGGGGCGAGTTCGACGTGGCGGTTGGTGATCAGCTGCGGGGAGATCAGTGCCGCCATCGCGTCGGCGGGGATGCGCACGTCGCGATCGACCGACATCACCACCTCGACGAAACTGCCGCGCGGTGTCACCGAGTCGACGACACCGACCGGCACCCCGAGGATGGCGACCTCGTTGCCCGGGTACAGGCCCGCCACGCTCTCGAAGTCGGCGCTGATGCGCTTCTGCTCGCTCAGCATCCGGTCGCCGAGGCCGGTCACGCTGTCGGGCAGCAGGGCGCAGCCCGACGCGAGCAGTGCGGCAAGGCAGACCGCCGCCAGCTTGCCCGCGCGTGTGGTACTCGTGCTCATCAGTTGCACCCCTGTACGGCCTGCGCGAAGCACAGCCAGTTGTCCGGCAGGATCCATGGCGCCCAGATCTCCCCGTACGGACCGTTGCCCAGCAGATTGTTGAACTGGCGCAGCGTGACCGGGGCGATCTCGTAGATCCGGTCCAGGTTCTCCTTGTTCTTGGTCAACCCGTCGGACATGGTGTTGAGATCGGCGATCAGCGGTCCGAGCTCACCGTTGTTCTCGATACCCATGTCCTGCAGCAGCTTCGACATCTCGGCGACATTGTCGAGCAGCTGGGTGAGCAGCGTCTGGCGCTGCTGGACGGCCGCACCGATCGCCTCGCCTCTGGTCAGCAGTACCAGCACGCTGTTGCGGTTGTCCGAGACCAGCTGGGAGACTTGGTCCATGCTCTTCAACAGGATGTCGACCTCGTCGCGCCTGCTGTTGATCACTTGGGCGAGCGCGCCGATGCTGTCGAGGGCCTGTACCGCCATGGCGGGCGAATCGCCGAGCTGGGCGCTGAACACATCGAGCGCGGTGCGCAGCTTGTCCGGGTCGATGCGTTCGATCCGCTCGAACGAGGAGGTATAGGTCGGGTCCTGGATCACCTTGCTCAGGTTGTACGGCACCGAGGTGTTGTCGATGCCGATCCGATTATCGGGCAGTCCTTTTCCGTCACCGGGGACCAGCTCGATGTGCAGGCGGCCGAGGATGGTCGACATCTTGATCGCCGCGCGCGCGTCGGCGCCGAGCCGGATGTCGTGGCGGATACGCAGCGCCACATCGACCCGGTCGTCGACCAGTTTCACCGACTGCACCGCACCGACCTCGATTCCGGAGATGTCGACGGTCGCGCCCGGTCGCAGGCCGGCGGCCTGGGCGAACTCGGCGTGAATGGTGATGTCGCCGAGCCGGACCTGCGTCAGCAGGCTCGACGCGCCGAGCAGTGCCAGCACCGTGGCAGCCGCGAGCAGTCCGAGCCTCAGGTGCCGGTTGGTGCGCAGGAATTCTGGGATACGGGGGCTGATCATCGGCACACCCCCGACTGCGCGTCGCCGCCGACCTGTGAGAACAGGCCCTCGGGCAGGGCAACGCCCCACAGCGACACGTCGAGGCGACAGATGTAGGCGTTGCCGTAGGTGCCGTACTGGGTGAACCGGGCGACGCCGTTGAGGAAGTCGGGGAACTCCACGGCCATCCGATCGAGTGCCGCGCCGTTGTAGAGCAGCATCATCACCGCCGTGGTGGCGTTGCTTTGCGCGCTCGCCATACCGGGTTTGACCGCTCCGATGAGCGAGACCAGCGAGTCCGTCGCACCGGCCACCCGTTCGACCGAACTCTTCAACGATTCTCCTTCGACGTAGAGCCCGTCCATCAGGCTGCGGGTCTGGGTGATCAGGGTTTCCAGTTCGCCGCTGCGGTTGGCCAGACCGGCCAGCACCGAGCTGAGGTTGCTCAGCACGTCGCCGAGGATCTGATCGCGCTCACCGAAGGTGCTGGCCAGCTGCGCGGCCTGGGTGATCAGCGCCGACAGCGACACCTCGTTGCCCTGCAGCGCCTGGATCAGCGTCTCCGACAGCGAGTTGATCTGATCGGGCTGCAGCACGCTGAACAGCGGCTCGAACCCCGACAGCAGCGAGGAGACATCGAACGACGGCTCGGTCCGGTCGAGCGGAATCCGCGAACCAGGCGGGATCACCGATCCCGCATCGGTACCGGGTGCGAGCGCGAGATAGCGCTGACCGATCAGATTCTGGTAGCGCACCAGGGCCTTGGTGGAATCGGTCAGCTGTTGGCGCGCCTCGATCTGGAAATCGACCTGCGCGGCGTAGTCGTCGGTGAAATCGATCTTGTCGATCCGGCCGACCCGTACCCCCGCCATCCGGACGTCGTCGCCGACGCGCAGTCCGAGGACATCGGTGAACACTGCCGAATAGCTCGAGGTCTGGCCGGGGACACTGCGCTGCAGGGTCGACCAGATCGTGTAGGTGAGCACCGTCGCCAGCACGACGAAGAAGCTGAATCCGATGAGCGCTTTGGTGGATTTCACTGTTGGACACCACCTTCTGTGTCAGGGACGACGGGAACGGTGCCCAGGATCGACCCGAGCAGCAGCAGCTGACTGAACGTCGGCGTACCGCCGACCAGTGCCGACACCGCGGCGATGCCGGTGAGTCCGGGCTGTGCCGCCGGGGCGGCGGCGGGCGCGGGATCGATGGCCGCGGCCGGTGCGGTGATCCCCGGAATGGCGGGTAGCCCCGGGATCGGCGGCAGGCCGGGAATCGTCGGCATGGTGAAGCTGGGCAGCGGGGGCAGTTCGGGCAGCGTCAGGGTCGGTGCCACCGGTGCGGGCCCGGCGGAGGCGAGCCACTGGGGCACCATCGAGGCCGGATACTCCTGTGGTGGCGCGACGTCGGGCACGGTCGGGCCACCACAGCGAGGACCGGTCATCTCGCCGTAGCGCGGGCAGTCCTGTGCGGTGTACTGCTGGAACGGCGTGAATGTCACGTTCATCCGCCAGGTCATCTGCTTGCGCGGGCCGAAGTTGAACACCTGCTGCAGTTTCCGCAACGATTCGTTGAGGTTGGCCGCCGTGGACTGCAGCGCACCGGGGTCTCGGGCGATGCCGCCGAACAGGTCGTCCAGGCCCGCGACGAGCTCCTTGCCCGAATTCGGGTTCGCGGCGAAGAGCACGTTCACCGAGTCCACCGTCGCGTTGCCCTGGACGAGCAGCTCGATCAGCTGGGTGCGGTGCTCGTTGAGCGTGCGCGCCGAGGTGACCGAATCGGCGAGCACGCCGACCAGTTCCGGCGCCGACTGACTCAGCGCGGTCGCCGCGCGGCCGAGATCGCCGAGCAGGTCGCCGATCTCGGGAATCTGGTGCACGGTGGTGAGCCAGGTGTCGAGCCGCTCGATGGTCGACCCGGGGACGCGGGCACTCGGGTCGAGCGCCGCCGACAGGGTGGCCAGCACCCGGCCGAGCTTTTCCGGCTGGATGGTGGACAGCACATCGCGCAGGGTGTTGAGGGTGGACTGCAGCTGGATCGTCGCCTCGCTGGTGTCCTCGGCGATGACAACGCCCGCGCGCAGAGTCGAGGCCGCGGCGCCGTTGTCGACCAGCTGGATGGAGGAGACACCGAAGATGTTGTCGGGCACGACGCGGGCAGTCACCGTGTCCGGGATGGTCTCGGCCAGACCGGGTTTCAGTTCGAAGGTGGCGTACTGGCGTTCGCCTTTGGCCACCATCTCCACCGAACCGACCGCGCCGACGACCATGCCGCGAAACTTCACATCGGCACGCTGCGGTAGCCCGTCGCCGGTGCTGGTCAGATCGGCGCCGACCACCACGGTGTCCTCGAACTCCCCGTTGTAGCGGAGTGCGAGCAGAAACAGCGCGACCGCGAACGCGGTGATGACCGCCAGCCCCGCGAGCGTGAGCTGCAGGGGTTTGGGGCCGCGGCCGCTGAGATCGAGAATCATTCGATCGACCTATCCCGAGATCCGGAATCCGGGGTCGATGCCCCAGATAGCAAGGGTGAGAAAAAGATTGGCGAAGACCATGACGACGATGACCATCTTGATCGCGCGTCCGGCCGCCACCCCGACGCCTTCGGGTCCACCGGTGGCCACGAAGCCGTAGTAGCACTGGATGAACGCGGCGATCAGGACGAACACCACCACTTTGAACAGTGAGAAGAACACGTCACCACCGACCAGGAACTGGAAGAAGTAGTGGTCGTAGGTGCCCGCGGTGGTCCCGCCGAGGAAAAGCACCGACAGCTTGGTCGCCACATAGGCCACCGCCAGTCCCAGGGTGTAGAGCGGGATGATGGTGATGGTGGCCGCGATCATCCGGGTGGTGACCAGGTAGGGCAGTGGCCGGATGGCGATGGATTCCAGGGCGTCGATCTCCTCGGAGATCCGCATCGAGCCGAGCTGGGCGGTGAACCGGCAGCCGGACTGGATGGCGAAGGCGAGCGTGCCCAGGATCGGCGCGATCTCCCTGGTGGTGGCGAAGCCGGAGATGGCACCGGTCAGCGGTCCCATGGTGAGCAGGTTCAGCGCTGTGTACGACTCGACGCCCACGGTGATGCCGCCGAAGGCGCACAGTACGACCACCACGCCCACCGTGCCGCCGCCGACGATCAGCGAGCCGTTACCCCAGCCGACGTCGGCGACCAGCCGGGCGACTTCCTTGCGGTAGTGGCGCAGGGTGAACGGGATGGCGATCAGCGCCTGGAAGAACACGATGGCCTGGTGGCCGATGCGCTGGTTGGCGTGGACCGGAACCTTGGCCGCGGTGGTGATCACCCGGACCGGGCGCAACGTGGGCGGGATGTACTCGGCGGCCATCTCAGACCACCTTCGAGGGGAAGAAGCTGTTGTAGAGCTGGGTGACGATGATGTTGGTGGCGAACAGCATCAGCGCCGAGGTGACCACCGCCGAGTTGACCGAGTTGGCCACGCCGCCGGGGCCGCCCTTGGTGTGCAGGCCGATGTCGCAGGCGATGATCGCGGTGAGCAAACCGAAGATCGCCGCCTTGAACAGCGCGACCAGCAGGTCGTTGGCCACGGCGAAGGAGGCGAACGAGCTGATGAACGAACCGGGCGTGCCGCTCTGGGCGTAGACGTTGAACAGGTACGCGGTGGCGAAGCCGACGAACACGATGAATCCGCACAGCAGCATGCTGACCAGGACCGCCGCCGCCAAGCGCGGGGCGACCAGCCGGCGCACCGGATCCACGCCCATCACCTTCATCGCGTCGATCTCCTCGCGAATGGTGCGCGAACCGAGGTCGGCGCAGATGGCCGAGCCGACCGCGCCCGCGATCATCAGCGAGGTGACCAGCGGCGCGCCCTGGCGGATGATGCCGAGCCCGGCGACCGCGCCGATGAAGGTGGTGGCGCCGACCTGGTTGACCAGCGCCCCGACCTGGATCGAGACCACCACCGCGACCGGGATGGCGACGAAGACGGTCGGCAGGGCCGAGACGTTGGCCATGAACGCGCACTGCTTGACGAACTCCTGGAACGGGAATCGCCGTCGCACCAGCGACAGGAACAGCTGGGCGATCGCGGCCCTGCCCAGCAGGACCTGCCTGCCCAGTGTCTCGATCGACTGCTGGGGATGTCGTCGCCAGAGCCCGGTGGCACTGTCGATGATCCGTCCGACCTCGGACGGTTCGGTGGCCGGTTGCGGCGTCACGCTGCACCGATCCTTTCTTGCTGCGGGGGTGGGCTCGGTGGCTAGAGCGTGCTCAGCCAGTGGTGGAGCAGGGCGACCAGTCCGGCGACGGCGGCCAGACCGAGGGCGAGCACGCAGAGAACAGCGAGCCACATACCGAGTCGGAGCACCGGATTGACCTGTGTGCGCCCGCCGAGGATCTTGACGATGATCACCACGAGATCGATGACCCAGACCAGTGCCATCATCAGGTCATCGTCACGTTCGCGAAGATGAGCACGGGCCAGCACACGATCGACCCGAGGAACGAGACGACCAGGTCGACACCGTGGAGATCGCCGAGATGGCTCGTGTGGGTGAGTGACCAGACAACCCCGACGAGGCCGTAGGGGATGCCGATGATGACGAGGGTGCCGAGAAACTCCGACACCTTCATCTCGTAGCTGAGAAACCTGTCCAGCCGTCGCAGCATGGCGCTACCGATGTTCCTTCCTGCGGGGACCGTGCCAGTGCGGGGCGGTGATGGCCGACAGCGCTGACGGTCGCATGATGTTGCTGTGCGTTCTTGGGGAAGGGCGCTTGACGTCCGTCGATCCTCCCCGTGTTCTCGGGACTACTCTGAGATGCTTGCGGTGATCCGCGGTCAGCACCTCGGCTAAGTTACTACTAATTCTCGGGTTTGTGACGAGAATTACCGGTAACATAGCTCATGTATCGGAGATTGCCTACCGGCTGCCGTGGGAAATGTCGCCAAGGTTGTCGTTCGCGAGAATCATGAGTAACTTGTTGCCGAAGTCGCCGAGGGTCGGCGACTGCGCAGGAGGAACAATGTCCGCAGTCATCGTCGATGTGGTTCGCACGCCCTCGGGCCGGGGCAAAGCCGGCGGCGGACTGTCGTCCGTGCATCCGGCCACCCTGCTGGCCGGGGTGCTGACCGAGCTGGTCGCGCGCACCGGGATCGATCCGGCCCTCGTCGACGACGTGATCGGCGGCTGTGTCACCCAGAGCGGCGAGCAGGCCAACAACATCTCCCGCACCGCGGTGCTGGCCGCGGGTTTCCCCGAATCGGTGCCCGCCACAACGGTCGACCGCCAGTGCGGATCGAGCCAGCAGGCCGTGCATTTCGCGGCCCAAGGTGTGCTCGCCGGCGCCTATGACATCGCGATCGCCTGCGGCGTCGAGTCGATGAGCCGAGCGCCGATGTTCTCCAACACCCAGGGCAAGGATTCCCTGCGCGGTCCGCTCGCCGCGCGCTACCCGGACGGTCTGATCGGACAGGGCATCGCCGCGGAGATCCTGGCCGCCCGCTGGAAGCTGGACCGCGCGACCCTCGACGAGTTCGCCGCGCGCTCACACCGGCTCGCCGCCGCCACCGCCGCGGCGGGTGGCTTCGACGCCGAGCTCGTCGCCGCCGGTGAGCTCACCGCCGACGAGACGATCCGGACCGGAACCACCGTGGAAACCCTGGCGGGATTGCGCCCCGCGTTCACCGACCCGGCGATGCGGGAACGCTTTTCGGAGATCGACTGGTCGGTGACCGCGGGCAACTCCTCGCCCCTGACCGACGGTGCCTCGGCCGCGCTGATCATGAGCGAGGCGATGGCGGCGAAGCTGGGGCTCACCCCGCGTGCCCGCTTCCACTCCTTCGCCGTCCTGGGCGACGACCCGACGCTCATGCTGACCGCGGTGATCCCGGCGACCCGCAAGGCGCTCGAGCGCGTCGCGCTGACCATCGATGACATCGACACCTTCGAGGTGAACGAGGCATTCGCGCCCGTGCCGCTGGTCTGGCAGCAGGAACTCGGCGCCGATCCGGACCGGGTGAACCCGCGGGGCGGTGCGATCGCGCTCGGGCATCCGCTCGGCGCTTCGGGCACGCGCCTGCTCGCCACGATGGTCAACCACCTCGAGCAGACCGGCGGTCGGTACGGGCTGCAGACCATGTGCGAGGCCGGCGGGCTGGCCAACGCCACCATCATCGAGCGGCTCTGACGCGCAGCGCGTCGGCCTTTCCCGGAACTCTGGAGTGAACATGCAGCATCAGACCCCAGCTGTGGAAACATCGGCCCCGTCGCGCGATCGTCGGCGCTACATGGCAGGGCCCGCGGCATTTCTCGGCGGGCCCGCCAATGTGATCATGCAGCTGAGCCTGGCGCCGGTCGGTCGCGGTGTCGTGGAAAGCACCGTGACCAGTGGGCGTTTCGATCTGCGCCCGCGCAAGCGGGGCCGCACCACGGTGACCTATCTGGCGGTGGCGATGCTGGGCACGGAGGAGGACCGGGCCGCGTTTCGCGCCGCCACCAACACCTCGCACCGGCATGTGCGTTCGGGCCCCGGCAGCCCGGTGCCGTACAACGCCTTCGATCCGCGACTCCAACTGTGGGTCGCGGCCTGTCTCTACCGGGGCACGATCGACTCGCTGACTCTTCTGTTCGGGCCGGTGGACGAGGAGTTCGCCGACGAGGTGTACTCCGAATCAGCCAGATTCGGCACCACCTTGCAGATGCCGGAGCGACTCTGGCCGCCCGATCGCGCCGCCTTCGCCGAGTACTGGGATTCGACACTGCGTGAGCTCTCCGTGGACGACGAGGTGCGGGACTATCTGCTGAGTCAGGTGGTCGACATGGGCCCGTATCGTCCCTGGGAACGGCGGCTCTTCCGCCGGGTGAACAGGTTCTTCACGACCGGCTTTCTGCCACAACACTTTCGAGACGAGCTCGGACTGCCGTGGAGTGCTCGCAAGCAGCGGGCGTTCGAGCTCACGATGCGTGCCATCGGCCGCGTCCTGTCGGTGGCTCCCCAGTCCTGGCGGTTGTACCCCTTCGAGTCGTACTTGCGTGACATGCGCCGACGCCGGGATCAGGGCAAGCCCTTGGTGTGACGGCCGTGCCCGGCTCGATCTCACTGACCGCCGTCGCGTGATTGCCGGAAGGTTCGCAGCAGGAGTTCGCGCACCGCCGCCGATTTCACCTTCCCGGTGGCGCCGCGTGGCAGTGCGTCGACGCCGAGGAGTACCTCGGGCACCTTGTGGGCCGCGATCGCGGCGCGCAGGTGCGTGCGTAGCCGGGTCATGTCGACGACGCCGGTGGTTTCGACCGCCGCGGCGACACACGGTCGGCCGCTGGGCGTGGTGATCTGGACGACATGACAGTCCGCCACGCCGTCGAAGGACAGAATTGGGTCGCGGACGGAGTCCACGCTGAACTTGCGCCCACCGATCTCGAGGGTCGGGTGCGCCCGCCCGCTCAAGGTCACCTGGCCCTCGATCACGGTGCCGGTGTCGGAGGTGACATAGCTGCCGTCCGAGGCCACCGAGCGTTCGAATTCCCCCGGATAGTTCAGGTATTTCGTTCCCATCGACCGGGTGCGTACCTGCAGTACCGGTATTCCGTCGGCCCGAGGGCGGCTCGTCACCGAGACACCGGGCAACAGGCGGCCATGGCTGCCGCCTGCCGTGGGTGTCCGGTGGAAGGTGATCGGTCCGGTCTCGGCGATTCCGTAGTAGTCCGACACCGGACCCGACAGCGCCACCATGCGCGCGGCGGTCCGCGCCGACAGCGGCGCGGCCGAGGACAGGCGGAGCCGAATCGCCGCCAGGGCTGCGCGCGTCGGCGCGGAAATACTCTCGGCCGGGTACTCGGTCACCCGGTTGTACGCCTCGGGGAAGGCGACCAGGATCGTCGGCTCGGTGCTGGTGATCTGGCGCAAAATGCTGCCCGCTGACGGCAGTCCCGTCGCCAGGATCACCTGCGCTCCGGTGAGCAGATTCGGGATCAGGGTCGTGTTGAACGCCAGTCCGTTGTACAGGCCCGCGAAGCAGAGGCTGCGGTCGTCCGGGGTCAGTTCACTCGCCTCGGCCCAGGTCGTCGCCGCGGCGAGCACGGCCTCGGCGCGGAATTCGATACAGGCGGGCGAGCGCGTCGATCCGGAGGTCAACCGGCACAGTTCGGTGTCGGGTGCGAGGACGGGACGCGGACCCTCGGCGCCGGTGACACGCGCCCAGGATCGGTTGTCGATCTGAACTCCTCCGGTGTCGTCGGCGGCGATGACGGCGTCGATTCCGCAACCGGTGATGAGGGTGTCGATCTCGGCGGTGGTCAGGCTCGGATCGGCGAGCACGGGCACATCGCCGCGCGACAACACCGCGAGCAGGCTCGAGACATAGCCGAGATGATTGGGCATCGCCAGCAGCACCCGCGCGCCGCGGGGCGCGATCCGATCCAGCAGGACGGCCTTCGCGGTGCTGTCGATGAGGACATCACGGTATGTGCGTGCCGCCCGGGTCGTGGTGATCCGCCCGTCCGGGCGCGCACGCAGCGCCGTGGCCAGGGCTTCGTAGAGGCGCACAGCTAGCGCGCCACGTCGAGCTCGGTTGCGCACGGCCGGCGTCCCGCGTGGTCGAGAACCTGGTTTTCGTACGTCATGTGGCCCCTCCGAGCAGGTGATGGGATCTCTGCCAACGATCCTGGGCCCATCATCGTTCGGGCGCCCGCCGGAGTCAACTATACACAGAACGAACGGTAACTTATCTTGCCGAAGGAGCAGCTAAGGCGCCATTCAATAGCGCGTAAGCAGGCTGGTTCGTGTACTCAGGGGGTTTCCATGCTGAGAATGAACGGTAACTTAATGCTTGCGCTCCGGCTGTTGGTGTGAGAAGTTCTGTGGGTCATCGCATCGTGGGGGAGGAAGACATGCTTGACGCTGCGCAGCACGCAGCCCGCTCGCTGGCAGGGCAGGTGCGGGCGACAACCCTGCGATACACCGGCTCGGACGCTGAGCCGGATGCCCACCGCCGACACCGCGCGGTGAGTGAGCTGCTCGGCACCGGTCTGATCGACCTCGTCATCGAGCCCTCGGCCGTCGACGATCCGACGCGCCTGTTCTGCACGGCGCTGGAGACGATCGCGCTCCACTCCGTAGAGCTGGCCGAAGCCGTTCAGGTGCAGGCCTTTTCGGTGCGCACCATCCGACGCCACGCCACTGCGGCGCTGTGGGCGGAACTGGGCGAGGGCTTGCGCTCGGGTGCCGTGCCGATCGCCAACTGCCTCAGCGAACCCGCGGCCGGGTCCGATCTGTCGGCCATCGAGCTCGCGGCCACCCGTGACGGCCCCTGCTTTCGGCTGAGCGGCTACAAGGATTGGGCGGCCTACGCCTCGCAGGCAGGCGAACTGATCGTCTACGCGCGCACCAGTGCCGCCGGTCTCGGTGGGATCACCGCCTTCCTGGTGCCCGCCGACAGTCCGGGGGTCACCATTTCGCCCGCCGCCGAACAACTGCGCGGGTTGTCGATTCCGGTGTCCGACATAGCTTTCGACGACGTACTCGTGCCGGCCCACCGGGTTCTCGGCCGCCCGAATCGTGGTGTCAGAGTCGCCACCATCCTGCTCACCCAGGGGCGGCTCGGTCTTGCGGCCTGCGCACTCGGACTGGGGAACGCGGCATTCGAGCGGGCGCTGGAATTCGCGAGAACGCGGGTGCGATTCGGGCGTCCGATCATCGAACATCAGGGCATCGGATTCGCCCTCGCCGATATGGCGACCGGCCTGCAGGCCGGTCGCCAGCTGCTGCGCCACGCCTGCGAGGTGTTCGACCACGACCCCGACGGTGCTGTTCTGGCGTGCGCGCAGGCGAAGCTGTTCGCCACCGATACCGCCCAGCGGGTCACCGCCGACGCCGTCCAGATCCTGGGCGCCAGCGCCTACCTTCCCGATGAACCGGTCGAGACGTGGATGCGTCAGGCGTCGCTGCTGCAGATCCTGCAGGGCACCAACCAGATTCAACGCAGAACCATCGTGGCGCGGCTCGGCGGCTCCGCACGGCCGACCAGGAGCGACGCGGCTCCCGACCTGCCCACCACGCCATTCGAATGATCAGCACGGGAGGACAACCAGTGCCCCACCCAGCCGACGACACCCTCACCCACGCGGTGGCCGATCTGGTGGCTCAGGCCACCGACGGCATCATCGACGTGTCGAGCACGGAGACCGCCGGAACGAGCTTCGCCGATGCCGGGATGACATCGCTGTCGTTCCTGCGGCTGGTCGACGCGTTGGAGATCCGCTACGGCATCGAGATCGACCTGGAACACGACATCGGATCGATGCGCACGGTAGCGCTGATCGTGGAATACCTGCGCGCCCAAGGGCTGCCGTGATCAGCGGGGGAGTAGCGATCATCGGTGCCACCGGGCGGCTCGGCTCGGCGATCCACCGCGCATGCGACGACAACGCTGTCGCCGTGGTCGCCACCGCCGGCTCGGCAGGGTGGAACACCGAATCCGCCACGCCGGCCGTGGTCGTCGACGCGAGCCGACCCGCCGCGCTGCCCTCGACGATCGACTTCTGCGCACGGTCCGGCGCCGCGCTGCTGTACTGCGTGTCGAACCCGACGCCGGAGGGCCTGCGGCGACTGCGGGTGCTCGGCCGGGACGTGCCGGTCGGCCTGGTCACGAATCTCAGTCCACTGCAATGGATTCAGACCCGGTCGGCGCAGCTGTCGGCACGACTGGCCGGCATGTTGCAGCTGCCCGTCGAAGTCACCGTGATCGACCGGCACCCCGCCGCCAAGGCCGACGCCCCGTCTGCGACGGCCCGGCTGCTGGCATCGGCGCTGCCACTCTCGGCCACCGTGGCCTCCGAGCGCTTCGGTCCCCGCGTCTGCGACCACCGGGTCGTGTTGACCGCGCGCGGTGAGACCTACGAGATCGCGCATTCGGTCCGGGACCTCGACCTGGTCGCGGCCGCGGCCGTGCGCCTGGCCGCACAGCTGGCGGGCTCGGCACCCGGGGTGTTCAGCACCGATGAGCTCTACACCCAGCTGACCTGCCGACGCGAGGGGGACCGATGACATCGGAACGACCATCGGGCCACTCGCCGCTCGTCATTCAGGCCGCCATCGGGGCACGCGCACTGTCGGCGCACGGTCACGACGATTTCAACCAGGGCCAGATCTCCTGCCGACGCCCCGGCAGCACACGGTTCATGATCAAGGGTGCCCTGGTCGGCTTCGACGAGGCCACACCGTCGCGATTCGTCGAGGCCGACATCGCCCCCGGCGCCGACGTGGACGCGCAAGCGCCGCCGGAGCTTCCCCTGCATCAGTCGATCTACGCGGCCCGACCGGAGATCGGTGGCATCGTGCACAGCCACGCACCCGCCGGACTGGCCTTCGGCGCCCTCGACGCGGAGGTGGAATCGCTCAGTCACGAGGGCGCGCTGCTCGCGGGTGCGGTGCGTCGATTCCGCGACACGAGCAACACGGTACTGACGCGTGAGACCGGCGATGCCATCGCGCGATGCCTCAGCGATGGGATCGCGGTGTTTCTGGTGAACCACGGCAGTGTCGTCGTCGGCCGCAGCGTGCGCCATGCCGTGGTCTTCGCGCTCATGCTGGAACGCGCGTGCCGCCTGCAACTGGACGTGCTCGCCACCGGCCGCGACTACGCGGTCTCCACCGCGGTGGATGTGGCGGCCAAACGCGACTACATCTTCGCCGACCTCTCGGTGCGGTCCTACTGGGAGCACACCCGCCGCCGGGTCCGGCGTTCGCACCCCGACATCGAAAGCTGGGTTCGACATGCATAGCATCGCCACCGCGCCGATGGCCTGGAAGGATCTCATCGACCCCGTCGCGCCACAGATCGCGCGGATGGAGCCGCTCGGGGGCCGGGTAGCCGGGGTCGTGACCCGGATCGAGGAGATGATCGGCCGCGGCGGTGCCTCGTCGCTGCGCCGTGTTCCCTCCGCGGGTGCCACCTATCCGTACGAAATACTGCTCGTCTCACCGGCTTCGACGTCGGTGGTCCTGGTGGACCTGGTTCGTCGGCAGGTGGTGGCTCGCGCAGGTGACTGCTTCGATGTCGACGCCGACAGCTATGCCTGCCTGCTCGTGGGACGCCCGTGGCTGTCGATGCGCAAGTACGGTCCGCGCGGATATCTGTATCACCTGATCGACGGTGGTCATGCGATTTTCGACCTGGCGCTGCTGAGCGTCACCGAACCACCGCCCGGTCCGGGTACGGGTCTGCTGCCCGGTTCACACGACACCGTGATCGGTGACGTCCTGGCGGCGGGCAGGATCACCGCCGGTGCACCTCGCTCGTCGAGCAGATGGCGGCTGGTGACCACCGCGGACGCGCACGTGCAGTCCGGACGCACCGCCTTCGAGAAGTGGGCCACGCGGATCAGCCCGCCTGCCCCGGCCCCGGTGGTCTTCGATCGCGTCGGGAACCTGCCCGGACAGCCGGAACGAGCCGTCACCGCGCGCCGGTCGGCGGGGTCGTTCACCCCGGGCTACGACACCGAACCGCTGCGGCGAGTCATCGCCTCGGGGGTGCGATGCGCGGACAGCGCGCTCGAGCAATTGAACCTGCCGCGGCCCGTGGTGCAGGTCACCGGGCACGGTGCCGCGGCGGTGACGCGGCCGCCGACCGATCTGCTGGCGGCACTGGGCGGACAGGACCATCTGATCGGCGCGGATGCCTACGTCGTGATCGGTGTGCCGACCCGCGGCGACGACACCATCGATCACCGGCGTCAGGGCCTGCTGATCGCCGCAGGGGTCGTCGGGCAAGCGCTCTATCTCGCGGCGACCGAATCGGGTGCCGCGGTCACCGGAATCGGTGGCATCGACCCGAGCGCGTGGAACCGGGTGCTCCCCGCCGGTCAACAGGCTCTCTATCTCATCGCCGTGGGCGGCTCCGCCGACGGGGAGAAGTTCGACGCGCTGCACCCGGGCAGCCACGGCTGAGGGGCGACACGATGACCACGACGATTCCGTCCGCCGCCGAGGTGTCGCGCGCCGAGCATCGGCAGGCGAGCCGCGTTCTCGCGGCATCCTTCGCCGACGACCCGGTGTGGCGTGCGCTGAGACCCCGCCGCCGCCGCCGTGCCGACCTGGCGCTGTACTGGATCTTTCGCTGCGAGATCACCATCGCGAGGGCGCTCGGGGGCCACCTGCTCGCAGCCCGCGACATCGACCGCCACATCACCGCCGTCGTCATCGCCTACTCGCGGTCCCGACCGGGATTCCCGTGGTGGACTGCCATTCTGCGGATTCCCGCCATGGTCCTGCTCGGCCCGGGTCGCACGTTCCGGGCAGCTCGGATGGCGCTGGCCGCCCAGGCACACCAACCGGACTACCCCCATGTGTACGGCTTCTATGCCGGGTCGACCACGCTCGGTGGCGGAGCCGCTCTGCTGAAGCGGTTGATGCGAATCGCCGAGCACGCGGGACTTCCGGCCTACGGCGAGGCCAAATCGCCCGAGTCACGGGAAATCATGCGAATTCTGGGTTGGCGGATGTCGGAACCGATCGACATCGGAGACGACCGCCAGCTGACCCCCGCCCGATGGGATCCACCGAACCACCCTGCCCCTGCGAGGCCTTCCGAGAACGGAACATCGATGATCGATCGTTTGGCGGGCATCGCCGGCCGCGCCCCCAAAGCTGTGCTGGCCGTCATCGGCATCGCCTTCGTTGTCCTCGGAGTCCTCGGCGCACCAGTGGCCGAGCGGTTGTCCGCCGGCGGATTCATCGGTTCCGAGGCCGAATCCGCGCGCGCCACAGCAATTCTCGAGCGTGACTTCGGTCTGTCGGGAATGCAGTTGGTGCTGGCGGTCGAGTCGGACTCGGGCGCGCTGGGGGCAGCCGCAGACGAGCGGGCGAACCGGATCGTCACCGAACTGCGCGCCGATCCACGGATTCAGGCGGTGCTGTCGCCGTGGACCGAGCCGCTGGCCCGCGCCACACTGGTCAGTGACGACGGCCGGATCGGACTGATCGTGGCCACCGTTCGCGGTGGTGACGACTCGGCTCCGGGGACCGCGCACGAGGTGGCCGAGCGCCACACCGGGAGCGACGGCGGTGTCGAGGTGCGTGCGGGCGGCCAGTCGATTCTCTTCCACGACGCCAACACCCAGGCCGCGCGCGACCTGCTGCTGGCCGAGGCGGTCGCCCTGCCGTTGTGCTTCCTGCTGCTGGTGTGGTTTCTGCGCAGTGCCATCGCGGCGGCGATCCCGATCATCGTCGGGATGGTCGCCATCGTGGGCACCACCGCGATCCTGTATGCCTTGACGTTCGTCGTCGAATTGTCGGTGTTCGCGCTCAATCTCACGACCGCGATCGGTCTCGCCCTCGCCATCGACTATTCACTGTTGCTGATCAGCCGGTACCGCGAGGAGGTGGCCCGGGGCAGCGCGCCACCGGATGCCATCGCGATGGCCATGCGCCGGGGCGGGCGCGCCGTGGTGTTCGCCGGCGCGACCGTGGCCATCGGCATCGTCGGCATGGTGTTCTTCCCGATGCCGTTTCTGCGCTCCATCGCCTACGCGGGCGTGGCTGTCGTCACCTTGACGGTTCTGTTGGCACTCATCATGGTTCCCGCTCTGCTCACCGTGCTGGGCGAGCGGATCAACCGCAAACCGCTGCGCGAGGCCACCCCCGTCGAGCAGACCCGGTTGTACCGGACCGCCCGCGCGATACAGCGACGGCCACTGCTGGTCGCCGTGCCGATCGTGGCGTTGCTGCTGGCGCTCGGGGCACCGGTGCTCGGCTTGCGGCTCGGATTGCCCGACGATCGGGTGCTGCCGGCGACGGCCGCGGCCCATCAGGTCGGCGACGACCTGCGGGAACGCTTCTCCGACAACCCGACCGGTGTCGTCCAGATCGTGGTGACCGGGGACCGGGCCGACGACGCGGTCGCGCTGGCCGACTATTCGGCCGAGATCTCCCGGGTAGCCGGGGTATCGGGCGTGGTCGGACCAACGGGTGCCTACGCCGGTGGTCTGCGCGTGGCCGACGGTGACACGGCCATGGCAGGCCAGCGATCCGCGTACCTGACCCTGTCGACCACCTCCGATCCGTATTCCACCCAAGCACGTGACCAACTCGATGCCCTGCACGCCGTCCCGGCGCCGGGGGACACCGCGTTCGGTGGACTGGCCCAGCAGACCCGCGACACCGCCAGCGGCATCAGCCAGGCCTTCCCCCTGGCCCTGGCCTGGATCGCGGTGGTCACGTTCGTGCTGCTGCTCCTGCTCACCGGCAGTGTGCTCCTGCCGCTGAAAGCCCTGGTGCTCAATACGCTGTCGCTGTCGGCGACTTTCGGCGCGATGGTGTGGATCTTCCAGGACGGACACCTGGGTGGCCTCGGCACCGTCGCCCCCGGCTATATCGCGGCGACCGTTCCGGCGTTGGTGTTCTGCACCGCGTTCGGGTTGTCGATGGACTACGAGATCTTCTTGCTCACGCGGTTCAAGGAGGAATGGGACAACTCCGCGCGAACCAGGGCTGACAACGACACCGCTGTCGCGGTCGGACTCGCGCGCTCCGGACGGGTGATCACCGCGGCCGCGGTGCTGATGACCGTGGTCTTCTCGGCCGTCATCACCAGCGATCTGTCGCTGATGCGCATGTTCGGCTTGGGGCTGACCTTGGCTGTCGTCGTCGACGCCACATTGGTCCGGATGCTGCTGGTACCCGCGTTCATGCGGTTGCTCGGCACCGGGAATTGGTGGGCTCCGGCATGGTCGCGGACCACCCTCGAACGGATGGCATTGCGTGAGTAGGCCAGCCGACAGCGCGGCGACACCAAGGACACCGACAACAGATACGGGGAGACCACGATGAGTCTGGCGAAGTTCCGCGAGCGGATCGATTACGCGGGAATGCGATTGCTGGTGCGCGAGCTGGAGGACCTCGGCAGGTCGCCGATCTTCCGGGTGATGCAGTCCGCCACCACTTCCCATGTCCGGGTGGCGGGCCGCCCCCGGCTGATGCTGGGATCCAACAACTACCTGGGTCTGGCCACCCACCCCGAGGTGATCGCGGCGTCTCATCGGGCCCTCGATCGATTCGGTGCGGCGAGCACCGGGAGCCGGGTGGCCAACGGTAGCTGCGAGGTGCACACCGAACTCGAGGCCGAACTGGCCGACTGGCACGGCACCGAGGCCGCCATGGTGGTGACCACGGGTTACCAGGCGAACGTCGGCGTGGTGAGCGCTGTGGCCGGGCGCGGTGACGCGGTGGTGCTCGACTGGGCGGCGCACGCGTCACTGCACGACGGCGCGAGGATGTCGGGCGCGCAGGTCAGCCGGTTCGCCCACAACGACGTGGTCGAGTTGCGCTCGATCCTGTCCGCGGCTCGGTCGCCGGTGTTCGTGATCGTGGACAGCGTCTATTCGATGGACGGTGACATCGCACCGATCGACCAGATCGCCGCACTGTGTACGGAATTCGATGCCTTGCTGATGGTCGACGAGGCACACGGCGTGGGAATATTCGGCGCCGAGCGCACCGGCGCGGTGGAACTCTACGGCGCGAGTGGCGCTGTCGACATCCGCATGGGGACCCTGTCCAAGGGAATCGGTTCCATCGGTGGCTACCTCGCCGGGTCGCGCGACCTGATCGACTACCTGCGCACCCACAACCGGGGGTATCAGTTCAGTACCGCGGGTACCCCGGCGTCGATCGCGGCCGCGTTGGCGGCGGTGCGGGTGATCCGTTCCGCGGAGGGCGCCGAGCTGGCGCACAGCCTGCTGGGCAATTCCCGGAAACTGCGAGATGCCTTGCTGGCGAGAGGCATTCCGGTCCAGGGGACGACTGTCACGCCCTGGGGGGACGATGTCATCGGCCCCATCGTGCCGGTCCCGGTCGCGGACGAGCCCGCCTTGGTGGAGCAGTGGAATCAGCTGTTCGAGCGCGGGATCTTCGCCGGGATCAGCGTATTTCCCGGTGTCCGGCTCGGCAGCCCCATGCTGCGCCTGTGTGTACAGGCCACCCACTCGGTCCCGGACCTCGAGTTCGCCGCCGACACGATCGCCGAAACGTATTGCCACGCCATGGAACCGTCCGCTTCCTGAACCTCGAACCACCGACAAGGATCCGCCCGATGGGAACCATCGCCCTCACCAAACACCTGTCCAGCACGCCGCACGCCGTCTTCGACACCATCATCGACCCCGCGACCTGGGAGCATTGGTTCAGTATCCACCGCTGCTTCGTCGGTGTGCCGCCCCAGCGGCTGGCCGAGGACTCGGTGCTGACATCGAAGGTGGCGCTGCTCGGGATGACCAATGAGATCGAATGGACCGTGACCGCGGCCGAGCGGTCGAGTCGCATCGCCCTGCTCGGTCGCGGCAAGGCGGGTGTCCGATGCGAATTCACCTACCTCATGCGCGATTCCGGCGGGGGTACCGAGCTCGCGGCCGGCGGTGACTTCTCCGGACCGCTCATCACCGGTCTGCTCGCCCGAGCACTGGAGAAGCAAGGACGCGACCAACTGGGCGCGACGCTGGACCTGCTCGCTGCCCACGTCGCGGATGCCGGTCCGCCGAGGTGATCGCTCAGGCCGTTCGCGAAGGGTGAAACGCCCGGGCGACGACGGCCGACTTCAGTCGCCAGAGGCCAGTGGTGTGCGTCGCGTCGAGTCCGGTCAGGTTCGCGATACGGCGTAGCCGGTAGACGACCGTATTGGTGTGCAGATGGAGGTGTCGGGCGGTGCGCTGGCGGTTCAGGTCATTGGCGATGTGTACGCGCAATGTCTCCGACAACTCGGGATGGGCATCCAGCGGCGCGAGCAGTTCACCGAGCTCGGCCAAGCCGGGGCCGGGCCGGGTGAGCTGGTATTCCAGCGCGAGATCTTCGAATCGGTAGAGCCGCGCGGTATAGCCGAGCCGGACGACGATGTCGAGAAGTTCGTGTGCGCGCTGTACGGCGTCCGGGATCGCGCCGGTCCTGGCGGGTATCACGGCCGCGACGACATCGACCCGGGCGGCGGTCGAGAGCGACTCGATCAGGGCATCGAGTTCGGCGTCGTCGGGGTCCTCACCGGGGATCAGGACGGTCCCGCCGTCGACCGACAGCATCGCCAGTGCGGGGTCGCCATGGTGTGCGAGCGCCGCGCGGATTCTGTGTAGCCTGCGCCGTGCGCTCAGTGCCTCGTCGTCGGGAGGGCGATCATGGGTGCTCCGGGGGATCGCTATGCCGATCACCCGGTAGTTCTCGGCCACATGGACGCCGGACTCGCGGGCCATGGTCGTCGTGGCGCGCCCGGCGAGGAGGGCCGAGGTCACGGTGCGTATCGCCGTGTGGTGCTCGCCGACCACCAGGCGGTATTCGTCCAGGTACGCGCTGATCATGGTGGTGGACATGAGGTTCGATACCGCGAGCGCGGCGCGGAGTCCGTTGGTCAAGGTGTCGCGGTCGTAGGTGGTACCGGCGGCGTAGACCGCGTCCAGGCTCAGCCGCAGCGCTTCGTGGAAGGCGCGGACAATGGTGTCGATCGGCAGGCCCTCACGGGCCCAGCCCGCCGCGGCGGTGGAGAGCCAGTCCAGTTTGTCGGAGACATCGCAGCCGTCGACGATGCCGCGGCCGATCTCCGCGCACATCCTTGTCGCCGTCGTGATCTCACCCGAGATCGCGTCGCCCAACTGAGTGCGGCGCGCGGCCACATGGTCGAGGAAGTGGCTGACCACCTGCCCGGTCAAGTCTCCGACATCGGCCTGCGGACGCCGAGTCGGTGAGTAGTCCATGTCGATCGCCATCGTCGGCTTCTCCTTGGTCGCATTCATCGCACCGCGTGGGGTCGCCGGTGAGCCGAGCCCGCGGACAGCCGCACCCGGTGGATCCAGGGCTGTCACGGCGTATCGACGGCTTCGAGACGGTGGCGCAGCACTTTTCCGGTGGCGTTGCGTGGTAGTTCGCTGACGAAACGCACGTCGCGGGGAACCTTGTGCCGGGCCAGTGTTTCCCTGACGTAGTCCTTGATCTCCTGCTCGGTGCACGAGGAATCAGGGGCGCGAACCACATACGCGCGCAGGCGTTGTCCGAAATCGCGGTCGGGTACACCGACGACCGCCGCCTCCAGAACGTCGGGACGGTCGACGAGCAGGTACTCGACCTCGAGTGGATAGATGTTCTCGCCGCCGGAGATGACCATGTCGTCGTCGCGGCCGTCGATGAACCATCGGCCCTCGTCGTCGAAATGCCCGAGATCGCCCGTGGAATGCATGCCGTCGACGATCTCCTTGCCGGTCCCGTCGGTGTAGCCGGTGAAGCTGAGCCCGCTGGCGACGAACAGGGTCCCGACCACGCCCGGGGTGGTGATGCGGCGGCGGTTCTCGTCGTAGACCGCGACCCGGCAGCCCACCGGCGGTCGGCCGACGGTACCCGGCGCCTCGCGCAAGTCCTGGGGTGTCGCGACCGCCGCGACGGCCACCTCGGTGGAGGCGTAGAGGTTGTAGAGCACGTCGCCGAAGTGCTGTGCGGTGCGTCGGCTCAGGTCCGGCGAGAGCGCCGACCCCGCCGAGAAGATGACCGTGAGCGCGGTGGTGTCGTACTCGGCCAGCACCGCCGGGTCCAGGTCGACGATTCGCTGGAGCATGGTCGGTACCAGGACCAGCGCGCTCGCGCGATGCCGGGCCACGGCGGCCAGCGTGCGGCGAGGATCGAACCGGTCCGGCAGCACCACCATCGTGTTGCCCAGCGCCCAGCCCAGGATCAGCTGGGACAGGCCGGTGCCGTGGAACAGCGGCGCCGCGAGCACGATCGTGCTCGCCTTCGGCAACGGGATCCGGTCCAGGAATTGAGCCGACTGCAGCGGTGAGACCTTGCCGCGCGGAGCACCTTTCGGTGTGCCGGTGGTGCCGCTGGTGAGTACGACGATGCCGCCGGGGTCTTCCGGGGCGAGCAGGGGAAGCGCCGAGCGCGACGCGGAGATGCCGTGGATCGTCGGTAGGCCGCGCTGGTTGGTTTCCCCGGCACGGGTGAGGATGATCGAGATCTCCGGTGGGAGTTCGTCGAACAGGTCGGCGAACTCCGCATCGACCAGGAGTACGCCGATCTGTTCGCGTTCCAGGACCGCGGTCAGCTGTGGACCGGCCGTGCCGGTGTTGAGCAGCACGATGCGCGCGCCGAGTTTGCCCGCGGCGACCAGCGACAGGACCAAGCCGCGGTGGTCGCGGCACATCGCGCCGAGCACGGTGCCGGTGGTGACGCCCCGCGCGGCAAGGCCGTTGGCCAGCCGGTTGGACGCCTGATCGAGCTGTTCGAAGGTGATCGGTCCGCGGTCGTCGATGAGTGCGGTGGTCGAGCCCGCGGCGCGGGTCGCGTGCGCCAACGTCGTCACCACCGGGCCGAGGGTGGTGGCGTCACGCGCCGTGCGAACCAGCTCGAGCGGGTGCCGGAGCTCGACCGCGCCGCGTCGGTACAGGACGAGGGCTGCGGAGAGCGCATCGGCGACGGCACGCACGACGGCGGTCGGCGCGGAGGGGGCGGACGGCACGGATACCTCCGAGAGCTGGGTGGTCATCAGGGCTGAGCGGTCGGAGCCGGGTGCCGACTCGTCATTGCGGAGCATAGCAAGTCAGAGAATGAGTAGTAACTTATTGGCAAGAAGTCGCAGGTTGTAGGTCCGAGCATCGCCAGGTTCTGCTACCTAGGAGAAAATGCACAGTAACTTACTGGGTGCAGGTTCGTGATTCCGCGCCCAGCTGGGCCTGGACTGGAGTCCGTGCCGGCAGGAGATTCTCGAGCGGCTGTGCGCGGCGGGCCGCCGGGTCCTCGTGGTGACGCGCGAGTCTGTGCGGAGCAGCCCTTTCGGCTACTGGCCTCGCCGGTATCCGCAGGTGCCGGGTCAGGGTGGGAATCTCATGGAGGCGACGGGTGCCCGGTCGCCGGCGTGGCCGCTCGTTCAGTGGAGAACGATCGCCAACTTATATTCGTTCCGTATCGATGAATCCGCGTGTCAGAAGTGAGAATCATCAGTAACATAGTTGGAGGCTGCCGAAACTGCCCCTCGGCGTCGATCCGCGTTGGTGACAGCCGAGGCGCGGGCACCTCTGGGAAAGGATGACGATGACCACGGCAACGAAGCCCGGCGAACCCGAGTACGGAGATCCGAACAGCGACGGATACGTCGAGGAGGGGCCTGCGGCACAGTGGCGATCCGCGCAGCGCCCGTTCCCGGCGCAGGAGCAAGCCGTCGAGGAACTGACCCTCGAGCAGGTGCGCATTCACATCCCCGACACGTACCGCTCCCCGCGTAAGAAGCCGGCGCAACTGGCCGACTCGCTGGACTTCTGGATGTTCGCCGGCGCGGCGGCGAACGTGGCGATGCAGTTCGCGCACCAGGGTGTCGCGGCCGGTGTGATGGAAAGCCAGGTCGAATCCGGCGCGCTGATGGTGCATCCGTGGAAGCGGTTGCGCACGACGTCGGCCTACCTCGCGACAGCGGTGCTGGGTACCGACGAGGACAAGAAGGCCATGCGCGAGGCGGTCAACGTCGCGCACCGTCAGGTCAAGTCGCGGCCGGGATCGAAGGTCAAGTACAACGCCTTCGACCGCAACCTGCAGATGTATGTGGCCGCTGCCATCTACATCGGCTTCGAGGACACGAACCAAATGCTGCACGGCAAGATGACCGCCGAGGAGCTGGAGGCCTTCTACCAGGGCGCTGACACTTTCGGCACCACCTTGCAGGTGCACCCCGACATGTGGCCCAAGACCCGCGCCGATTTCGACGCCTACTGGCTCGAGGCCTGCAAGGGCGTGGTGTGCGACGACGAATTCCGTGCCTATATCGACGACCTGGTGCACCTTCGGATGATCCACTGGTCGCTGCGGATCGTCGCGGGCGGGCTCCTGCAGTTCTTGACCGCGGGCTTTCTGCCGCCGCACTTCCGCGAGCAGATGGCGATCGAGTGGAGCGAGTCGGACCAGCGCCGGTTCGAGCACCTCTTCCTGTTCGTCGGTTTCGTCAACCGATTCATCCCGAAGTTCATCCGGTTCGCCGGTACCCACTCGATGATGCGTGATGTGCGCCGCCGCATCCGCAAGCAGAAGGCGCTGATCTGAGAACGGCGATTGGCCGGCGCCTCGCGGGGTAGGCGCCGACCATGGAGATACTCGCTATCGCAGCTCTGATCGTCCTGGTCATCGGCGTCATCGCGTACCGGCGGTCGACGACTCGACCGCCGGATGAACCCGAATCGACAGGCAACGACCCGCGGTGAGCCGAGGCTAGGCCGTCGGCGCCTTCGCCGGCGTCGGCGCGTGCGCCGGTTGCGGCACCGTGACCGTGGCGACCACCGAGACAATGGCGACGACGAAACAGGCCAGGGTGTACCAGAGGTTTCCGATCGGGTCGCCGTTGCTGGTCACGCCGTCGACCGCGGTGAAGTAGTCCGGGAGCGCGGTGAGCCAGAGGAAAGCGAACACGACCAGGTAGATCGAGGCGAAGATCTTGACGAAGCGGTCGACGTAGCCCGGGTCGTCCGCGGTTCCCTGGCGTAGTTGCCGCCACTGACGTGTCATGACCACCGTCGCGACCACCGCCATCACCGCCAGTTCGAGCAGATAGACCACCCCGCGGACCGTGTCACCGCTCATCCCGATCACCGTGGCGGGCAGCGGGAGCAGGAAGGTGCCGACCGAGGCCAGCAGGCCGATGACCACGGTGCGCCAGGTCAGTGCGAGCCCGGAGAAGCTCTGGCCCGCGTCCACGTGACGGCCGACGAAGTACTGCACGCAGAACGCCAACGACATCGGCCACAGGGCCGCGAAGACCACCACGCTGCCGACCGGGACCGAGTCGAACATCGGCTGGTTGATCGGATTGTCCAGCGACCACTCCCACCAGCGCAGCTGCGGGCCGAGGTGATCGAAGATCTCGTAGAACGCGTGATGCACGAATCCCACACAGATGGCGCCGACCAGCACGCCGTAGCGGCGGAAGATGCCGAGCATCCGGACGATGCCGAACGCGAGTGTGGCCATCAGCGGATAGATCGCGATGATGTAGAGGGGGAGACGTCCCCAGAGGAAGTCCACGGTGAACACGTTGTGCGCGAACATCGTGTCGACATGTTCCTCGATGCCGAACGCGGCCGGGAAGTACAGCGGCGGCTCGATGATGAACAGGTAGGCGCAGGCGCCGAACCACAACACCAGATTGGTGGGGTCGCCGTGGCGGCGCAGGCGCACGATCGCGTAGATCAATGCCAGCACGGCGCCGACGGTGATGGTCAGTTCGAGAACCGGCAGCGTCCAGTTCTCCAGGTCGGTCGGACTACGGAACTCGACCAGTCCGCCCGCTTCCGCGCAGGAGAAGCCGAGACGTTCGGCGAGATCGGCAAAGGTGGGTGAGCAAAGCTCGGCCATCGGGCGTTCCTTCTACGAGCTGGCGGCGGAATCGGCGGTGTACCAACGGGTGACGTCGTAGCCTTCGTCGTAGCGCCGGAACCATTCGTTGGCGAGTTCGGGCAGGTTCTCGTGCGCGGGATTGTGGTGCGGCATCTGACTGCGCACGATGCCGACCAGGGCGACGAGCTGTTCACGCAGCGCGAGGTCGTCGAAGGCGCGCGGTGAGGTCCCGTTCTCGATCGGGGCGCCGAGGAATGGCAGCAGTCGACGCAGCTTCTGCTGATTGCGGTAGCTGGCGAACATCGACATCGCGTCGACCTGGCGATCTTCCAGCGGTACATGCTCGTTGAAGCCCGCGCACGCCACCCGGATCACCTGCATGACGTGCCGGAAGATCGAGGGCGCCACCCGCATCCGGTACAGCTCGCTGCCGACCACGGAATTGAAGAGGATCAGTGCCGAACTGCGGTGCTCGACCTCCTCGACGAAATGCCAGATGAACAGCGAGGCCACCCGGTCGTCACCGGGGGCGAACAGGCTCGCGTCGTTGTCGAGCATCAGCTTGAACACCGGGGTGAAGGTGGCCTCGAGATCGGCGGTGTAGGCGAGGCGGTACTTCACCGGGGTGGTCGCGGTGAGCTTGTCGAACTCGGCGATCACCGCGTCCAGGGTCTGCTGCAGGCCGGGGTAGCGCCGGATCAGCGCCTTGACGTGCTGGCGGTGCGCGGTCGAGTGCTGGCCCTCCTGGCGCATGAAGGCGTCGGCCTCCTCGGCGACCTCGGGGTCGGTGAACTGGGGTTTCGCCTGCGTGATCAGCTGCACGATCATCTTCTCGAAGCCGATCGCCAGGAACGAGACGGCGTTGGCCATCGAGGAGAAGGCCGGGTTCTGCGGGTTCCACAGAAACGGCACGTCGTAGTCGGAGAACGCGAAGTCCATTTTGCGGACGTGAAGATCGGTCACGGTCGAGTACCTCGTTGTTCGGGCATGCGCCGGTGTCGGGCCTGCCACTCGGGTGGTTGAAGCAATCATACGAATGGACATCTCTCTGTATGATCACTTTCGGGGAATTCGCTGTGACCTGGGCTTGTGCTAGCGTCCACCCGGTGGCGCGAAGACGTGGCTGGGGTGGGAGTCCACCGGCGGATGATGCGGAGGCATCGCGCCGAATCATCGCCGCCGCAGTCGAACTCATCGGCCGGACCGGCGCGGAGATCAGCATCGCCGACGTCGCCGAATCACTCGGCGTGATCCGCCAGACCGTCTACCGGTATTTTCCGAGCGCGGACGCGCTGATGACCGCGGCTGCCATCGCCTCGGTCGACGGCTTCCTCGACCGCCTGACCGCGCATGTCACCGGCCTGCGTGATCCGGCCACCGCCATGATCGAAGCCATCGTCTACACCCTCGCCGAGGTCCGCCGCACCCCGCACCTGGGCATCTTGCTGTCGAGTTCCTACTCCAACGCCCACCCCGACAGTCTCACCTCCGACGAGGCCCAAGCTTTCGGCATGACGATGATCCGTCGCTTCGACGTCGACTGGGCGGACCACGGCTACGACGAACCCGCCCTGCGCGAACTCGTCGAATACGCGCTGCGCACCATGCAGTCGTTCTTCCTCTCGCCCGGCAACCCCCAGCGCGACGACGAGGAACTGCGTGGCTATCTGCGCCGCTGGATGGGCACGGCGATCAGCGCCCAGTCCACCTCACCCCGGTGAGATCGTCGAGCGCGGAGTCCACATCGGGTCCGGTGAGCGGGTGCCGGACGCTGCGCAGCACCAGTCGTCGCGGCCGCGGGCAGTCCTCGACCCTTGTGCTCGCGTCCGTCGGGATGATCTGCGCGGGGGCGCCGAGCCGATCGCGCACGCGAGTCGTCAACTCGAAGCGGCTCAGCGTCTGGGCGCCACCGACGTGTGCCACGCCCGAGAGATCGAAGAGCTGCTCGAGCATCACGGCCAGACTGGGTAGATACAGCGGATTGCACACGATATCGGTGCGCGCTTCGATCTCGGGCGCGGCGAACCGAGCGAGAAACTTGTCCGAACCCGGGCTGCGCCCGTAGACGAGCGGAAGCCGCACGACCAGATGCCGATCGTGCGCCAGCACCAAGTCCTCCGCCGCGGCCTTGGTCCGCCCATAGACATTGATCGGTGCCCGCGTGGCGGTCTCGTCGTAGAACTCACGAGTCCCGTCGAACACATTGTCGGTCGACAAATACACGAGCTTGGCCCCGGTCTCCTCGACCGCGTCGAGCAATGCCGCCATCGGCTCCACATTCGCCGCGTAGGCGAGTTCCGGATCCCGCTGTGCCGCAGCCAGGTCCACAACACCGGCAGTATGAATCACCACATCGAATCTCTGCCGCACCAGCCCCCGAACCGCTGCTCCATCTCCGAGATCCACCCGCACACGCCCGCTCCGACTCGCCCCCACCACCTCGTGCCGCGCACCGAGCCGCGCCTGCAACGCACTCCCGACGAACCCAGAAGCACCGAGAATCAGAAGCCGGAAGCAGTGGGTCCGCATCCGGTGATCGTAGCCAGACCGCACGGACATCCCGGCCCCTTGCCCAGGTCCGGACGGACTTCGCGACCGAGCACAGTGGATCCGGGGACGAAGTTCTGCGTCACGGTCAGCGGGCCTGCCAGGTGGGTGTGCGTTTCTGGGCGAAGGCGAGGGTGCCTTCGCGGACGTCTTCGGTCATGAAGAGGGCGGCGATTTCGCGGTTGGTGTGGTCCCAGGCGGCGTCGTCGGCGAGTTTGCCGTCGAGGATGCCGAGGGCCACCCGCTTGCTCGCCTGGACGGCGAGGGGAGCGTTGTCGGCAATGCGGGTGGCGAGGGCGAGTGCGGCATCGAGGACTTCGGCGGCGGGGACCACGCGGTTGATCAGGCCGAGTTCCAGGGCACGGGCGGCCGTGATGGGGTCACCGGTGAGGATCATCTCCATGGCGATCTTGTGGGGGAGTTGTTCGGGGAGGCGGAAGGCGCCGCCCGCGGCGGCGAACAGGCCGCGAGCGACCTCGGGCAGGCCGAAGGTGGCGGTGTCGGCGGCGACGGCGAGGTCGCTGGCGAGGACGAGTTCGGTGCCGCCGCCGAGCGCGAAGCCGTTCACCGCGGCGATGGTCGGCTTGGAGATCGGGTGGCGCATGTAGCCGGCCAGGCCCCAGTCCTCGTGTCCCGCGGCCAGAATCGACTCACCGCGCCCGAGCGCCTTGAGATCGGCGCCCGCGCAGAACGCGCGTTCCCCGGCGCCGGTGAGCACCACCGCCCGGATCTGCGAATCGGCTTCGGCCCGTTCCAGTGCCTCGCCGACGCCGGTGCTGACCTCGGCATCGACCGCGTTCATGGCCTGCGGCCGGTTGAGGACGATGACGAGTACGTGCTCGCGTTGCTCGACGAGAACTGCGGTCACCGGTGACTCCTTTGTCGATGTCTGCGCACAGTAGGCGTGCCAGATCCCGTCGACATGTATCACGCCGACGGTCCCCGGGCATCCGGATCGCGTATCCGCGCTCGCCTTTCCGGGCACCACGTCGCGCCGCGTCGTAGGCTGCCGGAAACTCGCGAAAAGAAAATTCGATCGGGTGTCGATTCGCGCTGGTGCCCGTTCGACCTAGGGATGAACAGCAGGATCCGGCAGGCGGATCCGCACCGATTCGAGGAGACAGAACATGAAGTACATGCTGATCATGCGCGCGACCGACGAAGCCTATGCCGCGATGGGCGAGGTGAACTTCGACGAGATTCTCGAGACCATGGGCAAGTTCAACGACGAGTTGATCAACGCCGGGGTCCTCGTCGCCGCCGAGGGGCTGGAGGACCCGGCGGAGGGGGTGGTCGTCGACTACTCCTCGGAGACTCCGGTGATCACCGACGGCCCGTACGGCGAGACCAAGGAACTGTTCGGTGGGTACTACATCCTCAACGTCGCCTCCAAGGAGGAAGCGATCGAGTGGGCCAAGCGGATGCCCGGCGCCGGACCCGGGGTGAAGACCGAGATCCGTCGGGTCAGCAGCATCGACGAGTTCCCGCAGGACAACATCTGGATCCAGAAGGAACGCGCCTGGCGCGAGGCCACCGGCCAGCTCTGAGCCCGACCGAGATGAGCGACCACACCGGCCGCGAGGCCGTCGCCGCCGTCTGGCGGATCGAATCGGCCAGGATCGTCGGCGCCCTCGCCCGCTACACCGGCGATTTCGCGATGGCCGAGGACCTCGCCCAAGAGGCGCTGGCCGAGGCGCTGGTGAGCTGGCCGCGCGAGGGCGTGCCGCGACACCCGGCCGGGTGGTTGCTCACCGTCGGGCGGCGCCGCGCGATCGACGCGTTCCGGCGCCGCGCCGCCCTCGACGACCGGTACGCCGCTCTCGCCGGCGATCTCGGCGAGGGCGGCGTGCTCACCGGAGGCGAGGGCGCCGATCCGGTGCGCGCGGCGGCGGAGGTGCTGTGGGATCCGGATCAGATCGACGACGACGTGCTCGCGCTGATCTTCATCTCGTGTCACCCGGTGCTGTCGCGGGAGGCCAGGCTGGCGCTGACACTGCGCGTGGTCGGCGGTCTCACCAGCGACGAGATCGCCAGGGCGTGCCTGGTGCCGACCGCAACCGTGCAGGCCAGGATCACCAGGGCGAAGAAGACACTCGGGGCGGCGAGGGTCGCCTTCGAGGTGCCGCCCGCCGCCGAGCGCGGTGCTCGGCTCGGCTCGGTGCTCGGCGTCATCTACCTGATCTTCACCGAGGGGTCATCGGCCAGTTCCGGTGGTGATCTCATTCGCTTCGACTTGGCCGGGGAGGCCCAGCGGCTCGCTCGCGTCCTGTCCCGGCTGATGCCCGGCGAGCCCGAGGTGTTCGGACTGCTCGCCCTGCTGGAACTGACCGCGGCCCGATTCCCCGCCCGCACCGGACCCGACGGCGAACCGGTGCTGCTCGAACAGCAGGACCGCCGCCGCTGGGACCACTCGGCGATCGGTCGTGGTCGGGCCGCGCTGGTCAAGGCCGGACAGGTCGGGCGCGGGCTCGGTGCCTACGGCCTGCAGGCCGCGATCGCCGAATGCCACGCCGTCGCTGCCTCGGTGGCCGAGACCAACTGGGAACGGGTGGTGCTGCTGTACGAAGCGCTCGGGCGGTTGGCGCCGTCGGCGGTGGTGGATCTCAACCGCGCGGTCGCGGTGTCGATGGCCAACGGTCCGGCTGCCGCGCTCCGGATCGTCGACGAGCTGGTCGACGCGGGCGCCCTGTCGACCTCGCACCTGCTGCCGAGTGTGCGCGGCGAACTGCTCACCCGGCTCGGTCGCACCGAGGAAGCCCGTACCGAACTCGCGGAGGCCGTCCGCCGCTGCGCCAACGACCGCGAACGCGCCGTCCTCACGAACAAACTCGCGGCCCTCCCGACACCGGACCACTGACCGCCAGGCTCTCCGGGCGGCGTCGCCCGAGCGCCGTCACCCCGCGAGCCCGACGCCCCAGCCGAACACCCCGTCGAAGCCCGCCGTTTCGGCCTCGGCGGCGACCTCCGACAGCACGCGCGGATCGGCGAGTTCGCCGAACGGTGGCAGATGAACCCCGTGTCGCAGCGCCATTTCCGCCGTGTAGAGGGTATGAGTGATGTTCTTCGCACCCCCGACACGTTTGTTCGCTGATCGGCCCGGGTAGCCCGCATTGGCGACGAAGAGAGGTTTTGTGGATGTCACAGGAATCGAAATCGGTGCTGCATCGGGCCATCGGTGCATCGGCGATCGGCAATGCGGTCGAATGGTTCGACTATGGCGTCTATGCCTATCTGGCGACCTATATCGCCGTGTCGCTGTTTCCCGGAAACGGGGAGGGATCCAGCGTTGTCTACGTTTTGCTCGGATTCGCCGTGTCATTCCTCATCCGGCCGATCGGCGGCATGATCTGGGGGCCGCTCGGTGACCGGATCGGACGCAAGCGCGTCCTCGCGATGACGATCATTCTGATGGCAGGTTCGACGATGGTCGTCGGCCTGATCCCCAGCTACGAGGTCATCGGGATCGCCGCGCCGATCCTGCTCTACCTGCTGCGCATGCTCCAGGGCCTGTCCGCGGGCGGTGAGTACGGTGGCGCCGCGACCTTCATGGCCGAATACGCGCCCGACCGCAAGCGCGGCTTCTATGGCAGTTTCCTGGAAGTCGGCACCCTGGCCGGTTTCACGCTCGGTAATCTGACCGCCCTGCTGCTGGTGAATGTGCTCGACGAATCATCGATGCATTCGTGGGGCTGGCGCATTCCGTTCCTGATCGCCGGGCCGCTGGGTTTGATCGGCATGTATCTGCGCAGCAGAGTCGAGGACACGCCGGTTTTCCGCGAGGTGGAGCGCAACGACGCCACCGAGGAAACCGTCGGCGTCTACCGCGATCTGGTGACGAAATACCTGCGCCCGGTGCTGACCCTGTTCGGTCTGGTGATCGCCTTGAACGTGGTGAATTATTCGCTGCTCAGCTATACCCCGACGTATTTGGGCACCACGCTCGGCATGGCGGAATCCGACGCGCTGCTCGTCCCGCTGATCGGCCAGATCGCCATGCTGTTGACCTTGCCGTTCCTCGGCGCGCTCTCCGACCGGGTGGGCCGCCGGCCGATGTGGCTGTTCTCCTGCGCGGCGCTGATGATCATGGTGATCCCGATCTACAAGTTGATCGGGACCTCACTGACCGGTGCGATCGTCGGCTTCGCCATCCTCGGCCTGCTCTACGCACCCCAGTTGGCCACCATCTCGGCGACCTTCCCCGCCATGTTCCCGACGATCGTGCGCTTCGCCGGCGTCGCGATCGGCTACAACGTGGCCACCTCGCTGTTCGGCGGCACCGCGCCGGTGATCAACCAGACGCTGATCGAGGCGACCGGCGATCAGCTGATTCCCGCCTACTACATGTTCGGCGCCTGTCTGATCGGTTTGATCGCGGCGTACTTCCTGATCGAGACCAAGGGCGTGTCGCTGCGTGGCACCCAGGTACCCGGCACCCCGGAGGCCATCGAGGAGCAGCGTGAACTGGGCGAGTTCACCGAGGCGAGTCAGTCGGTCCCGGTGAAGTGAGTGCCGCGGGATCAGCTCGCCGCGGCGGCCCGGAAGACGGCGAGCGCTTCCTCACCCAGGTGCGGTCCGCTCACCTCGACGGGCACGTTCGACGTGGCGACCAGTTCGGCGCAGGTGAGCGCGAATCGCGGCCCACCGGGCAGGATCGGTCCGAACTCGGCCGCCGCGGCCGCGAAGACGATGCGACCCACCTGGGCCCACACCATCGCCGCCGCGCACATCGGACACGGTTCGCCACTGGCGTAGACGGTCGCGCCGCGCAGCGACTCGGCCCGGCCCGCCGCCGTGGCGGTGGTGATCGCGGCGAGTTCGGCATGGGTCGTCACATCGCCGCTGGTGCTGACCGCGTTCTCGCCCTCGGCGATCACACCGCCGGCGCGGTCGACGGCCACGGCGCCGAACGGCCGGTCTCCGCGTACTGATGCCTGCTCGGCGAGTGCGATCGCGCGGCGCAGATGGGTGAGGTCGATCTCGGTGAGTGCGGTCATGAGCTCAGATCCACTTCCGTTCCGATGCCGTTGGCGCGGGCCTTGTCGATGAGCAGGCGGGCGGCGGCCAGATCCTGCAGGCCGATCCCGACCGAATTGAACAGGGTGATGTCGTGTTCACCGGTGCGGCCGGGCGCGTGGCCGACGATCACCGCACCCAGTTCGGTGCCCACCGCGGTCTCGGTGATCGCGCCCTCGGCGATGGCCAGCAACGTGTCACCGGACTTGGCGAGCGTGGTGCCGATCGAGTCTACGACCACGGTGGCGCGCCGCATGGCCTCGCCGTCGACCTCGCGATGATCGGCCCGCGGCGGGGCGCCGACGGCGTTGACGTGCAGTCCGTGGCCGAACCAGGCACCGTGCACGATCGGTGTGCGCGAAGGGGTCAACGTGCACAGGACGTGCGCCGCTCTGGTGACCGCTTCGGGGGAGTCCAGCGCTCGCACCTCGAGACCGAGATCGGCGATCTCGGCACAGAACGATTCGATCGTGGCGGCCGTACGCGACCAGACGAACACCGTCTCGAGCGCGCGGACCTGCGCGATGGCGCGGGTGTGTTCGACGGCGAGGCCCCCGGCACCGATCAGCCCGAGCACCGAACTCTCTTGCCGGGAAAGGTGTTTCGTTGCAACCGCACTGGCGGCAGCGGTGCGCACGGCAGTGACCATGCGTCCGTCGATGAGTGCCTCGCAGCCACCGTCGGCCGCCGAGGTCACCACGATCACCGACCGCTGCACCGGCAGCCCGCGCGCCCGGTTGCCGGGCAGGTCGGCGAGCAGTTTCACCGCCGCGGCGCCTGCGGACTCGGCGGCGGCGACCATCGGCACGAACGCCGCGTCGCCCAGCGTCAGCGCAGGCGGGGCGGGCACGAGCGCGGTGCCGAGCGCGAGGTCGGCGTGCGCGCGTTCGACGGCGGCGAGCACCTCGCCGCGGTCGAGCACGGTGGCCACATCGGAATGCGACAGGATCAGAGTCAACGTCGGCTCCTCGGGAAAGCAGGGAAAGGTCAGGACGTGCGGGCGAAGGCGACGGTCAGGTCGCGCGGTGAGCGGCTGTTGCCGACCAGGCCGCTCACGGCGACGATCGCGATCAGATAGGGCAGCATCACCAGCAGCGCGAACGGGACGGTCACGCCGAGCGCGGGCAGCGCGAACTGCAGCGCCTGGGCGATGCCGAAGAACACCGACGCCCAGATCACGCCGAGCGCGCGCCAGCGCCCCGCGATCACCGCGACCACGGCCAGATAGCCGATGCCACCGGTCATGTTGTCGCTGAACGAATGCACCTCCGACAGCGCCAGTTGCGCGCCACCGAGACCCGCGGCGAACGCGGCCAGCAGGACGCAGCCGTAGCGGACGGCGCGCACGGACAGGCCGGTGCGGTCGGCGGCGACGGCGTCTTCGCCGACCGCGTCGATCATCAGACCCAGCTTCGTCCGGCGGGCGAACACGAACGCCAGCGCGGCGACGACCGCGATGCACAGGTAGCCGAGGGCGGTCTGTCCGAACAGGGCGCGGCCGATGATCGGAATCTGGTGCAGCAGCGGGATTTCCAGCGGATCGAAGCCGGGCACGCGGTGGCCTTTGCCGTCGGACAGCAGCAGCCGCGCACCGTAGGTGGTGGCGGCGAGGGCCAGCGCGTTGCTGGCGATGCCGACGACGATCTGATCGGCGCGCAGCCCGATGCTCCAGATCGACTGCAGTACACCGAAGATCAGGGCCGCCGCGACGGCGGTGACCGCGCCGAGCACCGGTGACCCGGTGGTGACGGCGCCGAGTACCCCGGCGAACGCACCGGTCAGCATCATCGCCTCGAGGCTCAGGTTGAGCACTCCGGCGCGTTCGCTGACCAGTTCGCCGCTGGCGGCCACGAGGATGGGCAGGGTGAAACCGATCCCGCTGGTGGCGATGTCGGTGACCGTGTCGAGGCTCATCGCGGCGCTCCTGCCAGGTCGGTGGTGTCGGGGGATGCAATCGGGGAAACCGGCTGCGGCGCAGCGGGTTCGGACTTGCGGATGGTTCTGGTCCAGAGCGCGGCGCCCGCGATGAACACGATCATCAGCGACTCCACGACCGAGACGGTCGAGGCGGGTACCCCGGCCGCCAACTGCAGATTGATCCCGCCGGAGACCAGGAATCCGAGCAGCAGCGAGACCGCGACCACCGCGGCCAGCGAGCCGCGCGCCAGCAGGCCGACGACGAGTCCGGAGAAGCCGTACCCAGAGGACAAGCCCTCGGCCAGCACGAACGGCGCCGAGGCCACGAGCAGGCCACCCGCCACGCCGGAGAACGCGCCCGCGCTGGACAGGCTGAGGAAGCGCAGCCGCTGCACGGGCAGACCGAGTCGCGCGGCGGCCTCGGGATTGAGCCCGACCGCGCGCAGCCGGGTACCGAGTGCGGTGCGGCGCACCAGGATCGCGGTGCCGAACGCGGCCAGCAGCGCGATCCAGAGCGCGACGGTGGCGGGGGAGCGCTCGATGCCGAGCAGGGGCAGATGCGCGGCCGGGGTCAGCGGCGCGGACTGCGGCAGGGTCTCCGAAGAGGTCACCGGCTGGCGCAGCAGCGCGGGCTCGTGCACGACGAGCAGCACCAGCGCCAGGCCGACGAAGTTGAGCAGTAGCGTGGTGATGATCTCGCTGGTGCCGCGCCGGACTCGGAGATACGCCGCGATCGCCGCCCACGACCACCCCGCTGCCGCTGCCGCGATCAGCACGGCGGGCACCGTGATCGCGGCGGGCGCGCCGGTGAACGTGGTGCCGACCGCGGTGGCGGCGATGGCGCCCGCGCAGATCTGGCCCTCGCCACCGACATTCACCAGCCCGGCGCGGTGCGCGATGGTGAAGCCGACGGCCACCAGCATCAGCGTGGCCGCCACATTGAGCGAGGCGCCGATGGCGTAGTCGCTGCCGAACATGCCCTCCCACAGGGCCGACATCGCGGCCCCAGGCGCGGCCCCGGCGACGGCGGCCAGGATGAGCCCGATCACACCAGCGGCGAGCATCGCCGCCACCGCGACGACGATCGGGTGGTGGGCCCACTGACGCAGGTCGACCGGTCGCTGACCAGTGCCACGCAAGGTTGCCGTGGCGCGTCGCACGGTCCGCTCCCCGCGGTGGGGGTGTGGGTCGGCCACGGTTGGCTTCGGTTCCCGATGCGGTGTGCTCATGCCGCTACTCCCATCATCAGTTCGCTGATCTGTTGTGCGGCGGTGAGATCAGCGGTCTCGACCGGGCCGGTGAGCGCGCCGCGGTAGGCGACGAACACCCGATCGCACAGGGCCAGCAGTTCGGGTACCTCGCTCGAGACCACCAGCACCCCGCAGCCCTCGGTGGCCGCGCGGCGTAGCTGGGTCAGCACGAAATCGACCGCGCCGATGTCCAATCCGCGCGTGGGTTGCGCGGCGACCAGACAGCGCAGGTTCGTGGCGGACAGTTCCCTGGCGAGCACCACCTTCTGCTGGTTGCCGCCCGACAGTGAGCCCATCCGCACCCACGGGCCGGACGCGCGTACGTCGAACCGGTCGAGTTCGGCCTGGGCGGCGCGACCGATCGCCCGCCGGTCCAGCAGCCCGAAGCGGCGGAACCGGCCGAGCTGACCGAGGAACAGATTCTCGGCGATGGTCATGCCGGCGACCATGCCGTCGCGATGCCGGTCCTCGGGGACGACACCGAGGCCCAATTCGGTGCGGGTGGCGGGGCGCGCGGCGGTGATGTCGGTGCCGTCGAGGGTGACGGTGCCCCCGGTCGCCGAGGCGCTGCCGGCCAGAATCGCGACCAGTTCGCTCTGGCCGTTGCCCTCCACCCCGGCGATGCCGACGATCTCGCCGGGGCGGACCGCCAGGCGCGCCTGGGCGAGCGCGGTGCTGCCGTCGGCGCGCTCGGCGCACAGGCCCTCGACCGACAAGACCGGGGCGGTCGCGTCGAGCGCGGTCGAATGGCGCTGTCTCGCCGCGGCTCTCGGCCCCGCGGTGTCGAGGCCGAGCGTGGCGGCCACGGTCGGATCGAGGTCGGCGGCCGTGCGCCCGACCATCGCGGTGAGCAGTTCGGCGATGCTCGTCTTCGACATCCGCCCGCCGCCCGCGACCGTGCCACGCCGCAGCACGGTCGCGGCATCGGCGACCCTGGCCACCTCGCCGAGCTTGTGCGTCACCAGCACCACCGCGGTGCCGTCGGCGGCGACGGCCCGGCAGGTGTCGATCAACGCGTCGATCTCTGCCGGATCGAGCACTCCCGTCGGTTCGTCCAGCAGGATCAGCGACGGCTCGCGCAGCAGCGCCTTGACGATCTCGACCTTCTGCCGCGCCCCGACCGGCATCGTCGCGACCCGCTGATCGAGGTCGACGCGCAGCCGGTAGCGCTGCGCGATCTCGTCGAGCCGGTCGGTGAGATCCCTGCGGCGCATCCGGAGGCCGTGCTGGGTGAGCAGCAGATTCTCCGCGACGGTCATCGTGGTGACCAGGCTGAAGTGCTGGTGCACCATGGCGACACCGGCGGCCATCGCGGCGGCCGGGGAGTCGGGGTGGAACTCGTTGCCACCCAGCAGCATTCGGCCCGCGTCGGGCCGGTAGCCGCCGAACACCAGATTGCACAGCGTCGACTTGCCTGCGCCGTTCTCGCCGAGCACGCAGTGGACGGTGCCGGATTCGACGGTGACGTCCACGTCGTGCAGGGCTCGCACGTCACCGAAACTCTTCCCCAACCCCTGCAGGGTCAATGCGGGAGTGCTCATGATCGTCAGTACGGCTTCACGGCGCCGGTGGACAGTGCGGTCTTGGCCTTGTCGAGCGCCTCGGCGACCGCGGTGTCGGTGCTGCACAGCACGAAATCGGTGCCGTCGTTGTCCGAGGTCAGCCCGAACTGCACGTTCTCGGCCTTCCAGGTGTCATCCAGGACCGCCTGGACGGCGTATTCGACCTCGGCGCCGATATCGGTGTGCACGTAACCCAGGTAGACGGGGTTGCCGCAATCGCCGGGGATGGGTCCGCCGACGACGTTCGCGTTGGACTGGGTCGCGGCCTGTTCCAGACCGGCCTTGCCCAGGTTCACGATCTGCCCCAGCGCGCCCGCGCCCGCGCCGTAGTTGGCCAGTGCCGCCTGCTTGGCCTTGGCCGGGTCGTTGAAGTCGCCCACGTACTGCGGAGTGAGCACTCTGACATCGGGCTTGGCGAAGCGCGCGCCGTTGCCGAAGGCAGTGGCGGCGTTGACGATCGCCGGCAGCTCCACACCGCCGACGAAGGCCACCGCGCCGGACTTGGAGCCCGCCGCCGACACCGCGCCGCTGAGGAACTCCGCCTCGGCCTGCTGCGGGTCGTAGTAGGCGAGGTTGGCCATCGGCACCGCGTCGGCCGGGCCGCCGATCTCGACGAATTTCACGTCGGGGAACTGCGGGGCCACCTTGCGCAGGTCGGCGTCGGTCTGGCCGCCCAGGGAGATCACCAGGTCGTTGGTGGAGGCGAACCGGACCAGTGCCTGCTGGTAGTCGGCCGCGGCGACCTGCTCGACCTTGCTGAGCTCCACCTTGTCCCCGAGGGTCTCGGCGATGCGCTGGTAGCCGAGGTACCCCGACTGCATGAAGCCGGTGTCCGACAGCGAACCGGGGAAGAACACGCCGACCGCGAGCTTGTCGCCCGAAGCGGCGGTGTCGGCGGATCCGCACGCCGACAGCAGAGCAGCGGCGGTCAGGGCGGCCGAGCCGAAGGCGATCGCGCGCCGAGTGGACTTGTGCACGGGGTACTCCTTGATCGAACGAACCGCTCACTTAGCGGTATACCGTTAAGTGAGAGCCTGGTGCCCGGAGATGACGAGCGGATTACCGAAACGTAAGAAACGGTCGCCTCCCGCGAGCGGGCTACCGTGGGAAGCGTGCGGGAGCGGAAGGATGCTGTGGTGGCTGAGGAACCGGTGAAGAAGTCGCTGCGGGATCAGGCGTACGAGGAACTGCGCGATCGGATCATCGACCTACGATTGAGTCCTGGTCAGCGACTGGTGGAACGGGACCTGGCCACCGAGCTGGCCATCTCGCGGATCCCGCTGCGCGAGGCGCTGCAGATGCTCGAACGCGAGGGCCTGGTGGTGATCGTGCCGCGCCAGGGCGCCATTGTCGCGCCGTTCACCGTCGCCGATGTGCGTGATCTGTTCGACGTGCGCGAGAGCCTGGAAGTGCTCGCCGCCCGCCTGGCCGCCGAGCGCGCCGAGCCCGCCGACCTCGCGGCGCTGCGTGCCCAGCTCTCCGCCGCGCGCCAGGCCACCGCTCGCGGTGACCAGGCCGCCATCGCCGCCGCCAATGCCGGATTCCACGCCGTCATCGTGGAAGTCTCCGGCAACCCACTGCTGCAATCGTTGCTGCGCCCCTTGGAATCGCGCGTCCGCTGGCTGTTTCACCTCACCAAGGAACGCGACCCCGGCACCCAGTGCGACGAACACGAGGACCTCTACGCCGCCATCGCCGCCAATGACCCCGACGCCGCAGCCGAAATCGCCTACCGCCATGTGGCTTCCGGCCGCGAACCCAGCTTGGCCCTGTCGGCCCAGTGGTCCATGCCCGACTTCGACCCGGTCACCGCGACTCGCACCCGCCAGCGCGGGTCCGCACGGGAGAAGACGGCCTGAGTGAGTCGGCATCGTTGAACTGGGCTGTTGATCACGAGGCGTTGGTGGCGGCAGCTTCTCGTTCGGGTTCGAGGGGTGGATGCACCAGTCCGGCGCGGTCCCCTGGCGATGGGGGCGCGGGCCGGCTTGCGAGCGTGACGCGGGTCAGCGACATCAGGTGCGACGGTCCTCGGATGATGTCGCGGCGGCGTGCAGCGCTGTGCGGGCTGCGGTGATGGCGGGGTGGAAGGCCGCGCCGTTGCGGTAGGCGAGGTGGGTGCGACGGCGGGTCGACAGTGGGGTGAGCGCGATGTCGGTGGGTGGGGCATAGAGGGCCAGGGCGGGCACTATGGCGGTGCCCGCGCCCGCGGCGACCAGGGCGAGGACGGTGTCGAAGTCGTCGGCGTGGTGGCGGACGTGGGGCGTGAATCCTGTTGCCTGGCAAGCGCGAATGGTCATGGTGTGGCAGAGCGTGCCGGGGGTGCCCGCGATCCAGGGTGATGCACGGTGGGCGCGGAGGGGATCGGCGCCGGGGCTGGGTTCTCGGGTCGCCAGGTAGACGGTTTCGGTGTGCAGGGGCTCGGTCTGCAGGGACGGGTCCTGGTCGGCGGGGACGAGGTCGTAGTCGTGGGTGAGGGCGATGTCGATGGTGCCCGCGCGCAGGGCGTCGGGGACGTCGGCGGGATCGATTTCGGTGACCGTCAGTTCCAGGCGTGGGTGGTCGGTGCTGAGCGTGACCAGGGCGGGGGACAGCAGGGTGCGTGCGGCGGTGGGGAATGCGCCGATGCGCAGGGCGCTGATGAGTTCGGTTCGGGTGCAAGACAATTCGGCGTCGGCGTGCTCCAGGGCGGCGAGAATCGTCTCGGTGTGGCCGACCAGCAGGTGGGCGGCGGGGGTGAGTTCGACGCGGCGGCCGGTGCGTTCGAGGAGCGGGACGCCCGCTTCGCGTTCGAGCGCGCTGAGCTGTTGCGAGACCGCCGATGGCGTGTAACTGAGGGCCTCGGCGACCGCGGCGATGGTGCCGCGATGGGCCAGTTCGCGGAGCAGGCGCAGTTTGCGGACATCCAGCATCAGTTCAGCTTACGGTTGACAATGTAAATGTGAACTGGACCTGATGCATTCGGGGACCGACCATGGACCCATGACCTCGCTGCACGGACTCTTCGTCCCGTTGATCACCCCATTCACCAGTGACGGCGCCGTCGCTGGCGATGCGCTGGAGCGGCACGCGCACACCGTCCTCGACGCGGGCGCGACCGGGCTCGTCGCGCTCGGAACCACCGCCGAGGCCTCCGCCCTGACCGTCGTCGAACGAGCCAGGGTCCTCGACATCTGCGTGCGGGTGTGCGCCGACCGGGACGCACCGCTGATCGTGGGCGCGGGCGGCAACGCGACCGCGGAGTCGGTCGACGCGATCACCGCACTGCCACCCGGCGTCGCGGCGGTGCTCGCGGTGGTGCCGTATTACGTCCGGCCCACCGAGGATGGCGTCATCGCGCACTTCACGCGGGTCGCGGCGGCCAGTCCGGTGCCGGTGCTCGTCTACGACGTGCCCTACCGGACCGCCCGGACATTGAGCGGCGAGACCCTGGTCCGGCTGGCCGACATCCCGAACATCGCCGGCTTCAAGCACGCCGTCGGCGGCGTTACCGCGGCCACCGTCCAACTCTTCGCCGAAGCCGGTTCGCGCACCACGATTCTGGGCGGCGACGACCGCTTCGCCTCGGCTCAGCTCGCCCTCGGCGCCCACGGCGCGATCCTCGCCGCGGCCAATGTCGCCCCCGCCGCCTACGCAGACCTCGTCACCTCCTGGCTCGCCGGTGACGTCCTCCGGGGCCGAGCGCTCGGCAACCGCCTCGACGCGCTCAGCACCGCCCTGTTCGCCGAACCGAACCCGGCGGTGATCAAGAGCGTGCTCGCCGCTCGCGGTGAGATTCCCGATCCGGGAGTCCGATTGCCGCTGCTCGCCGCCACGGCCGACGCGACCGAGCAGGCACTGCGAAGGTATCGGGTCGTGATGAGCGTCGTGGAGCCGGTGGGGTAGTCCCGCCTCTGCGAGTCGTGTTCGCCGCCGAAGGTGCCCGACTGCCCCGGAAGGACACCGTCGCACAGTCGGGCGAAACCTCAGCCGTAGAGCTTGACGAACGCCTCGAGTGAGCGCTCGATGTCGCCGCGCAACGCCTTCGCCACCGCCGAGCCGATCGGGCCGAACAGTGGTGCGCCACCGAGATCGATGTCGACGCTCACCTTCGACCCGGTGCCCTTGGGCTCGACCAGCATCCCGAGACCGAACTTGGTGCCGCCGATGCCCGAGCCGGTGAGCGCGAGCCGACGCGGGGGTTCGGCCGTGCGCACGGTCCAGGTGACCTTGTTGCGGAAGCCTTTGACCCGGGCGATGCCTACGAGCACCGTGCCGGGGATCAGGTCCTCGGGCAGGGTGCCGCGCCAGGCCTCGTGGATGGTCAGCCAGTCGCCGAGTCGCGGGAGGTCGGCGGCGTGGGCCCACGCCTGATCCGGCGGGACGGGGACATCGACGGAGAGCTTCAGTTTCGCCACGCCGGGATGGTATCCGGTACCCGAGGTTCCGCGTCGGGCGGCTCGAGGCATAGCGAATAAGAATAGATCAATCGTCCGGGAGCGGGGGCGGCTTCGGTGGGAATTCTGATGGCGGACACGATGATCCACTTCGGAGTCGATCATGATGCTGCTAGTGTGTGCGGGTCGCTGGAAGCGGAGCATGTGGATCGGATATTCGGACCCATCCCGCGGTCGAAGGCGAATGCCTCCCGGGCAGGCCGGGCAGGGCCCACCGGCCAGGGCGTCGCGTGGTCACGACGACGAAAGATCTGATGAACTCAGGAATCGCGGTGCTGTTACTCGCCATCGGAGCACCGCTGTTACTGCTCGCGATGGCCGTTGCCGTGCTGGCGATGCGTAACGAGCGCCAGCAACGACTGCGCGCCGACGCCGCGATCCGTGAACGCCTCGCCGCCGAAGACGCCCTGCTCCAGCTGGCACGAACCACCTTACCCGCGATCACCGAAGCCGTGCGCCGCCACGAGATCCCGACCGTCGCTGTCGACGTGCCCGCGGAACTCGGCGATTCGCAGTTCGGCCAGGCGCTGCAGTGGATCGCGACCGGGCACGCCGAGGACCTGCGCACCGTCACCGAGGACACCAGGGCGATGGTCGAACGCTACAGCGAGCAGCGCCGCACCAGTGAGGTCCAGGCCGCCCAGGAGCAGGCGCGGGCCGAGGTGGCGGCGTCCTCGCGCGCGGCGACCAGTGCCGCGGTGCGCTCGTTCGGCACCTCGGTGGTCAGCCTCGGCACCGACCTGGGCCAGGTGGTCAGTGCCGCGCTGCGCGAGCATCGCGACGACGCGATCTACGAGACCCTCACCCGCATCGACCACACCGTGCAGCAGATGATCCGGCAGGCGCAGTCCTATGTGATCGTCTCCGGTGGCCTGCCCGGCCGTCGCTGGCCACAGCAGTCGCTCACCGATGTCGCGGGCGGTGCCACCGGGCGGGTGCGCGAATTCCTGCGCGTGCGTTCGGGACAGTGCGAACGGATCGTGATCAGCCGTGCGGTCGAGCCGCTGGTGCACACTCTCGCCACCCTGCTCGACAACGCGCTGCGCTACTCGCCGCCGTCGTCGTTCGTCGAGGTCGGCTTCCAGGAGGGCCACCACGGCGTCACCGTCATCATCGATGACGCCGGCATGCGTATGAGTCCCGAACAACTCGAGGACGCGCGGCTGGTGCTCAGCGGTGAACGTCCGGTCGACATCCACGATCTCGGCCCCGCGCCGAAGGTCGGCTTCCCCGGCATCGCTGCACTGGCGAGTCGCTACGGGTTCTCCGTCCACGTCGATGGACCGAACATCTTCGGCGGCATGCGGGCCATGGTCTATGTGCCGTCGGCGCTGCTGGTCAGCGGTGCCGCGCCGCGGTTGCCCGAGCCCGAACTCGCCGCTCCCGCACATATTCCGGTCGCGGTGCCTACTCTGGTCGAAGCCGAAGCGCCCAGCGCCGCGGTCCACGAGATCACCAGTGGCGGGCTGCCCAAGCGCCGCCGAAGGCCGGTTGCCCCGGATTCGGCGGGGGTGGCCACCGAATCGGGGCAGGCTCGCCCCGACCTCGCCGCTGCCTGGCACAGCGGTTCCCGCAGCGGTCGCGCCGCTGCGGCCGAGCGAACCACGGAAGGAACAGCCGATGAGCACACCGGTGGCCGATAGCACGAACCGACTGGCGTGGCTGCTCGAGGATCTGGAGATCCCCGGCGTCCGCTTCGCGGTGCTGCTGTCCGATGATGGACTGCGGATCGCCCATTCCCGTGGCGTGACCAAAGACGATGCCGAACGGTTCGCCGCGGCCGCGTCGGGCCTGCGTTCACTCGGCAAGGCGCTCGGCGAGTTCTGTGGCGGCTCCTCGAACTCGGTGCGCCAGAGCATGACCGAGTACGACGACGGCATGATCATGATCACCGCCGCCGGCGCCGGCGCGCTGCTCGGTGTCGCGACGACGGTCGACGTCGATGTCGCGCTGGTGGCGCACCGGATGAACGAACTGGCCTCGCGCGTCGGGCACGAAATCGGTGCCGCGCCACGGCACGGTGGCAGGTAATGAGCCGGGGCAGGCGTGATCCCGACCTGGTCAGGTCATATGTGCGCACGGGCGGGCGAGTCAGAGCGGCCCATGAACTCGACCTGGTGACCCTGGTCCGTGCCGTGGCCGATGGCCGGCCCGACCACCGTCCCGACGAGCGCCGCCTGCTGGCGCTCACCAGCCGCCGCGGCGCGCTGTCGATCGCGGAGTTGTCGGCCTATCTCGATCTACCCGCTTCCGTCGTGAAGATCATCGTGTCCGATCTGCTCGACAGCGGCCATCTGCAGTGCCCGACACCGGCTGAGGTGAAGCCGGAACTCGCGTTGATCAAGGAGGTGCTCCATGGTCTCCGTGCCATCGCGGGCTGAGGTCGAATACGTCGCGGAGACCGTGACCCGGTCGGTGAAGATCCTGGTCGCGGGGAACTTCGGCGTCGGCAAGACGACATTCGTGTGCGGGGTCTCCGAGATCCGGCCCCTGCGAACCGAGGAGACGATCACCGAGGCCAGCATCGGCGTCGACGACATGGCGGGGCTCGGCAGCAAGGTACAGACCACCGTCGCCCTCGATTTCGGCCGGCTCACGCTCAATCCGCAGCTGGCGCTGTACCTGTTCGGTACGCCCGGTCAGGAACGGTTCGCCCCGCTGTGGGAGGAGCTGGCTCGCGGTGCGCTGGGCGCGCTGGTGCTCGTCGACACCCGGCGCATCGAGAAGGCCGACGACGTGCTCTCGGCGCTCGAACAGCGTGGGGTGCCCTACGCGGTGGCGGTCAACGAGTTCGAAGGATTCCGGCGCTATCCGCTCGAGGAGGTGCGGGAGGCGCTCGACCTGGCCCCGGACACCCCGGTGGTCGCGGTGGACGCGCGACGGCGCGATCACGGGTTGCGCGCCTTGATCACCCTGGCGGAGTATCTGTTCCGCAGGCAGGAAGCAGCAGTGTGACCATGCTCGACCCCTTGGTCGAGGACCGGGTGCCGATGTACGCGCCCGAGTTCGCGGCCGATCCGCAAGCGGCCTACCGGGAGATGCGGCGCCGCTTCGGTTCCCTGGTGCCCGTCGAATTGTCGCCGGGTATCCGGGCGACGCTGGTCATCGGCTACCACACTGCGGTCCGCATTCTCAACGATCCCGACCACTTCCCGGCCGATCCGCGGATGTGGCAGCGCGACATTCCGCCGGACTGCCCGGTCCTGCCGATGCTGCAGTTCCGTCCCGCCGCGCTGCGCACCACCGGCGCCGAGCACGCCAGGTACCGGCAGGCGAACGTGGCCGGGATCGCCGGAGTCGACCTGTACGCCATGCACAGCACGGTCGAACAGTTCGCGATCCCCCTGATCAACAGCTTCTGCGCGAACGGATCAGCGGATCTGTTGAGCCAGTACGCCTTTCCGCTGGTTTTCCAGGCGCTGAACTCGATGCTCGGCTGCACGCCGGAGATCGGGGCGAAAGTGGCGACCGGGATGGCGCAGATCTTCGAGGGTGACGAGGCAGAGGCGGGCAACAACCTGCTCGCCACGGCGCTGGCCGACCTGGTCGCGCTGCGCCAGAGCGAGCCCGGCGACGATGTCGCCACCCGCCTGCTGCACCATCCGGCGGCCCTGACCGACGAGGAGATGGTGCACCAGTTGCTGGTGCTCTACGGGGCGGGCATCGAGCCGATGCTGAACCTGGTGGTCAACACGCTGCGGCTGATGCTCACCGACGACCGCTTCGGTGGCAGCGTCCTCGGTGGCAGCCTGTCCACCCGCGACGCGCTCGACGAGGTGCTGTTCACCGATCCGCCACTGGCCAACTTCTGCATGACCTATCCGCGCCAGCCCATCCTGGTCGACCAGACCTGGCTGCCCGCGCACGAGCCGGTCGTGATCAGCATGTCCGCGTGCAACAACGATCCGGCCATCGCCGGACGCGATGTCGTCGACAATCGCGCGCACCTGGCCTGGAGCGCGGGCCCGCACGGCTGCCCCGCCAAATCGGTGGCCTACCTGATCGTCCAGGACTCGATCGACCAGCTCCTCGACGCACTCCCCGAAATCACCCTGGCCGTTCCCGCCGAGAACCTCGTCTGGCGGCCGGGCCCCTTCCATCGCTCCCTGGCCGCCCTCCCGGTCGAATTCCCGAAAACCCCGCCCCTGCCCATGCCCTGAGCAGGTCATCGGCTCCGGAGCACGGGACCGACGAATCGTTCGACCAGGCGTCGTTCGGCGGTGGCGTCGGGCAGCGGCCAGGTGAGCAGCGAGAGCACGACCCGCACGATCCAGCTCGCGGCCGCGTCGTCGGGAGCGATACTGGTCAGGGTGGTCGCGATGCGGCCGAGTTCGGGTGCGTTGGCGAGGAAATCGTCGGTGTCGGCGGACCGGTGCCGGATCAGCCACTGCCGCAGCACCGGGTCGGCGCGGAGGGCAGCGACGGCAGCCAGGATCGCTTCGACCGGTCGTCGGCTCGGCGGCACCGGATCGATGGCCGCCTCGACCCTGGCGACGACGTTGCCCGCGGCTCTGACCATGACGGCCCGCACGATCCGTGGTTTTCCACCGACGTAGCGGTACAGCGTCGCGCGTGAGCAGCCTGCCGCGGCCGCGATGTCCTCGGTTTTGACCGAGTCGATGCCGCGGTCGAGGAACAGGGCGAGGGCGGCGCGTTCGATCCGGTCGATCGCCAGGGCGCGCCGGTCACCGCCCGCGAGCCAGTCCGCCTGTCCGGTCATCGGCGACTCCCAGGGTGGTGTCTCGGGTTGAGACGTTCTCCGTGATCTGTCTAGTCGAATCGGTGCCGCAAGATCGTTGTTTCGGTGAATTCGGGTGTCGTCATCCGGATCGGTCGGTTGTCGCACGGTGAGACGGTCGTTGCCGGGTGCTCGGGACCGAGGCATGGTCAGTGCTCGACAGCCGACCGCAGAAGGTGACCATGGACCTCGATACGCTGGATCTGTTCGACGCGACGGTGCTCGACGATCCGACCCCGCTGTACCGGACGCTGCGAGATACGGCGCCGGTGTACCGCGTGCCGGGGACCGACTTCTTCCTCGTTTCCTCCTGGAAGGCGGTCACCGAGGCGACCCGTCGCCCGGCGGAGTTCTCCTCGCATCTGACGGGCGTACTCGTCGCCCGGGCGGGCGCGGCACCGGTGACCTTCGACCTCGACGCGACCGGTCAGGGACTGCATGTGCTCGCCACCGCCGACGCCGAGGTGCACAGCGTGCATCGTGGCATCGTCGGCCCGGCACTGGCCAAACGGGTTCGCGGCCTCGGGCCGGTGGTGACCGCGCTGGCGGAGCGGTTCTGGTCCGGGGAACTCGACGGTGACCGCATCGATTGGGCCACCGGGATGGCCGACCGACTGCCGCTGGCGCTGCTCGCCGAACTCCTCGGGCTGCCCGGCGAGGACGTGTCGCGATTGCTCACCCTGGCCTACGACTCCACCGAAATGCTGGGCGGCGTCGTCGCCGAGGACCGGATGCCGGCGCTGATCGCCTCGGCGACCGAATTGGCCCACTACGCCTACCTGGCCGTGACCGGCGCGAAGCGACGGATCGGCTCGCCGCGGACACTGCTCGATGCGCTGGTCGCGGCCGTGCGAGCAGGCACGATCGACGAGCCGCAGGCGGTGCTGATCCTGGTGCAGCTGATCGGTGCGGGCGGCGAGTCGACGGCGGGCCTGATCGCGTCGGCGGCCCGGCTGCTCGCGACCGGCCCGGCTTTGCAGTCACGGCTGCGTGAGCGCCCCGACCTGATTCCCGCGTTCTTGGACGAAGCGTTGCGCCTGGAGTCGCCGTTTCGTGGCCATCACCGCCACGTCCTGGCCGACACTCGACTCGATGGCGTCGACCTGCCCGCGGGCAGTCACCTGCTGTTGCTGTGGGGCGCGGCGAATCGGGATCCGGTGGCCTACCCCGATCCTGACGTCGTCGCCTTCGATCGTCCGCGTGGCCGCGCCCACGCGGCCTTCGGCGCGGGAGCCCACTTCTGTATCGGCTCGGCATTGGCCCGCCTGGAGGCGACAGCCGCGATCACGCTGCTGCTCGAGCGCACCGAATCGTTCACCCTCATCGACGCGGAGCCGCCGCGCTGGGTGCCGAGCCTTTTCGTGCGCCGACACGTGACGCTGCCCTTGCGCATCATCTGCCGCTGACCGTCAGGCACGGACTGCCGACTTGCGCGGGGTGCGGGCCTGGGCGCACGAATTCCGGAGAGTCGCGCAATGTTCGCCAGCGCTTGCCGCGGGGTGTGAGCCAATAGTTGACAAGAGTGCTTGTTGTGAACATGGCTACCTATCGTGAGAATCTGGCAAATCCTGGGACAGGGCGGAGCAGGTGGATTAGCTGGCTATTTGCCAGATAGGGATACCGGTTGGTTCGGTCGAGATTGTTCGCCGAATTCGCACACGAAGGAATCTGCCGATGAATACCGGCCGGTAGCGCGATTTTCCGATTCGAGATCGCTTGACGGGCGATCTTCCTCGTTTTACTGTCCCTGGCACAGTTCGATATCGAAGTGTCCGGTGTTATCGCTCGAAATGGTTTCCCGGATGGCACGCCGGCCCCTGCCGTCCTCCGTGTGCGTTTCCTAGGAGTAATGATAGTGCGAAGTCGAATGCTGTCCATCGTCGGTGCAATGGTGTTGGCGCCCCTTGTCACTGCGCTCGTTCCGGCCACGAAGGCCGAGGCCCACGGCTGGGTCACCGGACCGGCGAGCAGGCAGGAGCAATGCGCCAAGGGGATCGTGCCGTGTGGACCGATACGGTATGAGCCGCAAAGTGTCGAGGGGCCCAAAGGCTTGACCAATTGCAGCGCGAACAGATATCTCGAACTCGATGATGACAGTCTGGGCTGGGTGCCACAGAAAGTTTCCGGGAGTACCACATTCACCTGGCAGAAGACCGCCAATCATCGCACCTTGAATTGGGAGTATTTCATCGGCGGAACGCGGATCGCAGTTTTCGACGGGCGTAATGAACAACCGCCCATGCAGGTGAGCCATACGATCGACCTGTCGAAGTACTCCGGTCGCCAGAAATTGCGCGCGGTCTGGAACATCGGTGACACCGCGGCGGCGTTCTACAGCTGCGTCGACCTCGAGATCACCGGCGGGGGCGGCGGTACGCCGCCGACCACCACGTCGCCGACCAGCACGCCGAAGCCGACCACCACCACGCCGAAGCCGACCACCCCACCCACGACCCCGCCCGAGACGACCACGAAACCGCCCGTCACCACGACGAAACCACCGGCCACCACGACCACTCCCGGCGGTGGCCACGAACACCCGACCACCCCACCCACTTCCTGGCAGCAGGGCGCCGCCTACGCCGTCGGCGACAAGGTCACCTACCGGGGTGTCACCTACAGCTGCCGCCAGGCGCACACCGTTCACGACCCGAATTGGACACCACCGAATACACCCGCCCTCTGGTCGCGGGTGTGAGCGACGGGGTCGGCGAGAACAGGAAACGTTTCGTGTGTTCTCCCCCCATCGATCCGACGATGGGGCGAGGATTGACACCGACTCGCCGACCTCGCGTTCGGTCGGCCCCGCAGCACAAGGGACGTGAGATATGAGTGACAGGAAATTCGCCCTCGCCGTCGCGGCCACCGGAACCGCCCTGCTGGCCATGACGATCGGCGCGCCCACGGCATCGGCCGGCGTCTCGCAATTGAGCGTGCTCCCCGGACTCAGCTTCGGCTTGTCGACCGACTATGGCACGGGGTGCACCCATCAGTTGCTGGCCCGCCTCAGCGTCGGCATCGATCCTGTTTCCTTCTACGACAACGGATCGCTGCTGGCGGTGGTCACCCCCACCGACGGCATCGCCACCTTCGAATGGGTGCCGTCGAGCACCGGAGCGCACTCGCTCGCAGCCATTCAGAACGGTGTCGGCCGCGGAATCGATGTGAGCGTCGGCCGTGGCTACCGGTTCGGGGAATCCTGCGTGATCACCGGCGGTTGACCCGCCGACGAGGGTGGCCCGGTCCGTACGGACCGGGCCACCCTCGTCGCCGGACTATTTCGAGTCGACCAACTTCTTCTTGTCGCCCTTCTTGGCAGCCGACTTCTTCGCACCCTTCTTCGGCGCCGATCCGTTGCCGGAGATGTTCTCGGTCGGCGTCACGGCGGTGACGACCAGATCGTCCTCGGCGGTGTCGACGTTCACCATGGCGCCCGGTTCCAGCCCGCCGTCGAGCAGCAGCCGCGAGACCCGGTTGTCGAGTTCCTTCTGCACCGTGCGGCGCAGCGGCCGGGCGCCGAACTCGGGCTGGAACCCCTTGTCTCCGAGCCAGTCCACCGCGGACTCGCTGATGTCGAGCCCGATGTCCTGGGCGGCCAGCATGCGCCGGGTGCGGTCCAGGATCAGATTCACGATCCGTTCCAGCTGCGACTTGTCGAGCCGGTGGAACACCACCGTCTCGTCGATCCGGTTGAGGAACTCGGGCCGGAAGTGCTGACCGAGCCGCTCCATCAGCTGCGGTTCGATCGCGTCCAGGTCGCCCTCGGGAGCCTTCAGGATCAGGTCCGAGCCGATGTTGGAAGTCATGATCACGATCGTGTTCTTGAAATCGACCGTGCGCCCCTTGGAATCGGTGACCCGACCGTCGTCGAGCAACTGCAACAGGACGTTGAACACATCCGGGTGCGCCTTCTCGACCTCGTCGAACAGGATCACCGAGTACGGCTGCCTGCGCACCTTGTCGGTGAGCTGGGCGGCATCGTCGTAGCCGACGTATCCGGGCGGCGCGCCGACGAGCCGGGACACGGTGTGCTTCTCCTGGAATTCGCTCATGTCGAACCGGACCAGCCGGTCCTCGTCGCCGAAGACGGCCTCGGCCAATGCCTTGGCCAGCTCGGTCTTGCCGACGCCGGTGGGGCCCAGGAACAGGAACGAGCCGATCGGCCGGTTCGGGTCCTTGAGTCCCGCCCTGGCCCGGCGCACCGCCTCCGCGACCGCGACGATCGCCTCGTCCTGGCCGATCACTCGCTGGTGCAGCACGTCCTTGAGCTCGAGCAGGCGCTGCTTCTCCTCGGCGGTGAGGTCGGCGACGGGAATGCCGGTCTGGCGCGAGATCACCTCGGCGATGTCGACCACGTCGACCTCGGGGTCCGCGGCGCTGACGCCGGATTCCGCGAGCTCCTCCTCGGCGGCGGCGATGTCGGCCTTGAGTGCCTTGGCCTTCTCGTAGTCCTCGTTGGCGACCGCGGCGTCCTTCTCCCGGTTGAGCCGGGCCAGTTCCTCGTCCCTGGCCCTGACTTCCGGATCGCGGGTGCCCGAGCGCAACCGGACGCGCGCACCCGCCTGGTCGATCAGGTCGATGGCCTTGTCCGGCATGAACCGGTCGGTGATGTAGCGGTCGGAGAGTTCGGCGGCCGCGACCAACGATGCGTCGGAATAGCGCACCTGGTGGTGCTCCTCGTAGACATCGACCAGGCCGCGCAGGATCTCGATGGTGTCGGCGACCGACGGTTCGGCCACCATCACCGGCTGGAACCGGCGCTCGAGCGCGGCGTCCTTCTCGATGTGCTTGCGGTATTCGTCGATCGTGGTCGCGCCGACCACGTGCAGGTCACCGCGGGCGAGCGCAGGCTTGAGCAGATTTCCCGCGTCCATGGACCCCTCGCCACCGCTGCCGGCGCCGACGATCGTGTGCAACTCGTCGATGAACACGATCAGCTCGTCTTTGTGCGCGCGCACCTCGTCGAGGATCTTGGTCAGCCGCTCCTCGAACTCACCGCGATACTTGCTGCCCGCCACCAGCGACCCGACATCGAGCGCGATGACGCGCCGGTCGGTGAGCGTGGACGGCACATCCCCGTTGACGATCCGCTGCGCCAACCCCTCCACGATGGCTGTCTTGCCGACCCCGGGATCACCGATCAGGACCGGATTGTTCTTGCGCCGCCGCGAGAGGATCTCGATGGTCTGCTCGATCTCCTCCGCCCGCCCGACCACCGGGTCGACCAGCCCTTCCCTGGCTTCGGCGGTGAGATCGCGACCGTATTCCTCCAGGGTGGGGGTGTCGGACTTCTCCTTGCGCGGCGACGGCAACGGTTGACGACCCGCGCCGGTGGTTTCGTCGCTGCTCCGGGTCGCGGCGATCCCGGAGCCGAGGATCTGTGCCGCCACGCTGTCGGGCAGGGAGGCGATACCGAGCAGAATGTGTTCCGGGCCGAGGTAGCTGCTGCCCGCCTGGGCGGCTTGGCGCTGGGCCGCCCGCAGGGCCAGTTTGGTGGCCGGGCTGAGGGTGATGTCGGCGAGGTCGTTCTCGCTCGGCGCGCCGGTGTCGAGGTAGTCCTGCAAATCCTCGGCGAGCTGGTCGGGGTCGAGCCCCAGTTCGGCCAGGATGCTGCGTCCCGGTTCGGCCTCGGTGGCAGCGTAGAGCAGGTGCTCCGGGGTGATCTCGGGGTTGCCCCAGTCCCGCGCCGCCTCGCGCGCCGTACCGACCAGCAACTTGGCGTTGTCGGTCATGAGCCTGCCGAGATCGATGCGCTGCACGGGCGGTGTCGAGGACATCCCGGAGCCGAAGAACCGCTGGAAGATGTCGTCGAATGGGTCCCTGGAACCGGGCCAGCTCGCTGTCATGTCCACACCTCTTCGCTCGTCATGCCGCGCGTAGCGGCGACTCCTGCAGATCGGGTCGGTACTGCCAGCAATACTTCGGCAATGCGCGGTGGCGTGCAAGCGGTTGGACAGTTTCACATCAGCAACATCATGAGGTGTGGCGCGCAAACCAAAATCCGGCCGAATCGCCCCGAAACCACCGGTTTTGTCTGATTCTTGATCAGGGAACGGCACGGACGGGTAGCGTGACGACCCGCGCGGTGGTATTGGCCGTCGCGTCCATTTTTGCCCGCCGACCGAGCTGGTCGAACAGGCCGACGGGAAGAGCACGGAGTTTGGTCAACGACGTCATCGATGTCAGCGCGGATTTCACCATCGCGCGTCAGGCATTGTGGGATGTGCTGCTGGATCCGCAGAGTTATCCGCGGATGTTCACCGGCATCGGTAGTTGTGAACGTGTCGAGCGCCCCGACGGGGCGGTGGTCTGGCAGGTCCGGGTCGGCTCGGCCGCCGCGGGCATCCAGACCCACGAGTTCGTCCTCTCGATCGGGCGCTGGTACGAGAGCTTCGAACTGCGCAGCCCGGTGCTCGGCAGTTTCGTGTCGGTGCGGCTGCGCGGCGATGTGGAACGCACCCGGCTCGACATCACCCTGTTCGCGGCGGCCAATGTCCATCCCGCGCTGGCCAACCGCAGCAACTCGGCGGTCACCGACTGGGTGAAGGCCGGATTGCGACGAACCTCCGACGTGATCGCGGGGACGCGCTCCTCGGTCGTGATCAACGCCGAACGTTCGCCGCTGCGCCGCAACGCCGGCGTCGCGCGCAGCATCGCGGCCACCGGTCTGATGCGGCCCGACCCGGTGTCGATGGTGAAGCAGCTGCGGTCGCTGTCCAAATGGGGCTTCAACCTCGCCGGCGGCTACGCCGCGGGCGCCGCGCACGAACCGGACCGGGTGGCGATCATCGACCCGACGCGGCAGCGCAGCTTCGCCGAGGTCGACGCGCGCTCGAGCGCGCTGGCGGGGGCGATGTACGCGGTGGGCCTGCGCGCGGGTGACGCCATCGGCCTGCTGGCGCGCAATCACGCGGGCATGGTCGAGACCATGGTCGCGGCAGGCAAGCTCGGCGTCGACGTCGCGCTGCTCAACGCCGGGCTGTCCGGGCGCCGGATCGAGGAGATCGTGCAGCGGCACCGCCTCAGCGCGGTTTTCGTCGACGGCGAGCTGGAAACGCTGATCCGCTACCTGCACAGCGAGATCCCGCGTTTCACCACCGATCAGTGCCCGCCCGACCCGGAGCGCACGACCGTGGACGGCCTGATCGCCCTGGGCCAGGACGACTTCCCGGTGCCCGCCCACCCCGGTCGGCTGATCGTGCTCACCTCCGGCACCAGCGGCTCGCCCAAGGGGGCGCGCCGTCCGCACGCCAAGGGCTTCGGCACCATCGCCGCGCTGCTGTCGCGGATTCCGCTGCGGGTCGAGGACGTGATGCTGATTCCGGCGCCGCTGTTCCACACCTGGGGCCTGGCCGGTCTGCAGCTGAGCACGGCGCTGCGCGCCACGGTGGTGCTCACCGACGGATTCGACGCCTTGGACTGCCTGCGCGCGATCGCCGAGCACAAGATCAGCACCCTGATCGTGGTGCCGACCATGGTCGAGCGGCTGCTCGACGTGCCCGCGGACATGCGGGCGGGTTTCGACCTGTCCAGCCTGCGGCACGTGATCAGCTGCGGCGCGCCGCTGGCCGGGGCCACCGTGCTGCGTTTCCTCGACACCTTCGGCGACGTGCTCTACAACGTCTACGGCTCGACCGAGGTCTCCTGGGCCAGCGTCGCCACACCGGATGACCTGCGGGTCTCGCCGACCACCGCCGGTCGGCCCCCGCTCGGCACCAGGGTCGCGGTGCTCGGCCCGGATCTGCGGCCGGTGCCGGTCGGATCCACCGGGCACATCTTCGTCGCCAACCACATGCTCTTCGACGGCTACGTCAACGCCGCACCGCCCGAAGAAGCCGACGGCATGCTCGACACCGGCGACCTCGGTTATCTCGACGCCTCGGGCCGGTTGTTCGTCGCGGGCCGCGACGACGAGATGATCATCTCCGGCGGCGAGAACGTCTTCCCGCGTCCGGTGGAGGAAGCGCTGGCCCATCTGCCCCAGATCACCGAGGTGGCCGTGGTCGGTGTGCCCGATCGGGAATTCGGTCAGCGGCTCGCGGCGTTCGTGGTGAAACGCGAAGGCGCGGGCCTGGATTCGGACATGGTCCGGACCTACATCCGTAACCGGCTCAGCCGCTTCTCGGTGCCCCGCGATGTCACCTTCCTCAGCGCGCTGCCGCGCGGGGAGACCGGCAAGATCCTCAAGCGGGTGCTGGTGCGGCCGGAGTCAGCGCTGAGCGAGTAGCCGCCACAGCGCGCGCTCGATCGTGGTCGAGGCTTGTTCGGCGGTCAGTCACCGCCACCCGGATGGTTCAGTGCCCGCCGACGAGCGCGCGCAGGAAGAACCCGAGGTTGGCGGGACGTTCGGCCAGGCGGCGCAGGAAATAGCCGTACCACTGGTCGCCGTAGGGGACGTAGACGCGCACGTGCTTGCCCGCGTCGGCGAGGCGCTGCTGCTCGTCGGACCTGATGCCGAACAGCATCTGGTACTCGTACTCCTCGGTCTTGCGCTGCGCGGACTGCACGGCGACCTCGGCGGCGCCGAGGACCGCCGGGTCGTGCGAGGCGATCATCGGATAGCCCGTCCCGGCGACGAGCACGGCGAGGCAGCGCAGATACGAGGCATCGACCTCGGCGCGGTCACGGAAGGCCACCGACTCCGGTTCGTCGTAGGCGCCCTTGCACAACCGGATTCGTGATCCGGGCCCCGCCATCGCTCGGCAGTCTTCTTCGGTACGGCGCAGGTAGGCCTGCAACACCGTGCCGAGCCACGGGAATTCCGCACGCAGCTCCCGAACGATCGAAAGCGTGGAGTCGGTGGTGGTGTGATCCTCGGCGTCGACGGTGACCCACAGCCCGGCGGCCTCGGCGGCGGCGCAGATCTGGTGGGCGTGGTCGCGGGCGATCGCGTGCCCGTCGTGGGGCAGGGCCTGGCCGAGTGCGGACAGCTTGACCGAAACCTCCAGCGGGCGAACAGCTCCCGTCGTGACATCGGCATGGGGGAGGCTGCCGAGCGCGGTGATCAGGGAGCGGTAGTTCGCGACGATCGCCTGCGCGCTCGCCAGATCGGTGGTGTCCTCGCCGAGGTGGTCGATGCTGACGAAACGACCGGATCGCAACAGGGTCCGCGCCGTGTCGACCGCCTGCTGCTCGGTGGTTCCCGCGACGAACCGGGCCACCACCGCGCGGCTCACCGGCAGCCGGGTGACGGTGCGTTCCAGCCGCGCGGACCGGGCGGCGGCGAGCATGGTCGAGCGCAGTGCGGACATCAGTGGGCCTCCGTCTCGGGTATCTGGTGCGGATAGCAGTGCTCGGTCGGCGGGTCGAAGGTCTCCTTGATGGTGCGCGCGGAGGTCCAGCGCAGCAGATTCTGCGCGGACCCGGCCTTGTCGTTGGTGCCCGAGGCGCGCCCGCCGCCGAAGGGCTGCTGGCCGACGACCGCGCCGGAGGGTTTGTCGTTGATGTAGAAGTTGCCCGCCGCGAAGGTCAGCCGTTGGGTCGCGGCCGTGATCGCCGCGCGGTCCTCGGCGATGATCGAGCCGGTCAGGCCGTAGGCGCTGCCGCCATCGACGAGGTCCATGGCCTCGGTGAAACCGGCCGGGGTGCTGTCGTCGTAGACGTGCACCGCGAGCAGCGGGCCGAAGTACTCGGTGCGGAAGATCTCGTCGGTGGGATCGTCGCCGACCACGACGGTGGGCTCGACGAACCAGCCGACGCTGTCGTCGCTGTGGCCGCCCGCCATCACGGTGAGCCCCTGGGTCGCCTTGGCCCGGTCCAGCGCGGCGGTGTTGCGCTCGAAGGCGCGCTGATCGATCAGTGCCCCACCGAAATTCGTGAAATCGGTGATGTCGCCGTAGCGCAGCGCCGCGGTGTGCTCGATGAGCTCTTCCGACATCCGCGCCCAGACCGACCGCGGGACGAACGCGCGCGAGGCGGCCGAACACTTCTGGCCCTGGTAGTCGAACGCGCCGCGCAGCAGGGCGGTGGTGAGCACCGCCGGGTCGGCCGAGGAGTGCGCGAGCACGAAGTCCTTGCCACCGGTCTCACCGACCAGGCGCGGATAGGTCCGGTACCGGTCCAGTCTGCCCGCGACCTCGCGCCACAGGTGCTGGAAGGTGGCCGTCGATCCGGTGAAGTGCACACCGGCCAGTCGCGGATCGGCCAGGACGACCTCGGAGATCTCCGGGCCGGGACCGTGCACGAGGTTGATCACCCCGGGCGGCAGGCCTGCGGCCTCGAGCAGGCGCATGGTCAGGTAGGCGGCGAGAGCCTGGGTGCGCGCGGGCTTCCAGACCACGGTGTTGCCCATGAGCGCGGGCGCGGTGGGCAGATTGCCCGCGATGGCAGTGAAATTGAACGGTGTGACCGCGTAGACGAAGCCCTCGAGTGAGCGGTACTGCATCCGATTCCACACCCCGCGCGTCGAGATCGGCTGCTCGGCCAGGATCTGGCGCGCGAAGGACACGTTGAACCGCCAGAAGTCGACCAGTTCGCACGGGGCGTCGATCTCGGCCTGGTAGGCGGACTTGGACTGCCCGAGCATGGTCGCGGCGCAGATCGTGGTCCGCCACGGACCGGCGAGCAGGTCGGCGGCGCGCAGGAAGATGGCGGCGCGATCGTCGAACGACCTGGCCCGCCAGACGGGGGCCGCGGCCTCGGCGGCTTCGACGGCGGCGGCCGCCTCGGCCGCGCTCGCCTCGTGGAGGGTGCCCAGGACCGCGGCGTGCCGATGCGGCTGGACCACGTCGAAGGCCGGGCCGTCGCCGCGCAGATGACGGCCGTCGATGACGTGCCGGATCTCGGTGGGCGTGGCGGTCAACTCGGTGAGCGCGGACTGCAGACGGGCGCGCTCCGGCGTTCCCGGAGCGAAGGTGCCGACCGGCTCGTTGACCGGCGGCGGGGTGGTCGCGATGGCGTCCATGGGTGCGGCTCCTGCGTCGTGGCGGATACCTGATGTGACGTAGTCAACACTGGTCCGGAGCGGTCATAATCGTCTGATCGGACGAATCGATGGTGATTCTTTGATCCGATCCGCCAACATCCGGGGAGGCGCGCGATGCTCGACGAGGACACCACGCTCGGCGCGCTGCTCAGCGCGCTCGACCAGACCGTCGCCACCCTGGTCGACGCACCGGCGGGGGAGCGGGTGCCGGTGCGGTCGGTCGTGCTGGTCGAACCTGCCGATCTGCCCGAACACCTCGGTGCCGACGGGGCGCTGCCCGCGGTGTATTTGCTCGTCGGTGTCGATGCCGAGGCCACCGCCCGCTGGCTGCACACTGTCGGCGAGCGGGACAGCGGGCAGCGGCCGCGGGTGCTGATGACCAAGGGTGCCAACGACTCGCCCGCGGTGCGCTCGGCCGCGCACGCCGCCGGGATCGCGCTGGTGCACGTGCACCGGCACGCCCGCTGGGACCAGGTGTTCGCACTGGTGCGCCGCGCGCTGGACCGCTCGCCCGGTCAGCGGACGGCCGACGAGCCCGATCTGCTCGCCCCCGACACCGACCTGTTCGCGCTGGCCCAGGTGGTGGCGAGAGAGACCGACGGCATGGTCTCCATCGAGGACCCGCACTCGCACGTGCTCGCCTACTCGGCCTCCGACGCCTCCGCCGACCAGCTGCGCATCCGCTCCATCCTCGGCCGCGAAGGCCCCGGCGACTATCTGCGAATCCTGCGGGAATGGGGTGTCTTCGACCGAGTGCGGCGCAGCGACGAGGTCGTCGACGTGCCCGAGCATCCCGAACTCGACATCCGTCGCCGCCTCGTCGTCGGCATCCGGCGCGGCGCCGACGGCGCGCAGTCCAGAATGCTCGGCACCATCTGGCTTCAGCAGGGCGATCGACCTCTGCGTCCCGACGCGGCCCAGGTGCTGCGCGGTGCCTCCGCGGTGGCGGCCCGGATCATCGCGCGCGGGCTGGACGCGCCCTCCACCGAAGCACTACTGATACGGCGCCTCTTCGGCGCCCACGGCGAAGGCGTCGATGTCCCGTCGGTGGCCGCCGCGCTGAACCTGCCCGTCGCCGGTCCGGCCGCGGTGATCGGCTTCGCCCCGGTCGGTGCGGATGACCCGGCCGCCCGGCTGAACGCGTCGAGCGGACTGCTCCGATTGCACGCCAGCGCGTTTCGTGATGACTCGGTGACCGAGGTGATCGGTGACCGAGTCTATGTCCTCCTGCCGGGCTATCACTCCGAGGCCGGCCTGAGCTCCTGGGCGCGGCGGCTGGTCGCTCAGCTCGAACGGTCACGCGCGCTGATCGTGCGAGCCGCGATCGCCGCACCGGTGGCCGGTCTGACCGCTGTGGCAGGTGCCCGTGCCGAAGTCGACCGGGTACTGGACTCACCTGCGGCCGCCACCTCCGGCGGCCGCGTCACCACCCTGGCCGACGCGCGCACCGCGGTGCTGCTCACCGAGATCGTCGATCTGATCCGAGAACGTCCCGATTTGCACGACCCGCGACTGCGCACGCTCGACGAATACGACCGAACGCACGCCGCCGAACTGCGCGTATCGGCGCAGACGTACTTGCGAGCACACGGTGAGGTCAGCACCGCCGCCGCCGAACTGCGCGTTCACCCGAACACGCTGCGCTACCGGCTACGGCGCGTGGAGGCGATCCTCGGCGTCGACCTGACCGACCCCGCGGATCGCCTCCTGCTCGAGATCCAACTCGCCGCTGTGCCCGTTTCCCTGCGCTGACGACAGTCTGAGTGAGGGTGCGGTGATGGATAGCGAACGGGGCGCGGTCTCGGGCTGCTACCGGGTCCGCGGGCTCGACCTCCCCGACGGCCTTGGCTGGGTCGATCACGCCCTCGCGCTTCTGGCCGGGCACCGCGATGGTGTGATCCGGAGTGTTGCCGATATCGGTGCAGCGCCCGGAACACCGCTGAACTGGAACGATGCGTGTTCACTGCGACAGCCCGAGTGGGCCGACGCTCAGCGTTCCGTGTCGTTAGCGCTGTTACAGTTTCCGCGCCGATCGCACGGTGGCTTGGTCAACGATGGAGACGAACCGGTCGGGGAGCGACACATATGGCTAGAGGTTCCGAACGCGGACTCGTCCGGATGCTGGTGACGATTCTCGCGGTGGTCGTGGTGCTCGGCTGCGGTGGTGGATCGGCCGCCGGGCATCCCGGCGACGATCCGGCCACGCACTGGACGGCCCTGCACGACGGGCACACCGCCTACCCCGAGGTGCGGGTGGAGCGCGGCGTGTCCATCCGGATGAGTGACGGCGTCGAGCTCAAGGCCGATCTCTACCGGCCCGCCGACGCCGCGGGCGTCGTCGAGACGAACCCGCTGCCGACGATCGTCAGCCTCACCCCGTATTCGAAACTGATGACGGGGCTGATCGAATCGGCCGCCGCCACACCGGGTCTGCAGCCGATGGCAGTCGACCTGGTGCGCAGGCTGAACCTGTCGACCACGCCGATCAGTGGCTTCGGCGATCTGATGCAGGCACTCGACGGCGGTATGATCCAGACCATGCTCGGCGTCGACCGCGCCCTCATCCGCAGCGGCTACACCGTCGTGGTCGCCGATGTGCGCGGAACCGGCCTGTCGCAGGGGAAGTGGGACACCCTCGGCGCGCGCGAGCAGCTCGATACCCGCGAGGTGATCGACTGGGCCGCCACGCAGCCGTGGTCGAATGGGCGGATCGGGATGAGCGGCGGCTCCTATTCCGGTATCAACCAGCTGCGCGCCGCGGAGAACGCGCCGGCCGCCCTGCAGGCCATCTTCCCCGTGGAACCCGGCAGTGACCTCATGCGCGACGTGGTCGCCCCCGGCGGCGGAGTCGGCACGACCTTCCTGCCCATGTGGCTGAACTCGGTCAATCAGTTCAAGCTCGTGCCCGATGTGGCCTCGATGGTCGAGGGCGAGTTCGACTGGACCTGGCTCAACGACCGCATCGCCGATCCCACCACCAACTTCGACCTGCTCGCCCAGGCCCTGCTCACCCCCACCCTGGACGACATGCCCCCGGAGCTGGCCGCGGCGCTGGACGACAAATCCGACTTCCGTCAGGCGATCCAGGGCCGTCCCGAGGAGATCACCGTACCCACTTTCGTCTACGGCGGCTGGCACGACATCTTCGCCAACAGCGCCACCAAGCTCTACGAGCAGATCCCACTGCCTGCCGGCCGCAAACAGCTCGTCGTCGGCGACACCTACCATGCCAATCCCGGTGCGGGCACCGGTGTGCCAGGTGCGCCGCCGCGCCTGGATGTGCTGCAGCGCGCCTGGTTCGACAAGTGGCTCAAGGACATCGACAGCGGCATCGAGGATTTCGGCCCGGTCACGGTGAAACAGCAAGGCGGCGACTGGATCACCCTCGACCAGTTCCCGCAGCCGGGCGTCACCCACCGCCGCGTCTACCTGTCCGCCGCGGCCAGCGGCAGCACCGAGGACAGCCTGCACGACGGATCGCTCTCGGCCACCGGCCCCGGTACAGCCGAAACCCTCACCGTCGCACCGGGAATCACCACCGCCTGCTCTCGCGACGCGGCCCAGGGCTCGGCGGGAATGACTGCGTTCCTCGACCTGTGCGCCAAAGACGCGCGCATCGCCGAACGCAACGGGCTCACCTTCACCAGCGCGCCGCTCACCGAACAGACGGTGATCTCCGGCCCGATCAACGTGCGGCTCAACACTGTTCACGACGCCGCCGATGGCTACTGGAACGTCACCGTCAACGACGTCGCCCCCGACGGTACCTCGACCGTGCTCACCACCGGCCAGCTCACCGCATCGATGCGGGCGATCGACGAACGCCGCAGCGCCCGCTCGGTCAACGGCGACCTCACCGCCCCGTTCAACCCGCTCAGTCTCGACCGGCTCCTGCCGGTGCCGACCGGGCACCCGGTGGCCATCGACATCGCCGTGATTCCCACCCAGGCGGTGCTGGCGCCGGGCCACCGGGTGCGCGTCGACGTCTTCGCGGGCAATTCGCCCAAGGGTCTGGCCTTCCGGCCGATGCTCAACAACACCGAGCTCAAACCCCAGCACCTGCACCTGGATCCGGCGGCCCCGAGCTTCGTCAACCTGCCCACCGACAAGCCGATCCCGTGACCGCCGTCGACCTCAGAGCTGCGATTTCACCTCGGCGGCGATGAGTTCGAGGTGATCGAGATCGGCGAGGTCCAGGATCTGCAGGTAGATCCGGCTCGCACCGATCTCGCGGTAGCGGGCGATCTTGTCGACCACCTCGGCGGGCGAACCGGCCAGCCCGTTCTCCTTCAGTTCGTCGACCTCGCGACCGATCGCGGCCGCCCGGCGCGCCACTTCGGCATCGGTGTGCCCGACACACGCCACCAGCGCGTTGGAGTACACCAGGTCGTCGGTGCGCCCTGCCGCGCGGACCGCGGCACGCACCCGGTCGAACTGGGCGACGCTGTCGTCGATCGAGGCGAACGGCATGTTGAACTCGGTGGCGTAGCGGGCGGCCAGGCGCGGCGTGCGGACCTTGCCGTTGCCGCCGATCACCACGGGCACCGGATCCTGCACCGGCTTGGGCAGGGCGGGGGAGTCGGTGAGCTGGTAGTGGTCGCCCGCGAAGCCGAACGTTTCACCGGGCTTGGTCTCCCAGAGTCCGGTGATGACGGCCAGCTGCTCCTCGAGCAGGCCGAAACGGTTGTCCGGGAACGGTATTCCGTAGGCGGCGTGCTCGGCGGCGAACCAGCCGCTGCCCAGGCCGAGTTCGATCCGTCCGCCCGACATCTGATCGACCTGGGCGACCTGGATGGCCAGTGGTCCCGGCAGCCGGAAGGTCGCGGCGGTCACCAGCGTGCCGAGCCGGATGCGGGAGGTGTCGCGGGCCAGCCCGGCCAGGGTGATCCAGGCGTCGGTCGGGCCGGGCAGGCCGGAGGCGTCGCCCATGGCGAGGTAGTGGTCGGAGCGGAAGAACGCGTCGAAGCCGAGCTCCTCGGCGGTGCGCGCCACCGACAGCAGCGTGTCGTAGTCGGCGCCCTGCTGGGGCTCGGTGAAGATGCGGAGGTCCATGATCACCATCGTGCCCGATCCCGCTCCGGCGGGTTCGATTCGGTGCCGGGCGCCCGCCGGGTGCGACAGGATGGTGGGATTCTGGTGTGCTCGACTCGTCGTGAGGAGGTCGTGTGGTGGCGCAGCCCATCATCGTCGTCATGGGTGTGTCCGGATGCGGCAAGTCCACGATCGGCGTGCTGACCGCCGAACGGCTCGGACTGCCCTACGCCGAAGGCGACGACTTCCACCCCACCGCGAACATCCAGAAGATGGCGGCCGGCATTCCACTCACCGACCAGGACCGGGCCCCGTGGCTCGACATCGTCGCGGCCTGGCTCGGGGACCATCGCGTCTCCGGCGGGGTCGTGGCCTGCTCGGCGCTGCGGCGCGCCTACCGGGACCGGCTGCGCGCCGGTGCGCCCGAGGCGTACTTCGTCCATCTGGCCGCAGGTCGCGACGAACTGCTGCGCCGGATGGCGGGCCGGCACGGCCACTTCATGCCGACCATCCTGCTCGACTCACAACTGGCGACGCTGGAGCCACTCGAACCCGACGAGCCCGGCGTGACCCTCGACGCGCTTGCCCCGCCGAGTGTCCTGGTGAACGAGGCGATCGACGCCTGGCGCGCCGATCACCGCTGAAGCAACGGATGCAGTTGCTCGACCGGGGCGAGCATCAACCCCGCGCCGACGACCAGGGCGGCCAGGCAGACAACAGCGAAGAACACCACCCACAGCAGCGCGGGCAGATGCGTGAGCCGGGCCAGCTGATCGGCGTCGGACACCCCGGGACCGCGTTGCCTGCGCCTGCTGCGCTGCAGCTCGATCACCGGCCGGACCGCGGCCGCGAGCAGGAACCAGGCGGCGAGATAGGCGAAACCGGCCTGCAGCAACTCGTCACCGAACCAGGAGACGCCGAACACCGCCCCGCCGAGCACGAGCACGGTCACCACGCCGTAGACGTTGCGCACCTTGACCAGGACGGCAGCCAGCATGACCAGTGTCGCCCACAGCATCACCGTGACCCGCCCCGAGCCCAGCAGCGCCGCGTACCCGAGCCCGAGCAGCGCCGGCGCGGGATATCCGGCAGCGGCGGTGACGATCATGCCGAGTCCGGTCGGCTTGCCGCTCGAGACCGTGAGCCCCGAGGTGTCGGTGTGCAGGGTGATCGCGTGCAGCCTGCGCCCGGTGAGCAGGGCGAACAGCGCGTGCCCCGCCTCGTGCGCCACGGTGACCACGGCCCTGGTCAACCGCCACAGTGGCCGATATCCGACGAGGACGAGCGCGAGCACCGCGGTGACCAGCACCAGCCACCACGGTGGCGCGTCTTGCGGGGCGAGCAGTTGTTCGAACGACGAGCTGACGGATCCGGTGTCCACCGCCGCACCTTAGCCGCGAATCGCCGTCGGCACCGCCCGGTCCAGCCCACTCGCCCGGGATTCGCCCGAGCCCGATGCCGGCGGCGCTGTACTCGTTTGTGCGAGCGGCTGTTTCAGGGATCGGTGGTTTCGCCATCGGGTACCACGACGATCGTTAGCCGTGGTAGCAATGGGCATGCAGATGCGCCCTCACCGCTGGACTCCGCCCCGCCCCACCGCCCGTGCGCGGCAGACACACAGCGAACCACCCATGCCGTCGCCGCGACTGCTGCCGCTGCCGGGCAAGGGCCCCGAGGACGTCGTGCTGACCCCGGACGGGAAGGTGGTCACCGGCACCGATGACGGAGCGATCTGGCGCATCGATCCGGCCGACGGCTCGGTCGAGCGGATCGCGCAGGCCGGTGGCCGCGTACTGGGCATGCACGCCGATGCCGACGGTTCGCTGCTGATCTGCGTGGCGGGCCACGGCGTGCTCCGGCTGGCCGAAGCGGGCGCCGAGCTGGAAGTGGTGATCGGCACGATCGACGGGGTGCCACTGGCCTTCCCGAGCAATGTGGTGCGCGACGACGACGGCACCATCTACTTCTCGATCGCCTCGCGACGGTGGCCGTTCGAACAGTGGATGGCCGACATTCTCGAGCATTCCGGCAGCGGGCAGCTGGTGCGCCGCGATCCGGACGGGACGCTCGAGGTGCTCGTCGACGGGCTGCAGTTCGGCAACGGCGTGGTACTCGCGCCGGACCGCTCCTGCCTGCTGGTCGCCGAGACGGGCGCCTACCGGATCACCCGCTACTGGCTGACGGGTCCGCGCGCGGGCACCCACGACCACCTCGTCGAGAATCTGCCCGGCTCACCCGACAACATGTCGCTCGGCAGCGATGGGCTGGTCTGGGTCGGCATGGTCGCACCCCGCAACCCGCTGCTCGACCGCCTCTTCGCGCTGCCCGGCCTGTTCCGCCGCCTGTCCTGGGCGCTGCCGGACCGGTTGCAACCCGCGCCGGTGCGCTCGACCTGGGTGCTCGCCCTCGATTTCGGTGGCACCGTCGTCCACGATCTCCAGCGGGCGGGTGACACCTACGCGATGGTCACCTCGGTCGCCGAACACGATGGCACCCTGTATCTCGGCAGCCTGTCCGAATCGGCCGCCGCGGTGACCGCTGTGCGGTGACCTCGCGCAGTATCGTCGAACTCGTCCGGCACGTGCACCGCGCTGAGGGGACGGTCCGACGATGTCCAAGCCCTGCCTGTTGTTGCAGCTGCGCCCGGAGCGGGCGGCCGCCGACGACGAGTACACCGCGCTGCTGCACGCGGCCGGCCTGACCGTCGGCGAGGTGGTGCGCGTCCAGATGGACCAAGGGTTCCCCGAGATCCAGCTGGACGAGTTCTGCGCGGTGATCGTCGGCGGCGGACCGAGCAATGTGAGCAATCCCGAACACGAGAAGTACGACTACCAGCGTCGATTCGAACCACCGCTGCGGCAGTTGATCGCCGAGATCGTCGACCGGGACTTCCCGTACTTCGGCGCCTGCTACGGGTTGGGCATTCTGGCCGAGGTGCTCGGCGGGGAAGTCGGTGCCGAGCGCTACGGCGAACCCGTCGGCGCCGCCACGATCATCCTGACCGACGGCGCCGACGACCCGCTGCTCATCGACATCCCGCGCTCCTTCCGCGCGTTCGTCGGCCACAAGGAGGCTGTTCAGCAGGTGCCACCCGGCGCGGTCCTGCTCGCCGAATCCGCCGACTGCCCGGTCCAGATGATCCGGGTCGGCCGCAATGTCTACGCCACCCAGTTCCATCCCGAACTGGACGGAAACGGCTTGGCGGTTCGCATCGAAACCTACCGGCACGCGGGCTATTTCGATCCGAGTGCGGCCGACGAGCTGGCCGAACTCGGGCGCCGGGAATCGGTCCCGGTGCCCAGGGAACTCCTGCGCCGCTTCACCGCCCGGAGTAGAAGCTGAGTTCGGCGGTGACGTCGAAGCGGGGACTCGGCGCCGGTGCGGGTCGGCTGGCTGCGAGTCGGCCGATCAGCGCGCTGTACCGCTCACGGTGCCGGATTTCGGTCCGGGGCCGAGAACCCCGGCCAACAGTGCCGCGGCCGCGAGGGCGGCGGCGCTCCACAGCAGGGGAAGAATTCCGGCACTTTCGACGACGAGTCCGCCGACAAACGCGCCTGCCGCGATGGCGGCGGTGAAAACCCCGACGTACAGCCCCGTGACGTGCTCGATCCGATCCGGTGCCGCCGCGGTCATCCACAACTGCGCGCCCACAGAGAGCCCGCCATAGGCCAGCCCCCACAGCGCGATGGCCGCCCCCGCCGTGAGCGCCGCCGTGCCGAACACCGCGAGGGTCGTGACCGCGACGCCGATGCCGACGGCCAGCAGCGCCACGGTGTGCACCGGGCGACGTGCCGCGAGTGCACCGGCGGCAAAGTTGCCGACCATGCCGAACACGCCGTACAGCAGCAGGAGCAGCGCGATCGCGTTCGCGGCCAGCCCCGCGCGATCCTCGAGGACCAGCCGGACATAGGTGTAGGCGGCGAAGTGCGCGGTCACCAGCAGAACCACCACGACCAGACCGGTGACGACCGCGGGCCGAAGCAGCGGCCGGGGCGCCGTCGACACCGCGTCGTCGCCCGGTCCTTCGGGGCGGCGCAGGCGCGGCAGAACCAGCACCAGACCCGCGGCGACAACCAGCCCGACAGCCGTGAGCGCACCGAACGCGGCGCGCCAACCGAATCCGTTCCCGACGAATGTGCCGAGCGGCACACCAAGGACCGAGGCCGCGGCGACGCCGCTGACGGTGAACGAGACAGCCAGCGCGATGTGCCGGGGAGCGACCAACCGGGTCGCCACCGCCGACGCGAGACCCCACACCGTGCCCATCCCGATCCCGAGGACGGCCCGCGACAGCATGAGCGTCCCGAATCCGCTCGCGACCATGGTCAGCGCGTTTGCGGCGGCGAGCAGGACCATCGCGGCGGCCAGCACGATGCGCCGGTCCAGGTTCCCGAGCAGCCGAGGCACGATCGGCGCGGTCACCGCCGAGACCAGCCCGGTGACGGTGAGGCTGAGCCCTGCCTTGCCCGGCGAGATCCCGAGGCCCTCTCCCATCGGCGTGAGCACACCGACCGGAAGCATCTCGGAGGTCACCACGAGAAAGGTGCTGAGGGTCAGCACACCGACCGCACCCCACCGGGCGGGCGATGTTCTTTCGGGCGCGGCGGGAAGAACCGTAGTCGTCATACCCACCAGTCCACCGCCCGGCGACCGGTGGAACAACGCCGATCTGCTCACCGATCAATGAGCTAGATTGATGGATATGGCCGGTGAACACCCCACGATGCACCAGGTGCAACTCCAGCAGATCGAATGCCTGATCACCCTCGCGGAGGAACTGCACTTCGGCCGCACCGCCGAGCGTCTCGGCTACTCCCAGTCGCGGGTGAGCCAGCTCGTCGCCGCGCTCGAGGGCCGCGTCGGTGCGCGGCTGGTCGAGCGCACCAGCCGGCGCGTGGCGCTGACCCGACTCGGCGAGCAGTTCGTCAAGGAGGTCCGGCCCGCCTACCGCGCCCTGGCGACGACCTTCACGCGGGCGCGGGAGCGGGCCATGCGCGGCGCGTTGCAGGAACTGCGGATCGGATTCACCGGCATGGTCTACGAGGAGATCACCCGCAGTTTCCGTGCCTTGCGCGCCGAATACGGAGTCACTGTCGACGTGCACGACCTGCCACTCGGCTCGCCCTTCTCGGCCGTCCTCGATGGCACGGTCGATGCCGTCATCGCCGAACTACCCGTCCACGAAGCCGAACTCACCGTCGGCTTCCGTTTCCCGCCACAGGATCAGTTCGTCGCCCTGGCCTCCGAACACCGCCTGGCGCGGCGCGACGCCATCGATGTCGAAGACCTCGCCGAACTCGACCTACTGCACCGGGTCGGTGACGCGGCCGACTATTGGAAAGCCGCCCGCACCCCACCGGTCACCCCGTCGGGCGCACCGATCCCGTCGACAGCGGGCATCACCACCATCCAGCAGGGGATGGCGCTGGCCGCCGCCGGGCAGCACGCCCTGCTCGTGTGCCGCCCGGTCCTCGACCACCATGTCCGCACCGACTTGCGCTTCCTGCCGGTACGCGGGCTCGAGGGCACCAGCCGACTCGGTCTGATCTGGCGCACCGACCGCACCAGCCCGGCCTTGACCGCCCTCGCGGGGCTGCTCGAACTCGGCGGCCCCGCCGACGCGGAGCCGCTCGTCGCCGTCTAGACCTGGGTCAGCCGCGCACGGTGGACGGCACCGGGTGATCGGGTTCGAGCGCGGGCAGGCCGTCGATGCTGGCGGAGTTGTCGCCCGCGATGCGCCGGGCGAAATCGGCGTCGGTGCGACGAGTGTGGGCCTCGTCGAGGACGGCGCGTTCCTCGACGAAGTCGAGGCGAGGCACCGACCACCCACACGAATCGGCGATCCGGTCGACCGAGATCGTGACCACCGCGCGAATTCCGGTGTGTCCGGTGCCGAAATGCGCACTGAGCGCGGCGAATTCGGGGGAATCCGGGCGAACCACCCGGCCGGTACCGAACAGGCGAAGGATGCGGGCGACGCGGTCGAACGAACAGAACATGACGGTGATCCGGCCGTTGTCGCGCAGATGGGCGATTGTTTCCGAGCCGCTGCCGAACAGGTCGAGATAGGCGACCGTGTGATCGTCGACGACGGCGAAGGTGTCGCGATAGCCCTTCGGCGAGACATTGACATGCCCGCCCTCCGACGGCGCGGTGCCGACGAAGAACATCGGCTGCGCCGTGATGAAGGCTCGCAGCTTGTCATCGATCCGGTCGAAGATCTTGCCCATGACGCTCTTTCCGTCTCGCCGAGCGGCGAGCTCCCCGGCGCCGAGTGTATCGACCGACCTGAGCCCCGACGGTTCACGATCAGGGGTTGACGCAGACGAGCGCCACCGCGGTGACCGACGAAGACACGTCTGACGCGAACCGCTCTCGGCCGGGATCACCCGATGCCGCAGCCCACCGCCGATCCGGCCACCGAGGCTCTCGCGCAGTGGAACCCGGTGTCCGAGTGCGAACAGCGCATCGGACCGAACGCCTCGTGGCCCGCCTGGCCGCCAACGTATCTCGCCGCCCCTTCCGATTCGGCCGTCAGAGGACGCCGTCGGCATCGAGCAGGCGACCGGTCAACCGTTGATGGCTTTGCGGGTGAGGTCGAGGGAGCGGATGCGGGCGTCGATGTCGTAGACGAGGGTGTTGAGCATGAGCTCGTCGGGGGAGGTGGCGTCGAGAAGTTGGGCTGCCTGGGCGCGGACCGTTTCCGGGGAGCCCTGGAGCTGACCGGCCTTGCGCTGGGCCGCGAAGTGTCGTTCGGCGTCGCTGCCGGGAAAGCCCGCGGCTTGGTCGGGGGTGGCCAGTGCTTGGGGGCGGCCCGAGCGCAGGTTGGCGAAGGCGAGGTCGCGGGGGGCGGCGAGGCGGTCGGCTTCGTGGTCGGTGTCGGCGCAGATGGCCGAGGCGGCGACGATGGTGTACGGCGCGCTTCTGGTCTCCGACGGACGGAAGTTGTCGCGGTAGAGGTCGAGGGCGGCGGCGGTGTTGTCGGGGGCGATGTGATGGGCGAAGGCGAAGGGTAGCCCGAGTGCCGCGGCCACCTGGGCGCTGTACCCGCTCGAGCCGAGCAGCCAGACCTCCGGCTCGGCGCCGCGCCCGGGACTGGCGACGATTCCGTCGGTGTCGGTGCCGCGGAAGAAGCCGATCAGCGTGGTGAGCTCGCGGGGGAAGGATTCGGCGCCGAGGCCGTCGGCATGACGGCGCAGGGCGCGCGCGGTCACCGGATCGGTGCCGGGTGCGCGTCCGATACCCAGGTCGATCCGGCCGGGATGCAGGGACTCGAGAGTCCCGAACTGCTCGGCGACCACCAGCGGCGCGTGGTTGGGCAGCATCACCCCTCCCGAGCCGAGCCGGATCCGCGTGGTCGAGGCCGCCAGATGTGCCAGCACCACCGCGGGCGCCGCGCTCGCGATGCCGGGCATGTTGTGGTGCTCGGCGACCCAGAAGCGGTGAAAGCCCAGCTCCTCGGCGTGCTGGGCCAGCTGCGTCGTCGCGCGCAGCGCATCGCCCGCCGTCACGTCGGCCTGCACCGGCGCCAGATCCAGAACCGACAGCGTGACCGCGTTCATGAGCCTCCTCGAGTGTGCGATACCCCCTGTTGAGGCCAACCGGTTCGGTGCTCGCGGTATTTCCTGGCGTGTGGGTGCGGTGTCCCCGTCTCGGTCGCCGCGCGGGATTTGCTGGAAAGCCGCTGGCAGACAGGCATTTTCTGTCATACCCCACCGGTATCGTCGAAGGGTCACACTACGAGCCCGGCGCGAGGGTGGCCGGGCGGTGCGAGAACGGGGGCACGGGGATGAGTGACAACGACCGTGGCGAGCTGCTGCCACCGAGCAGGCACGGCACCACCTGGCGGGAATCGGAGTACCGGGTTCTGGCCGACGATCTGCGCGCCGGGGTCGACCTGGCCCGCACCGCGCACACACTGGGGCGAACCGAATCCGCGGTGCGCGCCGCCTTGCGCAACTTCGTCGCGCCCGAGGACCGCGTGTCCACGGCGGAACGAGAACGCTGGGTCCGCGGGCGGCTGGTCGCCGAACCGGAATGGGACTGGTGGGCGGTGGTCGTCGACCGGCACCGTCGCTCCCGCAGCGGCCTGTGGTTCACCAGGCACGAGCACTGCGCCCGGATCGGCTGGCGTCGCCGCACCCCGATGCCCGCGCTCGCGCAGGAACTGGGCACCTCGGAGCTGACCGTCGCCGAACTGCTGCGCTCGCTCGGCCTCGCCGACAGCATCGAGGAGGCGGCCGATCGGCTGGGCGCGACACCGGGGCTGGCCTTGGCCAAGCGCGTCTCGGCGCACCGCGACAATGCGGCGGGTGCCCGCTGGATCCTGGTCATCGACGGCGCGGCGGGCACGAGCCGACCCCGCAACGCCCCGGTCCGCCGCCAGATCTCCCTGCACGAGACCCGCGCGGGCGCCGAAGCCGAACGTGATCGGGTCCTGGCCTGGCACAGCCGCCTGGGCGCGGGCGAGCCGGACACCCCGGTGTGGTGGACCATCGCCGAACGCGGTCTGGGCGCGAGCGTGGGTCACACCCGGTGCGGTACCGTCGACACCATCGTCCCCGGCGGCGCGATCCACGCCGAAGGGCTCACCGTCGGCGACGTCATCCGTGTGCAGGTCCCCGACGGCGGCTACCTCCAGGACCGAATCACCGCGATCACCCACACGGGCCCCGGCGCCCCGGTGGTGGTCGACCTGGCCCCGGTCGCGAACTCGCGAGTCCGCCGCGTCGTCGAGTTCGCCCCCGGCGAGGTCGTCGACGTCGTACGCCGCCGGGAGGGTCGAGCCGGTTAGGCGGTCCAGACCTTGAGCGACGGTCCGACGACGACCACGTTCGGCGTATACGGAGGCCTGTATCCCGAACGACTACGCTCGCTGCGCCGCCGAGTCGCCAGATCCATGTCCGCAGTCGGATGCCCGATTCCCCACACTTCCTCGACGACACCGAGCAGCGTCCAACTAGGCGGACTTCGTTCGTCCCGGCATCGTCACCGCGGCGACGAGCATGACCACCGCCATGACCAACATGGCCACGAACACCAGGTGGATGCCGTGGGCGAGTTCGGTCGGCGCGGGGTGGTCGGGGTCGCGGATGCCCGCGTTGACGACCGCGCCGAACACCGCCACCCCGACCGCGCTGCCCAGCGAGCGAGCGAACATGTTGGCCGAGGTGACCACACCGCGCTCCTGCCATTCGGCGCTGGCCTGCGCCGCGATCAGCGTCGGCGTCGCCACGAGGCCCATCCCGGCGCCGATCAGGAAGCACGAGAGCGCGATCTGCGCCGTGCTCGACTGCTCACCGATGAGCAGGGTGGTCGCGCAGCCGAGCATGACCAGGATGCTGCCGACCACGGCGGTCACCCGGAATCCCCACCGCAGGTAGAGCCTTCCCGCATTCGAGGCAGCCAGCGGCCAGCCCAGCGTCAGCGCGCCGACCGTCAGTCCGGCGACCAGCGCACCGGTGCCGAGCACGCCTTGGGCGAAGGTCGGCACGTACGAGGTGAGTCCGAGCACCACCGCGCCGATCAGCAGCGAGACGGTGCTGCTCGCGATCACCACCCGGCGGGTGAAGATCCACAGCGGCAGAATCGGATTCGTCGCCCGCCGCTCGACCATGGTGAACAAGCCGAGCACCACCACACTGCCCGTGAACAGCGCCAGCGAGACCGGCGAGGTCCACGCCCAGGCCTGACCGCCCTCGAGCAGGCCCAGGATGAGCCCGCCCGCGCCGAGCGTGAGCAATACCGCGCCGAGGTAGTCGATGCGCTGGGCGCGCCGGGGCGCCGATTCGCTGAAGTGGCGCACCAACATCCAGGCCGCGACCGCGCACAGCGGTAGGTTGATCAGGAAGATCCACCGCCAGCTCAGATAGTCGGCGAACACACCACCGAGCAGCGGGCCGAGCACCGCCGAACTGGCCCACACCCCGGCCAGGTAGCCCTGCACCTTGGCCCGTTCGGTAAGGGTGTAGAGGTCTCCGGCGATCACCATCGTCATCGGCTGGATCGCCCCGGCGCCGATACCCTGGATGGCCCGGAACACGATCAGGCCCACCATGCTCGTGGCGAGCCCGCACAGCAGCGAGCCCAGCGCGAAGACCGCGATCCCGACCAGGATCACCGGTTTGCGCCCCACCATGTCGGCGAGCTTGCCGTAGATCGGCACCGTCACCGCCTGGGCGAGCAGATAGATCGAGAACAACCAGGGGAACAGCGCGAATCCACCGAGGGTGTCGGTGATGGTGAGCACCGCGGTGGCGATGATGGTCGAGTCGAGCGCGATCAATCCGGTCGCGAGCATCAGCGACGCGAGAATCGGGCCCCGCTCGGAGCGCAGGCCGATGGCCGGACTCGCGGTCTCCGTTGCCACCGGCGATCCTCTCGTTGCTTCGACTGACCACTCTGGACAACGTATCGATGCCGGGACTGTTCCCGCCCGGTGTTTTCCCAGGATGTGACACGATCGGCCGCCCGCGCTGTCGTGCGGTGTGGTTCGCGTCGCGCGAGGTCGTCAGTCGCGGCGCGATCCCGCCACCCACACAGGTCCGGTGAGCAGCCAGATCACGGTGATCACCCCGAGCGTGCCGAATACGCCCATCAGCTGCTCGCGCTGCTCGGTGTCGGCCACCGTGTAGCTCAGCGCTACCGTCAGGACGGCGGCGATGGCGGCGGCGCCGAGCCAGCGGGCGAAATCGGCCCACTCTTTGCGGGACCGTTCGGGACCGTATTTCGGGACCTTCACCGGCGCCGGTCCGCCCGCGAACCGGTAGGCGAAACGCTCGTCGAGCCACTGGATGATCCGGTGCCCGAACATCACGGTGCAGCCCAGGTAGATCCCGGCCAGCCGGTGCGCGAAGCCCACCTCCCCACCGCGATGCAGATCGATGGCCACCGCGACCACGAGCACGACATCGAGCACCGGCACCAGCGCCAGCGTCACCAGGCCCGCGCGCGGCAGCCGGACCGCGTAGCGCAGGAGCAGACCGCCGACGACCAGCACCCAGAAGCCGATCTCGCAGCCCAGGATGGTCACCAGCACCGGGTTCGTCATCTCGTCCATTCCTCGACTGTGGCAGGCACACCGGTCCGCGGTCGTCGGGCTTTCCGCTCGCCGCGGGTCCGCCTTTCGGAGGACCCGAGACTTGGCGCGCGTGTGCTGGAATGGGGGACATGTCTTCGTCGCGCGCGCCCATGAGTCGGCTCGCGGACGTGTTCGACAGTTCGACCACGGCCGCGGTCGGCATCTTCCTGGTCGGGCTGTTGCTGTGGGCCGCCGGGGGCTGGGCGGTCGTGGCGAATGACGACGTCTATCCGCCGCTGGTGAAGCTCGCTCTGCTGTCCACGGCGTTCGCGATCCAGCTGACCGCGCAGCAACGGCCCGCACTGGCCTTCGGGCTGATGGTCGCCCTGCTGGCCGGGGATCTCGCGGTGAGTCCGTCGCTGCCGCTGTGGATCGCGCTGGCCGACGTCATCTTCCTCGCAGTCAGCAAGGGATCGGACCGGTTGGGCGTGGTGGTCGTCTGGTTCTCGCTGATCCTGACCCTGGGCGGGGCGCTCCTGGCGGCGGCCCTGCTCGATGTTCGGGTGGGGCTCTATGCCGCCTTGGCCGGAGTGGCGCTGACCTGGTCACCGCTCGGCTACGCACGGGCCGTGCGGGCCTCACGCCGGATGGCGCGGATGGAGCGCGAGGCGGCGCGCGCCCAACTCGCGGTTCTCGACGCCGAGCGTTCGGCCGCCCTCGGCGACGAGCGTCGTCGGCTGGCGCGCGACCTGCACGACACAGTGGCCGGTCACCTGTCCGCCGTCGCGATCCTGTCCGAGGTGGCTCAGAAGGAACCGGGCAACACCACCGTCCTGCGTTCGATCCGGGCGGGCAGCCTGGCCGCGCTCGAGGAGATGCGCGCGACGATCGACCTGCTGACCTCTCCCGACGACACCGCCGTCACCACCCGACTGTCATCGCTGGACGGATTGATCGACGCGGCGAAAGCGGCAGGCGCCGCGGTGGCCGTGCACCGGGCCGAGGGTCTGGAATTGCCCACCGCGGTCGAAGCCGTGATCACCCGCATCCTGGGCGAGGCCATCGCCAACGCCACCAAGCACGCCCCCGGCGCGCCCCTGGACATCGACCTCCGTCGTGACAGGACCCGCCTGGTGATCACCGCCTCGAATCCGATCGAGCCCGGTGCCCGCACCGGCGAGGGAAACGGAGTGCGCAACATGATGTTCCGTGCCGAATCGATGGACGGCTCGCTCACCGCCGACGCCGAGGACGGCATCTGGCGCGTCTGCGCGCGCATCCCGCTGGGGGCCGCGTGACGGTGACGGTGCTGGTGGCCGACGATCACGCCACCATCCGCGCGGGCCTGACCATGCTGCTCGAGTCCTCCGGACAGGTGCGGGTGGTCGGCGAGGCCGCCGACGGCGTCGCCGCGCTCCGGCAGGCCCGCGCGCTGAGCCCCGACGTGGTGCTGATGGATGTGCGGATGCCGCGCGTCGACGGACTGGCCGCCACCGCCGCGGTGGTCGCCGAGACGAACGCGAAGGTTCTGGTGCTCACCACCTTCGCCATCGACGAATATGTCCTCGGCGCCCTCTCGGCGGGCGCGAGCGGCTTCCTGCTCAAGTCGGTCGGCGGTGACGAACTGGTCCGCGCGGTGCTGGCGGTGGCCGAGGGCGACGCGGTGCTGGACCCGAAGGTGACCCGCGCGGTGATCGCCGCCCTGCCCAGGACCACGGCCCTCGCACCGCCCGATCTGTCGACACTCACCGACCGCGAGCGGCAGGTGCTCGCCGGCCTCGGTGCCGGCCTGTCGAACCATCAGATCGGCACCCGGCTGCTCATCGGGGAGACAACCGTGAAGACCCACGTGTCCCGGGTGTTGACCAAACTGGGCGTCCAGTCACGTGTGCAGGCCGCGATCATCGCGACCCAGGCCGGTCTCGAATCGCACCGACCCTGAACGCGGCGATGCCCCGGCACCAAGAGATCGGTTCCGGGGCATCGGGGTGTCGGGGCGGCGTTCAGCGTGCTGGATGCGGGTCGGACTGGTCCGGACTGTTGCGGCGGGATTCAAACCAATAGGTCAGCGAAACCGTGGCGTAAGACGCCACTACCACTGCCGCTGTCACCAGAAGAAACGCGACGATCAAGGGAATCAGGAAAGCCATGTGCCCTCCTCGCGGTACGGTAGATGTGCGATGAAGGTGGTGGTCAGCGCCTCGTCGCGCCGATTTCTGGACATGCCCCGCGCGTTCGATTCTAGGGCCACGGCGCGACCACGGCACGACCCCGCGGGTGTGATGGCGGTCATGATCCGTGCGGAGTGTCGCCCAGGCCACCGAAGTGTCCTGAGGTTGAATGTTCAATAGATCTGGGGTTCTACCGCGTCACGAGTTCTCGACATCGGCTTCACCACGAACAACCGACGAAGGAGCACGATCGTGAGCATGATCCTGGCCGCACTGCACGACACCTACGGCATCGCCGTCGCCCAGGTGGGCAACCCGACGCCGGAGGCACCGCCGATGGCCGACAAGGTTATGCAGCTCAGCCGGTACTTCACCTGGGGAATCCTGCTCTCCGGCGTCACCGCCATCACCTACGGCGGTGGTCGCTTCGCCTGGGAGAAGTGGAACGGCGGCGGTCTGCAGTCGCCGAAGATGATCGCCAGCGCGATGGCGGGCGGCGCGGTCGCCACCAGCGCGGGCACGATCATGAACGCCGTCATCGGCGCCTGACAACCCCGCCCGTGGTGTGCGCGCCACGGGCGATACGCGCCACCGGGGCCTACGCGGTGGCATCGACGCCGACGGCCTCGCCGCGGCGGTGATCTGCTTCGTCCCCGATATGCCTGTTGCCGAGGTCTTTCGGCCTGCCTACGGTGGCCGGTATGACGCTGACCGAGATCGCTGCCCTGCCCAAACCGACCACGGAGGTCATGCGCCGCCGCGCCCGCGCCGCCGGACTGCCGACGCGCGAATACCTGCGTCGCGAATTGTTCGCGCTGGCGCAGCGGCGGATCGCACTGGACGGCGTTGTCGACTTTCTCGCTGCCGAGCGGCCGGGCCATCCGTCTCCGGCCCCCGATGCCGACGCCGCGGCCGTGATCCACGCCTACGAGCTGCCCGCGCACGTGTGGAGCGTCCTTGCCGATCGTGCCGCAGCATCGGCGATTTCGCTGGCCGACTACATGCGCCAGGAGTTGATCACCTCGGCTCGCCGCAGCACGGTCGCAGATGCCCTGCTCGAGTTCGACGAGGTACTCGAGCGGGACCCGAGCCTGGTCATCGACCGGGAAGCCGTGGCCGCATCCATCCGCTACGCCCGGGGCGAATAGGCGCCCACTCGGGCCCGGTCGCCGCATCCCGGACCTGGACTGTTGATCACCAGGCTCTGGTGGCGTGCGCTACTCGGGGCGGATGCTTCCCTGGGCGCCTGGTGATCAACTGTCCAATGTTGTATCGGGCAGCCTGGACTCAGACGTGGAAGAACTGGGCGGTGGGGGACACGGGTGGGAAGGTGCCCGAGATCTGGGCGACCAGTTTCGCGGGGCGATCGGTGTCGGTGGTGGCCTTGCCGCTGGTGAGGATGGCGCCGGCGAGGTTGCGGGCGGGGTCGGCCCAGCCGTACTGGGTGGTCAGGCCGCTGCGGCCGAAGTGGGTGGCGGTGTCGCGGCCGAACTTCGAGCGCCGGGCGCCCAGTTCGAAGCCCGCGCGGCTGACCCGGCCCGCGAGGCCGGGCAGGCGGTCGGCGGGGGCGATCGCAGCGCGCAGGGCGTCGGGATCGATGATCCGTGTTCCGTCGAGTTCACCACCGCGTGTGAGGATTTCGTAGAATCGGGAGAGTTCCTCGGCAGTCGTCACGAGGTTGCCGGAGGGGAGTTCGGCGGTGAGGAATGCGTCGTTGTCCCGCTTCGACACTCTGTCCATCCCGCCGCCGAGCGCCTTGCGCGCCAAGAACATCGACAACCGCGATGTCGGCGGCCCGGTCTTCACACTCGGCACGACCTTGCCGACATCGGCCGGATCGACCCCGAAGTTGGTCCACCGGAAGCCCAGTGGCGTCAGCACCTGCTCGTCGAGGTGTTCCCGCATCCGCTTGCCGGTGGCCCGCTGGACGAGTAGCCGCTGAATCAATCCGCTGGTCAACGCGTGATAGACCCGGAATCGGCCCGGTGGCCAGCTCGGCACCAGGTCGGTGAGCGCCGCGCGAGCCAGATCCTCGTCGAGCACCACCTCGGCACCCTTGTAGGGCGGGGTGATGAACGGGATACCCGCCGAATGCGAGAGCACATCAGCGATGGTGATCGTGCCCTTGCGATGCGCGGCGAATTCCGGAATGTAGTCGCACACAGGGTCGTTCAGCGCGAAGGCGCCCTGTTCGGCGAGCATCGACATCACCGTGGCGGCCACCCCCTTCGCGGTGGAGAATCCGCAGAACGGGCTCTCCGGCGTCACCAGGATCTTCGCGGCGTCCGGCCCATCCTCGGGCGCGTTACCCCACCCGTGCCCGATCGCCCGGTTGAGCACGACCTTGCCGTTGCGCCGCACACACACCTGGATGGCAGGCGTCGTCCCCATCCGGTACCACGCCCGTACCGATTCCCACACCGCCTCGACTTCGCGCGCCGACGACCCGGCATCCCGCGGATCGTCCTCGTACCCGATGGTCGTCACCGCATCGAGATCCTCGAGGACCGTCACCAACGTCCCGCCCACTGCACTCATCCCACCACACTAACCACGCGCCCACCCACCCCTGGCCCGCCGACCGACCCCTCCCCACCGCCCGTCTGTCCCGATGACTCCACCATCGCACCCACCTGAGCTGCGCCGTCCAACATCTCGCGCGGTGTCCCGCGCGTCGAGTCCGTGGCCCGCGCTGACCCCGGGCGCGTGATCGATGAGTCCTTCGTCGCACAGCAACGGCGTCGCGCGACCTGCGCGATTCCGGTCGGGAACGGCTATCGCCCCATCCGGGCGCACGCCGGACGTGCCTGCGGGCTCAGGGCTGGCCGGGGTTGAGCACGATGAACAGCCCGTTCGCCTCGGCGCACAGGCGCTCGCCGTCGTGCATGGTCGCCCGCAGGTACACCTTGCGCCCGTCGCGGCGTTCGGCGTGCGCGCGGACGGTGAGCGGGCGGTTGAGCGGGGTGATCGAGCGGTAGTCGATGGTCAGCGACGCGGTGCGGGTCACCGCCTTGGTGTGCAGGGCCGCGGTCATGCCGAGGATGTCGTCGAAGGCGACGGCGATCTGCCCACCGTGCGCGGCGCCGTTGCCGCCGAGGTGGAAGGTGCGGAAGACGAGCTCGGTGGTGACGCCCTCGCTGCTGCCGCTGACCACCGTGTACGGCGGCAGCGTGATGTTGCCGCGCGCGGGCAGGTCGGTGCGCGTCCAGCTGGGCGATGACCACTCGTCGACCACCGCGGTACCGAGGCGGGCATTGAGCTGCTCGAGGGTCGAGATCGCCTCTTTGGCCAGCTCGTCGGAGGGATTGACCAGGCGTGCCCGGTCCATCAGCTCGCGCACCTGTTCGATCAGTTCGCCGTAGTGTGAGCCGCCCGCTGTCTTGTCGGCGCCTTCGTCCTTGCGCGCCTGGATCAGCTCGGCCATCGGTCGGAACCCGCCTTCGTGGTGCGCTTCGTCCGGGAGCGAGTTGCCGACCTGTGTATCGTCCATATGCAACACGTTATCGCTGCCGAGCTGGATGTTCGCGTCGGGTGTCACCTACGCCGCACGCCCCGTGACGGGGCTCACGACGGGCGGGTCGGTCGATTAGTCTGGAACTCGATTATCGAGCAGGTCTGGACCTAGACGGAGAGTCGGCGCACCGGGGTGGTGCCCTCCGTGTGAGCGGCGAAAGGCTGGGCGTATGGGTATCGCGGCGGTTGTGTTCGACATGGACGGTGTGCTGATCGATTCCGAATCGGTGTGGGAGCAGGTCAGACACGAGTACGTCGACCTCAAAGGTGGTCGGTGGCAACCGGATTCGCAGGTGAAGATGATGGGGATGAGCACCGTCGAGTGGTCGGCCTATCTCGCCGACGATCTCGGTGTCGCCGAGCCGGCTGATCAGGTGGCCGCCGATGTCATCGACCTGATGGCCGACAAATACGCCCATCACGTCCCGCTGCTGCCCGGCGCCGTCGAGGCGGTGCGCCGGTGCGCCGAGTCCTGGCAGCTCGGCCTCGCCAGCTCGTCACCGGCCACTCTGATCGACCTGGTGCTGGCGAAATCGGGCCTGATCGACGCCTTCGCCGCGGTCCTGTCGACCGAGGAGGTCGGTCGCGGCAAACCAGCGCCCGATGTGTACCTGACCGTCGCGCAGCGCCTCGGTGTCGACCCGAAAGACTGTACTGCCGTGGAGGATTCGACCAACGGATTGCGCTCGGCGCACGCGGCGGGGATGCGGTTGATCGCCGCGCCCCGTCCGGACTTCCCGCCGTCGCGCGAGGCGCTGGCCCTGGCGGATGTGGTCATCGACGGTGTCGACCAGCTCACCACCGAAGTCGTCACCGGCTGATCGCGTGATCCTCACCGACCGTATCGCGCGGGCAGTCGCCGCCGGGGTCGTGATCCAGGTCTTCCGGCGGTGGGCCAAGCCCAGGGTGCGGGCCGGTACCCGCTTGCACACCAGTGCCGGCGTCGTCGAGATCGTCGGCATCGACCCGATCGCCGCGCACGACATCTCCGACGCGGACGCACACGCGGCCGGTGAGCGTGATGCCGAGGTGGTGACGGCGAGCTTCCGCGGTTCTCCCGACGACCCGGTCTACCGGATCACGGTGCGTTACGCGGGCCCCGACGAGCGGGTGGAATCGAGTAGACGGGTCGATCTTTCCGCGAGCGACGTCGAGGACATCACCGCCGCGCTCGCGCGCTTGGACCGAGCCAGCCGACGCGGGCCGTGGACCGCCGAAGTTCTCGCCGCCATCGCGTCCCATCCTCGTGTTCGCGCCGCCGAGGTGGCGGTTCTGCTCGGCCGGGACAAGGATTCGCTGAAACTGGACGTCCGCAAACTCAAGAACCTGGGTCTGACCTGGAGCCTGGACATCGGCTACGAGATCTCACCGCGCGGCGCGGCGTTCCTGCGCGCGAGCGAGAGCTGAGCTCACCTGCCCGTACTGCCGTCGATGCGCTCGCGGAGCAGATCGGCGTGTCCGTTGTGGTGGGCGCACCTCGATCATGTGCAGGTGGACCCACCGCAACGTGGAGCCGTCGGTACCTGCCGATTCGCGGTGACGCAGGGTGATTTTCGCGGCGCCCCAGACGCACTGGCCGTCCTGCCCATCGATCCGGCACACTGGCCCGATGGGTGCTCCCTCCGATGACTCGCCCGAGGTCGTGGTCCATGTCGGTGACGGCTCCGACGCGCCACGCCCGGTCGACCCCGCCCGACCAGGTCCCGCCCCAGCCGATCCCGCGTCCGACCATCCGTTCCTGTTGCTCACGCGCGACCCGGCGGAGCGGATCCAGGCCCGCTGTCTCGACGACGGCACCTACGAGGTCGAGCACACCGCCCAGACGCACAGCCGTCAGCTCTACACCAGCGACGCGCTGCTGGTCCGTGACATCGTCTGGTCCTGGATCCAGCGCGACAGCTGGTGGTCCGACACCGTCGCCTGGACCACCGTCGACCCCGCCCTCGCCGAACTGCATGCCCTGCACGAGGAACTCTCCGGCATGCTCGACGGCATGTCAGTGCTCGACACGGTCACCGACGAACTCGACAGCGCCCTGGCTCGCGCCGACGAACTGCTCGGCGACCTCGACCTCAACGACTAGCCCGCGGCGCGACAGCGCCGAGCACCGCCGCGAGCACGCACGCGCAGGCGGCCGCGAGCCACACCGGCGTATACGAGCCGTCCAGCTCGCGGATCAGACCGCCCGCCAAGGCCATCGCTCCCGCGCCGACCTGATGGAACACGCTGATCCAGCCGAAGACCAGGGCGCTGTCATCGCCGAAACACGCACGGCACAGGGTCAGGGTCGGCGGCACGGTCGCCACATCGAGGATGCCGAACACCACCGCGAACGCGACCAGGTCGGGGGACAGACCACTGCTGAACAGGGCGGGCAGCAGTGCCAGCGAGACGCCCCGCGCCGCGAAGAACACCGCGAGCAGGTACCGGGGTTCGACTCTGTCGGTGAGCCATCCGGCCGTGACCGTGCCGAGAATATTGGCGACGCCGATCACCGCGAGCATGCTCGACGCCGCCGTGGCCGCCATGCCGTGGTCGTGCGCGGCCGGAGTGAAATGGCTCCACATCAGGCCGTTGGTGGTCGCGCCGCAGAGCGCGAACATGGTGGCCAGCAACCAGAACCTGCGATCACGCAGCGCGGCGGTGAGCGCGCCGACAGTGCGAGCGAACGGATTCACCGCGCGGGTGTCGTCCGGATCCTCGCCCGGCGCGGCACCGTATCGGCCGACGCCGACCGACTCGGGGCGTTCGCGCAGGAACACGAGTACCACGATCAGCGCGAGGGCGGCGAAGGCGCCGCAGGCGAGGACCGGACGCTGCCAATGCTGGTGTGCGAGTAGCACCGACAGCACCGGTAGCAGCGCGAACTGGCCGAAGACACCGGCGGCGGTGAGGATTCCGGTGGCCAGACCGATCCTGCGCCGGAACCAGCGGTTCGCCACGGTCGCGCCGAAGACCATCGTGATCGACCCCGTACCGACGCCGACGGCCAAGCCCCACCACAGCGCGAACCAGACCACGGTCGGCGCCGCTGTGACCATCAGCACCGACGCGGCGACCAGAACCGCCAGTGCGCTCGCCGTCACCCGCCGGATGCCGTAGCGGTCCATCAGCGCCGCCGAGAACGGGGCGACCGCGCCGTAGAGGACCATGTTGACCGCCACCGCGACGCCGATCCCGCCGCGGCTCCACTCGCGCGTCGTCACCAGGGGCTCGGTGATCAGCCCCGCGATCGTGGTGAACGATCCGGCCGCGATCAGCGCGAGCGCCGCGACCGCGACCATGGTCCACGCGGGATGGATGCGGGGCCTGGCGCGAGCGGAGGTGTCGTGGATTCTAGCGTCGGAGATCCTCACCTGGATCCTTCGGTAGTCCGGCTGTCCTACCGTCGTTCTAACAGCGTCCGATCACTTCTGACAGTATGTACATTTTCGTCCATATGGACGATAGGGATACTCTTGCAGGTATGGAAGGTGAGGTCCGGCCGTCGGTTCGCCGAGCGATGACCGTCTGTCCCGTCGAGGTGAGCATCGCGGTACTCGGGGGGTCCTGGAAGATGACGATCGTCAAGCATCTGCTCGCCGGGCCGGTGCGCTACGGCGAACTGCGCCGCCGAGTCGGTGACGTGACACCGCGGGTCCTGACCCGGCAGTTGCGCGAACTCGAGCAGGACGGCATCGTCGTCCGCCACGCCTACCCCGAGGTGCCGCCCCGGGTGGACTACTCCCTGACGGCGACCGGGCAGGGTCTGCGTGGTTTCGTCACCGAACTCGACCGGTGGGGTGGGGAGTATGTGGCCGGACTGGCCGAGCGGGGTGAGGATCAGTCCTTGTCGCCCTCGCACCAGTCGTCGAAGGCGTCGAACTCGGCCTCGGCGTAGCCGCGTGCCCGCGCAGAATCAGCACCAGCCCGTGAGGTACATCAACCCCAGGCTGCCGGCTCCGAGGATCAGGCCGAGGACGCCGCCGAGGACCAGTGGTCGTGCGCCCGCGCTGCGCAGCCGGTCGATGCTCAGCGAGGTGCCGATCGCGGCGAGGACGACGGCTATGAGCCAACTGCTGGTGGTGGCGAGGGGGTGGGTGAGAGCAGCGGGGAGGATGTCGAGTCCCGCGATGACGGAGGCGGCGACGAACAGGACGACGAACAGCGGAAAGGCTTGACGCAGTGAGCCCGCCGGGGCACCGGTCTCCCCGGTGATGTGACGACGCCCCACGTGCAGGCCGACGCACAGGGGGACGATGGCCAGGCTGCGGATCAACTTCACGATGACCGCGAATTGCGCGGCACCCGCACCGAAGACTACGCCCGCTGCCAGCACGGAGGAGGTGTCGTTGATCGCGGTCCCCGCCCAGAGGCCGAACGCCTCCTGCGACAGGCCGAGGGCCCGGCCCACGGGGGGATACACCAGGACCGCGGCGACATTGAAGACGAAGATGGTGCCCAGGGCGTAGGCGACCCGCTGCCGGTCCGGCCGCAGGACCGCGGTGGCCGCCGCGATGGCGGAGGCGCCACAGATGGTGGTTCCCACCGCGACCAGAGTCGCCGATTCCCGATCGACCGCCAGCATCCGCCCGACCACGAACGCGGCGACCGCGCCGACGATGAGCGTGCCGATCAGCACGATCGCGGTCTCGCGTCCCACGCTCAGCACCGCCCCCATCGGCAATCCCAGCCCGAGCAGCACGATCGCCACCCCCAGTAGACGGCGCCGGGCGAGGTCGAGACCGGGATCGAACACCGCGTCCGCGCCCTCCCGGCGCCGAAGCAGGATTCCGGCCGCCGCGCCCCCGCCCAGTGCCAGCACCGGCGCCCCGACCATCGGTAGCGCTGTGCCGACCGGCGTGGCCACGGTGGCCACGAGTGCGGCGAGGGCGAGGCCGGGAGCGAGGGCACATGCGCGATTCACCCCCTTACCTTCGCCGCGCATGGAAAGGGCAGGTAGAGGCCGAGTCATGAGGTGGGCATAAGTTGGCCTTATGGCTCTTCGGGCGTGGTGGGACCCGCGACTGTGGTTTGCTGGAGGTGTGCGGAAACGGACCCGGCTGACACTCGCCGCCGGCATCAGCGTGATGCTGTGGGGTGAATGGGCGAATTGGCGCGCCTCACGCAGGTGGGTCGGCACCGTGCCCGCAGGGTCGGAGGCAGTCGTCGTCCTGGGCTATCGCAATGCCGGACCCGACGCCAATGCCATGAACAGGTGGCGGGTCAGGGCCGGACTTCGTTCCATCGATCCCGCCGCCGAGTCCCGGCTGGTCCTGTGCGGGGGTGCCTGCGCGGGCCCGCGGTCCGAAGCGGCGCTGATGGCGCGCTACGCGCGAGACTCCCGTGGCTACGAGGGTGAGATCGTGCTCGAGGAGTCCAGTCGATCCACCTGGGAGAACGTGGCTTTCGCGATTCCCTGTCTGAAGGATGTCGACCGGATCAAGATCGTCTCGCTGCCGACCCACGCCGAGACCGCGCGCCACTATCTCGCCGAGCAGAGTCCGGAGCTGGCCGAGCGGCTCGTCCGGGGCAAGGACTACCGGTTCGGTGAATGGATGCCACTCAAACCCGTGGTAGCGCTCTACGGCGTGGCCAAGGGTAGGCGCCGCCGAACCCGAGCCGTCGACGATGTCTGACACCCCCATCGCCGAACGTGCCCGATAATCACCCCATGACGCTGCCACCCGGAACCCCTGACCTGGAGGTCCTCGACCTGCTCGTCTCGGTGGCCGCACTGGGCAGCCTCGGTGCCGCCGCCCGCCGCCACGGGATCAGTCAGCCCGCCGCGAGCATGCGGATCAGCGCGATGGAACGCCGGCTACGCGTGAAGCTGCTCGACCGCGGTCCCACCGGCTCGGAACTGACCGACGCGGGCCGGGCCGTGGTCGACCACGCGCGCACGGTGCTCGCCGCCGTGGGCGAGCTCGTCGACGAGGTGGACCGACTCCGTGCGGCCCAGGCGCCGCGACTGCGCATCGCGGCATCGAAAACCATTGCCGACCATCGGATTCCGCACTGGCTCGCCGCCCTGCGGCAGGATCACCCCGAGGTCGTCATCGCCCTGGAGGTGGAGAACTCGACCCAGGTCGCCGAACTCGTCAGGACGGGCGTGGCCGACCTCGGCTTCGTGGAGGGGCCGCATCCACCCGCCGGGCTCGGCAGCCGCGTGCTCGGCACCGACGACCTGGTCGTGGTCGTGGCCCGCGACCACCCGTGGGCGCGTCGCGAGGCCCCGGTGACGCTGCGCGAACTCGCCGCCACCGCCCTGCTCTGGCGTGAACCGGGGTCGGGCACCCGCGACACCGTGTGGGACCTGCTCAGCACCGAGGGCCCACCGACAGGTCCGGCCGCCGAACTCGGGTCGGCGGCCGCGATTCTCGCCGCGGCCAGGACCGGCATGGCGCCCGCGGTGCTGAGCCGGTTGATCGCGGCACCGGATCTCGCCACCGGCTCCCTGGTCGCGGTCCCCACCGTCGACGTCGCCCGCCTGACCCGCAAGTTCCGGGCGATCTGGCGCCGAAACAGCCCGCCGTCGGGGCCAGGCGAATTGCTCGTGATCCGGGCGACGCACCTCGAGCGCGCGCGCTCGGCAGTGGTGGGACTCGCCGATGAGATCGCATCGTCGCAGGTAGAGAGCTCGGACGTGAACGAGGAACTGGCGTAACCATCCGGTAATTGCCCGAAGCGTCCCTCGTAACGAGGCGTTCGGAGCATGTGCCGCATGACAGCCACTCCCTTCTCCACCGCGCGGCCCCGGCCGCCCGATCCCGGCCAGAGTCGCCGCAGCGCCCCAGCCCGGCGCATCCGCGACGTTCTGCGTGCCCGCATCCGCAGCGGTGTCTATGGTGACCGCCCCCTGCCCGCCGAGGCCCAACTGGCCGCCGACTTCACCACCAGCCGCAACATCGTCCGTGACGCGCTCGCCCTCCTCCGCGACGAGGGTTTGATCGACCGTGTACCCGGTGCGGGCACCTTCGTGGTCGCGGAGAAGGCGGTGCAGGGCCTGGATCGACTGCGCGGCCTCGCCGAGACTTTCGAAACCCGCAGCGACCGGGTGGTGAACCGGGTTCTGCTCGCCGAGGTGGTCCCGGCCACGCCGTTGGTCGCCGAACGGCTCGAACTCGAATCCGGTGATCCGGTCGTCGCCCTGGAACGGGTGCGCTACCTCGACGGCACTCCGCTGTCCCTGGACGCGAGCTACCTCAGCGCCGACGTCGGTATCCCGCTGCTCGACAAGGACCTCGACGGCTGTGACGTGTTCGGCCTCCTCGAGGCAGAACTCGGTCTGCCGCTGGGCTCGGCCGCTGTCGCGATCGAAGCGGTCGCCGCGGACCCGACCGTCGCCGGGCTCCTGCAGGTCCGGGCGGGGTCCCCCCTGCTGTTCCTGGAACGGCTCACCTACACCGATTCCGGTCGCCCCGTCGACCTCGAGTACATCCGCTACCGCGGGGACCGGTTCTCGCTGTCCGGACGGCTCGACCGCATCCCGGTGACACCGCGGCGCACCGGCAACCGTGACCACAACGAAAGGGGTTGATCCCCATGCAGATCCCATCGCCCACCGACCGGCGAGAACTGGTCTGTGACGTCTTGATCGTCGGCGGCGGCACCGCGGGCACCATGGCCGCCCTCACCGCCGCCCGCCACGGCGCGAACGTGCTGTTGCTGGAGAAGGCGCACGTGCGTCACTCCGGTGCGCTGGCCATGGGGATGGACGGCGTGAACAATGCCGTGATCCCCGGCAAGGCCAGCCCCGAGGACTATGTCGCCGACATCACCGTCGCCAATGACGGCATCGTGAATCAGCGCACGGTCTATGAGACCGCGACCCGGGGATTCGAGATGGTGCAGCGGCTCGAGGGCTACGGCGTCAAGTTCGAAAAGGACGAGCACGGCGAGTACGCGGTCCGCAAGGTGCACCGCTCCGGCTCCTACGTGCTGCCGATGCCGGAGGGTCGCGATGTGAAGAAGGTGCTGTATCGCACCCTGCGGGCCCGTGACGTGCGAGCCAAGGTGACCATCAGCAACCGGGTGATGCCGGTGCGCGTGCTCACCGTCGACGGGCGCGCGGTGGGCGCGGTCGGATTCGACACGCGCAGCGGCGAGTTCGTCACCATCTCCGCGGGCGCGGTGATCCTGGCGGCCGGAGCCTGCGGTCGGCTCGGGTTGCCCGCGTCGGGCTATCTCTACGGCACCTACGAGAACCCCACCAACGCCGGTGACGGCTACGCGATGGCCTATCACGCGGGCGCGGAGCTGTCGGGGATCGAGTGCTTCCAGATCAATCCGCTGATCAAGGACTACAACGGGCCGGCCTGCGCCTACGTCGCGAACCCGTTCGGCGGCTATCAGGTCAATTCCGAAGGCAATCGCTTCGTCGATTGCGATTACTGGTCCGGTCAGATGATGGCCGAGGTCAAACGGGAACTCGACAGTGCCCGCGGGCCGATCTATCTGAAACTCAGCCACCTGCCCGACGCCACGATCCGCGAGATCGAGGGCATCCTGCACACCACCGAGCGCCCGACGCGCGGCACCTTCCACGAAGGGCGCGGTACCGACTACCGCACCAAGGACATCGAGATGCACATCTCCGAGATCGGCTTGTGCAGTGGCCATTCCGCCTCGGGTGTCTGGGTCGACGAGCACGCCGCGACCACGGTGCCGGGGCTGTACGCGGCGGGTGACATGGCGCTCGTGCCGCACAACTACATGATCGGCGCGTTCGTCTACGGCGACATCGCCGGTGCGAACGCGAGTGAGTTCGGCTGTGCCGCAGCGCATCCAGAGCTGCCCGAAGACCAGATCGAGGCCGCGCACGAGTTGATCTACCGGCCGCTGCGCAACCCCGACGGTCCGCCGCAACCGCAGGTCGAATACAAGCTGCGTCGCTTCGTCAACGACTATCTGCAGCCGCCCAAGGCGCAGTCCTACCTCGCCTTGGGCGTCGAGGCATTCGAGCGGATGAACGCCGACATCGCCGCCATGAGCGGCCAGACACCCCACGAATTGATGCGCTGCGCGGAGGTGACCTTCATTCGCGACTGCGCCGAGATGGCGGCGCGCGCGTCGCTGCGCCGAACCGAAAGCCGCTGGGGGCTCTATCACCAGCGCGCCGACTGGCCCGCGCGCGACGACGCGGAATGGTTCTGCCACTTGAACCTGTATCGCGGTGCGAGCGGGGGGATGGAATTCCGCACCAGGCCGGTCGCGCCCTACATCGTGCCGGTGCCGGGGTTCACGCGGCCCGACGGCGTCGCCGATGTCGCCGCACCGGACCTCGTCGGCGCCTGGAGCGCGCGATGAGCGCGCGGCTGCTGGCCCTGCTCGACCTGGTCGACGAGTGTCCGGAGCTCGACGAGCTCACCCCGTTCCTCACCGACGCCGACCCGGAGGTCCGCCGCACGGCGTTGTCGGTGCTCAGCGAGACCACCGACGCGTGGGCGCGGGCGGCCCCGATCATCGCCGCGGCCCTCGCCGACGTCGACGTCGACGTCCGCCACACCGCGATCGGTCTGCTCACCGAGTTGCTCGAGGTACTGGTGCCGGGGCCGGAGTTCGACGCCGTATTGCGCGGATGCACGACCGCACCCGAACCGGCGGTGCGCTCGGCCGCGATCGAGGCGCTGTGGCGGCACCGGCGAGTGAGCGCCGAGGAACTCGCCGGCTGGCTCACCGACCCGAACGTCGCGGTGCGCCGGACCGTCATCGGCGGGCTCACCTCCGTGGATGCGATCGATGAACTCGCCGCCGCGGCCGCCGACGACGACCAGGACGTGCGGATCGGCGTGGCGAAGGGTATCGCCGCCGTGGGCGACCCCCGCGGCGCGGTGACCCTGCTGGCCTTGGCCGAGGACCCGGAGCCGCTCGTGCGCGCCGCCGCCTTGGCGAGCCTGACCGGTACCGGCTGCGACGAACACGCCGCCGCCGTCGCCACCGCTGCCATCACCGACTCCGCCTGGCAGGTCAGGCAGGCGGCGGCGATCGCCTTGGCCGCCGCCGAGCCCGAACTCGCCGCGGCGCCGCTGCTGTCGGCGGTCTCGGACCCCAACCTCGACGTTCGCAAGGCCGCGGTGCGCGCACTGGCCGAGCGCATCGCCGAGCGCCGCGACATCACCTCCGCGCTGCAGCGGGCACTCGACGACCCGGACGCCGATGTCCGCGCCTTCGCCCGCATCGGCATCGCGAACTCTGGAAAGGAACTCTGATGGCCAAGGTCAACGCCCGACTCGACGTCCCCGTCTCGGTCGACGAAGCGAAGTGTATCGATGGCTGCACGCTGTGCGTGGACATGTGTCCACTCGATTCCCTTGCCATCCACCCGGATTCGGGCAAGGCGTACATGCACGTCGACGAGTGCTGGTACTGCGGGCCGTGTGCGGCGCGGTGCCCGGTCGGCGCGGTCACCGTCGACATCCCGTTCCTGTTGCGCTAGAAGAAGAATGGATCGACGACCATGAGCTCTCTCCGCCTGCGCGTATCCGCGCTGCTCCTCGGCGCCGCCGTCACCGTGTCGCTGGCCACCGCCTGCGGTGCCGACGACGACGGCAAGACCGTTACCGTGAACATCGGCTACCAGTCCAAGACCATCAACACCGTCACCGCGGGCACGCTGCTGCGTGATCGCGGCACCTTCGAAGCAGAGTTGGCCGAACTGGGCAAGACCACCGGTGTCACCTACCGGGTGGAGTGGAAGGACTTCGCCGCCGGACCTCCGCTGACCGCCCAGATGCTGGCCGGTCAGGTCGACATCGGATCGATGGGCGATGCCCCGATCCTGGTCAACGGCTCCAAGACCCGCGAGCACGCCGACGTGCGATCCGAACTGATCGCCGTCACCGGTTACAACCTTCGCGGATCGCTGAATCAGATCGTGGTGCCGCTGGATTCACCGGCGGCCACGCTCGCCGATCTGCGTGGGCAGGTCGTCTCGACCAGTGTCGGCTCGGCGGCGCACGGCATGCTCGCCACCGGCCTGTCCGCGGCCGGGATGACTCTCGACGACGTCCAGGTTCTCGGCCAGGATCCGGCGGTCGGGGCCTCGGCCTTGAATGGCGATCAGGTGGCGGCGCTCGCCCAGTTCGTGCCCTGGCCGCAGAAACTCGTCTTCGACGGCACCGCGCGTCTGCTCCACGATGGCGGCGCCGCGGGCATCGCGACTTTCCACGCTGTGGTGGCCAACGAGCGATTCGGCGTCGAACATCCCGAGGTGGTGACCGCTTTCCTCACTGCACAGCGGAAGACGACCGACTATCTGAACCAGCATCCGCTCGCGGCCGCCGAGCAGGTCGCGGCGGCCACCGGGCTGCCCGTCGAGGTGGTCTACCTCTACAACGGACCGAACGGCTTGGTCCACTTCGACCCGACGATCAAGCCACAGCTGGTCACGGCGCTCGGCGAGCTGCTGCCGTTCCTGCAGAGCCTGGGAGCGCTGTCGGATCTCGATCTCGGCGAGTTCGTCGACGACCGGTACCTGCGCACGGTGTACGGCGACGAATACGAGGCGGCCGCGGCCTCGGTCGACTCGCCCGCACCGCTGACCGGGACCGACGACGCCTGTGGCGGAGCGGTCGACGGTGTGGTGACGGCCTCGGAGGTGTGGTTCACCGACTCCGAGACCACGGCCGTGGCCAAGACGCCGACGTGCCTGCTGCGCCGGATCGGGGCGAGCGCGGCGTCCGTGCGCGCGGCCTATGTCCCCGACCACGCCACCGGCATCCGGCTGTTCGCCGAGAGTGCCACCTGGGTCAGCGACCCAGGTGCCGGGCCGGAGGATCGCTTGCTGCCCTTCGCGATTCGCGCCGATGCCGAGAACTACGCCGCCGCGCGTCCCGGCACCGAGGTCATCGACTACCAGGCCGCACTGCAAGCCCGCTAGATCTGTCACCGATGTGACCAGGAGGCTCATCATGACCGTTTCCGCCGAACCCATCGCCGCCCCTTCGGGGGCCGCGCGGACCGCCATACCGCGCTCCGACGCGCCTACCCGTTTCGCCGTGCCACCCAGGGCCCGCCGGGCCGTGCTGACCGCGGTCCCCTTGGCCGGATTGCTCCTGGCCTGGTACCTGCTCACCACCAATCAGGTGGTGTTCTGGCTGCGTTTCGACAAGATCCCCACGCCGGCTGAGGTAGCCGACTCGCTGCGGGCCCAACTCGGCGCGGCGAGCTACTACCGCGACATCCTGGCCAGTACCCGGCGCATCCTCGTCGGCTTCGGCCTCGCGACCGTGTCCGGTGTCCTGATCGGCATGGCCGTCGGACGCTCGGCCGTGGTCAGCGCGCTGGTGCGCCCGGTGCTCGAGGTGTTCCGGCCGATCCCCGCGATCGCGTTGGTGCCGCTGGCCATCCTGCTCTTCCCGACCGGGGAGCAGGGCATCGTGTTCATCACCTTCTTCGCCGCGTTCTTCCCGGTCGCGGTGAGCACCATCCACGCCATGCACGCGCTGCCGCGGGTGTGGGAAGAGGCCGCGCAGACTTTGGGCGCGCGTCGGCTCGACATCCTCTTCCGGATCGCGCTGCCCGGTGCGCTGCCCGGCATCTTCTCCGGACTCTCCGTCGCCATGGGTGTGGCGTGGATCTGCGTGATCAGTGCCGAGATGATCTCGGGCCAATTCGGCATCGGCTACTTCACCTGGCAGTCCTATGGCCTGCTCGACTACCCGGGGGTGATTGTCGGGATGCTCACCATCGGCCTGCTCGGCTGGTTCACCGCGTGGTTGGTCGAGCTGGCGGGACGCCGGGTGAACCGGTGGCTGCCCAGGGCGCAGCGATGAGCGCCGGTGCCGCGGTGCGGCTGGACAACCTGCGCATCGCCTACGGCGACAGCCTGGCCGCCGAAGTGGACCTCGAGATCGACGCGGGCCAGATCGTGGTCCTGCTCGGGCCCTCCGGATGCGGCAAGTCCACCGTCTTGCGGGCGATGGCCGGCCTGCTGCCGCCGGTCGGCGGCACCGTCACCGTCGACGGTGGGCCCGCGGCGCAGCATTGCTCGATGGTGTTCCAGGAGGACGCGTTGCTGCCGTGGCGCTCCGCCGCGCGCAATGTCGAATTCGCGCTGGCGCTGCGCGGTGTCGTGCGCCGGGAGCGCCGGGGCCGAGCGCGGGAATTGCTGAACCTGGTGGGACTCGACGGCTTCGGCGACCACCTGCCCGGTGCACTGTCGGGAGGCATGCGGCAACGGGTGCAGCTGGCTCGGACGCTGGCCGCCCGCCCTCGGGTGCTGTTGATGGACGAACCGTTCGGTGCGCTCGACGCGCAGACTCGGGCCGACATGCAACGCCTGCTCGTCTCGGTCTGGGAGCAGCGCCGGACCACGGTGTTGTTCGTCACCCACGACGTGGACGAGGCCCTGCTGCTGGCCGACCGGATCGTGCTGCTCACCCCGCGACCCGCTCGCATCCAGCGGGTCATCGAGATCGACTCGCCGCGGGCACCCGGTGCCCGGTTCGAACCCGAATTCGCGCGCCTGCGTTACGAGATCCTCGCCGCCCTCGGTGAGCCGAGCGAAAAGGAACCCCAGCCATGACTTTCGTCATCGGAGCCGCCTGCGTGGACGTGATGGACCGCGCCTGCGTGGAGGAATGCCCGGTCGACTGCATCTACACCGGTGACCGGATGGCCTACATCCACCCCACCGAATGCGTGGATTGCGGTGCCTGCGAGCCGGTCTGCCCCGTCGAGGCGATCTCCCTCGCCGGGGACGTCCCGGCGGGCCAGGAAGGTTTCGTCGCCACGAACGCGGCCTTCTTCGATACACCCTTACCCGGTCGTGACAGCGCGCTGGGCTCGCCGGGCAGCGCGGCCCAGGTCGGTGATCTCGGCGTCGATACGCCCTTCGTGGCGGAGTACGAGAAATGACCCGCCCGCTTCGCATCGCGATCGTGGGCGCGGGCCCGGCCGGTATCTACGCCGCCGACGCATTGATGAAGTCCGACGCCGAGGTCTCGATCGACCTCTACGAACGCATGCCCGCACCGTTCGGGCTGATCCGCTACGGCGTCGCCCCCGACCACCCGCGGATCAAGGGCATCATCACCGCCCTGCACAAGGTCCTCGACAAAGACCAGGTCCGCCTGCTCGGCAACATCGACTACGGCACCGACATCACCCTCGATGACCTGCGTCAGTTCTACGACGCGGTGATCTTCTCCACCGGCGCCAACGCCGACCGCGCCTTGGCGATCCCGGGTATCGACCTCGACGGCTCCTACGGTGCCGCGGACTTCGTGTCCTGGTACGACGGGCACCCCGACGTGCCCCGCGCGTGGCCGCTGGACGCGGAAAAGGTCGCGGTCCTGGGTGTGGGCAACGTGGCCTTGGACGTGGCCCGGGTCCTGGCCAAGACCGGTGACGAGCTGCTGGCGACCGAGATCCCGCCCAACGTTTACCACGGGCTCAAGGCCAACAAGGCCGTCGAGGTCCACGTCTTCGGCCGTCGCGGCCCCGCCCAGGCCAAGTTCACCCCCCTGGAACTGCGCGAACTCGACCATTCCCCGACCATCGAGGTCATCGTCGATCCCGAGGACATCGACTACGACGAGGGCTCTGAAGCCGCCCGCCGTAACTCCAAGCAGGTCGACATGGTCGCCAACACCCTCGAGCAGTGGGCGATCCGTGATCAGGGTGATCGCCCGCACAAACTGTTCCTGCATTTCTTCGAGTCCCCCGCCGAGATCCTCGGCTCCGACGGCAAGGTCGTCGGGCTCAAGACCGAACGCACCCAGCTCGACGGGACCGGCAATGTCAAGGGCACCGGTGAGTTCCGGCAGTGGGATGTGCAGGCGATCTACCGGGCGGTGGGTTACCTGTCGCAGAACGTCAACCAGTTGCCCTTCGATGATCAGGCCGGCACGGTGCCCAACGAGGCCGGTCGGGTGATCGGTGATGACACCGCGCAGGGTTCGGCGCGTTTCATGCCCGCGACCTATGTCACGGGTTGGATCAAGCGTGGTCCGGTCGGTTTGATCGGCCATACCAAGGGTGATGCCAACGAGACCATCGCCTGCCTGCTCGATGACGCCAAGGACTTCGCTCCCGCGCCCAGCCCCGAGCTCGATGCGGTGACCGAGTTCCTCGAGGGCAAGGGTATTCCGTTCACCACGTGGGCGGGCTGGTATCGCCTCGATGCTCACGAGCGGGCGTTGGGTGAGCCCGAGGGGCGTGAACGGGTCAAGGTCGTCGAACGCGAGGACATGCTCCGCGCCAGCCTCTGCCACTGAAAGGGCGATCCATGCAACCACCGATTCCGACCGAACAGCAGATCAGGGCGGCGCTCGCCGGCGTCGACGATCCAGAGATCGGCCGCCCGATCACCGAACTGAACATGGTCGAGACAGTCGTGGTCGACCCCGCGGGTGTCGTGAGTGTGCGAGTGCTGCTCACCATCGCGGGATGCCCCTTGCGCGCGAAGATCAGCGACGACATCCGCTCCGTGGTGACCTCCCTTGCGGGGGTCACCGGCGTGGCACTCGAATTCGGCGTGATGACCGAAGCTCAGCGGCGGGAGCTGCGCACGCAGCTGCGCGGCCCCGAGGCGGAATCGGCGTCGGCGCTGGCCGCACCTGACTCGCCGACCAAGGTGTATTGCGTGGTGTCGGGAAAGGGCGGGGTCGGGAAGTCCAGCGTCACCGTCAATCTGGCCGTGGCGCTGGCGCGGCGGGGCCTGCGTGTCGGCGTCATGGACGCCGACGTCCACGGCCACTCGGTGCCCGCGCTGCTCGGCATCACCACCGGACCGACGCTGGTCGAGCGAATGATCATGCCGCCCAGCGCCTTCGGAGTCCGAACGATTTCGATCGGCATGTTCGTCGACGGCAACGCTCCCGTGGTCTGGCGCGGACCCATGCTGCATCGCGCGCTGCAACAATTCACCAACGACGTCTACTGGGGTGAGCTGGACATCCTGCTGATCGACATGCCACCAGGCACCGGTGACATCGCGATCTCGCTGGCCCAGCTGCTGCCTGCCGCCGAACTGCTCGTGGTCACCACGCCGCAGCGCACCGCCGCCCGCATCGCCGAACGCGCGGGCGCTCTCGCCGCGCAGACCGGGCAGCGGGTAGCGGGCATCATCGAGAACATGTCCTGGTACGACACGGCCGACGGTGTGCGGCACACGCTGTTCGGCGCGGGCGGCGCCACCGCCGTCAGCCGGGCACTGAGCGCGTTGCTCGACACCCATTGCCCGGTGATCGGCCGGATACCGTTCGACCCTGTGGTCTGCGCGGCGGGTGACGAGGGCACGCCGTTCGTCGAGGCCGACCCCGGATCGGCGCCCGCCCGCGCGATCGGGGAGATCGCCGCCGCGCTCGGGCTCGGCAACACCCGCCCGAAGCCGCGATGCCTGCTGCCGCTGATGCCGGTCGGGGCGCCGTGAGCCGACCGGCCCGGCGTCGGAGCGCGGGCGGAATCCCTTGGTGTACTGCTCGGTACAGGGAAATGGTGCGTAAGGGGTCGCGACAGATCTAGTCTGTAGTCGCTACGCACTGTGGAGGTTGGATCAATGACGGTCGAGATCGTGACCGAGCCCGCGCCGGATGAGTTGTGGAGCGGATCGGGCCGGGAGACTGCCACACCGCCGACGTCGATGATCGAGCGGATGACGCTCATCCTCGACGCCTTCGACTCGACCACCCCTTCCCTCACCCTGCTCGGCCTGTCCGAACGTACGGGGCTCCCACGGTCGACCGTGCACCGCATCCTCGACCAGATGATCCGGCTGCGCTGGCTCGCACACACCCCCGGCGGCTATCGGCTCGGCCTGCGAGTGCTGGAACTGGGCGGTCTCGCCGCCGAGCACAACGAGCTGCGCGAGGTGGTCGGCCCGCTGCTCTACGACCTCAGCCAGCGCACCGGCCTGATCGGGCACCTGGCCGTGCTGGACGGCCGCGAGGTGCTGATCCTCGACCGGGCAGGCGGACGCAGTCGCGTGGCGATCCCGACGCGGGTCGGCGGGCGCCTGCCCGCGCACTGCACCGCGGTCGGCAAGGCGTTGCTGGCGACCCTGGAACCGGGCATCGCCGAGGCCTCGCTGCGTGGCAGCACCGCGCGCACGGCCCGCACCATTGTCGACCGCGCCGAACTGCACCGTGAACTGGCCCGCATCCGCAATCGGCAGGGCGTGGCCGTCGACACCGAGGAATCGCTGCCCGGCGTCGCCTGCGTGGCGGTGCCGATCCGCGGACGCGGAGTCGCGCTGGCGGCGATCTCGCTGTCGGGCACCGTCAACGGCGAGCGCAGCGCGCTCGACACCGCCCGCCTCGCCCGTGCCCTCGCCGAGGTCGCCAAGGAGGCGTCGCGGGCCCTCGCACCCCGGCACGGACGCCCCCATTAGCCGCGGGAGTCAGCCCCGAGCGCGGCGCGCCATCGCACGTCCGGCCGCACGTCCGGAGAAGATGCAGCCGCCGAGGAACGTGCCCTCCAGCGCGTTGTAACCGTGCACGCCGCCACCGCCGAAACCGGCGACCTCACCGGCCGCGTACAGCCCTGACAAGACCGCGCCGTCCGGACGCAGCACCTGGGAATCCAGGTCGGTCTGCAAGCCGCCGAGGGTCTTTCGGGTCAGGATGTTCAGGCGCACCGCGATGAGCGGGCCGTGCGCGGGATCGAGGATGCGGTGCGGCTTGACGACCCGGCCCGCCTTGTCGCCGATGTACCTGCGCGCGTTGCCGATCGCGGCCAGTTGCGCGTCCTTGGTGTAGGCATTGGTCACCTCGCGGTCCCTGGCCACGATCTGGCGCTCGAGTTCGGCGGCGTCGAGCCGGGGCCCGCGCGCGATGGCGTTCATCCCGTCGACGAGCTCGGTCAGCGAATCGGCGACGACGAAGTCCACCCCGTGCTGCTTGAACGCCTCCACCGGACCCGGCGCGCCCTTGGCCAGCCTGCTGCGCAGGGTGAGTTTCAGGTCCTTGCCGGTGATGTCGGGATTCTGCTCCGAGCCCGAGAGCGCGAACTCCTTCTCGATGATCGTCTGGTCCAGCACGAACCACGAGTAGTCATAGCCGGTGGACAGGATCTGGCGCATGGTGGCATTGGTGTCGAAGCCGGGAAAACACGGTGCGGGCAACCGAATACCGTTGGCGTCGAACCACAGTGACGACGGGCCGGGAATGATCCGGATGGCGTGATCGGGCCAGACCGGATCCCAGTTGTTGATCCCCTCGGTGTAGTGCCACATCCGGTCGCGATTGACCAGCGCCGCGCCGGCCTGCTCGGAGATGCCGAGCATCCGGCCGTCCACAGAGGCGGGCACGCCCGAGATCATCGTCTCCGGGCACGGGCCGAGGCGTTCGGTGGGCCAGTTGCGTCGGATCAGGTCGTGCGCGTGCCCGATCCCGCCCGAACTCACCAGCACCGACGGTGCGTGGACGCTGAACTCGCCCAGCACATCCCGGTTCGAGGCCACACCGCGTTCAGTCTCGCTGGGTGCGAGCACGCTACCGGTGACCCCGGTGACCGCACCGTCCTCGACGATCAGTTCGTCGACCCGATGCCGGAACGCGAAGCGCACCAGGCCGCGCGCCTCACCGGCCAGCACAGGCTCGAGGAAGACCCGGACCACTTCGGGTCCGGTACCCCAGGTCAGGTGGAAGCGGGGGACCGAGTTGCCGTGCCCGTCGGCCAGGCCGCCACCGCGCTCGGCCCAGCCGACCAGCGGTGTGAATCGCAATCCCAAGGCGTGCAGGTAATCCCGCTTCTCCTCGGTCGCGAACCGGACATAGGCGCGGGCCCACTCGCGAGCCATCCGGTCCTCGTCGTCGCGATCGAAACCCGCCGAACCCAGCCAATCCTGGAGCGCGAGTTCATAGGAGTCCTTGACACCGAGACGGCGCTGCTCCGGGCTGTCGACCAGGAACAGTCCGCCCAGCGACCAGAACGCCTGACCACCGAGATTGGCGCGGTTCTCCTGATCGAGGACGAGCACCTTGCGCCCGGCCAGCACGAGTTCGTGCGTGGCCACCAGTCCCGCCAGTCCGGCGCCGACGACGATCGCGTCGGGGGTGAAGTCATCGGTGGGTGTTGGCGCTGCGCTCGACATGTCAGGAACGTAGCATTCGCGCGCGGTCGGGCGGGACGATTCGAGACGTAACCGTGGCTCGACAGATGCCGACTGCAGGCCGTATCGCTGCAGGTCAGCGGGTATTCCGTGAGTGAGCACACCGAATGTCGTTGTGGCAGGCGGTGATCGCTCGTTCTCTATTTCTCACAACGGCGTGAGTGGGTGGGCACGATGACCAACCGGAAGGTAATTCGAATCGGCGCGAGGCACGCGGCGCGTGCGCTGTCGGTGGTGCTACTGGCCATGGGGATCGGGACAGCGATGTCTCCTGGGCTGACGGCGTGGGCGCGCAGTTGCGCCCCGCTCGACGTCGTGATCGCCCGTGGCACAGCGGAACCCGGACATCTCGGCGCCGCGATCGGCGACCCGCTCTATGCGGTGTTGAGTGCGCAACTACCGGTCGACACCACCGCCCACCGGGTCGAGTATCCGGCTGACCTGCTGGTTCCCACGTCCATCAGCGACGGGACGCGGGCCATGACCGGACATCTGCTGGCTCAGGCCGCGGCCTGCCCTGGCCAGCGTTTCGTGCTGGTGGGCTACTCGCAAGGCGCGTTGGTCACCCACGGTGTCCTCGGCTCGCCGGCGACGACCGTGGTGCCGGGCATGTGGGTGCTGCCGCCGGAGCTGTCCTCGCGCGTCGTCGCGGTGCTGCTGTTCGGTGACCCACTGCGACTCGTCGGCGGGACGGTCGCGCCGTGGTATGCCGATCGCACCGCGAACTATTGCGCCGCAGGCGATCCCGTGTGCGCGGGTGGGGTCTTCCCGGCCGCGCACGGCAGCTACCAGTGGGCGTTCGCGGCCGCGGCCGGACAGGTGAACAGTCGGTTGTGAGCCGGGTTCACGCCCGGACGGCGGGCAGTACCCCGGACAGGACGATGCCGACCTGCGCCACCGCGCGGTCGGTGCTGCCGGTGGGCTGGAACAGGTGGCTCAGGGTGAGCCGGACCATGATCTCGACGATCGAGGTCAGTTCGTCGTCGGCGAGTTCGCTCATCCGGTACTGGTCGCGGACAGTGCCGGTGAGCGCGGCGACGGCCCGGCCGAGTACGGGTTCCGGGTCGCTGACCAGGGCGGGCAGCAGGGCGGTGTCGGCATCCTGGCGGGCCGACAGCACGGCCTTGATGAGGGTGTTGTCGCCCGCGTTGCGCAAGGTGTAGTCCGCCGCGGCGGTCATTCCGGCCAGCGGATCGTCGGGATGCTCGGCGAGCGTCTCGGCGACGCCGGTGAGGTAGATGCTGGTCTCGCGCTCGATGAGTGCCTCCGCGAGCGCCTGTTTGGTGCCGATCTCCTTGTAGAGGACCGGTCGGCTGATGCCGACCTCCTTGGCCACGCGCGACATGTTGACCGCGCCCCACCCTTCGGCGACGACCATCGTGCGGGCGGCGTCGAGCATGCGGTCGCGCAGCAGTTGACGCATCTCGGTCTGGAAGTTCGGCGATTCGGCCACTCGATCATCGTACATGTGCTATCGAATCTGCTCGTTCATTGACAACATAGCCAAAAGTGTATTCACTGAGGACACTATCGGCTAGCTTGTAAACAAAGTAAGCAGAATCTGGGACTGTGTCTCGGCGATCAGGAGAAATGACGATGACGACATCTCGAATCGATGACCACGAAGGGTCGGCCGCGGTACTGCACTGGCGTGATCCCAAGCGCTACCTGTGGTTGTTCGGTCTGGTCGCGCCCAGTTCGGCGCTGGTCGCCACGGCTTTCGTGTGGATCTTCAACCAGTTCGGCTGGCACGCGGCCGCCCCGGTCTGGTGGTGGCTGGGACCGGTGCTGCTCTATGTGCTGCTGCCGATCCTGGACCGCTTCTTCGGCCCCGACGGCAAGAACCCGCCGGAGGAGGTGATGGAACTGCTCGAGAACGACCGGTACTACCGCTACTGCACCTACGCCTACATCCCGCTGCAACTGACCAGCCTGGTCTTCGCCTGCTATCTGTGGACTGCGGACAACCTGTCCTGGCTCGGAATCGACGGTGGCCTCGGGGTGGTGTCGAAGATCGGTCTCGCCTTCACGATCGGCGCGATGGGCGGCATCGGCATCAACACCGCGCACGAACTCGGGCACAAGAAGGACGAGCTGGAACGCTGGCTGTCCAAGATCACCCTCGCGCAGACCGGTTACGGCCACTTCTACATCGAGCACAACCGGGGCCACCACGTGCGCGTCTCCACGCCCGAGGACCCCGCGAGCGCGCGCTTCGGTGAATCGTTCTGGGCCTTCCTGCCGCGGTCGGTGTGGGGCAGCCTGACATCCGCCTGGGAGCTCGAACGCACCCGGCTGGAGCGAGTGGGCAAGGGCCCGTTCACCCTGCACAACGACGTGCTCAACGCCTGGCTGATGACGGTGGTCCTGTGGGCCGGGCTGGTCGCGGTGTTCGGTCCGGCCATCCTGCCGTTCCTGCTGATCCAGGCGGTCTACGGGTTCTCCCTGCTGGAGACGGTCAACTATCTCGAGCACTACGGGCTGCTGCGGCAGAAGACCGCCTCGGGCCGCTACGTACGCTGCACCCCCGAGCACAGCTGGAACTCCGACCACATCGTCACCAACATCTTCCTCTACCACCTGCAACGCCACAGCGACCACCACGCCAACCCCACCCGGCGCTACCAAACTCTGCGGCACATGGACGGCGCGCCCGAACTGCCCAGCGGCTACGCGAGCCTGATCGGGCTGGCCTACCTGACTCCGCTGTGGCGCAAGGTGATGGACCCGCGGGTGCTCGCCCACTACGACGGCGACATCACCCTGGTCAACATCCAGCCCGCCCAGCGGGCCAAGGTCCTGGCGAAGTACGGAGCGAACTGATGGCCGCCTACACCTGCCCCGTGTGCGGCTACGTCTACGACGAGCGGATCGGCGCTCCCCGTGAGGGTTTCGCCGCCGGGACCGCGTGGTCGTCGATTCCCGACGACTGGTGCTGCCCGGACTGCGGCGTTCGCGAGAAGGTCGATTTCCAGCTGAGCGAAGGAGCAGCGCGATGAATGACTACACACTGTTCCGCTGTGTGCAGTGCGGCTTCGAGTACGACGAGGCACTGGGCTGGCCCGAAGACGGCATCGAGCCGGGCACCCGCTGGGACGACATCCCCGAGGACTGGTCGTGCCCCGACTGCGGCGCCGCCAAGGCCGATTTCGAGATGCTCGAGGTGAGTCGCGGATGAGCGGGCGCGTCGTCATCGTCGGCACCGGAGTCGCCGGTGCCACCGCGGCCCAGACCCTGCGCCGCGAGGGGTACGTGGGGGAGATCGTGCTTCTCGGCGCGGAACCGGACCTGCCCTACCGTCGGCCCGCGGTGTCGAAGGAACTGCTCGCCGGGACCGCCTCCTTCGATCGGACCGTGCTCAAACCGGTGAAGTTCTGGGCGGACAACCGGATCGACCTGCGGCCCGCCACGCGGGTGGAGTCGATCGATACCGACGGTGCGACAGTGCGATTGGGCACCGGTGAGATGCTGGGCTACGACAGTCTGCTGCTGGCTACCGGCGCCCGTGCGCGTTCGCTCGAGACCGCTGCCACCCGGGTCCACACGCTGCGAACGCGGTCCGATGTCACCGCGCTGCAACAAGCGATCGATGTCGGGGGGTCCCTGCTGATCGTCGGTGGTGGACTCATCGGCTGTGAGGTCGCGGCGACCGCCCGTGGGCTCGGTGCGGAGGTGACGCTGTTGAACGCGGGACCCGCGTTGCTCGATCGGGTGGTGCCCGACAGCGTGTCCGAACTCGTGCGAGGCATCCATGTCGAGCACGGTGTCGAGGTCGAGAACGGCGTCGTGACAACGCAACTGGTCGATACCGGGGAAGGTGTCACTGCCACCGGCGCGGACGGTCGCACCTGGACGACGGCCGTCGCTCTGGTCGCGATCGGCTCGGAACCCGACACCACGCTGGCCGAAGCCGCAGGGCTGGCTGTCAACGACGGGATCGTCATCGACCAGCACTATCGCACCTCGGCACCCGGGGTCTTCGCCGCGGGCGACGTCACCACCGGATTCCATCCGCTCCGAGAAGGATTCGATCGTGGCCAACACTGGAACACCGCCATGACCTCGGGCGCCGCGGCGGCCAAGGCGATTCTCGGCCAACCGGCCGGTCCCGTCGAGGTGCCGTGGGGCTGGACCGACCAGCATGGCCTGTCCCTGCAATTCGCCGGGTGGATACACCCCTACGACGAAATCGCGGTCGACGGAACCCTGGAATCGCGGGACTTTCTCGCGGTCGCCCTGCGCGGCGGTCGCCCCGTCGGCGCCGTCGCCATGGCCAGGCCGCGAGAACTGCGCGCCACCCGCGCACTCATCGCGGCCGGCGAACCCTGGTCCGCGATACCGCCCGAGCTGGCCCGGGTTCGCTGAACAACGGCTGCACGCTGCGGTCAACCGTGTCCCTGGCCGTCGCGTTCGAACACGGCACCGCCACGCCCGTCCGGCTTCCGGGTCCACTGGTTCGCCGGAAACCCGGGAACCTGCGGGCGTGGGGGTGACCGTCTCCGGCGCGCCGTCACGCCGCGGGCAGGCCGTCCTCGAGATAGACCGTCGTTCCCTCCACCCGGGCTCGGCGCGCCGCCGCCACCCGTCGGGACAGGACGCCCGGGAGTCGCTGTGCGGCTTCGGCGGCATCACACCACGACCACCCTCGCAGCTCCTCGGACCGCAGCGTGATGCGCGCCGTCCGATCGGCACCGAGCAACCCGCCGTCATAGACCAGCATGACGCCGTCATTCGGGTAGATGCCGGGCGGGACCCAATCCACCACCAGTAGCCGACCGAGCGGCACCGTGAGGTCCAGTTCCTCGCTGATCTCGCGGATCACCGCGGCCCGAGGCGACTCACCGGATTCGACGACACCACCGGGTAGCTCCCAGTGGTCCTTGTAGGTGGGCTCGACCAGCAGCACCCGGCCCACGTAGTCGACGAACAGCGCACCCGCGCCCATGCGCTTACCAGGCAGCTCGGTGATCAGCTCAGCTCGCTCGGCGTCCATGCACGCCACCCTATGTGGCAGCGCGTATTTGGAGGCCGACTGCGGAAATTCGGTCGAATGGATCCGGGTGAGGCCGCGTGAGGCCGAAAGGTGTCGGTGCTCGGTTCTAGGGTGCGGATATGGGACATGGAGAGGATACGAAGCGGATCGTCGTCACCACCCCGGTCGGGCACGTGGGCTCGCGGGTGGTGCGGTTACTGGTGCAAGCGGGCGTTCGACCGACGGTGCTGATGCGCGATCCAGGCCGGTTGACGCCCGAACTCCGGGAGTATGTCGACGTAGAGCAGGCCGACCAGGGCGACGCGGACGCGGTGGTGCGGGCGACGCGCGGGGCCGATCGCTTGTTCTGGGTCGACCCACCCGCCCTGGTCGACGGCGACCCGGTCGCCGGCTACGCGCGCATGGGGGAGTCCGCGGCCCGAGCGGTGACCGAGAACGGGATCGGCGCGACGGTGTTCCTGAGCAGCGTGGGCGCCGAGCTCCGATCGGGCGCGGGGGAGATCGACGGACTGGCCCGGACCGAACAGTTGTTGGACGCGACCGGCGCGAATGTCGTGCACCTGCGTTGCGGCTACTTCTTCACCAACCTACTCACCCAACTCGACGAGATCCGAGCCGGAACCCTGTCGACCCCTTGGCCCCTCGACCACGCCTTGGCCTGGGTCGACCCCCGCGACATCGGCGAGATCGCCGCCGCCCGCCTGCTCTCGGACACCTGGTCGGGACGCGAGGTACAGGGCGTCCACGGCCCGGAGGACCTCACCTTCACCCACGTCGCCGAAATTCTGAGTCGCGAACTGGGCCACGAGGTGACCCCGATCCAGATCTCCCAGGACGACCTCCGAGCCGCCCTGACCTCGGCGGGCCTGGGCCCCGCCCACGTCGACGGCATCGCCGGGATGTCCGCGGGCCTCGGCCCCGGCTTCGTTCCCGAGATCCCCCGCACCCTACTCAGCACCACCCCGACAACCTTGGCGGCCTGGGCCCGCACGCACCTGTGACGAGCGACCACGCCTGGTCATGCGCCGGTCGAGAAAGACGAAACCGGTCCGGTCACGAAAGTTCGTGACCGGACCGCTGTTTCGTGTGGTGTAGGACTACCAGTGCACGCCGGGCAGGACGCGGCTCATGCGGGCCGCGGAGCCGGGCATCACCATGAGGGGGGTGAGGACCGGGGCCAAGGCGGTGAGGGCGTTGCGGGTGGGCTCGGCCGGTTCGGTCTGGTCGGGTTCGCCGGGGAGTGCGGCGGGCTTGCCCTTGGCGGCGGTGGATTCGCCGAAGAGGCGGAACCCGGTGTGCATGATGGTGCGCTTGACCGAGGGCAGGAACATCTCGACGGCCTGGGCGAAGGTCCCGACGGGCGTGTCGATGCGGTCGGGGCGTTCCAGCAGGGCGCGGACCACCACATCGGCGGCGCGGTCCGGGTCGGGCAGGGGCAGGGCGCGGTAGAGGTCGGTGGGGGCGATCATGGGGGTGCGGATGAGTGGCATCCGGATCGAGGTGAAACCGACTCCGTCACCACGGTTCTCGACGGCGGCGATGTCGCTGAAGTTGTCCAGGGCGGACTTGCTCGCGGCGTAGGCGGCGAAGCGCGGGGCCTTGGTCTGCACGGCGATCGAGGAAATGTTGACGATGTGCCCGAACTGCCGTTCGCGCATCGATGGCAGCAGCGCCAGGATCAGCCGCACCGCGCCGAAGTAGTTCACCGCCATGGTCCGCTCGAAATCGTGCATACGGTCCACCGAGTTGGCGACCGAACGGCGAATCGAGCGGCCCGCGTTGTTGATCAGGTAATCGACGTGGCCGTGGTCGGTGAGTGCCTGCTTCACCAGGGTTTCCACGCCGACCGCGTCGGTGATGTCGCACGGGTAGGCGAACGCCGTGCCGCCGGCGGCACGCACGGATTCGGCCGCCGCGGTGAGATCGTCGACACCGCGCGCGACCATCAGCACGGTCGCGCCGCGACGACCGACCGCGTGCGCGGTGGCCAGACCGATGCCCGAGGACGCACCGGTGATCAGCACGACCCGGCCCGCGAGCCGGTCCGCGTCGGCGGCGGGCCGCCCACGGTGCGGCGCCAGGTTGTCGCGCCAGAAGTCCCACAGGCGCCCGGCGTAGGTGTCGAAGGCGGGCACGGTGAGACCGGGCAGCTGCGCCTGGGTGGACTCGGCCACGAACTGCGCGTTGAACCCGATGTGCGGGGCGACCTCGGCCGGAATCCCCGCCTGCTCGAAGAGGAAGTCACGCACCGCGTGCGCACCGGGCACCTGGCCGAGCCCGGTGAGCGCGCGAGCACTGCCGGGAACGGTGCCGATGCCGACCGGACCGCCCGCGGCCTGGGCGAGGGCGCGGTAGATCTCACCGAAGGGCTGCGGGTCCGGGTTGACCAGGTGGAACGTGCGGCCGTCGAGACCGTCGCGGCGCACCAGCCGGACCATCGCCTCGGCCACGTAGTCGACCGGCACCACATTGGTCGCGCCCAGATCGGGCAGCGGCAACGGCAGGTCGGCCGGCAGTGCGGCCAGGGCCGAGATGGCGGAGAAGAAGTAGTAGGGACCGTCGATCTTGTCCATCTCGCCGGTGCGCGAATCACCGACCACGACCGCGGGCCGGTAGACCCGCCAGCGCACGTCGGTGGCCTCGCGGACGAGCTTCTCGGCGGCGAACTTGGTGCGGTGATACGGCGAAGTCAGGTTCTGGCCGAGGTCGAAGTCCTCCTCGAAGAACTTGCCGCGGTGATCACCCGCGACGGCCACCGAGGACACGTGGTGCAGCACGGCGTCGAGGCGGCGGGCCAGCTCGATCACCGAGCGGGTGCCCGCGACATTGGCCGCGTGCGCGGTCGCCTCGTCGGCGGTCATGTCGTAGACCGCGCCCAGGTGCAACACGTGATCGGCGCGCGGCGGCTCGTCGCCGAGGCCGAGACCCTCGGCCGTCAGGTCGCCGACCAGGGCGAATACGCGATCGCCGTGGGGGTGCTGCGCGGTGAGGTCGTTGAACTTGGTCAGCGATTCGGCACGCACCAGCACGTGCACGATCGCGGTGGGGTCGGCCGCGAGCAGCCCCCGCACCACTCGCCGACCAAGAAATCCGGTACCGCCTGTCACGATGTAGGAAACCATCGCCCCTCCTGAAAATGTTCGAAACACGGTGTCGCGCAACAGTGATCCGGCATGCGGCGGTGGATGCGGGCATCAACGGTTGAGGTCCAGCGCCAGTGGCTGGAAGAGAAACCGGGCACTTCGTCGTCCCGGCTGCGCTAACCGTACTCGCCAGTAACCTAGCCGGGCAAGCTGATGGCGGCGCGGTGCCGTGTGGGAATTGTCACCCATCACCGCAGGTCAAAGGGTATGTGTGACAGGAAATTTCAGTAACTGGGAGTTTCGGACAACTCGTCGCTACCCGCGCGAGCGGGCGGTGACGACCTCGTCGACGGTCTCGGCCATCCTGGCGCGGAACACCTCGGGGGCGAAGGTGTCGGCGTGCGTGCGAATGACCGCGGGATCGTAGGCGGCCGAGCGGAACTCCCGCATGCGCTCGGCCAGGGCCGCCACCACCGCATCGTCGGACCCGGCCGGGACGTACTCTCCGGTGACGCCGGGACGCACTGTGTCCAGGGCCCCGCCCGCGCCGACGGCGAGCACCGGCGTGCCACACGCCATCGCCTCCACCGGGACGATGCCGAAGTCCTCGACGCCGGGCATGAGCAGTGCCTGGCAGCGGCGGTACATGTCCTGCAGTACCTCGGCGGAGGTCGCGCCGAGGAAGGTCGTCTCCGATCCGGCGAGCTCGGTGAGCTGGGCTCGGAACCGGCCCTCGCCGAGCACGACCAGGCGAACCCCGGCTTGCTGGGCCGCGCGAATGGCCAGGTCGGCACGCTTGTAGGGGACCAGCCTGCCCGCGCAGAGGAAGAAGTCCTCGCGGACCACGGAGGGATCGGGGGTGAACCGGTCGACCTGGACCGGTGGGTTGATCACCGAGGCGGGCAGGCCCCACCAGTCGGTAACGCGCTGGGCGACGGCGTGGGAGTTGGCGACCACATGCGTCAGGCGCGGCACGGCCCGCAGTTCGCCCCGGCGGGCCAGGGTGCCGAGCGCGCCGAGGGCGAGCTGGCCCGCCCGGCCACCGGCCTCCTGGGCGCGGAATTCGCGGTCCCAGGCCCAGCGGGCCGGGCTGTGCACGTAGGCGACCACCGGGGCGTCGGTGGCCAGGGCCGCCTGGGTGGCGAAAGCGTGATGGCTGACGACGACGATGTCGAAGTCGCGCAACGGCATTCGACGTAGCACGCGAGGCACCAGCGGCAGCAGGGGAGCGTGTCGACCACCGGTGTAGGCGTGCGCCCGGCTGAGCCAGGTGTCGTGCACGGTGCGCACGGGTTCGCGCAGACCGTCCGGATCGACGATCGGGGCGAAGACCTCGGCGTCCGGCCAGGTGTGGACGAATTCGCCGACCACCGCCTCGGATCCGCCGAACTCGGTGAAGCGTTCGTGCACGATGGCGACACGGGTCATCGGGAGGTGCTCGTTTCGAGGTGTCGGGGCGCCGCGGTACGACGCAGGGCGGGGGCGACCGGTCGGCCGCGCAGCAGACCGTCGACAGTGCCGCGTTCGATGGCCTGGCGATAGACCTCGGCCGCTTCGGTACACGCCGCGATCGTGGCGTCGACGGCGGCGGCATCGTGGGCGGCGGAGGTGACGAACGACTGGCCGAGAATCCCGCGGACGAGCAGTTCCTGCAGAAACAGGGTCCGAAAGGCTTGCGACGGTTCACCTTCGGCGTCGAGCGTGCGGAAGACCAGGCAGGACGGCCGTCCACGAACCTGCAGGTGATCGGCGATCCCGAGGTCGGTGGCGACAGCGTTCACGCCCTCGGCCAGTGTCCGTCCCGCCCGCTCCATCCGTGCCACCGGGTTCTCGGTGCGGTAGGTCTGGACCACCGCCCGGAAAGCGGCCAGCGAAGCGGTCTCCGGGCCGTGGGTGGTCGACAGCAGGAAGACCCGGTCGTGGTCGGTGCGCAGGCCGCCGCGTTCCAGATGTTCGCGCTTGCCCGCCAGCGCCGAGATCGGGAAGCCGTTGCCCATCGCCTTGCCCCAGCACGACAGGTCCGGTGTCACCCCGTACACGGCCTGGGCACCGCCTGCCGACCAGCGGAAGCCGGTGATCATTTCGTCGAACACCAGCAGCGTGCCGTATTGATCGCACAGTGCGCGAACGCCTTCGAGGTATCCGGGCAGTGGTTCGGCCATCGCGGTCGCGGCCTCCATGACCACCGCCGCCACCCGGCCGTCGGCCAGGATCGCCGCGAGCGCGTCGAGGTCGTTGTAGGCAAACTTGACGGTGTCGACCGTCGGGATGCCACCGGCCATGTCGGTGGTGCCGATGAACCAGTCGTCGACGGAGAAGAACGGCTGATCGCAGATCGCGACGGTGTCGCGGCCGGTGACGGCCCGTGCCAGGCGTACGGCGGCGGTGGTGGCGTCGGAGCCGTTCTTGGCGAACTTCACCATGTCGGCGCCGGGCACGAGCGCGAGGAAATCCTCGGCGGCGAAGAGCTCGAGTTCGGACGGCCGGGTGAAACTCAGACCGTCCGCGGCCGCCAGCGCCGCGGCGCGCAGGACCGGCTCGAAGCCGTGGCCGAGGGTCACCGCCCGCAACCCCATCCCGTATTCGACGAACTCGTTGCCGTCCACATCCCAGACCCGAGCACCCTTGCCGCGCACCAGAATCGGTGCCATGTCGTCGGGGTACTGATCAGAGCCCCTGGCGTAGGTGTGGGCCCCGCCGGGAATCAGATCGTGCAGGCGGGCCTGGATCGCGGTGCTGCGTTCGAAGCTACGCATCAACTGTCCCGTTCGTCGGTCGTGGGTGTTGTTCTCGCCCACAGTGCGTGGTCGGTGCGAAGACCGGTGGGACCACGATGGTCCCGGAGCACGCCTTCGTGCGTGAAGCCCGCGGCGGCGGCGACGGACAGCGATACCGGGTCGCTGGTGGGAATCTCCGCCGAGATCCGTCGCAGACCCAGCACGGTGAATCCGAAATCGACGACCTGGCGCAGGGCGGCCGCGCGCACGCCGATATCGGCGAGGTCGGGGTCGGCCCAGGAGTGCAGACCGAGCGCGTGGCCCGGGAGATCCGGTTCGTAGAGCCGGAATTCACCGGCGTGACGACCGTCGACCCGCAGCACCAGGATCAGTTCCGTCGGCGACCGCGGTGTGCGACGCCGACCCAGGGGTGCGAGCGTGTGCACGACAACGGCCGGGTGGTTCGGCACCGCCAGGGACGCCGGTTCGATGCGCGGCCGCCATCGCAGCCGTTGCCAGGTCTGCCAGGCGAGGAGTCGACCGGCGGCGAGGGCGACCACCGCCGGGGACGGCCCTCCGCTTCGGCGCGGCGCCGTCGGCATGGCCGCGGACTGCCGGACCGCGGCTGTCTCGATGCCGGGAAACCCCGCATCCGGGACGTCGGCCGAGGTCAACGCCCACAGCGCGTGATCTCGCGGTGAGCCACCGACATCGAACGACAACGCCATCGTGGCCTCCCGCTGGAAGCCGAGGCTTCGCACACACCGGATGGCGGCAGCATTGTCCAGCGATATCGGCGCGATGATCCGGGTGATCCCGAGCGAGGTGAACAGGTAGTTCGCCACCATCGCGCTCGTCTGCACCATGACGCCGCGGCCTGCCCAGCGCGAGTCGATCCACCCGCTGAATTCCACAGTCCGCGATTCCTTGTCGACGATGTAGAACTCCGCCTGTCCCGCGAACTGTCCGTCGACCTCGATCACCCCGGAGTAGCGACGTCCGGCCCGCATGTCGGCCCACGCGACAAAGCACTCACGAGCCCACCGTCGGGGGAGGTGACGACGTTCCCAATCCAGCGGTGAGCTGATCGAATACGGTTCGATCCAGCGACGGTCACGTAGTCGGATCTCGTGCCACAGCGCCGCGTCGGACAACTGTGGACGCCGCAGCCGAATGACGCAGGCACCGATGTCGACGGGGCCCATCGTGATCCGTGACAGGTCAGCGGCGGGCTGACCATACGATGTCGTCGTCCGGGACAACAGGGGATGTCTCACTTTCGGTCCACCGTGACTCAGTTCGGTGAGCGGCCGCTCGGCGACGAGTCGTTGCGGGTTCCGGTGGAGGGCGGCACAGGGGCGGCGCGAACAGGCCGGACGCGGGGGAGCACCGTGGTCTCGGGATCGTAGGGCGCCGAGGGCTGCGCGGGGCGTTGATTGTCCCGCTGGTTGTCCGGGGTGCCGACGGCTTTCGGCGCGGGGTGGGCGCGGGGAACGGGCGCAGCCCTCGGAGCTGCGGTCGCCGGCGGAGCCGCGCGATTCGGCGCAGCGGGGTGAGCCGCTGGCGTGGCGACCGGCAGGTCTGCCGCGGCAGCGGCGGTCGTGGTCGGTGCCGCAGCCGACATGCCAGGTGGCCCGGTCTCGGCACCGGCGGCCGGCGGCGTCGGTCCCGCGGTGTCGGGCTTGCCACTGCGCCGCCGCCCGAGGGCTCCTCGGGCGAGCACGATGGCCTCCGCGACGATGATCAGGGTGGCGAGGGCCGCGAACAGACCTTCCTGGACCGGGTGGGGTGCGACCAGCTCCGAACGGGGGCTGCCGATCACGGTCAGGCGTGCCATACCGAGTACCTGGCGGAACTCGATCTCGCGGGCGACGTCGCGGGCGTCGAAGCTCAGTTCCGGTCGCAGCGGATCATCGGCCAGCCGCTCGGTGAAGGTATCCTCGACCACTCGGCGGTGGACTTCGAGATCCGCCGTCGACCGGGCAATGGCCTCGGCCCGCATCTGGGACGCGGTCCGGTCCAGCGACTGCTGCACCGCCAGCGCCAAACGCTCGGCGTGAACGGGCGAATCGGCCTGCGCCTTGATGATCAACAGCGACGGCGCCGGGCCCGTCATCGCCGAGACTCGCGGGCGCAGATCCGCCTCCGAGGAGGCGAGTCCGTTCTTGACCACATCCGACAGGACCCGGTCCTGCGTGATCATCACGATGTAGGGCTGGGTCAACTCGTTGAAGACCGCGCCGATGGATTGCTGGGAGATCTGCGCGGTGAGGCTCGCCTCATAGGTGCGCTCGCCGCGGTCGCGGACCAGCCACACGCCGCCGCCCACCAGAACCGCGATCACGAGGGCGATCGGCAGGGCCCGGAGCAGTTCGCGAAGGTGCGCGGCGATATTCACTCCGGAGACCGGCGGATTCGCTGGACCGTCCTTGTCCTTCGTGTCCACGACGCCGGTCTCCCTCACACTTCCCTCAAACTCCGCACACCCGAATCCTGGCGATGTTATCTCGGGTTCTGGTATGCCGCGAGGGGGTGCGCCGTGGCGTCGGACACTTTACCCACCAGCGATCGCGACGAAACACCACCGCGCCGGAAAACCTGGCACAATTCGTGCACGTCGGTGTGGTTGTCTTCCGCTCGACACGTAGTCTGCACGACACGGGCCCGCGACGTCGCTGATTCGTGGTGCGGAGATCGCTGGAGGATTGATCGTTGGTGGGGGTTCGGGTGTCGGTCTGTGTGCCGGCGTTCAACGCGGCACGGACGATTGTCGAGACTCTCGAATCGATCCGTGCTCAGGATTACGAGAATTTCGACATCGTCGTGGTCGACAATGCCAGCACCGACGGGACCGGTGACCTGGTGCGGGCCTTCGACGACCATCGAATCCGGCTGCACACCAACACCAACGTGGTGCCGATGGCCGAGAACTGGAATCGGGCACTCGGCCTGGCCACCGGTGAACTGGTCAAGCTGGTCTGCGCCGACGATCTGATCACCCCGCGCTGCCTGTCCGAACAGGTCGGCTCGATGCAGGACCCGCAGATCGCGGTGGCCGGGGCGAAATTCGACATCATCGATGACGAGGGCGTGACGCTGAGCCGGGCCCGTGGGTTGGGACCACTGATCGGCCGGTGCTCGTCGCGGACCGCGCTGGGTGCGCTGGTTCGCGCGCTGCCCGACGACGTGTGCCCGACGGCGGCGCTGATGTTCCGCCGCCGCGACATCGAGGCGATCGGGGGCGTCCGGACCGATTTCCTGTACGCCATGGACATGGACCTCGTCGCGCGGGCGTGCGCGACCGGCGCGTTCTTCGGTCACGATCAGGTGCTGGCGGTCAATCGAGCGTCGTTGTTCAACCATTCGTCCACGACCTCGACAGTGAGCAAACTCGTCGACGTGGTGCGTTTCAACCATCATCACCGGCGCGCACATCGCGACCTGGTCGGCCTCTCGGACGTCGTGATCGGCGACGGCGCGGTGGTGCGCCAGGCGCTGGTGCGGCTGGTCGCGCGGATCGAATACCTCGTGCGGAGAGGCTGAGGCATGGGCTCCCCGTGGTATCTGGCCGCCATTCCGCTGGGTTGGCTGTTTCTGCGCTGGATCTGGGATCGGCCGCAGCGCGGACTGTTGCTGGTCGCGGCGTTGGTTCCGTTCAACGGCCTGCTCGAGATCGCGCCCGCCTGGCTCCAGGTCACCGGTTGGAAGGAACTGCTGCTGGTCCTGACGCTCGCCGTGGCCGCGTTCGTTCCGCACCGGCCCGCGGAGCCACGCCCCGCGTTGGCGTGGTGGCCGGTGGGTGTGGCGCTGTGCGTTTTCGGGGTGATCTCGGCGTTCGTCACCGCCGGAACGCTCGGCCTGTTCGCCATCAAGATCACGTTCTTCTACTTCGTCGTGGTGCCGCTGATCCTCTACCTGCGGCCGTTCACCGCGCGCGACCGCGATCTGCTGGTGACGATCATGATGGTGGAATCGGTCGGCATCGCGGCCTTCGGTGTGGCGCAGCAGGCGATCGGTGGCGCGGGCCTGGCCCGGATGGGTTACGAGTACAACGAGACGATTCGCTTCGCCGGTGGCGTGCTGCGCTCGTTCAGCACCTTCAATCAGCCGTTCCCGTTCGCGTTCTATCTGGTGACGGTGCTGCTGGTCGGCGGGTCGGTCGCGATGGCGCACCCCAGGCGGCCGCGTAATCGGATGTTCTTGATGGCCACGCCGATACTGCTCGTCGGACTCGCGGCCACCGTCGTGCGGGCCGCACTGGTGGGATTGCTGGTCGGTGTGCTCGTGCTGGCGGTGGTGCGCTATCGGCAAGAGCTGAAGTACGCCTTGCTCGGTGGCGTCGGCCTCATCGTGGTCGGGGCCTTCGCGATGTCCTCGCAGGCCCGAAGTTCGCTGTTCTCGTCGTCGAGCCTCGCCGATCGTGGCACCGGGTGGAACTCGGTCATGCAGTCGATCGGGAGCCACCCGTTCGGTGACGGACTCGGTTCGACCGGCGCCGCGAAGGCGCGTCAGCTCGTCCAGGAACTCGGTCCAATGGCCGAGAAGCTTCCCTACGCGACCGGCGAAGTCCAGATCTACGGCCGCCCCTATCAGCCCGACAACTACTACATGAAGCTCCTCATCGAATTGGGCCCGATCGGGCTGTGGCTGTTCGCGGTGATCCTGGTGGTGATCTGGCTGATGGCCATCCGTGGTGCCCGCACGATGCGCGGCCCCGATTCGGCCCTCGCCCTAGGCATCGCGGCCTCGGTGCTGGCCTGCGCGGTATCGGCGGTGGCCTCGAGCTACTTCGAGATCTTCCCGAGCGATTTCTACTTCTGGTTGTTGGCCGGGGTTCTCGGCTGCGCCCTCACCCAGCAGTCCGCGTCCGAGACCGGTGCGCGAGATGCCGTACCCGAGCAGGTGTCGTGAACAGCATGAGCAATGAGAAGCGCAGCGCGACAGTGTGTTTCGGCGCGCTTGCCTACCGCCCCGATGGTGCGGGAGTCGCGACCTACCAGCGGGAGCTGCTGGCCCGGCTGGTCGGGGTGATGCCGCAGTCGCGATTGTCGGCGCTGGTGCAGGCCGATGCCGCCCCGGTGTTGCCCTCGGGTATCGCCGCCCTGACCCGGCCGGTCGCGGCGGGGGCGCGTCGCGCCTGGCACGGGGTGGCGCCCCTGCGCGGGTTCGACCTGTTCCACGGGCTCGATGTCGATGTGCCACTGGCGGGTCCGCGCGCCACTGTCGCCACGGTGCACGATCTGTCGGTCTTCGATGTGCCGTGGGCGTTCAGCCGCTATCGGGCGGGCGGCGAGCAACTCCTCGTGCGGACGGCGCTGCGCCGGGCCGATCTGCTCATCGCGGTCTCGGAGTTCACCGCGCAGCGGATCGCCGACCGATTCGGCCGCGAGGCCGTGGTGGTGCCACTGGCCCCCGCGACATGGGCACGGGTGCCCGAGGAACGGGCCGTGGACAAGGTACGCGCGCGGTATGGGCTGCCGGATCGGTTCGTGCTGCAGGTGGGCACCGTGGAGCCGCGCAAGCAGGTCGCCATGCTCGACGAGGCGACACGCCTGCTCGACATTCCCCTCGTCCTGGCCGGTGGCGGGTCCGACGGGCCCGCGGCACCCCGGTCCGCGCTCGGGCTCGGCTACGTCGACACCGCCGATCTGCCCGCGCTGTACGCGGCCGCGACCGTGGTGGCGTACTGCTCGCAGTACGAAGGATTCGGTCTGCCCCCGGTCGAGGCGATGGCCTGCGGTGGCGCGGTCGTCGCGAGTGCCGTCGGCGCGCTGCCCCAGGTCTGCGGCGACGGCGCGGTACTGGTGGAGCAGACGAACGTGCAAGCCTGGGTGCGGGCGCTGCGGCCGCTGCTGCACGACGAGAGCGCCAATCAGGACCTGCGTGATCGCGGTCTCGTCGCGGCGGCCGCATTGAGCTGGCAGTCCACGGCGGAGGCGACGGTCACCGCCTACCGCACCGCGGGGCTGCTACCGTGACCGCCGAAGCCGCGCCCCCCGGTACCGATCACCCGCCCGGGCCCCTGGAATCCCGGTCGCGCGCGCTGTCGGGCCGGGCCGCGGCGAACAACACCGCGGCCATGCTGGCGAGCCGGATCTTCGCGGCGGTACTCGGCCTGCTCGGCACGACATTGATCGCGCGCGCGCTGCCCGCGGTCGAATGGGGATACTTCTCCTTCGTCTTCGGCCTGCTCGGGATGCTCGCCATCATCACCGACCTGGGCGTCGGCCGAGCGGTCATCGGCAAACTGGTGCACGGCGACCCCGCCGAATCGGCTGAGATCGCCACGTCGTTCATCATGTTGCGGACGGTGCTGGGTCTGCTGGGCTACGGGCTCGCCATGGCCTATGTGTTCGTGCTGCGCTGTCCGCCCGAGGTGATCGCCGCGACCGCGATCGCCGGGCTGGTGGTGGTCATCGCCACACCCAGCCACGCCCTGACGGTCCTGTTCCAGTCGACCATGCGCTTGACCTTGGTCGCCGCCGCCGAAGCCCTTGCCCGCACCGTGCAACTGGCGCTGACCGTGGTGGCGGTGCTCTGGGCACCCACCCTGCTGGTCGTCGTGGTACCCGCCCTCCTGTACGAGGTCGTCGCGGTCACGGTCAAGATCGTCGCGGTGGCGCGCGGTCACGGCGGACCCGTCCCCGCTCGGCGCGTCGAACTGCGCTGGTGGGGCGAGATGCTGCGCGAGGCACTGCCCTTGAGCATCGGCCTCGCGTTGATCATCATGCTGCAGAAGGTGGGCCTGCTGCTGCTCGGCCATTTCGACAGCTTCGAGTCCGTCGGCCTTTTCGCCATCGGCATGAAGTTCGCCGACCTGGTCGATACCGCGGCGATCGCTGTGGTCGCCCCGATGACGACCCTGCTGATCGCGCTGTGGCCGTCTGACCCGGATCGTTTCCGCCAGTACTTCCGCCGAGCCACTGTCGCGGTGATCGCTCTCGGACTCACTGCGCTGGTCGCCTTCTGGCCGGTCGCCACCCAGGTCGTCGCGCTGCTGTTCGGTCCGAACTTCGATGCCGCCGTCGACGCCAGCCGGATCCAGATCGTCGGCGGGCTCCTCGGGGCGCTCGCGCACCTGGGCCTGGTGGCGCTGATGGCGACCGGCCGGAACCACTTGATTCCGTGGATCGCGTTGGCGGCCCTCGCCGTCAATCTCGGTGTGTCGTGGCCGCTGATCTCCCGATTGTCGTTCGAGGGGGCCGCCATCGCCGGATTGCTGGCGCAGGTGGTGCTGCTGGTCGCGGTGTGGCTGGCCCTGGTGCTCACGCTCCGGCTGCGCCGATTGGTGCCGATCGCCACGGTGGCGATGATCGGTGGCGTCGCCGGGGTGGTGATCGTCGCGGCGACCCGAATCGACCAGAGCTGGGGGCCTCCGTGGATTCTCACCTCGGTCGCCGCCTGCCTGATATATCTTCTTCTCGCCGGAGGCATCCTGCGAAAAACCGATGGATTGACGATACGAAACCTGCGGGGTCCGAAAGCTGATGAGACTGTGGCGAATCGCGCGAGCGGTGTGCACCGCGATGGTCGCCACCGCGATGATGCTCGGCTGCGCACCGGCGCCGACCGCGATGAATGACCCGCCGGTCCGTGCCGGGCTCGGTATCTCCGGCGGGCACTCCTGGCTCCGGCTCGATGCCGCCGAACTGGATCGGCAGATGGCGATCGTCGCGGGTGCCGGTGCCACCTGGGTTCGTCTCGACATCGACTGGGCCTTGATCGAACCTGTTCGCGGACAGAAGGATTGGACTGCCACCGATCGGGTCGTGCGCGCGGCGCGCGCGCACGCGCTGTCGGTGCTGGCCATTCTCACCTACGCGCCGGCGTGGGCGGGGCCGCACGGCGGGGTCGGCGGCAGCAAAGCCGCCCCGCATCCGGTGCTGTTCGGGGAGTTCGCCGGCGCTGCCGTCGATCACTACGGTGACCAGATCTCGCACTGGGAGATCTGGAACGAACCCAATGTCACCGCGTTCTTCGCACCGGCACCCGATGTCGGCTTGTACGCGCACCTGTTGCGGCAGGCGGCGCTGGCGGTGCGCGCGCGCCAGCCGCACGGTCAGGTCATCGTCGGCGGATTGGCGCCGTCGACGAACAACGGCCGGGACATCTCGCCGACCTCGTTCGTCGAGTCGCTCTACGCACTCGGTGCCGACGCCGACTTCGATGGAATCGCGATGCATCCCTATTCCTACCCGGAGTTGCCGGATTCACCGGCCTGGTACAACGCGTTTCAGAATCTGACGTGGATCAGGCGAATCATGGACGAGCGCGGCGACCAGGCGAAGTTGTTGTGGCCCACCGAATTCGGGGCGCCGACCGGGACCGGCGCGCGGGCGGTCAGCGAGCTTCGGCAGGCCGAGATCCTCGATCGGGGACTCGACATGATCGCCGAGCTCCACGAGGTCGGCCCGGTATTCGTGTACTCGCTGGTCGACGCGGGTGACGACCGCGACGATCTCGAGGACAACTTCGGCGTGCTCCGGCGGGACTACACCGAGAAGCCTGCCGTGGCGGTTCTGCGCGCACGAGCGGAGGGCCTGCGTGTCGGCCGATGACGTGGTGCGCGATCTCGTGTTCGTCGCGCACTCGGCCCAGGCCTCGGGTGCGGAGAAGGTCATGCTCGGCCTGGTGGACCTGGCGCTGAGCCGAGGGCACCGGGTGCGGGTGGCCTGTCCCGAGGGCCCGCTTCGCGAGTTGCTGCCCGCGTCGGCCGGTCACGTGCGGATTCCAGAACTCGGCCTGGCGGGTCAGCGGGGCGGTCGACGGCTCCTCGCCGCGGCGACGATGGCACGGCACTGGTTGCGGGCCGCGGTCGTGCTCCGGGCACTGTCGCGGAGTGATCGTGCCGAGATCATCGTCAACTCGACCATGGCCCTGCCCGCCGTGGCGCTGGCACTGCCGCGCCGTCGGTCCGCGGTGTGGCTGGTGCACGATGTGCTGGCCAGCCGCCGTCAAGTGACGGTGGCCAGGGTGGGGCGCGCGGCGGTCCACCGCGCTGTCGCGGTCTCCGAACGCGCCGCCGCGCCGGTGCGGCAGCTGGGCTTCGAGGTGCAGGTCGCTGTGCAGGGGGTGGTGTGGCCGGTCGAACCGGTCCCCATGGTCGAGCGCACGCCGCTCGTGGTCGGCATTCTCGGTGTGATCACCGAGTGGAAGGGCCAGCACGTGCTGTTGGCCGCGGCCGCGGGACTTCCCGAGATCAGCGTTGAGATCGCGGGAACGGCCCACCCAGGTGACGAACCGTACCTGGCCGCTCTGCGGGAGCGGTCGCAGCGCGCGGATCTGGCCGGTAGGGTCAGCTTTCTCGGTCGGGTGGACGCCTGGGCGGCCCTGCGCGAATGGGACATCCTGGTGTCGGCGAGCGTACTGCCCGAGGCCGGTCCGCTGGTGGTGCTGGAGGCCATGAGTCTGGGTGTCCCCGTGGTGGCGACCGACCACGGCGGCAACGTCACCGAGGACGTCGCACTGTGCGTACCGGCCGACGACCCGATCGCTTTGCACGCCGCCCTGCAGCGGCTCGTGGACGACCCGCAGCTGCGCGTACAACTGAGCGAGGCAGGTCGTGCCCGCGTCGCCGCCTGCCACGACCGGTCCGAGACGGAGCCGAGGATGCTCGACATGATGCTCGGCTCCGAGTACGAGCGATAGACGCCAGGCCCGTGTCGATCAGATGGAGACGTCCTCGGCATCGGGTGGGCGGGGGCCGGCGGGATCGTCGATCATCCAGCGGCCGTCGAGGGAGGGCAGCGCGGCGCAGACCTCGGCGAGCAGGTCGGGCAGTGTCAACAGCACCAGGTCGGGGTCGGCGGCGACGAGGGCGGCGGGGGAGATGATGGGCACATCGGTGCCCGGCATGCGGCAGCCCTGTTTTCCGGGCGAGGCGTCGGCGACGCCGGCGAGCAGGCCGCGGTGGGTACCCGCCATGGCCAGGAGGGCGACGGCGCGCGAGGCGGCGCCATAGGCGTAGACCCGTTTACCCTGTGCCGCAGCGTGTTCCAGCCAGTCACGCAACCCGCGCACGTGGTGGTCGACGACTTCCTGCACGGCGGCGATCGCCGCGGGAGTGAGCGCGGCCTCCTCGGCGGCGAGCACTCGCCCGACTGTCGGATCGGGCGCGTGGACGCCGTGCCGGGCGGCGACCAGTACGGTGCCGCCGTAGAGATCGAACTCCCACGCGGTGACCAGACTCATCCCGGCTGCCCGCAGCTGCGCCTGCAGCGTCGCCAGCGAGTAGTAGGCGAAATGGCCGTGCCGCAGAGCATTCCACTGTCCCTGTGCGACGATCGCGGCCAGCGAATGGTACTGGATCAGCAGCACGCCCCCGGGCGCGGTGGCGGCCACCCGCGCCGCGAACGCCGCCCGCTGGTCAGGTTCGTGCATGATCCCGAAGCAGTCGAGGACCACATCAGCCGCGCCGTCGGGTCGCTCGACGAAGCCGCGCTGAGCGAGTAGCGGCAGCCAGGTTCCGCCGTGCGGGCTGCCGAACTCGGTCACTGTCGATCCACGGAGCAGTCCGGCGGTGTGGACGCGACGCACGGCGTCGGCCGCCTGGTCGCGCAGGGCTTGTGGTTCGATGCCGTGGGGTTCGGCTGTGACAGTGTCATCGTCGGCGAGTTGCGCCAAACCGCAGTCGTCGCACCGGTCCATCCGCAGCCCGTGACCGGTCTCGGCCGGGTCGGGAGGTGAGTCGTGTGGTGGGAAGTGGTCGGCCGCGGGCACTGTGCCGAGGTCGAGCACGGTGGTGAGCGTGGATTCGCCGCAGCCACGGCAGCGCCGGGTCATGGCAGGATTGCCCCGTGCGAATCGAGCGGACAGAGTTGGCCGACGTGGTGGTACTGGTGCCCGAACCGTTCCGCGACGATCGCGGCCTGTTCACCCGGACCTTCGACGCCCACGAGTTCGACGCTCACCTCGGCATCGACGGCGCGGCGGCGGCGTTCGTGCAGGATTCGCAGTCGCGGTCGGTGCGGGGGGTGATCCGCGGCATGCACGGACGTGGCGGGCGCGGCGAAGCCAAGCTGGTGCGGTGCGCGCACGGCGCCGTGTACGACGTGCTCGTCGACATCCGCCCTGACTCGCCGACCTTCGGTGCGCGGCAAGCCTTCCGGCTCGACGACGAGCGGTTCCACCACCTCTACGTGCCGCCGGGCTTCCTGCACGGCTTTCAGGCCCTCACCGAGCTCGCCGATGTCTGCTACCGCATCGATCGCCCGCACGATCCGGCCGAGGATCTCGGCGTCGCCTACGACGACCCCGAGCTGGCGATCGACTGGCCGCTGCCCGCCGGGCTCGTGTCCGCGCGCGACGCCGAGGCGGGGAGCTGGGCCGCGCTGCGCGCTACGCTGACGCCGACGCACTGATCCGCCGCAATCGCGCGTCGAGCACCCCCGCGTCACAGAGCCCCTGCAGGTGCGGCAGGCGGGTGAACCGCTGGAAGAACGCCTCGGCGGTGAGCCCGCGCGCGGTGTACTCGGTGCGGAGTTCCACCGCGCCCGCCGGCACCGTCCACTGTGCCTCGAAACCGAGAACCTCACGCGCGGAAGAGAAATCGACCCGGTACGAGCGCGGATCGGCGCCGCTCTCGCCGGTGATCAGCAGGCGCGAACCCGGTACCGCCTCGACCACCGCGGCGGCGATCTCGGCGACGGTCAGATTGTTGACCTCGGAGCCGATGTTGAACGCCCGGCAGGAGAGGTCGGCGGCGGGTGCGGTCAGGCAGGTCGCGAACGCGGTCGCGATGTCACGCGCGTGCACCAGCGGACGCCACGGTGTGCCGTCGGAAAGCACCTTCACCTCACCGGTGAGCACGGCGTAGCCGACCAGGTTGTTGAGCACGATGTCGGCGCGCAGACGCGGCGAGAAGCCGAAAGCTGTGGCGTTGCGCAGGAATACCGGCGTGAAATCGTCATCGGCCAGGGCGGCGACATCGTCTTCGACGCGCACCTTGCTCTGCGCGTAGGGCGTGATCGGGCGCAGCGGCGCGTCCTCGGTGACCAGCTCGGTGCCCGCCGCGCCGTACACCGAACAGGTGGAGGCGTAGAGGAACCGGCGCACCCCGGCCTCCTTGGCCAGCCGCGCCAGCCGTACCGAGGCGTGATGGTTGATGTCGTAGGTGATCTCGGGCGCGAGCGCGCCCAGCGGATCGTTCGACAGCGCCGCCAGGTGGATCACCGCGTCGAAACCCCGCAACTGCTCCACGGTGACCTCACGCAGGTCCACCGCCAACCCCTCGGGATCACCGGCGAACTCGCCCAGCAGGCAGTCGGCGAAGTAGCCGATGTCCAGGCCGGTGACCGTGTGACCCGCCGCCTCGAGCACGGGCACCATCACGGTGCCGAGATAGCCCTGGTGCCCGGTGACCAGTACCCGCATGTTCACTTCTGTTCCCATCTGATGATCGCCTTGTCGAGCACGAACGCCTCGGCATACGGTGCGTGGCACTGCACGCCACGCAGCCGGGCAAGCCCGAGGAAGGCCTGGTCGTCGAACCAGTCGCGGCCCGTCTGTGACCGATAGTGCTCGTGCAGCAGTCGCGACTTCTCCTGCGCGAGTTCGGTACTGATCGGGTGGTACAGCGTGGGTGCCGGAGTGTCGGTCTCCCACTTGAGGATCTCGTAGCCGAGGATCAGGTGGTCGCGGAACTCGGTCGGCACCAACTCGGCCAGCAGCCGGTGGTCCTGGTGCGCGTCGCCGCGGTGCGGGGCGAACACCACCTCGTCGTCGCCGTCGCGCCGGAACCGGGCCAGCGCGTCCTTGATCCGGTCCCAGTGCGCTGGCGCGCGCCCGTCGGGGATGTCGAGCACCTCGAGCTGCGGTTTCGTGCCGGAACAGAACGCTGTCAGCGCCGCGCGCTCCTCGTCTTCGCGCGCGGTTCCGGCACCGGAGAGCACCAGCGCCCGGACCTCGACCTCGGGATCGGCCCCGGTCAGTGCCAGCAGCGTCGCCCCCATGCCGATCGCGATGTCGTCGCAGTGCGCGCCGAGCACCGCGATCCGGCGCGGCGGGCGGGTGAACAGCCCGATCACGCCGACTCCCACACCATCCACGGCCGGGAACCATTGCGGTAGGCGTCGTCGAGTTCGGCACGCTCCTTGAACGTGTCGGCGGGCTTCCAGAAGCCCAGATGCTGATAGCCGAACAGCCTGCCCTGCCCGGCGAGCGCACCGCACGCGTCGGCGACGAGGTCGCCGCCCGGTGGCAGCAGCTCGAAGATCTCCTGACTGAGCACGAAGTAGCCGCCGTTCTCCCACAGCGGCATACGCGCCACCGGCATGATCTCCTTCACCTCACCGGCGGGGGTCAGATCGACGCAGTGGAACGAGGACTGCGGCGGCACCACCATCATCGACGCGGCCGCACCCGATTCGTGGAAACGCTCGATCATGGTGTTCAGGGGCGCGTCGGTGAGGACGTCGGCGTAGTTGGCCAGGAAGTACTCGTCACCGTCGAGATGCTCGCGCACCCGGCGCAACCGCTCACCGATTGCGGACTCGACGCCGGTGTCGACGAAGGTGATCGACCAGTCGCTGATGTCGCTGCCGAGCAGTTCCACCTGACCGTTGCGGATCACGAAGTCGTTGGACGCCGACTCCTGGTAGGTGAGGAAGAAGTTCTTGATGTGCTCGGCGCCGTAACCCAGGCACAGCACGAACTCCTTGTGCCCGAAGTGCGCGTAGTAGCGCATCACGTGCCACAGCAGCGGGCGCGGCCCCACCAGCTGCATCGGTTTGGGAACGACGTCGTCGGAACCGCCGCGCATGCGCATGCCGTAACCGCCGCAGAACAAAACGACCTTCATCAGTTCACCTTCGTGTCGGCGAGACCGGCTGCGACCGGCTCGCCCATCGGTACGCCGCGATGCAGCACCGGTAGCGGATAGATCAGTTCGCCGCCCCACTCCCCGACATGGTGGAGCTGGGCGGTGATCTCGGATTCCAGATTCCACGGCAGGACCAGCACCACATCGGGCCGGTCGAGGTCGAGGCGCTCCGGCGGATGGATCGGAATCCGGGTGCCGGGGGTGTAGCGACCGTGCTTGTAGGGGTTGCGGTCCACGGTGTACTCGAGCAGGTCGGGCCGGACGCCGCAGTAGTTCAGCAGCGTATTGCCCTTTCCGGGCGCGCCGTAGCCGACCACTCGCTTGCCCGCCGCCCGGCAGTCGAGCAGGAACCGCAACAGCTCCTGGCGCACCGACTCCGCTCGCGGGCCCAGCTCGGCGTAGCCCGCCGGATCGTGCAGCCCGGCCGCGCGTTCGAGATCGAGCACCTCGGCGACCCGCGGTGTCGCCACCGCCACCGGCTCGGGGCGTGCCCACAGCCGGATCGAGCCGCCGTGGGTGTCGAGCAATTCCACGTCGACGACCGTCAGCCCGGCCACGGCCAGGGCTCGCTGCGCGGAGTACACGGTGTAGTACTGGAAATGCTCGTGGTAGACGGTGTCGAACTGGCCGAGCTGGACCAGGTTCAGCGCGTGGTGCACCTCGATGCTGAGCCAGCCGTCGTCGCTGAGCAGGGTGCGCAAGGCGCGGGTGAAGCCGCGCAGATCGGGAATGTGGGCGTAGACATTGTTGGCGACCACCAGATCGGCGGGACCGTGCTCGGCGCGCACCCGAGCGGCCGAGTCCTCGTCGAGGAACGTTGTCTCGGTGGGCACCCCCGCCGCGCGCGCCGCCGCGCCCACATTGACCGAGGGCTCGATACCGAGGCAGGGAATTGCGCGCGCGACCGCGTGGCGCAGCAGGTAGCCGTCGTTGCTCGCCACCTCGACGACGAACGAGTCGGTATCGAGGGCGAGCCGCTCGACGGCGGTGGCGACGAACTGCTCGGCGTGGCGCACCCAGCTCTGCGAGTACGAGGAGAAGTACGCGTACTCGGTGAAGGTCTCCTCGGGGGTGATCAGCGCCGGGATCTGCAACAGCAGGCAGTCCTGGCACAGGCGCAGGTGCAGCGGATACGTCGCCTCCGGCAGGTCGAGGTCGTCCGCGGCGAGGAAGCTCTCGCACGGCGGCGTGGCACCCAGATCGAGCACGCTCGTGAGTCGATCGGAATCACAGAGTCGACATTGCACGGGGCCCCACCTTCTTGCACGTTCGCGAGATCGTCCCGCACCGCTGCCGGACATGCCGAACGTCGGCCCGACGGGCTCAGACGTTACAGCGAGGGCGCCGGAACGGCCTCCTGAAACAGCTGGGACGGAAACTTGTCCGTGATATGTTTCGGAGTTGGACCAGCTCAGCGCCCGTCAGCAATCGGTTGGCGACGGCGACTGTTCCTCGCTCGCAAGTGATGTCACTCACCGGGCGAGATGACTGTACTGGATTGATGTCCACAGGCAATCGAATTCTGACGCGCTTGCCGGGCGATGGCCGCGTCTTCCGGCTAATCTCTGGAACACGTTGCGGCACTGCCTTTTCGGTGTGACGTCCGCCGGACGGTCTGTAACAATCAGCGGACGGGTATCGAATCGACGGAAGTAGGACGGCCGCAGCGGCCGCGTTCCGATCGATGGGGATCGGGAAACGATTCGTCTCCCGAGGGGGAGTGTGGGTTCATGAGCTACGAGCTCACCAGTGGTGGTGACCTCGATGTCGTCCGTGGCATCGGCATGCTGCGCACGCAGCGGGAGAGTTGGCAGGCCGCGTTCGTCCAGCGATTGGTCGTCACCGATGTCGTCGCGGTGTTCGGCGCGGTGGTCGCCGCGCAGATCATCCGCTTCGGTGGTCCAGCCGCGCCGCCACTGGCCTGGCCGCTGCCCTACGAGGTCGGCTATTCGGTGGTGTCACTGGCCTTGGCCGCGGGCTGGCTGGCGCTGCTGCACGGGTACGGCACTCGCACGCCGCAGGTGATCGGCACCGGGACCGAGGAATTCCGTCGGCTGGTGTCGGCGACGCTTGGCCTGTTCGGCGTGCTCGCGATCCTGGCCCTGCTCTTGCGGGTCGAAGTGGCGCGTGGGTATCTCGCCATCGCGTTGCCCGCCGGATTGTGCGCCCTGCTCGTGGGCCGCGCGGCTTGGCGACTGCGATTGCGGCGGTGGCGTGCGCAAGGCCGCTGCCACACCGCCGTGCTCGTCGTCGGTTCGTCCGAGGCGGCGCACGCGATGGCCACCGCCTTCACCGGTGATCCGGGGTCGGGCTATCGGGTGGTCGGCGTGTGCGTGCCCACCGGCGCGGTGCGGCCACAGTTCGATGCGAGCGACGGTCCGGCTGTCCTCGGTGACGATCGATCGGTGCTCGACGCGGTGCGCCGCAGCCGGGCCGATTCGGTCGCGGTCGCCGCGACCGATCATCTGGGTCCGGCCGAACTGCGACGCATGGCGTGGGCATTGGATCCCCTGGGGGTGGATCTGATCGTGGCGCCGGGCGTCGTCGACATCGCGGGCGTCCGGCTGACCAACCGGCTCGTCGCGGGCATGCCGATGCTGCACATCGACCCGCCCCGGTACGGCCGCGCCAAGTCCAGCCGCAAGGCGGTGTTCGACTTCTGCTTCGCCGCGATCGTGCTGGTGCTCGTGGCGCCGGTGCTGGCCGCCATCGCGGTGGCCGTCAAACTGACCAGCGCGGGTCCGGTGTTCTACCTGTCGGAGCGGATCGGTCGCGACGGCGTTCCGTTCCGGATGATCAAGTTCCGCAGCATGCTCGTCGACGCCGATGCCGCCGTGGACGCGCTCATCGAACGTCACGGCGGCAACCCGGTGTTCTTCAAGGTCAAGGACGATCCGCGAGTGACACCGGTCGGCCGATTCCTGCGCAAGTACAGCCTCGACGAGTTGCCACAGTTCTTCAACGTGCTGCGCGGGGACATGAGTGTGGTCGGCCCGCGCCCGCAGGTCCAGCGTGAGGTCGACAGCTACGACGGCGAGACCCGCAGGCGCCTGCTGGTCAAGCCGGGAGTCACCGGGCTATGGCAGGTCAGCGGGCGCTCGGACCTGTCACCGGAAGACTCTGTGCGCCTCGATCTCTCCTATGTCGAGAACTGGTCGATGTTCCTCGACCTCGCCCTGATCGGCCGAACCATCGGGGTGGTCACCCGCGGCGATGGCGCGTACTGACGACCCCGCCGACCACTGACGCGGATCACGGGGCCGGTCTGCGTCAGGGCCGAGCACGCTGCCGGTGAGCGCGACGGCGGTGACACCGACGCGCTGGGAGAAAATTGTCGTGTCGGACTCGTCGGCGACCCGTTCGACCGGCGCCCGACTATGGTCGAGTTCATGGCTACCGGCACATCGACGACGGCAGAACATCTCCGCGCGGCCCTGGACGGACCCTGGCGCGCGGTCCGCGAACAGGCACGAATCCAGCTCGCCGAAGACCGGTTCTTCGGGGACCCCGAACTCGACTACCACGCCCAGCGCGAGCGCGTGCTCGACCAGATGAAGGCGATCACCACCCTCGGCTACGCCGAGCGCGGGTTCCGGCCGGAGAACGGCGGCACCGGTGATCCGGGCGGCGCGGTCACCGGGCTGGAGATGCTGGCCTACACCGACCTGTCGCTGTGGGTGAAAGCCGGTGTGCAGTGGGGCCTGTTCGGCGGTGCCGTGGAGAACCTGGGCACCGAACGCCACCGCGACCACATCAAGCAGCTGATCTCGCTGGACCTGCTCGGTTGTTTCGCCATGACCGAGTCCGGCCACGGCAGCGATGTCGCCGACCTCGAGACCACGGCGACCTACGACCCGGCCACGCAGGAATTCGTCATCCACAGCCCAACCCCGTCGGCGCGCAAGGACTACATCGGCGGCGCCGCGGTGCACGCGCGCATCGCCGCGGTGTTCGCGCAGCTGATCGTCGGCGGCGAGAACAAGGGCGTGCACTGCCTGCTGGTGCCGATCCGCGACGAGCGCGGCGCCGACCTGCCCGGCGTGACCACCTACGACGACGGACTCAAAGGCGGCCTGCTCGGTGTCGACAACGGCCGCATCGTCTTCGACCAGGTCCGGATCCCGCGGGAGAACCTGCTCAACCGCTACGCCGATGTCGCCCCCGACGGCACCTACAGCTCCGAGATCGAGAACCCGAGTCGCCGCTTCTTCACCACCCTCGGCACCCTGGTGCGCGGCCGGGTCAGCGTCGGTGGCGCGGCCGCGGCGGGTGCGCGCGTGGCGCTGAGCATCGCGGTGCGCTACGCGCTGGCCCGCAGGCAGTTCGCCGACCCCGACACCGGCGAGGAGACCCTGCTGCTGGACTACCGCAGCCATCAGCGCCGGTTGCTGCCGTTGGTCGCGAAGTCCTTCGCGCTGTCCTTCGCGCAGAACGATCTCGTGCGCAAGATGGATCTGGTGCAGACCGGTCGCGAGACCGAACCCGGCGCCCAGCGCGCGCTGGAGAAGCGCGCCGCGGGTCTCAAGGTCGCCCAGACCCGGCACGCCACCCGCGCGATCCAGGAATGCCGCGAAGCCTGCGGTGGCGCGGGCTACCTCACCGAGAACCGCCTGGTGACCCTCAAGGCCGACACCGATGTGTTCACCACCTTCGAGGGCGACAACGTGGTGCTCACCCAGCTCGTCGCGAAGGAACTGCTCACCGCCTACTCCGACGAGGTCCGCGACCTCGACGCGCTCGGCTGGGTGAAGTTCGCGGCCACCATGGCCGGCGATGTGGTGCGCAAGCGTTCGGGTGTGCGCCAGCTGATCCAGACCCTGCGCGACCGCAGCGACGAGACCGTCGACGAGGGTGACCTGTCCAAGCGCTCGGTGCAGCTGCAGCTGTTCGCCGACCGCGAGGACTACCTGCTGCGCACCGCCGCGCACCGATTGCGTGCCCGCGCCGCCGACACCGGCCCGTTCGAGGCGTTCAACAACGCCCAGGACCACATCCTGGCCGCCGGCGCCGCGCACATCGACCGGCTGATACTCGAGGAATTCGTCGACGGCATCGCCGCCATCGAGGACCCCGACGCCAGGGCACTGGCCGAAACCGTCTGCGATCTCTACGTGTATTCCACGCTCGAGGAGAACCTGGCCTGGTTCATCATGCACCGGTTCATGTCGGTGGAGCGGGCCAAGGCCGTGCGTCGCGGCGTCAACGAACTCGTCGACCGGCTGCGCCCCGACGCGCTGACCCTGGTCGAGGCGATGGGCGTGCCCGAGACCATGCTGCGCGCCGAGATGCTGCACGACGCCAGCGTTTTCGACCGCAGGTAGTTTCACTTTCGCCGCGCCCGCTCGTCACCTCGACGAGCTGGCGCGGCGTGCGTGTGTCCGGAGCATCTGCGAGATCCAGCACAGTCCGACCGCCATCGAGACTCCCGCCGCGGCGCCGCCGAGCACATCGGTGGGGTAGTGGTGGTCGCGTTCGACCATGCCGACCACGAGGGCGAGTACCGCGAGCACGGTCAGCGCCGCGATCACGCACCGTGCGCGCAGATCTCGCACCAGGCACGCGAAAGCCGTCGCGACGGTGACCAGGTGGACGGTGTGCCCGCTCGGGTACGCGAGATAGTCGTGCAGCTGCCGCTCCCACACCGGTTTCAGTACCCAGGTGTTGATCGCCACCGCGACCTCGGGCACCACCAGCATGGTCAACGCCGCCCACCACCGCCGGCGCAGTGCGAACCAGGCGCATCCCGCGATGAGTGCCAGCAGCACCACGGGCCCGTTGCTCGGCGCGACGAGCCACTGTCCGAGCGTCGGGGAGACCGCTTCATCGATCCGCGTCGACATCGCGGCATCGAGTGGGGTCGGGCCGCCGTCCGCGGGGAAGGTCGCCGGGATCGCGGCGGTGACCGCGGCGCCCGCGGCGATCACCGTGGCGCGCAGGGCGCCGGAACGGGTCGCGGAGTCGATCACGGAGGCGACGGTAGCCGTCGCCCCTCCGGTCGGTACCGACAGCTCAGGCAGGGCCGTAGGTGAGTACCAGCGAGACCAGGATCCACAGCACCCACACCATGGCGACGAGCATGCCGAGGGCGAGGGTGATCCGCAGGAATGCGCGACCGAAGTGGAGATCGCCGCCGACGCGCGGGTACAGCTTCCACGGGCTGTACCACGGCGCCACCAGTCGACCCGACTGTGCGTCGCGCTCGCGCTGGGCCAGTTCCTCGGCATAGGCCTCGGCCTGGGCCTGGCTGGGGCCGCCGTGCCACAGCGTCACATCGATCGGGCCGAAGAATCCCTCGTCGAGCAGATCCTGCGGTCCCGGCAGATACGGCAGGATGCCCATGCCGCGGAACACGATCGCGATGTCGTTGGCCGTCCAGCGGTTGTGGTCCTTCTTGGACAGCATCTCGAAGTACATCTCCAGCCGGTGCGGATCGTCGGTGACGATCACGTCGAAGCTGGGATCGGTCCACTCCTGGTGGACGTCGATCTGGGCCTCGGGCATCGGCACGATGAGGCCGAGCCCGTGGACCGCGCGCTGGCCCAGCCCGCGCGCGGCGAGATAGTCCTGCAGGGCGAAGGTGTGCGCGCGCGAGCGTTCCAGCGGTGTCGACTTCTCCGTGTCGGTGAACTGGGCGATCTCGCCGGACACCATCCACGGGCCGTTGAGCGGGATCTCGAGCACACCGTCCTGGGGGACGGCGAACAACTCCGCCTCGATCACCACGCAGCTGGTCGGCGTGAAGACCACGGCGTCGAAGTGGTGCAGCTGGTCGGCGTGGAACATGCTGCAGTTGACGACGGCGATGCCGTGCGGATTGCCCGGCTCCCGCCAGGTGCGCAGCCAATCCAACAGTGCGAGCTCGGCTTCGGTGCCTGCCGCATTCTGCACGCGCACGAGCATGGGGACCACCCTTCTGGGTCGTTGGCGCCGCGGGCCGAGAACCGTTGGCGTACATCGTAGCTCGCTCGCCGGTCGATGCCGGGCAGGACGGTGCCGGTGTTCAGCTCGGTTCGGCGGGGAGTCGACCCGCCGCCACGGCCGCGACCAGCTCGGCGTGGTCGGCCTCGGTGCGGTCGGCGTAACGCACCGCGTACCGGGCGATCGCCGCCTCGAACCGGTCGTCCTCGGCTCCGTCGGTCTGCAGATAGCCCGCCAGCGCCCGTGGGTCCAGCGATCGTGCGTGCGCCCTGGCGAGCAGCGCACCGGCCAGTCTGCCGTAGTCGTCGAGGTCGTCGGCGGAGAGCTCGGCCGGATCGATACTGCCCTTGAGGTTGCGGAACTGGCGCACGATGAACGGCAGCGGCTCGGCCAGCTCGACGGTCGTCCAGCCGAGCAGGATGTCGGTCTCGGACTGCACCGTCCGCGCGCCCGCCACGATGCGCTCGCCCTCGTGCCGGGGCGCCGTCGCGGGCAGGAACGGCGCCAGCGCGGACGGGGTCGCTTGTTTGACCTGGAGAACGAGCGACTCCCCGGCATTGCCGTGCAGCAGCGCCACGTAGCTGTGCAAGCCCACGCTGCCGGTGCCGACGATCCGGAACGCCACATCCGAGACCGCGAACCGGGCCAGCAGATTGCGCCGCGATTCCCGGATGGTGCCGGCGTAGCGTTCCAGGCTGTCGATGACCGCCGCAGCGACCTGCGGGTCGACGGCGGTGAGGATCGGCGGGTCACTGACGAACCGGTGCTCGCTGATGCCGGTCTCGTGGTCCTCCAGATGCTCGGTCCACTTCGCCACCACCTTGGCGCTGGTGTTCTTGCGCGCCTTCTTGGCGGCCTTCTCGAAGTCGTCGAGCAGGTCCTCGGCCTTGGCGGTGGTCAGGATCGACTCGTCGTGCAGCACGCTCCAGGACTGCATGAACGGCATCGTCGCGAGGTCGTCGATGGTGTGCCGGTAGGACCACGCGGCATCGCGCGCGGCGCGGACGCAGTCGTCCTCGGTGGCGCCGCTCTCCCGGCCGGCCAGCACCAGGCTCGCCGCCAGTCGTTCCAGGTCCCACTCCCACGGTCCGACGATCGTCTCGTCGAAGTCGTTGACATCCATGACGATCTGGCCGCGCTGAGTGCCGTAGAGGCCGAAGTTGGCAGCGTGAGCATCGCCACAGATCTGCGCGAGCAAACCGCTGACCGGACCCGCGGCGAGGTCGGCGGCCATCAACCCGGCGGCTCCGCGGAAGAAGGTGAACGGCGTCGCCGTCATCCGGCCGATGCGCAGCGGGACGAGCCGGTCGATCCGGCCGCGATTGCTGGTCGCGACGAAGTCGAGCACCGCGGGCCGATCCGGGCTGTGCGCGGCCCGATCGCGCAGGGTGACCGGAACCTGTTCACGGGCGGCGCGACCGCGCTCGCGGGCATCCTCGGCGGAGACGTAGGAGCGCAGATCGATACCACTGACAGACACGACCGCCGAGGTTAGCGGTTCGGTGTGCGGGCGGCAGCGCGGTGGCGACGACCAGGCCCGATGTGGACGCCGTCGGGGGAGTTTCGGCGTGGCCGGATGGCGCAACCCGGGGTCGGTGCGGTAAGCAGGGGCGTGGCAACCGAATCGGGAACGCCGGGCACGCACGACACCGAAACCGGTGGCGTGTTCAGCGACCGCATCCTGACCGTGCCCAATGTGCTCAGCATGCTCCGCCTGATCGGAATACCGGTGTTCCTCTGGCTGCTGCTGGTTCGCCATGCCGACGGTTGGGCATTCACCCTGCTGATCGCCAGCGGTATCACCGATTTCCTCGATGGCAAACTCGCCAGGATGCTCGACCAGGCCTCGCGCCTCGGCGCGCTGCTCGACCCGCTCGTGGACCGGCTGTATCTGGTGACGACCCTGGTGGCGTTCGTCGCGCGCGGGCTGATCCCGTGGTGGATCGCGGTGATCCTGATCGGTCGTGACCTGGTGTTGACCGCGACGCTGTCGGTGTACAAACGCCGTGATCTGCCCGCACCGACCGTGATCTACCTGGGCAAAGCCGCCACATTCGCGCTGATGTCCGCCCTGCCGTGGATACTCACCGGGGAAATGGACTGGGCGGGGGCCGGATTGGGCTGGGCGTTCGGCTGGGCCCTGCTGATCTGGGGCACCGCACTGTACGTGTGGACCGGGCTGCTCTACGCGGGGCTGGCGGTCGCCGTGGCCCGATCGATACCGCCTGTGCCGCACCGCGGGAGCTAGTCGATACTGTTGCGTGCAACGTTGACGACGAAAGGACGTCCTGTGACCCGGACCCCCGAGGATCTGCACTACACCGAGGAGCACGAATGGGTACGGCGGACCGGACCGACGGCGGTCCGCGTCGGTATCACCGACTACGCCCAGTCACAGCTCGGTGACGTGGTGTTCGTGCAGCTGCCCGAGGTCGACAAGGACGTGACCGCCGGCGAGAGCATCGCCGAGGTCGAGTCGACCAAGAGCGTGTCCGACATCTACGCTCCGCTGAACGGGAAAGTCGTTGCGGTGAACGAGGATCTGGTGCAGTCGCCGGAGACGCTCAACACCGATCCCTACGACGAGGGATGGCTGTTCGAGCTGGCCTTCGACGACGGGGCAGCGCTCGATTCCGCCCTTGGTGAACTGCTGGATGCGGCGGGTTATCAAGGAGTTATCGGGGGCTGAGTCAGCCTTCACAGTTCTCCCTGCACGGGTGCGCCCCGGCAGGGTACGGTCAAAGCCAAGCGGATACGTCGGGGAAATCGACGCCGGGATCTTTTTCCTGGCGATGTGATCGCGCCGGTCGTGTCGCCGAATACAGCACCTGTTTGCATGGATAATCAGGTTCGAGGAGGAGAGAAACGGTGAGCGAGAACAGGGACCCGGGTTACGGGGAGACCGCGGCCGAGACGACATCGGTCTTCCGCGCGGACTTCCTCAACGAGGTCGACGCGTCGCGCTCCGGAGAGCCGGCCGGCGAACAGCCGGTGCAGGGCGTCGAGGGCCTGCCGGTCGGCGCGGCCCTCCTGGTGGTCAAGCGTGGCCCGAACGCGGGCTCGCGTTTTCTGCTGGATCAGCCGACCACATCAGCCGGCCGCCATCCCGACAGTGACATCTTTCTCGACGATGTCACCGTCAGCCGTCGGCACGCGGAGTTCCGTCAGGACGACGACTCGTTCCAGGTCGTCGATGTGGGCAGCCTCAACGGCACCTACGTCAACCGGGAGCCGGTGGACTCCTCGGAGCTGCAGAACGGCGACGAGGTCCAGATCGGCAAGTTCCGGCTGGTCTTCCTGACCGGGCCGCGCGCCCAGGCGAACGAATCGGCGTCGGGCGCGGGGTCGCGATGACCCCTACGGTGCTGGTGCCCGCGAAGGGCACAGTGCTGTGACGGGAGCGGCGCAGTGGGCGCGCGGAGGGATGTCGATCGGCTCCGTTCTCGACCTGCTGCGACCTGATTTTCCTGATATCACCATCTCCAAGATCCGGTTCCTCGAATCCGAGGGCCTGATCCGGCCGGAACGAACGCCGTCGGGATACCGACGGTTTTCTGTTGCCGACTACGAGCGGCTGCGCTTCGTGCTGACCGCGCAACGCGATCAGTATCTGCCGCTGAAGGTGATCAAGGAGCAGTTGGAGGCGATCGACAGCGGTGCGGCGACGCTGGGCGTGCGTGAAGCGCGCGCCCGCGCCCACCACCGGGGTGCCGCGGAGTCCGGACAGCGGTCCGGCTCCGCGGGCGCCGGGACCGAGGACGCGGCTCCGGCCGCGCCCCGCAGGCTCGGTGTCGTGCCGGGCGAAATCACCCCCGAGGAACTGCGCGTCGAAGTCGGCGTGCGGCTCACCAGGGCTGATGTGCTCACCAGGGCCGAGATCGACGACCGTTTCCTCGACGATCTGCTGCGCGCGGGACTCATCGTCCCCGGAGCGGGCGGCTTCTTCGAGCCCGATGCGGTCACGCTGGCACGCGCGGCCGCAGCGATGGCCGAGTTCGGGCTGGAGGCCCGGCACCTGCGCGCGTTCAAATTGGCCGCCGACCGAGAGGCGGCACTGGTTGCCCAGATCGCCGCGCCAATCGCCAAGAGTCGCGACGCCGACGCACGTGCCAGGGCCGAGGAGACCGTCCGCGAACTCGCGGCACTGTCACTGAACCTGCACGCGGCACTGGTGAAAGCCGCGGTGCGCACCGCACTCGGTGGCTGACACACCCGACCCGGTGATCCGGTATAACCCCGGCAACGCACCGATTTCGGCGGAAACGTCCTCGTTGCCCGGCCGGGAATTCGCCTAGACTCGTGGTACGTCGAGCTGGGCAGGGGTCGTGCCAGGCCGGCGGCGAGTATGGGAGGCAGGGCAACGCGTGAGTGAGCGTAGCGAGCGAACAGTGGACACAGTCGAGTCCTCGATCATGCCGGAGCCGAGCGCAAGCGAGGTGGAGGGATGAGCGAGATGCGCGTCATCGGCATTCGTGTCGAACAGCCACAGAACCAGCCCGTGCTGCTGCTGCGGGAGGCTGACGGTGAGCGGTACCTGCCGATCTGGATCGGGCAGGCCGAGGCCACCGCGATCGTGCTCGAGCAGGAGGGGGTCACCCCGATCCGTCCGCTCACTCACGATCTGATCAAGATTCTGATCACCGAACTCGGGCACACCCTCAAGGAAGTGCGGATCGTGGATCTGCAGGAGGGCACCTTCTACGCCGACCTGGTCTTCGACGGCGATCTCCGAGTCTCCGCGCGGCCGTCGGATTCGGTGGCGATCGCGTTGCGCGTCGGATGCCCGATCTACGCGGAGGAGCCGGTCCTGGTCGAGGCGGGGCTGGTGATGCCCGACGAACGCGAGGACGAGGTCGAGAAGTTCAAGGAGTTCCTGGAGTCGGTCTCGCCCGACGATTTCAAGGCCACCGACAGTTGATCGACCGGGCGATCTTCTATACCTGAAGTAGAGGTCTAGGGAATCGCCGTCCGTGGTGCTTGGTGTGACGACTGTGCTCGTCGGACAATGGCAGGAGTAACCTCGAAGGTCGGGCAACATCCGTCGTGACTGTGGGGCCAGCGAACGTCGGCAGAGCAAGGAGCGGTCAGTGGAAGAGCAAACGCAGGATGTGGTTCAGCCTGGCTTGTTCCCGGACGACTCGGTGCCGGACGATCTGGTCGGTTACCGGGTGCCCAGTGCGTGTCAGGTCGCGGGAATCACCTACCGTCAACTCGACTACTGGGCCCGGACCGGGCTGGTCGTGCCGTCCATAAGAGGCGCGGCGGGGTCGGGGAGTCAGCGGCTGTACTCGTTCAAGGACATCCTTGTCCTCAAGATCGTGAAACGGCTGTTGGACGCGGGAATCTCTTTACAGAACATTCGGATCGCCGTCGATCACCTGCGCAGCCGCGGCGTGGCTGATCTGGCGGGGATCACGCTGTTCTCCGATGGAACCTCGGTGTACGAGTGCACCTCGCCCGAGGAGGTAGTCGATTTACTGCAGGGCGGGCAGGGCGTCTTCGGCATCGCGGTCAGCGGTGCCATGCGAGAACTGACCGGGGCGATCGCCGATTTCCCCGCCGAACGGGCCACCGCCATCACCGACCGCCCCGAGGACGAACTGTCCTATCGGCGCAAGGCGCGAGAGAACCGTAAGACCGGCTAGTAACAAGAGTGATGAGCACTACACCCCCGGCGTGCCCCTGGTGGCGCGGCCGGGGGTTTGCTCGTTCTAGACTCGTTGGTGCGTCGCCGTCGTGCGGGAGAGTCCTGGATTCGTGAGTCCGGGCGCCGAAGGAGCAGCACCTCCCCGTCAATCTCTCAGGCAACAGGGACCGCGCGATGATTCGACGCCTCTGGAAAGCGGTGGCACCCGGCTGCCCGCCCACGGGGAAAGGGGCACGGCCGCACCACCTGGCCGGGTCGCCGAATCTCTCAGGCGCACAGACAGAGGGGGAGGGCTGGTACCCGTCGACCACGAGGTCGACCCGCCCGACCTGGAGCTGCCGTGACCCGTTTGTTCGCCGACCGCCACATCGGACCCGATTCCGACGAACTCGCCCGGATCCTCGCGACCGTCGGTGTCGAGTCCATCGACGCGCTCGCGACCACGGCGTTGCCCGCCACGATCCTCGACGAGTCCGGCCTGGGCGCCTTGCCCGCCCCCGCCTCCGAGCACGAGGTGCTCGCCGAGCTGGCCGCGCTGGCGGGTGCCAATACCGTCGCCACCTCGATGATCGGCCTCGGCTACTACGACACGCTCACCCCGCCGGTGCTCGTGCGCAATCTGCTGGAGAATCCGGCCTGGTACACCGCCTACACCCCGTACCAGCCCGAGATCAGCCAGGGCCGCCTCGAGGCGCTGCTCAACTTCCAGACCATGGTCTCGGACCTGACCGGCATGGACGTCGCCAACGCGTCGATGCTCGACGAGGCCACCGCCGCGGCCGAGGCCATGACGCTGCTGCGCCGCGCGGGCAAGTCGAAGTCGCCGCGGCTGCTCATCGATGCCGATCTGTTCCCGCAGACCAAGACCATCCTCGCCACCAGGGCTGAGCCGCTGGGCATCGAGATCGTCGAAGCCGAGCTGTCGACCGGGGTGCTGCCCGAGGGCGAGTTCTTCGGCGTACTGGTCCAGACGCCCGGCGCGTCAGGGCGCATCGTCGACTGGACCGCGCTGTTCACCGCCGCGCACGAGCGGGGCGCGCTGGTCGCTGCCGGTGCCGATCTGCTGGCGCTGACCCTGATCACCCCGCCCGGCGAGCAGGGCGCCGACGTGTGCTTCGGCACCACCCAGCGGTTCGGTGTGCCGATGGGCTTCGGTGGCCCGCACGCGGGCTACCTGGCCGTGCGCACCGCCTTCGCCCGGCAGTTGCCGGGCCGCTTGGTCGGCGTGTCGGTCGATGCCGACGGCGCCCCCGCCTACCGCCTCGCCCTGCAGACCCGTGAGCAGCACATCCGACGCGAGAAGGCGACGTCCAACATCTGTACCGCGCAGGTGCTGCTGGCCATCGTGGCCGCCATGTACGCGAGTTACCACGGCGCCAACGGGCTGCGCGCGATCGCGCGCCGGGTGCATGGTCAGGCCGCTGCCATCGCTGCCGGTCTCGGTGACGCGGTGGTGCACGGCGCGTTCTTCGACACGGTCCTCGCGCACGTGCCCGGCGGCGCGGAAGCCGTTGTCGCCAAGGCGAAATCGCAGGGCATCAACCTGCGGCTGGTCGACGCCGATCACGTGGCGATCGCCTGTGACGAGGCGACCACCGACACCCACGTGGCCTCGGTCATCGAATCCTTCGGCACCGCTTCGGCTTCCGATATCGGCGCAGGCGCGGAACCCGTCGCGATCGAGACCCGCACCTCGGCGTACCTGACGCACCCGGCGTTCACCCGCCACCACACCGAGACCGCCATGCTGCGTTATCTGCGATCGCTGTCGGACAAGGACATCGCCTTGGACCGCAGCATGATTCCGCTCGGTTCCTGCACCATGAAGCTCAACGCCACCGCCGAGATGGAGGCCATCACCTGGCCCGGTTTCGCCCGGCTGCACCCGTTCGCGCCCACCGAGGACGTGCCCGGCATGCTGAAGCTGATCGGTGACCTCGAGCAGTGGTTGGCCGAGATCACCGGCTATGACGCGGTGAGCCTGCAGCCCAACGCGGGCAGCCAGGGTGAGTACGCGGGCCTGCTCGCGATCCGGCGCTACCATCTCGACCGCGGCGACGACCACCGCGACACCTGCCTGATCCCGTCCAGCGCGCACGGCACCAACGCTGCGTCGGCGGCGATGGTCGGCATGCGGGTGGAGGTGGTGAAGTGCCGGGCCAACGGTGACGTCGACCTCGACGACCTGCGTGCCAAGATCGCCGACCATGCCGAGCGGCTGGCGTGCATCATGATCACCTACCCGTCCACACACGGCGTCTACGAGCACGAAGTCGCCGAGCTGTGCGCGTTGGTGCACGATGCGGGCGGCCAGGTCTACGTCGACGGCGCGAACCTCAATGCCCTTGTCGGCCTTGCCCGTCCGGGCCGCTTCGGCGGCGACGTGAGCCACCTGAACCTGCACAAGACCTTCTGTATCCCGCACGGCGGCGGCGGCCCCGGCGTCGGCCCGGTCGCGGTGCGCTCGCACCTGACGCGGTACCTGCCCGGCGATCCGCTCGCCACCGACTCGCACGCGGTGTCGGCCGCGAAGTACGGTTCGGCCTCGATCCTGCCGATCACCTGGGCCTACATCCGGATGATGGGTGCCGAGGGCCTGCGCGCGGCGACCCTGACCGCGATCGCCTCGGCCAACTACATCGCCCGCCGCCTCGACGCCTACTTCCCGGTCCTCTACACCGGCGAGAACGGCATGGTGGCCCACGAGTGCATCCTGGATCTGCGCGAGATCACCAAGCAGACCGGCGTCACCGTCGACGATGTGGCAAAGCGCCTGGCCGACTACGGTTTCCACGCCCCGACCATGAGTTTCCCGGTCGCGGGCACCCTGATGGTGGAGCCCACCGAGAGCGAGAACCTCGAGGAACTCGACGAGTTCATCGGCGCCATGATCGCCATCCGTGCCGAGATCGACCAGGTCGCGGCGGGGGTCTGGCCGGTCACCGACAACCCGCTGCGCGGCGCCCCACACACCGCGGCCAGTCTGGTCGGCGAATGGGATCACCCCTACAGCCGCGAGATCGCGGTCTACCCACGGGGTGTGGGCCACACCCGGCCGAAGGTGTGGCCGCCGGTGCGTCGCATCGACGGTGCCTTCGGTGATCGCAACCTGGTGTGCTCCTGCCCGCCGCTGGATGCCTACGCCGACTGACGCTCCGCGTTGATGAGCCCGGACCACCCAGGTGGTCCGGGCTTTCGCGGCCACCCGGCAGCCGAGCCACCGCGATCGCGGCGTCGGCGGCGCGCGGGGCGCCCGTTGCGCTGGTGGAGTTTCCTTGCAGCGTCAGGGCGTGGTGAGCGCCTTGACCACCGCGGTGCCGAAGCCCAGATCGTTGCTGGTGGACAGACGGGTGTAGGTGCCACCGGTTTGTTCGGCAACGGTCTGCAGGGTCTGGGAGCCCTCGCCGCCGACCACGATGACGTCGATGCGTACCGGTGTGCCGGGCTTGGTCGCCGCGGCGATCTGGTTGATCAGATCGGTACCGCTCAGCGTCGAGTCGTCGTCGGGGCCGTCGGTGATCAGCAAGATCGAGTTCGTGCGGCCGGGGGAGTAGCCGGTGATCGCGGCGCGGTAGGCGGCGAGCAGGCTCGGATAGGCCTGGTCGGCGCTGAGCTGGCTCGCGCGTGTGGAGGTGACGGCCGAGGCCACCGCGGTGCGCTGGTTGTCGGTGAGCAGCTCGGTCTCGACCTGGACCTGGTAGGGAGTGGTCCCGTCGAGGTTCTTGCCGAAGGTCCACAGACCGAGGCCGAAGTCCGGCGGCATCACCTGCAGGGTCGAGGCGATCGCGGCGCCCGCGTTGGCCAGGCGGGTCATCGAGCCCTCCGCGGTCCCCATCGAGGAGGACACGTCGAGCAGGACCGTGGCGTTCACCCCGAGGACGGGGTTGGCGAGGGTGGCGCGCACCTTCTGCAGGGCCTCCTTCGACGGGTTCGCCGGGGCAGAGCCGATGGCCGGGCCGAACCCGTCGGCGGCCAGGGCACCGGCCGACTCGGGGGCACGCAGGAAGTCGATGAAGCGCGAGGCGATCAGGTTCTGCGTCGTGTCGACCCACGGGCCCGAGATCACGGCGGCCGGATAGTCGGCGATCGGCGCGGTGCCCGCTGGACGGAACGCGGTGAGACCGCCGACGCCGAGTTGCTGCTCGGTGGCGGCCACGGCGTGGATGTCGTCGGCGGTGGGATCGTCGCTGATGGCCGCCGTCGCCGTCATCAGGTCCGCCGGGGTCTGCGCGCCCGCGGCCAGCCCGGAGATCGCGGCGACGACCTGACCCGAGCCCGCGGCTTGTTCGGTGAGCGGCTCGGTGCCCGAGATCTCCGCGCCGATCGCGGCGGCCGCAGCGGTCGTGGCGTCACCGACGGGCAGCGCCATGCGCAGCCCGCCCCAGCCCGACAGCCCGACCTCGTCGAGCGAGCCCTGCTGCAGGCGAGGCAGGTCGGACCAGGTGATCTGGTACTGCTCGAGCGCCTGGCGCAGCGCGTCGGGAACGGCGAGCACGATCGGGCTGGTGGCGATGGAGGCGGGCGCGCCCTCGATGAGCCCGGGTACGCGAACCAGATCGATCGACCGGCTCGAATCGGCGATCCACAGGCCCGGCTTCGGGCCCAGCGCCGGATCCCACTGGTCGACCGCGCCGAGCCCGGCGACCAGGGCCTCCGAGGGGCGGGCCGACACCTTCACCTGGGCGCAGTGGTCGCGCACGCGGGGCTTGCTCGCGTTGTAGCGGTCCGCGGCGGCGAGGACCGGACCCGCGATCGCCGGGTCGACGGTGATGTCGAGGGAGGCGGGCCCCTCCACGCATTCGGCGGCGGCCGCGACATCGGTGCTCGCCGCGCGATCACTGAGCTGGAACCACCCGAACACGCCGACGAGCACCAGGACGAGTACCGATGCCGCGATCACCGGACCTTTGCTGATGCTTCGAGATCTGGTCCCGCTGCGATGTGTACCCACGCGGCAAGTTTAAGGAGTGCCGACGACGGACTGACACAGTGCATGCCCGTGCGCATCGCCCCAGTTCACAGCGATGGGCCGGGCGCATGTCCGGCACCCGGCCCGTGGCCGCTACTCGCGGATCACCCGGCCGCGGTCGTATTCGCGGCCGCCCCAGACCCCCGACTGGCCCGTCCGCGCCGCGTACTCGGTGCACCCCGCGAGCAACGGGCACCCGGCGCAGATCTCGCGGGCGTAGTCGAAGTCCTGCGACGGGTACGGGAACCACGCCTCGTGGTTGGGGTCACCGCGGCAGGCGGCGCGGTGCCACCGGCCCGAATCGGACAGGGTCAGCAGTTCGGTCAGTGCGAGGTCGGTGGTGGTCACGGCGCGTACTCCTTCCAGATCCGGCGCTGCGTACGGGCGAGCGGGGCGGGCGCCTTGGGCTCCCACAGCAGCCGCATCCCCGCCTCTTCCGGGGTGCGGTCGGCTTTGCCCGCGTTGCACGGCGCGCAGCAGGCGATCAGATTGCTCCAGGTGTTGGGTCCGCCCCGGCTGCGCGGGCGGATGTGGTCGACGGTCTGGGCCCAGTCGGCGCAGTATCCGCACCGGTGCTTGTCGCGGCGCAGCACACCGGCCAGCGTGGCGCGGCTGTCGTCGCCGACCGGGGCCACGTGGGCCAGGTAGACGTAGCGCAGCAGCCGGATGGTCTCCGGTAATCCGATCACCAGGTGCTGGGACCGGATCGGGAACCGCGGCGCCCGCTCGATGACGGTCTCCGCGGCGCCGCTGATGAGCAGTGTCACGGCACGGTCGGCGGTGATCTCGTCGAGTGCCTCGTAGCTGGCGTTGAGCACGAGCACCCTGGTGCGTATCCAGGTGTCGGACGTGGGTGCCGTCGGGTCGACGACATGACGGATCGTCATGGGAATCACCATGTTTCGAGAGAATCGAACGTCAGCGGACAGTGCGGGGAGTGGGCGGTCAGGCCGCGATCCGGAGACCGGCCGCGCGATGGTTGCCCGTCGGTGTCGCTTCCTGCGACACGCTGGGGGCCAGGTCCTCGCGACGATAGGTCTTGTCGGACTGTCGCTGTGGCGCAAGGGGTTGCACGGCCGTCTCCTCCTCTCGATGCTGGTCGTCGGTACCGTCGGGTTGAATCACCGGCGTGGAATTCATGGTGGCACACGAGCCGTCGAATGTCGGCTGATTTATTTCCGGTCACGGACAGTTCGGGCCTGCCGGCCGGTCACGGCTTCGGGTCGTCCAGGTGCGTGGCGACGGCGCCGAGGAGCAGGCCTACTCGGTCCGGCGTAGCTGCTCCGCGCGGTGGCCGGATCCCCTCAGCGCGAACAACGAACCGGGCTTGCGGCCTTCACGCCGGATGGTCGCCACGGTGCCGCGGCAGACCATCTCCCTGACGAGCGGCCGCCGTGCCGGTGGACGGGTGGGAGTTCTCCTGGCTCGACGGACGGGCGACCGAGGAACGCCCGTCGTGGGGATATCAGCGGCTGATCGGGGAGCGGCTGGCGGTGGCGTCCGCCGCGCTCGACCTTCAGACCGGTGGCGGTGAAGTGCTGGGCGGTGTCGCGCAGCTACCGCCGGTCACCGTCGCGACGGAGGCGTGGCCGCCGAATGTCGCCAAGGCGACGGCCCTGCTGCGTCCCCGTGGCGTGGTGGTCGTGGCCGACGACGACGAGCCGCCGCTGCCGTTCGCCGACGGGGCCTTCGACCTGGTGATCAGCCGTCATCCGGTCGTCGTGCACTGGGCGCAGATCGCCCGCGTCCTCGAACCCGAAGGTGTCTATCTCGCCCAGCACGTCGGCCCGGCGAGTGTGTTCGAGCTGTGCGAGTTCTTTCTCGGTCCGCAGCCCGAGGAGGTGCGTCGCCGCCGCCATCCCGAGCTCGCGCGCGACGGTGCCGAAGCCGCGGGTCTCGCGGTGACCGACCTGCGATCCGAACGCCTGCGCATGGAGTTCCACGACATCGGCGCGGTGATCTACTTCCTGCGCAAGGTCATCTGGATCGTTCCGGGCTTCCGTGTCGACACCTACCGCGACCGCCTGCGCGAGCTCCATGAGCGGATCGTCACCGACGGCCCGTTCGTCGCCCACTCGGCGCGCTACCTCATCGAGGCCCGCAAACGACCGTGACGCGAATCGGCTGAGGGCCAAGCGATCTCACCCGATCTCGGGAACCTGTTCCGCGGGCAGCGGTGGCGGCGGGGGAGTGCCGTCGCCGAAGGGGCGTCCGCCCAGTTCCTCGCGGTGGTGCGGGGTCAACCAGTTCGACAGCTCCGGGCCCACCGGGACGATGCCGGTGGGGTTGATGTCGCGGTGCACCGCGTAGTAGTGCTCCTTGATCTGTCCGAAGTCGACGGTGTCGCCGAAACCGGGTGTCTGGAACAGGTCCCGGGCGTAGGCCCACAGCACCGGCATCTCACTGAGCTTGCTGCGATTGCACTTGAAGTGGCCGTGGTAGACAGGGTCGAACCGGGCCAGTGTGGTGAACAGGCGCACATCGGCCTCGGTGATCGTGTCGCCGACCAGGTAGCGCTGGGTGCGCAGGCGATCGGTGAGCCGGTCCAGGGCGGCGAAGAGGCGGGTATAGGCGGCGTCGTAGGCGTCCTGCTCGCCGGCGAAACCGCAGCGGTAGACCCCGTTGTTGACGTCGCGGAAGACTTCCCGGTTGATCTCGTCGATCTGCTCGCGCAGCGCCGCCGGATACAGCTGCGGGGCGCCGGGCCGATGGTAGGCGGTCCATTCGGTGGAGAAGTCGAGGGTGATCTGGGCGTAGTCGTTGGTGACGACCTGGCCGGTCGAGACCTCGACGACGGCGGGCACGGTGATGCCGCGCGGATAGTCGGGGAACCGGGCCAGGTAGGCCTCACGCAGGTAGTGGATGCCGAGGACCGGGTCGACCTCGCCGGGGTCCAGATCGAAGGTCCAGCTGAGCTTGTCGTGCGTCGGTCCGCACAGGCCCAACGACAGCACGGGTTCGAGCCCGAGCAGTCTGCGCACGATCAGCGTGCGGTTGGCCCACGGGCAGGCGCGAGCCGCGACCAGCCGGTAGCGGTCGGGTTCGACCCGGTAGCCGTCGCGACCGTCGGCGGTGATCCGCGTGGTGATGTAGTTGGTGTCGCGGCGGAACTCCCCGGCCTCGACGTAGCTGCCCGTACCCGCATCGGTATCGCTCACCTCCCCAGTCTGGCAGATCCCGCTGCTGGTGGGCGCGGACCGGACTCGCGGAAACGAGGTCGCAAATCCCCGGTGTCGCGGGTGTCGTACGGCAGTATGTGTCGTCATGCGGACATTTGCCCGGGTGTTGCACGCTGTTGTCGCTGGGGTCGTCGTCGTCGCGCTCGGTCACGGTGTCGCGGCCGCGGTACCCACCGGAAGCTCCGATGGTCTGCTGCCCTGGGCGGCGCGGGGGCCGGACGGCTTGCAGGCGACGGGCGCGGCACTGGCGGACGGCGTCACCGGAACGGTGCTGTGGTCGCGGGAGGCGAACACTCCGGTCCCGATCGCCAGCATCGCGAAGGTGATGACGGCGGTGGTCGTGATCGTCGACGGTGACCTCGAACGGCCGGTGACCATACCGGGGGAGGCCGTCGGCTACTGCGCGCGACACAACGGCAGCACCGCCGGACTCGCCCCCGGCGAAGTCCTCACCGCCCGGCAGTTGCTGTACGCGCTGCTGCTGCCGTCCGGCTGCGACGCCGCCTACGCCCTCGCCGAGTCCTTCGGACCCGGCCAAGGCGGTTTCCTGGCCAGAATGAACGACACCGCGCGGTTCATGGGCTTGGCGGGAACGCATTTCACCGACCCCAGCGGGCTGCCCAACCCGGGTGACCACACGACGTACTCGACCCCGGCGAATCTGGTCACCCTCGGCGTGCGCGCGATGACCCTGCCGCTGTTCCGCGAGATCGTCGGTGCCAGGGACTTCCACGTCCCCGCGGGCCCGGGTAACCGTGAGCGCCACTGGAAGACGACGAACCGGCTACTGCAGGAATACCCCGGCACCATCGGCATCAAGACCGGCAACACCAATGCCGCGGGACACTGCCTGCTGTTCGAGACGGTCCGGGCGGGCATCCCCCTGATCGGCGTGGTGCTGCACAGCTCCGACCACAGCAGCGCCGCGGCGAAAGACGACGCCGTGCGCATGCTGAACTGGGCCTACGATCCGGTCCTGCGCGTGCTCGAACCCGCCGCGGGCTGACCGACGCGCGGTGCCGGTGAGACTCGGTCAGCACTGGGATGATCTCGCCAGTACCCTGTGCCGGTGAGACCGATGGCCAAAGCCCCGGGTGCGCCGGGACGGCCGGGTATCGCACTGAGCGCAGTCGTGATCGTGGTGTTCGTGACCTTCTTGGACACCACCGTCGTGAGTGTGGCGCTCGGCGACATCCGGAGCGAGTTGAGTACCGATGTCACCTTGCTGCAGTGGGTGGTCAACTCCTACACGGTGGTCTTCGCCGGGTTGATGTTGGCGGGCGGCTCACTCGGTGACCGCTACGGCCGCAAGAAGGTCATGATCATCGGTTTGGTGATCTTCTGCGTCGGCTCGGTCGTGTGCGCGGCCGCGAGCAGTGTCGCGATGCTCATCGCCGGCCGCGCGATCATGGGCCTCGGCGCCGCGGCCTCGGAACCGGGAACCCTGTCGGTGCTGCGCCACGTCTTCCCCGACGGCCGCACGCGCGCCAAGGCGATCGGTGTGTGGGCGGCGGTGTCCGGGCTGGCGCTGGCGGCGGGGCCGGTGCTCGGCGGCGTGCTGGTCCACGCGTACGGGTGGCGGTCGATCTTCTGGTTCAACCTCATCGTCGCCGGGGTGGCGCTGGTCGCCGCGCTGTGGTCGGTGCCGGAGAGTTCCGACCCGAGCGAGGCACCCGTCGACTGGGCCGGAGCCCTGCTGGCCGCAACGGCTTTCGGTACGGTCATCTATGCCGCGACCGTTGGCCCGGACTGGGGCTACACCTCGCCGTCGGTGCTCGCGCTGTTCGCGCTCGGTGGTCTGGCCTTCGCGGGGTTCATCGTCGTCGAGCGGCGAGCGCGCGCACCCATGCTCGACCTGCACTATGTGCGGTTGCCCGCCGTGCGTAGCGCGCTGGTGGTCGCTTTCGCCGTCTACTTCGGCATCTTCTCGATCTTCTTCTTCACCGCGCTGTATCTGCAAGTGATGCAGGGGTATTCGGGAGCGCGCACCGCCACCGTGTTCGCGCCGATGGCCGCCGCGATCGTGGTCGGGTCACTGGCCGCGGGCTACTGGGTGGCGCGGCGTGGCGCGCGTGTACCGATGATCCTCGGCTGTGTCCTCGGCGCGGGCGGAATCCTGCTGACCCGCTACGAGTTGGCCGGCGAACTGCACGACCCCACCCTGTCGGCCGCGATGGCGGTGGCCGGGTTCGGCTTCGGGATCGCGGTGGTGCCGCTGACTTCGGCTGTCATGTCCGGTGTCCCGGCGCAACATTCGGGTATGGCCGCGGCGGTGACCAATACGATGCGTCAGGTCGGTTCGGCCTTCGGTGTGGCGATCCTCGGGGCGCTGGTGAGCGCGTTCCTGTCCGCGGACCTGAAGGCGCGCATGGACGAAGTGGGCCTGCCGACCACCCTGCAGCCCGACGCCATCCAAGCCGTCGAACGCGGCCGCATCCCGGAGGGCACCAACATCACGCCATATCTGCAGTACCTGTCGAAAGTCAACGAGGCGATCGAGGCCGGAAAGGTCGCGTTCCACCACGGCCTGGATGTGGCCCTGCTCGTCTCGGCCTGCCTGATCCTGGCCGCGGCGGCGTACACCGCGCTCGATTCGGCCCGCCACCGCGCCGCAGTCACGTAGCGCTCGACCGGGCTCGGCGGGGCGTCAGGGCATTTCGATGGTTTCGGCCCTGGCGATCTCGGCGACGGCTCGCTCGACGGCGTGGTGGGGCGCCACCCGAGCGCGGGTGGCGAGGTAGTCGATGAGCAGAATCGCCGCGGGCTGGGGGTTGGTGTCGGGGCGATCCTGTTCGTCAGGGTCAGCGATGCCGAGTGCACCGGTGAGGACGCTGATCACTGTTGTGGGGGCGAGAGTCGGCAGCCAGGTGATCGAGCGGCCGAGTACCGCGTTCAGGACGGCGCGAACGTCGTCGCCGGTGAGTCCGTCCGGGTGCGCGACCTCGAGGAGTTCGCGCACCATCGTCGACAGGACCGACCCCACCTGGTCGGCGGGGAGCGCGGCGAGGTCGGTGACGGCGGTGGTGAACGCCGGTTCGTCGGCGGCCTGTGCGGCGGTGACGGCCGATTCGATCGTGATCGCGATGGTGCGGGCTGGTGTCGGCCAGCCGGACGGCCACATGGGCGCGGGTTCTCCTCACTGGTAGGGGCAGCAGCGCACACCGTCGTGCGCTGCTGCCAGACTAGCGAGCTGAGATCCCGGGAGCGGAGCGCCCGGTCATCGACGCCGATCGTCGCGACCGCGATCCGCTACCGCGGGCTGAGGATTGCCTCGTGGGGGTTCGCGGCGTAGAGATCGTCGATCTCGGCGGTGTATTTGGCGGCGATGACTCGGCGCTTGAGTTTCAGCGTGAGGGTGACCTCGTCGCCACCGGCCTCCCAGAAGGTCGGCAGGATGCGGAAGCGCTTGAGCTGTTCCACGCGCGAGAGTGCGTTGTTGCCCTGGGCCACGCCGGCCCGGATGGCCGCGATCACGCCGGGGTCGATGGACAGGGCGGCGGGCGAGGCGTCGGGGAGTCCGTGTGCTCGGGCGTAGGGTTCGACGGATTCGGCGTCGAGCACGATCAGCGCGGTGTTGTAGGGCTTGCCGTCGCCGATCACGGCCATGGCGCCGATCAGGGGTGTGGCGGCTTTGACGGCGTTCTCGATATTGGTCGGGGACATGTTCTTGCCCGCCGCGTTGATGATCATCTCCTTCTTGCGGTCGACGACGGTGAGGTAGCCCTCGGCGTCGAGGCTGATGATGTCGCCGGTGCGCAGCCAGCCCTCGGCATCGACGGCCTCGGCTGTCTGCTCGGGCCGCCCACGGTAACCCTTCATCACCAGCGGTCCTCGCACCTGGAGTTCACCGTCGTCGGCGACCCGGGATTCCATGCCGGGCAACAACTTTCCGACCGAACCCAACTTCGCGTCTCGCGGGTGACTCACGCTGCAGATGCAGGCCAGTTCGGACATGCCCCAGATCTCGGCGATGGGAATGCCGAGCCCGGCGAAGAACGCCAGCGTCTGCGGCGGGATCGGGGCCGCTCCCGACAGCGCCCAGCGCACCCGGTCGAGGCCGAGCGCGCCGCGCAACTTGCTCAGCACCAGCTCGTCGGCGCGCGCCCACTCGGCGGCCAGCTCGTCGGGCACGGGTTCGCCCGCGAGCTGATGGCGGCTGCGGGCCGCGGCCACCGACAGCGCCCACTGCATCCCCTGGCGGCGCGCCTCGTCCGGCTCGGCCGCGACCTTGAATTCGATGGCAGCCTTGAGCTTCTCCCACACCCGCGGCACCGCGCCCCACACGGTGGGCCGCAGCTCGGCCAGCGCGGTGGCGATCTGCTTGGGGTCGCTCACACTGGTCACCTGGGTGCCGAGCACCTCCTGGACGTAGAGCGCGGTGAGACGGTCGGCGATGTGGGCGGTCGGCATGAACGAGGTGATGGTGTCACCGAATTCGATGCCGAGGATGTCGGCGATGCCGTGTACCTGGAACAGCAGCGCGGCGTGGGTGGTCTCCACGCCCTTCGGGGCGCCGGTGGTGCCGGAGGTGTAGATCAGGGTGGCCACGTCGTCGGGGCGGACCGCGCGCCAGGCCGCCTCGAAGTCGAAGCCGTCGGGCGCGGCGGCGAGCAACTCGGCGACCGACAGCGTCCCCTCGGGCGCGTCGTCGACGCACACGATGTGCTCGAGCTGCACGCCCGCGGAAGCGACCAGCTTCGCGTACTGCGGTTCGCAGATCACCACGCGCGTTCCGGCATTGCCGAGGACGTGGGCGAGCTGGTCGGGGGAGAGCGTGTTGTACACCGAGAACGAGGTGGCGCCGACGTGCTGGGCGCCGACCTCGAGCGGATAGAACTCCACGCGGTTGCTCATCATCAACGCGACGGTGTCGCCGCGTCGCACCCCGAGCCCGGACAGGCCGGCGGCGACCGCGCGCACCTGGTCGGCGTACTCGCGCCAGGTGATGGTCTGGGCGTCGCCGGGGGTGCGCAGGGCTGTGGCGTCGGGATCGATCGCGGCGGTGTGCTGGAACGCGGCGGGCAGGGTGTCGAAACGAGAAGTGCTCACGAGGCAGTGACTTTCTGGGTGATGACCGCCGAGGCGGTAGGCAGGTGCGCGGCGACGAAGCGGGCCGCCGCGCGATAAGCCGTCCTGGATTCGGGAACCACGACGGGCAGGGTCTGGAAGGCGTGCATCTGATCCGGCCAGACCCGCAGCTCGCACGGCGCACCGGTGGTTCGCCACCGTCGCGCGAGTTCCGCGGCATCGGCGCCGAAGTACTCGGTGTCGCTGGCGTGGATGAGCGCGGGCGGCAACGGCATCCCGGGTGTGGGACGGAGATCGAACGGCTCGTCGGTGAAGTGAGCGATCGCCTGCCGGGCCATCTCGGTGGACAGCAGCCCGTCGCGGTCGACATTGTCGTGTCCGAGGGCCAGCGCCAGACTCAGATCGGCCATGGGGGAGAACAGGACCAGCGCGCCCGGTGGTGGCAGCCCGGCGCGCGCGTTCTCGACTGCCAGATGGGCCGCGAGGAACCCGCCGGCCGAATCCCCGGCGACGACGACATTGCCCGGACCGTGCCGGTCGGCCAGCCACCGGAAGGCCGCGGCGACATCACCGGGCGCGGCCGGAAACGGATGTTCGGGCGCGCGGCGGTAGTCCAAGGTGAACACCGGAAGCCGTGTCGCGGTGGACAATCGGGACGCAACCCCGCGATATCCGAAGGCCGACCCCGCGATGAACCCGCCGCCGTGGACATACAGCACGACGGCGTCGGTGCGTTCGGCGCGCGGCCCACGCACCCTTTCCCCGCGAAAACCGTTCTCCACCAACGCTTCGGTGGAGGTCCCGCGCAACGGTGGCGCCCCGGCCCGCAACGCCTGGTCGACGATCAGCCGCGCGGCCGGGATCGTGTAGGCGTTCACCGGGGCAAGCGCGGCGAGCCTCCCGGCCGTGAGCGCCGACACCTGACGGATCGTGCGGGCCCGCAACGATCCCCGCTCGGCGGTCATCGTCGTTGCTCGATCGCGTGCACGAGACGGTGCACGGTCTCGTCGGCGGCGAGCCGGCGGTCGAGCACGACATTGATCGCCCCGCGCAGCAGCGCGTAGGGCTGCCAGCCGCTGGGCGCGATGGTGCGCGGGGCCCGGCGGGCGATGCCGTCGGCGATGGTGCGCGCCGCCTGTTCGGCAGTGATGCGCACGCTGAGCGGCCAGGGCAGCAGCCCGTCGAGTTCTCGGCCGAGGTCGTCGGCGTCGAGCATGTCGTGGGTCATGGCCGTCTCGACGATGCCGAAGTAGGCCACCCCGGCACTGGCGCCGACAGCGGCGAGTTCGACGCGCAGGGCGCGGCCGAACTGTTCGACCGCGGCCTTGCTCACCATGTAGGGCGAACCGCCCATGCCGGGCGCGAACGCCGCACACGAGGACACCACGACCACGTGCCCGCGTGCGGCCACGACGTGATCCAAGGCCGGACGCACGGTGTTGAACACCCCGGTCAGATTGATACTCAGCACCCGGTCGAAATCCGCCGGGTCCATGGTGCGGACGGTCGAGGGCACCGGCGTCACACCCGCATTGGCCACGACCACGTCGAGACGACCGAACCGTCGCACCACCTCGTCGACCACCTCGGCCATCCGGGCCCGGTCGGCGACATCGGCGCCGAAGGCGTGTGCGCGCGTCCACAGGTCGGCGGCGGTGCGGCGGGCCGACTCGGCGTCGACATCGACCACGATGACGATCGCGCCGCGGCGGTGCAGGAGGGCGACGAGTTCCCGGCCGATCCCCTGACCCGCGCCGGTGACCAGGACGACCTTGTCGTTCACGTCGTAGGTGGGTGCGAACCAGGACGCCGGATCGAGAACGGGCAGACCGATCATGCCGACACCTCGTAGGACTCGATGTCGAACCGCTTCGTGCGACGGCGATATTCGAAGCTCCAGTTCGGATACAGCCCGGCATTGCCGCCGTCGGGGGTGGTGTAGTAGCTCTCGCAGCCGCCGGTCAACCAGACCGTGTCGGCGCTGCGCCGCCGCATCTCCTCGACGAAATCGTCCTGCACCTGTGCGCGGACCTCGACCCGGTGCTCGCCGCGGGCGCGCAGGGTCGTGAGCGCGTCGACGATGTAGGCGATCTGCGATTCGAGCATGAAGATCGCCGACTGGTTCCCGGCCGCGCCGAACGGGCCGAGCGTGCAGAAGAAGTTGGGGAACCCGGCCACCGCCGCACCGAGGTAGGTCTGTGGGCGCTGATGGTAGAGCTGGGCGATCGAGACCCCGTCGCGGCCGACGATGCGATCGAAGGCGGTGGGGATCGAGGTGAACCCGGTGCCGAAGATCATGGTGTCGACCGGGATCTCGGCACCCGCGCGGGTGATGATCGAGTGCGGGCGCACCTCGGCGATGCCGTCGGTCACCACGTCGACATTGTCCTGGTCGAGAGCGGGGAGATAGGCGTCGGAGAAGATCGCGCGCTTGCAGCCGATCATGTAGTCCGGGGTCACCTTGGCGCGCAATCGCGGATCGCGGATCTGGCGGCGCAACTGGATCCGGCCGAGCAGTTCGTAGGGGTGGCGGAAGCGGTTGTCGACGAAGCCGACCAGGCCGAAGCCTTCGATCAGGGTGTACCAGGTGCCCCGGACGGCCTTCTGCGCCAAAGGGATCTGCCGCAGCAGCAGACGTTCCACGCCGAGCGTCGGCCGGTCCAGGCGGGGCACGATCCACGGCGCCGATCGCTGGAACACCGTCAGTGCCTCGACCTTCGGCTGGATCTCCGGCACGAACTGCACCGCGGAGGCGCCGGTGCCGATCACCGCGACCCGTTCCCCGGTCAGATCGTGATCATGATCCCAGTGCAGGGAGTGGAACGCGCGGCCCGCGAAGGTGTCGAGGCCGGGCAGCGACGGAAACTTCGCTTCGGCGAAAACGCCCGCGGCGGAAATGAAGTAGTCCGCGGTGAGCTCGCCGCGGGAGGTCTCGATCCGCCACAGCGAGTTTTCGTCGTCCCAGCGGGCATCGAGCAGTTCGGAACCGAGGCGCAGGTGCCGGAGCACATCGTGGCGCTCGGCGACGGTGCGCAGGTAGTCGAGGATCTCCGGCTGCTTACCGTAGGTGCGCGACCACTCCGGGTTCGGGGCGAAGGAGAAACTGTAGAGCTGTGAGGGCACGTCGCAGGCACAGCCGGGATAGGTGTTGGCCTGCCAGGTGCCGCCGAGGTCGTCGGCGCGTTCGAGCACCACGATGTCGTCGAAACCGGCCTCGCGTAATTTGATCGTCAGTCCGATGCCACCGAAACCGGCGCCGAGCACGGCGATGCGCGTGTGTTCTGTGGGCATGGTCAGCCGATCCTTGCGGGCAGCGCCGAAACCCCACGGTCGACGACGGTGTCGATCCGGGCACTGCGGGTGATTGTCGTGAGGGCCAGTGGCGAGGGGGCGACCGCGGCGGCGACGGCGGTCTCGTCGTGGTTCGGATAGGTGCCGACGACGGCTCCCGTCGCGGGGTCGTGGACGTCGAAGGTGGATCGGTCGAGAGTGAGGGAGGTCATGAGACCGTGCCTTTCGCGGTCAGAGGTCCAGCGTGAGCGCGCCACCGGTGGACCGGGAGACACAGGTGAGCAGGTGATCGGGTCGCTCGCCGGGGGTGAGCAGCCGATCACGGTGATCGATCTCGCCGGCCAGTACCCGGGTCTTGCAGGTGCCGCAGAAGCCCTGCCTGCAGGAATAGACGGCATCGGGGCGTATCCGGCGCAGTGCCGCGAGAGCGGTCTCGGTGGCGCCGACGCGCACGGTCTCGCCACTGCGGGCCAGGACCAGCTCGAACTCCTGGCCGTCGGTCACCGGACGGGCCGAGAACAGCTCGGTGTGCAGCGAGGCGGTGGGATTGAGGGCGAACAGGGTGCGCTGTGTGAGGTCGAGGACCGGGGGAGGCCCGCACACATAGACCGCCGCCCCCGGCGCCGCCGTGGCGAGCAGGGCGGCGATGTCGGAGGTGCCGACCTCGTCGTCGGGCCGGATCTCGGTGTGGTCGGGCACCTCGTCGAGGAACGGCATGGTGTCGCGGGATCGGCCCAGATACACCAGGCGCCCCCGCGCGCCCGCCGCACAGGCCATCGGCAGGATCGGGGTGATCCCGATGCCCGCGGCGACGAACAGATACGACGGAGCGGTCTCGACGAAGGTGAACGCGTTGCGCGGGCCGCGGATGCGCAGCCGGTCACCGGCGCACAGGGTGTGCATCTCGCGGGATCCACCGTCACCGTCGGCGATCCGGCGCACCGCGATGCGGTAGCGATGCCGGTCGCGCGGGTCACCGCACAGCGAATACTGGCGCTGCTTGCCCGAATCCAGGAACACATCGATGTGCGAGCCGGGACGCCAGCTCGGCAGTGCCTCGCCGCCAGGGTGGGTCAGTGCCAAGCTCACGACGTCGGTGGCCTCGGTGCGCACCGATTCGACCGTCAGGTCGAGATCGAAACCGATGTGCCGCACCGGATGCGAGATGGTGGGTCGGGTGAAGACCTTCTTGTAGACATCCACGGCGGCACCGATCACCCGCAGGCTCGGCGTCGCGACCTCGCCCGCGCTGCTCACCCGCGCGCCGCCGGGGAATGGGCCAGATACCGCAGGGCGTTGTCCATCGAGCCCAGGTGGGACGGATGGAAACGCGGATTCAGATAGCGTGGCATCTCGGTGACGAACGTGGTGAAGCTCGGGATGACGCCGCGCACCGTCGCACTGACGAACTGCCGAGCCCACGAGCTGCCCTTGTCGGTGCTCGGGTCCTTGCGATACAGGTACGCCGTGGAGATCACGAACAGCGGCAGCAGCGTTGCGCCGGCCAGCAGCCCGGTGCGCGCCCGGCGGGCATAACCGCCGTCGACGTGCATGTAGGCGTCGAACACGACGCTGCGGTGCTCGACCTCTTCGGCGCCGTGCCAGCGCACCAGGTCGAGCATGGTCGGGTCCATCCCGATCTCGGCCAACACCTCGGACTCGAGTAGCCATTCGCCGATGACCGCGGTGAAGTGCTCCATCCCGGCGAACAGGCCGAGCCGTTCCTTGAGCCACTCTTGCCTGGCCCGGCCGGTGAGACCCTGATCGCCGAGGGCCCGGTCGACCAGCCAGGCGATCTTGGCGACATAGGACTCGACATCGAGTCCGATCGACTGCAGATGCCGCCGCGCGCCTTCGTGGCTGCTGGCATGCATCGACTCCTGGCCGATGAACCCGGTGACCTCCTCCCGCAGCCGCTCGTCGTCGATGTGCGGGAGCGCTTCGGCCAGGCAGTTGGCCATCGCCCGTTCGCCCTCGGGCAGCACCAGGTGCATGACGTTGGTGACGTGGGTGGCCAGCACCTCCCCGGGGATGTAGTGCATGGGTACCGAGGAGAAGTCGAAATGCACATCTCGTGCCTGGATCGCGTGCGCTTCTTCCTGATAGGAGCGCGTCGTTGCACTGTTATCAGCCATGCACCGACCGTACAGTGCAACAAATATCATCGCAATGTTGCAGCGAAGATTGATTGGCGATGTCGGGTGTCCGGCAGCGCGCCTGCTACCGTCGAAGCGTGCTCTCCACCGCTGCGACCTCGGGAAACCCGCCCGCCGCCGACTCCGTCGAAGAACGGATCATCGACGCGGCCCTCGTGCAGTTCGAGCGGGTGGGCGTGCGCAAGACGACGATCGAGGACATCGCCAGGGCGGCCGAGGTCGACCGGGCGACGGTCTACCGCCGGATCGGCTCGCGCGACGATGTCGTGAACGCGGCGTTCGAACGCGAGGTGCGCAGACTGCTGGCGGACCTGGGCGAGATACCCGCCCGCCACGACACGTTCGAGGCGATCGTCGTCGACGTCTTCACCACGGTGATCGTGCGGTGGCGGACCCATCCGCTGGTCGAACGGCTGCTGACGCTGGAAGCCGACCGGATTCTGCCGCAGCTCACCGTCGACGGGGCGTCGTTCTTCCTGCTCTCGGTCGCCGCGTCGACCGAGATCCTGCGAAAGGTACTCGAGGACAGTCGGTTTCCCGAAGTTGCCGACCTCGCCAACCGGGTGGAGGTGGCCTGTCGCCTCGTCCACTCGCTGGTCCTGCAGCCGGTCGGCACCATTGACACGTCTTCCGAGGAGGCGCTGGAGGCCTTCGCCCGCGCCTATGTGGTTCCGATTCTCACTCGGTGATCCACGGTCGACGCGGGCGCCTCGATGTCAGAGAAAGCGGGCGATGAGGTCCTTCATGACCTCGTTGGCCCCGGCGTAGATGCGGGCGATGCGGCCATCGGCCCACATGCGCGCGATCGGGTACTCCTCCATGTAGCCGTAGCCGCCGTGTAGCTGGACGCACCGGTCGATCACCTGGGACTGCTGATCGGTGGTCCAGTACTTGACCATCGCGGCGGTCTTCACATCCAGCGCGCCGCGCAGATGCTTCTCCACGGCGGAGTCGACGAAGGTGCGCACCACCTCGGCGATCGTCGCGCACTCGGCCATCTCGAACCGGGTGTTCTGCATGGCGAACAGCGGTTTGCCGAAAGCGTTGCGCTGCTTGACATATGCCAGGGTCTCGTCGACGGCGGCCTCGATCGCGGCCGCGGCGGCGACACCGCAGATCAGCCGCTCCTGCGGCAACTGCTGCATGAGCTGGACGAAACCCTGGCCCTCGGCGGTGCCGAGCAGATTGGCCTGCGGCACGCGAAGTTCGTCGAAGAACAGCTCGGTGGTGTCCTGGCCCTTCTGGCCGATCTTCTTCAAGAGCCTGCCGCGTTCGAAGCCGGGGGTGTCGTCGCCGACCTCGGCGACCACCAGCGACACGCCCTTGGCACCCTGATTCGGGTCGGTCTTCACCGCGATGATCAACAGGTCGCAGTTGCGCCCGTTGGAGATGAAGGTCTTGGCGCCGGTGATCAGGTAGTCGTCGCCGTCCTTGACCGCCTTGGTGGCGATGTTCTGCAGGTCGGAGCCGGTGCCGGGCTCGGTCATGGCGATCGCGCCGATCCATTCGCCGGAGGCGAGCTCGGGCAGCCAGCGCTTCTTGTTCTCTTCCGAGGCATACGCCAGCAGGTAGTGCGGAACGATGCCGGTGTGCACGCCGAGCTGCATCGAGGAGTCCCCACCTTTGACCTGCTCGGTGAACAGCACGGCCTCGTGGGCGAAGGTGCCGCCACCACCGCCGTATTCCTCGGGCACGGACATGCACAGCAGACCCAGTTCACCGGCCTGCCGGTAGACCTCACGGCTGGGGAATCCCTGCTCGGCGAACTCCTCGCGCCGCGGCGCGACCGTGTTCGCGAAGAAGTTGCGGGCCAGCTCGGCCAGGCCGTGCAGCTCCGACTCGGCGTCGATGTCGGCTGTGCTCATCGAGTTGCTCTCCTCGTTGTCGATGGACTGCGCTCAGGGTGACCACTCTGTTGGCGAAATGTCAATAGGACGGAGATTCTGTTGACAGGTCGCCAATAGGGGTGTCATTGTGCATCTGATCGGACATCCGACTATTGGACCACCACCGGACCGGCGCGCCACCCACTTCGCTCACCCTGACCGTCGAACAATCGAGGAAACATGACCGAGGCATTCATCTACGAAGCGATCCGCACGCCACGGGGGCGCGGGAAGAAGACCGGCGCGCTGCACGGTGTGAAGCCGCTGGACCTGGTGGTCGGGCTCATCGATGAACTGAAGGCCCGCCATCCCGGCCTGGATCCGCGGCTGATCGATGACATCGTGCTCGGCGTCGTCTCACCGGTGGGCGATCAGGGCGCCGACATCGCCAAGACCGCCGCGCTCGCGGCCGGGCTGCCCGACACTGTCGCCGGGGTGCAGCTCAACCGGTTCTGCGGTTCGGGTCTGGAAGCGGTGAACACCGCGGCACAGAAGGTGCGCTCGGGCTGGGAGCAGTTGGTGATCGCCGGTGGTGTGGAGTCGATGTCGCGGGTTCCGCTCGGGTCCGACGGTGGTGCGTGGGCGATGGACCCGATCACCAACTACGAGTCGTACTTCGTTCCGCAGGGCATCGGCGCCGACTTGATCGCCACCATCGAGGGCTTCTCCCGCGCGGACGTCGACGCGTTCGCGGTGCGCTCCCAGCAGCGGGCGGCCGCGGCCTGGGCCGGCGGCTACTTCGCCAAGTCGGTGGTCCCGGTGACCGACATCAACGGTGCCGTCGTGCTCGATCACGACGAGTTCATGCGGCCCGACACGACCGTGGAAAGCCTTGCCGGACTGACCCCCTCGTTCGCGGCGATGGGGGAGATGGGCGGTTTCGACGCCGTGGCGCTGCAGCGCTATCACCACGTGGAGAAGATCGACCACGTCCACCACGCGGGCAACTCCTCGGGCATCGTCGACGGTGCGGCCTTGGTGCTGGTCGGCAGCGCGGCGGCCGGACGCGCCGCTGGACTGACGCCGCGTGCGCGGGTCGTGGCCTCGGCGGTCAGCGGCAGCGATGCCACGATCATGCTCACCGGTCCGATCCCGGCGACCGAGAAGGTGCTGGCGCTGGCCGGGCTCACCGTCGACGACATCGACTTGTTCGAGCTCAACGAGGCGTTCGCGTCGGTGGTACTCAACTACCAGAAGAAGCTGGCCATCCCGGACGAGAAGCTCAACGTCAACGGTGGCGCCATCGCGATGGGCCATCCGCTGGGCGCCACCGGCGCGATGATCACCGGCACCATGATCGACGAACTGGAACGCCGGGGTGCGCGCCGCGCGCTGATCACGCTGTGCATCGGCGGCGGCATGGGCATCGCCACCATCATCGAGCGCGTCTGAGCGCCGGACCCGGATACAGAGGAAAGACCATGACCGACACCACGATTGCCTGGGATCTCGGCGCCGACCGGGTGCTCACCCTCACCATCGACGACCCGAGCCAGTCCACCAACACCATGACCGCGGCGTTCGCGCGTGACCTCACCGCGACCGTCGACCGGCTCGAAGCCGAGATCGACACCTACGACGGTGTCATCCTCACCTCGGGCAAAGACACCTTCTTCGCCGGTGGCGACCTGAATCTGCTGATGAACGCCACCCCTGCGACCGCGCCGGAGATCGCGCTCGGACTCGATACGTACAAGGCCGCGTTCCGCAGGCTGGAGCGACTGGGCAAGCCGGTGGTCGCGGCGATCAACGGCACCGCGCTCGGCGGCGGCTTCGAGGTCGCGCTGGCCACCCATCACCGGATCGCCCTCGACGCCAAGGGAACTCTGCTCGGTCTGCCCGAGGTGACCTTCGGTCTGCTGCCCGGCGCAGGCGGTGTCACCCGCACGGTGCGGCTGCTGGGCGTCACCAGCGCGGTGCTCAACGTCGTGGGCCAGGGTCAGCGGATGAAGCCGGCCAAGGCGTTGCAGGTCGGCATCGTCGACGAGGTGGTGTCGACCCGTGCGGAGCTGTTCGACAAGGCTCGCGCCTGGATCGCGGCGAATCCCGAGGCCGCCCAGCCCTGGGATGTCAAGGGCTACAAGATTCCCGGCGGCACCCCGTCGAGCCCGGCCCTGGCAGCCAACCTGCCCGCCTTCCCCGCGAATGTGCGCAAGCAGCTCAAGGGCGCGCCGATGCCCGCACCTGTCGCGGTGCTGGCCACAGCGGTCGAGGGCGCGCAGGTCGACATCGACACCGCCTTCGCGATCGAGACGCGTTACTGCACGAACCTGATCTGCGGTCAGGTCTCGACCAACATGATCAAATCGCTGTTCTTCGACCTCGGCACGATCAACAAGGGCGGCAGTCGCCCCGACGGATTCCCCGTGCGCACACCGGGGAAGGTCCTCGTGCTCGGTGCCGGAATGATGGGCGCGGGCATCGCGTATGTGCAGGCCCGTGCGGGGATGCGGGTCGTGCTCAAAGATGTGACGATCGAAGCGGCCGAGCGCGGCAAGGACTACTCGCGCAAGCTGCTCGACAAGGCCTTGCGCAAGGGTGCGATCACCCAGGGCAAGTACGACGAGATCCTCGGCCGCATCCACCCCAGCGCCGATCCGGCCGACGCCGCGGGCTGCGACTTCGTCGTCGAGGCGGTGTTCGAGGATCCGGGCCTGAAGAAGAAGGTCTTCGGCGAGATCGAGGCGCTGGTGAACCCGGACGCCCTGCTCGGCTCCAACACCTCCACCCTGCCCATCACCGACCTCGCCACCGGCGTGGCGCGGCCGGCCGACTTCATCGGCCTGCACTTCTTCTCGCCGGTGGACAAGATGCCGCTGGTGGAGATCATCGTCGGCGAGCAGACCAGCGACGAGGCGATCGCGCGCGCCATCGACTACACCCTGGCCATCAAGAAGACCCCGATCGTGGTGAACGACAGCCGCGGCTTCTTCACCAGCCGGGTGATCGGCCAGTTCATGGACGAGGCGATCGCGCTGGTCGCCGAGGGCGTGCACCCGGCCTCGGTCGAACAGGCCGCCACCCAGGCCGGCTACCCCGTGGGCGCGCTGGCATTGGCCGACGAGATCAACATGAAGCTGGCGCAGAAGATCCGGCGCAGCCTGAAGGAGAACCTGCTCGCCGAGGGGCGCCGCTGGGTCGAGTCGAAGGCGTATCCGCTCGTCGACGCCATGGTCGACGACTTCGACCGGCCGGGACGGCTCGAAGGGCGTGGCTTCTACGACTACGACGCCGACGGCAAGAAGCTCGGGCTGTGGTCCGGGCTGGCCGAGAAGTACACCCGGGACGACCACGGCATCCCGTTCATCGATATGCAGGAACGGATGCTGTTCGCCGAATCCCTCGACACCGCACGGTGTTTCGACGAGGGTGTGTTGCGCACCGTGCCGGACGCGAACATCGGGTCCATCTTCGGCATCGGCTTCCCGGCCTGGACCGGCGGTGTCGTGCAGTACATCAACCAGTACGCGGGCGGCCTGGCCGGATTCGTGGCCCGGGCCGACGAACTGCGCGCCGCCTACGGCGACCGCTTCGAGGTACCCGGCTCGCTGCGAGCCAAGGCCGCTGCCGGGGAAACGCTCGGCTGAGTGGTCGCCATGACGATGACGCACAGCGACATCCGACACCTGGTGACCCCGGGTGCCGGATGCGGGGCCGTGGCACCGGCACACGATGTCAGGGGCCCCGGCCTGCGGGCACACCGGCGCCGCACGGCCATGGCGGCGGCCCGCGAGGTGTTCGTCGCCCACGGGTATCACGGCGCGCGGATGGACGAGATCAGCGCAGTGGCCGGGATGAGCAAACCCACGCTCTACAGCTACTTCCCAGGCAAGCTCGACCTGTATCTGGCGGTGCTGCAGCACTATCTGGACTGGATGGTGACCGGCGTCCGGGACGCCCTCGCGGCCGATGTCGGGCACCGGGAACGGGTCCATCGCGCGGTCACGGTGTACTTCGACTTCGTCGACGAGGACGCGGGCGGGCATGTGCTGGTGTTCGAATCGCCCGTGCCGAGTGAACCCTGCGTCGAATGGCGGGTGCGTAACGCGATGAACGAATGCGCGGTCCTGGTCGGTGCGCAGCTGCGGGCCGCCGGTGCGGCGGCGTTCACCGCGGACGCCTGTGCGTGGGGCTTGGTCGGGGCGAGCCATCTCGCCGCCCGCCACTGGCTCGACGCGGGACGGCCGATCCCCAAGGTCGAGGCGGTCGAGACCGTGGTCGCGCTGTGCTGGAACGGCTTGTCCGCCGTTGATCAGGTCAGCTCGGCTCCGACGCGTCGGTCGGCGTGACGTCGGGTCCGTCGTGCTCGGGTGCCGTTTCGGTGCGTTGGCGGCGCGGGGTGGTCTGGTCGATGCGCGAATCCTCGGTCACTGCATAGTGTTTGACGTACTCGGACAGGAATGCCTGCACCGTCGCGGTGGCCGGGATGGCCAGCAGCGCCCCGACCGCGCCGAAGAGCGCGCCACCGGCCAGCACCGACAGCAGGGCGATGGCGGCGTTGACGTCGACGGTGCGCGCGGTGATCCGCGGTTGCAGCAGATAGTCCTGGAGCCACTGATAGGCCACCGCGAACACGATGATCCACACCGCGTCGAGCGGATCGACGGTCAGCGCGACGAACACGGGCAGGATGGCGGCGAGGTAGGTGCCGACCGTGGGGATGAACGCGGAGATCACCCCGAACCACACGCCGAGGGCGATCGGGTTGGGCAGGCCGAGGATCGCCAGGAACCCGCCGTGCACGACCGCGGAGATGATGGCCAGCACCACCCGTGAGTACAGGTAGCCGCCGGTCTTGTCGATGGCAAGATCCCACGCGTGCAAGAACCGCTGCTGCCGGGCGGGCGGCAGCAGCGAACACACGGTGCGTCGCACCTTCGGCCCGCCCGCGGTGAGGTAGACGCTGAACAACGCGATCGTCAGGACCTGGGCGAGTCCGCCGAGCACCGTCGTCGACACACCCCAGGCATTGTTGGCCGCGGTGTGCGCGTACTCCTCGATCAGGTTCGATTCGTGCAGCAGCCGTTGGCTCAGATCGTGCACCGTGAAACGCTGGCCGAAGGCACGATTGACCCAGGCGACGCCCTCGTCGAGCAACCGTGGCGTCTCGTGGGCCAGATTGGTCGCGGTCTCCACCAGCAGCGTCACCAGTGCGCCGAGAAAGGCCAGTACACAGGCGAACGTGGCGACGAACACCACCGCGGTGGCCAGACCACGTCGTAGGCCACGGCGTACCAGCGCCGCGACCGCCGGTTCCATCGCCAGCGAGATGAAGAAGGCGACCACCAGGACGATCAGCAGGCCGGTCAGCCGGTGGAACGCCCAGTCGGCCAGCAGGAACAGCCCGAAGAACACCAGGGCGAGCACCATCGCCTTCGGAAGCCATGGCGGCATCCTGGTATGGGTGCTGACCTGCGGAGCATTGTCCGGGGAGTCGGTGTCCACGGCTCCCAGTGTCGTCCCGCACGAGCCCGCTCGGTGGCACCGACGCGGCTTCCTGTGCCGCCACGCGCCCCAGCGGAGCTCGGTACCTCAGTCGGAATGACATCCGCCCCCGTGACAGCGGGCCCGGGTTCTTCCGCCGTGACGGTCGCGCGCCGTCGCCGTCCGTGTCGGGCCCCGGTGCCAGACTCTGCGGTGTGCGATGGGCAGTGGCGGAGACGGGGGACGGTGGCGCACGGCTGTGTCCGCTCGATGCGGATGGCCGGCCCGCGGGTCCAGTGATCCAGGAGAGCTCCCTGGTCGAGGCGGTGCGGTCGCGGCCGGAGGTCGAGCGGTGGGTGTGGCGGTCGACGGCGGAGATCTATCGGAACTTGCTGGCGGCCGGCGTGCGGGTCGAACGCTGCTATGACGTACAGGCCGCCGAGGGTCTGCTGATCGGGTACGAGGAAGGTCAATCGGGGCAGGCTCGTTCGCTCGCGGCCGCCTGGGCTCGCCTGCGCAACCTGCCCGTTCCCGCCGACGCGCCCGCGCGGGCCGCCGAGACCCAGCCGTCGCTGTTCGAGTCGGCTCCGGTGCCGTTGCCCTCGGGTACCGACGAGTTCACCGCGCTGCTGGAGGTGTACGCGGGCCAGCTCGTTCGCACGGCACGGACCGAGCACCCGGACCGCATGCGACTGCTCCTGGCGGCGGAGTCGGCGGGCATGCTGGTCGCCGCGGAGATGTCGCGGTCCGGCATTCCCTGGCGCGCCGATGTGCACCGCGAGCTGTTGGACACGATGCTGGGGGAGCGTTTCGCGGGCGGGTCCGAACCGCGCCGGTTGGCGGAGTTGGCCGATGACGTGTCGCGGGCGTTCGGGACCGGAGTGCGGGTGCGTCCGGATCTGCCCAACGAGATCGTGCGGGCGTTCGCCCGGGCGGGAATCCTGGTGTCCTCCACCCGGAAATGGGAGCTCCAACAGATCGACCATCCGGCGGTGGCGCCGCTGCTGGAATACAAGTCGCTGTACCGCCTGCACACCGCGCACGGCTGGTCCTGGCTCGAACAGTGGGTGCACGACGGCCGGTTCCGGCCCGAATACCTGCCCGGCGGCACGGTGTCCGGTCGCTGGACCACCAATGGTGGTGGTGCGCTGCAGATCCCGAAGGTGATTCGGCAGGCGATCCGCGCGGACCCCGGCTGGACCTTGGTCGTCGCCGACGCCGCGCAGATGGAGCCGCGGGTACTCGCCGCCGTCTCGCGCGATCCGGGACTGATGCAGGTCGCGGCTCGGGACGCGGATCTGTACGCGGACCTGGCCGCCCGAGGTTTCGGCGGTGACCGCGCGCAAGCCAAACTCGCGCTGCTGGGCGCGATCTACGGCCAGACCTCCGGGGATGCCCTGACCCACATGGCCGGTCTGCGACGACGATATCCGGCCGCGGTGGCCTACGTCGACGACGCGGCGCGTGCGGGGGAGGAGGGACGTCTGGTGCGGACTCGGCTGGGGCGCACGTGCACCCCGGTCTCGGTCGACTCGCCGGACCAGACCGATCTCAGCGGGTATGCCGGCACCTCCGCGTCCCGCGCTCGTGGTCGCTTCACCCGGAATTTCGTGGTGCAGGGCAGTGCCGCGGACTGGGCGTTGCTCGTCCTCGCCGGTGTGCGGCACGCGATCGCGCGGGCGGGGCTGCGCGCCGAACTGGTCTTCTTCCAGCACGACGAGGTGATCGTGCACTGCCCGGTGGACGAGGCCACCGAGGTCGCCGAGGCGATCTCGGCCGCAGCCGAGACCGCAGGGCGGCTCGCGTTCGGTCCCACACCGGTACGGTTCCCGTTCACGACCGCGGTCGTGGAGTGCTACGGCGACGCCAAGTAGGCCATCTCACCGAACCGGCGATCGACGACCGGCGGATCCTGCGCGCTCTCGGCCCGCCGGACACGCTGCCGGCGGATCCGGCGCTGGAGGCGGAGCACTCGGCTATCTTGGTTCGGATGTGCTCGCCGGAGATCGTTCGCCTCGCCCATGACGGTGCGCCGCGACCGAGTCGACGGGCGATGTTCGGCCTCGCCGCCCTCGCCGCCCTCGCCGCGGTGGCTCCGGCGCCCGCGCTCGCCGCGCCCCGGCCCGGCGCTGTCGTCGATCTCACCCACACGCTCACACCGCAGCTGCCGGTCTGGCCGGGCAATCCGCCGATCGCCATGGTCCCGGTGGCCTGGCACGCCTCGGGCGGCTTCGACCAGCTCGCGCTGGGGTATTGGGAGCACACCGGCACCCACCTCGATGCACCCGCGCACCGGATACCGGGCGGTGCCACGACCGAGGCACTCGCGGTCGAAGACCTCGTCGCGCCGCTCGTCGTCCTCGATATCAGCGCCAAAGCCGCCGGTGACGCCGACGCGGTGGTGACCGTTGCCGATATCGACAGCTGGCGCGGCCAGCACGGGGAGATTCCCGAGCGGGCCTTCGTCGCGATGTACTCCGGATGGGAGCACCGCATCGCCGAGCCGTCGACCTTCCTCGGCCTCGACGCGCAGGGGCGGCCCCACGCACCAGGGTTCTCGGGGGAGGCCGCGCACCACCTTGTCGCGCAGTGCGGGATCGTCGGCGCGGGCGTCGACACGCTCAGCCTGGACTGTGGTGTCGATCCCGACTTCGGCGCGCACACCGCCCTTCTCGGTGCAGGCCGCTATGGCGTGGAGATGCTCGCCAATCTCGCGACGGTGCCGCCGGTGGGGGCGCGAATCGTCATCGGTGCGCCGAAACACGCGGGTGGCACGGGCGGTCCCTGCCGGGTGCTGGCCCTCACCTGAGCGGCATCACCAGTCCGGCCGGCCGATCGAGAGCTGGTGCGCGAAGGTGTTGCCCGGATCCCACTGCGCTTTGATCCGGCGCAGTCGTGGGTAGTTGTCGCCGTAGTAGAAGGCGTGCCACGGCAGACCGGAGGTGTTCCACGTGCGGTCGGCCAGATCCGGATCCGGATAGTTGATGTAGCTTCCGCCATAGACCTCGTTCGGCACCGGTACCCCACCGGTCTCGGCGTGCACCTCGCGATACATCTCGCGAGCCCACCGCACATATCTGTCGTCGTCGGCCGGTGACCGCCACGCCGCATGGATGAGCATTTTCATGAACGAATCCCGGGCGGGGGTGGCCGTGGCATCGGGTGCGACGGCATTGATCGCGCCGCCGAACGGGAGGAATTCGAGCTGGGATTCGCCGAGGAAGGCGAGATCGGTGATGTAGCGGTAGAAGATCCGGAGCTGCGCGGGCGAGTAGGCCTTGCGCAGGTAGGCGGCTTTGACCTTGACCCGGAAGGTGCTCTCGGCCTTGGCGTAGTAGGTTCGGTCGACGGTGTCCCGATAGGACAGCCGCCGCACCGGCAGAAGTGCCGGTGGAGGGAACACGCCCTCGCTCACCGTGGCCACGAATTCGTCGAATCGCGTTCGGGCATCGGGAGAATCGGCGTCGACGAGGATCAGCAACTCGGCCGCGGCGGTGCCGGTCGTCCGGATCATCAGTGGCGCGTACAGTCCGGCGAAATCGTTCCCCGGCGCGCTGTGTCGTTCGAAGAACCCGAGGTAGTTCCCGAGGAACCGGACGAACGAATCCTCCGTGGCGACAGGCAGGATCAGGCGGGCGTTGAGCAGGTGGGCCGGCGGTCTCGGCAGGGCGTGCGCGGGGTCGGTGCCCTCGGCGTCCGGTGACCGCAGCAGAAAGCGCGTCACCACTCCGACATTGCCGCCACCGCCACCGGTGTGCGCCCACCACAGGTCGTGATCGGGCCCATCCCTGGTCGCGAGGACGATCTTCGCGGCCCCGTCGGCGTCGACGGTGACCACCTCCACCCCGGCCAGATGGTCGGCGACGAGCCCGAAGCGCCGCGACAGCGGTCCGTAACCGCCGCCCGGGACGTGGCCACCCATCCCGACGCCGCGGCAGATCCCACCCGGCACGGTGACGCCCCAGCGATGCAGGGCCTCGTACACCGTGCCGATGTCGGCGCCCGCGTCGACCGAGAAGGCGCGCTGACGTTCGTCCCAGTGCACGGTGTTCAGGCGGCCCAGGTCGATGATCGACCGGGTGCGCGCGTTGTCGACGAAGTCGTCGAAGCAGTGGCCGCCTGAGCGGGCCGCGATCGCCGAATCCTCGGCGACGGCCGCGGCGACCGCACGCCGGACCTCCTCGGCCGTGGTCGGCACGTAGATCTTGGCCGGCCGGGCGAGGAACCGGCGGTTGTAACCGCGCTGGGCGAGCGCCTGATACTCGGCATCGCCCGCACCGAGCACTCGCTCACCGGCACGGGCGGTCGGCATTCCGAGGGCGGCGAGCGCGCCACCCACCGTGGCCGCGGTGATCAACCGTCGACGGGAGATCGGCACCGGACTCCTTCCGCCCAACAGTGTTCGAGACGAATCTGCTCGGACAGTAGCGGAATCGCCGGTGCGATGGGGTGAGGGCGCCCGGCGCGGTTACGCCGCCTGGACGGTGACCGTCGTGTCGGTGCTGGGGTAGTGGAGAACACGCAGGCGCCCGCTGGCGACATCGACCGCGTCGGCGACCACGAAACCGGTGTCCGGGGTCTCACCGGCGAAACTCGTGCTGATCACCCGGTAGCTGCGCCCGGTCTCGAGCACGATGTCGCCCGATCGGAGCCGGCCGGCCGGAGTGGGCGCGCCATCGCACTCGTCGACTGTGCCGTTGCGCCGGATGACACCGATCAAACTCAGCATGCTCTCTCCACCTGTGCAGCGTCGCGAATCCGCGTCCCGTTTGCCGGATGAGCGAACGGGTATTCGAGAGTCTTTTACCCGGCATCGCCGCGTTCGAACCCTCGAATTCCGGGACGGCGCGAGTTCGGCTCCTCGGTGGCCTTCCCCGTCGGCCTCGCGCAGGTCACCGGTGCGAGGTGGCCTGCGGCGCCGATGCGCGGAAGACCACCTCGCGCGGTTCCGGGATCAGGGCTTGCGGGCGACGGCGCCGTAGGCCGAGATCGGCAGGACCTCACCCACCTCGACGCCTTCCGGGCGCCACTGGGTGATCGAGACGAAGCCGGGGTCAGCCATTTCCAGGCCGTCGAACACGGCCCGGATCTGTGCCTGGGTGCGCGGGATGTAGGGCGTGCCGCCGGTGCCGGTGTAGTTCTCGCACAGCGTGACGTAGGCCTGGCTGTCGTCGGTGCCGTCCCACATGATCAGGTGGCTGCCCGAGGGCACCTCGCCGAGCACGGTGCCCACGATCCGCAGCAGGTCGTCGTAGGTCTTGGCGTGACCGAGCACGCCCATGAACATCACCGCGATCGGCTCGTTGAAGTTCAGCACGTTGCGCGCGTCGGCGACGATCCGCTCCGGATCGTGGAAGTCGGCGTCGATGTAGGTGGTGACGCCCTCGGGGGTGGTGCTGGTCAGCAGCGCCCGCGCGTGGGTGAGTACCAGCGGATCGTTGTCCACGTAGACGATGCGGGCATCGGGGGTGACGCCTTGGGCGACCTCGTGGGTGTTCTGCATCGTCGGCAGCCCGGTGCCGATGTCGAGGAACTGGCGGATGCCGCGCTCGCGGGCCAGGAAGCGCACGGCCCTGATCAGGAACTGGCGCGACTGCACGGCCATGGTGGAGATGTCCGGGTCGACGGCCAGGCCCGCGTCACCGGCGATCTTGTCGATCTCGTAGTGGTCCTTGCCACCCATCCAGTAATTCCAGATCCGCGCCGAATGCGGGATGTCGGTCCGGATCACCGGGGTGTGCACGTCGGTCATGAGCCCTCGCTCCTCTGCAAAATTGACAGCGGTGGTACCCACCCTGGGCAGGAGCCACCAGCGGCACAGCATCTGATCTGTTTGCGACAGTACAAGATTCACGCCGCCAGGGTGTGGTGGATGACAATGCGGATCAGCGCGGCAGAGGAGCGGCGCGCGAGCGGGTCAGGTCGAGAGATCGCCGGGGCGTGCGTGCCGGGGATGATCGGCGATGAGGTTGTTGTACAGCACGCTCAGATCGAGCGAATCGGCCTCGGACTTCCTGGTGTGCGCGCCACGGTCGACCTGGCGGTGCAGGCCTTCCATCTTCTCGTCGAGCTGGGTGGCCACCTCGGCGGCCTGGGCCAGGTCGGCGCGCAGATTCGGCGGGACCTCGCCGCGGTACTTGTAGTAGATCTTGTGTTCGAGGCTGGCCCAGAAGTCCATCGCGATCGTGCGGATCTGGATCTCCACCGGAATGCGCTCGGTGCGGTCGGAGCGGGACACCGGGATCGACACGATCAGGTGCAGGCTCTGGTAGCCGTTCGGTTTGCGGTGGGTGATGTAGTCGCGCTCCTCGAGCACGGTGATGTCCTCGCGCCCGGCCAGCATGTCCCGGATCGCGCCGATGTCGGAGATGAAGCTGCAGACCACCCTGACTCCGGCGATGTCGAGCACGTTCTCCCGGATGGCGGCCAGATTCATCGCGTAGTTCTTGCGCCGGACCTTCTCCAGCACGCTCTCGGGTGACTTGAGTCGTGAGCCGACATGCTCGATCGGGTTGTACTCGTGGGTGTTGTTGAAGTCCTCGCGCAAGATGTTGATCTTGGTCGTGACTTCGTCGATCGCGAACTTGTAGCCGAGCATGAAGTCGACGAACTGCTCCCGGAGCACCCGGAGATCGTCGACGGCGATCTGCTCGCCGTTGCCGAACGGGGCGTCGGTGCTGTGGTCGAGCTGCCAGGGTCTCATCGACCTCCATTGTGCCTTTCCCGCTCGGCGCGCTGCCGTGGTGCTGGTCACGGTGGTGATCGCGAGCCTGGTCCCGGGCGGACGCGACGCCGGGATCTGGCCGGTGGCGGGCGTGATTGGGGTGGAAACGCGTCGTCCGTCGAGGGATCGTGTGGTCGGTGGGCGATCGCCGCCGTCGCCTCGAGTACGGCGATCGCGGTGTCGAACGGGAACGGTGCGGTGCATCTGGAATTGCACACCGACGCCAATTCCGAGGTTCCCTACGAGCAGCGGTTCTCGGTGATCGGGGCCGACCTCGACACCGGTCGCAACGGTCAGGAGCAGGTCACCGCTGCGGTCGAAGGCCCGGACAACGTGCTCTCGATTCCGCGGGTGCGGACCGAACCGGGCCGCGTCGCCTTCGTGTTGGCCGCCGCCAACCACGGTTCGGACCAGAACTACACCAACGGTGACTGCAGCGTGGAATACGCCGTCCGCTGAGCTGCCCGCGCCCCAGCCCGTCAGGCGGCGGCGGGATGCGGGGCGGTCAGCGACGTCAGCAGGGTGCTGCGCAGTTCGTAGAATGCCTGGTCGCGGTTGAGTTCGGCCTGCTCACGGGGGCGCGGGAAGGTGACCGGGATGTCCTCGGACACCGTGGCCGCCGGACCGTGCGACATCACCAGGATCCGATCGGACAGCACGATCGCCTCGTCGACATCGTGGGTCACCAGCACGACGGTGCGCCGTTCGGACTCCCACAGGCGCAGCAGCTCACCCTGCAGGTCGACGCGGGTGAGTGCGTCGAGTGCGCCGAAGGGCTCGTCGAGCAGCAGTACCTTGGGCTGCAGCGCGAAGGCGCGCGCGATACCCACCCGCTGCTGCATACCGCCGGAGAGTTCGCGGGGCTTCTTGTCCTTGTGCTTACCCAGCTTGACCGTGTCGAGGTAGTGATCGGCCAGCTCGGCGCGCTCGGTTTTCGACAGCTCGGCTCTGGCGCAGTTCAGTGCGAACAGCACGTTCTCCCGCGCGGTCAGCCAGGGCAGCAGCACGTGCTGCTGGAACACCATCCCGCGGTCGCTGCCGGGACCGGTGATCGGTTGGCGGTCCAGCCAGAGTATTCCGCCGTCGGGTTCGGTGAGCCCCGCGATCATCGACAGCACCGTGGATTTGCCACAGCCCGACGGTCCGATCAGCGTCACGAACTGACCCTCGTCGATCGAGATCGTGGTCGGCGCGATGACCTGGTTCCAGCCTTCTTTCGCCGGATACCACTTCTCGACGTTCTCGAGGACCAGCGAGCCGCTCCGCACGGCGTCCGAATCATTGTGTGTGGCCATGGGTTTCACTTCCTGTTCGCAAAGAGGGTCGGTGGATCAGCCGTGCGGGATCTTCGTCGCGCCCCACACCACGAGCCGGTCGAGCGCGAATCCCACCGCGCCGATCAGCAGAATCGCGACGAGGATCGCCGGCACCGACAGCCGATTCCACTGGTTCCACACGAAATAGCCCATGCCGCGGCTGCCGACGAGCATCTCCGCGGCGATGATCACCAACCACGCCGTCGACAGCGACAACCGCAGACCCGTGAGAATCGACGGCAGCGCGGCGGGCAGCTGGATGGTGCGGATCACCTGCGCGCGGGAGGCTTCCAGCGTGCGCGCGAGCTGCATGTACAGCGGATCGACCTTCTGCACGCCCTCGATGGTGTTGAGCAGCATCGGCCACAGCGAGGCCATCACGATGACGAAGATCGCCGTGTTCTCGGCATCGCGCAGCAGCGCCAGACCCAGCGGCAGCCACGCCAGTGGCGAGACCGGTCGCAGGACCTGGACGAACGGTTCCACCGCCCAGCGGATTCGGGTCGCGCTGCCGAGGAGGAAACCGAGCGGGATGGCGATGGCCGCCGCGATGAGGAAGCCGGTGAGCACTCGTTGCAGACTGGCGACCAGATGCCAGAAGATCCCGACACTGGCCGGACCGGAGACATAGAACGGGTCGGACAGGATGGTCACCAGCTGATTCCAGGTGGCGCCCGGCGTGGGTGCGAGGCCGTCGGCGCCCTGGTCGGCGGTCACCACCGACCAGATCCCGAGGCCGATCACGCAGATCACCACGAACAGCAGGGCCGCGCCGGCCACCTGTGCGCGGCGGGCGGCCCGGTCGGCGGCGGTTTTGGCGGCCAGGCCCAGGGAGATCTCGCGTGGTTGGACGCTCGCGGGCGCGGTGTCCGGCCCTGCGGTCGGTTCTTCTGTTCGGGTCATGTCGTCGATACCTGCTTCGCGGTCCAGTGCAGAAAGTTGTCGGGTTCGAATCGGCGGCCGTTGATGTCGAGGCCGGTCGCCGGTGCGGGGAGTGGGACGCCGAGCGCGTCGAACGCCGCGCGCGAGGCTTCGGCGTCGAAAACCGCGCCGACGGTGTCGCGATACTGCTGCGGTGTCACCCAGCGGTCGGATTCGGCCAGGCCCCACCGTTGGAGCTGGGTCAGCATCCAGAGGCCGAACGTCTCCTGCGGGTAGGGCTGGAACCGGACGCGGTCGGGCACCCGGCGCGGGATGCCGGTGCCGTCCTGGTACTCCCCGGTGAGAATGGCTTCGAGCAGCGCCGGTTGCTGGTTGAGGAACTGCTCGGGCGCCATGGATCGGGCGGCGGCCGAACGGTTCTGCGTCTGGTCGCTCCACAGCGCCGCGTCGTGGATCGCGCGGGTGAGGGCCTGATAGGTGACCGGATTCTCCCGGGCGAACTCGTCGTTCACCCCGAAGCTGCAGCAGGGGTGGCCGTTCCACAGATCACGGGTGAGCGTGAACAGGTATCCCGCGCCGGTGGCCACCGCCCGCTGATTGAACGGGTCGGGCCCGAGGTAGCCGTCGACTCCACCGGTGAGCAGATTGGCGACCATGTCCGGCGGGCGAAGGACTCGCAGTTCCACATCGACATCGGGATCGAGCCCACCCATCGACAGGTAGTCCCGGAGCAACAGGTTGTGTACCGAGTAGTCGAACGGGATGGCCAGCCGGAAACCGGCGAAATCCGCCGGTTCGCGCACCCTGCCGAGATGCTTGCGATGCAACGTGATCGCCTGACCGTTGGTATTGGTGATCAGCGGCAGGCGGGTGCGCATCCGGCCCGAGGCCAGCCCCTGATCGATGGCCAGTGGCATCGGTGCCAGCATGTGCGAGGCGTCGATCTCGCCGGTGGCGTAGGCGGCCCACACCTCGGCCCACCCGGAGAACTTCTTCAACGTGACGTCGAGTCCGTGCTTGGCGTAGATCCCCAGTGCCTTGGCGTTGACGATGGGCGACGAGCAGGTGATCGGAATGAAGCCGACGGTGATCTTCGGCTTCTCGATGCCGGGCAGCGGTCCGACGGCCGCGCCCGGCGCGGTCGTCGCGCTCGACGGGGCGGGCGCGGGTGGTGCGGGTGCCAGTGGCGCGCAGGCGGTTGCGGCGAGCGCTCCGGCGACGCCGGCTCCAGCGCCCAGGAGCCGCCGACGGCTGAATTCGGCCATCCTCGGGTTCCTCTCGGTGAATCGTGTGGTCAGAACCGGTAATCGAGGAATTTCCCGTCGAATGTCACGACCACGCGATCCCCCTCCGGGTCGGGCCGGCGGTCGACGGTCAGCGTGAAATTGATGGCGCTCATGATGCCGTCACCGAATTCCTCATGGATCATCTCTTTGATGGCGGGTCCATAGACTGTGAGCGCCTCGTAGAACCGATAGATCGTCGGATCGCTGGGAATCGGATTGTCGAAGGTGCCGCGATAGGGCTGGGTCCGCAGCGACTCGATCACGGACTCGTCGAGGTCGAGCAGAGTGCCGACGCCGCGCGCGTCCGCCTCCGGCATGGGATGCTGGCCGTGCAGGGCCGCGATGGTCCAGGCCAGCGGTTTGCCGATCTCGTCGGCGATCTCGCGCCAGGTCAGCTTCTTCCTGATGCGCTGCGAGACAACATGTTTCGTCGCCTCGGACTTGTCCATGATGGTGGTCATCGGCACTCCTTCGTCACTGGCGCCACTCGACATCCGAGCGGTTCGTCCGCTCGTTCAGTCGACCATTTCCAGCCGGGTGCGCAGAAGCGAAAAGGGCGCACGAGAAAGAGGCAATTCGCGCGCGAATTGCCTTCGCGGGTCCGATTAACGGCGACGTAACTGGACGCGGCCGGGAACGTAACAATGGCGGACCTACACTGGGATTTTGCGGGACGGAAGCGCGACGACAGATGAGTACAGCCGCCATCGCCGTAGCACGGCAGGTGATCGGGTCGATGGATCAAGCCGCCTGGGTCATCGACCCAGGCGGCCGAATCGTGATGATCAACCGTTCGGCACTGTCCGCGCTCGGGTACCGCACCGACGACGATGTGGTCGGCTCCTGCAGCCACGCGGCGTTCCATCATCACCACATCGACGGGGAGCCCTACGAGCCGTCCAGCTGCCCGATCCTGCACGCCACCCGGCGCCCGCTGCGCTATCGCGGCGGTACCGAGTGGATGATCCGCCGCACCGGCACCGCGCTCCCGGTGTCCTGGTCGGCCTCGGAACTGCAGCTCGACGCCGCGAAACTCATGCTGGTCACGCTCACGGTGCTCGACCGGCTCGACGACGAACCCTTCACCCACGCGGTCCGCGAGCGGGCCTCGGCGCTCGAGCGGCGTGCGCTCTACGAGAAGGCGTGCGACCTGATCGCCGTCCAGGCCGGCGATCCCGAGCTGGCACCGAATGCCATCGCGCACCAGCTGCACGTGTCCCTGCGCCACCTGCAGACCGCGTTCGCCGAAGCGGGCACCTCACCCGCGCGCAGCATCCGCGTCGCCCGCCTGAGCCGAGCGGCGAATCTGCTCGAAGCCGGGCTCACCGTCACCGAGGTCGTCGGCCAGTCCGGCTTCGCCGACCCCTCCACTTTCCGTCGCGCGTTCCGGCGGCACTACGGCACGCCGCCGACCGCACTGCGAACAACGACGGTCAGCGGGTCCGCCGGAACCGGCGCCGCGGCTCGCTGACGCCTCGACTACTGGTCGAAGACGATGTCGAGGGTGTCGCTACGCGGTTCGGATTGGCAGGCGAGCCGAGTGCCGCGAGCGAGATCGTGCTGGTCGAGCGTGTGGTTCTCGCGCAGATGGACCTCGCCTCGGCGCAGGGTGTACGCGCAGCCACCACAGGTCCCCTCCCGGCACACGTAGGGCGCGTTCAGGCCCTGGGCGAGCAGCACCTCGAGCAGCACGGTGTCCTCGGGCCAGGTGATGGTGTGCACCTCGTCGTCCAGCTCGACCGTTGCCGTCGAGGTCGCGGCGCTGCCGCCGACCTCGGGCACGGGCGCCGGGCCGAAGGCGTCGGTGGTCAGCGAGGTGAAGACCTCGGCGTAGATGTGGGACGCATCGAAACCGTTGGCGACCAGCGCATTCCGAGTAGACGTCATGAAGGGCGCCGGTCCGCAGAGATAGGCGTGTGAGTTCGGGGCCGCGGCGAGCCAGGTGCGCAGCGTGGCCTCGGTGGGTCGGCCGGATTCGGATTCCAGCCAGTGCGTGACGGTGAGCCTGTCGCGGTGGTGCCGGGCCAGTAGATCGAGTTCCCGGGTGAAGATGACGGACTCGGCGTCACGGTTGGCGTAGGCGACGGTGATCGGATTCTCGTGTGCGGCCAGCGCTGTCCGCAGAATCGACATGATCGGGGTGATCCCGCTGCCCGCGGCCACCAGGAGGAACGGCGCGGACCAGTCCTGTGGGACGAAGGTGCCCGCGGGTGCGAGGGTATCGAAAATGGTGCCGGGGACGGCGTTGTCGCAGATCCACTGGGAGGCGCGACCGCCGTGGACGCGCTTGACCGTGATGGTTGGGCACGCGGTCGAGTCCGGTGCGCTCGACAGCGAGTAGCAGCGGGTGAGCGGACCGTCCGGGTGCGGCACGCGCAGCGTCAGGAACTGGCCGGGCCGATAGTCGAGCGAGTCTGTCGGACCGGTCACCGCGTGCAGCGTCAACGAGACCGCGTCCGTGGTCTCCTGGACGACCTCGCGGACTTCCACCTGGTAGGTGTGGCGAGCTGTGGCTGACATCGTCGTGCAACTCCTCGTGGCAGGTGGCGAGCGGTCTGTGTTTCGCCAACCAAAGTGTGGCCGAAGAATGTGCCATTGACAAATGGCACATACCAAGATGACACTGGGGCCATGACAACGACAAGGTCAACGGCGACCTCACGGTTGGCGACCCCGGTGCCGGTGACATCCACCTGGCGATCTCGGCTGGCGCTCGCGGCGGGGCACTACGTACTCCGTCCCGTCAACTGCGCACTTCCACACAATCGGCTCGGCATCGCGGCGGCCCGCGGCATGGTCGCCGCGATCATGGCCGCGGGCGGGCCGACTCCGCCGGGAACCCGGGTGACGCCGGTGCGTTCGGGACCGGTGCGCGGGGAATGGGTGCGCGCGGCCGGAGTCGAATTCGGTGATCGCGCTGTCTACTTCGTCCACGGGAGCGGTTTCGTGCTGTGCTCGGCGCGCACGCACCGCGGCGTGGCGGCTCGGCTGTCACGTGACACGGGACTGCCGGTGTTCGTCCTCGACTACCGACTCGCGCCCGAACATCTGTTTCCGGCCGCGGCCGACGATGTCACCGCCGGGTACCGGTGGCTGCTCGGCAACGGGTATCGGGCAGCGAATGTGGTGATCGCGGGCGACTCCGCCGGTGGACACCTGACGATGGATCTACTGCTCGACAACGCCAGAACCGCAATCCCACAACCCGCGGGCGTCGCGTTGTTCTCGCCGCTGATCGACCTGACCTTCGCCCTGGCCGAGCACCATCAGCGAGCGGGCACCGAGGCGATGGCCTCGGCCCGCATCGGGCGCCGGGCCGCCGAGTTGTACATCGCCCAGGCACCGGCCGACTCGCCGCGACTGCGGCTGGCCGTGCCGCCGGGCACGCCGCTACCGCCGCTGTTCGTGCAGGCCAGCGCCGCGGAGATGCTGGTCGGTGACGCCCTGCACCTGCGCGACATGGTGGTGGCCGCGGGCGGCTCCTGCGAGCTCGAGCTGTGGCCGGGGCAGGTTCACGTCTTCCAGGCGCTGCCCCTGCTGGTGCCCGAGGCGGCACCGGCGCTACGCCGAGCGGCCCGTTTCCTCGCCGACGCACTGGCGTCCGCCGATGCCCCCACCCGAGAGCGAGTGAGCTGATCATGGGAATTCTGGACAATCTGCTGGGCAACAGTCGCCGGTCCTATGGCGCGAAGGCCGTGGTCACCGGTGCCGGGAGTGGTATCGGGCGGGCCTTCGCGCTCGAACTGGCCGCCCGCGGCGGGCAGGTCGTGTGTGCCGATGTCGACAAGGAACGCGCCGACGAGACGGTGCGCCTGATCGCGCGCGTGCACGGCGCGACCGCCCACGCGCTGTTCTGCGATGTGGCCGACCGGGGCGACATGGAGAGCTTGGCGCTGCACACCGAATTGCTCCTCGGCGGCGCGCCCACCCTGGTCATCAACAACGCGGGTGTCGGCATCGGTGGCAGCCCGGTGGGCGCCATCGGTCTCGACGACTGGCAGTGGGCACTCGGCATCAACCTGTGGGGCGTGGTCCACGGGTGCGAACTGTTCACCCCGCAACTGCGGGCCGTCGGCCGCGGCGGCATCATCAATGTCGCCTCGGCGGCGGCCTTCACCGCCGCGCCGACCATGGGCCCCTACAACGTCTCCAAGGCGGCGGTGCTGTCGCTGTCGGAAACGATGGCCGCCGAGCTGTCCGGCAGCGGCGTCGCGGTCACCGTGTTGTGCCCGACCTTCGTCAAGACCAATGTCGCGCGCGACGGGCGGATCGCCGCCGACGCGATGAAACTGGCCGAGACCCTCATGCACTGGACCGGCTATTCGCCCGAGCGCGTCGCCCGGATGACCCTCGATGCCAACGACCGCGGTCGGCTCTACGTCTTGCCCCAGCTCGACGCGCGGCTGATCTGGCTGCTCAAGCGGCAGTTCCCCACCCTGTACACCCGCGGCCTCGGCGCCCTCGATCGCATGCTCCCGCACAGCGATTCGAGCCCGAGCCTCATCGCCACCACCGAGAAGACAGGAGTCTGAGATGTCCTTCGACTTCGACGACATGCTCGCCAAGATCAAGGCTCGGCAGTGGGCACTGGCCGACATCGACTGGGATGCGCCGGGCGCGGACCTCATCGAACCCGAGCTGCACGCCAAACTCAAGCCGTTCATGGCCGATCTGATGTGGATCGAGAACGTCGGCGCCCGGGGATTCGCCGCCATGGCCCAGAAGGCGCCCACCGAGACGCTGAGCGAGATCTACCGCTACTTCCACGCCGAGGAGCAGCGCCACGCCAATGCCGAACTGGCGCTCATGCGCCGGTGGGGGATGCTCGACGGCGACGAGATCCCGGAGCCGAACATCAACGTCAAACTGGTGATCGACTTCCTGGACAAGTACGCCGACGGCATGTCGCTGTCGTTCCTCGGCACGGTCATCCCGATGCTCGAGGTCGCCCTGGACGGCGCACTGATCAAATTCATCACCGACGAGATCACCGATCCCGTCGCGCAGGAGGCGTTCAAGAAGATCAACGCCGATGAATCGCGGCATCTGGCCACCGATTACGCGGTCATGGAGCTGCTCGGTCATTCCACCGCCCGCAAACTCTTCATCGATCTGGTGGGCGGCTGGATCAAGCCGTCGCTGCTGATCGGCGTGCTCAGCTATGTGCCGTTGCTGAACAAGATGCGCGACAACGTCGTGGAGATGGGCGTGGACGAGGAGCGCCTGTACGCGGCCATGCGCCGGTTCAAGGCAGTGGGGGAGCGCAATCCGATCGCCAACCGCGTACCCATGTACCGAATCGTCAAGATGCACGCCGGCTGGGTGATCAACCGCGACCACCCGTATCACCTGCTCGCCGACGCGTTGGTCAAGATCACCGCGCGCGTTCCCGATCGCTTCCTCGGACCGCAACCCACGTGGTCCAAGGAACTCACCTACGAGCCCGTCGCATGAGCGCCACCAGGCCACTGGACGTGGCGATCATCGGTGCGGGCTTCGCCGGAATCGGGACCGCGATCCGCCTGCGCCAGAAGGGGATCACCGATTTCGTGATCTTCGAACGGGGCACCGAGGTGGGCGGAACCTGGCGCGACAACACCTATCCCGGCGCGGCCTGCGACATTCCGTCGCGCCTGTACTCCTACAGTTTCGCGCCGAATCCGGACTGGTCGCACACCTACTCCGGCAGCCAGGAGATCCTCGACTACATCGAGTCGATGGTCGGTGAATTCGGTCTCCGCGGCCGGATCAGGTTCGGGCACAACGTCTCCGGTCTGGTCTTCGACCAGGCGGACGGCCTGTGGGACATCGCCCTCGAAGGTCGCGAGACGGTACGGGCGCGCACCGTGGTCCTGGCCTCCGGCCCCCTGTCCAATGCCGGCTTCCCGCGAATTCCCGGGATCGAGGACTACCAGGGCCACAAGATTCACAGTGCGCGGTGGGATCACGACTACGACTTCACCGGCAAGCGCGTGGCCGTGGTCGGTACCGGTGCCAGTGCCGTGCAGATCGTGCCCGAGCTCGTGCGGCAGGCCGCGGCGGTGAAGGTCTTCCAGCGCACTCCCGGCTGGGTGCTGCCCCGGCTGAACCGGCCGACGAGCCCGCGCACCATGCAGATCTACCGGCAGCTGCCCATCACCCAATCGATTGCCCGGCAAGGGTGGTTCTGGGGGCACGAATCGGTGGCGCTCGGCGTCGTCTGGAACACCCCGCTGACCAGAGTCGTGGAGTCGGTGGCCAAGCTGCATCTGCGCACCCAGGTGCGCGACCCGTGGCTGCGCCGCCAGCTCACGCCCGGATTCCGGGCCGGATGCAAGCGCCTGCTGATGACCAGCGACTACTACCCGGCCCTGCAACGGGACAACTGCACCCTGGTTACCTGGCCGATCGCCCGCCTCAGCGAACACGGCATCCGCACCGCCGAGGGCATCGAGCACCGCTTCGACTGCATCGTCTTCGCCACCGGATTCGACGTATCCAAGACCGGCAGCCCCATCCCGGTGACCGGCCGTGACGGGCGGGTGCTCGCCGACGAATGGAACAAAGGGGCCTACGCGTACAAGAGCGTCGCGGTGGCGGGATACCCGAACATGTTCCTGACGTTCGGACCCAACTCGGGGCCCGGTCACAATTCGGCGCTGGTGTACATGGAAGCGCAGATCGACTACCTGACCGATGCCATCGGCATGATCCTGCATCAGAACCTGCGGACTCTCGAGGTGCGCCGCGACAAGCAGGACCGGTACAACGAGCGACTGCAGCAGCGACTGACCGCCACGACCTGGAACTCCGGCTGCCGCAGCTGGTATCTGACCGAGGACGGCTTCAACGCCACCATGTTCCCCGGCTTCGGCACCCAGTACGTCCGGCAGCTGGCCGCCGTCGACACCGACGACTACCTGCTCACCCCGGCGGACACGGAATCGGTGATCGGCACCGGAGACCATGCCGTGGCTCCGTTCGGCTAGTCTCGATGACGACCGCGGTGTCCTCGGTTTCGCGGAGCCGAGGACACCGTAACCGGATCGATGGCCGCCAGACGAACAGGAGCGAGACGGGGTGTCGGAGTACCGCATCGACGATCTCGCCCGTGCCGCCGGGACCACCACCCGCAATGTGCGCTCATATCAGGAGCGTGGGCTCCTGCCGGTGCCGACCACCCGCTCCGGGCGCGCACTGATCTACGACGACTCCCACCTCGAGCGCCTCAAGCTCATCGACGCGCTGCTGCAGCGTGGCTTCACCACCGCGCACATCTCCGACTTCATCACCAGCTGGGAAACCGGCAAGGACCTCATCGACGTCCTCGGGCTGCCGCGCAGCGCCACCACCGACCGCGAGACCGCTTCACTGGAGGTCCCACTCGAACTGGTCGAATCCTTTCTCGGTGCCGAGGCGATCGACCCGGCCATGCTGGCCCGCCTGAGCGAGCTCGGTCTGCTCCGAGTTCGCGGTGACACCGTGGAATTCACCGACCCGCAGCTCCTGGAGACCTTCGCCGACCTGCATGGATACCGGTTCGACCTGCGCCGCCTGGCCGACCTGCAGGCGGTGGTCAAGCATCACCTCGACGACATCGCGCACCAGATGTTCACCGTCACCAGAGACCATCTCGTCGAACTGCACGGTGAAGGATGGTTGCCGACCACCGACGACGAGATCGCCGAGACCACCACGATGATCAATCATCTGCGTGACGTCGCCGTCGCCGCCGTCCAGCACACCCTCGTCCAAGCCCTCGACCGCGCCCTCACCCAGGATCTGAGCGAATATCTCGCGGAGACCGCCGAGGCACAGGTGTCGGCGCGCCAGGGCAAGCCGAACCCCGACGAGACGAGCCATCAATAGCGCGGTCGGGCACTCCGGCGGGCTCAGTGATGGGCCCGCCGACGGCGAGACATGTTGCGCGAAGCCCATAGTCCACGAGAATCAGTGGCATGGGCTTCCTGCTGTCGCTACCGACTGCGGCATCGAGTCTACTGCTGGTGTACGTCTGCGGAGTCGGCTTCGGCCTCTGGGCGGCCCTCGTGGTCGTGGCGGTGTGGGTTCTCGTCACGTGCGCGGTGTTCAGTGCTCTGTGGCTGCACCCGAATCGGGGAAAGGCGGCCGCGGCCTACGGATTCCGCCGACCCATCGGGTCCGAGCCGGAGTTGCTCGCGTCGGCCTGGTCCGATGTCACCCGGACGGCCGCGGTGGACGGATGGCCGTATTCGCTCTGGGTGCAGGAGTCGTCGTCGCTGAACTCCTATGCCGCGCCCGCGCGGATCGTCGCGGTCACCAGCTGGGCGATCTCTGTGTTGAAACCACGTGAGCTGGCCGCCGTACTCGCGCATGAACTCGGCCATCAGTTGATGACCGATCCGCGCCTGCGTCTGCTCGGCGACTGCTGCGCGCTCCCGGTCCGGATGGTCCGTGGGATCGCGGGAGCACTTGCCGGCCTGGTACGCGGGCGCGCGACCGTGCCGACGCTGCTCCGTACGGCGGCTGCCATGTCGCTACCGATCGCGGGTGCGATCGCCCTGGTCCCGCTGATCGGGATCCCCACCGCGACAGTACTGGTCGTCGTGCTCGGCATCGAGCCCTTCACCTCGGCGGCACGCTCGCGGCGGGCGGAACTGGCCGCGGATCGCGTGGCGGTCGACCTCGGATACGGGCGTGCGCTGCATTCGGCGCTGCGTCGACGAGCTCGATACGACCCGCCGCCGCCCACGGGCCTGCTCGCTGCGTACGCGCGCTGGGTCGGTACGTACCCATCGACAACCCTACGGTTGCAAGCGATTCGACGCGCGGCGCGACCCTGACGGGCGCATCGTCGACGCGGTGTGTCGAAGTGATGATGTTTTTCCGGTATCACCGCTGGTGGGTTCCCATCGAGGCCTGCCCGATGTGAAAATGATCTCGGACCGAGATCCGGTCCGGCAGAGGATGTTCCGTCGTCATCGACGGGCAGACTGGAGGGGCAAGATGACATTCGCGTCTCGAACACGTTCTGGTGCACGGCGATGGGGTTCGGTCGCTGTGCTCACCGCGGGAGCTCTGGGCCTCGCGGCCACTGTCGCACAGGCCGAACCCGCGGCGGCCGTTCCGGCCGTGCGGGGAGTGGAGAAGGGGGTGGCGTTCACGGCGAGCCCGCTCGCCGATGGTTCCGGGGTCACCGCCTCGGTCGCCGAAGGTGTCTTCCGGCTCGCCGGGACAGCGGTCACCCTCGCCGATCGTGACGGCCGGGTAGTCGCGACAGTGCCGACCCGAATCGCCACCGGCGCAGGGCAGTTCGACCTGGCCGCGGGCGTTTCCGCCGACGGCCGTTCGATCACCCTGCGCCCGATCGCCGCACCGGCCGTCGTCACCGAGAACTTGGCGAGCTTCGTCGACGAAGCCGCCGACACCCAGGCCCGCAAGCAGCACAACGCCGGGATCGGCGCCCTCGTCGGCGCGGGCATCGGCGCGGTGCTCGGGTTCTTCCTCGGCGGTGTCGGCGCGTTGATCACCATTCCCATCGGTGCGGGCATCGGCGCCCTCATCGGCTACTCGACGCCGTAGTGCTTCGCGTGGTGACCGGTCGTCGTTCCGGTCACCACGCGAGTCGGTCCGTCGTCACTCGTCGAGGACCTCGCGCAGTCTGCGCGCGAACGCCTCCGGCTGACCGGCATAGCCGAACTCGCCGCCGGCTTGGCTGGTTCGGGCCGAGCGGAGGGTCTACCGGGTGCGGCCGCGAACCCGCAGATCACGGGCGAGGTGGTCGCGCTGTTCGATGACCAGGCGGCGCAGGGCGGACGGGGCATCGGTGTGGGTGGTGAGCCACGCGTCGACCTGGTCGAGTGACTCGGTGGCGGGGAAGAGGCCCAGCACGACGCGGCGGGCGATCTCGATGCTGCGCTGCTCCCAGACGGTGCGCAAGACGGTGAAGTACTCGTCGTCGTAGCGGGCGATCAGGTCGCGGCGTCCGCCCGCGCGGAACCCGTCGATGACGGCGTCGAGGTGGTCGTTGGTGAGGGTGGTGTCGGTGAGCGCCGAGGCCCATGCGGCGGCCTTCACCGCCGCGTCCGGACGTGCCGACAGTGCCCGGCGGTGCGCGGTGCGGCCCGACGCGGTGGCGTCGCGGCCGAGCTCGGCGTCCACGTCGGTGGCATTCGCGGCGCCGGTGGCCGCGAGTGCGGTCCACAGTGACCAGCGCAGGTCGGGATCGAGCGCCAGACCCGCCGGCGCCGGCGCCTCGCCGAGCAAGATCTGCCGGATGTCGGCCGCTCGACGGCCATCGACGGTAGCGGCGGCCGCTGTTGCCCGTGCCCACGCCAGCTGCGCCCCGGCGCCGGGTTTCGAGGAGTGCATTGTGGCCCAGCATGATTCGAGCCACTCACCGCGCCACCGGTCGCGCATGCCCGCGGGCAGGTAGTGATTGATGGCGAAGGACGCGTTCGCGAGCACCGCGGTGAGCAGCGCCATGTTCGGCTCGGTGGGCGCGAAGTCACGCGCCATCCGCAGAAAGCGGTCGACCTCGAGTTCGCCGTCACGCACCGCGTTCCACAGCGCCGACCAGATCAACCCGCGCGCCAGCGGATCGGTCACCCGGTCCAGGGAACGCGCCACTGTGGCCAGCGAATCCGGATCGAGACGGACCTTGGCGTAGGTGAGGTCGCCGTCGTTGAGCAGGCGCAGGGGAGCGGGCGGCAGGTCGACCGGCGTGCGCTCGGCGTCGAGGTCGAGCTCCACCCGATCGCGGCGCACCAGGTCGCCCGCGGTGTCGAAGTCGTAGAGACCGACGGCGAGCCGATGCGGTCGCGGGTCGGTCTGCGCGATCTCGGCACCGTCGAGCGTGAGCGTCGAGACCCCGGACGTCTGTAGCCACGCGCGCGCCCAGCCCGCCAGGTCCCGGCCGGATCCGGCGGACAACTCGGTCAGCAGGTCCGCCAGCGTCGTATTGCCGAACGCGTGGGTCCGGAAGTACCGGCGAGCACCCGCGAAGAACTCGTCTCGCCCGACATAGGCGACCAGCTGCTTGAGCACGCTGGCGCCCTTGGCGTAGGTGATGCCGTCGAAGTTGAGCTTGGCGGCTTCGAGATCGGTGATGTCGGCGACGATCGGGTGCGTCGTCGGCAGCTGATCCTGCAGGTAGGCCCACGCCTTGCGGCGATTCGCGAACGCGACCCAGGCATCGGTCCACTCGGTGGCCTCGGAGCTGGCCAGGGCACCCATGTAGTCGGCGAAGGACTCCTTGAGCCACAGATCGTCCCACCACACCATCGTCACGAGATCGCCGAACCACATGTGCGCCATCTCGTGCAGGATCGTAGTGGCCCGGCCCTCGTACTGCGCGGCCGTCGCCGCACCACGGAACACGTAGGACTCGGTGAAGGTGACCAGGCCGGGGTTCTCCATCGCACCCAGGTTGTACTCGGGCACGAAGATCTGGTCGTACTTGCCCCAGGGGTACGGGTAGTCGAACTGTTCGGCGAAGAAGTCGAGGCCCTGCTTCGTCACGGTGAGGATGGTGTCGGCGTCCAGATGGCGGGCGAGCGAGGCCCGGCACAGCACGCCCAGCGCAACGGTGAGTTCTTCTCGCGTCCACGAGGATTCGACGCGGACGTACGGTCCGGCCGCGATCGCGGTGATGTAGGTGGAGATCGGCAGGGTGGGGGAGAACTCGACCCGCTGGTGCCCGCCGTCGGTCTCGACCGCGGCGACCGGCCGATTCGAGATGACCTCCCACCCCGACGGCGCGGTGACCACGAACGTGAACGGTGCCTTCATGTCCGGCTGTTCGAAGCACGCGAACACCCGGCGCGCATCGGCGGGCTCGTACTGGGTGTAGAGGTAGGTCTGTTCGTCGACCGGATCGACGAACCGATGCAGACCCTCACCCGAACGGCTGTAGGCGCCGCTGGCCCGGACGACCACCACGTTCGACTCGGCCAGGCCGCGGAGCGTGAGTCGAGCACCGTCGTACGCCGCGTCGACCTCGACCCCGTTGACCGTCACGGACTCCACCGACAGCCCGATGAAATCGAGCCAGGTCTCCTCGGTGGTCGAATCGAACTCGACAGTGGTCGTGGTGGGGAAGCCGTCGGTGGATTGTTCTCGGGCGCCGGACAAGTCGAGGTCGACGCGATAGTCGCGGACGGTGACCGCGGCCGAGCGCGCGGCGGTCTCGGAGCGGGTCAGGTTCGCGGTGGACACGCTTCGATCCTGCCAGCTCGGAGGCACCTCCGGTGCCTCACGGTTCTGCTCGTCATAAGATGCCGATACTCAGATATGCGCATTAAACAATGTAAATGCACCTGGCCGCAGCTTGTTCTGATGACACCTCAGCCAAAAGAAGCGAAGGACGCGGAGGCGCGCCATGAGATTGCCATGGGCGCGGGTCGAAATCCGTTGGCAGGATGGAGCGGATCAGTCAACGACGGAGGGGTATAGATGACAATTCTCGTCACAGGCGCTACCGGGAACATCGGGCGGAAGGTCGTCGACCAGCTGCTCGCTCGCGGTGCCACCGATGTTCGCGCGCTCACCAACAACCCGGGTAAGGCGGCGCTGCCCGCCCACGTCGAGGTGGCAGAAGGGCATCTGGGGCGACTCGACAGCCTGCCCGCGGCCTTCGCCGGTGTGGATCGCATGTACCTGGCTCCCGCGCCGGAGTATGTGTCCGAAGTGCTCGCGATGGCGCGGGAGGCCGGTGTGCGGCACGTGGTCGATCTGTCCGGGGAGCCGGAGAGCTGGTGGGGGAGCGTGTGTACGGCGGTCGAGGGCAGTGGGCTGGGGTGGACCCATCTGTGGCCGGCGGACTTCATGGAGAACACGCTGACCTGGGCGCCGCAGATCCGGGAGGCCAGCAGCGTCCGCGAGCCGAGGCCCGAGAGCGCGAGCGCGCCCATCGCCATGGTCGACATCGCCTCGGTCGCCGCGACCATCCTGCTGTCCGACGGGCACCTCAACCGTGCCTATCCACTCGGCGGGCCCGAAGTCCTCAGTCGCACCGCACTCCTCGGCCACCTCGCCGACGCGCTCGGCCGCGACCTCTCCTTGATCGAGTCGACCCGTGACGAAACCATCGCTGCGCTGCGGTCGTCCATGGGCGAGCAGGCGGAATGGTACGTCGACAACGTCCTGATCGACTTCGATCCCCAGCCCGAGTCCCTGCCCATCACCAGCGTCGCGGACATCACCGGCCGTCCCGCGACGACCTTCGCCCAGTGGGCGAGCGACAACGCCGCGCTCTTCACCGCCGACTGACCGCGCCAGGCGGCCCGGATTGCGTTCGGCCTGAGCGCGATCCGGGCCTGTGCGGCGAACCGTCACGTCCACGCGCGGACGAGCGAGCTGATCGTGCCAGGACGTGGCTGGAAACCCGCGCTCGTCTAGGTGGCGAAGTGCCTGCCCTCGGCGAACTCCTCGACGATCGCGGCGCAGAAGGCGGGCAGATCGTCGGGGTTGCGGCTCGAGACCAGACCGTTGTCGACGACGACCTCCTGATCGACCACGGTGCCACCGGCATTGCGGATATCGGTGCGCACACTGGGGTAGGAGGTCAGTGTGCGGCCACGGACCGCGTCGGCCTCGACCAGGGTCCACGGTCCGTGACAGATCACGCCGATCGGTTTGCCGGTGGCGGCGAAGTTCTTGACGAAGCGGACCGCAGCCGGGTCTTGGCGGAGCTTGTCGGGATTGGTGGTGCCACCAGGCAGGATCAGCGCGTCGAAGTCATCGGGACTGGCCTCGGCGACGGTCCCCTCGACGGCGAAGACGTCGCCCTTCTCCACGTCGTGGTTCATGGCCTGGATGCTGCCGGGTGCCAGGGACAGCAGCGCGGTGCCCGCGCCCGCGTCCTCGACCGCAGCGCGGGGCCGGACGAGCTCGACCTGTTCCACGCCGTCGGTCGCGAGGATGGCGACGCGCCTTCCTTTCAGCGGTTGTTCGGTCATGGTGTTGGCTCCTCTCTGATCAGGCGCCGAGCAGGCGGATGTCGGAGTCGAGCACGGCGGCCAGTTCGGCCAGGCGGCGTTCGTCGCCGGGATCGCCGAGGCTGCCGACCAGGTCGGCGCGGGAGATGACGAGTATGCCGCCACCGGCGTCGTCACTGCCGGAGTGGATGCCGACCTTGCCTTCCGACAACACCAGCCGGGCGTCGGGGGCGGCGGCGTCGAGGAGTTGGCGCAGATCGGCCTTGGTGATGATCGCGTGTTCATTCGATTCGACCACGAGTTTCTCCTCTGCTCCGCCGGGACGGCCGTTGTCCTCCTGGCGATACCGCGGATCCCGGTTCCTAAACAGGATGGTGGCAGGTGGGCAGTGGCGGCTTTGTGTGCTCTGATGGAGTGACGACCGCCGCCCAGTTGAGGGAGGTACCAGCGTTGGCTGATGACGTCGACAAGCGTGGAAATGAGCAGCAGGCGTTCCGGCAGGCCGTGACCTACGGTGTGTCGGTGATCGCGGTCGCCGTCGTGGTCGGTGTGCTCACGGCCGTGTGGGCGGCGAATCGCAGTGCGTGCGCTGCGGCCGATACCCGGCTCTGCGACGACGCGGCCAAGACCGCGGTGCTGTTCGGGCCGGGCGTGATCCTGTTGGCCGGGGGGATCGGCGCCTTCGTGCTGACTTTTCGGCGGTTCCGCGCGGGGCGGAACTGGCGGGCCTTTCAGGGCGCCGGCTGGTTTCTGTTCGTGCTCATGACCGCCTACCTGGCGATAGGCGCGGGTTCGATCGCACGATGAACCGGTCGGCGAGCCCTCCGCACGCGGACAGCGCGCGGGCCCCGATCCGGGGGGATCGGGGCCCGCGCGGGGGTGTCAGTCGCGGAACGTGTCCTTGACCTTCTCGCCCGCGTCCTTCAGGTTCGATTTGGCCTGTTCGCCACGGCCTTCGTTTTCGAGGTCCTTGTCATCGGTGGCGCTGCCCATAGCCTCCTTGGCCTTGCCAGCGAGCTCTTCGGCCTTGTTCTTCGCCTTGTCAGCGATGCTCATGCTTGTTCCTTCCAGACAGTTCGCTCGGCCACCGAGTGACCGTGGGCCGTCCGTTGGACCCACCGACCGTCTACCCGGGCAGGTGGAGTGCAAACAGCTAAGGGCGGTGCAGCCCCATCAATCTGGTCGCCGCGAACATCGCGGCGGCCAGTCCGGCGGCGCCGAGCGTCGCGAGGGGGAGCGAACCGGTGAGCGTCGCCAGTCCGAACAGAAAGAACACGCAGGTGGCCAACATGATGGCGGTGCTGGTCAGATCCATGCTCGTCGTACTCGTTGTCCGATTACGTGAGTTGGTCATGTATTCATGAGTATCCCGCGTGAATGGTTATCAAACCGTGATTGGTGAAACGAGTGTCGATGGACACTGTATCGACGTGTTTACCCTCGATATCCCGTGGGTACAACGCGCGATCCGGACATTTTGTCAGGGTGGCAATTGTGTGGATCGGCAATATGTATGGTGAATATATGACACTGCGAAGGAACGTCGGCGCTACCATGCTGGCCGCCGCGGCGGTAGCCGTGTTGGCCACCGGTTGCGCCGAGGTGGAGGAAGCCGTCAACAAAGGTGGCGACACCCCGTGCACCGAGTACATCGAGCAGGACGCGGACAAGAAGCGCATCACTGTGACGAAGTACCTCGACGAGGAACGCGGCAACGGCGGCGAGGCACCCGACCGGACCACCGTCGACCTCGCCATCGCGGCCATCGACCTGATGTGTGGCGCCCAGGCCGACCCCGAAACGCCGATCCGCGAAGCCGACCTCAGCGGCATCCTGTCTCCGCGGTAGCCCTCAGCTCTGGTTCGCCGATCGGATGATGATCAGCGGACACTCGGCACCGTGCAGGACCGCCTGGGCCACCGAGCCCAGCGCCATGCCGGCGAACCCGCCCCTGCCGCGGCTGCCGACCACGATCAGCTGGGCGTCCTCGGCGGCCTGGAGCACCGCGCGGGCGGGCCGGTCCTCGACGACGAGGCGATCGACCCGGACGTCGGGATACTTCTCGCCGTATCCGGCAAGGCTTTCCGAGAGCACGGCCTCGGCCGCTGTCTGCATCGTGGCGCGAGATTCGTAGTGGTAGAACTCCGACCAGGTGTGGACCGCGATCAGGCGTGCGTTGCGGTGTGCGGCCTCGTCGAAGGCCGTGGCGACGGCGGCGATACTGCACTCGGACCCGTCCACGCCGACGACCACCGGCCCGTCGGTCGCGAACTCGCGCTCCGGGATCACCGCGACCGGGCAGGCGGCGCGCCGGGCCAGTGACGAGCTGACCGAGCCGAGCAGGGTCCGGCGGAAGGCGCCGAGGCCACGGCTGCCGACGACGAGCAGGCGTGCCGACTCGCTGTACTCGCCCAGCGCGAGCACGGGGGCGCCCTCGGTGATGGTGGTGGTGATGTCGGTGTCGGTGATCGCGGCGGCTCGGCTCGTCGCGTCCACCAGCAGGGATTCGGCGTGCCGGCGCAGCGCCTCGTGGTCGAACAGCGGTGCGGAGACACCGGGGCCGTAGTCCATCGGCACGTCGATGACGCAGATCAGCCGCAGCGGCGCGCGGTGGTGCGCGGCGAAAGCCGCGGCCCAGTTCAGCGCGGTGCGGGCCTGTTCGGAGCCGTCGACGCCGACGACCACGGGCGGATTCGGATTCACCGGGAGAGACATGATGTGTGCCTTTCTGTCGGTTTCACTGTGCTCCCCCACTATCCTCGGCGGCAGGGCCGCAGGGCCCCGGCCGCGGGGCCCTAGGTCGTCGAATCAGGGCAGCGGCGCCGACCAGCGCAGCAGCGTCCCGCCGTCGGGCCGCTTCTCGATGGTGAAGGTGCCGCCCGCCTGTTCGGCGCGGGCGGCCAGATTGGCCAGGCCGCTGTGGTGGGTGGGGTCGGCGGCGAGGCCGATGCCGTCGTCGCCGACTTCGATGGTGACCTCGTCGCGGATCACCAGTTCGACCGAGACGGTTGTCGCGTGGGCGTGGCGCACCAGAGAGGATGTCGAGTTTGCGTCGGCGCTGCTGGGTGTCGGCCAGTTGCAGCGCCAGGGCCGCCTGATCGGCGAAAGAGGCCATCATCGACTGCGCCGCGGCGGTCAGTGGCGGGGCACCCGCGGGCAACACGGTAATGAGCACACCGGTCACCGATTGACCGGCACGCAGCGGAAGGATCAGTGCCGCACCGAATTCAGTGCCCACACCGGCGATCGAATCACCCGCCAGCTGCTCGACCGAGACCGGACCGCCGGAGCGGAACGCCGCCCCCGCCTCCGAATCGGCCAGCGAAAGACGTTGTCCGAGAAGATGTTCCGCATCAGAACCGGCCCCGGCGACGATGACGAGTTCGGTGACCTCCTCGGCGACGGCATCGGGATCCTCGGGCAGCGCGAGAAAAGTGCGGGCGGAGCCGGTCAGTGCCAGACCGCGCTGGACGACCAACTCCAGCACCTGATGCGGTTCTCTGCCCGCCAGCAACTCGGTCGCGACCTCACCGGTGGCCTGGAGCCACTGCTGACGGATGCGGGACTGCTCGTAGAGGCGCGCGTTCTCGATGGCTATCCCGGCCGCGGCGGCCAGCGCCTGCACGACGCCGAGGAAGGTGCCCATGGGCGGATGATGCGCCGGAAAGCCCACCGAGGCGGGGTGATCGAGCGCAGTTGGGCCATCAGGGCCGCGGCCGCGCGGTTGTCGAGCATCGACTTGCCCGCGCCGGGTCCGGAGTGTTCACAGCCGGGCGCGTTCGTCTTGCAGGGCCATCCCCAGTGCCGCGACACCGATGGCGGCGAGGATACAGACCGGTTGCAGCCAACTGAGTTCGCGCAGCAGCACGATCTGCGCCAGGATCCAGGCGACGAGCGCGAATCCGGCGGCGATCGCGGCGCGAGCGCACCGGTGATCGTCCTGCGTGGCGAGAACGGCGACCAGGGTCATCGGCACGGCCACGACCAGCGCCAGCCCTGTCGCCGCGAGCGTGGGACTCTGCCACGGCAGCCGGCCTTCGAGCTCGGCGCTCACGGCGAGTGCGCCGGTGGCCAGCCCGAGCGCACCCGCTGCGGCCCAGATCGCCACTGCGCCGCTGACCAGGGACAACGCCGTCCGCGGCGCGGTCATCCGGTGGAAGTGGGTGCTGATCATGGATTCAGTGTCGTCGGTCGAAGGGCGTGCTGGGCAGGGTCCAATGTCCCCGGGCCCAGGGCCCTAGGTCGTCTCCGGTCGCGCTATGCTCTTCCGTGGCGATGGATCTCCGCCGAGGCAGCCCCGTGGGAGTGTCTGAACCGCCCCGGACCGGGGCTGATGGTTCCTTCCCTCGCAAGGAAGGAGTCTGTCCGATGTTCGGTCGCCACGATCCCGATGCCGCGTTGCCGGTCGATCCCGATGTGGGCGTGCCCGCGCTGCACGTCCGCCCGTCGTCGATCGCTGCCGTCGCCCTTGGTGGCCTGCTCGGTACCGCCGCCCGATATGGGCTCGGTGTCGCTTTTCCCGAGACCGCGGAGCAATGGCCGTTCACGACCTTCGCCATCAATGTGGCCGGTGCGTTCCTGCTGGGCGGGCTGCTGGAGGCGCTGGCCCGCTCCGGCCAGGATTCCGGGTGGCGGCTGCGGGTTCGCCTCGGCGTCGGCACGGGCTTGCTCGGCGCGTTCACCACCTACAGCACGCTCGCCGTCGACACCGATCTGCTGCTGCGCGCGAATCAGCGGTGGACCGCGATCTGCTACGCGTTCGGCAGTCTGGCGGCCGGCCTGGTCGCCACCGTGCTCGGCATCGCCGCCAGTGCGTGGATGACGTCCAGATCCGCCGAGGAGGCGACATGATGACGCTGTGGGTCGCGCTGGCCGGGAGCGTGGGCGCGGTCGCCCGGTTCGTCCTCGACGGGATGATCCGCTCCCGGCGCGCCACCGAATTCCCCTGGGGGACGGTGATCATCAACGTGACCGGGTCGTTGCTGCTGGGATTCGTCGTCGGCCTGGTCGTGTTCCGCGGTGCGCCGAGCGAGGTGCAGACGATCATCGGCGTGGGGTTCTGCGGTGGCTACACGACCTTCAGCACCGCCAGTGTCGAAACCGTTCGCCTGATCCAACGTCGGCGCTATCTCGCCGGGGTGACCAATGCCCTCGCGACGCTGGTGGTGACCGTCGCCGCGGGGGCCGTCGGTCTGGGACTGGCCGGGCTGTGAGCGATCAGCGCTCGGGGGGACGTTCGGTGAACACCTCCGTCAGTGGATGTCGCGGTGTCGCCGGGGGACGATCGGTATCGGGAGCGGTGCCGACGCGCAGCAACACTTGAGGGTTGCCCCGGTTGGTGGTGAATCCCTGGAGCAGGGAACGGCCCGCCGAGGTCTCGGTGATGTGGGTGAGCGGACAGGTGGCCCACCCCGCGACGGTGCATTCGAGCAGGATCGCCGAGAGCGCCTCGCCGGTGCGCAACCACTGCTGGGGTGAGTCGGCGGCCGTGCTCAACACGATCAGAGCCGACTGATCGACGGCGTCGGGGCGGTGTGTCGGGTGCCGAACCGGCGGGAACGACCGGGCGACGCCCACCCGTGTGAGTTCGGTGTCGGTGGGCAGCGCGGCGGGCGGGATACCGTCGGCGGGCCGATCGTGGCCGGTCCACCAGCGCAGTTCGGTCTGGTATTCCATGTCGTAGCGGTGCAGAGCAGCGGACTGTTCGGAGGCGTTTGCCAGTCGGTCGCGGGCGTTGTCGGGCAGCATGTCGAAGTCGACCCCGTGGGCCGCGGCCATCTCGCCCAGCACCACCGGCGTCATCGCGTCCCAGCCCTCGGGCGGGCGCATCGGCAGTCGGTCGGTGTAGCGGCGCTCGACGGCCGCGGCGTGCTCGGTCGTACTGGTCGACGGGTCGTCCCACGGGCGGAACTCGATGGTCGCCAGCAGGTCGGGGTGGGCCGGGTCGGGCAGGCGCACGACGTCGGTGTGCCAGCCCAGGGCGGCGAAGACCGTCCGGACGTGATCCAGGACGGCGCCGCAGCTGATCACGAGCTGTCGGCCCTGGGGGTCGGCGACCGGCAACTGTCGTTCGGGATCGCTGAACAGGTGTAGCCGCGCGCCGTCGAAGAACCACCGCCACGGTTGCGAATTGTGGACCGAGGGTGCACGGCAGCCGCGGAGCAGCGCGGCCCGCATCGTCGGTTCGTCGGGCGAGGTGGGTGCCGAGGAGTTGCCGATGACTGTCATGTGGCCAGTCTCGTCCGCCGTCGGCCGGGTGGAAATGGTCTTTGAGCACCATCGCGAGGGACCTCCGGCCCTCCTTGCCGTCAGGGCGCGGCTCGTACCGGCGTGTTGCGGTGCCAATCCGTGTCGAGATCCGCATCTACGTGGAATATGCTTATGTGGTGTCGAATCTGCGCATAAGCGAAGTGGCTGCCCTGATCGGTGTCAGCGATGACACCGTGCGCCGCTACATCGACCAGGGCCGGCTGACCGCCGTCCAGCTCGACAACGGCCGCAAGGGGGTGGACGGGCGTGAGGTCGCGCAGTTCCTCCGAGCGGGCGCGGACCGTCCCGAACCGGGTGTCACCGTCGCGACGTCGGCGCGCAACCGGATGACCGGGATCGTCACCCGTGTCGTGAAGGACACCGTGATGGCCCAGGTCGAAATGCAGGCCGGTCCGTTTCGCCTGGTGTCATTGATGAGCCGGGACTCCGTCGACGAGCTCGGCCTCGAGATCGGCAGCATCGCGGTCGCCTCGGTCAAATCGACGCACGTCGTCGTCGAAATCCCGGAAAGCTGACGAGGTCGCACATGATTCGGACAGTGCGCGCGGCGGCCCTTGCCGGGGCCCTCGCCGTGGCCGCGGTGGGCTGCGGGACCGACACCACCGAGCCCGCGGTCGATGGCAGCATCAACGGGACGGTGACGGTCTTCGCGGCCGCCTCGTTGACCGAGACGTTCACCGAGCTGGGCCAGCGGTTCGAAGCCGCGCATCCCGGGACGAAGGTGGTCTACAGCTTCGGCGCCAGCTCGGCGTTGGCCGAACAGATCAAGCAGGGCGCGCCGGCGGACGTGTTCGCCTCGGCGGCGCCCAAGGACATGCAGCAGGTCGTCGACGCGGGCGACATCACGGCAGCACCGGTGACCTTCGTACGTAACCGTCTCGAAATCGTGGTGCCGCAGGGCAATCCGGGCAACATCACCGGTCTGGCCGACTTCGGCGAGACCGAACCCAAGATCGCGCTGTGCGCCGAGCAGGTGCCCTGCGGCGCGGCGGGCACAGCAGTGTTCGAGGTTGCCGGGGTCGACCCGCGTCCCGACACCAGGGAAGCCGATGTGAAAGCGGTGCTGACGAAGGTGGCCCTCGGGGAGGTCGATGCCGCGCTGGTCTACCGCACCGATGTGCGGGCCGCGGGGAACAAGGTCGAGGGCATCGAGTTCCCGGAGGCGGACAGGGCCATGACCGACTACCCCGTCGCGCCGCTGGCCAAGGCGCCCAACGCGGCCGCCGCGGCGGCGTTCGTCGAGTTCATCGGGTCCGAGCAGGCCCGGACGGTGTTCGGTCAGGCGGGGTTCGATACCCCGTGACCGAGGTCGCGCGCCGGCGGGCGGTACGAGGACGGCGACCGCTGATCCTGGTCCTGCCCGCCGTGTGCGGTCTGGCGTTTCTGATCCTGCCGCTGGTCGGCCTGCTGCTGCGCGCGCCGTGGCGGAGTCTGCCCGAACGGCTGTCCAGCCCCGAAGTCGTGGAGGCATTACAGCTGTCGCTGGTATGTGCGACCGCGGCCACGGTGGTGTGTGTGGTTCTCGGGATTCCGTTGGCGTGGTTGCTGGCTCGCGGTGACCTGCCCGGGCTCGGGCTCGTTCGCGCGTTGGTGACGGTGCCGCTGGTGTTGCCCCCGGTGGTCGGTGGGGTGGCACTGCTGCTGGTGCTGGGGCGGCGGGGAATCATCGGACGCCATCTCGAGGAGTGGTTCGGGTTCTCGTTGCCGTTCACCACGCCCGGGGTGATCGTCGCGGAGGCCTTTGTCGCGATGCCGTTCCTGGTGATCGCGGTCGAGGGCGCCTTGCGCGGCGCGGACCCCCGCTACGAGGAAGCCGCCGCCACCCTCGGTGCGTCGCGGTGGTTGACCTTTCGGCGTGTCACCCTGCCCTCGGTGATGCCGGGCGTCGTCGCCGGCGCAGTGTTGTGCTGGGCGCGGGCACTCGGGGAATTCGGGGCGACGATCACTTTCGCCGGCAACTTCCCCGGAACCACGACCACCATGCCGCTGGCGGTGTACATGGCATTGGAAACCAATCCGGAGGACGCGATCGTGCTCAGCCTGGTGCTGCTCGCGGTGTCGGTGGTGGTGCTAGCCGCGCTGCGCGATCGATGGACCCGGGGGCCGATGTGACCCTGGATGCCACGATCCGCGTGCGCCGCGCGGAGTTCGAACTCGATGTCGCCTTCGCCGTCGCACCGGGGGAAGTGGTGGCACTGCTCGGCCCCAACGGCGCGGGAAAGACCACCGCGCTGCGGGCCCTGGCCGGATTGACACCACTGACCGGCGGCCGGATCCGCCTCGACGAGCGGCGCTGGGACGAGCCGCCTGGGCATTTCGTGCCCGCGGACCGGCGCTCGGTCGGTGTGGTGTTCCAGGACTATCTGCTGTTCGCGCACATGAGCGCCAAGGAAAATGTCGCGTTCGGGTTGCGGGCGCGCGGTGAGCATCGTCGGGAGGCACGCGAGCGGGCGGCGGGCTGGCTGAAGCGGGTCGGTCTCGGCGAGCATCTCGAGGCGAAACCGAGGGCGCTGTCCGGTGGGCAGGCCCAGCGGGTGGCGCTGGCCCGCGCGCTGGCCACCGATCCGGACCTGCTGTTGCTCGACGAACCGCTGGCCGCCCTCGACGCGGGCACCCGGCTGCAGGTCCGCGCGGAGTTGGCGAGTCATCTGCGCGACTACCCCGGCCACACCGTGCTGGTCACCCACGATCCGCTCGACGCGATGGTGCTGGCGGACCGGCTGATCATCATCGAGAACGGTGCGATCGTCCAAGAGGGCGCTCCGGGCGATGTCGCCCGCCACCCCCGCACCGACTACGTCGCCGACCTGGTCGGCCTGAACCTCTACCGGGGCACCGCCGAGGGCACCACCGTCGACCTCGGCGACGGCGCCCGGCTCACCGTCGCCGAGCCCGCCCACGGCCCCGTCCATCTCGCCTTCGCGCCCAACGCGGTCAGCCTGTATCCCGAACGGCCCGAAGGCAGTCCACGCAACACCTGGCCGGCAACCGTGGTCGGCCTCGAACAACACGCCCACACCACCCGCGTCCGCCTCGACGGCGCACCCTCGGTGCTCGCCGAAGTCACCCCCGCCACCGTCGCCGAACTCCGCCTGCACACCGGCGCCCGCCTGTGGGCAACCGTCAAGGCCACCGAGATCCGCACCTACCCAGCATGATCGGTGCCGCCATCCGCCACTCCGCCCAACCATCGCCGAACCTCGCTCGCCGATGCCAGATGCACGATGTCGACGGCGGGGAAGTGGGCGATTCGTTGCCCGGTGCGTTCGCGCCGTGCTTGGTGGTGGCTCCAGGCCCATCGAATCGGATGGTCCGGTTTCGGCCAGTCGCGAAAGGACTCGCGGTTTCCGTTCCACAGCTCGCGGCCGTCGATCGCGCGCGTGAACGAGCGCCGCAGGACGCGGGTCATGACGGTGCGTTTCGGCAGATCGAGCCAGATGACGGTGTCCGCCCTGGTCCACAGCAGATCGCCGAGCAGTCTCTGGTACTGGTCCTCGGTGACCCAACGGGAGCCGGAGCTGAATCGTTCGACATCGTCCTCGAACTCGGGGCGTTTCACCCAGCCGGGGCCATGGTGCAGTGCGTCCAGCTCATAGCGGGGGATCCCCAGGCGATCGGCCAATCGCCTTGCCAGCGTGGTCTTTCCGGCTCCCGAGATGCCGCTGATCAGAATCCTCTCCACCAGAGCACCCTAGTGGGCTGCTCGCGTGAGGTCAGCGACCGGTGGCGCCGTCGAGCAGTTCGACGACGATGATCGTCAGCGGCCACCGATCAGGGGCGGTGATTGTCGAACCTTCGGTGCGTCGACGGCTAGTCGAGATCGGCGAGCGCTTTCGCTCGCGTCAGAACGTTCTCGAGCATGGCCGGGGTGAGGCGACCGGTGAAAGTGTTGTGCGGGCTCACGTGATAACAACCGAGTACGGTGACCGTTCGCCCGTCGGGGTGGGTCAGGGCGAGTTCCGCGCCGTGGCCGAAACGCGGGCGTGGGCGTGGGATTGTCCAGCCACCTTCGCCGAGCACGGTGAACAAGGCCTGCCAGCCGAATTCGCCCAGCACCATGATGACCTTCAGCGACGGCCTGAGCAGTTCCAATTCGCGGCTGAGAAAAGGCGCGCACCGACGACGTTCTGCCGCGGTCGGCTTGTTCTGCGGCGGCGCGCAATGCACGGGCGCGGTGAGCCGGGTGCCGATCATCTCGATGCCGTCGTCGGCGCTGACCGGTTGCGCGCCGGTCGCCAATCCGACCGCGTGCAGGGCGGCGAACAGGACGTCGCCGCTCTGGTCGCCGGTGAACATGCGCCCGGTTCGATTGCCACCGTGGGCGGCCGGGGCGAGCCCGACGACCAGAAACGCGGCGTCGTCGGGACCGAAGCCGGGAACTGGACGGGCCCAATAGTCCTCGTCGCGAAACGCGGCCCGCTTGACCCGAGCGACCTCGGTACGCCAGGCCACCAGGCGCGGGCAGGCGAAGCAGGAGGAAACCAAGCGGTCGAGTTCGGCGATACCGTGCGTGTTCTCCGCCGCGAGCGGCGCCTTCTCCGGGCCGTGGGAGCGGAGGTCGGTAGGTTCGCTACGCCCGTCGCCCGCCATCGCCCCAGCTTAGTCGCCGCGCCACCTCGGTCATCGAGCCGCGCGGGGCGGTTAGCCCGGCGAACTTCCTGCGCGGTACCAGCGGTACCACGTACTGTGAGGACATGGTGTCCCCCGAGATCGTGACCGCCGACGGAGTCGTGCGCGGTCGTGCGGGCCGTCGAGTAGCGCGCTGGCGCGCGCTACCGTATGCCGCCGCACCCACAGGAGATTTGCGCTTGCGGGCGCCGCAACCGGTCCAGCCGTGGACGGGGGTGCGCGCGGCGACCGAGTTCTCCTTCGCCGCCGTGCAGAACCCCGGCGGCGCGCGCACCGGGCCGCGCACCTGGCAACCCACCGGCGAGGACTGCCTGACTCTGAATGTGACCGCTCCGGTGACACCCTCGGCATCGCCGCGGCCGGTGCTGGTGTTCATCCACGGCGGCGGATATCTGCTCGGGACCTCGAGCATGTACTCCGGTGCCCGGCTGGCGTTGCGCGGTGATGTGATCGTCGTGTCGGTGAACTACCGGCTCGGCGCCTTCGGCTACGTCGATTTCAGCGAATTCTCCACCGCGGAAAGACCATTCGACTCGAACCTGGGCCTGCGCGATCAGGTCGCGGCCCTGGACTGGGTGCAGCGCAACATCGCCGCGTTCGGTGGCGATCCCGACAATGTCACCGTCTTCGGCGAATCGGCGGGCGCGCACGCCGTGATCACCCTGCTGGCGACGCCCGCGGCGCGCGGGCTGTTCCACCGGGCGATCGCGCAGAGCGCCCCCGCGGACTGGACGATGCGGCCCGAGGAAGCCGGCCGCTTCGCGCACCGCTGCCTCGAGCGGCTCGGCGCCGACCCCACCGACGCCGCGACCGTTCTCAACGCCGTACCCGCGAGCGAACTCGGCCGCGCGGGCGATCGGGCGCTGGGCCGCGCCCTGCGCGAGGAACCGGGCAGCTTCCCGTATGCCCCGGTCGTCGACGGCGATTTCCTGCCCGAGGCACCCCTGGACGCGATCGCCGCGGGCCGCGCCCATCCGGTGCCGCTGATCATCGGCACCAACCGTGACGAGGTGACCCTGTTCCAGCGCTTCGCCAAAACGGTCCCGCACACCCCACAGCAGCTCAGCACCGCCTTCGGCCGCTACGAACCGGGCGCCGAACAACAAGTGACCAGCCGCTATGCGGGCTATCCGGCCGCGCGGACCGCGGTGCGGGTGGCCAGTGATCTGATGTTCCTGCGCCCGACCCTGGCGGTGCTGGAAGGCCACAGTCGGCACGCGCCGACCTACGCCTACCGATTCGATTTCGCACCGCGCGCGCTGCGGCTGGCCGGACTCGGCGCCACCCACGCGCTCGACCTCGTGCCCGTCTTCGGCTGGGTCGACGGTCCGGTGGGCCGGGCCATGACTGCCGCCGGTGGCAGGCGGGGATTCCGCGCGGTCCAGGACTTCATGCAGGACAACTGGACCAGCTTCGCCCGCACCGGCCAACCGCAATCGAGCTGGCCGACCTACACCGCCGAACGCCGAGCCACCTGCATCATCGACCATCCACCGCGGGTGCTCATCGACCCGGACTCCGCGCAGCGCGAAGCCTGGCAGGGCATTCGGCTCGCCGAGACCGCCGTGGATCGGAAGAACGAGGCATGACCGTCGACGGCGGACACCTGGCGCGGCGCATCGAGGACCTCTACGCCAACGATGCGCAGATCCGGGCGGCCCGGCCCGACGAGGCGGTCCATGCCGCCGTCACCGCGCCCGGGCTGTCGCTGGCGCGCGTCGTCGCGACCGCGATGACCGGCTATGCCGAACGTCCGGCACTCGGTGCCCGGCGCACCGAACTGGTCCGTGACACGGCGACCGGCCGCGCCACCCGACGGCTGCTGCCGGAGTTCGAGCTGCGCAGCTATGGCGAGGTGTGGGAACGGGCTCGCGCGCTGGCCGCGGCGTGGCATGCCGATGGTTTCGTCGCGGGCGACTTCGTCACCATGCTCGGGTTCACCGGCGTCGACTACACGGTGCTCGATCTGGCCGCCATCCACCTCGGCGCGGTCGCGGTGCCCTGGCAATCCGGTGCCGGTCTCGCCCAGTTGCGTTCGATCCTCGACGAGACCGCGCCGCGGATCTTCGCGGTCGACACCGCCCACCTCGGCATCGCCGTCGACGCGGTCCTCGCCGGTTCGCCACCGCGCACCCTGGTCGTGTTCGACCACCACGCCGACGATGACGACCACCGCGACGCCCTCGCCGCCGCCCGCACCCGGCTCGGCGTCGCCGGGTCCACGACAGTGCTGCGCACGCTGGCCGACCTCGTCGAGCACGGCCGTCACGCCCCTGCCGCTCCGCTGTCCGAGCCCGCAGCGGGGGAGGATCCACTGGCACTGCTGATCTACACCTCGGGCAGTACCGGCACACCCAAGGGCGCGATGTACACCCAGCGACTGGTCGCGGTGGGCTGGCAGCCGCCACGTCCGCTGGCCGCGATCAACGTCAACTTCCTGCCGATGAGTCATATCGCCGCCCGGCTCACCCTCAACAGCGCGCTCGCCCGCGGTGGCACCGCCTATTTCGCCGCGGCGCCGGACATGTCAACCCTGTTCGAGGACATCGCGCTGGTGCGGCCCACCGAGATCTTCCTCGTGCCCCGCGTCTGCGACCTGATCCAGCAACGGTTCCGGTACGAAGTCGAACAGCGCGGCGGTCCCGACATCGATGCCGAGGTGCTCGCCGAACAGGTGCGGACCGAACTGCGCGAACAGTTCCTGGGCGGTCGCCTGCTGTCGGTACTGTGCGGCAGCGCGCCGATCGCACCCGACCTGCGCGTCTTCGTCGAATCGGTGCTGCAGCTGCGGCTGCACGACGGGTACGGCTCCACCGAGACCGGCGGCGGGGTCATCTTCGACACCAAGGTGATGCGTCCGCCGGTGCTGGACTACAAGCTCGTCGACGTGCCCGAACTCGGCTATTTCAGCACCGACAAGCCCTATCCGCGCGGGGAGCTGCTGCTCAAGACCACCACCATGATCGCCGGGTACTACCGCCGCCCCGAGGTGACCGCCGAGGTGTTCGACGCCGACGGGTTCTGCCGCACCGGTGACGTGGTGGCCGAGCTCGCGCCCGACCGGCTCGCCTATGTCGACCGCCGCAACAATGTCCTCAAACTGTCCCAGGGCGAGTTCGTGACGGTGTCGCGGCTGGAAGCGATCTACGCCGGGGCCGATCTGGTGCATCAGATCTACGTCTACGGCAGCAGCGAACGGTCGTACCTGCTCGCGGTCGTCGTGCCGACCACCGCCGCGCTGGCCCTGCCCGCCGCGGAACTGCGTGGCGCGGTGCGGGCTTCGCTGCACAGGGCCGCGGCGGCGGCAGATCTCGAACCCTTCGAGATCCCGCGGGACTTCCTGCTGGAAACCGAACCGTTCACGGTCGCCGACGGGCTGCTCTCCGGCGTCGGGAAACTGTTGCGGCCGAAACTGAAACAGCGCTATGGCCACCGGCTCGAGGAGCTCTACGCGGCAGTGGCACGCGACCAGGACGACGAACTACAGCGCCTGCGCCGCGATGTATCCGGCCTGTCGGTGTCGGAGACCGTCGCCCGCGCGGCCCGCGCCGTGCTCGGCTGCGCGCCCGAGGACCTGCGCCCGGACGCGCGGCTGGCCGACCTGGGCGGGGATTCGCTGGCGGCACTGTCCTATTCGACGTTGCTGCGCGAACTGCTCGCCGTCGAGGTGCCGGTGAACGTGCTGCTCGGCCCGGACAGCGACCTGACCCGCATCGCCGACTACATCCGCCGCGAGCGCGAACCCGGCACGCGCAGAACCGATGCCGACGCCGTCCACGGTGTCGGTGCCACCGAGATCCGTGCCGCCGACCTGGTGCTGGAGAAGTTCCTCGATGCTCCGACCCTCGCCGCGGCCGCTGCGCTGCCCGCGACCACCGCGGTGAACACCGTCCTGATCACCGGCGCGAACGGTTACCTCGGCAGGTTCCTGCTGCTGAGCTGGCTCGAACGCCTCGCCCCGCGCGGCGGCACCGTCATCTGCGTGGTGCGCGGCGCCGATGCCGCCGCGGCTCGCGCCCGCCTCGACGCGGCCTTCGACAGCGATGACGAGCTGAGCGAGAACTTCCTGCTCCTGGCGAAACAGGCATTGGAGGTGCTGCCCGGTGACATCGGCGAACCGGAACTCGGTCTGCCGCAGCCGGTGTGGCGGCGGCTGGCCGAACAGGTCGACCTGATCGTGCACTCGGCGGCCCTGGTGAACCACGTGCTGCCCTACGCGCAACTGTTCGGCCCGAATGTCGTCGGCACCGCCGAGATCCTGCGGCTGGCCCTGACCGCGAAACGCACACCGGTGAGCTACCTGTCGACCGTGGCCGTCGCGGCGCAGGGGGAGACCTTCGCCGAGGATGGTGACGTGCGGGTGATGAGCCCGGTACGGCGCCTGGATCAGAGCTACGCCAACGGATACGGCAACAGCAAATGGGCCGGTGAGGTGCTGCTGCGTGAGGCGCAGCAGCGGTTCGGGCTGCCGGTGGCGGTGTTCCGTTCGGACATGATCCTGGCGCATTCACGCTATCGCGGGCAGCTCAATGTGCCCGATGTGTTCACCCGGTTGCTGCTGAGCGTGCTCCTCACCGGTCTGGCACCGAAGTCGTTCTACCGCACCGACTCCGACGGGAAGCGTCGGCGCGCACACTACGACGGACTGCCCGCCGACTTCGTCGCCGCCGCGATCACCGACCTGGGTGCCGCCGCGACCAGCGGCTACCGGACCTACGATGTCGTCAATCCGCACGACGACGGCATCAGCCTCGATGTCTTCGTCGACTGGCTGATCGCGGCGGGCCACCGCATCGACCGCATCGACGACTACGACGACTGGTACGCCCGCATCGACGCCGCGCTGCGCGCACTGCCCGAACAGCAACGCAAACACACCCTGCTGCCCCTGCTGCACGCCCACCGGCGGCCGGGCCGCGCACTGCCCGGTTCGGCCCTGCCCGCCGACGGATTCCGGGCCGCGGTGCGCGCGGCGCGGATCGGCCCCGACCACGACATCCCCCACCTTGGCCCGGAACTCATCGGCAAGTACGTCCGCGACCTCACCGACCTCGGCCTGGTGGCGCCGACCTGACCTGTCAGCCGTCGAGCAGGTGCGGCAGTCCGGCCCGGAACCGGTCGGCGTCGATGGCCTTGGCGGCGTCGAAGACGGGCAGCGAAACCAACGGCAGGATCGGTGCGCGGGGGGCGGGATCGTCGGCCGCGTCGAGGATCGCGTTGGCGACGGCGCGCCCGGATTCGTTGGCGCCCTCCATGGTCGCCAGGTCGATGTGGCTGCGCACGTGGTCGCCACCGAAGAACAGGTTCGGGATCGCGCAGTGGGCGTCGGGCCGGTTGTCGTAGGAGCCGACGGTGTTCACCAGCAGCGGGGTGGCGTTGTGGATCGCACCGCCGGACCAGGTGATGCCCGGATCGAGGTGCCAGGAGTGGATGTCCTCCTCCCGCAGCCAGCCGGTCCCGGTGTTCAGCCACGCCTGCAGCTGCGCCCAGACCTCGGTGGCGATCTCTTGCGCCGTGCACTCTTTCGCGGTCCGGCCGTAGCGGATGCCAGGGGTGTCCCAGTCGGAGATGTCGACCGAGAGGCACTCCACCACCGAACCGTCACCGTAGGTGGCCGCGAAATCGCCGACCCACATCGGCGCCTGGCGCAGTGCGGTGAGGGCCCAGGGCGAGCCGAGCGCGGCGATGTGGCCCTCGGGGATCTCGGTCGGGCGGCGCAGGAAGTACTGGATGCCGACCATCCAGTCGGTGTGCAGACGACGGATGCCGTCCAGGCGTGGGTCGGCGTCGAGGATCGCGCCGCTGAGCAGCGGCGCTGCCCGCTCGACCGGCATCGCGCACACATAGTGGTCGGCGGTGACGGTGCTGGCGCTCGCCGTGCCGGTCACCGTGACCGAGGCGATCCGGCCACCGCGCAGGTGCAGAGCGCTCGCGCCCTGGCCGAGGACGAATCGCACGCCGAGCGCGCGCAGGTGCTCGACCCACGGATCGATCCACGCGGCATTGGTCGGGCGGTTGAGAATCCGGTCGACCCCGCCGGAGAACTCGGGCACCACCCCGCTGCCGGCCAGGACCAGGGCCTCACCGATCGTGCCGATGGTGCGCGCGGAGCTGGTCTGCGGTTTCGCGGCGACGGTGATCCGGGTCAGCGCGTTGACCAGGTATTTGCGATAGGCGGGCGACTTGCCCTCGGCGCGCATGATCTGCTCCCACGTCACGTACTCCCACTGCCCGAAGCGGCGCTCGGTGCTCGAGGTGAACCAGACGAGCATCTGCTTGGCGAAGAAGGCGAGTTCGTGCGCAGGCAGCTCCGGGACGAAGCCGAGCGTGCCGATGAGGTTGTTCTGCAACACCTCCGGGGTCAGCTGGCGTAGACCGCCGAGTTCGACGGGCAGGAAGATCGGCGGCAGATCCTGGAATCCGGCGATGGTGCCCTCGACCCGCACGAGATTGTCCAGTACCCCGTTCGGGTTGCCGGGGAACGGGATTCGGCTCATGGTGTCGGGCACGTTGCGGTAGCAGCCGGGGAAGAAGCGGAAGCCGTGCTCGCCGGGCAGGTCCTGTCTGCCCCCGGCGGCGGTGCCCGCCACGCCGAGACTGCGGGCCTTGCCGCCGAGGTAGGCGGGTTCGTAGACCGTCACCTGATAGCCGCGTTCGGCCAGTTCGTGCGCGGCGCTGAGCCCGGCCATCCCGCCGCCGAAGATCGCGACGGTCTTGCCGCCGGTGCGTAGCAGTGGGGAGCGGCGGGCCGCGCTCGCGACAGTCGGCGTGGTGATGGCCAGCGCGGCACCGGCGGTGAGTCCGGCGCGCAGCGCGGTGCGGCGGGTGATCGGGGGCAGTGGGTCAGACATGCTGTTCTCCCAAGGCGGTGGAGCGCGCCGAGCGGGCCTCGGGCGGTGTGCTGGCGGGCGCGAGCGTGCCGCGCAGTGTTGTTCGCGTGGTGCGCCATTCGTGCGCGGCGCCGCGGATCTCGCGGGCGACGTCGGTGAACACGGCGGCGGCCGGCTGCCGGCGTAGCGCGCTGAGTAGCAGGCTCGTGGCGCGAACCGGGGTGGACAGCTCGGCGGGGCGACGAGTGCGGGAGAAGATTCCCGTGGTGATCTCCGCCAGTTCGGGATCGGTGGCGGCTCGGCGATAGAGCTCGATCTCCATGGGGCGCATGGCTTCTCCGCGCGCCAGGCGGTTGGTCCAGTGGAAGATCTCGCGGCATTCGGCGATACGCCTGCGTTCCCACGCGGCCAGCGCCAAGTCCAGTGCGAGTGGGTCGTCGAGGACCTCGGTGACCGATTCGGCCAGGAGGCGTCCGTAGTGCAGGGCGTCGCGAATTCCTTGGGCGGTGACGGGGTCCTTGAAATGTCCGGCATCGCCGGGCAGTGCCCAGCCCGGGCCCGTGGAACGGCGGAAGTAGGAGGCCAGGTGGGTCGCCGCGCGGACGCGCCCGACCCGCTCGCAACCGCGCAGTCGCTCGGCCAGCGCCGGAATGCGTGCCACTGCTTCGGTATAGCGCCGCTCCGCCGCGCCGGGCCCCGGCCGGTCGCCGGTGGCCGGTGGTTGCACCAGGCTCAGCACCAGGCCGTCATCGCAGGGGAACGCCGTGCCCAGATCGGCACCCTCGCGCCACTGCGCGGCGATGTGGCGGGCGCTGTCGACGGTGTCGCGCCAGTAGGCGAAGTAGCAGTCGCGACCGCTGGGCACCGACAGGAACGGCGACTCGGCACCCACCAGGCGGGCCACGGTGCTGCGCCGACCGTCCGCGCCGACGACCAGTGCGGCTCTGAGTTCGACCATCGCGCCGCCGCTGTCACGGTATCGCACTCCCGCGCATCGATTGTCCTCCCACACCAGCGATTCGACGCGACACCGTTGCCGCACCTCGGCGCCCGCGGCTTTCGCGGTGCGCGCGAGAACGCCGTCGAGGCCGGTGCGCCGCACGCACAACGCGTAGTCGATGCCGTCCACGGCGGGAAACGCCGTGCCGATACCGAACCCGGCGCCCTCGGCGTAGGCGCGGGTCAGTCGGGGTGCGCCGAGGGCGGTGACCTCGTCCAGTGCGCCGAGGCGTTGCAGTTCGGCGACCCCGGCGGGCCAGAGCAGGTGGGTGGACAGGGTGTCCGAGGGGAGAGTGGCGGCGTCGAGGACGACCACATCCCGGCCGGCCCTGGCCAGGGCCGCGGCGGTCGCCGAGCCCGCACAGCGCGCGCCGACCACGACGACGTCGGCCCACTCGATCGCAGTGACGGGGGAATGATCCATGGGAACCGCCTCGGTCATCGCGTCTCGGACAGTGTGTCCGATTCGATGATGAGGTGATGTCGGTCACATGTCAATAGCGCTCCGCGCCAAGGGGATTGCCGTGGCCGACGCCCTCTGACCGTCGGCCGGGCACAATGTGGGCATGGCCAATGCCCCCTCGATCCCGGCACCGGGCCGACGATGCCCTCGCTGACCCGGGTTCCGCGCTCGGCGCGAAAACCCGCCGAGGACCGCCGGGTCGACTTCGAACGCCGGGTCCTGCGCGCGGTGGAAGAGCTACTCGCCGAAGGTATTCCGTTCACCGAGCTGGCCGTGCAGAAGATCGCCGCCGCCTCCGGCTCGGCCAGATCGACCTTCTACCGATACTTTCCGGACAAGAGCAGGCTGCTCATCCGGATGGCCGAGCTGGCGACCACGGACCTGTTCGCCGCCGCCGAACAGTGGTGGGCCGACGAACACGCCGATCGCCGTGCCGGAGTCGTGCGGGCGATCGGCGTGATGATCGAGGGCTTCCGCGCCCACCGCCATCTCCTACTGGCGCTGAGCGAGGTGGCCACCTATGACCGCGAGGTCGGCGCCTACTGGCGTTCGCGGGTCGCGACCTTCGCCGCACTGGTCCACACCCGCCTCGACGCCGACCGCGCCGCCGGCCGTCTCGCTGACGACCTGAATCCGACGGCGACCGCGCTGGTCCTCACCTCCATGGTCGAGCGCACGATCACCGTTGCCTGCGGCCTCGACACCGGGATCAGCGACGAGGAGGTCGCCGAAGCGCTCGGCCGCGCCATCTGGCTCGTCGTCTACGGAGACGCGCCCTGATCCGCGCTCACGAACGCACCGCGGCGTCCGGGGCGAACGAGGTCAGGCCGACATCGCGGTAGCGGGTGACGAGCCACTGGTACGCCCGGCGGTTGCGGGCCATGGGGGAGTCGGTCAGGTCGGTCGGTAGCCGGTCGAAGGCGACGCGCAGCGCGGCGGTGATCATCTGGATTTCCCGGTCGTGGCGGCGCGTCCAGGTGATGGGCATCCGGGCGCGCACGTCGGGATGCATGATGCCGCAGCCGAGGATCATCACCACATGCGACAGCGCGGGCGAGCGATGCCATGGCCGCGGTCGGCCGCGAACTGCGCCCCGACCCCGACCACGACCCCGACCACGACCCTCTCGATGCCGCGATGAGCGCCTACGCCCTGGTCAGCGGAGCCCTCGAACTCGTCGCCGTCTGGATGCGCGGGGAATTCGACACCGCCCGCGACCAGCTGACCGACCTCATCGCCCGCCAGTTGTTGCAGGCCGCCGAGTACCCCAGGCCCGGCGGATTCGCCTCACGGCCGGGCGATCCATTCCCGCCAGCCGCCGTCGAGGACTAGGTCGGCCAGGCGGCGGTAGCCGCCGCTGCCCGGGTGGGCGCCATCGCCTGCCCGCGCTTCCTCGGCCCACCCAGGATCGTCGGCCAAAAGAGTTGTGATGTCGATGAATTCGGCGGGCAGGAATCGAGGCTCCACCTCGGCCCAGCACCGGCGGCGGATATCGTCGGGGGTGTTGCGTCGGATACCCAGGTTGAAGGCCGTGATGTCGGTGCCTGTCTCCGCGAGGACGCGACCGACCCAGCCGCGATACTCCGGGTCACCGATGCCCTGGACGAAGGAATCGCCGACGAAACAGATACGTAGATCTCCGCTCACCGGGGGAACGTAGCAGGAGGTCGCGGCGCCGAGACGGGGGTGTTTTCAGATCAGCAGGCGACTGACCGGCGCGGCGGATACCTCAGCCGCGACGAAGCTCTCCTCGGCGACCATCTCGCGGAAGAGCTGATCGTCGACGGCGTCCATCACCGCGGCGGTCTGGCTCGCCATCACCCGCAGCGCGGTGATCTTGCGGTCCAGCCGCTCGGCCTGCAGTTCCAGGTGCAACGAGAGATGTTCGTGCGCAACGCCATCCGGACGCTCATTGCTCATGTACATGTTCCACTCCTCGTAGAGCGGCAGGAACCGGGCCAGCTTGTCCACCGTCGGTGTGGCATACAGCAGCCTGACCCGGCATCCGGTCTCGCGCCAGGCTCGGGTGACCCAGCGGTGCACCGCGATGTGGTCGGGGTGATAGGTCATGCCCTCCGGGCCGAAGGTGAGGATCGTGTCGGGCCGGACGTCCTCGACCAGCCGATCTGCCCAGTCCCGCCCAGCCGACTCGTGCCCGGACAACTCGCCGTCGGGAAGGCTGTACACCTCGTGCTCGTGTACGCCGAGCACCGCCATCGCCGCGGCGGCCTCCCATCGCCGGATCCGGCCGAGTCGCGTCGGCGTCCAGGTCGTGGGGTCCGAGGAACCCCTTTCGCCCGCACTGGCCGTCGCGCACACCACGCGCTGGCCGTTGTCGCTGGCGGCGGCCATGATCCCGGCCGCGAGATAGGTTTCGTCGTCCGGGTGCGCCCAGATCGACAGGATGGTTCCGAGTTCGGTGAGATCAGACATGGGGCCACTGTCCCGGCCGCCGCTGTCACCGCGCTGTCGCCACATCGACACCGAGAACAGCGCGTGACAGCGCCCTGACATCGGTGATGGTGACGCTGAACCCATGACGAACACTCTCATCACCACAGCCATCCCCGACGAGCTGCTCGACGCTTTCCGTGCCCGTGCGGGCGCACACGACCGCGACAACACCTACCTCGCCGACGACCTGGCCGACCTGCGCGCGATCGGATACCTTGCCGCCGCAGTCCCCGTCGACCGTGGCGGCTGGGGCTTGTCGTTGGGCCAGCTGGCCGCCAGTCAGCGCCGCCTGGCTCGCTATGCCCCGGCCACCGCCTTGGCGATGACCATGCACTCGTACTGGATCGGCGTCGCCACCGAGATGGAGCGCGCCGGTGACCGCTCACTCGAGTGGATCCACCACGAGGCCGTCGCAGGCGAGGTGATCGCCGCGGGCCACGCCGAGGCCGGCAACGACCTGCCCGTTCTCATGTCGACCTGCCGCGCCCGCCGCGTCGAGGGCGGCTATGTGTTCACCGGGCGCAAACAGTTCGGCTCCAACGGCCCGGCCTGGAAGTGGCTCGGTGCACACGGCGTCGACGCCGACGCTCCCGGCGGCCCGCACATCGTGCATGCGTTCGTCGAACGAACCAGCCACGGCGTGCAGGTCGTCGACACCTGGGACACCCTCGGTATGCGCCCGACGCAAAGCCACGACACCGTGCTCACCGAGGTGTTCGTCCCCGACGAGCGCATCGGCTGTGTCGCGCCCGCCGGTGACGGCACCCACCCGTTCCTGGTCGGCATGACGATGTGGCCGCTGTCGCTGATGGCAGCGGTGTACTTGGGCATCGCCGACCGGGCGCTCGAACTGGCGTGTGCGGACGCCCGCCGCAAGAAGTCGGTGGCCATCGAGCGTGGCTCCTACGCCTACAACCCGTTCGTGCAGCATCAGGTCGCGCAGATGTACCTCGAACTCGACGCCGCCTCCGCGGTGTTGGAGCGTTTCCTCCAGGACTGGCTGGGTGGCGTCGACCACGGCGAGGCGTGGGTGCCGAAGGTGTACTCGATGAAGTGGCGCGCCGTGGAGGCCGCCAAACGCGTGGTCGACATCGCACTCGACGTCAGTGGCGGTGCGGGCATGTTCCGCGGCAACGAACTCGAGCGACTCTACCGGGACGTGCGCTGCGGTGGCTTCCATCCCGCCAACGCCGCGCTCACCCACGAGTTGGTCGGCAAGGCGGCGCTCGGGCTGCTCGGCGAACAGCCGCGTTGGTAGCTCAGAGTGCGCTCGAGACGTATTCGATGAGGTTGTCGCCGTCCATCGCGGCGCCGCGGCGGCGGGCGGTTTCGTACCGTTCGTCGCCGAGGGCCGCGCGCAGCCTCGCCGCGAGTTCGTCCATCGCGGTGCCGTCGGCGCCGCTGGGCCGCTGTCCGATCGGCGCCGCACGGATCGCGCCCTCCAGCAGTGCGGCGTCTTCGGGCCGACCCAGTCCTTCGAGCAGGTGTGCGATGGAGCGCAGCATCACCCACTGTGTCGCCCACATGCCCGCGCGTCGCCAGTGACGGATGAGGCGTGGATAGGTGCTGGCGGCGCCGTCGTACCTGCCCGCGCGGACATCCAGCGAGGCCTTCGACGCGCCCGCGACGCCGGTGACGAACGTCGTCGCGGTGAGTTCGGCGATGTGTAAGGCCGTTTCGAGGCGTTCTCGGGCGAGTTCAGGGTCGGTGTCCAGGATCGCCTCGCCCGCGCAATACCAGGCGTAGGCCGCGTAGGGGGAGGTGTTGTCGCCCGTCTCGGCGATCAGTTCGGCGGCCAGCCCGGGCGCGTCCGGGTCGTGGGCGTAGCCGCGCACCATGATCGCGGTGCCCTGTGGAATCAGCCGATAGGCTCGGTCGCCCACCGCATCCGCCCGCTCGGCGGCTCGGTCGTACCAGCGAGCGGACTCCGCCAGCCTGCCCGCGAACAGCTCGTACACGCCGTTGGCCCCGAACACCCGGGCCGGCAGGGAATCCGCTGCGAGGTCGGCACATTCGATCGAGCGGCGAGCGCGTCTGCCCGACTCATCGATGTCGCCGACCATCCACGCTGCGTACGCGGCCACCGCCCACACCTGCGCCGCTACCTGCCCGATGTCCTCCGGTGCCGCCGCCAGCACCTGGTCGGCCCACCCCAGCACATCCGGTCGCAGCCGCAACAGACCGTAGTCCGACAGCGCCGCGACGATCCGCCCCGCCTCGCGCGGCTCCCCGTGTGCCAGCAGCCAGTCCAGCGCGCGATGCAACTCGCCGACGTGGTCATCGATCTCGCGAATCGCCGAACTTCCCGACAACGCGAGCCGCTGGTTCGCCTGCTCGACCCAGACCACTGTGAAGTGCGCGTGTCGACCGTCCACGATCGTCTCCCGCCCCTCGGCCCGCAGCTGCTCCCTGCCGAATGCCCGCAACGTCTCGAGCAGCACATACCGCCGACCCGGATACCGCATGACCAGCGACCCCTCCACCAACTGCGTCAGCAGTTCGGCCACCTCGGTCACCGGCAGCTCACAGATCGCGGCCGCAGCGGCCACCTCGAACGACTCCGTGAACGCCGACAGCTCGGTGAACACCCGCCGGCGACGCTCGTCCAGCAACGTGAACGACCACGCCACCGCCGCCGACAACGACCCGTGCCGAATCGATGTCCGATACCCCGCCGACAGGAACTCGAACGGTTGCTCCAACCCGGCCGCGATCTCGGCCAGGTCGTGCGAATACATCCGCGCCGCAGCCAACTCGATCGCCAACGGCAAGCCGTCCAGCCGCGCGACGATCCCCGCCACCTGCCGGGCCGCATCGCCCTCCACCACGCCCACAGCCCGCGCACGCTCCAGGAACAGCCGCACCGCAGCCGAATCCGGCCCGTCGGCTGGCAACGGCGGAACAGGACGCACGTGTTCCCCCGCCGCGCGCAACCGCTCCCGACTCGTCGTCACCACCCGAACTCCCGCGCACCGAGCCATCAACTGCTCCACGAACCCGGCGATCGGCCCGAGCACATGTTCGCAGTTGTCGAGCAGCACCATCACTTCGGCGCCACCCACCACTGCCGCGACCCGCTCGACCAGCGGCACCCCTGGCCGTTGATCGATCCGCAGGCCCGCCGCGAGCGCCTCGTTCAGCGTCGCCGTCTCCACTCGCCCCAGCTCGCACAACATCACTGGGATTTCCGGCCGCGCCACCGCCAGCCGATGTCCTAGTTCCAGCAACAGCCGCGTCTTCCCGACACCGCCGGGCCCTGCCAGCGTCAACAACCGGCATTCCCGCGTCAGCGCCACCAGTTCTGTCAGCATCTCGTCGCGCCCGATCAGGGATGTCGGCGGCAACGGCAGCCGACTCTCCGGGGACCATTGCGCCATCCCCGCGGAATCCAGGATCCGGCGATGTGCGGCCGCGAGCTCGGGGGAGGGGTCGATGCCCAGCTCGTCGGCGAGCAGGCGGCGGAACTCGTCATAGATCCGCAGGGCGTCGGCGTGGCGGTCGGTGGCGACGAGGACGTCCATGAGCAGGGCGCGAGGGCGCTCACGGAGCGGGTGTTGGTCGACGAGGGCGCGCAGGTGGGCGGCGAGGCCGTCGGTGTCGCCTCTGGTGAGGCGGTGTTCCGCGGAGTACTCGCAGGCTCGGGTTCGGAGTTCCTCCCAGTGGGCGAGGTCGGGGGCGGCGTCGGGGTAGTCCTCCAGGTCTTGGTAGGCGGGGCCGCGCCAGCGGTCGAGAATGCGTTCCACTGTTCGGGTGTTCTCGACGGTCGGGTTCGCGAGCGCATCGGTGAGTTCATCGGCCTCGACATCGACCTTGTGTGGGTCCAGGCAGTAGCCGTCGGGGACCGAGGTGATGAGGTCGGGCAAGACCCGCCGCAATCGAGCGATCTGGTTGTGCAGCGCGGCCACCGGATCGGTGGGACCACCCGTCGGCCAGAGCAGTTCGATCGCGGCGTCGGCGGTGACCGTCCTGCCGCGACGCAGAATGAGCAGGCTCAGGAGTTTGCGTGGGAGTGTGCCGCCGGGGGTGACCTCGACACCGTCGAGCGTACGTGCGCGCAGCGGGCCGAGCACGTCGATCCGAAATCGACCAGATTTCACCGAGCTCACTCCGAGTGAAGGCGCAGGACAACCCGGCAAGTGTACTCGCGGGACTGCGACGCCGGGGCCCGGCGCGCCATCGCAGACCCGGCTGATGTGGTGCGACTGTGGCGGGCGAGAGTCTGCGGGCTCGCGTTGTTCTACGACAGTGCGTTCCTGTCCTGTTCCGGCTGCTCGCGGCCAGGTCATGACTCGCGCGAGCTATGGGGCCGTGATGCGTTGGGCGGCAAGGACTGTCGCCGCACGCTGGGCCGCCAGCTGATCGCTGCCGGAGTGCTCGGCGGCGAAGCGGGCGCGGGTGGCGGTGGTGCGGGCCAGGTCGGTGAGCATGAGCAACAGCAGGGGAGCCGCTATGTCGGCGGTGATCAAGCCCGCGCGCTGGCCGCGGCGCAGTTCGGCGTGTTTGGTCTCGAGGGTGGCGCGCAGTGCCTGGGCGACGTGGTCGCCGGAGGGTTCCAGATCCGCCCAGGCCTGGAGGCGGGCGTTGTCGGGGTGGGCGACGAAGTGGTCGAACAGGCGGCCGACGTAGGCGGGTACGTCCTCGGCGCTGAGGGCGGTCTCGGCGCTGACCTCACCGGTCCAGCGCTCGGTGACCGCGGCATAGAGTTCGTTCTTGCCGGGGAAATAGGCGTAGAGCCGGTCCTTGCTGGCACGTGCCGCCGCCGCGATCCGGTTGATCCGCGCGCCCGCGACGCCGTACCGCGCGAATTCCGCCTTCGCCGCGTCCAGTATTCGTTCCCTGGTCGCCGCTCCTGCCGCACGCATGTCCGAATCGTACCCCTTGCCGAACCATCTGGTTCGGAACTATGGTCGATTCGCGAACCGCATGGTTGGCGAATCGGTGAGACGAGGACATGATGGGCGCGGACAAGCCACGCTGGCAGCAACTCCGGGAACAGGCCGAGGGGGTCTCGACCGCCGAACTGGACGACCTGTGGACGCGGCTACGCCCGGCTCGCGCCGAGGAGGTCCTCGGATCGTGGCGCGGCGACGCCTTTCAGACCGGTCATCCGCTGTGCCGGGCGCTGCCCGCGAGCCGGTGGTACGGCAAGGACTTCCTGGCCCTCGACGATGCCAAGCCGTTGATCTGCCGCGGCGAAGACGGCACGCTGTTCTCGAATGTCGAACTGGGACAGGGTGAGGCGACACTGTGGAACATCGAGTTCCGCGGCGAGGTCACCGCCACCATGGTCTACGACGGCCGCGCGGTGTTCGACCACTTCAAATGGCTCGACTCCACCACGCTGATGGGGATCATGAACGGGCGCGCCGAGCTGGTCCTGTCCCGCGGCGAGCACTTCTACTTCCTGCTGGAACGGGTGTCCTGATGCGCACCACGGCGGTCCTGTCGCGCGATCCCAAGGCGGACTTCTCGATCGAACCGGTCGAGATCGACGAACCCCGATCCGGGGAGATCCTGGTGCGGATCACCGCGGCCGGGATCTGCCACACCGACCTGGCGACCCGCCGCGCCGGCGCCGCCGACCGGCCGGTCCTGCTCGGGCACGAGGGCGCCGGCCTGGTCGAAGCGGTCGGACCCGAGGTCCGCACTGTGCGGCCGGGCGACCCTGTGGTGCTCACCTTTCGGCACTGCGGCGCCTGCGCCAACTGCGCCGCGGATCGCCCGGCCTACTGTCTTCGGTCCGTCGCGCTCAACCAGTTCGGTCGCCGCGGCCACGACACCCCGCGGCTGACCGTCGACGGCGCGCCGATCCTGGACGGATTCTTCGGCCAGTCCAGCTTCGCCGGCTACGCGCTGACCACCCAGGACAACACCATCGTGGTCGACCCCGCGGTGGATCTGGCGCTGGCGGCCCCGTTCGGCTGTGGTTTCCAGACCGGCGCGGGCGCGGTGCTCAACGTGCTGCGTCCCGAGCCGGGAGCCTGGCTCGCGGTGTATGGCGCGGGCGCGGTCGGGATGGCCGCGCTACTGGCTGCCCGCTCCATCGCCGGAGTTCATGTGGCCGTCGTCGAAACCTCCGCCGCACGCAGGGAACTCGCGCTGGAGCTGGGTGCCGACGCCGCGCTCGACCCCGCCGACGGGGACACCGTGGCGCGGATCCGCGAACTCACCGGCGGCGGCGCGACCCACGCGCTGGACACCACCGGCATCCCGGCCGTGCTCGGGGAGGCCGTCGCCGCGCTCGGCATCGGTGCCACGGTGGTCGCCGTCGGCCTCGGGCTCGGCACACCGCCGATCGATGTCAGCGATATCGTGCTGCGCGGCAAGACGATTCGTGGCTGCCTCGAAGGCGACAGTGTCCCGGCAACCTTCGTGCCGCAGCTGCTCGACCTGCACGCCGAAGGCCGGTTCCCGGTGGAGCGGCTCATCACGCGCTATCCGCACACCGACATCGCCACGGCCTTGGCCGACCAGCGCGCGGGCCGAGTGGTCAAGCCGGTGCTGACATGGTGAGCGTGCTGCCCGGCGACACCCGCGCCGAGAGCGCCCGGGCCGAACGACGCCGGATCGTGCTCACCGCGGCGCGGGAGATCTTCGTGCGGCACGGCTATCACGGTGCGAGCATGGACGACATCGGGATCAGGGCCGGGATGAGCAAACCGGTGCTGTACACGCACTTTCCGAGCAAACTCGACCTCTATCTGGCCGTGCTGCAGATCTATCTGGACCGCATGGTCGAGGGCACCCGGGAGGCACTGAACTCTCCGCCGGGCGAGCACAAGGTGCGGCGCGCTGTGCGCTCCTACTTCGACTTCGTCGACCAGGACGCGGGCGGGCACACCCTGGTCTTCGAATCGGCGGTGCCCAGCGAACCGGTGGTGCGGTGGCGGGTGCGCAATGCCATGGCCGAATGCGCGGTACTGGTGAGCGCCGAACTGCGCGCGGCGGGAATGCCGGACGCCCGGGCCTACACGTGCGCGTTCGGCCTGGTCGGGGCGAGTCACGCGGCCGCGCGCCACTGGCTCGACGCCGGGCGGCCGATTCCGAAGGACGACGCGATCGATACCACGGTCGCGCTGTACTGGACCGGGCTGTCCGGAATCCGGCAGGCGGCGGCTCAGTTCGCGGCGGCGGGCAACGGGGAGCCGTCGAGCAGGTCGTCGCTGGGGAGCTGACCCACCAGTACCGCCAGCGCGCGCTTCCAGCGCCGTACGACGGCCTCGCGCTCACCGAGGGTGCCGGTGAGCATGGCCGTCATCGACAGACCGGTCAGCAGGTCGATGGTGAACTCGACCAGGATCTGCGCGCGCGGGTCCGAGGCGTAGGGCTCGCCGAGCACCTCGACATAGAGCCTGCGCATCTCGGTGAACACCCGCCGCTCCTCGTGCACGAGCCGTTCGCGCAGGTCGGCGTCGGTGCGCGCGGCGACCCACAGGTCCAGGGCGGTGAAGAAGGCCGGGCTGTTGAGGTCGCGCCAGGCCAGGTCGACGACGGACTGCAGCCGGTCGCGGCCGGGGGGGAGCAGTTCGGCCTCGTGCCGGAAACGCGCGAGGCGGATGTCGACGACCTCGGTGGTGGCCGCGATGAGCAGTTCGGCCCTGGTGGGGAAATGGTGTTGCACGGTGCCGCGGGCCAGTCCGGTGCGTTCCTGCACCGCGCTCACCGTGGTGGCCGCGTAGCCGCGTTCGAGCAGGCATTCCGCGGTACAGGCCAAGATCCTGGCCCTGGTCGAGGCCCGGCGCTCGGCCTGGGTACGGCGGGGTCGTTGCACGGTCACCCGAGAAATCGTACGCCCTGACGGTTGGTCGCGGGATACTGTGACGGCGGTCTCGGCCTGGAACCGACGATATCCGCTATTGACGACGAGCGTCCGAGCTGATGCAATCAACAAACCGTACGCAGTAACTGTTTCCTGGATGAAGGGCTGCGATGACGCAGATCTCCCACAGTCGCCGAGGCAGCGGCTCGCCGATCGTGCTCGTGCACGGCCTCGGGAGTCGCTGGCAGGTGTTCACGCCGATCCTGGACCGACTCGCCGAACAGCACGAGGTGATCGCGGTCGATCTCCCCGGCTTCGGTGAATCCCCCGCACAGGACACGGTGCGGCCCGGTCCGCGCGGCTACGCCGACTGGCTCACCGGATGGCTGTCCGACAACGACATCCGCCGCCCGCACGTGGTCGGCAGTTCGATGGGCGGTGGCATCGCGATCGAACTCGGCCGCGCCGGGGTGGCCTCGGCGGTCACCGCCTTCTCCCCGGTCGGCTTCTACGGCACCGCCGGACGCCGCTGGACCCATGGCCTGCTCACCGGGATGCGTGGCGCCGCCCGCCTCGCCGGTCCCGCCCTCGGCCGGGCGGTCGATCACCGGATCGGCCGATTCGCGCTGCTCTCGGCGATGTTCGGCAAGCCCGATCGCGTCACCCCCGCGGCGGCGCGGATCGACCTGGCCGGACTCGCCGGTGCCACGGCGTTCACCGCGGCCCGCGACGACTTCGCCAACTACACGCTGAGTGTGGGTGAGGACCTCGGCGCGCTGCGCGAGATCCCGGTGACCATCGCCTGGGGCACTCGCGACGTCGTGCTGATCCACCGCACGCAGAGCGAGCGGGCCCGTGCGGTGCTGCCGTTCGCGCGGCACGTGGACCTGCCCGGCTGTGGGCACCTGCCCTTCAGCGACGAACCGGACGGGTGCGCGCGCCTGGTCCTCGAGAACGTGAGGCAGATGTGAAGCCGTCGGTCGCGGTCATCGGAAGCGGATTCGGCGGTCTCGCCGCTGTCATCGAGTTGAAGAAGCAGGGCTTCGACGACATCGTCGTGTTCGAGAAGGCCGACGAGGTCGGTGGCGTGTGGCGGGAGAACACCTATCCCGGCGCCGCCTGCGATGTGCCCTCGCCGTTCTACTCCTATTCCTTCGAGCCGAATCCGCGCTGGCCGCATCGGTTCTCACGGCAGCCGGTGATTCTCGACTACATCCGGCACGTCGCCGACAAATACGACGTCCGCCGTCACATCCGCTTCGGGACCGAAGTCCTCGGCGCCGCCTTCGACGAGGCGACAGGGAAGTGGACCGTCGAGTTGAGCACGGGGGAGCCCGTGGTCGTCGACGTGCTGGTCTCGGCGGTCGGTCAGCTGTCACGGCCCGCGCTGCCGGCTATCGAGGGCCGCGACACCTTCGGCGGCACCAGCTTCCACTCCGCGCAGTGGAATCACGACGTCGATCTGACCGGCAAGCGGGTGGCCGTGATCGGTACCGGGGCCAGCGCGATCCAGTTCGTGCCCGAGATCCAGCCGCGGGTGCACGCTCTGACGCTGTTCCAGCGGACCGCGCCCTACATCATCCCGCGCCCGGATCGCGAGTTCTCCGCGCGGCACCACCGGGTGTTCGAGAAACTGCCGGTGACCGAGCTGGCCGAGCGCGGCACCTGGTACGGCGTGGTCGAAGGACTCAGCCTGGCCTGGGTCTACGCCAAGCCGCTCGCCGCCGCGATCCGGGCGGTGTCCAAGTGGCACATGCGCAGGCAGACCGCGGCCAAGCCCGGCCTGTTCGAGAAGGTGTGGCCGGACTACGCGATCGGGTGCAAGCGGATCCTGTTCTCCGACAACTACCTTCCCGCGCTCGCGGAGCCGAATGCCGAGGTGGTGACCGAGCGGATCGCCGAGATCACGCCGACGGGTGTGCGCACCGCCGACGGACGCGAGCACGAGGTCGACGTGATCATCTGGGGGACCGGGTTCAAGACGACGGAGTTCCTCGCGCCCATGGCGGTCACCGGTATCGGCGGTCATCCGCTGACCGAGGAGTGGCGCGAGGGCGCGCACGCCTACTTCGGCATGACCGTGCCGCAATTTCCGAATCTGTTCCTGATGTACGGCCCCAACACCAACACCGGTGGCGGGTCGATCATCTACTTCCTGGAGGCGCAGGCGAAGTACCTGGGCCGCTACGTCGCCCATCTCGCCGCGACCGGTGGCGCGCTGGCCGTGCGGCGCGAGGTCGAGAAAGCCTACGACGCGCGCATCCAGACAGAGCTCACCAGCAGCGTGTGGAGTCAGTGTTCGTCGTGGTATCGCCAGGCCGACGGCCGGATCACCACCAACTGGCCGCTGCTGGGCATCCAATACAAGAAGCAGGCGCGGTTCGACCCCGCCGATTACGAGGTGATGGCTCGATGAGTACCTATGACTACGACGTGATCGTCGTCGGCTCCGGATTCGGCGGAAGCGTGAGCGCGCTGCGCCTGACCGAGAAGGGGTACCGGGTCGGCGTTCTCGAATCCGGGCGCCGCTGGGATGCCGACACCTACCCGAAGACCAACTGGAACATCCCCAAGGCGATCTGGGCGCCGCGGCTCGGGCTGACCGGTCCGCAGCGGATCAGCGCGCTCGGCAAGTGCCTGGTGTTCAGTGGGGCAGGCGTCGGCGGTGGGTCGCTGATCTACGGCAACACCCTCTACGAGCCGCTGCCGGAGTTCTATCGCGATCGAGCCTGGGCGCACATCACCGACTGGAAGACCGAACTCGCGCCGTACTACGACCAGGCCAAACGGATGCTCGGCGTGGTCGAGAACCCGCGGCTGGGCCCGAAAGACGAAGTGCTGCTCCAGGTCGCGCGTACGCTCGACGTCGCCGACACCTTCCACCGGACTCACGTGGGCGTCTTCTTCAACGAGGGCAAGGAGGGCGTCGAGGTCGACGATCCGTACTTCGGCGGGGTCGGCCCGCGCCGGGCCGGATGCATCCACTGCTCGGAATGCTTCACCGGCTGCAAGCACAACGCCAAGAACACCACCACGCTGAACTACCTGCACCTGGCGGAAAGCAAAGGCGCGCAAGTGCATCCGCTGACGACGGTGACCTCGGTCGCCCCGGACGGGCAGGGTGGGTATCGGGTGGAGACCGTGCAGTCCAACGGCTGGCTGCGCAAGCAGCGTCGCACCTTCAGCGCCGAACAGGTGGTGTTCGCCGCGGCCGCCCTCGGCACCCAGAAGCTACTGCACAAGCTGCGCGGTGACGGCACCTTGCCCGCACTGTCCCCACGCCTCGGGGAACTGACCCGCAGTAATTCCGAGGCGATCATCGGCGTCACCAGCAAATCGCGCCGCGACTTCGCCCAGGGCGTCGCGATCACCTCCTCGATCCACCCGGAACCGCAGACCCACGTCGAGGTCTGCACCTACGGCAAGGGGCAGAACGCGCTGTTCCTGCAAACCGTGCCGATGGTCGACGGTGGCGCGTTCCGGTTCCTGCGGCTGCTGCTGACCATCCTGCTGCACCCGATCCAGTTCCTGCGCTCGCAGAACGCGCACGGCGCCTCGGACCGGTCGGTGATCCTGCTGGTCATGCAGTCGCTGGACAACTCGCTGACCTCGTATCTGAAGGGGCGGCGGATGGTCACCAAGCAAGGCGGCGGGGAACCCAATCCCGAGTGGATTCCGCTGGCGCACGACATCGCCCGCCGCTACGCCGCCGAATCCGACGCCATCAGCGGCAACATCGCCACCGACATCTTCAACATCCCCGCCACCGCGCACTACATCGGCGGCTGCACCATCGGCGACTCCCGCGACACCGGGGTGATCGACGGCTACCAGCGCGTCTACGGCTATCCGGGGCTGCACATCGCCGACGGCAGCGCGATCACCGCCAATCTCGGCGTGAACCCCTCGCTCACCATCACCGCGCAGGCCGAACGCGCGATGGCCTACTGGCCCAACAAGGGCGAGCCGGACCCGCGGCCCGAACTCGGAAACGCCTACCAGCGGATCAACCCCGTCGTGCCTGCTCGACCGGCCGTGCCCGCATCCGCGCCCGGCGCCCTGCGCCTGCCCGTCTGAACCCCTCGGAGGACTTCGTGACCGCGACCGATCAACTCACCGGGCTCGAGCCCACCTGCACCCGCGAGGCCGCACTCGCCTTCTTCGACAGCCTGCCGCCGGTTCCCGTCACCGACCTGACCGGGCGCTGGCACGGCCGTGAGCTGGCCACCGGCCACCGGCTCGACGGTCTGCTCGAGGCCTCGGGCTGGTACGGCAAGCAGTTCGAGGACGCCGAGCGGGTGCACCCGCTGCTGTTCTGCGATCCCGGCGGCGACATCTTCGCCGTCGACCCGAAGCGGGTCCCGCTCGGCGTCGCCGACAAGGTGCCGACCGCGCTCGTCGACCGAGGACGCGGCCTGCTCGGCGTGCTCAAGCCGGCACTGCGTACCCGCAGGTACCGGGCGCGACTGCGGTCGGTGGAACACCGCGGGGTGGTGACCACGGCGATGGTCTACGACCACCTGCCGATCATCGACGTGTTCCGGCGCGTCGACGAGAACACCGTGCTCGGCGTCATGGACTTCCGCGACATCCCCGAACCGTACTTCTTCGTCCTCGCTCGCGACTGAGCGGGCGATTCGGGGTTGTCCCGGATGTGCCGACGGTGCTCGCGGGCCAGACTGGGCAGGAGTCGGTCGATGAGAGGGAGCGGATGAGACAGCCCAGTGGTGCCGAGATCGCGGCGATCTACGACAAGAACGCGGCGGCCTACGATCAGCAGATCGGGTGGTTCGAGCGGGTGGTGCTCGGCGACGCGCGCCGCTGGGTCACCGCGCTGGCCACCGGGAAAGTGGTGGAGTTCGCCGTCGGCACCGGGTTGAATCTGCCGCACTACGGCGCCGAGGTCCGACAGGTCATCGGGATCGACCTGTCCTCGCGGATGCTCGGCATCGCGGGCGAACGCGTGCGCAGCCTCGGGCTGGCCCATGTCCAGCTGCGCCAGGGCGACGTGCAGGACATCGACCTGCCCGATGCCACGGTCGACACGGTCGTGTCGACCTTCAGCTTCTGCACCGTGCCCGATCCGGGTCGCGCGGCCGAGGAGGCGTTCCGCCTCCTGGCGCCGGGCGGACGGTTCGTCCTGGCCGAGCACGGACCGGCCACCTCCGCACCGTGGCGCATGCTGCTGCGCCTGGCCCAGCCACTGGCCCTGCGCTTCAGTGCCGACCATCTGCTGCGCGACCCGATCCCGTACCTGACCGCCGCCGGGTTCGTCATCGAGCAATCCCATCGCGGCGGACGTGGCGGCATCACCTTCCGTGTGCTCGCCCGCAAACCGGGCCAGGACCGGGACCGTTCGGATCATCAGTGATTGACGGCCCCGAACCCGGGTAGGCTGCGAATAGGGAAACCACCGAAAGGACGGTCGGCCATGAACGCCACCAGCCCTTCCCATGAGCACCATTTCCCCGACAACGACCGCACCACCCGATCGCACGTCGGAGAATCGATCGAGGACTATCTGAACTGGCCGGGCCTGCTCTTGGTCGGCATCGGCATCGTCGCCCTCGCCGCCACGCTGACCGCGGCAGGCTACGGGTTCGCGGGTTGGGCGTTGATCGCCGGAATCACCAGTGGTGTCTGCCTGCTCGCCGGGGTCTTGATCGTGCTCGCCGAACACAGTCGAATCAAAGGGCTCGAAGGGCTTCGCCTGCGCGATCCACGCGGGCATTGACGACAGCTCCGGAGCGCTGACCAGGTAAGATCGCCATCGATACGGGCGGTCCGGTGTTGATGGCTGTGCGTACGGAAGTTTGCGGTGAAACATCGTTGGCGATCCGATGACGGATCGTGGGCGCTGTTGGGGTATGGGCGACCGGGTAGCCACCCAGTGTCGACGTTCCGACGACACAACGTGAGGTGAGAACACCATGAACGAACGGTCCAGGGACGGCAACATCACCGAAGGCGCTCAGCCGAACTGCACCGCGAGCGCGAACGTCTGCACCAGGACGACGACAACTAGCGCCTGACGAATCATCCAGCCTGTCGGTGGCGAGAGCTCACCGGTGGGCCGGATCTCCTAATCCGTCGGCCTCCGCCGATCGGCCATCGGCGAGGGTCGAGCCCGTTCGACCGGTACGGTCCGGCGGGACGGGCGGCGGAAGCCGTGGAATGATCGGCGACATGAGTGGACAGACGAGCACAAACCGACTGCTAGGTCTGTTCGGCGGCGTCGCGATCATCATGTTGCTCGCCAACTGGAGCCTGATGCGGGCGGTCGCGTTCGCGGTGATCTGGTCGATCGCCGCGGTGGTGTTGCTGGTGCGCGACCGTCGCCGGGCAGCGCAATCCCCGGCGACGAATAGCTCGGCCATCGACGGGTAACCTGCGACCACGAACGGCGGAGGTGAACGAGGGAGGCGGCATGCGGGCAGAAGATCGCGATACCGCACCCCGGTCGACCTCGGTCGGCTTCCAGGTCCCCGCCCAGCTCGATCAGCTGACCATGGTGCACGCGCTCGCCGAGACCGTGCTGCTCGTCGGCGGATTCGCCCTCGACGAGGTCACCGACCTGCTGCTCGCCGTGGACGAGGTGGTGACCGCGCTGGTGTTGGTCGCGGTGCCGGACTCGCTCATCGACTGCGCGTTCACCGGGGGCGACGGCGCGCTCGGCGCCCGCATCACCGCAGTGTCGCACACCGATTCCCCGATCGACGAACACGCCTTCGGCTGGCACGTCGTCGCCACCCTCACCGACGCCCTGCGCACCGAGAACGCCGCCTTCGACCCGGACCACAACGGGTATCCGACCACGGTCGAATTCGGCTGGATCCGCCGCTCGCACGGCCCCTCCACCATCTGACCGACACCACGGAGATCGCTCCGAGGGGAGTACTCTCGGTAGCGATCGGGTATCCCTCGTTCATCCGAAGCCACCGAATGGAGGCACATGGTGAGTACCGGGGAAGCGACGACAACCCAGAACACGACGGCACGGCGGTCACATTCGCGCGGCGACAGCTACGACAACATCGAGCCGTGGTTCGAGAAGCTGCGCGCCATGCCGCAAGGCGATCCGCACTACGACGACCTCCGCGAAGAGGTCATCCGGCTGAGTCTGCCGCTGGCCGATCACATCGCGCGCAAGTTCACCGGACGCGGCGAGCAGTTCGACGATCTGGAGCAGACGGCCCGGGTCGGGCTGGTCCTCGCCGTCGATCGCTACGACGTGAGCCGGGGCTCCTCGTTCCTGTCCTTCGCGATTCCGACGATCATGGGTGAGGTGCGCAGGCACTTCCGTGATCACACGTGGGCGGTGCGCGTCCCGCGCCGGCTCAAGGAGATCCAGCTCAGGATCGGCCCGGCCACCGAGGAACTGTCCCAGCGGCTGGGCAGGCTGCCCAATGCCCGCGAGCTCGCCGACGAACTCGAGGTCGACCTGATCGAGGTCACCCGCACGCTGGTCGCGGGCAACGGCTATCAGACCAACTCGATCGATGGTGTCACCCAGGACGATCGGGACAACTCCTCCCAGCCCATCACCGACACCCTCGGTGTCGAGGAGCCCTGCTATCAGCTCACCGAGGACGCGATGGCGGTGCGCCCGCTGATCGCCGCGCTGCCCGCCGAGGGGCGGCGAGTGTTGATCATGCGGTTCTACGAGTCCAGGACACAGAACCAGATCGCCGAGGCTCTCGGCGTGTCCCAGATGCAGGTCTCGCGCATCCTGTCGCGCACCCTGCGCTCATTGCGCGACGAGGCACTGGAAGAACACACTTCCGTGTCGTGACAGCAGCCGTTCCGCGTGCCAGACTTGTTCCAGGTTGAGACTTCCAGCCGACCCCCGGTTCTCGTGCGTTACCCACCGGACAGTCGGTCAGAGCTGTCGGCACGCGGGAATCGGGACCCTGTCGCACAGGAGGTTCTATGTCTGTCGTCACGGATCGCAGGCGTTCCAGCCGACTCCGCTGGTACGGCGGATCCTCGCATCGCGACGAAGCCTCTCTGCGCATCGACGAGCCCGGCAGACACGGCTGCTGGGTACTGCGGGCGGGCTGTGAACTGGACGCGGCGCGCCAGCCGCAGTTCTCGGCGTTGTTGGCTCGGTCGATTCGTTCAGGCGCGCACGTGGTGGTGCTCGATCTGCGCGGCACCGATTTCCTGAGCATCCGGGTGGCCGCGCTGTTGGGCCAGGCCAAATCCGACGCCTGGGACCACGGCGTCGAACTGCGATTGCTCACCGGCGGTGTGGAGGTCGAGCGGGCGCTCGAGCTCGCCGGCGTGCGGCCACTGTTCCGGTACTACCTGTCGGTGGACGACGCGACGAGTTCAGAAACCGGCCAGGGCTGAGGCCAGATCGGGCACTTCGAGGATCTGGATCGCCCGCTCGCGCACCTCGGGGCAGTGCTGGCTGGTCACCGTGTCGATCACCGCTCGATTGCGGGTCACCGCGGCATTGATGCCGCCGCTGCGCGCCGCCCAGTTGTGCACGGTGCCGTTGAACGACACCTTCGCCACCGCCGTGCCCTGGGTGCGCCAGTTGTCGAGTTCGGGCGCGATCATGTCGCACAGGTGCGCCGCGGCCTCGTCGGAGACCTCGGGGGAGTCCGCGGGTACCGGCGGGAGCCCGGGTTCGGGGGCTTCGGTGCTGGTCGCGCATCCGGTGAGGGCGAGAACGCCGATCAGGACGGCACCCGCTAGGCGTCTGGTCATGGCGAGATCATCTCCGTTCGCCGTAGTTGTCCTGCTGTGGGCGAATGCCCCGCGCCGACGCGACCAAACGGCGTTTGGCCGACGGTATCGAGGGTAGGCGCTGGGAGACCCACTCCGGCGGAAACGACATCCTGGGAGGAGGTACGCCGTGGTTTCGAGCGAGCGGATCATCGCGGATTCACGACAGTCGGCCTCGGTCCACGTCCGGATCGGCGCGGAGCTCGGGCAGCTGGTACTGGTCCGCGCCATCGCCGAAACAGCCGCCCTCCTTTCCGAATTCACCCTCGACGAGGTGGCCGACATACGCATGGCGCTCGACGAGGCGGCCACCTGCCTGATACTGGCCGCCGCGCCCGGATCGCAGATCCGGTGCGAGTTCATCGCCGACGGTTTCCGGATGCGGATCACCGTGCGGGGGGTGTGCGCCGAGCCCGACCCGGTCAACGAATCGGGGCTCGGCTGGAATGTGCTCCACACGATCACCGACCACTTGGCGGTCGAACACGCGCCTTATGACACGGTCCGTAGTGGTTGGCCGGTGGTCGTGACGTTCAGTCGCGTGCGGCGGCTGCATCGGTGACCGGATCGTTCCGCAGCAGTGAGCTTCGTCCCGCGCGCCAACAGGTCAGCACGTGGTCGGCGAAGCGGTCCTCGAGCAGGGTGGTGGCCTGGATGCCGAACACGATGGTCGCGGCCGAATCCGGTTCTCCGGCAAGTAGTTCGGCGATCACCTCGCGGCGAATCACCTGCTCGTGCACGGCGTCGGCCTCGACGTGCTCGGTGTAGAAGTGCTCGCACGCCGGATGCGGGAGCAGGGTGCGCGCCAAGGCCGCGAGCCGACGCGAGGCGGGCGAGGAGGTGATCTCGGTGGCGGCGAAATGGCCCACCGAGGCGGCGCGCAGAGCGCGGTGCAGGCCGAACAGCGACATCATGTCGACCAGGGCGAGCATGGGCGCGGGGACGACGTCGAGATAGTGCAGGTAGCCCGGCTCGAGCTCGGCGCCGGCCAGCAGATCGGCGAACAGCTGCGCGTGGACGCGGTCGCCCCGGCCGCCGCCGAACTCGTCGAACTCCACCGCGACCAGCGCCGCTTTCGCCAGCCCGCGTAACCGGGGGATGACCCACGCATTGGGGTCGGCCTCGATGTGGTGGTAGATCGACCGGTGCACGAAGTATTCGCGGAGGTGATCGGGGGTCCCCTGGTCGGCGAGGAATCCGGCGATCCCGTCGGTGTCGCGGGTCGGTTCGAGCAGCCGATCGAGTTCGGTGTCGACGTCGTCGCCGCCGGGTACATCAGCGCGCAGGGCGGTGAGGAAAGACTGTTCCAGGTCGCGACGCAGGCGCAAGAGGTCTGGATCCCATTCCCAGTTCTCGTCGACCTCAGCGAAGCCCTGGTAGTGCAATTCGTAGCAGGTGTGCAGCGCCAGCAGCAGGTCCTCGCCGTAGGGATCGGCGTTGGTCGCCAGGGGCGCGCCCGATCCCGGTGGGCCCGTGAGCAATTCGGTCACGGCGGCGGAGAGCTCGCCGCGCGGGAGGGGCAGGCGGCGGGTTTCGGCGGTGCTGGTCATCGGTCGGTACTCCCGGATTCTCGGCGGTGTGTGCGCCGGTGGCTGGTGTCGCAGAGCGGGTAGATCGCCGAGCGACGGCACAGGCACAGCGCGACCCGGAAGCGGTCGCAGTGCAGCACGGTGCCGTCGGCGGTGACCAGGTCGATCGGGCCGTCGACGAGGGCGGGACCGTCGTCGGTGAGCACGATCCGTCGGCGATCAGGCGAGGTCGACGACGGCGGGATATGAGGTTCGCTCGACACGGATCACCACCAGTCGCTCGTCGTCCTGTCCGGGGGCGATGAGGCCGTGGGCGGCCAGCCAGCGAGCGCGGGCCCGCAACACCGGGCCGAACGGGACGGTGCCCGCGGCGATCACCGATGCTCGCGCCCCGTGGTCACGCAACTGGGCCAGGCTCCGATCGGTATCGCTGATCGCCGAGTGCACAATCAACCCGACGCCGCGATCGGTGAGCAGGTCCGGCAGTGTCGCGCACAACCGGTCGAGGACGCTCCGGCCGCTCGGGCCGGCATCCCAGGCCAGCGCTGCCCCGTCGCCGCGATCCCGCACGGCGGGTACATACGGCGGATTGGCCAGCACCACGTCGAAACGTGGCAAGTGCAGGGCGGCGGCGAAATCGCCGTGCAACAACCGTATCGGCACCCCCCGCAACCGGCAGTTCAGCCACGTCGACAGCAACGCGTTGCGCGACAAGTCGACCGCGGTGACACTGCAGGCCCCGGCCCTGGCCGCAGCGAGTGCCACCACGCCGGTGCCCGCGCACACCTCGAGCACTCGGCCGCCGCGCAGCCCCGGAAGCTCGCGCAGCGCGCGTGCCAGCAGCCAGGTGTCGGCCTGAGGGCGGTAGACACCTGGCGCTCGGAAGACGATCACCTCACCGGGCCTTCACCCGGCGATGCTCGGCCACCACGATGCCGATGCCACCCAGCAGGCACACCCCGCACAACGCGCCGGCGATCACCGCCCACCCCGCGAACCCGTATCCGGCCGCGGTGAGCGTCAGCGCGAGCAGGACCAAACCCACCGCGACGAGGGCGAGGCCGGGCCAATTGCGGGTGTCCTCGATGGATTCGCCCGCGTGCGGGCGAATGGTCCGGGACTCGTCGGGGAATTCGTGGTCGGGCTGGTTCATCAGGTGCGTTCCTTTCGCTGCTGCGTCACGGTCTTGTTCTCGACATGCCCCGATCTCGGCGAAACAATCAGCGACCGCGATTGTGTGGACCGGAGACGGCGGACGACCCTAGGATCGGCGGGATCGTGTCCTGGTCGTGGGGGGATTGTTGTGTCAGCGGTATTCCGGGGTTCGGGCGGCGAGCCGGCCTCCGAATCGGTCGGGCGTCTCCTCGACGAGATCGACGAACTCGTCGAGGAGAGCATGCGCGGCGGGGAACCGCGGACCGGCTACAACTTCGGCGATCCGAGCTATCCGCCCTGCCCGAATCCGCACTGCACCGAACCGTGGCACGGGCTCGCGGTCACCGCGCGGATGGCGTTCATGCGCGACTACAGCGGTCTGGACCCGGACTACGACTACGACACCGACGACAGTCCGGTGCTGTGTGCGGGATCGGCCCGTGCCGGGGGCTGGCAGCCCGCGCCGGAGGACGTGATCGAGGCGTGGCGGGCTGCCCAACTGGCGACGTTCTCGGAGTGGACCGAACCGGAGGTTCCCGCGCCCGAGACGCCGGTGGCCCGGGCCGAGAAGCTGTGGACCGCGCTGGCCAGGCCTGCGGTGTTGATCGTGGTCGTGAGCTGGCTGATCGCGCTGGTGTCGATGCTGCTGCCGCCCGCGCAGTGGCGCTGGCTGACCATCGGTGTCGGCATCATGGCGCCGATGTGGTTCGGCTGGCTCTATGCTCGGGCCGAGACGATCTTGCCCGCCGGCTACGCGCGTCGACGCCTGCGCGCCCGCCCGACCGCGCTGGCCGCCGCGGCACTGATGATCGTGGTCGGTTGGATACCCGCGCACTGGGGAAGGTCCGCACCCGCCGACGCCGGTGACGTGCGGGCGGGGTACTTCGCGCTCCTCGTCGCCTGCGCGGTCGCGTGCCTCGGCCATGCCGTGGTACAGGTGGGACGCGTACGACTACGCGCGAGCGCCGAGCAGGAGGAGTTCGACGCGGCCGAGCACGGCGAGAGTCTGTATCTGCGTGGTTTCGGCTGGATGCTGTTCGTCCTGCCGATCACCCTCCTGTTCGGCTGGATCGTGGGATATTTCGCGTTCCAGCCGGCGGCGATGTGGGCGGCCGTCGCGCTCGTCACGGTGATCGTCGCGACCTTCTTCCTCGAGGCCGCGGTGGTGAAGATCGTCACGAAAGCCCATGATTCCGTAGATATCCCGATGATCGTGTTCTTCACGATCGGGATCGGCGCGCTGCTGGTGTGGTCGGTACTCCGCCTTGCCGCCGCACCGCTGCGCCTGTGAGGTGTCCCCAGTTCGCTCCGACCGAAGGTTGACATGACCCCAACCACCGATCAGCCGCCGACGATCACCTGCGGCGGTCGTGTCCGCCGGCAGGCAGAGGCCCATCACCGGGCGGGTCTGCTCGCCACCGCGCTGCTGGGCGCCGGGGTCGAACGCGGGGAACGGGTCGCGGTGATGGCTCGCAACGACATCGAGTTCCTCGAGGTCTGCCTCGCCATCGCCTCCGCCGGGGCCAACCCGGTACCGATCAACACCCGCTGGCGGGCCGGTGAGGTGGCGCATGTACTGGCCGACTGCGCACCGCGGATTGTCTTCGCGCACACCGAATTCGTGCCGGTCGTCGAAGACGCGCTGAGCCGGGCCGGGCTCGACGCGCCCGTCGTCGAGATCGCCATGCCGACGGAGACGCTCGTCGAAGCCGGGCTCGACCCCGCAGGGGCGACGCCGACCGGACGCCACCGGCTGTTCGAGGAGTGGATCGCCACCCAGCACACGCCGGTCGGCCATCTCGAGGGCGCGGTGGCCGATTCGATGGGCCTGATCTACACCTCGGGCACCACCGGTACGCCCAAAGGCGTACTGCGTGAACGGATGACGCCGCACCAGCTGCTCTCGATCGCGGGTGGCATCGCGCAGCGGATGGGCTTGGCGCCGGGCGGGCGGATGCTGGTGGCCGGGCCGATGTATCACACCTCGCCGAACGCGGTCGCCGTGCTCGCGCTGCGGATGGGCACCGACATCACCATCATGCCGCGCTGGGACAGCGAACGGTTCCTGCAGCTGGTCGCCCAGCACCGCATTCAACAGGCGAAGATTGTGCCGACCATGCTCTCGCGGCTGCTGTCACTGCCCGAGGAGGTCCGGCACCGCTACGACATCTCCTCGCTCAGCCATCTCATCCACTCCGCGGCGCCGTGCCCACCGGCGATCAAACGCGCCGCCATCGACTGGTTCGGCGAGGCCGTCATCGAGTACTTCGGCTCGACCGAGACCGGCACGATCACCTGGATCGGGGCGCGGGAGTGGCTGGCGCATCCGGGCAGTGTCGGCCGACCGGTCGACGGGTCGGCGGTGGCGATCCTCGACGAGGAGGGCACCGCGCTGCCCGCCGGGCGGACCGGACGCGTCTACGTGCGCGGCGCCGACTACTGGCCCGCCTTCGGCTACCTGCACCGCGAGGGCGCGGTGACCGCACACGACGACCTGATCTGGGTAGGCGACACCGGTCACCTCGATGCCGACGGTTTCCTCTTTCTGACCGGTCGTTCCAGTGAGATCGTGATCCGCGGCGGGGTCAACATCTCGCCGGCCGAGATCGAGAACGCCGTGATGGCGATACCGGCGGTCGAGGATGTCGCGGTGTTCGGCGTGCCCTCCGGCGATGATCTGGGAGAAGCGCTGGTGGCGTATGTGGTGCCGCGGCCGGGATTCTCGCTGGATGCCGACGAGGTGCGCGCCAGGCTGACTGGTGAGCTGGCGAACTACAAAGTGCCCTCGGAGATTCGCATCGTCGACACGGTGCCGCGCGACGACTCGGGAAAGATCTACAAGCGCGAGCTGCGCGACTCCCACCGCTGAGCACCGTGGAGCGGCGAAGGCGGGGCGCCGGCGTCAGGGCGGCATGGGGCTCGGCGCGCCAGGCCGGGTGCTCGGCGCGCATGAGCCAGGACCGGCGGCGGATGTCGGGGTCGCGCAGGTAGTGGTCGGAGGTGACCAGCTTCTCGGCGTCGGGGTCGCGCTGCCACAGTCCGTTCGGGTCGCGATAGTCGGGGATGCCGCTGTCGGTGGAGACATCGGCGCCACGGTATTTCCCCGAACCCGACCCGATCTGACTATTGAACGCTAAAGTCTGCTGGGAACGGACTTACAGCGGAAGGTGGCAGACGATGACGGCGGCAGCGGTCAAACAGCAGGTGCTCGAACTCGGCGGGGCGTTCATGCTCTCGCGCGAGGCCCGGCAGTTCGGCACCGATACCGGGGTGCCCGGCTTCCACGGCGCCTACACGCGCGGCCGGGGCGGGGTGCTCGGCGAAGTGGACGCCGATGTCGTCACCGCGGCCTTCGGATTCTTCGAACCCGCTTGTGTCCGTGCGGCATGGGAATCGGTGCCGCTGCCCGCCGACAAGGCGGCCGCGGCGTACCTGAACGCCTGTCAGGAGTTCGGTCGCCGCAAACTGGCTGCCTTCGAGCAGTCCGACCGGCTGGCCGAGCTGTTGGGGCGCGTGGTCGCGGCCGCCTCGCCGGTGGCCGTGCCGTTGTTCGCGGGGTGGCGGGCGATGCCGGTCGCCGAGGACGGGCGCGGGGCGGTCCTGCAGTTGACGCATGTGCTGCGAGAGCTGCGCGGTGGCTTGCACCTGCTCGCCGTCACCGCGCAGGGGCTGACCCCGTTGCAGTCGGTGCTGATCGCCGGATCGCCGGTCTCCAACGGTCCGAACCAGGCGCGACTCCTCGGCTGGAACGAACCGTTCGAGACGATCACCGACGACCAGCGGGCGCGCTGGACGGCGGCGGAGGCGGTGACCGACGCGCTCATCGCGCCCTGCTTCGAGGTCCTCGACGCTGACGAGAGTGCCGAACTGGTCACTCTGATGACCGCCGCGCACCGAGTCGCGTTGGTGCGCTAGGTCGTTCAGGACCCGAGGACGTCGCGTCCCCGGCCCACGATGAGCGGGTCGGCGGCGCCGACGATCTCGTCATCCTTGTTCTCGTAGTCGAAGCGCTCGAGTACGTGGCGCATCGCGTTGAGCCGGGCGCGCTTCTTGTCGTTGCTCTTGACCACGATCCACGGCGCGTGATCGGTGTCGGTGTGCTCGAAGTTCTCTTCCTTGGCGGCGGTGTACTGCTCCCACTTGTCCAGTGAGGCCAGGTCCATCGGCGAGAGCTTCCACTGTCGGACCGGGTCGACCTGCCGGATGGCAAAGCGGGTGCGCTGCTCCAGCAGCGACACCGAGAACCAGAACTTCACCAGGTCGATGCCGTCGTCGACGAGCATGCGCTCGAACAGCGGCACCTGGGCCAGGAAGCGGCGATGCTGTTCGGGCGTGCAGAAACCCATCACCCGTTCGACACCGGCGCGGTTGTACCAGGACCGGTCGAACAGTACGAGCTCACCGGCGGCGGGCAGATGCTCGACATAGCGCTGGAAGTACCACTGGGTCGACTCGCGCGCCGAGGGCTTCTCCAACGCGGCCACCCGCGCGCCACGCGGATTCAGGTGCTCCATGAAGCGTTTGATGGTGCCGCCCTTGCCCGCGGCGTCGCGTCCTTCGAAGACGATGACGATGCGGCGACCGGTCGCCTTCACCCAGTTCTGCAGTTTCAGCAGCTCGATCTGCAGCAATCGTTTGTCGGCCTCGTACTGCAGACGCGAGAGGCGCTCGTCGTAGGGGTAGCCCTCGCGCCAGGTGTCGACGATCAGGCCACCGGGTTCGGTGAGCAGGATCGGATCGTCGTCGTCGGTGTCGTCGACGGAGAACGCGGTGGTGTCGGCGAGATCCACCGCGGTCGCGAGATCGGCGATCTCGCTGATCGCGCGCGGGATCGTGCGTGTCTCGAGCTCGGTCATCCAGGGGACGGTAAACGACATGCGTGACGCGGGGGTGAACACGCGGTGTGGACGGTTTCCGCTGTCGACCTGGATCGAACTGAACGACTGTCCAAGTTGGGCAAGTGTTCATATAACCGGCACTGTTTCGGCAACCGCGAGGTCCTACGTTCGGAGCGCACGTTCGCCCGTTCGAGCCGGAGATCACCGCGCATGCGCTTGCCCCTGTCCCGACTGACCGCCTCCTGCGTCGGCAGTCTCACCGCACTCACCCTGGTCGCGGGCCTGCTGCTCGCGCCGGGGGCGCACGCCGAGCCTGTCGAGACGCTGGCCTCGACCCCGGTCGTCGACGCGCCGCAGTTGTGCGTCAGTGGTGCGCCGACTTTCGACGACGTGGTCACCGCCGCCGCCTCCGTCGTGCGCGGGATTGTCGGGCCCGCCGACCTCACGGCCTACGACCAGCGGGTCGCCGACGTGCGCGCGGCGTTGGCCGCGGCACGGGTGCACCGCGACGGGCTGCCCAGACACCCGGAACTGGTCGGCGCCCGGCCCGCCGAGCTCGACGATCCGATCGTCACCTACATCGTGAACGGCCTCGATGCGGTGCGCACCGGCCGCATCGACGAGACGATGTCGGTCTCGCAGTTGACGGTCAACGACGCGATCGAGGTGTTCGTCCTCGCGACCGGCATCGTCAAGATTCCGGCGAAGCTCGCCGCGGGCATGGTGCCCACGGTCGGGTTCTTTCTCAAACCGGTCGTCAGTGCGATGTTCACCGGAACCGCAGCGCTGGCCCGCGCGGTGCAGAACTCGATCGAGGCGGGTTGCCTCGCCCCGAACGTGTATCCGCCGCTGGTGCTCGACGAGCCCACGGTGGTGCCGGTGCCGGTGCCCCAGCCGATCCGCGATCTCGCCGCCCTGGTGATGACCGCGGACGGCACCTGCACGCCCGTCGCCGAACTGACCATGGCGACCGTGGTCGAGCGCACCCGCGCCTTCCTCGACAGCGGCGCGGTGGATATGGACCGGGTCGCGATGAACGAGGCCGCCGACACGCTGCAGGAGTTCCTCGCGGCCAACCGGGTGGCCAAGGTGATGCTGATGCGGCGCGCTGACGATCTCGGGCCGCTGGTCGAGGCACTGGACATGGGTCCGGTGACGTTCCTGGCCAACCTCGGCGCCGATCTGGCCGAGGGGACCGCGCTCGACACCGTGCCGCTCGCACAGGTTCGGGTCGAGAACGCCTACGATCTGGCGACGTTGAGCCTCGACATCGCCAGTCTGCTGTTCTCGGCGGGCACCTCGATCGCCGGGTTCGCCGGAGTCGCCGAGACGATCACCACGCCGCTGTCGATCGTGCAGAAGCTGGTGTTCGCACCGACCGACTACGGCGCGCCGATCGTGCGGGGTGTCATGCAGTCGATGTGCGCGATCTAGGTCCGCGCGGCGCGTGCGAGTGCCATTGTGTTTCGATCAGGTCAGTTGTCCAGAACCTCTAGTCAGAAGGTGAGCATGCACGAGCAGAACCCGGCCGGTATCGGCCGTCGGGAAGTCCTCGCGGGCACGGCCGGAGTCCTCGCCGGCCTGACCCTGGTGGGTCTCACGCCCGCAGCGGCGGTCCCCGCCGAGGTGACCAAGTTCGCGCCGCGGGCCGGACAGAACGTGCGCGTGCTGATCACCGGCGACGCCGGCACCGGCACCCGCACTCAGTGGGCGGTCGCCGACGCGGCCAGGGAATTCCATGCGCGCGAACCGTTCTCGCTGGCGGTAGGTCTGGGCGACAACATCTATGAATCGGGTCCGACCGGACCCGACGACATCCAGTTCGCCACGAAGTTCGAAGATCCCAACGCGGGGCTGGACTTCCCGTGGGCCATGGTGCTCGGCAACCACGACACCAGCGCGATCTTTCCTGGCGACGGCGGCTGGCTGGCCCGCGGCAACCACGAGGTCGAGTATCACGCCAGGTCGGCCCGCTGGTGGATGCCGAGCCGCTACTACTCGGTGCGAGTGCCCGAACAGAACCCCGTCGTGGAGTTCTTCATCCTCGACATCAACCCTCTCGCCGCCTACATCCCGCCGTTGCTCGACCCCTACTGGGCGGTCGACGGCCCCTACATGAACGAACAACGTGCCTGGCTCGACCGCGCGCTGGCCGAATCACCGGCGAAGTGGAAGATCGCCTGTACCCACCACCCCTACCTCAGCAACGGCCCGCACGGCGACGCGGGCAACTACGAGGGTTTGCCGATCGAACCACTCAACGGCGTGCACGCCAAGCGCTTCTTCGAAGACCATGTGCTGGGCAAGGTCTCGTTCCTGCTGTCGGGCCACGACCACACGCTGCAGGTGCTCGAACCGACCCCGGAAACCAAAGGCACCCGCCAGCTCGTCTCCGGTGCGGCGGCCAAGACCACAGGCGGCCACGGCGCCCTGACCGGATCCTCAGCGGGCCCGGCCCACCCCGCCCTGTTCGACACCCAGGACGAACTGGGCTTCATGGTCATGGACCTCAGCCCGGACGCGGTCAACCTGCGCGTGGTGACCGTCGACCTGGCCTCGGGCACCAGCACCGAGGTGTTCGACCGCCGCCTGGGCTGACGGTCGAACACCGCGCGGATCAGTCCTGTTCGGGTCTGGCCCGTCGCAGGACCTCGTCCTCGGTGAGCGCGCTGGCTGGATGGTGGCTCAGGCACATCGGTGCGCTGAGCTTGCCGAAGCCCGCTCCTTCGGTGGCGCCGTAGAACCGGCCGGCGGGCAGGCGGGCGACATCGTCGATGCGGCCGCCCTTGGCCCTGGCCAGTTCGGCGGCGGCCTGGATCTGGACCGGCGAGTTGAGCAGTCCGAAGAACTGGGTGGCCGCGTTCCCGGTGACCAAGTTGTGCAACGCTTTCGGGGCCTGGGTCGCGTAGACCATGCCGAGACCGTATTTGCGGGCCTGGGTCGCCAGCTTCAGGGTGCTCTCGGTGGACGCGGTGCTGCCTCGCGACGGGACGAAGGTCTGGGCCTCGTCGAGCACGAGGAGACCACCCAGCGGGCGATCGCCGGCGGGATGGCGCTTGATCCAGGCGAACAGCGCCAATTGCAGTTGATTGACGAAGGTCTGGCGCTGCTCGTCGGTCGGCAATCCGATGCAGCTGATCACCGAGACTCGGGCGTGTTTGCCCGGTGCGGGGGTGAGCAGCATGCCCGGGTCCAGTCGCACGCCCGCGCCACCGAAGACGGGGTCGTTGATCATCGCCGCCTTGAGTTCCTCGGCCATGCCCTCGGCGAGGCGGTGGGCGTCTCTGATGGTGCTGATGTTCTCGGGCAGATCGCCGAGCAGCGTGACGAATTCGCCGAGATCGCTGCCGCCGCGGCGGGCGAAGTGGGTCAGCGCCTCGGTGAGCACGGCCTTGCCGGTGCCGACCCGGCGCGCGGTGAGTCCGGCGCGGGGGACCAGGCCCGCGACGGAGGCATCGATCGAGGTGCGGAACTCGTCCGGATCATCGAGCACGCCACCGAAATCCGGTAGGGGATTGAGGGCGAGTGGTCGGCCTGCCTCGCGGCGCGGTGTCCAGACGACCACGTCGGTTCCGGCGAAGTACTGATCGGCGCGGGCGATGTCGCCCGGGCTCCAGCCGGGCGGTGGCGACGGCCACGGGTCACCCAGGCGCGCCAGGTCGTTGTTGCTGTCGATGAGGATCGAGGACACGCCGTGGAGGGCGGCCTCCTCGACCAGCCTGCGCAGCAGCACGGTCTTGCCGGAGCCGCTGCCCGCGAAGACGGCGGTGTGTTTGCGCAGCAGGACCAGCGGGACGGTGAAGGGTGTGCCGTGCTCGACATGGTGGCCGAGCAGGACCGACGGTGGCGCGTCGGCGTCACCAGGCAGCGGATGCGGGGGAGCGGGGAGCAGCCGGCGCGTGGTCGGCTCGGCGAGCGGTGGATCCGCGAGCTGTGTCGTGCCCGATGCCGTTGCTGCGGTCGGTGCGTCGGCCGGTGGCGACGGTGCTCGATCCGGCTCGACCAGCTCCGGGCGCCGCGTGGCCGCGGGGCCGAGACTCAACACCGTGGCCAGCAGCTGTGATCGGCTCGCCGGGCGTCGGATCGCGAGCCAGCTCAGGAATCCGGGCCTGGCCGCGGCGGACATCGCCCCGAGGGCGGAGAACGTCCGGATGTCGTCCTCGGAGACAGGCACCGCCACCCCGTGCGCCGCTTCGAACTCGGCCAGCGTGGCGGCGGTGACGGGCCCGCTGGAGAACGGGGTGTTCCGCAGAATGATCAGATGCCGTTTCGGTGCCTTTTCGTGCAGACCGGCTTCCAGACTCGCCGAGCGCAACCGGGTGAGCACCGCGCGATGATGTGGATGGCTGATCGCGCGAAAACCCCAGTGCTCCTCCGCCTCACTGGCTTCGTCGAGCGTGTGGCGCAACCGTGCGTGCAGGGCGGGGCGAACGATGGTCGCCGGATCGACGGTGAGGGCGAACCCCTCGTCGCGCCGTTCGAGAGTGTAGACCGTGAGCGCGGCATTGAGCAGCGCGAACATGCGTTCGTCCTCGTAGGTCGGATCGAACGGGGACACGACGTCGGCCTCCGCGCGCAGGCGCGCGAATTCCTCGTCGAGTGTGGCCAGTTCGCCGACAGCCGACGGGGCGACCTGCGCGCGATCCACGGTCGAGGCGCGGAAATGCGTCATTTCGGAGACCTCGTCGGTGGCCAGGCAGTCGCGGACGTGTTCCTCGACCCGCTGCAGCAGCCGCCGCGGCGTGAAGTTCGCGGTGTCGGTGTCCTCGAAGGCGATCGGGAGCACCGGCCACGTCGGATACGGCGGCACGAAACCGATCTCGCCGTACAGGCCGCCGAGATGACCTTCGACGATGGCGGTCGCCACATCGACACTGGGCAGCTTGGTCGACAGTTCGAGCACCGTGAATCGATCGGCCGCCGAATTCACCGCGCGGGTCTCGAGCAGCTCCCACGATTTCGGAATGCAGGCCGCCACGATGATCGTCCGGGTCGTCTCCTCCCGCATCGCCATGAGCCCGTCGGCCAGCCGGTTGGCCAGTGAATCCTCGTCGATCTGATCCGACTGGGCGATGACGCTGTCGATCTGGTCGATGGCCAGCACGACGGGCCCGGTGAGGGCGAACAGCCGTGAGAGGTGCTGGAAGGTCAACTGCGGCACACAGTTGCGCTCGCGAAACCCCCATTCCGCGCGCTCGGCGTCCTCGATGCCGTCGGCGAGGACGAGGAAGCTGTGCCCGATCTCGCGCAGCTGCCCTTTCGCCTGGTAGAGGACCAGCGCCCGCAGCGTGTCCTGGCACTGCTGCATCGCCTGGACATCGAGATCCTCCACCCGCGAGAGGAATTCGTCGAGATCGGCCCGGGTGACCCGCAGCGTGCCGCGCAGCCGCATACGCAGTTCCTGGTCGCAGCCGCTGCGCTCGGCCAGTACCCCGAGCATCCGGCCCAGCTGCCCGCCGTCGGCGCCGAGCAGCTGGCTGACGACACCGTGCACCGCGCCCGCCCAGAACGACTTGCCGTCGATCAGTTTGGGCATGAAGAACGCGCCGCCGCTGTCCTGGACGTGCTGACGCAGCCAACCGAGCATGTGGGTCTTGCCGACGCCACGCTCACCGCTGAGCACCAACCCGGTCGGGGTGCTGCGCGGTCGCGCCACGGCCGCGGCGACGGCGCGGGTGATCTCCCCGACGGCGCGCGGGTGCAGTCCGTCGACGTGATGGCTCAGCGGGCTCCAGATCTCGTCGGGGCCGAGCGCGCTGCTGAACTGGATCGAGGCGAGGGCATGATGGTGCTCCTCGTTCACCGTGCCCCCTCGATCGTGAGCAGATGTCGCGGGGTCCCGCCCAGCACGACCGCCGCGTCCAGATCCGCGTCGGTGAGAGTCTTCTGATCTGCTTCCGACCGCACATGAACACCGTCGCGCCGGGCGAGCAGTTCCAGTGCCCGGTCGAAGTCGCCGCGCGGCAGACCGTCGAGGCGCTCGCGCAGCACCGCGAGGCGCACCGGTGCGCCGCTGCCACGGGTGACGTGGGTGTAGGCCGCTTCCACCTGGCCCGCCACATCGGGCCGGAACAGCTCGGCCAGCGCGTGACCGGAGTCGCCGAGGTAGCGGCCGAGCCCGGCGAGCACCGCGTAGAGCGCACCGCCCGCGGGGCCGGAGCGGTCCGGGCGTTGGGCGCCGAGTTCGGCGACACACCGGACGGCGCCACGGTCGGTGAGTTCGTGGACATAGGCACGGTTGACCAGCGTGCTGGTGACCAGGCCCAGGTCGTTGAGGTTGCGACGGTACCTGCCGTCGAGTTTGAGTCCGGCGATGGCGTGCAGCTCGGCATTGGTGAGTTCACGCGCTTCGGCCATCAAGACGAGCAGCACACAGCGCTCGGTCAGCGTCAATCGGTCATCGGACATGGCTGTCCCCGTTTCTTCTCTGAGGTGGTGGTCATGGGTGGTGCACGGTGAAACCATCTGCCGCCGTGACGATTCCGGTCGGGCGCGCGATGCGCGCGATCGGGCCGTGGACGCCGACCGAGTGCCACAGGGGTAGCTGGTCCGCGCGTTTGACCACCGCGCGCAGCCGCTCACCCGAACTGGGCGGGAAAGCCACGGATTCCTCGGTGCGAGGCAGGCGTAGCGACCAGCGGAAACGCAGGTCGAAGGCGGACACGCCGCCGAGGTCTGCCAGCGCGTTCACCGAGGAGGAGGCGTCGAGTCGGCGGAGGTCGGCGACCGCGCCGGCGGGTGTCTCTCGGGGACAGGCGCGCTTCGGTGCGCAGCGAGGTGTAGTAGCCGATGTCGGCGCCGAATGTGCCCTGGTGGTTACGTGTGTCGAGCAACGAATCCCCCTACGAGCAGCGCGCAGACCCCGCGTGACGAGAACACTGTAGCCAAATCTCGAGCAGCAGTAGGTGTTTCGACGCCATGCCTACTGCTTCTGGGCACAACGACTGGATGTGGCGGTCGATGGCATCGCGGTCACCGCTGAGGGCGACCTCGACCACCACCCTCGAACTCGCCTGAGGTGTGTTGCCCGTGATCGTCAGGACACTCGGCGATCAGCTGCCCACGAAGGCAAGGGCTCGCGGGCCGACAGCCACGACTCCGGGACTCCGCGGATCGTGTCGCGCTCACCGATGCCGGTGTGCGCTGCCACTATTCCGCCGACGATCGCGGCGGTGGTGTCGACATCGCCGCCTGCCTCGACACAGGCGGTGATCGCCGCGGGATAGTCGGTGAGGTAGGTGGCTGCGGCCCACAGTGCGAACGGAACCGTGTCCTGCGCGCTGACCGATGCGCCGTTGCCCAGCGAGTAGGCGGCCTCGGCGACGGAGCGTCCGAGTTGTCGTCGGGCACGTCGGACTCCTTCCGAGGTCCGGCCGTCCACCAGGTACGGGCCGACTGCGTCGAGCAATTCCTCTGGTGCGCAGCTTCTTCCGCGCGTAGCGGCCGCGTGACTCGCCGCAACGGCGACCGCCATGGCGCCGACGATGGCTTCCGGGTGGCGGTGGGTGACCTCGGCGGACGACGCGGCTTCGGTGGCCGCTCGGTCGGGGTCGCCCGCGAAGTGGGCGCCGAGTGGGGCCACTCGCATCGCGGCACCGTTGCCCCAGGAGCCACGGCCACCGAAGGCCGCGCCCGCGGCCCCGGACCACGGGCGGCCATCGCGGATCTCGTGCAGCACCACCACGGTGCCACCGCCGTAGCCGCGATAGGGCTCGCAGCGGTCGGCGAACAGGGCGGCGAGGGTGTCACGGTCGATGTGACCGAGGAGTTGGATCTGTTCGTGGACCGAGCAGGCCATTTCGGTGTCGTCGGTCCACGGCCACGGGGCGGCAGGTGGGCTGCCGTCACGGAGCTCGGGGAACGAGCGACCGGGAACGAAGAACTGTGCTCCTAGCGCGTCTCCGACGGAAAGACCGTCGAGGCTGTCGCGAGCGATATCGGGAACCGGCGTCATACGGTGTCGAATTGTGTCAGTTCCCGGCTGACCGGCGCAATGCGTGTCGACGTGGGCGCCTCGGTAGGGCGCGGCTGTCGGGGCAGCTCGACGGGCGAACGCGCCGGAATCCGTTCCAGGACTCCACCGGCGAACACGTCGTACAGCGGCAGGGTTTCGAGGTGGACGTAGCCGATGTGGCAGTCGCACACCGCGAGCGGGCAGGTGCGGGGTGCGAGGGTGGCGCGGTAGGAGCCGTCGTAGAGGTTGCCCAAAGGGGTGGGGACGAAATGGCAGCGGCGGACGGTTCCTTCACCGTCGACCGAGATCACCGAAGAGCCGGTGCGGCACCGTGCTCCGGCTGAGCGGTGGGGGTGGCGGCTGAACGGGAACAGTTCGTCGATGGCGGTCCAGTCGGCGGCTTGATCGTCGGTGTAGGTGTGGCCGTCGGCGGCATTGACCCAGAGATAGACGTGGTCGGGCAGGTCGGCACGCAGGCGGCGGGCATGGTCGAGGTGCTCGGGCAGCCCGACGATACCGACGCTGAACCGGATGCCCTGGGCGGCAAGACGTTCGGCCTTGTCCAGGAATCGTCGATACGGTGTCTGACCGGGGTGGTAGGTACACCAGAGGGCCAGGATGCCGGGATCGGCCTCGGCGGTCCATTCGATCCGGCCGCCGAGGTTGGTCTGGATCGCGACGCGATCGATGTGGGGCTGCCGCGACAGCTCGACCAAGGCCTTGCGATACCACGACCGCACCAGAGCTTCGCCCCAGGGCGTGAACAGCACCGCGAGCCGGTCATCGGTCTGCGCGCACGCCCAGTCGGTGAAGCGTTGCAGCGCGGCGCGATCGGCGCGCAGCTGTGCGGTGCTGTCACGGCGTTTGGCGAAGGGGCAGTACGGGCAGTCGTAGTCGCACGAGGACAGCGGCCCGCGGTAGAGGATCGTCAGGTCCATCAGCGCAGCTCGTAGGCGGCCATGGCGGCACGCACGTCGGGGGAGAAGAAGCCGGGGCCGATGGCGTCGGAGTAGGCCAGGCCCGCCGGGGACAGGCGCAGCAGTTCGGCGCCGGTCTCGGCGAGCCAGCCGCGACCGGCGAGTGCGTGCAACTGTTCACCGAAGTGATCCCAGGGATCGGCGCCGAAGCGTCGGCGGTAGTCCGCGACGGGCAGGCCCTCGGTTTGCAGCAGTGATTGCAGCAGGTGCCTGCGTGCGGCTTCGTCGCCATCGATCACCCGGCCGTGCACGGCCGAACCGAAATCCGTGGTGGCGACGTAGCTGTCGATGATGCCGCGGACTTCGCGCAGCTCGACGGCATAGTCGAAGGAGTAGTGCAGTCGGGAGGTGTAGGAGCGGGCGCCGCAGCCGAGCCCGATCATGCCGTCGGTCTGGCAGGCGTAGTCGTCCGGGCCCTGGGGCGGGGCGTCGCCGCGGCGGAACATGCGCATGGACACCTGCTGGTAGCCCTGCGCCAGCAGGTGATCGCGGCCCTGAGCGTAGCGGGCGAGCCGCTCCCGATCCCAGTCCTGTTCGGCGACATCGAGATCGGCGTGCCTGGCCAGCCCCGTGAGCGGGCGCACATAGAGCGGGTACAGGTAGATCTCCTCAGGCCGCCACGCCAGCGCCGCGTCGAGGGAGTGCCGCCAGCTCGCGGCGGTCTGGCCGTCGATGCCGTAGATCAGGTCGATGTTGAGCACCGGAATCCCCGCGTCGCGGATTCGGCCCAGTGCGGCTTCGACATCGGCGCGGCGCTGCGGTCGCACCGCCGCGCGGGCCTCCTCGTCGACGAAGCTCTGCACGCCCAAGCTGAGCCGGGTCGCACCGCGCTCGGCGAGCACAGCCAGCCGGTCGGCGGTGCAGGTCGACGGGGACGCTTCCACCGAGAGCGGGATCGCGCGCAGATCCGCGCCCATGATCTGTTCGGCGATATCGCACAGCCTGGTCAGCTCACCCGCGTCGAGAAAGGTCGGCGTGCCGCCGCCGAAGGCAGCATTGGCGAACCGGGGCGATTCGGCCTCGCCCAATGCCGCGCGGACGGCGGTGGCCTGGCGGGCGAGGGCGTCGAGATAGCGGCCGGTCAGGTCGGCCGGTGCCCCGACTCTGGTGAACAGATTGCAGAAGCCGCAGCGCACCTCACAGAACGGGATGTGCAGATACAGCGAGAGTGCGGAACGGGATTCGCCCGCCCAGACGCGGGCGAGCGCGGGGCGATCCGGCAGCGGACGGTAGGCGGTCTTGTGCGGGTAGGCGTAGACGTAGTTCTGATACGGGCGAGGTAGGGCGGTGTCGATCATGGTGACGGCTCCAGGAAGAAGTGGCTGTAGGGGACCGTCCAGACGCTCTCGTGGCCGAGCCGGTGACCGGTGTATCCGTCGTCGCCGTAGGCGGTGCCGTGGTCGGAGCACACGATCGCGAAGCAGCGGCGACGCGACCGCATCACCTCGAACAGACGTCCGACCTGGGTGTCGATGTATTCCAGTGCGGCGGCGTGAGTTTCGCGGCTGTCCCCGGCCGCACGGGTGGCGCCCGGCAGGTGGAACCAGTTCGGTTGGTGCAGCGCGGAGGCGTTGAGGAACAGGAAGATCCGCTGCTCGTCGGGCAGGGCGGCGACCGCCTGCTCGGCGCACGCCACCTGAGCCTCGAACGAAGTCGGCGAGGCCACGGAGAACTCCGGCTCCCAGTGACTCTCCGCGAACAGGCCGGGCAGCACGCTGCCGAGCGCACCCTGCTTGTTGAAGAATCCGACGCCGCCGATACAGACGGTGTGATAGCCACGGCCGGCCAGGGCAGTCACGAGATCGGGTTCGTCGAAGACGAAGGTGCCCTCGGCGGTGGTCTCACTGCCGGCGAAACGCGCGGCGAACAGTCGTGGATGCGGGCCGGGCGCGGCCGGAGTGGGCAGGAAACCGGCGAAGATGGCTTGGTGGGAGGCGTAGGTGAAACTGCCGGGCGCGTGCCTGCGCTGCCAGCGGCCCTCGGGCAGGTGGGCCGACAGGGTCGGTAGGCGGCCTGCCGCGGCGAGTTCGACGGCGACGTCGTAGCGCAAGGTGTCGAGGGTGAGCAGCAGGAGGTCGTCGCGGCCGATGACCTCGGTCATGTCGGGTCGCGTCAGCGTGGGTTCGGTCATCGAAGGGGTCCGATCGTGGCCGGTCGCGGTGTCGCGGCCGCGAAGCGGGACGCGGCGGACAGCTGCGCCGCGTAGGTGTCGAGCCCCTCGGCGGAGCTGCCGGGGAGCCCGGTCAGTCCCGGCAACAGGTCGCCGAAGGCGTTGACCTCGCCGACCGTGAACCGGCGCCAGCCGAGACCGGGCAGCAGGTCGACCCCGACACAGAGGGTATCCGAGAAGCACGCGGCGGCGTGTTCACAGATCGTCATCGCCTCCGCCCACCGCGCACCCACCGCGGCCCGGACCGCGTCGAGGTCGCCGCGCGCGCCGCCCAGGTGCAGATTGGTCATCGGCGAGCGACTGGTGCGGACGACGACATGGGTGGCACGGCCCGCGATGACGACCACGCGCAGGTCGGCGGACCGCCCACCGAGCGTGGCCTTGGGAATCCAGCGCTCGAGGTGCAGGCCGTCGGGTGCGAGCCGGTCCACGATCGCGGCGATCGTCGACTCGTCCTGGTAGCGGCGCACGCGCAGCGAATTGTGCAACGCGCCGTCACGATCCACCTCGACCGAGGTGCTGGCCTGCCAGCGTCCCGAGGTCGTCGACTCGACAGCGAGAACGCCCGAGGCCGAGGACCCGTGGGCGAGTTTGACGAACACCCGCGACATTCCGGCCGCGCGCATCCGCTCCCGCACATCGGTCCAGCCTCGCAGCGGGCCGGCCGCCGGTGCAGGCGGGACCGGGACACCCGCGGCAGCGAGTCGTGCGTGGCAGCGCCGCTTGTCGAACAGCACGGCCAGATCTGCCGGGTCGTCGAGGCGTCGACCACCGCGCAGGGACCGCACGGCCCCGACGAAGTTCGCGTACCAGCGGGCGGAACCCTCCACGCGCGTCGGCTCGGGCACACCGCGCAAGAGTGCATCGACTGCCGGATTCTCGCCGGGAGAGTCCAGCCGGACGAACTCGTCGTCGGCGAAGCCGTGACCGCCCTCGGTCAACACCGCGTGCCAGGCGACGACCCGGGGCGCGGCGTGTCCGGCGGCGAGCACCGCGTCGGTGAACAGCCGGACCCGCCGGTTCTCGGCGTTGCCGACCACCGCCCATCGCATGTCAGTTCACTCGCCGACCGCGACGAATCGCCAGACCGAGCCGTCGTCGTCCTCGTCCTCGTCGGCGTCGTCGACCGCCAGATTCAGTTCGACACCGGCTGCGGTGAGGGTGTCGGTCAAGCGGGCACCGAGCTCGGAACTCACGTAGTTGTGGTGCAGGTCCAGCGATGTCAGGTGGGTCAGAGGCTGGCCGCCGAGCAGGGCCGCGACGCCGTCGTCGGTGAGCACCCCCATCGACAGGTCGAGTTCGTCGAGCCGCGCGACGACCGGCGCCGAGGCCACCGCCGCGCAGATGACGTCCTGGATCTCGCTGTTGCGCAGGGCCAGTCGCTTCAGACTCGGCAGCCGGTCACCGGACAGAATCGGGGCGAGGTCGTCGACATCGCTGTCGCCACCGTATTCGGAGGTGCCGAGCCACAGTTCGAGATCGACCAGGGCGGGTAGCTCGCTGGCCGCGACACCGCGCACCACCGTGACTGGCAGACCGCCGGCCTCCACCGTCAGCTTGCGCAGGCTCTCGTGCCGGACCGTGGTGAACTCGAGGCGCTCCCCGCCGCGCACGCCCAGCTCCTCGAGCGCGGGAAACGCCTCGAGCAGGCGGGTCACCTCGCCCTGATTGATCCAGGAGATCTCGCATTCCTCGCCGATGATGTCGCCCACGAACACCGCACGCAGTGCCGGAAGCTGTTCGCGGGCGGCAACGATGGCCTCGATCGCGCCGTCGGGGCGGTTCTCGTAGGCATCGGTCCAGGAACCGACGATGATGGCCCGCACCGCACCGGGGTCGACGGTGTCGAGGAACCGGGCGAACGCGTCCTCCCAGGATTCCGGCGCTTCGTAGGAATCGACGGCGATCCGCCACGCCACCGAGTCCGCGGCGGGCAGCGATCGCACGGCCGCCGCCTGGTTCTCGGCGTCCTTCTCCGGGTCGGGGAAGGTGTAGGCGGGCAGGCCGCCCCACTCGCGCAGATGATCTCCGATGGTCATGTGTTCCCGCCCCTTCTGGCGTCGTGCCGTGTTCGCGACAGCTGCTTTCTACCAAGGCCCGCCGACAATTCCGGCGCCGGGCCGACTTGTCGGGACCTGCCGCTACCGTCCTGGCCAACGGCAGCGAAACGCGGGCCGTGGCGGGAGGAGAATCATGTATCGACAAGGCGATGTGCTCATCGTCGCGCTGGCCGAGCACGCGGTGCCCGAGCACGCGCGTGCCGCGATGGGGGAGAAGCGCGATGGCCGGGGGCGGTTGGTGCTGGCGCTCGGCGAGGTGACCGGGCACGCGCACGCGATCGCCGGCCCCGGCCGATTGATCAGGGAGGCCGGGGCTTTCGGCCCGATGCTGCTGCACCTGCCCGAGGGCGGGCGGGTCGTGCACGAGGAACACGCGGCCATCGGATTACCGAAAGGCTGGTACCGGGTGGTCCGCCAGCGTGAGTACGTCCCCGGTTCGGTCCGGGTGGTGGCCGACTGATGACGCGCAACCTTTCGGCGACAACGGAAACGAGCATCGAGACGACGCCGCGAGACTGGCGTGCGGTGGCGGCCGCGACGGGTAGTGGTGACCGGACGGCGGCAGAGGCCGGCGTGCGGCTGGCCTACACCCGCGCCGGGCTGGCCGAACCGGAGCGGATCGTGTGGGCCGCCTCGCCGTTGGCGGCTGTCGAGCTGCTGACCTCGGGCAGCATCGCGCCAGGAGCTCCTGTCCGGGAGGCCGTGCGCAACGGTCCATGGGCCGCCGAACGCGCGCGCCTGCACACCGCGCTCGGCACGAACGGCTACAGCGCGCACTGGCGGGCCACCGGCGCGGACCTGTGGGACCTGACGAATTCGGTGGTGGAACGCATCCGGGCCGGTGTCATCGACGCCGCGGCCGGTGATCGCAAGCGGGAACGGCAGATCCGGGTACTGCTGCTCGACGCCGTCCTCGGCCAGCACGAGGCCGCCTGGCTCAGCGCCTACGACACCGCGCCCGGTCATCCCCTCGACGGTGTCGCCGCGGTGGCCGCGCAGGCAGGCTGGTGGTGGCCCTATGCGAAGGTGGCGGTGATCACCGAGCGGCCGCTCGAGCTTCACCGCGACGAAGCCGGACGACTGGACCGCGGCGACGGACCTGCCCTGGCGTACGCCGACGGCTTCGTTCTGCACGCCTGGCGTGGAATGCCGGTCACTGCCGAGTTCCTCGACAGCTTGCGCTCGCTGACCCCGCAGCGGATCCGGGAGGAGGAGAACGCGGAACTGCGCCGGGTGATGCTCGAGTACTACGGCTACGACCGCTATCTCACCGAATCCGACGCCCGCCCCCTGCACCGCGATGAAACAGGCATCTTGTGGCGAATAGCGCTCGACGGCGACGAGGACGTGGTCATGGTCGAAGTGGTCAACTCCACCCCCGAACCCGACGGCGCCTACCGCACCTACTGGCTCCGCGTCCCACCCACCACCCGCACCGCCCGCGAGGGCGTCGCCTGGACCTTCGGCTTGGGTGCCGACATCTACGAACCGCTCCAGCAGACCTGAGCCGCGGCCCCTATCGTCATCTCGTGAACGCGCACGTCAATGGCCCCGCTCCGGCCGACCTCAGCTACGGGCCTGCCGGTGCCACGACACCGGGCGAGGCGGAGTGGGGCGTGTCGGCGCCAGGATTCCGGCGGTTCGAGCAGACCGTGGTGATCGGTCGTGGTGACGACACCTGGGTAATGGTTCGCGGGGCGGTTCTGGAGTGGGAGATCAAGCGCCGCAGTGGGTTCCGAGTGCTGCCGCAAGGTGGTGCGGGGGAACAGGTCGCTGTGGGTTCGGAGTATCGCATCGTGGCCGGGTGGGGGCCGGTCACTGTCCACGAACCCGTGCGGGTGGTGGCCGTGGTCGACACCTCCGACCGCTGCGGGTTCGCCTACGGCACTCTGCCGGGCCATCCGGTATCGGGTGAGGAGGCGTTCGTGGTGCACCGCTGCGCTGATGGGACGGTGTCGTTGACTCTGCGCTCGCTCACCAGGGCCGCGCCAGATGGCCTCTGGCGGCAAGTATTTCCCGCGTTGCTCCTGGCGCAATGGTTCTTTCGGCGGCGTTACCTGCGCGCGCTGGTTCGATAGCGCGCGGGTGGATCAGCGCTGTGCACGATGGGACGTGGTGGTGAGGAATTCGGTGACCGCGGCGACGGTGGGTTGGTCCAGCACGGACAGGACGTAGACGGACGATCTGCCCGCGTCGGTGTCACCGCCCGAATCGCTCCACGACGATCCGTGCGACCAGGGCACGGTGATCGGCTCCAGGCAGGTCGACGGTCTCGACGGCCGTCGCGTGCGCGTCGGCGAGCAGGAAATGGTCGATGCCGACCAGCGGCGGGAAGCGTTTGTCGGTGGGATAGGTACGCAGGTGACCCGCACCCGCCTGGGCGGCGGCATCGGCGAAACGGTCAGAGGCCATGGCGCGGAACCGGGCGTGATCGTGCGTGGCGTTGAAATCGCCACCGACGATGACCGGGCGATCGGTGGGAGCGCGGCGCAGGATGGCGTGCAGGCGGGCCAGTTCGGCGGCCCAGACCCCACTGTCATAGATCGGTGGGACCGGATGGAAGGCGTAGACCGCGACCGGCCCGGCTTCGGGGATCTGCGCGGTCGCCGAGATCTGATGGAGAACGAAACCGTCGTACTCCACGGTGTCCGAAAGCGGATACCGGCTCCAGATCCCGGTGCCGCTCGCGGTCTGCCCGGGGGCGAGGTACCGGTGGGGCAGGAGCCGGTCGAGACCGGCGCGAGACAGGTCGTCGACGGCAGTTCGCGTGAGTTCGTTGACCGTGAGCAGCGCGATGTCGCGCGTGCGCACCTGCTCGACCAGCGCGGTCGGATCGGCGCCGTCGAACAGCAGATTGGCCTGCATGGCCACGATCGCGTGCCCGTCCCTGCCACCGTCGGCGACATACAACGGCACCTGAGTCGCCGCCCCGACCGCGGTGACCAGCACCGCGACCCCGGCCCCTAGCCACTGCCGCGCCGCCGCGAACCCGACCACACCGAGCACAGCGACGGCCATCAGATACGGTGCGCCCGAGGCCGCCAGCACCAGCGGCTCCGCGGGCCAGTGCAGGAAGTGCAGGGCGATCCCGACGACTCCGGCCAGCGTGGCTGCACCGGCCGAGCCGACGATCCCGATCCGAACCACCCGCGCGCTCATCGAGCAAGCCAAACACACGACCCGTTTCGCGGACGAATGCGGCGGGAATTCCGCTCGGCCCGAGTCCGAATCGCGTGGCGGCGGCCGACAGCGCGGAATCCGCGCGAGCCAGGGGAGGTGGCGCGGGGTGGACGCGCGGGGTGGTAGGAAGGGAAACGTGTCGGCATCTGGCGAGAATTCTGGTTCGAACGGTCGATCCCGCGCGGTGGACGAGGTGGTGGAGCTGGTCAGCGCGCTGATCCGGTTCGACACCTCCAATACCGGTGAGCTGGCGACCACCAAGGGCGAACGCGAATGCGCGCAGTGGGTGGCCGAGCAGCTCCAGGAAGTCGGGTACGAGACCGAATACGTCGAGTCGGGCGCGCCCGGCCGCGGCAATGTGTTCGCGCGCTTGAAGGGCGCCGACCCGAGCCGCGGCGCGCTGATGATCCATGGCCACCTCGACGTGGTGCCCGCCGAGGCTGCCGACTGGAGCGTGCACCCGTTCTCCGGCGCGGTACGCGACGGCTACGTGTGGGGTCGCGGCGCGATCGACATGAAGGACATGGTCGGCATGACGCTGGCCCTGGCCCGCCAGTTCAAGGCCGAGGGTACGGTGCCGCCGCGCGATCTGGTGTTCGCGTTCCTGGCCGACGAGGAGAACGGCGGCAGATGGGGTTCGCAGTGGCTGGCCGACAACCGGCCCGACCTGTTCGACGGCGTCACCGAGGCGGTCGGTGAGGTCGGCGGCTTCTCGCTGACCGTGCCCCGCCCCGACGGCTCCGAACGCAGGCTCTACCTCGTCGAGACCGCCGAGAAGGGCCTGGGCTGGATGCGGTTGCGCGCCAAGGCCCGTGCCGGCCACGGCTCGTTCCTGCACGACGACAACGCGGTCACCATCCTCGCCGAAGCCGTCGCCCGGTTGGGCCGCCACACCTTCCCGGTGGTGCTCTCGGACTCGGTGGCCGAATTCCTCGCTGCCGTCAGCGAGGAGTCCGGCCTGCACTTCGACCCGCATGGCCCCGACATCGAGGGTCAGCTGGCCAAGCTCGGCACCATCTCCCGCATCATCGGCGCGACCCTGCGCGACACCGCGAACCCGACGATGCTGCAGGCCGGCTACAAGGCCAATGTCATCCCGCAGACCGCGGAGGCCGTGGTCGACTGCCGCGTCGTGCCGGGCCGACAGGCGGCGTTCGAACGCGAGGTCGACGAGCTGATCGGCCCCGATGTCGAGCGCGAGTGGATCACCAAACTGGATTCCTACGAGACCACCTTCGACGGCCACCTCGTCGACGCCATGAATGACGCCGTGCTCGCCCACGATGCCCACGGCCGCACCGTGCCCTACATGCTCTCCGGCGGCACCGACGCGAAAGCGTTCGCCCGCTTGGGTATTCGCTGCTTCGGCTTCGCGCCCCTGCAGCTGCCGCCCGACCTGGACTTCACCGCCCTGTTCCACGGGGTGGACGAGCGGGTGCCGGTGCACTCACTGGAATTCGGCACCCGGGTGCTGGAACACTTCCTCCTGCACAGCTGATCGCCGAGCAACCGACCACGATTCGGAGACGCCCATGAGCCACAACCCCTATGACGCACTGCCCCAGGTCCCCTCGTTCACCGTCACCTCCACCGACATCGCCGACGGTCAGCCGTTGGCCGGCGACCAGGTGTCGGGTGTGTTCGGGGCGGGGGGCAAGGACATCTCACCTCAGCTGAGCTGGTCGGGCTTTCCCGCAGCGACCCAGAGCTTCGTGGTGACGGTCTACGACCCCGATGCCCCCACCGCGGCTGGGTTCTGGCACTGGGCCGTCGCCAACATCCCGGCGTCGGTGACCGAGCTCGACGCCGGCGCGGGCAGCGAAGGCGGCACTCTGCCCGCCGGTGCTGTCACCCTGCGCAACGACGGCGGCTTCCCCGGCTTCGTCGGGGCCGCCCCGCCGCCCGGCCACGGCCCGCACCGCTACTTCGTCGTCGTGCACGCGGTCGACGTGCCCGCACTCGAGGTCGGACCGGACGCGTCACCGGCATTCCTCGGCTTCAACCTGTTCTCACACACCCTCGCCAGGGCCACCCTGATCGGGACCCACGAACAGCACTGACGCGAACACGAGGGTGGCCCCCGGGAGCGAACTCCCGGGGGCCACCCTCGTCATCGGGCCTACTTCACATCGGTGACGTGCTCCGGCGGCGTCGCCGCGTAGAGCTCCTCGATGGTCGTGGCGTACTTGTTCGCGATCGGGGTGCGCTTGAGCGACATCTTCGGGGTCAGCTCGTCACCACCGGGCTCCCACAGTGTCTCCACGATGACGAAGCGCTTGATCTGCTCCACCCGTGAGAGTTTGCGGTTGCCCGCCTGCACGGCTTCGGTGACCTCGTCGACGATCTCCTTGCGGCGGGCGAGCTCGGCGTGGGTGGCGTCGGTGGCGCCGAACTCCTTGGCGCGCAGGGCCGCCACATCGGGGTCGAGCATGATCAGCGCGGTGATGTAGGGGCGTGCGTCGCCGATCGCGACAGCCTGGCCGATCATCGAGGAGGCGGCCTTCATGGCGTTCTCGATGTTGGAGGGGGCGATGTTCTTGCCCGCCTCGCTGATGATCAGTTCCTTCTTGCGGTCGACGATGCGCAGGTAGCCGTCGGCGTCGAGGGTGCCGATGTCACCGGTGTGCAGCCAGCCCGCGTCATCGATCGCCTCGGCGGTCTTCTCGGGCATGTTGCGGTAGCCGGGGGTGATGATCGGACCGCGGATGAGCACCTCACCGTCGGCGTCGAGGCGCAATTCCACCCCGTCCATCACGCGACCGACCGAGCCGGGTCGCGGCTTGTCGATCTCGGTGAAGGTGCCGACACCGGTGGTCTCCGACATGCCCCACACCTCGCTGACCGCGAAACCGAGGCCGAGGAAGTATTCGAGGGTCTCCGGCGGTACCGGCGCCGCGCCGGACGCGGCGACCTTCAGCTCGGCGAAGCCGAGCGCCGCACGCAGCTTCGACAGCACCAGCGCGTCGGCGATCTTGTGCTGCACGCTCAGCAGCAGCGAGGAACCCTCGCCGGCGAGCTTCGCTCGTGCCTGCGTGACACCGACCCCGATCGACCAGTTGGCCAGCGCCTTCTTCACCGGGCTCGGCTCGACCGCGAGCTTGTTCTCGATGCCCGCCTTGATCTTCTGCCACACCCGTGGCACCCCGAAGAACACGGTGGGGCGGGCATCGGGCAGGGCGGCCGCGATCTCGCGCGGGTCCGGCACCGTGGTGATCTGGATGCCGGTGAGCAGGCTCATCGCGTGCGCGGAGATGCGGTCGGCGACGTGCGCGGCGGGCAGGTACGACACCGCGCGGTCGTCGAAACCGACCGGCAGCGGACCCTGCACCAGGCCGACGACCTGGGCGATCACATTGCTCTGGGTGAGCTCGACGCCCTTGGACGGGCCGGTGGTGCCCGAGGTGTAGATCAGGGTGGCCAGATCGCTGGATTTCACCGCCTGCCAGGCCGCGTCGAAGTCGAAATCGGGCGCCGGGTCCGACTCGAGGTCGGCCAGGGTGATGGTGCCCTCGGCGGTGCCGTCGACCAGGACGGTGTGCTCGGTGTCGGCACCCGCCTCCCGGAGGACGTCGAGGAACGCCTGCTCGGTGACGACCACCTTGTTGCCCGCGTTGGCGAACACGTGCGCGATCTGCTCTGCGGAGCTGGTGTTGTATACCGAGAACGGCGTGGCGCCCAGGTGCAGCGCGGCGGTGTCGATGAGGTTGAATTCGGGGCGGTTGGTGAGCATGATGCCGACCGCGTCACCGTGTCCGACACCGAGTTTGGCCAACCCCGCGGCCAGCGCTCGCACCCGCGTCGCGTACTCGGCCCAGGTGATCTCCTGGGTGCCGCCGACGGTGCGCAAGGCGATCTGGTCGGGCCGCAAGGCGGCAGTCTGCTGGAAGGCGGCGGGCACGGTGTGCACCGTGACGCCGGAAGCGTGCGCGAAACCGATGTCTGTCATATTCCTGTTCCCGATAGGCCGTGCGGACACCGAGCCAATGCGAGAAGTGCTGTCTCATCGTCTCGAGCGATGGGCATCACAGTGGCGCGGCTCACCCATCGTAACCGGACATACGGGATTGTGGCGGTGGTTACCCTCGACCGCCGAATCGGGGCCACCTGCGCCACCACGGCCGATCCGGTGCGGTGAGGGGTGGCCGGGCGGCCGGGCCGGGGGTGTACTGCGGTGCCCACGGTGCGAAATCACGGGGAATCATGTGCCTGCGACGGCGCACTTTGGCATCCAGATAGCGGCGTCCCCGCTCGGTGTCGAGCCGGATCGCCAGCGGGATCACTTCGACCGAGATGCCCTGCTCGGTCAGCGCGCGGACCTTGTCGGGGTTGTTGGTCAGCAGGCGCACCTGGTGCAGGCCGAGGTCGAGCAGGGTCTTGGCGACGAGTTCGTAGCGGCGGGTGTCGGGCTCGAGGCCGAGCCGCTCGTAGCTGTCGAAGGTGTCGAGGTCGAAACGCTCGCTGGTCCGGTAGCCGATCGCCTTCCAGATCAGCCCGGCGCCGCGGCCCTCCTGCTCGAGGTAGACCAGCACACCGGCGCCCTCGGCCTGGATCAGATCCATCGACCGGGCCAGTTCGGGGCCGCAGTCGCAGTCATCGGAGCCCAGCGCGTCGCCGTAGAGGCAGCGGGAGTGAACGCGGACCAGCGGCTGGGGGCCGGGTTCGCCGAAGACCAGGGCGTAGCCACCGTCGGTGGGGTCGTCGATGGTGTGCACCTGCACGCGGATCTGTTCGCCGTTGCGGCTGAACAGGTGTTCCGGGCGGAGATCGTCTGCGCCTCGTCCGGCCGCCGTACCTGGCGTGACCTGGACGGACTCGATGATCGTCAAGCGCTCCTCCGAGAATGTGGCGCACCGGGCGAACCGCTGCGAGGACCGTATGAGCAGGGCAACGGCGCGACTCTACTCCGGGCCCGATGCCGGACACATCACCTGTCTGTCGCGGCGATGTTACGAGTGCCGCCGCCCTCGGGCGCGTGCAGCGCGACGATTCGTTCGATCTCGGCGCGCCGTGGCAACGAGTCCGAGAACGCGACGAGCTTCTGTGTCGGGACCATCGCGGCGGTGGCGAATTCGAAATCCGCCGCGGTGAGCTCTCCGTCGGTGGCGATCACGCGATAGGCCAGCGCGCCCGCGAACGCCGCGGCGGCGCCGGCGGAAGCCTTGAGCACGCGGGGGAAGTGGTCGATGACGATGTCGGCGTCGTCGGAATACACCGTGCACCGGAATCCATCGACCGCGCACACGGTGGACACGCCGAGCCCGCGCAGCCGGATCGCGGTGTCGGCGGAGGAGGCGGTGTGCACCTCGGGCAGCAGTGCGTCGAGTTCGACGGTGGTGCCGACGAGATAGTCGACCACGTCGAGATACGGGTACAACCCTTGCGGCACAGCCATGCTCGGCGTCGGGCAGACGATGACCCTCGGCCGTTCGGGCAGTTCGCGGATGAGCGCGAGTACCTGTTCGACGAGCGGGGAGCGCTCGAAAGTGAGTACGACAACCGCCGAATCGGCGAGCGCGACATGGATGTCGGGGCTGCGCAGGTCCTCCTCGCTCAGCTGGACGCGAGGGTCGTGGCAGCCGATGAGGCGCACTTCGCCACCGGGATTCATGATCACAGCGGTGACCAGTGTGGGGGCGTCCGGCCGGATCCGGACCAGGTCGGTGCGCACGCCGCTGTCGGTGAGCAGGTCGAGTACCCGGGCACCATCGGCGTCCCGACCGATGGCCGCGATCAGGTGAACATCGAGGCCGAGGACGGCGGCGGCCACCGCGCGGTTGAGTCCCTTGCCGCCCGGGGCACCGACGAAGCTGGCCGCGACGGGGGACTGATCGGCGGGAAAGGTGTCCACGCGGTAGATGTGGTCGATCACCGCGTCGCCCACCACGGTGACGGTCGCACCGCGCGACGGGGTCGAGGGCGGGACCGGTGAGTGTGCGGGGGTGCGTGGCTCGGCGCTGAGCGCGGCGGCCAGTGTGGTGAGCGCCGCGTGTTCGGAGTAGGTGCGCAGGCGTTTGACCGTGGGTGCCTCGATCGCGGGTTCGGCGCCGATCGCGGCGTGCAGCGCTGTCCAGTGTTCGGCGAGGTATTCACGGCGGGCGCCGAGGACGACGGCGTAGAGCCGGTCGGGGTCGATGTCGGTTGTCGTGCTGTCGCGCAGCAGCCCGAGGGCGAGGATCGCGTCGACGATGAGCAGCTCGGCTGGTGGCAACTGCCGCGCCTGTTCGCGCAACACCGGCAGGATCGCGTCCTCCCGCGGCACCCCACCACGTTCGGCATGGCGAGCGACAACCGGCAGATCGAGCAGGGAGTCCACGTCGATCTCGGTGTGCCGCAGGCGATCTGCGCTGAGCCCGGCGAACTTGCCCAGTCGTGCGAGGATGCCGCGGACGACATCGGTTCGTGGGTCTTGCGGAACCATCGGCACGCGATCGACCTCCAAGAGTCGGACGAAGGTGGTTTATCCACCGGCTCCTCGGGCAATTACCAATTTACAACGGCAATTGACCGCAGCGAAGGGCAAATGCCACACTGGAATTGGCGAGGTATCGCCCACCAGACCGGCCCGGGAAGTCTGGTGCAGACAACCACCGACCCGTCCGCCGGACACTGTCTGATTCCCCTACGCGACGAGTTCGCCCCGTATCTGGCGGGCTCTCGGTGCAGACGGCGCCACCGCCGATGCGCTTGCCGAACGCGACCCGCTCAGACGTGGCGCGTTCCGCATCCCAGGAAACGGGAGCGGCGACTCCCCTTCGTGGAATCGGAGCCTCCGATGACCATTCACCTCACCCCGGACGACATGCGCAGCACGCGCACCCCCGAATGCGCCGTTCGCACCGGCGCCGACCCCGAGGTGTGGCAGCTCAGCTGGCTGCCCGAGCGCACCCTCACTCGCAAGCAGGCCTTCGCGGGCATGCAGCTCGACGAGCTGCTCAGCGATCCCCACACCGTGCTCGACACCCGGGCCCACGCCCAGATCGAGTTCTGCGCCGCCGGTCTCGGCATCGCCTGGACAGAGGCCGCGGGCCGACTGTTCCTTCGGATGCTCGAGCGTCTCGACGGCGACCCCGAGGAGGTGGCCGGTCAGCCGACGCCAACCGGCCGACCGCGCACCGCGACCTGGCTGTTCGCCCATCCCGACGCGACCCGGCGCGTGGTTCTGGGCTGAGGACCTCAGGCCGAGTGCGTGCGGTGCTCGGCGCCGACCGCGTCGGCCAGGGAGGCGAAGCCGCCCGCGCGCAGCTGGGCGGCGATGCCACGATGGATGCGGGTGGTCCAGAAGGGCCCGCCGTAGATGAAGCCGGTGTAGCCCTGCAGCAGGGTGGCACCAGCGAGGATGCGCTGCCAGGCCTGCTCGGGGTTTTCGATGCCGCCCACCGAGATCAGCACGACCTGATCGCCGACGCGGGCGTAGAGGCGGCGCAGCACTTCCAGGGAACGCACGGCGACCGGCGCACCGGACAGCCCGCCCGCGCCCATCGCCTCGACCTCGGCAGCGGGAGTCCGCAGCCCGGTGCGGCGGATGGTGGTGTTGGTGGCCACGATGCCGGCCAAGCCCAGTTCGACCGCGAGATCGGCGACGGCGTCGATGTCGTCGTCGGACAGGTCGGGGGCGATCTTCACCAGCACCGGCACCGAGACCGAAGCCAGGACGGCCTGCAGAATCGGGCGCAGCGACTCCACCGCCTGCAGATCGCGCAGACCGGGGGTATTGGGGGAGGAGACGTTCACCACGACGAAGTCGGCCAGCGGGCCGAGCAGTCGCGCGCTGGTCGCGTAATCGCCTGCGGCGTCCTCGGGTTCGACGACCTTGGTCTTGCCGATGTTCGCGCCGATCGGAACACTCGGGTGTGCGCCGTGTAGTCGGGCCGCGGCCGCGGCCGCGCCGTGATTGTTGAAACCCATCCGGTTGATCAGGCCGTGGTCGGCGGGGAGCCGGAACAGGCGCGGGGCCGGGTTGCCGGGCTGCGCGCGAGCAGTGACGGTACCGATCTCGGCGAAACCGAATCCCAGCGAGCCCCAGACGTTCGCGCCGTCGGCGTTCTTGTCGAAACCGGCGGCCAGGCCGAGCGGGGCGGGAAAATCGACACCGAACGCGGTGGTGGCCAGGATCGGATCCTCGACGACGGTCAGCTTGCGGGCCAGCCAGCGGGTCGGCGGGAACCAGGTTCCGAACCGCAACGCGCTGAAGACCAGGTGATGCGCCTGCTCCGGCGGGATCAGGAACATCAGGCGTAATAGCAGGGCGTACATGATCGGCTCACAATCCGGGTTCGGGCACAGGCAGGACGGCGTTCTTGCGGCGGCGCAACAACACCCGGCGGCTGCCGTCGGTGTAGGCGCGCACGCGCGACAGTTCCCAGCCACCGAATTCGGCCTGAATGGCCAGCCGCATCGAGGCGGTGACCCGGGTGACCTCGGGTGGCAGCCGCAGCGGCACGTACTCGTAGTCGTCGTTGCTGGTCTCCCAGCTCGGCGGAACCGCCGAGCGCGAACCGCGAGATCTGGCTGCCATCACTGCCCTCTCTTCCGCTCGTCCGCCCCGATCCGCTGCAGACCGTCGCCGGTGGCCGAGGCCACGAACAGGTCGCCGGTGCGTTCGTCGACGGTCACCGCGTCGGGCTGGCGCAGGGTCGGGAACCGCCCCACCTCGACACCGATCCCGGTCGACAGGTCGAAGCCGAGGACCTCGTTGCTCTGCGTGCAGGTCACCCACACCGTGTCCGAACGCGGATCGTAGGCGAGCGCGTAAGGCGATGATGCTACCGGGAAACGCTGCCGCAGGACGAGCGGACCGGCCGTGTAGACCAGCAGTTCCCCGCCCGCGGTGTCGGTGACGATGATGCGACCCTGCGCGTCGGCCACGGCGTTGACCGCGCCGTCGCCGGCGCGCAGCATCAGGCCGAGCGCGTCCTCGCGCACGCCGACGACGGCGGTCTGCTTGCGGTCGAGCACGGTGATTTCCTCGCCCGTGAGGGCGATCGCGTCGGCCGAGACCAAGCCGGTGACGGTGCGCGCGACACTGCCGTCGGTGTTCAGTTCGTGGATCGAGCCGTCGGCGGTGCCGACGACGAGCGTGCCGTCGCTGCGGGTTTGCACGCTCTGCACATCACCGTCGACGGGGAGCTCGGTGACCGTGCCGGTGGCGGCGTCGACCCGCAGGATCCGGTTCGCCGCGGCAACGAGGACTTCGCCCGGCTGACCTTGAGCGAGTGCGGCGCCCGCGGCGGGCAGGGTGATCGTGCGCGCCTCGGCCGGCGCGGCGGGATCGGTCAGGGTCAGCGCGGTGCCCGCGGTGTCGAGTGCGGCCAGGCGACCGGTCTCGCGCTCGGCGAGCAGCGCCTTCGTCGCGGCGGCGGGATAGACCTGTCCCGCGGGCGTGACGGTGGTCGCGGGGGAGACGGCCGCGGTGGCCGGTTCCCTCGTCGGCACATTGGGGCCGTTGTCCTCACCGGAGCATCCGGTCAGCACCACCAGTGCCGCCACGCCGACCAACGCTGAGGCGACCGAGCCGCGAGGGCGCATGCACCGAACTCCTTTAACTCCGCACGAGATGACCGCTGATCACCATCTGACCATGATGACTCACCGGTAGCTCCGACCGGGTGGGCGCGTCGGGACCGTCGGTACCACAAGTTACTGTTGACACGTCGACAAATGATCGCCAGGCAGCGGCAGGAGATCCGAACGATGACCGACCGGACACCAGTGGGTTTCGATATCGACGACATCTCGGTCGGTCCGTTCGCCCACGGCTTCGGCACCACCGACGACGGTCACCCCTTCGCCTTCCGCACCCGCCGCGCCACCCTCACCGTGGAGATCTACCGCGCCGACCTGGGCGATGCCGTGCCCGAAGCCCAGGACGTGGTGGCCCAGGCGCAGGCTCAGGTCACCGACATCGACCTCGGCGACGAACGCAGTGTCGCCGCGTTCGTGCGCGATCTGCTGCCCGACGCGACCCCGGTTCCGGCGGCCGCGAGCAGGGACACCACGACCATGCGCGGCATACTGGGCCGAATCAGTGCCGCAATTGATGGTATGTAGATGGTGATGTCTTCCACACTTTTCGCCAGGGCCGCTGCGGCCACTGCCTGCCTCACGGCCCTCGTCGTCCTCACCGCCTGCGGTGGTGGCGCCGACGAGGCCTCGGTCGACGCCGCACGGTCCTCGGCCAACGCCTCCCTCGCCTCCTCGGTCGCGGTTTCGGCCAGCAAGGCCAATGTGCCGCTGCCCACCGCCGCCGAACTCGACGCGCAGATCAAGAGCGCGCTCGACCCGAACCTGCCCGATGCCGAGCGCACCGACCTGATCGAGGACGGCGACGCGTTCTCCGACGCCATCCCCGACATGTACAAGGCGCTGCGGGACAACCCGCACGCGGTCTACGGCGTCGTCGACCCGGTCTTCGACAACCGCGACGGCACCCTGACCGCCACCATGCGCCTGGACAAAGACGGTTCGGGCACCAATATCCGCACCACGATCGTGCATTTCGTGCTGCTCGACGGGAAGTGGAAGATCTCGCGCACCGATCTGTGCGGCATCCTGCGCTCGGCTGACTACCGCACCGCCGCCTGCGGCTGAGCATGCGGGAATCGCGATCGATGCGGTGGGGCCGGTTCGTCCACCGCCACCGCTTCCTGGTGCTCGGACTGTTCGTGTTCACCGTGCTGGTCTCGGGCTGGTTCGGCCGCGACCTGGCCGACCGCTACACCCAGGAAGGCTGGTTCGACGAGAGCAGCGAGTCGGTGGCGGCCTCGAAACTGGCCGACGACACCTTCGGTCGCGACACCGACGGCGACCTGATCGTCATCTACACCGCCCCACCGGGTGCCACCGTCGACGACGCCGGTGTGCGTGGGCCGGTCATGGCCGCACTCGACGATCTGCGCGCCGACCACGGCGAACGCATCCAGAAGATCGACAGCTACTGGGACAGCCCGTTCTCTGCGAACGCCTCGGACGAGAGCAAACAGCACGCCTTCGCCAGCATCGGGCTGGCCGGGGGTGGTGGCACCGCCACGGTCGAGAACTATCTGGCGCTCAAACCACACCTGAACGCCGGTGTGCCCGGCGGCGGCCCCGGTGGGACGACAGTGCAGCTGGCCGGGCTGCAGCCGGTCGTCGAGGGCATCAACATCGGCATGCAGCACGACATCCGGCGCGCGGAGATGATCGCGCTGCCGATCGTGGCCGTGCTGCTGTACTTCGTGTTCGGCGGGTTGGTCGGCGCGTTGCTGCCGGTGCTGATCGGTGGGCTCACCATTCTCGGCACCTCCGGGATCCTGCGGCTGCTCACTGCCCACATCGAGGTCAACGTTTTCGCCAGCGCGGTGATGACGCTGGTCGCGCTGGGTCTGGCGATCGACTACGGACTGTTCACGGTGACCAGATTCCGGGAGGAACTGGCCGCGGGTCGCGATGTGGAAGAGGCGACCGCGCGCACCGTCGCCACCGCCGGGCGGACGGTTCTCTTCTCGGCGGGCATCATCGCGATCAGCCTCGGCGCGCTGTTCATCTTTCCCAACGGCGTGCTGCGATCAGTGCCTTACGGCGGCATCTCGGCGGTCATGCTGGCGGCCCTGTTGTCGGTGACCGCCCTGCCCGCCGCGCTGAGCATCGCCGGGCGGCGCATCGACTGGCTCGGCTGGAAACGGTTTTCCCGCAGCAAGACCGAGGCCCAGATCGACGCCGGGTTCTTCTCCCGGCTCGCGCAGTGGTCGATGCGGCGGCCGTGGGCGGTGGTGATCCCGATCGTGCTCGGTCTGCTGGCGTTGAGTATTCCGTTGCGCCACATCGAGTTCGGCGGGATCAGCGAGAAGTACCTCGCCGCCGACAACCCCGCGCGGGTGGCGCAGGAGGACTTCGACCACCTGTTCCCCGGATTCCGGACCGAACCGTTGAAGATGGTCGTGGTCGGTGCCTCCCCGCAGCAGCTCGGTGACATCCGCTACGAGGCCAATCAGATTCCCGGGTTGACCGGTCGCTTCGAGCCCGCCGCGCCCACGAAGGACGACGTGAACGTCCTTTCGGCCGGACTCGACGACAAACGCGACGCCGACCGGGTGATCGACGCACTCCGTGACCTCCCGGAACCACCGGGCGTGCAGATCATGGTCGCCGGAATCCCGGCGCTCGAACGCGACAGCATCAACGGACTGATCGACGGGCTGCCCCTGTTGTTGGCGATCCTGATCGCGGCGGCGCTGGCATTGATGATCGTGGCGTTCCGGTCGGTGATCCTGGCGCTGAAGGCCGTCGCGATGAGCGCGTTGAGCCTAGTGTCAACCCTGGGTGTGCTGACGTGGATCTTCGTGCAGGGCCACGGATCGGAGGTCTTCGCCTTCACGCCGGGGCCACTGATGTTCGCTGTGGTGGCACTGATCGTCACGGTGATCTTCGGCCTGTCCACCGACTACGAGGTGTTCCTGCTGTCCCGGATCGCGGAGAAACGCGCCTCCGGCGCCGACGCGACCGAATCCATCCGCTACGGCGTCGCCCACACCGGCAGCGTCATCACCTCCGCGGCCGCGATCCTGATCGTGGTGACCGGCGCGTTCGGCTTCTCGGATCTGGTCCTGATGAAATACATCGCCTACGGCATGATCGTGGCGCTGATCATCGACGCCACCATCATTCGCATGGTGCTGACCCCGGCCCTACTCAAGATCATCTGGCGGTAGCCGACCCACCCTGCTCGTAGCTCCCGTCGTCGGCGCTGCGGGGAAGGTCGGGATCGGCGGCGCCCTCGGCGTATTCGTCGGCGAAGGTGCTCGCGCCGAGTACGGCGCTCGCCGTGGCGGTGATTCGGTCGACGTCGAAGCGTTCCCCGGGCGGGAGCGCCGCGCCGACGGTGCGGCGGGTGGCGTCGGCGGCCCCGAGGAGCCGGGCCGCCCAGCCGGGTTCGCCGAGGATCGAGTGGGCCCCTGCCAGGCCCTCCAGGGTGAGAGCGAGCGCGCGCGGGCCGGCACCCGTTGCCAAGGCCAGGTGGTGGGCTTTCGTGTGCAGCGCACGCGCCGCCGCGCCGTCGCCGCGCATCTCGGCGAGGAAGCCCAGTTCGGCCAACGGGGTGAGCGCGGCAATCGACTTCGGCTCGTCGTCGGTGAGCCAGGACAGCAGCAGGCGTTCGGCGGTATCGAGGTCGCCGCGCCGGCGAGCGGTGAGTGCCAGCCCGAACTCCGCGAAGCCGACCAGGGCGAGATTGCCCTGGTCCAGTGCCAGGCGCCGAGCACGGTGGTGCAGGTCGGCGGAGGCGTCCAGATCGCCGGTGAGCATGACCACCCGCCCGAGACCGGACAGTCTGGCCGCGATCTCGGGCCACAGCGCCAGATCCTCGGCCATGCGCAGGGCGGTGGATTGCAGGCGGATGGCTTCGGCGTACGCCCCGGTGATCTCGGCGACACCGGCCAGGGTGTCGAGGGCCTGCACGCGGCCCCACCGGTCGCCGAGCGCGGTGAACATCTCGTCGGCGCGTTCCGCGTCGCGTCTGCTGGCGTCGAGATCGTCGCGCAGCATCGCGAACGACGCCCGGATGGCCAGCACCGCGGCCATTCCCCACTCGTCGCCGGCCGCGCCGAAATCGCGCAGCGCGGTCTCGGCCCACCCGATCGGCACCGCCGGATCACCGAAACCCCAGTGCGCGAAGGACATCAGCCAGTGTGCGCGGGCCCGGTGCGGGCTGTCCGGCGGCACCGACGCCAGGACCGCGGCACCGTGATCAGGTGCCGCGGTCTCGTCGCGTGACCACAGCGCCAGACCCGTTCGCCACACAAGGACCTGCGCGCGGAGCCGGTCGTCTCCACCCGGCGCGGCCAGCACCGCGTCGGCGGCGTCGATGGCGATGCCGGGTCGGCCGCGCAGGAACCAATACCACGACAGCGCCGACACCAGGCGCAATCCCTGGTCGGTCGAGGCAGCACACAGCGCGGCGCGCATGTTCGGGTCCTCGGCATCGAGGTCGGACAGCCACTCGCGCTGCTCCCGGCCGCGTAGGTGCGAGTCGGCCGAGTCGGCCAGCGCCAGGTAGTAGCCGACATGTCGGTCCCGAATTCGCTCGGTCTCGCCCGCGTCCGCCAGCCGCTCGGTGGCGTAGGCCGACACCGATTCGAGCATCCGGAACCGCGCATCGGATCCGCGCACCACCAGCGACCGGTCGACCAACCCGGCGATCACCTCGGCCACGCCGATGCGCTCGTGGTGCGCGGCGCCCAGGACCGGCGCCACGTCGCCGCCTCGGCCCCGATGATCGGCCCGCCGCACTGGGACGCGATCGTCCGCATCGCCGCAGACGTGCTCGGCCGCCGCCAGGGTCGCACCACCGGCGAAGACCGAAAGCCTGCGCAACACGAGACGCTCGGGCTCGGTCAACAACGCCCAGCTCCAGTCGATCGTGGCGCGCAGCGTCTGCTGGCGGGCCGGTGCGCCCGGTCGGCGCGCCGAGAGCACGCGGAAGCGGTCATCGAGCCGGGTGGCCAGCTCGGCCACGCCGAGCGATCGCGCCCTGGCCGCGGCGAGCTCCAATGCCAGCGGGATCCCGTCCAGGCGCAGACAGATCGCACGGACATCGGCGTCGGTGCTCGCGTCGAGGACGAAGTCCGGATCGGCCGCCGCTGCCCGCGCGGCGAACAACTCGACCGCCGAGCCGTCCACCGGAAGGGGTTGCACCGGGTGTACCGCCTCACCGGCGAGCGCGAGGGGTTCCCGGCTGGTCGCGAGCACGCTCGCCCCTGGTGCCGCGGCGAGCAGCCCGGCCACCAGCTTCGCGACCGCACCGATCAGATGCTCGCAGTTGTCCAGCACGAGCACGCCGCGGAAGTCGCGCGCGAACTCGGTGAGCATCGCGACCGGGTCTGCGGTGGGCACGGCACCCGCGCTCGCGGCTGCCTTCACTCCGAGGGCCGCGCAGATGACTTCGGCGACAGCGGCCACCGCTGTCGCACCGGTCTCGGATCCGGTGGCCGGCAGCGGATCCAGTTCGACGAAGCGAGCGCCGTCGGGCTGTCGCGCGTCGAGTTCGAGGGCTACCGCCAGCGCGAGCCTGGTTTTGCCGACCCCGCCGATTCCGGTCAGCGTGACCAGCCGGGAGTGGTCGAACAGGGCAAGCACCCGAGCCGAATCCGCTGCGCGGCCGATCAGTTCGGTCAGCGGAACCGGGAGTGCGGTGCGGTGCCGGGCGGATCGGGTGACGGTCGGACGCAGGCGCGGGCTGTGCTCGAGCAGGTCGCGATGCAGGTTCACCAGCTCTGGGCCGGGATCTGCGCCGAGTTCGGTGCGCAGCCTGCGGCGTAGCTCGTCGAAGATCGCCAGCGCTTCGTTGGCCCGGCCCGCCCGGTACAGCGCGCGCATCTGCGCTGCCCGCAGCCGCTCTCGCAGTGGATGTTCGGCCCCGACCTGCGCGAGCTCGCCGGCGACCGTCAGATGCTCACCCAATTCCAGCAGCGTTTCGGCCCGGTCTTCGATCGCGGTGAGCCGCTGTTCGGTCAGCCGGCCGATGACAGGTTGCGCGGCCGATGCCTCGGCCACATCCGCGTAGGCCGGACCGCGCCACAGCGCGAGGGCGTCGTCGAGCAGGACAGCCCTGGCTCGCGGTGCGGGCTCGGCGCGCGCCCGGCTCAGCAGGTCGGCGAAGCGGTCGGAATCGAGCGCGAGCTTCGTCGGCCGTAACCGGTAGCCCGCCGGATCGGTCACCACCAGATCTCGTCCGCCCGGTTCCGCGTCGCCGAGTGCGCGCCGTAGCTGAGAGACCTTCGCCTGGAGTGCGCCCTTGGGATCAGACGGCGGCCGTTCGCCCCACAGTTGGTCGATGAGTTGATCGGCCGACATCGGTTCACCGCCGCGCAGCAACAGGTGGGCGAGCAACAGCCGAACCTTGAGCTCCGGCACGCGTACCGGATCGCCGCGTTCGGTACGTACTTCGATCGCGCCGAGGACCCCGAACTGCACGGGACCGACGTTACCGGATGCGACATCGGGACCGACCTCGCACGACACCCGACAACTCAGGAACCTCCGACTGGGAGCAACGCGAGCCACTCGGGGGTTCCAGGTGGTCGTGGAGCCAGCTGTCAGGTGCAGTTCGCGGTCTGATGCGGTCGCAGGGGCATTGCCGTCGGGCATCGACCAGAGATCAGGAGATCGAGGAGTCGCCTCCTGGCGGTGGTTCAGCCGCCACCGGCGGCCCGTCACCTACCCGGCCGAAGCGGACCCGCAGTGGATCCGCAGTAGATCCGAACCAGTGCGCCTGATGATCGGGGCCCGTGACCGAAGACAGGTCGCGCAGACGACAACCCAGTAGGAGCCGCCATGTCGCAGGAACCGAAACCGCTCGCAGTCCCCGTTGGCAGCGGTCATCACCCGTCGCGTTCGGCGGCCCTGCGATGACCGCCGCCGAACTCGTGCCGAAAGCAGGCCGGCGGGAATGGTTCGGACTGGCGCTGCTCACCCTGCCGCTGCTCGTCCTGGCCTTCGACGTCAGCGTTCTGTACCTGGCCGCGCCGCAGCTGACTGCCGACCTCGCGCCCACCGCGGTGCAGCAACTGTGGATTCTGGACATCTACGGATTCCTGATCGCGGGCTTTCTCGTCACCATGGGGTCACTCGGTGACCGGATCGGGCGGCGCAGGCTCCTGCTGATCGGCGGTGCCGCCTTCGCGGCCGCGTCCGTGCTGGCCGCCTTCGCGCCGTCGGCGGAGCTGCTGATCGCCGCGCGGGCGCTGCTGGGCATCGCGGGCGCGACCCTGATGCCCTCGACCCTGGCCCTGATCAGCACCATGTTCGTCGATCCGCATCAGCGCAGGTTCGCCATCGCGATCTGGATGACGGTGTTCTCCGCCGGGGTCGCTGTCGGCCCGGTGGTCGGCGGGGTGATGCTGGAGCTGTTCTGGTGGGGATCGGTGTTCCTGCTCGCGGTGCCGGTGATGGCGTTGCTCGTCGCGCTCGGGCCGATTCTGCTGCCCGAGGAGCGGGGGCGAAGCGCGGGCGGGTGGATCGACCTGCCCAGCTCGGCGCTGTCCCTGGCGACGATGTTGCCGCTGGTGTACGGCTTCAAAGAGTCGGTGGCGCATGGCATCTCGGTCTCGTCGATGACAGCGCTCGGCATCGGCGTGGGCGCCGGCGTGCTGTTCGTGCGCAGGCAGCGCCGGCTGCCCGATCCGATGCTGGACGTCTCGCTGTTCACCAGGCGCGTGTTCGTCGGGGCCGTCGCGCTGATGCTGCTCGGTACGATCGCGATCAACGGCGTGTTCTACCTTGTGCCGCAGTATCTTCAGCTCGTCCGTGGCGTCTCGGCGCTCGCCGCGGGACTGTGGATGATCCCGATCGCCGGAGTCTCGGTGCTCGCCTCGCTGTGCACGCCCCGGCTGGCGCGCCAGTTCGGGCGCCGTGCCCTGCTCGCCGGTGCCGGGGTGCTCGCGGCGGCCGGTTGCCTCGGACTGACCTTCCTCGAGGTCGATACGGCGCTACCGATCCTGCTGGTCTGCGTGTCGCTGGCGGTGCTCGGCAACACACCGACCGGGGTGCTCGGCACCGACCTGGTGGTGAGTTCCGCGCCGCCCGAGCGCGCCGGTTCGGCCGCCGCGATCACCGAGACCGCCGGTGAAATGGGCGTCGGCGTCGGCATCGCGCTCACCGGTACCCTGGTTGCCGCCGTCTATCAGTCCACGATGGCCGACCAGCTCCCCGCGACCGTCCCCACCGAAGCCGCCGCGGCGGCGAACGAGGGTGTCGCCGCAGCCGAGTCGGCGGCCCGTGCCCTGCCCACCGAAGTCGGCGTCGCGCTGGTCGACACCGCCCGAACCGCGTTCACCACCGGGTTCGCGGCCGCCGGCTACCTCGGCGCGGCGCTCGTGGCCTGCATCGTCGGCCTCGTGCTACTGGTCGTGCCATCGGATCGAGGCGAGGGCTCTGACGAATCCGGTTCCGCGGGTGAGGAAGAGAAATCCGGGGCGAGACTCGAGGAGCCCACGAGCTGAGCGGTCAGCTCGGCCAGCTGAATTCGGGGTCCGCGAGGTAGTCCTGGCGGCGGGCATCGAGAGCCATGGTGACCATCTGGTGCGCACCGGGGCCGATGATCTTGCGCAGCGGCGGATGGGGCTCGGCGACGAGGGCCAGCAAGCCGACAGCGGCGAGCTCCGGTGCGGCTTCGACCCATTCGCCCTCGGCGGCCGGTTCGGTCGAGGCTTCCTCGGTCGACGGCAGGGCCGACAGGTCCGGGTAGTCGGGCATACCGAGGATGGCTTCGCGGGCGGCCGAATAGGCCGGAACGGCCTCGGCGAACTTCATGCTCGACTTCGCCCAGTCGGTGTCGAAGCCGCCCATCTGCGCCAGGGTGACCTTGATACCGAAGGGGCGCAGTTCGTCGGCGAGGGAGGCGCTGAAGCCTTCGAGCGCCCACTTGCTGGCGTTGTACATGCTGAACAGTGGCAGGGAACCGACCGCGCCGACTGTCGAGATCTGCACGATGTGGCCCGACCCCTGGGCGCGCAGGTGGGGGAGTGCGGCTTGCGAAACCCACAGCGCCCCGTAGAAGTTGGTGTCCATCTGATCGCGGATCTGCGTTTCGGTCAGTTCCTCGAGCGCGCCGACCAGACCGTAGCCGGCGTTGTTGACGAGGACCTCGATGCGGCCGGTGACATCGAACGCCTTGGCCACCGTGGCGAAGACCTGCTCGCGATCACGCACGTCCAAGGGCAGCACCGTGAGTCGTTCCTCGGCGAGGTCGGACATGGAGCGCGGGTCGCGGGCGGTGGCGACGACGGTGTCGCCGACCGCCAGGGCAGCGACGGTGAACGCCCGGCCGAGACCACGATTGGCGCCGGTGATGAACCAGGTTCTCGCCGATGGAGTTCCGGTGTCGGCTCCCGTCGAGGTGGGACGGACATTGCTGGTTTCGCCGCGAGTCAACTGTGTGCTCCTCCACTACGGTGCCGAGACGCTCCGTCTCGTTGATGAGTAGATCATTGCGCCCATTCAACTGATTGTCAAGACGAGACGTTTCGTCTTGCGGGAACAGCGCAATGGTTTATCGAGGTAGGGGAGGGGGTGCCGATGTCGACGAGCTTTCCCATGCGGGGGAGTGCGGTCGTGAACGCCCGGGAAGGTGCGGGGAGCAGTCGGGAGGTTGTGGCATGTGCAGCTTCGACTCGGCCGGAGCGGCAGCAAGCAAGATAATGATCAATCTAGATACGTAGATATGCGCATCTATTGATGATAATAAACCCACTGCTCATCCATCAAGCACGAAAACTCGAATTCAAAACAGGCCACGGACGGCAGCGGGGTCAGGCGAGCTCCCGCTCTGTTGATCAGGCTTTGGGGCGCTCCGGCAGGACGAGCTGGGCGCCGGTGGTGGGATGGTCGAAGACGTCGACCGGGTGCCGGTAGATGTCGGTGAGCAGTTCGGGGGTGAGGACGTCGCGTGGTGGGCCGTCGGCGGCGACGCGGCCCTCGTCCAGGACCGTGACGCGGTCGGCGTAGGCGGCGGCGACGCCGAGGTCGTGGACGACCACGACCACCGCGGCACCGTCGGCGGCCCGGGCGGCGGCCAGGCGTAGGACGGCTTCCTGGTGGCCGATGTCGAGGGCGGCGGTGGGCTCGTCGAGCAGCACGGTGGCGGTGTCCTGGGCGAGGACCCGGGCCAGGGCAACGCGGGCGCGTTCGCCGCCGGACAGCGACGGGAAGATCCGTGCGGCGAGGTGGGCGACGTCGGTGGCGGCGAGGGCTTCGGCGATGAGTTCGTCGTCGCGGTCGGCGGCAGGGGTGTGCAGCCAGGGGGAGCGGCCCATGGCGACGACCTCGCGGGCGGTGAACGGGAAGCCGACGCTGTGGGACTGGGGCAGCACGGCACGGCGGCGGGCCATGTCGGCATGGGTCCAGTGGGAGAGGGCGTGGCCTTCGAGTTTCACGGTGCCGGTGGTGGGCTCGAGTTCGCCCGCGAGGGCGGCGAGCAGGCTCGACTTGCCCGCTCCGTTCGGGCCGACCAGTGCGACGATCTCGCCCGCAGCGACCCCGAAATCGACGTCCGCGAGTACGGTCCGGTTGCCGCGTTGCACGGTGAGCCCGGTCGCGCGCAGGGTGACCGTGCCGGGTTCCGGCCGGGCCGGTACATCGGGAGTGCGGGCGAACAGCGACCGCCAGGGGGTCGGGCGCCGTCGGGTTCGGGGCTTGTGCGCGCGGAGGTCGGTCATCCCCAGCCTCCCGCCCGCGCCCGGGTTCGGCGCAGCAGCCAGAAGAAGAACGGGCCACCGATCAGCGAGGTCAGCATCCCCAGCGGCAGGTCGGCATTGTCGACGAGCGTGCGGGCGGCGACATCGGCGCCGAGCAGGACCACCGCGCCGACGATCGCGCTGAGCGGGACCAGCACGCGGTGCCCCGGTCCGACGAGCATCCGCACCAGATGGGGCACGATCAGGCCGACGAACAAGATGATGCCGCTGAACGCCACCCCGGCGGCGGTGAGCACGGCCACCGCCACGATGACCTGTCTGCGCAACCGTTCCACATCGACACCGAGATGCCGGGCCGCGGAGTCGCCGAGTGCGAGCAGATCGAGCCGGGGCGCGATGAGGATCGCGGCGAGGATGCCGGCGCAGGCCAGCGTCGTCACCACCGCGACCGCGGACCAGGTGGCGCCGTTGAGGCTGCCCAGTTGCCAGAACACGATCTGATCGCGGGCAGCGGGCGTGGCGACGAACAGCAGGAACGCGATCAGTCCGCCCGCGAAGGCGTTGATCGCGACCCCGGTGAGGATGAGCGTGACGACCTCGGTGCGCCCGCCCGACCGCGACAGCACGTACACGAGCGCGGTGGTGATGAGCCCGGCGACGAACGCGGCGGCCGCGATCGACCAGGAGGCCATGAACGCGCCACCGACCACGATCACTGTGCCCGCGCCCACCGCGGCGCCGGCCGACACTCCGATCACTCCCGGCTCGGCGAGCGGGTTGGCGAACACGCCCTGCAACAGCGCACCCGCTGTCGCCAGGGACGCGCCGACCAGGATGGCGAGCGCGACGCGCGGGAAGCGCACCTCCCACAGCGTCACCTCGCCGGCGGGGTGCGCGGGCACCGGGCCGAGGTCGAGGCCGATCCGGTGTGCGACGCTGCCGAGTACTTCGGCGGCGGTGGTCGGTACCTGGCCCAGCACCGACGACACCAGCGCCAGCACGACCAGCGCCAGCAGTGCGGCGGCGAAGACGATGGTGACGCGGGTGGTCCGATGCTTGGGGTGTGGCAGCGGGTCGGGGGTCGCGTCGGTGATCCGCGGGGTGGTCGCGGAGGTGGTCAGGTCGGGGGCATCGCTCATGCCGGTTCGCCGTAGACGGCCTCGGACAGGGCCGAGATGACGCGTCCGGTGTTGGGGCCGAAGCTCAGGACCACGGCGTCGGACATGTCGACCACGCGGTGGCCGCGCCCGGCGGGGGTCTGGGCGATGCCGGGGATCTTCACCAGTCCGTCGACGCCGCCGACCGACTCCAGTCCGTCCGACATCACCAGCATCACATCGGGCGCGGCGGCGATCATGGCCTCGCTGGTGATGGCGACGAACGGTTCGTCGATCCCGGCGGCGGTGCCCGCGTCGATCCCGCCGATGGCGGTGATCAGGGAGTCCGCGCCCGAGCCGGGTCCGGCGATCATCGTGATCGCGGTGCTGCGCAGGTACAGGAACGCGATCTTGGGTTGCGGGTCCTGTGCCGGTACGGCGGCGCTGGCGGCGGCGATCTCGTCGCTGGTGCGCTGTCCGAGTGCCGTACCCGCGGCGGAGACGCCCAGTGCGTCGGCGACGGCCTGAATCTGCGGGACCACGCCGTCCATGGTGCGCTGCGGATCGAAGTAGACGACGGTGACGCCCGCGGCGCGCAGTTGGTCGCGCACGGCGGGCGCGGCGCTGGTGGTGTCGGTGAGGAAGACCGACGGGCGCAGCGCGAGGACCGCTTCGACGCTGAGGGCGCCGTTGCCGCCCGCCACGTTCGGCACGTCGGCGACGGCCGGGAAGGAGGCGGAGGTGCTGCGGCCGACGAGGTTCTCGCCGAGGCCGAGGGCCCACACGGTCTGGGCGATGGTTCCGTAGCGGTCGACGGCGATGATCCGTGACACGTCGGTGACGGGGACCTCGGTGCCGTCGAAGGACCGCGCGGTCGTCGGGAGCTGTGGCGTCGGCGCGGGTCCGATCGGGACCGGGTCGAGGTCGCCGAGTTGCGCCGTCGACGGTCCGCCGGTTGTTGCAGTCGATGCAGTATTGCTGTCGGTGCACGCGGTGACTCCGGTCAGCAGCGTCACCGTGATCATCGCCGTCAGCAGACCACGCAGTTTCATGAAGGTAAGGCTAGCCATCATTCGGAACGGGCGCTCACATCGTCCAGTGCCGCGGCGATCGCGCGCGGCAACTCGAGGGTCTCGGCGGCCAGCACGCCGGTGAGCTGACCGATGTCACGGGCACCGACGATCATGCTCGCGATCCCCGGTCGATCGCGAATCCAGGCGAGGGCGACCGCCAGTGGCGAGGTGCCGAGTCCGTCGGCGGCGGTCACCAGCGCGTCGACCACCCTGGTCGCGCGGTCGTCGTCGAGCCTGCGCCGGATCTCGGCCGCCGTGGCCTCGTCCGCGCCCCGCGAGTCCGCGGGGACCCCGTCGCGGTACTTGCCGGTGAGGACGCCGCCGGCCAGTGGTGCCGAGGCGATGATGCCGACGCCGTGGTGGCGAGCGGCGGGAATCACATCGTTCTCGGTGCCACGGGCGAGCAACGAGTACGGGCTCTGTGCCGCGGCGATCGGGGCGATCGCCGCGAGACTGGCCAGTTGCCAGGCCGCGAAGCCGCGCACACCCGCGTACCGGGTCCGCCCGGTGCGCACCGCGGTCTCGAGGGTCGCGGCGACCTCGTCGAGCGGGGTGTAGGGGTCCCAGGCGGCGATGCTCCAGATGTCGAGGTGGTCGGTGCCCAGTTCGAGCAGGCTGCGGTCGAGTTGCTTGAGCAGGGTTCGGCGCGAGGCGTCGATCACCGGGCCGGTCGCCGCGGGGGCGGGCATGCTGTCGCCGACACCGGCGCCGGGCGGGTGCAGCACGACGCCCGCGCTGCCGCTGAGTACCAGATCGTCACGGGCGACGAGGTCGCCGAGCAGATCGGCGAGGATCCGCTGTGCGGCGCCGTCGCCGTAGACGGGGGAGAGGTCGACGAGCGTGCCACCGGCTTCGGTGAACGCTGTCAACTGCACTGATGCCTCGTCGGCGTCGGTATGAGTCCCCCAGGTATGGGTCGCCAAGCCGATTCGCGACACCCGAAGGCCGCTGCGTCCCACCGTCCGCTGTTCCATCACCGCGCCCGCGCTTTCGTCACGGCGACAGCCTAATGGGCCCACCTGTCTGCCCTGCTCCGACGACCCGGGGGCGCACCGGTGTGAATCCGATCGCATGGTGGCGGGCGGCGGCTGTGGGCGGCGGCGGGTAGGGTCGCTGCGTGATCGCGGCCGGTATCGGCCGCAGGTGAGGCAAAAGCCCAGGAGGACGCGGTCTTTCGGGCGTGAGGCAGCAGGAGGACGCGGTGGGCGAGTCGATGACCTGGTTCCAGGCATTGATACTCGGACTGGTGCAGGGGCTCACCGAGTTCCTGCCGATCTCCTCCTCCGGACACATGCGGATCGTCTCGGGCGTGTTCTTCGGTGACGACGCGGGTGCCTCGTTCACCGCCGTCACCCAGCTCGGCACCGAGCTCGCGGTGCTGGTGTACTTCGCCAAGGACATCCGGCGCATCGTCATCGCCTGGTTCACCACGCTGGGTATGCGGTGGCGGGAACGTTCGCAGCGGGAGGTCGCCGTCGGTGACCGGGTGACCACGAAACTGCCGGTGATGGATCGCAGCGCTCGCGACGCCCACGAACGCGACACCCAGCGTGAGCTGGACTATCGCATCGGCTGGTACGTGATCATCGCCACCATCCCGATCGGTGTGCTGGGTTTCCTGTTCAAGGACGAGATCCGGACCGGGGCCCGCAACCTGTGGCTGGTGTCGTTCATGTTGATCGCGTTCGCACTGGTCATCGCCGCCGGCGAGTACTACGGCAGCAAGATCCGGCCGATCGAGAAGCTGACCACCCGCGACGGGTTGATCATGGGTCTGGCCCAGTGCCTGGCGCTGATTCCCGGCGTCTCGCGTTCGGGGGCGACCTCGACCGCTGGTCTGTTCCTGGGTCTGCAGCGCGAGGCGGCGGTGCGCTTCTCGTTCCTGCTGGCCATTCCCGCGGTCACCGCGTCGGGCCTGTTCAGCTTGCCCGATGCCTTCGAACCCGCCGGTGAGGGGCTCAATGCGAGTGGCATGCAGTTGCTGGTCGCCACCGTCGTGGCCTTTGTCGTCGGCTATGCCTCGGTGGCCTGGCTGCTCAAGTTCGTCAGCAACCATTCGCTGTACTGGTTCGTCGGTTACCGGATCATCGTCGGCCTGATCGTGATGGGCCTGCTCGCCGCGGGCGTCGTCTCGGCGACCTGAGCGCGGTGAGCACTGATGGCTAGGCTGGTGTCATGACGGTGATCCTGCTCCGGCACGGAGTGTCCACCTCCAATACCGCGCGCACCCTCGCGGGGCGCGCACCCGGAGTCGAGCTGACCGAACGCGGCACCGAGCAGGCGGCCGCGGTCGCCGACCGGCTCGCGACGCTGCCGATCGAGCACATCGCCAGCTCACCGCTGCTGCGCTGTCAGCGTACGGTGGCGCCGCTGGCCGACAAGCTCGGGCTGGAACCGGACTGCGACGAGCGGCTCATCGAGGTCGACTACGGTGACTGGACCGGGCGCCCGATCGCTGAACTGCTCACCGAACCGCTGTGGCAGGTCGTGCAGCGGCACGCCTCCGGTGCGGTGTTCCCCGGTGGCGAAGGGCTCGCGCAGATGCAGCAGCGTGCGGTGGGCGCGGTGCGCGATATCGAGCGGAGCCTGTCCGAGCGTGCGGGCCGCGATGTGTTGTGGCTGGCGTGCGCGCACGGAGATGTCATCAAGTCGATCCTGGCCGACGCGCTCGGCCTGCATCTGGACGGCTTCCAGCGGATCGCGGTGGAGCCGGCCTCGATCAGCGTCGTGCGCTACACCCGGCACGGACCGGCGGTGTGGAAGTTCAACGACACCGGCGCCGATCTGTCCGCCTTGGCCGCCGCCGCACCGACGTCGTCGACGCCTGGTGGAGAGGTGCCGGGGGCCGCGAGCGCGGATAATGGGAATGCGAGGCACCGCGATTCCCCTTAGAGGGAGGGTGTTCGTGTGTGTCGATCAGGGTCACGTATCAGGAGGTGCATGTGTCACGCGCAATCCATGTATTCCGCACCCCCGATCGTTTCGTCGCCGGTACCGTCGGCGAGCCGGGCGATCGTTCGTTCTACCTGCAGGCCGTGCAGGAACCGCGCGTGGTCAGCGTGCTGCTGGAGAAGCAGCAGGTGAAGGTGCTCGCCGACCGGATGGGCCTGCTGCTGGACGAGGTGGCGCGCCGTTTCAACGCCGAGGTGCCGCCTGAGGGTGAGGACGTGCACGATGTGGCGCCGCTGGTCACCCCCATAGACACCGAGTTCCGGGTCGGCACCATGGGTCTGGGCTGGGACGCCGACGCCAATGCCGTGGTGGTCGAGTTGTTGGCGATCACCGAGACCGAGGTCGACGAGTCGGTGGTGCTCGATGACACCGACGAGGGTCCCGATGCGGTGCGGGTGTTTCTCACCCCGATCCAGGCCCGGGAGTTCGCGTTGCGTTCGGCGCGGGTGATCGCGGCGGGGCGCCCGCCGTGTCCGTTGTGTGGGGAGCCGCTCTCGGCGCGCGGGCACATGTGTGTGCGCACCAACGGCTACAAGCGCGGCGAGATCTTCGGCGCGGCCGAGATCGAGGAGGAGTGACCGGGTGTCGGTGATCACCGAGGGCGAGTTGGAGATCGTCGGGCGGGTGGGTGTCGCCAGCAATCTGACGCTGGTGTGTGAGATCGCCGCCCCCGAACCCGATGGTGCTCCGCTGCGGGTGGTCTACAAGCCGGTGCGTGGGGAACGGCCGCTGTGGGATTTCCCCGATGGCACGCTCGCCGGGCGTGAGGTGGCGTCCTATCTGATCTCCGAGCAGCTCGGCTGGGGTGTGATCCCCGAGACGGTGTTGCGTGATGGGCCGTTCGGGCCGGGCATGGTGCAGCGCTGGGTGACCTCGGTGGACAATCACACCGATGCCAGGCAGCGGCACGACCTGGTCGATCTGTGTACGCCGGGCACCGTCCCGACCGGGTTCTGCGAGGTGCTGCGCGCGCTCGATGGTGACGGCAACGAGGTCTCGCTCATCCATGCCGACGATCCGCGCCTGCAGCGGATGGCGGTGCTGGATCTGTTGCTCAACAACGCCGATCGCAAGGGCGGGCACGCGCTCGAAGGCGTCGATGGTCAGGTGTATGGGGTCGACCACGGCATCTGCTTGCACACTGAGCCGAAACTGCGGACAGTGCTGTGGGGGTGGGCCGGGCACGCGGTGCACGAGTCGCTGCTCACCGACATCATGACCTTCGCCGCGAATCTGTCCGGTGCGGTGGCGGATTCGCTGGCGGTGCACATCACCGATGCCGAGGTCACCGCGTTGACCGAGCGCACGAAGGCGTTGCTCGAGGACCCGGTGATGCCGGTGCCGAACTCCGCGCGCCCGATTCCCTGGCCCGCGTTCTGAGTCGGCACCGGCCTCAGCGGTCGGTGGCTGGTCATCTCATCCGATGGCGGTCCCTTCCAGCTCGATGAGCTGGCCGGGTAGCGCCAGGCGCGTCACGCCGAGCATCGTGGTGGTTGGTGCCACCCCGGCGGCGCCCAATCGTGCGGCCAGCACGCCGTAGTGCTGGAACAGCAGGTCGACGTCGGTGGTGTAGACGTTGAGCCGGACCAGGTTCGCCAGTGACATCCGCGCCGCGCCGAGAACGGCCTCGAGGTTGTCCAGACTCAGTCCCAGCTGCGCGGCCATGTCCCCGTCGTGTTCGGGTTTTCCGTCCTTGTCGGTGGCGGTCTGCCCGGAGCAGTACAGGGTGCGGGTGTGTCCGGAGACGATCTCGCCTTGGTTGAATCCCAGCTCCTGTGACCATGTCACCGGGTTGACCGCGGTTCGTTCGATTGTCACTTCTGCTCCATTCGCTGCGTTTCGGTAGCCGCCGTCGTCGACGGGTGTGGACGAGCCTGCCCACAAATCACGACATCCTCGGTCAGGTATTCCGATAGAGTTCTCGGATGCGCGCCGACCGCTTGGTTTCGCTGGTGCTGCTGCTACGTCAGCGCGGTCGCCTGACCGCGGAGACGTTGGCCCGTGAGCTCGAGGTGTCGACTCGCACCGTTCTGCGCGATATCGAGGCGCTGTCGGCGGCGGGCGTGCCGGTGTACGCCGAACGTGGTCGCCACGGGGGTTTCGCGCTGCTGCCTGGTTTCCGGACCGAGCTCACCGGGCTCAATCACGACGAGGCCCTTGCCCTGCTGACGGCCGGATCCGGGCGTGGTGAGCAGGTGTTCGGCCTCGGTTCGGCGCTGGCTTCGGCCATGCGCAAGGTGGTCGACGCGCTACCGGAAAGTCGTCGGGTGAGCACCAGCGATGCGGCGCAACGGTTTCTCGTCGACCCGCAGACCGATCTGCTGGCCCGTCGGGCGGTCACCGAGGAGGTGTCGAGCGCGGTGATGATCGCGGTGCGGCGCGCGGTGCTCGCTGGGCGCAAGCTGCGTATTCATTACGCGGCCGCCGATCAGCCGCCGCAGTGGCGCACGGTGGACCCGATCGGCCTGGTGACGGTGCGTGACCGGGCTTATCTGCTGGCCACCCGGTCGGGTGTGGACCGCACCTATCGCCTTTCGCGGGTTGTGGCCGCGGCGGAACTGCCCGAACCCGCCCAGCGTCCGAATCAGGTGGATCTGGACCGGATCTGGCGGGAACGCAGCGCGCGGTTCCGGGCCGGGGGCGATCAGATCGCGGTGCTGGTACGGGTGCATCCGTCCCGGCGGGAGGAAGTGTTGAACACCGCGGTGGCTGTTCTCGTGGAAGCACCCGATGCGGATGGCTGGTCGCGCTTGGAGCTGACTTTCCAGGATTCACGACATGCCGAATGGGCGTTGTGGCAGCTCGGATCCGACGCCGAAGCGCTGTCCCCGCCGGAGTTGCGCGTCGCCTTGCACGACCGTGCCGCCGCGCTCGCCGACCGCTACCGCGCCTGAGCGCACCGCTCACGGTGTTCGTGTCCGCCGGCGGGGTGAGGGCCGGATCGTGCCTGCACACGGTGGGTTCGCTCGGTCTTCGCAGGGTTCGCCGATTGTTCTGTTTTCCCGGTCAGAGCCGGTGTTAATGTGCTCCAAGCACTTTCGTCCCGACCGTTAGATCAGAGGAAAACCTATGTCGACCCGTTCGATCGTCACCACCTCCGCCGCCGCGCTGCTGCTCACCGGCGCGGTCGCCGCTGTCGCCGCGCCCGCGCAGGCGTTCCCGGCCGGTTGGTGGAAGGAGAAGACCTTCGTGTGCACCGCGACCGACCGCAACACCGGTGCGCCGCTGCCCGATGTCACCGTGCAGGCCCCCGATCAGGTCGGTGCCGCCTACTACGCGCTGCCGCACTTCGGTGCCGACGCCGACACCCTCAACGTGCAGTGCTACGCCAAGGAGTGATCAGTTGAGTGTGGTGTCGCCGCTCCCGACGCGCGGCGACACCACCTCTCGTTCGGGGTGTCAAGCGTTGTCCTGCAAGAACTCCCGAACCGGTACTGTCTGCCCGACCAGTGCATGGCCGGCACCGGGCAGTAGGCGCACCTCGCCGCGCGTGAAGCCACCGCGGGCGATTTCGGCGGTGCGGGTGGAGTCGAACAGCGCGTCGTCCTCGCCGACGATTATCAGTACCGGGATGTCAACCTCCTGGAGTTGCTCGCGACGGAATCGGGGTAGTCGTCCCGGGCGGGGCGAGAAGTGGGTGAACGTCAATTCCACCTCGTCGAGTATCTCCTCGGCTGCCGCGTCCTCGGGGCCGAGTCCGAGCCCGACCCGTGCCGCGTCGCGGACCGAGTGCCTGCCGAGCAGCCGGAGCCCGAGCGCCTTCACCAGCCACCCGTACCGGTGTTTGCCGAGCCCGCCGGGGCAGAGCAGGACCAGGCTCGTGACCCGCCCTGGTCGGCGCAGCACGAAGTCGAGCGCTGTCCATCCGCCCAGCGACATCCCGACGAGTGCGACGGTGTCGAGTCCGAGGCGATCGAGGACCTCGTCGAGCCAGCTCGCTGTCGCGTCGGTGCTCAGGTCGAGCCGGGTCGGCGCGCTGAAGCCGGGTTCACCGGGCAGGTCCACCGCGTAGACGCGGTAGTGCGCCGACCAGTCGGTGACATCGCCGCGCCAGGTGCTGGTATTGGCGCCCGAGCCGTGCAGCAGCACCAGCGGTGGCGCGTCGGCCGGTCCGGAGGCGAGGACGAATGTCTCACCTGCGGCGGTGGGGACGCGGAATTCCTCGCGCGGCACCGGCCAGGCGTCCAAACGTGCCCGGTAGCGCTCTTCGATGGCGCGTCGGCCGGCGTCGGATTTGTAGAGGGTGGTCATGAAGTGAGGACTCCGTCCATGTAGTCGAGCAGTCGTGCGGTGTCGGCGAGGCCGCCGAGCACGATGACCTTCAGGCGCGCCCGCGCCGGGTCGTAGCTCGTTTCCACGCGCAGGGCCGGTCCGCCGGGACCGCGGGTGGTGGCCGTCGCGGTGAGCAGGGTGGTGACCCGGTCGGCCATGGCGCGGTCGATGCTGTCGATCTCGACGATGCAGGAGGCCTCGGCATGCCGTGTGCCACCGGTTGCCGTGGCGGTCGTGATCGGCAGGCCCGTGAACGCTTCGAGGTCGTCGTGGGCGATCCGGTACTGCTTGCCGATGCGGGCCGCGGGCAGTTTGCCGTCGCGGACATAGGTGCGCACCGTGCGGACGTGCAGTCCGAGCAGTTCGGCGACCTGCTCCACCGAATAGAAGCGATCTGTCATGCAAATAACCCTAAACGAACGTGCACATATAGATCAATAGGGATGTTTGAGGAGTATTCAACTGTGAGAATGGTCGCGGGACAAGCGGTGGGCCCACCTCACGCGGGCCCGCCACCCCTGAACGCGGTCGATCCGGCCGACAAAGCCACGACCAGGGGTTCCGTGTGAGCCGAAGCCTTGACGGTGTCGTCGGGACACGGTGGTGCGCAGGTGGCGAGCCGCGCGCCGGCACCGCGGGCAAGGTCTGGACCGGGCCGCGGGCCGAGCGCCCGCACGGGGGCTCTACCCTCGAATCATGCAGTCCTGGTCCGATATCGCCCTACCGACCGTCCCCGGAACAGGGCCGCCGTTGCGGTTGTACGACACCGCCGATCGCCAGGTCCGCCCGGTCACCCCTGGCGCGACCGCGAAGATGTATGTCTGCGGCATCACCCCCTACGACGCCACCCACCTCGGACACGCCGCCACCTACCTGGCCTTCGACCTGGTCAACCGGCAGTTGCGCGACGCGGGCCACGATGTGCACTACGTGCAGAACGTCACCGATGTCGACGATCCGCTGTTCGAACGCGCCGCCCGTGACGGCGTCGACTGGCGCGATCTGGGCGACTCCGAGGTCGCGCTGTTCCGCGAGGACATGACCGCGCTGCGGGTACTGCCTCCACGCGACTACATCGGCGCCATCGAATCGGTGGAAGAGGTGGTGGAGCTGGTGCAGAAACTGCTCGCCGCGGGTGCCGCCTACATCGTCGACGACGCCGAATACCCCGACATCTACTTCCGCACCGACGCCACCGAGCAGTTCGGCTACGAGTCCGGCTACGACCGCGCCACGATGGAGGCGCTGTTCGCCGAACGCGGCGGCGACCCCGACCGGGCCGGGAAACGCGACACCATCGACGCACTGCTGTGGCGGGCCGAACGCGACGGTGAGCCGTCGTGGCAGGCGCCGTTCGGAGCGGGTCGTCCGGGCTGGCACATCGAGTGTTCGGCGATCGCGCTCAACCGCATCGGCACCGAGTTCGACATCCAGGGCGGCGGCTCGGACCTGATCTACCCCCACCACGAGTACTCGGCCGCGCACGCCGAGGCGATCACCGGCGCGCGCCGCTTCGCCCGCCACTACGTGCACGCCGGGCTGATCGGCCTCGACGGCGAGAAGATGTCGAAGTCGCGCGGCAATCTGGTGCTGGTGTCGAAGCTGCGTCGCTCCGGAGTCGACCCGGCTGCGATCCGCGCGGGCCTGTTCGCCGGGCACTACCGCAGCGACCGCATGTGGGACGACGAAGTGCTCGCCGCCGCGCAGACCCGTCTGGCCCGCTGGCGCGAAGCGGTCTCCCTGGACGGGGGCCCGGCCGCCACGGCCACGATCGCCCGGCTGCGCCAGCACCTGGCCGACGATCTGGACACCCCGAAGGCGCTCGACGCCGTCGACAACTGGGCCGAACGGGCCATCGCCTACGGCGGCACCGACACCGAGGCGCCCGCCCTGGTCCGCGCCGCCGTCGACGCGCTGCTCGGCATCACGCTCTGAGAACACCGGCGACCTGCGCCAACCTGTAGCCACTGCCGGCGCGATGAGGTGAGGCGCTCGGCGCGGTGTGCCGTCGGCACGGCGACCATCGGACCGAGCTCGCCCACTATGCTCGATGGCATAGCCGTCGAGGAGAGGATCGCCCGCCATGGGAGCGCGCTCGGGAACCCGAGAGAGGATGCTCGTCGCGGCCGTGGAGCTGATGCGCGAACGCGGTGCCGGCAGCGTCACCGTCGACGCGGTGCTGGCGCGCAGTCAGACCCCGCGCGGGTCGGTGTATCATCACTTTCCCGGCGGCCGTGCCGAACTCGTGCGCGAGGCACTGATCCGCGCCGGGGACACGATCGGCGTCATCATCGAGGACGCCGCCGGCCGCGGCGCGCTCGGCGCGCTGCGCTTCTTCGGCGAGTTCTGGACCGCGATGCTGCGCGCCTCCGATTTCACCGCGGGCTGCCCGGTCGTCTCGGTCGCCGTGGGCGGTGGCCCCGACGACGACGAACTGGGCCCAGTGGTGGCCGCGATCTTCGACCGCTGGCACGCGGGCCTGGTCGCCACCCTCACCGCCGAGGACATCCCCCGCGAGCGGGCCGAGCCCTTGGCCACCCTCGCGGTCGCGGCCATGGAGGGCGCCGTGGTCCTGTGCCGCGTGCACCGTTCCACCGCCCCACTCGACGCGATCCTCGCCGAACTCGAGGAAACGTTCACCGCCCGCCTCGCCCGCCCGCTCGTCGGAGGACATCACCCAGGCGGCTGGTCGCGAAACCTGTGACCGGCGGACAGGAGCCGAACGATCTCGGTTGACCGGGAATCGCTGCGCGCGCACCGGGCAGGGCCTACCTTCGGACCATGGACAGTATCGAGATCGCCTCACCGGCGGGGAAACTCGACGTGCTGTTGTCGCGGCCGTCGGGGCAGGGTCCGTGGCCGGGGGTGGTGGTCGTGCACGACGGCCTCGGCGTCACTGATGATCTGCGCGGTCAACTCGAGCATCTGGCCGCCAACGGGTATCTGGCGATCGCGCCGAATCTGTTCACCCGTGGTCGTGCCCGGTGTATCAAAGAGATCTACCGTGCCCTGTTGTTCACCGGCGCGGGTCCGGCGGTCGGTGAGATCGTGGCCGCCCGTGACCGCTTGGCCACCGAGGCCGACTGCACCGGCCGCATCGCCGTGCTCGGCTTCTGCATGGGCGGCGGTTTCGCCCTGCTGAGCGCGCCCGCCGGTTTCGCCGCCGCCGCGCCCTTCTACGCCTCGCTCTACGGCGACTACAAAGCCCTGCTCGCCGGTGCCTGCCCGGTGGTTGCCAGCTACGCCACCCGGGACCCGTTCCTGCGTGACGGTGCGATCAGACTCGAACAGGCGCTCACCGTCAACGGTGTCGAACACGACATCAAGACCTACCCCGCCACGCACGGCTTCGCCAATGTGTTTCCCGGGAACGCGGTGCTCGAACGCATCGGGCTCGGCCACGACGTGACTGCCTCGGCGGATGCCTGGCGCCGCGTCTTCGAGTTCTTCGACCGGCACCTGCGCACGGACACCGCGTGATCGCGTCCCGGTTGCCCGCGGTGTGCGGCGTTTATACTGTGCCCATTCGCAGCTGATCTGCTCATCGTCTGATCGGAGAGCGTCCCATGAGGTTCTACCAGCGCATCGTGGTGGGGACCGATGGCTCCGAGGACGCGCTGGTCGCGTTGGCGGTGGCCGGTGAGATGGCGGCGCGGTGGGAGATCCCGGTGACGGCGTTGACGGTGTGGAAGGACTCTTCGCGCAAAGCGGCGATCGGGCCCGAATCGGCTGCGGAGATCACCGCGGCCGCCGCCGAGATCCTGGTCGAGGCCGGAGTGCCGCAGGTGACCCGACTGGAGCTGCCCGGATCGGCGAGCACGGTGCTGCTGGAGGTGGTCGAGCAGCAGGCGGGCGCGCTGTTGGTGATCGGTGGGCGCGGACTGGGCAGCTCGAAGGCCCGGCTGACCGGGTCGACGGCCAATCATGTGTCCCATCACAGTCCGAGCGATGTGCTGTTCACCCACAAGATCCCCAAACGCTGGACCACCATCGGACTGGCCACCGACGGATCACCGAGTTCGATCCTGGCGGTGCGCCGCGGCTACGAAGTCGCCGTGGCCATGGGTGCGCGTCCGTTCCTGGTGACCGCCGCCAAGACCGACGACGAGGGAGGACAGACGCTGCTCGAAGTCGAAGGCGCCGCCGCGGTCGAGGACCCCGAGCTGTTCGGCCGTGACGTCTTGACCGGTGTCCCCGCGGCCGAGGCCCTGTGCAACGCGGCCTGGAAGTACGACATGGTCGTCATCGGCAATCGCGGAATGAGCGGCCCGGCCCGGCTGCTCGGCTCGGTGGCCAACAAGGTCACCCACGACATCGACACCAACCTGCTGCTGGTGAACACGACCCCATGACCGCCCGGAATCTCGAACCGAGCATCGGGTGTCGAAGAGCCAGGCCCCGGTCAGGTTCGTCCCCGCCGAGGAGGGCCACGGTTTCGCCAACCCGGAGCACCAGATCCGGTTCTACCGGGCCGCCGAAGAGCATTTCGCCTGGTACCTGGGCGTTCATACCAGGTTTGCTCCGGTTTAGCCGGTAACCGTCGAACATGCCCGAAACGGGCCTATCGGTCACCTATGATGACCGAACGCGCGCGGTTCGGAACACGACGGAGTGGACGCCGGATGAATGCTGGGATCGAGGCGGCCGGTTTCTTCGGCCTGCTGGACTGGGAAGAACTCACCGGGCTGAACCGTTTCTGGCTCGACATGATCAGCATCCCGATCTTCAGCGCGGTGGCCGGTCTGATCACCAACTGGACCGGGGTGATCATGTTGTTCGCGCCGGTGCGGTTCACCGGTTTCTATGTGCCGGGCCTGAAGACGATCTTCCCGTTCCTGCCGCGCAAGGTGCAGATTCTGCCGACTTTCGCCCCCGGCGGCATTCTCGGGTTCCAAGGGTTCATCCCGGCCCGCGCCGAGAAGATGGCCAGTCTCATGGTCGACAACGCTGTCGCCAAGATCGGTACCGCCAAGGACTTCTTCGACCAGATGGATCCGCGCAAGATCTCCGCGCAGGTCGCCCACGTCGCACTGCCGAATGTGCGGTCGATGGTGGACACGATCATGGTCACCGAGCATCCGCAGCTGTGGGCCGACATGCCGCCGCGCGCCCGCGAAGCCATCTACGCGCGGGTCGAGTCCGAGCTGCCCGCGATCACCGATCGCGCCTTCGACTTCATCGGCGCCAACATCGACCAGTTGCTGGATGTGAAGCTGATGGTCGTCGGCTATCTGCGGCGCCGCCCGGAACTGCTCAAAGACGTCATCTACGGGCTCGGCGCGCCGGAGCTTCGGTTCATGACCCGCATCGGGGTGATCGGGTTCCCGTTCGGGGTGGTGTTGGCACTGTGGTTGTCGTTGCTGCACTACAGCACTCCCCACGGTGACACTCCCGCGGTGATCGAGCTGCCCGGCTGGCTCTACACGATCTTGCATCTGTTGCCTGCGTGGGCGTGGGTGGTCCTGGGTGCGGCGATGATCGGGGTGGTGGTCAACATCATCGCGATCAAGGTGGTGTTCGAACCAGCTTCGCCGAAGCCGCGCTACCGGTATCCGTGGCGGGTCGCGAAGTTCGCCAAGCGCCAGCATCAGGCGGCCGCCGATCTCGGCCACGCGATCGGCTATCAGATCGTCACCCTCGATGTCGTCACCGAACAGCTGCTCGACGGGCCGAGCGGTGACAAGACCCGCGCCGTCATCGCGCACTTCCTCAAGGTCGAGATCGACCGCGTGCTCGGTCCGTTGCGGTCGGTGACCCGACTCGCGGTGGGGCCGCGCCAATTCGACGCCATCCAGGCCACCGCGGGGGTGAACCTGGCCGCGGAGATGAAGCCGTGGCTGGCCGACGATGTCGACTTCTCCCAGACCACCGCGGCCAGCGTCGACCGCCTGGCCACCGAGAAGCTGCGCGAACTGCCACCGGAGGAGTTCGTCGAAATGCTCTACACCGCCATCGAACAGGACGCCTGGCTGCTGTACGCGCACGGTGGGGCGCTCGGTGTGCTCGTCGGCGTCGCGCATCTGCTGATCTTCGGAGTGTGAGTCATGGGTGAGCCGCGCAAAGAACCCGAACCCGATCCCGGGATCCCGACCGACCTGGTCGGTCTGGCCCGCATCGCCGGATTGTCGTTGCGCCACATCGTCGGTGCGGTCACCAAGGGTGCGGTGCACACCGCCACCGACCTCGTCGACGACATCCGCGCGGGCGAACCGATGTCGCAGATCATCGACGAACGCGTCGACATGCTGCGTCGCACCGCACTGGGCGCGCTCGGGCTGACCAGCACCGCCAACGGGGTGTACGGCCCGGTCGAACCCGGCGCGGCCGCCGAGGATCTCAAGGCCATGGGCGATGCGATGATCACCGAGGGATGGGACTCGGCGCAGCAGCCGCGTGACGTGCATCCCTCGTTCATCCCGATCCTGCACGATCTGACCCCCGACGAGGCCCGCATTCTGCGCTTCCTCGCTGTCGCCGGTCCGCAGCCGGCGATCGACATCCGTACCAGGACCCCGTTCGGGATCGGCTCACAACGACTGGCCGACGGCATCAACATGATCGCCTACATGGCCGGGTGCGCGATTCCCGACCGTGACCACCACTATCTGGGCAACCTCAGCCGCCTCGGGCTGGTCCGGTTCTCCACCGAACCGGTCGCCGATTTCCGCCGCTACGCTTTCCTCGAGGCACAGCCCTCGGCGCAAGTCGCCTACAAGTCGGTGAACATGCGCGCGATCAGCCAGTACCGCCGGATCGAGCTGTCGGTGTTCGGCAGGCAGTTCTGTGACGCGTGTTTCGTGTTGGACGGCTACACCGGGGGCGGTTGGGCCAGCGACGATCGCGGCGATGTCTATCTGGGCAAGGGCCCCCGGCTCCCGTGATCAGTCCTTGCCGCGCAACGCGTCGAGCACGCGCGCGAACATCACCGACTTGATGGCGGTCATCGTGGGCTGATCCTTGCCGGTCAGTGGTGTCACCAGATCCACCGCGGTGGTGAGGACTTCGCCTTCGGTGGCGGTGGCGTCCACCAGGTCGATCGCGTGGGCGTCGGGTCCGCCGAAGCGACGGCCGGTGGTCATGGCGGCGATCGCCGTCTTCGGGGTCACCTTGGCCTGGATGAGCGCGGCCATTCCGTTGGTGAACGGGATGCGGATATCGGCCTCGGGGAAGCAGAAGTAGCCGCGGTCGGCGCGCATCACCCGGTAGTCGTGGGCGATGGCCAGCATCGCGCCCGCGCCGAAGGCGTGTCCGCCGATCGCGGCGACGGTGGGCATCGGCAGGGTGAGGACCCGCCCGAACAGGGTGTGCACGGCTTCGACGTACTGGGTGGCGCTCTCGCCGTTGGCCGCCAGCCAGTCCAGGTCAAGGCCGTTGGAGTAGAACTTGCCGCTCGCGGTGGTCACCAAGGCGCCCGCACCGTCGGCGACGACGGCGTCGAGGTGGGTGTGGATCTCGTCGAGGAAGTCGGGGGAGAAGCGGTTCTCGCCGTCGCCGAGATCGAGCACGGCGATCGCATCGTGGTGGGTCAGTGAGGGCATGGTGGTTTCCTTTCGGTGGGAATCAGTGCGGGCCGAGGTCGAGCACGGCGCGGACGGTGGCGCGCAGTTGGGCGCGTGCCAGGGGGTCGGTGAGCCGGTCGCGGCGCAGCAGCAGCGCGGTCGGCAGGTCGACCAGGCAGGTGGTGATGGTGGCGACGCCACGCCGGTCGGCGCGACCCCACAGGGTGCGTGCCAGCCGGCTCAGGGTGGCGCGCAACGCCTTCTCGGTGTCGGTGATCTCCTTGGCCAGTGCGGGCGGCAGTTCACCGGCGAGCAGCTCGGCGCGGTCGACGAGCAGCAGCAGCCGGGCCGAGTCGGGGTGGCGCTCGGCCAGGCGTGCGGGGGTCTCGGCGGCGTCGATGACCGCGTCGATCCGGGCTTCGCGATCGGTGGCGGCCAGCGCCAGGGCGACGGCTTCGGATTGCAGGTCCAGGAATCGGTGCGCGGCGCGTAACCAGGTGCGGGCCAGTACTTCCTGGCGTGAGCCGAAGGTGTGATACAGCGCCCCGTTCGACACTCCGGTGGCCGCGGCGACGGCGCGCACGGTGACCGCGGTCGGACCGGAAGCGGCGGCGAGGTTCTCGGCGGCGTCCAGGACGGTCTGCGGGTCGTGTGTGCGCGGTCTCGGCATGAACAAAAGTTTACAGAGCATTCGCTCTGTTATTCCATTCGGGTGGATTCTCTACTGTGTTCCGCCTGGATGTCGTTCCAGCACTTGATAATTCGACAACGGCTCGACTCGTCGGGCCACAGCATAGACTTCGTTATGCTTCCCCGGGCCCTCGAAACGATGGGGTACTGTTCGCATTCTTCGGCCCTGCCCGCACGAACAGAACGGCATCGCGATGTCCCGAGTGGTCACCAAGGAGCAGTACTTCGACACCGCCGTCGCGGTGCTCGCCGAGTTCGGCTTCAAAGGTCTCAACATCGGTGTGCTGTGCCGTCGTCTCGGGGTCACCAGCGGTTCCTTCTACCACCACTTCGGTTCCTGGCAGGGTTTCGTCGACACGCTGCTCGAGCACTGGGAGAACCGGCAGATGCTCGAGCTACGCGCCCTCGACGTCGGCCACGGCGACCCCGACGCCGACGTGCGCGCGATGTCGGAACTGGCCAGCGGACTCGAACACGGTGCCGAAGCGGCCCTGCGCGCCTGGGCGGCCAACGACGAATCCGTCCACGTCGCCGTCAAACGGGTCGACGCCTCGCGGCGGCGCACCGTGCACCGCGTGATCGACGGCGTCGTGGGCGACGAGACCACCTCCAGCGTGGTCACCGAGTTCGGGATGGCCATGCTGATCGGCTACCAGCAGCTCGCCGCCGCGGGCGAACCCACCGAACTCGACCGGCTGCTCGCCGAATACGCCCGCCTGATCTACTCGCACCGGCACTGACCGAGCGGCTCGTCCACAGCGCACCGGACGCCACACCTCACCTGGCTCGACACTGCGGCACGCGCGGACCGCTAGCCGGTCGAGGTAGCGAACCCGTGCCGGGCCACCACCGACCACAGGAACACCCCGAGGCTCGCGCCGACACCGAGGCCCACGCACACCGCGCCCGCCTGCACGAAATAGCCGATCCCCGACACCTGATACACCGACAGGATCAGCCCCTGGCACACGATCAGACCGGGTAGCAGCGCGCCGGTGATCCCGACCAGCACCAGCGCCGACATCGGCACCCGCAACCGTTCCGCCGAGGCCGCCGCGAGGAAACCCAGTACGACCGCCGCGATCGGGCCCGCCCACGCCGAGGGCATGTTCCCGAGATGGATCAGTGACTGGTTCACCGAGGCCGTCACCAGCCCGGCCACCGCCGCCGGGGCCAGCAGGTGGGACCCGCCCATGTTGAACAGCGCGTTGCCGATCGCGCCGAGCACTGCGAAACTGATCCCCAGCCAGACCGGTAGCACGGGCAGCACCGCGTTCGAGGCGACCCCCAGATCGAAGCGCCAGGACAGCGACAGGACCAGCAGTCCGCCCAGCGTGATCCCGCCGATGATCAGCGTCGCCCCCAGCGCCCGCGCCGAGGCGGTGAGACTGTCGGCGCTCACCATGTCGATCGCCATCGAGATCAGTTGGGGCAGTGGCGCGATGAGCACCCAGGTCGTGGCGACGAGGGTCGCCGCTTGAGCCACCGTCAACCATCCAGCAAGATGGAAGATCCCGCCGAACGCGCCCGCTACCGTCGCCTGCACAACCACCGCGAAGAACTTCGGCACCCTGTGGCCGGCGAGCCCGCGCCCGGTCAGGTTCACCACCAGCTGGGTGGCGGCGGCCAGACTCGCCGCGAGGGCGGTACCGCCGATCTGCAGGCAGATGCAGAACGCCAGCAACATGCCACCGGCCTGCAACGTCCACCAGGGAAACGGTTGCGCACCGGCATCGGCGGCCGCCAGCTCCCGGCAGGCGGTCTCAGGATCGAGGCGATCGACCACCAGCCGCCGGGCGACGGCCTTGATCCGCCGCATCCGGTCGCAGTCGAAGGCGTCCAGGGTCGCGGCTTGCGCCTGGCGCGAGTGACAGTGGCCGTGTTCGTCGACGCACTGCACGGTCACCGTCCGGCCGATCCCGGTGACCAGCACGTCCGACATGCTCCACGCGGCGGCGCACGAGGTGACCATGAGCATCATCGCCTCGGTGGCGTACCCGGATTCCAATGACGAGGTGCCCAACTCGGCCAGGAACCGCAGCTCGGCCGCGACCTGCTGTCGATCGGTGTCCTGGTTCGACATGGCGTCGAATGTAGTGCCCGCCCACCGCCCGATCCCGCGACACGCGTGGTCACCCGGCCTGCGCGTCGGCGCGCAGGTGGTCCACCGAACCCCACACCCGCAACCGCAGCAACGAACCTTCGCGCCGCCACTGCGACACCGAGGCGTTGGGTACCGGTTCGAGGGAGTCCGGCACCGGTGCGCCGAGACCGTCGAGGATGTAGCGCAGCGAGACCACCACCGCGTCATGGGTCACCACCAGCACCTGCTCGCCGGCGGCCACGACATCGAGTTCGTCGAGGAAGCCGCGGACCCGCAGCGCGACATCGGCCAAAGATTCCCCGCCGGGCGGTCGATACACCCAGTTGCCCACGCGTTCGCGCCGCGCCGCTTCCTCCCGGGAGCGGCGCTGGATGGCCTTGTAGGGGTGCAGTTCGAACACACCCATCTCCCGGTCGCGCAAGCGCTCGTCGACGAGGGTGCGAATGGGGCTCAGGTGCCGATTGCGCCCGGCCGCGGCCTCGGCCATCATCGCCCAGGTGAGCCGGGTGCGCAGGTAGGGGGAGCAGACCACCAAGGTCGGCCGCTGTACTCCGGCCAGGGAAGCCAGCCAGTCTCCGAGGCGCTGGGTCTGCCAGTGGCCGTGCGTGGTCAGCTCCACCGCGGCGTCGGTGCCCGGCATCGGCCGCTGATCGGTGGCCGGGTCGGCGAACCAGGCATTGGCCTCGCTCTGCGCGTGCCGGATCGCCCACAAACCACCCAGCGCGCGGGGCGCCGCCAGTCCTTCGGGCACCTGCAGCCACCCCTTTCGCTGATCGAACGTCATCGAGAAGTTCCTTCGTGCTCGTCCTGTCATACCCGGACGCGCCAGGGGAATACCGGCTTCGACGCCGATGTTGCACCCTCAAGACTTTGAACGCTTGTCCAGATTCGTGCCGGAGGAGGCCCCCGTGACCACCAGAGTAGAGATCTGGACCGACATCAACTGCCCGTTCTGCTACCTGGGCAAAGCCCGCTTCGAACAAGCGCTTTCGCGTTTCGAGCACCGCGACGACGTCGAGGTGGTGCATCGCTCCTTCGAACTGGATCCCGGCCTGCCCACCGACGAAACCGGCCCGGTCATCCCGCGCATCGCCGCCAAGTACGGCATCCCCGTCGAGCAGGCGGCCGCCAACGAACGCGCGATCGGCGCCCAGGCCGCCGAACTCGGGCTGCCCTACCTGACCAGTGGGCGCGATTTCGGCAACAGCTTCGACATGCACCGACTGCTGCACTTCGCCCTCGACCAGGGCCGACAGGACGCACTGATCGACGCCCTCTACGCGGGCAACTTCGCCGAGGCCGAACCGGTCTTCGCCGACACCGAACGCCTCGTCGGCCTCGCCGTGCGCGCCGGGCTCGCCGAGACCGAAGTCCGTGCCGTACTGGACGATCCGACCGCCTACGCCGAGGCCGTGCGCGCCGACGAACGCGAAGCCGCCCAGCTCGGCGCGACCGGTGTGCCGTTCTTCGTCTTCGAAGACAAGTACGCCGTGTCCGGAGCCCAGCCCGTCGCGGTGTTCACCCAGGCCCTGACCACCGCGTGGAACGACCGTCCGGCGCCGGTGGTGCTCGCCGACTCCGATGCCTGCGGCCCCGATGGCTGCGCACTGCCCGACCCCACTTCGCCTACAGGTCGATGACGATCTTGATGTCGCCACGATCGCCGGGATCGAACGCCTCGATCGCCCGCTCCAACGGCAGCCGACGGGTGATCAACCGTTCCAGCCACGACTTGTCGGCCTTGGCCAGCGCTTCGGCGCCCTGCTCGTAGTGGTGGCGGTTCGCGTTGACCGAACCGAACACCACCGCGTTGTCGAGCACGATGTTGCGATTGAGTTCGCCCACGTCCACCCCGGTGTCCACGCCAGGGGAGGACACCCCCGTCAAACAGATGATCACCCCCGGGTTGTCGACCTCCATCGCCTGCAGTGCCACCGCGGGCGCGCCCGTCGCCTCGATCACGATATCGGGTGTGACCTGCACGGCCACCGCCCCAGCTGTTCCGGTGTGGAAGGTGGCGCCCAGATCCTCGACCAACTGTTGTTTGACCCCGCCGGTCACGCGGTCGAGCACGTGCACATCCAAACCGCGCTGGGCCCCGAGCAGTGCCGCGAGCAACCCGATCGGCCCCGCGCCGGTGACCAGCACGGTCCGCGGATCGAACCAGGCACGTGTGTTGATCTTCTCGATCTGGTCCCACGCCTTGGCCACCACCGTGGTCGGCTCCAGCAACACCCCCACCTTCTCGAGCGAGGCGTCGAGTTTCACCGCGTAGTCGGCACGCACCGACCATGCCGTCGACCCGTAGCCGTCGATCTCCTTGATCCCGCGTTCGACGTACATGCCGTTGCGGCACATGTCGAACTCGCCGCGTGCGCACGCCCCGCACGGCACCGGGTCGGGCCTGCGCACGATCCCGACCACGAGATCGCCCGGCGCGAAACCACTTCCGTCGGGCGCGGTCCGCACCCGGCCCAGCGATTCGTGCCCGAGCACCATCCGTTCCCGGCCCGGAGGCGCCCAGCCATAGCTGCCGCCAGCGATCTCGCGATCGGTGCCGCAGATGCCGAGGGAGATCCCGTCGACGAGGAGTTCCCCCGGCCCGGGGACCGGATCGGGGACCTCCTCGATCCGTACGCTCTTCGCCTGCAGGGGAACGACTGTCAACGCGCGCATCTCGGGTTTCCCTTCCGCCCGGACCGGGCCACGAACTGCCGGAAACTGCACCACCTACGGCCACGACATGGGGGAAGAGCAACCCCGTCGCGAACTCGCCACGAACTCGCCACGAACACGGACTACCTGCGTCAACGGTACGCGAACGGCGCTGGAGGCCGCCGATGACCGCCCGAACGCGAATTCCGGGCACCGATGCCGACCGGCGCATTGACGCATGCCCGCGCGCACTGTCACGATCGACAGGTTCGGTCTGTCCCGGTCATCGTCGGCGTGAGGGGTCACCATGAAGGCAGTCCAGTATCGAACACCCGGTTCCGCCCCCGAAGTGGTGACGGTGCCCGATCCCGAACCCGGTCCCGGTCAGGTGCTGCTGAAGGTCGCCGCCGCCGGGGTGTGTCACTCCGACATCGCCGTCATGAGCATGCCCGCCGAGCAACTCGGCTTCCCACTGCCGCTCACCCTGGGGCACGAAGGCGCGGGCTCGGTCGCCGCGCTCGGTGCCGGTGTCGAGGGGATCGCGGAGGGCGAGATGGTGGCCGTCTACGGTCCGTGGGGCTGTGGGCGCTGCCGACCGTGCACCCAGGGACAGGAGAACTACTGTCTGCGCGCCAAGGAACTCGGCATCTACCCGCCCGGGTTGGGCGCGCCCGGCGCGATGGCCGAGTACATGATCGTCGACGATGCCCGTCACCTGGTCCCGCTGCGCGGCCTCGACCCGGTGCAGAACGTGTCGCTGACCGACGCGGGCCTGACCCCGTATCACGCGATCATGCTGTCGCTGCCCAAGCTCGTTCCCGGTTCCACCACCGTGGTGATCGGCGCGGGCGGACTCGGCCATGTCGCCATCCAGCTGCTGCGGGCGATGACCGCCACCCGCATCATCGCCCTCGACCTGTCCGAGGAACGCCTCGCGTTGGCCCGCACGGTCGGTGCGCACGAGACCGTGCTCTCGGACGCCAAGGCCGCCGACCGCGTCAAAGAACTCACCAGCGGTGCGGGCGCCCAGGTGATCCTGGACTTCGTCGGCGCCCCGCCCACGACGGCCACTGCCGCCGCGGCGGCGGGCATCGACGCCGACATCACCGTCGTCGGTCTGGGCGGTGGCACGGTCGCGGTCGGCTTCGGGTCGCTGCCGTATCAGACCACCGTCACCTCGCCCTACTGGGGCAGCCGCACCGAACTCGTCGACGTGCTCGAACTCGCCCACCACGGCGCGCTCGACGTGCACGTCGAGACCTTCGGCATCGACGAGGCCCCACTCGCCTACGAACGCCTGCACGCCGGAAAGATCAACGGCCGGGCCGTCATCGTGCCCACGCGCTGAGCGGCTCGGCTACGGTGGAGTCCGCTCGCACCGATCTGCTGGAGGCCTCTTGCGCATCATCGTCGGGATCCTGCTCGTGCTCGCCACCTTCCTCGGCGCGGGTGCACCGGCACTGGCCGCACCGGCCGTCGACGACGCGACCGCCCGCAAGATCGACGAGCTGCTCGCGGTGCGCGCCGAGGCCGGTGACCTCCCCCGGGCCGAGCTGATCGAACGCCTCTCCGCCCGCCTGCTCGGCACCCCCTACGGTGCGAACATGCTGATCGGTTCGGCCACCGAACCCGAACAGCTCGTCATCGACCTGCGCCGCGTCGACTGCTTCACCTACCTCGACTACCTCGACGCCGCCTCCCGCTCCGCCGACCGCGACGAGTTCACCGCCAACCTGATCGCGACCCGCTACGCCGAGGGCCGGGTCGAATTCACCCAGCGCAAGCACTTCTTCACCGACTGGGCAGCCACGCCACGCGTCGCCGCCACCGACATCACCGCCGAGCTGAGCCCGGCCGCGGTCACGGTGACCAAACACCTCAATGCCAAGGCCGACGGCAGCACCTATCTGCCCGGCGTGCCGGTCATCGACCGGGCGATCACCCACATCCCCTCGGCCGCCGTCGACGGGGCCGTGGTGGGTGGCCTGCGCACCGGCGACTACCTCGGCGCCTACACCCCCGAGGCGGGCCTGGACGTCACCCATGTCGGCATCATCGTGCAGACCCCCGCGGGCCCGGTGTTCCGCAATGCGTCCTCGCTGGCCGACTACCAGGTCCTCGACACGCCACTGGCCGACTATCTGCGCACCGTCCCCGGCATCGTCGTCCTGCGCCCGATCCCGTGACTTCAGGTCGACCTGAACAGCCACGGTGGTCCCTGACCACCTTCGGATACGAACAAGGCCTCGGCGACAACCCGCCGTGCGACCGTCCCGGCGGGCCGAACTCGGCCTCGTTCTCGACCAACCGCAGCGCACATCGTCGAAGAGCCTCCGACGTGCGACGATGTCCCCTGTGACCAGTACGTCCGGGCAACCACAGCACCTGCGCGACCTCACGCTGCTACGCCGGGTGCGCGACCGGATCGACCGCGAGTACGCCCAGCCACTCGACGTCGAAGCGCTCGCCCGCGGCGTCCACCTCTCCGCCGGGCACCTGAGCCGCCAGTTCCGCCTCGCCTACGGCGAATCGCCCTACTCCTACCTGATGACCCGCCGCATCGAACGAGCCATGGCACTGCTGCGGCGCGGCGATCTGAGCGTGACCGAGGTGTGCTTCGAGGTCGGCTGCTCCTCGCTGGGCACCTTCAGCACCCGCTTCACCGAACTCGTCGGCGTCGCGCCCAGTGTCTACCGCCAGCAGCAGGCCGGATCCACCGAAGGGATGCCATCGTGCGTGGTCAAGAAGGTGACCAGACCGATCAGGAATCGAGAAGCACCCGCCTCACCCGGCAATTAGCGTGGTCGCCATGACCATCACCATTCACCAGAGCTACCTGCCCCACGACGACGCCGACGCGGCCCTGGCCTTCTACCGCGACCAGCTCGGCTTCGAAGTCCGCAACGACGTCGGCTACAACGGTCTGCGCTGGATCACCGTCGGGCCCGCCGACCAGCCCGACACCTCCATCGTGCTGACCCCACCGGCCGCCGACCCCGGCATCACCGACGACGAACGCCGCGTCATCACCGAGATGATGGCCAAGGGCACCTACGCGGGCGTCAACCTCGCCACCGACGACCTCGACGGACTGTTCGAGAAGCTGCAGGCCGGCGATATCGACGTCGTGCAGGAACCCACCGACCAGCCCTACGGGATCCGCGACTGTGCCTTCCGCGATCCCGCGGGCAACCTGATCCGCATCCAGCAGCTCAAATAGGTCAGACCCCGTCGATACGATGCCCACCGACGCCGACCGACCGAGGAGACCCATGAGCACGGCCACCAAGACCGGCACCACACCGACGGTGGAACCCGCCGACAGCCACGATCTGATCCGCGTGCACGGCGCGCGGGTCAACAACCTGCGCGATGTCAGCGTCGAGCTGCCCAAGCGCAGGCTCACGGTCTTCACCGGTGTCTCGGGCTCGGGCAAGAGCTCGCTGGTCTTCGGCACGATCGCCGCCGAATCCCAGCGCCTGATCAACGAGACCTACAGTGCGTTCGTGCAGGGCTTCATGCCCACCCAGTCGCGCCCCGATGTCGACGTGCTCGACGGCCTCACCACCGCGATCCTGGTCGACCAGTCGCGCCTGGGCGCCGACCCACGCTCCACCGTCGGCACGGTCACCGACGCCAACGCCATGCTGCGCATCCTGTTCAGCCGCCTCGGCGACCCACACATCGGCTCCGCGCAGGCCTTCTCCTTCAACGTGGCCTCGATCAGCGGATCGGGTGCGGTCGCCGTGGAGAAGCACGGTGTCACCGTCAAGGAACGTCGAAGCTTCTCCATCACCGGCGGGATGTGTCCGACCTGCGAGGGCAAAGGCCACGTCAACGACATCGACCTCACCCAGCTCTACGACGAGAACAAGTCACTCGACGAGGGTGCGCTCACCATCCCCGGCTACAGCATGGACGGCTGGATGGGCCGGATCTTCAAAGGCAGCGGCTTCTTCGACACGAGCAAGCCGATCAAGAACTACACCAAGAAGCAGCTCGCCGACCTGCTCTACAAGGAACCCACCAAGATCAAGGTCGAGGGCATCAACCTCACCTACGAGGGGCTGATCCCCAAGATCCGTAAGTCCATGCTGTCCAAGGACGTCGAGGCCCTGCAGTCACATGTGCGCGCGTTCGTCGAACGTGCCGTCACCTTCGGCACCTGCCCGGACTGCGACGGCACCCGGCTCAGCGCCGAAGCCCGCTCGTCCAAGATCGACGGCATCTCCATCGCCGACGCGTGCGCCATGCAGATCAGCGACCTGGCCGAATGGGTCAAGGGCGTCGACGATCCGACCGTGGCGCCGCTGCTGGACTCCCTGCGCCAGACCCTGGACTCCTTCGTCGAGATCGGCCTGGGCTACCTGTCGCTGTCACGGCCCTCGGGCACGCTGTCCGGCGGTGAGGCCCAGCGCGTCAAGATGATCCGGCACCTGGGTTCCTCGCTCACCGATGTCACCTATGTGTTCGACGAGCCGACCGCGGGCCTGCACCCGCACGACATCCAACGCATGAACGACCTGCTGCTGCGCCTGCGCGACAAGGGCAACACCGTGCTGGTCGTCGAGCACAAGCCCGAGACGATCGCCATCGCCGACCACATCGTCGACCTCGGTCCGGCCGCTGGTTCCAAGGGCGGCACCATCTGTTTCGAGGGCACCGTCGACGGGCTGCGCGGCAGCGACACCGTCACCGGACGGCACTTCGACGACCGGGCCTCGGTCAAGGACTCGGTCCGGCAGTCCACGGGCGCGTTGAAGATCCGTGGTGCCACCGCCAACAATCTGGAGAATGTCGACGTCGACATTCCGCTGGGTGTGCTGGTGGCGGTCACCGGTGTCGCCGGTTCGGGCAAGAGCTCGCTCGTGCACGGTTCGATCCCGATCGACGAAGGCGTCATCTCGATCGACCAGGCCCCGATCAAGGGTTCACGACGCAGCAATCCCGCCACCTACACCGGTCTGCTCGACCACATCCGCAAGGCCTTCGCCAAGGCCACCGGTGCCAAACCCGCTCTGTTCAGTGCCAATTCCGAAGGTGCGTGCCCGAACTGCAACGGCGCGGGCGTGGTCTACACCGATCTGGCGATGATGGCCGGGGTGTCCACGGTGTGTGAAGTGTGTGAGGGCAAGCGGTTCCAGGCCGAGGTGCTCGAATACACCTTCGCGGGCAAGAACATCAGCGAAGTGCTGTCCATGCCGGTCGACGAGGCGCGCGAGTACTTCGGCGAGGGGGAGGCCCGCACCCCCGCCGCGCACAAGATCCTCACCCACCTGACCGAGGTCGGTCTCGGCTATCTCACCATCGGCCAGCCACTGACCACCCTGTCCGGTGGTGAACGTCAACGCCTGAAGCTGGCCACCCACATGTCCGACAAGGGCGGGGTCTACATCCTCGACGAACCGACCACCGGCCTGCACCTGGCCGATGTCGAACAACTCCTCGGCCTGCTCGACCGCCTCGTCGACGCGGGCAAGTCCGTCATCGTGGTCGAACACCATCAGGCCGTGATGGCCCACGCCGACTGGATCATCGATCTGGGCCCCGGCGCGGGCCACGACGGCGGCCACATCGTCTTCGAAGGCACCCCCGCCGACCTGGTCGAGGCCCGCTCCACCCTCACCGCCCAACACCTCGCCAGCTACGTTGGCGCCTGACACCGGCGCTGAGCACGGAATCATGGCTTTGCGGTGTCGCGATTTGGCCATTGCAGTGCCGACTCGTGTTGCGCGGCAGCGCGATCGCCGCAGCACGGCTCCGATGATACCCCGGATAACAGACCGCTATCCGGGGTATCGCGAGCCTTCGGGCGACGCTGTTGAACCCGCAGGCATGAGCAGATATCCATCGGAGGCGCGACCGAGTTGACCAGGACGGCGCATGTTTTGCCACCCAGGAGTGCACTGGGTGCGCGATCCCAGGAAAAGTGATGCGGCGTCGCCTGCCGGACCGATCACCTCGGCGTGCTGCTGACTGCGGTGGCAGGTTGGAACAGTTCGATCAGGTTGCCGGCGGGGTCGGCGAGCAGAATTTGGCGGCCGCCGGGGCCGCTGACCAGGTCGCTGCGGAATTCGATGTCGATTGCGCGGAGGCGTTCGATCTCGGCGTCGAGGTCGGCGACGACGAGGTGGATGCGATTGCCGCCTGGTCCGGCGGTGTCGGCGGGGGTGGCGCGTGCGCCGGAACTGGCTGGGCCTGAAAGCAACAGGCGCAGTGGGCCGCGGACGACGTCGGCGAAAGCGGGGGCGGCGTTGGTGTGCAGGGTGAAACCGAGGTGGCCGGTGTAGAAGTCGGCGGCTGCCCCGACGTCATCGACGAGGTAGCGGACGCTGGCGTATTCGGTGGTGGATGTTGTCATCGGACGGTCCTTTTCGTGAGGTTCGGCAGCAGGTAGTGGATGCGGATGTCGATTTCGGCGGCCGTGGCCTGAAATCTCGGGTAGATGTCCTCGTCGCTGCCGTGTGCGGCTGCGGGGTCGGGGATGCTCCAGTGGATCCATCGAGGATCGGCACCGAATTCCGGACAGACCTCACGGGCCTTGTCGCACAGGGTGATCACCGCATCGAAGTGCTGATCGGCGAGAGTTTCCAGGCGGCGAGGTACGCGGCCGGACAGGTCGATGCCGTATTCCTCCCGCAGCACTCGCACCGTGTCGGTATGCATGGCGGGTTTCGGGTTGCTTCCGGCGCTGAACACCTCGACTCGGCCGTCGGTGCGCAACCGCAACAGCTCTTCGGCGATCGCGGAGCGGGCGCTGTTGCCGGTGCAGACGAACAGTACCGCCAGCGGTGCCGAGGGTTCGAATGCGATGGGCGCGGGCGTCATTCGCAGGGCCGGGTGCAGTACCTTCCCGGCTCCGGCGAGCATCTCGACGCTGCGGTCCAGGTCCAGGTGGTAATAGCTGTCTCGGCCGTCGTGACTGCTGCGCGTGGCGGTGACAAGGCCGCCGTTCCGCAGCAGCCGGAGGTGGTAGGAGACCAGATTCTGCGGCTCGCCGACGCGGGCCACCAGCTCGCGCACGCGATAGTCACTGTCTGACAGCGCGGTCAGCAGCTGCCAGCGCAACGGATGCGCGGCGAGATGAACAAACGGTGGGACCGCTTGACGGGTCGACGTCATAGGCCAAGGATACCATCAATTACATCAACTTCTTTTGATGTATTTTCGGAATCGGTCTGCGTCAGGAGCATGGTGTCCAGGAAATTCGGACCGCGCTCGTACCTGCGCCCAGCGGCGAGCGCGGACGCGGTCGACATGGGCTGCTTCGCAATAGAGGTCGAGGCCGCGCAGGAGGCCGGCGGCGGGGTCGGCGGCGAAAAGCAGGGGAGCGAAGCGGTAGCTGCGGATCACGGTGATCGTGTCGTAGGCGGGGTCGCCGACATATCCCTTCGGGTCGATCGCGAGCCAGGGTTCCCGATCACCGGCCAAGACATTGGCATCGTGCAGATCTCCGTGGACCAGAGTCTCGGGTTGGCCCGGTCCGAGCTCGCGCACAGTGGCAATGGCAGCGTCCAGAACATTGCCGGCAGCGGATGTCCCAGTTGTGCGTCCTCGGCGGTGATTTCGTCATCCCAGCCGGAGACCAGGTCGCTGAGCCGCGGTAGTCCCATCGGTGCTGGGACCGCCAAGCGGTGCGACAGTTCGCCGAGGGCACTGACGGCCGTGTCGAAATCGGTGACGTCGGCGAGCGTTCCACGGCCGGTTCGCTCCAACAGCATCGCGAAGTGATCGTCATCGCGCTCGAGCAGATGCACGGCCCCGCGTCCGTTCCAGGTGGCGAATGCGTCTGGTTCGAAAACGTTGCCCGGGTGCGGGAACGAGATCTTGATGGCAGCGGGAGGTAGATCGCTGTGCCGCACCGGCACGATGATCCCGACGTTTCCGTGCCTCACCGCGCCCTCCGGCGAGCAGGACCATCGCTGGAGCAGATCGTCGATCAGTTCCGGTAGCGCAGCGATCCATGTCCGGCCCGGTTCTCCTTCGCGGTGGATCGTCTCGCGGGCGAAGGGCTCAGGGATGGCGATCACGTCAGCGACTGTAGGTGCGCCAGCAGGGTTTTCACAGTGTCAGCGGGGCAGCAGGCCCAGGGTGAGGTGGCCGACGAGGTCGTCGAGGAGTTGTTCGGAGTCGTAGTCGGCGGTGTAGCCGGAGCCGATGAAGGTGGCCAGGCCCTGGAGGGCGGCCAAGGCGGTGAGGCCGAGGCGTTTGGGGTCGCCGGGGACGATCTCGCCGGCGGCTTGGCCCTCGGCGATCAGGGCGATGGGGACGGCGAAGGCGCGGTCGACGACTTGCTGGATGTCATCGGCGGTGGAGTCGTGTCGGCGCACGAACATCAGGGGGAGCAGTTCGGGGTTGTCGACGGCGAAGCGCAGGTAGGCGCGGGCGACAGTTTGCAGGCGCTTGGTGATCGGACCTTGGGTGACAGCCTGTTCGAAGCGGTCGCCGAGTCGTTCGAAGCCGGTGACGGCCAAAGCGTCGAGCAGCGCTTGTTTGTCGCGGAAATGGCGGCTCGGGGCCGCGTGGCTGACGCCGGTGTCGCGGGCGAGCTGACGCAGCGACAGCCCGTCCACTCCGACCTCGCGCAGCGTCGCCTCGGCGCGCGTCAGCAAGGCGGCGCGGAGGTCTCCGTGGTGATAGGGGGTGTGCAGGGACATGGTACGAGCAGGATATCCGACATCCACCGAATGTTTGCATTGACTACTTTGTTGTCGGTGACTACATTGGCGTTGCCATGACTGACAACAGCGCGCCAACGCCGGGAGCAGGCGAACCCCCGGTGGCCGATTCGAAGCCACACCGCAAGCACGCCAGCATGCCGCTCCGGGAGTGGCTGGCCCCGATCACCTTGGTGACCGTCCTGGCGGCCCTGCTGGGCACCATGTACCTCGGCTACACCGCCGACCCGGAGAAGCATCTGCACGACTTCCCGATCGCCCTGGTCAACCAAGATGTCGGCGACACCCTCGGCGACACACCGACCAATATCGGCGACCAGATCACCACGGCGCTGGGCGAGAACATCCCCGCCGACAAGATCGATCTGCGCACGGTCGGCCTCAACGAGGCCCAGCGACAGCTGCAGAACGGTGAGGTCTACGGCGCCATCGTGATTCCCGGCGACTTCACCAAGCGCGTCGCCATTCTCGGCACCGCCTCGGTCGTCCCCGGCGAGATCGAGCAGCCGATCATCTCCGTGCTCACCAACCCGCGCGCGGGCACCCTGGCCGCCCAGATCATGCAGACCATCGCCGACCAGGCCATGGCCGAGGTCAACAGCACGGTCGGCGCCCAGCTCACCGACCAGGTGCACACCGCCGTCGGCGACACGCCACTGAGCGGCGCGGCCCAACTACAGCTCACCACGCCGATCGACGTCATCGTCACCGCCTACCACCCGCTACCCGAGGGCACCGGCCAGGGCCTGGCCGCGTTCTTCTACACCCTGGTCCTGCTCATCGTCGGATTCAGCGGCGCGATGATGATCAACTCCCTGGTCGACGCCTCACTCGGATTCATCCCCGCCGAGTACGGGCCCTGGCACAAGCCGACCCCGCCCGCCCCGATCAGCCGGTGGCGCACCCTGCTCATCAAATGGGGAATCGCCGCGATCAGCGCACCGATCGCCTCGGCAGTGTTCCTCGGCATCGGCGCCGCGCTGAACATGTCCATCGAACAACCCCTGCTGCTGTTCCTCTACGGCACACTGGCCATCGCCGCCATCGCCATCACCGGCCTGTCGGTGATGGCAGCCTTCGGCACGGCGGGCCTGATGATCAATCTGATCGTGTTCGTGGTGCTCGGCATCCCCTCGTCCTCGGGCACCATCCCGCTCGAAGCCACCCCCCGCTGGATCGCCGACATGGCCACCTTCGAACCCATGCACCAGATCTACCTGGCCGTGCGCGCCATCCTGTTCTTCGACGGACACCTCGAAGCCGGCCTGAGCCAGGGACTGTGGATGACGTTCGCCGGCCTGGCCATCGGCCTCGTTCTCGGCGCCGTCGCCACCCACACCTACGACCTGCGCGGCCTGCACCGCCTGGGCATCGAACACCGTAGGCAACCAGTACCCGCCGACTAGCGGACCGCACATCTCCGACTGATCACCCCCAGTGGAAGGGCACTGATGCGAGAGTTCGAAGCCCCGGCTTCCTACACCATTCCAGAACACGCCAACAATTCCGACAGCGTGTTCCGGCACGCGGAGCACTCGCCCCACACAGTGCTGTTCCACGTCACGAACGACAACAGCGAGGTCACCGACGTGACCGCCGCCGAGTTCGCCAAGACAGTCACCGCCGTGGCCAAGGGCCTGATCGCCTCGGGCATCGAACCCGGTGACCGGGTGGCCATCATGGCCCCCACCCGCTACGAGTGGGTCGTGCTCGACCACGCGATCTGGGCCACCGCCGCCTGCACTGTCGCCATCTACGACAGCTCCGCGGCCGAGCAGGCGAAGTGGATACTGCAGGACTCCGCGACCACACTGCTGATCGTCGACAGCGACAAGCACCGCACCGTCATCGAGCAGATAGACCCCGACGTGCTGCCGAACCTGGGCGAGACCCTGCAGATCGACCACGGCGCCATCGAGGAGCTGACCGCGCGCGGCGCCGACCTCGACGACGAGTCCGTCCACACGCGTCGCGCCCAGGTCACCGCAGCCTCACCGGCGACGCTGATCTACACCTCCGGCACCACCGGTCGACCCAAGGGTGTCCTCCTCTCGCACGCCAATCTCTACGCCGAGTCCAAATCCGACCGGATCGCGTTGCGCGAGTTCGTCGCCGAGGACAACAAGACGCTGATGTTCCTGCCCCTGGCGCACGTGTTCGCCAGGGCGGTCACCCTGGCCGCCCTCGACGCGAAGGTGATCGTCGCGTTCAGCTCCGACTGGTCCACCCTCATCGACCAATTCGGCAGCTACCAGCCGCATTTCATTCTCGCGGTGCCGCGCGTGTTCGAGAAGGTCTTCAACGGCGCCAAGCAGCAGGCCCACGACAGCGGCAAGGGCAAGATCTTCGACCTCGCCGCCGACACGGCTGTCGCCTGGAGCGAAGCGCTCGACAACGGCGGGCCCGGGATCGTACTGCGGTTCAAGCACATGCTGTTCGACACACTGGTCTACCGCACCCTGCGCGCCGCGCTCGGCGGACAGTGCTCAGCCGCGGTCTCCGGCGGGGGACCGCTGGGCGCACGCCTGGGCCACTTCTTCCGCGGCATCGGCGTCACCATCTACGAGGGCTACGGCCTCACCGAGACCACCGCGGCCATCACCGTGAACACCCCGACCGACACCCGCGTCGGCACCGTCGGCCGCCCGATCGAGGGACACGCGATCAAGATCGCCGACGACGGCGAACTCCTGCTGCGCGGATCGGTCGTGTTCGACCACTACTGGGGCAACCCCGAAGCCACCGAGGACGCCTTCCTCGACGGCTGGTTCGCAACCGGCGACCTCGGCGCCATCGACAGCGACGGCTACCTCACCATCACCGGCCGCAAGAAGGAAATCATCGTCACGGCAGGCGGGAAGAACATCTCCCCGGGCCCGCTGGAAGACTCCCTACGCACGCATCCGCTGATCAGCCAGGCGATGGTCGTCGGCGACGGCCGCCCCTTCGTCGGCGCCCTGATCACCCTCGACCCCGAAGTCTTGCTGCGCTGGAAGCACGACCACGACCTGCCCGAGCAGACCCCCCTCGCGACGGTGATCGAAAACCCCGACCTGGTCGCCGCGATCGATGCCGCGGTCGCCGACACCAACACACTGGTGTCGCACGCCGAGGCCATCAAGAAGATTCGCATCCTGCCGGTGGACTGGACCGAGGCGACCGGAGAACTCACCCCGAAGATGTCACTCAAGCGCTCGGCGGTCATGAAGACCTACGCCGCCGAGATCGACAAGATCTACGGCTGAGTTCACCTGGTCGCCAGCCGCCCCCGGCCCGGATTGATCGGCAGATCGAGCGTGGTCCGCAAACCCGGCGACGCGGCGACGACATCGGGGATCGCGTTCACGATCCGCAACGCGGTGCCGACAAGGCTGGCGTGATTGTGATCCCCGATGTCACTGAACATCGCCAGATCGAGGTCGTAGTGCGGCTCACCGGTGATCCGCACCCGATACGAGCCACCCTCGCGAGCGGGTTGCGGCCACTCCGCAGCGAGGTCCTCGCGCAGCCGCGTGACGTGTTCGAGGACCGCGACCGCTCGACCGCCGACCATGCCGCGTACGTCGAATCGCAGGGCCGCCGCGGTTCCCTCGGCGATCTCACCTGAGGCGATGGTGAACGTCTCGGGCGCGGGAAGACGCTCGTAGGTCTCGGTCACCTCGTCGAGGACAACCCCCATGCCCGCCGCGAGTTGCCGCACGACACTGCCCCACGCCAACGACAACACCCCCGGCTGCAGCAGCAGCGGGATCTCCGCCAGTGGGGCACCGAACCCCATGATGTCGAAGATGACGGCCCGGTTGTCGTAGGTGGAGTAGTCCACGATCTCCATACAGCGAACCTGTTCGATCCGCTCGCAAGTGCTCATCAGAGCGAAGGGAAGCAGGTCATTGGCGAAGCCGGGATCGATCCCGTTCACATACAACGAGACTCCGGCCTCGACGGCCGCCGCCTGAATGGGCGCGGACAGCTCGGCGGGCACGACATCCCACGGGTGCTGCAGGAACACCGGCGCACTGGCGACGACGTTGATCCCCGCGGCCAGGATCATCCGCAGATCCTCCAACGCCTCCATCAGCCGGTTGTCGGCCATCGCGGTGTAGACGACGCAATCCGGGCGCAGATCCAGGATCGACTGAGTATCGGTGGTCGCCGTGACACCACTGGCCCCGGGCACCCCGGCGAGCTGGTGCGCGTCGAGCCCGGCTTTCGCCGCACTGGAAACACGCACACCGACCAATTCCAACGCGGGATCGGTCAAGACGCCACGTAAAGCGAGCTTTCCGACGTTACCGGTTCCCCAGACGACGATTCGATGATTCATGGCAGCGCCTTTCACAAGTCGGGTACGGGCAGATCGAGATTCGGGCTGATCAGTCCACCATCGGGTTCGAGCACTTTCCCGGTCATGAAACTGCCCGCATCCGAGGCCAGGAACAGCGCGGTGGCCGCGATGTCGACCGGGGCGCCCAGACGACGCAGCGGCGTCTTCTGCTCGAGCTCGGACCGGAATTTCTCATCGGCCGCCACCACCTCCAGCGCCGAGGTCAGAATCGATCCGGGGGCGATCGCATTGACCCGGATCCTGGGGGAGAGGTCGAGCGCGGCCAACCGGGTGTAGTGCGCGAACGCGGCCTTCGCAGTGCCGTACGCGAGGAACGCTCGACCGGGCAGTCGGCCCATCGTCGAGGTGATGTTGATGATCGACTTACCACCCGGCGTCTCGAGCAACCTCGGCACCGCCGCCTGGACCAGCCGGTGCGCGGCAGTGACATTGAAGGCGAACGCGTCCTCGAGGCTCGCGGCCGTGGCATTCATGAACGGGGTCGGCATGGCGCCACCGACATTGTTGACCACGATGTCGAGTCGACCGAACTGCTCGATCGCCGCATCGACCAGCGCGGCCGGATCATCCACCGCCAGATCCGAAACCACGATGTGAGCCCGCCGACCGACCTCCTCGATCGCCGCCGCCACCACCGCCAACTCCGATCGCGTCCGCGAGGTGATCACGACATCGGCACCGGCCTCGGCGAAGGCGATCGCCATCGCCCTACCCAGACCGCGCCCCGCACCGGTCACGATGGCCACCCGGTCGTCGAGCTTGAACTGATCGAGAATCATGGCACTCCTCCGCTCCTGCGTGACGAATATTCGTCACCGAGCTGGCAAATAGTCGCGCTACTGTAGATGCTCGGAAACCGATGGGCAAGAGTGCCCAGAAGGAGACACCCATGCTCGAGCGACCGGCGGACTCGGGCGCGTCCCCGCCGACCTGGCGCGTGATCGCGGTCATGGAACTGCTCGCGCGACTCGGCACAGCAGTGACGGTCTCGGAAATCGCCCAGCACCTGCCCATCCCACGAGCCACCATCGCCTCGATCACCCGCGAACTCCACGCGGCACACTGGGTCGAACGTGACGAACACCTGCGCTACCGACCGGGCCCAGCCGCCCTGAACCTGGCCGCCAGCCGAACCGGAAACAACAACCCGGCCGCTGAATCGGTGATCGCCCAACTCGCACGCGAGGCCGGCTGCGGAGTAACACTGTCACGGATCGCACCGGGCACCTTGACCGTGGTGGTGAAGAAGTACCCGGAGACCGGACGCGTGATCCCCGGATTCTCGATCGACCAACCGATTCCGCTGGGCTACCCCGCCGGAGCGGCCGTCATGCCATGGCGTGATCGGGCCGAACAGGACGCCTGGCTCGCGACATCGCAGGTGGGTGCCCGACAGGGACGCCAGCTGATCCGATTCGTCGCCGACCACGGATTCGCCATGTTCCGGCCCAGCGACGGCAACGGTCACCTGGTCGAAGTGCTGGTCGACCTGCTCACCGCCACCGGCTCCACGGGCGTCGCCCGCGGAGCGCGCGAAAAGGCCCTCCGCCAGATCGCACGACTGACCTCACACCCGTTCACCCGTACCGAAATCACCGAGGCGCCCGCCCTGCCCGTCAGCTACCTCTCGGCGCCGGTCATCAGCGACGGCCGCGCCGACCACGAACTCCAACTCGGCATCCTGGCCACCTCCACCGAACCCGCCCAACGCAGGCACTACATCGACCTCCTACGCACCGCGGCCGAGCAACTCTCACAGTCGCTCGACCCTCACCCCCACACGCGACGAGTCCCCGGCATGCCGACCCACCCCCGCGCGTCCGGCACCACACCCAGCACCTGATGGATGCCGAGGCCGCCGTCCTCGAAACCCAACGCCGAGGCCGCCATGTACAGCCGCCAGATCCGGGCCCGCCCAGCACTGGACAACGCCACCGCTCGATCCCAGTCGCCTTCCAGATTGGCGACCCACCGGCGCAGCGTCAGCGCGTAGTGCTCGCGCAGCGCTTCCACATCGCGCACCTCGAACCCGGCGCGCTGCATCGCCAGCACCACCTCACCGACATCGATCAACTCCCCATCGGGGAACACATAGCGGCCGATGAACGAGCGGCCGGTCATCGTCGACCCGCCGGGGGAGGAGATCGCGTGATTGAGCAGCCGCCCACCAGGAGGGAGCAGCGCACGCAGCGTGTCGAAGTACTCCGCGGCCCGCTTGGTGCCGACATGCTCGAACATGCCGATCGAGGAAATGGCATCGAACTCCTCACCGCCCAACTCGCGGTAATCCGACAGCCGGATCTCGACTTTCGCGCCCAGGCCCGCCTCGTCGACCCGTCGGCGCGCGAGTTGGGCCTGCGCGCCGCTGATCGTCACGCCGACCACCCGCGCGTCATAGACCGACGCCGCGTGCATCGCCATCGAACCCCACCCGCATCCGACATCGAGTAGCCGCATCCCCGGCCGTTCGGCCAATCCGAGCTTTCGGCAGACCAGATCATGCTTGGCGGCCTGGGCGTCCGCCAGTGTCACCGTGCCGTCCGCCCCGCCATGACCGTCGTCGTCGGGCCCGACGAATCGCGCGCACGAGTAGGTCATGCTCGGCCCGAGCACCAGTCGGTAGAAGTCGTTGCCGACGTCGTAGTGATGACTGATCGCGGCCGCGTCCCGGCCTCTGCTGTGCCGGCGGCCGCGGCGCGGACGGGCCTCCTCCGGGGGTGGCGGCGGACGGCGGGTGAGCGCACCGAGTTCGCGCGCCGCCCCGATCGCTTTCCACGCGGCACCGAGACCGAGGCGAGCGTCATCCGACGCCGTCGACTGCAGCGACCGAAGAATGGCGAAGATGTCACCGTCCAAGTCCACTGTCCCGGAGACGAAAGCGCGAGCGAGCCCGAGTTCACCTGGTGCCCACACCAGATGACTCAACGCATCCTGGGACCGCACCCGCATCGTGCCCGTACACGTCCCGCCAGGCTCGATCGCACTGCCGTCCCAGAACTCGAACCGCACCGAAGACGCTGGCCCCAACGCGGCCCGTATCAACGGTTCGAACACTGCCGCGATGGTCGTCTCGTCGCCCATCCGACCACTATGACCCGTACCGGGCCGAACCGATGGCAGCGACTCGGGTCACGGGACTCGCCGTAGCAAGATCTTTCTTCCCTTCCCTACGCCATAAAACGTCACTGTGACGTTTTATGGCGTAGGGAAGGGGAGGGGGAGGGGCGCGCCCGTTCGGTCCGATTCTCGATATTGGCTACACCGGCCCACCCGGCGAGTTCGGTCAATTCATCAGCAATGATCATCAGTCGGTCAGCGCAGCCTTGGAATCGTGAAATTCGGCCGAATCCCACATTCCGGGCTATGCCGACCCGGCGTCGCAGAGCAACGCAACACGGCAAGCATTCGAAAGGATCCGCCGGGTGGAGTTTGTGCACCGCGGCATTGGGCGCGATATCGCACACGCTGCCGAAACACTCGAAGAACCACTTCCGACCGGCGGCGTTCAAACGCCGATAATGCACATTATGTCAAGTACGACTGAGCAGGGCCGTGCTGCCCTGCTCAGTCGACGCGAACGTCTCCGCTCCCACCGATTCAGGGCATCGACGATGGCGTCGAGGTGATCAGAGGTGCCAGCCACTGGGCAGCACTGTCGCACTCATCGACCGGTCCCCCAGATCTTGCGGCGCAGGCGGGCCGGTGCCCGCCGTGCGATCTCAGCGGCTCCGGTGGTTCGCCGTGGCCGCCGAACCAACTCCCCCGCGCAGTTCGGGCACGCCCCGTGATCCGCGGCGCAGGCCGAACAGTATGTGCATTCATAACTGCAGATGAACGCTTCGGCGGCATCGCGCAACGACGCCGAACATGTCTCGCAGGTGACCTTCATCTTCAGCATCGCTGCCACTCCCTCAATCTCACATGCAAACTGTATGTCACATACAATATGTATGTCACTGGATGAGAGGAGGCAAGATGGCAACGGTTCGCGAAGCGGGCGCAGCACGGACTCGGGCGAGACTGATCGAGGCCGGTACCGCGCTGTTCGCCGAGCACGGCTTCGCCGAGGTGACGACCGCACGAGTGTGTGCGGCCGCCGGCGTCACGCGGGGAGCGCTGTATCACCACTTCGGCAACATGGCCGGGCTGATGGAGGCCTGTTTCGCCGCAGTCGATCACGGTGTCGTCGACACCCTTTCGGCGCATGCCCTGAGCGGGTCGCCAGTCGAGCGGGTCCACGCGGTCAGTCACACTTTCGTCGATCAGCTGGCCGACCAGACCGTCCGGCAGATTCTGTTCGTGGAGGCTCCTGCCGCCCTGGGCTGGGCGCGCTGGCGCGAAATCGACGGCGGACGTTCCCTTGGACTGGTCAAGAACCTGCTCGTCGCCGCCCACGAACAGGGCGAACTGATCGCACGACACAACCCGAAAGTGCTCGCGCACTTGCTGTTGGGTGGTCTCAACGAGCTCGCGATGTTCGTAGCCGCATCACGTTCACGCGAGAAGGCGCTGGCAGCCGCGCACGCCGAGCTGAGCGCGGTGCTCGACGGGATGTTCAGACAACCACGATGACTGCATCGACTGGCTGGCCTGGTGAGCACTCCTCGAAGGACGGATGTGTCGATCGGTCAGCGTTGGGGCGTCAGCGTGATGGCGCCGACCTCCACGCCACCCATATACGCCGGGCCCGTATACCCGCCGTGTCCGTCGCTGATCAGTACGACCCGATGTCCAGGAAACAGGTCAACGTATCCACCGTCGGGCGTCGAGTGGATGGGGTAACGCCCTATCAAGACCAGGTCGCCGCCCTCGACCCGCGCGTCGCGCTGCAGGAGCACGATGCCGGACGACCACGTCGTGGACGTGTAGGGGCCGGGTTCGACATCGGCGAATGCTTGCCCAACCGGACCCAAGAGCGTGGCGGCGCCCACGGTCACAACGACCGCAGCAGTGCGGACTGTCGCTGGCCTTGCGCGAGTGGACATCGTGAACTCCTGTCGCCTCGGGTGATCAATTTTACTCCTGCCGAAGAAGTCCACGGAGACACTGCGTGGGTGCACGGTCGTTCGGCTCGGTGTCAGGAATCGGCGGATTGGCGGAGGCCGTTGAGTTTGTCGGGGTTGACCTGGAAGCGGAGGTTTTCGATGCGGATGTCGTAGGTGAGTGCGCCGACGGGATGGTCGCCGAGGACGACGATCCTGTGGCTTTCGGTGGGGTCATCGCGTGCTCCGAGGTCTTGTTCTGGTCGACCATGGGACAGGACAGCCCCCGAACGTGACAACTCGGCAGAGTGACCTACATCACTGATGAACGGCGAGGATGGCCCCGAGGCCTTCTTGGAGGTCCTTGACGAAATACTCGGGAACTTCCAGGGATGGGAAGTGTCCCCCGGTCTCGGGTTCGGTCCAGCGGACGATCTGCCGGTACCGCTGTTGTGCCCAGGGGCGCGGGCACTTCTCGATGTCGCGGGGGTACATGGTGATTGCCGACGGGACATCGACTCGCAGGTCGGGGTCGAGTGAGTTGTGGCTTTCGTAGTAGATGCGAGCCGCTGACGCACCGGAGCGCGTCAGCCAGTACAGGGTGACGTCATCGAGGACACGGTCCATGCAGATCGTCTCGAACGGGCTGTCTTCGGTATCCGACCACTCGGCGAACTTGTCCAGGATCCAGGCGAGAAGTCCGACCGGTGAGTCGACGAGTGAATAGCCGATGGTCTGTGGTCGGGTCGCCTGCTGTTTCGCGTATGCCGCGCGGTGTTGCCAGAAGTCGCGGGTTTCCTCGGTCCACTGGCGCTCGGCGGCGGTCAGTCCGTCGGGTGTCAGTCCGGGCGGTGCCTCCGCGAACAGCGTGTGGATGCCGAGGACGCGCTCGGGGAATCTGCCGCCGAGAACGGTGGTGATATTGCCTCCCCAGTCGCCACCATGAGCGGCGAACCTGCGGTAGCCGAGCCTTCCCATCAGTTCGACCCACGCGGCGGCGATCCGTTCGGTTCCCCACCCGGTGGTGGTCGGCTTGTCGCTGTAACCGAAGCCGGGTAGCGAGGGGATCACGACGTGGAACGCCGGTGCGGCGGTGTCTTTCGGGTCTGCCAGTTCATCCGCTATGTCGATGAACTCGGCGATGCTGCCCGGCCAGCCGTGCGTCAAGATCAGCGGAGTGGCGTCGGCACGGGCGGATCGTCGGTGCAGGAAGTGGATTCCCAGCTCGTCGATGGTCGTGCGGAATTGGCCGATCCGGTGGAGGCGCTCTTCGAACGAGCGCCAGTGATATCCGGTGCGCCAGTAGTGCACGACATCGGCGAGGTCGGCGAGTGGAACGCCCTGCTCCCATCGGCGAGGGTCGGGCGCGGCGCGGTAGACCGTCTCGGGTTCGGGCAGGCGCGCCGCGGCCAATCGTGCGCGCAGATCGTCGAGCTCGGCGTCAGTCGCGCGGGCTTGGAATGCTTCCACGTCGTTGGCTGGATGGGGCATGAGACCTCCTGTCAGCCGAGAACCGGCTAAGACGGTTCTAACATGCCAACCTGCCGACGGGCAACCAGCTAAGGTGGTTCCATGCCTGCTGGGTTTCCCGACTTCCGCCTCGGTTCCGTGCTGGCGACCAGCTTCACGGCGACAGTGACGGAGCGTCAGGGCGATGCTGTGGAGCGCATTCCCACACCACAGCGGCTCGTCGACTGGCTGGTGGTGAACGGCCTGGACGTGGACTCGTGCACCACCGCGCAACTCGAACTCGCGTGGGAGCTGCGGGAGTCGATTCACGCCGCCGCGACCGCGGCGGCCGGCCACGCCACTCCCCCTGCCTCGGCTGTCCAGGTCATCAACGACCGCAGCATTGAGGGCCGGGCGTCGGCGGTGCTGACGCCCGAAGGCGATCGGCACTGGCGACTCAGCTCGGCTTCCTGCGTAGAAGATGCCCTGGGTGTGATCGCCGCCGACGCGATCAGCATCATCGCGGGCGAACGAGACGGCAAACTGGCCATGTGCGCATCGCCGAGCTGTCGAGCTGCCTTCTTCGACACCAGCCAGAGTCGCACCCGCAAATGGTGTGACATGAACACGTGCGGGAATCGTCAGAAGAAGGCACGTTTCCTTGCCAATCAGCGCACCGGGGCCGGTGAGACTCCCACTTGATCCTTCACCGGGTCGCGGGGCGGAATCGGAGCTGGGTGATGCGGTGGCCGTCGAGGGCGCTGACCGTCAGGCGGTGGCCGTCGACGGTGATGGTGTCGCCGAGTTCGGGGATGCGTTGGAGTTTGTCGAGGACGAAGCCCGCGACAGTCTCGTAGGGTCCTTTGGGGAGGGTGATCCCGGTGGCGGTCGTGAAGTCGTCGACGATCAGTAGTCCGTCGATGTGGTGATGTGGGAGGTCGAATTCGTCGCCGATCTCGCCGACGATTTCCTCCACCAGGTCCTCGATCGTGACGATTCCCGCGGTGCCGCCGAATTCGTCGACAACGATGGCGATCTGCTGATTGCCGTGCCGCATTTCCGACAGGGTGGTCAGTGCCGGTTTGGAATCGGGAAACTCCATCACTTCGCGCGCCAGGTCTCCCACCGTGGCGGTGCTGTCGTCGGCGAGTAGGAGATCGCGCAGGTGAACGAATCCGGTGACATCGTCCAGCGATCCGGCGGTGACCGGATAGCGGCTGTGGCCGCGATGCAGAGCTTCCTCGCCTGCGCGGTGGACCGGTGTGGTGGCCTCGAGGAATTCGACATCGGTGCGTGGTCGCATGACGGCGGCCAGGCGACGATGGCCGGCGTCGAAGACCTCGTTCAGGATGACGCGTTCCTCGTCGGGAAGAGTCGAGTGTCCGGTGAGCAGGTCGCGCAACTCCTCATGGGTGATCTCCTCGCCCTTGACCTTCGGGTCTGCGCCGAGCAGGCGCACCAGGGCGTCGGTGGACACCGAGAGCAGCCAGATCACCGGTCGCACCACGGTGGCGAACCTGTCCAAGGTCGGTGCCGTCGCCATCGCCACACCGGTGGCTCGTTGCAGTGCGATGCGTTTGGGCACGAGTTCGCCGAGGATCAGTGACAGGTAGGAGATCACCAGTGTGATGGTGACCAGGGCGGTCGCTACCGCGAGCCCGGGCGGCAGTCCCCAGGACTCGAGGACCGGGGAGAGGTCGGGGGCGAGCATGGAGGCACCGTAGGCGGCGGAGAAGAAGCCCGCGACGGTGACGCCGATCTGCACCGCGGCCAGGAACCGATTCGGATTCCTGGCCAGCACGGCTGTTCTGGCCCCGCGCTTACCACGGTCCTCCAGTCGACGGATCTGACTCTCACGCAAGGTCACCAGCGCAATTTCGGTGCCGGCGAAGACACCGCCGATCAGCACGAATACGAGAACCAGCGCGATATTGACAACCGTGTCGGAGTTCATGGCGTGCGCCGACGCGATATCGGTCGGTGGGGTCCAGGAGGGTCGTCCATGGCCTTTCTCCTCGCGGAGCCTTGGTGGCGATGTGCATTCAGTATAGAAGAAGTGCGGCGAATCGAAATCAACCCCATAAGTCCTGATTATGAGGTGGTAGCCGGTCGGCCACTACCCGCCGCCTCGCACGCACAGCAGGATGGTGGGCAGCCCGCGTTCGCGGGGTGGTGCGGCGGAGGAGAACAGTGTGACGTTCGTGATCGGTGCCGCGTGTGTGGACGTGCTGGATCGGGCCTGTGTGGAGGAGTGCCCGATCGACTGCATCTTCGAAGGTGGCCGGATGGCCTACATCCAGCCCGATGACTGCATCGACTGTGGCGCTTGCGAACCGGTGTGCCCGGTGGAGGCGATCTACTTCGAGGACGATCTTCCGGCGGGTCAGGAAGAGTTCATCGCCGAGAACGCCCGGTTCTTCGCCGAGCCGCTGCCGGGACGGGACGCACCGCTCGGGCAGCCGGGTAGTGCGTCGGGGGTCGGTGTGCTGGGGGTCGACACGGAGTACGTGCGGGAGTATCGCCCGTGACGGGATACTCCCCCGTGATCCGGGCCAGGAAGAACTCGCGGATGTCTGCGGCGAGCAGTTCCGGTACCTCCATGGCCGCGAAGTGTCGGCCGCGGTCGAATTCCGACCAGTGCCGAAGTCGCCGCCGTGAGCGCCGTAGTGCTGGTAGCCGAGTCGGCGCATCAGTTCGGCCCATGCTCGCGCGATGCGGGTGGTGTCCCAGCCGCATTCATGGTCGACACTCCGGGTATTCGTTAGTGGCAATAACGTTTGCCAGCTGAACGATAATGTAATCGTTGGTTCGCCAAACGATAAGTTAGGCTGACTCCATGGCGACCCCCTCCGAGGAATCACCGGCGAGCTGGACGAACCTGCCCAGCTGGCTACTCACCCAGACCGCCAACCATGCCCATCGCCTGGTGACCGAAGGGTTCTCGGCCGCCGACGCCCGCGGCTATCACTACCGCCTGCTGGCCACCCTCGCCGAATTCGGCCCGGCCAGCCAGGCGACGTTGGGCCGCCGCAGCGGCATCCATCTCAGCGACATGGTCGCGACGATCAACGAACTCGCCGAGCGCGACCTGGTCCAGCGGTCCCCCGACCCGGCCGACCGGCGCCGCAACATCGTCTCCCTGACCACGGCGGGCAAGCGACGGCTGCGCAAGCTCGACAAGCGGCTGGCCGACGCGCAGGCCGAACTGCTGGAGCCGCTGTCGCCCGAGCAGCGCCGCCACTTGACCGAGTTGCTGACGCTACTGCTGGACCACCACTCCGGGCCGGCGGACTCTCCCGACGAAGAGCGATAAAAGTACTGGTCGGCCGGTACTGTGCTCAGTGCACAAAATGAACGAAATTATGGATAGGGCGCGTCAGTGCCGGTGCGGGACAGGCCGATTCAAGTCGCCGCCGTCAGCACCTGGCGATGCCACCGACACACGCCCAAGGCGAAACGCACCTCGAAGCTGTCGGTGTCCAAGCTGATGCCGTATCGCCCGGTGACCTGCTGGATCCGGTACTGAACGGTATTGCGATGCACCTGAAGGACGCGCGCGGTGCGTGAAAAGCTGCCGTCCTCGGCGAGGAACACCTCGAGCGTGTGCCGCAGCAACGTCGTCTTCGTCGTGTCCTCGGCCAGCGGGCCGAGGACACGACGAACGAACCCGGCGAGCTCGTCCGGCTCGTCGGCCAGCAATGCGAACGGTGCGACCGCGTCGAACTCCACCACACCCGGTGCGTCCGGACCGGCGGAGACGACCAGCGCTTTCGCTCGCGCCGCACCGCGAGCGGAGCGCCGGAACCCGGGCAGCCCCTCCCCCACGGGCCCCAGCGTGACCCGCACCGGCAGTCCGGCGCTCTCGATCGGATCGGCGAGCACGTCGTGGGCGACGGGATCGCCGTCGACCGGGAACCAGATCCGCATATCGCGCGCACCGGTCGCCGACACCAACTCCGCACCCTCGGCCCCCATCGCCGTCGACAGCAGCTGGCGCGCCTGCTCGAAGGCGCGGGCGGCATCGGCGCCGGTGGTGGTGGGCGTGGTCCACAGTTCCGCGGCACGATGTCGCCGGTCGAGGCGGTAGTCCAGGGCCGTTTCGGCGGCCGGGACGTCGACGTCGTCGCTGTCGAGAAGCCGGGCGATCCACTGCTGGCGGGCCGCCTGACGGCTGCTGAGCCAGCGATCCCGTTCCGCCTCGTAGATCCGGCCCATCGAGGAGTTGAGCCGATCGAGGTAGCGGCCCGCGAACTCGAGCAGCTCGGCGATCCGGGCGGGCTGATCGGGTCCCGGCACGGCGAGGATCAGCCCGATGGCCGCGTCGAGCAGCCGGTACTGGCCGAGCCCGTAGGCGCGCAGCAGGACCGTCAGCGGCACGCCGCGCCGAGCCAGCCGCTGAGCGTAGGCCGTGGCGGCGGCGGACGGGCTGACCGTGGCGGGGTCGACGTTGTTGGCCAGCACGTACTGCACGACAGCGACGTTCTCGGCGATGCTGGCGGCCCGCATGTCGGCCAGGTCGAAGGCGATGTCGGTCACCGGAATCATCTGCTCGGTGACCCGGATGAGCTCTTCGGTGATGGCTCCGGTGAGCGGGCCCAGCGCCTGGCCGACCCAGACCAGTGATCCGTAGGCCGCCACCGGCTACTCCGTTCGTTGAACAAAAACTGTCGTCGATATTGTGCCATCAGCACAAATTTCGCCGTCGGTGCGCCGTAGCCGCACCTTGTGTGGTCGTGACACCGTGACCTGTGATGTCATGTTCGCTGAACGCCCCGATACCGACTCCTTTCTTGCTTGTTCGACACTGGTCCACCGCTCGGTAGGCCCAGAATCCGACAGGGTTCGTGGGTCATCGCAGAGCTGTGGGCCGGACAGGTGAAGGATGTAGTACTCGGATGGGTGAAGGTCGTCGTGCGCCGCGCGGTCGAGGCAATCGCAAGTCGAGCACTGCCCTGTTCGCCCAGTTGCTCACCGCCGCCGTCGACACCGCCGGTGAGACGGTCGCGGTGTCCTGCTCCGCGGGCGGCGACCGCCGCGAACTCACCTACACCGAGCTCGACGCGTATTCGTCGCGTTTGGCCAGGGAACTGATCGCGCGGGGCGCCGGTCCCGGCGATGTGATCGCGCTCGGTCTCACCCGCTCGGTCGATTCGGTGGCGGCGGTGTGGGCGGTGGCCAAGACCGGCGCCGCGTATGTGCCGGTCGACCCGGCGCTGCCCGCAGCGCGGATCGCCTATCTGCTCGCCGACTCCGGGGCGATGATGGGCCTGACCCGCTCGGCGCATCTGCCCGCACTGGGTGAGGCGGTGCAGTGGCTGACCATCGACACCGAGGCCGACCGGATCGCGGCGCACCCCGCCCACCCGATCTCCTACCTGGACCGGGTCCGTCCACTGACCGATCAGCATCCCGCCTACCTCATCTACACCTCGGGCTCGACCGGTCGGCCCAAGGGCGTCGTCGTCACCCACACCGGTCTGGGCTCTCTGGTCGCGGCGGCGCGGGAACGCTACGACGTCGACGCGGATGCCCGTGTCCTGCACGTGTGCTCGCCCAATTTCGACGTTTCGGTGCTCGAGCTGTTGCTGACCTTCACTGCCGGTGCCACGCTCGTGATCTCACCCCCGACGGTGTTCGGCGGCCCCGAGCTGGCCGCGTTGCTGCGCCGGGAGCGGGTGACCCACATGCTGATCACCCCTGCCGCGCTGGAGTCGGTCGACGCGCGAGATCTGAACGCCTTGCGCGTGGTCGTCGTCGCGGGCGACGCGTTCGGGCCGGCACTGGTCGAGCGCTGGGCTGTCGATGGTCGCGCGTTCTACAACGGCTACGGGCCGACCGAGGCCACCATTCTCGCGACGGGCAGCGCTGGCCTGCGCCCGGGTGAACCGATCACGATCGGTGGTGCCTTCACCGGTATCGGTGTGCTGGTGCTGGATTCGCGGCTGCGGCCGGTCCCGGTCGGGGTCGCCGGTGAGCTGTATCTGTCCGGTCCGGCCTTGGCGCAGAGCTACCTGGGCAAGCCGGGGCTCACGGCGGACCGGTTCGTCGCCGCGACGTTCGCGGGTGCGGCGGGTGCGCGCATGTATCGGACCGGTGACCTGGTTCGCCGCACACCCGAGGGCGAGCTCGAGCATCTGGGTCGCTCCGATTTCCAGGTGAAGATCCGCGGGTTCCGAGTCGAACTCGGGGAGATCGACGCCGCGCTCACCGCCCACCCCGACCTCGATTACGCCGTCACCCTCGGTGTGACCGCCGATTCCGGTGCGACGGTGTTGGTGTCATATGTCCTGCCACGCGACAGCGTCGCGGTCGACACCGAGGAGGTGGCGCGTTTCGTCGGCACGTGCCTGCCCGCGCACATGGTGCCCACGCTCGTCATCGCCTTGGCCGAGATCCCGCTGACCCCGAACGGGAAGCTCGATCGCGCGGCGCTGCCCGCACCGGTATTCGGCGCTGCCGGTTCGCGCGCACCGGAGGGACCGGTCGAGACCCGTATCGCCGAGCTGTTCGCCCAGGTGCTCGGGGTGCGCGAGGTCGGTGCGCAGGATTCGTTCTTCGCCGCCGGTGGGGACAGCATTCTGTCGATCCAGCTGGTGTCGCGGGCGCGTTCGGCCGGGATCTCGTTCACGCCGCAGCAGGTGTTCGAGCATCGGACCGTGGCGGGGCTGGCGCGGGTCGCGGTACTCGGGGACGAATCGGCGCCGAGGTTGGCGGAGCTGCCCGGCGGCGGTGTCGGCGAGGTGCCGCTGACGCCGGTGTTGGCGGCCGCCGTGGCGGGCGGCCGGTTCATCGGCCGGTTCAGTCAGCAGATGGTGTTGGCCCTACCCGAGAACATCGACCGGACCGCGGTGGTGGAGGTTCTCACCGCAGTGCTCGATCACCATGACGTGTTGCGTGCCGGGGCCGAGCAGGTCGACGGACGATGGCAGCTACGGACGCTGCCGCCGGGGTCGGTGGACGTCGGCGATCTGCTCACGCGCGTCGATGTTGCGGCGGGCCGCAGTGCCGACGAACTCGCCGAGATCGCCGATGCTGCCATGGAGTCCGCGCTCGACGCACTGGACCCGCAGGCCGCCCGCATGATCGCGTTCGCGTGGTTGTGCCGGCCGGACGGTCCCGCGGGCTTGGTCGTGGCGGCCAATCACGCGGTGATCGACGGCGTGTCCTGGCGAATCCTGTTGTCGGACCTGGTCACCGCGTGGGCCCAGTACGCGGCGGGGCAGCGGATCGTCCTGCCCGCGGTCGGGACGTCGTTTCGGCGGTGGGCCCACGGGATCACCGAGGCGGCGAGCAGCCGCCGTGACGAGCTCGACCATTGGCAGCGCACCTTGGCCGTGCCCGACCCGCTGCTGGGTGATCGTCCACTCGACCCCGCACTCGACACCGTCTCGACAGTGCGGACGTGGCGCGTCACGGTGCCCGTCGAGGTGACCCGGGCAGTCCTGACCGACCTGCCGACGACGTACCGGACGGGCGCCGAGGACGCTCTGCTGGCCGCGCTGGCACTGGCCGTGCGCACTTGGCGAGCACGTCGGGGTGTGCAGGCGCCCGCCACCCGTGTGCGGCTCGAAGGCCACGGCCGCGAGGCCGCCGCGCTCGACGGCGCCGACCTGACCCGCACGGTCGGCTGGTTCACCACCATGTATCCCGTCGCCCTCGACCTGGGCGAGAGCGATCCCTGGTGCGGGGGCGCGGGGACCGCGGCACTGGTCAAGGCGGTGAAGGAGCAACTGCTCGCGGTGCCCCACAAGGGCATCGGCTTCGGGATGCTGCGGCACCTCGACACCGAATCGGCTCCCCTGCTCGACGGCGCTCTCGGCCAGGTCGGCTTCAACTATCTGGGCCGCGTGTCCGCGAACGAGGTGTCGGACACCCTCACCGACCACAGCTGGCTGCCCACCGCCGAATGGGGCGAGCCGACCGCGGCCCAGGACCCCGCACTGGCGGCCGCGGCCGTGATCGACATCAACGCGCTGGCCACCGACACCGCCGAGGGTGTGTGCCTGCGGGCTTCGTTCTCCTACGCGTCACAGATCATCGACGAGGCGTCGGTGCGGGAACTGGCCGACTGCTGGACCGAGGCGCTGACCCTGCTCGCCGACCATCTCGGTGATCCGGCGGCCGGCGGGTTGTCGCCCGCCGATGTCGCGTTGGTGAGAGTGACCCAAGCCGAGCTCGACGCCTGGCACAGCGAACGTCCCGGCCTCGCTGACGTGGTCCCGCTGGCACCACTGCAGTTGGGCCTGTTCTTCTTGGCTCAGGTCTCGCCCGAGGACCCGTATCTGGTCCAGCTGGCCGTCGAATTGTCGGGCGAGGTCGACACCGGGCGTTTGCGGCGAGCGGCGCAGGCGGTGCTGGATCGGCACGCGATCCTGCGCACGGCCTTCGGCACGGCGGCGACGGGTGCACCGGTCGGGTTCGTGGCCGAGGGTGTCACGGTGCCGTGGCAGGTCGTGGAGACCACCGGTTCCGATGCCGAGGCGTTCCTCGCGGCCGAGGCGCGGATCGGCTTCGACCTGCCGACCGCGCCGCTGCTGCGATTCACGGTCTACCGCCGCCGCTGCGGCATGCATCTGGTGTTGACCGCGCATCACCTGCTGGTGGACGGCTGGTCGATGCCGCTGCTGATGAAGGAACTGCTCGTCTGCTACGCCGGTGCCGAGGCGATGCTCCCGCGTGTGCGCCCTTACCGCGACTACCTCGCGTGGCTCGCTCGCCAGGACCGATCCGCTGCCTTGCGGTCCTGGTCGGAAGCCCTCGACGGCCACGAACCCACCGCGCTGGCCGCGGCGATCCCGGCTACCGACCCGGAAACCGGTTACGGGGCATGCGCTGTCGAGCTGTCGCCGGTGCAGACCGCGGTGCTCGCGGCGTGCGCGGCGGCCGAGGATGTCACGCTCAACACGCTGTTCCAGGCGGCGTGGGGTCTGGTGTTGGCCGGGGTCGTCGGCCGCGCTGATGTGCTGTTCGGTGCGGTGGTGTCGGGGCGGCCGCCGCAGCTGGACGGGGTCGACGGCATGGTCGGGCTGTTCGCGAACACCATTCCGGTGCGGGTGCGTATCGATGCCGACGCACCACTGCGGACCGTGCTGGGGCGGTTGCAGTCCGAACAGGTCGCGCTGCTCGACGGTCACCACCTGGGCCTGGCCGACATCCAACGTTCGGCGGGCGCGGGCGAACTGTTCGACACGCTCCTGGCCTACGAGTCCTATCCCGTCGACACCGAGGGGATGCGCGACGCCATCGACGGTTTGGACATCGTCGAGGTCACGGCCGCCAATGCCACCCACTATCCGGTAGCGGTCGGTGTCGAGGTGGGCGACGGCATTCGCATCGGTGTCCAACATCGCCTCGACACGGTCAGCGTCCCTGTCGCACAGGCCCTCACGCTGCGGCTGCGCGTCGTCCTCGACGCGTTCGTCGCGACCCCGGACCGCCCCGCCGCCGAGCTCCTCGAATCCCTGGCCGCGCTCGATGATCCGATCGCACAGACCGTGTACTGGCGCAGCGTGCTGGCGGATCGTCCTCAGGAGTTGAACCTCCCGACCGACCGTCCTCGTCCTGGCGCTGCTGTCGCGGCCGACGCCTGTGTCGGTTTCGACATCCCCGCCGACCTGCATCGGCAAATCCAGGATGTCGCCCACGCGCACGCCACCACAGCGTTCACCGTCATCCACGCCGTCTACGCCGTGTTGCTGGCCCGGCTCTCGGGTACCGAGGACATCACCATCGACGTGCCGTCCTCCCAGCAGGACCGCACCCGGGTGCTGCGACTACCGGTGCCGGGCGGCACCTGCCTCGACGAACTGCTCGTTCATGCAGCCCAGGTCACCCGGCAAGCCTTCGCCCGTCCAGGTCTGTCCCCTTCCGAACTGCGCGCCCTGCGCACTCCCGACGCCCAGCGTCCCTCCCCGCGGGTGCTGCTTCTCGCCGACGCTCCCCTCGCCGATTCAGCACACTGCGACCTCGCTTTGCGCGTGCGGATGACACCCGAACGGTCGATGAACCCAGGGGCCCGATCCACTGTTCCGACAGACCCGGCTGACGAAATCCCCGTGGTCCCGGCGCCGCCCGGTGCCGCCGACGACAGCCTTCCCTCGGCAGGCCTGACCGCCGAGTTCGTCTACCCCAGTGCCCTGTTCGACCGGCACACCATTGCGACGTTCGCCGAACGGCTGCTCCGGCTGCTGGCCGCAGCGACCGAGCAGCCGCTGACCCCCGTCGGTGACCTGCCCGTGCTCGGCGCAGAAGAGCACGCGGCCCTGACCGCGCGACCCGCCGATCGCATCGTCTCCCCGGCTCTGTTCCCCGACGTGGCGGCCCGAGGGATCGAGCACGGCGCAGACCGCGTCGCCCTCCGGCACCGCGGCCACTCGGTCACCTACGGGGAACTCGCCGCGCAGACCTCTCGCCTGGCTCGTGAACTGATCGCTCGCGGTGTCGGTCCCGAAGTCGCTGTCGCCGTGGCACTCCCACGATCCGCCGACATGGTCGTCGCCGCGCTGGCGATCGCCAAGGCCGGTGGGGTGTACGTGCCGATGGATCCCGGCCATCCCCCGGCGCGCCTGCGACACCTGGTCACCGACTCCGGTGCCGTCGTGGGCATCACCGCGACCGCCCAACTCGATCATCTACCCGACAGTGTGGACGGGGGTGCGCCCGCACCCCGATCACCGTTCTGGCTGCCTCTCGACGACCACGATCTGGCCCGCTCGTGCCGCACCCGGTCATCGGCCCCGGTCACCGACGCCGATCGCCGCGCACCCCTGCGACCGCAGCACCCCGCCTATCTCATCTACACCTCCGGTTCCACCGGCCTGCCCAAGGGTGTCACGGTGACCCACGCGGGCCTCGATGCCCTGGTGGCGGAAGCGGTCGAGCGGTACCGCCTCACGCCGCGGCACCGTTTCCTGCACATCTGCTCGCCGTGGTTCGACCCGTCGGTCCTCGAGTGGCTGTGCGCGTTCTCGACCGGCGCGACCCTGGTCGTGGTGCCCGCCGACATCATCGGCGGGGCCGAACTGGGCGAGCTGCTGGCCGCCGAGTCCGTCACCCACGCGATCATCACCCCCGCTGTCCTCGGCACACTCGACCCCACGGGCCTGGACAGTCTCGAGCTGCTGTCGGTCGGCGGTGATGTGACGACCCCGCGGCTGCTGGCCACTTGGCAGCCCGGTCGCCGCTACCTCAACGGGTACGGCCCGACCGAGACCACGATCATCTCCACCTACGCCGAACTCACGGCCGGGCAGCACATCTCGATCGGCACCCCGGTCTCGGGCACCTCCGCGATGATCCTGGATGCCCGCCTGAACCCGGTGCCGCCGGGTGTCACGGGTGAGCTGTATCTGGCGGGTCCCGGACTCGCCCGCGGCTACCGAGCCCAACCGGGAACGACCTCGGCTCGTTTCGTCGCCGACCCCTGGGGCGCACCGGGTTCGCGCCTGTACCGCACCGGTGATCTCGTGCGCAGCACCGCGACCGGGGACCTCGGGTATGTGGGCCGCGTGGACGCCCAGCTGAAGGTGCGCGGGTTCCGGATCGAGCCCGGCGAGGTCGATGCGGTCCTCACCGCCCACGACAGTGTCGGTTCCGCCGTGACGGTAGGCCGTCACACCACGACGGGCGCCATCACCCTGGTGTCCTATGTCGTTGCGGCACAGGGCCATACCGCTGACCCTGCCGAACTCACCGACCATGCCACCACTCATCTGCCCGCCCACCTGGTGCCTTCGGCGATCGTGGTGCTCGCCGCGATGCCGTTGACCTCCAACGGCAAACTCGACCGCGCCGCGCTGCCGGAGCCCCTCGCCGTCACCGCACCGGCCCGTGCACCGCTGGGCACCGTGGAGACCCGCCTGGCCGAGCTGTTCGCGCAGGTCCTCGGGCTGTCGTCGGTCGGGGTGAACGACTCGTTCTTCGCCCTCGGTGGCGACAGCATCCTGTCGATCCAGTTGGTCTCGCTCGCCCGCGCGGCGGGCATCGTCTTCACGACCCGTGCGGTGTTCGAGCACCGCACCGTGGCGAAGCTGGCCGCGATCGCCGCCGTGGAGAACGATTCGGCAGCCGTGGCGCTGGCGGAGCTACCCGGCGGCGGTGTCGGCGAGATCCCGCTGACCCCGGTGCTGGCCGAATTCCTCACCACCGGTTCCAGCGACCGGTTCGCCCAGACCATGGTGCTCGCCCTGCCCGAGACCATCGATCGAGCCGGTCTGCGCACCACGATCGGCGCGGTCCTGGCCCACCACGACATGCTGCGCGCACGCCTGCGTCACGACGGCGAGGACTGGCGCTTCGAGGTCCTCGCCCCCGGCACTGTCACCGTGGACACCCTGCTCACCGAACTCGACGCCGCCGATGCCGACGGCGACGAACTCACCCGAATCGGCACCGCCGCCATGGATTCGGCCCTCTGCGCACTGGATCCCGCGGCGGCCCGCATGATCGCCTTCACCTGGATCCGCCGGCGTCATGCCCGCGACGTCCTCGCCGTGGCCGCGCACCACTACGTGATCGATGGGGTCTCCTGGCGCATCCTGCTGCCCGACCTGATCCTGGCCTGGGCCCAGCACGCGGCCCGTCAGCCGATCGCGCTACCACCGGTGGCCACCTCGTTCCGCCGCTGGGCCCACGCCTTGGCCGCCACCGACCGCATCACCGAACACGACCACTGGCAGCGAACCCTGTCGGTGCCCGACCCGCTGTTGGGCGCCCGCGGACTCGACCCCACGCTCGACACCGAGGCGAGCACACGCTCGTTCACGGTGCAGGTGCCGGTCGAGGTCACCGGCCCACTCCTGACGACTCTGCCCGCCCAGTACCGAGCGGGCGCCGACCACGCCCTGCTCGCCGCCCTGGCCCTGGCCGTGCGCAGCTGGCGTGCCCGCCGCGGCGTGCCCGCCGCCACCCTGCGAGTCCGGCTCGAGGGTCACGGTCGCGAGGAGCAGATCGTCCCCGGCGCGGACCTGACGCGCACCGTCGGCTGGTTCACCAGCGTCTACCCCGTCGCCCTCGACCTCACCGACATCGCCCCCACCCGTGACGACCACACCCTCGCGGCCACGGTCCGCGCCGTGAAGGAACAGCTTCTCGCCGTCCCCGACAACGGCATCGGCTTCGGTCTGCTCCGCCACCACGAGTCGACGACGCCGGTGACCGGTGAGCTCGGTCAGATCGGCTTCAACTATCTCGGCCGCGCGAGCACCACGTCCCAGGCCGACGACACCGCCTGGCTCCCGACAGCCGAGCTCGGCGACATCGACGTCGACTACGACCCCGCCCTGCCCGCGACCGCCGTCCTCGACATCAACGCGATCGCCGTGCCCACCGAGACAGGTCCACGGCTGGAGGCCGGTTTCCGTTACGCCACCGGCATCCTCGACGAATCCGCGGTGCGCGAACTGGCCCAGGAGTGGACGAACTGGCTCACCGCACTCGCCGAACACACCCGGCATCCGAGTGCGGGCGGGCTCACCCCCTCCGATGTCGCGCTGGTGCGGGTCACCCAATCCGACCTCGACACCTGGCGAGCAGACCACCCCGGCCTGTCCGATGTCCTGCCGCTGTCCCCTCTCCAGCAGTCCCTGCTGGCACTGGGTGAACTGCTCGACGAGTCGGTCCACGCCTACCTCATCCAACTCGTCGCCGAACTGTCCGGCGCCCTCGACACCGAACGTTTGCGCCGCGCCGCGGCCGCCGTCCTGGACCGGCACGCGAACCTGCGCTCGGCCTTCGTCACCACACCCGACGGAACCCCGGTGCAACTGGTCGCCGACACCGTCGAACCACCGCTGCGCATCGTGGCCGTCACCGAGGCCGAACTCCCGGAGCTGTTGGCCACCGATCAGCGAACCGGTTTCGATCCGGCCATCGCCCCGCTGCTGCGATTCACCGTGTACACCACCGGTTCCGAACGCAGCCACCTCGTCCTGACCGGCCATCACATCCTGCTCGACGGCTGGTCGATGCCGCTGCTGATGAAGGAACTGCTCGTCCTCTACGCCACCGACGGCGACGCGACGGTCCTGCCCGCGGTGCGCCCCTACCGCGACTACCTCGCCTGGCTGGCCTGCCAGGACCGCGCGGCCGCCGACAGCGCCTGGTCGCGGGTCCTGGCCGGGGTGCGCCCGAGCATCCTCGCCCCGGAACTGACCTGGCCGCCCGCGACCGGCGCCGGTTTCGGCTTGTGCGAGTTCACCCTCGACACTGCCCGCACCGCCGAACTCACTGCCTTCGCCGCCGCGACCGAGGTCACCGCCAACACGGTGTTCCAGACGGCGTGGGGCCTGGTGCTCGCCGCGAGCACCGGCAGCGACGATGTCGTGTTCGGCGCCACCGTGTCCGGTCGTCCGCCCCAGCTCGACGGAGTCGGTGACATGATCGGCCTGTTCGTCGACGCGGTCCCGGTGCGGGTGCGCCTGGAACCCACCGGCACCGTCGCGGATCTGGTCGGCGCCGTCCAGGTCGAGCAGGCCTCGGTCCTGGACCACCACCATCTGGGCCTCGGCGCGATCCAGCGCGTGGCCGGTCGGGGCGAACTGTTCGACACCATGCTGGCCTTCGAGTCCTACCCCGTCGACGCCGAAGGACTCCAGCAGGCAGGCGCCGCGCTCGACAACCTCAGCATCGACGACCTGCGCGGCGCCGACCACACCCACTACCCGATCACGATCCTGGTCTTCCTCGGCGCCCACACCCAGGTGCAGCTCAAGTACCGGCGTGACCTGATCGCCGACGCCACCGCGCAAGCGGTCACCGACCGGCTCCGCACCGCCCTCGACGACCTCGTCACCACCCCGGCGGCCATGGCGTCGACCATCACGCACCGGCTCGCCTCGACCACCGATCCGATCGCCCACTCGGCGTACTGGCGGCGCACACTGGCCGACCTGCCCGGCCCCATCGTTGTCCCGTTCGACCCTCGCCCCGGCCTGCCCCGCCCGGGCACCGCGCCGCAAGCCAGGGGATACAAGCGCTTCCCGGTTCCGCCGGCGGCACACCAGAACCTGCACCTGCTCGCCGACACCGCGGGCGTGGCCTGGTCGAGCGTGATCCGCACCGCCCTGGCCGTGTTGCTGGCCCGGCTCACCGCCACCGACGACATCGTGCTCGAATCCGCCGGCGTTGTCCTGCGCACCGCGGTCGACCCCGGCACCCGGTTCCTCGACCTGCTCCACCGAGCCGATCGCACCGAATCCGAGGCACACGCCCACGCGGGAATCCCGATCACCGACCTGCCCGCCCTGCTCGGCATCGAGAACACCCGCCTGGACCAGGTCTGCCTGAGTGTCGACCGTCCACCGACCACCCACCATGACCTCGCCCTGGCGATCCACGAGGACACGAGCGGCCTCGCCATCGACATGTCCTTCGTCCGAACATTTCTCGACGAGGACACCGCCGAAACCTTCGGTCGGCGTCTCCTCCGAATCCTCACCGTCGTACGCCCGGAAACACCGGTAGGCGATCTCCCCCTGACCGACCATGACGAGCACACCTTCCTCACCCACCTCGGCACCGGCACCACCGCGCCGGTCACCGCGACCCTGCCCGACCTGCTGGTCCGCGGCACCGGATACGGCCAACACCGCATCGCGGTCCGCGACAACGGCCGCACCATCACCTACGGCACCCTCGACGCGGACTCCTCCCGCCTGGCCCGGCTGCTGATCGCCGACGGCATCGGCCCCGAAACCGTCGTCGCCACCGCGATTCCCCGCTCCTATGCGGCGATCCTGGCCCTGTGGGCGATCGCGAAAGCGGGCGCGGTCCACCTGCCGGTCGACCCGAACTACCCGCCGGACCGGGTCCGGCACATGCTCGACGACTCCGGCGCCACGATCGGCCTCACCGTGGCCGCGCGAGCCCGCGGGCTCACCACCTCGGTGCGCTGGGTGGTCCTCGACGATCCGGCCGTACGCTCCCGCATCAACGAACACTCGGCGACCTCGGTGCGCGACCGTGACCGCACCACACCCCTGCGCCCCGACCACGCCGCCTACGTGATCTACACCTCCGGCTCCACCGGCACACCCAAGGGCGTCACGGTCACCCACGCCGGGCTCGGCGCGCTGGTCACCCACTCGGCGGCCCTGCTGCGGCTGCGCCACGACCACCGGATGCTGCACGTCTGCTCCCCGAGTTTCGACCAGTCCATCGAGGAGATCAGCACGGCCTTCCATCGCGGCGCCACCCTGGTGATCGCGCCCCCGGACACCGTCGGCGGCACCGAACTGACCGACCTGCTGCGCGCCGAACTGGTGACCCACACGATCATCACCCCCGCACTGCTGAGCACCCTCGACCCGGCCCGGCTGCCGGGGCTGGCGTGCATCTCGGCCGGCGGTGAGGCGTGCACCGCGGACCTGCTCGCCGACTGGCAGCCCGGCCGCCGTTTCCTCAACGGCTACGGCCCGACCGAGGCCACGATCGGCGCGACCTACGCCGCGCTGCGGGCCGGTGAGCGGGTCACCATCGGCCGCCCGGTGCCGGGCATGCGGGCGATGGTCCTCGACGGCCGGTTGCATCCGGTACCCGTCGGCGTCACCGGTGAGCTGTACCTGGCCGGTCCCGCGTTGGCGCGCGGGTATCGCGGACGCAGCGCCGCGACCGCCGGCCGGTTCGTCGCCAGCCCCTGGAGCACCGGGGAACGCATGTACCGCACCGGCGACCTGGTCCGCTGGGTGCGTGGCGCCGGCGACAGCTACGCGCTGGAATACCTGGGCCGCACCGATTTCCAGCTCAAGATCCGCGGCTTCCGCATCGAACCCGGCGAGATCGACGCCGTCCTCACCCGGCACCCGCATGTCACCTTCGCACTGACCCTCGGTACCGAGAACCCGGCCGGGGCCGCCGTGCTGGTCTCCTATGTGACCGGCAGCGACATCGATCCCCGCGCGCTCACGCGGTGGGCCTCGTCGATGCTGCCCGTGCACATGGTGCCCGCGGCCGTCGTCGTCCTGGACCGGGTGCCGCTGTCGCCGGCGGGCAAACTCGACCGAAAAGCCCTGCCCGCACCGGAATTCGCGGCCCAGCCCTTCCGGGAGCCCGCGGCCGGTCTGGAACGCACCGTCGCCGAGGTGTTCGCCGAGGTGCTCGGAGTCGACCGCGTCGGCGCCGACGACAACTTCTTCGACCGCGGCGGCAACTCACTGCTCGCCACCCGCCTGACCGCCCGCCTCAGCGCCGCTGTCGACCTGCGGGTTCCGGTACGGGTGCTGTTCGCCGCACCCACCATCGCCCAGTGCGCGGCCGAACTCGCACGGCTGACCAAGGCAGGCCGTCGCCCCGCCCTGCGCGCCCACCCGCGTCCCGACCGTGTCCCGCTCTCACCCGCCCAACAGCGCATGTGGTTCCTCAACCGGTTCGACACCGCCACCGCTGCCTACAACATCCCCGTCGTCCTGCGCCTGACCGGCGCCCTCGACCCCGGTGCGATGCGCGACGCGTTCGCCGATGTTGTGGCCCGCCACGAGATCCTGCGCACGGTGTACCCGGCGTTCGAGCACACCCCGGTGCAGATCGTCCTGCCCCCGGAACACCCGGACGTACCGCGCCTCGAGATCCGCACGACCGGCGACGTCGAATCCGCCGTCGCCCAGCTGGTGTCGACGGTCTTCGACGTCACCACCGAGGTGCCCTTGCGCGCCACCCTGTTCGAACTCGGCCCCGAGGAATTCGTGGTGGCGATGGCGGTGCACCACATCGCCGGTGACGGTTTCTCCGGCGGCCCCCTCACCCGCGACCTGGTCACCGCCTACACCGCTCGCAGGCACGGCGCCGCACCCGCGTGGGCACCGTTGCCCGTGCAGTACGCCGACTACGCGCTGTGGCACCAGCGCCTGCTCGGCGACGAGACCGACCCCACCTCGATGGCCGCCGAGCAGATCACCTACTGGCGCCGAGCGTTGGCCGAGCTGCCCGACCAACTCGACCTACCCCGCGACCGCCCCCGTCCGGCGATCCAGTCGTCTGCGGGCGGGCGAGCCCCCCTGACCCTCGACGCGCCCACCCATGCCGCGCTGATCGCACTGTCCCGCACCCACGGCGCGACCCTGTTCATGACCGTGCACACCGCACTGGCGGTGCTCCTGGCGGGCTTGTCGGGCACCACCGACATCGCCATCGGCACCCCCGTCGCCGGGCGCGGCGAGGCCGAACTCGACGACCTGATCGGCATGTTCGTCAACACCCTGGTCTTTCGCACCCAGGTCGAGGGTGACGCGAGCTTCGCCGAACTGCTCGCCCGCCAACGCGAGATCGACCTGCAGGCCTTCGCCCACGCCGATGTCCCGTTCGAACGGCTCGTCGAAGTGCTCAACCCGGCCCGATCCACCGCACGACATCCCCTGTTCCAGGTGGGCCTGTCGTTCCAGAACCTCGCCGAGGTCGGCATGGACCTGCCCGGCATCAGCGTCACCTCGGTGGAGCTGGACCGTGCGCTGTCCCAGTTCGACCTGCACCTGATCCTGGCCGACCGCTACACCCCCGACGGCGCACCGGCCGGCATCAGCGGCCACTGCACCTACGCCACCGACCTGTTCGACGAGGCCACGGTGCGCGGCTTCCTCGACCGGTTCGCCCGGCTGGTCACCGCGGTCCTCGCTGCTCCCGGCGCGCCGCTGCACACCGTCGACCTGCTCGCCCCGACCGAACGGGTCCAGATCCTCGACACCTGGAATCGCACTGCGCGAGCGGTGGATCCGACGGCCACGCTGGTCTCGCTGCTCGAGGCCACGGTGTCCTCGAACCCCGGCGCGGTGGCCCTGGTCACCGACGACGAGCGGGTGAGTTTCGCCGAACTCGACGCCCGGGTGAACCGACTCGCCCGCCACCTCATCGCGGCGGGCGTGCGACCGGAGGCCCGGGTGGCGTTGGCCATGCGGCGCTCGATCGACCTGGTCGTGGCCATGTACGCGGTCGCCACCGCGGGTGGTGCGTACGTGCCGATCGATCCCGAACATCCCGAGGCCCGCACGCGATACGTCCTGGACACGGCCAGACCGCTGCTCGTACTCACCAACGCCGACACCGGGTTCACGGCCGCCGGGCATCGTGTGCTGTGCCTCGACGACCTGGACCTCGCGCGCCACAGCCGCGCCCCGGTCACCGACCTCGACCGGGTCGGCACCCTGCGTGCCGCGAACACCGCCTACGTCATCTTCACCTCCGGATCGACCGGCCGCCCGAAGGGTGTGGCGATCTCCCATGCCGCCGTCGTCAACCAGTTGCTCTGGAAAACAGAGGAATTCGGGCTCGGCGCCGATGATGTCGTCCTGCTCAAGACCGCGGCGACGTTCGATCTGTCGGTGTGGGAGTTCTGGACCACCGCCGTCAGCGGTGCCCGCCTGGTCCTGGCCGCCCCCGACGGTCACCGCGACCCCGCCTACCTCGCCGAGCTGATGGGCCGCGAGCACGTCACCACCCTGCACGCGGTGCCCTCCATGCTCGACGCCCTGCTCACCACAACCCTGCCGAGCACCCTGCGTCGCGTCCTCGCCATCGGCGAGACGCTCCCGGTGGCCCTGGCCCGCCGATTCGCCATGGCGGCACCCGAGACCGCGCTGTTCAACGTCTACGGTCCCACCGAGGCCGCCGTGTCGATCACCAGCCACCGGGTCGGTCCCGCCGACACCGTGACCGTCCCGATCGGCAGGCCCGCCTGGAACAGCCAGGTCTACGTCCTGGACGCACTCCTGCGCCCGGTCCCGGCGGGCGTACCGGGCGAGTTGTACCTGGCCGGAACACAAGAGGCCGCGGGCTATCTCGGCCGCCCCGAGCTGACCGCCGAACGTTTCGTGGCGAATCCGTTCCGGACCGGCACCCGGCTGTACCGCACCGGCGACCTGGCGGCGTGGAATGCCCACGGTGAACTCGACTACCGTGGGCGCACCGACTTCCAGCTCAAGATCCGTGGTTTCCGTATCGAACTCGAGGAGATCGACGCGGTCCTGGCCACCCATCCCGGTGTCGGCTTCGCCGTCACGGTCGGACGCGACAACCAGGCCGGGGCCACGGTGTTGGTGTCGTATGTCCTCGCTGAGGCTGGCGAGCAGATCGTCGCGGACGCCCTGCGTGAATGGGCCGGTCGCCACCTGCCCTCGCACATGGTGCCCACGACCATCATGGTCCTCGACCAGGTCCCGCTGACCCCTGTCGGCAAACTCGACCGCGCCGCCCTACCGGCACCCGAACTCACCGCCCGCACCCACCGACCGCCCACCACCGCGGTCGAACAGACGGTCTGTGACCTCTTCGCCGAGGTCCTGAACCTGGATCGCGTCGGCATCGACGATCACTTCTTCGAACTCGGCGGCACCTCCCTCAGTGCCACCCGCCTGTCGGCCCAGCTCGGCGACGCGCTCGCCACCACCGTCCCGGTCACGTGGATTTTCACCGCCCCCACCCCCGCCGGCATCGTCGCGGCCCTGCGTGCGGGCTGCGCCGACGCCGCGGGCACCGACGCCGCCTTCGACATCCTGTTGCCCCTGCGCTCCACCGGCACCCGCGAACCGCTGTTCTGCGTGCACCCCATCAGCGGCCTGGCCTGGTCGTTCAGCGGACTGACCGCTCACCTCGACCCCGACCGCCCCCTCTACGGCCTGCAGTCGCCCGCGCTGAGCTCGACCGAGCCACTGCCGGATTCGATCGAAGAATGGGCCCTGCTGTATCTCAAGCAGATCCGCGCGGTCCAGGCCGAAGGACCCTACTACCTGCTCGGCTGGTCCCTCGGCGGGGTGCTCGCCCACGCCATGGCCGTCCAGCTCCAGGAGGACGGCGAACAGGTCGCCCTGCTGGCCATGCTCGACAGCACCCTCACCTCCGCCGCGCCCGCGCCCGCGACCCCGGTCACCGCCGCCGACCTGCTCGGCGGATTCGCCGCCGGCCACGTCGAGCATCTCGACCCGGCCGAGAACGCCGATCCCCGAGCCCTTGCCCGCACCCTGTACGAACACACCGCACCCGGATCATCCCCGGACACCACACGCATCGACCGCATCGTCGACGCGGCGATCACCTCGGCCACTCTCGACGCCGCCTACCGCCCCCGCCCCTTCGACGGCGACCTCACCTTCTTCACCGCGGCCGCCGACGACCCGACCGCGACGACCGCGGCCTGCTCATGGACCACCGCGATCACCGGCTCGATTCACAACCACCCGATCGAGGCGACCCACTGGCGCATGACCGACCCCGCCGCCCTCGCCACGATCGCCACCACCCTGCGGGGACGGCTCTGACCTGGTAGGGATCAGCCGGTCGGCGCCCGCGCGGTCACATCGACGTGCTGGGTGCCGTGGGTGGCGACGGCGCAGACACCGCTGCTGGGCACCCCTGCGCGGTACGGTTGCTGAACGTTCGCCGGGAACGGGTCGTTCTACGAAGGGACTGTGATGAGCGCAGAGGTACCTGGATCGGGGTCGCCGTCGTCGGCGCGGGTGCGGGCGATGCCGGTGACCGACCACGACGCCGCCGCCGGTCGCGCGGCCCGCACCCGCGCCCCTCGACGTGCCACCGGGCAGTGGGATCCGAGCACACGGACCATGTCGGCCCTGGACCGGTTGCGGGCACAGGAGTCCGTGCGCGATCGCGAGTTGCTGCCGCTGCGCTACGCCCGAATGGCGTCCTCGCCGTGGGCCTACCTGCGCGGCGCGGCCGCGGTGATGGCCGCCGACCTCGGAGTGCGCAAGCATTCCGGACTGACCGCGCAGATGTGCGGGGACGCCCACATTCTCAATTTCGGACTGTGGGCCTCCCCGGAACGTCAACTCCTCTTCGACGCCCGCGATTTCGACGAGACCCTGCCCGGACCCTTCGAATGGGACCTCAAACGCCTCACCACCAGCATTTTCGTCCTCGCCGAGACCGAGGGTATCGCGCGCTCGACCGCCGAGGACGCCGCCGTGGCCGCCGTCGACGGCTACCGCACCGCCATGCGCCGCTACGCCCGATCCGGGGAACTCGAGATCTGGTACGACCGCTTCACCGCGGACATGCCACTGGAACACCTCACCTCGGCCTTCGCCAAGGAGGCCAAGCACACGATCGACAAGCAGGCCGCCAAACGCTCTCAGGAGGGCACGGCACGCCAGCTGATCACGGTGGTCGACGGGCGACGGCGCATCAGCGACGATCCGCTCAAACGCCGCCATTTCCAGCTCAGCGACGAGGAGGAGATCAGTGTCTACGAGCAGATCTTCGACACCTACCTGGCCTCGATCCCCCCGCATCTGGCACGGCTCGTCGGCCGGTTCACCCGCATCGACACCGTCCAGCAGGTGGTCGGCGTCGGCAGTGTCGGCATGCGCGTCTACCTGCACCTGATGGAGGGCGACAGTCGACGCCAGTCGGTGTTCTTCCAGGTCAAACAGGCGACATCGTCGGTGTACGAGGAGTTCCTCGGCCCGAGCGCCTACGACAACCACGGCGAACGCGTCGTGGTCGGACAGCGGTTGATGCAGTCGGCCAGCGACATCTTCCTGGGCTATGTGCGCGTCGACGAGAACGACTACTACGTCCGCCAGTTCCGGGACATGAAGATCATTCCCAGCGGCCGCGAAATCGCCGGCTACCTCCCGCAATTCGCTTCCGCCTGCGGTGTCGCCCTGGCCAAGTCGCACGCCCGCAGCGGTGAACCCGAAGCCATCGCCGGCTACATCGGCAAAGGCGAGGCCTTCGCCGCGGGCATCCTCGACTTCGCCCGCGCCTACGCCGACCAAACCAGCACCGACCACGCCGACCTGGTCACCGCCATCGCCGCCGGTGACGTGGAGGCCGCCGAGCGAGGTTGGTGAGAGGAGCTACTTCCGCCAGAAGAAGTGGTGCACCACCCCGCTCGGGCTGGGGATCTGCTCGAGGTGGAACCGGTCGGTCAGCTCGTCGGGGCTGGTCCACAACCGTTCGCCGCGACCCAGTTCGACGGGCGCGACGGCGATGTGCATGGTGTCGACGAGGTCGGCGTCGAGGAACTCCTTGACCGTGGCGACCCCGCCGCCGATCCGCACGTCCTTGCCGTCGGCGGCGGCGAAGGCTCGCTCGAGCGCGTCCTTCGGCGAGGCATCGAGGAAGTGGAACGTGGTGTCGCTCAGCGTGAACGGGGGCCGCTCGTGGTGGGTGAGCACGAAGACCGGCGTATGGAACGGCGGCGCGTCGCCCCACCACCCCTGCCAGTCGTGGTCCTGCCACGGTCCGCGCTGCGGGCCGAACTTGTTGCGGCCCATGATCTCGGCGCCGATGTTGTTGGCGAAGTCACGGATGATGTAGTCGTCGAGCCCGTAGGTTCCGCCGGGCTCGGTGCGGTTGGGCCAGTGCGCGGTCGCCCCCGCCCAGCTCATGAGGTCGCGTGGGTCGGCATGCCCGAACGGGCGCTCATGGGTCTGCCCTTCCCCGGAGCCGTAGCCGTCGCTGGAGATGCTGAAGTTCTGAACGCGCACCATGGGGGTCATCGAACTTCCCTTTCCGATTGCACTGTGCAAGTGGTTGCGATTCTACTCTAAACTGATTTCATGTCGCAACCAGTTATTCACGACACGCTGCCGTTCCCCCGGGGCAGATCGGGCTGTCCGATCAACATGACGATGGAACTCCTCGGCGACCGATGGAGCCTGATTGTGCTACGCGACATCATGTTCAGTGGCAGGACACATTTCCGCGAACTGCTCACCGGATCCATCGAGGGCATCGCGTCCAACATCCTGGCCGCGCGCTTGACCAAACTCGTCGACGCGGGCCTGCTCACCCGCCACGACGACCCCAGCCACCGCCAGAAGGTCGCCTACCGGCTCACCGAGGCCGCGATCGAGCTCGTTCCGGTGCTTGCGCACCTCGGCGCCTGGGGCGCCGCGTGGCTGGACACGACCCCGGAGCTCACAGTGCGCGCCGAACTCCTCGCCGCGGGCGGGCCGGCCCTGTGGGAACGATTCATGGCCGAATTGCGTGCCACCCACCTGCACAGCGTGCCTGCGCCAACCGGCGGGGTCCTCGCGGAACTGACCGCCGCCTACCAGGCAGCGGTGGCCGACACGACGACAGGCTAGACCGCCCGCTGGATTTCACCCGGTTCGGGTGAGGTGGACGCGGCGACGGTGGCGTTAGCCTCGGGCGGATGCCACCAGGTGGCGTCTTCCCTCCGAGTCGATCGAGGTGCGTCATGTCGTTCTGGGATGTCGTGTGGCTGATCATCGTCAGCTTCGGGTTCGTCGCCTACCTGCTGCTGTTGTTCTTCATTCTCGGTGACCTGTTCCGCGACAAGCACACCGCCGGGTGGGTCAAGGCGATCTGGATCGTGTTCTTGCTGTTCATCCCGGTGCTGACCTCGCTGGTGTATCTGATCGCACGCGGGGGCGGCATGCAGGAACGCGCGCAAGCCGAAGCCGAGCAGCAGCAGAAGGCCGCTGACCGCTACATCCGTGACACCGCGGGCACCAACCCGGCCGCCCAGATCGCCGACGCCAAACGGCTGCTCACCGAAGGCACCATCACCCAGGCCGAATTCGACCAGCTCAAGGCCAAGGCGCTGTCCTGACCGCTCAGCCCCAGCTCGCCTGATCGGGCACCGTCAGATGGCGGAACGCATCAATTCTGCTCCTGACCGGTCGGCAACTTCACCCATGACTCAGGTGCGTCCAGCACGTGCTGCAGCCGGGTGGCGAACGCGACGGGATCGTCGACGAATCCGGTGTGATCGCCTGGGAACAGTACTGGCTCCACACCGAGCGAGGCGGCCAGTTCCCGCGAGGCGTGGTCGCACAGTTGGCCGGTCGAGTCCGCGCCGATCCCGACGATCACCCGCGTCGGAATCGACCGCAGCAGCGATGGATCGGGCACCCAGGCGGTGGTGTGGCGCAGTTCGTGATCGAACCAGTAGCGCTCGGTGGCGACCTGTTCGGGGTCGCGTTCACCACCGAACATCTGCTCCAGCATCGGTTCCGGAATCTCGATACCGGCCTGCGCGAAGAACTTCCGCCACGCACCGACCACGTCCCCGGTGGCGAAGGTGGCGATGATGTCCTCGGTGACCGCGCGCTGGGCATCGGCATCGGGCAGCAGTTCGCGCAGCGGCGGCTCGTGCGCGATGACCGTGGTCACCAGGTCGGGGTTGGTCTGGGCCAGCGCCAGCGCGGAGACGGCACCGCCGCTGGAACCGAACACCACCGCCGGCCCCGCGTCGAGGTGGGTGATCAGCCGGGCCAGATCGTCGGCGCGCGCGGGTACCGTCGAATCCTGGCGAGGATCGTCGAGGGGGCTGGCGCGATGTCCGCGTGGGTCGGTGGTGAGCACGGTGTTGGTGGCGGCGAGCTGGTGGGCCGTCGAGGCGAAGGCGGCCGCGTTCATCGGCGCTCCGACCAGCACGAGCAGCGGTCCCGCCCCGCGGATCTCGTAATACAGGCGGGCATCGGGCACCACGAGGGTGCCGGTGGTGACGGCGGAACTGGCGGTCATGTGACTCTCCCGGATCTCGGCGACAGGTAGCACTCATAGAGACGGTGCCCACCGAAAGAACTCATCGCTGACCGCGAAGGTTCTTTCACCACCCCCTGTCCCACAGGTCACGGCATTGATGATGGCGCCAGTTCGCTCGGTGGCCGGTCCGGACACAACGACGGTCGCCGTTGTCACCCCCTTCGCTCAGTTGTAGGAGTTGGCGACCCCGTCGAGCAGGCGTTCGAGCGTGTCGTAGGCGGGTACGTCGACGATGTCGATCAGATCGGCGACCACTGGCACATCGTGGGCGGCGGCGACCGCGCTGAACTGGGCGGTGTCGCCGGTGCGGAAGCCGTGTTCGGCGGCCAGGCGGCGGAGTTCGGGGTCGTCGGTGAGTAGTCGGCCGATCGTGTCGCCGGTGCGAGTCAGCGGAACGAGGGTGTGGTTGGACAGCACGGTCGGGGTCGGGTAGGTCAGCACCATGTCCGGGGTGATCCGCCCCGCGGCCGCCGCTTCGACGAACTGGGCCTCGTAGATGCACACCAGCGGGGTCGGGCCCATGCCGTTGCTGAGGTACTGGTTGAACGGCCCCTCGCTGCTGTTGTCGGTGTAGCCCTGGGCGAGGAACAGTTTCGACAGCGCGGGCAGCACATGCGCTTCGGCGGTGGCGCCACGGACGATGGTGTGGTCGTTGGCGACATAGCTGGCGATCGACAGGTACATGGCCGCGGAGTTGGAGCTGCGCGGATCGGTGGTCGAGACCAGGATGTTCTTGGCCACCGGATAGGTCGTGTTGCCAGGCAGATCGTCCCACTGCACCCCACCGGCGGCCAGCTCCAGATACCGGTTCATGTCGAAACTCGCCACCGGGCCCGGCGTGATCACCCCGGCGGCGGTCAACAGCTCGGCGATGGGCGCAAAGGTGGCGATGGCGATCGGCGAGGAGAACGGGGTGTACTTGGCGGTGATGGCGCGGGCCCGCTGGATGCGTTCGGCGGCGGGACTGCTCGATGGGAATGCGAAGTCGAAACGGTCCAGGTCGACCGAGGTCGCGATCTGCCGCGACCCGGCGGGTTCGACCTCGACGGCGATCCCGTTGTCGGCCAGCACCCGCACGACACGGTCGTCGGCGAAGAACGCCATCTTCTCCGACCCGACGACCCCACGCACCACTGTCGGCGGTGCCACGGGCGCCGCAGCCGGGGTCTGCGTACCGCCGGGCAGCAGCACCAACCCGGCCACGACAGCGGCCACCACGGCGATCGCACCGAGCGCCAGCGGCACCACAGCCCGTCGACTCGCCCGCCCTCGCACACCCCGCATTTCCTGGCGCGCCGCCGGTTCCGACGCCGCGACCGTGGTGCGCGCCGACGGTGCGGGCACTCGCACTGTCGGGTCGGAATCGGCGAGTTCGCTGCGCACGATCCGCTCGACCAGGATCGGCACGAACTCCCGGATCGGGGTGCCCGCGAAGCGCTTGTGCGCGGCACCCACTGCCGAGGTCACCTGGTCGACGGGGACGTTCTCGGACAGGTCTTCGACCAGACTCTCGGTCATTCGCCGCATCGCCTGCGCTTCACGCTGGACGACGTCGGCGCCGGGGTTCACGCGTGACACCACTTCTCTCCTGGGCTCACCTGGGGGTTGACGGACGCGGCGCGCCGTCCGGGCCCTCCCGTGCGCACGCCGCGGGCCACGCTACCGACGCCCAGCACACGGACCCGCATTGGGAAGACCCGGGCACGCAGAGTTCAACACCCGCTCCACTGCCCGCCATGTCGTGTTGTCCGCGAGTTCGCGATTCCACCGAAACCCGCTCTGCCGGTACATATTTCGTGATCAGCGCTCGGCGACCACCGCCGCGTCACCCTCGGTAGGCGCACCGGCACGCAGCAGACCTCCGGCCAGCAGGTCGAGGACACCGATCACCACCAGTGCACCCCCGGCCACGGTCGCCAACCCTGTCACGGTCTTGAACGTGATCGCGATGATCGCGATCCCGATCCCGAGAGTCACCAATCCGCTGATCTCGTGCAGCCAACCGTCGCTGATCTGCTCGTCCCACACCCCCACCAACGCCTGCACGACCCCGCGCACCGCCCAGCCGAGCCCGATCCACCACGCGAGCAACTCGATGCTCCCGCCCCCGAAACTCAGCACCGCCAACACCGCGGTCAGCGCCGCGCTGACCAGCACCAGCAGCCGCACCACGACCGCGATCCGCGCCCGGAACCCCAGATAGGACTGCACTCCGGCGCTCACCAGCAGCGAGATCCCGAACAGCGAGGCCAGCGTCGACTCGGCACGCCCCGGCCACAGCAGGGTCGCGACCCCGAGCACGAACGACGCGCCACCCGCGATCAGCAGCGCCTGCCGGGTCCGCTGCCCCGCCGCCGACTCGTTCATGCGATCCGCTCCGCCAGATCCGGCGCGGTCCGGCTGTCCGGATCGGCGCCGACCTGCTCCGGTGTCCCCTGTGCCACGATCCGCCCACCCTGCGCGCCGCCGCCCGGCCCCATGTCGATGACGTGATCGGCCCGTGCGACCACGGTCATGTCGTGTTCGACGACCACCACGCTCGCCCCCGGGTCGACCAGTGAATCCAGTTGCCGCAGCAGCACATCGGTGTCGGCGGGATGCAGTCCGGTGGTGGGTTCGTCGAGTAGGTACACCGTACTCGCGCGCAAGGCGCGCCGCGTCGTCTCGCTCTTGGACTCGGCGTGCGAACGCAACAGCAGCCGTTCGGCACCGGCGTAGGTGCCCTGGTAGGGCCGGTCGATGTCGTAGCCGAGCGCGGCCAACACATCCCGCAGGTTCTTGTCCTGCCAGGCTCTCGGCCAGGAGGCGATCGCGCCGTCCCGAATGCTGCGCGACGGGTCGGGAACCATCGACGCCTCGGTGGCTTCGTGCACGACGCCTTGTCCATGACAGCGTGGACACGCACCCTCGACGGTGTTGGGTGAGAACGCGTCGGAGTACAGCCGATTGGTGCCCTCCGGGTAGTGACCGGCCCCGGTTCTGGCCGGTCCTTCCGGATAGTCGCCTTCGCGCGCCTCGACCTGATGCAGCAACCTCCGGGCATACGGTGCCACCGACTCCAGATACCGGCGCGGCGCCTCCGCGTAAAGGGTGCCGAACGCCAGCGACGACTTCCCCGAACCCGGGCCACCGGTGAACGCGACCAGGGCATTTCGCGGCATGTCCGCATCGACATCGCGCAAATTGTGGACCCGGGCACCACGCACCCGAACCGAAGGATCGACCTCGTGCGAATCCACAGCTACCGAGGCTACCCGCCGTGGCCCGGTCCCCGTCGCCGTACACGCAGGCACATTCGACGACGGGGACCGATCTCCGGGGCTAGAAGAACCAGCCGAGTTCGGGCATGCGATCGGTGGTGAACGCCTCGTCGAAGGCACGCAATGCCGGCACGTCCTCGACCCTGATCCGGTGGGCGGCGGCCAGGACACGAGCACGGTGAGCACCGAAGTAGAGCGCGCCGAGCACGTTGATGTCGAAGACGAGCTCGGCGGGCCGGGTCGTCGGTTCGCACTCGGCGACGCCGTCGCGCACGCGCAGGGCGAACTCACCGCCCGCGGATCGGAACGGATCGTGCACGGCCAGCACCGTGTCCAGGTCGTGGCGGTAGGCGCGGGCGGTGAGCGCGGCAGGGACGTCCATCACCCGCGCCCACAGCGAGTCCCCACGGCGGGTCACCCGCACCGCGCGGGAATCGGTGAGCAGATACGGCAGCGGGTCGTCGTCGGAGATCTCGGCTTCGACCGAGTCCACCAGGTCGATGCTGAGCAGCACCCGCCACAGCGCGAGGTGCGCTTGCTGGGTGGCCGCCCGCAGTTCCACGACCGAGACAATGGACCGGTGATCGCGGTAGCGGCGCCGATACAGGGCGTAGCCGTCGGGATGGACCAGGACGAACAGCGAGGTCGCGCCGTCACGGTGACGCTCCACGTCGGCGAAGACCATGCCCCATTTCGCCGCCGGTCGCGCCTGAGCACCCGGCACCTGCCGCTGCCATCGGCCGTAGACTTCTTCGATGTGGGAGGCCGACTCGGCGAGGGTGGCCAGTTCGACGCCACCGGGATCCGGTGTGCTCGGCCGGAATTCGGCCCGGCGGCGATCGATGGTGATCGCGGTGTCGAGGATGGCGGTGTCATAGCCGAAACGGCCGTAGATGGTGGCCTCGCTGGCGGTGAAGACCGTCAACGGCAGTCCGTCGGATTCGGTGCGCTCGTGCTGAGCCGTATACAGCTCCCGCAGGATTCCGCGTCGTCGATGTGTCGGGGCCACCGCCACCCCGGACACCCCGGCAGCGCGCACGGTGTGCTGTCCCGGCACGGTCACCGTCATGGTGATATCGGTGGTGTGGCCGACGACCCGGCCGTTGTCGACCGCGACCAGTGCCCGCTCCACCGGCCACAACTGGTGGTGGAGCGCGCGCTCGTCGTCCCCGTACCGCATCCCGAATCCGGTCTCCTGCAGAGCCGCGATCGCGGGCCGGTCCTGCTCGGTCGCGGACCGCACGGTGACACTCTTCGCCGAAGTCATTCCCGAACAATGCCACGCGAGCCCATTCCCGCACACCTGGATTTCTCACCAACCAACAGTCCAGGTCGGGCATGTCCCCAGGCCGAGCCCGAGGTGCCCTCGGCTGCCGCAAGGGCTCAGCCGCCGAGGACGCTGACCAACTCGACAGTGTGCACCGGTCCACTGCCGGGTGTGTGCGGCACGGCCACCGATCCCCCTGCTCCCCGCTGGTGGGCTGCGGGAAGACGATGGAATCGTAAGGCGGCCGCGCCGATGGGCACATCGGTGTGGGTATCGCCGTCGACCGCGACACCGTTCTCGCCACCCGCCGAAGCCAACTCGACCCTGGTCACCACGACCGAGGAATCGACGGTGTCGCTGTGGTTCTGCGCCTGCGCGACCGCCCGGCCGGCCAGCAAATCCTGCACCGCGGCGACGGCGACCGGATCACGGGTGGCGTCGTAGATCCACCGGCGGCCGAGCGTGCCGTGTTCGGCGGTGCCGAGTAGCGCGTTCTCGGCGCCGGGTAACGGAGCGCCGCGATAGGTCAGCGGCACCTGGTAGAGCACCGATACGGGCGCCGAATCATCCATCAACAGCAGGAATTCGATGCCGACCGCGCCGTCGGGATCGTCGAGCCGGAAACCACCGGCCTTGCGCAGCCGAGGCACCGTCCCCTGATACCACTGGCGCCCCGGCAGCCATGCCGCGACGAGGTCGGTCTTGCCGGGAACCAAGGTGGTGCGATGGATGACTGCCATACCGCAGGCTAACCCCGCGCGAACATGGCGCGCAGATCAGGCAGTGCCCCGATGCGCTCGGTGACAGCTCGCCCGGGTGCGGCGGTCTGGGCCGAACCGGTCGCGCGCAGCAGGGCACGGATCTGCGCCGGACCCACGCGACCCGCGCCATTCGCCCGAATTCCCTGGTAGGCGGCCACCGCGCCGACCACGATCGGGGACGCGCTCGAGGTGCCGCTGAACTCGTCGGTGTACCAGAGGTCTTCGTCGGCGCCACCCTGCAGATCGCCGTAGCCGGTCGTGGTGACTTCCCGACCCCACCCCTGGGCGTCCAGGCGGGCACCGTGATTGGAGAACGCCAGCCGCGACCGCGCCGGACCGTGATCTCGCCCGTGCAGACCCGGTGGCGGCGCACCCGCACCGACCAGCACCGCACCGGAATCCGCACCGTCGAACGGGTTACGCCACTGGGCCGGAAAGTCCTCGGGCCGAGCGCTGTACACCGCATCGTCGAGGTTCTCCCCGCCATTGCCGGCCGCTTCCACGACCACGATGCCACGCCCGGTGGCGTAGCGAATGGCGGCGAAATCGTCAGGCCACCACTCCACGGCGATGTAGCCACGCTGATCCGGTCTCGCCCGGTAGTCGAATCGAGGTCCGGGACGGTGCAGTTCGATGAGCACGACATCGCCGGGGTCCAGGGCGTCGGCCGCGGAGCGGATGGCGGCGGCCGAGCCGATCCCGAAGATCGAGATCGCCCTGATGTGGGCGTCGGGCACGATCCCGGTGATACCGAACTCGTTGGCATCGCCACTGATCTCACCGGCCACCGCGGTCCCGTGATTGCGCCAGCCCAGATCCGTCGAGGAGGCGCCGCCGATCACCCCGCCCTGGTTCTGGCGCAGGTCTTCGTGGGTGAACCGCCACGCACCTTCCACGTCGATCACCCGCACCCCGGTGCCGCGGCCACCGGGCTGCCCGTGCGCCCACACCGCGTCGATGCCGTGCGGTGCCGGCTCCAGATAGCCCTGCCGGGAACGGAAGTCGGGGGTCACCGGCGGGGCGTCCGCGGCGACGGTGTTTTCGGCCAGCGGTGCCAGGGGTGGTTCGGCGGCGGGCTTGACGTAGGCGCCGGCCACCGTGTCGTCGGCACGCAACCGATCCGCGAGTTCGTCGAGGTCACCTGTCTCCCCGCGCACGCTGTAGTAGCTGAGATACGCCCCGGCCACCGGCGCTTGCGGGGTGTCGGCGAGCCGGGCGGCGAGCCGGTTGTCGGGCCCGAAGATCGGCACCAGACGCGCGGTGGCGGGCAGCAGTTCGTCCACCCGGGCACGCACGGAACGGTTCTCCCGCAGGGCGATCGGGGTGATCGCGGGACCGGTCGGCGCGGTGACGACGATCAGTTCGGCAGGCGAGACCGTGGGGCCGGGCACCCCCGGACGCCGCTGCCTGCTGGGTCGAGCGGTGGAGGCCATGGCTACAGTGAACCGCGCGCGGCATGCGCCCGCCACCGTTGGCCCGTGACAGCCGACGGCGACACGCCGAAGCCGCTGCCCTCGTCCACACGCAGCGCCCCGGTCAGCGCCACTGATCGGTGAATCCCGGTGCGCCGGAAAATCTTTCACCTACCATGGTTGCCGGGTGAGCTGAGGTCGCCCCCGGTACCGATTCAGGGTGCCAGCATCACCCTGCCGCCGCAGCGCGGTGTTCGAGCGTGAAAACATTCCATCGGATACGCAGTCATGCAGGGGGTCAATCATGTCCACAGCTGTCGATTTCGCCGCCAGGCTCATCGATCCGCGCGCCATCGCCGCCGCGGGACATTCCGCCGTGCTGGCCTATGTCTCACCCAGCAGACCCGGCGCGAATTTCGGGGCCAAACCGATCACCGCCGACTACGCGCGTGCCCTCACCGCCGCCGGGCTCGACATCGTCTCGATCTGGCAGTACGGCAAACCCGCAGACCCCACCCCCTCGGATTGGACCACCGGTTTCGACGGTGGTCGCCGGATGGCCGAACAGGCCTTGGCCACGCATCTGAGCCTGGGTGCGCCCCAGCGGGCGCCGATCTTCTTCGCCGTCGACGAGGACATCTCCCTGACCCAGTGGAACCGCACCGCCGTGGAGTTCTTCCGCGGTGTCAACACGGTCCTCGGCACGGCATGGACCGGCATCTACGGGCATTCGCGGGTGTGCGCGTGGGCCATCGAAGACGGTGTGATCGGCCGACACGGCCAGACCAGCTGGGCGTGGCAGACACGCGCGTGGTCGCGGGGGGAGCGCGAACCGCGGGCGGTGCTGTACCAGCGGATCATCGACACCCCGTCCGAACCAGGGCCCCTCATCGACGGCACCCGGGTCGACGTCAACGACATCCTGGCCCCCGACTTCGGACAGTGGAGCATCGACCGCACCACCACCATCCCGGCATTCACCGAACTCGACCAGCTCGGCCGCTCACACTCCCCGCGCGAGGGCGCCCGCATCACCAACTTCGTGCTGCACACCCAGGAGGGCAACGGCACCGCCGAATCCCTGGCCGCCTACCTGAACAACCCCGCCAACGGCGTCTCCTATCACTACACACTGCGCGACGCGGTGGTCGTGCGGGTCGTGCCGGAAGAACTCGCGTCCTGGTCGGTGCTCTCGGCGAACCGGTTCACGGTGAACCTGTGCTTCGCGGGCAGCCGCACCGCCTGGTCGCGCGCGGACTGGCTGGCCATCGACGCCGACCTGCGTATCGCCGCTCATCTCGCGGTGCGCAGCGCGCACCGGCACGGATACTCGACCGAGGTGATCGCCCCGCCCTACCGGGTGGCCGACGGCATCACCGACCACCAGTACGTGACCAGGGCGCTGGGGATCGGCACCCACACCGATGTCGGCCCGAACTTCCCGTGGGACGTGTTCGCCACCCACGTCGCGAGTTTCACCCACACCGGCCCGTCCGCCATCGACGCTCGCGCGGCATCCACACCGTGGCTGGGCGCGCGTCGTACCGACGGCGAACTCGCCACCCCGGACGGGCTCGGCCGTTTCGCCGAGTTCGAGCACGGCTACGTCTACTGGCACCCGAGCACCGCGGCGCACGCCATCCCGACCGCGATCATGACCAAATTCGCCGAGCTGGGCTGGGAGACGGGGCCGCTGGGATATCCGATCGCCGAACACACCGAGCTCCCCGACCCACGCGGCACCGGCCCCGGGCTCGCGCAGGCTTTCCAGGGCGGCACCGTCTACCGTCGTGCCGAGCACCCCGCGCACTGGGTGCACGGTGCGATCGGGACGCGCTGGGCAGCCTCGGGTTTCGAGAACGGCCAGCTGGGTTGGCCGGCCTCCGACGAGATCACTCACGACGACGGCGTCTACCAGGAATTCGAGTTCGGCCGGATCTACTGGGTGCCCGACCAGATCGTCGCGCTGCGCAATTCCGGCGACCCCGATACACCCCTGGCGCGCCCGGCCTAGTGCGGCCCCCTGGTCAGCCCAGGATGAGCGCGAGGGTGGTGGCACCGACGCTGAGGACCAGCGCGGCGATCACCACGATCGCGATCAGTCGTGTGCGCGATGAGGGGCCGGTGTAGGTCTGTTCGTCGTTCAACATGTCGTCGATATCGATGGCGGCGAACTCGCGGGTGGTTTCCAGAGGGCCGGGCTGCTCGGTCATGAACCCTGACGGTAGTCGAGGGCGCGGTTCGCCGCGCCCGATACCCCCACTCATGTCTGTGGCACCGCGCTGCGGGTGGCGGCCAGGAGTTCGTCGAGTTGCCGCTCGGCGCGTTCGGCACGGGCCAGTGTCTGCTGGCGCGCGTCGTCGAGAGCGGCGAGCCGCTCGGCGGCGTCGGTGCGCGCCAGGTCGAGTTCGGCGGCCGCCTCCGTTCGCCGCTGCTCGGCATCGGCGCTCGTGCTCCGGCGCAGCTCGGCCAGTTCGGTCCGGGTCCGGTCGAGTTCGCCGCGGACATGATCGAGGTCGGTGCGGGCACGCCGCCATTCCTCGCGTGCCTCGGCGGCCGCTTCCACCCGTTCGGCGGTGGCCTGTTCGGCGCGTTCGGTGGCGCGATCGGCGTCGGCGGCCCGCTGCTCGGCCAGATCACGTTCGGCGTTCGCAGCGGAGACCCGCGCCTCGGCATCGCGGCGCAGGTGGGCGATCTCGGTATCGGCCCGCTGTTCGGCACGAGCCACGGCGTCGGCGGCTTCCTGCCGAACCAGGTCGATTTCTTCTGCCGCACGCCGTTGCGCCGCACGGACTTCGGCTTCTGCTTCACTGCGCACCGCGAATACATCATCGGCGGCCTGTTTGGTCACCTGTTCCATCGAGGCCAGCGCTTCGTCTCTGGCTGTCTGGGCTTCGGCGACATCATGTTCAGCCTGTTCCGCGGCAGCGACCGCGTCCTGGGCGACCGATTCCGCCAGCGCACGTGCCTCCTCGGCCTCCCGCCGAGCCTGTTCGGCGGTCACCGTCGCCATCTCCGCCTCGGCGATCCTGCGCGCGGCATCGGCCTGCACCGCCTGGACCTGCGCCTCTGCTACCGACGGATCACCGAGAGTCTGCATCTCCGCGACCGCCGCGGTCAGCGTGGTCCCCAATTGCTCAGCGAGCCCACGAAACTGCCCGAGCAGCTCATCGGCCCGCAACCGCGCCACCGTCACCGGCCCCTGCGGCGTCACAGTGACGGAACCGGCCCCAGCCTCCGACTCCTGCTGCTGTCGTTGCCTTTCCCGCCACGCCCGCCATCGCGTGTGGTCCGGGTGATCACAGTATTCGGAGGGTCGCCCGGGTCCCCCGGCGCGAGTAATGGGACGGGCACAGCCTGGGTAGTTGCAGACACTCGACACCAGAGAATCGTAGCGTTGATTCCGTCAATTCGTAACGTATTACACGAAACGAAATCTGTGTCGCCCGTTCAGGACCCGAATCCCGACCCGACAGTTCTGACCCCCGATAAGTGAACATTATCGGGGGCCATGATCCTTCGAACTTCCGAATCACCACAGAATATTTACGTTTACGTTTGGTTGCGGCAAACGAAACGAAAAGGCGACGAAAGGGTGCGAAAACTGGTGCCCTCGCGAGGCACCGCCGTGGGGTCAGTGTGGCCGCATGACCGTCTTCGTACGGCGAGACCGGCCAGGACTACGACCCCCAACCCCGACGCCATCACCTGAACATCCACCGGGGGGCGACCGTGCCGCCATACTCACCACACGTGACGCACACTCCCGCTCGCATGAACAGTGGTGGGTCGCCAGTCGATCCGGGCACGATGGACGGATACCGACCGTGAGCGAGTCCCGACCTCAGCGACGAACGGGCCCGAAACTCCCGAAGCTGACCACAGGGGCACCCTGGGTCAGGGTGGAAGGAGTCTGACGTCTGCGGGGATGTGGCCCAGTTCCCGGATCTTCTCGAGTCGTGCCAGCGCTCCGTCGATGGTGTTGGGGTGCAGGCCCGCGTCTCCGAGTGCTGATCGGAGGTGGTCGGTATCGACACTGCGTACAGCGTCGAGGACTTCCGGTTCGAGTTGTCGCCCCTTCTGGGCGGCGACGAAGTCGGAGTCGATATCTACCTCGAGAGGGCGCAGCCCCATGGGGAAGGACCGACCGTGGTCGATGGCGATGACGTCGAGGTGATTGCCGCGGTCAACGGTGCGATAGTTACCGGAATGTCGGTCCATCGAACCGATGACGTAGTCCAGGACTCCGACTTGCTGTTGCTGGACTCTGGGATAGGCATCGAATGGCCTGGATGGCGTGGAGTCCACGAACTGTTGGATCATGCCAGGCCCGAAAGGTCGGCCGTCGGAGCCGATGGCACCGTCGGTGCGGGCGGTGGGAGGGATTCGGCCGAACCCGAGGATTTCATCGACCCGGTACGCGGCGATTTCTCTGCTGGTCAACGAGCCCGGTTTATGGACGAAGGGCAGGCCCGCGTCGAATTGCTCCCCGTGGATGGGTTTGTAGATGTTGAGTTCGCCGTCTTCTGAGCGCATCTTGCGTACTTCTGTCGAGCTGCGGGCGACAGCGTCGCGCATATCGCCGGTGAACTCGACATCGGTGGTCAGTCGGCGAGCTGCCATGGCCGACTCGGTGTCGCTGGGGCGGTAGTTCCAATCCCGTGCTGGCGTGGGCACCAACATCGGGTTTGGTTGGCGCACGGTGAGAGCCTCTTTCAAGAGACCCGCGCCGCCGGTGTCGGCGTCTCGAATCGCCCGGGCGCCGGTTCTGGCGGTGCTGCTGGTGCGCTCATAGGTACGCGCGACCGATCGAGTGCCCAAATCCAATGTCCTGGTCAAACGTTGGACGAGGGTGCGCAGGACCGGGGTAACACTGTCTCTCATGGCCGTAGTTGCGGCGGCGAATCCCCTGGACCGGTTTCTCGCGTCTTCGCCCAAGGCGACACGGCCGGCAGATCATGAGGAGGTGTACGCGGGCTTTCATCGAACACCCGGTAGTAGCTCATCCCCGGCGTGTCGAGCAGGGCACGTAAGAAACGCGTGCCTTCATCCGGACCGATTCTGCTGAGTGGCTCGTAGATCTTGACGCCCCGGTCGTACCATTGCTCAGCGACCAGGCAGCCGCCGGGATCGATGACAGTGAGTACCACCGTCCCGTCGGTGGCCAACCGGAACTCGGCCACCTTTCGCGGTTCCGCGAAGCCGACGTCATAGATCGCGACCACAGTCGGCGCCACGTCCATCACAGTCACCTCCACCAGAAACTCGCACGCCCGGGGCCTCGGGATCGGACTCGGGACTGAGTCGAAACCTCAGTTCGGGTTCTGATCTACGGTGGCAACCCGGGTGTAGCCGATCTTATGCCGCGAAACTCTATCGAACCCACCGACAGGACCAGGTTTGCGGGCTTGTCTGCGTAATGGGTTTCGGTGGGGCCCGTCCTGGTCGGGTTCTTGACCACCTATGACCCAAAAGTGGTACGACTGAGAACAACCGGGTGTCTGCGCCGCGGCCGCATCCGAACCCAGGAGGACCCTTGCACATCGGCATCATGCTCACCGACCGTCCCGGCCCCGACGCCCTCGACCGGCTCGCCGACGATCTCGCCGAGATCAAGGATGAGGGCTTCACCTCGGCCTGGCTCTCGCAGATCTTCGCGCTCGACGCCCTCACCGCGCTGACGGTGATCGGCGCCCGGGTCCCCGACATCGAGTTGGGCACCGCGGTGGTACCGAGCTATCCGCGCCACCCGGCGGTGCTGGCCCAGCAGGCGAGGACCGCCGCCTTGGCCATCGGTCCCGGACGGCTGACGCTGGGTGTCGGCCTGTCCCATCAGCGGGTGATCGAGGACGTCTACGGCTACGACTTCGCCCGTCCCGCTCAGCACATGGCCGAATACCTCGAGGTGTTGCTTCCGCTGCTCGCGGGCGAGAGCGTGTCCTTCCAGGGAGAAACCGTCTCCGCCCAGATCGCCCTGACCGTGCCCAATCCCGAGCCCGTGCCGGTGCTGCTGGCCGCCCTGGGCCCACGGATGCTCCGGCTGGCCGGGCAGCGGACCACCGGCACCACGCTGTGGATGACCGGCCCGCGCACCATCGCCGAACACATCACTCCGACGATCACCGCCGCGGCCGCCGAAGCGGGCAGGCCCGCCCCGCGGATCGTGTGCGCCCTGCCGATCTGTGTCACCGACGACCCCGACGACGCCCGCGACCAAGCCACCCAAGCCTTCGGCTTCTACGGTGCGCTGCCCTCCTACCGGGCCATGCTCGATCGCGAAGGCGCCGCCACCCCGGTCGACCTGGCGATCATCGGCACCGAAGACGAAGTCGCCACCCGCCTCCGGGCCATCGCCGACGCGGGCGCCACCGATTTCGTCGCGGTGCCGTTCATCCGAGGCGACAGTGCGAAACGCACCAGATCGCTGCTCATGTCGTTGGACTGACCTCGACTACCGAGCTCGCCGACCTGGACCTCACTGCGGTGCTCGGGGAGCGCCTACCCGCCCGCATATGTGTTCGCGATGAGTGTTCGGGCATGGCACGATCGCCGTCATGTCTGCCTCGATGACGACCGATCAACGGGCCGCCAGAACCACTCGCGCCGTGGCGGCCGCGGTGGCCGCCGGACGGGAGCGGGGGCTCGCGGTGACCGAGCCGATCGTCCTGCACGATGTGTTCTCCGTCGTGGTGCATCTCGCGCCGTCGCCGGTGGTGGTTCGGGTGCCGACCGTGCTCGCGCCCGGCATGGATCTGGACGGCCTCGCCGACCGGCAGCGCACCGAACTCGCGGTGGTGTCGTGGCTGGCCGAACACGGCACCCCGGTGATCGCGCCGAGTCCGCTCGTCGACGTCGAACCGGTGCACCGCGACGGGTTCTCGATGACGTTCTGGCACTACGTCGACCGCGATTCGAGTGCCGAGCCGGACTACGTGCGCAATGCCGCACTGGTCGCGGATCTGCATCTGGCCCTACGCGAATACCCTGGCGAACTGCCCTTCCTCTCGGCCGCCGAACCGAAGACCCTCACCGCGAGCTTCGCGGTGCTCGCCGAGCGCCCCGACCTGATTGCGCCCGCCGAACTCGAACGTGCGCAACACGAATGGGAGCTGATTGAACCGCTGGTGTCTTCTCGTGCCGTCTTCGACGCCGCGTTCCCCGATATGGGCGTACAGCCGATCCACGGCGACGCCCCGGCCTACAACATCGTGCCCACCACGAACGGTGCCTTGTACGCCGACTTCGAACTGACCACCCTCGGTCCGGTCGAATGGGATCTCGCCGCCTTCGGACCCGAGGCCGCCGACGCCTACGACGCGGCCGCGGCCGGGGTGGGCCTGCGCCCACTGGATCGGCGGGTGCTCCGGTTCGTCGAAGCGGTCGGAATGGCACGAACCATCGCCTGCCTGGCCTTGGTCGACGAGTTGCCGCTCCTGCGCGAGGGCATCGAGCCCGCGATGCAACAGTGGCGCTCGCAACCGTTCCCCGACGACCTCCTCGGCTGAGGAGTTCCCGACGACCGGTGGCGTGGCGAACGATCCTGGCGAATTCACGGTGACCGGTCGCCGGCTCGTTGCAGACTGGGGTCTGTGAGGCTGGTTGTCGCCAACAGGGGTGAGATCGCGGTGCGGATCCTGCGCACCGCCCGCGAGCGCGGGTACACGACGTTCGCGTTGTGCACCGACGAGGAGCGCGGCGGATTGCCCGCGCGCCTGGCCGATGAGGTCGTCGTACTGCCCGGGACCGGTGCGGCCGCCTATCTGGATGTCGACACGGTCGTGCCGGCCGCGCGGCAGGCGGGCGAGGGTGCGCTGGTGCATCCGGGATACGGCTTCCTGAGCGAGAACGCCGAGTTCGCGGCCGCGTGTGCGGCGGCGGGGTCGGTGTTCGTAGGTCCGAGCCCCGAGACCCTGCGGCTCCTCGGTGACAAGCTCGCGGCACGCCGCGCCGCCCAGGACGCTGGGCTGTCGGTGTTGCCCGCCACCACCGGCAACACCACCGAGATCGCCGCGTTGCTCGCCGAGCACCCGGCCGGGGTGATGATCAAAGCTGTCCACGGCGGTGGCGGGCGTGGACAACGCATCGTGCGCGACGCCGCGGAACTCGTCGACGCCTATGCCCGCTGTCGTTCCGAGGCGCTGGCCGGGTTCGGCGACGCTGCCGTCTTTGCCGAGGTGCTCGCTCCCGAGGCCAGGCATATCGAGGTCCAGGTGATCGGGGATGGTGCTCGCGCGGTCGCGGTGGGTGATCGCGATTGCAGCGTGCAGCGGCGGCGCCAGAAGCTGATCGAGATCGCACCGGCCCCCGAGCTCGCCGGTGCGCTGCGGAGTCGTCTGCATCGTGAGGCCGTGCGGATCGCGGAGTCGGTGTCGTGTCGTGGATTGGCGACCGTCGAGTTTCTCGTCACGGGCACGCAGGCCTGGTTCCTCGAGGTGAACCCGCGGTTGCAGGTCGAGCACCCGGTGACCGAGGTGACCACCGGGCTGGATCTGGTCGCCGTGCAGCTCGATCTGGCGCACGGCCGAACGCTCGCCGACCTCGATCTGCCCAGTGGCGCTCCGCACGGGTTCGCCGTGCAGGCGCGGATCAACGCCGAGCTGGTCACGCCGGCTGGCGAGATCCTGCCCAGCAGTGGTGTGCTGGCGCATTTCGCCGGGCCGACCGGGGTGGGCGTGCGCGTCGACACGGCCGCGCGACCGGGCACGAGGATCGGCACGCATTTCGATTCCTTGCTGGCCAAGGTGATCGCGGGCGGCCCGTCGTATTCCGCCGCGCTTCGACGCTGTGCGGACGCGCTGGCCGAGACCGTGATCGGTGGTGTCGAGACGAATGTGGCACTGCTGGGTGCGGTCGTCGAGGAACTCGTGGCGACCGGGCCGGTGACCACAGCCTGGTTCGAGAACACTCTCGACAAGCTGTCGGCCGCTGCCGCCGCCGAGACCGCGACGGCGGCAACAGCGGACGGTGCCGGGTCGGAGCTCATGATCCGCGACGGCGAGCAGCTGGTGCGATCACCGATGGGCGGGACCGTGGTCAGCATCGCCGCACCGGACACAATGGTTGGGCCCGGTGGCGAAGTCGTGGTGGTCGAGGCCATGAAGATGGAGCACGTGATCCGCGCCGAATCCGCCCTGCGCGTGACCCGCGTCCTCGTCGAGCACGGAACGGTCGTCGACCCGCAAACTCCCCTGCTGACCTGGACCGACGTCGACCATGACGACACCGTCAGCGAGACAGACGATATCGACCTCGACGCCATCCGCACCGACCTGGCAGAGGTCCGCGCGCGGCACCGCATCGGACAGGATGCCGCGCGCCCCGACGCCGTCGCCAAACGCCACCGTCTGCACCGCAGAACGGCCCGCGAGAACATCGCCGAGCTGGTCGACGAGGGCAGCTTCCGCGAATACGGGGCACTCGCGATCGCCGCACAACGACGTCACCGCAATGACGAGGACCTGATCGCGAACACCCCCGCCGACGGCTTGATCACCGGGGTGGCCACCATCGACGCGGTCCGAACGGCGGTGTTGTCCTACGACTACACCGTCCTCGCGGGCACCCAGGGTTTTCGCAATCACACCAAGACCGATCGGCTGCTCGCGATCGCGCACGAGCAGCGGCTTCCGGTCGTGTTCTTCACCGAGGGCGGCGGCGGACGACCCGGCGACACCGACTACACCGGTGTCTCGGGACTGGAAGTCACCACCTTCCGCGCCATGGGTGCCCTGTCGGGCCGAGTTCCGTTGATCGGCATCGTGTCCGGCCGCTGCTTTGCCGGGAACGCGGCGCTGCTCGGCATGTGTGACGTGGTGATCGCGACCCCGGACGCGAACATCGGGATGGGCGGGCCCGCGATGATCGAGGGCGGCGGGCTCGGCGTCTACGCGCCGGAGGACATCGGACCGGTCCAGATCCAGCGACGCAACGGGGTGGTGCACCTGGTCGCCGACGACGAAGCCCACGCCGTCGCCCTGGCCCGCCGCTGCCTGTCCTACTTCCAGGGCGCCGTCACCGACTGGACCGCCCCTGATCCGCGCCTGGCTCGACACGTCGTGCCAGAGAACCGGTTACGCGCCTACGACATTCGCGGTGCCATCGCCGCCGTTGTCGACGTCGACTCGACGCTGGAATTGCGCGCCGACTGGGGTGGCGGGATCGTCACCGCGCTGGTTCGCGTCGAAGGCCGCCCGCTCGGGCTCGTCGCGAACAACGGCCACCACCTCGGCGGCGCGATCGACGCGCCCGCCGCCGACAAGTACAGCGCCTTCCTTCGGCTGTGCGACGCCCACGGCCTCCCCGTCCTCGCTCTCTGTGACACTCCGGGTTTCATGGTCGGCCCGGAGGTGGAGCGCGACGCGGTGGTCACCAAGTTCGCCCGCCTGTTCATCGATGCCGCCGCCCTGTCGGTTCCGTTCGGCACCATCGTCTTGCGCAAGGGCTACGGTCTGGGCGCCCAGGCCATGGCCGCCGGTTCTTTCCGCAGCCCGCGTTTCGTCGTCGCCTGGCCGACCGGCGAGATCGGCGGCATGGGCGTGGAAGGCGCGGTCCGCCTCGGCTTCCGCAAACAACTCGAAGCGATCACCGACCCCGCCGAGCGTCAGTCCACGTTCGACGCCATGGTGCGATTCGCCTACGCCAACAGCAAGGCCCTCAACGCCGCCACCGTCTTCGAACTCGACGACGTCATCGACCCCGCCGACACCAGACACTGGATCACCACGCTGTTCTGATGGCCGAGGAATTACTGCTCGCTCACGGTCGTCGCCTCGGGCATGGATTCGCCTGTGCTACCGGCCCGCTCCAGCCGACTCGCTCATCTCGCGGTCGAGTTCGGCGCGGATCTCGGCGATGTAGTCGTCGGGATCGGAGCGGATGCGGGTGATCACCTGATCGAGTGGTTGAGCGTGCGGTTCGTGTTCCATGCTCCACAGGGCCATCTCGAACAGCACCGGCAGTGCGTCGACGGCGCGTTCGGTCGGGACGTAGTGGACCTGATTGCGTTCACCACTGCCCACCCGGGCGACCAGGTTCGCGGCTTCGAGGCGCTTGAGCCGGTCCAGCAGGACGCTGGTCGAGATCCGCTCGGCCGAATCGAGGAATTCCACCGGGCGCCGTTTGCCGACGAGCAGCATGTCGCGTAGCACCAGCAACGTCCACGGATCTCCGAACACCTCGAGGAACATGTTCATCGGGCATGTCGATTTGCCTACCGCGCGCTTCATGCCCCCACCATACCCACAACATTTGCATTATCAAAATGTTGAGGTATGGTCGGTCCGACGCTGAACGGCGTCCACCAACAGCACTCGAACCGGGGAATCCACATGCACCAGAACGTGATCGACACCGTCTCGGAGATGACCGCCGCGCTGGAACGCGGCGATGTCGACACCGTCATGTCCTTTTACGTCGACGACGCGGTCGTCTCCTTCGAACCGGGCTCGCCGGTGCGGGGCGCCGAGCAACTGCGGGCTGGGTTCGCGGCCTTCGCCGCCCTCAAACCGCATTTCCGCTACGACAACGGTCACGAGGTGATGATCTCCGGTGACATCGCCGTGCACATCGCGCCGTGGACGATGAACGGCACCGCTGCCGACGGCACCGCGATCGCCGAGAGTGGACTCTCCGTGGCGACCCTGCGTCACCAGGTCGATGACAGCTGGAAGATCGCGCTCGACAACCCCTTCGGCGCCCGCCTCGTTCCCTGACCGGCCCGGGTCTGCCACGATCCGGCTTTCGATCCCGGCCTCGCCGAGTTGCCCGAGCAACTGGTCGAGCCGCGCGTACCGCACCGACGACCCCACAGGGACCAGGGGGAACAACCGGGAGTTCGCCAGCCGGAGGCAAATGCGAGTAGACAACGTCCACCACCCCAACTCGGCGAAGGATTCCAGCTGGGGCACCAGTTCCCAGGCTGCTGGGTGGCCCAGAACGCGAGTTGTTCGGGCTGGCTGGTCCGTCAATGCTTGGGAGGTGAACAACACCAGATCAGACTCGGCTGAACGTCGCGTACTCACCGCGATCGGCGTCGCACGAATCGTGTGGGGACTGACCACGGCGCTTGGCTCAGCACACGTCCATCGCTGTGGTGGCATCGGATACCCCGGACCTGACGGCGGTGTCTGGATCAAAGCTTTCGGTGTCCGCGACGTCATCCTCGGGGCCGGTGCCCTGCACTCCGAAGAAGCAGTCCGGCGCGCGACCCTGAGAGCCGGGATCGCGATGGATCTCTTCGACGCGGGAGCCGTGATCGTCGCCGCCCGGCAAGGCATGCCCCGGCGCGCCGCGCGTATCGGTGTTCTGATGGCAGGCGGGACGGCAGTCTTCGCGGCCGCCGGTCCGGGCCTGCTTCGGATGGTTGAGAACCGGCGAGCAGATCGAGTCCGTCCGATGTCATCGACGACGTAGCGCTCGAACGCGCGCAGGCGTCTCGGTCAGGCGCTCAACCCGTCGAGGAGTTCTGCTCGGACGAAGAACCGGTGCCACTAGGGCTCTTGCCGCCGGTGCGTTCGGCGATGTGCATGGCCCAGGAGTACAGCGTCACCGGGTCACCCAGGGTCGCGCACACCGCGGGCGGGACCAAGGACCCACTCGCGGCGCTGAGCAGGTCGAACAGGCCAAGGTGCACCCACTCCCACAACATGCTGTCGAAGTTGTAGGCGACCATCACCGGTTGGACGCGGCGGCGGATCTCGATCACCTCGGCCGGCGACAGACCCGCCCGTTCCAGCCGCTGCTCGGTGGCGCGGCTGTGTTCTTGATCGAATGAGGTGTCGAGGAATGGTTCGAGCAGGTCGGACCAGATATCAGGTCGCCGTCGAACCGGGATGGCGTTGCGGCGGCGGAACTCGCAGAGCTCAGGCTGACACGCCGACGGCAAGAACAGCGTTTCCCCGTGCACGGTGCGAACCTCCGGCGGCATGGCCCGTGGATCGATGTCCCGGATCTCCGGTACCGGCACCGCTCCACCGGGATACACGGTGGCGCCGGGAAACTCATAGTTCGCGAAGCGGATCTCCGTCTCGGCGATGACGACCTCCATCCGTTCATGATGAACCGCTGAGAGCCTGGCCAAACCCATCCAGACCCGCCGCGATCAAAACGTGGCGGTAATCACTGTCTGGCCTATCGCGTTGGCAACGACTGTAACCAAAACGTTAGGGTTCAGGCATGGTACGTACCGGAGTAGCAACCACCGACCCGGACGAACCGAATGTTCCTCTCTCCCAGCAGCATCCGGCACGTCTCGAACTCGTCGGCGATACGCCCGACCCCACCGAAACCCCGTCCGAGCCGATCGATGACCACTTCCCGCGGCTCGGCGACACCAGCTTCCTCACCGGCGCGGCGCGCCATCGACTCGCCGCCTACATCCACACCCAGCTCGCCGAACTCGAGGAGTTGCCCTGACCGCGCGGCGATGACCTAGGCTCGAACGCCAGGAGTCATCGGCGACAGACTGATTCACGCGAGGAGCGGCCAGGTGAGCGGCAGCGGGGCGGTCGTACTACCCGAGCAGGTGCGCACCGAACTGCGCAAAGGCGTCCGCAGCGTCCTCGTCGACACCGCGGCTCTGCGCCTGGTCCGCGAACGCTTCGACGACAACCAGGCGGGCGCGCTGCGCCGCTACCTCGAAGCCTCCCAGTCGGCCAATACCCTGCGCGCCTACCGGACCGACTGGATCGCGTGGGCGGGGTGGTGTGCGACCGAGCAACGCCAGGCCCTGCCCGCCGACCCCCTCGATGTCGCGGTCTATCTCGCCGCGGCCGCCGACGCCCGTCGTGCCCATGGCGCTTGGGCGTTCAGTCCCGCGACCCTGGACCGCAAATCCGCCGCCATCGCCGCCGTGCACGCCGCCAACGGCCTGCCCTCGCCGACGCGCTCCGACGTCGTGCGCCTCACCCTGCGCGGCATCCGACGGACCCGGCGTACGCCCCCGACCCGCAAACGACCGGTCCTGCTGCACACCCTCGACCAGCTGCTCGCTCACCTGCCCGAGCCCGGCTGGCCCACCGAACCCGCCCGCCGCCGAGACGCGCTGGCGCTGCTGGTCGGCTTCGCCGGAGCGCTGCGGCGCAGCGAACTCGCTGGTCTGCGCATCAGCGACGTACACGTACGCACCGATCACACCACCGGCGAACCGCTGCTCGTCGTGCACCTGCCGACCACCAAAACCGACCAGACCGGTATCGCCGAACAACGCGTCGCCCTGCCGCGCGGCACTCACCCCCACACCTGCCCGATCTGCGCGTTCGCCGACTGGGTGCGGCTGCTGGAAGTCCACGCCGCCACCGGCGACCGGGGCACCCGCGCCTGGACCGCCGACCATCCGCCGACCGACCCCAGCATCCACCGCTGTCACGGCTTCGCCGGCACCCCGCTCGGCGCCGACCCCGACCGCCCCCTGTTCCCCACCATCACCCGCCACGGCGGCATCGCCCCCACCGCACTGTCCGGCCGCGCCGTCGCCGAACTCGTCAAGCGCTACGCCGCCCGCGCCGGCCTCGACCCCACCCTCTTCTCCGGCCACTCCCTACGCGCGGGCTTCGCCACCCAAGCAGCCCTCGGCGGCGCCAGCGACCGCGAGATCATGCGCCAAGGCCGCTGGTCCAACCCCCGCACCGTGCACAACTACATCCGCACCGCCAACCCCCTCGAAGACAACGCCGTCACCAAACTCGGCCTCTGATCCACCCACACCACCCGCCATCCGACCCGACGCGCCGAGGCCCGGTGCGTGCGAGATCGGCGGGCGCCGAGTCAGTGGGGAGGGGCCCTCGCATGGTCGTGATGGCTTCGGCCATCGCGGGCAGGCCCCGTTCGGTCCACACGTGCATTCTCACCCGCTGATCGAAGCGGCCTCACTCCGCGAGGTAGCGCAGCATCACCGCAGTGCTGAAGTGCCTGGTCTCGACCAGTCGGAGCCCAATGCGCTGATCCAGTGCGGGGAACACCGGCGTCCCGCCACCGAGTATCACCGGCGAGACGAACAGCTGGTATTCGTCGATGAGCCCGTGCGGGATCAGTGCGGCGCCGAGGTTCGCGCCACCGACTTCCATGACGCCGTCGCCACCGGCTTTGAGCTTGCGGACTTCCTCGACCGCATTCTCGCTGACCAGAGTGCTGTTCCAGCCGACATCGGCGAGCGTTCGGGAGAAGACGACCTTGGGTTTGTTCGTCCAGAGGTCGCCGAACTCGCGCTCGATGGGCGGTGCGTCCTCGGGCACGTGCGGCCAGTAGTCGGCCATCAGCTCGTAGAGCCGACGACCGTGCAGCGAGATCTCGAGCTCGCGGTAGCGATCATTGTGGAACTGGTGCAGTTCGTCGTCCGGGTCCGTCCAGTCGATCTTGCCGTCCCGGTCGTTGATGTAGCCGTCCAGGGACACACCGAACCCATAGATCAGTTTCCTCATACCTGAGTAGACCTGCTCCACACCCGAAACTCACCGGTACTCGCCGGACGAGTGCGATCACTCCAGCGCGGAGTCCAAGGCGGCGGCGAGTTCTCGAGAACCGGTGACCGTGATCTTCTTGCCGTTGATGAAGAAGGTCGGTGTGCCCTGGACGCCGAGAGACAGGCCTTCGTCGAAGTCCGCTTGGACGCGGGTCGCGGTTCTCGGATGGTTGTACGCGCGGTCGAAAGCTGCCATGTCCAGGCCGATTTCGGTTGCCAGGCCTCGGAAGACCGCGTCCTGAGGGAACTGTTTCTCGCCCCATTCGGCTTGGGTTTCGAACAAGCGTTGGTACATCCGCTCGAATCCGCCCTGCTCGGCAGCGGCTTCGGCGGCGAGTGCGGCTCGGCCGGAGTTGCGGTGGGCGGGGATCGGAAAGTAGCGGACCACGAAGCTGACCCGGTCGCCGTATTCGGCGCGTAGGCGCTCCATGGCGGGGTAGATCGCTCCGCATGCCTCGCACTCGAAGTCCAGGAACTCGACCAATGTCACCCGGGCCCCAGCGGGGTCGGACAACCGGTGACTGTTCGGGCGCACCGCCACAGCCGGCTCGGCGGTGCTGTCCGCGTCGCGTGCTGGTGCGCGCTCGTCGGTGCGGGCGGCAGCCAGCACGACCGCGCCGACAGCGATGACCAGCACGGTGGCCACCGTGGTCAGGATTCGGACGCGGCGCGACACCGAGCGGACCGTCACCGGAGCCGACTTCGGCCAAACGGGACATATCGGGAGTCTTTGATCATGGCGGCCATGCTATCTCGCGGAGCGGGGCAATCCAATATTCCCTGAATACAGATTTAACTGTACAGTCACGAAGATGGAGACCGTACTGCACACCGACGCGCTGGCCCGCTTCGGGCACGCCTTGTCCGACGCGACCCGGACCCGTGTCCTGCTCGAACTGCGCGCCGGGCCGGCGTACCCGGCCGAGCTTGCGGACAAGATCGGGGTCTCGCGCCAGATTCTGTCCAATCACCTGGCCTGCCTGCGGGGGTGCGGGCTGGTTGTCGCGGTGCCGGAAGGTCGACGGTCACGCTATGAGCTGGCCGATGCTCGGATCGGTGCCGCGCTGGATGATCTGCTCGGGCTGGTGCTCTCGGTCGATCCGGCCTACTGCCGCAACGCCGACACCGAGGGGTGCTGCTGATGGCATCCCTCGGGTTGCCTGCCACAATTCCGACCGTGCCGGATCCGGCACGTAAAGCGTTGCTGGTGCGTCGGATTCAGTGGTTCGTCGGCGCGACCATCACCTACAACGTGATCGAGGCGGTCATCGCGCTCACCGAGGGCACTCGGGTGTCCTCGACCGCGCTCATCGGGTTCGGATTGGACTCGGTCATCGAGGTGTCCTCCGCTGCCGCGGTCGCCTGGCAGTTCGCCGGGCGTGATCCGGAGAAGCGGGAGAAGTTCGCGCTGCGGGTCATCGCGTTCTCCTTCTTCGCCCTCGCCGCCTACGTCACCGTCACTTCCGTGCGGGCGCTCCTCGGGGTCGGCGAAGCCGAACATTCCACGATCGGCATCGCCTTGGCCGCGATCAGCCTGGCCATCATGCCGGTGCTCGCCGCCGCTCAGCGCAGGGCAGGTCGCGAGCTCGGGTCCGCCTCAGCGGTGGCCGATTCCCAACAGACACTGCTGTGCACGTATCTCTCGGCGGTTCTGCTGGTGGGCCTGCTGCTCAACAGTGTGTTCGGCTGGTCCTGGGCCGATCCGGTCGCCGCGCTGGTGATCGCGGTGATCGCGGTCAAGGAGGGCCGCAACGCGTGGAAGGGCGAAACATGCTGCTCGACAACCCCCTTCGGCCGGAGCGGCGATGATTGCGGGGACAACTGCTGCGCCACCGGGAAGGACCAGTAGGTTCACTACCGCTGTGCGGCGAATCGGTGGAACGCCTCGATGCTGTCGGGCACGAACAGCCACTGTCCGAGCACGGACCGCAGCGCTGTCTCCGGAATCCAGTCGCACCAAGCGATCTCAGCTGGATCCGGGTGTACATCCACGTCTATCACCACGTCGTGGATGGCCAGCCAGTACGGCGCGATCTCCCCCTCGCACAAGAACTTCTCGACGAACCGCGGCCTGGTCCGCACCCCGAGTTCCTCGGCCAACTCCCGCGCGGCAGCCTGCTCATAGGACTCACCGACGGACACCGCGCCCCCGATCAACCAGTTGTAGTGCGCGGGGAACGCAGGGAGTCAGCCGGTCGCCGATGGACGAGGATCCGACTCGCGGCATCCCGGCACACAACCGTCGCCACTCGATGCAGCCACCGCGCCCGGATCGCCTCGCCCCGCCCGACCACACCCAGCACCCGGTCGTGCTCGTCGACCCGCTCCACTCGTTCGCTCATCCGCTCCACGATGCCTGCCACGACCAGGATCTACCAGCGGCGGTGGCGTGTAAGACAAGGTCCCAACCCGACCCAGCACAACCCGGGATCGCGAACTACGGTGGAACAGCGGCGATGGTGATGGGACGGGTGGGTAATGCGGTTCGGGTTCGATTTGGCCGAGGACGCGGCCACTGTGGACGCGCTGAGCAGCGGACGGCTCGAACTCGGCCTCGGCGCCGGGGCCGACGCGCGGAGACACCGGTCACGGCTACCTCGGCACCGGCACAGAAGTCTCCGCGGCGACCTCGTCCTGCCCGACGCCACCGACTTCCTCTGCAATGTGCAACCGGCCGGACCCACACCGGCGGCCATCCGCACCAGCATGCGACTGTTCGCCGACACCGCCATCGCCCAGTGGGACGATCCTGCACCGGGATTGTCCGCGGTTCACTAGGTGATCCGGTCGAGCCGGAAGATCCGGAACTCACGGCCACCCGAACGCTGGAACTCCATCTCGTAGCCCGGCCAGAACTCGACCACCTGGTCCCACACGCTCTTGCGATCAACCCCCGTGATCTCGGTGACCCGCACCGGGAAAGCGGAGCTGCCGTCGAAGCGCGCCGACGCCGTACGCGCGGCACGCAGATTCGCCGACCACGCCGGATGTTCAGGCTTGCCCCAGTTCGAACCGACGAGATAGAACCCGTCCCCGTCGGGCACGCACAGCAGCGAGGTCGTCCGCGGCTGCCCCGACTTCCGGCCGACGACAGTCACCTCGATCGACGGCAAGCCGGCCAGATCGAGCACACCCCACCGGCCACCACTGAGCCTGCGCAACAGCCGCTCGGCCGGAAGTACGACAACGCCCCCACGCATCACCCAGGGTTGTTCCGCGAACACGCGCGCGACGCGCGGCAAGGGATTCCACACCATCCACGAATCCTGGCTCGAGCGAACCCGATCCACCCACTCACGACGGCCCGCTGAGAGACAACTCACTCGGGTGGCCGGAGCGCCGCCGCGACATGCTGGATGTTCCACCCTGCCGGAGCGCACCGCATGCGCCATCGACTTGAACACCGGAACGGGACCTACTTTCCCAAGCCACCCCTCCCCTTCCTTGCTTGGGGTTGTAAAGGTGCGGACATGCTTCAAGTGTGAGTAAGGTGAGCAGGAGATATGCATTAGTAAATGCGCATATCTACGTATGGAGATAATATCTTGTTCTGGTGGCCGACGTTCGGCGCACCGGGAGAATTCCCCCGCCGACCGGGCCTGATGTCGCACACTGAGCGCACTCCCCCTTCTTCCCTAGCTCCAGGAGCGCCATGCCCTCCCCCAGCGGACGCCGACTCCTCGCCGCCCTCGCTCTCACCGCCGCGGCATTGCTCACGGCCAGCACCTCCCCCGCTGTCGCCCGGCCAACGCCACCAGACCGGATCTCACCGGTTGGTCCCGAATTCCTCTGGGGCGTGGCCGCTTCCGGATTCCAAGCCGAAGGTGACGCGCCCGACAGCAATTGGCGCCGCTATGCCGAATCCGGCGCCACCGAAGACCCGTACCTCGACTCGGTCGACTTCCGGAACCGCTACCGCTCAGACATCGCACTGGCTGCGGATCTCGGTGTGCGCGTGTACCGCATCGGCATCGAGTGGGCACGGGTACAACCGCAACCCGGAGTCTGGAACGAAGCCGGGCTGGCCTTCTACGACGGTGTGGTCGACGCGATCGTCGCGGCGGGGATGCGGCCGATGCTGACGCTTGATCACTGGGTGTTCCCGGGCTGGGCCGTCGACCGCGGCGGCTGGCGCGACACCGAGATGGTGGTGAACTGGCTGGCGAACGCCCGCCGGGTGGTCGACCGCTATGCCGCGACGGATCCACTGTGGGTGACGTTCAACGAGCCGACGGTCTATCTGGTCAACGAACTGCGCCACGGCGGCATCAGCGCCACCGACGTCCTCACCATGGGCGAGCGGATCACCCAGGCGCACAACAGCATCTACGACTACATTCACCAGGTGCGCCCGGGCTCGCAGGTCACCAGCAATGTCGCCTACATCCCCGCCGTCGACGACGCCGTCAGCGGTCCGATAGTCGACCGGATCGCGGATCGCCTCGACTACATCGGCATCGACTACTACTACGGCTACTCCCCCACCGACCTGCAGGTGCCCGACCTCGAGCGACTCTGGACGATGCCGCTTCAGGCCGAGGGCATCTACTACGCGCTCGACCATTACGCGCAGCGCTTTCCCGGCCGCCCGCTCTACATTGTCGAGAACGGCATCCCCACCGAGAACGGTCTGCCGCGCCCGGATGGCTACACTCGCGCCGATTCACTGCGCGACACCGTCTACTGGCTGCAACGCGCCGTGGCCGACGGCATCCCGGTGATGGGCTACAACTACTGGAGCCTCACCGACAATTACGAATGGGGTTCCTACACACCGCGTTTCGGTCTCTACACCGTGGATGTGCTGACCGACCCGGCCCTCATCCGTCGGCCGACCGATGCGGTGGCGGCCTACCGCGAGATCGCCACGACCGGTGGTGTCGCCGCCGGCTATCGGCCGACGCGTCCGCCCGCGGCGTGTTCTCTGGTCCACCTGCCGACGAGTTGCACCGACCCGGTGTCGGTCCCTCGGTAGCGGATTCGGACACTGTCGGGTGCTCTACACTCGGGCGGGTGTCGAGCGCAACGTCACGCCCCTCCAGCGCCGTGAGCGGCAGACAAGCCCGATGGCAACCGCACAACGACAGCCGCCGGGAGCGGATCGTGCTGTCGGCGATCGAGTTGCTCGAGCAGTCGCCGGCCGGTGTCGAGGTGCCGATCGTGCAGATCGCCGAACACGCCGGGCTCGCGAAATCGGTGGTCTACCGGCAGTTCGCCGGCCGCGACGAGTTGGATCGCCGGATCAGGAGTGAGATCGCCGACCGGTTCGTCGCCGACATCGAGGACGCGCTCGACATCGGCGAGGGATCGATCCACGAGATCCTCGTGCGCACCGTGGGCGGTGTGGTGACCTGGATCCAGGAACATCCGCGGTTACACGATTTCCTGCGAACCGGACCGTCGGAGGCCGGTTCCGACATCGACGCGATGAGCGAGCTGATCGGCACCATCGCGGCCTCGACCAGGACGCTGGTCACCGGTCTGGCAGGGGTGGTCGGTGTCGCCGACGACGGCTCGGCCGACGCGATGACTTTCGCCATCGTCTCGATGACCGAGGCCACCGTGACCCGCTGGGCCAATGATCCGAATCCGGTGCTGACCAGAAGTCAGTTGATCGAGGAGGTCGCCTCCTACGCATGGCACGTGGTCGACGGTGTCGCCCGCCGCCACGGCCTCACCCTCGATCCCGAGCAGCAGCTCACCTCGGTCATCACCCAGCTGGCCACCGGTGGCGGCTGAACCACCGCCACCGGGGCCCGCTCAGGCGACGTGGCGCGCGCTGCGCTCGGGCTCGCTCCGATAGCGCGACTTGGGTCCGTCGACGCCGAGTCGCTTCCACAGCTGCTTGGCGACCGGGTTCATCAGGCCCAGGTCATCGGCCAAGCGGCGCATGTCACCGAAGTAGCCCGACAGAATCCGCTTGGAGTGCTCGGACTTCCAGAACGCCTGCTCGATCACCTCGCGCGGAATGCCGAACTCGGGCCCGAACGAGCGCGGCGGCGCCATGATCTCGTTCGCGAGCCAACGCATGGCGATCGGGAAGGCCACCGAACACGCACCCCGGTTGAACTTGCCCATCCGGCCGACGTGCGCGGTGAGGAAGTCACCGGCGAAGGAGATGTGGCGTGCCTCCTCGGCGATGTGGATCTCCATGGTGCGCAACACCATCGGCGGCATGCTCTCGCCCTCGCGGATCACCGCCTTCTGGTAATGATCGATCGGCTCCTCGCCGCCGAGGATGCCGATGAACAGGATCGCGTAGGCGTAGCCGCCCGCGACGCCGATCAGCGGCGAGAGCGCCCGGAACATCGGGCGCATTCCCGGCACATCGACGCCGATGCGGTTCACCAGCTCCTGGAACATCTGGATGTGGTTGCACTCTTCGGTCATCTCGTGCAGGCAGTACCGGAACTCGGGTGAGCCGTTGGGCAGCTTCATGATGTACTGCATCATTCCGCGGATCAGGATGCTCTCGAAGGCCGCGCCGACCTTGATCACATTGGCGGTGCGCCACTTGCCGATCGCGATCTGCTTGTCGAGCGGCTGGTCGCGATACCACTGGGTCGCGCCGAGCGGATCGACGTTCGGCGAGAGCACCCACCGCACATCGTTCGGGTCAAGGGCGAGCTCGGGCGAATCCCAGTCGATGTCGAGGTAGGGATCGAAATGCCGGTCGACAGACCCCTGCGACAGGGTTGCCAACGCATCTCGGTACTCCTCGCTGATGAGTTCGCCACGGCTCGATTCGGTCAGCGTCATCGGTGCCTCCTCGGTTCACATCCGGCCGCCCAGCGCCGTAAGCGCCGTCACACCGGTTGATCCGAGAATAACTGAGACTCACAGTCCCAGACAACCCCCGCGGCCCCGCGAGTCCGAAACCGAGACCTTCCCCGATTCAGTCCTTCCGGCCGGTGAAAGCGAGGGACGCGCCCAGCCCGATCATGACCAGGCCACCGGTGCCGCCGAGGGCGGCCAGGCGACCCGGTGTTCGCGCGAACCAGGTGCGGGTGGTGTCGGCGGCGAGCGCCCAGATCGAATCGCAGACCAGTCCGAACGCGGGAATGCACAGACCGAGCAGCAGCATCTGTTGCGGAACCGAACCTCGGGCGGTGTCGACGAACTGTGGGAGCAGCGCGGCGAGGAACACGATCGTCTTCGGGTTCGCGAAGCCGACCACGAACCCGTCACGCACGGCGGCCGCGGTGGAGAAGGTCCGCGTGACCGCGCCCGGCTCGATCGCCCTGGCCAGGTCCGCACGGTGGCGGATGGCCTGGACACCCAGGTAGACCAGGTAGATCGCGCCGGCGAGTTTGACCGCGGTGAAGACCGTCGCGGAGGTGGCCACCAGGGCGCCGAGGCCGAACGCGACCGCCACGACCTGCGCGTACACGCCGGCGGCGTTGCCGACCACCGTCAGCAGAGCGACGCGCCGTCCGACCGTGAGCGCCCGGCTGATGGTGAACAGCACGCTCGGACCGGGGATCAGCACCAGCAGGAACGACAGTCCCGCGAAAGACAGCAGGTGGGCCCAGGAAACCATGGGGCCGGACGCTAGCGGCGAACGACCGCGCCCGCAACGGGTTTCCTCGGCAGGCCGGACCGCTATTCGACGAGCAGGACCACGAGTTGGCGGGCCAGGTCGGCGTCGCCGGGGCCGCCGAGCCAGACGAGGGGGCGGCGGGGGTCGAGGCGGTCGAGGGCGTCGGGGAGGGAGCCGTAGACACGGTCGGCGCGCACGACGCACACCTGAGGGACGGATTCGGAGACGCCGGGAGCACCGTCGACGTCGAGGGCGAGTGAGCCGGTGGAGGCGTCCCCCGCCACGGCGTCACGGACGACCGCGTCGCCCGCGTCCACCGAGGCGATGCCGCCGTGGAGGACTCGGTGCCCCGGTGCGCTGGCCCAGTGGTCGAGCCAGGCCGGGCCGGGCTCGACAGGGGCGAGGACGGATTGCACGTTCATCCCGTAGAGGACGTCGGCCACCACGGCGGGCAGGCCGGCCACGTCGACGTGACGCACCAGCGACCCGTGCTCGCGCAACCGCTCGGCGAACCGGGCCAGCACGGCGGCGTGCTCGGCCGGGTCGGCGGCGTCGCCGGTGCCCGCGGAGCGGCGCATGGGCACCCGGCGCTCGTCGTCGGGGAGGTCGAGCAGCCCGTCACGGACTCGGCGCAAGATTTCCTCGCGAGAATTCAATCGGGTACTCCCGTTCGTTGGCGAAACCTCCGGCCTCGCCGTTCACACAGTTCTCACCCCACATACCGCGGGAACCACCTAGATCGCTACCGTACCGATCGGTCCGTGGAAACCGGGCGCGGCACGGCGAAGCCGAGCAACCCGAGCAACTGCTCGATCTGCAGCTCGAAGATCTCGGCGCGATCGGCGAAAGTGTCGCGGCCGTACATGTCGAACACGTCGAAGTTCACCGCGCCGAACAGGGTGGTCCAGGCACCGAGGGCGGCGGCGATCAGCCAGTCCGGGGCGATCAGGTCGAACTGCTCGCGGATCGCCGCGAAGTCGGCGGCGGTGCGGGCGGAGATCGCAGGGTCGGCGCCGGGGGTGTCGAGCAGTCCGGCTCGGTAGGCGCTGTCGATGACGCCGAGCAGGGTCGCGATCACGCGCAGCCCCGGCGCGCTCGTGTCCTCGGCCGGGGCGTGGTAGCCGGGCACCGGCGTGCCATAGAGCAACCCGTACCAGGCCGGTTCGGCCAGTGCCCATTCCCGTACGGTCCGCCCGATGATCCGGAACCGGCTCGCTGGGTCGACGGGGGCGTCGGTCAGTGCCGCGTCGACGGCGTCGCCGAGGGCGTTGTAGCCGTCGACCACCAGCATCGTCAGCAGGTCGTCGCGGCTGCTCACGTACCGATATACCGCCGAGGACACCATGCCGAGGTCACGGGCCACGGCCCGCAGGGAGAGCGCGGCGGCACCCTGGGAGGCCAGGTGCTCGCGGCCGATGCGTTTGATCTCGGCGATCGTCTGCGCGCGGGCGCGGGCCCGCGGGCCGAGCTGATCGGAACTCATCCTCCGATCATCGCCCACCGGCGGCGCCGTGCAGATCGCGGTGTCCGGCCGTGTCGTCGACCGGGCGGTCCTGCGTGGCGGCGCGTTCGATCTCGGCGGCGAAGGTGGCGCCGCCGACCTCCCAGGCGACAGCCCGCATCCGGTCGCGGAATCGGCCCAGGTCCACGGTGACGTCCTCACCGCCGTAGGCGGTGCCCGCCGCCTCGCGCACGGTGCGGACGACTTCGTCGGCCAGGTCGGCGAGGCGAGAGCTGATCAGCGTGCGCAGCACACCGCTCAGCGTGACGTCGAAGCCGACGTCGTAGAGCACCAGCGCGGCCTTGAACATGGCCCGGTCCCCGACGGCCCAGCGGTCGCCGGCACGCTCGAGATACCCCGCGGCGATCAGCTCGGTGAGTACTTCGGCGCCGCGGTCGCCGAGCAGCGCGGCGAGTTCGGCGTCGTCGACCGCGGCGGCACCTTCGCCCGCGCGCGGGTCGAACAGCGTGCGCCAGTCACCGGCCTGCGATTCGGCCTCGAACACCTCGCGGATGGCCTCGAGACGCAGCCCGCGCGCCTGCATGGCGACGATGTCGCGCAGCCGGTCCAGGTGCTGGTCGGAGTACACCACCTCCTTGCCCGCGCGGCCGGGTTTCGGCAGGACGCCGAGGGAGTGGTAGTAGCGGATGGTGCGCGCCGCGACACCACTGACGTCGGCGAGTTCGGCGCGGGTGTATCGGGGCACGCGACCAGCATAGGGCCGCCCGGGCCGGACTTTGACAGCTCTGGCTGTCGACGTTAGCGTTACCCACGTCACTGTCGACACCGATCGAGGAGCTCCCGCATGCCCGAGCGCACCACCGACTTCGACGTCCTGATCGTCGGTTCCGGCTTCGGCGGCAGTGTCACCGCCCTGCGCCTGGTCGAGAAGGGCTACACGGTCGGTGTCATCGAAGCCGGTCGTCGTTTCGCCGACGACGAGCTGCCCAAAACAAGCTGGGACCTGCGCAAGTTCATCTGGGCGCCCAAGCTCGGCTGCTTCGGCATCCAGCGCATCCACCCGCTGCGCGACGTCCTGATCCTGGGCGGGGCCGGGGTCGGCGGTGGCTCGCTGAACTACGCCAACACCCTCTATGTGCCGCCGGAGCCGTTCTTCCAGGACCCGCAGTGGCGCGAGATCACCGACTGGCGCTCCGAGCTCACCCCCTACTACGAGCGGGCCAAGAAGATGCTCGGCGTGGTGCAGAACCCGCACATGACGCCCGCCGATGAGATCTTCAAGTCCGTCGCCGAGGACATGGGCGTCGGCGACACCTTCGTACAGACCCCCGTCGGCGTGTTCTTCGGCGAGCCGGGCGAGACCGTCGACGACCCCTACTTCGGCGGTGTCGGCCCGCAGCGCACCGGCTGTGTCGAATGCGGTGACTGCATGGTCGGCTGCAAGTTCGGCGCCAAGAACACCCTCGTCAAGAATTACCTGTATCTGGCGGAACAGGCCGGCGCGCAGGTCATTCCGATGACGACAGTATCCGCGCTGCGCCCGCTGCCCGACGGCAGCTGGGATGTCGCCACCGAGCGTACCGGCGCCTGGGTCCGCAAGGCTCCCAAGACCTATACCGCCAAGCATGTGGTGCTCGCCGCGGGCACACTCGGCACGCAGAAGCTACTGCACGCCATGCGCGATCAGGGCGCACTGCCGAAACTGTCGGACAAGCTCGGCCTGTTGACCCGCACGAATTCCGAGTCGATCGTCGGCGCGGCAACCAAGACACTGGCACCGGGCCAGGACTTCACCAAGGGGGTCGCGATCACCTCCTCGATCCATCCCACCCCCGACACCCACGTCGAACCGGTGCGCTACGGCAAGGGGTCGAACTCGATGGGCCTGATGCAGACGCTGATGGTCGACGGTGGCGGCAAGATTCCCCGCTGGCTGCGGTTCCTCGGGGTCGTGATCCTGCACCCGCTGTTGATGCTGCGCTTCCTGAGCGTGAAGAACTGGAGCGAGCGCACCATCATCTCGCTGGTCATGCAGCACCTGGACAATTCGATCACCACCTACACCAAGCGTGGCCTGTTCGGCCGTCGCAAGCTGACCTCCAAACAGGGCCACGGCGAACCGAATCCGACCTGGATCCCCGCGGGCAACGACGTGACCCGCCGGGTCGCGGAGAAGATCGGCGGCGTCGCGGGCGGTACCTGGGGCGAGGTGTTCAATGTCCCGCTGACGGCGCACTTCCTCGGCGGGGCGGCCATCGGCGCCGACCCCGAACACGGCGTGATCGATGCCTACCACCGGGTGTTCGGTTACCCGACGCTCAGCGTGGTCGACGGTGCGGCGGTCTCGGCGAACCTCGGGGTGAATCCCTCGCTCACCATCACCGCCCAGGCGGAGCGCGCGGCCGCGTACTGGCCGAACAACGGCGAGGTGGACACCCGGCCCGAGCAGAGTGCCGGGTACTCGCGAATCGCGCCGGTCGCCCCCGTTCAGCCGGTGGTTCCCGAGGGTGCACCCGCCGCCCTGGTGCTGCCGATCGTGGAGATCCGGGGCAAGGAGAAGACTGCGGGCTGAGTCTCGAAAGACGGCCCCGGACTCGCTGTTCCACCGCGAGTCCGGGGCCGCTCCCGTGTCGGTCAGAGGGCGTTGATGCGGGCCAAAGCGTCGAACGCCAGGTCGGCGGCCTGCCACAGTGCTGTCACTTCGGCGCGGACCGCGGGTGCGAGCGCGGGATCCTGCAGGGCGAGACCGTTCGCGAAGATGACCGTGTTCGCGCCGAGGTCGGCGGCGATGAGCAGCTGCTCGGTGGCGACACCCTCGCCGAAGAGCTGATCCAATCCCTCACCGACGAAGTAGAACCGCCACAGTGGCCCGAGGTCGGCGTCGTAGACGGCTTTGGTGCGCTCCACGATCACCTCACCCGCCGCGGCGATCGCAGCGACGATCGTGAAGTAGTCCGGCGCGTTCTCCGGGCGGGTGCCGATCGCGGCCACCGAATAGGTCAGGTCCACGGTCAGGTGCGCGTTGTATCCGGCCATGGCGGTTCTGGCTCGTGACACCTCGCAGTCCTTGGTCAGCGCGAAGTAGTGCGCCCACTGCGGTTCGGCGATGCCGCCGGTGAATTCGGCGTGCAGGTTGTCGAGGAACCGACTCAGCAACTCCAGGCTGATCGCGTGCGCGTAGGCGCGGTTCTGGAAGGCGCCGGGGTCCCGCTGTAGCGGCATGACGGCGGCGTACTCGACGCCGTCGAGCCCGATCGCGAACAGCCCGCGCAGGTCCCGGTGCTCGACGAGGATCTCGGTGATGCGGTGATGCCGGTCGACCGCGTCCTCGAGCCTGGCCAGATCATCGGCGCCGGCGATCGCCGAGGTGTCCGAAAGACGCGCGATATCGGCGATGTCGGTCTCCGACAGTGTCGATCCGCAGGCTGTGTTCGATACCGCACCGGACGCCGGTCCGGCGCCGACCAGCGGCAGGGACATGATCAGTGTCGCGGCGACGGCAGCCGCCCCGCTCGAAACCCGCATCCGCAGATCTCACCATGTCCGAACCGATCCCGCTCATCGACGCGCCCGTGTGCCCCCCAGCTCAGCTGGCGTGGACCGGCTCGGCGTCTGTGGCTTCGGTTGTCGCGGGCGTCGTCGGCCACCAGACCCGGTCGCCCAGCAAGGCGAACAGCGCCGGAACGACCAGGGTCCGCACCACGAAAGTATCGAGCAGGATGCCGATACCGACAACGATGCCCAGCTGGGTGAGCGTGATCAGGGGTAGCACGCCGAGCACGCAGAACACCGCGGCGAGCACCACACCGGCGCTGGTGATGACCGCCCCGGTCGAGGCGACCGCGCGCACCATTCCCCGGGTGGTGCCATAGGTGTCGGCCTCCTCGCGCGCCCTGGTCACCAGGAAGATCGTGTAGTCCACCCCCAGCGCGACCAGGAACAGGAATCCGAACAATGGCACGTTGGTGTCCAGCGCCGGGAAGCCGAAGACCGTGCCGCTGATCCAGCTGCCCGCACCGAGGGCTGCGAGCGCGCTGAGCACGGTCACACCGACGAGCAGCACCGCCGCCGGAACGGCCCGCAACAGGGCCAGCAGGACCAGGAGCACGACCACCAGGATCAGCGGGATCACCAGGGCCTGGTCGCGGCGGGCGGCATCGCGGATGTCGAGCGCCTCGGCATCGGAACCACCGACCAGCGCCTCCGCGCCGGGCACCGCGCCGAGCGCCGCCCTGATCGCTTCGATGATGGTGAAGGCCTGCGCCGAGCCCGGTTCCGCGTCCAGCACGACCGACCACCGGGTGGTGCCGTCGAAGGCTCCGGTCACGGTCGCACGCGAAACACCTTGCACACCATCGAGTTCCTGCTGCACGGTGGTGTCGGCCTCGGTACGCGCGATCACCACGGCCGGGTCCGAGGAACCGGACGGGAAATGCTGGGCCATGGTCGCGAGCCCGTCCACCGATTCGGCTTGGACCCGGAACTGTTCGGTGCGCGAGAGCCCGATATCGGTGGTCGCGAGCCCGGTCGCCAGCAGCACCAGGATCACCGACGCGCTACCGGCGACCACGGCGGGGCGTCGGACCACGCGGGTGGCCACGGCGGACCACACGCCGTGGGCGGCGGTGTCGCGGCCGTCCGCCTGCGGCACGAACGGCCAGAAGACCCGTCGTCCGCACAGCGCCAGCGCGGGCGGCAGCGCCGCGAGCACGAAGATCAGCGCGACCACGAGCCCCGCGGCGGCGAACGCGCCGAGACTGCGAGTGTTGGGCAGCAGGGCGAGCAGCAGCGTCAGCAGCGCGAGAACGACGGTGACATTGCTGGCGACGATGGCCGGTGCGGCATGGCGCACCGCCGCGCGCAAGGCCACTCGATGGTCGGGGTGCCGATGCAGTTCGTCGCGGTAGCGCGACACCAGCAGCAGGGCGTAGTTGGTTCCGGCGCCGAAGACCAGGACGCTGGTGATACCTGAGGTCGAACCGTCGAAGGCGAGCCCGGTGAGCTGGGCGAGCGCGGTGTCGACACTGATGGCCACGCGGTCGGCCAGGCCGACGATCGACAAGGGGACCAGCCACAGGATCGGTGAGCGGTAGGTGACGATCAGCAGCACCATCACCACGAGCGCGGTGACGAGCAGCAGCAGGGTGTTCGCCCCGGAGAACGAGTCGGCGATATCGGCGCCGAAGGCCGGACCGCCGGTGACCTGCACGCGCAGCGGCTCGGGCAGGTCGGTGGTCAAGGCGACCCGTAGCTCGGCGATCCGGTCGGTGAGCGCGAAACCGTTCAGTTCGGCGGGCACCGGGATCTGCGCGAGAGCGGCACGATTGTCGGGCGCGGGGATGAGGCGGGGTCCGTCGGTCGCCGACACACCCGCTCGGGTCAGCGCGGTGTCCAGTGCGGCGAGGTCCGCTGGGGTCAACACGCCGTTGTCGGTGCGGGTGGCGACCATGATCGCGGTGGCGGTCCCCGCGTCCGGGAATCGCGCGGCCGCCTCGGCGGCCAGCGCCGATTCCGCCGACGACGGTAGCGAATTCGGAGCCTGCCCCGCGCTGTCGTTGCCGCCCGCCAGCGCCATCACGGCCACCGCGGCCGCGAGGACGGCCAGCAGCACGGCCCACGATCGCCGACCGGTGACCAATCCGGCGAATCGGTCCCATCCCATCCCATCGTTCACTCGCACGCCGAAACTATTTCAGAAACTTAACTACTTGGCAATGCCCGCGCCCGTCAGCCGCTAAGCTCGCAGCCGGACAGTGAGAGGAGACCGCGCGTGGGCGAGGACACCGCGAACACCGATCCGGATGCCGACCGGACGGGGCTCGAAACCGAGATCGCTCGGGATCTGCGTGCACTGACCGCCATCTCCGAACAGATCGGCCATGTCTTCGCGCGGTCGAACAGCTTGCGCCCGAACGACTTCCGCGCTCTGATGCACGTAGCGACCGCAGACGCCGAGGGCGCGCCGGTGACGGCGGGCCAGCTGAGCAAACTCATGGGGGTCTCCGCGCCCGCGGTGACCTACCTGCTCGAGCGGATGATCGAGTCCGGCCATCTGGAGCGGGTACCCGATGCCACGGACCGGCGACGCGTCCATCTCGGCTACACCGAGCACGGCATGTCCGTCGCGGCCGGATTCTTCGGTCCACTCAGTGCTCGCACCCGGGCGGCGCTGGGCGAGCTGCCCGACAGCGATCTGGCCGCTGCCCATCGCGTGCTCGTCGGCGTCACCGCCGCGTTGCGCGAGTTCTACGCCGAACTACCGGAATCCGGCCAGGCCGCGGACTAGACATCGGCGGCGGTCGATCGGCTACACCAGGCGCAGGCTGGCGATCATCGTCATGGCGTCGGCGGCCGTCAGTTCCCCGGTGGCATTCCGGTCGGCCAGGATCGTCAGGGCCAGCACTTGGCCCGCGGCGTTGCGGAAGGCGAAGGTGTAGACCGAGTAGGCGTCGGCGGTACAGCCGCCGACCCTGGGCGTCCACGCGCCAGAGGTCTCGACGAATTGCCCGGTCAGGCCGCTCTCGGTGGTCAGTGACGTGGGCGCGGTGAGCTTGCCGCCGGTGGGGTCGGAGTAGCCGGATTCCGCGGACATCGTGGCCACCGCGGTCGCGGCGGCGGCCGGGTCGGATTCGGTGCTGGTGCCGACTCCCGCCAGCGCCCGATACGCGGAGCCGGGGCAGAAGGCGGCGCCCTCGAAGGTCTTGCCGCGCCCGGAGAAGGTCCCGGAGCGGCCGACCAGGGAAACACTGGAGTATTCGGAGTCGATTGTCCACGTGCTCGGCACGTCGTAGGCGACCCGATACTGGGGAATGAGCACACCCTGCGCACCCGGCGAGAGGGGCGCGGTCGACGTGCCGGTCAACGGCCCGGTCGGGGTCACCGAGGTGGTCGAGGAGGCAGCGGTCGAACCGTCCTCGAACGCACCGACCGCGTAGGCGAGGGCGACCGCACCGCCGATGACCACGACCGCGACCAGCGCCACCACCGCGAGGATCGGTCCCGAACCACCGCTGCGGCGTGGTGGGCCCGGATACGCCTGCGGAGCGTAGCCGTACGGCTGCTGGGCGTAGCCGGGCTGCTGGTACGGCTGCTGCCCGGCGTACTGGGGCGGGTAGTGCTGTTGCGGATGGCCATATGGCTGCGAGATCGCGGGCTGCGAGTACTGCCCCGAACCAGGCGGCGCGACATTTCCCTGGGGTGCCGCGAACTGTCCACCGGCGAGGAGCGTCGGATCGGCCACCGGCGCAGTGCCGTACGGCTGTGCGACGGCGGGCTGAGAGTAGGGCTCTGAGCCCGGTGTGGTCGCACCAGTCCGGCCCGGCGCGGCAGGCCGCGGACTTCCGCTCGATCCGCCCGCCAGCATCGTCGGGTCCGCCACGGGTGGTTGTTGCCCCGCGTTCGGCTCCGACATTCCTGGCGCCTCCCACCACCGATCGCTGTCGTTCGCCACGTCCCCGTCCTTCCTCGCCACCTGTCGCCGCGACCGTCCGTCGGGTCGTATCGCGTCAGGTTCCCTGACAGGGTAATGGCGGACCGCGCTCGGGGACACGCGAGATCCGGCCGCGGCGGCCATCCGGCGCGACTACCGCCCATTCGGGGTCGAGAGTCGCTGTACCGGACCGGCGATCGATCCGGTACAGCGATCGGCACCGCGGGCGGCGCGGATTCGGTGGCCGCCTCGGCGGTGGGCGCATCCGTGCCCTGCGGGTCCATGCCGGGGCCGATGTCAACCCTCGTCCTCGCCGCCGGTCGTGATCCGATCGGCAGTCGCGCTGGTGGCGGCGCCGAGATCGTTCAGCTCCTGCTTGGTCAGCCGGGTATCCGGGCAGCTGACGACCGCGGCCACCACCGCGCCGCCGCGATCCCGGATCGGCGCGGCGAGGGTGACCACCGCGTTCTCGGCGCCCAGTTCGTCGGGCAGGTAGTCGATGGTGATCAGGTCGGTGATGACCGACCCGAGTTGTGCGCGCAATGCGGCGGTGATCGGCGAATCGCGCAGGCCCGCGAGCGCTTCCAGCATCGGGGTCGAGTCGTCGACGAGGCGTTCCACCGAGTAGCCGCGGGCGCGGATCTCGGTGAGGACGCCGGTGAGCCGGTCGCGGTGGGCGGGATCCGCGGTGGCGAGCCAGGCGGTACGCGCGGATTCCGGTGCCCAGGCGATGAATTCGCGGCAGACCGGCGGCGCCAGCGGGAGTCTGCGCCCCTGCCGGATCCAGCCCGCCGACGGGTTCCCGACGACCTCGGTAACCACGATGTTCTCCCCGTCGCGTTCGGCGAGGAACACCGGCACGCCGACCTGCTCGGACAGCGTGCGCAGATGCGGCAGGGCGGTGCGGCGCAGGGGGAACGCCGCCTCGGCGCGGCGCGTGACCGTGAGCAGACGCAGGCCGATGCCATAGCAGCCGTCATCGTCGCGCACCGTCCAGCCATCGGCGGTGAGCTGGGCCAGCACGGCATGCGCGGTGGCGCGCGAGAGACCCGCTTCGCGGACGATGCGCGCCAGCGAGAGTCGTTCGGTCGCGTACCGGGACAGCAGTTCGAGTACCCGCACCACCCGGTGCGTCGGCGGCGACAGGGCGCCGGATCCCTCGCCCGCACGCGCCGGATCCGGAATCGCCTCTTGACCGGCATCCACAGCCGGGCCTATCGTCGGTGTCACAATATCGAACACTAGCGTCGAATATTCGACACCGCAACTCGTCGGCGGATTTCCGCCCGACGACAGCGCAGGGAACGAAGTGGGTGAATAGTGCAGGCGGGGTACGAATTGACGCACCTGGCGGCCCTCGAGGCCGAGTCGGTGCACATCTTCCGAGAGGTGGCCGCCACCTTCGAACGGCCGGTGCTGCTGTTCTCCGGCGGCAAGGATTCAGCGGTGCTGTTGCACCTGGCGCGACGGGCGTTCTGGCCCGCACCACTGCCGTTTCCGCTGTTGCACGTGGACACCGGACACAATTTCGACGAGGTGCTCGAGTTCCGAGATCGCACCGCCGAGCGCACCGGAGCCAGGCTGCTCGTCGCGCGGGTGCAGGACGACATCGACGCCGGTCGCGCGGTCGAACGCGTCGGCGGCACGCGCAATCCGCTGCAGACCACGACATTGCTGCGCGCGATCGGTGAGCACCGCTTCGACGCGGTGTTCGGCGGTGCGCGCCGCGACGAGGAGAAGGCGCGGGCCAAGGAGCGGGTGTTCAGCTTCCGCAACCGATTCGGCGAGTGGGATCCGCGGGCACAGCGACCCGAGGTGTGGAACCTCTACAACGGGCGCCATCAGGCAGGCGAGCACATTCGGGTGTTCCCGCTGTCGAACTGGACCGAGCTCGACATCTGGGAGTACATCGACCGGGAGGCCGTGGACCTGCCCACGCTGTACTACGCGCATCGACGCACCGTCGTCGAACGGGACGGCATGCTGCTGTCGGCGACCCGATTCGTCACCCCCTCCCCCAGCGAGCGGACCTTCGAGGCGACCGTCCGATTCCGCACGGTCGGCGACGCCACCTGCACCGGGTGCGTGGAAAGCGCCGCCGACACCCCGGCGAAAGTGATCGCCGAGACCGCGGCGACCCGCCTCACCGAGCGCGGCGCCACCCGCGCCGACGACCGGATCTCCGAAACCGGTATGGAAGACCGCAAGCGAGAGGGCTATTTCTGATGCGCCGCAATCTGTTGCGCCTGGCGACCGCGGGCAGCGTCGACGACGGCAAGTCGACGCTCATCGGCCGACTGCTCTACGACTCCAAGTCGCTGTTCGACGACCAGTTGGCCGCCATCGAACGGGTGAGTACCGAACGCGGCAGTGCCGGTGCGGATCTCGCGCTGGTGACCGACGGGCTGCGCGCCGAACGCGAGCAGGGCATCACCATCGATGTCGCCTACCGCTATGTCACGACACCGCGCCGCAAGTTCGTCATCGCCGACACCCCCGGACATGTGCAGTACACCCGCAATATGGTCACCGGGGCGTCCACCGCCGATCTGGCGCTGATCCTCGTCGACGCACGCACCGGCGTCTGCGAACAGACGCGCCGGCACGCCTTCCTGGCGACGCTGCTCGGGGTACCGCACCTGGTGGTGTGCGTGAACAAGATGGACCTGGTGGACTGGTCGCAGGAGCGGTTCGAGGAGATCCGCGACGAATTCGCCACCTTCGCCGCCAAATTGACGGTCGGGGACCTGAGTTTCGTGCCCGTCTCGGCGCTGCTCGGCGACAATGTCGTCGACGGGTCCGAGCACATGGACTGGTATCCGGGGCCGCCGCTGCTGCGCCAGCTCGAAGACGTCCACATCGCCTCGGACCGCAATCTCATCGACGCTCGGCTGCCCATCCAGTACGTCATCCGGGCGCAGCAGGGACTCGATCATCGCAGCTACGCGGGCACCATCGCGGGCGGCATCTTCAAACCCGGCGACGAAGTGGTGGTGCTGCCCGCCGGGATCACCTCCCGTGTTCGCGAGATCTGGGGGCCCGGTGGCAGCAAGGTGGACGAGGCGTTCACCGGGATGGCGATCTCGCTGACCCTCGACGACGACATCGACATCGGCCGCGGCGACCTGCTGGCCCGGCCCGGCAACCGGCCGCAACTCGGCACCGATCTGGACGCCATGGTGTGCTGGTTCGCCGAGGACGCGCAGTTGCGCGAAGGCGCGCAATACCTGGTGCGCACCGCCGCGCAGACCGCACCCGCGGAAGTCACCGCCATCGACTACCGGCTCGATGTGAACACCCTGCACCGCGTCGAGGACGTGGAGACGTTGACGCTCAACGACATCGCGCGCATCCATCTGCGCAGCCGGCACCCGCTGCTCTCCGACCCGTACCGGGAGAATCGGCGCACGGGCAGCTTCATCCTGATCGATCCGGTGACCGATCAGACGGTCGCCGCGGGGATGATCACCGGCCGCGACACCGGCGCCGGGCACATCGAGCACGCCGAGGAATCGCTCTCACCGCGGCCCGTTGTCTGGCATCGTTCGGCGGTGAGTCGTGCCGATCGCACGCACGAGGGCAGCACCGTCTGGCTGACCGGTCTGTCCGGGTCGGGCAAGTCCACGATCGCGGTCGAGTTGGAGCGTCAGCTCGTCGCCGCCGGCCGGCCCGCCTATCTGCTCGACGGTGACAATCTGCGCCACGGTCTCAACGCGGGCCTCGGCTTCTCCCCTGCCGACCGCGACGAGAACGTCCGCCGGGTCGCCGAGGTCGCCGCTTTGTTCGCCGATTCGGGTGCGGTCGCCATCGTTTCGGTGATCAGCCCCTACACCGCCCAGCGCACCCGCGCCCGGACGACGCACGCCGATCGGGAGCTGCCGTTCCACGAGATCTTCGTCGATACCCCGCTGGCCGAATGCGAGCGCCGCGACGCCAAGGGCCTCTACGCGAAGGCCCGCGCTGGTGAGCTGCCCGGCTTCACCGGCATCGGCTCGCCCTACGAGCGACCCGAGCAGGCCGACCTCGTCATCACCCCTGATCTCGGCTCTCCCGCCGAGATCGCCGCCCACATCCTCCGAGAGCTAGGGATCGCAGACCGTTGACACATTCCAGTACCGCCACCGAAGCCGGTAGCACCGCCCCACCGGGACCGCTCACCGCGCCGTTCCTCGCCGCCGTCGCCGAAGCCGAGAAGCTCATCGCCGGGGCGGAATTCGTCCGCGACGAGCAAGACCTCGCCGAGGGCTACGACTACCTCGCGGCGAGCGCCGCCGCCTGCCTGCGACTCTCGGGCGCGCACGGCACCAGTCATCCGTACTTCATCTCCTCGACCGGTCCCTACGCCAAGATGGGCCTGGACAATCCGGATACGCTCTACTACCACGCGAATATCGAACCCGGGGCCGAGTACGTGGTCAGCGGGGTGCGCGGCAGCACGGTCGACCTGAGTTTCCAGGTGCTCAAAGGTGACTACACCGCGACCGACGTGCCCGGCGGCGAGGACGCCTTCGACGACCGGCGGATTCCGATCGACGCCGACGGGAGCTTCGCGATCCGGTTCGGACCGGCGAAACCCGATGCCGGGCCCGGCTATTTCGCGCTGGGTGAGGGCGCGTCGATGCTCGCGGTGCGGGAGGTCTACAGCGACTGGGCCGAAAGCAAGGGTTCGATCCGAATCGAGCGGGTCGACACCATCGGCACCGCGCCCGTCGAACCCGATCTGGCGCGGCTGCGCAAGCGGTACAGGGCGGCCGGGAAGATGCTGATTACACGGGTGCACACCTGGTTCAACTTCCCCCAGTGGTTCTATCTGGATCTGCCGGTGAACACGCTCACCGCGCCTCGGCTCACCCCGGGTGGGCTGAGTACCCAGTATTCCTCGGTCGGACATTTCGATCTCGCCGACGATCAGGCGCTGATCATCACCGTGCCGAAGTCGGACGCGCCGTATCAGGGATTCCAGCTGGGCAGTCTCTGGTACATCTCACTGGACTACGTCAACCATCAGACCAGCCTCAATCACGCGCAGGCGCAGGTGGACCCGGACGGCTTGATCCGGATGGTGGTCTGCAAGCGCAACCCGGGAATCGCGAACTGGATCGAGACCACCGGCCGCACCCGCGGCATCCTGCAATTCCGGTGGCAGCGCACCGATCGGCCGATGACCGAGGCCGATGGCCCCACCGTCGCGGTGGCGGGGATCGACCAAGTCGCCCAGCACCTTCCGCACTTCGAGAACAACCGGATCGCCGCCGCGGGCTGGCGCGATCGGATCGCGGCCCGGCAGCGGGCCTTCGCAGAGAGGATGCTCGGATGAGCGGGGCACTGTTGGACGGGAAAGTCGTCGTCGTTTCCGGGGTCGGCCCCGGGCTCGGCCGGTCGATCTGTCTGGAGGCCGCCGCCGCGGGTGCCACGGTCGTGCTGGCGGCGCGGACCGAAGCGCGCCTGCTGGAGGTAGCCGCCGAGATCGAGGCCGCGGGTGGCGCGACGCTGAGCGTGCCGACCGACATCACCGACGAGGCGGCGGTGGCGAATCTGGTGACGCGGACCGTCGACGCGTTCGGGCGGGTCGACGCGCTGGTGAACAACGCGTTCTCGACGCCGTCGATGAAGCCGCTCGAGCGCACCGATTTCGACCACATCCGGTCGAGCCTGGACATGACGGTGCTGGGGGGACTGCGCATGACGCAGGCGTTCACTCCCGCGCTCGCCGAGGCCAAGGGCGCGGTGGTAATGATCAATTCGATGGTCGTGCGCCATTCCGAACCACGTTATGGCAGTTACAAACTCGCCAAGGCGGCGCTGCTGGCCATGTCGCAGACGCTGGCCACCGAGCTGGGCGGCAAGGGCGTGCGGGTCAACAGCGTGCTGCCCGGCTACATCTGGACCGACCAGCTGAAGTGGTACTTCGGCGAGATCGCCGGCAAGTACGGCATCACCGCCGAGCAGGTCTACGACCAGACCGCCGCCAAGTCCGATCTCGCGCGCCTGCCCGAACCCGCCGAAGTGGCCCGCGCCGTGGTGTTCCTCGCCTCGGACTGGGCCAGCGCGATCACCGGCCAGACCCTCGACGTCAACTGCGGCGAATACCACAACTGAGCTAGGAGATCCCCCGCATGACCGTGCGCACCGATGTCGGCACCGTCGCCGACCTGCACGCTTCGGCCACCAAACTCACCGGCTTCACCGATTTCGGCTCCGACGACTACACCGAGGCGCTGCAGGTGCTGCTCGACTCGTATCGTGACGAGGCCGGACTCACCGAACTCGGCAGCAAGATGTCGCGATTCTTCCTGCGCGGCAGTCTGATCGCGCGCGCCTCGAGCGAAGCCGCGTGGAAGGCGAATCCCGAGTACGCCGAAACTCCGATCGACCGGCCGATTTTCGTCACCGGACTCCCCCGCACCGGCACCACCGCCCTGCACCGTCTGCTGGCCGCCGATCCTGCCAACCAAGGGCTCGAGATGTGGCTGACGGATTTCCCGCAGCCGCGGCCGCCGCGTGACACCTGGGCGGACAATCCCGCCTATCAGCAGATCGACGCGGGTCTGCGTCAGCACCAGGTGCGGAACCCGGAATTCATGGGCCTGCACTACATGAGTGCGTCCGACGTCGAGGAATGCTGGCAGCTCCTGCGGCAGTCGCTCACCTCGCACTCCTACGAGTGCCTGGCCCACGTGCCGAGCTACGCGCAGTGGCTGTCGACGCAGGACTGGACGCCGGCCTACGCACGTCACCGAAAGAACCTGCAGCTCATCGGGATGAACGACACGCGGCGCTGGGTTTTGAAGAACCCCAGCCATCTGTTCTGTCTCGACGCGCTGCTCGCGGTGTACCCGGACGCGGTCGTCATCCAGACCCACCGCGACCCCGCCACCATCATCCCCTCGGTCTGCAGTCTCAACGAACACGCCACCCGCGGGTGGTCGACAGTCTTCACCGGCGAAACCATCGGCCGTACCCAGCTCGAGCTGTGGTCCCGGGGCTTGCGCGAATTCACCGCCGCCCGCGCCCGCCACCCCGAGGCCACCTTCCTCGACATCGACTTCGACGACCTGCGCACCGACCCGTTCGCTGTCGTCGAAGGCATCTACCGCGCGATCGGCGCGGACCTGAGCGAGCAGGCACGCACCGCCATCACCGCCCTCGACAACGAAAGTCGCACCGGCGCGCGCAAACCCACCCACCACTACTCCCTCGCCGACTACGGACTCACCGAAGAGCTCGTCGCCGAACATTTCGCGCGCTGACACACATCACCGGCCACGGCGGGCGCCCTCCGCGCGCGCCGTGGCCGCTTGCGTACACCTCCCTCGACGGTTGCCGGTCGACGTGCGTGTCGTGTCCAGCCGTGCCGACTACCAGGTGACCGGTAGCCGACGTACGCCGGAGATGCCCACGCGGTCCGGGCGCATGGTGATCTCGTCCGTTGGAACGGCGAGTCGCAGCGTCGGGAATCGCACCAGCAGAGCAGGCAGGGCGGTTCGTAGTTCGAGGCGGGCGAGGTGGTGTCCGAGGCAGTGGTGGATGCCGTGTCCGAAGCTCAGATGCCCGGTGATGTGTCTGTCCGGGTCGAAGGTGTGGGGGTCGGTGAACGCGGCGGGGTCGTGGTTGGCGGCGTGGAGGGACAGGGCCACTGATTCACCCGCCGCGATCGTGTGGCCGGCCAGTTCGACGTCTTCGCGGGCGGAACGGGTGAGGGTGTTGACCGTGGTCAGGTATCGCATCAGCTCTTCGATGGTCCGGTCGGCGCGGCTGGGGTCGGCGCGGAGGGCGGCCAGGTGTTCGGGGTGGCGCAGGAGTGTGAGGGTCGCGAGGGCGAGGGTGTTGGCGGCGGTCTCGAAGCCGCCGATCAGCAGGAGCACGCCGATTCCAGTGAGTTCGCTACTCGCGAGATCGGTGCTGGTCAGCTCACTGAGCAGATCGTCGGTCGGGGCGGACCGCTTGGCGGCGACTAGGTCACGCACGTATTCCTGGGTTTCCTCGAGCACGGCGATGCCGTGTTCGAGGGGCGAGTCAGGGTCGTTCAGGTCGGTGACGAGGGCGGTCACCAGGCGCTGGAAACGATCGCGGTCGGTTTCGGGGACGCCGAGCAGTTCGCAGATCGTCAGGGCGGGGATCGGTTGGGCGAAGGAGGTCACCAGGTCGAGCGGTCCGCCGCGTCGCTCCATGGCGTCGAGGTGCTCGGTGCTGATCTGGGCTACACGCTCGGTGAGCGGTCCCATCCGGTGGGCGGTGAACTTGCCGGACAACAGCTTTCGGTATCGAGTGTGCTTCGGTGCGTCCAGGTGGAGGAAGCTGCCGGGCGATGCTGGGGGCAGTGGGCCCAGGTCTGCCAGCGGCGAGTGCAGGAGTTCGGTGCGCGCACTGAAGCGCGGATCGGACAGGATCGCGCGAACAGTGCCATGGCCGGTCGCCAGCCACCCGTGATGTCCATCGGGGAATGCTCTGCGCGACAGATCGTTTGGCCGGCATTGGCGGGTCGGGTCGAGCGGGGAACCAACGCCTGCGGGATGGTCGGTCGGCAAGGAGAATGCGGTTGTCAGCGGTTCGGTCATCGGATCCCCTTTGACGCCAGGTTTCAGGATGCGCCGAACGCTAGGCCGCATTCAGGGATCATTTCAACGCGCTATCAGTCATTGATCAACATCTCAGCAGGTTGACGCGATTTCACCAGTGCAATGACCTTGCCGTCGAACGCAAAAGTACTGCGCCGCCATGCAATGAGGTGTCGCTGAACGCATACTGGCGACCGTCCGATGCCCGCGAAGGGAGCACCACACCGATGCCAGGAGGCAGACTCACCCTGCACGAGCGGGAGTGCATCGCAGCGGGACTCGCCGACGGCCTCGGCTACACCGAGATCGGGCGCCAGCTCGAACGACCCGCTTCGACGGTCAGCCGAGAAGTGACCCGCAACGGCGGCCCGAGCCGCTACCGCGCCGACCGCGCCCATCGGGCCACCACGGCGCGAGCTCGACGGAGTAGAGCGACCGCACAGCCGCCCGTCCCGGCCACTGTCCCCGACGAGGCGGTGCGTGATTTCGCGGCGCATTTCACCGACCTGTTCGTCTACGACGGCATGCCACGGATGCAGGCCAGAGTCCTGACCTGTCTGCACCTCACCGACTCCGGCAGCCTCACCGCTGCCGAACTCGCCCGCCACCTCGACGTGAGCCCAGCGTCGATCTCCACCGCCGTCAACGCCTTGGAAACACGGGATCTCCTTCGCCGCGAACGGGATTCACGCCGCCGCGACCACTACTACATCGACGGCGACACCTGGTACCGCACCACCCTGAACCTGGCCCGCGCCGCCGAAGAACGCGTCAAGGCCGCCCGTCACGGCGCCGAGCTCCTCGGCGCCACCACCCCCGCAGGCGCCCGGATGCACGAGATCGGCCGCTACCTCGACTACCTCGGCCAACAGATGGTTTTGGTGGTCGAACGCTGGCACCGCCCCGGACCGACGCCGCCGGACCCGATCGATCCGCATCGCCGACCCGGTGGGCGACCGAAAGTCACTTGATACATCAAATTCTGAAATCTAGATCAAATCAGGGCGCAGACCGAAGAACTCGCTTCGAGATTCGGCATGCAGGCTCCGCCGGTGGAGCTGGGCGAGGGTTGGAACTGGTGCGTCGACGGAGGCCCTCGCCTGAGTCACCTCGCCGGACGAGCGCAGTCGGAATCGGGAACGCGGTGCGGTCGGGGTCTTCGTCAAGCTCGTGCTACCCAGCAAGGCTCGGCGCACGCGGCGGCTCGGGGACCACCCTTCGCCCGAGGTTGGGTGACCGACTCTTCCAAAGGTCGAGCGCCAGAGGATGACCTAGGCGTTCTCGATCGCAGAACCCAGCGCGTTGGTGTGCCATCGGCCATCGGGATAGGTGATGTAGAGCGGGCCCAGATTGCATGGATTGAGACAGCCGGTCGGGGTGACCAGAGCCTTCGGGTTGTCCTGGCGGAGGGTGCGGTGCAGTTCGGCCGCACCATAGACGGTGCATCGCGGGCCGCGACAGACCAAGATGTGTTCGGTGTGCTCGGGAATCCGGGACCAGGCCGGGCTGCGGAAGGCGCGGGGGCTGGCGGTGACCGGCTTGCCGTCTTCGTTCATCAGAGCGCGAACAATGTCGTCGAAACCCGTTGCGGTGTCGATTCCTTCGGTGACACGCACGTCGAGGTCGCGACCGCGTGTCTCCTTCCAATTGGCGACCGCGCGGGCGATCCAGGTCTCCAGGTAGCGGTCGCGGGGAACGGCCAGCGGGATCAGGGTGACCGGGAGGTCGGCGGCGACGGCGGAGTCGAGGGTGTCGTGGATGGTCGGTTCGCCCTGGTCGAGGAGCGCGTAGCCGATTCCGCAGGCCTCGGCGAGTGCGCCGACGGCGGTGAGGTCGACACCGGACGGGGTGGGTCGGGCGACGAGGACGTAGCGGCGGGTCATGCGGTGCGCACCGTTCGGCCGGCCGGAACCACCAGGGGCGTTCCGGTCATCGGGTCGTCGATCACCGTGCACTCCACGCCGAAGACCTCGGCGACCAGGTCGGGTCGCACGATTTCGGCGGGGGTGCCCTGAGCAACCACGCGGCCGTCCTTCATGGCGACCAGGTGATCGGCGTAGCGCGCCGCCAGGTTCAGGTCGTGCAGCACGGCGATGATGGTGCGCGGCCGCAGGTTTCGCAGGACATCGAGGATGTCGAGTTGGTGGGCGAGGTCGAGGAAGGTGGTCGGTTCGTCCAGGAGCATCACCTCCGGTTCCTGAGCGATCGCGAGGGCGAGCCACACCCGCTGCTTCTGTCCACCCGAGAGCTGGTCGAGGGTGCGGTCGATGAGGTCGAGGGTGTCGGTGGCTGTCAATGCGGCACTGACAGCCTTCTCGTCCTGGGCCGACCACTGTTGGAACCAGCGCTGGTGGGGATGTCTGCCGCGGGCGACGAGTTCGCCCACGGTGATGCCGTCGGGTGCGATGGGCTGTTGGGGCAACATGCCGAGTCGGCGCGCCACGGTGCGCGCCGAACGGGGCGCGATGTCGGTGCCGTCGAGCAGCACCGCGCCCGCGCTCGGCGGGATCAGCCGGGCGAGGCCGCGCAGCAGCGTCGATTTGCCGCAGCCGTTGCGACCGACGATGACGGTGATCTGGCCGACGGGGAAGTCGATGGTGGCGTCGGTGACGATCGCCGTGTCGCCATAGGCGAGTGCGAGTCCCTCGGTGGTGAGATGTGCGGTCATCCAGCGTGTCCGATTCGAGTTGCGCGAGCGAGGAGGTAGACGAGGACGGGCGCGCCGAGCAGCGCGGTCACCACGCCGACCGGCAGTTCCGCCGGGAAGAGCCGGCGCGCGGCCAGGTCGGCGGAGACGACCAGGAGTGCGCCCGCGGCTGCGGCCGGGGCGAGTCCGGCGCCGCGTTCGGCGAGCAACCGCCGCACGATCTGCGGCGCCACCAGCGCTACGAAGGCGATGGGTCCGGCCGCGGCGGTGGCCAGGGCAGCGGCCGTCGCGGCGATGACGATCAGCGTGATGCGATGCGGACCGCGCCTGCCCGACAGCGAATTCGCCAGCTCGTCGCCCAGTTCGAGCAGCGGCAGCGAGCGCGCGAACACGATCAGCGGCGCAGCGACGATGCCCAGCGCCGCGAGGCCGAACCCGACGTGCGTCCAGTCGCGATTGGCGAGACTACCGGTGAGCCACAGGGCTGCCGTATGCGCCTGGTAGACATTGGCTCTGGTCAGGATGAACGCGATGGCCGAGGTCAACATTGCCGTCACCCCGATGCCGACGAGAACGAGCCGGTAGCCGTCCAGACCGTCCTTGGTCGCCACCAGAAGGATCAGCGCCATGGCGGCGAACGCGCCGGCCAGCGCACCGCCGACGAGCCCGAGGCCGGAGCCGCCGAGCAGCACGCTCACCACCAGGGCGCCCAGCGAAGCACCCGCGTTGATGCCGATGATCTCCGGGCTGACCAGGGGATTCGTGGCGATCCGCTGCAGGATCGCCCCGGAGATGGCGAAGGCGGCGCCGGTGCACAGCCCGGTGAGCACGCGGGGCAACCGATCGCTGACGACCACGTCGTATTCGATGAGCGTGCCGCCACCCGCGAGGACCCGCAGCACGTCCGCGGCCGTGAGCGGATAGTGGCCGACGGTGAGCGACCAGGCCGCCACGGCCGATGCCGCCGCCGTGAGCAGCACCGTGAGCAGCAGGGATCGCCGCTGGGCCCGGATGACGACGCGGCGCCCGGGCGTTCGCAGCAGCAGCGTGCCGCTGGGCAGCACGCCACGTTCGGCGAGGGTCACAGCGTCGCCACCTTCCGATTGCGCACGAGATAGAGCAAGAACGGCGATCCGGCGAACGCGGTGATGATGCCGACCTGGATCTCCTGGGGCTGCGCGAGGACGCGGCCGAGGATGTCGGCGAGCAACAGCAGGGTGGGCCCGAGGATCGCCGACCAGACGAGCACCCCCCGATAGTCGTGCCCGGCGAAGGCGCGCGCGATGTGCGGAACCACCAGTCCGACGAACGCGACCGGCCCGGCGATCGCCACGGCCGACCCGGCGAGCAGCACGACACCGGCCGCGCCGGTGGCCCGCACCGCGACCAGGCGGGTGCCGAGTGTGCGGGCGAGATCGTCCCCGATGGCGATCGCGTTCAACGGTCGTGCCACCGCGACGGCCAGGACCGCACCGACGGCGACGAACGGGGCGACCCGCCACACGGATTCGACATCGGCCCTGGTCAGCGATCCGACCACCCAGAACCGGAAATTGTCGAACGTGGTCCGATCCAGCAGGGTGATCGCGGTGGTGATCGATCCGCACAGTGCGGTGAACGCGGCACCGGCCAGGGCCAGCTTCACCGGCGTCGCGCCCCCGAATCCCAACGACCCGAGCACGTAGACGAACGCGGCCGCGACCGCCGCACCGAGGAAGGCGAACCAGATGAACCCGGTCGGCGCGGTCAGGCCGAGCACGCCCATGGCGAGCACGATGGCCAACGAGGCGCCGGCGTTGATGCCGAGCAGGCCGGGCCCGGCGAGTGGATTGCGGGTCAGCCCCTGCATCACGGTGCCCGCCAGCGCGAGTGCGACACCCGCGAGCAGTCCCGCGATCGTTCTCGGCAGCCTGATGTAGCGCACGATCCGGTCGCTGTCGGTGCCGCGGAAGTCGGTGAACGCCGCGATCGCCTGATCGAGGGTGAGCGGGTGCGAGCCGATCAGGATCGAGGCGACACAGGCACCGGCGAGCGCGGCACCGGCGACGATCAGGCCGGTGCCGCGAACGGCGCGGGTCACCGATCGAACAGATCGGGGTGAATCAGCTCGGCGACCAGCTCGGTCGCGTGCGCGATCCGCACACCGGCGGCCCGGTCCGCGAACAGGAAGGGGTGGACCACGCCGTTGCGCACGGCGGTCAGATTCGCGAAGGCCGGGTTGCCGACGATCTTGTCGACCTGCGGCTGCCCGTCGGCGCGGGTGTAGGTGGCCTTGCAGCAAGCGCTGGTGAGGATGATGTCGGGATCGCGGGCGATGAGTTCCTCGGCACCGATCTGCACATTGCGGCGCTCGGTGAGATCGGCGAAGGCGTTCACGCCGCCGGCGGCCTCGATGATCTGGGTGATGAAGTCGATGCCACCGGCCGCGGTGTAGGAACCGTCGTCCTTGGGCGTCACGACAGCGACCCGGGGGCGCGGCGCGTTCGCCACGGTCGCGCTGACCGCGGCGATGCGGTCGCTGAGCTCAGCGACCACTTCGTCGGCACGTTCGGAGACGGCCCACAGCGCGCCGAGGTCACGCAGGTCCGCGTAGACATTCTCGAAGCGCACGGTCGAGGGGTCGATCGCCTCGTCGGCGAGTCCGTCCGCGCTGGGGCACAGCGGGCTCACGACCCAGGTCCGGACACCGAGATCGTGCAGGCTCGCGCGGGTGCCGACGCTGTTCTGCGCCGACCGGGCGAATACTCCGTTGAATCCCGACAGCACGAAATCCGGGTTCTGGGCGAGCAGTTCGTCGCGACTCGGCAGCTTCTCGACGTAGGCGGACTTCGCCTGCGCGGCCTCGTACTCGGGCAGCACCGTGGAGTCGAGGTACGCGGTCCCCACGAGCCGGTCGGTGACGCCGAGGGCGTGCGCGATCTCGATCGAGGGCTGGTAGGCGGCGTAGATGCGCTGCGGGGGTGCGTCGACGGTGATGTCGATCCCGCAGTTGGCGCGGGTCACGGCGTCTGCGCCGGTGGCTGCGGGGCTGGGCTGCACACCGCACCCGGTGACGACGATCGCGCAGGCGATCAGCGCGCTGGTACGCAGGCGCGCGAAAACAGAGGGGGTCAAGTGACGGCCTTCCAGGTCCTCGTGGAATGGGTACTACGGGGCCGTGGCCGGTCTCCTGGCTGACGGGATGGTCACGCGACGGATCCACCTTCCCAGGGCACCTGTGCCCCAGTGGCTCCGGCCGACATCTTCTCGGCCGGATCGATCCGTCGCTCCCGATCACAGTGGCGAGGGCCGCACCGGTTTCACACCGATTTCCCGAACACCACGGCTCGACGACTGTACCAAGATCACAACTGGACAGTCGTCTTCCCCCGGGGCATCGCCCGATCAGCGAGGGTCGGGGCAGCGGCCGGAATAGCTGCTGAGCCCGAGGCCGTTGCTCTTCTTGCTGCGGCCCACGGGTCCGTTCTTGGCGGAGCGGACCCAGTTGCCCGCCGTGTCGAGGACCGGCATGCGCTCACTGAAGGCCCGGCTGTACTGCACGGTGCCGTCGACGGTGAGGATGCCCTCGCGGACATCGATATGGGCGACGGTGGCCCAGAAGGAGTTCTTGCCGTTGCCGATCACGACGGTGATCTGGTCGGCATCGGGACCGGGCAGGCCGTCGGGGCCGGGGCGGCCGTAGCGGACGCGGACGCGAGGGTTGCCGAACTTGTCGATGGCGCCCGCGCCGTTGTCGACGGACTGGTAGACGTTGAGCAGCAGGTCGCCGTTCTCGGTGGGGCGCACGATCACCTGCTCGGTGGCGGGCAGGTTGTTGGCGCCGGGGCCGCGGCTGTCGCCCTGGTGGTGCATGAACGGCCAGGTGTTCAGGTCGCCCTGGTGGCCCTTCTCACCGCTGATCACGACGTAGTCGCCGGTGATCTCGTTGCGGCAGAAGAAGTACACGTCGAGGTCACCGGTGCCGAACTGGGTGACGCGGCCGTGCTGGTCGTACTTCGCACCGCGACCGTCCCATTCGAGGCCGACGGTGAGGACGTAGCCGGGGTCGCCCTTGCGCAGGTCGATGCTGGCGCGGCGGCTCGGCGAATCCTTGGTGAGGACGACATCGACCTTGCGGAGGTCGATCGCGGGCGCCGACGCAGGCGGAACCTGATGTGGCGCCGCGGCGTGCGCTTGCTGCTGCGCGCCGTACCGGGGCGGCTGACCGGGGTGTTGCGGCGCACCGACAGGCTGCGGTGGCACGGGGTGTTGCGGCGCAGCAGGTTGCGGTGACGGCGCGGTGGCCTCGGCGGGTTCCTCCTCGACGGAGATCCCGTGCTCGGTCGCGAAAGCGGCGAGCCCCGCGCTGTACCCCTGTCCGACCGCGTCGAGACGCCACCCGCTCCCCCGGCGGTACAGCGCCACGGCCTGCAGCACCGTCTCGGTGTCCAGGCCCGGCGGCACGAAGGTCAACGACTGGCTCGCACCGGCGATCGAGATCCGCAACCCGGTGACCTCACCGAACCGAATGCCCTGCGCCTCGGTGCTACCCGCGATCACGACCCGATGAATGTCGGCCGGCAACGCCGAAAGATCCACCGAGACAACAGCATCGGATTCCATCTGCACGCCGGGCGCCGAGGGATTGTTGAAGAACACGAAATCGGCGTCCGAGCGGACCTTGCCGTCCGCGGTCACCAGCACCGCGGAGACGTCCACCGCCCCCGCCGGAGCGGCGAGGTCGAGCCGCACCGTGTACCGACCATCGACCAGATCGGTCTTCGACCCCTTGGCCACCTCGCCGACGGTTGCCGCTGTCTGGCTCATGACGTGCTCCTACCCCATCCGTCCGCCGACCGTCGCGCCCGAGGATGGACACCGGGGCGACTCCGCTCCTACCGTACCCGGCGTGACGCGACGCCACGCCGCGTCACGCATCCGGCGCGCGATGTCCGCGCGCTTGTCCCGATGGCCAGCGGGGCTCGCTCGCCGGTTGGCCATGATCACAGCGTCGACGCGCAGCGGTAGCGGTGCAGCCCGGTGTGTCGTTCACTGGGTGGCATGGACGTCCGTGCGCTGATCGACCGCAAGCTGGGTCGCCGGGTCTCGGTGATCGTCCCGGCGCACGACGACGAGGACACCGTCGCCGGGGTGGTCGCCTCGGTCCGGCCGCTGCTCGGCGAGCTCGTCGACGAACTGCTCGTGCTGGACGCGGGCTCCACCGACCGCACCGTCGCCCGGGCGCGGGCGGCCGGGGCGTCCGTGTTCACCAGCCAGGAGGCTTTGCCCGAGATCACCCCGCGGCCAGGGAAGGGCGAGGTGCTGTGGCGATCACTGGCGGTGTGTACCGGTGACGTGCTGGTCTTCCTCGACGCCGACCTGGTCGAGCCCAGTCCGCTGTTCGTGCCCGCGCTGCTCGAGCCATTGTTCGACGATCCCGAGATCGCCTTGGTCAAGGGCTACTACCGGCGACCGATGACCAGTGGGTCCGTCGTCGACGCCGACGGCGGCGGCCGGATCACCCAACTCGTGGCGCGTCCCCTGCTCACCGCGCTCGCACCCGCGCTGGCCGAGATCGTGCAGCCCCTGGGCGGCGAATACGCCGCCACCCGCACGCTGCTCGGGGAAATCTCCTTCGCCAGCGGCTACGGCGCCGAGATCGGCATCCTGCTCGACTGCTGGCAACGGCACGGCCTCTCGGCCATCGCCCAGGTCGATCTCGGAGTCCGGGTCCACCGCAACCGGCCGACCCACGAACTCGCGGTGATGAGCAGGCAGGTGGTGGCCACCCTGCTCGACCGACTCGGCATCCGCGACTCCGGGATCGGTCTCGTCCAGTTCTTGCCCGGCGAAACCGGCTGGCAGCGAACACCTTCGGAAGTGAGCCTCGCCGACCGGCCGCCCATGGCACAGGTGATCGCGGCCCGGCGCGAAAGCGCTTGACACACGAGAGGCGCTGACCCGGCGTCGTGCCGGTGCAGCGCCCGTGCCGCGTGAGCTACGCCGAGACCACACCGAAGTCGAGTTTCACCAGCTGGTCGGCGCAGCCGAAGTAGCGATCGTCGTGGGTGATCACGATGACCGTCTTCGCGCGGCGCTTCAGGTCACCGAGGATCTCGTGATAGAAAACGTCGCGGAAGCGCGGCTCCTGATCGGCGGCCCATTCGTCGAAGACGTAGATCTGGCGATCTTCGAGCAGGGCGGTCAGCAATGCCAGGCGCTTGCGCTGCCCCTGCGACAGATCCACCGTCGACAGACGACCGTCCTGCACCGTCACCTTGTGCGCGATCTGCAATTGCTCGAGGTACCGCTGGACCTCGGCATCGATCCCGGGACGGTCGAAGCCCAGGTAGTCTTCGAACAAGTGGAAATCGGTGAACACCGCCGACGAGTTCTGCCGGTACCACTCGATGTTGTGGTGGTCGATTCGCTCCCCGTTGAGCGACAACGACCCCGTGCGCGGCACATACAGACCCGTGATCAGCTTGGCCAGCGTCGACTTCCCGCTGCCGTTGCCGCCGACGATGAACGTGATCTGCCCCGGTTCGAAGACCAGGTCGATCGGACCCAGCCGGAACCCGGAGTCCGCGGACTCGTCGAGCCCGGGCGGCGGGCCCAGCGGCACCGGTCGCACATCGGTCGCGCCGTGATCGACCCAGTTCTTGCCGTTCACATCCGGCTGTGCCGGACCGGGATGCGCGCCGGGATGGTGCCCGCCCGGACGGAGATGCCCGGTGCGCGGTGGCATACCGGGGCGCGGCCGGGGGACGCCGTGCCCCGGAGGGCCATCCGGATGCGGGCCGGGGGGCGGGGGCACCAGCGAGGGCGCCTCCGATCGATACACGTAACTCACGTCGGTCAGTTCCAGCTTGGCCTCCCCCGCCGCCGGACGACCCGTGTACGGCAGCAGTTCCTCGTCGTGCAGGGTCTCCATCGACAGGTTCATCGCCCGGATCTTGGCCAGTGCCACGTCACCGCGCAGCAGATCGGGGATGCGGTGCATGAAGTTCTGCATCGGCATCGCCAAGAACGTGGTGACCAGCACATAGCCGACCATGGTCTCGCGCGGCAGATCCAGCGCCACCGCGATGACGAACAGGATCAGCGCCATCGTCGTCAACTGCAGCGCCTGGCCGAAACCCTGCGCGTAGGAGAACTTCGAACCCGCGTCGGTGTTCTGATCCCGCAGCGTGCCCGCAGAACCGAGCAGGTGCCGGTCCATGAAATCCTGCCGACGGCCCCGGTGCAGTTTCAGTTCCTTGATGCCCAGGGTGACGGCCTGGAACGAACGCAGCAACGCGTCCTCGTTCTCGCGGGCCTCGCGGTAGATCCCGCGCACCCGTTTGAGCACCATCTCGACACACGCGATGCCGATCAGGGTGCCCGCCACCGTCACCGCGAAGATCGGTCCCGACACGATGAACAGGAAAACGAAGCAGCCGATGATGGTCGCCACGTCGACGCAGATCGACGGGATGGCGGTCACCGCCTGTGACAGCGAGCGCACGTCCTCGGTGAGCGTCGCCATCAGGCGGTGCATGCCGAGCCGCTCGAGGTGTTCCAGCGGCGCGGAGACGATTCCGGAGCTCAGGTCACTGCGCAGCCGGTAGATGGCCTCCTGTGAGAGCCGGACCAGCAGCACCTGCGAGAGCACACCGCTGACCAGGATCACCACTCCGGTGAGTCCGAACCGGAGCAGCAGATGATCGGGCTGCGGGCGGGGTGAGACGGCCGCGTTGATCAGCGTCACCAGGTAGGTGTTGGCCACGCCGCAGATCAGGCCCGCGGCGACCACGGCCGCGATCCTGGCCGGTGACAGCGCGGCGAGAAAACGGAGCAATTGCATGACTTGCGCTCTCAGCTGCGGATGACATCGAAGACGATGCCCTCGAGGGTGACACCGGGCGCGAACGAGAACGCCACCCCGGTGGAGATCGGCGCCGCCGACCGCGTGTCGCGGATCATCCGCTCCAACACGAAGATCAGCGACACACTGAGCATGTTGCCGTGCTCGGCGAGCACGTCCCAGCTCGGCGCGGCAGCCTCTGGCGGGATGCCGAGCGAACGCGCCGACTCCTCGATGATGCGGGGGCCACCGGGGTGGATCGCCCACAGATCGACGGCGGCCTTGTCCAAACCGTTGCGCGCCAGCACTTGCGAGACCACCGGGTCGACACCCTGGTAGATGTAGTCGGGCAGGCTGGTCGCCAGTTCGCAGGTGATGGCGGTGTCCTTCACACCGAGCACGATGCCGTCCTCGGCGTCGTCGAACAGGTGGCTGAAGCTGTCGCGGATCACGACGCTGCCCGCGGCGAGCGGCTGGTGCACCTGGTTGGCGCCGATCACCACCGCGCCGCAGCCGTCACCGAAGAGGCTGTGGGTGATCACGTCGTTGACGTCGTCGTCGAAAACAGCGTTCACCGAACTCACTTCGATGCACAGCACCATCGACTTCTTGTCCGGGTGTGCCCGCACGTAGTCGACGGCGGTGCGGATACCGTTCATCGCGGCGGCGCAGCCCATGAAGTTGACGATCATCCGGTTCACCGTCGGCGACAGGGCGAGCTGCTTGACCACCGCGACGTCGACGCCGGGGGCGATGAATCCGGTACTTGTCACAAAGATCAGCTGCCCGATCTCCTCGGCCGGATCGGCCAGATTCTCGACCGCCCGACGCGCGACATCCACGGCCAGTGGCACCGCGTGCTCGAAGAACAGGTTCATCCGCTCTCGGATGGTGGCGGGCTTGCGGCTGAATTCGAGGAACTCCGGTTCGAGCGGGTCGATCGCGAGGTGGCGGGTGTCGATCCTGGTCTTCTGATAGATCCGCGGAATGCGCTGGCGCTGTGCGGGATCGGCGAACAGGTCGGCGACGCGAGCGGCGTTGGCGCGCTGGTCGACCACGCGCCGCGGTGAGCCCGTGGCGACCGCTTCGATCACACCGACGGTGGTCGGCGGCGTCGGTGGTAGCAGATCATGCCCGTGCTCGACGTCGGCCGTCCGGAGCACGCCGTGGGGGCGGCGCATACCTTCATCAATGGAAAAAGACACGGAGACAATCCCTTTCGAAACAGACTAGATGTGACAGCGGACCGGGTCAGACGGTGCCGATGCCGGTGAAGCCCTGAGCGGTGTAGACGACGCAGGTCTTCAGCGCCGAGGGCGCACAGTGTTCGCGTACGAAGCCCCACCGGTTGGCCACGGCCTCGTTCGAGGGCGCGAGCAGGTAGGTCCGGCACAGCTTCGGGAAGCGATCACCGAAGAAGCTCTTGGCAGGCAGCCACTGCACCCCGAACTTCGCGGCTTCCTCACGCACCACGTTCTCGGTGGCGATATTGGCGAAACCACTGCGCTGGAACGGAAGTACGTGGTGCACACGGTGCGAGCTCAGCCCCGCCGAGAGGAAGCAGTCGACGTACTTGTTGCCGACCACAGTCAGGTCGTAGGCCTGCTCGAGCTGGTTGACCGCCCAGTCCTCGGTGTCGCCGTGCGGCAGGTCATCGGTCGGGATCTCGAAGTCGTGGCTGGCCACCACCATGAAGGTGCTGATCCACAACGTGATCACGAATTGCAGCGCCCAGGCCCAGAAGTCGCCCGCGATCGTGAAGACGACGAACTCGGCCACCAGCAGGAACCGGACCCCGAACGAGCCGATGAAGTGCGGCAGCGCGCCCCGCCAGGTGCCGTACATGTCTTTGATGCCGACCTTGCGGGTGAGGCGGCAGACATCGAGCAGGCGAATGATCATGCCGGTCAGCAGGTGGCCGAATTTGTGCACCGTGTGCACCGGCACCCGATACAGGCGCGGCACCTGCATCATCATCGTGAAGACGTTCTTCTTGATGTCGACTTCACTCTGGGTGTGCGGGTGGTGTAGCAGGGCATGGCCGTCGGCGGTGACGAAAGACAGTGCGACATAGTTCATGTCGAACGCGTTGACCGCGTACTTGTTGAGTCCCTTTTGCGCGCGGTGGATCGCGTAGTGACCGAAGCCGGCCAGCGAACTGCGGAGCAGGACCATCGCGATCACGAAGACCGGTAGCGGCATCCAGCTGGTGTCGTAGAGGCGCAGGCCCTGCACCGCGAAGTAGGCGACGATCAGGACGCCGACGACGATGTCGAAGATCCGGTCCATCCGCTTCAGGCGGGCCGCGAGGTCGGGTTCCTTCAGCCGCGCCTTCACCGCGTGCAGGAGGTCGTTCTTGTCGTCGAAGGTGTACTTCGGGGTGTCGTCCCAGCTGTTGAAATCCTCTTTGAACAAGAAGTCGGGCGCGTTGTTCTTCGGGTGAATGTCTTCGGGAACGGCGTTTCGACCGAGGCTGTAGCGCTCGATCATGCGCGCGATCTTCTCCGGGTCACGGTGGTAGGAACCGATGATCGAGGTGATGTCGCGGTTCTTCGTGCGGCCGATGAAGAATTCGCCGCCGGGATGCTTGGAGATCCAGTCGCTCAGGTCGTAGGCTCTGCCGTTGTAGACCCAGACGTTGTTGACGGGTGGCCGACCTCCCGGGCCCGGTGGCGGCGGGAGCTCCCGTTCCGCCTCATCGGGTCGATCATCGATCGTCATTGGTTCTTCCTCCGTGTCCGATCGGCGTCGATGCGTGTTGCCTGCCGACCAGTGTCCCGACACGAATAGTCCTTGTGGCGCCTTGCATCTCGCTGAACAATCTCTTGTTGGATGCACACCCGGACGGCACACGGCCCGGGCCGCGGACGGCACGGTCAGTGCCGGACACGCGGTCCCGGACCGGTGTGGGTGCGAACTGCTCGGATCAGCCCGCGGGCTTGACGATGTTGACTGGCTCGGCCCAGTTGGACAGGCTGACGGTGACCTCGCCCTGGTCCTTCTTCACCACGGCGCGAACGAGATTCGGGCCGTCCCCGGTGGAAGCGGCCTCCGAGGGCTTGGCCGAATCAGAGGCGGGCGGGGCGACGTCCTGGATCCACAGGGTGATCGGCATGGTGCCGGCGTTCTCGCCGATGCGCGGCACGATCGGGTCGATCACGGCGCCGTCGATGGTGCCGGTGATCCTGACGGTCGCGATGCCGTCGATGGTCTCGCGGGCCTCGGCTTTCGGGTTCGCCACGTTGGCGATGACATTCGCGATGCCGAGTTCCTTGTCCAGGATGACACCCGGATCGTAGATCTTCTCCGCCGGGCCTGCGGGCACGTAGCGGCCGCCGGTCTGGGTGTAGAGAACTTTGTCCACCACCAGGAATTTCGCCTCGGTGAACGGATCGTCCGGGGTGAGCTTGACCTTCGCCTCGCCCATCGCCGCTCCCGAGCCCTGGGTCTCGTTGGTGACATCGGCCGATACGGTTTCCACCGGCAGATCGGGCAGGTTGTCCACGTCGATCTTCAGGTGCACGGTGCGCAGGGTCTGAGTGGTCTTGGCCGATTCCGCCACGATCCGCGCGCCGTCGGGCAGCTCAGTCGGCGGCGGCGCCGCGGTGGTGGTCGAATCGTCGGACGAGCAGCCGGTTACGAGGGCCGCGCCCAGCGCCGCCGCCGCGAAGACCGCGGTGATGCCGCGGCGCCGTGCGAAGCGGCGCCGGGGAGCGGGGTGCGGAGTGTTGTCGATCAAGGTTCATCCCCTGGAGATGGTCGTCTATCGATTGGTCGAGGCAGCCGTAGCTGCCACGTGCCTGCGACATACCATGCAGACCATCAGACATCTCGTGCTCCCCCGACGGCGATAATACCCGAGGATCTCGATCTGCGAACTATCTGCGCGCACTCTCGATTTCGGACATCGTTCGCGATCTTCGCAGACCGCTCACCTCACCTCGGCACACTGCGCGACTGCTCGCCGATCGTTGTGTGTGTCTTCCACGCAGCACCCGCTGGATGAAAGACCGAAGTACTCCGCCCGGCAGTCAGTTCTTGCGGCCGACGCCGCCGACGATGCAGTTGCGCACCGCGTTGAGGGGGGTGAGGTGGGGTCCGTCGGGCCACCAGTCGTCGCAGCGGACCAAGCCGGGGGTGACCATCTCGAGGTTACCGAACATGGCTTCGATTTCGGCGCGGGTGCGGAAGCGGCCGCTGCCCATGGGGCTGTGGATGAACTTCTCTTCCATTTTGCGGGCGAGGTCGCTGTATTCGGGGGTTTGGGGGTCATGGAAGTGTGCGATGGCCACGAAGGAGCCCGCGGGCAGGGCGTCGATGTAGGTCTGCATCAGGGCGGGGCCGTCGTCGCCGAGATAGTGGTGCAGGGTGCCGATGTGGAACAGGGCGAGGGGGCGGGTGAAGTCGAGCTCCTTGCGGACCGTGGTGTTTCCGAGCACTTCGAGTGGGCGGAAGATGTCGGCTTCGGCGATGTGGGTGCGGCTGTTGCTGGCCAGCAGGGCTTGGCCGTGCACGAGGACCGACGGGTCGTTGTCGACGTAGACCACGCGTGACTGTGGGTTGACCCGCTGGACGACCTGGTGGGTGTTCTCCGCGGTGGGCAGGCCCGACCCGAGATCGAGGAACTGGTCGATGCCCGCTTTGGCCAGGAATCGGCACGTGCGGATCAGGAAATCGCGGTTGGCCCAGGCCAAATCGTTGACCTGGGGCGCGACGGTGCGGACCTGAGCCAGGACCTCGCGGTCGACCTCGTAGTTGTCCTTGCCGTTGAGCGCGGCATCGTAGACACGCGCGATGCTCGCGCGTGTGGTGTCCACCCCGACTGGTACAGCGCTGGGGTAGGCGGCGGAAGATTGCGACATCGGGCGCCTCCGGGCCTCGAACCGACTGTTCGAACCAGCGTAGAGCATCGGTTCCGTTGGCACAGAACCAATCCCGCCGCCCGCACCCGACGCTGTCAGCCCTCGATGGGCCAGCGATCGTCGAGCCATTCCTCGAAGGTCGGACCGGCGATGATCGCGTTCGGGCCCGCCAACAGGGCGCCTTCGGCGAGGAGCAGATGGTCCGGATCGGTGATGTCGTCGACCTCGCGCACCCGGGCGGGTCCGCCGCGCCGGGCCACCAGCTGTGCCACCGCGTCCACGAGCCACCACTGCTGTGGTCCCGCGATCTCGACGAGGTCGGGGCCGCCGGCGAGGGCCACCTCGGCGACCTGCTCCGCGGCCGTGCGGGCGGAGACCAGCTGCGCGCGATAGCGCGGGATCTCGGCCAGATCGTCCTGGGTCGTCCACTCGAGCATCATCTCGGCGAACTCGTGGAACTGCGCGGCTCGCACGATGTGCACTGGCACCGGACCCTCTCGGTAGGCCCGTTCCTGCACGAGCTTGCCCGCGTAGTGTCCCGCGGTGAACCCGTCGATGCCGATGATCGACACCACCACGACCCGCCGGACCCCCGCCGCGTGGGCTGCCGCTGCGACCGTGCGGGCGACGGCGCCGAAGAACTCGGTGACCGCCGTCGTCTCCGTGGTGGCGGCGTTCACCGCGTCCACCACCACATCCACCCCGGTCAGCGCCGCCGCAAGCCCTTTCCCCGAGTGGACGTCGATTCCGGCCGACCGCGTGATCTCCACGATCTCCTCGCCCCGGTGCTTCAGGATGTCGACCACTTCCCGACCGATCCGGCCACTGGCCCCGACGACTGCGATTCGCATCTGCCTTGCTCCTTCTTCGGTGTGTTGTCATCGGGTCGACGGAGCAGCCGCGCGATGTGTGACATCGGATCAGGTCTGCCGTGCGGGGGACGCGGCGGTGGCCGGCCGGCCGATCCGGTGTTCCGGGGGCGGTTCGAGCGGGAGGCCGAGCTGGCGGGGCGGCTCGATCATCCGAACATCGTGGCGATTCACGATCGGGGCAGTGAGGACGGCCGGCTGTGGATCGCGATGCAGCATGTCGCGGGCAGCGACGCCGAGGCGGCGGTGCGCGAGGGCCCGGTACCGCCGGAGCGGGCGCTGCACATCGCGCGGTCGACGGCGGAGGCGCTGGATTACGCGCATGCGGCCGGGCTGCTGCATCGTGATGTGAAACCGGCCAACATCCTGCTGCGCGACGGTGCGCCCGGGGTGCGCGTCCAGCAGGTGCTGCTCACCGATTTCGGGATCGCGAAGGCGATCGACGAGGGCACCGCGCTCACCCAGACCGGGTCACTGGTCGCGACGCTGCGCTACGCGGCGCCCGAGCAACTCGACGGCAGGCAGGCGGGCCCCCGCTCGGATCAGTACGCGCTGGCGTGCACGCTGTTCCACCTACTTGCCGGACGCCCGCCCTACACCGCGACCACGGTGCGCTGGTCGGCGCGCACCTGATGCAGCCCGTCCCCTGGATCAGTGAGCTCGCGCCGGGGTTGTCGGTCGCGGTGGACACGGCTTTCGAGCGAGCGCTGGCCAAGAATCCCGACCATCGCTACGCCCATTGCGCCGAGATGGTCACGGCAATCGCCCATGCCGTGACCACGGGCGCTGCCCCGACACAGCCGAGCGCCGACCCGCGCGCCCCACTCGGGCACGGAACCGCTCCACCGCACAGCCATGCGCTCGATATCGGCGGCCGGTCAGCGCACGGTGGCGCTCGCCGCGGCCGAACCGCCTGGATCGCGGCAGCCGTGGTCGGCGTGGCGGCGGTGCTCGCGGTCGTGGCGACCGTGGTGCTCACCAACCGGAACGAGCCGGGGACGGGGCACGCGCCGGGCACGACGACGGCCGCGCCGACCACCACCGCCGACGCGTGGGCGGCGGCCAGGCCCACCATCGCGATGTTCCCCGATCTGCTTCCGGCCGGTCCGGACAGTGCGGGCTACCGGGACCTGCGGTGCAGTTTCGCGACGAAGAATCCGGATGCGATGTGGGACACCGGATTCAGCTGCACCGACCGGGAGAACCTCGAACTGCAGGTGCTCTCGCATCCCGACACCGAAACCGTCGGGCAATTCGTGGCGACCCTGCCCGCCGACACGAGCCAGCAGGTGCGCTCGCGCTACGGCAGGCCACTGACCGTGCGCAGCTTCCAGGGCACCACCGGGCCGTGGCTGCTGGTCCAGTTCGACGCCGCACCACATTCGACCGTGCTGCTCCAGGTGTACTGGAAGGGCCACACCCATCAGGAGATGATCGACGAATGGTTGACCAGCGCACCCCTGTGACCGCGCGCCTCGCCCTGGTCGCCCTCACCGCGTTGCTGGCCGGCTGCGGCGCCGTCGACGGCGCCGCGACGGCGGGTGAAATCGACGTGCGCGCCCTCGACGTGGGCGGCTACACCACCGCACCGGCCGAGATCGAGGTCGGCCGCAAGCCCACCGACGGGCCGATCCTGGAGGGCCTGCGGATGGCGGGCGCGGTGGTGTTCCCGCATGAGGTGGATGAGTCGCTCACCGACAGCTGGGGTACCGATGTCCTGGACACCCCGCGCCGGACCGCCGATGCCTCGGCGATCTCGAATGTCAATCTGGAGACGCTGGAACGGCACGGCATGATCGTCGGCTTCGACATCGCCGAGGGGAACCGGGCGTTCGACTCGGCGACCCCGACGATCGAGACGGACGCGCGGGTCACCCGCGTGGTTCTGTTGCGCTTCCCTGGCGACGAGGCCGCCGAGGCAGCCGCCCGTGATCTCGAGGCGACCGACTTCGCGGTCAGCCCGGACAACCAGGCGGTGCCGATTCCCGGATACCCTGCCGCACACGCGCATTGGCGCCCCGGCATCAAGACGATCGGCGCGACCTTCGCGCACGGCGAGATCGCGGTGAGCCTGTTCCTGCAGCATCCGACGCCCGATGTCGACGCCCTCGCCCAGCGCGTCGCCGACGTGCTCGACGCCCAAATCCCACTGCTCGACGCGTTCACCCCCACCGCGCCCGACCAGATCGCCGAGCTACCCCGCGATCCGGATGACATGCTGCGCCGCGCCCTGATTCCCGGGCCGGCCAATCAGCAGATCGCCATCTCCTCCCGCGAATTCGCGTCGTGGAGCGGGCGGGCGACGCTGCACTACCGGCCGAACGAGCCTGCCGAGCTGAGCGCGGCCTGGGACAACGGCGAAGTCGACAGCGTCGCCCATTCCTACAGCACCACGCTGTTCCGCTTCCGTGACCCGGACGCGGCGACCCGGTTCGGCGACACCTGGCACGACACCCTCAGCGCGTCCGCGCATCCGGTCCCGGTGCCCGAGGGCGTGCCGGGCGCGCACTGCGCCGAACGTCGCGCGGGGACCGCACCGGCGTTGACCCGGTGCTATGTGAGCTATCGCGGTTACGGCGCGTTCGTCAGCGGGCCCGAGCCCACCAGCGTTCGCCGGCAGGCCGCGGCGCAGTGCGCGCTGCTGGCGAACGCGCAGTAGCTCGCAGTAGCTCAGAGCTGGGCTTCGATCGCCCGCACGACCTCGTCGGCGTCCGGGGTGGTGCGCGGGCGGAACCGGCCGGCGACCGTGCCGTCGCGACCGATCAGGAACTTCTCGAAATTCCACTGGATGTCGCCCGCCGCCCCCTCGGTGTCGGCGGTCTCGACCAGCGCCGTGTAGAGCGGGTGGCGGTCGTCGCCGTTGACATCGGCCTTGGCCAGCAGTGGGAAGTCGACGCCGTAGGTGACCGCGCAGAACTCCTGGATCTCCTCGGCGCTGCCGGGCTCCTGGCCCATGAACTGGTTGCAGGGGAAGCCGATCACGGTGAACCCCCGCTCGCCGTAGGCCTTCTGCAGCTCGACCAGGCCGCCGTACTGCGGGGTCAGCCCGCATTTGGAGGCCACGTTGACCAGCAGCACCGCCCGTTCGCCCGCCAGCTCACCCAGCGTGGTCGGCTCACCGCCCAGGGTTTCCACCGCGATGTCTCGAATGTTCGCACTCACCACTGCACCACCAGATCTCGTCGTCCGCATCGGTCGAGCGCCACCGTACCGGAGCGCGCGCACCGCGCCCAGTGCAGCAGAATGACCCGCCCACTGGAACACGTTCTTGTTTTGTCGGCGGTGAGGCGGCACCATTTCGGTACACACCCGAGCACCGGAGGCCTGCTGTGACCGAACCCCAACCCCGCATCGACACCGTCCGGCCGCTGCGCGCGAGCAGCGTGGCACGGTGGGACCTCGAAGCCGACGTCGTGGTCGCCGGATACGGGATCGCCGGGGTGTGCGCGGCGATCGAGGCGGCGCGGGCCGGAGCGCGCGTGCAGATCCTGGAACGCACCGGCGGCTGGGGCGGCGCAGCCGCGCTGGCGGGTGGATTCGTGTATCTGGGCGGCGGTACCGGGCTGCAGAAGGCGCTGGGCTTCGACGACACCCCGGAGAACATGGCCACCTTCCTCACCGCGGCGCTGGGCCCCGGCGTCGACGAGGCCAAAATCGCCGACTACTGCGCGAACAGCGTCGAGCACTACGACTGGCTGGTCGAGTGCGGGGTGCCGTTCAAGGAGTCGTTCTGGGGCGAGCCCGGCTGGGAGCCGCCGCACGACGAGGGCCTGATGTACTCCGGCGGCGAGAACTCCGCGCCGTTCCTCGACCTCGCGAAACCGGCGCCGCGCGGGCATGTGCCGCAGCTGGCGGACAAGAAGATCGGCGAGCGCAGCGGCGGGTACATGCTGATGAAGCCGCTGGCCGACACCGTCGCCGAGCTCGGGATCGCCGTCGAGTACGACACCCGCATCCGACGGCTGATCGTCGATGAGGACGATCGCGTGGTCGGCGTGCTCGCGACCACCTACGGCAAACCGGTCGCGGTGCGGGCCAGCCGCGGTGTCGTACTGGCCACCGGCAGCTTCGCCTACGACACCGAGATGATCGACCGCTACACGCCCAAGTTGAGCGGGCGGCCCGGCGCGGCCATCGAGGAGCACGACGGCATCGGCATCCGGCTCGCGCAGGCGCTCGGCGCGGAGCTGGCGCACATGGACGCCAGCGAGGTCGCCATCTTCGGCGATCCGCAGATGATGGCGCGCGGCATCCTGGTCAACGGACGCGGTCAGCGCTACATCACCGAGGACACCTATCCCGGCCGGATCGGGCAGGCGACGCTGCTGCAGCAGGACAACCAGGCCTTCCTCGTCATCGACGAGAAGTCGCTCGAGGAAGCCCTCGCCACCGTGAGCGCCACGCCGTTCTTCCGATTCCAGCCCACCTGGGTCGCCGAGACGGTCGCCGAACTCGAAGCCGAGATGGGCCTGCCCGAGCAGACCCTGCAGACCACGATCGCCACCTACAACCGGCATGCCGAGAACGGCAGCGACCCGCTGTTGGGCAAGAAGCCCGAGTGGGTGCGCCCGATCTCGGGGTCGCTGGCCGGGTTCGACCTGCGCGGGTTCACCGCCGGATTCACCCTGGGCGGCTTGCGCACCGATCTGGACTCACGGGTGCTGCACGTGAGTGGCGAACCGATTCCCGGACTGTTCGCGGCGGGTCGGTGCACGTCGGGGCTGTGCGCGGGCGGCTATGTCAGCGGGGCCTCACTCGGTGACGGGAGTTTCTACGGTCGCCGCGCGGGCAAGGCCGCCGCGGCCGCCGCAACGGACTGAGCCACGCGGCGCCCACCGACTGCCCAGTGTCAGTACTCTGCTTGCAGCGCCGCTGCCGACCACGAGTTCGGCTGCGCTCACGGGCTTTTCACCTTCGCGAGCGGGCGTGTCCGAGTTGGCTACGACAGATGCAGTGCAGGATCGGAGTTAAACAGTGCAAGCAGGTGGGACGTCCGCGGATTACGTGATCGTCGGCTCCGGATCCGCGGGGGCGGTGCTCGCGAATCGGCTCAGCGCCGACGCGGGAACCACGGTCGTAGTGTTGGAGGCCGGACCGGCCGACGACGACAAGTTCGCCCATATTCCGGCGGCATTCTCGAAACTGTTCCGCACCGAGCGCGACTGGGACTACCGCACCGAGCCGCAGCCCGCACTCGGTGACCGGCAGATCTACTGGCCGCGCGGCAAGACCTTCGGCGGCTCCTCATCGATGAACGCGATGATGTGGGTGCGCGGATTCCGCGCCGACTACGAGGAGTGGGGCCTGCTGGCCGGGGAGAAGTGGAACTTCGCCGCGGCCGTCGAGCAGTACCGCAAGATCGAGAACGTGCAGGACGCGCAGTTCCCCGACGAGGGCTCCAAGGGGCCGCTGCACGTGCAGCGCCAGCGCAGCCCGCGCGCGTCCACTCACGCGTTCCTCGAGGCCGCGCGGCAGGCGGGCCACGAGCTCGAGGCGCCGAATCGTCCCGCGCCCAAGGGCTTCGCCCAGACGATGGTGACCCAGCGCGACGGCAGGCGCTGGAGCACCGCCGATGCCTACCTGCGTCCGGCGATGAAGCGCGCCAATCTCACCGTGCACGCCGAATCGCTGGCGACCCGTGTGCTGTTCGAGGGCACCCGGGCCACCGGGGTGGAGTACACCCAGGGCGGACAGACCCACACCGTCACCGCCGATCGCGAGGTCATCCTGTGCGGCGGCGCGGTGAACAGCCCGCAACTGCTGCAGCTCTCGGGGATCGGCGACCGTGAGGCGCTGGCCGAACACGACATCGAGCTCGTCGCGCACTCCCCCGAGGTCGGCGAGAATCTGCAGGATCACCTGATCGCGGCGCTGGGCTACGGCGTCGAGTCGGACTCGCTGTACACGGCGGAGAAGCTGCTCGAGCTGGTCAACTACCTGGTCCGGCACCGCGGCATGCTCACCTCCAATGTCGGTGAGGCCTACGGGTTCGTGCGCAGTGAGCCCGAGCTCGAGCACCCCGATCTGGAGCTGATCTACGCGCCCGCGCCGTTCTATCACGAGGGTCTGGTCGAGGCGACCGAGCACGGCGTCGTCCTCGGTGCCATCCTGCTGCGCCCACGCAGCCGCGGCAAGATCGGTCTGGCCTCGGCCGATCCGACCGCCAAGCCGGTGATCGATCCGCGATATCTCTCCGACACCGACGGCGCCGACCGCGCGGCCCTGGAAGCCGGGCTGCGCGTGTGCGCCGGTTTCGCCGGGCAGCCCGCGCTCAAGGCCACCCTCGGCCCGCTGATCTACCCGCCGCAGGCGCCCGAGGATCTCGAGGGCACCATCGCGCTGACCATCGAGAAGTTCTCGCACACCCTCTACCACCCCGTCGGCACCTGCCGGATGGGCACCGACGCCGCCAGCGTCGTCACCCCCGAGCTGAAGGTGCGCGGCGTCGAGGGCCTGCGGGTCGCCGACGCCTCGGTCATGCCGTTGATCATCCGCGGCCACACCAACGCCCCCGCCATCTTCATCGGCGAACAGGCCGCGGACTTCATCCTCGCCGAGTCCTGACCTGAACCCGGTGGCGCGCCTGTTCACGGCGCGCCACCGCACCGCAGCGGCCCGCGTCGACCGACCGAATGGCAGTCGATGCACGTGCGCGGTCGACGCATGCCGACACGGCATGCGAAGACGAACCCCCGCGAGCGGACTCGGGTCAGACCGCGGGGACCCGGGCGAACCCCAACGGTGGCGTCGGGAGTGGGCCCGAGCGCAGGTCGTGGCGGAAATCCGGCAGCAGCGGCAGCATGTCGACATTGCGCGCGGCGTAGCAGCGCACCATCGGCAGCGCCCGCGACACCTCGGCCCGTTCGACCGGTTCGGCGTCGAGGAAGGCCAGCGTGTCGAGGCCGAGGCCGAGCGTGTCGGCCAGCCGCACGATCGAGGCCGACTTGCGGCCCCACCCCACCTCGACCGCCGAGAACATCTCGTAGAGGCCGTGCCGGTAGAGCGTGCGCAGCGTCCGCGCACGATCACCGCGCGCCGCGACAGCGTGCAGCACGCCGCGCTCGCTCAGTTTCCGTAGCGTGCGCAGTGCCTGTGGGCGCACCGCGGTGCTGGTCCCGTCATGGACCACACCATCCCACAGGGTTTCGTCCAGTTCCCAGACCAGACAACGGACGGCAGGTCGCATGGTGCCCCTATCGGTTCGTTCCGGCGCGGAGAACTCTACAACCCCCGATAGCTGTGGACCAGACTTGTGACCGGTCACCAAGCGCACTCGAAGGCATGGGCCCCCTACCCAGAAGCTGACGTTCCATTCCAGTTTTCTGTTCTCTTGGCTAGGGTGAAGTCGCTGGGCAGCAGGGGGTAGAGCCGAAACAGGGCGAAGGGAACACAGATGTCCGTTCACAATCCACCCCGACAATCGCTGACCGTCTCCGGCAAGCCGATGTCGTCGCCGCTGAAGGACGTCCGCGCGCTCTCGCGCCAGATGGTGGGCCATTTCGTCGCCAATGTCGCCCCCTGCGGCACGCTGCCGGGTGACGCCATCACCGGTGACGTCACCACGATCACCCGGATCTGCCTCGAATTCGCCGTCAGCATGCTCGATGGCCGCGACATCCCGATCAAGCTGCAGCGGCTGCAGGACGCGGCCAGTGGCTGGGCCCGCGAGGGCGTCCCGATCGACACGATCCACCACTCGATCGCCGAGGGCTTCAAGATGGGCCTCGACCTGGTGGTGGCGAACGCGTCGGGCAAGGACTTCGACAACCTGGTCGACGGCGTGAAGGTGGTGATGGAACTGCTCGACACCATCACCGCGCAGGTCTCGCTGGCCTACGTGCGGGAACTGCGCGGCGTGGTCAGCGAGCACCACACCGCGGTGCACACCCTCACCTCCGCGCTGCTGGGCGGACACAGCACCTCGACCATGGCCCGCGAATGCGGCATCGCGATCGCCGAGAACTACGCAGTGCTCGCGCTGGCCATCCCCCCACATCGCGAGGAGGCCAACCCCGCGCTCGACACCAAGGTCGTCGCCCGGCGCAAGCTGCGCCGGGTGCAGGCCGAGCTGGCCAAGCGCTGCGGGGACACGGCGCTGTCGCTGCTCAGCGTCGACGGCGGCACCGTGCTGATCCCGGCCGACGCCTTCGATCGCGAGGGTCTGGCCGCGCTGGTCGCGCAGCTTTCCCAGGCCGCGCAGGTCGGCATCACCGCGGCACTGGTCGAGACGAGCACCACCGGTGTCCCCGACGCCGCCGACCAGGCCCACGAACTGCTCGACATGGTGCAGCGCCTCGAGGTCACCTCGGGGCTGTACCGCTTCGACGAGCTCGCGCTCGAGTACCAGCTGACCCGTCCCGGTCCCGGCCGCGAATTCCTCGGCTCGCTGCTCGACCCGCTGGATCAGTACCCCGAGTTGCTCGAGACCCTGCAACGTCATATCGCCAACAACCTCAATCGCCAGCGGACCGCGCGAGTTCTGCACGTGCACACCAATACTGTCGACTACCGGCTCAAGCGGATCGGGCAGCTCACCGGCTTCGATCCCACCCAGCCCTCGGGGCTGTGGTACCTGCGTTCGGCACTGGTCGCGCGCAGCTACCGTTCCACCGGTTCCTGATTTTCGCGATACCGAACCGCCACTCGGAGATTTCATTGTCGACGTACCTTCCTGTGCGATTCGATAGTTCGTCGCCCTTCACGGAGCGGGAAGAATGGCCTTCCGAGACCGCACCGAACATAAGTCCCGGAAATACCGAGAATTCGATTCTGTAAGGTGTTCTGGGCAGGTCACCACCCGTCGCCGAAAAGCGCCATGACACCGCACAGGAATTTCTCGGCGACTCGATCCACCCCTCGAACAATCAGCGGACATTGATGTTCGCCAGGATGAACACCCGGTCAGCGAGGGGGGTTCCCGCGCAATACTCTGGAACACTGACACTTCACAGCATCTGGGGGCTACGCTCGTGACGGTCGCCAACGACGGCGAAGAATGCACGAAGGACAAGACCACCGATGAGCGTGACGCGCGAAAAACTGGACCAGCTGCGAGGCATCCTGGAACTGGCCGAGGAACCGGCAGGCGAGGTCGGCATCGCGAAACGTAAATCGAAGGAGATCCCCAGTGCCCGCGAGCGGGTCAGGGCACTTCTCGACCCGGGCAGTTTTGTCGAGATGGGCAAATTGGTGCGCCAGCCGGGCCGTGCGGACGCCATGTACGGCGATGGTGTCGTCACCGGTCGCGGCGAGATCGACGGCAGGCCGGTGGTGGTGATCGCGCACGACCAGACCGTCTTCGGCGGCTCGGTCGGCGAGATGTTCGGCCGCAAGGTCGCCGCGGCACTGGACTTCGCCTTGGCCACGCTGTGCCCCGTCGTGGCGATCAACGATTCCGGCGGCGCCCGAATCCAGGACGCGGTCACCTCGCTGGCCTGGTACGCGATGATGAGCCGCCGCCAGGAACAGCTCTCCGGACTGGTCCCGCAGGTGTCGATCATGCTCGGCAAGTGCGCGGCCGGCTCGGTGTACGCCCCGGTCAACACCGATGTGCTCATCGCGACCGAGCAGTCCTACATGTTCGTCACCGGGCCCGAGGTGATCAAGGAGGTCACCGGCGAGGTGGTGACCATGGAGGAACTCGGTGGCGCCCGAGTCCAGGCCGACAACGGCACCATCCACCATGTCGCCGCCGACGAGGCCGCCGCCTTCGCCTGGGCGCGCGCCTACCTGAGCTTCATGCCGTCGAGCTGCAACGAGCAGCCGCCGATCGTCAACCCCGGGCTCGAGCCGGAGATCACCGACGCCGACCGCGAGCTCGACACGATCATCCCCGACACCGACCGCACCGGCTACGACATGTACGACATCGTGCTGCGGCTGTTCGACGACGGCGAGTTCCACGAGATGAGCGCCGCGACCGCACCCAATCTGATCACCGGCTTCGCCAGGGTCGACGGCCGCCCGGTCGGTGTGGTGGCCAATCAGCCGATGGTGCTCGGCGGTGCGCTCGACGCCAAATGCTCGGACAAGGCAACCCATTTCATCCGGATCTGCGACGCGTTCCGGATTCCGTTGGTCTTCCTCGTCGACACCCCCGGCGTGCTGCCCGGCGTCGACGAGGAACGCAATGGCGTGATCAAACGCGGTGGGCGCTTCTTCCGCGCGGTGATCGAGGCGACCGTGCCGATGGTGACCGTGGTGGTGCGCAAGGCCTATGGCGGCGGCTACGCGGTGATGGGCTGCAAGCAGCTCGGCGCCGATCTGAGCCTGGCCTGGCCGACCGCGCGGATCGCGGTGATGGGTGCCGAGAGCGCGGTCGGCATCGTCGGCAGGCGACAGCTCGACCAGGTGCCCGCCGCCGACCGAACCGCGGCGCGCCAGTACATGATCGACCAGTACAACGCGACCGTGGCCACCCCGTGGATCGCGGCCGAGCGCGGCTACATCGACGCGGTGATCGAACCGGCGCGCACCCGCCTCGAGATCCGCCACGCCCTGCGCCTGCTGCGCGAGAAGGAAGCGGTCGTCCGCCCCAACCCGCGCAAGCACGCACTGTTCCCGGTGTAGCGGCTCAGCACTCGCTGCGAGCCGCGACGCCCTGGAGCCGCTCGTCGAGCCACAGCATCGCCTCCGGATACCCGGTGACGGCACCGACGATGTGTTCGCCGAACACGCCGCGGTACACCGCGTTCGCGCCGAGCGCGCACTGCTCGGCGTAGAGGTTGCGCGCGCCCTCGGCGGGGATCCACCACTCCTGTTCGCCGTTGTAGATGTAGAGCGGGGTCGCCGAGCGCATGCCCGACATCCGGGTGATCTCGTAGATCTGGGTGGCCAGTTCCGAGTGCAGCGGATCGGCGATGTTGGCGCCCACGTCGATCGGCAGGTGCAGCACGCCGGGCACCGCGAACACGCTCACGCACTGGTCCTTCATCGGCGAGGTCGCCACCCAGCGCGCGAGATTGTTCATCGCGGCGAGGATCTCGGGGCGTTCGCGGCCGATCGCGAAGGTGGCCGCCATGAAGATGCCGGAGGCGAGATTGCCGTTCATGCTGCGGGCGAGGATCTCGAAGTCGGCGGGCACCCCGCCCAGTGCCGCGCCGACGATGACCTCGGCCAATTCCGGCGCGTAGGAATCGATCAGCTTGGCCGCACCGTGGGTGGCGATGGCGCCACCGGAATAGCCGGTCATCACGACGCGGCTCGTGCCATGGGCCCCGGGGTCACTCCCCCGGACCGCCCGGATCGCATCGAGCACCGCGTGCCCGGCGACATACGGTTCGGCGTAGGCCATCCACGGCCCCTGGTGATCGGGCACGATCACCGCGTAGCCGCGCAGCACGGCCAACTGGGTGGTGGGCGGGAGGAACTCGGTCATGCTCGACTGGGTCGAGAGGCCGTGCGTCAGTGTGTAACCCGGCGTGCACTTGCGGCCGAGCGCGTCGATCGGCAGGTTGTTGACCAGGATGGGCCGATCGCCCGGCCCGGTCCAGTCGGTGGCGGGCACGATCAGCGTGGCGGTCGCGAAGGACGGTCGGCCGTGCGCGTCGGCGGTGCGGTACTTGAGCAGGGTCGCCGAGCGGATCGGGACCAGCGTCAGCAAGCCCGCGACGCCGGTGATGTCACGGGTCTCGATCAGCTCCCCCGGTGCCAGCGAGGCCAGCCCCTCGGGCCAGTGATCGAAGATCGGATCGCCCACGGGCGAGGGCAGTACCGCCGCGCGCAGCGCGGCGAGTTCGGCGGCCGGATCTCCCGCCTCGGCGTCGGCGGGCTGGATCGGTGACGGCAGCACCTGGTCGATCCAGCGTTGGAGATCGGGCAGGAAACCGGGCACACCCGGGAGTTCCGGTGGTGGCGACGGATCGGCCGCGGCATTGCCCACGGCGAACGAACAGAGCAGCAGCAACGAACAGACGAGCACACGCACAGATCTCATGACACACACGCCTTCGGGTGGATTCATCGGTGACGTGCGGCGATGCGGTGCTTCGAATCCCGCCGAACCTCCCCCAGTGCGCCGTCGCCATCAGTGCAATCACGGTACGCCCGGCCGAGCGCGTGAACCCGGCGTCGTTCTCGACTCGTGCGCGCAATGCCGCTCTATCGCAACAACAATCGGCCCGGATCCGCATCGGGGGTGCGGATCCGGGCCGATCGAAACCGGGACTCAGCAGGTGCTGGGCGCCGGTTCCCCCTGCAGCCGCGCGTCCAGCCATCTCAGCGCGGACGGCAATCCGAGCACGGCCGCGGTCAGGTGGTCCGGGGTGGGCGTCGACTCGCTGACCACCGGGGTACCCGCCGCGCACCAGCGCTGCGTGGTGGCGGTGATCGCGTCGACCGGGATGAGTCCGTCGATGGGCGAATGCCATTCGAACACCGGCATGGTCGGTGTGCCGGAGTAGAGCTCGAGGCTGTTCTCCTCCACGACACCCCGCGCCTGCGGGTCATCGATCATGGAGGTCGTCGCCGCGAAGTCGAGAATGCCGCGTCCGGCACCGGCGCCGAGGATCTCGTTGGTGCACGCGTCGGCGATCGACGCGCGGGCGGCCAGGCCGCTGGCGTTCATCTGCTCGCTGATCGGAAACCGTTCGGGATATTCACGTTCGAGGCCGATCGCAGCGGCCAGCGCCAGCCCGAAGACCGGGTGCGAACCGAAGCCGAGACCCTCCAGCATCGACACCAGGTTCATCGGCACCCCGCCCATGGCGGCACCGGCGAGCTCGAGCTCGGGTGCGTAGTCCGGTTGCAGCGCCGCCGCCCACGCGGTGGCCATGCCGCCGCCGGAGTAGCCCGCCATCGCGACTCTGCTGTGGCGCACCCGAAGTTGCTCGACCTGACGCACGGCCCGGATTCCGTCGAGGGTGACCTGCCCACCCAATTTCGCGGCGCCGTAAGCGAAGTCGGGGCCGAGGTGATCGGGCAGCACCATCGTCCACCCGCGACGCAGCGCGATGTTCCAGGCGACGCCCTCGCGCACCATCAGGTTCGGATCGTCGGTGTAGAGCACCTTGGAGACCGCGCAGCGCACGCCGAGGCCGTTGATGATGTGCTGATAGGACAGCACCGGGGCGTCGGCGGGCTGGTTGACGGGTTGCAGCACCGTCGTCGTCGCGGCGATCGGCTCACCCGCGGAGTTCGTCGACCGGAACTGGATCAGCGTGACCGTGGTGTCGGGGAACATCGCCAGCGGCGGCATGGCCCGCACGCCGAGCACGTCGCCGGGCTCGGTGCCGGACAGGTCCTCGGGCTGGGTGTAGAACGGATCGGGGTCGGCGCTCGGATACAGCGGGGCGCCGTGGCCCACGGCGGGAACCAGCATCAGCACTGCCGCGACGAAACAGATCAGCACACTGCGGAACATGCGGCCCTCCTCCCGTGTCGCTGTACTCAGCAGCGATACTTGCCGGTAGCGTGGCTCGCCGGTACCCCTTTCGGACGACATCGGCGGAGCTCACAACACTCGCTCGGAGCCCTTGTGACCGGAGGCAAGCCACCTGCCGCACTCCTGTGGGAGCAGCACCGTCGCGATACCGAGCCGACTGTGAGATCTCCAGGCGAAAACCAGAACATGTTCTGCTCGATGGCGCGAGTCCTACCGTCTAGTAGGAAGGCGCTCACCAGTGCCGGGGCGAAAGGAGCACACGCCATGATTCCCCTCGACGAGAACATCGCCGCCACCTCCGACCGCATCGACCCGGCCGAGATACCCACCCGCCGCATCACCGTCTACTTCGACGGCCCCACCCCACAGGACGCGCTCGTCCTCGAATACGCCGCCACCCAGGCCGAGGCCTGGGAGTTCACCTCGGCCGCCGTGCACTCGGGTCTGCTGGTGACCGTGGACGGCCGCGTCGGCCCAGGTCTGCGCCGATTGCCCTGCCGATCACTGTGGCACTGAATCCACCGCCACCGACACCGCCCGGCTCGCCGCACTAGGCTGGCCGGGCGGCCTCGTCAGGGGCCGCGGCACCGGAAGAGTGAAGGGGCGTTCGTGACACGGTGGCAGTACCGGCCAGCACTCGCCGTGCTCGTGGTGGCCGCGCTCGCCGGGTGCGGCGCGGCCGTCGACGACCAGACCGTCCTCGTGACCACCACCCCCGCACCGACCAGCACCGCCAACCCGGTGCCGGCCACCATCTCGCCGCCGACGACCACCGTCGACCCGTACGCGGGCCTGCCCCTCATCGACACCGTCCAGTGGACCGAGAACATCGACGGTCGGCGACTGCTGGTCTATCCCACCGTCGCGGGCCGCAAGACCGCCGCCCCCGGCACCGATGAACGCGCCTGGCAGGAAGTGCTGGCTCTCGACGCCACCGCCGACGCGCCGGGCATGCGCGACCAATTCATCTGCCACTGGGTCTGGGCGAGGATGGTCGCGCCCGACAAACCGAGCTGGAATCTCGAACCGTGGCGCCCCGATGTCGGCTACCAGGCCACGGTGTCGGCCAACTGCAATCCCGGCGGACCGGAACGCTGACTCCCCCGCCGAGCCGCTCGAAAGGAGCCCTTCCCATGCGCATCGTCGTCGCCGGTGGACACGGCAAGATCGCCCTGCTGCTGGCCCGGCGGCTCACCCGCCGCGGTGACCAGGTCCACGCGCTCATCCGCGATCCCGGCCAGGCCGCCGACATCGCCGCGACCGGCGGCGTCCCGGTCATCTACGACATGGAACGCGACACTCCGGCCGACCTCGCGGCCGCGGTCGCCGGGTCGGACGCAGTGGTGTTCGCCGCGGGCGCCGGGCCCGGCAGCGGGGCCGCTCGCAAGTACACCGTCGACCTCAACGGCTCGGTTCAACTGGCCGAGGCCGCCGAAGCGACCGGCGTCCGCCGGTTCGTGCAGATCTCGACGATGGGCGCGGGCAGTCCGCCCGCGCCGGGCACCGACGAGGTGTGGGCCGCCTACATCGACGCCAAGACCAGGGCCGAAGCGGACCTGAAGTCTCGCGAACTCGCCTGGACGATCCTGCGTCCCGGCATTCTCACCGACGCCGAAGGCAACGGTCTGGTCACGCTCGGCGCACCGCCGATTCCGCGTGGCGAGGTGCCGCGCGCCGATGTCGCCGCGACGCTGGCGTCGATCTTGTTCGCGGACAATACGTTTCGCCGCACGCTCGAGCTGGTCTCCGGATCGGAGTCGATCGAGACTGCTGTGGCGGCTATTCGATAGCCGAAAATTAACCATCGCAGTATATTTCGCCTTGTCGGCCGGTCCGGCATCACCGGCGGTCACGCAGTCGCCACCCCGTGGCGCCAGTGAACCGCCGGTCACACCCTTGTTCCCCCGCGGCCCGTCGCGATGACGGTGACGTAAACGCGGATTCGCCGCTCAGAAGCCGGGAAATGCACCGCATCGAGACGGAATCGATCATGCAGATGTGCTTGCATCTGAAAGTGTCTCCGTCCTAAACTCAGGGCCGCAACACCATTCAGGGGATTGTCAGGGGAGGCCGCGAGCGGCACGCCCGAGGCTGTATTTGCCTTGGGTTTGCCGCTGACTGAACACAGGGGCGTTCACATGAACAACACCAACGGCCGATACGGCCTCGCTGATCGCGCAGCGACCACCCACCCCGTCACCGCAGGGTGCTCCAGGGAGACCGCGGTCGCTTTCGTGATCGACGCCGTGGAGTCCACCGGCGCGGCGACTCGCAACGATTTCGACATCGACCGGATCGTGACCACCGCGCACGAACTGGCCGACGACTGGGATCTGCAGATGCTGACCCCCGACACCTTCTGGCGCATCGCCGCAGGCTGTATCCGATACTGACGTTCGCGGCCGAGGCCGACCGAGCACGCTCGGTCGGCCAGCATTCCTGACGTGCCCGTCGGGCGGTTCCGGTCGGCTCAGTCCCGGTTCGCGTAGTCGAGCAGGATCTCGCGCGAGCGGTCCGGCCGTGCGGCCTGCACGCTCAGCTGATCCATGACCGACAGATACAGCGCCAGATCCTGGCGCCGCTCGAGATACAGCGCGCTGGTGAGCTGTTCGAGGTAGACGATGTCGGGCAGCTCGGGCCCGGCGAAGCGCAGGATGCTGAACGAACTACCGGCCGCCGCGTGCCCGCCCGCCGAATACGGCAGCACCTGCACGGTCACATTCGGCAGCATCGACAGCTCGGCCAGGTAGCGCAACTGGGCACGGTGTACCTCGCGTCCGCCGATCGGGCGATGCAGCACGGCCTCGTCGATCACCGCCCAGACCACCGGCGGATCGACTCGGCGCAGCACGTCCTGGCGCCGCTGGCGCACCTGCACCCGACGCTCGGTGTCGGCGTCGTCGAAGCCGAGGGTGACGATCGCCCTGGTGTACTCCGGGGTCTGCAGCAGACCTGGCACCAGCTGCGCCTCGTAGGTCCTGATCTGGCTGGCCGCCTGTTCGAGCCCGAGGTAGGTGCTGAACCACGAGGGCAGCAGATCGCTGTAGCGATGCCACCAGCCCGGTTCGCTTGCCTGCCTGGCGAGTTCGAAGAAGGAGGCGCGCTCGGCGGTGTCGTGCACGCCGTAGAGGGTGAGGAGATCGCGGATGTCGCGCTCCTTGAAACCGGTGCGCCCCAACTCGAGTCGGCTGATCTTGGCGTGAGAACCACGGATCGCATCACCCGCCGCCTCACGGGTGATGCCTTTGCTCTCGCGAAGTTTCCGCAACTGCCCACCGAGCGCGATCCGCAGCACGGTGGGGCCGCGGTCGACAACCGGTTGCACGCGACCGATCTCGTCGGGTTCAGCCGTCATGGACGCCGATATTACCCATCAGCGGGTCAGGTAGTCGAACTCTCCGGCCTTCGCGCCGCGGATGAACGCGTCGATTTCGGGCCGGGTGTAGAAGAGCACCGAGCCCTGCGGATCGCGCGAGTTGCGCACGGCAACCGAACCGTCCGTCGCTTCGGCAACCTCCACGCAGTTGCCGCTGGGGTTGCTGAACGTGCTCTTGCGCCAGGCACCCGTGCTCGGACGTTCACGCTGATCATGCCGCATTCCGGACATGCCACACTCCTGGTTCTCGAATGATGCCCACCGGTACGAAACTTACAGATGCACGCACAAACGTTCTTGCAGATGCACAGTGCGATGCGCAGATTAACATGCTCGCGACCACCACGCACCGGTCGGTACTTACCCGGCGTCACGACCTGGGCCCCGGCGAGAAGGTGACGTCCAGTCCCCTGAATTCGCAAGCGCCACAAGCCGATCACCGATCCGACACGACCGATTCGACTGTGCAGATGTTCTTGCATCTGCAATTGACGCGACCGTAGACTCGGTTCGCAAGATCACCGGGAGGTGCATCCGGCGCCACGAGCCGGAGACCTGCCTCCCGGCGCCGGATGTGAGGGGCCACGGATGAGCTTTCCGTATCGAACACCCCGTCGAGTCTCGGCCGGCACCGCCGGCTTCGAGGTTCCGCGACACCTCGGCACGGCGGGAGCACCGCCGAGCGCCTGTGCCGACGAGCCGAACGGGCTCACCTATCGCCAGGCGCGCGAGATGCTGCGTCAGCACGATGTGCACGGGCCACAGTGTCGGCAGTGGCTGGCCGCCGCGGCCTACCTCTCGGCGGGCCTGGACGACGAATGACGCTGTCGTAACATCTTCGTGCTGGTCAGACCCGGTCGGCCGAGGCATGCTGTAAGGCAACGTCGGCGTGGATACAGGTGAGCGGCACATGCGGATAGCGGAGATCCTGCGGAACAAGGGAGCGGCGGTCACCACGGTGGAGCCGCAGGCATCGGTGCGCGCCCTGTTGACGGTGCTCGCCGAGCGCAACATCGGCGCGGTGGTGGTCTCGCCCGACGGTGCCACGATCACCGGCATCGTCTCCGAGCGCGATGTGGTGCGCCGCCTCGACGAGCACGGCGCCGCCCTGCTCGACCGGCCGGTCACCGACATCATGACCGCACAGGTCCGGACCTGCGGACCCGAAGATCATGTCGATTCCCTGCGCGCGGTGATGACCGAGCACCGAATCAGGCACATGCCGGTGCTCGAGCAGAACCGACTGGTCGGCATTGTCAGCATCGGCGATGTGGTCAAGAGCGCGATCACCGAGCTGGCGGCCGAACGAGAGCAGCTCGTCGACTATCTCCAAGGCAACTACTGACGCCACCCTGGCTCGAAAAGCGTTGTGCGCGCGTATCGTTGATCGCGTGCACCCTCTCCGGCCCGCGCTCGCCGCCGTGCCGATGCCGCACGCGCCGACACCCCTGCCCGCCACCATCGCGCAGCGCTTCACCGCCCTGGCCGACGCGGGCTTCCTGGTCCGTGCGGGCGCGCACCGTGTGCCCTCGGCCGATGCCGGGACGGGCTCGGTGCGGGTGAGCGCCCACCCCTACAACACCCTCGACGAGATCGATCGATTCATCGCCTGTGTGTCCGGCGTTGCCGGGCACCGGCGTTGAGCACGACCTGCCCGAGCAGCCGAGGAGCAACGATGGGTACATCCCCCGCGCCACACTACGATCGCCGCGGTGCGTCCGAGGTACTGGCCCGCCTGGCCGCCCCCGGCCTCTTCGCGGCCACCGAGATCGCGGCACCGGCGCGAATCACCTTTCGTGCCACGGCTCTACAGCCCGAGGCCGGTAGTCACCTGACCCAGTCACAGCGGATGTATCTGGAACGGTTCATGCGCCCGTGTCGTCCGGAGCAGGTGACCAGCGCGACGCATCGGATCACCTGGACCGACAGCGCGGGCGTGCCCAATACGGGGTACTTCCACACTGCGGGCGCCGGTCCCGCACTCGCCGTCCTCGCGCGCGAAACGGTACTGGCACTGTGGCGCTCCCTCGCGGACGCCGGGCTGCCCGAGCGTGCCGCCGACCTGCCCGCCCTGGACCAGGCCGTGCTCACCGCCACCACCACCGATCACGATCCGCACGAGATCTTCCGGGTCGGTGTGGAGGCGGCGGGACGCGCGCTGGTCCAGCACGGGCTGATCGCGGCGGACACGCCCTATCGCGGGATCGTCGAGCTCGCCACGGGCCTGCGCGATTCCGGCATCTTCGCCGCGGTGGCCACCCGCTGGTTCTGGGAATTGCAGGCTTCCACCTTCCGGCGCGGGATGATCCCGGTGCGCCTGGCCACCCAACCCGATGGCAGTGTGCGCTACACCGCCGAGTCGATCGCCACCCTGCGGGCCATGAAGGACGCGACCATCGCCGACGCGGGTGCGGTGATGGGCCGGGCGACCACCGAGGAGGGGCTCGACAACGAGGCAGCGGTGACCAAGTACCACGACGACCTCGATCTGATCTCCCGTCAGTACGCGTTGCTCGCGCCGGGTACCAGGCCCACCTGCCTGGCCGCTGCGCCCCGGGCGGTCGACGGCACCACCGTGCACGTGCTGGCGACGGTCGTCGACCGGTTCGTCGAGACCCTCGCCGCGCTGGCGGACACGGTCGAGGTGGTCGAGGACACCACCGTGGCGGTGGTGGACGACGCCCGCGGCGACGACGGCGTGTTCTCGGTGCCCGATATGAGTTGTCGGCATTGCGTCCGGACGATCACGGCCCTGCTCGAGTCGATGGACATCCCGGTCGTGGAGATCGATCTGGAGGCCAAGCGCGTGGTCGCGGGGATCCGAAGCCCTCGCAACCGGTTCCGGGTCTTCGAGGCGCTGCGCGACGGCGGTTACAACCCGGTCGACGACGCGTCGGCGCCGGCCCCCGGCGCGTCGGTGGGATGACCCCGCCCGCCGTCCCCGCCGCGCTGCATCCGCTCGTGGCCGCCTTTCTCGGCGACCGCGACGCCGTGCGCGCGGCGCTGCACCGGTTCGGTTCGCCCCTGCATCTGGTGTTCCCGCAGGTGTTCGAGGCGAACCTCGCCGCGCTGCGGGCCGTGTCGGACGCCGGAGCCGCGCGCTACCGGATCTGCTACGCGCACAAGGTGAACAACTCGGCGGCGTTCGTCCGGACCGCCGCAGGGGCGGGGATCGCCGTCGATGTGTCCTCGGTCCAGGAGTTGCGTTCGGCGCTGGCCGCCGGGTTCCCGCCGGACCGCATCGAGGTGACCGGGCCGAAGGGAGGCGGGCTGCTGCGTGCCGCGCTGGCCGCCGGGGTGACGGTGAACGCCGACAATCTCTGGGAACTCGAGCAGCTGGCCGAGCTGGCGACGACGAATGTCGCGGTCCTGCTCCGAGTGTCCGGCTTCGCGGGCAGCGCGACGAGCCGGTTCGGGGTCGACCTCAGTGAGGTCGACCGAGCCTTCGATCTGCTGGTCCGCCATCGCGAGCGGCTGCGATTCCTCGGGGTGGCATTCCACCTCGACACCGCCGCGACGGCCGAACGAGTCCTGGCGGTGGGCGACTGCCTAGACCTGATCGAACGGGCCTACGCACGAGACCTCGCGCCGACGGTGCTCGATGTCGGTGGCGGCCTGCGTCAGGTCTTCACCGCCGACGCCGCGAACTACGACGCCTACGATGCCGCCCTGCGGGCAGGCCTGCTCGGGCACGGTGAAGCGATGCACTGGGGCGCGAACACGTTCGGCTACCACGTGGCCGACGGCATCGCGCACGGCAGTCCGGTGTTCCACAAGTACGCCAATACCGAGCCGGCCGCGGCCATCCTCGCCGAACTGCTCACCGCGCCGCTGCCAGGTCACGGCGGGCGGGCACTGGGCACGGTGCTCGCCGACAATCTCCTGGAAATGTGGCTGGAACCGGGCAAGGCGCTGGTCGACCAGGCCGGAATCACCGTGGCACAGGTCGAATTCGTCAAACGGGCGGGCAACGGCGCGCGGCTGGTGCATCTCGATCTCAGCCGCGATACCGTGACCGCCGCCGATCAGGAGGTCCTCATCGATCCGATCGTGCTCGCCGAGCGACCCGAATCCGGGGCGGTCGGGGTGTATTTCGCCGGGCACCTGTGTCTGGAACGGGATCTGATCACCCAACGGGTGGTGCGGATCGCCGGGCTCCCCGCACCCGGCGACCCGGTGGTGTTCGCCAATACCGCCGCCTATCACACGGATCTGTCGGCGGCACAGGCCGGCATGCACCCGCTACCAGCGAAAGTCGCTGTGCTGCATCATGATGGCGGCTTTGTGCTGTGTCCCGATGGCGACTACCGCCCCGAGGCGCGCTGATGGTCTACTCCCACATCACCGAGCTCATCGGCAACACTCCCCTGCTGCGCCTCGACCCCGCGGTGCACGGCTTGAACGGGGTCGAGCTCTACGCGAAACTGGAGTCGCACAATCCGTTCGGTTCGGTGAAGGACCGGGTGGCCTGGGCGATGATCCGCGACGACCTCGATCGGGTCGCCGCGGGCGGGCAGTCGTTCATCGAGGCCTCCAGCGGCAACACCGCCAAGGCGCTGCGGGTCCTCGGTGCACTGCACGGCGTTCCGTTGCGGGCGGTGACCAACCGGATCAGGGTGGCCGAGGTGCGGCAGCTGCTGCAACTGCTGGGGACCGAGATCGTGGAACTGCCCGGCCTGTCGGAGTGCCCTGATCCCCATGCCGCCGACGATGTCTCGGCGGTTATCGAGCACACCATCGGTCAGGCACCGCACCAGTGGTATCACCCTTCGCAATACACCAACGAGCGCAATGTCACCGCCCATCACGAGGGCACCGGTACCGAGATCGCCGCCGATCTCGCCGACGCCGGGATCACCCACCTCGACTACCTGATCGGCGGCCTCGGCACCACCGGATCGACCCGCGGCACCGCCACCGCGCTGCTGGCCAACCATCCGGCCCTGCGCACGATCGGGGTGGTCTCGGACCGGTTCGATTTCATCCCCGGGATCCGTTCCGAGCGCGAGATGTGGGAGGTCGGGCTGTTCCGGCCGGACTTCTACGACGAGATCGTCACCGTCGATTCGGCGGCCGCGATCACCGCCACCCTCGACCTGGTCCGCGGCTACGGCGTGCTCGCCGGACCCACCAGTGGCGCCGGATACGCCGCCGCCCTGCGCACCCTCGCCGCCGCACCACGCCCGGCTGATCGTCCGGTGGTCGCGGTCCTGATCGTGTGCGATCGGCTCGAACCGTATCTGTCCTACTTCGCCAAGCGCCGACCCGATCTGTTCGGCACACCGACAGCTCCGCCCGCACCCGGACCGGACGACCCCGCGCCCACTCTGACGCCCGACGCGCTCGCCGAACTGGACCGCACCGGCAGGCCCACCGTCGTCGACACCCGCGGCGCCATGGCCTATCGCGTCGGGCACGTTCCCGGCGCACTCAACATCCGCGACGACCAACTCGACGACATGCTCACCCAGGGTGTGCCGTTCCCCCGCTCCCGACCGGTCGTGTTCGTGTGCCCGATCGGCGAGACCTCCCTGCGCTTCGCCGCGCTGGCACACCGAGCCGGCTACCAGGCATACAGCCTGGCGGGCGGGATCATCGCCTGGCGCGACGCGGGCCACCCACTGGAGCGTGGCGGCTGATCAGACCAGCACCCCCACCGCCCGACGAGCAGGCGCCGATGAACGGGCACGACCCGTGCCGGCCAGCAGGGGAGCCAGTGGCCCGCGATAGCCGTCGGCGAGCAGGGAGACGACCGCGTGGAAGTGGGCGACGAACCGATCGGCGGTGTCGTCGTCGAACCGGGCGGTCGGGTAGATGAAGGAGCCATCGATTCCCGCGGGCGCGCCGTGCAGGTCGTAGTGCTCGGTGAGCCCGAACTCGAGATCGTGCTTGGCCCTGATCACGCCGGTCGGCACATCGGTGATCGAAAGGCCCGACACTGCACCGGGTTCCGCGGTGGTGCGGGGTGCCTGTGCGCGTTGCAGGATCAGTGTCGCTTGGAACAGCGGGAAGGTGGCGTCCTGGAGCAGGCAGCGCTTGAGCCGGGGGTTGGGGGTGTCGGGGTGGGCGTAGGCGGCCAGCGCGACCCGGCGAACCTGGTCGACGAGTTCGCCGACGTCACCCGCGCGATCCAGGCGCACCCGCATCAGCACATCGTCGGAGAAGTTGCCGACCAGGTCGTCGAGCAGCCGATCATCGCGACCCGACACCGTGGTGGCGACGGTGACGTCCGCGCTGCGGGCGAACGCGCCGACGGCCATCGCGAAGGCGGCCTGCAGCACCATGAACAGGCTGGCCCGCCCGTCCTTGGCCAACCGGAGCAGACCGGCGTGGGTCCGCGCGTCGAACGAGATCGGCAACAGCGCACCGGCGGCCGGATCTGCCGGCGGGCCCGACGGTTCGCGCACGGGCAGGTCGAGCAGCGCGGGTCGCCCGGCCAGCGCGTTGGCCCAGTAGCGCAGCTGATGGGTGGCCCGGCTCCACTCGTCGGTGAACTCCCCGAGCTGTTCGTGCTTCCACAGCGTGTAGTCGCTGTAGGTGATCGGTAACGGCGCCCAGTCCGGCGTGGCTCCGACGCGGCAGGCCTGGTAAGCGATCATCAGGTCACCGATCAGCGGGGCCATCGACCGGCCGTCGACCGAGATGTGGTGCACGACAAGGGCGATCACAACGTCGTCGGGTCCGAGCACGTACACCCGCGCCCGCAGCGGGAGATCTGTGTCGAGATCGAAGGGCAGGCGCGCCAGGGCGGCGATCGCCGGCGCGAGTTCCGCTTCGGTGACGACACATTCGGACACATCGAGGACGACCTCGGCAGGGTCGACGACCACCTGGATCGGTCCGTGCTCGGTCGCCGGATAGCGGGTCCGCAGCGGTTCGTGCCGCCGGACCAGGTGCCCGATGGCCGCACGTAGGGCCGGCACATCGATGGACGCGCCCCGTAACCGCATGGCCCGTGCCACATTCCAGTCCGCCGACCGGCCGAGACGAGCGGCCTGCCACATCCGCTCCTGGGCCGGCGCCAGTGGCACCCGCGCGGGCCGCCGCCGTGGCACGAGTACCGCCTCGGGCGGTATCGGCGGGCGGAAGCACACCGCGTCGGTCCCGGTTCGCCGCGTCGTCACCAGCACGCCGCGACCGGCCTCGTATCCCCCCGACCTCATCCCCGCACCGGGGTCCAACACTCGCCTACGACCTCCACACCATCCAGCTCAGGTGTGGGACGTTAACGACCGCACGTGAACAATCAGTTACCGGGTTGTGACCGTGGCCGGTCCACCAGCCTGGACCGCGCATCGATTTCCCGGACTATCCATTTTCTGGAAAAAACGCCCAAAAGCCACGTTACAGTTGGCTCGGGAAAGCGGAGCGAGGAGCTGGTTGGTGTCCATCGGGAAATTGGTGTCGTTCGACGGTTCACGGGGTTTCGGATTCATTCGCCCCGATGACGGCGGGCCCGACGTGTTCGTCCATGTCAACGACATCGGCCTCGACGAGGACGAACTGCGCCAGGGTCGCCTGTTCGAATTCGATGTCACCGAGGGTGATCGCGGACCCAAGGCCGTCAACCTGACCGCCGTCGGCCAGCCCGCGACCGCGCCCAAGGCCCGCAAGGAACGGGCCGGTGGCGAACGGCTCACCCCCGAGGAACTCCGCCAGCAGATCACCGAACTGCTGCTCGACGCCTCCCCCGCCCTCACCGCGGCCGAGATCATCACCATCCGCGACCGGTTCGCCATCTTCGCCGACGAACACGGCTGGCTCGACTCCTGACCTGGCGCGCCAACGCGCTGTCGAAGTCCGTCGCTGTGTCGGTGCGCCGACCTACGATCGGGACGCGGGCCGATGAATCGGGCGTGCTCGCGACGTCGACACGGGTGAACCACCACCCGCGAGGAGGATCTGATGGATCTACCGGTGATGCCGCCAGTGCGCCCCATGCTGGCCAAGTCGACACCATCGCTGCCGCGTGACCCCGGGCTGAGCTACGAACCCAAGTGGGACGGGTTCCGGTGCATCGTGTTCCGCGACGGCGACGAGATCGAGCTGGGTTCGCGCAATGATCGTCCGCTCACCCGGTATTTCCCGGAGCTGGTCGACCTGTTGGCCGCCGCGCTACCGCACCGCTGTGTGGTCGACGGCGAGATCGTCGTCGTCACCGAGGCCGGCCTCGATTTCGACACCCTGCAGCAGCGGCTGCACCCGGCGGCGTCCCGGGTGAACAAGCTCGCGGTGGAGACACCGGCCAGCTTCGTCGCCTTCGACCTGCTCGCCCACGGCGATCGGGACCTGACCAGCGAGCCGTTCACCGAACGCCGACGCGAGCTCGAGACGCTGCTCGACGCGGCGCCGGGCCGCATCCATCTCACCCCGATCACCCAGGATCCCGACGTGGCCCAGGACTGGTTCACCCGGTTCGAGGGCGCCGGTTTCGACGGCGTCATGGTCAAGGCCGACGACCTGGCCTATCTGCAGGACAAGCGAGTGATGCTCAAGGTCAAGCACGAGCGCACCGCCGACTGTGTGGTCGCGGGCTACCGGATGCACAAGGACGGCGAAGGCGTCGGGTCGCTACTGCTCGGTCTGTTCGACGACGAGGCCAATCTGCATCACGTGGGCGTGGCATCGAGTTTCACCGCGGCCCGCCGACGGGAACTGCTCGGCGAGCTGGCGCCGCTGCGCGAGAACGCGCTGGTCGATCACCCGTGGCGCGACTGGGCCGACGCGGTGGCCCAGGCCAACGCCGAGGGCAAGATGCCGGGCGGGGTGAGCCGCTGGACCGGCGGCAAGGATCTGTCGTGGGAGCCGTTGCGGCCGGAACTGGTCGCCGAGGTGCGCTACGAGCACGTGCAGTCGGGGCGATTCCGGCACGGCGGGCGACTGGTCCGTTTCCGCGCCGACCGCACCCCGGCGTCGTGTACCTACGCCCAGCTCGACGAGGTGGCGCCGGCCGAGCTCGACGCGATCTTCGGAGCCCGGCGATGAGCGCGGCGGTCGAGGTCGAGGTGGACGGGCGGACCCTCTCGATCAGCAATCCGGACAAGGTCTACTTCAGCAAGCGCGGAGAGACCAAGCTCGACCTGGTCCGCTACTACCAGGCCGTCGCCGAGCCACTACTCGGCGTGATCGGGGACCGTCCGCTGCTGCTGGAACGCTATCCAGACGGCGCCTCGGGCAAGTCCTGGTTCCAGAAGCGGGTACCCAAGTCGGCGCCGGAATGGTTGCGGACCGTGGAGGTGTCCACCCCCAACGGCACCACCAGCGACGCGTTGGTCGCCCACGATCTCGCGCACGTCCTGTGGGCGGTGAACCAGGGCTGCCTGGGTTTTCACGTCTGGCCCAATCACGTCGGCGACCTGCGCATCGCCGACGAACTGCGGATCGATCTCGACCCCTCGCCCGGTATCGGCTTCGACGATCTGCGCCGCGCCGCGGTGCGCACCCGCGATCTGCTGACCGAATACGACATCGACTGCCGGGTCAAGACCTCCGGCTCGCGTGGGCTGCACATCTACGCCGCGCTGGAACCGCGCTGGGACGGCTACGCGGTGCGCGCGGCCGCCGTCGCGCTCGCCAGAGAGCTGGAACGCCGCTATCCCGAGGAGATCACCGCGCACTGGTGGAAGGAGGAACGCGGGTCACGGGTGTTCATCGACTACAACCAGAACGCACCGCACAAGACCGTGTTCGGCGCCTGGTCGGTGCGTCCCAAGGTTGGTGGGCAGGTCTCCACCCCGATCACCTGGGCCGAACTCGACACGATCGTGCCCGACGAACTCACCCTCGCCACCGTCCCCGCCCGCCTGGCCGAACACGGTGATCCGTGGGCCGACCGCGCGCCGCAGTCGATCCAGCCGCTGCTGGAGATGTCCGAGCGTGACATGGCCGCCGGACTGATGGACGCGCCCTGGCCGCCGCAATACCCCAAGATGCCGAACGAACCGCCCCGCGTGCAGCCGAGCCGCGCCAAGAAGACCGAGTAGGACCTATTCGATCCACGGCACCCAGGCGCCGACGCCGCCTCGGCCCTCGCACACCAGCGCGCGGTGGTCGGAGGTGCGACCCGATTTGTCCACCGACAGATCGCAACTCGTCCCCTCGGTGTAGTAGGACCCGGCGACCCGGTACGGCCCCGACCAGGTGTATCCGTCGGCTCCGCGCAGGCACAGCAACGTGGCACCGTCTGCCGCGACGCCGATCAGGCCGACCCGTTCGGCCGGGCACGCGGTGCCCTTCTCCACGACGCCGACGCTCGGTTCGGCCGCGCCGTCCTCGGCTGGACTCACCACCGGGACCACCGTCGCGGACGGCGTGCCCTGCGCGGACACCTGGGTCGTCATTGTCGTCGTGGCGAGATTCGGCAGCTCCACGTCGAGTCCGCCGAACATCGCGAGCCCCACCACGGCCAGCGCCGCCACCTCCGTGATGCCGAGCAGCAGCGCGAACACCCCGATCCCCCGGCCGCGCGGATGCCCGAACGACAGCAAACCGAATACGATCGCGATCGGGAACAGCAGGACCAACGCGGCGGCCAAAGCCACCATCGCGTAAGGATTCACCCGTGGCTGCCCACCGGTGCGGGCCTCCGCCTCCGCCGCAGTGGCGTGCGGCCAGCGCTGACCGTTCCAGCGCCGATCGTCCGCCTCGTCCTCGGGGTCGTCATCCCATTCCTCGTATCGTGCCATCACACCCCGGGTCCCTCTCCGATCTCCCCGGCGCGCGCAGCGAAACGCCGGGTTACGCGACGAGGATAAGGACTCCCGACCGACCGGTCAGCGCAAACGGCAAATGCGTTCCCGCTGGCCCGCCCCCGAATCCAGGGGTATCGACACGGGTAACGAACCGGCAAACATCTTTGCCAGTGCGAGCGGTCCGGGTCCATGCTGGTCATGGGTGAGCCGCTGCGCGCATCCGCGGCTCGCGAGGAGGACCCATGTCCGATAGCAGCACTCCGGCAGACCGGCAGCACTGGCACGCCCAGGCGGGCGACCTGCTCGCCGACGACTACAACGTGCCCGGCATCATCGCGTGCGGAATCGGATTGGTCGGCCTGGCCTGCACCCTGGTCGCCGCGGGCTCTGGACATCTCGGCTGGGCGGTGGTCGCCGGGATCGCGACGGCGGTCTTCCTGCTCGGCGGACTGGCAGCACTGATGTTCGAGCATCGCCGCGAGGAGCGAATCGAGCTCGCCTACGGCCGCAGTGGGCACGCGCCCGGGCACCTCGGCCCGCAGCGCTACAGCGTCCGCGAGATCGCGATGCCGAACCCGCGCGGTGGGCTCGGTACCTAGTCCACCGCGCCCGGGCGTGGTTCCACGGCCGGGATGGTCTCGGTGATCACGGTGCGCAGGGTGTCGGCCAGCAGTCGATGCACCTGGTCCCTGGTGAGCGTCCCACGGGTGATCCACTCGCGCCCGGCCACCTTCACCAGTCCCGCGTAGGCGAGGACCAGTGCGCGCAACTGTGCACTGTGTGCCAGTTCAGGGCGCCCGATCATCACCAGCATGCGCTCGGCGGCGGCGTCGTCGGCCTGGTCGAGGATCTGCTGCACCTCGGGGTCGTCGCCCACGCCCTCGTGGCTGGTGACCTTCACCCAGGTGGTGCCGTGTTCGGCGATGGTGTCGAGCAGCCAGCCGACGATGGCGTCGACGCGTTCGCTGGGGGTGCCCTCGGGCAGCGACACCTTCTCGGGCCGCGGCAGGGTCACCATGCGGCGCACGACCGCCAGATACAGGTCGCGCTTGTTGCCGAAATAGTGGTTGATCAGGCCGCGAGCCACTCCCGCGCGCTGGGCCAGTTCCGCGGTCGAGACCGCCGCGTACGGCCGCTCGCCGAACATATCGATGGCACAGGCCAAGATCTGCGCGCGTCGCTCGTCGGGTTCGAGCCTGCGCCGGCGCGGCGCGTCTGCGGTATCGGTGTCGAGCGGGGAAATCGGCGGACTCCGTCGGGTTCGGTGGTCGCCGCGCGGTTGCGGCGACGGTGCACCACGATACCCAGCGGGTCTGGCGCGCGGCCAATGCGACAATGGTTCACGTCCACCGCTCCCGCACGAAGGAATGCCGCACTCCCCGATGACCGAGAACATGATCGATCCGGACGAGTTGGCGACCTGTCTGCGGGTACTGGAACTAGCCGGGCAGCTCGAGAAGGAACACCCCGATTCGATCGCGGTGCAGCGCGCGGTCGGGCACATGTTCAAGAAGCTCAAGCAGCGGCGGCGCATCGAGGCGCGCGAACAGGTCGCCACCGCCGATCGCGCGGTCATCGCCGCCACCGCCACCGGCTCGCCGCAGCGCATCGACGACGAGACCGCGGGCATTCCGATCAGTTCAGCCACCAGCGGCGCGAGCGCGGGCACCCTGCTGCGCGCGCGACCCTGCTACATCTGCAAGCAGCGCTACACCCAGGTCGACGCGTTCTACCACCAGCTGTGCCCCGACTGCGCCGCCGCGAGCCACGCCAAGCGCGACGCCCGCACCGACCTGTCCGGCAAGCGCGCACTGCTCACCGGTGGCCGCGCCAAGATCGGCATGTACATCGCGCTGCGGCTGCTGCGCGACGGCGCGCACACCACCATCACCACCCGCTTCCCCAACGACGCGATCCGGCGCTTCGCCGCCATGGAGGACAGCGCCGACTGGCTGCACCGGCTGCGCGTCGTCGGCATCGACCTGCGCGATCCAGCCCAGGTCGTCGCGTTGGCCGAGGATGTCGCCGCGCAGGGACCGTTGGACATCCTGATCAACAACGCCGCCCAGACCGTGCGCCGCTCGGCGGGCGCCTACAGCGCGCTCGTCGATGCCGAAGCCGCGCCCCTGCCCGCGGGCATGCTGCCGGAGATGGTCAGCTTCGGCAAGACCATGCAGGCCCACCCGACCGCGCTCACCGCCTCGCTGACTCCGTCGCTGTCGGCCGTCGACGTGGCCGAACTCGCCCTCGTCGCCGGGTCCGCGACGCCGGAGCGGATCGCGGCCGGTGTCGCCATCGACGCCGGCGGGCTCGTGCCCGATCTCGCGCACACCAACAGCTGGGTGCAGACGGTCGCCGAGGTCGACGCCACCGAACTGCTCGAGGTGCAGCTGTGCAATTCGGTCGCGCCGTTCATCCTGGTCTCGCGGTTGCGTCCGGCGATGGCCGCCGCGGCCGGGCGCCGCAAGTACGTGGTGAACGTCTCGGCCATGGAGGGTCAGTTCAGCCGCGGCTACAAGGGTCCCGGCCATCCGCACACGAACATGGCCAAGGCCGCGCTGAACATGCTCACCCGGACCAGCGCGCTCGAGATGTTCGAGGCCGACTCGATCTTGATGACCGCCGTCGACACCGGTTGGATCACCGACGAGCGCCCGCACTACACCAAGGTCCGGCTGGCCGAGGAGGGCTTCCACGCCCCGCTCGACCTCGTCGACGGCGCCGCCCGCGTCTACGACCCGATCGTGCAGGGTGAGAACGGCGTCGACCTGTACGGCTGCTTCCTCAAGGACTACCAGCCCTCCCCGTGGTGATCGCCAGCCAGGCGATGCCGAACCGGAATGTCGATCATGAATCCGGGCTCGGCCACGAACTATCCTGGAAGGGTGCCGTTCCGGGTGCTGGTCGATGTCATCGCCGTCATGCACGCCGCGTTCATCGCGTACGTGGTCGTCGGTGGTTTCGTGGCGTGGCGGTGGCCGCGCACCATCGGCCTGCATCTGCTGGCGGCGTCGTGGGGTTTCGGCATCATCCTCATCGGCTTCGACTGCCCGTTGACCTACGCCGAGAACTGGGCGCGCCGGCAGGCCGGAGTGGCCGAACTGCCGGCGACCGGCTTCATCGACCACTACCTGACCGGGGTGATCTACCCCGACAGCGCGCTGGGTCTGGTGCGCGTGCTCGCGGCGGTGACGGTGCTGGTGTCCTGGCTCGGGTATCTGCGCCTGCACCAACGGCACCGCCGGATGAGCTCAGGTGCCATCTGATGCCTCTCAGCAGCGAGCGGAGTCACTGACCGCGCCGGTCGCGCTGTTCCAGGTGACGCAGCCGCCGGCGAAGTCGCTGCGCTTGCCGCCGGGGATGTCGTACTCGTCGCTGACCGGGTAGCCGAGGTAGGAGCGTTCCCAGCCGAGGTGGGCCCACCGGCCGCGGATCAATCCGTTGACACCGTGCGCGCCGGTCTGCGGGCTCCAATAGATCGACGCGCCCTGCCAGTCGCCGCCGGTGAAGTGGTTGTACCAGCCGTTCTCCAGGCTCATCGTGTGGGTGGTCGGCCAGCCGTAGCGACCCCTCTCCCAGTCCGAGTCGGCCCACTTCCGGTGGATGCCGTAGCCGCCCTGCCCGTAGTCGTGCACCCAGTGCGCCGTCGTCCCCGGCCGCCAGTAGATCGATGCCTCCGGGGTGGTTCCACCGCGGCTGAAATGGCTGTAGCGGCCACCGAGTGCGGCGGTCGGGCACTCATCGGTGATCGGGACACCGGTCGCGCGGTGCCCGCCCACGTTCCACATCGTCTCCTTGATCAGGCCGTGTACCTCGTGCACGCCGGTGCCGGCCCGCGAGTACAGGGTTCCCGGGCCCTCCGGCGGGCCGGCATGGTCGCGCAGGAACACCCCGCCCTCCTCGCTCTCGCGTTCGGGGCCGGTCGGGGCGCCGAGCAGAGCACGCAGTGCCGGGTCACCGTTGTATCGATCGTCGATGGCCGATCCGGTGGCGAGGGTCTGCGTCGAAGTCGTCACCGAACAGATCGGCCACCCGGATTGCGCCGAGGCGGGCGCACAGGCCGCTGTTATCGCCCCGATACCGAGCGGCACCGCGGGGAAGCGCAGGGCCCGAATCCATTCCGTGGCAGTCCTATTGACACCCGCAGCACCTCCTCACCCATCGTTTCCGCAGCTACGCTGGTCGACGTGACCACCGCGCAGCAGCTTGTGCACGCCTACGAGGCCGGACCGGGACTCGCGCCGTCGACGTGGGCCGACCTCGCCGATCCGGGTGCCCGGCTCGCGGCCACGCTACCGGTCTGGCCGCTCGCCGGGGGTTCGGTCGCCGCGGTACAGCTGGCGGTGAACCGATTTCGCGCGGCGAGCGGGCTGGCTCCCCGGCCGGTGGTGCTCGACCCCACCCGGGTGTCCGCGACGTTCGCCAGTGAGCGGCTGTTCCGTCACCGTGGCGCCGTGCCCTCGATCTTCAACCCCCTGTCCGGGTTCTTCCGCACCGCGGATGGCTGGGTACGAACGCATGCCAACTACCCCCATCACCGCCAACGCCTCGCCGCGGCACTCGGTCTGGCCGACGATGTCGACGCCGAGCAGGTCGGCGCCAGGCTGGCCGCCCTCCCGGGTGCGGAGTGCGAAGTGCTGGCACTCGACGCGGGCGCGATCGCGGTGCGCGTGCGCGCGGAGGGCGAATGGTCGGACAGTCCGATGGGTCGCGCCGCGGCGGCGGGACCACTGGTCGCTCTCGACCGCCGAGCGGCCGACCGGCCAACTGCCGAGTCGATCGACCAGGTCAGCACCAGAACCACCGGCCGTCCACCATCACCCACCGGGAGGGCACAACCGACGCCGGGACGGGTCCCACCACGGTCCGGCGCCCTGTCCAGGCATGCCCCCACCGTCGACCGGCCCCTGCGCGGGATCCGGGTGCTCGATCTGACCCGGGTGCTGGCCGGCCCGGTCGCCACCCGGACTCTCGCGCTGCTCGGCGCCGATGTGCTCCGCATCGATCCACCCCGCCTGTCCGAGATCGATTGGCAGTTCCGCGACACCTGCCAGGGCAAACGATCCACCCTGCTCGATCTGCGCACCAACCTCACACTGTTCGAGCAGCTGCTGAGCGAGGCCGATGTCCTGGTGACCGGTTACCGACCCGGCGCGCTCGCCACAGTCGGCGTCCGTACTCGCCCTGGACTGATCCACGCGAGCGTCTCGGCCTGGGGTGTCGCGGGGCCGTGGGGTGACCGACGTGGCTTCGACAGCATCGTGCAGGCCGCGACGGGCATCTCACTGATCGAAGGCTCGATGGACCGCCCGGGTGCGCTGCCCGCCCAGGCGCTCGACCATGCCTCGGGCTATCTGCTGGCCGCCGGGACGATCGACGCGTTGCGAGCCCGCGCCGACGACGGGCACGGCCGTGATGTCCGGGTCTCGCTGGCCCGCACCGCATCCTGGCTACTCGCCGGTGACCGCACACCGGACCACCCCGCCGCCGAACCGCCCGACCCGGCGGTCGCGGTCACCCACGGTGCTGTCACCACCGCCGCACCGGCTTTCGCCGAGTACGCCGACTATCGCTGGCCCGCACCGGAATACGGCGGGCACGATCCCCGCTGGTGAACATCGATCCCCGGCGAGCACCCTGACCGCCTCGGCAACGTCCACCGAGTAGCCCGGCACGGCCCTCGAGCGAGGCTTTCGGCACAGCGGTGGCCGCTCCATCGGCAGACCTGCCGCCGACCTGGTCTGGCGCCCGGCTAGGGTCGAGCTGTGCCGCAGAAGATCATCCTCGACGTCGACACCGGGATCGATGACTCGCTGGCGCTGCTGTATCTGCTGGCGTCCCCGGAGGCCGAGATCATCGGGATCGCGGCGACTGCCGGCAATGTGCCGACCGCCCAGGTCGCGATCAACACCGCGGCGCTGCTCGAGCTGACGGGGGCGGGTGGGATCGAGGTGGCAGCCGGTGCGGACGAACCCCTCGCCGTCCCATTGCGCACCACCGAGGACACCCACGGCCCGCAGGGCCTCGGCTACGCGGAACTGCCGGTCCCGACGCATCCGCTCTCGGACCGCTCGGCCGCCTCGATGTGGGTCGAGCTGGCGCGGGCGCAGCCGGGCGAGGTGATCGGCCTGTGCACCGGCCCGCTCACCAATCTCGCGCTGGCACTGCGGATCGAGCCGGAGCTGCCACGCCTGCTGCGGCGGCTGGTGATCATGGGCGGGGCGTTCAACCATCCCGGCAACACCACGCCCACCAACGAGTGGAACATCCACGTCGACCCGGAGGCGGCCAAGGAGGTGTTCGACGCGTTCTCGGCGGCGCCGCCGGATCGCAGACCCCTGGTGTGCGCGCTCGACATCACCGAGACCATCGAGATGCGCCCCGAGCACCTGATCGCGCTGGCCGAGGCGGCGCACAGCCTGCCGATCGAGCGCGTCGACGCGGGCGACCAGCCCGAATGGCGTTCGGCGGCGAGCAATCCGGTCATCCGCTACCTCACCGACGCGGTGCGATTCTATTTCGACTTCCACCACCTCTACGACCTGGGCTATCTGGCGCACATGCACGATCCGTTCGCCGCCGCGGTCGCCCTCGATCCGGCGCTGGCCACCACCCGCCCGGCCACGGTGGACGTCGAACTGGCCGGCACCATCACCCGGGCGACCACGGTCGCCGACTGGGCGGGCATGTGGGGCCGGGAACCCAACGCCGACATCGTGATCGGCACCGATCCCGCCGTGTTCTTCGAACGTCTCGTCACCCGCGTCGGGGCGCTGGCCCGGCGCCTGTACCCGGAGCCGCCGTCATGACCGTCGATACCGCCGTCTACCTCGCCGATTTCCGGCGCCGCCTCGAGCTGCCCGCGATCGTCGACGTGCACACCCATTTCATGCCCGATCAGGTGATGCGCAAGGTGTGGGCGTATTTCGACGCCGCCGGCCCGCTGACCGGGCGCGCCTGGCCGATCACCTACCGCGATGACGAGCAGGTGCGGCTGAAGACGTTGCGCGACTTCGGTGTCCGGGCGTTCACCTCGCTGGTCTATCCGCACAAGCCGCAGATGGGTGCCTGGCTCAACGACTGGACTGCCGATTTCGCCGCCCGCACCCCCGACTGTCTGCACACCGCCACGTTCTATCCGGAGCCCGAAGCGCCCGACTACGTCCGCACGGCACTCGACCGTGGCGCGCGGGTCTTCAAGGTGCACATCCAGGTCGGCGCGTTCTCACCGCTGGACCCGCTGCTGGACCCGGTGTGGTCGATCCTGGCCGAGGCAGGCACGCCGGTCGTCATCCACTGCGGATCCGGCCCGGCACCCGGTGAATTCACCGGTCCCATCCCGATCGCCGAACTGCTGCGGCGCTTTCCGACACTGCGGTTGATCGTCGCCCATATGGGCACCCCGGAGTACACCGAGTTCCTCGATCTGGCCGAGCAATACCCGCAGATGTATCTGGACACCACCATGGTGTGGACCGATTTCAGCGAGGGCGACTCCCCCTTCCCGACCGGTGAACGAGATCGTCTGCGCCGCTTCGCCGATCGCATCTTGTTCGGCAGCGACTTCCCCAATATCCCGTACCCGTACGCCGAGTCCGTCGCCGCGCTCGAACGTCTCGAACTCGGCCCGGACTGGCTGCGCAAGGTCTGTCACGACAACGCCGTCGAGCTGTTCGACCTCGACTGATCAGGCGGGAATCGCCAACCCCTCGGCCAGCAGCGGCCAGGAGTTCTTGAATGCCTTCTGCCAGTAGCCCCATGAGTGGGTGCCCTGGGTGGACAGGTCGAAGGTGGCCGGGATGTCGAGTTCGATGAGCCGATCCTGCAGGTTCTTGGTGCACCAGTTGGTCGCGGCCTCGATCACCCCGCCGACGACGACCTGATTGGCCAGGCCGACCGGCCCCCAGGTGACCAGGTGTGGATCACCGAGCCGGTCGTGCTCGCCGGGCAGCCCGTTGCCGGTGGAGATGTAGAGCCGGGTCCCGCGCAGCCCTTCGGCATTGACCACCGGATCGTTGGCGACCCACGCCGGGTCGCCGGGCGGGCCGTACATGTTGGACGCGTCACCGCCGCCCGTGCCGACGACGAGGTTCACGAACTGCCGTCCGATCGGATCGCTGATCTGCGCGCAGCCGCTGTAGGCGGCGACCGAGCGGTACAGCCCCGGCTTGGCGATCGCGAGTTGCAGGATGGAGGTGACGGTCATCGAGTTCGCGGCGATCGCATTGCGCCCGGTCGTGGCGAACAGGGCATCGACGAGCGCGGGCAGCTCATCGAGGAAGAAGGTGCGCCACTTGTTCACGCCGAGCATCGGATCGGGCGCACGCCAGTCGGTGTAGTAACTCCACGCGCCACCGACCGGCATCACCACGTTGACCGGCTTGTCGGCCAGGAAGTCCACCACATCGGTGTTCTCCTCCCACGTGGCGGTGTCCTCGCCGCCGCCTGCGCCATTGACCAGATACAGCGCCGGACGCGGCACCGAGGTATCCGCGGGCCGCTGCACCTTCACCTCGACATCGCGGCCCATGGCGGCCGAATGGATCCGCACCGTCACCTGCCGTCCCTGCACCGCGATCACCTCGGCCCGTGATCCGTCGATCGCGACCGCCCGGTTGGCCGCCGCGACGCCGGGCTCCTTCGCCCCCGCCGCACCGGTACCCATCACCGTCGAGCCCACGGCGACGAGAACCGCCGCCAACGCCGAGACTGCGCCGCGGCACCTCATCGATCACACCTCCACACCGAAACCGACCGCTCAGTGCGGTCGGTCACAATATCGAGTGAGATCACATCACCGTTACCGGCTCTTACCGATTTGTCACCGAACACAACGGTCCGATTCGCCTCGGCGACAACTCGACCGTGTGCGGCGTCAGGTCAGTTTGGAGGCGTAGACGGCCAGCCGGACGCGGTTGTCGGTGCCGGTCTTGTCGAGGAGGTTGGCGATGTGGGTCTTGACAGTGCTCACACCGAGGTGCAGGCGGTCGGCAATCGCCTGGTTGCCGTGTCCCTCGCCGACCAGGCGCAGCACCTCGAGTTCGCGGGCTGTCAAATCCGCTGGTGCCGAGGGAGATTCAATTCGGGTCTGAAGCGCACGGTCGATCAGTCGGCGCAGCAGGGTCGGCGAGAACAGCAGGTCCCCCTCGGCGGTGCGTCGAATCGCGTCGAGCAGGACGGCGGGGTCGGTGTCCTTGACGAAATAGCCCGCGGCGCCGGCGGCGAGGGCGGGGAACAGGTGCTCGTCGTCGTCGAAGGTGGTGAGTACCAGCACTTTCGCTCGCGGCGAGGAAGTGAGGATCTGCCGTGTCGCGGCGACCCCGTCCAGGCCGGGCATACGCAGGTCCATGACGACGAGGTCGGGCACGAGTTCGGCGTAGCGGCGAACCGCTTCGACACCGTCGGCCGCTTCCCCGACGACGACGAGATCGTCGGTGTCCTCGATGAGCATCCGCAGACCGGCGCGGATCAGCCGCTGATCGTCCACCAGCAGAACCCGGATCACCTCAGCTCCCCTGTTCGCTCGGGCAGCCAGGCCCGCACCACCCAGTTCGCCTCCTCGGCGCCGACAGCGAGCGTTCCCCCGGCGAGTGCGGCGCGTTCCCGCATTCCGACGATGCCGTGCCCGGGCAGGGCGGCCGTGGCCGCACCACCGCTGACGACCTCGACGCCGATGCCGCCGTCGCCTCGGCCGATCCGGAACCGCACCGGCACAGCCCGATCCGCGTGCTTCATGACATTGGTCAGCGACTCCTGCACGAGGCGCAGCAGGGTGAGCCGGGTGATGGCGTCGAGTCCGTCCAGGTCGGGTTCGAGCTCGGCCTCGACGGTGAACCCGGCCGCGCGCACCCGGTCGACGGCCGCGGCGATCTCGGTGGCGACGGACTCGGGGTCGACCAGCGCCACGGTGCCGAGGTCGGGGTCGCGCAGGGCGGCGAGGAGCCGGCGGATGTTGGTGAGGGCGTCGGCGGCGGTACCGCGTACGTCGTCGAGGACGGCGACGACCCGCGGATCAGCCGTGCGCACCACATGTCCGGCCACCGAGATCCGCAGGATGATCGAGGCCATGTGGTGGGCGACCACATCGTGCAGCTCCCTGGCGAGGGCGGCACGCTCGTCGATGCGGGTGCGGGCTTCGGCGTCGGCCGCGCGCATCCGCAGGTTCTCGGCCAGGTCGCGCTGTCCGCGCAGGTACAGCCCGAGCAGCAGCGGCAGGCCCACGTAGGCCGCGGCCTCGACCACGGTGGAGGCACGCCCGATCGAGGTGTCGTGCAGGCCGAGGTGACCGAAGACGACCGCGGCGGCCCACGCGCCCGTCGCCACCCAGACCGGCGCCTGCCGGTGCGAACGCGCGATCACGTCGACGAGCGCCACCGCGCCCAGGTAGGGCACCAGGCCCGACACACCCCACGCCGGGGTGCGCAGCATCGGGACGGCCAGGGCCGACAGCACGATCGACACCGTGAGTGGCCGACGCGCGCCCGCGAGGAACACCACGCCCGCGGCCATCGCCAGCAGCCAATAGTGCGCGGGCACCCGGTACTGGCCCGGATACGTGCTGGCCAGCAGCAGCACCGGGATCAGGACCAGTGGCAGCCAGCGAAGCAGCTGCCGAGGAGCACGGATGTCGATCACGTACCCACGCTAGGGGACGGATGAGCAGTAGCACGCGATCGGCGCGTCCGCAACCACCGCGCGGTCGGAAACGGGCTGGTCGGGTCCGGCTGTTCGGCGGAGTCGCCGCGACCGCGACCGCTCGAAACTGGAGGTCCACGCACAGACAAGGAGCGCACGTTGGTCTCGCGACGAGGATTTCTCACCGGTCTCGCCCTCGTTCCGGTGGCGTACGCCGCCGGATGTTCGATCCAGCCCTCGGCGCCGGCGTCGACGACCGGGACCCGTCCGCTGCCGATCCCGCCGCTGGCCCCGTCCACTGTCGGCGCCGACGGGGTCCGCCGGTTCGCCCTGCGGGCCCAGCCGGGCAGCACCGAAATGGTTCGCGGGATACAGACGCCGACCTGGGGGTACAGCGGGTCGGTGCTCGGCCCGACCGTGCGGGCCCGCCGCGGTGAGCAGGTCGCGTTCACCATCACCAATGACCTGCCCGAGGCGACCTCGGTGCACTGGCACGGCATGCACGTGCCCGCGGAGTTCGACGGTGGCCCCCATCAGATGATCGCCCCCGGTGCGGTCTGGGCGCCGGGCTGGACCGTCCAGCAACACGCCGCGACACTGTGGTACCACCCGCATCCGCACGGCGCGACCGAGAAGCATGTGCAGCGCGGCCTTTCCGGCTTCTTCCTGATCGACGACGACAGCGCCGCGGAGTTCGGTCTGCCGAGAGAGTATGGGGTCGACGACATTCCACTGGTGATCCAGGACCGCCGCTTCACCGCCGATGGCCGGATCGACGAATCCGACACCACCGATGTCGGGCTGCTCGGCGACACCATCGTCACCAACGGGATCACCGACGCCCACCTCACCGTCACCACCGAACGTGTCCGTTTGCGCATCCTCAATGGGTCGTCCGGGCGTCTCTACAACCTCGCCTTCGCCGACGGGAGACCGTTTCAGCTGGTCGCGACCGACGGCGGGTTGCTTTCCGAATCGGTTGCGCTGGAACAGATCCAGCTCAGTCCGGGGGAACGGGCCGAGCTGCTGGTCACCCTGCGCCCCGGCGAGAACGTCACGTTACGGTCGCTGCCGATCACCGACCGCACCGGCGTCGATCGCGCCGCCGAGTTCGGCTTCGACGACACCTTCGACATCCTGACCCTGCGCGCCGCCGACGCTCTGCGACCCGCCGCCGACCTCCCCACGGCCCTGGTCCCGATGACTCCCCTCGCCGCGGCCACCGCCGCGCCGACCCGCACCTTCGACCTGCAGTGGTTCATGATCAACAACCGCCGCATGGACATGAATCGCATCGACATGACCATCCCCGTCGACACCACCGAGGTCTGGTCGGTCCGCAACAAGGACAACTGGCCACACAACTTCCACGTCCACGACGTGCAATTCCAGATCCTCGCCATCGACGGCGATCCCCCGCCCCCGGCCTTGTCCGGCTGGAAGGACACCGTCTACACCGCCCCCGACACCACCTACACCCTCGCCATGCACTTCGCCGACCACGCCGACCCCACCTACCCGTACATGTACCACTGCCACCTCCTGCACCACGAGGACAAGGGCATGATGGGCCAATTCCTCGTCCTCGCCCCGGGCCAGCAGCCTGCCCCGATGGCGATGGACATGAGCGGCATGGACCATGGCTGACCAGCCGGTCAGGCCTGCGATTCGAGGTAGGCGGCCAGCGCGTCGACGAGCACGCGCGTGCCTTCCTCTCGCTCGGCGCCGGTGTCGAACCCGTCGAGGTGGGCACCGAATTCGACAAGGGTGAGTTTGGTGCCCGCGGCGACGGGTTCGAATTCCCAGGTGGCGACCGAGGTGGAGATGTGCGTGCCGTTGACCCACATGTCGTAGGTGTAGACGATGCGTTCGTTCTCGATGATGTCGGTGTAGGTGGCGACGAAACGGGAGGTCAGCTTCTGTTCGAAGGTGCCCTCGTTGACCTCCAAGCCACCGACGCGGAAGTCGACCGACACCTCGCCCAGCTCCCAGCCTTCTTCACCGCCGAACCACTCGCTCTTGACAGCGGGGTCGGCGAACGCGCCGAAGGCGACCGGGGGCGCCACGGGCACCTCGCGTTCGATGGTGAACTGAGCGTGACTGATGGAGCGGGTGACCGTGTTGTTCATTGTTCTTCTCCCTGTGTGGTTTTCGCTGACTTCTCGAGTAGTGCCGCGAGCCGGTCCAGCTGCCGCTCGGCCGGTGGACGTTGGCGCCCCAGCCATTCGATCGCGGCTCCGAAGGCGCCCGGCACCAGTTGGTAGGTGCGCACGCGGCCGATCTTCGCCGAACTGACGACCTGCCCCGCTTCCAGCGCCTTCAGGTGCTGCACGATCGTCGGCAGGGCCGCGTCGAACGGCGCGGCCAGGTCCGACACCGACGCGGGCCCCCGCGCGAGCCGCTCGACGATCGCTCGCCGAGTCGGGTCGGCCAGGGCCCGGAAGACACTGTCGAGTCCTCCGCCCGGCTCGGCACGTGAATACTTAGGCACATACCTAAATATTCACGGAACGCGGCGCTCGCGCAACCCCCATCCGTCAGCCCGCCCGCTTCAGGCCCATGCGCGTCATGGCGACGGCACACAGGGCCAGGGAGGTGAGGGTGCGCTTCCAGAGGCGGATCACCGCTTGTTCGACGATGATGCCGATACGGTCGGCACAGGTGGCGGCTTCGGCGATCGCCACCCGGCTGTCGACGAGGGTGGGGTCACTGAGGATCTCGTCCAGTCGCAGACCCGCGACGGCCTGGTCGCGAGTGAGGGGCAGCTCGGGAAGCCAGGTGAGGCGCCAGCGGCCGTCGTCGCCGAGAACGGCACGCTCGGGAGTGCGATCGCTGCCGATCGTTCGACCCGTACGGAAGATCGCCATCAGTGCCTCCCGGGGCCCAGACTTTCGCTTCCACCCTCCACGGTCCACGAAAATCCGCCCAGACAACAGCTGGCAAATCCCATCCCGCCCGGCTATCATGCCAGCGATACTAGCTCTCAGCTGGGCAAACAGCACTCACCAGCAAGCGAGCAACCACCACCACCACGATGGCAGCGAATCCGCGGTGACGCGATGCGCGCCTATTCCCCGTCGAACGCCGTGAGGATTTGCTCGGCGGCCAGGGCGGGAGTGAGGGTGCCGGCGCGAACGGCGGATTCCACCTGCGCTCGAACGGATTTCACCGTCGGATTGTCGGCCAGGCGGCGCAGGATCTGGTCGTGGACCATGGTCCAGGTCCAGTCGACCTGTTGGCGGCGGCGCTTCTCGGCGAATTCGCCCGCCTCGGTGAGGACTCGGCGATGTTCGAGGACGGTGTCCCAGAACTTGTCGAGGCCGATGCCTTCCAGACCACTCATGGTGAGAACCGGGGGTCGCCAGAGCGCGTCGTGCGGGTGGATCAGGCGCAGGGCGCCCTGGAGTTCGCGGGCCGCGCCCTTGGCTTCCAGTTCGTGCTTGCCGTCGGCCTTGTTGACCGCGACCAGCTCGGCGAGCTCGAGCACGCCCTTCTTGATGCCCTGCAACTGATCTCCGGTGCGGGCCAGGGTGAGGAAGCAGAACACGTCGACCATGTTGGCGACGGTCACCTCGGACTGGCCGACGCCGACGGTCTCGACCAGGATCACGTCGTATCCGGCCGCCTCGAGCAGCACGATGGTCTCGCGGGTGGCTTTGGCGACGCCGCCGAGCGTGCCCGCGGTCGGTGAGGGGCGGATGAACGCGTCGGGTTCCAGGGCCAGGCGCGCCATGCGGGTCTTGTCGCCCAGGATCGAGCCGCCGGTGCGGGTCGAGGACGGGTCGACCGCGAGCACCGCCACCCGATGCCCCTCGGCGAGCAGTTTCATGCCGAGCGCGTCGATGAAGGTCGACTTGCCGACCCCGGGGACACCGGTGATGCCGACCCGGTTCGACACGACCGCACCGGGTTCGGTACCGAGCCGAAGCAGCAGCCGCTGGGCCAGTTCCCGATGGTCGGAGCGGGTGGATTCGACCAGGGTGATCGCCCGCGCCAGCGCCGACCGCTGACCGGCCTGGATCTGCGTGGCGAGCGCGTCGATGTCGATGGCCTGCCGCGCACCCGGCGCGGTGCGGCCCGCGTTGCGCGGTGCGCCGACACCTACGGTCGTGCCGAGCCGAGGGTGGGCCGTCCCACCCTCGGCCCCGTGTGCGGCGTCGCTCATTCGGTTGCGCCGCCGCCGATCTCGTGCCCGAGGGAGGCGCCCAGCTTCTGCAGCAGATCGATCGCCGCGTCGGCGATGACGGTGCCGGGCGGGAAGATCGCCGCGGCGCCTGCCTCGTAGAGCTCGTCGAAGTCACCGGGCGGGATGACACCGCCGACGATGACCATGATGTCGGGCCGCCCGACCTCGGCCAGTGCCTGCCGCAGGGCGGGCACCAGGGTGAGGTGACCGGCGGCCAGCGAGGAGACGCCGACGATGTGCACGTCGTTGTCGGCGGCCTGACGCGCCACCTCTTCGGGCGTCTGGAACAGCGGACCCACGTCGACGTCCATGCCGAGATCGGCGAAGGCGGTCGCGATCACCTTCTGGCCGCGGTCGTGACCGTCCTGACCCATCTTGGCGACCAGGATGCGCGGGCGGCGACCCTCGGCCTCGGCGAATTCCTCCACCAGTTCGATGGCGGCGCCGATATTGGAGGCCTTGCCTGCTTCGTCGCGGTACACACCGGACAGGGTACGGATTTCGGCCTGATGGCGGCCGTAGACCTTCTCCAGCGCGTCGGAGATCTCACCGACGGTGGCACTGGCGCGCGCGGCCTCGATGGCCAGAGCCAGGAGGTTGTTCTCCATGCCGCCCTCCGAGGACGCGGCGGCGCGGCTCAGGTTGGCCAGCGCCTGTTCGACCGCAGCCGAGTCCCGTTCGGCGCGAAGGCGTTCCAGCTTCTCGATCTGTTCGGCACGCACCCGCGAGTTCTCGACCTTGAGAACCTCGACCTGCTGGTCCTCTTCGACCTGGTACTTGTTGACACCGATCACCGGCTGCTGTCCGGTGTCGATACGCGCCTGGGTGCGCGCGGCCGCCTCTTCGATGCGCAGCTTCGGAATGCCCTCCGCAATGGCCTGAGCCATCCCGCCGTGCGCCTCCACCTCGGCGATGTGCGCGCGGGCGCGTTCGGCGAGCTGGTGGGTGAGCCATTCGACGTAGTAGGAGCCACCCCACGGGTCGATCGGGCGCGTGGTGTTGGACTCCTGCTGGATCAGCAGCTGGGTGTTGCGGGCGATGCGCGCGGAGAAGTCCGTGGGCAGCGCGAGGGCCTCGTCGAGGGCGTTGGTGTGCAGCGACTGGGTGTGACCCTGGGTCGCGGCCATCGCCTCGATGCAGGTGCGCGCCACATTGTTGTAGGCGTCCTGTGCGGTGAGCGACCAGCCCGAGGTCTGCGAATGGGTGCGCAGTGACAGCGATTTCGCGCTCTTGGGCTCGAACTTCGACACCAGCTCGCTCCACAGCAGGCGCCCGGCGCGCAGCTTGGCGACCTCCATGAAGAAGTTCATTCCGATCGCCCAGAAGAACGACAGCCGCGGCGCGAACTTGTCGACATCCATGCCCGCGGCGATGCCGGCGCGGATGTATTCCACGCCGTCGGCGAGGGTGTAGGCCAGCTCCAGATCGGCTGTCGCACCGGCCTCTTGGATGTGATAGCCCGAAATGGAGATCGAGTTGAATTTCGGCATCTCGGCGCTGGTGAAGGCGAAGATGTCGGAGATGATCCGCATGGAGGGCTTGGGCGGATAGATGTAGGTGTTGCGAACCATGAACTCTTTCAGAATGTCGTTCTGAATGGTTCCGGCCAGCAGTTCGGGGCCCACACCCTGTTCTTCGGCGGCGACAACGTAGAGCGCCAGGATCGGCAGCACCGCGCCGTTCATGGTCATCGACACCGACACCTGGTCCAGGGGAATCTGATCGAAGAGCTGGCGCATGTCCAGGATCGAGTCGATCGCGACGCCCGCCATTCCCACGTCGCCCTGGACGCGGGGGTGGTCGGAGTCGTAGCCCCGGTGGGTGGCGAGGTCGAAGGCGACCGAGAGACCCTTCTGGCCCGCCTGCAGGTTGCGGCGGTAGAAGGCGTTGGAGTCCGCGGCGGTGGAGAAGCCCGCGTACTGGCGGATCGTCCACGGCTGGTTCACGTACATGGTCGGGTACGGACCACGCAGGAACGGCGCGACGCCGGGCACCGTGTCCAGCGGATACCCCTGCGCGACAACAGCGTCCCGGTCGGCCTTGGTGAACACCGGCGGCACGTCGATACCCTCGGGCGTGGACCAGACGAGCTGCTCGGGGGTGGTGTGGTTCGCCGTGGCCGCGTTCGCCACGAACTCGCGCACCTGCTCGGTGTCGACGGCGGCCGCGTCGGGCGTGTGCTCGGTGAGCGGTACCTCGGCGAAGCTACCGACGACGTGCTCGATATCGGACGTGGTCATCAGGCTCCCACCTTCTCCAGCAGCTGCGACAGAACCGCGACCGCGTCGATGCGCAGGGCGAGGTACCCGTCGGGACGCTGTGTTCCGCTGTACTGCGCGACCGATTTCTCCGGCCCGGCCAGCAGCACGGTCTCGACGCCGGCGGCGCGCAGGGCGTCCACCGCCTCGCCCGCCTGCTCGGTGTAGCGCTTGTCCGCGCCGCACAGGACCGCGATGCGCGCACCGGCTTCCCTGGCGGCGGCGGCGATTGCGTCGATCGCCAGCGGGCCGGGGTTGACCGACTCGATCCCGCCGGAGGCCAGCACGTTCGCGGTGAAGATGGTCCGCGCGTTGTGCTCGGCGACCGGGCCCAGCGGCACGATCAGCGCCTTCGGGCGGGCCCCGTGGGCGGCGAGGTAGGCGTCGGACCGGTTGCGCAGCGTCTCGAACGCGGCACCGTAGCGCACGTTCGGCCCCCGCTCGCGGGCCTGCTCCGACAGCGGCGCCTCGGCGAGGTTGGGGAACTCGTTGACACCGGTCACCGCGGCGCGGCGATGCGCGACATCGGCGGCGCGGGTGGCGGCGGTCTCGGCGATCCGCGCCGCCAGCACACCGGAGTCGAGCGCGGCGAGGTAGCCGCCCTCGGCCTCGAGTTCCTGCATGAATGCCCACGCTTTGGCGGCGAGTTCGTCGGTCAGCGCGTCGACGTACCAGGAGCCGGCGGCCGGGTCCTGCACGTGGCCGAGGTGGGATTCCTCGAGCAGCAGCAACTGGGTGTTGCGGGCCATGCGCTGTGAGAACGTGGTCGACACACCCAGTTCGCCCGGGGGCAGTGCCGCGTCGAAGGGCAGGACCGTGACCGAATCGGCGCCGCCGACACCGGCGCCGAAGGCGGCCAGGGTGGTGCGCAGCAGGTTCACCCACGGATCGCGCTGGGTCATCATGGCGGCCGAGGTGACCGCGTGCTGCGGTGCGGCACCGAAGGCGGGGGCGCCGCACACCTGCGCGACCCGAGCCCACAGGCGCCGGGCCGCACGGAATTTCACGATGGTGGCGAACTGGTCGTCGGTGGCCGCGAAGCGGAACTCGAGCTGACCGAACGCGTCGGCGATGTCGACCCCGGCACCGGTCAGCAGGCGCAGATACGCCAGCCCGGCGGCGATGGCCGCGCCCACTTCCTGGGCGTCGGCGGCGCCGGCATTGTGGAAGGCGATGCCGTCCACGGTAATCGCGCGCACCGACTCGGGCCGGGCGATCGCGCGGACGGCCAGCGCGACGGCCTCGGCCTGGTCGACGTCTTCGGCGCCGGTGAAGGCACTGGTCAGCGGGGCGGCGGCGAGGCCGACCCGAATCTGCGCGCGATCGTCGATCGAGTAGCCGTCGAGGACCTCGAACACCTTCTGGGCGGCCGAGCTGGTCGCCGCACCGGCGACCAGCGTCAGCGGGGCCAGCTCGTACAGCAGCCCGCGCAACGCGACGGGGATGTCGTCGACGGCCACGCCGTAGGGCCCGACACCGAGCGCGATGGCGCTCACGCCGTTTTCCAGGCCGGTCAGGATCGCCCGGTTGGTCGCCTCGGCGTCGTCCTCCCCGGCGAAGGCGCTGACGAACCAGCCGCGCTGCGGGTCACGCGTGGCGTCGCCGCCGCGGACGTAGGGGAAGGCGCCGGGCAGCGGCTGCTCGGGCAGCTCGTCGCGGCGGGTGTAGAGCGGGGCGATGGTCAGCCCGTCGTAGGTGGTCTCGTCGAGCAGGTGCTCGGGTTCCGCGGGGAGTTCGGCGGCCTCGACCCGCCGCGCTTTGGCCAACACGCCCGCCACGCCCTGACGCCATGCGGCGTATTCGGGTACCGGTTCCGGCGCGATGCCCGCCCCGGACTCTGAACCAATCGGCATAGCTGCTGTTCTCTCTTCCACCGGCGCTGTAGCGCTGGTCCGACACTCCGGTGAACCGGGATATGCCCGGATTCCTCCTTGATGCTAACTGTGACACCGTGTCCATCCACTCGGGCCATCCCCTACCGGTCGGTACGCTGAGCCGGTGTCTCGACTGATCCGCTCCCCGCGCCTGCTCCTGGCCCTGGCCGGGTTCGCCGCACTGTTCGTGCTGGCGACGCAGGTGCCGCTGCCTGGCCCGCAGCAGATCCGGGATTGGGCGGGCGGCGCGGGTCCGCTGCTGCCGGTGCTGTTCTTCCTCTTCTATGCGGTGGTCGCGGTGGCGCCGGTGCCGCGCACCGTGCTGACGGTGACCAGCGGGGTGCTGTTCGGTCCGGTGCTCGGTTCGACGATCGCGCTCGGGGCCAGTGCGGTGAGCGCGGCGGTGGCCCTGCTCGGGGTCCGCGCGCTCGGCCGCGATCGGGTGGCCGAGCATCTGACCCATCCGGCGGTGCGAGCAATCGACGAGCGACTCGCCCGGCGCGGCTGGCTCTCGGTGGCAGCGTTGCGAATGATCCCGGTCGCCCCGTTCTCGATCGTCAACTACTGCTGCGGCCTGTCCTCGGTCCGGCTGACGCCCTATCTCGTCGCCACCCTCGCCGGTTCGGCGCCGGGCACGATCTCGACCGCGGTGCTGGCCGGATCGCTGGCCGGGGACACCCACCCGGTGGCGATCGCGATGTCGGCGATCTGCCTGTCGCTCGGACTGATCGGACTGGTCCTCGATGCCAGGCTGCCGCTGCCCGCTGCGCCCGAAACCGAGCCGGTCGAACCCGTGCCGACCGCTGGCTGACCACTCGGCGCGCCCGCACCATCGCACATCACGCTGGTGCGGCCCGCGGGCCGGGTCCGGACCTCCGACAACACGGAGTGGGCTCCCTACTTCAGGAGCGCGGATTACGCTGGCAATCCGACGCAATTTGAAAGTGATTTACTTCACATCTCTTAGTTGTGACTAAGATGTGTTTCAGAAAACTCTCAGAGTTATAGACTCGCAAATAGCCCAGGGTTCGCCAGCTACATCCGGTGCGGGGATCCAGAGCAACACCCGGTGTCGCATCCCGCGATCACCGCACTCCATTCGCGCCGATATCGGCTTGCACCCCCTATGAGGTGACCCGGCATGGAATACACCCATCTGTCCGAATTCCGGATTCGCGACGGGGAACTGTCGCTCTGGACCCCCGCGCTGTCCTCACCCGATGCCTGGTATGACGACGAACGCCCGCTGGCAAGTGTCCACGCGCAGTATCTGGGCTTTCTCGATCCCGACGATCCGCGCCCGGGCCGTGGGCGCTGGATCGGCACCGTCTTCGAGATGGACGCCCCGCTCGACCAGCGGGCCTGGGCGCGCACCCTCGAACTGTGGCACGACCGCCACGAGGGCTTCCGCACCACCGTCGCCCCCACCCGCGACGGCGACTACCACCGGGTGACGACCGCGCCCGGCACGGTGCGCGTCACCGCCGCCGTGGTCCCCGATCTCGTCGATGGTGAGCTGATCAACGAGTTCCTCTGCGAGACACTGGAACTGCGACTGTCCCCGCTGACCTGGCCGCATCTGCTGGTGGCCACCGTCGCCCACGACACCGACGACTTCACCGTCCTGGTCGGCGCCGACCACTCGGTGCTCGACGCCTACTCCCAGGCCGTGCTCATCCTCGAGTTGCGCACCCTCTACTGCGCGGTCACCACCGGTGGCGAGATCCGCGATTCGGCCACCTTCGGCAGCCCCGCCGACTACGCCGCGATCGAGCGCGCCGCCGCCGAAGAACTCACCCCCGACTCCCCCGCCGTCGCGGTGTGGCGCGAGTTCCTCGGCGCGCCCGGCTCGCCGATGCCTCGCTTCGCCGCCGGTCAGGTCGCCGAACTCGCCGGCGAGCACGCGCAGCCCAGTCTCTCGCGCACCCTGTTGACCCTCGAGGAACTCGAGGAGGTCGAGGACGTGCTCGACCGGATCAAGCATCGGCTCTCGGTCACCGTGTTCGCCGCCCTGGCGACCGCGTCCCGGGAGGTCTTCGGCGACGACCGCTTCCGGACCGTGATGCCGATCGCCACCCGCCCCGATCTGACCTGGCTCGAATCGATGGGCTGGTTCGTCAACGTTGTCCCCGTCGACATCACCTTGCCACCGGGCGCCGACATGTCCGCCGCGCTCGACGCGACGCGCGCCGCGCTCAAACGCGCGCACGTGTGCAACGACGCCTCCTGGGGCCGGTCGCTGGCGATGGTCGGTGCGATGGAGGGCCCGACTTTCGGTGCCTCGTTCCTCGACATCCGGATGCTGCCCGACTACGAACTCGTCGCCGATCTGCGCGGCCGCACGCTGCGCGCGGTGTCGTATTCGACCGAGGAGGTGTACTTCTGGGTCGTGCGCGGCCCCGACGGCCTCTATGTCTCCACCCGCTACCCGGCCGGCCTGCCCGATCCGGTGATGGACCGGTTCCTCACCGAATTCGCCAGAGCGATGTACGCGGTGACCACGATCGCCGCGCCGGCCGCGGCGGCGGCCTCGACCGAGACCGCGTCGGCGGCACTGAGCGCGGGCTGAGAATGCGCGCACTGCTGGCCTTCACCGGAAGCCGCGGCGATGCCCAGCCGGGAATCCTGCTGGCCCGCGAGCTGCGCGCTCGCGGGCATTCGGTGACACTCGCGCTCTCGCCCAATCTCGTCGAGTTCGCCGACACGCTCGGCATCGCGGCGGTCGGCTTCGGGCGCGACAGCGCCGAGTTGTTGCGCACCCAGCACGCCGATCGCCGATTCCGCAGCGCCTCGCCGCGGCAGCGGGTGCGGGCGGTGCTGGATCTGCAACGGCGCGGGGTGGCCGAGGCGGTGCGCGATCTGCTCGACCTCGCGCCCGGTCACGACGTGGTGGTGACCGGGATGGCGGGCGAGGAGGCGGCCGAGAAGGCCGCGCGGCGGGTCGGTGTGCCGTTGGCCGCAGTGCATTTCTTCCCGATCCACCCGAATCGCTCGGTGCCGGTGGTGCCCACGGCATGGGGTGCCCGGATTCCCGGTGCGCTCAATCGGCGCATCTGGGCGGGCCTGCGCTGGGCCCGTGATGCCGCGCTGGCCCAGCCACTGGCCGAGTTCGGGATCGTCGAGCATCCGCTGCGTGAGCGGGTGTCGATCCAGGCCTACGACGTCGACCTGTTTCCCGGGCTGGCCGCCGAACTGCCCGCGCGCCACCCGGTCACCGGGTTCGCCGTGGATGCCGACGGATTCCTCGGCGGCCGGGCCGATCCCGCGCTCGGACGGTGGCTCGACGCGGGAGCGGCGCCGATCTATGTCGGTTTCGGCTCGATGACCGTGGATGATCCGGCGGCGCTGGTGGCGATGTTGCGCGCGGTCTGCGCCCGACGTGATCGCCGCCTGCTGCTGGCCGCGGGCTGGGCCGGCATCGCCCCGCTGCTGAGCGAGGAGATGGCGATCGTCGACCAGCTCGACCATGCCGCGGTGTTGCCGCGCTGTGTCGCGGCGGTGCACCACGGCGGCGCGGGAACGACCGCCGCCGCACTGAGAGCCGGTGTGCCTCAGGTGATCTGCTCCATCCAGGCCGACCAGCCTTACTGGGGACGCGCGCTGTCTCGGCTCGGGCTCGCCGCGACGGCGCGAGCCGCCGACCTCGACGCACGCGCGCTCACCACCCTCCTGGACCGGGTCGCCGATCCCGATGTCGTAGCCCGCGCCGCCGCCTACGCGAGCCGCTTCCCCGAACACGGGGTGGCCCGCGCCGCCGACGAAGTGGAAGCCCTTGTCCCCCTGACCGCCCCGACGCCGGTCTTCCACCATGCCGGGAGGCGACAGTGAGCACCGAGATCGCCGTCCGTACCAGCGGGCTCGGCAAGTCCTACGGTGACTTCACCGCCGTGGGCGGCGTCGACCTCAGCATTCCCGCCGGCTCGGTGTTCGCCATGCTCGGCCCCAATGGCGCGGGCAAGACCACGACTGTCCGGATGCTGGCGACGCTCCTGCGTCCCGACCGGGGCAGCGCCGAGGTGTTCGGCTACGACGTCGTGCGTGACGCGACGGCCGTGCGGTCGATGATCGGGCTCACCGGCCAGTACGCCTCGGTCGACGAAACACTGTCCGCCGCCGAGAATCTGCGCCTGTTCGGCCGACTGCTCGGCCTGTCCCGGCGCGAGGCGGCCCGGCGCGGCGACGAACTGCTCGAGGAGTTCGAGCTCACCGCGGTGGCGCGGCGCAGTGTCAGCGCCTTCTCCGGCGGGATGCGGCGACGCCTGGATCTGGCCGCCACCTTGATCACGGTGCCCCCGTTGATCTTCCTCGACGAGCCGACCACCGGCCTCGACCCGCACACCCGCGATCGGATGTGGGGCATCGTGCGCGGTCTGGTCGCTCGGGGCGCGACGGTCCTGCTCACCACCCAATACCTCGAGGAGGCCGACGCGCTGGCCGATCGGATCGCGGTCATCGATCGTGGCACGCTGGTCGCCGAGGGCACCGCGGCCGAACTCAAGTCCTCGATCGGCGATCAGGTACTGCGCCTCGACATCCCCGACACCGCCGATCTGCGCCGCGCCGAGGCGTTGATCCACGAGCTCACCGGTGCGGTGCCCGAGGGCTCGTCGTCGGGGACGTTGACCATCCCGCTGCGCGAGGTCGCCGACGGCGCCGAGATCGTCGCGGCCTGCCGCGCCGCCGACATCGCGCTGCGCGGCTTCGCGGTGGACCGGCCCGACCTCAACGAGGTGTTCCTCGCCTTGACCGGCCACGCGCGATCCACCGACCGAGTGGATGCGGCATGACCGCCCTGCGTGAAAGTTCGAGACCCGCCATGACTCTCACCACCGACACCGCCGCGGTGCCACTCCAGGTGGTCCGCGCGCCTCGGGTCACCCGAGTGAATCCGGTTGCCGCCCTGCGACATTCACTGATGATGGCCTGGCGCGGCCTGCTCACCTTCCGGCACAGTCCGCAGCTGCTCTACGACGCCATCCTGCTGCCCATCATCGGCCCCGTCCTGTTCGGCAGCATCTTCGGCACCGCCATCGCGGGCAGCATGCAGGCGTATCTGCCGCTGATGATTCCCGGTGTACTGGTCCAGATCGTGCTCACCTCCTCGGTCGCCACCGGCGTGCAACTGTCCGAGGACATCCATTCCGGCGTCTTCGACCGCTTCGTCGCGATGCCCATCGCCCGGTCCGCACCCGTCGCCGGCGCGTTGCTGGCCGGGACGGTGCGCTATCTCATCGCCGCGATCACCGTCGTGATCGTCGGATTCTGCATGGGATACCGGCCCGAGCACACCGCGGGCTTCCTGGCGGGCGCGGTCCTGGTCGTGTTCGCCACCACCGCCATCAGCTGGCTGTTCGCCTTCATCGGCGCCACCGTCGCCCGGCCCGCCGCCGTGCAGGGCATGTCGATGCTCGTGCTCACCTTCCTCGGCTTCGCCTCCAACGCCCTGGTGCCCGAGGAGGCCATGCCCACCTGGATGCGGCATGTCTCGGACCTGAATCCGGTCTCGTATCTGGTCTCCGCGGTGCGCACCCTGTCCGCGCACGGCACCGTCGGCGCCGATGCCTGGTGGTCACTGGTGGCCTCGGTGGTCGTCGTCGCCGTCTTCGCGCCGCTGACCGTGCGCACCCTGCGTTCTCGATGAGGAGTCCTCGATGACCGTCACCTCCCCCGCCGTCGCGGTGGCCGCCGGACCCACCGGCCTCAACCGCATCACCGCCGACGACGATCTGTTCTTCAAACTGCACAGCCTCTACCCGAACGCCCTGGTCAATCAACTGGCCTACCGGTTCGACACCCCGGTGGACCGGGATCTGCTCGCCCGCTGGCACGCGCATCTGGCAACCGGGTTCATCGCCCGCCGGGTGCGCACCACCAGGTTCCCGATCGCGCGCCCGCACTGGGAGCCCGCGACCGAGTCCCTGCCGCTGCGCTGGTCGGACACCCCGGTGCCCGAGGACGACGTGCTCGACTGGTACCTCGCCCAGGCCGCGGTGGAATTCGATCCCGAACGCGGCCTGGTGTGGCAGCTCGCCGGGGCTCCCACCGAATCCGGCGGCACCGTGGTCACCCTGGTCGCCTCGCACGTCGTCTGTGACGGCGGCGGCATGATGCACGCCATCGTCGACTCGCTCGACCGGCTCGCGCGCGGCGAGGCCCCCGACCGGATCGCCAGCGCGGGCAGGCTCGTCGGCCCGGTGGCCGGCGCGGGACGTTTCTCCGCCGACCTCGCCGATGCCCGTGGCCAGCTACGCGCCGTCGCCCGCGGGATCCGGGCAGCTCGCCGCGCCCGGGGTGTGCGTGAACCGGACCGCAATCCGCGTCCGGCGCAGCCACGCCTGCCGCACGCCGACACCTGGCAGGCCGCCGACGCCATCGTCCAGCTCGACCTCGCCGAGTGGGAAGCCGTGGCCGCGGCGCACGGCGGGACCACCAACGGCCTGCTCATCGGGGTGGCGGTCGGACTCCTGGGGCGTAGCGGCCGCATCGCCGACGGTGCCCAGGTCCGCGTCGACATCCCGCACTCGCTGCGCGAGACCGACGATCCCCGGGCCAATGCCACCACCGGCCTGCCGATCAGCGTCACCTACCGCCACGGCGCGCGCACCGACCTACCAGCCGTCCGGGCCGCGCTCAAGGCCGCGGGACTCGCCTATCGCGATCCCGCGACAATCCCCGCGATCCAGCACCTGCAACCGGTGCAGATGCTGCTGCCGAAGAGGGTGCTGCACCGCTTCGCCCGCACCGCCAAGGCGCCGGAATGCCTGTGCACCAACATGGGTCGTACAGCCCAGAACATCGCGATGCTGGGCGGGCACCGGGCGCGCGCGGTGATCATGCGCCCGGTCGTCAATCCGGGCCCGGTCGAGTTGTTCCGCCAAGTCGAGGTGGGCGTCAACCTCGCCTTCTCCTGCGACGACGACACCGTGACCCTGGTGGTGACCGGCGCCGACCCCGACCGCTTCCCCACCCGTTCCGCTCTGCACGGATTGCTGGCCGCCGAGTTCGCCGCGTGGGCGCTCACTCCGCGCTTCTGGTGACCGACCCGAACGCAGGAATCCGACGACTGCCTCGCCGAATTGCGTGGCGGCGCCGTTGCGCGCACTACTGTCCGGAGACAAATTTTGGGAGGGCGATTCTGCTCCGAGAACAAGGTGGATCGCCACGGGATCTATTCGCTGACCCGCGTCAGGGTGAAGTCACTCACTGCGCGGGCACCGATCTGTGACACTCCACACCGGTCGGCAGTGCCATCAGAGGCGATAGCCGAGTTATAGCCGCTGACGATGAACGTCGACTGCCATCCAGCAAGACACGCACACTCGCAGTTTGCCGACCGATAACCACAATCCGCGAAACCCGTTGTCGCACCTGCTGAATCGGCCGACTGTGACCGTCGCATCAACGACGCGCAGGGCGCTGACGCTCCGGTAGGGTTCGTTCCCATCGACGATGCGAAATCGTCCTTTGACACCCCTTTCCGAACGCATTCAGGAGCTCACGTGTCGCATTCGCGTTTCGAATCCATCGGCGCATATCTTCCGTCGAGTATCTTGTCCACGGCCGAATTGATATCGCGTCTGAAAACACCGCCGTCCTTCGATCTGGAACGGATCACCGGTGTGAAAGAACGCCGCGTACGTGACACCCGGCCGGAGAGCCGCGAGGATTCGTTCACCCTGGCGATCAAGGCCGCGCAGGACTGTCTTTCCCGGTCCAGGTACGCCCCGGACGAGGTGGAGGTGATCATCTCCTGTTCGATCACCCGGAGCAACGACGGCACCCGCATGTACATGGAGCCCTCGTTCGCCTCGACGATCGCCAAGACCCTCGGCGCCGAGCAGGCGATCACCTTCGACGTGTCCAACGCCTGCGCCGGAATGCTCACCGGCGCATACATTCTCGACCGGATGATCCGCACGGGCGTGGTGCGCAACGGCATGGTGGTCAGTGGTGAGGCGATCACCCCGATCGCCGAGACCGCGGTGAACGAGATCTCGGAGAAGTACGATCTGCAGTTCGCCTCGCTCTCGGTCGGTGATTCCGGCTGCGCGGTGATCCTCGATCGGGCCGTCGACGACGCCGACAAGATCCACTACATCGAACTGCTCACCGCCGCCGAACATTCGCACCTGTGCCTGGGCATGCCCAGCGACAAGTCCGCCGGGGTGGCGCTGTACACCGACAACCGCAAGATGCACAACGAGGCGCGGTTCGTGCTGTGGCCCGACGCGCAGGGCACCTTCCTCGAGCAGCAAGGCAGCGACTTCGCCGCCGAGCAGTTCGACTACATCATTCACCACCAGTTCGGCGCCGCCGCCGTGCCCTACATGAACGCGGTGGCCGCGCGGGAATTCGGCGCCGAGATGCCGCCGGATCTCAATGTCATCGAAAAATACGGAAACACCTCGACGACCTCACATTTCATCGTGCTGCACGACCAGCTGTCCGAACAGAACATCGAGGCCGGGTCGAAGCTGCTGATGGTGCCCGCCGCCTCCGGCGTCGTCGCGGGTTTCCTGTCCACCACCATCTCCTCCCTGAAGGTCTGAGGTTCGTCATGGGCGTGCGTATCCGAGCCACCGGCACCAGCAACACCACCGACACCCACAGCATCGTCGAGCACAGCGGCCGCGCCGCGCGACAGAGCCTGGAGCGGGCCGGAATTCGGCCCGATCAGGTCGGCGTGCTGATCAACACCGGCATCTTCCGCGACTCGAACACCGTCGAACCGGCGGTCGCCGCGCTGATCCAGAAGGCTGCGGGAATCGGGTTGGACTACACCCGAACCGATCCGCGCACCTTCTCCTTCGATCTCATGAACGGCGCGGTCGGCGTGGTCAATGCCGTGCAGGTCGCGAGTTCGGTGCTGGCGACCGGGGGCACCGACCACGTGCTGATCGTCGCGGGCGACACCCATCCTTCGCTGACCCGATCGGCAGCCGATGCCGAATTCCCCTATGCGACAGCGGGTGCGGCGCTACTGCTCGAAACGGTCGACGGACCGGAGGGCTTCGGACCGGTGCACATCGCGACCGCACCCGGCGGCCCCGCCGGGCAGGCCTATGTCGACACGGCCACCATGGGCACCGCCGGGCGCGGACTGATGACCGTCCAGCGTGATGCCGACTTCGAGGACCGGATCCTCGCTGTCGCAGGCGATGTCGCGCGAGCGGCGCTGGCCGGGGCCGCCGATGCGCGGGTCGCGCTGATCGCCTCGACCCCCAGCGCGCACTTCCCCAAGCGACTGGCCGACGCGCTCGGCATCGACCAGGACGCGGTGCGCACCCCCGATCTCACCGACGGTGATCCGCACACCGCCGCGCTGCCGCTGGCCTACGACCGGGCTGTCGTAGCGGGCACCCTCGACGGCTACACCCACGTGCTGTTCGTCGCGGCGGGCGCGGGTCCGTCGGCGGCGGCCACCCTCTACCGGCTACCAGCGGGAACCACCGCGTGAGCACAGCGACCTACTGGCAGACCATCGACGGATTCCGTAAACTCGCTCGCGCGGACCCGCAGCGGGCGGCGGTGATCTACCCGGACGGCAAGCGGGCCGACGGCCTGCCCGACTACCGGTCGATCAGCTACCGCGAACTCGATCGGTGGTCGGAGGCGATCGCCGAGCAGCTCACCCGGTCGGGGGTGGTCAGCGGAACACGCACCATCGTGCTCGTGCTGCCCAGTCCGGAGCTGTACGCGATCCTGTTCGCGCTGTTGAAGATCGGCGCGGTGCCGGTGGTGATCGACCCCGGCATGGGGATCCGGCGGATGGTGCACTGTCTGCGGGCCGTGCGGGCCGAGGCCTTCATCGGTATCCCGGCGGCACACGCCGTGCGGGTGCTGTTCGCCCGGAGCTTCCGGCAGGTGCGCACCACCCTCACGGTCGGGCGGCGCTGGTTCTGGCGCGGACCGACCCTGCGGTCGGTGGGGCGCACGCCGACGAGCGCGCTGACCGATCGGGTGCCCGCCCGTCCCGATGACGTCCTGATCATCGGCTTCACCACTGGCAGCACCGGTCCGGCGAAGGCGGTCGAACTGACCCACGGCAATCTCGCCGCCATGGTGGAGCAGGTCCACGCCGCGCGCGGGCGCACCGAGCCGGACACCTCGCTGGTCACGCTGCCGCTGGTCGGGGTGCTCGATCTGCTGCTCGGGTCGCGGTGTGTGTTGCCACCGCTGATCCCGAGCAAGGTCGGCTCCACCGATCCGGCGCATGTGGTCGACGCGATCGACCGTTTCGGGGTACGGACCATGTTCGCCTCCCCCGCCGTGCTCATTCCACTGCTCGAGTACCTGCGCGCACACCCGGTGGAACTGCCGTCGCTGGCCAGCGTCTTCTCCGGCGGCGCCCCGGTTCCCGACTGGTGTGTGGCCGGGTTGCGCGAGGTGTTGCGCGAGGACGCCGAGGTCTACGCCGGTTACGGCTCGACCGAGGCACTGCCCATGTCGACCATCGAATCGCGCGAGCTCCTCGACGGTCTGGTCGAGCGGGCTCACCGGGGCGAGGGCACGTGTATCGGGCGGCCGGCCGATCGCGTCGAGGTGCGGTTGTTGGCGATCACCGACGACCCGGTCGCGCAGTGGGCCGACGCCGAGATCCCGACCGGGAAGCGCGCGGTGGGTGAACTCGTCGTCGCGGGACCGAATGTCAGCACGCGCTACTACTGGCCCGAGAAGGCGAACACGGCGGGCAAGATCGCCGACGGCGAGCGGATCTGGCATCGTACCGGCGACCTGGGCTGGATCGACGAGGTGGGCCGGATCTGGTTCTGCGGGCGCAAGAGCCAGCGCGTCGAGACCGCGCACGGACCGATGTTCACCGTGCAGGTCGAGCAGGTCTTCAATGTGGTGGCCGGAGTGTCGCGCACCGCGCTCGTCGGGGTCGGCCCCGCGGGCGCGCAGCGACCGGTGCTGTGCGTGGAGCTCGAGCCGGGCGCGGATCCGGTCGCGGCGCAGACCCGGTTGCGCACGCGCGCGGCCGAATTCGACACCGTCGCGCCGATCGTCGACTTCCCGATCCATCCGGGCTTCCCGGTCGACATCCGCCACAATGCCAAGATCGGCCGTGAGGAACTCGCCCGCTGGGCGGCCAAGCAAGAGGATGGGCAGCGATGAAGATTCTGGTCACCGGCGCCTCGGGCTTCCTCGGTGGTGCGCTGGTACGGGCGCTGGTCGCCGACGGCGCGCACGAGGTGTCGATCCTGGTGCGCCGCACCAGCGTTCTCGACGATCTCGGCGCGGCCGGGAACCAGGTGAGGATCGTGTACGGCGATCTCACCGACGCGGCATCGCTGGTGCGCGCCACCGACGGCATGGACGTGGTGATCCACAGTGCGGCCCGCGTCGACGAACGCGGGACCAGGGACCGCTTCTGGACCGAGAACGTGCGGGCCACCGAGTTGCTGCTCGATGCCGCCCGGCGCGGTGGGGCGAGCCGGTTCGTCTTCGTCTCCAGCCCCAGCGCACTGATGGATCGCGACGGCGGCGACCAGCGCGACGTCGACGAATCGCTGCCGTACCCGCGGCGCTATCTCAACTTCTACTCCGAGACCAAGGCCGCCGCCGAGCGGGCCGTGCTCGCCGCGAACGCGCCCGGATTCACCACGGTCGCGCTGCGACCGCGGGCGATCTGGGGTGCGGGTGACCGATCGGGGCCGATCGTGCGACTGCTCGGGCGCACCGCCGAGGGCAAGCTGCCCGATCTGTCCTACGGGCGGACCGTCGAGGCCTCGCTGTGCCACGTGGACAATATCGTGCACGCGGGTTTGCTAGCACTGACCGCGGAGGCGATCGGCGGCAAGGCCTATTTCATCGCCGATGCCGAGAAGACCGATGTGTGGCGGTTTCTCGGCGAGGTCGCGACCCGGCTGGGATACGAGCCACCGTCGCGGCAACCGAATCCACGGGTTCTCGCCGCGGTCGTCGCGGCCATCGAGACGGTGTGGCGGATTCCGGCGGTGGCGAACCGCTGGTCGCCGCCGCTGTCGCGCTATGCCGTCGCCTTGATGACCCGCAGCGCCACCTACGACACCGGCGCCGCCCGCCGCGACCTCGGCTACGCGCCGGTCGTCGACCGCGAGACCGGGCTCACCGCGTTCCTGGACTGGCTCGACCGCCAAGGTGGCGTCGAGGCGCTGACCAGGGACCTGCGGTAGTCACCGCCCGACCGACTCACCGGAGAATCATGAACGCCACCCATCCTTTCCGTCGCGGTATCTCGACCACCGAGCGCATGTACTTCCCGATGCGGGAGCTGGCGCCGCCGTTCCTCATGCAGTTGGCGATCCCCGGCGAGGGTGAGATCGACCCCGAGCGGCTGCGCCGGGCTGTCGCGGTGGCCGCGGCGGTGACGCCCGGGGCCCGGCTGGTTCGGCGCGGCGCGGAATGGGTCGACAGTGGTGTCGATCCGGCGGTCCGGATCGTGCCCGGCCACCGGTTGCTCGAGCCCGCGCTCGAAACCGACCCGGTGCTCACCAGCGCCATCGGCCCGACGCCGGAGGCCACCGTCGAGGTCCTGTTGCTCACCGGTGCCCCGGTGACGCTGATCTTCCGGGTCTTCCACGGCGTGATGGACGGCATGGGCATGGTCGTCTGGGCGGGCAACGTGCTGCGGGCGCTGCGCGGGCAGGACCCGCTCCCGCAGCTCGACCCGATCGCCGATCAGGAACTGGTGCAGCGGGTCGGCGCGCCCGGCAGGCCGACACCGATGGTGCCGCGCTATCGCAGTGCCGTCGGGCGGGGCAGGCAGCGGCGTGGCCTGGCCCGGCATCTGCTGCGCACCCGGTCCGTCGACGCCGCCGGGCCGGGCGCGCTGGCCCGCGTCTGCGCGCTGCTGGCCGCCGAGACGACCGGTCCTTCGCGCATCATGATGCCGGTCGACCTGCGCCGACACGATCCCGAACTGCGGTCCACCGCCAACCTCGCGCTGCCACTGTTCCTCGACATCGCGCCCGGCAGCGACTGGACCCGGGTCCGGGATCAGATCAAGACCGGGCTGCGCGAGCGCCGCGAGCTGAACCAGCTGGCCAACACCCGGATCACGCTGGTGCCCGACCGGATCAATCGCGGTGTCCTGCACACCACGAATTGGCTGGGCGCGCGGGTCGGCCGGAATCTGGCCTCGGCGACGGTGTCGCACATGGGTCGTTTCACGGCCGACGAGCTCGCCGTGCCCGGTTTCCGGCCGACCGGATTGTTCGTGCTGCCCCAGCACAGCGTCGCCATGCCGCTGTTGTTCGGGCTCACCGAGTTCGACGGGCGCACCCAGCTCACCGTGTCCGCGCGCAACGGCGCCGGGATCGAGGAGCGGCTCGAAGCACTTCTGGATCGGATCGTCGCCATGCTCGAAGCCGAACTGCCCATGCGTGATTCGGCGGATCCGCGACGATGACCGCCTTGGCTCGGCTCGTCCTCGCCCGACCGCGCGCCGTCCTGGCGGTGGTCGTGGTGTTCATCGGTCTGTGTGCCGCGTACGGCGCGGGCGTCACCGAACGACTCAGCGCGGGCGGGTTCACCGACCCGGACAGCGAATCCGCGCTGGTGGATCGGGTGGTCACCGAGCATCTGGGACCGCAGAGTCCCGATGTGGTCGCCCTCTACACCGCACCCGACGGGATGAGCATCGACGAGCTCGGGCCGCGGGTCCGCGCGGGGATCGAACGGATCGATCCGGCGCTGCTGGCGCGCCCAGTGGACAGCTACTGGACCGCGCTGCCGCCGCGCAAGAACTTCCTCGTCTCGGCGGACGGGCGGCACGCGGTGGCGGTGGTGTTCACCGCGGGTGACGACACCGAGCGCATCGCCGCCTATCCCGACATCGCCGAGGCTCTTCAGCTGCCCGATGTCGAGACGCGACTGTCCGGTTACAGCGCGCTCAACACCGAGATCATCGAGCGTTCGCAGCGCGATCTCATTGTGGCGGAGTCGATCTCGCTACCGTTGACACTGGCGATTCTCGTGCTGGTGTTCGGTGGGCTCGCCGCCGGCGCGCTGCCCGTCGTGGTCGGCGTACTCGCGGTCGGGGGCGCGCTGGGCGCCATCCGGCTGCTGGCCGAGACGACCGAGGTCACGACGTTCGCCGTCAACATCGCCTCGCTGCTCGGCCTCGGCATGGCCATCGACTACGGGTTGTTCCTGGTCAGCCGGTTCCGGGAGGAGTACGGCGCGAGTGGGGACGTGCGTGCGGCCGTCGCGCGGACCTACGCGACCGCCGGGCGCACCGTCGCGGTCTCCGCGCTGCTGTTGATCTGCGCGTTCGCGGGCACGCTCGTGTTCCCGCAGGCGGTGCTGCGCTCGCTCGGCATCGGCGCGATCGCCGCGGTGGCGCTGGCCGCTGCGCTCTCGCTCACCGTGCTGCCCGCGCTGCTGACGCTGTTCGGGACGCGGATCGGGCGGGCGAAGTCCTCCACACGCACGGAACATTTCTGGGGCCGGGTGGTCGACGGGGTGCTGCGACGGCCGGGGGCGGTCGCGGTCGCCGTTGGCGCGATCCTGCTCGTGTTGGCGGCTCCGCTCACCGGCCTGCGGCTCGGGGAGATCGACCATCGCGCGCTGCCGCTCGGCAGCGATATGCGTGACACCGTCGACGAGCTCACCGACTCCTTCCCCGCCGCGGCGAGCGGGGCGACGGTGCTGCTGCGCGGTGTGGACGGTGCCGCGCCGCAGTCGGCGGCGGTGAGCCGGGTCCGCACCGCTCTCGGTGCGCTGGACGGGGTCGACGAGGTGGTCCAGGTGGGGCGCGACGAGGATTTCGTCGTCGTGCACGTCTTCCTCACCGCCGCCGACCGCAGCGAGGCGGCCACCGCGACCGTCGAGGCCATACGCGCGCTCGAACCACCCGAGGGGACCACGGTCGCCGTGGGCGGCGACACCGCGGCGACACTGGACAGTGTCGAGTCCACCGTGGGCACCCTACCGCTCATGATCGTCGTCATGGTGCTGGCCACGATGGTCCTGCTGACGGTGGCGTTCCGGTCCATCGTGCTGCCGCTCAAGGCCGTGGTGATGGCCTTCCTCAGCCTGGCTGCCACCTTCGGGGTGCTGACCTGGATCTTCTACGAAGGCCATCTGGCCTCCGTCCTCGGCATCAGTCCCGGTCCGCTGCCCGCGGGCATGACCGTGCTGATCATCGCCGTGGTGTTCGGCCTGTCCACCGACTACGAGGTCTTCCTGCTCTCCCGGATGGCCGAAGCCCACCGCGACGGTGCCGACACCGCCACCGCGGTCCGCACCGGCACCGTCGCCACCGCCCGCGTCATCACCGCCGCGGCCGTCCTGCTCATCCTGGTCACCGGCGCCTTCGCCCTCTCCCCGCTCACCCCCATGCGCCTGCTCGGGATCGGCATGATCATCGCGCTGATCCTCGATGCCACCCTCGTCCGTATGCTCCTCGTCCCCGCCCTCGTCCAGCTCATGGGCCCGGCCAACTGGTGGCTACCGCGGCTATCGTGGAGGCGTGGGAATCATGGGCGAGCTGTTTCCGGGCAAGAAGCTGCAGAACGAGGAGACGGGCGACTCGAACGGGCAACCCAGGCAGCCGCGCCTCGATCTTGACCTGGACGCAGGGGTGATTCGGCTGTCCGGCGCGGTCCCGCCGCGTGCCGAGGGCGCCGAATCCGACGACTGACGGTCGACGGCTTTCGCTGAGCACCTGCCTTCGATATCCGCGTACAGGTTGTCGTGGAGCGGTACACCAGGCGGGGCAGTGGGCGATGACCGGGCGCGCTCGAGTGAGTTCGCGTCCGCCGCGGCTCACCCCGCGAGCAGATCGGCGCCCACGTGACGCGTCGACATGCCGAACACGGGACCGTCGTCGCCGACGCGCTCGACCACGGGATCGGGCGCGCGCAGCAGTTCGGCGGCGCTGACTTCGCAGAGGTCATAGCGGCTGTTCTCACACAGCAGCTCGACCAGCGACACCTCCGAGACCGTGTCGTCGAGGGAGAAATCGGCGAAGCCGTCCGCGGCGAGCGCGGCCTCGATGGCGCGCACCGGCCTCGGCTCGGCCGCGTGGGCCAGGGTCAGATGAGGGTGTAGCGGTTCGCCGAACTCGGGGATCCGCTCGCGGATCCACACCCCGGTCAGCGCGCTGACCAGGTCCTCACGGACGCGCAACAGTTCCTCCGGCAGGGCGATCGGCAAACGCACCGAATCGGCGGCGACCACCGGCGGTCCGAAGGTGAGTGGGAATGGCGCGTGCGCGGCCAGAAGGTCGCGCGCACCGGCGATCAGCGCCGCCAGGTCCACCCCCTTGACCCCATCGACGAATCCGATGCCCTGCACCGAAACCCGCAGCCGGGTGGCGTCGACCTGCTCGAACCCACGTAATCGGGTCAGCACCGGCGCGAAGATCTCGACCAGTTTGTCCGCGACCGGCTGGGTGGGGGTGACCTGCCAGTCGTAGAACGACCGGCCCGGCGTCCACCCCGGCCGCCACCACCAGCGGCTGGCAACAGTCATCTCGCTTGTGATCATGGTGTTCCACCTACCGATCTGTGCGATGCCAGTTACCTGTCAGCGACGCTATTCCCGCCGAGACCCGGTCACAACGCAGCGAGACCGATCTGTTGCGCCTTCGATTCCGAGTCCACGCTTTGACCGACAATCCGTTCACCGGAGTCTCTACACTGACCGCATGCCAGTTCGACGGCTGATCACGCTCTCCGCGTTCGCCTTCCTCCTCCCGTTCGCCTCCGCCTGCACCATGACCGGCCACGGTACGACCACCGAGTGCGCCGTCAGCGGGTGCACCGTCACCTTCGAACGGGGCGTGAGCGCGAAAGCCTCGGTCCTGGGCATCGACGCGGAGCTGGTCGCCGTCGACGGCGACCTGGTCACCCTGAGCATCGGCGGCCAGCGGGTGACCGTGCCGGTCGGGGAATCCGAGGCCGCGGGCGGCACGAACGTGCGGGTCAGTGAGGTCACGCCGGACAAGGTGGTCGTGGTGCTCGCGACCGGCCTGGAGCAGAACTGAGCGCTCAGCCGAGCACGTTGGGCTGATCCAGAATCCAGCGCCAGCTGCCGTCGGCCTGGCGGCGCGCCACCTCGACGGTCGCGCCGGAACCGCCGGGTAGGCGCGAGGACGTCAGGGCGAGATCGCCCGCGCGCAAGGCGGGCGCCTGGCTGCCCAGCTGGAACACCGGACGGTCGGCGACCAGGCGCGCGTAAGCGGCCCGGATCTCCTCGATGCCGGTGGCCACGACCCCGTTCGGCAGGGCGAGCACCGCGTCGGATTCGTAGAGTTCGACCAGGCCGTCCACGTCACCGTCGTTCAACCGCTCGACCACCAGTCGGCTCAGATCCTCCGGGCGTCGCGCGCGTTCACGCATCGCCTCGATGTTCTCGGTCATCGCCACCCTCCTCGACATGGGTTGTGCCACAACGGTAACGCCGGGGTCCGACACGTTCGATCCGCGCAACTCGACAAGGCGGCCCACGGCATGCTGCCGACGGAATCGGCATATCGATACATATCGCATCGGACATATCGCCGTTCGCCCATGAATGGCGCGGATGAACAAAAGGGAAACACAGTTGGACAACCGCCCACGAGCACTGTGATCACGGCGACAGCGGACACATTTCGCCCGTGAACAAAATGCCGGCGGACAGCACCGTTCGCGAATAATTCCATTTCGAAACATTCTGCACAGCAAGCGAAATCGATGGCGCAAACCCGCATAACCCCAGGCAAAGCACTTTTGTTCAGCCCATATCGTGATGCCGGTCACGCACGCGCATTGCACCAATTCGCCTATACGCTCTACCTCGCCGAGGCTTCCCCGGGAGTTTCTCCCGCCGAAGATCCGGAGCGCCTCGGGCGACACAGCGACGTGCTCTCCCGAATCCCATTCTTTCGCCGAATCGGCATGTATTCGTCACGAGGTGAACCCGCCATGGAATACACCCATTTGTCCGAATTCGAGATCCGCTCCGGCGCCTTGTCGATCTGGACGCCCGAACTCGCCGCCGGTGCCTGGCAGCGCGACAACCGGCCGTTGACCAGCGTGCACGCCGGCTACTGCGCGAGCATCGACCCCGCCGACCCGCGGCCGGGACGCGGGCGCTGGATCGGCACGGTGTTCGAAATGGACGCCCCGTTCGACGCGTCCACCTGGCGCGAGACGCTGCGCCGCTGGCATGCCAGACACGAGGGGCTGCGCACCACCGTGACCGTCGAGCCCGGATCACCACCGCGCAGGCTGGTCGCCGACGCCAGCGCCGTCGACATCGTCGAACACCCGGTGGACGGTCTCACCAACGGTTCCTCGATCAATGAATTCCTTTGCGCTGCATTGGAACTGCGCCTGTCGCCACTGGTGTGGCCGCATTGCGTGACCGCCACGGTCGTCCATGCCGAGACCGAGGATTTCACGGTGCTCGTGGCCGCCGACCATTCGGTGATGGATGCCTACTCCCAGGCCATCCTCATCCTCGAGCTGCGGGCGGTCTACGGCGAGGTCGGCGCGGGCGAGGCATCGCGTGCGTCCGACACGTTCGGCAGTGCGGCCGACTACGCCGTGCTCGAGCGGGCGGCCGCCGCGGAACTCGTCATCGACTCCCCCGCCGTGGCGACTTGGCGGGCATTCCTCGCCGGTGGTGACGGGATGCCGCGGTTCGCCGCGCACGCGTACCGGCCCGTGCCGCCCGGCCTACCGCAGCCCAGCGTGTCCCGGCGGGTGCTCGACCTCACCGAGCTCGAACACCTGGAAGAGGCGCTCGACCGGGTCCGGCACCGGATGTCGGTGGCGGTGTTCGCCGCGCTCGCCGTGGCGGGTCGGGAGCGGTTCGGCACGGACCGGCTGCGGACCGTGATGCCGATCGCGACCAGGCCGGACCTGCGGTGGCTGGAATCCATGGGGTGGTTCGTCAATGTCGTCCCGGTCGACATCGCGCTCGAGCCCGGCGCGGGTATCGCCGGTGCGCTCGAGTCCGCGCGCACGGCATTGCGGCGGTCACGCACGGCCGATGACGCCTCCTGGTCGCGGGTGCTGGAACTGCTCGAGGTCACCGAGACACCCCGCTTCGGCGTCTCCTTCCTCGACATCCGCGTCCTGCCCGGCTACGAATTGGTCGCCGCACTGCGCGGACGGACCTTGCGCGCGGTGTCGTACTCGCCCGACGAAGTGTTCCTCTGGGTGGTCCGCGCCGCGGACGGCCTCTATGTCTCGACCCGCTACCCGGCCGGACTCCCGGCCGAAGTCATGGACGACTACCTCACCGCCTTCGGCTCGGCGCTGACCTCGATCACCAGCGCCCCACATCCGGACGCGGCGGCACCAGCCGATCCGACCTCGATCACCCCGGCACCCACGCCTCCCGCCTTCTCGGCACCAGCCGCCGTCGGGCACCGTACGACCGAACCGACGCCCGCTGTTCTCGACACACGCCCGGTCGATCCGGTGTGCACGCCGGTCGTCGAAGGCGCGCAAACATCGCGCCGCGCCGGATCAGCGCGTCCCGAATCAGACGCGAATGCCGCGGTCTCGCTGTCCGCTGCGGCACAGGTGGGATGAGCGGATGCGCGCACTGTTGGCTTTCACCGGCAGTCGGGGTGACGCCCAGCCCGGCATACTGCTCGCGCAGGCGCTGCGCGAGCGTGGTCACGAGGTGACGGTGGCGCTCGCACCGAATCTGGTGGCCTTCGCGACCGAGCACGGGGTGGCGGCCGTGCCGTTCGGGTGCGATACCGGGGACCTGTTGCTCGCCCAGCGCACGGATCGGCGTTTCGCGGCGCGTGATCCGCGGGCCCGCCTTCGGGCACTGTTCGATCTGCAGCGTCGAGGTGTGCCCGAGGCGCTCGCGGATCTTCGTGCGCTCGCGCCGGGACACGACGTCGTGGTGGCGGGGATGGCGGGTGAGGAACTCGCCGAGTCGGTGGCCCGATCGATGGGCGTGCCCTTCGCCGCCGTGCACTTCTTCCCCATCCAGCCCAACACCGCCGTTCCGGTCGTGCCCACACGCCGGGCGGCGCGGCTGCCCGGGGTCGTGCACCGCCGGGGTTGGTCGATGCTGGCGCGAGCCAGGGCGGCGGCGGTGTCCCCGGTGCTACCCGCCGATCCCGGCCCCGCCACACCGAGCGTGCGGATCCAGGCCTACGACCCCGATCTCTTCCCTGGCCTGCGCACCGAGCTGCCCGGTCCGTTCACCGGGTTCCCGATCGACGTGGACGGGCTGCTGCGCGATCGAACAGCGGGACTCGCCACCACGGGTTTCGGCGGCGATGCCGATCACGCGCTGCGAACATGGCTCGAGTCCGGGACCGCGCCGATCTATGTCGGGTTCGGGTCGATGGATGTCGGCGATCCGGTCGCGTTCGTGGCGATGCTGCGTGCCGTCTGTGCCGCGCGAGGGCACAGGCTGCTGCTCGCGTCGGGATGGGCCGATATCGCGCCCGGCATCGACGAACGGGTCGCCGTCGTCGGCCAGGTCGATCATGCTCGCGTGCTGCCGCGGTGCGTGGCCGCCGTGCATCACGGTGGTGCCGGGACCACGGCCGCCGCGCTGCGGGCCGGGGTACCGCAGGTGATCTGCTCGGTACAGGCCGACCAACCCTATTGGGGGCAGGCACTGCAGCGTCTCGGTCTCGCCGCGACGACTCCGGCCCGAACACTGACCGGGGCGAAACTCACCGTGTTGCTCGACCTGGTCGTCGCACCCGAAGTCGGCAGGCGCGCGGCGAGCTGGGCCGCCGGGTTGCGCACCGATGGCGTCGCGCGCGCCGCCGACGCGGTGGAGCATCTGGTCGGCACCGTGGCACCCGCATCGATCCACGCCGCAGGAAGGTCGTCATGAGCACCGATATCGCCATCCGCACCACCGGTCTCGGCAAGTCCTACGGCGACTTCGCAGCTGTCGGTGCCGTCGATCTCACCGTCGAGGCGGGCACGGTCTTCGCCCTGCTCGGACCCAATGGCGCGGGCAAGACCACCACAGTCCGCATGCTCGCCACCTTGGTGCGTCCCGATCGCGGCGGGGCCGAGGTCTTCGGCTACGACGTCGTGCGCGACGCTACCGCCGTGCGCTCCATGATCGGGCTCACCGGCCAGTACGCCTCGGTCGACGAAACCCTCACCGCCGGTGAGAATCTGCGCCTGTTCGGCCGGCTGCTCGGGCTGACCCGGCGCGCCGCGGCCCGCCGCAGCGCCGAGCTGCTCGCGCAGTTCGAGCTGGCGGAGGTCACCGACCGGCCGGTCGGCCAGTTCTCCGGTGGGATGCGGCGACGCCTCGACCTGGCGGCGACGCTGCTCACCGATCCGCCGCTGATCTTCCTCGACGAGCCGACCACCGGCCTGGACCCGCACACCCGCGACCGCATGTGGGGAATCATCCGTGCGCTGGTCGCCCGCGGCGCGACCGTCCTGCTCACCACGCAGTACCTCGAGGAAGCCGACGCGCTCGCCGATCGGATCGCCGTCATCGACCACGGCGCGATCGTGGCCGAAGGCACCGCCACGGAGTTGAAGTCCTCCATCGGCGAACAGATCCTGCGGCTGGATCTCGCCGACGCGACCCAGTCCGTCCGCGCGCAGGCGATCGTCGCCGAGCGCACCGGAGTCCCGCCCGAAGACCCTGCCGAGGGCACCCTCACCGTCGCCCTCACCGACGCGGACATCGCCGCCGACATCGTCGCCGCCTGCCGCGCCGACGGCATCGCACTGCGCGGTTTCGCCGTCGACCGACCGGATCTGAACGAGGTCTTCCTCGCTCTCACCGCGCGCGCCGCCTGATCTCGAGAAAGCCGAGGACACATGACCGTCACCATCGCCGAGATCGCCGTCGAGCCCACCACTCGCACCACGATCGACCGCCGCCCCCGGATCATCCACGTCGGGGTGCGCGCCGCACTGTTCCAGTCCCTGATGATGGCCTGGCGTGGACTGCTCACCTTCCGGCACAGCCCGCAGCTGCTCTACGACGCACTGCTGTTGCCGATCGTCGGGCCGCTGCTGTTCGGCAGCATCTTCGGCACCGCCATCGCGGGCAGTACGCAGGCGTATCTGCCGATCCTGATCCCCGGCGTGCTGGTGCAGATCGTGCTCACCTCCTCGGTCGCCACCGGGGTCCAGCTGTCCGAGGACATCCGGTCGGGAGTGTTCGACCGGTTCGTCGCCATGCCGATCGCCCGCTCGGCGCCGGTCGCGGGCGCCCTGCTGGCCGGGGCGACCCGGTATGTGATCGCGGCGACCACGGTGGTGATCGTCGGGTTCGCCATGGGGTACCGGCCCGATCATCCGGTGGGGTTCGTCGCCGGCGCGGTGTTGGTGGTGCTGGCGACCACCGCGATCAGCTGGCTGTTCGCGTTCATCGGGGTCACGGTGTCGCGCCCGGCCGCGGTGCAGGGCATGTCGATGCTGGTGCTCACCTTCCTGAGTTTCGCCTCCAACGCGCTGGTCCCCGAGGCGGCGATGCCCACCTGGCTGCGGTACGTCTCCGACTACAACCCCGTGTCCTACCTCGTCTCGGCCGTGCGCGCGCTCGCCGAGAACGGGACCGTCGGCGCCGACGCGTGCTGGGCGGTGCTGGCCTCGCTCGTCGTCGCCGCGGTGTTCGCGCCGCTGACCATCCGCACCCTGCGTGCCCGCTGAGGAGCCACCCATGACACTCACCGCACCGCCGACCGCCGCCGCCGTCAACCGGCTCACCGCCGACGACGACCTGTTCCTGAAGCTGCACAGTCTCTACGGCAACGCACTGGTCAACCAGCTGGCCTGGCGGTTCGACGAACCACTCGGCCACGCGCTGCTCGATCGCTTCCACGCCCAGCTCGCCCACGGGTTCCTGGCCCGCCGTGTCCATCGCACCCGGATCCCGTTCGCCCGGCCCTACTGGGTGCCCGCCACCGACGCGCTACCGCTGGGCTGGGACACGATTCCGGTCGCCGACGACGAGATCCTGGACTGGTACTTCGCGCAGAGCCGCGTGGACTTCGATCCCGACACCGGTCGGGTGTGGCGGTTGTCCGCGGCGCCGACGACCTGCGGCGGGACCCTCGTCTCGCTGGTGACCTCGCATGTCGCCTCCGACGGCGGTGCGGTGCTGTTCGCCGTCGGTGACGCGCTCACCCGCCTGCGCGATGGCGAACAGCCGGACCGGACAACGGGTTCCGGCCGTCTCGTCGGCGTAGCCCCACGCGACGCGGTCCGCGCCGACCTCACCGACGCGGGCAGCCAGCTGCGCGCGGTGGCACACGGCATTCGCGGCGCGTTCGCCGCGCGGAAGGTCACCGAGCCCGACCGCACACCGCGTCCAGACGATCCTCGACTGCCCTCGCCGCCCCGGTGGTCGCCCGCGGATCTGGTGGTACAACTCGACCACGACGAGTGGAACGCTGCCGCCGCAACACATTCCGGCACCGCGAACGGGCTGCTGATCGCACTCGGCGCCGGACTGCTCGGACGCAGCGGCCGGGTCGGCGAGAGCGCCGACATCCGCGTCGACATCCCGCACTCGATGCGCACCCCGGACGATCCTCGCGCGAATGCCACGACCGGACTGCCCATTTCGGTGCCCTACCGGCAAGGCAAGCGCGTCGATCTCACCGGAGTCCGTGCCGCGGTGAAGAACGCGGCGCTGGCCTACCGTGATCCCGCGACCACCCCCGCCCTGCAACATCTGCAGCCGGCGCAGATGATCCTGCCGCGCTGGGTCCTGCACCGGTTCGCCCGCACCGCCAAGGCGCCGGAGTGCCTGTGCACCAACCTCGGCGAGACCGCGCAGGGTGTGGCCGACATCGCCGGACATCGCGCTTGCGCGGTACTCATGCGGCCGGTCGTGTGCACCGGCGAGACCGAACTGTTCCGCCGCGTCGAGGTCGGGGTGAACCTGTCGCTGTGCACCGACGGCCACACCATCACCCTGGCCGTGACCGGCGCCGATCCCGACCGCTTCCCCACGCGCGCCGCCCTGCGCGCCCTGCTCACCACCGAGTTGACGAGCTGGGACCTGACACCGCACTACTGGTAGGAATCACGCACCGACGAGACTCCGACCTATCTCGACGACGAGGTCAGGACCTGCTCGCGCGCTGGATGGAGCGCTCGACCAGGCCGCGGATTCCGGGGAGCTGGATCGCCCGGATCATGAGGTCGCGGACCCAGATGTGCGCTTCGGAGCGCGGGGCGTACTGGCTCATTCCCCTGCGCGCCAATGCCTGTCGCTTGCGTACCTCCGGGCGTAGTGCGGCTTCCCAGTGGATCAGCGCGGCGGGGACGTCGTGGTCGTCCAGGGCGGCGCCGAGCCGGTCGGCCCCGGCCAGCGCCAGAGCGGCGCCGTGCCCGGCGAACAGTGTGACGCACCAGGCCGCGTCGCCCAGCAGGACGACCCGGCCCCGGCTCCAGGTGTCCATCACCACCTGACTGACCGAATCGAAGTAGGCAGCGCCCGGATCGGCGGCGAGCTGGTGCAGCGCGGCGGGCACCGCGCCGCCCAGATCGCCGAAGGCCGCGGACAGCGCCGCGACCGGGCCGTCGCGCAGTTCACTCGCCGGATCGTCGTGGCGGTAGGTGAAGAATGCCGAGGCCCGCTGCGGTCCCAGATTGATCACCGCCGCCGTACGGCCCGGTCCGATGAAGGTGGCGGCCGCGGCGTCGGGCACCTCGCCCGGAACGCGGTCGAGCGGGAACGCACCGACGAGGTGGCGCATGTCCACGCGGAACTCGTCCTCGGGGCCGAACACGATGCCCCGGACACCGGAGTGCAGGCCGTCGGCGCCGACGAGCAGCTCGGCCCGCTGCCGCGAGCCGTCACTCAGTCCGATCCGAACCTCGTCCTGGTCCTGGTCGACCGCCTGCACGGTGATGCCGAAGCGGACGGTGACGTCCTCTGGCAATGCCTCGAACAGCGCGGATTCCAGATCGCCGCGAAACACCGTCAGCGCGCGCGGCCCCAGGGCGGCAGTGGCGAACGCGGCGGGCACCGTGAGTTTCTCCCGGCCGTCGGCCCGCACCAGGATCGAGGTGAACATCCCGAGATCGCGCTGCGCCAGCCGTTCGAGCACACCGAGACCCGCCGCGGCGTCGTAGCCACTGCCGAGCAGGTTCACCAGATAGCCGCTGCTGCGCCGTGCGGGGGCACGCTCGACCACCAGCACCTGCCAGCCCGCCCGGTGCAGCCGCAGCGCGGTGGCCAAGCCCGCGATGCCGGCACCCGCGATGACCGCTCGTCGTGTCCGTACCCCGCTGTCGAACACTGTCTCTCCTTCGTTCGAGCCCAGGTATGAGCGTTCGCTCAAACCTAGTATGAGCATGTGCTCATCCTCGGCGCAAGTCACGTAGACTCGAGGATGTGCCAAGAGGAGTCGCGATTCCGGAGATCAGACAGCAACTGTTCGCGGCCGCCGAGCGCGTGACCGTCCGCGACGGGCCAGGTCGGCTCAGCGGCCGGGCCGTGACGGGCGAGGCGGGCGTGGCGACCGGGCTGCTCTATGCCCATTTCGCCGATCTCGACGATTTCCTCGCCGCCTACGCCGTCGACCGCGCCTTCCTGGTCTCCGCCGAGGCCGCCGCGCTGCGCGACCGGGCGGGCCGGGGCAGCGTCGCGGGGAACCTGTGCGGCGCGATCCTGTCGATCCCGGCTCCGACAGTGCTGGCCTCCGCCAGACTCCTCGTCGCCCGCCCCGAACTCACCGAGCGGGTGCACGCGGTACTCGGCGACAAGACGGCCGGCCTGGAGGCGATCGAGAGCGCTGCCACCACCTACCTGGCCGATGAACAACGCCACGACCGGGTCAGCCGGGCCGCCGATCCCGCCGCACTCGCTCTCGCGCTGGTCGGGGTGTTCCATCACCTCGTGCTGACCGAAGACTCCGAAGCCGAGGTCCGCACGCGCACCCGGCGCGCCATCGCCGGACTCGTCGACCCGTTCACCGTGGCGTCGCCCCGGCACGACACGGCCGCCGATCGCGCCGGACGACCAGCACCACCGGCGTGAGGTCGCCGTCGGCGGCGCTGAGTTTCGTCCGTGCCGGGTGCCTGCACCCAGCGACCGTCCGACGGACACCACGGAGTAGACCATGCCGAACACGCCCCGGCCGAATAGCACCGTTGCTGAAGGAAATTGGGTAGTGTAGCCTTACCTAAGCGACGGAGGGGTCTTCGGCGGGACCCACCGAGCGGAAGCAGAAAATCCATGTCACCACGCATCGAATGGCTGCCGCGCACCAAGTGACAGGCCGGCGACTCGTTCGGCCCAGACAGAACTCGGTGCCGATGCGATGGCCTCCACAGAAGGAGCACTTGTGGCAGCGATCCAGGTCACCGATCTCGTCAAGTCATACGGTGAGGTGGTGGCCCTCGACGGTATCTCGTTCGAGGTCGCCCGTGGCGAGATACTCGGCCTACTCGGCCCCAACGGCAGCGGTAAGACCACAACGGTCACCTTGCTGTCCACCCTGCAACGACCCACCTCCGGTAGCGCCCGGATCTGCGGTCACGATGTAGTCGCCGAGGCTGCCCGGGTACGCGAAACCATCTCGCTCACTGGGCAATACGCCGCTCTGGATGAGGGTCTCACCACCGTGGAGAACCTGTCCGTGTTCGGCCGGCTCACCGGTTTACGCGGCCCGGCTCTGCGCACCCGCATCGACGACCTCGTCGAGGAGTTCGACCTCACCACGGTGCGCAACCGGCGGGTCGGTGCCCTTTCCGGCGGAATGCAACGCCGAGTCGATATCGCCAGCGCTCTGGTCACCCGGCCCGAGGTGCTGTTCCTCGACGAACCGACCACCGGCTTGGATCCACGCAGCCGCGCCTCGGTCTGGGACACCGTCGCCGGGCTGCGGCAAGCAGGGATCACAGTCCTGCTGACCACCCAGTATCTGGAGGAAGCCGACCGGCTCGCCGATCGCATCGTGATGCTCGACCGCGGATCGGTGGTTGCCGCCGGCACACCGGGGCAGTTGAAGAAGCAGGTCGGCGCGGCTGTATGCGAAGTGACCCTCGTGGAGCGAACCGATACGGCCCGGGTCATCAGCCTGCTCGACGGCCTGGACCTCGTCGAGTCACCAGCGGAGGGCGCGGCCGCGGGAGCCCAGGCGCATCCGCGACTGGTGGTCCGGGCTCCGCACGCCATGGCGACGGTCGCCGACGTCATCGACCGATTGCACACCGCGGGAATCGACGTGGTCGACATCGGCCTGCGCCAGCCCTCGCTGGACGAGGTGTTCCTCCAACTGACAGAGACGAGCTGATGACGACCGCTGTCGGACACGCACCCACCTCGAGCTCCCCCAGCACCACCATGCCCCGGAGTTCGGTCGGGCTCGTACCGGCCACCGCCACACTCGCCCGCCAGAAGATCTCGGCCGCGATCCGCTCGGGTGATGTCGTCTTCGCAGTCTTCGGGCCGGTCGTGTTCTTCCTCTGCTTCTATACGCCGCTACACCGCCAGTTCGAACTCGGCGGGGGCAACTACGCGCAATTCCTCACCCCGATAATCCTTTTGCAGGCCGGGCTCTTCACCGCCATCACCGCCACCGAGTCCGCCGGACAGGACGCACGAGCCGGTGTGCACGAGCGAATGATGTCGCTGCCGATCCCGCGCGTCGCGCCGTTCTTCGGACGCATGGCCTGGGTGGTGGTGCGGATGGGCCTGACGCTCGGCGGCGGGCTCGCCATCGGCTGCGCCCTGGGCTTCCGGCTCCAGGGCACCATCGTGGAATCGCTTGTCTTCGTCGCTCTCGTCATCGTTTTCGGACTGGCACTGAGCATGGTCACCGATGCGATCGGCACCGTGGCCCGCAATTCGGTGTCGATCGCGAGCGTTCTCATGATTCCGCAGCTGATCCTGGTGATGGCGTCCACCGGCCTGGTCACCGCACCGGCATTCCCCGCCTGGATACAGCCGTTCGTTCGCAATCAGCCGATGTCGGTCTACGCCGACGCTCTCCGGGCGCTCGCCGCGGGCACCGACCTCGAATTCACCGCGGTGGTGCTCTGGTCGGTGGCACTGCTCGCCATCGGCGGTGCGGCAATGGTGATCGCGGGCCGAGCGCAGGTGAAACGATGACGGAGACGATGACAGACGCAGCAAGCTGGCCGGCCCGGCAGGCCGTGCCGGTATTGCGTCAATCGGTCGTCCAGGCGAGTGCGCTGCTGCGTTCCTGGTCGCGTGATCCGGGAATCGTCGTGCAGTCGATAGTTTTTCCTGTCTTCCTGCTGCTGATGTTCCAATTGGTCCTGGGCAAGACCGTGACCTCGATGGGCGGCGGCGACAGCATCTTCGGCAACACCGGTCTGGTGGCGCTGGTGGGTGCGCTGTTCGGCACTCTGGCCACGGCGATCAGCCTCATCCACGAGCGCGACACCGGACTGCTGGCTCGGATGTGGACGCTGCCGGTGCCGCGCCCCGGTTTCCTCGTCGGCCGGCTGCTCGCCGAGGCGGTGCGCACCGGGATAGCCACCGTTGTCCTGTTCGCCGTCGCGATCCCGCTCGGATTCCGGTTCGAGCAGGGTATCGCCGCCGGAATCGGCGCGGTGCTCGTGGCGATGGTGTTCGCGGTCGGTATCGCGGTGCCGGTGATCGCCATGGCAACGGTGGCCTCCGGCCGGCAGGCCGTGCAGCAGCTCAATGGATTCTTTCTCCTGCTGCTGTTCTTCAACGGAGGTTTCGCACCCGTCAGCGAGTATCCGGGCTGGCTCCAGCCGGTGGTCCGGTATCAGCCGATGACACCGGCGATCGATACTGTTCGTGGATTGACCGAGGGCGGTCCGGTGGCGGAGCCACTGGCCATCACGGTGCTCTGGACGGTCGGACTGATCATCGTGTTCGGTCCGGTGGCGTTCCGCGGCTACCGGCATGCCGCAGAACGCCGCTGACCGCACGGCAGCGCGTACCGCTGCCGCGGGCCGTGATCAGTCGCTTTTCATATCACCCGTGGACAGGCGCAGGGTTCCGAGCACGAAGACCACCAGGCACGGCACCGCGAAGTACAGCAGTGATCCGTTCGGGCCGCCGAAGTAGCTGTCGGTGGTACTGAGCTGGCCGACGCCCAGTTCGCCGTTCTTGAACGGCGACAACCGTTGCAGCATGCGCCCCAGGTCGTTGTTGACGAACGTGACGAAAACCTCGATACCGAACTTCCACAGCAGCACGATCATCACCACCAGGCCCGGCTTCGGCAGCAGTGCGGCCAGGCCGAGGCCGAGCGCACAGACCAGCACGGTGAAGATCGGCACGCAGATCAGCAGGCGGATACCGGCGCCGGAGAAGGCATCGACCTCGCCCCATACATCCGGAAACAGGTGTGGAAAGCCGCCCAGCAGAAGAAATGTGGTCGCACCGGCGACCGCACCGGAGAGCAGGCCGAACACGATCAACTTGGCGACGGGCAGCAGCCAGCGGCGCGCCTGGATGCCGGCGACGGTCTCGACGGTCTTGTCCTTGAACTCATTACTGAGCGAGGACACCGCGCCGGACATGAGGATGAAGGTCGAGAAGATCAGCACCCAGTAGGTGGCATTGCTAGTCTCCATTCCGCCGTAACCGTTGATGGTTTCGGCCTGCGATGCTTTGGCGATTCCGAAGTTGAGCGCCACCGGGATCAGGATCGCGAGCGGGACGACCGCGTACCACAGGGAGCTACGCCACGACAGTTTCACGAGTTCGCTGCGGACTGCACGGACCAGATAGCGGGCGAGCATCAGCCTTCACCCCCGCCCGTGGTGTATTCGACGCTGCTCGCGGTGATCTCGAGGTAAGCGGACTCCAGCGGTCGTGTGCCCGAGCCTTGGGCGACCAACTCGTCCTTGCTCGTATCGGACAGCACTTTTCCCTGCCCCATGATGACGATCCGATCTCCGGTGATCTCCACCTCGGTCAGGTTGTGCGAAGCCACCAGCAGGCATGTCCCGTCGGCGGCGAGCCCGGTGACGAGTTCGCGCAGCCACAGCGTGCCCTCGACATCGAGCCCGTTGGCCGGTTCGTCCAGCACCAGCGTGCGCGGATCGCCCAGCAGCGCCGCGGCGATACCGAGCCGCTGCAGCATGCCGTAGGAGAACTTGCCGACCGGACGCTTCGCGACCTTTTCCAGCCCGACCCGTTCCAGCACCCGGCCGACGGCGGCTGCCGGCACGCCGCCCAGGCGGGCCTGCCACAGCAGATGCTGTGTCGCGGTGTGCTGGGGATTGCGGGTGAAAGCGCCAAGGCCGAACCCGATTTCGCGGAGGGTGTCGCGGAAGTCCAGCAGGCCTTTACCGTTGATCGTGAGATTGCCCTCGGTGGGCCGGGTCAGGCCGGCGATCATCCGCAGAACGGTGGTTTTGCCGGCGCCGTTGGGCCCGAGCAGATAGGTGATCGAGCCCGGTTCGGCCTCGAAGCTGACATCGTCTACGGCGACGATGTCGCCGTAGCGTTTGGACAGGCCGCGAATGCTGATCATCGATGGATTCCTGAACGACTGAGTGGCTGGTGGGTGGGCACATACGCAGAACGACTCCCCGTGCGGCCGTGGCGTTGCCGGGGAGTCGTTCCGGAGATCTCTGCGGCTGTCAGTACCCGAAGTCCGGGTTACCCGCGCACTGCATTTCGGCGCAGGTCGCTTTCCAGTCGTACTTCCACAGACCGCCTTCACGGATGAAGTGGTAGGTGGTGGAAGTGGCAGGGAAGCCCGCCATCACGCCCTCGACCCGCACCGACATCGTGTTGCCGGAGATGTTGACACCGCCGACGGCACGGCCCTGGATCGAGAAGAAGTCCATGGTCTGACTGCTCGCCATGACCCGTTCGAGCGCACCGCGCGCCTGCGGGCCGTTGTAGCTGACCTCGAGCTTGGGGCCGACGCCGATGTTCGGGTTCCAGAAGGCAGCGAACTGCCGCTCGAGCTGGCCGAGGTTCGGCACTTCGTCGCGAACGTAGAGGTCGCCGACCTTGCCGTCGCGAATCGACACATCGGCGGCGGCCGGCTGGGCCAAGCCCAGGCCGAGCAGAGCGGCGAAGACGACGGCGGAAACAATCCTGATGAGCCTCGGCATGGGCGATCCCTTCGAGCCAAATGACGAACAAGCCCGGATCTCCGGGCGGACCAACAATATTCCGCAAACGTTAGGCAAGTCAAACCTAACTTGCCACTGGTGGCTCAGACCGGAATAAGGCTCGCGGCCGACGAACGACGCAGCTTGCCCGACGGGGTCTTGGGCAGTGCGCCCTTGTGCACGATCGTGACGACTGCCGGGGCGATGCCGATATCGTCGTAGACCGCCCGCGCCACTTCCCTCCGGATCCGCTCACTCTGCTCGGCGTCCTCGGCGAGATCGGATTCGGCGATCACGGCGATGCCCTCGCGCGCCATCCCGGGCAGGCGCACGGCCAATGCCGCCACGCTGCCGGCGCGCACACCGTCGACTCCGGCCGCCGCACGCTCCACCGTGGTGGGCGCGATATTGCGGCCGGAGACAATGATGATGTCCTTCTGCCGTCCGGTCACCACGGTCTCACCGGTAGCGGTGACGTACCCCAGGTCGCCGGTGGCCAGCCAGCCGTCGGCATCCACGGCCGACACGTAACCATCGGGCAGGAGATACCGCCGGGTCACCGCGTCTCCGCGGACCAGGATCTCGCCGATCCGGTCGGCCGGAAGCGCCGTCCCGGCTCCATCGACCACCTTCAATTCGATCCCGGTGACAGGTGTTCCCAACCGCATCAGCGTTCGCGATGCGCCGACCGAGTCACGCTCGACCACGCCCTCGCCTTCGGACCGTCCGGCATCGATGACATCCACCGAATAGCGTGCGCCGGCATCGGTGAACGATGTGGCAAGGGTCGTCTCGGCCATACCGTAGGCCGGCATCAGAGCCTCCGGACGGAACCCGAACCGTGCTGCCGCATCCAGGAATTCCAGCAGGGTCGCTTCGTCGACGATCTCCGCGCCGTTGATCGCGACCCGTAGGGACGACAGGTCATAGGCGCCCTCGGGCGCCCGGCGCAGCCGCCGGGCGATCAGCGAATAGGCGAAATTGGGCGCCGCCGTGTAGTTTCCATCGAATCGGCCGATCAGCTCCGCCCAGCACAGTGGATTCTTCAGGAACGCGAGCGGCGGAACGACCACCGTTGTCGCTTGCGCGAACAGCGGGGCGAGGAGCAAACCGATCATGCCCATATCGTGGTAGAGCGGCAACCAGCTGACGCCCACCCAGTCGGCGGTGAAGCCTGTCCGGTCCACCATGGCAGCCTGATTCTGATGCAGATTCCGGTAGGAGATCGCCACCGCCTTCGGCACACCGGTGGTGCCGGAGGTCAGCTGCAGGATGGCGGTATCGTCCTCGGCGGTCGGCACAGGCTCGATCGTGTCGGTCCGCTCGGCCAGCTCATCGATGACAACACTCGGCGCACCGAGATCGAGATCTCGCACGGCCTCGGTGAACGGCTCACTCAGCACCACCACCCGGGCGCCCAGCATCTCGATCACCGAACGCGTATCCGTCAGCCAGGTCTCGAGATTCATGCGCGGGGTGGGCTGGTGCAGCATGGTGAACACCGCGCCACGCATCCAGATCGCCTGGACGGCCACGGTGACCTCGTCCGCCGGGCCCGCGAGGATCGCGACGGAGTCACCGGGTTGCACCCCCGCCTCGGCCAATCCGGCGGCGACCCGGCGGGCCGTGGCCCGCAACTGATCCCAGGACCGGAAGGTCAGCTCCGATGCGTCGGGTCCGCTCCACAAGCCGTTGACCTCGGAAACTGGTTCGTCGAAAAGCAACTGGGTGATTCTGCTCATTGGAATTCCATTTCTGCCTGCCGGGTACTTCCGGCCGTGGCGCACTACGCCTCGCCGAGTACCTGGTCGAAGTACTCGACGAAGGTGTCGGCGTACCCCGGCGGCAGGGCCGCGGGGTCCATCACGATGCCGAACGATGTCCGCTTGCCCAGAATCAGCGACGTCACCGAGAACGAGTAACCGGCCAGCGGCGACAGCGCGCTCAGTTCGGTGATCGGTTTCCCGAGTACGGAACGTAGCCTGGAGAATCCGGGGTTGATGCCGATATGGATATCGGGACTCATGTGCTTCATGGCCGCGCTACCGATCACGCGCCGCAGCGCCCACGGCAGCCCGGGTTCGGTCGCCGGCGCCGCGGAAGTCAGTTCGGGGCGGCGCTTCTCGATGCCGGCCAGTTCCGATTTGCATCGCTGAATCTGCCGATCGAGATCGGGAACGTTGCCGGCCAGATTGAACGGCGTGACGATCACGGCGTTGCCGGTGTGCCGGAAATCCGGGTCGTTGGTCACCGGCAGGGTCACCCGCACGACTTCGGCGGGCACCGCACCGGGCGGGGCAAGGCTGATCGCGCGGCCGACGGCGGCGAGCAGGAACTCGTGCACCGAGGCGTCGTGCGCCTTGGCGGCGCGGCGCAGATCTCGGGTGGACGCACTGTACAAGGCGTATTCGCGCCGGCCCGATGTGGTGAGTTTCGGCCAGCTACGGCCGGTCTTTCCGGCCGCGTGCTGTTCGGCGAAGGCAGCCTTCGCTTCCTTCAGGACCCCCGGCTCGATGTCGGGCGTGCGGAACCGGGGGCTGGTCGCGAATCGCTCGAACTCGGCGAGTTCCTCGGCCGTACCGTCGGCCAGCAGTGCGGCGAACGCGGCGCCGGCGATGCCGTCGGACACCGCGTGATGCACTCGTAGCAGGAAGTATTGGGAGCCGTCACCGGCCGGGGTGAACAGCGTGATATGCCACATCGGTTGCGGCCTGGGCAGCGGTGTTTCGAGCAGCGCGGTGACCTGCGTGCTCAACTCCGCCGCGTCAGTGTATTCGGCGGCGGCCAGATGGCTGTCCACATCGACCGTCTCGGCCACCACTTCGCGCGGTCGGCGCCAGCGCCCGTGCTCGATGCCCAGCCGGAACAGTTCGAACAGTCCACTGCGCTCACGCACCCGTTCGCGCACATCGCCCATTTTCAGGTGAGTGCCGTCGGCGGACAGTTCGAGCAGCATCGACCAGTGCATCGGACTGCTCGCGGTGTCCAGGTGCAGGTAGGTGTGATCGGAAGGGGTCAGCTTCATCACCGAGGTGTCTGTCATTGCGTGTCCACTTTCGCGAGTAGAGCCTGGTAGCCGTCCGTGTCGGGCTTCATGGCCGCAGCGACCAACTCCCACAGCACCTCGTCGGTGCCGCCGCCGACGCGCGCCAGTTTCATGTCCCGGAACCAGCGATTCAGTGGAAGCCCGGTGTCGAGGTAGCCGATTCCGCCCCAGATGTGCAGGCACTCCGAGGCCACTTCTTCGCCGAGATTGGCCGCGGTGACTTTGAGCGAGGCGGCGGTACGCAGATTGACACGCCCCTCGGCTGCGACGCCGGCCAAGGCGTGGCGCAGGGTATCGACCCGCGATTGCAGGTCGGCGACGCGTAACCGCAGCGCCTGATGGTCGTAGAGCCGCTGGCCGAACTGGACGCGGTCGTACATCCGGGCCAGCGTCACGCCGAGCATGCGCTCGCAGGACGCGGCGATCTGGCCGGCCACCGAGTAGCGTTCGTGTGCCAGCCCCCAGCTGATCACCGCCAGACCGGTGCCGGGACGCGCGATGAGCGCGTCCTCCGGGATCCAGGTGTCGATGCTCACCGCGGCGGTATCCAGCGGACCGGCGCCGAGCTTGCGGTAGGGCTTGCCGACCTGCACCTGTGATACCGGCACCACGGCCAGCGCGACATTGCCCGATTCGGTCGCCGGTTCGTCGCCGAGGCTGCGCCCGACGACGACGATGTAGTCGGCGATCGGCGAGAGCGAAACGAACTTCTTGTGCCCGACAACCCGATAGCCGCCGCTTTCCGGCTCGATCCGGGTCCGGGCGTTCTGCAGGTCCGAGCCGCCGGATTCCTCCGACGCCCCGATGCACAGCACTTTCTCGACCGCGATCGCCTCCTCGGCGAGTTGCCGCAGGAAATCGGTGCGCCCGAATCGGCGCAGCACGGCGATCGCCGAATCGTGCAGGCTGACCCCGACGCCGATGGCCGCCGAACCGAGCGCGCCCAATTCGCGGGCCAGCGCGAAATGCTCACCGAGGTCGGTGACCTTGCGGTCGTTCCATTTCCGGGCGAACACACCCTGGGCCCCGAGATGTTCGAGCAGGACCCGTGGGAACGTGTTGTCCTGTTCGGCCTGTTCGGTCCACCGGACCACCCGGTCGTCGAAGGCCCGGGCGAGCAGATCGGAATACGAGCCGGCGGGCGCGGCGACTGTCATGCGGTTGCGCCGGATTTGGCGCGGATCAGGTCCTCCAGATCACCGACCGAGGCGGCCTCGGCCATCTCCCGCTCGGTGAGCTTGACGCCCAGGCGCTCTTCGATGGCGACGACGCCGATGGCGAAGGCGACCGAGTCGATGCCGAGGTCCTCGACCAGCAGCGATTCCCGGTCGATGTCGGTGAGCGACAGGTCGAGATCTTCTTCCAGAATGTTGTGCAGCACGTCGCGAATTCGGTCGGACATCTAGAACTCCTCATTCAATGTTCGGTTCCGCCGGCCCGGGGCCGACGTTTCCTCCGGTCGGACCGGAGGGACACCACTGGTGATGCGCGTCCGGCGAACCGGCACGGCGGCCGTGCACGACCCCCGGACGCACAGTGCGAGGCATAGCTGACAAAGGGTGCCGTCCCCCTATTCGACGGCCTCCTCGCCGCTGACCCCGAAGCTGGTGAACGCGGTATTCCGCGGAATGCGATAGACCTCGCGACCGCTCACGGCGTTGAGGATCTTGGCATTGCGCACAGCACCGATGTCCAGGTCCGGCGCGGACACACCGTGGCTGTGTTCCTCGGCATTGGCCACGAACAGCCGGCCCCGCAGCGCGTCGTCGGCGTGCACCGAATGGTTGTTCTCGATCACCAGACGGCCGCGTGAATCACGCCGCAGGTGCTCTTCCAGGGGTTCGAGGAAGTCGGTCCTGCGGTGCCGGTAACCGGTGGCCGCGATAACCAGATCGGTGGTGTGCGCGATCTTCTTTCCGGTGTCTCGGTGCTCACCCCGGACCTGGAGGCGGCCGTCGGGCAGCGTATCGAGCCCCTCGACCGCGACACCGTTGCGCAGCTCAACCGGCTGCGGTTTCTCCAGCAACTGACGTCGGTAGAGCAGATCGTGCAGGCGTTCCAAGGTGTCGGTGGAGATGCCCTTGTGGAACTGCCAGTGCCCGGCCCGCACTCGATCCCGGGTGGCCTCGGGAAGACTGTGGAAGTAGTCCATGTACGCCGGTGTGGTCATCTCCAAGGACAGCTTGGTGAAATCCAGTGGCGCGAACCACGGGGTCCGGGTCCACCAGCGCACAGCCGGACCGCCGCGCAGATTCTCTTCGAGCAGGTCGACGACGATTTCGGCGCCGGACTGACCGGAGCCGATCACGGTGACGGCCTCCGCGCGATGAGCGGTATCGCGGTGGTACAGGTAGTGCGCGCTGTGTACCAGTGCGGAGGAGCCGGTCGACAGCGCCTGCGGAATGGACGGTTCGGTACCCACACCGACCACCACATGCTGCGCGTACAGCGTCGAGGTGGTGCCGAAACCTGACATCGACACCTCGAAGTGCCCGCGTTCGCCATCCCAGCGCACCGCGTCGACGGTGGTGCCGAACCGCAGTGAGTCCAGCTTCCCGGCGGCCCACAGCAGGTACGCCTCGTACTCGCGCCGGGTCGGGAACCAGTCCTCACGCACCAGGAACGGGTACAACCGGTCGACGTCGGCCAGATAGGCCAAAAACGACAGCGGGTGCGTCGGGTCGACCAGCGAGACCAGATCGGACAGGAAGCTGACCTGTAGTTTCGCCTCGTCGAACAGGAGGCCGGGATGCCAGCGGAATTCCTCGGCGGAGTCCACCACGAGGATGTCGAGGCCGTCGACCGTCGAGGCCATGGCCGCCAACGACAGGTTGAACGGCCCGCAGCCGACTCCCAGAACGTCGACTTTGCGGATGTCACTCATGGATCTTCACCATCTCGCCGTGGCTGCTACGCAGACCTTCGGATTCCACTTCCAGCCCGACACGCAACAACTCATCGAACAGGGCATCGATGTCCTGCTCGGTGGTCTCCGGGTTGAGCAGGGTCAGCTTCACGCAGGTACGGGGCTCGCCCGCACCGTGGAAGCGCACCTGGGTACGCCCGATGAGCGCCTTACCGGAGCTGATCAGGCGACGGCGCAGTTCCCCGTTCACCTGATCGTGGTCCAGATCCTCGCAGCGGTAGCGGAACACGACCGTGGTCATGGTGACCGGTGCGACGAGCTCGAGCTGCGGCTCGTTCGCGATACGGCGCTCGGCATGACGGGCGAGATCGTGGCAGGTGTCGAGCATCTCCCCCAACCCGGTGCGGCCGTAGGCGAGAAAGGTGGCAAGCACCTTCAGCACATCAGGGCGACGAGTGGTCTGCAAGGTCTGGCCGAGCAGGCCACCGAAGCCGGCCTCGACATCGTCGTCCGGGTTGAGGTAGGCCACCGACCGGTTCAGCGAGGAGAATCGGTGCTGATCGGCGAGCAGCAGCACACTGGCGGCGGCCGGCTGCCAGCCGACCTTGTGCAGGTCCAGTGTCACCGAATCCGCCCGTTCGAGGCCGGTGAGCAGACCGGCCAGCTTGTCGGAGAACAGTGTGCCGAAGCCGTATGCGGCATCGACGTGCATCCAGACATCGTGGCGCGCCGCGATGTCGGCGATCTCGGGCAACGGATCGACGGAACCGAAATCGGTGGTGCCTGCCGTGGCCACGATCGCGACCGGGGTGTGGCTGTCGGCGAGTCCGGTGAGCAGCTCGTCGAGTGCCTCCGGGATCATCCGGTGCGCGGAATCGACCGGAACTCCGATCGCCGCGCTTTCTCCGAGACCGAGTGCCGCGCACGCGCGGTGGACGGAGAAATGCGCGATCTGCGAACACAGCACCACCGGGCGGGGCAGACCGCTCACGCCGTTGCTGCGGGTATCGATGCCGAGCCGGGCGGCGCAGTGGTCACGAGCGATCAGCAGCGCGAGCAGATTCGAGTAGGAGCCGCCCGGGCCGAAGACGCCACCGGACCTTTCGGTGAAACCGGCCAGCTTGGCCAATGCGCTGATGGTCCAGTTCTCGATGGCCAGTGTCGCCGGCCCCGAATCATAGGTATCCAGCGATGCGTTGGTGGCGCTGGCCAGCGCATCGGCGATCACCGCCACCCGCAGCGAGGGTGGCTGCAGGTGCGCCGTCGCATGCCGGTGGGTGAGGTCCAGGCCGTAGGCGGCGATCAGTTCGGCCACCCGGTTCAGCGCCGCGTCCTCTCCGGCCCCGTGGTCGGGAACCTGCTCCGGGCCCAGTTGCTCGGCCACGGCCTCGAGCACTTCGGCCGGGTTTCCCCAGGGCAGCGGTGCGCCGTGATGCCGGGATTCGACCGGACCGGCCAACTGCGCGAGGCCGTGGCCGATGGCCGTCCACCCGTCTCCCGGGTTGGCGAACTTGGATCTCTGCCTTCGTGGGAATGCGATTTTCTCTGACACGGGTAGCCCATCGACTCGAATATGGATAGCGACTGCGTTCGTCTTCCGACCGTCCCCACCGCGGCGCGCGAAGCAGTCTTCGACTGCGTGATCTAGGTGGTTGCGGCGGTGGATTCCCGGACGGTCCGAACGAGTTCGTTCAGGGGCCGGTCCAACGCACGTGGAATGGTTGTGACGACTGCGGAGACCACAACGCCCGCACCGCGGGCGAACTCGGCGCCGACCGCGTTCGGCTGGTAATCGACCTCCAGGTGGACGCCTTCGTCCGCGCCGCGTTCGAAGGCCAGCGTCAGGGGGTAGTTGCCGACGCCGTGGAATACGGACTCGTAGTTCACCGGGCCCTGGTCCGGCACCGGGATGCCGCGTAGTGGCGCATTGCGCACGGACGCCATGATCTCGGCGACGGGGAAGCGCCCGCCCGCGGTGCGCAACGCGGTGAGCACGGTGCCGTAGTCGACAGTGGCGAACTCCATCGCCCGGTACACCACCGACACCGCCGCGCGCAGTGCATCACGCACGCTCGCCGCCGGATCGAAGCGGAAGCGCATCGGGACGATGTTGCCGCTGTAGCCGACCCGGTCGGGGCCGTCATCGGGATCACGGTTGTCGGCGGGCACCAGCAGGACATGGTCGGCGGCGCCGGTGAGGGTGTACACGCTCACCGCGCACACTCCGATGAGAAGTGCGTTGAGGGTGGCGCCGACTTCGCGGGCGACCCCGTCCAACGCCTCGATGCCCGCGGACTCGATCGGTGTTTCGAGGCGGAGACCGACGGCATCGGCGAGCGGAGCGAGCCAGCTCTGCTCGGCGCTGTCACTGGGCAACTCACCCGACAACGGGTACCGGACGTCCGCGGCCGCCCAGGTGTCCTGGGCGTGCCGCAGTACCCGGTCGATCTCGTCGGGACTCGCGACCTTCGTAGGGCGGGCCGGACGGCCGGCGACGGCGGGCCAGGAACCGGAGACCAGCGTACCCAGCAGCAATGGCCAGGAGGTGTCGTCCACGGCCAGGTGATGGACGACCAGCGCCGCCGTGACCGCGCCGTCGGCGTCCGCGAAGATCCGCGCCCGCAACGGCGGCTCCCGGGTGAGATCGAACGGGGCCTGAGCCAATGCCTCGGCAGCCGCCCGGATCTGCTCGCGGCCGATCGGTGCACCGGTAGCGGTCAGTGCGGCGTGCGGCGGCAGTGTGCCCCACTCCCAGACGGCGCCGGGCTCGACCCAGCGGCCGCTGTGCTCGACGGCCTTGCGGCGCGGATCGCCCGTCGCCCCGGCGACGATCACCGAGCGGAGCACCGCCGCGTGGCCCACCATGAGCTCGAACGCGGCGATCACCGAGCCGATCGTATGGGAGCCGGTGAAGTCCAGGATCAGGCCGATATTGTGGGATATCGAGTCCGGGTCGAGCTGGTAGATCTTCCACATACGGCGTTCGGCGACGGCGAGACCGCCGGTGGAAGCCGTCTCGGCGGTCGCGGGGCTCGCCGCCGGGCGGGCGCCGGCTCCCGCGGCAGCCAGGCGCCGCCGCAGGACTTCCAGTCGCTCGTCGGTCAGTAAGGTCGTCATTTTACTTCCTGCTTCGGGCCGATCGGGGACTGCTCAGCTGCTGCGGTCGCTGCGTGTTCGAGCCGCAACGTCCCGGCGATCCGGGTGAATTCGTCGCGCCGCACCGCGGTGTCGCGCAGTGTCGTCCAGTCGCTGACGATGTCGATCAGCTCACCCCGTGCCCAGAGCGGCGCCTGATCCTCGAACCAGGGGGAACGTGGATCACCGCTCACGCCCAGCGGCACGATCCATCGGCTCGCGTCACGGTCGGCCAGGTCCCACACATAGCGAGCGGCCGATCCGACACCGCAGGCATGCGAGAAGCCCACCGCACTGCCATTGGCCATGACACACTCGGCATCCCCGCCCAGCGGTTGCGGCTGTGGGCGGAGCTGCCGCGCGACCTCGGGGTGCTTCGGTGTCGCACCGACGAGGTCCCACCCGTGGATCGGAGCGAGTACATGCACACTGCCCCACGTCGGAAGCTCCGCTTGGGCGTCGGCGTTTTCCGCGACCGTTTCGAGTGCGCCGGTGACCAGCCGGGAGATGTCCACGCCCAGCGCCGCGGCACCGGCGACCACCGATTCCAGTGCGGCCGCGATCCGGGTCTGGGCCACGAACCACGGGGTGAAGGTAGCACCGAAGCCGTGTGGTGCGGCGAGCCCGGACAGCGCGGGGTCGGCCGCGATCGCCCGGACCAGATGAGCTCGCACTTCGGCGAACAGATACGCATCGGTACTGGCGGCGTGCATCCGGCGGTCCCATTCCAGCAGCCGGCCACAGAGCCGGTCGGCGCCCGCACCCAGCCCGGTCAGATGCGGCAGCAGGCGCAACAATGCATCGGCTGCGCTGTTGTGCACATCGCCATGGACGCGGGCGCAATCGGCCACCGTCATGGCCGGTCCGTTCGCGAGGAGAGCATCGATACGGTCGGCTCGATGGGGTGGCACGGTCTCGGTGGTGGTCGGCTGCAGCGGAATCGTCTCCGGGATGCGCTGGTTGGCGATCACCGAATAGCCGGTCACCATGGCGTCGAATTGCTTGTCGCGTACCGATTCGGTGACGTAGCCACGCCACTGATATCGCTCGTCCCAGCCGGGCACCGGCAGCCAGTAGTTCTCCGGGGCTCGCCGCGGGAACTTTCCGGTGACGTGGTGGATGAGCCGCCCGGCGGCGTCGGCGATGACGATCCGGTTGACGGGCTCGACCCACTGGGTCAGGGCTCGTTCCACGTCGGCGGTGTTCTGGGCGAACAGCACATCCAGTGCGGCGTCGAACGTTGTCTCGGGATCGGTGAGCATGGGCGTGCGCAGGCTCACCGCGAAGGAGGCGTCCGGACCGCCGAATACGACAGCGCCGTTGCCCGTGGTGATGATCTCGATCTCGACCGGGTCGCCATCGCGCACGAGAATCCGCTCGGTTCTGGTCTCGGCCGGACGTCGGCCGGTGGCGGTGTCCGCGAGCACGTCGGCTCCGGCCCGGGTGAGACGTTCGAGATACAGATCCTGGTAGTCGGCCATCCCATTGGTGATGCCCCAGGCCACGGTGCCCGCGTGGGCGAAATGCGGCGTGCCGGGTACCCCGGCGAAGGCGAAGCCGACAAGGTCGAATTCCGGTGCCGCCAGATGGACCTGCTGGTAGATGCCCGGTAGCTCCAGGAACCGGTGCGGGTCGCCCGCGATCAACGGTGCACCGCTCGCGGTGCGGGTACCGGCGACGCCCCAGGCATTGCTACCGGACAAGGCGTCACCGAACGACCGTGTCGCCGAGGCGCTCCGCTCGGGCCCGGCGGGGAAATTCGCCAGCAGTTCGGTGAGGAACGCGTCGTCCGGATACTCGGGCACCGTGTCTCCCGCCGGATCGACACCCTCGCAATCGAACAATGTCAACGCGTCGCGGCCGAGCGCGCGCACCGCATGCAGTCGCCACAGCTTGGTGAGAAAACGGCCGAACAGGATGTGGTGCATGAGGAATACCGCGACCGGTGTCCACGGCTGCCAGGGTGCAGGCCGGTGCGCGAGCTCGGTCAGCTCCGGGGTATCGGCCGCATCGAGAGTGCTGTTGACGCCCTCGGTGTAGGCCGCGAGCAGGGAGCGGGAGCGCGCCGAGGAGTTCTGGTAGATCCTGCGCGCGGCGCGATCCATTCCGGAGCGACGGGCAAAGGCGTCCCATTCGATGGTGTCCGCCCCGAAAACCTCCGCGGTGCGTCCTTCGGCACGCAGCCGCAGGAATTCGAGCTGCCAGGCGCGGTCGATCCCGCACGCGTATCCCTGGCCGAACAGTGCGGCCTCGGCCGAGTCCCCGGTGATGTGCGGGATGCCCCGCGGGTCCCGGATGATCTCCAGAGGGGGTCTGCCGTTGTCTGCGGTGCTCACGCGGCGTGCACCCCCTCACCGGAGGCCGCCACGGTCGTGGAGCGGTGCCGGGCAATGGGGTTCACCAGCGCGTGCTCGGTGTCCACCAGTGTCGAATACGAGTCGCCGAGGTTCACCATGCGCCGGTTGTTGGACAGCTGCAGGCGATTCAGATGAATGGCCGGGAAGGTGGGCGCGAACAGATCCCATTTCTCGAAGCGGTCGGCCAGATCCGGATGCCGGTCCTGGAATTCGGTGACGCTGTGCGCGACGGTGGCCCAGAAGTCGCTGTCGGTGATCAGCCCGCTCTCGTGCAGCAGCAGCGCGAGGTGGCGCAGGAAATCGTCGAAGACATCCGAGAGCACACCCAGATTGCGGATCTCGTCGGCTTCCTCGGCTACCGCACGACGGCAGTCCTCCGGAACATCGTCGGGAGCACCGAATATGCAGATCTCTTCACCGATGTCCTTGAGGATCGCGCGTACCGGTACCCCGCCGTCGAGTACGAGGATCAGGTTCTCGCCGTGCGGAGAAAACTTGAACTCGTAGCGATAGAGGAGGTAGATGATCGGGTGCAGATAGGCCCGCAGATACCGGGCCAGCCACTCCTGCGCGGGAATCCCCGATTTCTGAATGAAGACCTTGACCAGTGGAATACCGTCGTGGTCGATATGCAGCAGAGCTGCCATGGTGGTCAGCTGCTCGTGTTCGGCGACCCGGGAAACGGGGCTTTCGCGCCACAGCGCGCTCAGCAGCTTGCGGTACTCCGAACCTGGCTGGGTGATCGCGGTGAGCGTGGTGTTGCGATAGCCGATGGCGGCGACCTCGTAGATCATCTCGAAACCGATCGAGGCCAGATACCGGTCGCCGTGCAGCCGCTCGCGGACCCAGTCGTTGATCAGCGGGGTGGTGCGCATGTAGTCGGCGGACATCCCCCGGGTGAAGCCCATGTTGACGATGGACAGAGCCGTTTTCACATAGTGGCGCGCCGGAACCGACACATTGAACAGGGTCCGGATGGACTGCTGCGGCTGGTACCGATCCGGTCCCTCACCCAGCGGCACAATCCGGCCTTCCGCTATATCGGCCGCGTAGATCCGGGCGATTCTCGCCGCCCACTGCCACGGATGTACCGGCATGTAGTAATAGGACGCCGGGTCGAGCCCCTGCCCAATGAGCATGCGATCGAATCGGGCCAGGGTGTCGGCACCGAGTTCGTCGCGCACCAGGCCGGCGTAGTCGATACCCGACATCGCGGCGAAATCGGTGTTCGCCCGCAGCACCGCGACCCAGGCCAGCGCGAAACGACCGCCCGCCTCCGGGGCGAACCGCTCGACATCGTCGGCACTGAATCCGAGCCGGCCGGCGTTGGCGACGAGGCACGGGTGGCCCTCGGTCATCGTCTTCTCGATGGTCTGGAAATCCGCGACCGCCAGATCTGCCGCCGGGATCCGGCGCGTGTCGGGCCGATTCATACTGATCGAGGCAGTATTGGTGAGCTCCTCGAGGTATTCCGGTAGGGCCTCGAGCGGGATGCCGAGGCTGCCGCTCAGATCGACGACGAGGTCGATCGAGTCGATTCGGAGTTCCTCGCCTCGACGGATCCGGCGCAGCGACGCCGCGTCGATACACCAGCTGTCGAGTGACAGAACCTCGGCGCGGAACCGGTATTCGGTCTCGCGACCGTCGGAATAGACCACATACTCGCCCGGAGACAGCTCGGTGGGCCGCACGAACCGTTCATGGCAGAACTCGGCCAGTATCTTCTTGGCGAGCCGGGTGTTGTACACCTGCCGGTACGAGCGAGCAGGAACAGGTGCCTCGACGGCTCCCCGGACATCGGTACTCACGACTCGGCCTCTCCGGCCACCACAGTGCGGCCGTTGTCGGTCACCCGGGCGAAATCGTCTCGGGTGCAGTAGCTGAGCCGGGCCGTCTTGCCCGAGACCGGGATGTCACCGGCCACCCGGAAACCGACGGCGGCATTGAGCCGCTGCACGTCGGTGTTGCGCACATCGGGTTCGACCACCACGCGACGGGCGCCGACCTCGAAGAAGGCGGTGCGCATGATGTGCAACATGACCGCACCGGTGAAGCCGGGCAGGCGCCGCTCACTGCTGGAGACCAGCAGATGCATGCCGACATCACCGGCTTCGTACACGTAACCCGTGCCCGGCGCAGCCAGATCGCTGGTCAGTGGGTTGTACAACTCGAAGAGGAACTGGCGTTCACCCTCGAAATACCCGATGCGCATACCGAAGCGCGGATCCTGATCGGCGGCGGCATCGTGGATCAGCTTCTCCACATCGCCGAGCGAGCTGTTCAGCATGCCCCAGTAGTGGGACTTGGGGTGGTTGAGCCATCGGTGTACGGATTTCAGATCGCGGTCCACATCGATTCCGCGGGATTGGAAGTGATAGGTCCTGGCCCCGTCACCGACCTCAGCCCTGACCTGCTCGTCGGACAGTTGCGCCACCTCGAGGAAGATCTCGGCGACCTGTGTGGTCCGCGCGCCTTCCAGTTCGACCAGGCGTTCGGCCAGCGCCGCCAGGGTGCGACGCCGGAAGATGTCCGACACCGTCAGGCGCGGCACGTCCAGCCACTGGCGTACCTGTGCGACGAATGCGGTGGCCAGCACGGAATCGCCACCGAGAGCGATGAAATCGTCGGTGACCCCGATCGGACGGGTACTCAGCAGCTCGCCGAGCACGGTGGCCAGCGCGCTCTCCAGCGGAGTGCGGGGAGCAACGGTTTCCACCCGTTCGACGGCCGTGACCAGGGCGCCGATCGCACGGCGATCGTATTTGCCGTTCGAGGTCAGCGGCAGCTCGTCGAGCACGGTGACGGTCCGCGGAATCATATGCGGCGGTAACACTTCGGTGAGCGCTTCGCGGATCGCCGTACCGTTCGACCTTGCCGCGGTCACGGCCGCGCACAGTTCTTTGCCATCGGACCAGGCCACTGCGGCGGTGACGGCGTCGAGGGTGAGCAGGCCGGCCTCGACCTCGCCGAGTTCCACCCGATAGCCGCGGATCTTGACCATCTGGTCGGCCCGGCCGAGGAAGTCGAGGATGCCGCCGGGCAGGTAGCGAACCATATCTCCGGTGCGGTACCAGCGGACGCCGTCGTAGTCCACGAATCGGTCCGCGGTGCGCTCCGGGTCACCCCGGTATCCATCGGCCACGCCCGCACCGCCGATCCACAGCTCACCGGGGACCAGATCGGGCCGGTCCCGGCCGGTCCGATCGACCGACCGGCACCGCACACCGTCCAGCGGGACTCCATAGGGCACGAAGGCAGCGCCCGCGGGCACATCGGCGGCCGCACAGATGGTCGAGTGGATCGCGGTCTCGGTGGTACCGCCGAGACCGGCAACCCGGCAACCCGGCAACTGTTGCCCAACACGGTCGAGCAAGGAGACGGGGACCTTGTCGCCACCCATGATCACCACCCGCAGCGACTCCGGCAGCGGCGCGAGGTCCAGCAGCATGCCCAGGATCGAGGGCACACAGTTGAGCACGGTGACCGCGCCGTCGCGCAGCAGCCGGGACCAATCGTCGACCTTGGTGTCGCCGTCGGCATCGGGGACCACCACAGCGCCGCCCACGGCGAGCAACCCGAAGATGTCGAAGACGGAGAGATCGAACTCCAGCGACGAGACCAGAAGACTGCGGTCCTCGGCACCGAGACCGTATCGCCCGGTCAGGTCGGTGAGGGTGGCGACCGCGGCGCGATGGGGCACCTCGACCGCCTTGGGCTGTCCTGTCGAACCCGAGGTGAACAGGATGTAGGCGAGCGCGTCCGGCGAGACCTGCACCGGTTCGACAGCCGGGGCGAGACGCGCCGTCGCCAGGTCGAGAACCTGGTTCGGCGATTCCGCCCAGCGGTCGGGCCGATCGGTGAGGACGGCGGCGGGGGTCGCGACCGTGGCGATCCGTGCCCTGCGCACCCGCGGCTGGGTGGGCGCCACTGGCACGTAGGTGGCACCGGCGGTCAGCACACCGAGCACGGCGATGATCTGGTCACCGCTCTTGGGCAGGTCGACGATCACGGTGTCGCCGGACCGCACTCCCGCGGCGTGCAGGGCGCCCGCGATGCACCGCGCCTCATCGGCGGCCTCGACATGCGTCCATGTCCGGGCATCGGTGATGACGGCGGGAGCGTCCCCACGGCGGTCGGCCACGGCCAGGAAATGCCCGTGCAGTGTGCCGTCGAAGACCTCGGCCGGGCGTAGCGAGCGCTCGGTCGCCCGCCGCTGGGCCCGCACGTCGTCCGGTACCGGGTCGGGTGCGGGGCCGTCCCACTCCCCCGCGATCAGCAGGTCCAGCAGGCGCACGTAGTAAGCGAACATCGCTTGCGCGGTCCGCAGGTCGAGATCGGAGGCACGTACGTCCCAGTTCAGCAGCAGTCCGCCCGAAACCTCGGTGACCTGGGCATCCAGTAGTACTTGCGGTCCCTGGGAGACGATCCAGGACGGCTCACCGAGCACGTCGGTGACCGCTTGCGAGAAGAGTTCGCCGAGTCCCAGTGCGCTGGTGAAAACCACCGGCGACACCACGGGTTCGCCGCGCCGGCGACCGAGTTCGCGCAACACCTCCAGGCCATCGAAGCTGCCGTGCGCAGCGGCCTCGTGCATCGCGGCACGCAGCTGCGCGGCTCGCTCGGCCAGGGTCGCGGGCGTGCGCAGGTCGACATCGACCACGAGCGAGGAAGTGAAGTCGCCGACCACTTTGTCGACATCGGCGTGCGCCATGTCCCGGTCGAACAGCGGGACGGTGAGCAGGAAACGCGGGGTGCCCGAGTACGCGCCGACGGCCTCCGCGAAAACGGCAGCTACTGCGGCTGCCGGTGTCACTCCACGACGATGCGCGTGTTCCTCGAGACGGCGCCGGTCCCCGGCGTCGATGACGTGATGTAGCCGCACTGTGGCGGCATCCCAGTCGGCTCGGTCCTGGTTCACCGGGAGTTCCGGCGGGCCCGGCAGGTCGGCGATCTTGTGCTGCCACCAGGCGATGTCCTCGGCGCGGGCGGTACGCCCGGCGCGCTGTGCCGACAGCTCCGGGAAGGTCACGCCCAGCTCCGGCAGCTCCTCGCCCCGGTAGAGCCGGGCCAGATCGTCGACGAGCACCCGATAACTCATGGCATCGGCGGCAATCATGTCCACATCCAGGTGCACCCGCGAGCCGCCCGCGGGAAGCTGGGTCAGTTCCACGCGCAGCATCTCGCCGTCCTCGACCGGCAGCGCGCGGTGCGTACCCTCGCTCCGGCGGCGTTCCAGGATCTCGATGGCCGCCTGCGGGGTTTCCGACGACAGGTCGGACAGCTCGAATACGTCCGTCTGCTGCCCGATGATCTGCCGGCCGTCGGGCAGCACCCGCAGCCGCAGCATCGGGTGCCGCGCTACCAGAGCTGCCACGGCCGTCCGGAACTGTTCGGGATCGAGCTCGCGGCCGTCGAACTCCACGTAGAGGTGTGCGGCCACACCACCGTAGGTGAGGCTGTGGGAGCGGCCTATCCAATAGGCGTGCTGCATCGGCGCCAAGGGGAAGGGCTGCTCGATATCGAACTCGGGTGCGGCATCGTGGGTGCGGCCGTGCAGTTCCGGGCTGTCGCCGGACCGCAGGAGCTGCGACCACGCGGCGATCGTCGGCGCCGTGGCGAGCCGCGCGAAGTCGATGTCCCTTCCCCGCTTACGCCACTGGCCGGCCAGGCGCATCATGCGCAACGAGTCCAAACCCTGTGAGATCAGGTCGGTATCGAGCGCGAGAGACCTCGGTGAAATACCCAGGATCGCTGCCACCTCTGCCCGGATATCGATATCCACACTCGCTTCCGGACGAGCAATCACCATGGGAACGCCTCTCGAGGATCAATCTTGCGGGCTCAGCCTACCCTAAACATTTAGGACAGGCTAACCTATCTTTCGTTCGAATGCACTCTGGGTGAAACCCACTGCACCGCAGTGCAACAATGAGGGCCCGAGCCACAAGGCGGACAAAAGTTAGCTTAGCCTACACTATTACAGACCGCGGGTGGGGCGTTACGCCTACCCTCATAGCCGGACAGAACCGGGCACCCGCCTACCGATGAATGACCTGCCCGACGAAGACAGATCCTGCGGTCAGAACGAACCCACGGGCGCGGGGTCTGCACTGATCCGCCACCCGGCGACCTCGTGTTGCTGCGCCCAGAATTCGGCGAAACGACCATTGGCAGCGCGCAATTCGTCGACCGTGCCGTCCTCCACGATCCGGCCCTCATCCAGGAACAGCACCCGGTCCGCGCCCACGATGGTGGCGAGCCGATGCGTCACCACCACGCGCGTGCGCTGCTGCGGATCGCCGGTGATGGCGGCAACCACCGCGGCCTCGTTCTCCGCGTCGAGCGCACTGGTGCCCTCGTCCACGAGCAACACCGAAGACGGCTTCAGCAGTGCCCGCGCAATCGACACCCGCTGACGTTCACCACCCGACAACGCGGTCCCCGCTTCTCCGACCAGGGTGTCGAGCCCGTCCGGCAGCCGCTGCGCGAACTCGTCGACCCGTGCCAGGCGCAGAGCCTGTGCGAACTGGTCCGGATCGGCGTCCGGGGCGCCCGCCAGGACGTTCTCCCGGATGGTGCCGGCGAACAGATACGGTTGCTGGAACACCATGCTGGCCACTGCCGAACGGTCCGCGGTATCGAGAGCACCGCGGTCCACACCGGCAATGGTGACGCTGCCGGACGTAGGCGCTTCCAAGCCCGAGATCAGTGCGAGCAGCGTGCTCTTGCCGGACCCCGACGGTCCGACCACCGCCGTGACCCGGCCTGCCTCGAACTCGACATCGACACCATCGACCACCGGCTCGGCGCCATACGCGAAAGACACCGTGCGCAACGCCACCGAGGCGGGCTCCTCGGCATCACACACCGCCGCGCTGTTCCGCTTCGGTTCGGGCGCCTCGACGACAGTGCCGATGTCGCGCAGCGCACCACGACTGGTTTCCAGCGCCGTCGCGAGATCACCGAACGCGGCGAACGGCTCGAGGAACCGCACCACCACCACGATCAGCGCAACGGCCTCGGGAACCCCGATGGTGCCCGCCACGGCGAGCCATGCGACGGTTCCCGCCATCGCCAGGAGCGCGATCTGGCTCGCCAGACCGAACAGCACCTGCCCCGGGACATTCAACAACAGCAGCCGAGTCGTCGCGCCGTGCTGGGCGGACAGCGCCGCACCGGTCTCATTGCGGGCCGGCTCAGCGCGCCGCGCCGCGCGCAATGCGGCCTGAGTACGCGCGAACTCGAGAATGCGCTCGGTGAGCACGCTGTTGGCTTCCCTGGACACCACGGTCGCACGCCGGGTGAGCAGGTTGGTCAGCCACAGTGAGCCCAGCATCAACGGCAAGGCGAGCAGCGCGACCAGGCCCAACTGCCATGCGACCGGCACCAGCGCGACGGCGATCGCGACCGGCAGCGCGACGGCTTGGATCAGCGGCGTCATCAGGTACCCCACCAGACCCACGAGGTCCGGGCCGGTGGTGGCGATCGCGCGCCGCGTGATGGCCGAGTTGTCCTCCGTGAACCAGCGCAGTGGAATTCGCGCCACCTGCGCCGATACCGACCGCTGGGCGTTGTCGAGCAGGTGGAAACCCAGATCGAAACCGATCCGCGAGGTGATCGTGTCCACAGCCCAGCCGGCGGCGACGGCGAGGGTCAATACCCCTACCCACGGCCACGCGTCGGCCGGGGTGTCCCCGAACAGTTCCGTGACCAGTGGCACCACCAGGACCACGGCGATCGCTCGCAGGACCACCGAAACGAGCAGGAGGCCGAGATAGCCGGTGGTCCGGCGGCGCTGCTCGGCCGGCAACAGACTCAGCATGGTGCGGATCATCGGGCGATCTCCTTCACATCGGCGCCGGCATTCCACAGCTGCCGATAACGGCCCTCGGCGGCGAGGAGTTCGGTGTGGGTCCCGGATTCGGCGATCCGGCCGCCGTCCAGGACCACGATCCGATCGGCCGCGGTGATCGTGCGCAGCCGGTGCGCGATCACCAGTACCGTCCGCCCGATGGTCAGCCGGTTGAGCGCCCGCTGAACCAGATACTCGGCCTCCGGGTCGGCGTACGCCGTGGCCTCGTCCAGCACCAGCACCGGGGTGTCGGCCAGCAGCGCCCGAGCGATGGTGAGCCGCTGCCGTTCACCGCCCGACATTGTGGTTCCGGCCCCCAGCATCGTGTCGTATCCCTGCGGCAACCGGAGGATCCTGTCGTGGATCTGTGCGTCGCGCGCGGCACGCTCGATCGCGTCATCGGAGGCATCCGGTACCGCCAGGGCGATATTGTCCCGCACCGTTCCGCCTACCAGCTGGGTGTCCTGGAAAACGAAGCCGACCTGCGCGTACAGCTCATCCGGTGACAGTGTCGCGATATCGCGGCCCCCCACCCGGATCACCCCGGAACCGACGTCGTGGAAGCGGGCCAGCAGCGCGGCCAGAGTCGACTTTCCCGCGCCGGAGGAACCGACCAGCGCGGTGACCGTGCCGGGTTCCAGCGTGAGCGATATGTTCTCGATCACCGGCACTCCCGGCCGATAGCCGAAGCTCACCTCATCGAACACCACCCGGCCCGCCTCATCCGCCGGATTCGGCTGCCCGGGTCGCACCTCGAGTTCGTCGGTGTCCAACACGACCTGGATCTTCTGCGCGGCTTCCCGGCCCTCCCGCAACCCCATCATTCCGTAGCCGATGCCGAGCAGGCGTGAGCCGAATGTGGTGCCCAAGAACAGGAACGGCAGCAGATCCACCGGCTCCACACTGCCTGCCACGACCAGCGCGGTTCCCGCCACCAGGATCAGCCACAGGAAGGTGACCGGCCGGGTGATCAGGTCCATCGCCGACTTCTTGCCGACGAACGGCCGTTGCCAGCCGTCCAAGAAGGCGATGTACTGATCCAGGCTGCGCCGGAACGGCGAGGCAGCCGAACCACCGAACACCCGGATCACCGGCTGGCCGTCCATGTATGAGGTCGCCTCGCGCTTCATCCGTTCGCCCCAGCGCTGCGCCTGCATGGTCTTCGGCCCCGAGGTCGCCATCATCGTCATCATCGTGAATATGTAGGCCAGAATCGGTATCAGCAGCACCAGACCCATTCGCCAGTCCACGAAGAACAGGTAGACCAGCACCGCAAGGGGCGCCACCACCGCGGCCACCGCATCGACCACCGCGTGCGTGATCAGATAGTGCAGCGACAGCGTGTCACCGTTTATCAGCTTGTCCACCTGACCCGAACTGCGCGCGGTGAACCAGCCCAGCGGCAGTCTCGCCAGCTTGCCCAGCAACCGGCCGCGTAGCTCACGACCGAACCGCGCGTCGACCGAGTGCAGCCACAGTTGCAACGCCGATTCCAGCAAGGTGCCCAGCCCGAACAGCCCGAGCGCCCACAGGCCGAGCCGCCACAGCGTGTCGCTTCCACTACCCGCGAGCAGTTCCCGCGCCAGTTCCACCAGCAGCACATAGGGCGCCAGTTGGATCAGCGTGACGAAGAATTGCAGGATGCCCGCGACGTACAGCTTCGGTTTGACGTCGGCGAACAGGCGGCTGCCCGCCTGGGAGCGCCATCTTCCGGCCCGAACGGATCGTGCACGCTGCGCCGAACCGTCCACGGCAACGTCCGCCGCCGTCACCGCCTCGGGTGTCGATCCGACCTCGACAGCCGCCGGCGCCGCCTCTTCGGGCGCCGGCGACGCGGCATCGCCCGAAGCACTGGCGGGGGCCGTACCCTGCGCTGCCGCGGCCGGGAGACCGGAGTCCGCGGCAGCACGTTCTTCGGCACCGCGCTCTTTGCCCATCGCCCGGCCGTGCGCCCAGTACGCCTGCGCGTACACGTCGGTCTTGGGAAAACCGAACTCCTTCACCCGCGCCCGGAGGTGCTTGAGGGCCTTCGATTCCGGCCCCATCCAGGCGTACCAATTCGACCAGTCCCGCACTTCCAGGGCCGAGGCAAGGGATTCCTCCGAGGTCCGCGGGACCCAGTGCACCCGCGCCAGCGGGTGGTGAACCAGCGCCATCAGCAGATCATCGTCGTGATGCTGTTCCAGGTAGACCTCGACGGCCACCTGATGCGGCACCGCCGCCAGGATCGTATTGATCGCCGAAACAGAGGCCGAGTCACCGATCAGCAGATAGCCGGCCGGTGGATCCTCCGACACCGAGAACCCTCGCGACCCGAACGAGGTCACCTCGATCGTCTCCCCGCCGGTGACGTTCAACGCCCATGCCGAGGCCGGCCCCGCGGGCTCGTGCAGCACGAAATCCACCGCGAAACGGCCGACGGTATCCGGATCGACCTCCGCGATCGTGTACCCGCGCTGGAACTCCGCGTCCGAGCCCTTGTCGTCGGGGAACCACATCCGCAGCCACGCCGTCGGTTCGATATCGATATCGGCCAACAATGTCGGCGCACTCAACCAGACCCGGCGCATTCGCGGTGTCAATTGCTCTGCACCAGAGACGGTGGCGGTGTGGTACTGAACGCCGAAGGCGTTCAGTACCACACCTTGAAATCCTCTACGCGCCACTGCGGTGTGTCCTCCGTACCAGACTCGATGACCGTCGAGGTCACCTGCCGAACAACACGACGCGCGAGTCGTACCGGCCATCCGCCGCCTTCCCGTGTCCCGGCCGGGACACGTTCAGCAACCTTGGTTAGCCTACACATACCCGCGGCGCCGGGACAGCACCGAGCTTTCGCACTGCGCGGCAGTATCGATTCTGTCCAATTTAGGCTATGCTAGCCTAATTTCTCGCAGTCAGGCATGATCTTGGAGGACCCGTTGTCGATCACGGACGAGCGCTCGCACGCGGGCTATGTGACCGATCCGGTAGCGGCGGTGGCAGGGCTGGCGGGAGCCGACCTGTTCGGCGAGTATGTGGTGTACGAACGGCCGGGAGAATGGGTGTTCGCGGCCGACCCGATCGGCACTGTCGAACTGGGCGTCGAGGAGCTGCGCGTCGAATGGGACGGACGCACCAGCACCCACCGGTGGACCGGCAGACCCGCAAGCGCCCTCGACCAGGCACTCCGCACACTACCGTTGGATGGACGGAACGCCTACGGATGGATCGGATTCGAATTCTGCGCCTGGGCACTGGATGCCACCGCCCATGTGGCAGCGCCCACGGCACTGGCGCACCTGATGATTCCGCGGATCGAGGTGCGGATCGCGATGTCGGGTATCCGGATCTCCGGTGCGACACCCGCCGAGGCCCGGGCGATCCACGATCTGGTCACCGCCGCCCAGGACACTGCGCTGCCGCTACCGCATCCGACCGATGTCCGCAGCGATCGGACCGGCTACCGCGAACGAGTTGCCGAGGCGAGTGCGGAAATCCGCGACGGCCGGTACCGGAAGGTCATCCTGTCGCGGAAGGTCGAGCTGCCCTTCATGGTCGACGTACCGGCCACCTACCGGCTCGGCCGGGCACACAACACCCCCGCTCGATCCTTCCTGTTGCGACTGGGCGGGCTGGCGGCGGCGGGGTTCAGCCCGGAGTTGGTCGTTTCCGTCGACGACGACCGAGTCATCACCACAAGACCGGTGGCAGGCACCCGGCGCTTCGGCCACAGCCCCGCGGCCGATCTCGCCGCGCGCACGGATCTGCTCGGCGACCCCAAGGAGATCGCCGAGCACGCGATGTCGGTGCACACCTCGTTCACCGAGGTCAGCGCGATCGCCGCGCCCGACACGCCGGCCATCGTCGATTTCATGACAGTGCGCGAGCGCGGCAGCGTCCAGCATCTCACCTCCACCGTCCGGGGCCTGCTCATCGCCGACCGAACCAGCTGGGATGCCCTGGAAGCCCTGTTCCCAGCCGTCACCGCCTCGGGCATCCCGAAACGCGAAGGCGTCGATGCCATCTTCCGGCTCGACCGCGATCCGCGTGGATTGTATTCCGGCGCGGTGGTCACTGTTTCACCCTCGGGCTCACTGGAGGCCACGCTGGTGCTGCGTGCGGTCTACCAGGACATCCACGGCGCGTGGCTACGCGCCGGGGCAGGAATCATCGAACAATCCACACCCGAGCGCGAATTCGAGGAAACCTGCGAGAAGCTCGAAAGCATCGCACCCTACGTCGTAGCGGCATCACCGAGCGTCGGCACCGGACAACCAACGCTCCGCTGAGCCCGGCCACGGAATCCCGCACCGATCGGCTGCACCATCCCGAACACCCCGCTCGTCATCCCCCGTTCCGCAGGGCCTTCTTGTCGATCTTGCCGACTGCGGTCGTGGGTAGGCCGTCGGCACGACGCAGCACATCGGGAAGCTTGTACGTGGCAACGCCGCGGTCGGTCAGGAATGCCTTGATCTCGGACAGCGTCGGCATCTCGCCGCCGACAACGAGGAAGGCGCAGACCTTCTCACCGAGCACGGCATCGGGCAGCCCGACCGCAGCGGCATGGCGGACCGCCGGATGAGCGAGCAGGTGCTCCTCGAGTTCGTCGCAGGAGACGTTCTCACCGCCGCGGTTGATGACGTCCTTGATGCGGCCGGAAACAACGAGATGGCCACTGGGCAGGCGGCGCACCAGGTCGCCGCTGCGGTAATAGCCGTCCGGAGTGAAGGCGCGGGAATTGTGCTCGGGGGCCCGGTAGTAGCCACGAATCGTGTAGGGGCCTTTGGTGAGCAGCTCACCCTCCTCTCCGGGAGCGACGTCATCGCCGTCACCGTCGACGACACGGATCTCATCGGCCGGGGACAGCGGCCGACCCTGCGTGGCGTGGACCAACTCGGCCGGATCGTCGAGGCGGGTGAAGTTGAGCAACCCCTCGGCCATTCCGAACACCTGCTGCAGCCGCGCTTGGAGCGCAGGCTCGACCTCGCGAGCGTTCACCTCGGCCAAGCGGGCGCCGCCGACCTGCAGCAACCGCAGCGAGGACAGGTCGGCCTCCTCCCATTCGACTGCCGCACACCACAATTGCGCAATCGGCGGGACGACCGCGGTAACGGTCACCCGGTTCTGCTCGATCGCGGCGAATGCGTTCTCGGGACTGGGCTCGGTGACGAAGGCTACTGCGCCACCCACAGCGATCGTGCCGAGAATGCCGGGACAGGCAAGGGGGAAGTTGTGCGCGGCGGGCAGTGTCGCCAGGTACACGTCGCCCTCGGTCAGCTCGCACACCTGCGCGCTCGCGGTCGCGTTGTACACGTAATCGTCATGGGTGCGGGCGATCAGCTTCGGCAGCCCGGTGGTACCGCCGGAAACCAGCATGAGCGCGATATCGCCCGGATCGATCGCCGGTAGCGAGTCGCCCTCGCGCGGCACAGAATTCAGATCGACGAACGGGCCAGGGTCGCCGAGCACCAGCACGTGGCGCACCGACGGCACTGCCGCTTGCACCTCGGCAGCCAACTCTCGGTAATCGAAGTCACCCATCCGGTCCGCGACAATGTAGCCGACCGCTTCGGAGAGCCGCGCCAGATGCTCGATCTCGCTACGCCGATGCGCGGGCAACGTGAGCACCGGAATCACCCCGGCCCGCAACAGCCCGAACAACACCGGCACGAACTCGACCACATTCGGCAACTGCACCACCACCCGGGCCCCTGGCTCGATTCCAAGCGCACGGAACCCGTGTGCCATCCGATCGGCCTCCGCGTCCAGCGTCGCGTAACTACGCGCATCGGCGCCCAGCAGCGCGGTCCGATCAGGATGCCGCCGGGCGGTCTCACGCAGCAGCTCACCGAGCGAGCGCCCCTGCCAGTAGCCAGCGCTGCGGTACTCCGCGGCCGGCCCGGCGGGAAAGGGAACGTAGCCGTCGCGATGGGCGGTGGACGAGGTAAGGGGAAGCACGATTCGCCTCTCAGGTACTGGCACGGGAGCCTCTGCAAGTCTTCATGATTCGATGATCAACCGGGCCTCGGAGGCCCACCGAGCCCGGTGACCCGTCCGGAACGAGCACGCACCGGCCTCGTGGGGATCGCCGACGCGCCGCTCACCACCGAACCCCGACTTTCCGCTTTCGAAATACGCTTAGGCTAAGCTAACATCTCGGCCTGGGCCGTGGGCAAGCGCCTCGAACTTGGGCGGCACCCCCCGGTTGCCGCCAGATCCAGCGCCCTCGTCCAGCGGCACCGGCGACCGGTCTCGGTACCCAAGTTGCCGGAGACACAGCGCGTTCTGCCTGTGACCGTTTGAAGGTGACGAGCCGGTATCCGGGGTGATCTCCGGTGACGGCAGAGGCCCCAGCTCTGCGATCCCGAAGCTGCTCCGTAACGGACACCCGAGCACTGTCGATGTAATTCCTGTCATATACGCTCGACTTTGGGGAGAGTCTCATGATAACGATGCGCATTCGAGGAATCGTGGGCATGACAGCAGCGGCGATTGTCACAGGCTCGCTGCTGTCGGCTGGTTCCGCAGTTGCCGAAGCTCCTGTGGATATTGTTTGCGCTGGCTCCGTCACCGCAAATTACTCACCTCCGCTAGTTCCCACACCCCGGCCCACCTCGATTACGTCAGACGCTGAGGTGAATTGTATTGTTTCCAGCGATCCAACCCTCACCTCTGGAACCTTTGGTGGCGCTTCGTCGGGCACGATCGGGTGCCTGACCGGTGGCGCAGGAGGTACATTGACCTTCCACTGGAACAACGGGAATTCGTCGACAGCACAGATCACGAGCGTGACCGCGACTCGACCCAATGGGAATGTGGTCACGGTGAGTACCGGAACAGTGACCAGTGGTCAGTTCCAGGGCGATTCGATCATTACGGAGGTGACTTTGATAGCGAACGACCAAATGGCTTGCCTACTCGGGGGTGGCGTCTCTTCGGTTACTGGTCCGACCACGGTGACGCTGACGAGCTTGGTCTAGCCTCGACCTTTCGCCAGGCCAGCGGCCTGGACTGATCGGTTTCGGATTGCCCGAAAACTGCTGATCAGCAGTTTTCGGGCAATCAGTAGTGCCCCGGTCAGCGGGTTGGCTGCCGGGTCCACGGGCCCGGGGAGGTGTTCCCTTTCAGGGGGTGTTGGGATGGTTTGTGCTGTTCAGTACGGTTCAACCGGTCCAGAGCGGTGCGTAGCAGCCCGGCATGTGATGAGTGGGCGCTGAGTCGTAGATGGGTTCGGCGCGCATGACAGCCAGCCTGGCGGTATCGAAAATAGGTGCAAGCGAGATGTTTTCGGTGCCCATCGGCGTGCGGGATGGTCGTGGAGGCCGATAGTTTGCATCTGAACGTCGGCTTCGCCGAAAACCGCGCCTCACCGTATTCCTCCAGACCTCGCGCTCCGACACGCCGATAGTCGAGCGGTTTCAAGTCGAGCGTCTACCGAACTCCCCGCGCATTGGGAAGTACGTGAAGTCGGTCCATAGGAGAAACCGGAAGCCATCGCGCAGCCACAAGACCACGCCGCGTCGGCGCAACGTCAAACTCCAAAGGAGAGACGCGAACCGCCGGTAGGCCACGTCTACGGACGATGGCAACACGTTTCGCTTGTGACCGTTTGGCGACCGTTTTGAGGCTGACGAGCCGGTATCCAGTATGATCTCCAGTGACGGAAGCAGCCCCGCCTCGGAGCTTTCTCCGGCGGATTGTGATACAGCCCGACCACATCGACGACCTTGTCCACGAACAACGGGTCGGTCGAGAGCTTGAACCCGTCGGCTACATGCGGTTTCAGCTCGAACTTGCTCCAGATCCGCCCAATTGTCGAGGGCGACAACCCACTTCGTTTGGCCATCGAGGTCCGCGACCAATCCGTCGCATCGACCGGCTTCTGTTCCAGGGTCGTCGTGAGGACTTCTTCGACCTTGTCCAACAGGATCGAGGGCCGACGCCCCGGCCGTGGCTCATCGGACAACCACTCGAGGCGTTTCTGCGCGAAGCGCGTCCTCCACTTACCCACCGTTTGGGCCGTGATTCCCAGTTCAGCTGCCACATCGGAATTGGATTTGCTTGCCGCGCAACCCAATACGATCCGGCAACGTTCCGCGAGAGCCTGCGACGACTTGGCTCTACGCGCCCACCGCTGCAACGTTTCATGCTCCTCGACGGTCAACACGATCGACATACCGTCAGCGCAAGCCAGCACAATCGCAGCCCGTTGCGCCTCACGTCGATTCGAGGAGGTCAGCGAATACGTCATCCACGCCGGCGATCCCCCGCATCCCGACGTCCTCGCCGAGGCGAAACGGCTCGCCCAGAAGTTCCCCGACCGGTTCGAACTGATCGAGCTCTCCGAAGAGAGTTCGAGAACACGATCGAGCTCGGCGACCTCCTCGACACCCGCGACACCCGCGCCAACCTGATCGAGGCCGAGTGCCTGACTCCTCTTGTGCTGCGACGTGTTTCAGCGGCAGGATGAGAATGGCTCACTGCGTCATTGCGCCCGCGCAAGGCGACGCTTGATCGGCTGCGCGGTCGCAAAAGCTCGCCGTTCGTAGCCGGCCACGTAGACCCGATGGGTGCAGACCGCGCGATACCTTCCGGTACCGCGTCGACACCGGGTTATGAGCACCTACGGTGACGGGAACCAGCGCTGGGCACGAAGCGCGGCCGACGGTCGTTATCAACCTGTCTCTGCTCTCGAGATCGGGGAAGACCTTGTTTGCCTCTGCGCGGGTGGCCGACTGTCATATTGCACTTCGGTTGGCTCCGGTGGCTACAAGAGCATCGGCACGCCACCCGACTTCCGTAGGAGGTACTTTTCGCCCACACCTGAACCCCATCAAAGGGATGTGATTTCCAGGGTGGTCAATACGAAATTTCTGGAAACAGTTCCGAGCCCGGCGTTGCAAGCGACCAAGTCGGTAGACACGCCGGTATTGATCGAAAGAAAACTGTGGCCGGCGAACAGCCCTGAAGTGATGTTCCCAGTGAGGTGACGACCACGGTCGCGCCTGTCAGGGTCGACGTGCGATTCGCGTTGATGGTGCTGGTTTGCCCCGTGTTCCAGGTGATCGCGAAATTCGTTGTGCCGTGATTTCAGGATTCGGTCGGAAGATAGGGCTCTACCAGCAGGTGACGGAGGTAGCGTGCCAGAGTCTCGTGGTTGAAGTCCGGCTCGCGAATATCGCTGTCGGCGAGGTGGAGGTCGACATTTCGGCAGTCCCAAAGATAGGTGTCCTGATACAATTCTACTGTCGTTCTTCCGTTGAACACGTTGTCTTCGAACATGCTGAGCAGCGGGTACAGCGGCGCCTGGGAATCGTTCGCCCACAACCCCACCCATTGCCGGAACGGTAGGACAGCGAAGGTGTATCCGAAGTGTTTCGAAAGCAGTCCGAAGAAAGCTTGCAGGGTGACATTTCGCTCCGGGGAGGGGATCAGATTGAATTTCTTCCCCAGTGCGCTTGACTGTTTGGATATTTCGGATATCGCAGACACCATGTAGTCGACGGTGGTGAGTCCTTCTCGTAGATTGCGCAGGTCGGGGATGGCTTGCAGGGCGATACAGGTTTTCACCATCCGGCCCCACCATTGATAGTCGGCGCACTGCCCGGTGGCGCTGTGGCAGGTGGCGTAGCCGAGGCGGAAGGTCATCAGCGGCAGACCTTGGGCGGCGGCAAGGTCGGCGATTTTTTCCATGACCCATTTGCTGCGGACGTAGCCGAGGTCAGTGCTGACGGCGGGCAGGTTTTGATCGATGTCGTCGGCTTCGTGCATGACTGTCTTGTGGGTGTGTAGATGGCCCCAGCTGTAGACAGAGATGGTCGACGACAAGATCAGTGGTTTGACGCGCTGGTGGGCTGCGAACGCGATCACGTGGCGTAGTCCTGCCACATTGTCGCGCTTCATATGGGAGTAGGGCTGGATGAAGTTGACCGCGCTCGCACAGTGATGGATGAGGTCGACTCGCTGCGACAACGTGTCGTAGTCACTGCGGGGCAAACCGAGGTGAGGTTCGGCGAGATCGGCGGTGTAGACCATGACCCGCTGCCAGTCGGTGATCGGTACACGGTAGCGTGTGGCCACCTGGCGGAGTCTGTCGGCGGCGTCGATGCCGCGCACAGGGCAGTGCACCATAGCAGCGCAGGTGTCCAGCAACCGTGCCAGCAGGTGCACGCCGATGAAGCCGGTGGCTCCGGTAAGCATGATATGGCGTGGGGCAGTCAGTTGTGTGTGGTCGAATCCGGCGCCGAAGTCGAGGTCCGAGGGTAGCCAAACATCTTCTTGCAGCTGGTGAATGGGTTCGCTGTCGAGGGTGGCCTGCTCGCTGTGTAGGCGTTGTCGTAACACCGCGGCAAGGCCGCGCACGCTGGGGCTTTCGTAGATGTCGCGGATGTAGGTCCGGGTTCCCAGTCGCTCGCCGATTCTTCTGACCAGCGCGGTAGCTATTAGAGAATGGCCGCCGACGTCGAAGAAGTTGTCGGTCGCGGTGAACTGGCCGTGGCCGAGAAGCTCGCGCCATACGGTGGCGACGGACGCTTCGACCTCGTCGTCGAAGGCGGTGGGACTTGGCAAGAAGGTCGAGGAGGCGATGAGATGACGCAGAGCGGATCTATCGATCTTGCCATTGAGCGTCGTGGGTAGTGCGGTGAGGCAGCGATAGAGGCTGGGCAGCATGTAGTCGGGCAGTTCGTGGCGCATCGCGGCGCGCACTGCGGCGACGACAGCTTCGTCGGAGCTCGATGCGTCACGGAGGACGATGAATGCCACCAGGTGGTTGACCGCGTCACCGGTGCTCGTATCTGCAAGTACCGCAGCGGCTTTGAGTAATGGGTGCCGCAGTAGCGCGGCCTCGACGTCGCCGAGTTCTACCCGGTTGCCGCGAATCTTGACCTGGTCGTCGCGACGACCGAGGAACTGGATCGTGGCATCGGGAAGTCGGCGAGCCAAGTCACCGGTGCGATACAGGCGACGACCCAGTTTTACGGATCGGATGAAACGTTCAGCTGTCAGGGCCGGGTCCAGATAGCCGCGTGCCAGGCAGTTACCCGCCAAACAGAGTTCCCCGACTCCGCCTTCGGGCACTTCATCGAGGTTGTCATCGAGGATGAACGCCTCGGTGTCCATGATGGGCACACCAATTGATGGGGGTTTGTCCTCGCTATGTGGCTCTACCACCCGGTAGGTGGCGAAGATGGTGGCCTCGGTGGGTCCGTAATAGTCGACGAGGGTGTAGGGCAGGTGGTGCGTGGCCAGTGGATGCAGGGCCTCCCCGGCGCAGAACAGGTAGCGCAGCGCCAACCCGTCCGGCACCGCGGTGTCGACGAGTGCTGGAACCAGGACGGTCGGAACGTAGGCGTGGGTGATGTGGTGGTCGGCATAGAATCTCAGCAAGGCAACCGGATCTGAGCGGGTGGCCTCATCGAGGAGATGCAGGCTGGCGCCTGCTGCCAGCGGTGACCAGATTTCCCACTGGGTCACATCGAAACTCGGCCCACCCAGCAAGGTCGAGCGACACTCGGGCCGCATGGCAAAGCGGGTGTTGTGCCAGGCGACCAGGTCGCGCAGTGAGTGATGCTCGACGATGACGCCTTTCGGCTCGCCGGTGGTGCCTGAGGTGAAAATGACATAGACCGAGTCCGCCGAGGCCACTGTGGCGGGCCGGAATCCTGACGTGTCCGCATCGGCTATTACTGCGTCGACGTCCAGTACCCCTGCACCGGCGACTTCGTCGGGGTCCGAGGCGGTCGCGAGCACGAGGGGTGCACGGCACTGGTCGATGATGCGTCGGCGGCGTGCTGCCGGATACCGCCGGTCGATCGGCACGTAGGCTGCGCCGATCTTGATGACAGCCAGCGCCGCGATCACCAGCTCGAAAGACCGGTGCGCCACGATCGGCACCAAACTACCTCGGGGAATGTGCCTTTGCCGCAACCGGGCGGCCAGCCGGTCGCTGAGCTCGTCGAGATCCTGATACGTCAAATGCTGTCGAGGCCCCACGACTGCACGCGCGTTCGGCTGCTCGGCGACCTGCTGACGGAAATGATCGAGAATGGAGTTCTGCGTCATTGCGAAACATCCTTGCCCGGCAGGTCACGAACCGAGCTGGGTGGCAGAATCATTCGCAACGGTCAACTCGGCCTGGCCCGACCTGTGGAGTGAACTCAACTGTCGCAGTACAGTCCGGCGATGCGACAGTCGCTAGAAATTCTAGCGACAAGGCTTTGGTGTGCACCAAGCGAATTTGGTGTCTTTCTCTAGTTGGATTTGTGGTGGATTCCCGGCGAATGTCATGGACAGTCGCACAATGACTCCGATACCGATATAGATTTGGACGACCATGCGGCGCGCCAGCCACCGATTCCGCAGTCAGCCGAGGCCGGCGAGGTTCGCCAGCCGGGTGACATCTCTGCTGATCAACCGATTGTCGCGGCGGATCAGGTGCAGCACGGTGTGGTGGGCGTCCGGGTCGAATCGAAGGTCTTCCGGGCAGGCCTCGGCGGCTTTAGCGAGCGCGAATGCGGCTGCCACGTCTTCGTCGCGGCGGGCGAAGGCGATGGCCAGTGCGATGTGGTAGCGAGCCCGGCCACCGACCGGATATCCTTCCACGACCTCGGCATCTGAACCGATTCGGACCACGTCGTCGAAGCTGGCATGCCCCAGGGCGATTTCCATTCGCGCCAGCGCTATCTGGAACGGCCCGAAGTCGATCCCGAACACCTGATGCTCTGACGCCAGCTCTGCGGCCTCCCGCTGCGCCTGGCCTATGAGCCGGTCGGCTTCGAGCAGATCGAGAGTCGCGGCCGCCCCTTTGGCAGCCAATAGAGCCAAGGTCCCCGACAGCACGGCCCGGTCCCCGGGGTCGACTACCTCGTCGAGTAGATGGGTTGCCGCGGACCGGGCGTAGCTTCGGCACTGATCGATCTGCTCCAGATGCAGCAGTGCGTTTGTGACGTGGCAGGCGCTGGCGGCGACCAAGCCCGGCGAGTGCGTGGATGCTGCGATCTCCATTGCCCGATCGGCTACGGTCCACGCCAGGCCGTGTTCGCCGAATCGGGTGAGAAGCTGGCGCGCCAAGTGATAGGCGCGCACCAGAAGCTGGTCCGTCTCGAGTCCGGCGAGCCGAAGCTTCCTTGCCCGGGCCTCGGCGAGAATACTCGGTATCCGCTCCACCAAAGTGGAATATCGTCGAGGTGAGGTCGTCCAAGCGTGCTGACATTGCGAGAGTTCATCCCGTATAGCCGTCAGCGATTCGCCCTTCTCTGTCAACGCCCCCGCGGCATGGAATTTCGGATGGTCGACGATCGCCTGTTCCAGGAGCTCTGTCATAGGCCGGGCAGCCGCGGTACTTCCGCGAACCTCGCGGACCGGTCGTTCGATCAATTGGTTGAAGTCGTCGATCCGCAAAACCTCGGCGAGTCGGCTCATGACCTGCACGCTATCGAGGCGTTGCCGCCCCGATTCAACGAGGCGCAACCATTCGTCGCTGCGACCGACCAGGTTCGCCACCACCGAGCGTGAAAGTCGGCGTTGCACACGGTACATTTCGATCCGCTCTCCGACGGTCAGTCCGCTGCGCTGAGGTCCTTCGAGGGCATCCATCGCGCTCCCTGCATCGTCCACGACCGGACCTCCGGGCAGATGACCAGTCTCGGTGGCATGCCGAACGCCGTTGGCCGACGATTGCCCTCAAGTGTGATGGTGAAACATCAATCTCGGACTGTAATCCGTTGTGTTGATGCAGAATCCATCTCTCCAAGTGGCCGTCACACATCTCGGGGATCTGCTCCGACGGCGACTGGGGCCGCGCCCCATGGGCCTCGGTCTGTCTCGATGCCGATGACTACGGCATCTTCTGCGGCGTCGGCGTCGAGGTGTTCGCCGATCAGTGCGTGCAATCGCGTGGTTCCATCGACGCCTTCGGGTAGCCGGGCTCGGGCCAGGCCTCTTGCCTGCCTGGTTCATTAGTTCCACGTGGTGATGGTCTTGGGCCCAGTCGTCTCCGACGAAAGCACCAGCAGTCCTCCTGTGTATCACCATCTTTCGATATCGGTAGCGTTCAGGAGAACACTCCGCGACCTAATGAAAAGTGCTCACGCCTTGGGCGGGCACGACATCCCACGCGAAGCACCACATCCTGACCTGCGGCAACGGGCTCTCGCTCGCGGTCATGCAATCAGCGGCCAACGTCAACGACCACCTTGTGCTACCCGAACTGCTCGACCGAGTACGGCCGCTTCGAGGACGCCCAGGCCGACCACGTGAGAAGATCACGACCCTGATCGCGGACAAAGCTACGACTATCCGCGCGTCAACGACCAGCTCGAGCGTCGACCGATCACCGGCTACATCCCACGCCGCGGCACTCGCGACAAGGTCACCGCCGGCCGCTGGATCGTCGAGCAAACCCTGGCCTTGCTGCACCAATACCGACGGTTGGCCATCCGCTGGGAACGGCGCACCGACATCCACCAAGGATTCCTCGACCTCGCTTCTGCGTTGATTTGCTGGCGACGACTCAGCAATCGAACCCGATAGAGCTCGTAGCGACGACGAATTCGCAGCCCTCGATCACTGGCTGCGAGCAATCTGAGAAGCACGAGATCTACAAGAATCGACAATTACTCGTCCATAAGTCCTATGCTCGCATCCTCACTGCGAGTGTGCGACTGGTGAGGTGAGTGTTCGTTCTCCTCGGTATCGAGGCGACCGGTCAGCTGTGAGCTCGGCATGCATTCAAGTTCGCGTGTTCGTCCTGCCGTGCAGCTCTCTTGCCAGGTCATGGGCCGCTTCCAGACCTTGACTCGTGGCGCGTACCGCATTCAGTCCGGCAGTGTCGGCTGCGCCACCGATGACGCGGTGTGGGATGTCGAGACTGGTGAGGGCCCTGAGTAACCCGTCGTTGCGTTCTTGTCCCGCTGCGAGGATCACGGTGTCGGCTTCGATGAACTCGTGCCCGCGCTCGGTCGCTACCAGCACGCCCGTGTCGGTGATCGCGCGATAGTTCACGCCGGTGATCATGCGTGCTCCTCTATGGCGTAGGGCACCAACAGCGACCCAGCGTGTGGTGAGACCGATTCCCGCGCCGATCTTCCCGGTTCGCCGCATCAACGTCACCGATCGCCAGGGCTGCGCCTGCACCGGTTGACGATCGAGACCCCATTCGGCGCGGAACGAGGCCCCGCGTGCCCCGACCCCCTTAGTGGCGTTGTCCAGCAGCAGATGTGCGAGGTCGACAGCGATACCTCCTGCACCGATGATCACCACGCGCCGCCCTATAGCCGCGGGATCGCTGAATGCCCGACGATAGTCGAGCACTCCTGGGCTCTCGATGCCGGGCAGATCCGGTGTGCGGGGCAGCACGCCGGTAGCGAGCACCACGGCGTCGTTGTCGGTCAGTTGCCCGGCATCAACGATCGGGGCGCCGAGGCGGACATCGACTTCGGCCTCGTGCAGCATGGTGGCGAAGTAGCGGATCGTCTCACCGAAATCCTCTTTGCCCGGCACCGTCCTGGCCATCCGGAACTGGCCGCCGAGCTCGTTTCCGGCTTCGTGCAACGTGATTCGATGGCCCATGTTTGCTAGTGCCTCGTCCAGGAAGGTTGCCCTGGTAACCGGGTGTCGAGTTGATCGCGCGCCCGCGACCGGAGATGCTCCCCGGTGGAGGTGGTGCCGGTGGCCAGGAAACCGGAAGTGTTTGTGCGAGAAGTGACCCCGGACGAGGGCCGCCGACTGCAGAAGATCACGAAGACGAGCAAACAACCGATCAGGATGCGGCGTGCGATCGTGGTGATGGCCTCGGCGCACCGCCAGCCGGTCCCCGCGATCGCGAGGTTGATGCAGGTCAGCGAAGCCTATGTGCGGCAAGTGATCCACGACTTCAACGAGCGGGGGTTCGACGCGTTGGACCCAAAATGGAGCGCGGGCAGACCGAGCAAGGTGGACCGGGCAACGCGTGAACGCATTGCCTGTATCGCCCGGTGCTGCCCGCGAGACCTCGGCTGGCCGTTCTCGGCCTGGAGCTTGTCGAAACTCCGAGAAGTGTTGGCCACCAACAACATCGCTGAGATCAGTCGTGAGACTCTGCGCAAGCTCTTGAAGGCCGAGGGTGTGTCGTGGCAGGCGGTCAAGACCTGGAAAGCCGGCACCGATCCCGAGTTCGCCACCAAGATGGACCGCATCCTCGACCTCTACGACCACCGGCCTGCTGACGGGCGGGTGGTCTGTGTCGATGAGTTCGGGCCGTTGAACCTGCAACCTCGTGCTGGTCGAGGCTGGTTTCCGCGGCGTAAGCCGAGACGGTTGCGGGCGACATATCACCGCACTCAGGGTGTTCGGCACCTGCTCGGTGCCCTGGATCTGGCGACGGGGAAGATCCATTACCGGATCCGGGACCGGAAGCGGTGGCAGGAGTTTCTCGGGTTGCTGAAGTCGCTGCGAGCCCGGTGGCCAGGTGAGAGGCTCTACGTCATCGCCGACAACTTCTCCCCGCACAAGCGGGCCGAGGTCCGGGACTGGGCCGCCGATCATGATGTGGAGTTGGTGTTCTTGCCGACGTATTCATCGTGGTTGAACTGGATCGAGTCCGAGTTCGCGGCGCTGCGCTACTTCGCGCTCAACGGCACCGATCACCGCAGCCATGGTGAACAGGACGCCGCGATCGGTGCCTACATCCGCTGGTACAACCAGCACGCCCGACCCAAGCGGGACTTCGCCGTCAACTCCAAGATCCGGCGACCGGATTACCTACCGAAGGTTGCTTGACGAGGCACTAGCGACAGCGCTGCGACCAGCCCCGCGGGTCCGCCGCCGACCACGGCGATGCGCCTTTTGTGGGTGCCCCCTCGGGCTGCCGAAAGACTACGCTCGCTCGGCTCAGCGGGCTGCCCGGTCTGCGCCGTGGCGGGATGGGGGAAATCGAGTTCACGCCCGGCACGGGGATTGACCAGGCACGAGACTGCAGTGTCCCCGATTGAGCGGTCGATGCATTCGTTGCAGGCGATGCAGATGTTGACCGCATCGGCTTGGCCGGAACGTGATTTGCGCACGATCTGCGGATCAGCCAGGAACGGCCGAGCCATCGAGACGAAGGCGATCCGCCCGTCGGTCAGGATTTGCTCGGCGTGCTCCACGCGGTTTATCCGATTGGACGCGATCACCGGCACGTCGACGCCGGCAGTTCGGACGGCGTTGTTAATCATCCTGGCATAAGGTACCCATACCCCGGGCGGTACCAGTGCCTGCACTGTCGGCACTTTGGCTTCGTGCCAACCCACGCCGACATTGATCGCGTCAACGCCCGCGCGCGCCAATGCGACAGCGAAATCGGCGATCTCGTTGCTGGTGCTCGAGCCCGGCATCAAATCATTCCCGGAGATTCGAAAGATCACCGGTAAGCCCGTCGTCTCCTTGATCCTGCGCAACAGTTCTAGCGGGAAGCGTAGTCTGCGTTGTGCGTCGCCGCCCCATCCGTCGTCTCGCTGGTTGGTGATCGGGGACAGGAACTGATTGATCAGATATCCTTCCGATCCCATGACCTCGATCGCGTCGAATCCCAAGGTTGACACGATGTCGGCGGCGTGTGCGAAATCGGTCAATGTCTGCTGAATCTGTTTCTCGGACATCGCCTCCGGCATGCACCGCGAGAACCCGCTGTATTGTGCCGAAGGCGCCACCGGTGTCAGACCGAAGGCGGATTCGAACCCGTAGCGGCCGGCGTGGAAGAGTTGGGCGGCGATCCGCGCGCCGCCCTGGTGCACGGCCGTGACTGCTCGTGACAGCGCCTGTTGGTGTGGGTGCTCGGTGATCACGGCGTACATTCGTCCGCCCGCACCGACTGTGTTCACTGCGATCCCGCCAGTGATGATCAAAGACGCGCCCGCGTGGGCGCGTTCGGCGTAGAAGGCCGCGAGGGAGGCGCCCTGGTCGTCTCGCGCCTCGAGATTGAGGTGCATCGATCCCATGATCAGCCGGTGGTCGAGTTCAAGCGACCCGATCCGGCCTGGTTGCCAAACATGATATATAGGCGTCATTCACGTCCCCCGAGCGATCCCTCGAGCACCGGTCAGGGAGTGGGACGATCGGGAAGGTTGAGAGGGGGCTCGACGTCGTCGAAGAACGGCGGAGCGGCGATGCTCAGGCCGCCATCGACGACAATCGTCTGGCCGGTGATGTATTCCGAGCCGGAGGACAGCAGGAACGCACAGGCGTCGGCGACCTCCTGAACCGTGCCCGCTCTACGTTTCGGAATCCGATCCAGCACCGTCTGCATGGGTGCCATTCCTGGCACGTCGTAGAAGAACTTCAGGGAGTCCGACTCGATGAGCCCGCCGCTGATCGCGTTCACGTTGATGCCGTATGGCGCGAACTCGACGGCCATGTAGCGCACCCACGCCTCGACTGCGGCTTTCATCGCACCCAGTGTCGAGTATGTCGGGTAGGCGCGGGTGCTGCCGTAGGAGGTCAGTGTGAGGATTCTTCCCCCGCGGTCCATGAGCTTGACCGCTTGCTGGGCGCCGAGCACGAAGGACCGCATGTTCATGGCGTATGAGCGGTCCAGGTGATGTGGTTTCAAGTCCACGATGTTCTTGAAGGCGCTCGCGGCAGCATTGGCTACGAAGTAGTCCAAGCGTCCGTATTCCGCTGTGACAGTGCCGAATAGGTCGGTGATTCCCTGCTCGGTTTCGATGTCGGCCTGGACCGCGAATCCCTGTCCGCCGAGCTCGGCAATATCGGTGACGACGTTCTCGGCGAGGCCGGTGTTCTTCTTGTAGTTGACTACGACGGTGCCGCCTTGTGCGGCCAATGTCAGGGCAAGGGTTCTGCCGATGCCTCGCGAGGAACCGGTGATCAGGGCGATCTTGTTTTCGTGGGACATGTGTCGAACTCCTTCAGGGCGGATGTGCCTGCGCGAATTTCTGCAGTTCTCGAAAGACGATCATCTTCTGAATCTCGTTGGTTCCCTCCTCGAACCGTTGCGCGCGGGCGTCGCGGTACACACGCTCGATCGCGCTGGTTTTCCAGTAGCCGATACCGCCGTGTACCTGAAGTGCTCGGTCGGTGACACGGGTGAGCATTTCGACCGCGTTGAGCTTGGCCATGGAGGAAAGCTGGGCCGCTCGCGTGCTTCCGGCGTCCCATTCGCGGGCGGCATGCAAAGTCAACTGTCTGGCCGCCTCGATATCGGTTTCGTTTTCCGCGAGCATGAACTGAATCGCCTGCCGGGTAGTGAGCGTCTTGCCGAAGGTGACGCGGTGGCTGGCGTACTCATGGGCCAACTCTTGCGCGCGGCACGCCAATCCGACGCAACTCATGGCCACCGAGATCCGCGACGGTGTCAGGAATCCGCCCAGAGCCACGGCCAACCCATCGCCTTCGGCGCCGAGGCGATTGGCCATGGGCACCGGTGCCGCGGTGAAGAGCATGCGGGCGTGATCGGTCCCTGTCACACCCATCGTTTGCGAGGTGTCCAGGACATTGACCCCGGGTACGTCGCGAGGGACCATCAGCGCGATGGTGCCCTCGTGACCGGAGGAGCCGGCGAGTCGGGCGGTCAGTAGCCAGTAGTCGCACCGCACACCGAAGGTGATCAGGTGTTTCTCCCCGGAAAGGTAGTAGGTGTCACCGTCTCTGGTCGCGCAGCAGGTGATGTCGGCACCGGTGCCGTTGCCCGGTTCGGTCAACGCGAACGCGACTCTGCTCGTGCCCGCGACCGTCGGCCGGACGAACAGATCGCGCTGGTGTTCGGTGGCGAACGGGTCCATCGCCCGCCAGGTGCCGTTGACCACGTGCACGATCATTCGGACCGAGGCGTGCGAGCGGGAGAAGACCTCCATCAGGCAAACCCATTGCTCGAAGCTCAATCCTTTGCCGCCCAGGCGTTTGGGTGCGGCCAAGGACAGGTACCCGCGTTCGCGCAGTTCAGTCCACAGTCCGTCATCGACCGTCCCGGTCGCCTCGATGCGCTCGGCCCATTCCTCACCGGGGCCCCGCACCCATTCGGTGATCTCGGTGAAGAGTGTGTTGTATTCACCAGCGGGGTTCGCCGAATCTGACGTTGCTGACATCGTGGACACCTGTTCGTCGTTCGCGTCGGTTCGGGCACAGTGCTTGGCCATTTCTCGGAGCACATGCTTCTGGGTTTTCCCTGCGGCATTGCGTGGCAGGAGGTCGATCAACTCGAGGTGCTCGGGCCAGTAGTGTTGCGCGACCTGGTGTTCGCGGAGGTAGCTGACCATGTCGTGGAAGGTGAGGTCGGTGCCGGGGTTAAGGACGGCGAAGGCGCAGGCCCGTTCGCCCAGTCGCTGATCGGGCATCGCGACGATCGCGACGTCGTCGATGCTGGGGTGCTCATGGAGGAGGTTCTCGATCTCTACGACCGGGACCTTCTCCCCGCCTCGGTTGATGACGTCTTTGACCCGGCCGGTGAGGTGGACGAAGCCTGCCTCGTCGATGACCGCCAGGTCCTCGGTCCGATACCAGCCGTCGGTCGTGAATGCTTGCCGTGTCAGGTCCGCCCGCCCGAGATAGCCCTGGAAGCAGGTGGGGGAATCGATTTCGAGGTTTCCCTCGGTGCCGGGTTCCAGCATGGTCCCTTCGTCGTCGGTGATCCGTAGCTGGACCCCGTTGAGGGCTCGCCCATCGGTTCCCCAGGCGTGGCTCGGTGGATCGCCGGGTGCGCTCAACGCAGCCAGACAGGTTTCGGTGGTACCGAACGCACCGCATACCGCGGCGCCGAGCACTTGGCTAGCGCGCTGGGTGAGCCCTCGGGGGACGGCGGCCCCGGTGACGACGAAGATCCGCAGCGAGGCGGGTGCGGGTGCACCGGCCTCTACCGCCTTGACAAGGTCAGACAAGAACGGTGTCGCTGCTTGGACGAAACTGCCCCTGTACGCGGACAACGCCTCGAGTGCGCGGTGCGGATCCCATCGGGCCTGAAGGATCTGCGGCACCCCGAGTTCCACAGCAACGCACATTCCGTAGAGGAACCCGGTCTGGTGCGCCAATGGGCTGGGGATGTGGATGACGTCGGTGCTGTTGAGTCCGAGGTGTTCGATCTCCATCGATGCCGCACGCGCCAGTGTACGGCCGGTCATCAGTGAGCCTTTCGGCTCGCCGGTGGTCCCGGAGGTGAACAGCAGCTGGGCGATGCTGTCCGGGTCGCAGGTGCGGTGTGGGAGCGGCGCATGATCGATTCGGCCCCGCAGAAGTTCGTTCCAGTCGTGCCAGGCGACGGTGTTCGGCATCGGGGCTCGGCTATCAAGGGGTATCGCGGGGAGCACGATCACATGCCGCAGATCCTGTGGTGTGCCACGCCGCGGGTTGGTGAGCATGTGGGCGATCGCGGTGGTGTAGTCGCGGCTACGGAAGCGGTGGGGGACGAACAGTACCCGCGCCTGGGTGCGCCGGAGCATGAATCCGATTTCGCGTTCGCCAAGAATCGGCATCAGCGGAGTGCAGATCGCCCCGATGCGCATGGTGGCCGCGGCGATGATCACGAATTCGGTCCGGTTCGGCAGTTGCAGCGCCACCGGCTCACCGGGCTGCACACCGAGCTTGATCAACGCGCTGGCTAGCGCGTTGATCAGGGAGTCGAGTTCAGCCCAGGTCGTGACCCTTCCTGCTGGGCCAGTATCGACCACCGCGACATCGTTCGGTCGCTGCTTAGCCCATTGACTCACCCGATCCGGCAGCGTGCACTGCGCGCCGATCCTCGCGCGGGCGTCCTGGCGGGGTTGCGTGTGCGGTTCGGCTTGGAGTGGTTGTTCTCGCTCGACGCTCATTGCGATTCCGAAGCCGTTCATTGTCTCCAAGTACGTCGGGTAGGAAATTCTGTACGCGTTCGGATAGGTCAGCCTCGACTCGCCTCGACTCGCCGAGGCGGCGATCGCCAGTGACATGAGAACCCGATGATCGTTGAACGAGGACAGTCTGGCCCCCACCAACCCACCCACTCCGCGCACGCGCAGCACGTTTCGGTCCAGGGTGAGGTCGGCGCCCATCTTGTTGAGCTGGAGCATGGCCGAGACCCGATCCGACTCCTTGAGCCGGACGTGCCCGATATTGGAGAAGGTGCTTTCACCGTCGGCGAAGGTGCTCATCACCGACAGAATCGGGAGCATGTCCGGGATTGTGCGACAGTCGACATCGGTGGGCCTGAGCCGGATTCCGCTATGAGCGATCCGCACGCCCCCGACGGTGGGTTCCATGGGCACACCCATTTCTCGGGCGATCTCGAGGAACCTCATCTCCGGGTGGTCCACCGCAGAACCAGCGAGCTGGGTCAATCCACGCAGCACGACATCGCCTGGGTGCAGGGCAGCAGCCGCAACGCCGAAGGCGGCCGATCCGATGTCGGGGGGCATCACCAGATCACACGGGATCGGTAACTGATCGGGTTCGATCTCGAACCGACCCCAGTTCGGGGTGGCATGCACCGTAAGCCCGAAATTCTGCATCATCGCGATGGTCAGTTCGATATAGGTGTATGAGGCCATGACGTTGGTGACGCCTCTGCGGAGGCGGCTGGCTGGTGGCCGGTTCCCGGCAGCCGAATGTGGTCGATGGTAGTTGTAGTGGATGTTCCAGATGCCGAGGGCGTGGGCTCGTTGGTGTTCGGATGTCCATTCGCGGGCGTAGAGGAACTCCTCGGCCAGGATCCGGTTGTAGCGCTCGACCTTGCCGTTGTGACGCGGCGTGTATGGCCTGATGCGTTGGTGGCGAGCGCCACGCAACGCCTTGGCGAAGTCTGCGGCGCGGTAGCAAGAGCCGTTGTCGGTCACGATCCGCTCGAGGAAGACGATGCCGTGTGCACAGAAGAACGCTCGCGCCCGGTCCATGAATCCCTGTGCGGTCGCGGATTTTTCGTCGTCGAGGGCTTCGGTGTAGGCCAGCCGCGAGAACCCGTCGACCGCGGAGTGCAGATAGACGTATCCGGCTTTGGCTCCTCGCTTCTTGGCAGCTGCGGCGGCCTTGGCCTGGGCGGAGTCGCGGCCGTGAGCCCGCCAGCCGCCACCGTCGGGAATGCGCCCGACCTTCTTCACGTCGACATGGACCATGTGCCCTGGCCGCTTGGCCACGATCCGGCGTGGTGAGCGATTGTTCTCACCGGTCGGGTCGATGAACCGGCGTCGGTTCAAGCCCAGGTTGAGCAACTGCCTGGTCACGGTCCTGACCGCGATATCGACACTGTCACTACGTAGTTCGTGCGCGATTCGTCTGGCCGGCCACTTCTTGTCGCGGCGCATCTTCTCGATCCGGCGGGTCACCTCGACTGATGTGGCCCTCGGTTGATGATGCGGCGTGCTGGAACGCTCGGCCAGGCCCAACGCACCGAACCGGCGGTGCCGGTTGACCCATTTCGAGGCGGTTTGACGTGAAATGCCCATCTCGGCAGCGACGTGAGCGATCGGGCGGGTCTGGCAGCGCTGCACCAGGCGGCGACGACCTTCGATGGACAGTGGGGCGTTACGGTGGGTCACGGACGGGTCTTCCCGGTCGAGCGGACGGAGGATGTGGTGTTTTCCATCCTGCCGCCGGGAGATCCGTCCCCTCAGCTCACCCCTGTCCGGGCGTCAACAACCTCATGACCCACAACATATAGGGCTGCTCGTTCAGCTCACCCTGTACCTCGATCACAGTGGGGCCAGTGGCGAACGGCGCCAGCAGGATCAGACCCGAGATCCATTGCGAGAGGGTTCCCGCGATCTGCACCCGTCCCCCCGTAGGGCGCTGGGCGGCCACCCGGATCGGCGGGCACCCATCACTGGACTCGACCAGCACACCCATCTGCCCCAACGCGCGCAACAGCGGCTCGACCGGCCGCCGCCGGAAAGCCTTGTGCGCGTCGACTACCACCGGGCCCTGGGCCAACGAGGCCAGGCCGATCATGAAGTAGAGAGTCGTTCCGGAGCTGCCTGCAGAGACGGTCTCACGCAGGGGCCGGTAGGGGCCCCCATGAACGAGGTAGGTATCGCCGTCGATCTCGATTTCGGTGCCCAGGTTGCGGAGCAGGGCGAGGGTGTACTGCACGTGGCGCGCTTTCGACAGCCCGGTGATTCTGCTGATGCCCGGCGCCAAGGAGGCAAGGATCAATGCGCGGTGGACATGATATTTCGATCGGGGAACGAGGGCCTCGCCCGTCAGGCGATGAGGCTTGCCTTCGACACGTAGATACATAGACCCGACTCCAACAACTCGTGTGAGACCACTTGTCAACAGCGCTCGGTCAACGCTGACGTTTGGACCGGCGCGGGATTGTTCGGGTTCTCGATCGTGCCGCGGCGGCGAGTTCGGTCAGTACTTCGGCGGTCGTCGACCAGCTCATGCACTGATCGGTGATGCTCTGACCACGTATCAGCGGTTGTGTAGCCACCGCGTTCTGGGTGCCGGGCGACAGAAAACTCTCCAACATGATCCCGCAGACCGCGGTATCACCAGTGGCGATTCGGTCGGCGATGTCATGGGCGACCACACGCTGGCGTTCATGGCTTTTGTCGCTGTTGGCATGGCTCGCATCGATAATCAGCCGCTCAGGCAGACCGGACGCTGCAAGAATCCGATACGCCTCTCGTTCGGCTTCGAGGTGATAATTCGTGCCGCTCCTGCCGCCGCGCAGTACCAGATGGCAATCAGGATTTCCCGCAGTATGCCTGAACGCCACAGTACCCTCGGGGGCCATGCCGATCCATGGTTGTGGGTGCGAAGCCGTGAGGATCGCGTTGACGGCGGCGGCTATCGAGCCATCAGTTGCGTTCTTCATTCCGACAGGCATCGGCAAACCGCTGGCGAGTTGCCGATGAATCTGCGATTCCACAGTTCGGGCACCAATGCATCCCCATGAGACCAAGTCGTCCAGATACGCCGGCCCGACCGCGCTCACCCATTCCATAGCGATCGGCAAACCCAGGTCCGTAATCTTCATGGAAATAGATCGTGCCAATGCGAACCCACGCGCCGGATCGGCGTGACCGAAAACATCCGGAACTATCGCCATCCCCGGCCATCCCGATGCGGTCCGCGATTTCTCGAAATAGGTTCGCATCACTACGGCCAGGTCGTCGGAGAGTTCCCGAGAAACCAAGGCGAGCCGTTCAGCGAACTCGATAATGGCTTCACTGTCATGCACCGAGCAAGGTCCGACTATAACGAGCAACCTCTTGTCATTGCCGCACAAAATTTGCCGTATCGCAGTGCGTCCATAGTTGACGGTGACTGCCGAAGTTTCTGTAATTTGTCGCGCCGCACGCAGATTGTTAGGGCTAGGCAATCTTTCCCACACCGTTGGTTGCCGGGAGAGTCCTTCTTCTGTCACACACATAGGGCAATCTCGCCTTCGGGAGACATCGTCGCTTCGCTACGAAATCAGGATGGTGACGAGCCTGTTCGATCGGACCGAATCCATCACTGCGGAATCGAGCTTCCGTCACAATGGCTGTCTGCGAAGTTCTCGCTTCGACAACCGCTGCCGCCGATCACTCGAAGCCGTCAGCGTAGGTGAACTTCCATGAAGGTCATGACATCGTCTGGGTCCCGATGGAGGGTGATCGTGTCGATACGGTCGGTCGCAACCTCGCTCAACAGTGCGCGCATGTCCTGCTCGTCCCTGTGCACGAGCGGCCAATCCATCACCGCCTCGAGTAGGGCGGCATCGCCGAACCCCCGCACGATGTTGGCGATGTGCAGAACCCCGCCAGGTGCGAGAGAGTCGATCAGGCATCGCGTCAACGGGATCGCGGTGCGCTCGGTCAGATAGTCGTACAGACCGCCGGCAAGTATCAGATCTACCTGCTCAGCGATGGATCCCTGCTCGCAGATCCCTCGCACCGAACTATGGACAGGGATCACCCCGTAGTCCTTCTCGGCCACGTGGAGTGAATCCAAGTCCTGGTCCACCGCGAAGTAACTTTTCAAGGTGCCGCTCCGGACCGCGGTACTACCGTGGGCCTCCCGCGCGTGCCCCGCGCCTACCGATGCCACCCGAGCATCAGTTCTCCGTGCCGACACCGCATCTACCGCCGAACTGAAAAGTTGTCTCCGATATCGAACTGCCCGAAATGGTGGGATATCGCAGCCGTAGGTGAAGAGCTCAGCACTAAATCCTTCGAGGCTCGGCAGGTCGCTCCCGATGCCGTAAATCATGTCCATTGTCACCGCATCGCCTGGATAGCCGCGAGGCTTGCGGAAACTCCGTCCGATGAGCGGGTCCTGGCGTAATAGTTCCGACAATGCATGGGATGAGGTCAGCACCCGTACCCTATACCAGTCGGCAGGCGTGAGGAAACGCCGCTGATCCCTGAGCCAATCACGAACCCGATCGAGCGGGTCGACCACCTGACCTGCGATCAGTTCGGTAAATGCCTTATCGAGAATGGATATATCCAAAGCCCAGCCTCCAGCTCCTATTACGATTGCAGCTGTTTCGCAGCGTAAATATTCGGTGACGCAGATTTGCACACGGAAAGCGAAGAATTGCCGACGAGCCGATAGGCGCAGAAGGGTCAGCAGGTGATGATCTCAACATTTGCATGAACACCGATTTGACCGCCATTGGTCCTGCATCCACTATATCCGCTGACAGGCCGAAACGGAAGGGGTTATCGCCGGTCAGGAACACAACCTTCGCCTGATTCGGACCCGATAAAACAGACTAGTCTGGTCGACAATTCCGACCATGGAACTCGGTGACGGGTGGTCGGCTCCCCCGGTCCGCCGTACGCGTCGACAGCCTGAATCACATCAGCAGGCCGATACTGAGTAGACGACTACCTGCGCCTCCCCTTCCGTCCACCAGCGGCGCGCCACTGCTCACAAGTGACCTTTTAGTTCGCCCCACCTGTCCCGTCCACGATCAGCACCGCACCACGCGGGAACCGGGTGCGGGGCCGTAGCGCCAACGCTGGTCCGAGGTCCTCGATCACCGGGGCGGCGGCTGATTTCGAGACGCCGAACACGGCCGCGATTTGCCGCATTGTGAGTTTGTTCGCCAGTAGGCGGCCACCAGCAGCACCCGGTCTCCGAAGCACAAGCCCCCGGTCGGCCGCGCGGGCGGTCAGCGCCCTCGCGGCCGCAACTGTGTGATCAGGCGAGCGAACGTGGCTGGCCGCAGCCCGGAGAACAACTCCACCATCACCGGGTCAGCTGCTGAGATCACCACCGGTGAGCGGTACCTGTTTCTGCTCAACGACTTACGAGACATCCCTTGGTGCAGGTCGGCTCGGTGGCAACACTTGCACGGCGGGCGGGGCACCGGCGGGCAAAAGATACGTCGCGATCATGCGGACAGGCCGGTCGCCCAGGTTGCGGCCGTCATGGATCCATTCCGGATCCCCAGGTTCGACCAAGGCCTCACCGGCACGATACTTGCGCGACCCACCATCCGGTCGACATTGCGTCACCTCGCCTTCGAGGACGATCACGATGACCGGTCCGGGGTGGTAGTGCCATCCGGTGCCCTCGCCCGGCATGATGGTGACGTCACGCACCAGCACCTCCATCTCACCGAACGCGGCTATGGCAAGTCCTTCCGCGCTGTATCCGAAGGCAAGTTCGGTTGCATGGAAGCCTGATTCGGGACTCTTCTCGATCACGGCGCAGTCTCCGGCGCATCGGAGGATCCGGCCAGGACGCGGACGCGGCCATGCACCGCCCATGGCACCTCGTCCGCATCGACGCGGGCGTCTATGACGTAAGGCACCGACAGTGCGAACGCCTCATCGAGAGCTCGACCAAGTTGATCGAGGCTGGTGACGACCCTCGCTGTGGCGCCTAGCGCAGTAGCGACAGCCGCCACATCCAGCGGGCAGCGGTACATCGACCCGGTGATCGACAATCCTATGAGCTGTTGAACGTTGGCGACCATGGCGTTGCCGCCATTGTTGAGTACCACCCATATGACGGCGGCCCCGATTTCAACGGCAGTGTGGATCTCCATGGCGGTCATAGCGAATGCCGCATCGCCGACGAGCGCCAAGACCGACCGCGTCGGGGTGGCCAGCTTGCCACCGATCGCGGCCGGGACGCTGTATCCCATCGATGCCAGGTTGAGAGAGCAATGCACCCGCCGATCGGGTCCGGACCGGTAGCCCGGTCCGGCGAATCCGAAGCAGTTACCGTTGTCTACGAACAGATCGGTGACGTCTGGGCAGCGTTCGCTCAGTTGCGCGACCACTGCAGAAGCCTTCAGCAGCCCAGAGGTCCCCTGCCATTGCCTCGCAGTCGATGGCACGTGCCCCTGCGGCCACAGTGAATCCCGAACATGGTTCTTGGGCAGCTGCGACAGTAGCTCTTGCAGCGTGGTTCGCGCGTCGGACCAGATCGGGAATTGGATCGGGAAGTTTCTGCCCAATTGCACAGGGTCGGAGTCGATTTGGATCACGACGCGATCGCGTACGAGGCGCGGATCCCATCCGTAGGTCGAGAATTCGCCCATGCTGCTGCCGACCACGAGCAAGAGGTCGATGCCGTCACCCAGCAGGAGTTCGTGAGCGCGAACGCATCCTCCGGCCGTACCGAACACGCCCAACGCCGCCGGATGATCTTCCGGAAAGACACTCTTGCCTTTGAATGTCGTCGCCACTGGCGCCGAGAGCTGGTCGGCCAGGGCAACCAACTCGGGGCCGCAGCCGCTGAGCTTCGCGCCCTGACCCGCCAGCACGGCAGGGTGGCGAGCGTCGCCCAGGGCAGCAACGGCTCGGGCGAGGGCGATACTCGCGGGCCGCGGGGGCAGGACCGGCTGGACCGGAGGGGCGGTCGGTGCGGCCGTCCGTTCCCGCAGGACATCGGCGGTCACGCTGAGGTGAACGGCGCCGGGCACCGGCGCGGTAGCCGATCGAATGGCCAATTGCAGCAGATGCGGCAACTGGTCGATGGTGGTGACCGCCGTCGACAGCTTTGTCGCGGAGCGGAATACCGCGACCGTGTCGATGCATGCGCCAGCGCCGCTCGAATCCTGGACAGGGCCGCGACCGAATGAGTTCGTGGCCACCTGTCCGGACAACACCAGCACTGGCACATGGTCGCTATCGGCGCTGCCGGTAGCGGTCACAGCGTGGGTGGCACCGGGGCCGGAGGTCACCACCGCCACGCCCAACCGCCCGCCGGCCTGGGCATAGCCCTCAGCCATGAAGACCGCGCCCTCCTCATGCTTGGCCAGCACCAGACGAATTCGTGGGCTGGAGTCCAATGCCTCGAACAACGGCAGGATCGGCCCTCCGGGCAATCCGAACACCACCTCGACCCCGGCCTGTTCCAACATCTCGACGATCAGAGCACTCCCTGTGCGGGGAGCGGATCCCGGTCGGCATCCACTCGTCGAATAGGGTGTCGTGACAAAGTCCATCGTATTGCTCCGATCCCGCACCCGCGGACGTCAATGTCGGCGCTTTTCAAGCGTTGAGTTCTCGGAAGGGCACTGCGGCGACTTCCCTCGAGCCCGAGGACTGGACGAGAGCATCAACACAGCCCAGATAGGCGAGTGACGGAAGCCATGTTGTCCCGCCCAGAAGTAGCTCGGGGGTTCACGCCGCGGCCGGTTGTGCGACAGAGGCATCGTCGTGGACCTCAGTCAAACTTTCCGGTGCCGTTGTGCGTTCCGACGGTAAACCCCGCAGCTCTCATCAAGACCAAACCTTCAGCATCAGCGCTGACGCCGGTCCGGGACCAATGAACAGCCGGCATGGGTGCCCAACGCCCGACCCGTTTCGCGCGCCAAACCGCTCTGTGATCCCGCGCCAAACCGCCTGAGACCCTATCCTGGATGGGACAGGGTGAACCACCCCGAGCTTGGTGCCCACCTTCTTTCTTCGGAAGGATGGGCAGATCATGCCCGCGAAGTACGACGAAGCGACCTAGGCCAAGGCTGTCCGGCTGGTCGTCGATCACCGTGACGACTACGACAGCGAGTGGGCCGCGATGAAAGCGGTCTCCGCGAGGTTAGGGATGACCGCGGAGACCCTGCGCAAGTGGGTCCGCCCCGTTCATAAGCCAGCGAGGATACGGACGCAGCTACAAGCGGTTGCTGGACATTAGCTGCGGTTCGAAATTCCCCACAAGGCCACGTCGCTTCGCCGCAAGGTCCGCCCGAAGGAGAGACGCGAATCCGCTGGTAGACCACTTCCTGTAGACGGTGTCAGCCCGTTCCGCTTGTGACCGTTTGAGGGTGACGAGCCGGTATCCGGGGTGATCTCCGGTGACGGCAGAGGCCCCGCGTCGGATGTCTCCGATGCGGGGCCTCGAACGAAAGAGCTGCTAACAGCTACTTTTCAAGGACTCGACAGCACTACTTCTGCGCGGCCTTGAACTCGCGGCGGCGCCGGTGCAGGATCGGCTCGGTGTAGCCGTTGGGCTGCTTGGTGCCTTCCAGAACCAGTTCCTTGGCGGCCTGGAACGCGATGCTGGCATCGAAGTTCGGGGCCATCGGGGTGTAGGTCTTGTCGCCGGCGTTCTGGCGGTCGACGACCGGGGCCATCCGCTCGAGGCTGGCGATCACGTCGGCCTCGGAGACGATGCCGTGGCGCAGCCAGTTGGCGACCAGTTGGCTCGAGATGCGCAGGGTGGCACGGTCTTCCATCAGGCCGATGTCGTTGATGTCGGGCACCTTCGAGCAGCCGACACCGTGATCGATCCAGCGGACCACGTAGCCCAGGATGCCCTGGGAGTTGTTGTCCAGTTCCTGACGCTTCTCCTCGTCGGTCCAGTCGGTGGACTGGGCCAGGGGGATCTCCAGGATCTGGTCGACGGTGGCGCGCGGACCACCCTTGGCGATCTCGGACTGCCGCTTGAACACGTCCACCTGGTGGTAGTGGGTGGCGTGCAGGGTGGCGGCGGTCGGCGAGGGCACCCATGCGGTGTTGGCGCCGGCCTTGGGGTGGCCGATCTTCTGCTCGAGCATGCCTGCCATCAGGTCGGGCATGGCCCACATGCCCTTGCCGATCTGGGCCTTGCCGGGCAGACCCTTGGCCAGGCCGGTGTCGACGTTCCAGTCCTCGTAGGAGGTGATCCAGGTCTGGGTCTTCATCTCGGCCTTGCGGACCATCGGCCCGGCCTCCATGGAGGTGTGGATCTCGTCGCCGGTGCGGTCGAGGAAGCCGGTGTTGATGAACACCACGCGGTCCTTGGCGGCCTCGATGGAGGCGGCGAGGTTGACCGTGGTGCGACGCTCCTCGTCCATGATGCCGACCTTGAGCGTGTTGCGGGTCAGGCCGAGGACGTCCTCGATCCGGCCGAACAGCTCGTTGGTGAACGCCGCCTCGTCGGGGCCGTGCATCTTCGGCTTCACGATGTAGACCGAGCCGGTGCGGGTGTTGGCCAGCTTCGCGGTGCCGTTGAGCGAGTGCACGGCGATCAGCGAGGTGATCAGGCCGTCGAGGATGCCCTCGGGGACCTCGTTGCCCTCGGCGTCGATGATCGCGTCGGAGGTCATCAGGTGGCCCACGTTGCGCACGAACAGCAGCGAGCGGCCGTGCAGCACCAGCTCGGAACCGTCGAGCGCGGTGTAGACGCGGTCGGGGTTCATGGTGCGGGTGAAGGTCTTGCCGCCCTTGGTGACCTCTTCGGCCAGGTCGCCCTTGTTCAGGCCGAGCCAGTTGCGGTAACAGACGACCTTGTCCTCGGCGTCGACCGCGGCGACCGAGTCCTCGAAGTCCATGATCGTGGTGAGCGCGGACTCGAGCACGATGTCCTTGACGCCCGCGGTGTCGGTGGAACCGATCGGCGAGGAGGGATCGATCTGGATCTCGATGTGCAGGCCGTTGTGCTTCAGCAGCACCGAGGTCGGGTTCGCCGGGTCGCCCAGGTAGCCGACGAGCTGCGACGGGTCGGCCAGGCCGATGTCGGTGCCGTCTTCCAGGCCGACCTCGAGCTCGCCGTCGACGATCTTGTAGTACGACGAACCGATGTGGCTGCCGGTGATCAGGGTGACGGCATCGTCGAGGAAGTTGCGGCCCCACTCGATGACCTTGTCGCCGCGCACGCGGTTGTAGCCGCTACCCTTCTCGGCGCCGTTGGCCTCGGAGATGGCGTCGGTGCCGTAGAGCGCGTCGTAGAGCGACCCCCAGCGCGCGTTGGCGGCGTTGATCGCGAAGCGCGCGTTCATCACCGGCACCACGAGCTGCGGCCCCGCGGTGGTGGCGATCTCGGCGTCGACGTTGCCGGTGCCGATCTGGAACGGCGCGGGCTCGGGACGCAGGTAACCGATCTCGGCCAGGAACTGCTTGTAGGTGGCCTTGTCGTAACCGGCGCCCGGGCTCTCCTGGTGCCAGGCGTCGAGCTTGCCCTGGATCTCGTCGCGTTCGGCCAGCAGGGCGCGGTTGCGCGGGGCGAGGTCGTTGACGACCTGCTCGGCGCCGGCCCAGAACGCGGCGGAATCCACGCCGGTACCGGGGAGCGCCTCGTTCTCGATGAAATCGTGGAGAACGCTCGCCACCTGGAGCCCGCCGACCTGAATCCGCTCTGTCATCTACTGCCTCACTTTGGTGGAAACCGGGTGGGATAAGTCGATGTCATGTTACCCGTGGGTAGATGCGACATCTCGTGTGGGTTGGAACGCCAACGGCGGCCGGTCCATTCCGCCACGCCGAGACGCCGGGTCGACGAGGTGGGCGCGGCGGATCACCCCTTGATTGTAGGCCCGCGGGCAATTAATGTACTGACCGGAACATTAAGTGGCGGCGAGCCGGACTCGCCCGGTCGAGCGGAGGCACGGTGAGCGTCACCCAACCCACCGATCCGGTCGCTCCGGTGCGTCGCCGCGGCCGCCCGCCCGGCACCGATCGCGGCGCGGCGCAGACCAGTGCGCGCATCCGCGCCGCCGCGATCGCACTGTTCGCCGACCAGGGTTTCCACGCCACCGGTGTCGCCGAGATCGGCGCGAAGGCCGACGTGCAGCGCGGCGCGCTCTACTACCACATCGGTTCCAAGCAGGAGCTGCTGTGGGAGATCCTGCGCGACTACACCCGCCTGCTGCTCGACGACGCCGAACGCATCGTCGCGGCCGACGCCGACCCGATTCGGACCTTGCGCGAGCTGATCCGCAGTCACGTGGAGTTGATCGTCGCGCACCGGCGCACGGTGGCGGTACACCTGCGCGACGCCGACGCGCTCACCGCCGAGCGGGCCACCGACCTGCAGCGGTTGCGCGACCGCATCCAGCGGCTCTGGCAGGACGCCATCGACGCCGGGTACACCGCCGGGCTGTTGCGCAGCGCCGATCACGTCGTCACCAACGGGCTGCTCGGCATGCTCAATTCCCTCAGCTTCTGGTATCGCGAACGCGGCGCGCACTCGCCGGCCGAGATCGCCGAGATCCTCACCGAAACCGTCCTGTCCGGGCTCATCGCGCCGGGCGACAACACGAAAGGCTGACCATGGCGTGGGATTTCGAGACCGATCCGGAGTACCAGCTCGAGCTCGACTGGGTCGCGGAGTTCGTCCGCACCGAAGTCGAGCCCCTGGATCTGCTCTACCCCAACCCCTACGACCGGGCCGATCCCGAGATCCGCACACTGATGCGACCGCTGCAGCAGCAGGTCAAGGACAGGGGCCTGTGGGCCTGCCACCTCGGCCCGGAACTGGGTGGTCCCGGCTACGGCCAGCTGAAACTCGCACTGCTCAACGAGGTGCTCGGGACCTCGATGTGGGCGCCGCTGGTGTTCGGTTGCCAGGCACCGGACTCCGGCAACGCCGAGATCCTGGCCCACTTCGGCACCGAGGAGCAGAAGGCGAAATATCTACGCCCACTGCTCGACGGCGAGATCGGCTCCTGTTACGCGATGACCGAGCCCACCGGTGGCTCCGATCCGACCGCCTTCCAGACGACCGCGGTGCGTGACGGCGACGAGTGGGTCATCAACGGCGAGAAGTGGTTCAACTCCGCCGCCGAGTTCGCCACCTTCCACATCGTGATGGTGGTGACCGATCCGGAGGCCGCACCGCATCAGCGGCTGTCGATGTTCATCGTGCCCGCCGACGCGCCCGGCCTCGAGCTGGTCCGCAACTTCACCGTGCCAGGATTCAGCGAGCACGAGGGTCATCTGCGGTTCACCGATGTCCGCGTGCCCGCCGATCACCTGCTCGGCGCGCAGGGCGCCGGTTTCATCGTCGCCCAGACCCGGCTCGGCGGTGGCCGCGTGCACCACGCGATGCGCACGGTGGCCCTGGTCGGCAAGGCGTTCGACATGATGTGCGAGCGCGCGGTGTCGCGTCCGGCCCGCAAGGGGGTGCTCGGCGGTTTCCAGATGACCCAGGAACGCATCGCCGACAGCTGGATCCAGATGGAGCAGTTCCGGCTACTGGTGTTGCGCACCGCGTGGCGCATCGATCGGGCACAGGACTACCGCGCGGTGCGCAAGGACATCGCCGCGATCAAGGTCGCGATGCCGACGGTGATGAACGACATCGCCCGGCGCGCGTTGCATCTGCACGGCGCGATGGGCGTCAGCGACGACCTGCCGTTCCTCGACATGACCACCTACGCCGAGGTGATGGCCATCGCCGACGGCCCGACCGAAGTGCACAAGATCACCCTCGCCAAAGAAGTGCTCGCGCAGTACACCCCTGGTGATCCGGTGTACCCCAGTGGTTTCCGGCCCGCCCTGCGTGAGCAAGCGCGTGATCTGGTCGCCCGTCGACTCGAACGCGAGGTCGGCAATCTCTGAGCCACGGGCGAGTTCACCGGTCCGGTGCGGCGGGCCGGTGAGCCGGAGATCCCGGACCTGGGACTGACCAGGAACTACCCTTCGTCGCATGGGTGGTGTCAACAGTTCCGGCCGGGGCGACACCGAGGATGGTGCGGCGGATTCGGTGCAGCCGTCGCATCCCGAGGCGAGCCGCGGCTCGGTCAACCGGCCGGTGTTCCTGATCGCGGCGACGATCGTGCTCGCCTTCGCGATCTGGGCGCTGGCCGCACCGGGTAGCGCCGAGACCGTCGTGGTCGAGGTGAAGACCTTCATCGTCACCTGGTTCGGTTGGTGGTATTTCCTCCTCGCCACCGCCATCGTCGGGCTGGTGGTGTTTCTGGGCGCGAGCAAATACGGGCGCTATCGGCTCGGCCCGGAACAGTCCCGCCCCGAGTACAGCCTGTTCTCCTGGACGGCCATGCTGTTCGCGGCGGGCATCGGCATCGACCTGATGTTCTTCTCGGTCGCCGAGCCCGTCTACAACTACCTCAACCCGCCCGTCGGCCCGGCCGAGACCAATGCCGCCGCCCGCGAGGCGGTCACCTGGACGATCTTCCACTACGGCATCACCGGCTGGGCGATGTATGCCCTGATGGGCGGGGCGCTGGCCTACTTCGCCTTCCGGCACAATCTGCCGCTCACCATCCGGGCCGCGCTCTACCCGATCTTCGGCAAACGCGTGCACGGACGGTGGGGCGACGCCATCGATGTGGCCGCGGTGCTGGGCACCATCTTCGGTATCGCGACCTCGCTCGGCATCGGCATCGTGCAGCTCAACTACGGCCTGCACGAGATGTTCGGCGTCTCGCAGGGCAAGGCCGCCCAGATCGGGCTGATCGTGCTGTCGGTGATCATCGCGACCATCTCGGCGACCACGGGTGTCGATCGCGGCATCCGCCGGCTGTCCGAACTCAATGTCATTCTCTCGATCGCGCTGCTGGTCTACATCCTGGTGACCGGCAAGGCCGACTTCCTGCTCAACGGGCTCACCCAGAACGTCGGCGACTACATCTCCACCTTCTTCGACCGCACCCTCGACACCTTCGCCTGGGACCGCAATCCGGAGACAGCCAACGAGCCCAGCGCGTGGCTCGACGGCTGGACCCTGTTCTTCTGGGCGTGGTGGGTGGCGTGGGCGCCGTTCGTCGGGCTGTTCCTGGCGCGCATCTCCCGTGGGCGCACTTTGCGCCAGTTCATCTTCGGGGTGCTCGTCGTGCCGTTCAGCTTCATTCTGCTGTGGATCTCGATCTTCGGTAACAGCGCACTCGACCTGGCCCGCACCGATGCCGGGTTCGCCGAGACGACGGCCGCGCAAGCCGAGGTCGGCTTCTACTCCTTGCTCGAGCGTTACCCGGGCGCACCGATGCTGTTGGGTATCGCGACCATCACCGGTCTGCTGTTCTATGTGACCAGCGCCGACTCCGGGGCACTGGTCATGGGCAACTTCACCTCGAAGTTGCCCGACCCGATGGCCGACTGCGCGCGCAGCACCCGCATCTTCTGGTCCATGGCGATCGGCCTGCTCACCCTGTCGATGCTGTTCGCCGGTGCCGGCGGGTCCATCACCACGCTGCAGAACGCGACCATCATCATGGGCCTGCCGTTCTCGTTCATCCTGGCGCTCATCGGGATCTCGCTGCTGCGCTCGGTGCGCAACGAGTCGTTCAAACTCGACAGCTACCGCACCTCGCTGCCCAAGGCCTTCGCCGCCGGCCGTGGACCGGCCGAATCCGGCAGCTGGCGGCGCCGACTGCTGGCGACCATCCTCTATCCGGGGCCGACGGCAAGCCGCAAGTTCATCACCAACACCGTCGTCCCGGCGATGCGCGAGGTGGCGGTCGAGTTCGAAAGCATGGGCGTGGCGGCCACCATCGACGAGTCGGGGCGCAACGAGGGCCTGCCATCGCCGCGACTGCTCGTGGACCAGGCCAACGAGCCCCGCTTCGAGTACGGCGTGTGGCCGGTGTCGGCCCCGGCGCCCACCTACGCGGTGCTCGCGCAGCGGGCCGACGACCGGTACTTCCGCTGCGAGGTCTACCTGTCCGAGGGCACCCAGGGCTATTCGCTCAACGGATACAGCCGCGAACAGGTCATCGGCGACATTCTCGACCAGTACGAACGTCATCTCGGCTATCTGCACCTGCGCCGCTCGGCGGGCGATCACCACGAGCCCGAACCCGACGGCACCGACACCGATCAGGAAGGGACTTCGACGTCATGAGCGAGACCCTCTACATCGACGGCGCGTGGCGTCCGGCGATCTCCGGCGAGACCCGCGAGATCCGCTGCCCGGCCGATGATTCCGTGGTCGGTGTGGTGGCCGAGGCCGGCCCGGCCGATACCGATGCCGCCATCGCCGCGGCCCGGCGGGCCTTCGATGGCGGCCCGTGGCGCGCGACCTCGGCCGTCGAACGCGGTGATCTGCTGCTGCGCGTGGCCGATGCCATCGATGCTCGGCGGGCGGAGTTCGTGCGCGCCGAGACCCTCGACACCGGCAAGCGGCCCTACGAATCCGAGATCGACATGTCCGATATCGCGAACTGCTTCCGGTACTTCGGCAAGCTCGCCGCCGAGGACGCGGGCCGCGTGGTCGACGCGGGCTCCCCCGATGTCGACTCGCGGATCGTCTACGAGCCGGTCGGCGTGTGCGGATTGATCACACCGTGGAACTACCCGTTGCTGCAGGCGGCCTGGAAGATCGCCCCCGCCTTGGCGGCGGGCAACACGTTCGTGCTCAAGCCCGCTGAGCTCACCCCGCACACCGCGATCCTGCTGATGTCGGTCCTCGACGACATCGGCGTGCCGCCGGGCGTGGCGAACCTGGTGCTGGGCGCGGGCGCGACCGCGGGCGCGCCGCTGTCGTCGCATCCCGATGTGGACCTGGTCTCGTTCACCGGCGGGCTGGCCACCGGCAAGGTCATCGCGCGCGAGGCCGCCGCGACGGTCAAGAAGGTGGCGCTGGAGCTGGGCGGCAAGAACCCCAATGTCATCTTCGCCGACGCGTGCGACACCGACGAGCGGCTCGCCGCGGCCGTCGACAATGCGCTCAACGCGGCGTTCCTGCATTCCGGCCAGGTGTGTTCGGCGGGTGCGCGGCTGGTGATCGAGGAGTCGGCGCACGATCGGTTCGTCGATGAGCTGGTGCGGCGGGCCGAACAGATCCGGCTCGGTCTGCCGTTCGCCGAGGGCACCGAGACCGGCCCGCTGATCTCGGCCGCGCACCGCGACAAGGTGCACGCCTATGTCGAGCGGGCTCGCGCCGAGGGCGCCGTCATTCGCACCGGGGGCGAATTCGCCCATGGCGACCAGGGTTCGGGCGATCTCGACCAGGGCTGGTTCTATCTGCCCACGGTCATCGACGGTGCCACCAGGGACATGGCGTGCGTGCACGATGAGGCGTTCGGGCCGACCGTCACCGTGGAGACGTTCCGCACCGAGGACGAGGCCGTCACCATCGGCAACGACACCGAGTACGGCCTGGCCGGTGCCGTGTGGTCCGGTGACGCCGCCCGAGCCCGGCGCATCGCTGCGCGGCTGCGCCACGGCACGGTGTGGGTCAACGACTTCGGACCGTATCTGCCGCAGGCCGAGTGGGGTGGCTTCGGACACTCCGGTGTCGGCCGCGAACTCGGACCATCCGGGTTGCACGAGTACCGCGAGGCCAAGCACGTCTACGAGAACCTCCGGCCGGGCGTCACCGGCTGGTTCGCCGACCGAGGGGAGCAGCTGTGAGCGACTACGACTACCTGATCGTCGGCGGTGGATCCGCGGGCGCGGCCGTCGCCGCCCGGCTCTCGGAGGACCCGTCGGTGCGGGTCTGTCTGCTCGAAGCGGGGCCCTCGGATGTCGACGATCCGGCCATCTTGCGGCTGGATCGCTGGATGGAGTTGCTCGAGTCGGGCTACGACTGGGACTATCCCATCGAGCCGCAGGAGAACGGCAATTCGTTCATGCGCCACGCCCGCGCCAAGGTGCTCGGCGGATGCTCCTCGCACAACAGCTGTATCGCGTTCTGGGCGCCGCGCGAGGATCTCGACGCCTGGGAACACGAGCACGGTGCCACCGGGTGGGACGCGGATTCGGTCTACCGGCTCTATCCGGCCATCGAGACCAACGACGCTCCCGGTGCGCATCACGGTCGCACCGGGCCGGTACACATCATGACCGTGCCGCCGAACGATCCGTGTGGCGTCGCGGTGCTCGATGCCTGCGAGACCGTCGGCATCCCGCGTGCGGAGTTCAACTCCGGCGAGACTGTCGTCAACGGCGCCAACTTCTTTCAGATCAACCGCCTTCCCGACGGCACCCGTTCGTCGTCGTCGGTGAGCTACCTGCATCCGAATCTGGACCGGCCGAACCTCACCGTGCGCACGGGGGCGTGGGTGAAGAAGATCGTGATCGAGAACGGGCGCGCGGTCGGTGTCGACATCACCGACAATGCTTTCGGTCGCACCACCCGCATCACGGCCGCGCGCGAGGTGATCGTGTCCGCGGGCGCCATCGATTCGCCGAAACTGCTCATGCTCTCGGGGATCGGCCCCGCGGATCACCTGCGCGAGAACGGCATCGAGGTGCTCGTCGACTCCCCCGGGGTCGGGGCGCACCTGCAGGATCACCCGGAGGGCGTCATCGGTTTCGAGACGACGCGACCGATGGTGGACACCTCCACGCAGTGGTGGGAGGCCGGGATCTTCACCCCGACCGTCGACGGCCTCGACCGGCCGGACCTGATGATGCACTACGGCAGTGTCCCGTTCGACATGCACACCCTGCGCCAGGGCTACCCCACCGCCGAGAACACCTTCTGCCTCACTCCGAATGTGACACAGGCCCGTTCACGCGGCACCGTCCGCCTGCGCTCCCGCGATTTCCGCGACAAGCCCCGGGTGGACCCCCGCTACTTCACCGATCCCGAGGGCCACGACCTGCGGGTGATGATCGCCGGGATCCGCAAGGCCCGCGAGATCGCCGCCGCCGCACCCCTTTCCGACTGGGTGAAACGCGAGCTGTACCCGGGACCCGAGGTGCAGACCGATGCCGAACTGGCCGACTACATCCGGCGCACCCACAACACGGTCTATCACCCGGTCGGGACCGTCCGGATGGGCCCGGTCGACGACCCGATGAGCCCTCTCGATCCCCAACTGCGGGTCAAGGGTGTCGACGGACTTCGGGTCGCGGATGCCTCGGTGTTTCCCGCACACACCACGGTGAACCCGAACATCACGGTCATGCTGGTCGGCGAACGCTGCGCCGAACTCGTGGCGGCGAGCCGATAACTGCCCATGCGCCGACATGTTCCGTTCCGCGGGATCACAGCGGATCCATGACCTGCGCCACGTTGTGTCACACGAGGGCGACCGACGGTGTCACCTAGTGTTCCGCGCCTGAAATCCGTTGTCTAATTGTAGGATTCGGTGGTGGCTAGGACGGGGCGGCCGAGATCGGGTCCGGATTTGGTAGTGACCGACGCTCAGCGTCGGGAGTTGGTGCGTGGTGCGCGAGCGGCGACGTCGACGCAGGCGTATGCGTTGCGGTGCCGGATCGTGCTGGCCTGCGCCGAGCCGGGCGCGTTCAACACCCACGTTGCCGCTGAGGTGGGTGTGTCGGCGATGACGGTGCGCAAGTGGCGGAACCGGTTCATCGAGTACGGATTGGCCGGTCTGGCCGATGAACCGCGGCCGGGCCGGCCGCCGTCCATCCTGCTCGATCAGGTTCAGCAGGTGGTCGAGATGACCCTCGAGCAGGTCCCGGCCGATGCCACGCACTGGTCGCGGTCGGCGATGGCCGGGCGGTCCGGGCTGTCGAAATCGACGGTCGGGCGGATCTGGCGGCGGTTCGACTTGAAACCCCACCTGGCCGATGGATTCAAGATCTCCACCGACCCGTTGTTCGTGGAGAAGGTCGTCGATGTCGTTGGCTTGTACCACAATCCGCCCGAACGAGCCGTGGTTCTCTGTGTCGACGAGAAGTCTCAGATGCAGGCTCTGGACCGGTCCCAGCCGGTCTTGCCGATGATGCCCGGCATGCCCGAGCGCCGCACCCACGACTACGCCCGTCACGGCACCACCAGCCTGTTCGCCGCGTTCAACATCGCCGACGGCACAGTGATCGGCGAACTGCACCGCCGCCACCGCGCCACCGAGTTCCGCACGTTCCTGACCAGCATCGACAAGACCGTGCCCGCCGAGTTGGACGTGCACGTGGTCTGCGACAACTACGCCACCCACAAGACCCCGATGGTCCAGCAATGGCTCGCCGCCCACCCACGATTCCACGTGCACTTCACCCCGACCGGCTCCTCCTGGCTCAACCAGGTCGAACGCTGGTTCGGGCTCCTCACCCAGCAACTACTACGCCGCAGCGTCCACAAAAGCGTCGCTGCACTCGAGAAAGACGTCCGAGACTGGGTCGACCAGTGGAACACCAACCCACGCCCATTCGTCTGGCGCAAGACCGCCGACGAGATACTCGACTCCCTCGCACGATATCTGCAACGGATTTCAGGCGCGGAACACTAGAACATGACCGAAATTGCCAACACCAAAGTTGTCGTCATCGGCGGTGGATACGCGGGCACCGTGGCCGCCAATCGTCTCCTGCAGCGCGACGACGTCGGCATCACCCTCGTCAACCCCCGCCCGCCCCGATCGGGCAGATCACGCAGTTCGCCCGCCGCGACGACACGGCGGTGCGCTTGGCCGTCGGCGGTCGCCTGGCGGCAGTTCGTCCACCAGTTCCTCGAAGGTTCGCTCCACCATTCCATCGTGCACAGCACGGCCACGATGGCCAACCGATTTTCACTGGCGAAAGACCGGCATCCCACGAATTCGGTGATTGACCGGGCGTTTGTGGGGTATAGCGCCAGACGAGGAGATGCGCCTGATGGATGATGCCGACTGGAACGAGCAGGCCCGCGGTGAGACCGAGACACAACGGCTCGATCGGAACTGGGGGTCGCTGCTGCAGGAATTACGGGTCGTCCAGACCGGCGTCCAGTTGCTGACCGGTTTTCTGATCGTGCTGCCGTTCCAGCCCCGGTTCGAGTCGATGGGCACCCCGGCTCGAGTGCTCTACCTGGTGGTGGTGACCGCCTCGATCAGCGCGACAGTGCTGCTCGTCGCCCCGGTCGCCGCGCATCGCGTGGTGTTCCGGCGACACGAACTCGCCTGGCTGGTCTCCTCGTCGTCCCGCATCGCGGTCGCCGGGATCCTCCTGCTCGGGGTGGCGTTGACCGGGGTGGCGATCCTGATCTTCGACGTCGTCGCTGGCCCGTGGGCGGCCGTGGCGGCGGGCGTGCTGTTCGGGACGCTGTTCCTGGGCGTGTGGGTGGTGTGGCCCTGGTACCAGCGCCTCCACTCCGCCCACCGCTAGCACCGTCACAGACGAGCCGGCTCCATCGCACGACTCTCGGCGTCGACAGTCGTGATCGTGGTGGGAATCTTGGGCAGGGCGCCAGGATGGTGCCTGCCCACCCAGCCCAGAAGTTCTTCGCGGACCGCACAGCGCAGATCCCACACGTCGTCGGCGTCAGCCGCCGACATCGTCGCACGGATCACGATGTTCGTCGGCGTGCTGTCGGTGACGAGCAGATTCCAGTTCCGGCCGTCCCATTCCGGACGGTCGCGCAGGAAGTCGTGCAGATGGTCGCGCAGCGCGGAGACCGGCGTGCTGTGGTCGAGGTGCAGCAGGACCGTGCCGGTCACCTGTGAACCGCCCCGCGACCAGTTCTCGTAGGGCTTGCTGTTGAAGTAGGAGACCGGCATGGTCAGCCGGCGGTCGTCCCAGATCCGGACCGTGAGAAAGGCCAGGGTGATCTCCTCGACCGTCCCCCACTCCCCTTCCACGACCACGGTGTCACCGATTTTCACCGAATCGCCGAAGGCGATCTGCAGCCCCGCCACCAGATTGCTCAAGGTCGACTGGGCGGCGACACCGGCGATGATGCCGATCACCCCCGCGGACGCCAGCATCGAGGTCCCCAGAGTGCGCAGCGTCGGGAACAGCAGCAGGATGGCCACCGCCGCGGTCGTGAACACCAGCACCGAGGTGACGATGCGCCGCACCAGCCCCAGCTGCGTGCGCAGCTGCCGCACCCGCGCGACCTCGCTGGTGCGGTCGGCATAACGGCGCAGCAGGTTCTCCGCCACCGCGTCGGCCGCCCGAATGGCCAGCCACGCCGCGGCCATCACCGCGGCCGTGGCCAGAACATTGCGGATGACCGCGTCGTGGCGCAGCTCCAGCTGCGCCAGCGGATAGGTGGCGTGCAGGGCTACCGCACCGAGCATCACCTGCAGCGGCAACTGCACCCGGCGCAGCAGCGTCGGCAGGTGGGACCCCGGCCGCCGTCGCGCGCTGTAGCGCAGCAGCCGATCGACCACCAGTCCCACCGACACCGTGACCGCCACCGTGCCGAGCACGACGATCAACGGCCGCACCAGTTCCTCCACGAGATCGAGCTCCTCTCGCCATCTCCGATTTCTGTGGGCCACCTACCGTTTCGACGAGCGACCACCTCAGCGAGCTACATACCCCCTTTCCGCGACAACCGACATGACAGTCCTGTGGCGACGGCGCAGGAGGCTTGGTCGTTCTAGGATGCGGTGGTGGGACTGCACTTCGACACGCGGGAGTCGGATTCGCCATGGGTCGAGTCCGTGTGGACGTGTCGCAGCGACGAGGTCTCGACGATGACCTCGGTCGCGACCGAGACGTGGGGCCTGGTGTTCTGGGAACAGCAGGGTCGGACACTCGCGGCGATCACCGGGCCGGAGACGCGCACCGGGACCGCACCGGTGCCCGAGGATGCGGACTTCGTCGGAATCCAGTTCGCCGTCGGCACTTCGCTGCGGGCGATGGCGACGCCGTCATTGGTCGACGGTGGGGTCGTGCTGCCGGATGTGACCGACCGGACGTTCTGGCTCGACGGCGCTCACCGGGAGATCCCGCGCCCCGACGATGCCGAGTCGCTGGTCCACCGACTGGTCAGGGAGGGGGTTGTGGTCGGTGATCCGCTGGTCGCGGCCACGCTGCGCGGTTCGCCGCCGACGGTGGCGGAGCGGACGCTCGAGCGGCGGTTCCGCGCGGCCACGGGACTCACCCACGGCGCGGTGCGCCAGATCGGGCGCGCTCGCACCGCCGCGCTCCTGCTGACAGCGGGCGCGATGCCGGGCGAGGTGGTCGACAAGCTCGGATACTACGACGAGCCTCACCTCGCCCGCGCGCTGCGCCGTTACGTGGGGCGGACCGCCGGACAGCTGCGGGCCGGGGACGGCGGGGCGATCGCGCTCGATCCCGCTCAGTCGACGACGTCGTAGACGAGCTTGGCCACGCCGTTGGAATAGGTCGCCGACTCGCGCAGCCGCAGCGACCGCTTGTCACGGTCGGACCGGTCGAACAAGCCCTTGCCCGCCCCGAGCAGGACCGGGAACACCAGCAGGTTGTACCGGTCGATCAGGTCCGCCGCTGCCAGGTTCCTGGCCAGTTCGGCGCTGCCGTGCACGAAGATGGCGCCGCCCTCGGTCTGCTTCAGCTTCGCGACGTCGTCGGCCGAGCGCAGAATCGTGGTCTCGCCCCAGCCGTCGAGGAGCGCGTCGGCGGCCAGGGTGGTGGACACGACGTACTTCGGCAGGTCCTTGTAGGCGGCGTGATCCTCGGAATCCCGCCAGATCGGCGCGAACGCCTCGTAGCTGCGGCGCCCGAACAGCAGGGCCGTGGTGTCGGCGAGTTCCTCACCTTTGAGCGCGAAGGCCTCGGGCACGAACTCGGTGTCCATCACCCAACCGCCGCTGCGGTGTCCCTCCACGGTGCCGCCGGGTGAGTCGACGACGCCGTCCAGCGACATGAATCCGGTGTAGACGAGTTCGCGGGCCATCAGTTCCTCCTGAGTACGAGCATCCACTGTTGCTCGTCAGCTTAGAAACCTGCGCCGACACTGTCTTGGACGAAACCGACACGCCCCGCCGCAACCCCTTCCCCTTTCACTGTATACACGATTCCGGGCGCTCATGAGGCGCCGATCCGTGGTCCATAATCGCTGGCGATATACCCAAAACACCAGGTGAGGAGTATCGGATGGCGTATGTGCTCAACTTCGGGGATGTTGATCGGACACAGGTCGCGATCGTGGGCGGCAAGGGCGCGAACCTCGGTGAGCTGTCGCGCGTCGACGGTCTCGAGGTGCCGGACGGCTTCTGCGTGACGACCGACGCCTACGCGCGGACGCTGGCCGGCGCCCCGTCGATCGACGACCGGCTCGACGAACTCGCTCGCCTCGAGCCGGACGATCGATCAGCGATCGCCGAGCTGAGCGCGCAGATCCGGCGCACGGTCGAAGAACTCGCCATGCCCGACGACGTGGTGGCCGAGATCATCGACGCGCACACCCGACTCGGTGTCGACGGCGCCTACGCCGTGCGATCCAGCGCCACGGCCGAGGATCTACCCACCGCGTCCTTCGCGGGTCAGCAGGACACCTTTCTCAACGTCGCCGGCTCCGCGGCGATCCTCGAGCACGTCCGTCGATGTTGGGGCTCGCTGTTCACCGAGCGCGCGGTCACCTACCGTCTGCGACATGGGTTCGGCCACCGGGCGATTCGGATGGCGGTGGTCGTGCAGCGGATGGTGTTCCCGCGCGCCGCGGGCATCCTGGTCACCGCCGACCCCGTCACCTCCGACCGAACGGTGGTGTCCATCGACGCGGGCTTCGGCCTCGGCGAGGCCCTCGTTTCCGGCCTCGTGAACGCCGATGTGTACCAGGTGCGCGACGGCGTGATCACCAGTTCGTCGATCGCCACCAAGAAGCTCGCCATCGAGCCGGCGCCGACCGGCGGAACGCGGGTGTGCGAGATCGCCGGGGACCGCCGCGAGCAGCCGGTACTGACCGCGGCCGAGGTGCTCCGGCTGGCCCGAGCGGGCCGCCGCATCGAGGCACATTTCCGCAGCCCGCAGGACATCGAATGGTGCCTCGACGGCGACGACATCCACATCGTGCAGAGCAGGCCGATCACCACGCTGTTCCCGATTCCGGTCGCCGCCGACGAGCAGAACCGCGTGTACGTGTCGGTCGGCCATCAGCAGATGATGACCGACGCGATGAAACCGCTGGGTATCTCGCTGTGGCAGTTGACGAGTAGCGCGCCCATGCGGGACGCGGGCGGGCGCCTGTTCGTCGACGTCACCCCGGCGCTGTCCTCGCCGACGACCAGCGCCGGGCTCATCGATGCGCTGGGCAGATCCGATCCGCTCATCGGGGACGCGCTGCAGACCGTCATCGACCGCGGCGACTTCGTTCGCCCAGTGCCGCAGGCGGAGTCCGCTGACACACCGACCGCGCGGCAGGGGGGCGCACCCGCGCCGATCGAGACCGATCCCGGCATCGTCACCGAGCTCATCGCCGACAGCGAGGCCTCCCTCGCGGCCTTGAAACGAGACATCCGCGCCCAATCCGGACCGGCCCTGATCGATTTCCTGCGCGCCGACATCCAGGAGCTGCGCCGGGTCCTGTTCGCGCCACGGAGTCTGCGGGTGATCACGGCCGGAATGGATGCCGCGCAGTGGCTCAACACGCAGCTGTGGGAATGGTTGGGTGAGCGCAACGCCGCCGACGCGCTCACCCAGTCGGTGCCGGGAAACGTGACCTCGGAGATGGGTCTGGCACTGCTGGACGTCGCCGACGCCCTCCGCCCGCACCCAGCGGTGGTGGCCGCTCTGCGGCAGGTCGAGCAGTCGGGGACGACAGGGTCCGATTTCCTGGGCGAGCTGACCGCATACCCAGGAGGCGACGAGGCACGGGCCGCGATCGAGGACTTTCTCGACACCTACGGCATGCGCTGTGTCGGCGAAATCGACATCACCCGGCCACGCTGGAGCGAAAGCCCCGCCACCCTCGTGCCGATGATCCTGGGCAATATCGAGAACTTCGAGCCCGGCGCCGGGAGGCAGCGATTCGCGGACGGCCTCCGCGGTGCCGAGGAAGCCGGACGTCAACTCCTGCAACGGCTACGCGCCCTGCCGGACGGGGAACGCAAGGCCGAGGAGACCGCCGCGATGATCGACCGGGTCCGGACGTTCTCGGGGTATCGGGAGTATCCGAAGTACGCCATGGTGAGCCGCTATTTCGTCTACAAGCAGGCCCTGTCTGCCGAGGCCGCGCGGCTGGTCGAGGCCGGGGTCCTGCGCGATCCCGAGGACATCTTCTACCTCCGGTTCGACGAACTCGACGAGGTCGTCCGCACACAACGGGCGGACGCGCAGCTCATCGACGAGCGCGAGGAAGCGTTCCGCACGTACCGAACGATGTCCGCGCCGCGGGTGCTCACCTCCGACGGGGAGGCCGTCACCGGCGCGTATCGACGCGAGGACCTGCCCGCGGGTGCGTTGCCCGGGATGGCCGTGTCGGCCGGGATCATCGAGGGGCGCGCTCGCGTGGTCGCCGATATCGCGAAAGCCGATCTCGCGGCGGGCGACATCCTGGTCACCGCCTACACCGATCCGAGCTGGACCCCGCTCTTCGTCGCGATCGCGGGATTGGTGACCGAGGTCGGCGGTCTGATGACACACGGCGCGGTCATCGCTCGCGAATACGGTCTGCCCGCCGTCGTGGGTGTCGAGCACGCCACCGACCTGATCCGCGACGGGCAGCGTATCCGGGTCAACGGCACGGACGGATACGTTGAAATCCTCGCGCAGCCCGACGACTAGGGCATTGCTCAGGACAGCAGCGGCAGGACGATGATCGTCGCGTCGGGGACGGGCGCGCCTTCGGTCAGGAACCGGAACACCACAAGTTCCGGGCCGAGGGTGGCACCGGGGAGTCGGCGACGTCGGCGCGGATCTCCCCCGCGGCGGCCGCCGCGCTCAGCATCGTCCGCAGTTCGGCGGCCCGCGGGTCGAAAATCGACTCGTGTAAAGCCACCATCAGCGCGGGACGACGATGGGTCTCGCTGAGAACGGCGCGCAGAATGCTGCCGAACGAACCGGCGAGGCCGGCCCGTCGGAGCCCTGTTCGGCGGCCACCACGGTCTCGCGCATCGCCGCGGAGAGAACGAAGATGCCCAGATACAGCTGGCCGAGCGTGAGGACGAACCTCAGGCCCACCCACCAGTAGTGCAGGTAGCCCCATGCGGTGACCGCCGCCAGGATCAGTCCGGTGAAGGCGGAGGTGTTGGCCGAGTACACCAGCACGGTCTGGTCGAGCAGTTCGGCGGTGGCCGCGGCTGCTGTTTTGCGATCCCCCGCCGGGGAGAACGCGCTGACCAGCAGCAACACCGTCTCTCAATGGTGGAATACTCGAGGCCGCACGCACATCAGGGCAATCCCTGATTCCGGCCACCGGCTCGTCTCGTGGGCGTGCGGGACAACGCCGACTCCGATGGTCATGGTTTGGCACCGTAGGTGCCCGCGCGGCGCCCGGAGAACACGCAATCGGCCAGCGACAGTCCACTGACATAGGAGTTCGAGCAGACACCGACCGCCGCGCGGCCCGCCGCGAAGAGACCGGGGACCACCCCACCGGCCTCGGCGCGGACAGCGCCGGTGTCCTCGTCCACCAGCAGGCCGCCGAGGGTGAGCATCGGCATCGGGTAGGTGAGCCTGGCCGAGAACGAGATGTCGAGCAGGGCGAAAGGCCCCGTGCGAAGCGGGCGACGGATGTCGTCGGGCTTGCCCTGCGGATCCGGGGTGCCGTGCTCGATGGCCTGGTTGTGCGCGTCGAGGGTGGCGCGCAGAGCGACCGGGTCGATACCGGCACGGGTGGCGACCTCCTCGACAGTCCGGCCGGCGACGCGACCGAACCGCAGCAGTCGCTCGGTCTGCATGCGCTGGAACCACACCGACTGCGTGCCGATCTGCCGGCGGGCCTCGGCTTCCACTGTCGCGTCCACGAGCAGCCAGGCCCGGTGGCCGGGGCTGGCGGCGATCGCCGCGCCCAGCGCCGCGCCGTAGCGGGATTCGTCGATCAGGCGCTCACCGCGCACATTCACGGCGATCGACCCGAACAGCGCACTGGGCGGTGCGATGAAACGCCAGGTCGACATCGCGTCCATCTTGCCGCTGGCCGCGCCGATGTCGCGCGCCATGGTGATGCCGCTGCCGTCGTCGCCCGCGGTGCCCAGCGGCAGCCCCTGCGACCACGGGTACGCGGGGGCGTGCCGGGCGACCATCTGCTGATTGGCGATGAACCCGCCCGTGGTGAGCACCACCCCGGACTTCGCTCGAATCCGCACCGTCACACCGTGTGTGCGTTCGATGCGGTCGAGCAGCAGCTGCATCGCCCGCCGTAGGCCCGGGTGGTAAACACCCGGTTTCGCGGAGATGCGGGCGAGCGCGGCGAACCGGCGGCGAACCGCGGCGGACGCGTGCGCGATCGAGACGGCCTCGATGCCGGTCACCCACCCGTCCTCGACCACGAGACGCTCTGCCCTGGTGCCGGTTCGGACACGGACACCGTGTTCGGCCGCGGACGCGGCCAGCGGCCCGAACAGCGCCTTGCCGGACACGCCAGGACCGTGTGTGCGATGACCGCGCTGGCGCGGCCGCGCGAGATCCCGGTACCCGCCGGAGTTCTCACTGCCGGAGTGATAGAGGTAGTAGTCGTCGGTCGGATAGGACGTCTTGTAGGGGCACACCGACGGCTCGAACGGCACACCGTGCGCGCACAGCCAGTCGATCATCGCCGGGGATTCCTCGCAGAATCGGCGCAGCGTCTGCTCGCTCACCGCGTCGCCGACCTCCGCGCGCAGGTAGGCGAGCATGTTCTCGGCGTCGTCGTCGATGCCCGCCGCGCGCTGCACCGCGGTCCCACCGCCCGCGTACACGATGCCGCCGGACAGTGCCGTCGCGCCGCCGCCGAGATAGCGGTCGATGGCGAGGACGTCGGCACCGGTTTCGCGCGCCGCCAGCGCCGCGGCCACCCCCGCGCCGCCGTACCCGACCACCACGACATCGGCTGAACTGTCCCAGGCCCGCACTCTGACCACCTTCCGGGCGGATGTACCACCGGCATCGTCGCCGATCGCCCGACTATAACGTGTTCTAGAAATAGCCGCGATCGGCGTGCTGGTGGGCCCCGAGGAGGTTCGGCCGGGTCATCGTCATCCGGTCAACCGAGCAGTTGCGCCTTGGCGGCGGCGAACTCGGCGTCCGAGAGCGCGCCCGAGCTGTGCAGCTGACTCAGCGTCGCCAGTTTGGACACCATGTCCTCCGGTTCGGGCGAGGCCGGTGGCGCCGACGGCATCGGCGCCTGCGCGGCATAAGTGGGTGCGGCGGGCTGTTGCGCGTAGGCCTGCTCCTGCTCGGCGTAGGCCTGCTGCTCGGCGCCCCGGCGACGAGCGCGATTGTTGACCGCATTGGAAGTCGCGGTCGCGGTTCCCGCAACGACCGCGGTCCGCGCGACGGTACCCAGCAGGCCCGGCCGCCCGATGCGGCCTCTGCGCAGTGGCATGATCTGCTCCTTTGCCTAGGTGGTCGACGCGGCGGCCACCGCGGCGTCTACTGCGTCGCGCGGCACCTGGACGTGCAGTGCTACTTCCCCGTCGGCGACTCGGACGGCGTCGGCGAGTTGCTTGGCCCAGGTCTCCTCGAAGGCCAGGACCACCGCAGTGGAGTTCGGCTCCATCGACGCCCGCACGATGTCGAGGTCGGCGTCGGCGACCAGATCGAGGTCCGCGGCGGTCAGCCCGGACACGCCCAGCTCCTCGATGTCGTCGTCGACTTCGAATTCGGCGATGGTGCCGGATTCGTCCATGGACAGCACGATCAGATCCAGCACGGTCACCGTGCCGCGCTCGACGATCTCCGCCAGTGCCCGGGTGACCGCGGTGTCGACGCGCGTGCCGGGAAAGGTCAGCACGATCAGCTCGACGGGTCCCAGTGCCGATGATGTCCGCATGCCCCGAGTGTCCACGCCGGACGCCGGGCCCGCGTCACCCGAATCGGGTGAGATCCGTGGATCACCGCCCCGTCGCGGCCTCGTACCGGGCGGTCCCCGGTGCACACGGATTCGACAGCGACGACATCGTCGCCAGATCGCAGATGCCGCTGGTCAGGATCTGGAACGGGGCAACGCCGAGTAGCACGGCGAGGCCGATGATGTCGGCGTGCCCGGCGAACACCCCGCCCGAGTGGGTCGCCGCCGATCCGGCGCCGAGGGCTGACGAGCCGGTGTCGGCCGTGGCGGTCGACGCGGTGCCGACGAAACATGCCACCGCCACCGAGGCGGCGAGGAGATGGCCGGTGATACGCACTGTCACATCCTCATTCTCTAGAATGAATAGCAACTTAGCAGAGCGCTGACGGCATGCACGTGCTTTCCGGACATGCATGGCCTTGCGGCCCGGCCCCCGCTGGGCAGGATACTTTCGCTCTTTTAGAGCTGAAGAATGGCGAGAATTTGGGACTTTCGCCGTCCGCATCCGTCATGCGAGATTGACGCAGCCGGCGGATCGAAGCAGCCTACGTAGGCCGAAATAACAAGTCACATCTTCTAGATCGGCACGTGCTCCGCACGGTCGCCTCGGCTGCGCGGCGGCGCTACCGTGCCGGTATGGACATCGAACCGCTGTCGATCGGCAGGATCGGTGAGGTCATCGATCTGGTGAGTACCGGGGCGCCGTACCTGACTGCGCGGACCTGGTCGGACTACTGGGCGTATGCGACGTTGTTCTCCTCGACCTGCCCGCTGGCCGTCGACGGTGCTCGGGTGGTGGGTTCGGTGGTCGCGTTTCGCAGTCAGGACCAACCCGGTGACATCTATGTGCAGGATGTCGTCACCGATCCCGGGCACCGACGTCAGGGCATCACCCGGGCACTGCTCGATACCGTGGCCGGGCGGGGGCGCGAGTGGGGGTGCCGGCGGCTGTATCTGACGTCGGAACCGGGTAATCGGACCGCGCACGCGGCCTGGACGGCGCTCGGGTTCACCAATGTGGTCGGCGATCGATCCTTCGGGGACATCTCGGCGGTCACCGATTACAAGGGACCCGGTCGCACACGAGCCGTCTACGAGCTCTCGCTGTCCTGAACACCCCACCATCGCCGTCCGAACCCGGCGCCGGGACTTTTCCGACGCGTTGGCACGTCTCGGCCGACCAGGCTCGTAGGCTTGCCCCATGGCACCCGACAGCGATCAGCCGTTCGACATCAAGCCGCGCTCCCGCGACGTCACCGACGGGCTGGAGAAAACCGCCGCTCGCGGCATGCTGCGCGCGGTCGGCATGGGCGACGAGGACTGGGTCAAGCCGCAGATCGGTGTCGCGTCGAGCTGGAACGAGATCACCCCCTGCAATCTCTCGCTCGACCGCCTCGCCAAGGCGGTCAAGGAGGGCGTGCACGCGGGAGGTGGCTATCCGCTCGAATTCGGCACGATCTCGGTGTCCGACGGGATCTCGATGGGCCACGAGGGAATGCATTTCTCGCTGGTCAGCCGGGAGATCATCGCCGATTCCGTGGAAACCGTGATGATGGCCGAACGCCTCGACGGATCGGTGCTGCTCGCGGGGTGCGACAAGAGCCTGCCGGGCATGCTGATGGCCGCGGCACGCCTGGACCTGGCAAGTGTGTTCCTCTACGCGGGTTCGACACTGCCGGGCAATGTCGACGGCAAGGACGTCACGATCATCGACGCGTTCGAGGCCGTCGGCGCCTGCATCAAGGGACTGATCACCCGCGAGGAGGTCGACCGCATCGAGCGGGCGATCTGTCCGGGCGAGGGCGCGTGTGGCGGGATGTACACGGCCAACACCATGGCCTCGGCCGCCGAGGCGCTCGGGATGAGCCTGCCCGGCTCGGCCGCCCCGCCCGCACCCGACCGCCGCCGGGACGAGTACGCCCGCAGGTCCGGGGAAGCCGTCGTCGAATTGCTGCGCCGGGGAATCACCGCGCGCGACATCATGACCCTGGAGGCGTTCGAAAACGCCATCACGGTGGTCATGGCGTTGGGCGGGTCGACCAATGCCGTGCTCCACCTGCTCGCCATCGCCAGGGAGGCCGGAGTCGCGCTCACCCTCGCCGACTTCAACCGGGTCGGTGACAAGGTGCCGCACCTGGCCGACCTCAAGCCGTTCGGCCGCTACGTCATGAACGACGTCGACCGGGTAGGCGGCATCCCCGTCGTGATGAAGGCCCTGCTCGACGCGGGTCTGCTGCACGGCGACGTCATGACCGTCACCGGCGCGACCATGGCCGAGAACCTGGCCGAGATCGAACTCGGCCTCGACGGCGATGTCATCCGGACACTTGATCGGCCGATCCACAAGTCGGGCGGGCTCACCATCCTGCACGGCACGCTCGCCCCCGAAGGCGCCGTGGTGAAGAGCGCCGGGTTCGACTCCGATGTCTTCCGTGGGACGGCACGGGTCTTCGACGGCGAGCGTGGGGCGATGGACGCCCTCGAGAACGGCACGATCGTGGCCGGTGACGTCGTCGTCATCCGCAACGAGGGCCCCAAGGGCGGCCCCGGCATGCGCGAGATGCTCGCCATCACCGGCGCGATCAAAGGTGCGGGACTCGGCAAGGACGTCCTGCTCCTCACCGACGGCCGATTCTCTGGCGGCACCACCGGTTTGTGCGTGGGCCATGTCGCGCCCGAGGCCGTGGACGGCGGTCCCATCGCCTTCGTCGCCGACGGGGATCCGATCACCCTCGACGTCGCCAACCGCCGCCTCGACGTCGAGATCGATGCCGACGAGCTCGCCGCGCGCAAGGTCGGCTGGGAGCCGCTGCCACCCAAGTACACCTCGGGCGTGCTGGCCAAGTACCGCAAGCTCGTCAGCTCGGCCGCGCACGGCGCCGTCACCAGCTGACCGGCCCGGTACCGGTTGACCGACCCGTCAGCTCAGGTGGTGGACCTCCTGCCTCCCATAGACCGGGGTCGGGATCCCCTCGTAGCGGGCTTTCAGCTGCAATGCCAGATACAGCGAATAGTGCCGGGATTGGTGCAGGTTGCCGCCGTGGAACCACAGGCCCGGCTGCTGGGTCGGCTTCCACATATTGCGCAGCTCGCCCTCCCACGGGCCGGGGTCCTTGGTGGTGCCGGAGCCGAAACCCCAGCACTTGCCCACGGTGTCGGCGACCTCCTGCCCGATGAGGTCGGCGGCCCAGCCGTTCATCGAGCCGTATCCGGTCGCGTAGACGACGAGGTCGGCGGGCAGCTCGGTGCCGTCGGCGAGAATCACGCTGTTCTCGGTGAGTTCGCGCACCTGCCCGTGTGCCAGGGCGATGTCGCCGTTGGCGACGAGTTCGGCAGCGCCCACATCGATGTAGTAGCCCGAGCCACGGCGCAGGTACTTCATGAACAGGCCGGATCCGTTGTCACCCCAGTCGAGATCGAAACCGGCCCGTTCGAGCCGGGCGTAGAAGTCGGCGTCGCGTTCCCGGATGGCGTCGTAGACCGGGATCTGGAACTGGTGCATGATCCGGTACGGCAGCGAGGCGAAGGTGAGATCAGCCTTGTGCGTGGTGATTCCGGCAGCGACGGCGCGCTCGGAATACAGGTCGCCGAGCCCGATCTCCATCAGCGAATCCGATTTCACGATATGCGTCGATGACCGCTGCACCATGGTGACCCGGGCGCCCACCTCCCACAGAGCCGCACAGATGTCGTGCGCGGAGTTGTTCGCCCCGATCACCACCGCCCGCTGCCCCGCGTACCGGTCCGGCCCCGGGTGCAGGCTCGAGTGGTGCTGATCGCCCCGAAAACGTTCCATGCCAGGAAAAGCCGGGACATTCGGCTTGCCCGACATCCCGGTCGCGAGCACCAGGTGCGTGGGGCGTAACTCCACCGGCGCACCGTCGCGTTCGACCTCGACCGTCCAGGCCTGGGCCGTCTCGTCGTAGCGCGCCGAGGTACACGTGGTCGAGGACCAGTACGGCACCTCCATGACCTTGGTGTACATCTCGAGCCAGTCGCCGATCTTGTCCTTGGGTGCGAACACCGGCCAGTTGTCCGGAAACGGCAGATACGGCAGGTGGTCGTACCAGACCGGGTCGTGCAGGCACAGCGACTTGTACCGCTTGCGCCACTGGTCACCGGGCCGGTCGTGCTTGTCGACGACCAGTGCGGGCACCCCGAGCTGGCGCATCCGCGCACCGAGGGCGATTCCGCCCTGTCCCCCGCCGACGACGAGCACATACGGCTGGCGGGTGTAGCCGAGCTCGTTCTGCTCGAGCCGGCGCCGTTCGGACCAGGTCACCCGGGCACGATCGGCGCCGTGGCGCACGCCCTTCGGCCGCCGCGTGCCCAGGCTCTCCTCGTGGCCTGTGAGCTCCTGCATGCTCGTCAGCAATGTCCAGGCACCTTCGTCGGTGAGCCGCAGGTGGCCGACGCCGCGGCCCGCACCGGTCTCGAAGCCGATCCACGCGCTGATCACGCCGTCGTCCTCGGTCGGTGGTTCGGTGGTGTGGAAGCCGGACGGGTCGGTGTCGGCGAGCTGGGCCCGCAGCATGTCGGCGACACCGCTACGACCTTCGACGGTCTTGATGTTCCAGGTGAACGCGATCAGGTCGCGCCAGAAGCTGTCGGTGGCGAACAGCCCGGCCGCGGCCTCGACATCACGCGCGACCAGCGCCGCCTCGAAGGCCGTCAGCCAGGTGTCCACGCGCTGTTGCGGTCCGACCGCATCCGATCCGTCGACGACGGGATCCAGTGTCTGGGTCATCGAATCCTCCTCCACAATCTGTGACCAAGAGCACACGTCATGGTGGCCGGTGGCACAATCGTTGCAGCGCGTTGCAACGCGCCGAGCACTGTGGACGAAACGGATGAAGGGCGTACCGTGGCCGACTTCAACGCGGTCGAACCCGGCACCGACCTCTCGGGTTACGCACGCGAGTTGATTCGGATGCACGGCGCCGTGATCGCCGGTGGGCACTCGCCGCTGCGACCACGCCCGCTGGTCGCCCGATCGTGGTCACGGGTGCTGGCGGCCGGCCTGGTACCCGACCAGCCGAGAGCCCGCTCGATGCTCGCCGTCGACGTAGTCGAACGCCGCCGCCGCGAATCGATGCTCGCCGCGGTGATCGAGGACCTGACCCAGGCGGTCGTCTCCCTGGCCGACACCTCCTCCCAGCTCATGCTGGTGGTCGCCGACGCCGAGGGTGTGGTGCTCTGGCGGTACGGTTCGGCGAAGGTCCGCCACAAGGCGGATTCGCTCGGCTTCCGCGAGGGCGCGCACTGGACCGAGGACGCGGTCGGCACGAACGCCATCGGCACCGCACTGACCGAGGCCGCACCGGTGCAGTTGTTCTCCGGCGAGCACTTCGAGCAGTTCCAGCATCCGTGGTACTGCACCGCGGCACCGATCCACGACCCGCGCACCGGTGACCTGCTGGGGATCGTCGACCTCAGCGGTCCCGCCCTGACCCTGCACCCCGCGGTCACCGCGCTGGTGGCCACCGGCGTCCGGCTCGCCGAAGCACAACTGTGGCGCCATCACGAGCAGCGCCTCGAACGCCTACGCTCGGCGGCCGGACCCGCGCTCGCGACGCAGACCGGCCCGGCCGTCGTGGTCGACGAGAACGGCTGGGTCGCGCACACGGTGGGCGTCACCGCCACCCGCCGGGTCGCGGTTCCGCACGCCGGTCGCGCGGTCACCCTCCCCGGCCTCGGCGTCTGTGTCGCGGAGCGACTCGGCGAAGGGTGGCTCCTGCGGCCCGACACCCGCACGCACGTCACACGGTGGGAACTCGACCTTGCCGGTCCGCCGATCCTGCGGGCACTCGGTGGCGAATCCGAGTGGCGCACCGCACTATCGGCGCGCCATGCCGAGATCCTGGTGCTGCTGCACCTGTCCGGCCGACGCGGCATGACGGTGCTGCAGCTGAGCAATGCGCTCTACGGCGATCCCGACCACGCGGTCGCGGTCCGGGCGGAGGTTTCGCGCCTGCGACGCGTCCTCGGATCCGTGCTGGCCAGCCGCCCGTACCGGATCACCGAATCCGTCGACCTCACGCTCGCCCTCGGCGCCGCCGAACGACTGGCCGACTGCGACTTCCTCCGGCACACCGCTGGGCCCGGCCTCCGAACGCTGTTAGGTTCAACCCTATGAGTCGCACCATGACAGTCACCGACAGCATCGTTGTCGCTGCCGACCCACTGTCGGTCTATCAGCAGGTCAGCGATCCCACCCTGATGGGCCGGTGGAGTCCGGAGAACCGCGGCGCCGAGGTCGCCCGGCCGCGCGAGTCCACCTACGTGGGCATGGAATTCGACGGATTCAACAAGCGCGGCGCCGCGCGCTGGGTGACCCGCTGCGTGGTGATCGCCGCGGATCCGGGACAGCGATTCGCCTTCCGGGTCGAGGCGATCGGCGTCCGGCGGCCGTGGCTGCGCGGCGGGATCGCCACCTGGGAGTACCGCTTCGAGCCCGTCGACGGCGGGACCAGGGTCACCGAGACCTGGCACGACGATCGCGCACGGTGGCCGAACGCGGCGGTGCAGGTCTTCGACCGGATCGCCACCGGTGGCGACACGTTCGTGGAGTTCCAGCGCAAGAACATCCACCGAACCCTGCGCAATCTCGCACAGGAACTCGGGCCGGCGGACTGACCCGACGCTCTGGAGTCGGCGCCGCGCCGCATCGACGCTACCTGAATGCAGCAACCGATCGAGGTGATCACCTGGCCGACTCTCGGCCGGCTGCTCGCAACCGTCCCCGATCGGGCTGCCATCGGCCCCGAGTCGCCGCCGATCGCGGCGAATTCCGGCCACTTGTGCGGCCACCTGCCCACGCAGATCGTCTATTCTGCCCGAATTCGGGCAGGGAACTTGGTGAAATCGGATTCGCCAGGCAGGATCATCCGGGTGAAAGACGGGGCATCGGCTGATCTGGTCCGCTACGTGGCGGTGTCCACGGGCCTTCCGGAGCGGCTGGCCGCGCGGGTGATCGCCGATATCGCCGGCTACTTCGACGAGACGGCCGAGCAGTTCGTGCGGCGTCGCCACACCGAGCTGCAGGCCCGGCAGGTGCGCAATGCCGAGATCTGGCGGGTACTGGCCGAAGAACTCGCCCAGCGGCCGGTCGCGGCTCCCCGGTTCACCGAACGGCAACTGCGTCGCATCGTCTACGGGTAAGGAGTCCTCGCGCCATGTGTGGAATCGTCGGATACATCGGTCACCGGCAGGCGGTCCCGGTCCTGCTCGAAGGACTACACCGGCTCGAATACCGCGGCTACGACTCGGCCGGTCTCGCGCTGCCCCATCGCGGCAAGCTCCGGGTCACGAAGACCCAGGGGCGGGTGCAGGACTTGCGGGACAAGGCCGACACCGCCACGCTGCGCGGGACGGTCGGCATCGCGCACACCCGCTGGGCCACCCATGGCGAACCCAGCGACGCCAACGCGCACCCCCACGTCGACGCGACCGGCCGGATCGCCGTGGTGCACAACGGGATCGTCGAGAACGCCGAACAGTTGCGCGCCGAGCTGACCGCAGGCGGTGTCGAGCTGGTCTCCGACACCGACACCGAGGCCATCGCCCACCTGATCGCCCGCGAGCTCGACGAGGCCGAGTCGCTGGAAACCGCTGTGCGCACCGCGCTGCACCGGATCCAGGGCACCTACGGCCTGCTGGTGCTCGACGCGCGTCGTCCCACCGAGCTGGTCGTGGCGCGCAACGGCAGCCCCATCGTGCTCGGCGTGGGTGACGGCGAGATGTTCGTGGCCTCCGATGTCGCAGCCCTGGTCCACCACACCCAGCGCGTGGTGTTCCTCGACGACGGCGAGATCGCCACCCTGCGGGCGAACGAGTTCCGCACCAGCACACTGGGCACCGACTCCGAGCAGACCGACAAGGTCCCGACCACCATCGACATGGCGGCCGAGGACTACGCCCTCGGCGGCCACCCCGACTTCATGCGCAAGGAGATCGCCGAACAGGGCGAGGCGGTGCGCCGAGCACTGCGTGGGCGCCTGGACGATCGCTTCGCGACCGCCCATCTCGGCGGATTGAACATGGACGCCCGGGAGCTGCGCGGGATCAGCAAGGTCGTGTTCCTCGGTTGCGGCTCGGCCTACTACGCGGGCCAGCTGGGTGCGCAGGTGGTCGAGGAACTCGCGCGCATCCCCGCCACGGCCGAGCCCGCGTCGGAGTTCCGCTACCGCAATCCGGTGGTGGACCCGGACGCGCTCTATGTGGCCATCAGCCAGTCCGGCGAGACGCTGGACACCCTGGCCGCGGTGCAGGAACTGCAGCGCAAGGGCGGACGCGTCATCGGCGCCGTCAATGTGGTGGGCAGCGCCATCGCCCGCCAGTGCGGCGCCGGGGTGTTCCTGCACGCCGGGCCGGAGATCTCGGTCGCCTCGACCAAGGCGCTGACCAACATGTCGGTCTCGTTCACCATGCTCGCCCTGCTGCTCGGCCGAGTCCGTGACCTCTCCGCGGCCGACGGCCAGCGCGTCGTCGAGGGCCTGCGCGCCCTGCCCGATGCCATCGACAAGGTTCTCACCGACGAACCGGCCATCGCCGAGATCGCCCAGCGCTACGCCGAGGCGCGCAGCATGTTCTTCATCGGCCGGGTCCGGGCCTGGCCGGTCGCGCGCGAAGGGGCCCAGAAGCTCAAGGAGGTCAGCTACATCCACGCCGAGGCCTACCAGGCCTCCGAGCTCAAACACGGCCCCCTCGCCCTGATCGACCCGGAGATGCCGAGCGTGGTGATCGTCCCCGACGACGAACTCCTGGCCAAGAACATCAACACCATCGAACAGATCAAGGCCCGCGGCGGCCCGGTCATCGCCGTCACCAACGCCGACCTCCCGGCGAACGTGGCCGACGACGTGATCCGAATCCCCAGGGTTGCCACGGAACTCGACGCCATGCTGCTGACGATCCCGCTCCAGTTGCTCGCCTATCACACCGCTCTCGCCCTCGGCCGCGACATCGACAAGCCACGCAACCTCGCCAAGAGCGTCACGGTCGAATAGGCGTCAACCCTGTAGCGCTGCGGTCACCGTGGCCATGTCGAAGTAGTCACGCCAGGCGTGGATCCGGCCGTCCACGATCTCGAAGACGCCCGTCACCGGAAGGTCGATCCGCTGCTCATTGATGGTGAAGCTGTCGACGCGTTCGTTCATCACCAGATTCCCGGCGCTCACCTGGTGCCGGACCTGGAAGTCGATGCCGCCGAAGGTGCCGAGGAAACCGCGCAGGAAGTCCCGGATCGCTTCCCGTCCGGTGACCGCCTGCATCGGGATGTTGTGATAGGTCGCGTCGTCGGTGAAGTACTCGGTCAGTTCGTCGGCAGTACCTTGGCGCCACCGCGCACAGAACTCGGTGACCAGCGAATCGGGGGTGTGTACGGTCGGTGTCGTCATCAGGCCCTCCAGTGCAGATATTCGGTTTCCATGATCCGAATATCAGTGCCGAAACTGTAGAGCGCGAAAGGGAGTCTGACAAGAACGGGCTCTTCACGTCGATGACAACAACGACCGCCGGATCTGGTCGACCTACCACTTCGGTCGGAACCGCGGGGTCGGGCGGTGACCGTGGCTGTCACTTCACGGGTGAGCCACACTGCCGGTTCCAACTAGAGTCTTACTCTAGTCAAGTAGGATCAACGGCATGACAGCCAAGAACACCGGCGTGCGGGCGGCCCGGACGACGGCCAACCGCGCGAAAATGCTGGCCGCGGCACGGAAACTGTTCACCACCCGCGGTTACACACCGACCACGATGCGAGCCATCGCCGACGAGGCGGGCATGGCGGTGCAGACGCTGTACTTCACCTTCGCCACCAAACGCGCGATCCTGTCCGAACTCCTGGATGTCGAGATCGCCGGTGACACCGAGCCGATCGCCACCATGGACCGCCCCTGGTTCACCGCGGCCGCCACCGCCCCTGATCCCGTCGAACAGATCCGACGGCAAGTCGCCGCGGCCGCGACGATATACGCCCGCGTCGGCCCGCTTCTCGAGGTGATCCGATCGGCCGCGGCGACCGACCCCGAACTCGCCGAGCTCTGGCAGACCAACATCACCCAGCGCCACATCGTCCAGCTCCGCCTGGCCGAGGCCCTCACCACCAAAACTCCACTGCGAGCAGGCATCACCGCAGCCCGCGCCGCGGACATCGCCCTCGCCACCCTCGCTCCCGAGACATTCCATCTCCTGGTCCACGAACGCGGCTGGACCGGCGCCGAGTGGGAATCCTGGGCCACCGACGCTCTCACCCTGCACTTGCTCGCGCCGCGACCGCTCGAAACATCGACACCGGAGGAAACCCGATGAATGTCCTGATACTGGGCGGCTACGGGGCTGTCGGCGTGCACCTCGTCCAACTACTGCGGGCGCAAGGCATCTCGGCGCTCGCCGCCGGACGCGACCCGGCTCGCGCGGACCGAGTTGTCGATGTCACCACGACGGACGGCTTCGCAGCCGCGTTGTCCGGGGTGACGACGGTGGTGAATTGCGCCGGCGTCGAAGACCTCCGGGTCGCCGAGGAATGCGCCCGGCGCGGCATCGCCTTCGTCGAGATCTCGGCGACTTCCGACTACGTGCGGGCCTTGGCGCGCGTCCGAGGCCCGGTCCTGCTGGGAGTCGGCTTGGCGCCCGGCCTGACCACCCTGCTCGCCGTCGACGCGTTCGCGAGCGACCCGGGCCCGATCGACATCATGATCGGTCTCGGTTCCGGCGAACACCACGGCCCTGCCGCCACAGCCTGGACCTATCAGCTGCTGGGACAGCGCTTCCCCGACCCCGATGGCACCGACATCCGCAACTTCACCGGACCCGCACGCTTCACAATTCCCGAAAAGGCCAGGTACAAGCCATTTCCCGCGGTACGCGCCGACTTCGCCGACCAACACCGCCTGACCGACGAACTCGGCGTTCCGGTCCGGTCCTACCTGCGACTGGACTCCCGCTTGGCCACCGCCGGACTGGCCGCCCTCACTTGGATACCCGCGCTGCGTGCGGTGGCGCCACGGCACATGCCCGGCAGCGACCGCTGGGTGGTCCTCGCCAGATCCGCCAACGGTTCGGACCACTGGGCAACCGGCCGCGGCCAGTCCCTGGCCACGGCCACGGTCGCCGCCGCCACGGTCCGAGAACTCGCCCGCCGACAGATCACCACCCCGACCTGGATCCACGAACTACTCGACCTCGCCACCCTGCGCGACGATCTGTCGACGACGGGTATCGAATTCGGACAGTCGACCGCGGTGATCTGACCGGCAGGATGGCGAGCGCAGTCAGCGAAATCACCGCCGGCAGACCAGTGATCGTGGTGATCCGCTCGCCGCATCTGCCGCGGCGGATCCTCGTCATGGGGCCATACCGGACCCTGCGGCGCGGCGCCTCAGGGGGCGGTGACGATCACCTTGCCTCGGGCGTGGTGAGTTCCCACTCTCGCAAGCGCTTCCGGCGCTTCGCCCAGGGTGAACACCGTGTCCACGAGGGGCCGGACACGTTCGGTGGCGAGCAGTTTCCCCAACTCCGTGAGCCGCTCCGTGGTGAAGGTCGTGTACAGGATGCGCACGCGCTGCGGCGCGACGAGCCCATGCCACTGGGCCTTGACGACACGCATGAGGGCACCGCCGTCGGGCCCCCGCACCCCGCTGTTCGGCAGAATGGCGCCGCCGCGCGCCACTACCCGGCGCCAGTCTCGGATGCGCACGGCGCCGACGTTGTCGATGACAGCGTCGTAGGGCGTGGCGGTGTCCAGGGGGTCCTGGGTTTCGTAGTCGAGGACGTTCTCGATTCCCAGCGCCCGCACGCGTTCCACGTTGCGACCCGAACACACGCCGATGACTTCGGCGCCGCGCAGTGCCGCCAGTTGTGCCGCGAACTGGCCGACGCCGCCGGCGACGCCGGTGACGACAATCCGTTGGCCTGGCCTCACCTTCGCCACCTCGACCGCGCGCATGGCGGTGGTTCCGGCGATCGGAAGGGTGGCGGCATGCTCGGGGCCGACGCCCTGGGGAAGCGCCGCGAGGTGGCCCTCCTGGGCAAGGGCGAACTCGGCGAACGTGGCGATGCCTTGTCCGAAGACCGCGTCACCCACCTGCCAGCGGGCCACTCCAGGACCGACGTCGGCAACAACGCCCGCCAGGTCCAAGCCGAGCCGCCGCCGGGCCGGGCGCCGTAGTCCGTTTCCCGGCCGCACGGAGCGGGGCACGCCGCGCATCAAGAACACGTCGGCCGCATTGACCGACGCTGCGGCAACCTGGACCAGTACCTGACCCTTTCCCGGAGTGGGGATGGGCACGTCGCCCACCGTGAGAGTGTCGGCCTCGCCGTAGACGGGCTGGAGAAGTGCGCGCATGAAATCTCCTGGAGAGCGTGGAAACCGGAGGTCCGGTGCTGTGGGCACGGGCCTTGGGTGTGGTGGGTGTCGAGGTGTGGTGCCAGGCCCGCGTGATGTCAGCTCGTCTCGTCCGCCTTGTAGGTGAAGACCTCCTCGAGCGGGGCGCGGAGCACCTGCGCGATCTGGAAGGCCATCTCGAGCGAGGGCGAGTAGCGGCCGTGTTCGATGGCGATGATGGTCTGGCGGGTGACGTCGAGGGTGGCCGCGAGCTCGGCCTGCGTGAGTTTGCGCTCCGTGCGCAGGTCCCGGATGCGGTTGGAGACCCGGGTGGGTTTGGGGCCGCCCATCACAGCCCCTCGCGGTAGGCGGCGAGGGCGACGCCCATGCTCGCGAGCGAGCCGAGGAACGCGCCAACGAAGAGCACCGTCGCCGTCCAGAACACCGGCGCGTCGAGCGCCAACATGACGAGCGTCGCCAGCACGGCAAGCCCGAGGATCCCGGCGCCCGTGGTCTCGGCGTAGCGCTCGATCTCGCGGTCCCGCGCATCGGTGTGCGCCTCGCCGCGAACACGCAGCCACAGCACCAGCATCACCACCGCGTACAGGCCACCGCCGAGGATCAGAGACCACAGCATCGGGCCTTGCCAGCCGACGTCAACGAGCGGAAGACCGTCCGTGACGGCGCGCACGATGACGACGGTCCAGTACGCGACGAAGACCACGATGCTGATGGCGAGGCCCGCCCACGTGTACCGCTCGGTGAAAGTCATGACGTCTCCAAATGTCAATAATTCTTTACATCATCACCATAGGGCGAGCGGGCGGGATATGTCAAGAATCTTTTACATTGGGCGAAGCGGCGCACGACACGCTCCCGCACCAGCGGTATTCGTGTCGCAACCGTGACGGTCGACGGTTCAGCTCAGCGGGATTCAGCCCGGCAGTTCGCTAGAGGCTGTCGATTCGGCCGATGTCGGCGAAGCGGCGGGCGAGGAGGGCACAAGCGTCCGCGAGCTCGCGGGGCCGCACATCGGTGATGGTCGCGTCGAAGCGGCCGATCGATGCTGCCAAGGCCACCCATGACCAGGAACCGACGACGATCCGGCACCGGATATCCTCGAGTTCCTCGACGATTCCCTCAGGCACGAACGGGATCACTTCTCGCGCAGGCAGTACCACCACGACCTCGCCCGTGCAGGGCCACGTGCTCCCCCGATCCGAGCCCTTGAAACGCGCGGCGAGGAAATCGCTCACGTCCCCACCGGGCACCGTGCGCGGGGTGAAGCGGGGTCCGGTCGGGGTGCGTGGTGTCAGCCTGTCGAGGCGGTATATCCGCCAATCGTCGACGTCGAGGTCCCAGGCAGCGAGGTACCAGCGTCCGTTGCCGAACACGACATGATGGGGTTCGACCCGGCGCTGCGACGGAGTCTCGTCTGGATCACGTCCGACCGAGACGTAGTCGAATCGCAGGACCTCACGCGCCCTGACCGCGGCATTGACATCCATCAGGACGCCGGAGTCGGCCGCCACTGCGGCATCGGCAGGCAGCGTCGTGAACGTCGCACCGTCGATTCGGTGACGCAATCGCGACGGCAACACCTGCCGAACCGTCGCCAGCGCCCGCAGGGACGCTTCGGCGTCGGCCGCACCCGAGACCGCCGCGACCCGCAAGGCGAGCGCCAGGGCAACGGCCTGGTCTGCGCCGAGAAGCGGACGCCAGGTGACCGGTACTGCGGTGAAGCTGAACGCGCGGCTCGGACGTCACCGGGTCGACAGAGAACAAGGAGTCATGGACATGACCGTCAGCGTCACACCGCACCTGAACCTCCGCGGCGATGCCCGCCGGGCACTGGAGTTCTACCGAACCGTGTTCGGCGGCGAACTGACCATCGCCAGCTACGCCGACATGGGCAACACCGACCCCGCCACCGCCGACCATGTCGCCTACGGCCAGGTCGTCGCCGAGAGCGGCTTCCGCATCATGGCCTACGACACCTACCCCCATCTGCCGTGGGATCGGGGGCGTGACCCGTTCTTCGTCTCGGTCCGCGGCACCGACCCCGCCGAACTCCAGAGCTACTGGGACACGCTGGTCGTTGGCGCCGAGGTGAACCAGCCCCTCGGGCCCGCGCAATGGGCACCGCTCTACGGCCAGCTCACCGACCGCTTCGCCATCACCTGGGTCCTCGACATCGCCGTGGCATATCCCGCGGCCTGACCCAGCACCGCAGCAGCGAGCTCCCGCCGACCGTGCCAGACTGGCAGCGTGAGCGGGTCGACGAAGAAACCCAGTGGGGCGCAACCGAACGAGAAGCCGAGGCGTGATCGCGGGGAGGTGATCGGCCACGGGCTGATGTGGCTGGCCAAATGGTCACTGTGCCTCGTGGCGATCGCGGCGGGAGCGTGGGTACTCGGCTATGTCGCGGCGGCACTGTGGGTGGTGCTGCTGCCCGTCGCCCTGGCGATAGTGGTGGCCACCATCCTGTGGCCACCGGCCCGCTGGCTGACCGAGCGCGGGTTCCCGCCCGCACTGGCCGCGTCGGTCACGCTGCTCGGGTTTCTCGCGCTGCTGACCGGGGTCGTCGCGTTGATCGTGCCCTCGGTGGCCGATCAGGCACCGCAACTCGCCGACAAGGCCACCGCCGGGATCAACCAGGTCCGCGACTGGGTCCAGGGACCGCCGTTGCGCATCCGCGACGAGCAACTCGATTCCGCGGTCGAGGCGATCGTAGGGCGCCTGCAGTCCAGCAGCGCCCAGATCGCCGATGGTGTTTTCACCGGTGTCAGTGCGGCGACCTCGGTCCTGGTCACCATCTTCATGGTCTTGGTCCTGGTCTTCTTCTACCTCAAGGACGGCCGCCGGCTGCTGCCCTGGATGCACTCCGTGTTCGGTAGCCGCAGCGGCCGCCACGTGGAAGCCGTCCTGGAACGGGTCTGGGCCACCCTGGGCGGCTTCATCCGCACGCAGGCGATCGTCAGCATGTTCAACGCCGTCTTGATCGGCGCGTCGCTGTTCATCCTCGATGTCCCGCTGGCGCTGGTGCTGGCGGTGATCACCTTCATCGGCGGATTCGTCCCGATCGTCGGAGCTTTTGTCGCCGGTGCGCTCGCCGTCCTCGTCGCGCTGGTCGGCAACGGGTTCACCACGGCGCTGATCGTGCTCGGCGTCGTCATCGCGGTGCAGCAGCTGGAAGGCAATGTGCTGCAACCGGTCCTGCAGAGCCGCAGCATGGAACTCCATGCCGTCGTCGTCCTGCTCGCGGTCACCGGTGGTGCGTCGCTCTACGGCATCACCGGCGCGTTCCTTGCGGTGCCGGTGGTCGCGATGGTCGCGGTGGTCATCCGCTACATCGGCGAACAGATCGACGCGGCCACCGAACCACCACCGGAGGAAGGCGATCCAGCGGACGCCGACGAGGTCGAGGCAGCCCCGCCTGCACCTGTCACCGGCACCTGAACAACGAGTGACCACACCGCCTTCTCCCGTGAGGCGGCATCACAGGACAAATCGCGCAGCATCAGTCGCGGCGGAAATCGGCTCTCGCAGCGGTGACTTCGCCGCGTCTACTGACCTCCCCGAACGGCGCCGGAGCCCGGTGTAGTCTGCGTCGGGGTTTCTGAAGCGTGTTTGTCCTGCCGATGCTGTGCTCACCGGAAGGGGATCCCTGGATGCCGAGTGACCGATTGTGTCGCTTCGCCCGGGTAGAACGTGAAACACCTTATGCGGCTTTCGATGTCGATGTGGCCGTGCGTGCCTACGACCGGTACCTGGCCGCACTGGCAGGCCGGGGTCGGGTGCAGTTCGCCGTCAAGGCACGACCGGAACCACAGCTGCTCGAGGCGCTCGTGCGGCGGGGAGCGGGTCTGGATGTCGCGTCCACCAGCGAAATACGGACGGCGCTGGCGGCGGGGTGTCCCCCGGAGCTCCTCTCGCACAGCAACGTGTTCCGGACCGAACGTGAGATCGGCGAGGCATTCGAGCTCGGCGTGCGGGTGTTCTGCGCCGACTCGGCGGCCGAGCTCGCCCGGTTGAGTCACTCGGCATCCGGTGCGTCGGTGATCCTGCGACTGACCAGCGCACGGGCCGGGTCGGAGCTGCCGACGAGCGCTCGCTTCGGCTGCCCCGCCACCGAAGCCGTGGCACTGGCACAGATGGCGGAGGCGATCGGGCTGGATGTGGCGGGGCTGACCTGGCATGTGGGTACCCAGCAGACCGATCCGACGCGGTGGCGAACGGCGATCGAACAGGCCGCATCGGTGTGGTCGGCGATCCACCGGACCGGGGTGACCACTGTGCGCGTGCTGAATGTCGGCGGCGGAGTGCCTGCGCGCTATCGTCGCGCTGTCCCGACGATGGAAACGTGTACCGCGACGATTCTCACCGCGATCGATGACAACTTCGGCCCGGGCGAGCTGGATGTGGTGGTCGAGCCGGGACGCAGTCTGGTCGCCGAGGCCGGAATCACGGTGGCGCGAGTGAAGTCGGTGCTCGACCGTGGTGGCGAGGTCGCTGTCGTGCTCGATGCCGGGATCTGGAATGCGGGGTTGGTCGAGTGCCTGCTCAGCGACGTGGAGTATCCCGTCCACGCCCTCGATCATGCTGTGGACGCGCCGAGGCGTCCGGTGCGATTGTGCGGGCCGACCTGTGATCCGCTCGACGAACTCCGGGTGCTGACCCCCTATCGCCTGCCGGTGGCTCTTGCACCGGGTGACCGGGTGCTGATCGGCTCGACGGGCGCGTACTGCGCGAGCACGACCGCCAGTGACTTCTGTGGCTATCCGCCACTGCCGAACCATGTGCTGTCCGCCCGAGCGATGGAGGTCAGCTGGTGACGCACGCGCTGCCGACAGGATTCGAGCAGCTCGAGCCGATCCCCGAAGACCGTTACGCCGAGTGGCTGAATTGCTGGCTGACCGCGCTCGCCGAACCGCTCGGCACGGACCCGGCGGTGCTCGAGTTCTACCGCCGGACCTACCCGGCGGAGCGCGGGCTGGCCATCGCGGATGCCGACGGCATTGTGGCGACCAATATTTCACTCGACACCCAGCTCGTGCTGCCCGGCGGCGCCCGGGTTCCGGCTGTCATCGGAACGGGCGGGTTCTGTCATCCGACGCAGACCCGACGCGGTCTGATGAGCCGGCTGCTGGACCGGATCTACGAGCGAGCCGTCGACGAGGGCAAGGTGGCCTGCGCCGACTGGCCGTCGGAATGGCCGATCTATCGCCGGTTCGGGCACGGGCCGGCCGCCTGGTATGACGCGGTCCGCATCGATGTCCGCCGAGCCGGGCTTCGAGATGAGGTACCGGGAGCGGGAATCCGGCTTCGCCGGGTCGGCGGCATCGATGCCCGCGATGCCGCCCGTGATGTCTTCACCCGCCGGTCGCACACGGCGCCGGGCGAACTGATCCCGCCGGACGGGTTCTGGGACCGGTTCGTCACCGATCCCGCCTCGTCGGCGCTGGACGCGCTGTGCACGCTTGACGACCCCGGAGGTGGGGTGCGGCAGTGTGCCGTACTCGACGGACGCGGGTTCGTCTCGTATCGCATCGCGCCGGGCTGGTCCACCGAGAAGGCCCCGGACGGCGTCGTGCACGTGGTGGACTTCCTCGCGGTGGACCCGGAGGCGGCGGGTGCGCTGTGGCGTTTCCTGTTCTCGATCGACATGGTGGCCGAGATCCGGGTACCACGGCTGCCCGTGGACGATCCGCTGCGCTGGTGGGTCACCGATGCCCGCTGGTTGCACAGCCGCCGTCGCGATGGAATGTGGTTGCGGCTGTTGGACATTCCGGCGATGCTGACGGCCCGATCCTGGGCTGGTGACGGCACCGTGACCGTGGGCGTGCACGATGCGCGAGGCTGGGCCGCGGGCACCTATCACCTCGAGGTCGACAAGGGCGTCGGCGTGTGCCACCGCACGACGACCGAGCCGGACCTGGAACTCGAGGTGTCGGCCATGGGCGCGATCGTGCTGGGTGGGACGTCGGCGGCCGGTCTTTTCCGGGCCGGGGAGATTCGCGGCGACTCCGGCACGGTGCGGTTGTGGGATGCCATGGCCACCCCGGAACGCGCCCCCTTCCTGGCCTACGTGCTGTGATGACCCCGACTGTCGAGGAACGGGGCACCAGGGGGTTGTTCGCGTTGGTGACGGACTCGGGCCACCGTGACAGCACGATCGTCGAGCAGCTGACGGACAACACGGTCGCAGAACTCACCGCCGCGGGGGTCGTCGGCACCACACCGGTGGTGCTGTGCCTGCCCAATGAGGTGCGATGGGTGGCGGCCTACCTCGCACTCGCCCGGATCGGGGCGGTGAGCGTGCCGTTGAACGCGGGATCGGCGATCAACGAGATCGCGCAGGTGCTCGAGGACTCCGGTGCTCGCCTGGCCCTGGTCCCCGCGGCCATGGCCGCCGGACTGGCCGATCGGTTTCCGGATCGGCTGTTCTGGCCGGACGGTGTGGCGACGGGCGCCCGGATGTCGCCCGGACCGAATCTCCCGGACGAGGTGATGACGATCGCCTACACCTCCGGCACCACCGGACGGCCGAAAGGCGTCCTCCAGACCCGGCGGGCAGTCACCCTGGGTGGGCGAAACATCGCGGATCGGTTGTCCTTGAACTCCGGGGATGTCGTGCTCACGGCGCTGCCGCTCGCCCACTCCTACGCGACGAACGTGCTCAATGCCACCGTGTGGTCCGGCGCGACAGCAGTGGTGCTGCCCCGGTTCGACGAAACACACCTCGTCGCGACCGCTCGACGATGCGGTGCGACGGTGCTGGCCGGGGTGCCGACGATGTACCGGCGGCTGCTCGACCAGCCGAACGTGTCGTTGCCCCGGCTGCGGTGTGTGGTGTCGGCAGGGCAGAGCGCCGGGGCGGATCTGGCCACCCAGTGGGAGCGTTCGACGGGCACCGCGTTCGTCGAGGGCTGGGGAATGACCGAACTGGCCGGGTTCGCGGCCTTGGCGGCACCGGATCTGCCGGGCCGACACGGGACGGTGGGCACCGCCGTGTCCGGTGTACGAGTGCAGGTGGATACCGGTGCGCCGTTCGGCGACGCGCGCACAGGCGAGTTGTGCGTGGCCGGACCGCTGGTGACGCCGGGGCATCTCAACGCCGCGCGCCCGATCGCGGACGGTGCATGGCTGCGGACCGGTGACCTGGGCAGCATCGGCGCCGACGGGCTCGTGCGCATCCTGGGCCGCGCCAAGGATGTCGTGCTCAGTGGCGGGTTCAGTATCTACCCGGCCGAGGTCGAGCGCGTGCTCGCGCGGCACCCGGATGTCGAGGATGTCGCTGTCGCGGGGCTGCCCGACCCCGTGCGTGGAGAGATCACCTGCGCCTGGATCGTGCCGCGTGCCGGGGCGCGACTCACTGTCGCGCGGATCGTCGAATTCTGCCGACCGCACCTGGCCACCTACAAGATGCCGCGCCAGATCGTCGTGCTACCCGAATTGCCGCTCAGCGCCACCGGGAAGCTGTTGCGGCGGGACCTGCCGACGCCGCCAGCAGCCGGAGCGCCGGCGTGAAACACAGTGATGTGCTCGTCGCGGGCGGTGGTCCGGTGGGGTTGGCGGCGGCTCTGCTCTGTGCCGCGAGGGGTTTGGTGGTGACGGTGCTCGAGTCCGAATCCGAGACCGCGGTGCGGGCCGGGAGCCGGGCGATCTTCGTGCACGGCGTCACCCTGCGCACACTGGGCGGGGCCGACCCCGAGCTGGCACAACGTCTTGCGAACCGCGGTCTCACCTGGGGCGGAAAGCACACTCTCTGGGCGGGTCGGACGGTGTATCGCCGAAGCTATCCGCGCCCGCGCAGCGGGATGACGCCGCCATTCAGCAGCCTCTCGCAGCGCGACATCGAGGCGGAGCTGCGGCGCTCCTGTCTGGCCGCCGGGGTCCGGCTGGCCTGGCGTACCCCGGTCGAGACCGTCTCGGTACGCCCGGGGCATGTCGAAGTCGGCAGTGGGCATCGGGCGAGCTTCCTGATCGGCGCCGATGGTGCCCGGTCCACGGTGCGCACTGCCATCGGCGCCCGCCTGGCCGGAACACGCAGCGACGCTTCGTTCATCGTTGTCGACCTCGCCGACGATCCCCTCGGCCCGCCGGGCGAACGCGTGTTCCACTACCGGCATCCCGCGGCCGGGAACCGCCACGTGCTGACCGCGCCTTTCCGGGGCGGACTACGCGTGGACCTGCAATGCCGCGGTACCGATGACATCGCGGGACTGACCGCCGACCCCGCGTCCTGGGTTGCCCCGCTCGTGCCGGGCGGCGCAGCGGTCGAGGTCACCTGGGTGTCGCACTACCGATTCCATCAGTCGGTCGCCGACACGTTCATCGACGCCGGTCGACGGGTGCTGCTCGCCGGGGAGGCCGCGCATCTGTTCGCGCCCTTCGGCGCTCGCGGGCTCAACTCCGGCATCGCCGACGCGGCCGCCGCCGCCGAAGCCGTGGCCGGTGTCATCACCGGCACCGCCCCTCGGGACGACGCGGTCGGCCGGTACGACGCCGTCCGGCGCGCGGCGGCACTACGAAATCGGGAGGCCACGGCTCAGGCGCTGGACCAGCTGCTCGCCACGGACATGTCCACCCGCGCGCGGCAGCGGATCGCGGCGGCCGCGGCCCGCCATTCGGTGAGAGCCGGTGCGTGGCTGGACCGAATTCCCTACGGCCCCAGGGATGCCGGAATCCCCGGCAGCCCCTACTGACCAGGAGACGCATGGTGTCGCCGCTCAGCTCGGTGCCGATCCCGGTGTCGAATTTCGCCGACCCCACCACCCGGGCGCTACTGGCGTGTGACGGCTCGACCACGGTCCTGCTGGAAGCAGTGCTGCGGACGCCGGTGACCATCGATGTGCGCCAACAGTTCGAGCAGCGAGCCACCGCGCTCTCTCCTGAATTGTGTGGCGTGCTCGGGCTTTCGGACGGCCACCGGGTGCTGGTGCGCAGATCGGTCCTGCTCGCGCCCGGTGGGCGGCCGGTGTCGTGGAACCATGCGGTGGTCGTCGCCGCGGGCGGCAATCCGCTGTACCCGCTGTGCTTCGATCGGACCCGGCCACTCGGGACGGCGATGGCCGAGGCGGATATCTCGCATCGGCGGCGGGTGCTGTCCACCGGACATCACCGATGGCCCGATGGCGGGTCCGGTCCCGCTGCCGGCAAGTGCTATCTGATCTGTACAGACGGCACACCCCAGCTGCACCTGACCGAGGTGTACAGCCCGGAATCGTTCTCGGCCCACCTGAGTGTTCAACGTTCGGTTCCATCCCAGTAGACGACGAGAGGAACGATGTGATCATCACCCCCGTTACCGCCAATTACCGCCGTGGTGCGGCACGACTCGCTGCCGCCGCGGCGATCGCGCTCGCGGTCAGCGCCGGCTGGGCGCCGACGGCCTGGGCACAACCGATTCCCGACGACTCCGTCGAGGCCATCTGCGTCGCCCAGACCACCGAGGTGCCGAACCTCATCGGTGGTGGCGCCACCGCACAGGACACGATCACCTGCACCGACGCCGCAGGAATCCCCCTGATCTCTGGTCGTTCGGACTTGACGATCGACGGTTCCAGCTGTGGCGACAGCACGACGACGATCACCACGCGGTGGGACGACGGCACCCGGACTGTCACCGAGACCACCGGCCACATCTCCCCCGACGACCGGAAGCATGTCGCCACCGGCACTGTGACCTCCGACAGCACTCGCTTCGCCGACGCCACCGTCTCTGTGGCGGGCACCGGCGTCGAGCCGAGTTGTGACAACCCCTTCCAGCCTGCCGCCGCTGTCTACATCGTCACTTTCCACCACTGATCGAGTCCTTCCGGCATGCTCCCCTCAGGGTGTGCCGGAAGGCAGATCGAGCGACCGGGGCCACCGCGCCGGACCGTCGGTACGGCGTGGGTCAACGCAGCTGACCCATCCCCCCGAGCATCGAGACCGCTTCGCGGCGGGGATGGGGACGCCACTCTGTTGCACGCCAGTCGATCACCGAGGTGACACCGGGGGGCACCAGGTCGAATCCGTCGAAGAATCGGCGGAACTCGGCAGTCGAGCGCAGTTGGAACGGCACTCCGCTGCGCTGGTTGGCTTCGACGGCGGCGTCGAGGTCCTCGATGGACAGGTGGTCGCTGGTGGCGTGGGTCAGGGTGATGTAGCTTCCTGACGGCAGGGCGTCGCGCAGGGTGTGGATGACGTCGTAGGGGTACATCTCGTCGGTGAGAAAGTGCACCACCGCGCACAGCATCAGGGCGACCGGCTGGTCGAGGTCGAGGGTGCCGGTCAGGGCGGGGTGGTTCAGGATCGCGGCAGGCTCGCGCAGGTCGCCGTCGATGTAGGCGGTCGCGCCGCCCGGGGTGCTGTCGAGCAGCTCGCGGGCGTGGTAGAGCACGATCGGGTCGTTGTCGACGTAGACCACGCGCGATTCGGGGGCGATACGCTGCGCGAGTTCGTGCACATTGCCCGCGGTCGGCAGTCCGGTGCCGATGTCGAGGAACTGGCGGATGCCCGCCGTCGCGGTCAGGTACTCGACCGCGCGGCGCAGGAACCGGCGGTTCTCCAGCACCGCGAAGTGGATCGAGGGGAACGCCGCGGCGACCGCATCGGCCGAGCGGCGGTCCGCCTCGAAATTGGCGCTGCCGCCCAGCCAGTAGTCATAGCGGCGCGCCGGATGCGGCCGCGTGACATCCACCCGGTCGGCCGCGGATTCGAAATCCAAGGCGCCATGCCCTCCTGTCTCGACTACCGTCGATTCCATCAGCCCGAATACGAGACCCGGTGGCGGCGTTCGCGTTTCGCGCCGCCGCGAAAGGCACGGCCATGCTCCTGCAATACAGCCCCTATGACTTCGACGTCCACGCCGATCCCTACCCGTACTATGCCAGGTTGCGGACCGAATCCCCTGTCTACCGCAATGACACCGACGACTTCTGGGCGCTGTCGCGGTACGCCGACGTGCGCGCGGCACTGCGCGACTCGGACCGTTACTCCAGCGCCAACGGGCTGCGCATGGAACCGGCGTTCTGGGGACCGCAGGCCGAGAAGTTCTTCTCCTTCGTCGCCATGGACCCACCCAAGCACACCCGGATGCGGGAACTGGTCGTCCGCGCGTTCACCCAGCGCCGGGTGCAGACCCTCGAACCGCGACTACGCGAGATCGCCCGGGCGACGCTGAAGCCGCTGCTCGAACAGGGCAGTTTCGACCTGATCGCCGACTTCGCGGGTCCGTATCCGACCGATGTGATCTCCGAACTGGTCGGCGTGCCGGAGTCCGATCGGGGGCTGCTGCGCAAGCTGGGCATGGAGATCATGTACACCGACGCGGAATCGACCGATCTGCGGCCCGAGGCGATGCAGGCGATCGGCGCGCTGGTCGGCTATTACACCGAGCTGACCGTCGCCCGAGCCCAGCACCGGACCGGCGATCTGCTCTCGGCCCTGCTCGATGCCGCCGACGGCGACGACCGGCTCACCCCGGAGGAGATCGTCGGGGTGCTGATCCTGCTGGTCGGCGCCGGCATCGAGACGGTCATGCTGACGCTGGGCAATGCCTGGCACAGCGCCGCCCTGCACCCGGACCAGCGCCGCGTGGCCTTCGGCGGCCGGATCGACGACTGGATCGCCGAGTCCATGCGCTACGACCCGGCCACCCAGTCGCAACTGCGCACCACGACCGCGCCGATCGAGCTCCACGATGTGCGGATCCCTGCGGGTGCGCGGATCCTGCTGCTCACCGGCTCGGCCCACCGCGACGAATCGGTCTTCGCCGATCCCGACGTCTTCGACCTGGACCGTGACACCTCCGCCGCGTTGTCCTTCGGCACCGGCCGCCACCACTGCCTGGGCGCGAACCTGGCCCAGCTGGAGCTGCGCGTGGCGTTGCAGGAGATCGTCGCGGCGGTGGCCGACTACGACATCGAACCGGCGGGGCTGGTGCGGATCCATTCGTCCAACAACCGGGGGTTCGCCGCGCTGCCGACGACGGTCACCCTGCGCTGACTCGACACCAGGTGTAGCCGAGGGGACGAGATCGTCGCCGGGTACCGTTGGGCGGTGAATCCAGCTGACGCGCGAGCGCTCAAAGACGGCGATCTCGAAACCCGCGAGGACGCTCTGCGGCTTCTGCTCGAGCGCGCGGGCGACGGCGACACCTCGGCTGCGGAAGCACTGCGCGCGCTCGTGCGCGACTATCCCGACCACCACCGCTCGCTGTACAGCCGGGCGTTGAACCGGGCGGCCGTCTTCGGCGACGACACGCTGAAGGCTCCGCTGCTCGCGGCGCTGGCCGATACTCGATACAACTGCCAGGCCTGGGCCGCGATGGGGTGCGCGGCGCTCGGTTTCGGCGAGGCGGTTCCGGGGTTGGTCGCGATGCTGGATCACTCGCAGGAGATCGCGCGCGAGCAAGCGGTGATCGCGCTGGGCACACTCGGCGACGAGTCCGTCGTCGCGGCGCTCGCACCGCTGCTGCGGGACACGAACACCGGGATACGCGAGCGGACCGCCGAAGCCCTGGGCGAGATCGGTGGCGACCGGGCTCTCGCCGCCCTGTGGGACGAATTCGAGAACCGCCGCTACTACCGCATCGGCTATATCGCCAGCGCACTGTCCACCTTCACCCCGACCATCATCACGCGACTGTGCGAGGCCGCCGACAGCGACGACCCGGACCAGCGATACTGGGCGGCGGTAGCGCTCGGATCGACCGGTGACGATCGCGCCGTGCCGACGCTGGAACGTCTCCTGGCGCACGACCGGGGATCGACCGTCTTCGATGGCATGGTGAGCGTCGCCGCCAAGAAGGGCCTGCGCACCCTTCGACGAATCCAAGCCGCCATCGCCGCGCGCGAATCCCGTTGAGCTCGCAGCCGATCGGGCCCGAGATCCCCGATCGACTGGTGAGGCGACCACGGTCCGGGTGTCAGGTCGGTCCCGCACGGACGACATCTGTCGTTTCGGACTGACACACCGCGCCCGCGGTACACCGCCGCCCACCGCCCGGTGCGTCCGTGCTCGGTAGGGTTCGCCTGTGTCGAAGGGGAATTTGCCGACCGGACCCGGGATGTCGGTGCGTTGGTCGGTGGCGGGGCTGCTGCTGGCGTCGATCGTCGCGATCGTGGTGGGGCGGGTCTGGCTGGTGGACTACGCGAGTGAGCTGACCGGGGCGGTCCGGCCGGGGTGGCGTTCGCGGCCTGTGGTCGAGGCGTCGATGATCGCGCAGATGCTGCTGCCGTGGGCAGGCGCGGCAGTGGTGGGGTTCGCGCTGCTGTGGCGCAGTCCGCAACTGTGGGCACGGATCTCGCTGGTGGCGACGGTGCCGACGGGGCTGATCACCGCCCTGCCGCCGTTCGGCGCGCAGTACCTGCACGGCGCCAAGCGGGTGGCGGTCTCGGGTGCGCCGGTGTGGAGCGTCCTGACGGTCGTGGCGGGGTTTGCGCTCGCCGTCGCGGCGGGCCGGGTGTTGACCCGGCCGCTCGCCTTCGACGTCGCGAAGTCCGGTGTGCGACTGCGGTTTCGGTTGCGCGGCAATGGCGCCCGGCTGCTCGTGGCCGAGGATCGGGTGCGGTTGCTGCGGCCTCGAGTGGTCGATCCCGCGCACCAGCGAGTCCGGGAACTGAACGCCTTGGCGATTCCGCTGGCGCGCGTGGAATCGGTCAGCTCCGTTCACCTCTGCGGTGTGCCCGAATTCCATCGACTGCCCAATGGCACCGCCGTGGCGCTCACGGAGGGGCCGGGGTTGCGGATCACCGGTGCGGGCCAGGAGTGGGTGCTTCCGGTCGAGGATGCCGAGTCGGTCGCGCAATTGTTGCGCGCTCGGACGCACACCCGCACCGGGGATGCGGGCCCTGCTCCGACCACAGCACAATGGCAACAGGCCATGCACCGCAGGGAGGCCATCCGCCGATCGGGTTCCGGCAAGGGCAGTCAGGCACCGCGCTATTACGGACTCGGTGTCGCGCTGTTCGGCGCGTTGACCGTGGCCTCGTTCGTGGCCAATGACGGGTGGTTCGGAAAGCTGGCGGGCGCAACGGTATTCGGCCTCGCGGCGCTGGGCTGTTCGGTGGGGTGGCGGTCCGCGCGGGACGCGGTGCGCGTGGGCGAGGAGTGGCCCGAACCGCCGATCCAGGACCGTATCGACTGAATCGCACCAGCCGGTGGGATCGCCGCACGCGCATGTCGCGGTCCGGTTGACCCAGGCGAGTCCGAGGCAGCCGCCACAGCGCCTCGCCGCCGCTGGAACGGTCCGGGCGCGCCGTCGAGCAGCATGCGTTCGCAGTCCAGGAGGAAGGCTGCCATGAGCGGCGACAGCGACGCGGGCGCGGTGGGCGCGAACGCGATCCGATGACGGCGGGTGGCCACGACGAACTCGGCGCAGCGCACCCCGGCAGTGGTGGTGACCGCCCACCGAGAGTCGCGCACGGAAACACTCGCGATCACGGCGAACGGAGCGTCGGCGCCGTCGAATACGGTGAAGCTCAACCGTTTTCCACCGTCATGCCGAACCTGGATGCGTCCCGCCGAACCGCCTGCCGGATGGTCCAGCCGCAGGGCACCCGCGCCACTGTGCACCGGGTATGCCGCGCCCGTGTCGGCCGCCCGCACCGCGTCGAGCCGTCGGCCCACGCGTTGAGCCGACCACACTCGCGTTCCACTCCGGTTCCTCACCTCATGCTTGTCGACGCGCCACAGGACCGCGTCGTCGGCAGCGGCATCGGCCAGCTCGGCGGAACGGCGGCGCGCACGCAGGGATATCAGTGCCATGGCCAGCAGCGAGCCGATCACCGCCACGTCCGCAACCGCTGCGAAGAACACGCGGGGCCCCCACCCGGCGACGATGTCCCGGTAGGCCTCGCCGAACGGGCCGATCCGGATCGCGATCCGTTCGCCGACCCTTCCGCCACCGGCGCTGCGAATGCCGTCCTGCCGGAGTTCGCCGTCCGATGTCGTCCAGATCCCCTCGCACGTACGATGTTTGGCGCCGAGCGTGCACTCGATGATGCGCGCCTCGGTCCGATGCCCAGCGGTGAACGCCCATACCGCCGGGGCCGCGAATCCATTGGCCACGAGCAGCACGACCCCGATCAGCCCGATTGCCAGAACTCTCCTGGAGTGCATCCCCCTCCTCGCTGGCCGGCACCCTTCCGCCACAGCGCGCGCCGCCGAGGCCACCCTACTTCGCGTCGTGGGCCATCGGCGACTACGGGGACAGCCGCAAGACGTCACGTCAAGAGGATCCGCCAGTGGCCTGCGCCTGCGCGCAGGCAAGGCCCCGACAACTCCTTGGTCGGCACCGACTCGCGGTCGAGGGCCGCCGGCTCGTCCGTAGGGCGGGTGGGGTCGAACCGGTAGCGGTAGGTGATGGGGATGGCCAGGAGAAGCAGGATGGCGGCGAGAACGACCAGGACACCGCCACCGGACACGGCGATGGCGCCCACCAGCGCCGCGGTGATCCCGTGGGAGAAGTCGCCGAGTCGTTGGCCGCCCGCGACCGTGACGTTGAACAGGCTTGGAGCCGGCCGCGGACATCGTCGGTGGCGATCTGCTGAATCATGGTGGAGGTCGCCCACTCCGGCTATCGCGAGGAAGAAGACCGCTAGGACGAGCCCCCCCCCCCCGCTGCCGAGCAGGGCACTGAGCCCGAATCCGGTGATGCCGACGCCCCAGATGACGACGCCGACGATCATCGCCCCCCTCGCCGGGCCCGCGTGGAAGCTCTTTTCCGCCGTCTCCGGGAACAGGGCCCGCGGCAGACCTGCGACCATCGCGATCAGGTCGATCACGAACACCGCCATGATCAGGCGATGGGACGAGACGTAGACCAAGCCGAACCAGATCTCCTCAACACCGAGATCGTCGACATCACCGGTGAGGCGGGTCGCGCCGCGGGCTCGTTCTACAACGACTTCGAGAGCAAGGAGGAGGTCCTGGCCGCGCTCGCGGTCGACATCGGTGCCGACGCCGACGAGATCGCCGGTGCTTCGCGGAGTCGATGACCCGACCCGAGCGCGGTGTCGATCCACGACTCGACCCGCGCCCACGCCCACGTGACCGTCTTCTGGCACGCCTACGCCGCCCATCGCGACGTGTTCGCCGCGATCGAGCAGGCCACGCTCGCCAATCCCGCGTTCGCCGAACGGATGCGGGCCTTCCGCGCAGAACAGATGCAGCCGTGGATCGAATGGCTCACCGACCTGGCCACCCGTGGTGCGCGGCTGCCCGCCGAGACGATGATCCAGTCCTGGCACGGTGATCCTGACGTGGGGATCGACAACCTGACCGACTTCGTCGCGGCCGGGCTCGGCCCGTGACGTCGTCCTCGGCCTGACCAGGGCCATCCCCCTCGAGAGCTATCCGTAAGACCACCCTCGAGCGGGATGGCATCGCGGTGACGGCGTCCTACCGTCGACATGTGATCGAAGCACGAGATCTGACCAAGTATTACGGCAGCACCCGGGCCGTCGAAGAGCTCACGTTCACCGTGCGGCCCGGTCGGGTCACCGGCTTCCTCGGACCGAACGGCTCGGGCAAGACCACCACGATGCGACTCGCGCTGGGGCTCGACACTCCGTCGGGCGGCCAGATCAGTGTGGCCGGTCGGCGATACCGTGATCTGGTGCGGCCACTCCACACGATCGGCGCGTTGCTCGACGCGGGCGACGTTCTGCCGACCCGCTCGGCCACCGCGCATCTGGCCTTCCTCGCGGCGAGCAACGGCATCTCCCACCGACGAGTCGACGAGGTACTCGCCATGGTCGGGCTCGCCAACGTCGCCGGTACCCCCGTCAAGGGATTCTCTCTCGGAATGCGACAGCGGCTCGGAATCGCCGCGGCCATCCTCGGCGACCCGGAGATCCTGATCCTGGACGAGCCGGTCAATGGACTCGACACCGAGGGCATCCGCTGGATCCGCACCATGTTGCGCGCCATGGCCGATGAAGGTCGAACGATCCTGCTCTCCAGTCATCTGATGAGCGAAACCCAGCTGGTCGCCGATCATCTTCTCGTCATCGGTGAGGGCCGGCTACTCGCGGACGAATCGACCGAGCAGTTCATCGAGAGCCGGACCGAACCGGTCGTCCGGATCAGGGGTGCCACGCTGTCCCCCTTGCTGGACGAACTGGGCCCGGATACCGAGATCCGCGGCGACACCGCCACGGTGCGCGGTATCCGCTCCCGCGAGATCAGCCGCCTCGCCATGGCATCCGGCGTCGTGCTCGACGAGCTCACACCGATCCACGAATCCGTCGAGGAGGTCTTCACCCGCCTCGTCGCCGACCACCAACAGTTCGGTCATCGCGAGCCGGCCGCGTCCCACCTCGACAGAACCGCACCGAAGGACACCGTCGCATGACCTCCCTGACAGATGCCCGCACCGGAGCAGACGACCTCCGCAATCAGCTCCGGTCCGAGATCATCAAGATTCGCTCGGCGCGCTCCTTGACATTGCTGCCGATCGTCGCCGTCATCCTCGGCCCGGTGGCGGCCGTGTTCGTCGGTTTGACCGGCAGTCTCGAAGCAGATGACACCGTGCTCGGTGGGGCCCTCACCGCGGTCCCCCTGTCACTGGCGGTCGTCGCCGCGTGGGGTGCCATGGTCATCTCCACCGAGTTCACCTCAGGGACCATCCGGCCTGTGTTGGCGGCGACGCCACAGCGCGGCATGGTCTTGGCGGCCAAGGCGATCGTGGTGACACACGTCGCCACCGTGATCGGTCTGATCACGACCACGTCCGCGTATCTGGTCGGCAGCGCCACGATCGATGCCGGACGGTACGCGCCCGGGACGGCGCTGCCCGGCATGTTCGGCATCTACGCTTGTTTTCCGGCGGTAGCGTTGCTCGGGCTGGCGACCGGGGTGATGCTACGTAGTTCAGTGGGTGCGGTGGCCGTCGTCGGGACCCATATCTTGTTGCCGCAGCTCTCCTCGGCGCAGGCATTCGGCGATCTGCACAAGGTCGTGACGCTTTTCGCGCCGAGCGCGGTGGTGGCGAAACTGGCGCAGAGCTCGGATGGCGCAGCCGAGCTCATGGGATCGCTGGGCGGCTGGCCACGACTGGTGATCGTCATCGGTACCACGCTGATCGCCGTGCTCATCGCCCGGCGAATCCTGGAACGCGAGGACCTGTGAGCATCACGAAGACGGACCGTTGGCGCCTGCCCGCCCTGGTCGCCACGGCGGCGTTCGTCTTCGCCGTCGTCGGCCACACCCTGGTCTCGGACACCGATCTCGGCGGCCGGTCCGCGACCGCGTTGGCATTCTGTCAGGCCTTGGCCATCGTCCTGCAGTTCCGGCTTCCGCTGCTCGGCTGGGCGATCAGTCTCGGCGCTGTCGTTTCCGCCGCCCTGCTCGTGGGTGAAACCCCCTGGGTGGACGCGATGTTCAACAGCTATCTGCTCGTCGTGGGCATTTTCGCGCTGCTGGTCCCGTGGCGCTGGACACTCGGCGTGCTCGCCGCCACCGCTGCCGCCGGTATCGCCCTCGTCGCCGCGGTGCCCGGGGGCGGGCTCGCCGACGTGGTCGCCACCACTCTGCTCACCGGCATCGTGCTGCTCGCCGGAGCCGCCCTGCGCGCTCTGTTCGAAGCCCGCCGCGACGCCATCTCCCAGACCAAGGAGTCCGAGCGACAACGACGGCGCAGTGCCCTGCTCGAGGAACGCACCCGGATCGCGCGAGAACTCCACGATGTGGTCGCGCACCACATGTCGGTGGTCGCGATCCAAGCCGAGTCCGCGCGATATCGGGTCGCCGACCCACCGCAGGACTTGATCGACAGCCTGACCGCCATCCGGACCAGTGCCGCGGCCGCGCTCGACGAGATGCGCCACATCCTCGGCGTGCTGCGCGCCGATCGGGAATCCCCGACCCAGCCACAACCGCAGCTCGAGGAGGTGGACGAACTCGTCGACCGCATTCGCCGCGCCGGCCGCGACGTCACCCTCACCAGGCACGGCGCCCCGGCGGCTCTGCCCTCCGGAATAACGGTGTCGGCGTACCGCATCGTGCAGGAAGCGCTGAGCAATGCGCTCCAGCATGCGCCCGGCTCCGCGATCTCCGTCGAATTGCACTATCGGGCCGACGAACTCGACATCGAGGTACACAACGGTCCGAGTTCGACCCCTGCCACTTCCAGCGGCGGCGGCCACGGGCTCCTCGGCATGCGTGAACGGGTCGCGCTCTGGGGCGGTCGATTCACGGCAGAACCGGAATCGGACGGTGGCTACCGAGTTCGCGCGGCACTGCCGTTGGAAGGACAAACGCCACCATGACCATTCGCGTAGTGATCGCCGACGACCAGGCACTCGTCCGCGACGGACTCGCGGTGCTGCTCGGTGCCCAACCCGGCATCGAGGTCGTCGGCGAGGCCGCCGACGGCGCGGCGGCACAACAACTCACCGCCGAGCTCGACCCCGACGTGGTCCTGATGGATATCCGCATGCCGGGTGTGGACGGGCTGGACGCGACCGCCCGCATAGTCGACTCCGGGAACCGGGCTCGGGTGATCGTGCTGACCACCTATGACCTCGACGAGTACGTTTTTCGCGCCTTGCGGGCGGGAGCGAGCGGATTCCTGCTCAAAGACACTCCCGCCGCGGCCCTGGCCGACGGCATCCGCACGGTCGCCCGGGGCGAGGCGATGCTGGCGCCCTCGGTGACCCGCAGACTGCTCGACGAATTCACCCGGCTCGGCGGTACCCGTCCCCGGCCCGACGACACGCGATTGCATCAGCTGACCGGTCGCGAAACACAGGTGCTCGAACTCATCGCCCGTGGCCGGTCCAACACCGAGATCGCCACCGACCTGGTCATCGCGGAGGAAACCGTGAAAACCCATGTCGGCCGCGTACTCGCCAAGCTCCAGCTGCGTGACCGTACCCAAGCCGCGATCTTCGCCTACGAAACCGGGCTCGTCACGCCGGGCTGACCCGAACCCCTACCGATCCGGAGCGCACCATGCCGATCCACACTCTCATCGCCGGTGCCGGACCCACCGGCCTCACCCTGGCCATCGATCTCGCCCGCCGGGGTCTGGCCGTCCGCATCGTCGACAAGGCGACCGAATTCTTCGACGGCTCACGCGGCGACGGCCTCCAGCCACGCACCCTCGAGGTCTTCGACGATCTGGGCGTGCTGCCCGCGATCCTCGCCCTGGGCTCGCCGCAACCGGTGTTCCAGGTGTTCCAGGGCGGCAGCCGGATCCGCGAGATACGGATGAGCGATCCGAAGGAGCCGACTGCCGACGTGCCCTATCCGAACCCGTGGGTGCTCGGGCAGTCGCAGACCGAGGCGCTGCTGCGCCACCGCCTGGAAGAATTCGGCGTCCGGGTCGAACTGGGCACCGAACTCATCGGATTCGCGCAGGACGACGACGGGGTCACCGCCACTCTCGCCGGTGCCGACGGAAGCGAGACCGTTCGGGCCGCCTACCTCGTCGGTGCCGACGGGGCATCCAGCCTCGTCCGCAAGGAACTCGGCATCGCCTTCGAGGGCACCACCGACGACAGTGTGCGCATGCTGCTCGGCGACGTTCAGGTCACCGGCCTCGACCACGGGTACGGCTACTGGTTCGCGGCACCGGACAATCCGCGCGAGGGGATCGTGCTGTCACCGCTGCCCGGCGGGCAGTACTTCCAGTTCGGGACAACTCTGACCGGACAGGTCGAACCGAACGCCGCGACCCTGCAGAGCTACCTCGACAAGTATTCGGGCCGAACGGATCTCCGCATCGACGAGCTGCGCTGGAGTACGGTGTGGCGGCCGAATACCCGGCTCGCGCAACGTTTCGCGGAGCGCAGGGTCTTCCTGGCGGGCGATGCCGCGCACGTCCATCCACCCGCGGGTGGGCAGGGACTCAATACCGGCGTCCAGGACGCGTACAACCTCGGCTGGAAGCTCGCGGACGGCAGCCGAGATCTGCTCGACACCTACGAGACCGAGCGCAGACAGGTGGCGGCACGCGTTCTCGGCATCAGCACCGCATTGCTCCGCAAGCACACCGAGGGCGACGAGGACGCCCACCGCCGCGGTGACGAAACCCGGCAACTCGACATCAGCTACCGCGAACCCGGCCTCACCGCCCGCCTCACCACGGGCGACCGGGCACCGGACGCGCCGCTGTGGGACTCCGCGGGCCGCCCGATCCGGCTGTTCGATCTGTTTCGCGGACCGCATGCCACGCTCCTGTGCTTCGACTGCCAGGCCCCGGCACCCACAGCGCAAACCCACGCATGGACGATCCTGGGGCCGGATTCGAGCTCCCCCGAAGCTGTGCGCACGAACAACGCTGCCCGCCACGTCACCGACATCGACGGCTACGCCTTCGCCGCATACGACGCCTCGCCCGGCGACCGCATCCTCATTCGCCCAGACGGTCACCTGGCGTGAGATCCGCCGCTCCACACCGGAAGCAGCCAGCGCCCCGCGCGGGGACCTGCGGGGGCGGTCAGCAGGGTCAACCCTGCCCGGAGATGTCCGCGGCGGGCGAAGCGGCCAGGAAGGTCGGCAGCAGGTTCCCGGGGACCGGGTCGGTGGTCGACGGGGTTGCGTCACTGTTGCGCGGTGCGCTGAACAAAGGTATCGGTGTGCTGTCGGCGGTGGCCGGGTGTGGGTCGTTCATCGGTGTGTTCCCCTGCGTTCGTAGGCTGAGCCGTGCTGTCGTCCAGCGTAGCGGTGATCGCCGACACCGCTCGGCCTCGGTCGCGCGCAACGCCGTTGGTGTGCCGTTATTCGGCCGCTCCGGTGATGTTGCGGGCCATCCCACCGAAGATCACCGCGTGGAACGGGCTCAGGGCCTTCCAATAGAGATGTCCGGCCAGTCCGTGTGGTTCGAACAGGGCGCGCTGCCGGTAGTGCGCACCACCGTCGGCAGTCGGGGTGACCGACAGTTCGAGCCAGCCTCGACCGGGGACGCGCATCTCCGCGCGCAACCGCAACAGTCGTCCGCGTTCGAGGTGCTCGACTCGCCACCAATCCAGCGCTTCGCCCACGTGCAGGCGGTGGGGGTCGCGTCGGCCGCGTCGCAGGCCGACTCCGCCCAGCGCCCGGTCGATCCAGCCGCGCAACGCCCAGGCCAGCGGAAAGGAGTACCAGCCGTGTTCTCCTCCCACGGCTTCCACGACTGCCCACAGGGTCGCGGGGTCGGCGGTCGTATCGCGTTCTCGCACATCGCTGTACAGCGATCCACCGGACCATGCGGGATCGGTGGGCAGTGGATCCGACGGGGCGTCGGGCAGGCCCGCGTCCGACCACCGGGTGGGCACATCGCGATCGCGAATGCGGTGCAGTGCCAGGCTCACCGCGTCGGCGTAGGGGATGAGCCCCGCCGAGGGGTCCGGGATGTGGTCGGCGATGCGATGGTCTTCGCACACCACGTCGTTGATGAGCGACTCCATGAGTGGCACGGCGATGGCACGGGGAACCGGGGTGACCAGGTTGACCCACTGCGCCGAGAGCCACGGGGTGAGCACGGGCACGGGCATGATCACCCGGCGAGGCAGGCCCGCGGCCTCGGCGTAGCCCCGCATCATGCCCTCGTAGGTGAGGACGTCGGGTCCGCCGATGTCGAAGGCGTCGTTCACCGTGCCGGGCAGTTCGGCGGCGTGCACCAGATAGTGCAGGACATCGCGAACCGCGATGGGCTGGATTCGGCTGCGTACCCACCGCGGCGTCACCATGACGGGCAGCCGCTCGGTCAGATACCGGAGCATCTCGAAGCTGGCCGAGCCGGAGCCGATGATGACCGCCGCGCGCAGCACCACGGCGGGAGTCGCCGCGCGGAGCAGGATCTCGCCCACCTCGGCGCGCGAGGCCAGGTGGCGCGACAGCTCCTGGCCGGTGGGCGTGATGCCGCCCAGGTACACCGATCTGGTCAGACCGGCGCGTTCGGATTCCGCGGCGACCAGTGTCGCGGCCTCGCGATCCACGTTCTCGAAATCGGCGCGGCTCAGCGAATGGACCAGGTAATAGAGGACTTCCTGCCCGGCCAGAGCGGCACGGACGTCGTCGACGCGGGTGACGTCACCGCGCACCACGTCGACCTGCTCGCGCCACGCCGCGTCGACGAGTTTGCCCGGATCGCGAGCCAGAACGCGGACGGTGTGGCCGGCATCGAGCAGTTCCGGCACGAGTCGGCCACCGAGGTATCCGGTGGCGCCGAACACTACACAGCGCATACGAGATCACTCCTGTCCGAGGATGGACGTGCGGTATGGCGCGGAGGGCGGCGGATGACCGGTCCGGGAACACTCGACGCCACGCGACCGGTCAGAGCCCGGTTGCCGACAACGCATCGACTGCCTCCTCCAGTGAGCCGAGGCACCGACGGCCCTCGGGGGTATCTCGCCAACCTGGACCAGCGGGTACCACCCTGCCATGCCGAGCGTCGATCGCGCCGAGTGTCGCTGTCCTCGACGTCTGCGACCACAGCACGACGACGGCCGGCCGAGACCTCCGGGACAACGCTTGAGCGAGCGCGTCACCGGGGACATTCGCACCGAGGAGGAGTGCGGCCACTCCCCGCTCGGCCAACGCGGCCCGCAACACCTCCAAGGGGAGCACATGGTGTTCGCCCTCGGTGCAGGCCAGGACCACGACCGGCTCCCGGTCGACTTCGGTCAGCGGCGGCACGCATCGGTGCAGGCTCGTGGTGATCGCCCACGACATCAGGTGCTCGACGTCGATGTAGCCGTGTCCCCGCTGCTGCTCGGCCACGATGTGCTCGAAAGCGGGGCGGCAGAGACTGTTCCAGGTCGGAATCACGCCGTGATGAGTCACATGGGCCGAAATCAGGTCCAGCAGCCGGGACACGTTCATGTGCTCCGCCGCGGCGATCACCGGGCCGACTTCGCCGGGCACGGGGGCGGGCGCCAGCACGGCCCGTGCCGCCTGGGCCGCACTCGCCGGCGTTGCTCCGGCCTGGACCAGGTCCACCATTCTGGTGGCCACAGCCAGATCGGCCGCCGTGTAGAGGCGGTGCCGACCCGCCAGATGGCGACGCGGCCCGAGGTCGTATCGCCGGTTCCAGCTGCGCAGGGTGGCGACGGGGATTCCCAACATGCGCGCCACCGTCCCGACGGTGAACTCCGTGGTCACCGGTGGAGAACCCTCCGGCCCGGGTGTCATGGCCTGCCCGCGCCCCGTGTGGTCACCGGGATGCTTCCGCGATGCTCGTAGACGGCGGCGGCCAGGCACAACAGTCCCCACCCCGAGGTGACTGCGAGTGTCTTGCCCCGCTCGGGCCGACCTTTCAACGCGTGGCCGAACACCACGGTGTCGGCGACATCGGAGCCGACCCGCACGAGCGCTGCCACCGCGCGAGCACGCGGACCGGCGGCTGTCGCCAGCGCGATCCCGGAGAGCACATCGCGCAGGGCGACCGAACGGGCCAGCGTGCGCAGTTCCGGTTCCGCGCCGGTGCCGAGACCGCTGGGACGCAGGAGTATCGCGGGCCGTACGGTGACGGCGGCCCCGTAGGCCGCGGTCGCGATACCGAGGATTCGCGCCGGTGTCGTGGCGTTCATCGGGTCACCTCCGTGTCGAGTTCGGCCGCGCCCCGGTGGCGCAGGACCAGTTGCAAGGTGTCGAGATATCCCGAGCGGAATCCGGCTTCGGAGTAGGCGAGGTAGAGCCGCCACATCCGCTGGAACACCTCGTCGAAACCGAGCGCGCCGACCTGATCGGCGGCAGCGGTGAAGCGGTCCTGCCACAGCCGGAGCGTGTGCGCGTAGTGCTGCCCCATCGCCGCCCGATCCACGAGCTCGAGGTCGGTATGGCGCGAGACCAGGTCGGCCAGGAGTTCCTCCGACGGCAGGAACCCGCCGGGGAAGATGTATTTCTGCACCCAGGTGTGGGTCACCCGACCGGCCCGCATCCGGTCGTGCGGCATGGTGATGACCTGCAGCGCCACCCGACCGCCGGTGGCGAGGGCCCGTTCGAGGACCGTCAGATAGCTCGGCAGGTACTCATACCCCACCGCTTCGATCATCTCCACCGAGACCACCGCGTCGTATCGGCCGTCGACCTCACGGTAGTCGCGGAGTTCGATGGTCACCTGGTCGGTGAGGCCGGCTTCGGCCACCCGTGCCAGCGCCAGTCGCTGCTGTCGCGCCGACAGCGTGATCGAGTGGACGGTCGCGCCCCGCTGCGCGGCCCGGATGGCGAGTTCGCCCCAGCCGGTGCCGATTTCGAGCACCGAGGTTCCGGCGCCGACTTCGGCGGCATCGAGCAGTCGGTCGATCTTCGCGCGCTGGGCCGTGGCGAGATCAGCCCATACCGGGGCGGGGGTGAGCTGGTCGAACAGTGCCGACGAGTAGGTCATGGTCTCGTCGAGGAACAGCGCGAAGAAGTCGTTGGACAGGTCGTAGTGGTGCGCGGCGTTGCTGCGGGCTCCGGCTGTGGTCGCGCGAGTTCGAGCGGGTTGTCCCGGCAGGACCAGTGACCGCAGCCCCTGCAACGGCGCGGGAACGAGCTGCCGCAGGTCAGCGGCCAGCACGGTGAGCACTGCGGCCGGATCCGGTGCCGACCACTCCCCCATCATGTACGACTCACCGAACCCGATCAGTCCGGTGGTACCGATGCGAGTGGCGAAGGCGCGCGGGTCGTGCAGCACCATCAGCGGGGCGAACGGGTCGTCGGCCCCACCGCCGAAGATCGTGCCGTCGGGCAACTCGACGCGCAGCGCAAGCCGTTGCACCGCACGGCGGAACAGGGCCTCGACGACCAGGCGGCCCGCACCGGCGCGAAGTCCGCCCGGCACCGCAGTCAGGTGCGCCCATCGCTCGGCGCTCGGCGCGACGGTCGCGGGCTGAGTACCGCACGAGGAGATGGTCATGACAGAGCCTCCTGGGAAAGACGCCGATCCCGCGGCACGACCGGCAGGCCACGGCGCCACAGCCGCAGGCCCTGCCATCGGATTCGCGCGGCGATGCGCCAGGTTTCGAAAGGGTGGGCCAGGATCGCGCGGGCGACGGTCCGGCGGGTCGCGGGCAGAACGAGCCCGCGGACGGTGGCTTCGAAGGTGGTCCGGCCGTCCGGTTCCTCCAGGGCGATGGCCAGCTGTAACCGGTCCTCGGGAACGGGCAGTCGCAACCGGTAACGCCCGGCCACCGGGTTGAAGGGTGAGACGTAGAATTGCTTGGCGACCACGGGATTCGCCTCGGGCGAGACGAGGTAGCGGTGCCGTTCACCATAGGTGTTGTGCACTTCGGCGATCACGCAGCGCAACGCGCCGGTGTCGTCGTGGCACCAGAACACGGTCAGTGGATTGAAGACGTAGCCGAACACCCGCGCGTTGGCGAGCATCAGAATCTGGCCACCGCGCAGGTCGATGCCCTGACCGGCCAGGTAGTCCACCACGTTGGCGCGCACACTGGCCGACGGGTCACCGAGATGATCGCGCGCGGCGAAACCCGCGAACGGCCGCAACAACCATCCCGGGGTCGGCATCTCGTCGAGATCGACGAGCCAGCTGTAGCTGCGATAGGCGAAAAGGTGCCGCACCGGCTCGCGGCGGGAGTGCCGGATCACCGTGCGGACCAGTCGCGCCCGCGTCATGTCCTCGCCGCCCGGATGGCGCTGATGCCGATCGAGGGACGGGTATCCCACTGTCCACCGACGCGTTCGGCGGCGCGCAATCCCGACAGCGCGCCATCCTCGTGGAATCCCCAGCCGTGATACGCGCCGGCGAAGGCCAGGGTGTGGTCACCGATGCTGGGCAGTCGACGCCGGGCCACCATCGAGCGCGGGGTGTACTGCGGGTGTTCATAGGTCATCGTGGCCAGGACCGCCTCGGGTGCCACGCGGTCGGCGTCGCCGAGGGTCACCAGGAACCGACGGTCGGCGTCGGCGGGCAGACGTTGCAGGCGGGTCAGGTCGTAGCTCACGAGCACGTGGTCGGGCGTGGCATCGCACTGCGGCAGACGGTAGTTCCAGGACGCCCGGGCGCCGCTGCGCCGCGGTAGCACCGTGTCGTCGGTGTGCAGGACGGTGTGATTGGTCGAATAGGTCAGGTCGGTGAGGATCTCGGATTCTGCGGGGGTCGGTGCGTCGAGCAGCCGCAGCGCCTGGGCGGGATGGGTGGCGACCACGGCAGCGTCGAAGTGGTCGACTCGATCGGCGTCGTCGCGGACGATGACCGATTCCCCCACGCGGTGGGCGGTGCGCACCGGCACTCCCGCCCGGACCTCGTGTACACCTGCCGCGATCGCTCGTACGTAGGTGCCCGAGCCACCGGACACCGTCCGCCAGGTCGGTGAGCCGAACACGGTGAGCATGCCGTGGTGATCGAGGAAGGTGAACAGGTAGCGGGCGGGATAGCTCAGCGCGAGGTGCGGAGGGCAGGACCAGACCGCGGCCACCAGCGGGACCAGGAAATGCGCGGTGAAGTAGGCGGAGAACGCACCGTCCCGCACGAACGCGCCCAGGGTGCGCAGTTCGTCGCCGTCGGTGTCGAGTTCGGCGCGGGCGAGTCGGTGGAAGCGGGTGACCTCACCGAGCATTCGCAGGTAGGGGCCATTGGCCAGCACCCGGGGGGTCGCGACGATCCCACGGAGCCCTTTCCCACCCGCGTATTCGAGCCCGCAGCCGTCGCAGCGGATCGACATCGACATGTCGGAGTCCTGCGTGCGGACCCCCACTTCGTCGAACAATCGCAGCAGGGTGGGGTAGGTGCGATCGTTGTGCACGATGAAGCCGGAGTCCACGCCGAGCCACTGCCCCGAGCCATCGGCGCGGGAGTTGAGGCGGTGGGTGTGGGCGTGCCCGCCGAGGCGCGAATCCGCCTCGTAGAGAACCACTTCGCAGGTGCGGGCCAGCACCCAGGCCGCGGTCAGGCCGGCGACCCCGCTGCCGATCACCGCGACGCGACGCCGATCACCGGTCATCCCCGGCACCGCGATTCGTCTGCGCCGTCGGCGCGCTGCCGCGCACACGACGTGGCGACAGCGGCGAGCCTTCCTCGCCTACTGGGTAAGGGGGCGGTCATGGTCGTCCTCCAGCGCTCGGTCGAGCCGGTGGACTGTCCGACTCCTGCCTTTGACGGTAGCATGTAAACGATGCACAAACGATGCATCACTCCGAGATCAGTACGACCCAACAGGGGCGACCGATGACCGACCACCTGCCCACCCACCTCGACACCGCACTGGACCGCTCCGTCGTCCTCGGCTACAGCCGGATCGGCTTCCGATTGCGCAGCCGAGCGTGGTCCCCACTGCCGCCGCAGGCGCTGAAGGGCCGAAACGCCCTGGTCACCGGCGCCAACTCCGGCATCGGCAAGGCCATCGCCACCGGGTTGGCCGACCTCGGCGCCACGGTCACCTTGGCGGTGCGCGACACCACACGCGGCGACGCTGCGGCGGCCGAGATCGTCGCGGCCGTTCCCGAAGCGGCGATCGGGGTGCAACGGTGCGATGTCGCCGATCTCGCGGATGTGCGCAGATTCGCCGCCGATTTCCTCGAACGGACCGATCGATTGGATGTGCTCATCCACAACGCGGGGGTCATGCCGAGTTCCCGGACCGAGAGCGAGCAGGGGCACGAGCTCTGCCTGGCCACCCACGTGCTCGGACCGATCCTGCTCAACGAACTGCTCTCCCCCGCGTTGGCCCGCGCCGCGGGCGCACAGGTGATCCTGATGTCCTCGGGCGGCATGTACACCCAGGCCCTGCACCTCGACGATCTCGAATACCGCGCGGACGACTACCGCGGCGCCACCGCCTATGCGCGTTCGAAGCGGATGCAGGTCGCGCTGACTCCGGTACTTGCCGACCGCTACGCCGAAGACGGCATTTCCGTCTCCAGCATGCACCCCGGCTGGGTGGACACACCGGGTGTGGCCACCTCGCTGCCGAGGTTTCGCACCCTCACCCGCCCGCTGCTGCGCTCGCCCGCCGAAGGCGCGGACACCGCGATCTGGCTCGCCGCCACCGAGGGATTACCCGCCGGCCGGTTCTGGCACGACCGGCAGATCCGGCCCGAGCACTACCTTCGGCGCACGCACGAGAAGCCGACGGACCGGGACAGCCTGTGGCAGTTCTGTGCCGCCGCGACCGGGGTCACGCTCAGGTAGATCCACAACCGGGAAGGCGCCGTAGACGAGGCGGCCGATCAGCCGGATTGTGATTCATGTTCGATGCACTGCCGCGATGGCGGATGGCACCCGCACCGCCACCGGAGGGCACCATGCTGGTCAGACGTCGGTGCCGCCGCCCGGCTCCTTGTCGGCATGTCCGATTCTGCGCGGCTTCACCCTGGGGCGAGGGCCCGCGGACCAAGCACTCGCCCCGCCGCGTTTCCGACGGGAAGCGTCCAGGTCGATGACGTTCCGTTCGTGCTCGGCGTTCCCCTTCGCCTGCGCCGCGGTATCGACCGGCCAGGCACCTGTTTCCCCCTGCAACTCCGCGCGCGTCACCGGACGGGTCGGCGCCGGATCGTACACAGTCTCCGGGGACCAGGGACGACGCTGGGCGTCGCCGACATCCTCTCGCCCTCGCCGCGGCCGCTTCGGCAGCCGCACGACATTCGACGCCCCGCCCCCGCCCGCACCGGAAACGTCCTCGGCGGCCTTCATCTCGTCCCGCTTCCGACGCAGGAGCTCCACCGCGTCGTATCGACTTCCACCAGGTCCCATCGAGGACCCCGTACCGACTTCCTGATCCGACATCGAACTAGCCGCGGACAGGGGTCGCGGCACTCGTCGATCTCGCAGCCGCCAGCACCCCGATCATGGTTTCAGGTCTATCGTTCACCTCCACATTGTGCCTCGAGCCCCCCTCCGGCGTCTGCGCCCGTCCCGACGGTGCACCGCGTCCGCTCGGATGCGGCGGGTCGTCAGCCCGGATTCATCGAGACGGCCTTGGGATAGAGGTAGCTCTCCACGTGTTCACGGCCGACCGCGGGTTCGACAGCGACGAGATCGACCGCCTGGTGTCCACCGACGCGGTCTACCCCACAGAGATCTTGCTTGCCGCGCGAACCGCTGACAGAGACCGGTGGGTGCCGCTCCGGCAGGTAGGTATCGTGACGTGATCCGCCCGCGATCGTTCAGGAGCGCCGACACGCATGCGCAGTGACATCTTCCACGCGAACAATTCGGCCCAGCCGGCGACCCAGCTCGGTCTCACGCTGCAGCACTCGAGGTGCGTGAAGGCGTGTGTCAACGGGGAGGTGTACGCCCGCCAAGGCTCCATGATCGGCTACCGCGGGCAATTCGCGTTCGAGGTCAAGGGCCAAGGGCTGGGCAACCTGGTCAAGCGGTTCGCGACCGGTGAGGGTGTGCCGTTGATGAGCTGCCGAGGTCAGGGTGAGATCTGGTTCGCCCACCATGCCTCGGAGTGCTTTCTGATCGACCTCGATCCCGGCGACGCGCTGTCGATCAACGGCAAACACATTCTGGCCTACGAGCCCTCGCTCGGCTACGAGATCCAGATGGTCTCCGGCGCCGGCGCTTTCGTCGGCGGCGGATTGTTCAACTGTGTCTTCCAAGGGCAGGGTCGGCTGGCGATCACCAGCCACGGTCAGCCGATCGTCATCCCCGTCAACCCCCAGCAACCGGTGTTCGCCGATTCCGACGCCCTGATCGGCTGGTCCTCGGGCCTGCAAACCTCCATCGTGCGCACCCAGAGTTTTGGGTCGATGCTGCGCGGCGGCTCCGGCGAGGTGGCACAGGTGCGATTCGACGGGGCGGGGTTCGTCATTCTCCAACCCTCGGAATCCAACTTCGGGGCGACAGCCTCGAGATAGCCGCGCACGTCGTGGTGGTGGTGCCGCTCGGGCACAGACAGGGTGCCACGGGAAAACCTGCGAAGTGGTCTGTGTCACTTCTCACGCTTGCGAACTCGCCGTTGTGTGTCCTCCACTCGCGGCGCTGCTCGCAGTTCTCGCGCGCATGGGCAATTGTGCCTATAGGCGTGTGACCTGGTGCTGCGTAGCGTCATCGGTGTGTTCAATCCTTGTGTAGCGCGTCGTCCCCGATCTCGGGTCCTGCTGAGCGCCTTGTCGATTCCGCTGGCGTTCACGCTGTTCGGGTGCAACGCGTCGATCTCGATCGGCGGGCCGGACTACGCGAAGCTCGAGCAGAACATCGCCACGGAACTGGACAAGGCCTACGCCTCGATGTCGCGTCAGGTCGATTCCGTCGAATGTCCACGCCTGGCCGACGACCCGGTGGCCGGCGACACCTTCGTCTGCCTCGCCGATCTCGACGGCAACGATGTGCGCGTCGATGTGCAGGTCGAAGACGACGACGGTGGGGTGAAGTTCACGACGCGCGACATCGCGTTCGACCTCGCCGCCACCGCGAACGGCCTCACCACCGATGTTTCCGATCAGATGGGCTTCCCGGTGACGGTGGACTGCGGTCGAGGACTGAAAATCGTCGAGGTCGGTAGCACTTTCACCTGCACAGCGCTCGACACCAAGGGCGGCTCGGCGACCGTCGAGATGACCGCGCGCCACGAAGGCGCCAGCAGCTGGCAACTCGTGGAGTGACGCCCGGCACGCTGACCGGCGCCGACCCGGCCGGTGGGTTAGCCTGCCAGCGATATGGCTGGCATCACAGGACGAGCCGAACTCGCCGAAGCGCTCACCGTCGCATGGAACAGCGCCTGCGCGGGTGCGGGACGGGTGATCGTGCTGCTCGGCGAACCCGGTATCGGTAAGTCGAGCATGCTGTCCTGGCTGGCCGAACAGACCGGTGATCGCGCCCGGCTCGTCGCCTGCCGTGCCGGCGATATCGGCGAGCCGATGTCGACCGCCGCCGACGTCGCCGTCGCGCTGCGCGGCGACGCGCGGCCGGTGACCGCGCAGATCGACCCGCTGCGCGCCGCCGATCTCTTGGCCGCCGCGGTGGCCGCGGCCACCGCGGCGGGTCCGGTGGCCCTGCTCATCGACGACATCCACGACGCCGATCCGGCCAGTCGAACCGCGCTCAACCTGATGTTGCGCCGGACCAGCTGGGGTCCGGTCCTGGTCATCGTCACGGGACGGCCGGTGCCCTCGGTGGTGACTTTCGCCGAAGGGTTCCAGGTGCGGCGGCTGGCTGGTCTCGACGCGGCGAGTGCGCTGACCGTGCTACGCGATGCCTGTCCGGCGCCGATCGACGACGCGGTGGCGCAGCGCCTGCTCGCTGTCTCGGCGGGCAATCCCCTGGCCCTCACCCATCTGCCCGCGGCGCTGACCGACGACCAGCTCAGCGGCGATCGCCTACTCCCCAGCGACATCCCGCTCGCGGGTGAGCTGCATCGGGTGTTCACCGGTCAGCTCGCCCGGCTCACGCCGACCGCCCGAGATCTGCTCGATCTGACCGCGGTCTCCGTGGAGGGCAACTGGGCGGTGTTGGCCGCGCTGCGCCCCGACGCACCGGGCGCCGCACTGACCGAGTTGGAGGAGTCAGGGCTGGCCGCGTTGGTGAACGGGCGTCTGGAACTCGCGCATCCGTTGCTGCGCAGCGCCGCGGTGAGCGGCCTGCCCGCGCACCGCAAACGCCTGCTCAACCGCGAGCTGGCCGCGGTGAGCGCGTTGCCCGCGGAGGTGCGGCTCGCCCATCGCGCCGCGGGTGCGGTGGGCCCCGACGAGTCGCTCACCGACGAACTGGTCGCGACCGCGCAACGGATGCGGGCCCGTGGCGGCAGCGAGGCGGCGGCCCGGATGCTCGATCGCGCGGTGGAACTGACGGGTAGAGATCTGCGGCGGGCCCAGTTGCGCGTGGAGGTGGCGCAGCTACTCGGGGCATCCGGCGAGGCCGGGGTGGCACGACACCGGCTCGGCGAGGTACTCGCCGAGCCGGTGGCCGCGGGCCTGCACGTGCTCGCCGTGGTCTCGCTCGCCACGTGGGAAGCACTCGATGGTGAGCCGCTGGCCGCGTGGCAACGCCTGCTCGAGTGCGCGGCGCTGGCCGACCCGGCCGACATGGGCGTCGTCCACGCGGGCATGGCCATTCCGCTGGGGATGCTCGGCTTGGTCGACCAGATCATCGAACACGCCACGGCGGCGGTGGCGCACAGCGTGCCGCGCTCACCGAACTGGGTGGTATCCAGGGTGATCCTCGCCCATGCGATCAGCGCGCGCACGGAAGGTCAGGCGGGTGATCTGGTCACCGGCCTGTTCGACGAGTGGGATCCGACTGTGGCGATCCACCATGATCCCACCGTCGGACTGCATATCGGGCGCGCGCTGTCGATCGCCGAACAGTACGACACCGCAGTCACCATGCTCACCGCGCTGAGCGGCCATGCCAGAGGCGAGGGTGCGCGCGCTTCGCTCGCGATGACCTACGGCGCGTTGGGCGAGACGCACCTGCGCGCATCCCGATTCGATCAGGCCACCCGATGTCTGGATGAGGCGATCGCGTTGAGCCTGGCCACCGGGCAGCGTGCGTTCGCGCCGTTCTGGCTCGGGTTGCGGGCCAGAATCCACGCGATTCGGGGTGAGGATGCCGCGGCGGCGGCGGACTTCGACCTCGGCTTCGACATCAGCACCGAGCAGTCGACCTTCGGCGCCAGGTACTTTCTGCTCGCCAACGCGGGCAACGCCGCGCTGGCCACCGGCCGCGCCGAGGAGGCCGTCGGTTTCCTGCAGGAATGCTGGGCTTTCGAAGAGGCGGGTGGCAGGCTGGCACCGCAGCTCGCGCGCTGGCACCCCGATCTGGTCGAAGCGTATGTGTCGCTGGGGCGACACCAGCAGGCCCGGCCCGTCCTCGACCATCTACTCGAAGTCGCCGCGGCGCCGGGTGCGAGCCGCTGGACCAGGGCGAGCGCGCGCAGAGCCGCGGCGGTCTTCCACGCCGAGACCGATCGCCTCGGCGCCCAGCGACTGCTGCGCGAGGCCATCGCGATCTATGACCCCGAACTCGACCTGTTCGACCGGGCACGAGCACAGCTGCTGCTGGCGGCATCGGGTGGTCCGACTGGGGAATCCGCCGCCGCGCGAGCCCAGTACGCCTTCGACCGCATGCGGGCCGCGCCCTGGGCGGCGAAGCTGGGCGAACTCGACACCGCGACCACGGGTTCGGCGCTGGCCGACCTGTCCGGCGCGGAGCTGCGGGTGCTGCGTGAAGTAGCTCGGGGGTTGACCAACCAGCAGATCGCCACCCGACTACTGCTGAGCCCGAAAACCGTTGCCAATCATTTGTTTCGGGTGTATCGCAAGCTGGGCGCGTCCTCGCGGACCGAAGCGGCCCGGCTGTTGCTGCTCGGCGGTGACGAGCAGGCGAGCCATGACCACAGTGGACGGCGGTAGTTGACCGGTCCGGTGTCGATGCGTGGTTGCGGCCGGCGCGTCGTCGAGCGAAGTACGTGTCAGGCTTCGATGCGGTGACCCGCGGTGTCGAGTAGTCGCGCGATGTCGGCCGGCTGATGCGCGAGGGCTTCTCCGAGTACAACCCGATGGGCATGCTCGAGGCCACCGAGCTCTACGGTCTTCGACCAGCCCGGTCCGACCGGCGCTCGAGAGTTCGGTGCTGTTCCTCGGCAAGCACCTGAACTGATCGACTCGCTCCACACAAGCGGTCCGCAAAACAAAGAAACCCGCGCCGTGGCGCGGGTCTCGGTGTGTCAGCTCCTAGATGGCGCGGACGCTCTGGGCCTGCGGGCCCTTCTGGCCTTCGCCGATTTCGAACTCGACGCGCTGCCCCTCATCGAGGGACTTGAATCCGGAGCCGGAGATCTCGGAGTAATGAACGAAAACGTCGGGACCACCGGCATCCTGCGCGATGAAACCGAAACCCTTTTCGCCGTTAAACCACTTAACACTGCCTTGCGTCATGAACTTTGTATTACTTCCTGTAGAAAGCCGAGCGATCACTGCAACAACCCGTGCTCATCAGTCAGCATGCCACACATTCGGCCCGTCTGCTGCCCGAGGTGAGCCAGCGCACGTCGGCGGCACCTGGCTTCCGACGTGCCTGGGTCCTCAGCGCAGCTTCCGCATGGCCCGCTCGGCCGCGTTGGCCCCGCACATGCCGTGGGCGCCGGGCCCCGGTGGGGTCGCCGCCGAGCACAGGTAGTGGCCGGGAATGCCGATGTCGTAGGGCTGCAAAGTCTTTCGTGGTCCGAACAGCAGCTGCGGGATGTCCTTGGCCCCGGTCATGATGTTGCCGCCGACATAGTTGGGGTTGTACTCGGCGAATCCCTCGGTGGTGCGGGCGGTCAGGCCGACCACCCGGTCGCGGAAGCCGGGTGCGAAGCGTTCGACCTGGGCGATGATCGCCTCGGTGGCATCGCCGGTGTAGCCGTTGGGGACGTGCGCGTAGGTCCACACCGGGTGGATCGAGCCGACCGACCGTTGGGGATCGGCGAGGTATTGCTGGCCAACCAGCACGAACGGGTGCTGAGGCATCCGGCCCGCGTGGATGTCGCGTTCGCCCGCGGCGATGTCGGCGAAGGAGCCGCCGAGGTGCACGGTGCCCGCGCGCCGTGCGGCCTCCACGGTCCAGGGGACACCGCCCTCGACGGCGAAGTCGACCTTGAAAACTCCGGGGCCATAGCGAAATCGCCGATAGGCGCGGGCGATGCGCGCGGGCAGCTGCTCGCCCAGGATCTCCGCGACCGCCGTCGGCGCGAGGTCCCAGACGGTGATGTCGGAGAGTGGGAGGTCGGCGACGGAGCGCACCCGGACGCCGGTCTCGATCTTTCCGCCGTGATCGGCCAGTGCCGCGGCCATGGTGTCGGCGATCCGCTGGGATCCGCCGACCGCGACCGCCCACCCGTATCGGTGTCCCGCGGTCAGGATGCCGAGGCCCACACTGGCGCTCAACGGCCGCTCGAGCGGATGGAACGCGTGCGCGGCGACACCGCCGAACAGTGCCCGTCCCGCTTCGGTGCGGAACGCACGCGCCAGCAACGTGGCGGGCGCGATCGCCGGAACACCGAAGCGCGCCAGCCGGATCGGATGGCGGGGAATCCGCAGCAGTGGGCGCATGATGTCGGCGCTGGTCTCGTCGTAGCCCGCGACCGGCCGCTCGAACAGCGTGCGCCACAGCCGTTCGTCGGCGCCGAGGCCCGCGGCGGTCTCGGTGACCGAGCGGTGCAGCACCCCCGCGGTGCCATCGTCGAGCGGATGAACGCAGTCGAGTTCCGACCACGCCCAGCGCAATCCGTACCGTTCCAGATCGACGCTGCGCAGCAACGGCGACCCCACGGCCATCGGATGGATGGCCGAGCAGTGGTCGTGCAGCAGACCGGGCAGGATGGCCTCGCTCGAGCGGGTGCCGCCACCGATCGTGTCGGCGGCCTCGAGCACGGTCACCTCCACGCCCGCCCTGGCCAGGGTGAGGGCCGCGGCCAGCCCGTTGGGCCCGCTGCCGACCACTGTCGCCGTTGTCATCGACTCGTCCTCCCGTTCACGATGTGTTGTGGCACAGACCTATTCGGCGGGCTGGACCACGGCGTCCTGGTTCGGCGCGACCACGCCGGTGACGTCCTCACGCCGCCAGGTCACCCGGTGCGGGATGGGCCCGTTCGGCAGCCACGGCAGGGCCTCCACCGCATCGGCCACCTCCCAGGTGCCTCGCTCGAGCACGCCGAGCGCGGCATCGATCACCATGTACCCCTGCGTGCTCTTGTGGACCGGCTGCGATTCCACCCACACCACGATCCATTCTCCCGGCGCGAACCCGACCCGGGCCTGCACCGCGTCGATGAGGTCGAGAGCGTGCAGGTGTCCGTCACCGAAGTTGAAGCCGATCAGCGAGTTGCAGGCGAACTCGGCCTCACGCACGGTCCAGCGGTCGATTTCGGGAATGTGCTTGTACAGCAAGGAGAACAGGCCACGACCCTGACTGTGCATGGACCGCCAGGCGATGGTCTGCTGCAGGGTGATCTCGGCGACCGCCGGAGGGTAGTCCATGGCCAGCAATTGGTCGACCTGATTGTCGGCGGGACGGTGGGCGATGGTGTTCAGTTTCGCCTCAGCGCCCGGGGCGAAGGCCCACAGCGCCGAGGCCCAGTTGCCTGCGTACTGGCGCATGGACGGCAGGAACGAGACCAGGTCCGGGCGCAGACTGCCAAGCACCGGGAAGAACGCGAGCCCGGCGACGATCAGCACCGTCAGCCACGGCGAGGACATGTCGAACACGCCGTAGCCCGCGGAGTTCGGGAAGCCGAGGAACAGGAACACGGTCAGATAGGCGAACAGGATGTTCCATTCCAGCGGCACCGCCAGCGGGAAGGCGGAGGTGATGAACAGGTGGAAGATCACCATCATCGCCACACCGGCCAGCGTCAGCCACTGGTTGGTCGAGAACAGCAGCACGATCGGGGTGATCACCTCGACCGCGGTGCCGCCGACGTGCGCCATGAACGAGGCCACCCGCGACGGGCGGATGTCACGCGGGAAGTCCCGGTAGTGGGCGCGCTTGATCGAGCGGAACGGCATGGACGGGCTGTTGGACATCATCGGCGGCACCACATTCGAGAAGTGCTTACCGAACTTCGACATACCCGCGCCGACCCACACGATCACGATCAGCAGCTTGGCCGCGATGATCATGTCGGTGAACGGCAACACCGCGAAGAACAGCAGCGCGGGCAGATACTGCTCACCGCGGGCCGCCAGGAAGATCGTCTTGTCGCGCAGTCCGCACAGGATGTACAGCAGGATCGGCGCGATCAGCAGCACGGGTTGTACGAGCCCGGAGGTGTTGTCCGGCAGCACTTCCAGCAGCGAGGCAGTGGTCGCGCCCGGAGCGACCAGCGCGATCGCCAGCGAGGCGAGGAAGCCGAGGTACAGCACGACATCGACGGTCGTCCGCGCGTCACCGTTGGTGAACGGCACTCGATACCAGGGTCGGAGCCGAATGCTGCCCCGGCGGGCGAAGTACAGCAGACCGCCGGTCATCGGCTTGAACTTACCCGCCAGTGGGCCCCAGGACCCCGCGACACCGATCGCTTCGAGCAGGACCGTCCACAGAACCAGCTTCTGGTAGACGATCGGCTGGTTCCACCACTGCGCCACGTCCCAGAACGGCCCGACGCCCGAGGTCGCGGTGGCGATCAGGACACCGCCGACGATGTAGAGCACGAGCAATTTCACGATATAGATGGTGTGGATCATCTTCGGTGTGCCGAATCCGTATTCGGCCCAGTGCAGTGCCAGTGTCCGCATGCGTTCGCGCAGTGGTAGATCCAAGAATGTCTCGGTGTCCACCGGCGGAAAATCGCCTGTCTTGAATCCCATGGCTCGGTTCCTTTCTTCCTGCTCACGGGCGCGGACGACCGCGACCGAAAGTCTTGCTTTCGTTCGAATCGAGGTGCGGTGTGCTACCGCTCAGACAGTGGCTGCCATCGCGCGCAGACGCTTCTTGTCGATCTTGCCGACCGGATTGCGCGGCAGCTCCGTCACGAGCACGATCGCGGCGGGCACCTTGAACGCGGCGAGCTCGGCGCGGCAATGGCCGAGCAATTCGTCGACGGTGACGGCGGGCTGCGGCGCGGCCACCACGTGCGCGACCGGTACTTCGCCCAGCACGGGGTCTGGCACACCGACGACCGCGGCTTCGTGGACCGCTGGATGTCGGTAGAGCGCGTTCTCGATCTCCTTGGGGTACAGGTTCTCGCCGCCGCGGATGATCATGTCCTTGATCCGGTCGACCAGGACCAGGTAGCCGTCCTCGTCGAAGTAGCCGACGTCGCCGGTGCGCAGCCACCCGTCGACCACGGTCTCGGCCGTCTCCCCCGGCTTGCCGAGGTAGCCGCGCATCACGTTCGGGCCGCGGACCACGACTTCCCCGGGTTCACCGGGCGCTGCGTGCACACCGTCGGCATCCCTGATCGCCACGGTCTGGCCGGGCAGCGGGACCCCCACCGTTCCCGGTTTCCGTTGGCCCGGCACCGGATTCAGCGTCGAGGCGCAGGTGCCCTCCGACAATCCGTAGCCCTCCACGATCGGTACGCCGTAGCGCTGCTCGAAGCGGCCGATGAGTTCGGCGGGCATGGGCGCCGCGCCACAGATCGCCAGTCGCAGCGACGAACCGTCGTGACGCGGGCCTTCGGGCTGGGCCACCAGCATCGCGTAGATGGCGGGCACGGCCGAGAAGTACGTCGGGCGAACCGCTTCGACCGTGTCGAAGAATCCGGAGGCGGAGAACCTTCCGGCGATCGTGGTGCGCCCGCCCGCCAGCAGCGGCGACAGCACGCTCACCACGATGCCGTTGACATGGAACAGCGGCAGGATCAGCAGGCTGTGGTCGGTCTCGTCCAGGCGCAGCGCATCGATGATCATCGCGCACATGGCGGCGAGGTTGTCGTGGCCGAGCAGAACACCTTTCGGCCTGCCCGTCGTGCCGCTGGTATAGATGATCAGCGCGAGACCGTCCGTCGGTGCCGCCGCCGCGACCGGACCCACAGTCTCGGCCAGTGCCGCGACATCGAGCGTGACCGAGGCCCGACCCGGTTCACCGACCACCACCGCGGCTCCCGAATCCTCGATCTGGTAGCGGATGTCGTCCTCGGTCAGGCCCGGATTGACCGGCGTGACCGCGGCCCCGAGCCGCCAGGCGGCGAACAGCACGACGACCAGTTCGACCCGGTTGGGCAGCACCACCGCGACCACGTCGTCGGCCCGCACGCCCGCCCGGTGCAGCACCGAGGCGGCGGCATCGACCCGAGCGCGGAATTGCGCGTTCGACAGGGTGGTGACGTCGTCGGCCACGGCAGGCCCGGACGGGTCGGCGGTGGCTCTGGCGTCGGGCAGTTCGACGATGTGTCGCATGATTCCTCACCGATAACGAATGTGATGTGAATTACACACCTCACGGTAGGACGCGGATTCGGGGCGGACTACGGGCCAGCAGCCCAGCGTTGCGCGGGTGTGTTGTGCCACGAGCACAAACAGCGTCGGGCGCCGAGGCGCCGCGGGTACTGTCTGCGGCCATGGCCCACGACAACGATCCCCTCGTGCGTGCGGTGGCAGGCCGGATCAAGGCGGATCTGCACCATCTGACACCGACGATGACTTCGATGTTCATCCAGGTCATCCCGGAATTCCGGCACGACGACGAAGTGCGCGCGCTGATGGTGGCCAGCACCGAATCCAACCTCACCGCCATCCTCGACATGCTCACCCTGGCCATCGGCATCGACGACATCACCGTCCCGCCCGCGGCCGCCGAGTACGCCCGCCGCTTCGCCCAGCACGGCCTGCCGCTCGAGGCACTGCTGCGCGCCTACCGCCTCGGCGAGAACATGTTCGTGCAATGGACGATGCAGCTGCTGGCGGACCTGAACCCCGCCACCGACGTCGCCCTGGCCACGGCGGCGCGCATCGCCGACATCGTCAACAGCTACATCGACCAGGTGATCGAGGGCCTGATCGACATCTACGAGAGCGAGCGCCGCCGCTGGGACGCGCGCACCGACGCCGCCCGCGCCGCCCAGGTCCGCGCGGTGCTCGACGCCGACGACCTGGACGTGGCCTCGGCCGAGCAGATGCTGTCGACCTCGCTGCGCGGCTGGCACCAGTTCGCGATGCTGTGGACACCGCTGGGCACGCGCGATCCCGCTGGCACGCTGCGTGCCGGCACCGCCCTGCTGGGTGCGGCGACCGGAAAGACACCGATGACTGTCGAAGTCGACGATCACCACCGGTGGGTGTGGATCTCCTCGGTGGCCCGACCGGCGCCCGACACCGACAAGCTCGCCCGCGCACTGTGCTCGCACCCGAATCTGTCCATCGCCCTGGGTGATCCGGCCGCCGGCCTCGACGGTTTCCGCCAGACCTTCCGCGATGCCCACCTGGCGCGCGCCGTCGCCCTGACCGGACCGCGCGGCGGACTCACCGTCCACTCCGAGGTGGCACTGTCGGCCTTGTTCACCGAACGCGTCCCCGCGATGCACGCTTGGGCCGTGCGGGTACTCGGAGCGCTGCTCGGCCCGGACGAGAGCACCGCCCGTCTCCGCGAGACGGTCCGTGTCTTCCTCGACTCCCGGGGCAGCTACACCGATGCCGCCGCCCGGCTGCACGTCCACAAGAACACCGTCCACTACCGGGTCCGCAAGGCCGAGGAGCTGCTGGGGCACCCCCTCGGTGAGCGTCGACTCGACATCGAGGTCGCCCTCCTGACCTGCGCCCAACTGGGGATGCCCGAGACGGGTGACACGGGCCGGGGTCGATGATCGGCGGACGGCGGGAAACGGCGTCGTGGCGAGGTCGTCGTTTCGCGAGGACACTGAGGGCATAACATCCCACTCGCCCCCAGGAGCACACGCGATGGCAACCAACGGACCCTTCGGCATCGATCCGGAAGATTTCGAACGTGCACTGCGTGGAGCGGGAGCCGAACTCCTCGACCTGCTCGGAAAGGCCGGCGTGAATCTCGATCGCGTGGAGAGTACCGACCTCGGTTCGCTGTCGTCGCTGATCGGTCAGTTCGTTCAACCCCAGCCGACACCCGCACCGAAGCCCGAAGGCGAGACCGCCGGTGAGACGGGCAGCGGGGTGTGGGCGATCTTCAGCATCGATGACACCGGCCAGGCCAGTGTCGACCAGGTGTTTCCGACCGAGCTCGAGGCGCTGCGCGCCCATCGCGACAACACCGACGATCGCCGACGGGTGCGGTTTCTGCCCTACGGGGTTCCGGCAAGCGTCTTGGACGCGCCCTGAGGTAGCGGACTCGCAGCGGCGTCATCGGGCGCTGCGCCAGATCCTGTGGGACGACGATTCCGGCGCCGCCGAAACGGCCGCTGCCGATGTCGTCGCCCGGCGGAATCGGCGTGAGCGTGGCGATCGGGTGTGAGCGAACTCGGCGCGGAGGTCGGGGTCGGCCCGGATGGCCGCGACGGTGTCGGCGTCGATCGCAGCGTCGCCACCACTTCCGGCGCCTGCAAGGTCCACAGCCTCATCCGATCATCGTCGGGTCGCCCCGACGGCACCGCAACCGAATTCCGCCACTCCCTTGTCGCCACATCTCGAATGCCGGTCCGGCAACACCACAATGTTGCGCGACACCCCTCCCCCACAGTGGCTCGGCACCCAATCATGCTCAGCCTCAGACTCTTTCGAGAGATTCAAGCCTTGACGTCTTCGCGGGGCGCTTTCCGATCATCCCAGCAGGTCGCAGCCGCGGAGATACCTTCCAGCAAATCGACAAAGTAGGTTAGGCTAACTTGATTTCTTGATGATGGTCCAGAGTAGGACGGTAGAGCGCATGGCAACGACGACGCGACGAGTACGGCAGAGGAAACTGGGTTCTCGAGCCCGGGGGTGGGTGGCTGCCGGCATGATCGGAACCCTCGCGTTGACTGTCGGGTGCTCCAGTCGGGACGCCCAGATCGAGGCCGCGGGGGGCGCGGGCGCGCTGACGCTCCTCGACCAGCGCGGTCAGACGGTCACGCTGGACGGTCCCGCCGACAAGGTGGCCTTCACCGTGATGCCCGCGCCCTCGATCTTCGCCGCGGTGGATCGCAGCTACGACCGGATCGTCGGGATCAATCAGTCGACGCTGGTGGCCAATCGAGGCGGCATGTTCGCGACGATGTTCCCGGCGTCGACGGAGTCGGAGGTCGTCGCAGGCAGCGATTTCGTTCCGAATCTCGAGACGCTGCTCGAGCTCGACCCCGATGTCGTGGTCCAGTGGGGTGACCGGGGCCCCGACGTGACCGCGCCGATCGAGTCGGCCGGCTTCCCGGTCGTCGGACTGCAGTACGGAACCCAGGACGACCTCGAACAGTGGATCACCCTGTTCGCGCAGCTCGCGGGCAAGCCCGATCGTGGACAACACCTGATCGACTGGCAGCGCGCCGAGCAGGCCGAGATGCGCGCTCGGGTGGCCGAGCAGCAGGCGCCGCGCCCGCGGGCGATGATCCTGTCGCGCACGGGTGACACCTACAGCACCACCAGTCCCAAGGGCTACGACGGATTCCAGTTCGATCTGGTCGGCGCCGACCTGGTCACCGAGGGCTTCATCGCCGAGGCCGGACAGGTGGGACCAGAACAGATCCTGGCCTGGAACCCCGAGGTCATCATGCTCAGCGGGTTCGACGAGAGCACTCCGGCCGATGTCTACGCCGACCCGCGCCTGGCGAATGTGAGCGCGGTGCAGAACAAGCGGGTGTACAAGACCCCGCTCGGCGGATACCGGTGGCAGGTACCCAGCGCCGAATCGCCCCTCATGTGGGCGTGGATGAACCGGATCATGTACCCGGGCACGCGCGACGGGCAATTGCGCGAGGACATCCGCGCCGGGTTCGACGATCTGTTCGACTACCGGATCAGCGAGGACGAGATCGACCAGGTGCTGCGTCTGGATCTGAACGAGGACGCCGCCGGATATGACCAGTTCCTCCGTTGATCGGGTGGCGGCGCCGGTGGATCCGGCGCCGCCACCGGCGAGGTTCGATCGGCGCACGCTGGTCGTCCCTGGGCTGCTCGTCGCGCTGATCGTCGTGGCGATCGGCGCGCTGGCCGTCGGTCGCTACGCCGTCCCGCCGAACGAGATCATGCGTATCCTGCTGGGGCAGTTCCTGCCGATCGAGCAGACCTGGTATCCGCGGGAGAGCACGGTGGTGCTCGATGTGCGGCTTCCGCGCGTGCTGTTGTCGATCCTGCTGGGGGCGGGGCTGGCGCTCACCGGTGCGGTGATGCAGGCGGTGTTCCGCAATCCGCTCGCCAGCGCCCAAGTGCTCGGGGTGTCCTCGGGCGCTTCGCTCGGCGGCGTGCTGGTCCTGCTCACCGGTGTCGGCGGTGCGGCGCTGGTGGGCGGCGCGTTCCTCGGCGGCATCGCGGCATTGGTGCTGGTCGTGACGATCGCCCGGGCGGTGCCGGGGGCGCCCCTGTTGATGATCGTGCTGGGCGGCACCGTGGTCGGCGCGATGTTCCAGGCGATGGTCTCGTTCATCACCTACATCGCCGACCCCTACAGCGAACTGCCCTCGATCGTCTTCTGGCTCATGGGTTCCCTGGCGACAGCCAGCTACCCGAAGGTACTGACCGCGGCGATCCCCATCGTCGTGGCGGGGCTGGTGGTGCTCGCGCTGCGCTGGCGGCTGAACATCCTCGCCATGGGCGACGAGGACGCCACCGCGCTGGGACTGCGGCCACAGCGGTTGCGCAATCTCCTGCTGGTGTGCGTCGCGCTGATCACCGCGGGTTCGGTGTCGGTCGCCGGCGTGATCGGGTGGGTGGGACTGGTCGTCCCGCACCTGGTGCGCATGATGGTCGGCACCGACAACCGGGTGGTGCTGCCGGCCAGCGCCCTGCTCGGCGCGGTCTACCTCACCCTGATCGACACCCTCTCCCGCACGATCAGCACCGCCGAGATTCCGATCGGCATCCTCACCGCCATTATCGGCGCACCGTTCTTCGTGCTGCTGCTCATCCGCAACCGGCGCCGGCTGTGGGGTTCCGATGCTTGAGGCCAGTTCGCTGTCGTTTCGCTATTCGACCAAGGGTCCGTGGATCTTTCGTGATGTCTCGGTGCGCGCCGCGGCCGGTGAGGTCTTCGCGGTGCTCGGGCCGAACGCGCGCGGCAAGACCACGATGCTCAAATGTCTGGCCGGGCTCACCCGCCCGGTGGCCGGGTCCGTCGAGGCGACCGGCACCGTGGGCTACGTCCCACAGAGTCACGCGGTGATGTTCTCGTTCTCGGTGCTCGACATAGTGCTCATGGGCCGAGCCAGGACGGTGAAGATCTACAGCACGCCCACCTCCGCCGATCGCGCGGCCGCGCGGGATTCGCTGCACCGGGTGGGTATCGCGCATCTGGCCGACCGCGACTACACCGGACTCAGCGGCGGCGAGCGCCAGCTGGTGCTCATCGCGCGAGCCCTGGTGTCCGACTGCGCCACGATCGTGCTCGACGAACCCGCCGCCGCCCTCGACCTGCGCAATCAGGCCAGGGTCCTGACCGTGCTCCGCGCCCTGGCCGACGACGGGATGGCGGTCGTGATGACCACCCACCACCCCGATCACGCCCTGCACGTGGCCGAGCGGTCGATGCTGATGGTGAGCCCCGAGGACCAGCGGATCGGCCCGACCCGCGAACTGCTCACCGGCGAACTGCTCACCGAGATGTATGGGGTGCCGATCGTCACCGCCGACATCGAGACACCGAGTGCGACACGGCGGCTGACCGTGCCCGACTTCGGGAGGGGGATCGCGTGACGGTCCTGAAGGCCCTGATGCTCCCCCGCGACGGAGAGGTGGTCGACGGATGTCGGGAGATCGATGTCTACGACCTGCCGACGGCGTGCGACAGCACCGTGACCGGCCTATATCTGACCGGTGATGTCGATCAGGAGTACCTGCTCGACCAGCGGCCGTCGCTGGATTCCTTCGTCACCGGCGGCGGGCGCATCGTGATCAATGGGCACGTGCAGCGCAAGTTCCTGGCCGGGCTGACCACCTGGCGCACCCTCGACTTCCGCAACCCCCGCGATCTCACGCTGACTCGGGTCACCGAGCACCCCGTCTGGGCGGGCACCGACCCGAAGTCGTTCCTGTACAGCACCGGAGCTCCCGGACCGGTGCCGTTCGAGGAACTCGAACGGATCGGCGTGGCCGGCTTCTACGGGCGCGGCTGGTACGCCGATCTGCCCGAGGGCGCGCGGGTGGTGCACACACTCGGCACCACGCACGCGCCGATCGACTACGACTATCCGCTCGGCGCGGGCCGGGTGCTGGTGCACGGTGGCAACGATCTGCTGCAGTTCGCCAGCGCTGCCCGCGGCACGGAGCGGTTGCGCGGGCAGCTCCTGCGCTGGCTGGAAGGCTCCGATGACTGACTCCCCCGCCGGCTCGATCGTGTTTCTGCACGGTGGCAGCCACGCGCAACTGGCCACTCTTGCCGATCCGGCGCTGGCGCCGTACCGGATCCGCCCGGTCCATGTGCGGACCGGCGCGCCCGAGAGCCTCGCGGACGCCGAGGTGATCGTGGTGGCCGACCGGCTGCGCCCGGAGCTGTTGCGGCGCTGGACCGCCGGGATCCGCTCCGCCCTCGATCGAGGCGCCACCGTCGTGGTGTTCGGCGTGAACACCGTGGAGGAATGGGTGCCCGGTGTCCGGTTGGAGAGCCGACCCACGGTGTTCTGGTGGTGGCGGACCGGCGAGGATCATCGGCTCCGGCTCTGCGCCCCGGATGATCCCGCCTGGGGGTTCTTCGCCGAGCGCGCCGTGATCTGGCACTACCACGGGGTGCTCGAACCGCCGCCCGGCGCGGTGAGCCTGGTCGATCTGCACACCGAGGACGGCGTCCGCGACGGTTCGATCCTCTACCTCGACGAGCAGTCGACTCCGGGTCGCCTCCTGGTCACCACCATGGACCCGGTGTATCACCACGGGTCCGGATTCATGCCCGGCGCAACGCAACTGCTCTATTCCGCGTTGTACTGGGCCACCACCGACCGGAGGAAGAAGACATGCTGACAGTCCTCGAATCAGGCACGCCGATCGAATTCTCGTTCCCCGACCTGATGAAGTATCACGGCCCGCACTTCCCCGGCGGGGTGGCGCACGCGTACTGCGCGCTGCGCCACGCCGTCGCCGTGCTCGGTCCCGTCGAGCGCCGCGAGGTCACCGTCCGCACCGCGTTCCCCGGCCCCGGCGGCCGGGACGCGATCGAAATGGTCCTGCGCGCCGTCACCGGCGATCGTTTCGTCGTCGCTCCCGAACTCACCGCAACCGAGCGCGGCACCACCCTGGCCCGCTACGTCTGGGAATTCCGCTACCGCGACCGCACCGTGCTGCTGCGGTTGCGCGACGCCGGATTCGTCACCGACGAGTTCATCGAGCTCGGCGCCCGCCGCGACCGCGCCCCGGCCGACGAGCAACGGCTGACCGTGCTGAAGCAGGAGATGACCGACCGACTGCTCGCCGGTCCGGTGGGCGAGGTCTACGAAGAGGTGCCGCAGCCGACGCGCTGAGACATCTCTTTCGATGGGCGGATTCTCCTATCGCCGAGGCCTCGGTGCCGTAGGCGTAGGTGGCGTCGACGGAGTCCTTGCCTCGCTGCGGTGCTGGTCCCACCAGGAGGAACTGTCGTCGTGGGCGGGGTTCGGGTCCTTCTGTGGCGACGCCGCGCCGGGTATTCCGAGGACCCGCAGCCGCCAGTCGTCCTCACGGATCGCGGCCACGATGCGGACGGGAACGACCGCCGTGAGCAGTAGGTAGTTGCCCACGCAGATCATCAGGCACAGCGGGGGAACCGAGACCACGGTCGCGATCTCGAGGATGCCCAGCTGGATCGGATCGCGAGAGATGGCGAGCACATTCCCACAGATGCTGGCCAGCACGGCCGCGATGAGCAACAGCTCGTAGAACCGAACCAGGGACGTGACCTTCTCGTCGCGGATACCTACCAAGGTGATGAAGGTGCAGGCGATCAGCGCCACGGTGAGACCGACCACCACCGGCCACAACCAGGTCAGGTGCTCAGGGATTCCGGCCGCCCGCGCGAGGGTGGAGGTGAAGGTGAAGGAGGCGATCGCCGCCGCGACAGCCAACGCCGACCCTAAGCCCACAAGTAGCTTCGGCACCGTGACCGGAACAGGGCGAGAGAAAGGGTCGGTGTGGTCCATCAGGCTCCATCCTTCGGGCAACGCCACCAAACATGCAGGCACTCAACAGAGTACGGCCCTCACATGGTAGCCGCCGACTGACGGATGACAGGCTGACAGTTCGCGAATCGGATACGCTGATCGACTTCTCGTTCACGGACATGATGACGTTTCCCGGCCCGCGCCTCCCCCCGGCGCGGGCCGCAGCCATCGCGCGGAGTCAGCGGGTGGCGATGATGGCCGATCCGTGGCCGAACAGGCCCTGGTTCACCGCGATGCCCGCGCGCGCGTCGTCGACTTGGCGGCCCTCGGCCTGGCCGCGCAACTGCCAGGTGAGTTCGCAGACCTGGGCGATCGCCTGCGCGGGGATCGCCTCACCGAAGCAGGCCAGCCCGCCGCTGGGGTTCACCGGCACGTGGCCGCCCAACGTCGTCGCACCACTGCGCAAGAGTTTTTCCGCGCCGCCGGTCTCGCACAGCCCGATGTCTTCGTACCAGTCCAACTCGAGTGCGGTGGACAGGTCATAGACCTCGGCGAGCGACAGCTCGTCGGGGCCGAGCCCGGCCTCCTCGTAGGCGGCGTGCGCGACAGCGGAACGGAACTCGCGCGAGGGCGGCTCCACGGCGACGGCGGAGTCCGTCGCGAAATCCGGGAGGTCGAGCACCGTTTTCGGGAAGGTCGGAGTGACCGTCGACAGGGCCCGGATGCGGACCGGATCGGCGATGCCGTGGCGTCTCGCGTAGTCCATCGAGGTCAGCACCACGGCGGCGCCGCCGTCGCTGGTGGCGCAGATGTCGAGCAGCCGCAACGGGTCGGAGACGATCGCCGAGGCGGCGACCTCTTCGGCCGAGACCTCCTTACGATAGCGGGCGTACGGGTTGTTCAGGCCGTGCCGGGCGTTCTTCACCTTGACCGCGGCGAAATCGTCGAGGGTGGCGCCGTACAGCGCCATGCGCCGGCGGGCGTACAGCGCGAAGTAGATGGGGTTCGTCGCGCCGAGTAGGTGGAAACGCAACCAGTCCGGATCGTCGCGGCGTTCGCCGCCGACCGGCTGGAAGAAGCCCTTCGGGGTGGTGTCCGCGCCGACCACCAGCGCCACATCGCACAACCCGGCGAGGATCTGGGCGCGGGCGTTGGCGATCGCCTGGGCACCGGAGGCGCACGCGGCGTAGCTGCTCGAGATCCGGGCACCCGTCCAGCCGAGCGCTTGGGCGAAGGTCGCGCCCGAGACGAAACCGGGGTATCCGTTGCGGATCGTGTCGGCGCCGGCGATGTAGCCGACGTCGCGGTGGTCCACTCCGGCGTCGGCCAGCGCCGCGCGTGCCGCGACCAGTCCGTATTCGACGAAGTTGCGTCCCCATTTGCCCCACTGGTGCATGCCCGCACCGAGGACGGCGATATCGCGATCACTGGTCATCGACGGGCCTCCACATCCACACCGTGTGCTCGGCTTCCTCGTCCTCGTACAGCACGCCGAGGGTCAGTTCGACCGGCATGCCGACCGCCAGGTCGTCGACCGTCAGGCCGCGCACCACCTGTCCGAGAATCACCATCTGCTCGACCTCGAGCTCCACGGCCGCGACGACATACGGCACGAACGGCTCGGGTGAGACATAGGGCGGGGGCGGTTTGTAGCGGGCGTCGGCGTACGACCAGATCCGGCCACGGGTGGAGAACAGGTACTCGGCGAGTTCGGAGCCGTCTCGAGGACCTGCGCACTGCGGATTCCGGCAGGCCAGCGTGTTCCGCGGGAAATACGGTGTGCCGCAGGCAGTACATCGACTTCCCTGCAGACGCACCGTGCCGTCGTCCGCAGTGAACCAGTCGGCCACGGCAGGGCGTTGTTCTTTCTGCACGAGCCCGACGGTATAGGAACACGTTCTACTTTGGGGCGGGAATCCGCTTCATCGGCGCGGGGGCGCAGGTACGGTGACACCGCAGTGAGGATGCGCTGACATCCTCGGGTCGAGCTGGAGTACCACGACGCGATGGACACCGAAGTCATTGAGCCGCAGGCGATTCGCAACGTCACGATCATCGGGGCCCCCGAGCAGACGACCCGGATCGTCCACCGGCTGACCCGTCGCCGCACCGAGGCCGGGTCCGACACAGCCATGGTCCGGTGGATGACGGATCAGATCGATCACACGATCCGATTCGCCGAACTGTCGAGCCACGCACCCATCGCGACACTGGAGCGGTCCATTCGGGTGGCCGACGGGGTGATCGCGGTCATCAACGCGGCGGCGCACCGGACTCCCCTGCTCGAGGCGATCCTGCGCGTCGCCGACGACCACCAGGTCGCACGGCTGTGCTTGGTCACCGGGCTCGACCACCCCGCCGCGGACTTCGACCGCTGCGTCCGCACGATCGCGGACACCCATGGCGCGGTGCCGTTGCCACTGCAGATTCCACACGGCATCGGCCCCGAGTTCGAAGGCGTCATCGAGCTGATCCCGATGTGGACGCTGGAACCGATGGCCGCCCAGTTCTACGGCAACCATTGGACAGTCGCCGAGAAGTGGCATCGCGACCTCGTGGCCACGGTGCTGGAACAGGACGCGGCGCACAGCACCCTCGGCTGGCGCGAGATCTCACCCGGCCAGTTGTACGACCGCGTCCGCCACCTCACCCGCGTAGGCGATGCCGCACCCGTCCTCTGCGATCCGGCCCCATGCAGGGACATCGCTCCGGTCCTGGACGCCATCATCCGATATCTGCCCTCTCCCCTGCATGTGTGCCAGCCCGAACACGCCCTCGACTATTGACCGAAGGCGCCGCGGCTCAGGCCGCGAGGGCCTGGTTGCGGATCAGCTCGGCGAGCACCGCGGGGCCGGTGAGAGGCAGCAGATGGTTGTGCCCGGGGACGAGCGTGGTGCGCGCGTCGGGCAACATCGCGGCGAGGTAGTCGACCACCTGTGCGCGAAGGGCGGACTGTCCCCGCCGACGACGAGGTGGACCGGCTGCTCGATCCGACAGGCTGATTCCTCGTCGAACTGCCACGCGGCGAGCGCGGGCATCTCACCGCTGAAGCAGTAGCCGCAGTCGCGTTCGGCGCGTTCGAGACCGGTTCGGCCGAGCGCGGATTCGATCACGCTCCGGTGCGCCGGGCCGCACACCGCCGCCAGGAAGGTGTCGAAGGCGGTGCGCAGATCGCCGTGGGCGGCGGCGCCGATGACCGGGCCGATGACCGGGCCGAGCGCGGCGGCGACCGTGGCCCGATCCGCGGGCGGTAGCAGCGGGTCGATCAGCGGCGGCTCGACCAGGACGAGTTCGCCGACCAGGTCCGAATGGTCCAGGGCCAGCTGCATCGCGACCACGGTTCCGGAAGAGTGCACGAGGATCCGTGCGCGATCGATCGTCAAGTGGCGCAACAGATCCGCGCACTCGGCGGCGTGGTCGGCCACCGACATCGGCGTTACGGGCACGCGGTCGTCGTACCCGGTGCGAGTCACCCGGACGCGTCGTAGACCCGCGACCGCCGCCTCGCGCTCGAACGGGACGAACCAGTCGGCGAAGACGGCCGCGTGGATGAGGATGAGCGGCTCACCGTGGCCGCCGGAATCGTTGTACCGCATGGGAATTCTCGAGCTTCTCAGTCGGCGTAGAGCCGGAGCTCTATGCCGTCGGGGTCGAATCGGCGCCGACGCTCAGCCGCGCCGAGAAGACGAGGCTGACCAAGCGGCGGATCGTCACCGCGGCGGCGGACATGTTTCTCGGCCAGGGCTACGGCGCGACGACACTCGACCAGATCGCCGAACGCGCGGGCGTCGCCGTGCAGACCGTCACTTCCACTTCGGCAACAAGGCGACGCTGCTCAAGGAGGCACTCGACGTCGCCGCGGTCGGCGACGACGAGCCGGTCGCGCTGCTCGATCGGCCGTGGTTCCACGAGATGAGCGCCGAATCCAACCCGGTCCGGGTGATCGAGCTCTGGATGGTCGGCGGCCGCGAGATCATGGAGCGGGTCGGGCCGCTGCTCGCCGTCATCCGTGGCACCGTCGGCACCGATCCCGACCTCGCCGCGCAGTGGGAGGTCAACGAGGTCCAGCGCCGCACCGCGAACCGCGCGCTGGCCGACCTGCTCGCCGGTCGCGACGCCCTGCGCCGAGGACTCGCCGTCGAAGACGCCGCCGACCTGGCCTTTCTCATCGTCAGCGCGGAGAACTACATCCTCGCCACGAACACCCTCGGCTGGACGACCGAACGCTGGCAGCACACCACGGCCGCACAGCTCATCGCAGCCCTGCTCGACGTCCGATATCTGCCGTCTTCCCTGCACATCCATCAGCCCGAACACGCCCTCGACGACTGACGAACGCTCTCGATGGCCGGAACAGCCGCATGCCGACCTGTTCCGCTGAACCCTCGGCACACCACCGCCGAGGAGCGCCGTTTCAGGGGACGAGCTTGCCGAGGATGTCCCGCAGGGCGGCGCGCTCGGCGGCGGTGAGGCGTGCGAAGAATTCGTCGGCCTCCTTCGTCCTGGCCGCGGCCAGGGTGCCGAGGGTTCGCTCGCCCAGGGCGGTCACCGCGACGAGGATCGCGCGGCGGTCGGTCGGGTCGGGCTTTCGGGTGACCAGCTTCGCCTTCTCGAGGGCGTCCACCACCTCGGTGGCCGAGCGGGCGCTGATGCGCAACGCGTCGGCGACGGCCGAGAGGCGCAGGCCATCGTGTTCGCCGGTCACGCGCAGCGCCCGGGCCTGGTGGGGCGTCAGACCCAGCGGCGCGTACGCCGCCGCCCAGCGCCGACGGAGCGTCCTGGCCACCTGCATCACGAGGTCGCTCTCGTTGTCGGGCATGAAACTCGCCTCTCATTTGTTTACATAACCAGATAGTGAGGTAACCTCAGCATATCAGCACAGCCCAAAGGGGGTTGCACATGGAAGAATCTCCCCGCGGCGGCCGTACCCGCCGTCCCGACCCGGACGATCGCGCACAACTGCGCGACTCCCCCGTGTCCCTGCGCCGGATCACCGGACTCTTCGCGCCGTACCGGCTTCAGCTCACCATGCTGACCGCCCTGATCGTGGCGGCATCGACGATCAGCCTCGCCTCACCGTTCCTGCTGCGGATGGTGATCGATGACGCGCTGCCGCACCAGAACGTCACGCTGCTGGCCTGGGGCGTGGGTGGGATGCTCGCCGTCGCCGTGCTCACCGCGGTGCTCGGCGTCTGGCAGACCCTCATCTCCACCACGGTCGGGCAGCGGGTCATGCACGCCTTGCGCACCGACGTGTTCCGCCATCTGCAGCGGCAGTCGCTGGCGTTCTTCACCCGGACCCGCGGCGGTGAGGTCCAGTCCCGGCTGATCAACGATGTCGGTGGCATGCAGTCGGTGGTCACCAGCACCGCGACCTCCATCGCCAGCAACGTCACCACCGTGGTCGGCACCGCCATCGCGATGGCGGTGCTGTCGTGGCGGCTGTCGCTGCTGTCGCTGGTGGTGCTGCCGCCGGCGATCTGGCTGACCCGGCGCGTCGCCATGCTCCGGCGCGACATCACCGCCCAGCGCCAGCGCCACCTCGCCGACCTGCACGGTCAGGTCGAGGAGGGGCTCTCGGTGAGTGGCGTGCTGCTGGGCAAAACACTCGGCACCGGCCCCCTGGCCTCGGCCCACTTCGAGAAGAGCTCGCACGACCTGGTCGGTCTCGAAGTGCGCGCCCGCCTCGCCGGCCGCTGGCGGATGGCCACGATGAACATCGTCTTCGCGGCGATCCCGGCCGTCATCTATCTTGCCGCCGGGCTCCCGGCGACCAGCAGCGGCATGACGATCGGCACCCTGGTCGCGTTCACCAGCCTGCAGGCCGGGCTCTTCCGGCCGCTGATGAGCCTGCTCGACGTGGGTGTCGAGGTCACCAGCTCGATGGCGTTGTTCAGCCGGATCTTCGGCTACCTCGACCTTCCGGTGGAGATCGACGAGCCCGCCCAGCCGATCGACCTCGACCCGCGCGATGTCGTCGGCGAGGTCCGGTTCGAGAACGTCAGCTTCCGCTACGACGCCGCCGGACCCGATGTGCTCGATGACGTCTCGCTCGTCGTGCCCCCCGGATCGACACTCGCTCTCGTCGGCGAGACCGGTTCCGGCAAGACCACCCTCGCTTCACTCGTCGCGCGACTCCATGACGCGACCGGCGGCCGGGTGAGCATCGATCGCGTCGACGTCCGCGATCTGGAGCTGAGTACCCTCGCTCGCATCGTCGGCGTCGTGTCCCAGGAGTCCTACCTGCTGCACACGACCATCCGCGAGAACCTGCGTTATGCCAAACCCAGCGCCACCGACGCCGAGATCGAGCGCGCGGCCCGCGCCGCCCAGATCCACGAACTGATCGCCGCGCTGCCCCAGGGCTACGACACCGTGGTCGGATCGCGTGGTCACCGGTTCTCCGGTGGGGAGAAGCAGCGCATCGCCTTGGCCCGCACCCTGTTGCGCGATCCGCGCGTGCTGGTGCTCGACGAGGCGACCAGCGCCCTGGACAACGAGACCGAGCGTGCGGTGCAGGCCGCCATCGATGTGGTCGCCCAGGGCCGCACGGTCATCACGATCGCGCACCGGCTGAGCACCATCCGCGATGCCGATCAGATCGCCGTTCTCGACCGGGGCCGGGTCGTCGAACTCGGCGACCACGCCGCGCTGATCGAGGGCGGGGGCCGCTATGCCCGCCTCCACGGCGCCGCCGAGGTCGTGGCGGCCTGAGAATCAACCGCACCGGCAGCGATGAGTTCTGCGGCGATGCTCCGTCCTAACTGTTGACCGCGCCACCCACCGAGCGCGCACAACACGAAGGACAAGACCATGACCACTGCCACCCCCTCCGCGAACACCGCCGACGGCTCCACCTACCACCCCGGCAAGATCCGCAACCGCGTCCTGTGGACGCTGCAGATCGTGCTCGGCCTGTTCTTCATCATCGCCTCGGGCGGCCCAAAACTCGTCATCCCGAACACCCTGATGGAGAACGCGCCGGAGAATCTGACCATCCCCCTGGGGCTGCTCATCTTCATCGGCGTCGTGGAGGTGGCGGGCGGCATCGGCCTGATGGTGCCACGGGTCAGCGCCCTGGCCGCCATCGGCCTGTCCGTGCTCACCGTCCTCGCCGCCGCGACACAGGCTTTCATCGCCGACAAGCCCGCGATGGCGATCTTCCCGCTGGTACTGGCCGCGATCTTCGCCTGGATCGCCTACGAACGCCGCGCCACCATCACCTCGCTGCTGCGGTGAGCGCATCACAGTGGCAGTGAGATCACCGGACGCCTGGTCCGGTGATCTCACGTGTTCGCACCGCGAGCCGAACGGTGGGTTCGGCCTCGCGAAATCCCGCTCTCCAGAATGCTTTTCGTCATACCAGGAGACTGCAACCCTCACACCGGGGCACGGTCGACCCGACCTCAACGCGGGGCAGTCGTGATCATCCGGCTCGACCGCCGCAGCGCCGCGACGTACTCCTCTTCGATCCGCTCGACGATGGTGCGCACCGGTTCGATCGCATGGATCGGCTGGAGCCCCTGACCGGCCGCCCAGACGTCCTTCCATCGCTTCATCGACTCCGCTCCCGCGGTGTAGTTCTTCGCCCCGGTCGGCGGGATCAGGTTGTCGGGGTCGAGGCCGCAGGCGACGAGGCTCGGCTTGAGCCACGACGCGGGGGTGCCGGTGATGGCGGAGCTGATCACGAGGTCGTCGGGACCGTGGTCGACGACCATCTGCTTGTACCCGTCGACCGCCATGCTCTCCGCCGCTGCCAGGAATCGGGTACCCATGTAGACCAGGTCGGCGCCCGCGGTGACCGCGCCCGCGACACCGTGACCGTCACTGATGCCGCCGCCGATGATGATCAGCCCGTCGAAGAGCTCGCGCACGGCGGAGGTGAACGCGAAGGGCGACAGGTGACCGGTGTGGCCGCCCGCGCCCGCCGACACGCAGGCCATGCCGTCGACGCCGGCGGCGGCGGCCTTGCGCGCGAGGCGAAGGTTGACCACGTCGGCGATCACCGTGCCGCCGTACCCCTTGACGATGTCCATCACCGGCTTCGGGGACCCGAGGGCGGTGATGACGATCTGCGGCTGATATTCGGCGACGAGACGCAGGTCGTCCGCGAGACGCGCATTACTGCTGTGCGTGATCACGTTCGCCGCCCACGGGGCGACCCGACCCTCGGTGGCCGCCGCTGCGCGCAGCGCGTCGGTGATCGATCCCATCCAGGTGTCGAGGTCGGCCGCGGTGCGGCAGTTCTGCGTCGGGAACGATCCGACGACGCCCGCGGCACAAGCCGCGGTGACGAGCTCCGGGCCGGACACCAGGAACATCGGCGCCGCGACGACCGGCAGGCGCAGGGTGGACAGGAACGAGTCGGCCATGGCGTTTCCTCTGTCGGGGTCTGTCAGGGTTGGGGTGAGTTCACGATGCGGCGCGAGCGAGGGCGTCGAGCAGCGTTGCCGCCGCGACCCGATCGACCTTGCCCAGCGCGGTCACCGGCAGCCGGTCGACGCGGTGCGCGGCCTTGGGGCGCTTGTAGTCCGGCAGCCGCGTCCGGCTCTCCGCCAGCACGACGTCGCCGTCGACGTGCGCGCCGACCGCCGAGGTGTACGCGGCGACGATGCGCTGGCCCCACACCTCGTCGGGCAGCCCGACGACGACGACGTCGTCGACCCCGGGGATCGCGGAGATCGCCGCTTCCACCTCGCGGGGATAGACGTTGTACCCACCGGTGATGATCATGTCCTTGCTGCGGCCGGTCAGGTGGATGTAGCCGTCGAGGTCCCGGTAGCCGAGGTCACCCGTATGCAGGCGCCCGTCGACGTGGCTCTTGCCCAGATCCGTTCGCGTGCCCGCGTTGTGATAGCCGGGGCTGACCGCGGGGCCCGCGACGACGAGCTCGCCGATCTCTCCGTCGGGAACCGGGTCGCCGTTCGCGGCGACCCTGATGGCCGCCGCTGGGCAGGCCCGCCCCACCGACTCGAGCAGATCGGCGTTGCCGATCACGCCGCGGTGATGGTCCGCCGCGGTCAGCACCGTCAGGGGCGGGATCGCCTCGACCATTCCGTAGTACTGAACGAGATTCGGGGTGATGCGGTGATACGCCTGCCGGATGTGCTCGACCGGCATCGGGGCGCCCGCGTACGCGAGCATGCGCAGGTGCCGCAGCACCGACAGCCGGTCGTCATCGAAGTCGAGCAGCCGGGCGATGACCGTCGGCACCAGCGCGGTGTGCGTCGCGGCGTGTGCCTCGACGGCGTCGAGGAGGCCCGCCGGGCCGAGGTGATCGAGAAGCACCTGGCGTCCGCCCGCCTCGAGGAACGGCAACACGAACAGCCCACTGGTGTGGATGACGGGGCCCGCGTGCAGGAACACCGCGGGGTCGGCTCCGTCGAGGGTGCCGGCGAGCACGTGGTCACGCATCGCGGCGAGCGACGCCAGCCGGTTCGCGTGCGTCCGCTCGGCCCCCTTCGGGACCCCGGTGGTTCCGGACGAATAGTGCAGCGCGCACAGCGAGTCCGGCGCGGGCGCCGGCATTCCGGCATGGTCGGCGAGACCGGTCGCCAGCTCTTCGAGCGAAGGCGCGGCCGACGCACTCGGGTCGACGGTGATCACGGTCGAGGTCGTCCGCGCGACCAACTCGGCCGCTCCGTCGACCCGAGGATCGACGATCAGGGCGTCCGGCGCACTGTCCCCGACGACACGTTCCCAATCCGCCGGGCCCACACGCGGATTCAGCGACACTCGGACGAAGCCGCCGAGCGCCAGCGCGAGATCGACTTCGACGGCCTCGACAGAGTTGCCGAGCAGGACGACGACTCGGCTGCCCACCGCGATGCCGAGGCCGCGCAAGCCTCCGGCCAGCGCGTGTGCCCGGTCCGACAGTTCGGTGAACGTCCGAGTCCCGCGGCTGTCCTCGATCGCGATCGCGGGCCCGTACCGATCGGCCGCGGTGCGAACCACGTCGGCTATGGACATGAGACTCCTCCCATTCGCTACAGTTATTGAAGTAGACAACGACGGGCGGATTTCCGCAAGGCCGCGCACCCAGGAGGAGCCTCATGACCGAACGCCATTCCCCCCGCGACCGACGCGCGCCGTGGGTGATCGATGCGGTCCGGACTCCGTTCGGCGCGGTCCGCGGCGCGCTCTCCCACATCCGGGCCGATGATCTGGCCGCGCTGCCGATCGCCGCGTTGGCCCGCAGGCATCCGAGCCTCGATCCCGGCCGGATCGACGACGTCATCTGGGGAAATGCCAATGGCGCGGGCGAGGACAACCGCAATGTGGCGCGGATGGCAGTGCTGCTCGCGGGACTCCCGCACACCATCCCAGGCGTGTCGGTCAACCGGCTGTGCGGCTCCGGCGCCGAGGCGGTGCTGTCGGCGGTCCGGCGGGTCGCCGTCGGTGACGCCGAGATCGCGATCGCGGGCGGCTCGGAGAGCATGAGCCGCGCGCCGTACGTGCTCCCGCCGGTGGACTCCGCGTTTCCACGCAAGATCGAACTCATCCCCACCACCGTCGGGTGGCGCATGCCCAACCCCCGCTTCCCCGCGACCTGGGTCGAGACTCTCGGCAGGTCGGCGGAGTTGGTGGCGCAGCAGCTGGGCATCGGGCGCGTCGAGCAGGACGAATGGGCGCTGCGGTCCCATGAGCTGGCGGGCCGGGCGTGGACCGCCGGCGTGCACGACGGCTTCGTCACGCCACATCCGGGCCTCGACCGCGACGAATCGATCCGCGTGACCGACGCGGCAACCCTGGCCGCCCTGCGTCCCGCCTTCTCGCGCGACGGCAGTGTCACCGCCGGGAACTCGTCGCCGATCAATGACGGCGCGGTCGCGGCACTGGTCGGCACCGGTGCCGTCGCCGACGAACTCGGCGTCGAACCGCTCGGCCGGGTGGTGAGCTCGGCGGTGGTCGGGGTCGAGCCCGACAAGTTCGCGCTGGCGCCGGTGCCCGCCATCGCGAAAGCGCTGGACCGCGCGGGACTCGAGCTCGCCGATGTTCGAGTACTCGAGCTCAACGAGGCGTTCGCCGCCATGGTCCTGTCCTGCCTGCGCGAGCTCCCCGGCATCGCGGCCGATCGGGTCAACCCCTTCGGCGGCGCCATCGCCCTCGGCCATCCGCTCGGCGCGTCGGCGGCTCGGATGGTGGTCGATTGCCTGCGCCATCTGCGCCGGCTGGGCGGCGGTGTCGGCGTGGCGGCGGCCTGCATCGGTGTGGGGCAGGGCATCGCTATTGTGTTGGAGGCCTGAGCACACGATGCGATCGTCGCGGGCAGGACCGGGAGGTGGATGAGGTGACCGAATCCGGGACCACCGCACCGCAGAGCCCGGTCGCCCAGACGATCGACCTGCTCGGCGACCGGCTGACCCTGGCCATCCTGCGCGAGGCCTTCGTCGATCACGCGCGCCGCTTCAGCCAGTGGATCGACCGCACCGGCGCCCCGCCCGCCATGCTGACCGCACGTCTGACCGCGCTGGTCGAGGCGGGCCTGATGGAGCGAAGGCCACAGCAGAACGGTGGCGACCGCCACGACTACCTGCTGACCGAGCTCGGCATGGCGACGTGGGAGATCTTGGCCAGCGTCTGGGCCTGGCAGCGCGAGTGGTCCCCCGAAGGACTGGTGCAACCCGAGCTGGTGCACATCGACTGCGGCCATCGGGGACCACCGGCGCTGATGTGCGGGCACTGCGGCCGCGCCGTCGGCACCCGGGATGCCCAGCTCGAACTCGACCGCGCGTCGCTGGTCCTGGTGGCCCGCAGCGGGCGACGGCGATCGACCCGCAATGCCCCGTCGGTGAGTCGCGTCGACCTGCAATTCACCGAGGTCATGGAGGCGATCGGGGACCGCTGGAGCGCCATGGTGACCGGCTTGGCACTGTCGGGGGTGCGCCGCTTCGGTGAATTCCAGTCCATTCTGAGCATCTCGCCGACGACACTCACCGAGCGGCTGGGACGGCTGTCCGAGATGCAGATCCTCACCCGGAGCGAACGCGGCGGCGGCCGCGAATACGTGCTGACCCCGCGCGGCCGGGGACTGTTCCCGATCTTCGCTTTCCTGCTGTCGTGGACGGAGCTCGCGCATCCCGACGCACTCCCACTCGGCCCGAGACTCCGCCACCCCGACTGTGGTTCGTGGCTGCTTCCCGCGCTGCGCTGCCGCGGTTGTGAGGTCGCGATGGAACGCACCTCCGTGCGCTTCGAACCTTTCCCGTTCGGCACTCGGCTTCCGCGCTAACTGGACCGTCCCGCCCCTCTCGAACGGTCCGGCATCGGTCGACCGTTGACAATTCGTGCTGTGTCCTGCTTCACTTCAATAACAGTAGTTTGATCGGGCACAGCGGACATCCGATTCCGCACCTGCCGATCGCTGACTGATCTCGCCACACATCTGCTGACACAGGAACGAGCGCCGATGTTCTTCGAAACCCACCTCGAACTGCTGCGGGCGGCGGCGCAGGCCAACCGCACCCGCGTCGCCTGGACCGGGTACGCGCCCATCACCCCGCCCGACCTCGCGCAGGCCGATGCCGTCCTCGCCACGTTCGACGGTGCCACCCTGGCGCTCTCGTCGCCGACCGGCTCGGTGATCACCGCCGACGAGATCTCGCCGTACACCGGGAAGGCGCTCAACGTCAGCTACCGCGCACCATCGGTCGACCAGGCACTGGCCGGTGCGGCGGCCGTCGCGGCCACCCTCCGCGACGCCGACATCGAGCGCCGGGTCGGCGTGTGTCTGGAGGCGCTGCACCGAATCCACCAGCGCGGACCGGAGTTCGCGGCGGTCACCGCGCACACCACCGGGCAGAGCCTGAGCATGGCCTGCAGCGGAAGCGGGACCAACGCCCTCGACCGGGGCCTGGAAGCGGTGGCGATGGCCTGGTCGGCCATGACCCGAGTACCCGGACAGGTGAGCTGGCGGCAGCGATTCGGCAAGTCGGAGGTGACCCTGCGCAAGCGATTCCGGATCCGCCCACTCGGTACCGCACTCGTCGTCGCCTGTGCCTCGTTCCCCGCGTGGAATGCCTACCCGGCGATCCTGGCCAACCTCGCGACGGGAAACCCGGTACTCGTCAAGCCGCATCCCCGCTCGGTCCTCGCGACCGCGCTCGCCGTCGGGGTGATCCGCGAGGTGCTGACCGAAGCCCAGCTGCCCGCCGACGCCGTCCAGCTGGTTGTCGACACCGCCGAGGCTCCCGTCGCAGGTCAGCTCGCCACCAGTCCCCAGGTGCGGATCGTCGACTTCACCGGCAGTCCCACGTTCGGGTCGTGGCTGGAGCGAAACGTCCCGAACACCCTGGTGTTCACCGAGACCGCGGGCGTCAACACCGTTGTGCTCGATTCGGTTTCCGACCTGTCCGCGGCGATGCGCACGCTCGCCGGCGGTCTCTCGCTCTTCAGCGGCCAGATGTGCACCACGCCGCAGAACATCTACATCCCCGACGCGGGGGTGCGCACGGACGCGGGCGTGGTCGCCCGGGACGACGTCGTCGCCGCGCTCCTGTCCGCGATCGACGATCTGGCGGGCGCGCCGCGCCGCGCCGCGGCCGTCTGTGGCGCGCTGCAGTCCGAGGCGACGCTGCACTCGATCACCTCGCTCACCGACGCGGCCGAGGCGAACGGAACCCTGCTGCGCAGGCCGGTACCGTATGTCCACCCCGACTATCCCCAGGCCAGGGCGGTGACCCCGCTGGTCGTCCGGGTCGACCCCCGGCAGGGAGACACGCTTCCCGACGGCGAGCAGTTCGGTCCGGTCGCGTTCCTCGTCGACTGCGCCGACACCGTGTCCGCGGTGGCGCACGCGACCGCGAGCATCCGCGGCCACGGCGCGATCAGCTCGTACCTCTACTGCACCGACGACGCCGTCATCGACGAGGTGGCCGACGCGTACGCCGATGCCGGCGCTTCCCTCTCGGCGAATCTGGTGTCCTCGATGCCCATGCAGTTCGCGGCCGCCTACAGCGACTACCACGTCACCGGGCTCAACCCGGCGGGCAACGCGACCCTCACCGACGAGTCGTTCATCGCCGGGCGATTCCGCATCGTCCAGGACCGCCGCCAGGTCGAGGGAGCGTGACCGTGTCCCAGTTCTCCTCCGGTGTCTACATCTACGACGCGATCCGCACGCCGAAGGCCCGGGTCCGCCGTCGAGGCGGCACCTTCGCCGACGTACCCGCGCACGAACTGCTCGCCCAGTTGCTGTCGGCCCTGCGGGATCGCGGGCTTCCCGCCGACACCGTCGACGACGTCATCGTCGGCACCAGCACGGCTGTCGGTGAGCAGGGCGGCAACGTCGCCAGGGCAGGCGTGCTCTGGGCGGGCTGGCCCGACCACATCGGCGCGGGAGTGGTCTCGCGGCTGTGCTGCTCGGGGCTGGACGCGATCGAGTCCGCCGCGGCCAAGGTGGCCTCCGGTATCGCCGATGTCGTCGTCGCCGGTGGCGTCGAGTCGATGTCACGGGTGCCGATGCTGTCGGACCGGCCCGCCTTCGTCGGCGACGAGGAACTCGGCGACCGCACGGGCTACGTCACCATCGGAGTTTCCGCGGACCTCACCGCGGCCGAATACGGTTTGACCAGAAACGATCTCGACTCCTACGCGGTCACCTCGCACCAGCGCGCCGCCGCGGCTCCGCCGTCCCGGTCGGTGATCGCGGTCCGATCGGGCGACACCACGATCCTCACCGCCGACGAGGGCCCCCGACCGGACCTCAGCCTCGAATCCCTCGGCGAGCTCGCTCCCCTCTTCGGCGAGGACCCGTCGTGGCGCAGAGTCGCTGTGCGCCTACCCGGCGTCGAGCGACCGACGGGCGGACTGCACACCGCCGCCACCGCTCCGCAGCTGGCCGACGGTGCGGCCGTGGCGGTGTTCGGATCCGCGGCTGCTCGCGGCAGGCTCGGCAGCGAGCCGATCGGGGAGGTGGTCGGCGTAGCCCAGGCCGCTGTGCGCTCGCCGCTGCTCACGGCCTCGGTCGCCGCCTCCCGGCGCGCCATCGCGAGAGCCGGGATCACCGCGGGACAGCTCGACGTGATCGAGGCGAACGAGTCCTTCGCCGCGTCCGCCCTGGTGATGACCAGGGAACTGGGGCTCGATCCGGTCAGGGTCAATCCCCTCGGTGGGTCACTGGCCACCGGCCACCCACTGGGCGCGGGCGGTGGAGTCCTGCTCGTCAACGCCCTCGACCAGCTCGCCCGGGTAGACGGCGAACACGCCCTCGTGACCATCCCGGCGGCGCTCGGCCTCGGCGCCGCCGTCGTCGTCCGCCGACTCCGATGACCGGCTCCCCCACATCACCGCACGAAAGAGACGCCATGAACGCCACCCCGCACGGCATCGCCGCCCACCGCTTGCGCGCCTGCCATCCCGATCACCGTGTCGAGAGCTACCTGGAGCGCCGGTGGTGGTCGACGCTGACCGTGCTCGATCTGCTCGACGGCCATGTCCGCGACCGCGGCGACGCCTGCGCGGTGACCGATCCGACGAACCTGCCCGAGTTGTGCGGGATCGACCCCGAGGCGCTGACCTGGCGGGAACTGGACGCCCGCGTCGACGACCTCGCCGCCCAGTTGCGCGAATCGGGTATCGGTCCCGGCGATGTCGTCGCCGTGCTGATGCCCAACTCCATCGCCTTGACCGCGACCTACTTCGCGCTGTGGCGCCTCGGCGCGATCGCGGCTCCCATGCCCGCCTCGTACCGACGGCACGAGCTGACCCGGATCGTCGAATCCGCCTCGGCCGTCGCGGTTGTCACCGTCAACAACCTCGGTGACCGGGTGCCGTCCGAGGAAGCGCTCAGCCTGATCGGCGAGCTGCCCTCGCTGCGCACCGTGTTCACCTTCGGCCTCCCCGTGCCGAACGGAGGCAGGCCACTGGACGCGGCTCCCGCCACCGCGGAATCGCTCGAGGCCGCGCGTCGTGCTCACGCGGCCCTACCCAGATCGGTGAACGACTGCATCACCATCTGCTGGACCAGCGGAACCGAGGCCGCGCCCAAAGGCGTGCCGCGCTGCCACGGTGACTGGATCGCGGTCGGGCAGGCGGTTCAGGACGGTCTGGAGACAGACCCCGCCTCGGTCATGCTCAACCCGTTCCCGATGGTCAACATGGCCGGATTCGCGACCTCGCTGCTGCCGTGGCTGCTGGGCGGCGGCCACTTGGTGCTGCATCACCCGCTCGACATGGCCGTGTATCTCGATCAGCTCCAGCGCTATCGGGTCACCCACACGAGCATGCCGCCCGCGATCCTCACCATGCTGCTGCAGCGCGAGGACCTGCGCGCCGCGCACGACCTTTCGGCGCTGCGCCGGGTGGGCTCGGGCGGCGCTCCGCTGCCCCCGGGTGTCGTGCGTGACTGGCAGTACTCCCTCGGCGTCGAGGTGCTCAACTTCTTCGGGTCGAACGAAGGCGTGTGTCTGCTCGGCGCACCGTCGGACACACCGGACCCGATGATCCGGGCCGAGTACCTGCCGAACTACGGCGCCCCGGACAGGTCATGGGTCACCGAGGTCGCTGAGCGTACTTCGGTGCGCCTGGTGGATCTCGCTACCGGTGAGCAGGTCACCGAGGTCGGTGGGCGCGGCGAACTCCGCCTGCAGGGCCCGACGATCTTCGCCGGCTACCTTGCGGGAACCGCCGCGTCGAGCCCGTTCGACGACGACGGATACCTCTGCAGCGGTGACATCTTCGAGCTGTGCGGCGACAACGGCGAGTACCTGAGGTTCGTCGACCGCAGCAAGGAGATCATCATCCGGGGTGGGATGAACATCGCCCCGGCCGAGATCGAGGGAATCCTGATCGACCATCCCGCGGTCGCCGACGTGGCCGTCGTCGGTTACCCCGACGACGTGCTCGGCGAGAAGTGCTGCGCGGTCGTGGTTCCCGCGACCGCGGCGGGGGTCGAGCTCGAGGACCTGGTGGACTTCCTGCGGGCGAAGGAGGTGGCGTCGTTCAAGCTGCCGGAGCGGATCGTCACGGTCGACGAGTTGCCCCGGAACCCGATCGGCAAGCTGCAACGGCGCGACATCCGCAGCGCGATCGGGAAGGTCGGCTGACATGGGATCACCGGTCGAGGACCGCGCGGCGGTGGGCAGTCCACGCGCGACGCCGACCGGGACGGCCCGGTCCCTTGTCGAGGAGCTGAACGCGATGCTGGACGGGCGGTTTCCCGGCTTGGTCGGCCTGCGCATCCGCGCGGCCGCCGCCGCGGCGGTCACCGGCGAACTGCCCGTTCGCGAGGCGCTGCTGGCACCGAACGGGTACCTGCACGCGGCCACCGTCGTGGCGTTGGCCGACACGGTGTGCGGTGTCGGCGCGCGGCTGGCGCTTCCCGCCGAAGCGTCCGGATTCACGACGCTCGAGCTCAAGACCAACTATCTCGGCACCGCCCGGTCGGGGACGGTCACCGTAGACGCGGCGCTCGTCCACGGCGGGCGGCGGACCCAGGTGTGGGACGCCACCGTCCGCGACGACGCGGGCCGGGCGATCGCGCTCTTCCGCTGCACCCAGCTGGTGCTCTACCCCACAGCGCCACAGCACCGAACCGACACCGAAACGGAGCAGGAATGACGTCCACTCAGCCCCACGCGAACGGCGACCCCATCGCCGTCGCCCGCCCGGTCGAGGCCACCGACAATCCGTACACCCTCGGCGTGTTCGCGCCCGTCCACGACGAACTCACCCTCGACGATCTCACCGTCATCGGTGAGATCCCCGCCGACCTCAACGGCGTGTATCTCCGCAACGGCCCGAACCGGCAGTTCGAGGCGCCGGGCCGCTATCACATGTTCGACGGCGACGGCATGATTCACGCCGCGCACTTCGAGAACGGGAAGGTGCGGTACCGCAATCGGTATGTGCGGACCAAGGCCTTCGTCGAGGAGTCCGATGCGGGCCGCGCCCTGTGGACCGGTCTCATGGAGAACCCCGAGGGCAATCCGTGGGGCAATGGGCACGGTCTCGGGATCAAGGACTCCGCCAACACCGACGTCATCTATCACCGTGGTCAGGTTCTGGCGACCTGGTACCTCTGCGGAACGCCCTACGGCGTCGACCCGCTCTCGCTGGAAACCCTCGGCGCGCAAGACTTCCTGGGCACCCTCGCGGGTGACATGATGGCGCACCCGAAGGTCGACGAGGCCACCGGCGAGCTGATCTGGTTCGACTACGGCCCCGACCAGGACTTCCTGCGCTACGGCATCATCGGCGCCGATGGTCGTCAGACGCACCTCACCCAGATCGACCTGCCGGGTCCGCGACTGCCGCACGACATGGGAATCACCGACAACTACTCGATCCTGATGGACCTGCCGCTGGTGCAGGACCACGATGCGCGCCGGGCGGGCAAGTACCGGATCTTCTACGACCAGGAGCTGCCCGCTCGATTCGCGGTCGTTCCCCGGCACGGGCAGGGCAGCGAGGTGCGCTGGTTCGAGGTGAAGCCCTGCTACATCTACCACGTCGTCAACGCGTGGGAAGCGGGCGAGGAGATCGTCATGGATGTGTGCCGGGTGAAGAACCCCCAGCACCAGACGACGTTCGCGTCGCCGCTGTCGAACATGCTCGCGTACATGCGACTCGACGCGCAGCTCTACCGGTACCGCTTCAACCTGCGCACCGGCACCACCGCCGAGGCTGAGCTCGACAACGCCAATATCGAGTTCCCCAGCGTGGATTCGCGGGTCATGGGCCGCTCCCACCGGTACTCGTACAGTATGAGCCTCGGCAACGAACCGACCCTGCTGTTCGACGGTCTCGTGCGCTTCGATTCGCAGACCGGCGCCAAGGAAGAGCACAAATTCGGTTCCGGACGCTGGGGTTCGGAGGCGCCCTTCGCGCCGCGCGATGGATCGACCGGCGAGACCGACGGCTACCTGGTCTGCTTCGTCAACGACGAGGCCGAGGACCGGGGCGAGATCAACATCTTCGACGCCGAGGACGTCGCGGCGGGACCGATCGCGCGGGTGCTGTTGCCGCGCCGGGTGCCCTCCGGCTTCCACGCCACCTGGGTCCGCGCCGACCAGCTGGCCGAGGCTCGCGGGTAGGCGTCAGAGCCCTCGGTCCGCATCGGCGAGCCGGGGGTGATCCGGAAGTCTCCTGAGCGAGGCGGGCGAAACCCGCTCCGCCCAGGAGACTTTCGTCGTTTCCGGCTAGGCGGTCGTCCGGGTGCCCCGGGTGACGACCGTGGACACCGCGGTCGTGAACGATCCACCGATGTTGACGGTGAGGGCGCGCCGGGCGTTGTCGACCTGGTGGTCCCCCGCCCGGCCGGTGACCTGGCGAGTCGCGTCGAGCACCATGCGGACGCCGGTGGCGCCGACCGGATGCCCGTGCGACATCAGCCCACCGCTGGGGTTCACCGGCAGCCGCCCGCCGAGTTCGATCGAGCCGTCCATCACCGCCTCGCCACCCTTGCCCGGATCGGCCAGCCCGATGTGCTCGAGCGTGACCAGCCCGTTGATGGTGAAGCAGTCGTGGATCTCGGCGACATCGAGATCGACGACCCCCGAGATCCCGGCCCGTCGGTAGGCGTCCTCGACGGCTCCGCGCAGGTGCGGGAAGAGATGGTCCTGCTCGGCGCTCTGGGTGAGTTTGTCCGCGAGCAACAAGGTCGCGGTGCGGTGGCCGAACCCGGCGATCGTCGCCTCCCGGTCCAGATCGGCTCCGGTCCGCCGGGCCCACGCCTGCGCGAACTCCGGGCCGGCCAGCACCACGGCGGCGGCCCCGTCGGTGATGCGCCCGCAGTCGGTTTTGCGGAGCGTCCCCTCCACGACGGGATTCACCTCGTCGTTCTCGTCGAAGGAGCCCGCGGGGAAGTCCCAGTCCCGGGTCTGCGCGAGACCGTTGCGGGACCCGTTGCCGAACGCGATCTCGGCGAATCGACCGAGATGTGCGTGGTCGAGGCCGTAGCGCCGCTCGTACTCCCGCGCGATCTCGGCGAAGAGCGCGGGCCATGGATACTTCACATTCAGCGCCTCGCGCCCCGCCCACGCCGCGGTCCCCAGATATTCGGCGGCCGTCTGCGCGGACACATTGCGCATCAGCTCGGCACCGACCACCAGCGCGAGGTCATATCGGCCCGACTCGATGTCCGCGCACGCGGCGAGGACCGCGGTGCTGCCCGAGGCGCACGCCGCTTCGTGCCGTGTGCTCGGCCGTCCGTCGAGTCCCGGCACCGCCGCGACCACCATGCCGCCGAGCTGGGCCTGGCCCGCGAAGAGTTCACCGGCGAGGTTGCTCACGTGGACGACGTCGACCTCGTGGTCATCGACTCGTGCGTCGGCCAGGGCGGCGGGCACGGTCTCGGCGAACATGTCGACCAGGCCGAGCCGCTCTTTCGACCAGTTCCTGGCGAAGTCGGTCTGGGCGCCGCCGAGAACGTACACGGGGTTCGTCATCTGTTCCTCCTTGTTGTCGCACCTCAGGCTAATCCCGACCAGTCATCACTACAAGATCAAGAGTCACTCTTCGGCGCTGGAATCCGTCCAATGAATCAACCAGAAGAGCATCTATCCAAGGTAACCCCCATCGGTGACCCCATCATCTGCAATCCAAGACTTTGGTATCACTACTCGATACGAAGTTACTGAAATCGCGCTGCGCGTCGCACACTGCGGCGGGACTGGATCCGACCCCGTTTGCGATGATGGACCCATGCCCACAGTCCCGCCCCGAGCCGCGGCGCCACCGGCCCCTCCGGCATCGTCCGCGCTGGGGCACGCCCTGCTCATCGCGGGCGACAGATGGAATCTGCAGATCGTGCGAGCCGTCTTCGACGGCACCGGGCGTTTCGCGCAACTGCGTGACGAGTTGGGGATCTCCGACGCCGTTCTGTCGCATCGTCTGGGCCGGCTGATCGACGACGGAATCCTCGACGCGCATCCGTACTCGACCTCGCCGCCACGCAATGAGTACCGCCTCACCGATCTCGGCGGCGATCTGTGGCCGGCCTTCGTCGCACTGTGGAATTGGGACCGCCACTGGGCATTCGACCGACCGACCACCCACCTTCGTCACCTCACCTGCGGGCACGTCATCACCCCGGTGTTCGGTTGCGGTGGTTGTCAGGCGATCGGAGTGACCGCCCGCGACGTACGGACCGATGTCGACGCGCCGCTCCTCGTCGACGTCGCCGACCGCCGCTCCCGGCGCACGGCGAAGGACGACGCGCCAGGACTGGACTCGAGCAGCGTGCTCGCCGATCGGTGGTCCACCTTCCTGCTGGCCGCCGCGCTCGAGGGCAATCGCCGCTTCGGCGACTTCCGGGACCGACTCGGATCGATCTCGCCGGTCACCCTGACCGACCGTCTCGCGTACTTCGTCGACAACGGAATGCTGGTCCGCACACCGATCGTCGACGGCGCGCGCCGGCAGGAGTATCGCACCACCCCCAAGAGCCTCGACTTCTTTCCCGTGTTCGCCGCACTGAACACCTGGGCGGCACGGCGCCTGTCCGAGGACGGGCGATCCGGCCTGACCATCGTGCACAGCGCGGGCGAGCACCTGCTCGAACCCCGATACACCTGCAACGCCTGCAATGCCGTGTTGCATCGCGCCGACACCGAATTCCGGCAGCCGACACCACCCGTTCGCCTCCGCACAGCGCGTGGGTGAGATTCCGCCGAGCCGGGATCATCTCGGTCCGGCGCAGATATCGGATTGTCCGAAGCTTCGGCCGTAGGGAGCGTCGAGGACGTACCCCTCACCCGGATGAGATGTCGGTTGCACGGCGATCGCCATGCTGTTGGGCATGCCGATCGGCGGGGCTGGACGACTCTTGGTACCGCCGTTGTCTAGGTGAGCGTTGGAGCCTTTGTTCGCAGGGCGTCGGGGATGGCGGCGAAGGCTTCGTGCAGGCGGGTGATGAGCGCGGATCGGCCGCCGGCGCCGTCGGCGGCGACCCAGCCACGCCCGGCGATGCTCCAGGCCGTAGTGGTCAGCTCGGCGAGTATGCGGGGGCGTAGATCGCCGGGGGTAAGGGCGAGTTTGTCCGAAAGGTGTTCTGTCACTTCGATTTCCACACCAGATCGGGCGTAGTCGATGTAGCCGAGCAGGCTGGGGGCGGTCAGGATCAGGTTGCGTGTGGCGATGTAGCGCTCATCCCAGTCGTCGGGAAGCGCGGTTGCCGCGTCGGTGAGGATGTCGCGCAACGCGGTGAGGATCGGCCCGGCGAGCTCACTCGCGGCGAGGGCTTGGAGATAGCCGGTCCAGAGCTCGGTCTCGGCCTCGACGGCCACCGCCTCCTTGGTGGGGAATGCCCGGAAGAACGTGCTGCGCGAAACCTCTGCCGCCTCGACCAGTTCCTCCACGGTGGTGGCGGCGAAACCTTTCTCGGTGAACAGCGCAAGGGCTGCGTCTGCGAGGGCGCGGCGGGTGCGGATCCGCTTGCGTTCCCGCAGCGGCAGGGCGCGGTCGTCTGAAGGCATGCCGAGATCCTAACGGCCGAAGAACCTCGGACCCAAAAGATACTCAGTCCACAATGGGACTAGCGCACGTATGACACTTAGTGTCAGAATTGGCCACGTGCACCGAGCACGACCGAACGAGGAGATCGCAATGAGCGCCCCCACCGCACCAACCACTCTGACCCCCTCGATAGTCGGCCAGGCCGAGAAGCATCACACCGCGGTGCTGACCCGAGCGCTGGTCGGCACCACCCTGAATGAGCAGCAGTGGATCGTGCTGAATCAAACTCTCGACGCCGGCGAGCCGGTCGAGCCGAGTGCCCACATCGCCCGGATCGCCGCAATGACCCAGTGGGCTCGCACCGAGGTCGAGACCGCCGCGAACGCACTGCTCGCCAGTGCCCTGCTGACCACCACACCCCACGGACTGCTCGAGCCCACCGACACCGGCAAGGCCGTGGTGCGCAAGGTCCGCACCGAATCCGGCGCGATCGTGGCCGCCGCTTACGGCGCGGTACCCACCGAAGATCTGGTCACCGCAGCTCGCGTCCTGGTCGCCATCACCGCCCGCATGGCCCAGGAATTGGCCCACGCCTGAACCGAATTCAGCACGGCCCATCACTTTCGCGAGCACGGGCCGTTGGCACACGAGCACCGTTGCGGGGTTCGTCCTCCACACAGAAGAGGTTTCACGAAATGAACAGTAGAACTACCGTTGTCGGCGTAGCGGTCTCTGCCATCGGTGCGGCATTGCTGCTTACGGGTTGCGGTGGAACGACCGCCGAGGCCGGACCGTCCGCGAGCAGCACCGTCGCCCCCGCGGCCACGACCCCATCAGCCCCGGCTCCCGGCACCTTGACTCCCTCGATCATCGGCCAAGCTGAAAAGCACCACGCCGCAGTGCTGGCACGCGCACTGACCGGCACCACTGTGGATGAGAAGCAGTGGATCGTACTGAATCAGGCCACTGGCGAGCCGGTCGAGCGGGCCGCTCACATCCACCGGATCGTCGGATTGACCCAGTGGGCCCCCGCCGAGGTCGAAACTGCCCTGAATGCACTACTCGACAAGGGCCTACTGGCGAACACACCCCACGGCCGACTCGAGCCCACCACCGCAGGCACGGCCGTAGTGGGCAAGGTCCGCACCGAATCCGGCGCGATCGTGGCCGCCGCCTACAGCGCTGTCGCACCCGAAGACCTGGCCGTCGCGGCTCGAGTCCTGGCCACCATCACCACCCGCATGGCCGAGGAATTGGCCCACGGCTGAAGGCCACAGCGTCGAGATCTATCCGGTCGACGATGATCTTGTGACGGCCGATGATCATGCCCGTCAGAGTCACCTGCTCAGCGACCCATCGAGGAGTGCACACCAACAAGTCGAAGGACTCCTCACCCCTCATCCCTTGCGGCCCCGCCAGGAAGCGAATCGCGATAGCGTCGCGGTGCTTCACAATCCCTGTTCGAAGATCGGCGTCTGGGCTCTCGATTGCCCTCAACTCCGCTTTCATGATTCGGTCTCCTCGCTGCTCCGGCCGCTCGAGGCATGGTGTCCTGACGGCTCCTTCACCGAGCTCTCACGCACCGAGTCCGCCCTCCAGGCCATGTCCCCGCGCACAGCAGTAGCGCGCGGGCTGGCAGAGTTGGCGTCCCAGCAGGCACAGCAAGCCGGGTGGGCCGCGTTCGATGCCGGTTTCAACGATGCTGCTCACCGGCTCTTCGCCTACGGCAAGCAGGCGGCGAGAGAAGCCGGCGACCGGGCGCTCGAAGCGAACGCGCTCGTGCACATCGCCTACGCAACCAACGATCGCGATGCTGCTGATGTCGCCGACGCCGCGTGCGACGCGCTCGGAACCAGCGCACCCCCGAAAGCGGTGGCGCTTCTGGAATCGCGGCGAGCCTGGTCACGCGCGCGCGACGGCGCGGCACGCGCGCTTGACATGGCCAGGGACGCGCTCCAGAGCGCCACCGGTTCGGACCCGGAATCCAGCTGGTATTCATGGATCGACCACAACGAACTCGACATCATGACAGGCCGAGTGTGGTCGGTGCTCCGCGAACCCGGAAGGGCCACGCCACCATTGGTGCGAGCCCTCGACGGCTACCCCGCGCACTGGGCTCGCGACCGAGCTCTCTACCTGTCGTGGCTGGCCGACGCGTGCCTCGACGCGGGCGATCCCGCGATCGCCACCGCCGACACCGCTTTGGACCTCGCAACCACCGTCGCGTCAGCACGGCCACTGATCCGAATCCGCGAGGTCGCGCAACGGTGCGTCGGCATGGGCGTCGCGGCCGGGACCGAACTCCTCACCCGTACCACAGCGGCACGGGCGCCTATTCCTGCGGCCCTGTAGGGCTTTCGACCCACTGTGCGTATTTCTCGGTTGTCCACGGCACCGGTGTCGCGCTGATCTCAGGCCCGCTCCACGGATGCAGCTCCGCGATGCGCTCGGCGAGCCGGTCGCGACCGGCTGCGCCGACGACGCTTTCCGCGATCGAGTGCGCGTCGTGTTCGGTCGGCAACGTCGTGGTCATAGCCCACACGCGAGATTCGGAATTCATGACATCGAGGCTAGCGACCTTGACTCGGCCAATCAGTTCGACTTCGCCTTGGTGGTCATGCTCGAGCATGCTCGGGCTGCGGATCTTCGAAGCCTGCAACCCCGACATCGCCGACATCGGGGAAGAACACCGACACCGAGTTCTGCGTGTGGTCGGTAAAGGCTCCAAGATCGTGCCGATCCCGCCACGAACTCAGCCACATTGGGCATGGTCCACAGGGGCAGGTCGTTCTGGCTGTGACCGGCGACAACGACTGTGTCGGGATGTCCTGTGGAAGGCGCGTCGGGTATACCGTCCCGCGATATGGGATGGAGGCATCGATGGTTGCAGCCGTTGGTCGCGCTTGCCGCCACGGCGGCCGCCGGTGTGGTGTCGATCGCCCCGGTGGCTGCGATGCCGCCGGTTGCTGCGGGTGAGCTCCTCGCCGAGGTCGCAATGCGTGCCGACCAACTGGTGGCGGGCGCGTCGCGGGGCTGGTTCGTGAGCTACCGCACCAACGATGAACACGACCGACCAGCTGTATCGAACGGTCAGGTGTACCTCCCGCAGGGAACCCCGCCCGCCGGTGGCTGGCCGGTCGTGTCGTGGGGCTATGGCACCGCCGGGGTCGGCGACGGCTGTGCCGCGTCGCAGCGGATGCAAGCCGACCAGCCACCGACTCTGGCAGTGGCGCTGTCCCAGCCGATGATCAGCGGTTTCCTCTCCAGCGGCTACGCGGTCGTCGCCACCGACTACATAGGCTTGGGCACCGACGGCTCCCACCACTACCTCTCGGCGAAGGCTGAAGCCCATGCAGTCACCGATATCGTGCGAGCAGCCCGCGCAACGGGTGAGGCGGTGTCACGGAACTGGCTCAGCGCAGGTCACTCCCAGGGTGGGCACGCGGCGCTGATGGCGAACCACCTCGCCGAGGCTTATGCCCCGGAGTTGGACCTGCACGGCACTGTCGCCATCGCACCCGCGTCGAACGCCGAACACGCTCTCAGTTTGCTGGGACCGTCGGTGCCCAATCCAGGTGGGCAACTCGACGGTATGTCCTCGTTGCTGACCTACATTCTCTACGGGCTGCGCGCGTCTCGGCCCGACCTCGACGTCGACAGCTATCTGACCCGCTACGGCCGTGAGATCGTCGACAACGCCGAGTCCTTGTGTTCCAGTGAGCTTCGTGAAAGTCTCACCGGCACAGGCCCGGGCACGTTGCTGGCGAAGCCAGTATTCGGTTCTCGGCTGGCTTCGGCACTGACCGAGTACATGCAGATCCCTACCTCGGGGTGGGCTCATCCGGTGTGGATCGTGCACGGAACCGCTGACCGGGTTGTTCCTCTGGCCTCGAGTGTCGCGTTGGCCGCGCAACTGCGTGGAGGAGGAGCCGACGTGGACTTGATCTCTTTTCCCGGAACCGGCCATTTCGATGTCATCGAGGTCGCGTTGAGACCCGCTCAGGAGCAGGCCCGGACTCTGCTGCCGCCCCGACCTTGACGGCTGCGACCAATCGCACTCAATTGCCGATGACAGCGTTGCTCTCAATCGGCATCGGTCACGTAGAAGAACGCATTCGGCCTACGAATTTCGTGCGGCATGTCTTCATCCGGCCAGTCCTGTTCGGCACCGAAGTCGAGATGCCCGATCCCCACGCCCACAATCACACGCCACATTCGCGGCTGCAGTTTGCCGATCACCCGACATGGAAGGCTGTACGGCACTTCGGACAGGTGGACTACGTAACGCATTGCAATCAGGTCTCTCTCGCGGGCACGCCTGCCACAAACTCTACCGCCAACGTGCTCCCACGCATCCGCTCATGCCGCGACTCGCGCGGTCGTCCGGCGTGACCGAGGCTCGGACCAACGCACGATCGTGCCTATGATCGCGCCTGCTGTAGGGCTGGCGCGAGTACCTCGACGACATCGGCCAAGCCGACGAGTCGGGAACCTTCGAGCATGGACAGCCGTAGGCCCGGCGCAATCAACGGCCAGAGATCAGGGCGCAGCGGGTGGAGTCGAACCATCGCCTCTTCGCCGAGTCCGAGTGTCCTGGTCGTTTCCAGTGTCAAAGGGGCGTCGTGACTATTTGGATGGATGTCTGATGGGCACGCCCAGTGCGCTCGATAGCCGGAGTGGATCGGGGTGTGACGACCACCTTGTTCTGTGGTCAGGAGCCGCAACCGTGCACGGATGTATCCGCGGGCGGGTTCAGTTGCGGTCCAGTGGTCGTGCCCGTTGCCATGAACCATGATGGATATTCTGCCGTCCGCCACTGATTGCGTGCATCCGGTAGTGCCGCGACCCGCGCGACCCAGAGAGCCGCGGTACCAGCCGCGAACGCGCTCAACTGCCGATGTGCGCGCGCCTGTGGTGGTCCGGGATACGCGGCTAAGGCAGTGTGAGCGCCCGATACACACCGACTACAGTTGCCGCTCCGATGATTTCGCCACGGTCGATCATCTGTACAGCCTCATCATGGGGCACCCACCGAATTGCCTCGGCCGCATTGATGTCCGGGCGTGTGTCCGTGAGGTCGGCACCGCGAGCGAGATACACCTCCTGCGGCTGGTCAAGAGTGCCGATCGCGGGGTACCGGTTCTCGTCAAGCACGCGTTCACCGAGGATTGCCCACTGAGTATCGCTCATACCGCTGACGGTAGTGGAATGCATTGGCGGAACAATTGCCGAGTTCGGCGGCTTCGTCGGCCCTCGCCAGGCGTTATGGGACGGAGAGCATACGCACAACTTCCTGAAGTGAGAGCGCCTTGGTACATATGGCTCGAGCAGGCCATGACAGCACGGTGTCGGTGAGTGCTCTGCTCAATCCACCGCCCGCGGCCCAGGAGGAAGGACTGGCACCCACCGTGTGCCCACGCTCCCAACAGCACTCCGGGCACTTCATGATCGCCGACCCGTGACCGTGCTCGAGTTGGCGGCGGATTCACCGCGGTTCGTCAGCGACGTGCCGCGCTGTCACCGACCAGCGCACGCAAACCGTCCACGTCGACCTGTTCGAGACTCGGCAATACCACCCGGCCCGGTGCTCGCGGTATCGGCAGCATCGACGGGACCGCGAGCACCGGGCAGCCCGCGGCTTCGGCGGAGGCGAGCCCGGTGGGGGAATCCTCCACCGCGACACAGACATCGGCGCTGTACCCGAGCTGGTCGAGCGCGGCGAGGTAGGGGTCGGGGTGCGGTTTGGTGCGGACGGTGTCATCGGCGGTGACGGTCACCGCGAATCGGTCGGCGCCCACGGTGCGCAGCACTTCGGTGACCACCGAGCGGGGTGAGGCGGTCACCAGCGCGAGCGGGATCGCCGCGCGAGCCAGCCGGTCCAGGAGCCGGACAGCACCGGGGCGAAACGACACTCCGGCACCGACGGCGACCCGGAAGTCCTCGTCGAGGCGCACCGCCAGCGCCGCGGACCCCGCGGTGCTCACCGAGGCCAGGTAGCGCGCGGTGTCGGCGACCGCGGCTCCCGTGACGTGGGCGGCGTCGGCGGAGGTGAGCGGGTATCCCTCGGTCGCGGCGATCCGCTCCACGGTCGTCCACCACACGGCTTCGGTGTCGACGAGAGTGCCGTCCATGTCGAACAGCACGGCGCGCAACGTCACCGGCTCGCCACCAGGACCGGGCGTTCCCGCAACCGCACCGAGGCCGCGTCGCCCAGGCCGAGGCCCGTGGCGTCGTGGGTGGCCAGATCGGCCTTGACGCCGGTGCCGTCGGGCAGGGTCACTTCGACCCTGGTCACCGCGCCGAGGAACGACGTGGCCACGATCCGCGCCGTGCCCGCCGGCGTCACGATCAGGTCTTCGGGCCGGACCAGCACATCGACGGTGGCACCGGTGGGCACGCTCCCGCGCACCGGCAGGCTCTGGCCGAGCACGTCGACCTTGTGGTCGACGAGTTCGCCGGGAATCCGGTTCATCGTGCCGACGAATTCGGCGACGAACGCGGTGGACGGCGAACCGTACAGCTGCGCAGGCGAGGCACATTGTTCGATCCGGCCGTCCCGCATCACCGCCACCCGATCCGACATCGACAGCGCTTCTTCCTGATCGTGGGTCACGAACAAGGTGGTGATGCCGAGTGAGAGCTGCAGGCGGCGGATCTCCTCACGCAGCGACAACCGGACCTTGGCGTCCAGGGCCGACAACGGTTCGTCCAACAGCAGAACCCGCGGTTGCCGGGCCAGCGCCCGCGCCAGGGCGACGCGCTGCTGCTGCCCACCCGACATCTGGTGCGGGTACCGGTCCGCGAGGTGCGCCAACCCGACAAGTTCGAGCAATTCGGCTGCCCGAGTGCGCCGTTCGCGGGTGCCGACCCGGCGCATCCGCAGCCCGAACGACACATTGTCGGCCGCGTTCAGGTTCGGGAACAGACTGTAGGACTGGAACACCATGCCGGCGTCGCGCCGGTTGGCCGGGATCGCGGTGATGTCGCTGCCGTCGAGGAGCACCGCACCGGAGTCCGGGTGCTCGAATCCGGCGACACATCGCAAGGCGGTGGTCTTACCGCAGCCCGACGGACCGAGCAGGGCCATCAGCTCGCCCGGCTCGATCGTCAGATCCAGGCCGTCGAGCGCGACGACATCACCGTAAGCCCGACGCAGGCCCCTGAATTCGATACGGGCCGGGGTGATCGTGGTTGTCATGCCATGTCCTTTCGGCGCGCGCCGGCTGTCGACAGGGCGAGCAGCAGCAGCCAGGTGAGCGCCAAGCTGAAGATCGAGATCGCCACCGACAGTTGTGGATCGACGCCGGAACGCCAGACGATCCACACCGGGAACGTCTCGTAGTTGAGTAGTGCCGCGACCGTGTACTCGCCGAGTACCAGCGCGAGGGTGAGGAAGCAGGCGCTGGCCAGTGCCGAGCGCAGATTGGGCATCAGCACGGTGAGGAAGACCTGGGGCCAGCTCGCGCCCAGATTGCGGGAGGCCTCGACCAGGGTCCGCACATCCATCGTCCGCAACCCGGCGTCGAGCGCGCGGTAGACGAACGGCAGCGCCAGCACCGTGTAGGCCAGGACCAGCACCACCGGAAACGACGGGTCCTGCACGGCGATGAACGTGCCGTAGAGCGGGGTGGCCGACAGCGGCTCCTGCCAGGTCAGGGTCCGCTTGATCCCGGCGACGAAGGTGATCGGCGGCACCACCAGCGGCAGCATGCACAGCACCTCGAGCACCGGGCGCAGCCGGGGCGCCCACAGCCGGATGGCGACCATCGCGGGCAGTGTCAGCGCCAGCACGATCACGATCGTCGCCGCGGCCAGGGTGAGCGAAAGGCCGAGGCTCGCACCGATTCCGTCGGCGGACAGGATGCGTCCGTAGGCGCTGGGATTCCACCCGCTGTCCGGACCGTCGCCGGGGACCAGGACAGTGAACAGGAAGGAGGCCACCATGGGGACCCCGAAATACAGGGCACCCGCCAGCAGCACGAAATGCCGCGAATTCAGGCGCGCGGGCCGGCGCGCCGTGCTCACGCCAGCCATCGGGCGCTCCTCCGTTGCAGGGGTAGATAGATCGCCATCACCAGGGCGACGACCAGGATCATGTCCAGGCTCATCGCGAAGGCCACGTTCTCCTGCCCGACCATCACATCGCCACCGAGCGCGGCGGCGATCTTCAAGGTGATCAGCGGGACCGTGCTCCCGGTGCCGAGCATGGCCGCGGCGGTCGCGTGTGCGGCGAAGGCGGCGCCGAACAGCAGCACACCGCCGCCGAGCAGCGACGGCATCAGGACCGGAATGCCCACGTGACGCCAGAACTGCCAGGTGGAGGCACCGTTGTTCTGCGCGGCCTCGCGCCACTGCGGGCGCAGCCCGTCCAGGGCGGGGACAATGGTGATGACCATCAGCGGAATCGCGAAGTACAGATAGGCCATGGTGAGACCGGTGAAGCTGTACAGGCTCCAGCCGTGATCGGTCAGGTTGAACAGATCGGTGATCATGCCCGCGTTGCCGAGGGTGGCCACCCAGGTGAAAGCCAGTGGCACGCCGCCGAAGTTGGCCAGCACACCGGAGGCGGTGAGCACCGGTTCACGCAACCGTCGCGAGCCCGAGGCCACCACGGCGTAGGCGAGCAGGGTGCCGAAGACGACGCCGAGGAACGCCACGATCGCCGACAGTTCGATGCTCGACTGCAACGCGTTGCGGTAGGGCCCCTGCAGTGAGGCGGTCAGGTTCGCGATGCCGAAGGAGGTCGCCAGGGTGTCAGGGTCTTTCACCTGCAGCGCGGCATAGCCGATGGCCACCAGGGGCAGTCCGAAGGCGAACCCGATGAAGGCGAAAAGGGGAATCGTGGCCAGCCCACCCCGGCCGCGGCGCGTGCGCGCGGCGGACGGGGTGGGCCGGCTGTCGTGGACGGTCGACATCAGGAAACGGCGGCGTCCCATGATTCGGACAGGGTCGCCTTCGCCGCCTTCACCTGGGCGTCGGTCGGGAACTCCGGTTCACCGTCGACCTCGGGCAGTTTGGCGGCCAGCGCGGCGTCGACCGTGCCGTCGGCGCTCATCGCGGGCAGCAGGACCGGCCGGGCGTAGCCCTTCAGCCACAGGTTCTGGCCTTCGGGGCTGTAGAGGAATTCCTGCCACAGGCGTGCGGCCGCCGGGTGCGGCGCGTCCTTGTTGATGGCCTGGGCGTAGTAGCTGGCGAATTGCGCGTCCGAGGGCACGATGACCTTGAAGTCGACGCCCTTGTCGGCGAACTGCTCGGCGTAACCGGCGTTGAGGTAGTCCCAGTCGATGGTGATCGGGGTCTCGCCCTGCTGCACCGTGGCGGGGGTGGCCTCGACCGGGTTGAAGTTGCCGACCTTCTTCAGCTCACCGAAGAAGTTGATGCCGGGGGTGATGTCGTCGAACGAGCCACCCTGGGCCAGGGCCGCGGCGAACACGCCGGAGTAGGCCGAGCCGGACTTGTTCGGGTTGCCGTTGAGCGCGACCTTGCCCTTGTACTCGGGCTTCAGCAGATCAGCGAACGAGGTCGGGCAGACTTCGATGCGCTTGGCGTCGCAGCCGATCGAGATGTAGCCGCCGTAGTCGTTGACCCAGTCACCGTTGGCGGCCTTGAGCGAGTCCGGGATCTTGTCCCAGGTCGCCACCTTGTACGGCGCGAACAGGCCCTCCTGGGCACCGGAGAGCGCGTACGCGGCACCGATGTCGAGCACGTCGGGTGCGCGGTCCTGGCCCTTGCGGGTCTTGACCGCGTCGATCTCCTCCGAGGAGGACGCATCGGGGTTCTCGCTCTCCACCTCGATGCCGTACTTGGCCGAGAAGGTGTCGATGACCTCGCCATAGTTGGCCCAGTCCGGCGGCAGCGCGATGACGTGCAGCTTGCCTTCTTCCTTGGCCGCGGCGACCAGCCCGTCCATCCCGCCGAAGTCGGCGATGGAGGTGGCGGTACCGGCGTCGACACCGGCAGCGGTGGTGTCCTCGTTCTTGGCGCCACAGCCCGTGAGGGCGGCGACGACGACTACCAGGCCGGTTGAAAGGCTGGCGATGCGCGTGGCTTTCACACTGTCTCCCGTGTGGGGTTGGATACTCGACAAACTTGTCCAGACAAGAACACTTGTCTAGACAAGCGAGGCAGAGTTTGCCAGCTTCTCGCGCTCGCCGAGTAAACCCCGAGTTGCCGTTGTGCGAACTTCTCACCGGTGAAATCGGTGCTTCTCGTGGCGAACTAGCATGGTGTTCCGACCGCCGCGCCACCGCGTGGCTGTGCACAACGCCCGCGCTGAAGGAGCCACTATTGCCTGCCCGCTACGCCGAGATCGCGCGGGTTCTTCGCGAAGGCATCATGAGTGCGACCTATCCCGTCGGCGCGCACCTGCCCTCCGAACCCGAACTGATGCGCACCTTCGGCGCCGCCCGTGGCACTGTTCGCCAAGCCGTGACGCTGCTGGCCGCCGAAGGGCTGATCGGCGTGCGGCAGGGGGCGCGACGCGTCGTGCTCCGCAACGAACGCAGCCAATCCTTCGCGGAACTACACAGTTTCGCGCAGTGGGCACACCTGCACGGCTACGAGATCGCCAGCCGGGTGCACAGCCAGCTTCGCAGGCCCGCCACCGAGGTGGACTGTCGCAAGCTCAATCTCCCCGCCGACGCGCAGGTGCTCGACGTCCTTCGAGTGCGCTCCCTCGACGGCGAACCCGTCCTGCTCGAGCGCACGGTGTACCCGCCGTTCCTCGCCGACGAGATCGAGCAGTTGCCCGCCGACTGCGTGTCGGTGACCGAGAGCCTGCGCGCGCGCGTCGGCACCATCTTCGCCTACGGCGAGCACCTGATCGACGCGGTCGCGGCCGGCTCGACCGATGCCCGGCTGCTCGGGGTGCGGCGCGGCAGCCCACTGCTACGCCAGCGCCGCACCACGACCACCCCCGACGGCACGCCCGCCGAATACTCCGACGACCGCTACCGCCCGGACAGCGTCACCTTCAGCATTCGCAACTCGGTGGGCGAGAACCCCCTGCACCGCCTCCCGTTGACGCCCGGCACACCACGCTGAGCGCACCCGCCCGTCGAACGCACCCGCTCAGCGCGGTCGGCGAACTGCCTTGATGCTCGTGGTCATGGCGACTACGTCCAGTCGATGACCGCGCGAACACAGTCGGCGGGGGCTTCCAACGGCGGCGCGTGTCCCACCCCGTGCAGGACCACCAGGCGCCAGTCGGGCCGCCGATCCGCCCAGTGCTCGATCGACGCGCGCGCGACAAGGCGATCCTCATCGCCCCGAACCAGCAGAGTCGGTGCCGTGACTCGACCTATCGCGTCGAGGACGAGTCCTCGACGGACCAGCATCAGCGACATCACCGAGGCATACACCGTGACCGCGCGAACCGAGCGCTTCGGCTCGACCGCCGACATCTCCTCGCGCAGGAGACCGGCGATTTCGGGCGACATCCTCGTCCCCGAAATCATTGCGGGATCGCCCTGCCCCCGCAGCTGCGCAGCAAGGATGCACCGCCACGACACGCGAAGCAGCGCACGGGCGACCGGCGCGATGATGGTCAACCCCACCCTGCCGATGACTCGACAGGTGCGCGCCTCGCCGGCGCTCAGCGGGGGTGGCAGCGCCGGCGCCACCAGCACGAGCCGGTCGACTCGTTCGGGTGCCCGGTCGGCGAACAGCAACGCGATCATCGCACCTGCCGACCAGCCGTGTACCGTGACCCGGCCCAACGCGAGCGCGTCGAGGAAATCGTTCAGGAACAGCACGTTGGCTTCGATGCTCGCCGCGTGCCGGTTCGGTAGCGCGGTGTGCCCGGCGATCGTGCCGGGCAGGTCGACGGCGATCGCGTGCGCGTGTGGTGCCAGTTCCGCGAGTACGTCGAGCCAGTTCGAGGCACTGTTGGCCGGGTTGGCAACGAGCAGCTGAACCGGCACATCCGGGGAACGCGGCAGACCTGCGACAAGGTAGTGCACCGCTGTGCCGCGTACATCGACTGTCTCGCTGCGGATTCCGGTCCACCGCGTGGCGCGCTCGCCCCAGTCGGCGTACTGCATTCCCCCAGGTTACGCCCACCCGCAGCAGTGGGCGCCCACTCTCACCGCTACGCCGGGCCGAACGCAGGGAGTCCTACGGCCGCGAGGAAGCGGTCGAAGGTGGGTGGGCGGCGCGGTCTGCGGTCCGGCCGCCCACCCGTTGATGAACGTACCAATATTGTTGCCCTACAACATATTCGGGGCAGTGAGGGATACGTCTCACACCGGTCGATGGCGAACGTCGGGCTTACGGAGAGGTTCGCTGGTTCGGGAGTCTGGAGCCGGGGCGACCACTCGGTCATCGACGACGGCACCCCGATCCGATACGACCGTGGCTTCGCGGCGGGCGAAGGCGATATCACGCTCGGTGCGGACCGACAACCGGCCCAGGGACGTCGCGGCGAAGAAGAGGATCAGCGCGCCGAGACCGTAGAAGAACGTGAGGTGCAGCAACGCGCGTTTCAGGTCGGAGGTGGCGACCGGCTCGCCGATACTGCCGAGACGGAGAAGATCGGCCAGGAACGGGCCGATCACGAACCACACTCCCGCGGCGACCGAGAGCCAGCCGCCGAAACTCGCGACAAGGCGGTTCCTGCTCATCAGCATGAGCAGACCGCCGATGATCGCGACGACGCCGGGTAGTACCTGCAACCAACCGCGGGCCGACGTCCACGCCCACGGGTCGTCCGGGGTGAAGGCGAAGGTGAAATACGGCCCGATGAAGGGGATGAGGGCACCCCAGGCGCCGAGGAGCAGCACCGCGAGGCCGCCCAGAGCACCCCGGCTGCGCGGAATCCGCAGCCGCCCCACCTTCTCGGTCGAGACATTCTCCTCGACGTTGGTCATGACGCCTCCGTTCATCGACAACAGATGTGCGTCGCGATTACCCCGTAAAACCCCGGATACGCACCCGCGATGCGCCCAGATCAGCGGCGGGTCACGGCGCGCCGAGGGCCGAGATCGCGCCTCGAGCCCGGCGCTGCGTCATGATCCACCGGGATGATGGTGCGATGGTCGAGAGGATGAGCACATGCGCGGGTTGCTGATACTGATCGTGGTGCTGGCGATCGCGCTCGTCGTTGGCGATCGGGTCGCGGTGGTGCTGGCGCAGAACGAGATCGCCCGCGCGATCGCCACCGAATACGAGCTCCCCGACCCACCGAGCGTCACGATCGGCGGCTTCCCGTTCCTGACCCAGGCGGTGGCGGGCAGCTATCACACCATCGATGTCGGGGTCGGTGACTGGACCGGTCAGGACACCACCGTCAACGACCTCGCGGTCAGGCTCAGCGATGTCTCCGCGCCGCTGGCCGCTGTGATCGACAAGCGGACCTCGAGCCTCGTCGCTGCCACCGCGACGGCGACGGCGGTGGTTCCCTACGACACCGTCGAGAATTTCGCACCCTCGGGGGTCGAGTCGATCGCCGACAGCCCCGACGGGCTGCGGGTCACCGGCACCTTCTCGATACAGGGCATCCCGGTCCCCGCGACCGTCTTCGTCACCGTCGCACCGACCGAGGACGGCATCGAGGTCACCCCGGTCTCGGCACAGCCCGCGATCGGCGGACCGACGATCCCCCTGGCCATGCTGCGCCAGACCCTCACCTTCGTCGTGCCACTCCAGCAGTTGCCGCTCGGTGCCCGGTTGACCGAGATCCAGCCGGGCGCCGACGGACTGCACGTGACCGCCGTGGCCACCGAGGTCTCCCTGTCCGATCTCCCGTGAGCCGCGGTCAGCGGGTGCGCTGGGTCCGGCCGCGATCCGCGATGCGGAACTCGACCGTGACGGGGATGGCGCTGAGCTCGAGCGCTGTGCGCAGTCGCGGCACGGCGTGCTCGAGGATCCGCTGACGCAGCGCGGGCAGATCGGCGGCGGGATCGGTATCGACCAGCAGATGGAGGTCGGGCGCGAGCGCGCTGCCCGCCAGACGTGCTGTCGCGGAACGGACTCCGTCGTAGGTCTCGATGTCGGCAGCTACGGCGTCGGCGGCGGGACCGGAGCCGAGGAGGGTCCGACCCTGCTCCCCCGCGGCACCGATCTCCCACACCGTGGATTTGGGCAGCCGGGCGAACTGGGCGGCCAGCCAGCGCAGGGCGAGTAGCGCGAGGATCACCCCGCCGACGATCACCAGGTAGAAGATCCACCGCGGCGGTTCCTCGGTGCCCGCGACCAGCGGTGCGTCGGACGCGCGGCGGAAGGCGCCGAAATGCGCGGCGATCAACAGACCGCCCGCGGCGGCGAACACGATCCCGAACAGTCCGAGCACGCTGCGGTTCAGCCGAGCGGGCCGGTTGGCGCTGGTCATCGCGGACCCCCGTGCCCGATCGTGCGGACGCTGGTGCGCAAGAGCGGAACATCGGCCGGTTTGATGTGATCCAGCCGTTCGGCGACAGCGAGGCGCACCTCGCCCGCGGCCTGTTCGGCCGTGTGGTGGGTATGCCCCGAGACATGGATCTTGTTGCGGCGCAATTTCACCCGGGTCTTGTCGAGTCCGTCGACACCGACCGTCGCGTCGGCGAGCGCATGGCGCAGGCTGCGGCGGGTGATCCCCGCGTCCATCCCGTCACCGGCCTCCAGAGCGAGCACGACCGGTTTGCCGGGCAGCGCCGCCACCGCCAGCAGGGCGAGGCCGAGCACGGCGACGGCGATCCCGACCCCCAGTACCCACCCACTCCCCCACGATGTGTCGTGCAGCCGGGTGGCGAGGCTGTCATAGGAGATCCACTCCCGCGTCCCGGTGAGACGCTGGACCAGCGACACCACCACGAGCACGGCGGCGGCGAACAACAGCACCGCGACGACGACCGCCGGGACGACCCGGCGCGGACGGCGTGTCATCGCACTCTCCTCTCGGACGGTTCCGGCACCAGCGCCGAGACCTCGATGTCGACCCGTGGCACGGTGAGGCCGGTCAGCTCCTCGGTCCGGGCGATCAGATGCGCCCGGCACTCGTCGGTGACGCGCCCGACCGGCAGTGGGTAGCGGACAGGGAGCCGGACGCGCAGGGTCGCGCCGGTCCCGACGACCTGCGCGCTCACCCGCACCTCCGGCTCGACCCCGGCCACCTCGGCGGCGGCCCGCTCGGCGATGCGGCGCACCGCGCGCTCGCCGACCGTGGTGGTGCCGGGCAGCCGGGCGGCGGCACTGGTCACCGCCTGCCCCGATCCTGCGCCGAGCGCAACAGCCCGGACAGGTCGACCTCGCCGTCGAGCCAGCGCCCGATCAGCAGACCGAGGCCACCGAAGATCAGCACGACGGCGAACGCGCCCAGTCCGCCGAAAGCCGCGGCGAATCCGAGGGACAGACCCATGACGAGACAGATCGTGGTGGCGTTCATGTCACTGCACCCGGTCGCGGTTCGGTGCCTGCTGGTCGTCGGTGTCGTCTTCGATGAAGACGTCGTTGACATTGATGTTGACCTCGACGACCTCGAGCCCGGTCATCTGCTCGATGGCCGTGATCACGTTGCGGCGCACCGCGATCGCGAGTTCCGCGATGGCCACCCCGTATTCGACGACGATTTCGAGGTCGACCGCGGCCTGCGTCTCGCCCACCTCGACCGAGACACCCTGACCGATGCTCGAGGACGCGCCCGGAATGCGGTCACGCAGGGCGCCGATCGCGCGGGTGGTGCCGCCGCCGAGATCGTGCACGCCGCGCACTTCCCGTGCGGCCAGGCCCGCGACCTTCTGCACCACGGTGTCGGCGATGGTGGTGGTGCCCTGATCGGTCACCAGGGCACTGGTACGGCCGTTGCCCGGCTTCTCCGCGGCCTTGGTGTTCTCGGTGGTCGTGCTGGCCATGATTCCTCCCGATTGTGTTGTGTTCCAAGGGTTGACGAACTCTCAGGGGTAGGACACCGTGCTTCGCGGATCGTCACGGTCCGGGCGAGTGATCTGGATCTCTTTCCTCGAACACGTCGACGTGCAGGTCGACGACGTGCACCCGCAGTGCCGACTCGGCCCACCGGGTCCCGGCGAGCACCGGGCGCACCGCCGCGTCCAGTTTCTCCAGCAGGGGCGGCAGCGGCAGGGTGGTCGCGACCACGCGGATCTCCACCACCGCCTCGCCGAAGTCGACCGCGGCGCTGCCCGCGTTCCATGGCAGCCAGCGGCTGTTCTGCAGACCCATCGGCACCGCGGGATGCGCGCCGTCGATGGCGTCGATCGCCGCGATGATCCGATCGGTCAGGTCGTCATCGATGCTCATGGCGGCCCCGGTTCGATGTGCAGGACGCACACCCGCACCGAGTCGACCTCGGCACTGGTGGATTCGGTGACCGCGACCGACACCGCCTGCTGCACGGCCCGGCCCACTTCGACGACATTGCTCGACGCCGTCAGCGCGAGGTCGATCTGGATGTCGAGCAGACCGCCCGCGCGCCGCACCCGGACACCGGCCGAGGCGGCCGGTTCCTGGCCGATCCACAGCTGGCGGCCGGAACGGGCGAGGTGGCCGACCAGTCCCAGCACACCCGGTTCGAGGCGGGCGACGCCCGGCACCAGCGCGGCCGCCCTGGCGGCCACACTCGCGATCACGGCATCCCCGACGACCAGCTCGGTCTCGGGGACAGTGCCGGTCACCGGTCCGCCTCGAAGAGGTCGACCACCGTGACGTCGAGCCTGCCGAGGGTCACCCCGACGCGGGCGGTGGCCGCGGCACGCGCCCGTTCCCGCACGGCCGCGACCAGGGTGTCGATCGAGTGCGCGTCACTGCGCACGGCAATGGTCATGTCGACTGCGATCACCTGGTCGCCCTCGGGGCCGGGTTCGCTGCTGCGGACTCGGCAGCTCCTGGCGCGCACGCCGTCGACGGTGTCGGCGGCGAAGCGCAGCACGACGGCCACGGCCTGTTCACTGACCTGGATCGCACCGGGGTGCGGGGTGTCGAGGGTGAAAGTGTTGCCGCGGCGCACGTCGGCGCGCACGGCGGACATGATCCGGCCGAACAGATCGGGGGGTGGTGGGTCGGGCTCATCGATGAGTTCACGGGTGGCGGTGCGCAGCGTCAGCAGGCTTTCCCTGGCCGCGGCGCAGTGCGGGCACGATGCTTCGTGCCGGTCGACATCCGGGTCGTCGAGTCGCTCCCACACCTGTTCCAGCCCGCGTCCGCACGGGAGCAGGTAGTCGTTGTCGGTGCTGTGGGTCACCGCCATGGCTTCATCACCTCTGCCAGTTGGGCTCGGGCGCGCGCGATCCGCCCGCGCACCGCTGTGCTGTTGGCGCCGACGATCTCGGCGATCTCGTCATAGGACCGGCCGTGCACTTCCCGCAGCAGCCAGCACGCGCGCTGTTCGGGTGTCAGCTGCTGGAGTGCGTCGGTGAGCGCGGCCATCTGGCTGCTCACCTCGGTCGCGTGCTCGGGCCGGGTGTCGGTACGGGTCGAGGCCGTCGTATCGGGGTCCACGTCGGCGGGGACCCGTCGTGCGCGCAGGACATTAAGACACCGGTTGGTCGTCATCCGGTACAGCCAGCCGGCAAAGGCGGCGTCGTCGTTGAGATGGGTGATGGTGCGCCAAGCCTTGAGGAAGACCTCTTGGGTCACATCCTCGGCCTCGGCGCGATCGGCCAGCATCCTGGCGGCCAGCCGGAACATCGGTCCTTGGTAGCGCAGCACCAGCTGCTCATATGCCCGGACATCGCCGTCACGCGCCCGACCGGCCAGGGTCGCGTCGTCCAGCGCTGCCTCGGGTGCGGGCGACGTCGTGGTCACACCAGCACCTCCTCCGCTGCTCCTAGATGGACACCGATGCGCAGGAATTCGTCACGGCAAAGTATCAGTGATCGTCGTCTCATTCCCGCGTCCGCGATTCCGGGGGTGTCGGCACGGCGCGTCATCCGAGGATCACACGCACCTGCATTGCGCGGACGGGAATCCGGGTGCCGGATCGATCGCGACGAGTTTCACTCCTTTTGTTCGCATGCCACCTGCTGCGACGGCGTCGAGAACCAGGCGCCGCGGCCGCGTGGCGTCAGCGTAGTCCCGGAATCACCGTCGCTGCGGCGACGACGGCCGACAGGCAGCGGTCCCGCTCGCCCCGAGTCACGGCCGCGTGCATCGGGCCGACGATGAGTTCGGCGAGCGGCACCCCGCCGGTGCCGAGAACCGGGGCGGAAACATAGCTGATCGGCAAGGCCGCCTCGGTGTCGAGCTCGCTCGGACGGTAGGCCGCGCCGCTGATCTCCCCGAGCAGGGCGAGCACCCGCTCGCGCAGCCCGCGACTCACCGGGTCGTGAGCCAGATATTCGACGATATCGGCGAGCACGTCCAACGTGGCGACACTGCGCGAATCAACACCCCACACGGCGACACCGAAAACATGGACATCGGCGAGTAGCTGCTCATACTTCCGCCGATCCGCCGGATCGGCCGCCATCAGCCATGCCCGCCGCGTCGCTTCATCCGCATGCGCGATCACGGTGGCGGCGGCGGGGGGAATGAGGGGCAACCGGGTTCCGACGGAGATCCCCGCCGGAACCCGGCCACGGTTCTCGACGACGTCGGTGAATCGAATCTCCGCGCCGTCGAGGACGATCATCGCGACACCGCAATCCACTTCTTGCGCGAGCCCTTGCAGGACGGTGCGCAGCGACGGGTCACCACCGAGTTTGCCTCGCTCGCGCTCCGCTGTTCGCAGGAAGGCCGGACCCAGCTCGTAGGTCAGATCACCGCGCCGACTGACCCATGCACGTGCCCGCAGAGCCGAGAGCACATTGCCCACGGTCGACCGACTCAAATCGAGATGATCGGCGATCTGGGCCGCGGTCTGCGGTTCGTCCGCGTCGGCGAGCAGTTCCAGCACCGACACGACGCGTTGCGTCGGGGGCGAAGCATCGACGGACTCCGCCCTGTCCGAGGACACCAGGCCTCCCGCCGGTCCGAGGTGAAATGACTATTCGCACTATAAGGCACAACTATTCGAATCATCGTCCCGATGAATGCGATCTCGTGCAGCAGGCCAGAGCTCTGCACGATGGCGCTCGTGTCGATCGCCGTGGCAGTGCCGCTCCTTCTGTATCGCGATGAGCTACGGCGAGAGCGCGGCGCCCTAGTTCGGCAGCTCGAAATCCGCTTTGAACCGCTCGCCCGGCGGCAATCCGCGCAGGATCGCACTGATCCACGCCACGGCAGGCGGCCAGCCCGCGACGGCGTTGACGACGTGTTCGGGCAGCGGCATCGTGTAGAACCGCAGATCGGCACCACGGTTCCAATAGTCGTTGACCGTTGGCAACACCACCGACGCCGGGATCAACTCGTCCCAGATCCCGTGCCACCACAAGATCGGGCTGTCCGGAATATGGTGGCCGATACTTTGCTCCGCGAGCACCTCCATGACGCCGGGGGCGGTTTCCAACGACTTTCCGGGTTGGAAATAGGCACTGATCGGCCGGTAGGCGCCTGCGGCGGCGATCGTGTACACGCAGCGGCTCTGCATATCCGCGACGATGGCCTGACCCTCGGGGGTCAACAATTCCTCCGCGTCGAACTGGTCCGGGAATTCCCGCGACAGCGCGGCGAAGCCGAGCCACATGGTGAAGTTGCTGATGCCGGCGAGCCCGGGCTGCTGGGCGATCGCGTAGCGGGCCTGCGCCTGGAGGTCGGCGGGGAAACCACCGACCGCGGTACCGAGCAGGCGAACATCGGGAGCGTAGCTTTCGCGCAGTTCGGCGGCGCGGATCGAGCCCGAACCGCCGCCGGAGTAGCCGTAGAGCGCGATCCCGGAATCGGTCAGCCCCAGCGCCGAATTCTTCATGGCACGTAAACTGTCCAACACCATCTTGCCTTCGTCATAGGTGTTGAAGGTGTTGAACTTGCCGTCGAAATCGGGGACGTTGATCGCGAACCCCTGCGCGAGCCAGTAGACCACCAGCGCGGCCTCTTTCATCGTGCCTGTCTGCAGCGTGTAGGACGGGTTACACGACGAATCGGTCGAGTCGATCGCCTCCTGGAACGACACCACCGGTCGCGGACTGCCCGACCACGGGATGCCGGGAATGATGACCGAGGTCGCGGTCACGATCGGATTGTCGTGCACATCATTGCTGCGATACAGCAGTTGTTCGGTGTGCACCGGGAACGGCAGACCGAGCAGGCGAGTCTGCACGGTCCGTGTCCGGACGATCTGACCGGGTGCGTAGGAGCCCAGATCCGCCGGATCGTCGTACCAGGGATCTTCGTCGGGTACCGGAATCGGGAGCAGATCGTAGATCTGCGGCTCGGTGGGCAGCTGAGGCAGCTGATTCTGATCCGGCGGGAAGCTCGGATACGGCTCGCCCCCAGCGGCGCCGATGCCCGCTACCGTCAAGCAGATCGCCGCCAGTGGCACGACCGCCCATCGGGATCGGGCGATTGATGTGAACATCGTTCCTCGTTTCGTTGGCCCCACAGCGTTGTGGCTCCGGCTGTGACGCCAATTACAACATGGCCTCTTGTTTAGAACAAGACATCTTTTCCAGAGTGCCCCGTCGCGGTCCCGAGCCCACGAACACGCGAGTCCCGCCCGCAGTTCTACACAGCGCGGGCGGGACTCGTGTGCCGAGCAAGGGGTGATCAGGCGGACAGCACCGCCTCGGTCTCGTCGTTGGACACCGACGGCGCGACGAACCAGCGCGAGGGCGGCAGACCACGTTCTCGGCCGAGCTCGTTGAGATGGAGGGCGACCGCCGCCTCAATCGCCGCGCTCAGCTGAGACAGGTTCATGGCGTCAGGTATAGCGGATCCCAGCCCGGCTAGTCCGGGTGCGACGGCCCTTCCGGCGCACCCGGATCAGCTCAGCCCTCGGAGACCTCGCTGCGGTCGCCGCTCCACAGGGTGTGGAACTTGCCGTCGGCGTCGATGCGCTCGTAGGTGTGGGCGCCGAAGAAGTCGCGCTGGCCCTGGGTGAGGGCGGCGGGCAGGCGTTCGGCGCGCAGGGCGTCGTAGTAGGACAGGGAGGAAGCGAAGGCGGGGACCGGGATACCGAGGAGCGTGGCGGTGGAGACCACGCGACGCCAGCTGTCGATGGCTGTTTCGATCGCTTCGCGGAAGTAGGGGGCCAGGATCAGGCTCGGCAGGGCCGGGTCCTGTTCGTAGGCGTCCTTGATCCGGTTCAGGAAGCGGGCGCGGATGATGCAGCCGCCGCGCCAGATGGTCGCCAGGTCGCCGGGGTGCAGGTCCCAGTCGTATTCGGCGCTGCCCGCGGCGATCTGGTCGAAGCCCTGTGCGTAGGCGACGACCTTGGAGGCGTAGAGCGCCTGCCGGATGTCCTCGGTGAACTGCTCGACATCGGTGGGCTTGGCGGCGAGGGTGCCCGAGGCCAGGCCGACCGCGGCCTTGCGCTGGGCGCGCGAACCCGACAGCGCCCTGGCGAACACGGCCTCGGCGATGCCGGTCACCGGGACGCCGAGATCGAGCGCGGACTTGACCGTCCAGCGGCCGGTGCCCTTCTGCTCGGCGGCGTCGACGATGACATCGACCAGCGGCTTGCCGGTCTTGGCGTCGATCTGGGCGAGCACCTCGGCGGTGATCTCGACCAGGTAGCTCTCCAGATCGCCGGAGTTCCACTGGGTGAACACCTCCGCGATCTGCCCGGCGTCGAAGCCGAGCGCGTCGCGGAACAGGTGGTAGGCCTCGCCGATCAACTGCATGTCGGCGTATTCGATGCCGTTGTGCACCATCTTGACGAAGTGCCCGGAACCGTCGGGACCGATGTGGGTGCAGCACGGGGTGCCGTCGACCTGCGCCGCGATCGACTCGAGCAGCGGGCCGAGCGACTCGTAGGACTCCTTCGGCCCGCCCGGCATGATGGCGGGTCCGTTGAGCGCGCCCTCCTCGCCGCCGGAGATGCCGGCGCCGACGAAGTTCAGGCCGCGCTCGCTCAGGGCGGCCTCGCGGCGGATGGTGTCGGTGTAGAGGGCGTTGCCGCCGTCGATGATGATGTCGCCCGGCTCCATGGCGGCGGCCAGTTCCTCGATGACGGCGTCGGTCGCGTCGCCCGCCTTGACCATGATCAGCACCCGCCGCGGCTTCTCCAGCGCCGCGACGAACTCCTCGACGGTCTCGGTGCGGACGAAATCGCCGTCACCGCCGTGCTCGGCGAGCAGCGCGTCGGTCTTGGCGACGGAGCGGTTGTGCAGCGCGACGGTGTAGCCGTGCTTGGCGAAGTTGCGGGCGATGTTGCTGCCCATCACGGCCAGGCCGGTGACACCGATCTGCGCACGCGCGGTAGAGGTCGACATTGATCAGCTCTCTTCGTTCGGCGGGTCCGACGGGTGCGGAAGACGGGTTCCTTGGCAGCCAAGTTACTGGGTGCCGCTGCGCGCCCGAACACATACCACCGTGACCCGGGCTGCGCGCGGAACCGGGCATTGCCCGCATGTCGGCCGTCGCTGCTAGGGTCGGTCGAGTTCTGACACGGGGTGTCTCGCGACCGCGAGGCTGAGAACAGACCCGCCGAACCTGTTCAGGTAATGCTGACGAAGGGATGTCACGGTGTTGCACGCCCACACCACAAATAAGTTCACCGATCACCTCTGGGACCGGACCAAGGTCCTGCGGACGGCGATCGACGACCTGGAATTCCTGCGCCTGCTCGGCGAGGGCACGTTGCCGCTCGAGGTGTTCCGCACCTACATCGAGCAGGATTCGCTGTATCTCACCGGGTACTCGAAGGCGCTGGCGATGCTGGCCGCCAAGTCACCGGACCCGCAGACCGCCGCCTTCTGGGCGTCCTCGTCCGCGAGCGCCGCCGCGGTCGAGTCGGCCATGCACGAGCAGCTGCTCACCGGCGGCGCACTGCCCCCGCGCCAGGGTGAGCCGGAGCATTCGCAGACCTGCCTGGCCTATGTCTCCTACCTGATCGCCGCCGCCGCGACGGAGTCCTACGCCGTCGCCGCGGCCGCCGCGCTGCCCTGCTTCTGGATCTACGCCGCAGTGGGACGCGACCTCGCCGAGAGCGCCGCGAAGGTGATCGCCACCGACCCCGCGCACCCTTACGCCCAGTGGGTCACCACCTACGGCGCCGAGGAGTTCCAGCAGTCCGCGGCCACCGCTCGCGCACTGGTCGACGCCGCGGCCGAATCGGCGAGCGAGCGGGAGCGGGAGGCGATGGAGAAGGCGTTCGTGCTCGCCACGCGCTACGAGTTGCTGTTCTGGGACACCGCCCTGCACCCGCAGCCCTGGCCCGCCGCATGACCGGGCGTCTGCGCCGCGCGCTCGCGGTCATGGCGACCACCGTCGCGACACTGTCACTGCTCACCGCCTGCGGTTCGGGCGGCAGCTCCGACCAGACGATCCGGTTCGCGCTGGACTGGACGCCGAACACCAACCACGCCGGGCTCTACGTCGCGTTGCAGCGCGGCTACTTCTCCGACGCCGGGCTGGATGTGCAGGTCCTGCCGTACAACAACACCTCCGTCGACACGGTGGTCGATGCCGGAAACGCGGAATTCGGGATCAGCACCCACAATTCGTCGACGTTCGCTCGCGCCTCGGGTGCGCGGGTGAAGTCGGTGCTCGCGCCACTGCAGCACTGGGCGACGGGCATCGGCGTGCGCGCCGATCGGGCCGACCTCGCGAGCCCGAAGGACCTCGACGGCAAGACCTACGCCGGTTTCGGCGATCCGGGAGAGCGGGAGGTGCTGCAGCAGGTCATCCGCAATGACGGTGGCACCGGCGATTTCACCTCGGTGGTGCTGGGTTCGTCGGCGTATGAGGCGGTCTACTCCGGCAAGGCGGATTTCACCGTCTCGTACCTGGCGTGGGAGGGCATCGAAGCCGAGCATCACGGCACCCCGATGCGGTATTTCCGGTACACCGACTTCGGTTTCCCGGACGCCTACGCCATCGTGATCGACGCCAACGAGGGCTGGCTGGCCGAGAACCCGGACCGGGCCGCGAAATTCGTGCAGGCCCTGCAACGCGGCTACCAGTTCGCCGCGGACAACCCGGACGCGGCGGCCCAGGATCTCCTCGACGCCAATCCGGGCGCGTTCAACGATGAAGCGCTGGTCTTCGAAAGTCAGCGGATGCTGGCCGAGCAGTTCATGAAGGACGCCGACGGCACGGTGGGCACCCAGACGGTCGAGCAGTGGTCGGCGAACTCGGGCTTCCTGTACCGGGGCGGCCTGCTGACCGGTCCCGACGGCGCACCGCTGACCACCGAACCCGACTGGTCGACGTATTTCACCAATGAGTACCTCCTCAACCCGTGAGCTGTCCGTAGCCGCGTCGCCGTCGGTCTCCACCGGCGGTGACGGCCAGACGGCGCGCTGGGCCGGAATCCGGTGGGCGGTGCCGTCGGTGATCACGGTGGCACTGCTGGTCGTGATCTGGCAGATCTATGTCACCAGCAGCGGTGTCCGTCCGCAGGTGCTGCCCTCGCCGCTGCGGGTGGTCCAGCAGGGGTGGGCGCATCGGGACGAGATCGGTACCCACGCGGCCGCCACCCTGCAGGTGACACTGATCGGATTCGCGGTGTCGCTGAGTCTGGCGTGGGTGCTGGCGGTGATCGTGGACTTCTCGCCCTGGCTGCGTCGGGCGTTGGTGCCGCTGTTCGTGGCCTCGCAGACCGTGCCGATCGTGGCGATCGCGCCGTTGATGATCATCTGGTTCGGGTTCGGTCTGCTGCCCAAGATCCTGGTGGTCGCGCTGGTCACCTTCTTCCCGATGGCCATCGGCCTGATCGAAGGCTTCGCCGCGGCCGACCGGGACGCGGGCGCGCTGCTGCGGAGCATGGGCGCCTCGCGGGCGCAGGTGTTCCGGTATGTGCGGCTGCCTTCGGCGGTGCCGCGATTCTTCACCGCGCTGCGGATCGGGATCACCTACGCGGTCGTCGGTGCGGTGTTCGCCGAGTATGTCGGCGCGAGCGTCGGTCTCGGCATCTACATGAGCCTGCAGAAGAATTCGTTCCGCACCGATCTGGTGCTGGCGGCGGTGCTGGTGACGGCGCTGCTGAGTATCGCGCTGTACCTGTCGACGTTCGCGATCGAACGCCTCGTCGCGCCGTGGTCGCGCGCGCAGAACAGGAGCCGACATGACTGAGGCCGGGACCGACCGGATCGTCGTCGACCAGCTCACCAAGTCGTTTCCGCAGTCCGGACGGCGCAGCCCCGACCTGGCCGTGCTCGGCGGGGTGTCGTTCACGGTGCGATCGGGTGAGTTCGTCACGGTCATCGGGCCCAGCGGCTGTGGCAAGAGCACCGTGTTCAACATGCTGGCCGGCCTGGAATCCCCCGACTCCGGCAGCGTCGGCTTCCGCGCGGCCGACGGCGAGGACACCGCGTCGCACAGCGCGTACATGCCGCAGAAGGATCTGTTGTTCCCCTGGCGAAGCATCCTCGACAACACCGTCCTCGGTTTGCAGGTGCAGGGCGTGCCGAAGGCGGAGGCCCGGCGCCGAGCTCGCGAACTGTTCCCGGTGTTCGGCCTGTCCGGCTTCGAGGATGCCCGCCCGTCCCAGCTGTCGGGTGGCATGCGACAGCGGGCCGCGTTGCTGCGGACGGTCGTGCAGGAACGCGAATTGCTGCTGCTCGACGAACCTTTCGGTGCCCTCGACTCGCTGACCCGCACCGAGATGCAGTCCTGGCTCCAAGAGGTGTGGCAGCGCTACCGCTGGATGGTCCTGATGATCACCCACGACATCCGCGAGGCCGTCTACCTCTCGGATCGCGTGATCGTCCTGTCGGCCCGCCCGGCCACCGTGCGCCACGAACTACGCATCGACCTCCCCCGCCCACGTGAGTTGTCGACCATCACCGCCCCCGAATTCGTCGCGCTGGAAGAGGAACTCCTCGAGATCCTGCACGAGGAATCACGTCGGGCGTTCACCGAGCAGCGGTAGCCAAGTGCCGCGCTCGCAAGAGTGCGGAACATTCCGATGAAGCACAGGCGTTCCTAGCGCCAGGGATCGAGGGCGAGCTTGCCCTGGGTCCGGCCCGCTTCCAGTTGCTGAAGCACCGCCGGTCCTTCGGCCAGAGGGTGCACGCGTGGGGTGCCGGGCGGATAGACGCCGTGGGCGATGAGAGCTTCGATCTCGACAAGCACCGCGCGATAGATGGCCGGGGCCGCGACCGCCATCGCGCCGAGGTGCAGCCCTTTGATCTGAACCTGGTGGGTGAAGATCAGGTCGTGCGTCGTCAGATCGGCGTCACCGGAAGCGGCTCCGAACACGACGATGCGTCCGGTGAAAGGCTTGACAACCGACAGGCTGGCCTCGAAGGTGGCCTGGCCCACCGATTCCAGGACCACGTCGACCCCACCGGTCAGGCGGGTGATCTCCGCAGCCAGATCCGGGCGACGGCTGTCCAGCACCTCGTCGGCGCCGAGGGCGGTGACGGTGTCGTGCTTCTCCGGTGAGGCCGTGGCGATCACGCGTGCGCCGTAGTGGCGGGCCAGGCGGACAGCAGCCTGACCGACACCGCCGGCCGCAGCGTGTACCAGCACCACCTCGCCCGTCTCGACCTCGCCCAGCGGCTTCAGTGCCGACAAGGCGGTGGCCCAGTTCAGGACCAGACCCAGGGCTTCGGCGTCGCTCCAGCCAGATGGCACAGCGAGCGCATCCGCCGCCGACATCGTCATGTACTGCGCGAAGGCGCCGGGCCCGACTCCGACGACGTGGGTGCCGAGCGGCAGTGGATTCTCGATGTCCGGGCTGATCTCCACGATCTCGCCGGCCGCCTCGAAGCCCGCCACATAGGGTGCTTGCGGGCCTCCTCCATAGGTGCCGTGAGTCTGCATGACATCGGCGAAGTTGACCCCGGCGGCGCCGACGCGGATCAGGTACTCACCAGGCCCCGGAGTAGGGCGGCGGTGATCCGTCGCAAGAGTCAGATCCTTCGGTCCCCGGTTCGACCGCTGGACCAGCGCTCGAACGGTCTGTTCGGCGGTGTTGTGCTGCTTGTCGAGCTCCATGCACCGACCGTAGGAACCTCACGCTTACGTCAAGGTCAAGTGGCGGTCAGAGATCAGTGCGGCGAGCCTGTCGCAGGTAGGCATCGAGTGCCGCTTGCTGGTCGCGGAGAACGGCGATGCGAGCAGCGAGCCGGTCGCGATAACCTTGCACCTCGTGCAGGAACTCCGCACACACCCTGTCGGTGCCGGTATCTGACCCGTCGGTGTGGCCAGGCAGAATCTCCCTGATCAACCGCACGGGCAGCCCGGACTCCAGCAGCGAGCGGATGACGAGCACCCGGTCGATCGTGGACTGGCAGTAGTCACGGAATTCGTTGCTGAAACGCCCAGGGACGATCAAGCCCTCGTCCTCGTAGTGCCGCAAGGATCGCGCACTCACACCGCTGACCCTGGAAGCCTCACCGATCTTCATGCCAGCAGCCAACGTCGAAGCGCAAGACAATCTTCCGGCGCGCGCTGCGACGAGTTGACGATCTACTCGGATGTCGACAACCTTCCGTCCCGCAACATCTAGACCACCTTGGCGGCGATCAGCAGGCTCCAAATCTCTCCCTGGTCGACGACCTCCACGCCGAGCTTCTCCGCCTTGGTCAGCTTGCTCTCGCCGACGCCCGCGCCGGTGATGAGCAGGTCGGTAGTGGCCGAGACCGACGACGTGGCCGTCGCGCCCGCCTTCTCGCACAGGCGTTGGAAGGTCGGACGGGCGACCTTCTCGCCGGAACGCGGGTCGCTGATGGCGCCGGTGATCACCACCGACTTCCCGGCCAGGGGCGCGTCGGCCGCGATCACCGGTGGAAGGTCTTCGGCCCGGACATCCAGGCTGACGCCTGCCGCGCGCAGCCGGTCCAGTTCCGGGCGCAGGCGCTGCAGGTGCGCGACCAGGGAGGCCGCGACCTTCGGACCGATGTCCTCCACCGCGACCAGCCGTTCCTCACCCGCCTCGGCGACCTCCTCCAGGGAGCCGAAACCGGCGCGGGCCAGGCGCGCGGCGGTGCCGTCGGAGGCCATCGGGATGGCCAAACCGATCAGCGCGCGCCGCAGCCCGACCTGACGGCTGGCATCGATCGAGTCGATCATGCGGGCCGCCGAGACCTCTCCGATGCGGTCGAACTCGAGCAGGCGCTCCCTGGTGAGCGTGTAGAAGTCCGACGGGTTCTCCAGAATGCCCGCCTCGGCGAGGCGCTCGATCCACACCGGCCCGATGGCGTCGATGTCGGCCGCGGCTCGCGAGGCCCAGTGGACGAGCCTGCGCACCGTCTGCGCGGGACAGGAGACATTGGTGCAGAACAGTTCTCGGCTGTTGCCCTGCTCGGTCACCGGTTGCGCGCACGACGGACAGGCGGTCGGCGAGACGATCTCGAGCTCCTCGCCGGTGCGCTTGGCGGCATCGAGCACACCGGCCACGAACGGAATCACATCGCCCGCGCGGCGCACCAGCACGGTGTCGCCGATCTTGATGTCGCGGGCGCGAATCACCTCCTGATTGGCCAGCGTCGCCTTCGTGACGGTCGTGCCGCCCACGAACACCGGCTCGAGCCAGGCGACCGGGACGATCTTGCCTGTTTTGCCGACGTCCCAGATCACTTCGCGCAGCAGGGTGGTCTTCTCCTCGGCGGCGAATTTGAACGCCAGCGCGCCGCGCGGGGAGTTCGATCGAGTCCCGGCCGCGGCGTAGGCCTCGCGGTCGGCCAGCCGCAGCACGGCACCGTCGATGTCGTAGTCCAAGTCGTTGCGGCCCTGCTCGATCGCGGTGATCGCCGCCTGCGCCTGCTCGGCATCGGTACACACCCGCATCTGTGCTCCCGCGACGCCCAGCGCCCGCAGCCCCTCCCCCAGGTCGTCCGCGGCGTCGTCGGCGGAAGTGTCCAGGTCGAAGCCGAAGAACTGCAGGCGACGCTCGGAGACCGTCGCCGGGTCCTTCGCTCGCAGTGTGCCCGCCGCGGCATTGCGCGGATTGATCAGCGGCTTGTCCGGGTGAACGGTGTTGTAGGCGGCGAAGGTCGACCGCAACATCACCGCCTCGCCACGCACCTCCACCCGCCCCGCGACCTCGATCCGATCGGGAACACCGTCGACCAGCGCGCGGACCAGCATCGTCACATCGTCGCCGGTGGTGCCGTCGCCCCGGGTCACGGCCCGCGCCAGCCGCCCGTCCTCGAAGACCAGCGCCAGCGACAATCCGTCGAGCTTGGGCATCACCACCACCGGCTGTCCTGGGAACCGCGCGAAGAACGCCTCGACCTGCTCGGGTTTGGTCGCCTTCTCGAGTGACAGCATCGGCCGCGAATGCCGAATCGGGGCATGCAACACCCCCGGCGCTCCCACCTGATCCAACGGATTCGGATCCGGCGTGAGCTCGGGATGCGCCTCGATCAGCGCCCGCAACTCGTCCTCGATCGCGTCGTACTCGGCATCGGCGACCAGCGGCGACCCCTGATAGTAGGCCTCACGCAGCACCACGACACGGTCCGCGAGCTCTCGAATACGTTCCCCGGTCTCCACAGCAGGTGACGCTACCGAAACCCACCGACACCGCCGCTGCCCGGTCGGGGCGACCGGGCGCACCAGTCAGTGTCGCAAGCCCGGCGAGGAGTCACCCGGGGCCGACAGCGGCAACTGGGCGAGGCAGACGATCGGCGCGAGCAGCCCGGCGGGCAGGTCACCCGAACCGGTGGCGACCGAAGGGGCAGGTGGGGCGTCCACGGCGGCTGCCGGTGCGGTGACGATCGAGGCGGCGACCACGCCGACGATGAGCACCCCGACCGCCTTCTTCGTTCGCGTCGAGTCGTGCAGCTCGCCACTGACATCTCCCCCCAGCGTGCGCACAGGGAGGTACCCGTGACATGATGTCCAAGTAACTTGTGGGGTGTTGCCGCGTCAGGCATTCGTGGAGGTATGAAGTGGTTGCATGGGACGTCGCCTTGCGTCATGTCGGCGCGCTGTTCGGGAGCGGGGTCGAGCCGTACGCGCCGACCCCGTCCGATGTCGTGCACGACGAACCGCACCGGCAGTTGCGGCGCTACCGTCGCGACACCGAGGCCACCGGCAATCCCGTACTCCTGGTCCCGCCCTTGGCCGTGACCATCTCCTGCTATGACCTGCGGCCGACCCAGAGCTTGGTCGAATACCTGCTCGACCTGGGCCGTGATGTCTACGTCGTGGACTACGGCGAGATCGGCTACGCGGATCGACACCTCGGTTTCGAGGAGTGGGTCGATGACATCGTGCCCACCGCCATCGCCCGGGTGAGCGCCGAGCGCGGCGACGCCCCGGTCGAGGTCATCGGGTGGTCGTTCGGTGGCACGATCAGCCTGCTCACCGCCGCCGGACACGCGGGCCTGCCGATCGCCTCGATCACCGCGGTCGGTTCGCCGTTCGATCAGCGCCGCAACGGTGCGATGGCCTTGGCCCGCCGACTCGGCCGTCTCGCCACGGACGAGATCGTCACCGCCCCGGTGCGTCTCGCCGGTGGCATCCCGAAACATGCGGTGCGACTCGGCTTCCGGGCACAAGCCTTGGATCGGGAGCTCACCAAGCCCTGGTTCATCGCCCGCCACATCGACAACGTCGAGGCGCTGGCCCGCATGCAGGCCGTCGACCGCTTCATGGATGACATGCCCGGCTACCCCGGCCGCTTCTACCGGCAGGTCTACCGACAGCTGATCCTGCGCAACGAAATGTGGCGAGGCACAGTGCACCTGAACCCCGACCACGCCATCGAACTGGAGAAGCTCACCGCCCCGGTCCTGCTGATCGGCGGCCGCCGCGACAAACTCGCTTCCGCCGCCTCCGTCGCCGCCGGAACCGAAGTCCTCACCGGATCCCCCACCGTCCGCTTCGTCGAAGTCGACGGCAGTCACCTGGGCATCATCGCCGGTCCCGAAGCTCGCGACACCACCTGGGCGGCCATCCGAGACTTCCTCGATGTCGAAATGCTCTCTCGCGCGTAGCGGTCGACCCTTGTTCCCGGCCACGGGTTTCACCGGTCGCGTTGTGACGCAATCACATCGATGACTCATCAGATGCTGCGCAATACCGTTCGTACGATGAACAACTGTCGGCGACGGCGTTTTGTTCGTAAAGTTCAGCAACATGACGACGCCAACGCCGTATGTCCGCGCCCTCGCGGGTGAACTGTCTCTGTCCGCGGTGCGGTTCGCTCGCCGCCTGCGGGGCCGACGGGCCGACCCACACATCTCGCTGACGCAGCTCTCGGCGCTGTCGACTCTCGTCCGGGACGGCGCGATGACGCCGGGGACGCTGGCGAGCCGGGAATGCGTGCAGCCGCCGTCGATGACCCGGGTCATCGCGACGCTCACCGACCGCAAGCTCGTCGATCGTTCGCCTCATCCCTCCGACGGCCGCCAGATCGTCATCGCCGCGTCCCGGTCCGGTCGCGCGTTGATCTCCGATGAGGCCAATGCCCGAGAGGAGTGGTTGACCACGCAACTGGCCAAACTTCCGGCCGAGAAGATCGCCGTGCTCACCCAGGCGGTCCGCATACTGAGCGAGATCGCCGCGCATCGCGAACCTGCCACGCCCTCCCCCACCGGGCGGGGCGTCGTCGCGGGTGAATAGAGTCGGGCCGCATGGACGAGGAAGTCATCCCGATTCTGCGCGTCGCGAGCGCCGGCGCAGCGGTCGCCTGGTACAGCCGTCTCGGCTTCACCCAGCAGTGGGAGCATCGTTTCGAGCCTGGGTTTCCGGCATTCGTCGAAGTCGCCCGTGGTCGCGTGCGGCTGTTCCTGTCCGAGCACACCGGCGATGCCCGACCGGATACGTTGGTGTACCTGCGGCTCCGCGATGTCGACGCCATCGCGGACGAGTTCGGCGTTCAGCCGACCGACGCCCCGTGGGCGCGCGAGATCGAACTGCACGACCCGGACGGCAATCGGCTACGGATCGGCACGCCGACCTGAACTACGCCCGCGCCTCGGCCCGCTGATGAGCCCGCGCACCGAGCTCTCGATGGAGACTGGCGGGGCCCAGGCCACGCGCTAGTCCGAGAACCAGTGCGGCACAGCCCGCTCCGGACAGCAGCAGCCCGATCGCGAAGATCGCGGAATAGCCGGCCAGGTCGCCGACGAGTCCCGCGGCCAGTCCTGCGACGCCCTGAACGATGACGATGGCGCAGGCGAGCAAGGTGTAGTCGCTGCCCGCGTGCTCGGGGTCGGAGGCGTCCATCATGAGCGCGAAGACCGCGACGGTGGCGGCGCCGCCGAAGATGTGTTCGGCCAGGCTGGCGGCCACGAGCAGCTCGAAGCCACCGACGCCGAGCGAGACGAACAGATACAGCGCGAGGCTCGCGGTCTGGGTGATACCACCGATCAGCAGCGCTTGGCGTCGACCGAACCGATAGGCCAGCCAGCCACCGAGGGCCGCGCCGACCAGTGCGCCCGCCGAGGAGAGCACGCCTTTGATCAGGGCGATCTGGCCGAGGTGGAGCCCCATGTCGAACATGAAGGGGCCGACGAGTGCCGAAGCCATCGAGTCGCCGAACTTGAAAGCGCCGATGAGGACGATGAATACGAGCATGCCAGGGCGACGCAACCGAGTCCACCAGGCACCGAGCAGCTGTGTCGGGTTCGGGCGAGGCGGTCGGTCGACGACCGGCTCACGCAGCAGCCACACCGGCACAGTGGTGAGCACGATCAGAACCGCCATGGCCAGGAACAGCATGCGCCAGCCGGCCAGGGCGAACAACCACAGCAGAGCGCCACCGCCGACGATCATGCCGACGCGATACGCGCCGACCTGGATGCCGTTGCCCAGCCCGCGCTCTCGCGGCCCCAGCAGGCGCACCGCGAGACCGTCGGTGGCCACATCCTGGGTCGCCGAGAGCAGGTTCACCACCACGATCCCGACGAACAGCCACCGCAGCGAGGACGAGAGGTCCAGGCTCGCCAGCACCATCGCGACGGCTGCCGCGGTCAGCTGCAGCGCCAGCAGCCAGGTGCGCCGGGTGCTGTACCGGTCGACATAGGGCGCCCAGAGAAACTTCAGCGCCCACGGCAGGAACAGCACACCGGAGGCACTGATCGCCACCAGCGAATAGCCCGACTCCCGCAGTACCACCGGCAGCGCCTGGGTGAAGAATCCGAACGGCAGGCCCTGCGCGAAATACAGCGATGTCAGCAGAACGAGCGTGCTCGCCGTGATCACACCCGGTCGGGTGGTGGTGCTCATGGCAGACATCGTCGCAGAGAACCCGCCGGGGCACCGGGCACGGACTCGGTGCGATCGAATCCCCTACCCCGCAGCCGAGGACGCATCGGTGGGTTCAGTCAATTGATATATAGATACGCATATCTACAAATCGCCGTGTCATTTCTAGCGCGTGGCGCCCGATCCACCCGCGCGGTCGACGGAGAATGCGAGCGTCAGCGCACCGTTGTCAGGCGATGGCCAAGACATCCCGATCAGGCGTCTACGTCCGGCGCTGGAGCCGATTCGGTCCGCGCGTTGAATACCAACTCCCAGAGATGCCCATCAGGGTCGGCGAAGTACCCCATGTACGAACCGTCGTAGGTATCGGCAGGTCGCGGAACCGAGCCGCCCGCGGCGACCGCCCGACTCAACGTGTCGTCCAGCTCGTTCCTGCTGCCGATCGCGCACGAGACGATGAGCGCGCCGGGGGCCGGGACGCTGGGCGTGATTCCGGCGCGCTCGGCATAGCTCGCGTACTCGCCGCGCTCGATCAGGAACAACGACAGGTTCGGCAGCTCGAAGAGGATGATCCCGTCCTCGACACCGTCGGTCCTCAGCTGCAACCCGTCCCGATAGAACCGCAGGGAGCGCTCCGGGTCCTCGACCGGCAATGACACGACAACAGTTTTTGGCCGCATCCTGTCATCGTATCGGGACCAGTGGCCCGACCTGGTCCATTGATCACCACGCTCTGGTGGCGTTCGCTTCTCGACCGATCCTCGCCTGCCAGCGTGGTGATCAATTGTCCAACGCGGTGCGCGTGACGCCCGGCTTCTTCGCCGCGCCCTTCATGGCGAGACCCTTGACCGGAGCCGCGGTCTCGGCGGCAGGAGCAGCTTCGGCCTTCGCGCCCGGCGCCTTCGCGGCACCCTTCATGCCCAAACCACCACCGCCGGGTGCCTTCGCGGCGCCCTTCATCCCCAAACCGCCACCGGCCGGTGCGGCCTTCGCAGCGGTCTCGGTCGCGACCTGCGCGACAACAGGCTCCGGTTCCGGTTCGGGTTCGGCCTTGGGTTCCTGGACCACCAACAGATTCGCCGACAGTTCAGCAGCCTCGACACGGGTGATCGAGTCCAACATCAACTGGGCGACATCGACGACCTCGACCCCTTCGCCCAGACCCTGTTCCTGACGGGCGGTCACACCATCGGTGAGCATCACCCGACAGAACGGGCAACCCGTCGCGATCTTGGTCGGGTTCGTCGACAGAGCCTCGTCGACACGATCGACATTGATGCGCTTACCGAGCTGCTCTTCCATCCACATCCGGGCACCACCGGCACCACAACACATCGACCGTTCCCCGTGCCGGGGCATCTCGACCAGCGTCGAGCCGGAGGCTTCCATCAACTCACGGGGAGCGTTGTAGATCTTGTTGTGCCGACCCAGATAGCACGGGTCGTGGTAGGTGATGTTCTGCGACACCGACGCCACCGGCACCAGCTTCTTCTGCCGCACCAAACGATTCAGCAACTGGGTGTGGTGCACGACCTCATAGGTGCCACCGACCTGCGGGTACTCGTTGTTGAGCGCGTTGAAGCAATGCGCACAGGTCACCACGATCTTCTTCTTCGACTGCTCGACACCGTCGAACACCGAGTTGATGACCTCGATGTTCTGCATCGCCAACTGCTGGAACAAGAACTCGTTACCCGCACGACGGGCCGAGTCACCGGTGCAGGTTTCCTCGGCACCCAAGACCATGAACTTGGTTCCCGCGGTCGCGAGGAGTTCGGCGACGGCCTTGGTGGTCTTCTTCGCGCGGTCTTCATAGGCGCCGGCGCAGCCGACCCAGAACAGGTACTCGTAGCCGTCGAAGCTGTCGGCGTCTTTGCCGAAGACCGGGATGTCGAAATCGACTTCTTTGATCCAGTTGAGGCGGTCCTTGGAGTTCTGACCCCACGGGTTGCCCTTGTTCTCGAGGTTCTTGAACAACCCGGCCAGCTCGGAGGGGAACTCCGACTCGATGAGTACCTGGTAGCGGCGCATGTCGATGATGTGGTCGACGTGTTCGATATCGACCGGGCACTGCTCGACACACGCACCACAGGTCGTGCACGACCACAGGACCTCGGGATCGATGATGCCGGCGATGTCCTCGGCACCGATCAACGGACGCTCGGCCTCGGCACGCGCGGATTCGGTCAGCTTCGCTTCATCACCACCGGCGAGCAGATACGGCGCCTTGGCATAGGCGTGATCGCGCAACGACATGATCAACAGCTTGGGCGACAACGGCTTTCCGGTGTTCCACGCCGGGCACTGACTCTGGCACCGCCCGCACTCGGTGCAGGTGGTGAAGTCCAGCAACCCCTTCCAGGAGAAGTCCTCGATCTTGCCCACCCCGAACGCGTCGACATCGGGATCGGCGGTCTCCAGGTCAATGACCTTGCCGCCGGACATCATCGGCTTGACCGCACCGAGCGCGACCCCACCGTCGTCCTCGCGCTTGAAGTAGATGTTGAAGAACGCCGAAATCCGGTGCCAGGCCACGCCCCAGGTGAGTTTCCGGCCGATGAGATAGAGGAACGCCGCCCCAGCGAGCATCTTGACGAACGCGAAGCTCGAGACCATCTCCGGACTGGCCGGTAGCACGCGCGCGACCTGCATGGTGAACAGATCACTCGACGCGTGCCCACCCCCGTAGGTGGCGATCTTGCCCGCCTTGACCAGGACGTCACCGATACCGTGCATGAGCACGATCGTCTCGATCGCGTACGCGGCGAGCAGGTTCGACCCACTGAACCGGGAGAGCCGGTCGGGACGGCGCGGATGGTTCCGCTGCCGGATGACGATCAGCGCCACGATCCCGATGATGGTGGCGAGACTGAGAATTTCCTCCAGCAGGTGATAGCCGAAGGTGTCGCCGATGAGCGGCCAGCTGAACTCGGGATCGAAGGTCTGCCCATAGGACGCGAAATAGAAGACCATGCCGAGCAGGAAACCGACCATCACCAGCCAGTGCGCCCAGCCGACGGTCCGGAACTTGTTCATCCGGGTGTGCGCGACGACCTCGACCGCAACGGTTTTCCCGCGCGGCAGGATCGGGCGTATCCGTGACCGGTCGGGCTGGCCCGCCCGGAAGAGACGAATCATCCGAGTCAACCCGAGAATCAATGATCCCCAACAGACCACGGTGATGACGGCGCCGATGATCCCCAGCGTGATCGTCACGGTGTTCACGGAAATACCCCCAGTCCTGAGCGGTCACCGACCAGCGCCAAAGTGATGTTACTGACCGGTAACTTAGATCTTTGGCCAAGCTATCATCGAAATCTCGAATAGGAAAGCCCCGTGAAAGAACCGCAATCCGCTTCGGACACAGGATCTTCCCGTGCATCCCCGCGTCGCCCGTGCCTGGGCACCCGCTTCGACGGCACATCACAGCACTCCCGCGAGCATCGAGGTCACGCCGAACAGGACGAGTCTGCAGATCTCCGGCGCCGTCGCCGGCCGAAGGTGCAGATCAGGCGAATACCCCGCGAACGGCGACGTGGTCCTCGACGCGGCCACCGTGGCGGAGGCGCTGCCCGGTCACCGGCAGCAGGTGTCTTTGGTCCCTCGATTGCGGGCATCAGGACCCTCAACGACGCAACCTGTCTCGAGCGACGCTGACGACATGACAGTTGCGCCCCCGCCCCGCATCGCCGTCCTCTCCGCGACCGCACCTGGATCATCCCGAGGCATCGCGGAATTCGTCTGGGACGACCTGGTCAGCCGCGGTGCGCATGCGGAGCTGCACGAGATCGCTCACGCGCCGGACCTGTCGGCTTTCGACGCCGTCGTTCTCGGGGGTCCGGTCCAGGACGGGCGGCTGCCAGCAGAAGCCATGGCCTACCTACGCGACAATCTCGGCGCCCTGGAAGACAAGGAACTCTGGCTGTTCGGGGTCTCCCCCGCCCCGCACACTCCGAACGGTCGACACCCGAGGCAGGACCTGGAAGATCTCCTCGCCGTCCTGCGACCGCGCGACTACGTCGGTTTCAGAGGAGGACACCACACCGATCGCTGTGACTGGCAGTCCGTTCGGACATGGTCGGACAGTATCGCGCTCGCACACGGACTGACCGATGCTTCGGTCGGTTTCAGCTAGCCAGGATCGGGTGTCGGTGGCGCCTCGAGGATCGAGCGGACGGCGCGGGCGAAATCCTCGGTCGCGGTGCGGGCCTCGTGATCGACGAGCATGCTGGCGAAACCGTGCGGCAGGTTGTCGAACCGGCGGAGCTCGGCGTCGACCCCGCTGCCGAGCAGTCGTGTGACCAGCGTCGAGCCCTGATCGCGCAGCACATCCATGCCCGCGGTAGCGACGTAGGTGCGGGGCATCGGCGACACATCGGCTGCGGACAGCACCGAGAAGCGCGGATCCGCTTGCTCACGCGCGGTCGGGGCATACCATCGCATCGCCCGGCGGACACAGCCTTCGTCGAGCGGGACGGTGAACATCGTCGTCGACGGGTAGCGATCCAGGTTCCAGTCCAGCGCCGGATACAGCAGGGCGACGGCGGCGGGACGAAAGCGTGATTCGACCGTGAGCGCGACGGCAGCGGCAAGATTGCCGCCCGCGCTGTCACCACCGATTCCGATGCGGGCGGCATCGATGCCCCAGTGTTCGGCATGGTCGACCGCGTAGCGAAAAGTCGCAGCGACGTCATCGAACGCGGCCGGAAACGGATGTTCGGGAGCCAGCCGATAGTCCGCCGAGAAGATCGCGATTCCGGCGCGGTCGGCGAGGAACCGCAGCACGTTGTCGTACCCCGCGACACTGCCGACGTGCCAGCCACCGCCGTGCACGAAGACCAGCAGCGACTGTGCCGGTGCGCCCTTTTCCGGTTGGTACAAGCGGCCGGCCAACGGCCCCGCGCTCCCGGGGATCGTCCACTCCGAGGTTCGGACCGGGCCCGTCCGAACCGCCGTCGCCGCGCGCATCAGCCAATCGAGCCGGCCTCGCGTGCGGGCTGACGGTGCGCGCCGGGCAAGGAGATCGCGTTTGCCCATGGTGGCCAGCAGATGGAGCCGTGGGTTCAGTTGCTGACCATCGAGGACCGGCGGCCGTATCGGCAAGCGGTCGGAAATCCCCGGGGACACGGCCAGCACTGTCCCGACCGATCGCTCGATCATCACGCCCACCTCATCGACCAACCGCAAGCTACTACCTCGATCCACGGCCCGGCACCGCACTCGCTGGAGTCTAGCGCCACCGCGGCTCCTGCTAGTGAGGTATGCCTTGCCTCATCGCGTCGAGAACGTTCTAATGCTTGCGGACCGGTAACCACATGTTCGGAGGATGATCGTCATCGCGAGTCAGGATCGACAGCACAGTTCTCTCACCCGTCGCCGATTCTTCGTAGTGGCGGGGGCGGTCGGGCTCGGCGCCGGTCTGGCGGCGTGCGGCGCGGGCCCGGAGGAAGGCTCGAGCGGCACGGGGAGCTGGGAGTTCGCCGATGGTCTCGGTGAGACACTGCGCTTGAACGACACCCCGAGCCGGGTGGTCGCGTTCACCGGCTCGGCCGGGGCGCTCGCCGACTACGGCGTGCGCGAGCGCATCGTCGGGATCTTCGGCGAAGCGAGCTCGGAACAGCTGCTGGGCGAGCTGGACACGGTGGATGTGACGGTGATCGGCGATGCCTGGGGCGAGTTCGACCTCGAGAAGTACGCGACCCTGGAGCCGGATCTGCTCGTCACCGATTCCTATGTGCCCGAACGGCTCTGGTACGTCCCTGACGACAACCTCACCAAAATCCGCTCGGCGAACCCCAACGTGGTCGCCGTCGAGATCGCCAATCAGCGGCTGCTCGACATCATCGAACGCTATCGAAGCCTGGCCGAGGCACTGGGTGCCGACACCACCAGCGCGGCCGTCGCCGCCGCCGAGCAGCGCTTCGCCGATGCCGCGCAGGCAGTCCGGGACGCGGTCGCGGCGCGGCCGGGTCTGCGCGTGCTCGCCGCCTCGGCGAACCCGCAGCTGTTCTATGTCTCCGATCCGCGCGTCTCGGCGGACCTGCGCTTCTTCACCGAACTCGGGGTCGATCTGGTCGTGCCCGATCAGGTCGACCCCGGCGGCTTCTTCCAATCGCTGAGCTGGGAGACCGCCGACCGCTACGACGCCGACGTGATCCTGCTCGACGACCGGAGCATCGGCATGTCACCGCAAGCCCTTGCCGAACAAACGGTCTGGCGCGGTCTGCCCGCTGTCCGCGCCGGGCAGGTCGCGCCCTGGTCACCGGTCTTCCGGTTCTCGCACGCCGCCACCGCTCCCCTGCTGGAGCGACTGGCCGCCACGATTCGCGATGCGAACAAGGTGATCTGACCGCTCCAGCGCCCGAACAGGCAAACGCCGATCCAGCAGGTGCTGGGCGCGGGCCGATTTCGCCGAAGTGCCTGATAGAAAGCATCTTTCGTGGTTTGCCGAACCTCAGTGCCCGCGCGCGACCGCCTTCGCGGCGGCGCGCGCGGCGACCAGGATCGGGTCCCAGACCGGGGAGAAGGGTGGGGCGTAGCCGAGGTCGAGCGCGGTCATCTGCTCCACGGTCATCCGGGCGGTGAGCGCGACGGCGGCGACGTCGATGCGCTTGGCGGCGCCATCGCGGCCGACGATCTGCACGCCGAGCAATCGACCGGTCCGCCGTTCGGCGAGCATCTTCACCGTCATCGGCGCCGCACCCGGGAAATAGCCTGCGCGCCCGGTGGATTCGATCGTGACGGCATGAAACTGCAAGCCGGCGCGCAGGGCGTCGGCCTCCCCCAAGCCGGTCCGCGCCACCTCGAGATCACACACCTTGCTGATCGCGGTACCGACCACCCCGGGGAAAGTGGCGTATCCCCCGCCGACGCCGGTGCCGATGATCTGGCCGTGCTTGTTGGCGTGAGTGCCGAGCGGAATGTGGCGTAGCGCACCGGCCACCAGGTCGAGCACCTCCACGCAGTCACCGCCCGCCCAGATGTCGTCGTATCCGTGCACCCGCTGGGCGAGGTCGGTGAGCAGGCCGCCGGACTCGCCCACCGGCAGTCCGGCGCGGCGGGCCAGCTCGGTGGTGGGGCGCACGCCGATGCCCAGGACGACCACGTCCGCCGGATACTCGGCGTCGGCGGTGGACACGGCCTGGACGCGACCGTCCGCGCCGGTCCGTATGCCGGTCACCTCGGCGCCGGTGATCAGCCGGATATCCATGCCCACCATGGCTTTTCGCACGAGCGCACCCATGTCGGAGTCGAGCGTGGACATGGGTTCTGCGGCCCGGGTGACCATGGTGACCCGGAAACCGCGCCGCACCAGGGCCTCGGCCATCTCCACCCCGATGTATCCGGCGCCGATCACGACGGCTTCCCGGCCGGTCGTCGCGGCCAGCCCGTCGATGAGGGCCTGGCCGTCGTCGAGGGTCTGCACGCCGTACACGCCCTCGGCGTCGATGCCGGGCAGCGGCGGACGGATCGGGGTGGCGCCGGTGGCGAGGACGAGCTTGTCGTAGGTCGTCCAGGTCCGCTCGTCGGTGTCGAGATCACGGGCGAGCACTCGCCGTCGGGCGACATCGATGTCGGTCACCTCGGTCCGCAACCGCAGATCGATGTCGCGGGCGCGGTGCTCGGCGGGCGAACGCGCGATCAGGTCGTCGGCGTCGGCGACGTCCCCGCTCACCCAGTACGGGATTCCGCAGGCCGAATACGAGGTGTGGTTGCCCTTGTCGAACACGATGATCTCGAGTTCGTCGGCCGCGCGCAGCCTGCGCGCCTGGGAGGCCGCCGACATCCCGGTCGCGTCGGCCCCGATGATCACCATGCGTTCGCCCATGGCGCCCACGGTACGAGACCCTCGGGCGCCTGGCCGCATCCGACGGCTGTTTCGAGCCGCCCAGGCCGGGTATCGGCGACCTTGACCGACGACGCTCGGGGAGGACGCCGACGGCCCGCGGTCGCCAGACCGAGCGATTGCCTGCCCCCGTCCCCCGGCACAAAAGAGAACGGGAGTCCTCGATGAACCAACCCAATGACCCGGATTCGCTGCGCCGGGCCCGCGACCAGGCCCGCATGGAACTCAGCGAGGTCGTCGCCGAACTGACCGACCAGCTGGAAGAGCCCTCGGGCGAGAACAACCGGTCGGCCGAACAACTGGTGACCGACGCGCAGTACCAGGCGCTCTACGCCGCCGACCAGGCACGCGACAAGGCCGACGAAGTGCAGGCACAGGCCAAGGAGAAGTCCCGGCACGCGGTCGAGAAGCTCGAGGCAGCGGTTCCCTCTCCGGTAGCCGAGCACGCCAAGCACGCCGCCGATTCGGCCCGCGGGCCCCTGGTGGCCGGTGCCGCGGTGCTCGCCGCGATCGTGGTCTGGCTGATCGCGCGGCGGCGCCGAACCTGACGGACGGGCGGGGAAGAAAGCTGCGAGCTCGCGCGGGTCAGGTGCGGGGGTGGCGCGATTCGTAGGCGGCTCGCTCGGACTCGATGCGGCGCTGTTCGGCAACGTTCGCCAGTTCGGGGGCGAAGCCATGACTCACCAGGCGGTGCCGGCGGTACACGTAGACCAAGGCGATCGTGAAGTAGACCAGGGGCAGATACAGCAGGGCCATCATCGACAGGCCCATCCAGACCGGGCCGGGGACCAGCAGGAACAGGCACAGGATCGGCAGGACCGGCAGCAGGAAGCGGGTCAGGTAGCGGCGGGTGGCGCCGGGCCCGGTCAGGTCGGCCAGAACCCAGTCCGACATCGTCGGCGGGAGCGTGGCACCGCCGATGTAGCGCAGCCGCTGCCAGAGATTCGGGGTTCGGCCGGTCATGATCGGTTCCTCGATTCCGACGCCCGCAGCGCGGCCGCGTTGACCCGGCCGAGGACGTCGCGCAGTTCTTCCAGATCCGCCAGGCTCACGCCGAGCCGCTCGACGACCGCGGGTGGGATCTGTTCGGCGCGGCGCCGCAGGTCCCCGCCGGCCTCGGTGAGGTCGATCAGCAGGGTGCGCTCGTCGTGCGGATCGCGGCGGCGGGTGAGCAGACCAGCCGTTTCGAGTCGCTTGAGCAGCGGCGACAACGTTGCCGAGTCGAGCTGGATCGCCTCGGCGACCGCCTTGACCGACATCGGGGCCTCCCCCCACAGCGCGAGCATCACCAGGTACTGCGGGTGGGTGAGACCGAGTGGTTCGAGCAGCGGCCGATACACGGCGAGTACCGAGCGATTGGCCACGGCGAGGGCGAAACACACCTGCCGGTCCAGGCGCAGCGGGTCATCGAGCGCGTCCACGTCCAACTCCTTCGATCGGTCGACGCCTAGATTAGCCCACTAATAGTTGTCGCACAAACTATTGACCCCCTACTGAGCCGACCCCAGTGCGCGACCAGCGGCCCGCCCGGAGAAGATGCAGCCACCGAGGAAGGTTCCCTCCAACGCGCTGTATCCGTGCACGCCGCCGCCACCGAAGCCCGCGACCTCACCGGCGGCGTACAGGCCAGGCACCGGATTGCCGTCGGTACCGATGACGCGGGAGTCGAGGTCGGTCTGCAAGCCGCCCAGCGTCTTTCGGGTGAGGATGTTGAGGCGCACGGCGATCAGCGGGCCCTTGGCCGGGTCGAGGATGCGGTGCGGTGCGGCTACCCGGCCGAGACGATCACCGACGTAGCGGCGGGCATTCGCGATCGCGGCGAGTTGCCCGTCCTTGGCGTAGCCATTGGCGACCTCTCGGTCACGGGCGACGATCTGACGTTCCAGGTCCGCGGCGTCCAGTTGCGGGCCGCGGGCGATCTCGTTCATCCCGGCGACCAGCTCGGCCAGCGTCGGGGCGACGACGAAGTCCTCGCCGTGCCGCAGGAAGGCGTCCACCGGACCAGGTGCGCCTTTGGCGAGCCGGGTGCGCAGGGTGAGCCGGAGGTCCTTGCCGGTGATGTCGGGATTCTGTTCCGATCCCGACAGCGCGAACTCCTTTTCGACGATCGCCTGGTCGAGCACGAACCAGGAATAGTCGTAGCCGGTGGCCAGAATCGCCTTCATGGTCGCGTTGGTGTCGAAACCCGGGTAGCACGGTGCGGGCAACCGCTGTCCGGTGGCGTCGAACCACAGCGACGACGGGCCGGGGATGATGCGGATGGCGTGGTCGGGCCAGATCGGGTCCCAGTTGTGGATGCCCTCGGTGTAGTGCCACATGCGATCCCGGTTGACCACCCGCCCGCCCGCCGCCTCGGCGATGGCCAGCATCCGGCCGTCCACATAGGCGGGCACGCCGGGGATCATGGTCTGCGGGCAGGGACCCAGGCGCTCGGTCGGCCAGTTCTGCCGGACGAGATCGGGGGCGTGCCCGATGCCGCCGGAGGTCACGATGACCGCGCCCGCCCGATTCTCGAATTCTCCCACCACGTCACGCGAGGAAGCGCGGCCCCGTTCGAGATCGGTGTCGGCCAGCAGGCTGCCGCGCACACCGACCACGGCACCGTCCGCGACGACGAGTTCGTCGACGCGATGCCGAAATCCGAAGCGCACCAAGCCCGCTCGCTCGGCGGCCAGGACCGGTTCGGCGAAGACTCGCACCACCTCCGGCCCGGTGCCCCAGGTGAGATGGAATCGGGGCACCGAGTTGCCGTGTCCGTCACCGGCACCACCGCCCCGTTCGGCCCACCCGACCACCGGGGTCACCCGCAGGCCGAGTTCGTGCAGGTAATCCCACTTCTCGGTGGCGGCGAACCGGACGTATTCCCGCGCCCACCGCCTGGCCCACGCGTCCTCGTCGTCGCGATCGAAGCCCGCGGAGCCCAGCCAGTCCTGCATGGCCAGTTCGAAGGAGTCGCGAATGCCGAGTCGACGTTGCGCCGGGCTGTCGACGAAGAACAGTCCGCCCAGCGACCAGAATGCCTGACCACCCAGGTTGTTGCGGTTCTCCTGGTCGAGCACCAGCACCCGCCGCCCGGCTTTCACCAGCTCATGGGTGGCGACCAGGCCGGCAAGACCCGCGCCGACGACGATCACTTCGGCGTCCACGCCGGACGGACCACTGGTTTCGGGCACGGGCACTCCTCGGATCGAACAGACCGCGCTCCGGCGACCGCCGAAGCAATCCGTACGTTATCGCATCCGATTCAATTGTGTATCCGTTCGCCGTTCAGTCCCGCACCGTGAACGAGAGGATGACCCGCAGGAACAGGTCGACCCGACGCGCCGCCACCACCGGATTCTCCGGCTCGACCAGGCACTGCGCCATGGTCCCGTCATGGACCGCGATCAGCGCCTGCCCGAGCGCTTCGCGATCGGTGACCACGCGGCCGACCCGCGCCAGCAGCGCCTCGACCACGGGCACGATCGCCGCCGCGTTCGCCCGCTCCCTGGCGGCGACCAGCGCGCGCAGTTCGGGGTGGCGGATGGCATGGGTGGTGAACTCGGAGTTGACGCGGAACCACTTGTCGTCCAGCGGCACGGCCCGCAACACGTGTTCGACCAGCTCTCGCTCGTCGGCGGTCTCGGCGACCACCCGCGAGTCCAACAGCGCCCGCAGGTCATCGAGCATCCGTGTCGACCACTGCTCCCACAGGGTCAGGAACAATTCGTCCATCGAGCTGAACTGCGAATAGAAGGCCCCGCGCGTGTACCCGGCGCGCTCACAGATCTGCTCGGGACGGGCCCGGCCGAACCCCACCTCGGCGAACACCTCGTACGCGGCGTCGAGCAGCCGCTGCCGGGTCTCGGCGCGGCGCTTGGTGACTCGCCGGGTACTTCCGTCCGCCGGTGCGCCGGAGGTCACCGTTACCGCCACTGAGCACCACCGTCCTTGTCGAAGCCGATACGCGCTCAGGGTACGCGGCAGCCGGCATCCCACCGGCGCGACAGCGGGCGTTCGGTCACCCGTCCTCTCGACTGGGAACAACGGCTGGCCGAACTCGAACGGGGGCGATCAGATGGCGATCACGACCCCGACCGCCGCGATGAGGAAACGATCACCACCAGCAGGGCGACGATGATCGCGCCCACTCCGACCAGCGGGAACCGATGGCGAGTCGCCGGCTCGGGCGCCGAAAGCCCCGAGGTCTGCGCGGCGGTCTCCCACACCCTCGGCCTACCGAGCGCGCGCCGCTCGATGACGCGAGCGGTCATCGTCGGGGCAAGGGCTGGGTCACCGGTCCCTCGAGGACGGTGCCGTCGGGGGCGAAACGTGAGCCGTGCAGCGGGCAGTCCCAGGTCTGTTCGGCGTCGTTCCACGCCACGATGCCCCGCAGATGCGGGCACACCGCCGACACCACGCGGGTTTCGGCGCCGACCGTCGACACCGCGGTCGGATGCACACCGTGGCGCTCGACCCGACCGCACCCTTCAGCCGGAGCGCCACCTGGGCGCGCGCCGACGGCGTGCACCCACCCGCTCGACAGGTACCGCGCGACGGCCGCGTTCGCCTGCGCGCCCGCCATGAGCGCCTTCACCTCGCCGGGTCGCCAGGGCTCATAGACATCGGCCCAACTGCGCGGTTGTCCGGTGATCCGCCCGGCCAGTGCCAGCGCGGCCGCGACACCGTTGGTCATGCCCCATTTCGCGAAACCGGTCGCTACCTGTACATCGTCGGTACCGGGTAGCAAGGGCCCGACATAGGGCAGTTCGCCGATCGGGTGGTAGTCCTGGGCCGACCAGCGATCGAGCAGCCGCGCACCGGGGAACCACCGCTGTGCCCAGTCGAGCAGCTCGGCGACCTGACCCGCTTCGGACTCGACCCGGCCGACCTCGTGGCCACTACCGCCGACGAGCAGAACCGCACCCGTCCCGGTCGGGTGCCGGCGCAGCGATCGCGTGGGCTGACCGGCGCTGATGAGCATCTCCGAGGGCACAGGGCCGGGCACGTCGAATGCGGCGAGATAGGACCGCTGGGCCACCAGGCGCGCGAAGAATCCACCGCGATCGAAGATCGGCGATCCGGTCGCCACGACCACGCTTCCCGCCGAGACCTTGCCGTGGTCGGTACTCACCTCGACGGTGCCACCACGTCGCCGGAGCCCCTGAGCCCGGGTCGACTCGAACACGGAAACGCCGCGGGCCTCCACGGCGGCGGCCAGGGCGGCCAGCACCGCGACCGGGTCGACCTGGGCTTGTTCCCGGAGTCGGACACCACCGTGGGTCGGGAACGCGACGTCGAGGTCGTCGAGAAGTTCGGTGGGCAGACCGACCGCGCGGGTCACCTCGTACTCGGCGCGGATCGCGTCGCGCTCACCGGCATTCTGGGCGAAGGTGATCGCCGGTACACGCTGCGCGGCGACATCGTGATCGGCGCAGAACTCCAGCAGCCAGTCCAGACCGTCCAGGTTGGCGGCCACATACCGCGACAACACCGCGGTGCCGTGCCGGTGCGCGATCGCCTGTCCCCGAGTGCCTTGCAGTACCGAGATCTTCGCGGTCGAGGCGCCCGTGGCGACCGACCCGACCCGTCGCGCTTCGAGGACGGCGACCTCCCGGCCGCTCTGGGCGAGCAGTAGCGCGGTCGACAGACCGACGATCCCGGCCCCGATCACCACGGTGTCGACAGCGATGTCATCGGCGAGGGGTGATCGGGCCGGGATCTCGGCATCGGTGAACCAGAACAATGTCATGGCGGGCGCATACCCACGCCCGCCGAACGAAACGTCACCCGACCGGGTCGGTGTCCCGATGAGCGGTCAGCAGACCAGCATCAACGCGCCCTTGGCCTGCTCGATCAGCACCCTGGCGTCGAGCAGCCCGGGCAGGGTCTGATCGAGGGCCTCGCGCCGGTATTCGGCCGCGGTGTCGGACACGTCGACGTAGTAGCCCTCAGTGCCGATCACGGCGCCCTCGGCAGGGCACGTTCGGCCCGCGACACGTCGTCCCGATCGGTCATCGCTCGATCGTTCACCGCGCGACGGCCCCGGCGGATTCGCTTTCGAATCGTGTTCGAGACGCGCCCGGCGGGGTATCGCGACAGTGACACGCACTCCCACGCCAGACTCGAGAGCGAGGCCGATATGTCCGTTGTCGAAACCATCGTGCCGACATCGGTGCCAGCGGTCTTCGAGGTGCTCGCCGACGGCTGGAGCTACGCGGGCTGGGTCGTCGGCGCTTCCCACATCCGCAAGGTCGACCTGGGCTGGCCCGCGGTCGGCACCAGGATCTATCACAGCGTCGGCCCGTGGCCGCTGACCATCCAGGACACGACCGTCGTGCGGGCCGTCGACCGTCCGAACCACCTCGAACTGCGGGCACGCCTATGGCCGGTCGGCGCAGCGACCGTCACCCTGGAGCTGGCAGCGCTCGACGACGAGACGACCGCGGTACGGATGACCGAGCGGGTGGTCGCCGGACCGGGACGACTGCTGCCGCAGCGCGTGCAGGCTCTACTGCTCGGACCGCGCAATCGGGCATCGCTGACCAGGCTCACCGATGTCGCGGTGGGCCGGGCCCGGGCCCGGCGGTGATCAGTGCAGTTCGATGATCTCCTCGACCGGGCGACGCGGTGTCGAGTGCAGCGGCGGTCGGCATCGCGCCGACGCGGGTGGGCGGCCGTCAACAGCATGGCGCTGGTCGCCTCGTCGGCCCGCAGCTGGGAGATCCGGTCGTCGCGGGGCGTGCAGACGACCAGCCATTGCGCCGCGTCCGGTGCCGTGGTGTGTTCGCGCAGTTCAGGTTCGACGAACGCGCACGGGCAGTTCCTCGGGCGAGTGCGCCAGCGGGGTGTTCCGGGCCGGCACCCCCTCGGTCGCGCCCTGGCATCCGCTCCACTGCGCCAGTTCGGCGAGATAGTCGGCGTCGGTGGCCTGCCGCACGGCGGCTTCGCGCAGGCCGGTCGGATACGGGTTCGACCGGCGATTCCCACTCCCCCGAAATCACGATTCGTTCTGCGATCCAGGTGATGGAAATCGCCGGTCGAGACCATTCCGTTGTCGCGGATGTCGCCCTCTCGGCGAGGCACCGCCACCACGTCCCGAGAGAGAGCGTCAGCACCCGCTCACCGGACAAACCGGACCAACACCTTGTGTGCCAATTCGACTATCTGCCAGATGTTTTCAGGCATGATCAGCTATCGGATGGACAACGGAACGTACAGTGGCACGTGCTACTGTACGAATGGTCGGCACCCTCTGTGCCGCGATGATCGATGGGAGTTATCGGTATGGGTGTCAGTTTGTCCAAGGGTGGCAACGTCTCGCTGACCAAGGCGGCGCCGAACCTCACCGCGGTCGCGGTCGGCCTCGGCTGGGACCTGCGGACGACCACCGGGACGGACTTCGACTTGGATGCCAGCGCCATCGCGCTCGGCGCCGACAAGAAGGTCGTGTCGAACGAGCACTTCATCTTCTTCAACAACCTCAAGTCGCCCGAGGGCGCGATCGAGCACGCCGGTGACAACCGGACCGGCGAGGGTGAGGGCGACGACGAGGTCATCAACGTCGACCTGGCCAACACCCCGGCGACCATCGAGTCCATCGTGTTCCCGGTCTCGATCTACGACGGGGTCACCCGCAGCCAGTCCTTCGGTCAGGTCCGCAACGCCTACATCCGCGTCGTCGACCGCAGCAACGGCGAGGAGCTGGCCCGCTACGACCTGTCCGAGGACGCCTCCACCGAGACCGCCATGGTCTTCGGCGAGCTGTACCGCAACGGTGCGGAGTGGAAGTTCCGCGCGATCGGTCAGGGCTACGCGTCCGGACTCGAGGGCATCGCGCGCGATTTCGGCGTCAATCTCTGATCTACGCTCTTCCCGCCCGCACGGTCGATCCGTGCGGGCGGTGTTCTGTCCCCGACCGGTTCACCGATCACCGGAGCGGAAACTCCCGCGTCCCGGTGCGGAATTCCAGCGTCGTCCCCGCCGGTCACCCAGGCCGATCGACCATGGCCGGTAGCGACGGTTCGTTCACGGTCGGAGCCCACTCGCGGGCCCTACTCGGCCAGTACATCAAGCTCTTGACTAGACCTTTACTCTAGTGAAAACTCGTCCACAGAACGTGCGGCTGGAGTTCGACTCCAGCCGATCTGTCGACGAACGGATGGCCGATGAACCAGCGCTGGTCCCCAGCTCGCTACGAACGGACTGCCGACTACCTCTTTCCCGCATCGCAGGCGGCGGTCGAAGCAGCGGATCTACGGTGCGGTGAGGTGCTGCTCGACAGCGCGACCGGCACCGGCAATGCCGCGGCGGTCGCTCTCGATCGCGGCGCACGGGCCATCGGTGTCGACTCCGCACCCGAACAGATCGACGGCGCTCGCGAGCGGCTACCGGGTGTCACCTTCGCCGTGGCCGATGCGGAGGATCTTCCGGTGCCGACCTCATCTGTCGACGCGGCCGTCTCGGTGTTCGGAATCATTTTCGCGGACAACCCCATTCGCGCACTCGACGAACTCGTCCGGTGTGTGCGGCCGGGTGGATCGGTCGCCTTCACGACGCTCAGCGCGGACGGCTGGCCGAATCACGCGCGGACGCTCTTGGCCGCCGAGTTGGGTGCACCGGCACCGGGCTTCCCGACACTGTGGAGTGCGGGCGATGCCGCCGAGCGCGCCGCGGCCGATGCCGGGCTGGCAGCGATCCAGGTGCGCTCGCGGGAGCTGCGGTTGTCCTTGGATGCCGGACGCGGGTTCGCCGATCAGGTCACCGAACGGCTGAGCGCGTTGGCGGCGCTGCGCGCCCAACTGGAAGCACGTGGGGGCTGGGTCCGTGCGAGTACTCGACTGGACGAGTACCTGGCTGAATGCGCGCAATTCGAGTCCAGCACCCCGGTACTGGTCGACCCGTATCTCGTCGTGTCCGGCCGGAAGCCGTGAGTGTCAGCGGGCGGGAAAGCGGACGATGCGGTCGTCGCCGTCACGCACATCGCCCCGGCCGTCGGTATTGGAGGTGGTGAGCCAGAGGGCGCCGTCGGGTGCGACCTCGACGGTGCGCAGTCTGCCGTAGTCGTCGCGGAAGAAGTCCTTCGGGTCTGCGGCGGAATCCTCGGATACTGTTGCGGTCCACAGTCTTTCGCCGCGCAGTGCGGCCACGTACAGCGTGTCTCCCGCGATGGCGATGCCGGAGGGCGATGCTTGCGCGGTCGACCAGGTGAGGACCGGATCGATGAAGCCGCGGTCGGCTCCGCCCGCACCCTCGACGGTGGGCCACCCGTAGTTGCCGCCCGGTTCGATCACATTGATCTCGTCCAGGCGATTCTGGCCGAACTCGGCGGCGAACAGCGTGCCCGCGCGGTCCCAGGCCAGGCCCTGTACATTGCGGTGGCCGAGGCTGAGCACCGGTGAACCCGGCTCCGGATTTCCTGGGGCGGGCGCTCCGTTCGGCGTGAGCCGCAGGATCTTGCCGTTCGGACTGGAGGCATCCTGCGAGAGCTCCCGTTGACCGGCGTCCCCGGTGCCGACATACAGCATGCCGTCGGGCCCGAACGCGATCCGACCACCGTTGTGGTTGCCCGCCTTGGCGATTCCGTCGATCACCACCTCCGGCTCGGTGTCCTCGCGGAACCGTACGATGCGGTTGTCGTCCACGGCGGTGAAGTAGGCGTAGATGTACCCGGATTCGGTATACGCGGGATCGACGGCGAGCCCGAGCAGGCCACCCTCACCCCGCGCGACCACCCCCGGCACCTCGTAGAATGGCTCCGGCGCGCGACCGGGCGCCACCCGCACAATGCGTCCGGAGTCACGTTCGGCCACCAGCGCCGTCCCGTCAGGCAGGAACGCGAGTCCCCACGGAACATCGATCCCCTGCGCGACCACCTCGGGCGAACCCAGATCCGGAGTCCCCGCGGGCTGGCTGGGCGCAATGGCGGTGACAGGGGGCGATGTCCCCGCTCCACCCCGCGATTCCTCGCTCGCACACGACACAGCAGCCACCCCGAGCGCCACCGCCACGCCCGAAATCATCCGCCGCAATCGAGATCGCGGCCCTTGAGCACTGGTCGAGATCGGCATGAACGTTGCTCCGTAACCCGAGAACCGGCAAAGCTTCGTATCGGAACCACACCGCGGCTCCGTCCCGCCCAGCATAGTCGCCACGGCAGGCCGGGGAAGGGCGTCACTTCTGCGAACCTCACACCTCGAGGCAGCGCGTCATGCTGCTGTCGGGACGGGTCTGCCACAACGACAACCATCACCCGGACGGGTCGCGGTTCGACCGACGCGTCGTGGTTCTGTGGTATCGATGGCAGGTAGTGGCGGCCCGTGGCACGAGGCCGGGGCCCTGAGCTCGGGGGTGTGCGATGGGCGCGAAGATCAGGTTCGGGGCGGTGTCGCTGGACAGTGCGGAGCCGCGTCGGCTCGCGGAGTTCTATCGGGACCTGCTCGGGTTCGAGATTCGGTACGAGTCCCAAAGATTGATCGTATTGCAGGGGGACGGGGTGATGGTGACGGTGGAGCGGGTGGCAGATCACCGGGCGCCGGACTGGCCTGGCAACGAGGTGCCCAAGCAGATGCACCTGGATCTGTTCGTCGCCGATCTCGATGACGGCGAGCGGGCGGCGATCGCGTGCGGTGCGGTCAAGGCCGGATTTCAGCCCGCGCCCGATCAGTGGCGGGTGTTCCTCGATCCTTCGGGGCATCCCTTTTGTTTGACCGTTTCAGCCGGTCCGGGGATCGACTAGGAGTCGACCGGCCCGGGAAATGACTTTCCGAGCTGTACCGGGATGTGCCACCATCCCCCGATGTCTACGACACGATGTGAGGTACTGCGCTGGCAGTTCGAGCTGGTGTGGTCGCTGTTCGAGCTGCATCTCGAGCGATTGCAGCCGGACGACTTCCTGTGGGAACCGGCCGAGCTGTGCTGGACGATGCACGAAACCGGCAGCGGCGGTTGGGTTCCGGACTGGGCGGAGGTCGAACCCGAGCCCATCCCGGTTCCGACGATGGGCTGGCTCACCTGGCACATCGGGTGGTGGTGGAGCGTGGCGCTGGACCACGCGCGGGGCGACGTCCCACGCGGCCGTGCCGACATCGCCTGGCCCGGACCAGGGCAACCGACCATCGACTGGCTCCGCGGCCTACACGACGCTTGGCACGAGGTGCTGAACCAACTCGACGACACCGACCTCGACACCAACTCGGCGTTCCCATGGAACGCCGAGGCCGAACTCACTCTGGCACACATGATCGCGTGGGTGAATGCGGAGTTGATGAAGAACGCCGCCGAGGTCGGCCAGCTGCGGTTGCTGCGGGCCGCGTGATGACCGCTGTGCGGTGAATCAGGCGAGCGGCAACGTCTTCCACCACTCGAGCAGTTCTGCGCTGGACGGGTCGTTGTTGGCGCCCAGACCGTAGGAGTCGCACGCTGCGGGGTGCGCTGTCGCGCCCGACCGCCCAGACTCCCACGCCGGCGACCTCGGTGACGACGAGTGCGGCACAGAGGTCGACGAGCGATCCGGTGCGCGAGCGTGGGGTGGGCCGCATCGGCGGGTGGCCGAATCCGTTGTGCGGCACCGGACCATGGGACATCGGAAGCATCACCGGCCGACCCGCCAGTGGCACCGGGCGCGCAGGCGTCCTCGGCCCGAAGTCGCTGTACGCTCCCCGAGCGTAGTCGAGCCCGATCAGCGAGAGGATCGCTCAGTCGCGGGATTGGACACTGTCTCGACAGCATTGTCCCGCCGGCGGTTCGGCCAGGTCTGGATCAACAGCCGGCCCGCTGCCCATGCCGACGAGATCGATGCCGCCGGCCAGGACAGCGAGAATGGCGTGACCGCCACGGGACGGTGGCTAGGCGGCCAGGTTCTGCAACCGGACCTGACCGCGCGCGACGGTGCGACCCTCGGCGTCGGTGATCACCACGATCCACAGTTGCTGGCTACGCCCGCGATGGATCGGGGTGGCCTCGCCGGTGAGCACGCCCTCGCGGACCGCGCGCAGGAAGTCGGTGTTGTTGTTGACACCCACGACCGAGCCACGATCGCCGAACCACACCCCCGCGCCGACGCTGGCCAGCGTCTCGATGACGGTGCAGTAGACACCGCCGTTCTGGATGCCGGCGGGCTGGTGCAGTTGCGGGCGCACCTCCCATTCGCCGGCCACGCGGTCGGCGGAGACCTCGGTGAAGCGCAGCCCGATCAGATCGGTGAAGGTGCCTTCACTGGCTTTGGTCATCAGTTCCGGGGTGATGTCGGCCAACGACAGGGAGTTTTCGCTCATGGGTTCCGGTTTACACCATCAGAATCCGCCCGCCGCACCCGGTGACCGGGAAACGAGCGGCGGGCTCCCCCACAGGGACGGAGCCCGCCGCGGCATGAATGAGGGGGTCGACCGCAGCCCTCGGGACCGCCGGCTCATCCGTACGCCGAGTTGAGCATAGGTCAGGCTTACCTAAGCAGTCAAGCGGGCTGTTCCGACGGCGCGCCGACCTGCGGTCTCCGAGTTTGCTCAACACGATCGCGATACTCCATGATCTCTGGACCTCTATCTTTTCCGAGGCTTGTGTCGATGTTGAGAGCTCACGATCTGGGCGCACGACGGCCAGGGGTGGGCGCGGCGAGAGAGGCAAGATTTCGTGAGTAGTAGTCGTATCCCCCGCTGGGCCGTTCAGGCGGCATTGGGCGTGATGGTGGCAGGCGCCGCCGTCGCCGCGCCGGTGCAGGCCGAGCCGTTGTGGCCCGGCGGTCCCGATGTGCCGGGCGTCCCGGCACTCATCCCCGAGCCGGAGCCCGAACCGGTCCTCGCACCGTGCAGCGAGAAGGCACGGGCCTGCCTGCAGCTGTCGACCAACAACGCGTGGCTGATGGACAACGGCGAGACCACCTTCGGACCCACCCCGATGTCGCACGGCAAGGCAGGCTACGAGACACCTCCTGGCGTGTTCAAAGTGGCGTTCAAGAAGCCGTTCCACTGGAGCACCTTGCACAACGCGCCGATGGAGTACGCGGTGTTCTTCAACGGTGACATCGCCTACCACATCGGCCCGGTCGAGGCCGAGTCCCACGGTTGCATCCGCCTGACTCCCGAGGGCGCCAAAGCGCACTACGACTGGCTGGAGCCGGGCGACATCGTCGAAGTGATTCCGTGAGTGCGGAATAGCTGACGAAAGGGAGGCCGGGTCACCGGCCTCCCTTTCTCATCGGACCGACTCGGTCAGCGCGTCGAACAGCCACAGGTGGGCCGCGCCGGAGGTGACGGCAGGGCCGGTGAGGGTAGCGGTGAGGTGCCAGTAGTGGCGGACGGGGCGGTCGGCGCCCGCGGTGTCGCGCAGGAGGCCGCGGCGGAATTCGGGGGTGTCGCGGCGGGCGCGGGCGGTGGCGTGGATGTCGACGTAGTGGTCGAGTTCCGGGCCGGGGCGGGGTGCGTGACCCGCGGCGACGAGGGGTTCCGCGCCGATGCAGGCGTCGGCGATGTCGAACAGGAGGCGGCGTTCGTCGCGGACGCCGGGAGTGCCGCGGTGGCGGATGGTGTCCGACATGGCGGTGGCCAGGGCCGGATTCGTGGTCGCGGCAACGAGTTCGGCGTAGGCGAGCAGGTGTTCGGGGTGGGCGTCGGGTGCAAGTTCGGGGATGTTCATGCCCAGGAAACCGTCGATCGCGGACGGCGGTAGCGGGGTGAGCTGGCGGCGCCAGAAGGTGGCGAGGGTGTCGTAGGCGGCGTGCGGGTCGACCACGGCGGCGAGGCGGGTCAGGTGTTCGGCGTGCCGGTCGGGTGCGGCCGTTTCGACGGCGCGCAGCAAGGCGCGGCGGCGGGTCACGGTGTCGAGTTCGGCGTCGAGGGCGGTGCGTTCGGCCGCGATCACCTCCGCGATCGACCGGGTGCCCGCGAGGACGTCGGCAATGGCAGCCAGGCCGATACCGAAGGAGCGCAGGCGGCGCAGCAGGGTCAGCCGCTCGACCGCGGCGGGGTCGAAGACGCGGTGACCGGTGGCGGTGCGACTGACGGGGAGCAGGCCCTCGTCGCAGTAGAACCGGATGGTGCGCACCGCGACGCCGGTCCGGTCGGCCAGCGCGCCGATCGTCAGGTATGTGTCATGGGTCACATCTACTGGCACCTCCACCTCGGTGGAGCTCCTACGGTACCCACGAGACCGAGGCGAAGGAGCTGTCGACGATGACCGACGAGACCGAGACCATCTGGGATGCGGTGGCGCACGAGCGCGCCACGCTGGCCGAAATGCTGCGTGAATTACCCGAAGCGAAGTGGGATCATGCGTCGCTTTGCGAGGGCTGGCGGGTGCGGGATGTGGTGGCGCATCTGGTGCTGGCCACCCGCGTCACCGTCGGCGCGCTGCTGGTGAATCTGGTGCGCGCCCGCGGGAATGTCGACCGGCTCATCCTCGACACCGCGGTTCGGCACGCCGATCGCACGCCCACCGCGCGATTGCTGGCGCAGCTGCGGGCCACGGTCGATTCGCGGGTGATCCCGATCGGGACCACGCCGACCGACCGGTTGATGGATCTGCTGGTGCATGGTCAGGACATCGCAGTTCCGCTGGGGATCGAGCGGGTGATGCCGACGGCGGCGGCGCTGCTGTCGCTGGAGCGGGTCTGGACGATGGGTGCGCCGTTTCATGCGCGCACCCGGTTGAGCGGACACGCGCTCACCGCGACCGACACCGACTGGAGCGCGGGCACTGGGACTCCGATCAGCGGTACCACGACGGAACTGCTCATGCTCGTCACCGGACGCACCTCCCCGGACCGGTAGACCACCATCACGGCTGGTGGTGTGCTGCGGTCTTGCTGTTCGATCCCACGGCCGGCTCGATACGGCAACGATCCGCAGCACCGTTGCCTGGCGCTGCGGATCGTTGCCGGCCCGCACTCGATCGTGGTGTCCGAGGGTGCGCCCACCCAGCCGGGCGCGAAGATCGCCTGTCACGATCGGCGGGCTCGCCGACGAGCCCGCAGATCAGGCCGTGACGGCAGGGCGCTCGGCAACCTCCGCACCCGTCGAGGCATCAGCCGCCTCGGTGTCCGGGTGCGTCACCGCGCCCGCCGGCACCCCGCGCAGGAACGCGATCGCCAGCACCGCACCCGCGGCCGAGAGCACCGTGGCGACCCAGGCCGCCGCGTTCAATCCGTTCGTGAACGCCTCACGCCCTGCGGCGATCACGGAGTCGGCCAGTTCTGCGGGCAACGAGTCGGCCGAACTCAGTGCGCCGGAGAGGGTTTCCGCGCTCGCACCCTCGGCATCCGACATTCCGGCGCGGTACACCGCGGCCCCTACGCTGCCCAGCAGGGCGACGCCCAGTGCGACGCCGAGGTCGCTGGCCGTGCTCTCCACCGCCGAGGCCGCACCCGCCTTCTCCGGCGGGGCCGCGCCGATGACCAGGCCGGGGATCAGCGCCATGGCCGGGGCGATGCCCGGGTAGAGGATGTAGAAGCCGACGACGAGCAAGGTCAGACCGGCCTCACTGCCGACCTGGGTGAGCACCAGGTAACCCAACGCCGACACCGCCAGCCCGGCAGCGATCACGTAGCCGGGCCGGACGCTGCGAGCGATGGCCGGGGCGAGGGTGGAGACGATGACCAACGCGATCGCCGCGGGCAGGATCCACAGTCCGGCCGCCAGCGGGGACTGGGCCGCCACCAGCTGCAGGTACTGGGTGAACAGCAGGTACACCCCGCCCAGGGCGATGGCGGCGAGCATGTACACCGCCAGCGATCCGCTGAAGATCCGGTTCGCGAACAGTCGCATGTCGAGCATCGGGTCGGTCAGGCGCAGCTGCCGACGGACGAAGATCACCGCGAAGGCGACACCGGCGAGCAGGGTGAGGACCGGTTCGACGGCGAGACCGGTCTCGGCCAGCTTCTTCACGCCATAGACGAACGGCAGCAGCGCGGCCAACGAGAGCGCGACGCTCGACGGATCGATCCGACCGGCTTGCGGCGCACGGTATTCGGGGATGAGCACGGGCACCGCGAGCACGACCAGCGCCATCACCGGCACCCCGATCAGCATGGACGCACCCCACCACAGCGAGGTCAGCATCAGCCCGCCCAGCAGCGGCCCGAGCGCCACACCGGCCGAGACCGAGGCCGCCCAGAGTCCGATGGCGGTGGCGCGCTGCCGGTCGTCACGGAACATCGTGGTGATCAACGACAGGGTGGCGGGCATGACCGCGGCGGCACCGAGGCCCATCAGCGCCCGCGCGCCGATCAGTAGTTCGGCACTCGGCGCGAACGCCGCGATCACCGAGGCGACGCCGAACAGCGCGGCACCGGCCAGCAGCAGGCGACGCCGGCCGAGGCGGTCACCGAGGGTGCCCATGGTGACCAGGAAGCCCGCCATCACGAAACCGTAGATGTCGTTGATCCAGAGCAGCTGGCCGCTGCTGGGCGAGAGGTCGGCGGCGATGTAGGGCGTGGCGAGGAACAGCACGGTCATGGTGAGGAACAGCAGCACCGTGGGCAGGAGCAGGACCGCGAGCCCCAGCCATTGGCGGGTGCCCGCCCGCTCGGGGACATCGGTGAACTCGGACATCAGGAGGCTTCCCTTCGAGGATGATTCGAACAAGCACCACCGTGGCGAGCGCGGCTTCGGGAACCCTTCGGGTCGGCTCCAGATCACCTCGAGCACGCCGCCGTTTAGGGTGATGAGATGCGTTTCGGGGTGCTGGGTCCGGTGGCGGTGTGGACCGACCAGGGACAGCCGGTGCGGGTGCCTGAGCTCAAGGTCAGGATGCTGCTGGCCGCGCTGCTCGCCGAGCCGGGCCGGATCGTGCCCGCCGACCGGCTCGTCGAGGATCTCTGGGGTGGGGCCGCGCTGCCCGCCAACCCCGCCGGTTCCCTGCAGACGCGTGCCTCGCAGTTGCGCCGGGTCCTCGGTGAGGCCGAACCCGGCGGCCGTGACCTGCTGGTCTCGCGCTCCCCCGGCTATCTGCTCGACGTCGCCGAGGGCGCGGTGGACGCTCAACGGTTCCACGAGCTGCTGACCAGGGCACGCGCCACCGACGACATGGCCGCGCGGGCGGCGCTGCTCGCCGAGGCGTTGGCGCTGTGGCGCGGTCCGGCACTGGCCGACCTCGCCGATCACGACTTCGCGCGGATCCCGGTCGTGCGCTGGGAGGAACAGCGGCTGACCGCGCTCGAGGAACACGCGCAGGCCAGGATCGCGCTCGGCGAGCACGAACCCCTCGCCGACGAACTCGGTGCGCTCACCGAGGCACATCCGCTGCGCGAGCGATTGCGGGGCGCGCACATGCTGGCGCTGTATCGGTCGGGGCGCCACGGTGCGGCGCTCGATTCCTATCGGCGGCTGCGCGAGCATCTGGCCGAGGAGCTCGGCCTGGACCCGAGCCCCGAACTGGCCGCGCTGCATCGCGCTGTGCTGGAACAGGATCCGGCGCTCGGCGCGCCGATGCGGCCCGCGCCCACCGCGCCGGTGACTCCGCGACCGAGCCTGCCGGTGCCCGCCACCACGCTGATCGGGCGCGAGGGCGATCTGACCGGCATCGCGGCACTGATCCGCGCCCAGCGGCTGGTGACGCTGACCGGCCCCGGCGGGGTCGGCAAGACCCGGCTGGCGTTGGCCATCGCCGCGGCGCATCCGGCGCGCGACGGCGTCCTGCTCGTCGAACTCGCCGGGCTGTGCGTCGACGACGACCCGGACCTCGCGCTGCCCGCGCTCGCCGAGGTGGTGGCCGCGGCCTTCGATGTGCGCGACGATTCCGCGGGATCGAGCCCGTTCCCGGTGCCCGACAACGGAACTCCGCTGGACCGGCTCGCCGGGGCGGTGCGGGCCAAGCAGGCGCTGCTCGTGCTGGACAACGGGGAGCATGTCGCCGACACGGCCGCCGCGCTGGTGTCGCGACTACTGGGCGCGGCACCGGAGTTGCGAGTGCTGGTGACCAGTCAGGTGCCGCTGAACATCGCGGGTGAACATCTGTGGCCGGTGTCGCCGTTGCCGGTGCCCGAGCCGAGGGCCACCGCAGCTGAGGTGGCGAAGTTCGCTGCTACACAGCTTTTCGCCGATCGGGCGCGTTCCACCGCGCCGGGGTTCGCCATCACCGACGACAACGCGGGTGCGGTGGCCACCATTGTCGCCCATCTCGACGGTGTGCCGCTGGCGCTGGAACTGGCGGCGACGCGGGTGCGCACACTGGGCGTGCACACCCTCGCCGAGCGGATCGAGGACCGGTTCACCCTGCTGTCGGCCGGGTACCGGGACGCGCCGGATCGTCAGCGCACGCTGCGGGCGGTGATCGACTGGAGCTGGGAGTTGCTCGGTGACGCCGAACGCGCGGTGCTGCGGCGGCTTTCGGCCCATGCCGACGGCGCCACCCTGGAATCGGCCGAGGCGGTGGTCGCGGGTGGCGACATCGCCCGAACCGAGGTCGCCGAACTGCTGGCCCGCCTGGTCGACCGGTCCCTGATCATCGCGCCGGGCACGGAGGCCCGCCCGCGCTACCGCTTGTTGAAATCGGTCGGCGCCTACGGGCTGGACCGGTTACGCGACAGCGGCGAGGAGTCCGACACGCGACTGCGCCATCTCGCCTACTACCTCGACTTCGCCGAGCGGGCCGACCAGCAGATTCGCACCGCCGATCAGCGACGCTGGCTGGCCAGGCTCGACACCGAGTCGGCCGATCTGCGGCGCGCACTCGACACCGCCCGTGCCGCAGGACGATCCGATGACGCGGTACGCCTGGCCAACGCGCTGGCCTGGTACTGGGTGATGCGCGGACGGCTGGCCGAGGGCATCCGCTCGATCGGCATCGCGCTCGCGGTGCCCGGGGAGTCCGAGGCGACCGCGCGCCGGATCGCGCTGCTGTGGCGCCGCGCGCTCGAACTCGGCCGTGGCAGCACCCCCGACACCCTGCCCGCCCCGATCGACCGGCCGAGCCGGGCCGAACTGCGCGCCCGCTGGTATCTCGCGCACGCGCACACCGGCTTCACCCCGATCGCGGGCATGGACACCGCCACCGCGCTGCGCGAGGCCTTCATCGAGCTGGGCGACGATTGGGGCATCGCGGCGACCTCGGCCTCGCTGGCCCGCGACGCGTTCGGCCACGGCGACCTGACCGCCCTGCGCGAGCACGCCGAACACAGCCGGGATCTGTTCGACCGCATCGGTGATCGCTGGGGGCAGGGCATCGCCGGATACCTGCTCGGCAGCCATGCCGAGGTCACCGGCGACCTCGACGCCGCCCGCGACTATCACCGGGCCGCCCTGAGCACCGCCGAGGAGCTCGGATTGTGGACCGAGGTCGGGGAGCGCCTCACCTCGCTGGGCCGGATCGCGCTGCTGCGCGGCGAACTCGAACACAGCGCCGAACTGCACGAGCGCGCCCGCCAGGTCGCCGTCGACCAGGGACACCTGGTCGGCGAGGAATCCGCGGTCCTCGGGCTCGGTCTGGTGGCCCGACGCCGGGGCGACCTCGGCGCCGCTCGCGAACACCTCGGCGCCTGGCTGGACTGGCACCTGCGGGCCGGCTCGCATTTCGGCGCCGCGCTGATCCTGGCCGAACTCGGCTTCACCGCCGAGCTGGCCGGCGTACCCGACGAGGCCGAGCAGTGGCAGCGGCGCGGGCTGGCCGCCGCGCTGCGCACCGGCGACCCGCGCGCCCACGCGCTGGCGCTGGAGGGTCTGGCCGGCGCCCGCTCACTGGCGGGGGACAGCGCGCACGCCGCCCGGCTGCTCGGTGCCGCCGACGCCCTGCGCCGCGGTACCGGGGCACCGCTACCCGACGCCGAACGCGGTGACGTCGACCGGATCGAGGCGCGCGTCCTCGCCGACCTCGACCCCGACCGGTTCACCGCCGAGTTCACCGCAGGCCGCGACGCCGACGCCATGACGGTGTCCGAAGTGCTCGATCCCATCGGGGAGACCTCGAGCCCGTCCTGAGTCGATCCGAAGGCCGTCCGGTCACGGTGGGAGCCATGAAGCACATCGTGACCGACAGCCCCAATTCCTCGGTGACCGAACACGTTCGCCGGTTCCTCGCCTCCGGTGGGCGCATCGAGGAGCAGCGGTGAACACCCGCAACCGCGCCCAGGTCCACACCTTCGCTGACATCAAACCCGATTTCGATGCCATCGTCGGCTCGATCAACTACGCCACCATGACCACGGTCGACGCCATGGGACGCCCGCGCTCGCGTGTCCTGATCCCGGTCTGGGAGACCGACAGCGATCAACCGGTCGGTTGGCTGGGCACCTACCGGACCCCGGTGAAGGAGGCGCACATCGCGGGCAACCCGCACGTGACGTTCTCCTACTGGAGTCCGGCGCAGAACACCGTCGCGGTCGACACCGTCGCCGCGTGGACCGACGACCCCGACACCCGCGCCCAGGTCTGGGACCTGTACCGCCGCGGCAGCCCGCCCGGCGCCGGATACGACCCCGGCCAGTTCTGGCGCGGTCCCGAAGATCCCGAGTTCCAGGTCCTTCGCCTCGAACCGTGGCGGGTGCAGGTCCTGCGTCGCCGTGATCTCGTCAGCGGAGTTCCCGCACGGATCTGGCGGGCTCCGCGCCGGGGGGATTGACGGAATCAGCGTTGCAGGCAGCCGGTTCGGCGCACCGGAAGGCCACGCTCCTCGAACGCGCCGAGCAGCAGTTGCCCCCGGCGGGCGCCCGCGGTGCTGTCGGCACGGGCCAGATCCGGGACGTAGGTCGCCGCGCCGACCACCGATTCGCCGACCAGCGACCAGAAACGGCGCGCGGGCAGACCCGAGCAGCGGGTGAGCACCGACTGCAGCGGGATCAGCGCCGAGGCACAGCGCTGGGCCAGCCAGACCGCCATGGCCGCCTCGCACGGCAGGGTGGCGGTGCCGGGCTCGCCGGCTTCCGGATCACCGTCGACGACGCGAATCGTGGTGTCGGACAAACCGGCCCAGTCGATGCCGCCGTCGTTGTCGTGGTGGATCCACAGGTTGTCGCAGCCGGGGTCCCAGGTCTGGGCGGCCATCACGAACAGCGCGGTCGAGCGGCCGACGACCGAGTGGATCAGCGCGGTCGCCACCACCTCGGCGGCGACCTCGTCGTTGATCATCTCCGCGGCGTGGCGGCGGTACATGAGCTCGACCCGCCCCTCCGAGAGCCCGTGGGGCACATGCCACCAGCGACGTTTGCCCTGCCCGGCCATCGCCGCCACAGAATAGACTCGCGGATGCTCCGGCTGCAGGGCTTGCAGCCGTGCGCAGGCGCGGTCGAAAGCCGCGACGGCGTAGCGGGACAGGGTGACGGGCTCGGACATCGAACCTCCTCGGACGTGTCGGGTGTTCCGTGACGTACTGTCTCGCAACATAGGTTAGGCTTACCAGACTTAACAAGTCGTGTCCGTGTTCCAGGCAGGAGATCTTCGTCGCTGTGACCCATCCCAGCGCCGCCAGACGTCGTCGTCTGTCCGGGCTTCTCCTACTTCTGGTCCTGCTCGCCGGGCTGGTCGTCGCCAGCGTCGCGATCGGCACGCGCGCGCTCGCGCCGGGCACCGTCTACGACGCGCTCGCGCACGCCCTCGGCTGCCCGGGCGGACCGTTCGAGTGCCCCGCGCAGTCCACGGCCGAGGAAATCGTGCGTGAACTGCGGCTCCCGCGGACCGCGCTGGCCCTGATCTCGGGCATGGCGCTGGGTGTCGCGGGCGCACTCATCCAGGGGTATACCCGCAATCCGCTCGCTGATGCCGGTCTGCTCGGATTGAACGCGGGCGCGGCCTTTCTCGCGGCGCTGAGCATGTTCGCGCTGGGGTTCACCGCGCCCGAGCAGTACATCTGGTTCGCCTTCGCCGGGTCGGCGATCGCGGGCGCGGTCGTGTTCGGTGTCTCATCGATCGGCGGCGGCAAGGCCAGTCCGCTGAGCCTGGTGCTCGCCGGCGCGGCGGTCACCACGTTTCTGCAGGCGATGACGAACGCCATCGTGCTGGTCGACAACGCGGCGTTGGACACCTACCGGTTCTGGGTGGTCGGCTCGGTGAGCGGACGCGATGCCGCGGTGTTCTGGGAGGTGCTGCCGTTCCTGGTGGTCGGGATGGGCATGGCCCTGGCGGCCGCGCCCGGGCTCAACCTGCTGAGCCTGGGTGACGACGTCGCCCGCGGTCTGGGTGTCGATGTCGGCCGTACACGTGCGTTCGGCCTGGTCACCATCGTGTTGCTCAGCGGAGGCGCGACCGCGGCCATCGGGCCGATCGCCTTCCTCGGACTGGTCGTGCCGCACATCGCGCGCACCATCACCGGGCCGGACAACCGGTGGCTCATCCCCTACTCGGCACTGATCGGCGGTGCGCTGCTGCTGGCCGCCGACATCGCGGGCCGGGTGGTCGCGCGACCGGGGGAACTACAGGTAGGGGTGATGCTCGCCGTGATCGGCGCGCCCTTCTTCATCGCGCTGGTGCGCCGCAAGAAGCTGGTGACGGTGTGACGACGAAGACCGATCCGACCGTCCTGCACACGGTGCGCCCCGCGCTGCGCCTCGGGCCCGCCTCCTTCGTGCTGCGGCCCCAGATGCTCATGCTGGTCCTCGCGCTCGCCATCGGCGTGTTCGGGCTGTTCTGCCTCGACATCGCCGTCGGCGACACCCACATCCCGATCGGCCGGGTGCTCGATGTCCTCGGCGGTGGCGGCAGCCGCTCGCAGCGCTTCATCGTTCTCGAGTCCCGTTTGCCACGAGCGCTGACCGCGGTGGTCGTCGGCGCGGCGCTCGGCCTGTCCGGCGCGCTGATGCAATCGATCCTGCACAACCCGCTGGCCGGGCCCGACATTCTCGGCATCACCAGCGGCGCCAGCCTCGGCGCGGTCGCGGTGCTGATCGGCACCGGCGGCGCGACGACAGGGCTGATCGCCACGGTGGGCACCCCACTGGCCGCGCTGGCCGGTGGCCTGTTCACTGCGGCCGCCATCTATGTCCTGGCCTGGGGGCGCGGACACGGCGGCGAACTCGGGGTCACCGGGTTCCGGCTGGTCCTGATCGGCATCGGCGTGAACGCGCTGATGGTGTCGGGGATCAGCTGGCTGCTCACCCAGGCCACGCTCACCGACGCCGCCCGCGCCCAGCTCTGGCTGACCGGTTCGCTGAACTCGGCCGACACCTCCAAGGTGATTCCCGCGATCATCGCCCTGGGCGTGGTCGCGGTGGTCGCGCTGAGCTCGGCCCGCACACTGGCCGCGCTGCGCCTGGGCGAGGAAACGACCAGAGTGCTCGGTGTGCGGATCCAGTCGCAGCAGGCGCTGCTCATCGGTTCGGCGGTGGTGGCTGCCTCGGTCGCGACCGCGGCGGTCGGGCCGGTCGGGTTCGTCGCGCTGGCCGCGCCGCAGATCGCTCGGATGGCGCTGCGCACGCCGGGCGAACCCCTGATCGCCTCGGCGCTCACGGGTGCGGCGCTGGTCACCGCCGCCGACATCATCTCGCGCACCATCGTGCCGGTCGACCTGCCCGCCGGCATCATCACCGCCGCGCTGGGCGGACCGTTCCTGCTCTATCTCCTCGTCCGGATGAATCGGAAAGCAACACTGTGAAACCCGAACCCAGCCCCGCCCACCGCCTCGCCGCCGACGGTGTCTCGCTCGGCTACGGCGAGCGGGTGATCGTCGACGACCTCAGTCTCGACATCACCACCGGCGTGGTCACCACGGTGATCGGGCCGAACGGCTGCGGCAAGTCGACTCTGCTCAAGGCACTGGGCCGACTGCTGCGCCCGCACGCCGGACAGGTAGTCCTCGACGGCAAGGCGATTTCGTCGATGAAGACCAAGGACGTGGCGCGGGTGATCGGCATGCTGCCGCAGACCCCGGTCGCACCCGAGGGGCTGACGGTGGCGGACCTGGTGGCGCGCGGACGTCATCCGCATCAGACCTGGCTGCGCCAGTGGTCGGCCGACGACGAGACCGAGGTCGCCGCCGCGCTCACCCAGACCGGCATCGCCGAACTGGCCGACCGCACCCTCGACCAACTCTCCGGCGGCCAGCGCCAGCGCGCCTGGATCTCGATGGCGCTGGCCCAGGGCACCGACATCCTGCTGCTCGACGAGCCGACCACCTACCTCGATCTCGCGCATTCGCTCGAGGTCCTCGATCTGGTCGACCGGCTGCACGCCGACTACGGGCGCACCGTGGTGATGGTGCTGCACGATCTCAACCTGGCCATCCGCTACAGCGACGAGCTGATCGTGATGTCGGAGGGCCGAATCATCGCTCGGGGCAGGCCCGCCCAGGTCGTCACCGCCGACCTGCTGCGCGAGGTGTTCGGGCTCGACGCCACGGTGCTCACCGATCCGGTCTCGGGGCGGCCGATGATCGTCCCGATCGGCACCCGACACGTGCACGGCGCGGACGGGTATGACGAATGACACACCAGCAAACACCCCGTTACGACAATCTGTAGTACGCATCTTTGTCGTTGAGTCCGTAAAATCAGGGAATGGCAGGACTCGGCGAACTCGAAAAAGCGGTCATGGACCAGTTGTGGTCGACCGACGAACCGCAGACGGTGCGGCAGGTCCACGAAGCATTGGCCACGCGGCGCGAGCTCGCGTACACGACGGTGATGACGGTGCTGCAGCGGCTGGCGAAGAAGAATCTGGTGGTGCAACGACGCGACGATCGCGCGCATCGATACGCACCGGTGCACACCCGCGACGAACTCGTCGCGAGCCTGATGTTCGACGCGTTGCAGCAGGCCGACGCGGCGGGCAGCAGGACGGCGGCCCTGGTTCATTTCGTCGAACAGGTCGGCAAGGACGAAGCCGATGCCCTGCGGGAGGCGCTGGCCAAACTCGAAGCCGACGAGCAGAACAGTTAGACTCCTGGCGGCTCTCACAACGACGTGAGGGCCCCCGGTCCCACAACGCAGTGAGCAGAGTCGATGAACGCAACCGCGGCAGTCTTCGCAGCACTCGCCTTGCTTCTCGCCGGGCCGGTACCCGCACTGCTCAGCCGGGCGAAATGGGTGCATCGCGTCCCGCGGGCCGCCCTCGTGCTCTGGCAGGCGATCGCGCTCGCCGCCGTGCTCAGCGCCTTCGGATCCGGTCTCGCCATCGCCAGCCTGCTGCTGGTTCCCGGCCCCGACGGTAGGCCGACCACCTCACCCACCCGCGAGATCGACGCGCTCGGGCTGCCGCTGTGGACGCTGTACGTCCTGGTCTTCGCGTTGACGCTGATGGTCGGCGCGCGCCTGATGTTCTCGATCGTGCGGGTCGGCATCCACACCCGGCGCCGCCGCTCCCGCCATCGCATGCTCGTCGATCTGCTCGATCAGAGCGGGCCGGTGCGCCGCGCGGCCGACATCCGGGTGCTGGCCGCCACCGAGCCCATCGCCTACTGCCTGCCCGGTCTTCGCCAGCGCGTCGTGCTCAGTGAAGGCACCCTGACCAACCTCGAAGAGGCCGAGGTCACCGCCATCGTCAGCCACGAACGCTCCCACCTGCGCGCCCGGCACGATCTCGTGCTCGAGGCGTTCACCGCCGTGCACGAGGCCTTTCCGCGCGTGGTGCGCAGTCAGGCCGCGCTCGGCTCGGTGAAACTGCTCATCGAACTGCTCGCCGACGACTCCGCGGTGAAGGTGACCGGCCCGAAGCCGCTGGCCCGCGCGCTGGTCGCCTGCGCGAAGTCGACCGCACCACAGGGCGCGCTCGCCGCGGGCGGACCGAGCACGCTGATCCGGATCCAGCGGTTGGCGGGCACCACCGGCGACGTGAGAGTCGCCACCGCCGCCTACCTCGGCTCGGTCGCGATTCTCGTCGTGCCGACGCTCGCGGTCGCGGTGCCGTGGCTGCAGGAGCTGCGGCGCCTGTTCCACGGTTGACCTGGCGATCAGCCGGTTCCGCGGGCCCCCTCCCGGTCCCGCGTGGGGCGACCTCGCCGCACGACTCCCGTGCCACACCGATCCAGCCGTACCCAGACATCTGACCAGCTTGTTTACCCACTCGAGCGCAATCCCGCCTATCCTGGGAGATCGGTCCTTCCTGCTGGGCCGCACCCCGTCCACGCCGCGAGCGTCTTCGGGTAATCGGCGCCGGTGATCTTCCAGCGCGATTCGCAGCCCAACGAAAGGCCGTTTTGTCCAACTCTTCGCGTCCCGACCCGTCCTTCGCCGAACTCGGCCTGCCCGTCGCACTGGTGCAGACCCTGCGCAACGCCGGTATCGAGAAGCCCTTCCCCATCCAGGCCGCCACCATCGGCGACGCCCTCGCCGGGCGTGACGTGCTCGGCCGCGGTCCGACCGGCTCCGGCAAAACCCTGGCCTTCGGCCTGCCGATGCTGGCCCGCCTGGCCGGTTCCCCGTCCAAGCCCGGCCGTCCGCGCGGCCTGGTGCTCGTGCCGACCCGGGAACTGGCCTCCCAGATCGAGCGCTCGCTCGACGAGGCCGCGCTCGCGGTGGGCCTGCGCGTGGCCTCCGTGGTGGGTGGCGCGCCGATCAAGCGCCAGGCCGACCGGCTCGCGCGCGGCGTCGACCTGCTCATCGCCACCCCCGGCCGGCTCGATGACCTGATCAAGCAGCGGTCCGCCGACCTGTCGGAGGTGTCGATCGTCGCCCTCGACGAGGCCGATCACATGGCCGACATGGGCTTCCTGCCCCAGGTCACCCGCCTGCTCGACCGGACCCCGAAGAACGGCCAGCGCCTGCTGTTCTCGGCCACCCTCGACGGTGACGTCGACAAGCTGGTCAAGCGCTACATGCACGACCCGGTGACCCACTCCACCGCGCCCGCCGAAGCCTCGGTGTCCACCATGTCGCACCACCTGCTCTACGTGCGCGACAAGAACGTCAAGCGCACCGTCGCGACCGAGATCGCCGCGCGCGACGGTCTGACCATCATGTTCGTGCGCACCAAGCACGGCGCCGACCGCCTGGCCAAGCAGCTGCGCGGCGCGGGTGTCGACGCGGGCTCGCTGCACGGCGGCAAGGCGCAGAACAACCGCACCCGCACGCTGGCGGCCTTCGCCGACGGGTCGGTGCCCGTGCTGGTCACCACCGATGTCGCCGCGCGCGGCATCCACATCGACGGTGTCTCGCTGGTCGTGCACTTCGACCCGCCCGCCGAGCACAAGGCCTACCTGCACCGGGCAGGCCGGACCGCGCGCGCCGGTGAGGACGGTGTCGTGGTCACCCTCGTCACCGACGAGGAGCGCAAGGAGGTCGCCGCGATGACCCGCAAGGCGGGCGTGCGGACCGACGGCGTCGACGTGCGACCGGGCGACCGCAAGCTGGTGGAGATCACCGGCGCCCGCAAGCCCAGCGGCATCGCGCTGGCCGCACCGGCCGCGCCCGCTCAGCCTGTTTCGACCCGGACCTCGGCCGGTGGCGGCACCCGCTCGCGGCGGCCCAGGTCCGGCGGTGCGGCGTCCTCGGAGGCCGCGACCGGTCACAGCCGGGGCGGCGCACCGCGTCGGGAACGCCCGGCAGGCGAGTCGCGCACCCGCAAGCCCGCGGGCACCGGCGGACACGCCCGTAGTGGCGACACGCCGACGAATTCGCGGCGTCGTGCCGCGCGTCCGGCCGCTCCGGCAGCCCGGCGCAACCGCTCGGCTAACTGAGTCGTCAACCAATCACCGCGTGGCCGAACCGATTACGGTTCGGCCACGCGGCGTTTCACCACGGCCATCATCTCGACACCACCGGCTGGCCGGCGGCTGATCGGCTCGTCCTGTTGCCCGGTGTGGGTTTCCCGGCTCGGCGCGATCCGGCTGAGACACTGGCTCGGTGGCCAACCATCCGATAGCCGCCATCGTGTGCGCGCTGATCGCGTCGCTGCTGTTCGCGGTGGCGGCGGTCGCGCAGCAGCGGGCCGCCGCGGCGGTACCGGCGGGCACCGCGCTGATGGGGACGCTGCTGCGGAACCCGCGGTGGTGGGCCGGGATCGGTGGGGATGCCGGTGGCTACGCCATGCAGGTCGTCGCGCTGGCCTTCGGCGCGGTGTTGGTGGTACAGCCGATTCTGGTGAGTGCGCTGGTGTTCGCCCTGCCGCTGTCGGCATGGCTCAACGGTCAGCGGATCAGTGCGCGCGCGGCGACGGCGGCGTTGATCCTGTGCGCCGCGCTGGCACTGTTCCTGATCGTGGGCAACCCGACCGTGGGCGAGGACACCGCACCCTTTCGGGAGTGGCTGGCGCCCTTGGCGATCCTGCTCGGCGTCGTCGCCGTCGCGACGCTCGTCGGCCTGCTGATCACCGATCGCTCTGGCCGGGCGCTCGCGCTCGGCCTCGCCGGGGGCGCGCTGTTCGGACTCGCCGCCGCGCTCACCGACCGGGTGGTGGCCCTGTTCGGCGACGGCCTCGGCGCGGTACTGGGCGGCTGGCAGACCTGGGCGCTGGTGGCGGCTGGTTTGCTCGGGCTGTACCTGCAGCAACGGGTCTTCCAGGTCGGGCCACTGTCGGCGTCGCTGCCCGCCGCGACGATCGCCGAACCACTGGCCGCCGCCTTCCTCGGGCTGACCGCGCTCGGCGAGCATGTGCGCACCGACGGGGCGGGCCTGCTCGTCGTGGTGGTCTGCGTGATGGTGATGTGTGTGGCGACCGTGGCACTGTGCCGGACCAGCGCCGTCGCGCGGACCGGGGCCGACGAGCAGGTGCGCTGAGGTGTTGCGCGCCGTGCCCCGCGCAGGGCTATCATCAATCAAGTGCGATTTCTTCCGGGACCCCAGCCGCCGTACGACCTGACCTACGACGACCTCTTCCTCGTCCCCAGCCGGACCGATGTGGCGTCCCGGTTCGATGTGGATCTGGCCACCGTCGACGGATCCGGCACCACCATCCCCCTCGTGGTCGCGAACATGACCGTCGTCGCGGGCAAGCGGATGGCCGAGACCGTGGCCCGCCGCGGCGGCATCGTGGTCCTCCCCCAGGATCTGCCGATCCCCGCGGCCGCCGACACCATCGCGTTCGTCAAGAGCCGCTCGCTCACCGCCGACACCCCGGTCACCCTCGACCCCGAGCGTTCGGTGTCCGACGCGGTGGCGCTGATGCACAAGCGCGCACACGGCGCGGTCGTGGTCGTCGAGGGTGGCAAGCCCGTCGGCGTGGTCACCGAGGCGGCCTGCGCCGATGTCGACCGGTTCGCGCGGCTGCGCGAGGTGGCGTTCACCGACTTCGTGCAGGTCTCCGTCGACGCGTCTCCGCGCGACATCTTCGACCGGCTCGCCGAGGCACACGCCCAGCTCGCCGTCCTCACTCACGACGACGGCACTCTGGCCGGGGTGATGACCCGCACCGGCGCCATCCGCACCGGCATCTACGCCCCCGCCGTCGACGCGCAGAGCAAGCTGCGCGTCGCCGCCGCGGTCGGCATCAACGGCGACGTGGCCGCCAAGGCGAAGGCGCTGGCCGAGGCGGGCGCCGACGTGCTCGTCCTGGACACCGCGCACGGCCACCAGACCAAGATGCTCGAGTCCTTGCGCACCGTCGCCGATCTCGGCCTCGGCCTGCCGCTGGTGGCGGGCAACGTGGTCTCCGCCGAGGGCACCCGCGATCTGGCCGAGGCGGGCGCGACCATCATCAAGGTCGGTGTCGGCCCCGGCGCCATGTGCACCACCCGGATGATGACCGGCGTCGGCCGTCCACAGTTCTCCGCAGTGGCCGAATGTGCCGCCGCGGCGAAGGACCTCGGCGTGCACGTCTGGGCCGACGGTGGCGTGCGCCACCCCCGCGACGTGGCTCTCGCGCTGGCCGCGGGCGCCTCGAACGTGATGATCGGTTCCTGGTTCGCCGGGACCTACGAATCCCCCGGCGACCTGCGCGTCGACCGCGACGGCAACGCCTACAAGGAGAGCTTCGGCATGGCCTCCAAGCGGGCCGTCGCCGCGCGTACCGCTGCCGACAGCGGCTTCGATCGGGCCCGCAAGGCGCTGTTCGAGGAGGGTATCTCCAGCTCACGGATGCGCCTGGATCCCGAGCGTCCCGGTGTCGAGGATCTCATCGACCACATCTGCTCGGGGGTGCGCAGCTCCTGCACCTACGCGGGCGCCCGTTCGCTGCCGGAGTTCCACGAGCGCGCCGTGCTCGGTGTGCAGTCGGCGGCCGGCTTCGCCGAGGGCCGTCCGCTACCCAGCGGCTGGTGATCGTCGCGAGCCGGTTCCGTGGCCCACGCCAGGAACCGGCACCGCGCCCCTGACGCATCATCGGTGGGGACCTATTACTATGGGACTGCCGATCTCGGCATGTGCTTTCTTCCCCACTCGAAAGGATCCAGTTGTCACCCGCGTCCAAGGGCGCCACACAGGAGGGCTCCTCTACGGAGCCGGGTGACAAACCCGGCGTCCTCCTTTCCCCAGCGTCCGTTCCCTCCCCTGATTTCCCTGCGGCATCTCCCGGGTGGTGCTGAGGATGTCCATCGTGCTGACCGTGCTCAGCCTGCTCGGGTTCATCGCCCTCACCCTCGGCACCGCGCTTTTCGTCGCCGCCGAGTTCTCCCTCACCGCACTGGAACGCAGCACCGTCGAGGCCGCGGCCCGCGACGGTGACACTCGGTCCCGACTGGTCCGGCAGGCCCACCGCACCCTGTCGTTCCAGCTCTCCGGCGCCCAGCTCGGCATCACCATCACCACCCTGATCACCGGCTTCATCGCCGAACCCGTGCTGGCCAGGTTCCTGCGTCCGATGCTGGGCGGCATCGGGTTGAGCGAGGGTGCCACCCACGGCATCGCGCTCGCACTCGCCCTCATCATCGCCACCTCGCTGTCGATGATCTACGGCGAACTGGTACCCAAGAACATCGCCATCGCCAGGCCGATGGGCACCGCCCGGCTCACCGCGGGCCCGATGGTCGGCTTCTCGACGCTGTTCAAGTGGCTGATCCACTTTCTCAACAGCTCCGCGAACTGGGGGGTCCGCCGCCTCGGCATCGAACCCACCGAAGAACTGCGTTCGGCCCGCTCCCCCCAGGAGCTCGGGTCGCTGGTGCGCACCTCCGCCCAGCGCGGCGCCATGGACCAGCGCACCGCGCAGGTGGTGGGCCGCTCGCTGGAGTTCGGCGAGCGCAGTGCCGAGGACCTGATGACACCGCGGGTGAAGGTCGAAACGCTGCATCGCGACGACACCATCGCCGACCTCATCGCCGCCTCCGCGCGCACCGGTTACTCCCGATTCCCGGTGATCGACGGCGATCTCGACAACGCGCTCGGTGTCGTGCACATCAAGCAGGCGTTCATCCATCCGGCGCATCTGCGCAAACAGATTCCGTTGAGCAAGCTGGCCGTCGCGGTGCCGATCGTGCCCGCCAGCCTGGACGGTGACGAGGTGATGGAACGCGTGCGCGCCGACGGCATGCAGGTGGCGTTGGTCGTCGACGAGTACGGCGGCACCGCGGGCATGGTGACCATGGAGGACCTGATCGAGGAGATCCTCGGTGACGTGCGCGACGAACACGACGAGGAGGAACGCGAAGTGCGCCGGGTCTCCGACGGCTGGGACTGCTCCGGTTTGCTGCGTATCGACGAGATCTCCCGCGCGACCGGCTACGACGCACCCGAGGGCGAGTACGAAACCCTCGGTGGGCTCGTCCTCACCCAGCTGGGCCGGATTCCGGCCACCGGCGACGAGGCGATCCTGCCCGACTCACTCGGTTCCGGCGGTGGCTGGATCGCCCGGGTGGAACGGATGGACGGGCGGCGCATCGATCGGATCAGGTTGATCCCGGTCGACGCGGCGCACCTGGCAGTACGGGAGCACGCACATGGGTGACCTGTTCGGAATCGTGCTGACGGTCGTGTTGCTCGCGGGCAACGCGTTCTTCGTCGGCGCCGAGTTCGCGTTGATCTCGGCCCGCCGCGACCGGCTCGAGGCGCTGGTCGCCCAGGGCAAGAAGAAGGCGCAGGCGGTGATCGAGGCGGGTGAGAACCTGTCGATGATGCTGGCCGCGGCTCAGCTCGGCATCACCATCTGCTCGATCCTGCTCGGCCGGGTCGGCGAGCCCGCGATCGCGCATCTGATCGAGCGCCCGTTCGAGCTGCTCGGCCTGCCCGATCAGCTGCTGCATCCGGTCGGCTTCACCCTGGCGCTGACGCTGGTGGTGATCCTGCACATCCTGCTCGGCGAGATGGTCCCCAAGAACATCGCGCTGGCCGGTCCGGAGCGGTGCGCGCTGCTGCTGGTGCCGATCCATCTGATGTGGCTACGCGTCGCGGGTCCGCTCATCGCGGTGTACAACCTCGCGGCGAACATGACGCTGCGCATGTTGAAGATCGAGCCCAAGGACGAACTCGACGCGACGGTCTCCGCGGTGGAACTGGCCGAGATGATCGGTGAGTCCCGCTCCGAAGGGCTGCTCGACGAGGAGGAACACCGCAGGCTCACCCAGGCGCTCGGCACCTCCGAGCGGATCGTCGGCGATGTGATGGTGCCGTTGGCCCAGGCCCGGTCGGTGCCGTTGCGCGGCAACGGGACCACCCTCGGTGACATCGAGGCCGCCGTCGCCGAGACCGGGTTCTCCCGGTACCCGGTGCGGTCCACCGACGGGTCACTGGTCGGCTATCTGCACGTCAAGGATGTGCTCGACAAGGTGGCCGACGACACTGCCGGACCGGACACCGCGATCCCGCGCACCGATATCCGGCCGCTGCCCACGGTGAGCACCGGAACCACGCTCTACGAGGCGCTGGCCCGGTTGCGCCGCACCAGCAGTCACCTGGGCCGGGTCGTGGACGGTCGCGGCAACACCATCGGGGTGGTCGCGCTCGAGGACCTGGTCGAGGAGTTCGTCGGCACGGTTCGCGACGGAACGCACCGCCTGGCCGAATAGGGTTCCGCGGCAACCGGTCTCACCACCGGCCGCCCCGCACTGCGAGGCGGCCGGTGGTGAGGTCACCCACCATCGCTTGCCGCCGGGTATGCGCGGTGGGAGGCTGGAATCAGCGCCCGAGAACGGGCGACCGGACGAGGGGTGCCGTACCCGGAGCGCGACAAGACGGCCCGAGGAGGGCTGTCATGTCGTGGATGTTGCTAGTCGTGTCCGGGTTGCTCGAAGCCGTGTGGGCCACCGCACTGGGCAAGTCCGAGGGTTTCACCCAGCTCACGCCGTCGGTGGTGTTCTTCACGGCGCTCGCGGCCAGCATGGCCGGGCTGGCCTTCGCGATGCGCGAGCTCCCCGTCGGCACCGCCTACGCGGTCTGGGTCGGCATCGGCGCGGTCCTGACGGTGGTCTACGCCATGGCCACCGGTACCGAGCCCGTCGCACTGGCGAAGATCGTCTTCCTCACTCTGATCGTCACCGGCGTCGTCGGCCTGAAACTCGTCCACTGACCCGCACAGACGCCCCGACGCGCGTCGGGGCGTCCGCTCGCGGCTAGATCACCAGGCACGAACTTCCGGCGTTGATCCCGGTGCCGACGGTGAGGACGATCGTCTTGGCGTCCCCGTTCTGCGTGATCAGGAGGGTGTGCGTCCCCGGCGTCGCCGGAACCCAGCGCGCCGTGTGTGTCTTCGGGCTGGAGCTGCCCTCCGTCGCGGCGAACCAGACGCCGTTGTCATAGAAGTCCATCCCCGCACCGCTGTTCGCGGTCGCGGCGACCGTGTACGCACAGCCCGTCCCGAACCCATTGCTGAGCCCACCGCCCTCGATCACCACCCGAGCCCCGATCTCGGCCGACGCCTGCGGCGCGCCAACGACCAGCCCGGCAGCGGCCACCGCAATCGCGGCCGCGGCAAACTTCCGAACACTTCTCATCGAATACCGACTCCTCAGGTCGAGCAGGCCACTTCCGGCCGTGCTGCTGCGGCTGGGCACCACCTGCCACGGTGCACTTTCCTTAGCCAAGGTAATGATCGCCACGCGACGCCGACTCGTTACAGGCGCGTAGAACCACCGGATCGAAACCGGTTGTGCTCCGAGCACCGCCAGTTCCTGACCGACCCGCGTCCGAAAAACCCCCGATTGAGCACCGGCACAGCGGGTACCGCCCGGCTATACCCGTCCCCTACGGAGGGAGTCATGCCATGGCGTACTCGTATCGGTCACCCGGTCACCTGTCACGACGCTCCGACCGATCGGTCGGTGAATTTCCCGACCACTCCCGCACGACCCGCAGTCACGCGGGCGAGGGTTTGGAGGACGGCTACAACTTTCCGGGAATCATTCTGTGCGCGTTGGGAATCATCGCACTTGCCCTGTTCCTGACCGCGTCCGGATACGGATTCGCCGGTTGGGCGATCATCAGCGGTATCGCCGCGCTGGTGCTGGCAGCGGCGGGGGTGAGCTGGCTGTTGATCGAGCATCGACGCGTCAAGGACGGCGAAGGGTTGCGGCTCACCGATCAACGCGGGCACTGATCCGCGATCTCACTCGGCCAGACGGCATGTGCCGCCTTTCGTTTCATGATCGCCGACACGGGCATTCGCCCAGTGCGCACATCGTTCCGACGACAAGGGGGATGCCGCCGGAACAGCATTCGGACGCTGACGCAGATCTCGAGAGCTGGTCGCCACCGCGTCCACCGGTTCGTACGGGCTCGAGGTCTGGTTCGTCGAGGCCTGTCTCAGCAATGCGCTGCGGATGGAGGCGATGCGTGCCGGTCCCGCGACCGACACTGGGCGTGCACACTGCCTACCCGAGTGACCCCGGCTCGAGGTGTGCGGTGAGCAGCACGTGGTCCAGGCGGGTCCGCAGCTTCACCTCGTTGCCGGAGACTCTCGGCAATTCGGCGACCACCCGTTCGGCGATGGTCCGCAACTTGACATTGGTCTCCTGCGAACGCCATCGCAGGACGCGGAAAGCCTGGTCGGCGTTGACTCCGTAGGTCACCATCAGCGCGCCTTTCGCCTGCTCGATCAGGACCCGCGCTTCGACCAGCCCGGGCAGCGTGTTGTCGATCGCCTCGCGCCGGTACTCGTCCGCGGTCTCGGTGACGTCGACGTAGTACCCCTCCGTCCCGATCACCGTCCCGTCGTCGTCGTCGTCGACCAGGATGTCGGACACGACGAGCACTTCTCGCACCCGGCCCTCGGTATCGATGATGCGATGTCGGCTCGTGAACGCGGCACCGTCCTCGACCGAGGTGATCATGGCCTCGAGCCGGTCACGGTCCTCGGGATGCTTGTGCGACAGCAGCAGTTCGGTGGTCGGCACCGTGCCGGGCGGGTAGCCGTGCATCTGCGCGACCTCGTCGGACCACTCCCACTCCCGCTCACCGAATCGAAATCGAAACCGACCGACCAACAGCGGGTCACCCACTCCCACGACTTGTTCGACGAGAGCACGTTCGGTTCGGGACGATTCATCTCGGTCGGTCATACTCGCGATTATCCACCGCACCGACCGGCCTAGCGCTCAGCGAATTCGCCGGATCAGGTGGATCGCAGCGGCGCTACGGCGATACCGCTGGGCGTCCTCGGCCAGCTCAATGATCGCGCGACAGGACATGAAGGTGATGTCGTCGACATCGATCACCCGGTGGCCCGAGCGTCCGGCCTCGGTGCGGGCAGCGCTGAACAGGCGGCGCCAGCGACCCAGCGTGTACGCGTCGATCTCGCCGTGCGCACGCAGCACACGTTTGTCATTCGATTCCGGCGGCACGCTGGCCCGGCCCGCCGAGCACAGTCCCGGACCGGTCTCGGGTGTTCCCGTTTGACAGTGGCTTTGCGGGGAATTGGCGAGGTGCCCAGCCGTCATGCACAGGAGACCGTCATGCAGATCCCGCACCCGCCGATACTTCATTTCATCGAAGGCCGCACGTCCGGCGATGCCGCTGTGCACGACACGCATCTGGTGGTCCAATTGCACGACGCGCCACTTCGCGCGCTGTGCGCCCGCGCCGCCGGGCTCTCGCCGCAAGCCCTGCTGCGACTGACCGCCGCAGCCGAGACATTACGCCGGACCGAGGGACTCGCGCCCGCGGCGCTGACCTCCCAGTGGTGAGTGACGGTTGTCCTCGTTGATGCGACTGGAGAATTTGCCGGGGCCTGCGGGCAGGACCGCGAACGGGTTCGGCGCGGTGGTCTTCGACATGGACGGGGTCGTCACCGATACCGCCGCGGTGCACGCTGCGGCATGGCAGCGACTGTTCGACGAAGTGCTGCCGCAGCTGTCCAACGGCGAGACCACCGGGTTCGACATCGACGCCGACTATCGGCGCTACGTCGACGGGCGCAGCCGCGCTGATGGCATCCGGTGCTTTCTCGCAGCCCGCGCCATCACCGTCCCCGACGGCTCGGCGCAGGACGCTCCCGAAGAACTGACGGTGGCCGGAATGGCCGCCCGCAAGCAGGATCTCTTCGCCGCCGAACTCGCCCGATCCGGCGTGCGCGCCTTTCCCGACGCCGCCGAACTGCTCCATCGGCTCCGCGCCGCCCGCGTGCCGACGGCGCTCGTCACCGCCAGCGCCAACTGCGCCGCAGTGCTCGATGCCGCCGGTCTGGCCGATGCGTTCACCGTGCGGGTCGACGGGGCCGTCGCGCGCCGCGACAACCTGCCCGGCAAGCCGGATCCCGCCATGTTCCTCGAAGCCGCTCGCCGACTGCAGGTGGCGCCGATCGACGCCGTCGTGCTCGAAGACGCCACCGCCGGCGTGCAAGCGGCCGTCGAGGGCGGATTCGGTCTCGTCATCGGGGTCGATCGGGTCGGATCGGCCGCCCGACTCGCCCAGGTCGGCGCCGACATCATCGTCACCGACCTGGGCGACCTGGCCCTGGTCTCCGCGAACGTCGATCCGATTCCCGCGGACTCCTCGCGCTGGTGCGGCGGCGCGGTCCCCGCGAGCTCGGGCGGCTGGAATCTGATCTACGACGACTTCGACCCGGGCCAGGAGGGGACGCGCGAAGCGCTGTGCGCCACCGGCAACGGGTACTGGGCCAGCCGCGGCGCGATGCCTGGTTCGCGGCCCGACGACGTCCACTACCCCGCCACCTATCTGGCCGGGATCTTCAACCGGGTCACCTCGACGGTGGGCGACCACGTCATCGAAACCGAACACCTGGTCAACGCCCCGGACTGGACGTTCATCACCCTCCGGCACGCCGACGGAACGGTCCTGCGGCCCGGTGGACCCGACCTGGTCGGCCACCACCAGAACCTCAACGTGCGCGCGGGCATCCTCACCTGGATCGACCGATACGAGGACGGCCAGGGCAGGCAGACGACCGTGACCACCCGACGTTTCCATTCGATGGCCGACCCGTATGTCGCGGTGCTGGAACTGACGATCCAGGCCCAGAACTGGGCAGGTGAGCTGGTCGTCGAGTCGGCGATCGAGGGCGCGGTGCGCAACCGCAACGTCGCCGCGGACGCGGCATTGAACTCCCACCACCTCGAAGCCGGAACCCATCGGCGGCTCGACGACGAGACGGTCCTGCACGAAACGAGAACCACCCAGTCGGCGCTGACGATCGCCACGGCCGCGCGCACGCGGATCGACGGCGAGCTGCTGGACCGCCGGTTCCTCGAGGACGGCTCCCGAGCAGGTCTGGTGGCGACCGTCCGGGTCGGCCCCGATGATCCGGTTCTCGTCGAGAAGGTCGCCGTCGTCAGCACCTCGCGCGACCGCGGCATCTGCACCCCGGGGCTGGCCGCGGCGGACCGGATCGCCCGTGCGCCGGGGGCCGCCGCGCTCCGCGACGCCCATGTCACCGCGTGGGTGCAGCTGTGGGACCGGTTCGCCATCCGGCTGAGCGAGGGCCACGCGAGCAGCCTGGCCCTCAACCTGCACGTCTTCCATGTCCTGCAGGCGGTACATGTCCTGGGAACCGATGTCGACGTCGGCGTTCCGGCCAGGGGCCTGCACGGCGAGGGCTACCGCGGGCACATCTTCTGGGACGAACTGTTCGTCTTTCCGATGCTGACCCTGCGGCAACCCGAGCTGACCAGGACACTGCTGCAGTACCGATTCGAGCGACTGCCACGAGCCCGCGACGCGGCACGAGCCGCCGGGCTCGACGGCGCGCTGTTCCCCTGGCAGAGCGGCAGCGACGGCCGTGAGGAGACGCCCACGGCGCTGTTCAACGAGCGCAACGGCCGGTGGATGCCGGATCATTCGCGCCGGCAACATCATGTCGGCCTGGCCGTGGCCTACAGCATCTGGCAGTACTACCAGACCACCGGCGACGAACGGTTCCTCATCGATGTCGGCGCCGAGATCATGATCGAGGTCGCCCGGGCGTTCGCCGCGATGGCCGTCCACGACCCGATCGACGACCGGTTCGACATCGACGGTGTGATGGGCCCCGACGAATACCATGACGGCGGTCCGGAATCGCGGGGCCACGGCCTGCGCAACAACGCCTACACCAATGTGCTGGCCGCGTGGACGCTGGCGCGCGCCTGCGATGTGGTGCGACTGCTGCGCGGCCACGACTGCGCGTCGCTGTGGCATCGACTGCAACTGCGGTCCGACGAACCGGCCCATTGGGATCGAGTCGGTCGCCGCCTGCGCGTGCCGTTCCACCGCGACGGCATCATCAGCCAGTTCGAGGGCTACGAGGATCTCGCCGAATTCGACTGGGATGCCTACCGCGCCCGCTACGACCACATCGAACGCCTCGACCTCATCCTGGATGCCGAAGGCGACACCACCAACCGCTACAAGCTCTCCAAGCAAGCCGATGTGCTGATGCTGTTCTACCTCTTCTCCGCCGAGGAGTTGCGTCACGTCCTCGAACGGCTCGGCTACTCGCTTCCGCCGGACATCGTTCCGCGCACCGTCGAGTACTACCTGGCCAGAACCAGCCACGGGTCGACTCTGAGCCGCCTCGCGCACGCCTGGGTGCTGGCCCGCACCGACCGCGCCGCGTCGTGGTCGCTGTTCGCCCGCGCGCTCGAGGCCGACCTGTCCGACACCCAGCGCGGCACCACACGCGAGGGCGTGCACCTCGGCGCGATGGCGGGCACGGCCGACATGGTGTTGCGCTGCTACTGCGGTATCGAGACCTGGCACGACGTGCTCCGGCTACACCCGGTGCTGCCGGCCGAACTGCCGGAAGTGGAGTTCACCATCTCCTATCGCGGGCAGCCGGTGACGGTGTCGGTCACCCACACGCGGGTCCGCCTGCGACTGCACCCGAGCGCTGCCGATCCCATCCGGGTCGACGTCGAGGGCATCGAGCGCGTCCTCGAGCCGGGGCAGACCTGGGAGGTGCCTCTCGCGGCCGGCGCCGCATCACCCGACGAAGGCGACGACCACGACACCGGATAGGCACAGCCCACACCGCTGGTGTGGGCTGTGCCGAACACGCGTCGCGCACCTCAGACAATGAGTCTACCGCCGGTGACCGCGAGCCTTACTCCCAGCCGAGGATGTTCTATCGCGGCCTCACCCCGGGTGAGCAACAGCATCTGGCCGACACCTTCGCCTTCGAACTCGGCAAGTGCTCGACGCCGATGATCCGGCGGCGCGGCCTACAGATGATCCTCAACGTCGATGAACAGCTCGCCGACTACGTCGCCGGGCAACTGGGGTTGCCCGTACCCACGCCGAACGCTGATCGTGTGGAACCCCCGCCGAGCCCCGCGTCGTCCCCGCGGCGCGGCACCTTCCCCCTCGACGGCCGTACCGTCGCAGTACTGGTGGACGACACCACGTCGGCAACGGAACTCGAGCAGGCCCGCGCCGCGCTGGAGCAGGAGCGTGTCAGACCATTGCTGGTCGCCGCGCGCGGCGGTGAGATCGCCGGGGTCCCGGTGGATAGGACCTTCGCGACGATGCGCTCGGTGGAGTTCGACGGCGCACTGTTGCTGGCAGGTTCGGTCGACCCCCAGGTCGATCTGCTCATCGCCGAGCTCTGGCGGCACGGCAAAGCGATCGCGGGCGTTGACGTGGCAGGGCAGGCGGAGGGTGTCTGTCGACACTGTTCCCGACCCGGACATCGAGTCTCCCACAGACGCGATCGTGCAGGTGACCTGCACCGCGATCTGCGGCTGCGACTTGCACCTCTACGACGTACTGGAGGTGTTCGTGACCGAAGGTGACATTCTGGGCCACGAACCGATTGGCGATCAAGGATTGACGCCCCAAGGCGAAGCCACGCAAGTCCATGAACAGGGAAGTGGTGCAGCGCTTTTCGGATACTCGAAGCTCTACGGCCAGGTCCCCGGTGGCAGCGAGAGTAGCCGGCACGGCCGGCGTGGACCGCTTGGCAGCCCTGCATCTGGCGGTCGACATCGTGCGCCGTGGCGGGACCATTCACCGGCCGGGGTCTACGGCGGAATGCTCGACCCGCTTCCGCTCAGGGTCCTTGTTCGACATGCAGATCCAGTTGCGGATGGGTCAGGCCAACGGCGCTCGCACCGCTGTGTGCCGACCGACCGACGCGCTCCCGCACGCTGCGCCACACAGGCCCGGCGCCTGTGAGCACGACGGTTGTCATGGGGACGACGGCGCCGGTCAGCGGTCGTCGAGTTCGCGCTGCAGGTCGCTGTTGATGCGTTGCGCTTCGGCGAGCTGATCCTCGAGGATCACGATGCGGCATGACGCTTCGAGCGCGTTGCCCGCGTCGACGAGTTCGCGCACGCGCGCGGCGATCCGCAGTTGGTAGCGCGAGTAGCGACGGTGCCCGCCCGCCGAGCGCTGCGGCGTCAGGAGCCGGGCGGCGTCGAGGCCACGCAGGAACGACTGGGTGACCCCGAGGATCTCTGCCGCGCGGCCCATGCTGTAGGCGGGGTAATCATCGTCGTCGAGTTTGTCCGCGGCGCTGACGCCATCGGCGGAGTTGTTGTTCGGATGCTGCACGAGACCTCTCGGATTCAACGCCGGAAGGCCCCGGCGCACTGAGCGCCGGGGCCGTGGTTACGACTTACGGATTGGTTTCACTTGCGTTCACCGGCCAGAGCAGCCGGTCTGCGACACCGCATCCGATCATTCTCGGGATGCGGAACTGGTAAATGACTGATCAGTGGCCACCACCTCCAAGATGTGTCGGATCTCCCTACGGTCCTGCATGGGTCTTGCTGTCTTCGTCCCCCGGCGGTCCGGCCGGGTGCACCGGATTCTCTTCTCCGCCGGGGGGACGGTCGAACGTGCCTTCCCGGGCAGTTCCCCTGCCCGGCCCTCTGATTTCTCAACCTGAACGACAGCGACTGTATACCTCGAGTCCGAGAATGTCTACACCCGACATTGCAGATTTACTCCAGTCGCGGAAGTGACTGCTGAGGTCGTGGTTCGCGCAATGGAGTCACACCGTCCATGACCTCGGTCCACCACGCGTCGAGCGGGCTGGGTTCGGGCCAGGCGATCACGGCGGGTTCGGCCGGCTCGACCGGGATCGTCCTGTCGGTCGCGTAGTCGGTGGGCATCGAAGGTCCTCCCACAATCGAATAGTCGGTAGGTCAGGCCGCGGGCCCGCGGCCGACATCGGTCCCGGTGAAGACCACACCGTGTCCGGCACACAGGGTCTGACACTCCGGCGTGGCGATGGCGGTGCAGTCGCGCAACACCGGTGGCCGAGCCAGCAGCCCGGCCACCGGACCGAACAGAGTCGAATACTGTCGCGGGCTCAGGCGTCGATGGCCTGGGGCTCGCGATCGCGGGCGATCTCGATCTTGCGGGGTTTGGCCTTCTCGGCGACCGGGATCGACAGGCGCAGTACGCCATTGCGATAGTCGGCGCGGATCCGGTCGGTGTCGAGGCTCTCGCCGAGGAACAGCTGACGGCTGAACACGCCGCGCGGACGCTCGGCGGCGATCATCGACCGATCGGCGTCGAGCGCGGGCCGCGAGGCGCGCACGGTCACCACATTGCGTTCGACGTCCAGATCCAGCGAGTCGGGGTCGATTCCGGGCAGATCGAACTCGACGACGAACTCCTCACCGTCGCGCCAGGCATCCATCGGCATCGCCGCAGGCCGCGCTGCGGTGCCGAACACCTGCTGGGTCCACCGGTCCAGATCACGGACGGGATCGGTGCGCATCAACATGGTCGCCACCTCCAACTACTCCAATCTCGATAGGCTTCCATCAGATAACCTCTGTCACCTGACATAGATATTATTTAGCACTCTCCCTAGATGAGTGCAAGTACCAGCACCAAGTAACCTGATAAGACATCGCAGCAATCGAGGTGAGGATGCCCATGGTCCCCCCGCACGACAACGTGCCGTCGGCAGCACAGGCGGTCTACGCGATCTCGGTAGCCGCGGAGCTGACCGGCCTGGGCGTTCAGACCCTGCGCCTCTACGAGCAGCACGGCCTGCTCACCCCCGCCCGCAGCACCGGTGGCACCCGCCGCTACAGCGGCGATGATTTGACGCGCCTGCACCGCATCACCACGCTCACCGGCGAAGGGGTCAATCTCGCCGCGGTGGCGCGCATTCTCGAACTCGAAGACACCGTGGCCCGCCTGCGCGCGGAACGCGATCGACTACGCGGCGAGTCGAAGTAGCCCTGTCAGCCGATGCCGCCGATCTGGTCGGCGGACGCGGCCTGGTCGATCCTGAACGAACACGATCTCCTCACCCCTCACCGGGCGATGGCGCTCTCGGCACGTCGGCTCATCGGTCGCCCTCCGTGCCCACACCATCCAGCGCGGCCCACTGACGTTCCCAGGCTTCGGCCCGCCCACGCTCGACCAGAAGTCTTGGCAGCAACACCAGCAACCAGCCCGCGAACGCGGTGCCGACCAGAATCATCGCGGCGACGGCGATTCCGTCCACCACAGCGGATTCCGGCGTTCCCGGATCTGCGACAGGCGTACCGGACTCGTTCAGCCACACCGAGATCCCGGCGCCCTCCGCCGTCGCGCGCGCAACAGCGACTGTGGCGACGACTGGTCCCGACTCACTGGGCCAGCTCACCCGAGCCTGGGCGGGCTGGGCGTTGACAGGAGGGAGCGCCGGGGGTTCCAGGACCGTGGCGTGAACCATCGTCAGGGCCGCGCGTTCGGCGTGGTTGCCGGCAGCGGCGTCGGAGTAGGTGACGGTCCCCGCCGCGCCGGCGATCGGTACCGAGATCACGATCACCGCCACCGCGCACACCCGGACAGCGGCGAGCAGACGATCCGGCCACCGCATGAGCGGATTGGAGTTCCACGGTCGGCATCGCCACAGTCTCACGGCGTGCGACGCGATGCCGTCGATGCCGAACGTGGTCTCCGACATCGTCATCACCTCTCCTCCGGCCTGATTCAGCGAACACCGTCGAGCTGAGCCACGACCCAGCACCACAGCTGCGCGGTACGCAGGGCGGGCGCGCGAGCGGCGCGCACGAAACCCTCTCGGACAGTGCCGATCTCGGGCCGCGCGTCGCTGGTCACCGCGGCACCTCGTCGTCGATGAGCAACAGGTCACCGAGCGGACGCCGTGGCGTCTCCGGCAGGACTTCGCCGCTGGTGGGTGCCCAGCCGACCCGCAGCATCGCCTGGGGGTGGGCGGTGTCGTGCAACAGTTCCGCGCGGATCGTGGCGCGCTGATCGGCCAGTTCGAGCGGCTCGGTGAGCAGGCAGGTGGCGAGCCCGATCCCGGTGGCCGTCAGCAAGACACTGCTGATCGCTTCGCCTGCTCGTAGCCGCGACACTCGATCATCGGCCGAGGTGCCGATGAGGAGCAGCTCGGCGTAGTCGGGCTGGGTCGCCGGATCGGTGAGTCCCGCTGCCGCGAACTCCCTGGTTGGGAATTCGTCCGCCACGTTCGGTAGCACGGTGTTGCGCGCGGGCACACCATCGACGCTGCCGGGTCTGCCCGACCACATCGCGAGCTCGAACCGGTACGCGTGGTCGTTCGCGTGAACCCGACTTGCCGCACGGAAGGCGGCCTGCACGGATTCCCGGTCCTCGATCCGGCGCAGGACGGCCCCGTGTGCCGCGGCCCGTTCGCTGAACAGGCCGAGGTATCCGGACGGAATCGGCCAGGAGGTGTAATGGCGCCGGTCAGTTCTGCGGCGGCCGATGGAGGTGCTGAGTTCGATGTCGAGCGCGGTGGGCCGACGGGGCACCAATGTCAGCGCGGCCAGGTGGTTCGGCTCGGCGGGGTCCGGTATCCGGTGGATCACCGGCGCCCTACCGAGTGCCGCCAGCGCGACCGCGAGGTGGTGCAGCGCCGCACCGCAACTGATCACGATGTCACGGTGGTCGGGATCGGTCACCGGCAGCGCGCGTTGGGGGTCCAGGTAGAGGTGGATGCTGTGGTCGGCGATGCGCCAGCGCCACGGCTGGACGTTGTGCACAGACGGCGCACGCCCGGCGAGCGCCAGCGCCGCCTGGACGGTGGTGTCGTCGGGCAATCCGCGTTTCATGCTGTCGCGTCCTTTGTCGAAGTTGTCCCACTTCCCGGTGCCAGTGGCACCGGCGGCGGGATGAGAGCACGGTGCGGCGCTGGTCGGCGCCACCGCCGTGGGCGATCAGTCGAGCGGTGCGTCGGCGTGGACGTCGGCCATCGCGCGCACCGCGCGCAGAGACCGCCAGTACACGGCAGGTAACCCGGCCGCGCAGATGGTGGTGCGATCGATCTCGCGCTGCAGCAGCAGCCCATAGGTGAACGTCGACTCCCCCGCGTTCTCGGCTTCTCGCGTGAGCTGGATCAGGTGTTGTTTGGCCACCGCCGCGTCCTGATTCTGTCCGAGCAGATCCTGCACGGCGGCCAGCCCGTCGGCGGCCTGCGCGCTGCGCGCCGGGTTCATCTCGTGCACCGACTCCAGGTAGTAGCGGGTACGGCGCAGGGCCTTGCGGAGGTCGTGCATCGACGCGTCTGTTCCGTCCTCGTCCCTGGCCGACTCGACGGCGCGCATGCGGCGACGTACCCGCTCGAGCAGGGCGGCGAGGACAACCGCGTTGTCGGAATCGTCGATGCCGGGCACCAGACCCGCGTTCAGCAGGCGCTCCTCGCACATCAGGTCCTCGATCAGGGCCGGGAACCGCGGCGACCCGAACATGTCGCGGGCCGCCCGCCAGGCCGGGCGGGTGCGGGTATGGAAGTAGTTCGTCATCCTGGCCCGCACCGGTCCACGGACATAGCGGGGTCGCAAGAGGTCCACTGCTTCGTGGAGCCGGGCCGCCTGGGCCCGCAGTTCGTGCGCGGCACTCACGTTGATGCCGAACCACCGCAGTTCCTCGATCAACCTGCGCACTTCGGGTTCATGACGTACCGCGGGCCGGTAGGCGCTCAGCGCGCACCGCGCGCGCCGGGCGGCGATCACCATGTCGCCGACCGCGTCCGGATCGTCGTGGACGGCGATCTGCCCGTCCATGATCGTCTCGCGCTGGGTGTGGAGGTACCGCGCCAGCATCCGGCTCGCCAACGGTGGCTCGTCGGTAGCGTTGACACGGTCGCCGGCCTTGGCCTCGATGGTCATCGGTTGACCTTCCTCGCTGAGTCGAGATGTTCGTTCCTTCACCTTGCTCTCCCGAGACCCCCGCACCCCAGTGCCATTCGCCCTGCGCAGTCCTCAACCGGTCACCGTCACTCGGCGACGAAGTGCCCCGCCGCACAGGCCGAATGGCCCTGCACAGCGCCGAGCACTCCCGCTGATCACCCACCCGCCCTCAGCCGAGCACAGATCACCGGTGATCGACGACGCGGCCGATCAGGCCAGCAGTACCGCCGCACCGTCGAATCGGCCCAGTGCTCGCAGCGCCGGCGGCACGAGCTCACCGACCGGGGCGAACAGGATCGCCGAATCCAGCGGCTCGGGCGGCGCGTCGGCTGCGCCTCGCGCCGAGTCCGTACCGAGCGCCAGTGCCAGTTCCCTGGCGGCCGCGTTCCTGGTCATCACGCGCACCCCGCGAGTGCGATCTGAGCGGTGAGGTGAGCGCTGCCCCGAAGCCGTAGATGCCGAGCACGCCACCGTCCTCGGCGATCGGCTCTCGTCCGAGCTGTAGGGGGCCGTACCGAGAGGACCTGGACGTAGCACTCGCCACGATCCCATCATGTCCGGCTCCCTCGACGTCGGTGATGTCGGTGATCACCTCGGTCCTCGGCGATCGTCCCGAGGAGGGTGTTCCCCGGTGACGATGAGTTGGTGAAGCGCGTCAGCGATCGTGGTCGCGGCGGTGGTGAAGGGTTCGAGGACGATGTCGGCGCCGGCGGCACGGAGTTGGTCGGTGTCGTGCCGGCTGTGGGCGGTGAGCACGATCGTGCCGTTGTACTGGTGATGGCGCAGGTTGCGCAGCAGCACCAGGTTGGTCTCCCGGACCGGGATCGTGCTGATGACCACCCGGGCGCCGGCCAGTGGCAGGTGTTCCAGGAAGTGGACGTCCTCGGCGCTGCCGAACACCGCGGCAGCACCCGTACCGTCAGTGGTGGCGATGGTGTGGGGATCGAAGTCGATCGCGAGCACTCGGTGCCCGGTCCGGGTGAGCCGATCGGCCAGATGACTGCCGAATCGGCCCAGTCCGTAGAGGATCACGTCGGTGTCGGCCCCCGCGTCGTGAGGCTCGTCGGGCTTGGTGCGGGTGCGCTCGAAGAAGGCGATCCAGCGGTGGATGCGCTGGTAGATCTGATGGGAGTACATGATCAGGTAGGTCGAGCCGCCGATGGTGATCAGCCCCACGACCGTGATCAAGCTGACCGTGGCGTTGGTGATGTGGCCGAGGCTGAGCCCGAGCGCGGCCAGGATGAGCGAGAACTCGGAGATCTGGGCGACGGTGAGTCCGGCGAGAAAGCCGACGCGGACCGGGTACCGCATGGCACTCATGATCACGATCACGATGAGCGGGTTGCCGACCAGCACGAACACCGAGAAGACCACGGCCTCGGTGATCTGCTGGGTGGCGTTGCTGAACTCCAGTTTCGCGCCGAGGTCGAGGAAGAAGAACAGCAGGAGAAAATCGCGCAGGCTCACCAGCCGGGCGCCCAGGGCGTCGCGGTAGGCAGTGGGCGCGAGGGACACGCCGGCGAGAAAGGCACCGACCTCGGAACTGAACCCGAGCCATTCGCTGAACGCGGCGACCGAGACGGCGTAGGCGACGCCGAACAAGACGAGCAGTTCCTGCGATCGTGCGATGTGGTGCAACAGCCACGGCAGCACATACCGCATGAGCACCCCGATGCCGACGAGCAGACCGAGGCCTTTGCCCAGCGTCACGGCGATGCTCACTGACAGGTTGTCGCTGGTGGGCTGCCCGAACGCGGTGAGCGCGATCATCACCAGGACCACCACGATGTCCTGGACGATGAGGAAGCCGACGGCGATGCGCCCGTGGAGCTGGTCGAGTTCGCGTTTGTCCGACAGCAGTTTGACGATGATGATCGTGGACGAGAAGGTGAGGGCGACGGCCACATACAGCGCGGTGACGCTGTCCATGCCGAGCGCGATCGCGATCAGGTAGCCGAATACCGAGGTGAACACGACCTGACCGAGCCCGGTGGCCAGGGCGACCGGGCCGGTACTGCGGATCAGGTGCAGGTCCAGTCGCAAACCGACGAGAAACAGCAGGATCGCGATACCCATCCGGGCGAGCAGTTCGATCGTGCTGTCGGCGTCGACCCATCCGGTGCCAGCCGGGCCGACCAGGATGCCGACGCCGATGAACGCGACGATCAGCGGTTGCCGCAGGCGAACGGCCACCAGCCCGGCCACGGCGGCGATGGCGAGGATGATCGCGACGAGCGGGAACGCCTGCAGCTGCTCCACATTTCCAGCCTAGAGGTGCGCTACCGACGATCGTGGTCATACCGGGTGGGTAGGTGAGGGCGAGTCCTTAGTGGCAGGACTGCGTGCTGGTTCGACGACGAGCACCGGCACCGGTGAATGGTGGACCAGATCCGACGACACACTTCCCAATAGCCGCGTCGACAATCCCCCGCCGCGTCGACCGACGACGAGCACGTCCATTTCCTGGTCCTCGGCGAACCGCCGCAACGCCTCCCCCGCAGGCCCGGCGAGCACCTCGAAGTGCACGACGACCCCGAGCTCACCCGCCACCGCGGCCGCCGCGGCCAGTCTTTGCTTGGCGGCATCGACTTCGCGCCCGGAAGCGTCCATGGTGGCGTCGTAGTGAACGACCTCGGCAAGTACGAGCATCCCGAATCCGTGTCCGAACAACCACAGCGTCGTGGCCAGCACCTGTTCCGACTGCGGCGACCCATCCAGGCCGACCAGCACCCGCGGCCCGTCCGGTCTGCTCGATGGCGATGTCGGCACTTCCCCTGCCCCCGCTGCGGCCAGCCGGGGGCTGCGTTCCACTCGTTCCAGCGCGATGGGCACGAACAGTGGCCCGAACGCCAGCGCGACCAGCATCCAGAGCGGATCGTGTCCGCGGCGGATCATCCACAATCCCGTCACCACACCGGTGGCAATCCAGAATGCGGCGAAGACGAGGACAATCGTCGTGTTCATGTCTCGAGGGTCCCTCGCCCCACCCGTGGGCCGATACGGCCCAAATGCCATTGCCCGAAGGACCAACGGCCTCCCACCCTGCGACCATCGGTTTCCCGGACACTGCCACAGCCCCGCCGTCGCGGGCCGGATCCTGGCCCCGGTACTTCGACGCTGAACACGCGGCGTGGTCGGACTGGGCCGCTCGACACCCGACCGACACCGGAAGTCAAGACTCGGCGTCGACCACTCGGTTCGAACCACCGGGTTCGGCGGCGGCAGCCGGGCCGATGGTGCGGCGCCGGCCCGGCGTCCACACCGCGATCAGGACCGCCGCGCCGAGTGTCAGGAATCCCAGCACAGTCGCGGACTGGTGCATGCCGTGCAGGAACGCGGACTTCGCGACATCGCCGAGCTCCTGTGCTGCCGGACCCGCGCGCGCCACCACCTCGAGCGCCGCCGCGAGCGAGTCGCCGACCGGTTCGCGCGCCGGCTCGGGGAGGCTGGGCAGCACGGGTGCGATGCGCGCGCCGTATCCCGCGGCCAGCACACTGCCCGCGATCGCGATGCCGATGGCGGCACCGACTTCCCGGGCGGCATCATTGACCGCGGCAGCGACACCGTGTTTCTCGACCGGTGTGCCGTCGACTATCGCGGCGGTCGCGGGCGCGGTGCACAGACCGATCCCCACGCTCATCAGCAGCAGCGGGCCGAGCAGGTCCAGATAGGAGGTGTCCGCGTCGACCCGCGCGATCATGAGCATCGCGCCCCCGATCGCCACCAAGCCGGCGAAGGTGGGGATTCGCAATCCGAAGCGCGCCGCGACCCGAGGTGCGATCACCGAGATCACGACCATCGGCAGCCCCATCGGGGCGAGCGCCAGCGCCGAGATCAACGGGCGGTAGCCCAGAATCAGCTGAAAATGTTGCACGATCAGCATGAACAGGCCGAAAGTGACCAGGAACTGCACGGTCACGATCGCGGTGCCACTGCCGAAACCCCGGTGCGCGAAGAGCCGGACATCGACCAGCGGATGCGTGGCCCTCAGCTCGATGGCGACGAAAGCAACTGCCACCGTCAGCCCGGTCACGATCGCCGCGATCACCAGCGGATCGAGCCAGCCTCGCGCGGGACCTTCGATCACCGCGACCACGATCGCCCCGATGGCCAGGGCGCTGGTGGCCGCACCGAGGGGGTCCATCGGAGGCCTGGATGTATCGGCCGATTCGGGCAGGGTGAAGGCAGCCACCGACAGCATCGCGCCCGCGACCGCCATTCCGACGAAAATCGAGACCCAGGACCAGCTTTCGAGCAGAATGCCCGAGCCGAGGATGCCGAGGATCGCGCCGACACCCGCGACACCGGCCCACAATCCGACCGCGCTGCCCCGCCGTTCCGCCGGGAACCCCGCGGTCAGCAACGACAACGTGGACGGCATCACCAGCGCCGCACCGATTCCCGTCAACACGCGTGCGGCGATCAGCCAGCCCGGACTGTCGAGCAGCAAGGGTGCCGCCGAGGCGATCGAGAAGACGATCAGGCCGATGATGAGCACCCCGCGCCTGCCATACCTGTCACCGAGCGCGCCACCGGGCAGCACGAGGCAGGCGAGCGCCAGCGTGTAGCCGTCGACGATCCAGGTGAGTTCGGCCTGGCTCGCACCCGTGTCGGCCGCGATCTCCGGCAGCGCGGTGTACAGCGCGGCCATCGAGGCAGTGACGAGAATGACCGCGAGACAGGACAATGTCAGCAGCCGGCGCTGGACCGAGGACAATCGGTCACGTCCGAGGGGAACCATCCGGCCTCCGCTACAGTCAGTATCGCTTCGCTACAAGGTGTAGCATAAGTATGCGGCGGGAGATAGACCATCGAGGTGGTCGGGGTAGGAGAATGGGGCGCCATGAGCGGAATCCGCGCCGAGGAAGAAGACCCCCGTCGGGTGCGGTCACGGGCCAGGCTGCTCGATGCTGCCGCCGCGCTGCTGCAGGACGGCGGCTTGGAAGCCGTGACCGTCGAAAGCGTCACGAAGCTGTCCAAGGTCGCCAGGACCACCCTGTACCGGCATTTCGACAACGCGGTACAACTACGCGCCGCCACCATCGAACGGTTACTGCCCTCGCCGGTGGAGCCTCCACCCGAGGGCCCGCTGCGAGACCGCCTGGTCACCCTCCTGGAACGCCAGGCCGAGGCGATCAGGGACACCCGACTGCAGGTGTCGACCTTGGCATGGCTGGCGACCGGTTCCGATCACGACGCCGACAACCCGGCGATCAGTTCGCTGCGCCGGCGCCTCATCGACCACTACCGGGCACCGTTCGACCACGTGCTCGAAACACCGGAGGCCCGCAAGCGACTAGGTGAATTCGACACGTACTTCGTGCTCTCCCAATTGGTCGGTCCACTCGTTTTCGCCAAGCTCATCGGCTTGCGACCGTCGACTCCCCACGATTGCGCCCGGATCGTCGACGACTTCCTCGCGGCACGCGGCATCGCTGTCACGCAGCGCGCCGAAGACGGCCGCGCACAGCGGCATCTCGAGGTCGATCGCCAGCCCTCGGAGCCCGACCTCGACAGGTGACGGGTGCGGCCACCGCACAGTGTCGTCGACACCGCGCAGCGAGCCATCACCGACATGTCAGTACCCTCGTCATGCCGTTGTCCGAGCACAGGTCGGTGCCGCGCCGTTCCAGCAGCACGGACAACAGCCCGATTTCCTGCCCCTGGGTACGCACCATCTCCCGGGCCGAACGCTGGACCTCACCATCGTTGAGCACGGCGTCCGCGGCGGCGGCCATCTCGATGCCGCCGGCGTGATGCCTGCGCATCAGTCCCAGGAAGAGAACCTCGGCCTGGGTACCGCGCGCGGCGGCAAGCTCGTCCAGCTCGGTGGCCGAGGCCATACCCGGCATCGTCGGCGCGGAGGTTGTGGCGGAATGCCGTTGCGTGTGATCGGCATTCGGCATCCATCCCATGGGGCGGGCGTTGGCGACGGGTGCGCCTGCCAGCCGGAGCCAGCCCAGCAGCATGCCCAACTCGGTGCGCTGGCTGTCGGCGATCTGCCGGGCCACGCCGACGACGATCGGATCGGCGTCGGCGTCGAGCCGCTCGGTGAGCAGCAACGCCTGCCCGTGGTGAGCCACCATGTCCTGAATGAAACCGATCTCGGTGTCGCTCAGGACCGCCGGTGCCGTGGCCGCGGCGGGCAGTACGGGCCGCAGCGCCGCGCCCATCGCCAGCAGCAGCAGCGCGAGCGCACCGAACGCGGCGATGCGGAAACCGCTGCGCCACCTCATGATCCGGTGGTCGAGTTCTGGTCCGGTGGCGGAGTGTAGACCTGCGGCGACAGTTCGAGCGCCAGGAAGCCGTTGTCGGCGCAGGTGGTCCAGAGCTGGTTTCCGCGCCACTCCGGCGGCGAGAAGCACCAGTCGGTCGACAGGTCCCCGGAGACCGCCATGCCGGTTCGTGGGCCCAGTGCCTGGCCGGGATCGAACTCGCCCCGCAAGATCGCCTGCGCGACCGAAGGCGCCGACAGCAGCGGCAGGCCGATGATCGAGGCGAGCGCGTGCGGCGAGTTCGACAGGGCGCGGTTCTCCCCGGTGCGTGCGGGCGGATTGAAATAGCCGATCTCGGTGAACGCGTCGGGGTCACGCACGTCGAAAACCCGAACTCCCGACGAGGTCCAACCACAGGCCAATGCGGTCGGATCGGCGGGCCGGTCGGCGGCGCAGTAATGCGCGTCGTAGGCGAACAGTGACCCACCCGCGGCCGAAGCCAGCAGGGAATCCTGGTGCTCGGGCAGGTTGATCTCGAGCTTGATCGAGCCGGTGATCCGCGGATGACGGTCATCGGAGACGTCGATCAGTTTCACGCCACCGGACCCGGCTTCGTCGACGGCGAACACGTGCGGCACTCCCCCGTAGGTCACCGGAACGGTGTGCTGCGTCGCCCAGCCGTCCGACCAGGTCAGATCGGCGAGTTCGGGCACCTGCGGTGCGGGGTCACGCCGCTGGACCGCGCTGGTGTCGAGGATCTTCATCCCGCCGAGGTTGTTCGCCAGGTACAGGCGGTTGCCGTCCGGCGAGAAGCCGACGCCGTGCATGGACATGCCGGGCAGCCCCTGCCACACAACCCGCGGATTCGCCGGGTCGGTGAGATCCACGGCGCTGAGCACACCGGGTGCCGTGCCCGAGCTCCAGTAAGTACGGCCGTCGGGAGAGAAACCGCCCTCATGGGCGGTGATCGGCAGCGGCAGGGACAGATCGGTCCCGGGCCCCGGGTTGAGCAGGCGCGGGTGCGCGCAGTCGCTGATGTCATAGATCGACAGCAAGCCGGCGCCGGTCAGGAACGGAACGCCCGCGCCGACCAGCAGTTTGCGAGTCTTGTTGACCTTCAGGCTCTCCCAGGTTCCCGCCAGCATCGCGGGCTCGGTCAGCGTCGCGGTGTGCACGGGTGCGGCCGGGTCGCTCACGTCCAGCACCTGCACCCCGGCGTCCGGTCCCAGGTCGCCGGAAAAGAATGTGCCGACATAGGCGCAATGCTCGAAGGTCACCGAGGTGATGCCACCACCCCGGCCGCCGGCGGCACCGAGTAGCCGCATGTTGCACCAGAATCCGTCCCGGGAACGCCCGCTGTCACGGTCGGCGGCGGGGACGTCGCCCTGGAGACCGGATTCAGGGGCCGAACCGGGCAAGCAGTCGGCAGGGCTCGCGGGCGGCGCCGAGTGCGCGGTCACCGCGCCCATGGTGAGGAGTAGCGCGGCGGCGCAGATCAGTCCGACGCGTCGATGCGCACGGACAGGAGATTTGCTCATAGGTGCTGGTACCGCCCCGACGAGAGGGCGCCTTTCTCGAGTAGTAACCGTGTTACCGGTCGGTGACGTTACCACTCGAGCGGTGCCGAGAATCCGAATTCGGCGGATCGGTTCAGGCCGCCGGGCCCCGCGCCGCACCCTGGACAGACGAGCTACCGCGACCGGTCGCGCCGCTCCCCTTCGACCTCACACAGGAAGGACTCGATGAGGTCGACGACGTCGGCGTGACCAGCGTCGACGCCGAAGGCTTCCTCCATCCGCAGAAAGCGGGAGATGCTCGACATCAGCAACACGAGAGCGCCGGGCGTGTAGCCTGCCGCGCTCACCCCGTAGTCGGCGAGAATCTTGGCCACCGCGTCGAGTTGCAGCGAGCGGAATCTCCGGGAGGAATCCGCGATCTCCACCCGGATCGCCTTCCGATGGTTGGCCAAGGCGACGAATTCCATCGTCAGGGCGGTGTGCGACTGGTCGTGAATGGAATCCCACAGCGCCCACAGCGGCTGCGCCGACTCCAGCGCCCGCAACTGCCGCTCGTAGCTGCGATCGGCTCCCCGCCGGAACAATTCGACGAACAAGTTGTCCATGTTGCCGAAGTAGTAGTAGACGAGCGCGGGATTCACACCCGCCCTGGTGCCGAGCCGCCGGGAACTGACGGCGGCGTATCCCTCCTCCAGCATGATGTGTTCGGCCGCGTCCAGCAGTGCGGAGCGGGACGTGGAGTTCTCGGCGTCAGAGCTGCGCTCGGGCTTCACATGGAGACCTGTCTGTTGTGCGAGAGGCGCTGGGCCCCCGCGTGGGTCGCGGTTCATGGTCAGACAGCGCTCAACGGTGGTGGAATCCACCAGTTTACGGCCGCGCGGGGCGGCGATCACCGACCAAGCCGGTCCGCGAATCCAACCCTTGACAGCCGTGAGCGCCGTCACGTATATCTTAATCACTCGCTCAAATTGAGCACTCGATTAACTCCGAACAGGCCATAGCCGGCCATCCCCGCAGCCCACCGACGGCTGGTCCATCGCGCCCACCCGATCCCCCGGAACCGGGGCCTGCCCGCGCCGACGACGACGGCGCCGTCGCGCCCCGCAGGCGGCGATCGTCCACCTCGGGCGACGAGCAAAGGAACACGGATATGAGCAACACAGCCACAACGGCTTCGGCGGAGTCGCGCGACCGGTCGGCACAAGCCAGGGTCGCGGTGGTGACCGGCGGAGCGTCCGGTATGGGCCTGTCGATCTGCGCGGCGTTCGCCGACTCCGGGCATCGGGTCGCGGTTCTCGACGTCGACGGCACGGCCGCCCAGCGCGTCGCCGAGCAGTTGCGCGCCACCGGGGCCACAGCGATGGCCTGCGCGGTCGATGTCACCGATCGCGATGCGGTCCGGGAAGCGATCGGGAAGGTGCGCGTCGAGTTCGGTGCGATCGAAATCCTCGTGACGAGTGCCGGATCCGTCGATTTCGCGCCGTTCACCGACATCACACCGCAGGCATGGGATCGCGTCGTCGACGTGAACCTGAACGGGGTGTTCCACTGCGCGCAAGCCGTTGTTCCGGACATGGTCGCGGCCGGATGGGGTCGTATCGTGACGATCTCGTCGTCGAGCGCGCAGCGCGGCTCGCCGGGCATGGTGCACTACACGGCGTCCAAGGGCGCCGTGCTGGCGATGACCAAGGCCTTGGCGCGCGAATACGCCGCCGCGGGAATCACGGTGAACACGATTCCGCCCTCGGGCATCGACACGCCCATGTCGCGCCAGTCCCAGGCCGCCGGCCATCTGCCCCACAGCGACCAGATGGCCAAGGCGATCCCGGTCGGGCATTTGGGAACCGGCGAGGACATCGCCGCGGCGTGCGTGTTCTTGTGCTCGGAGCAGGCCGGCTACATCACCGGACAGGTACTCGGCGTGAACGGCGGGTCGGTGATATGACCACCTCGGCGGTTCCGCGCCTGGCACCGCTGCCGGTGCTGGAGTGGGACGAGAACACACGAGCCGTGTTCCGCGGACACCTGAAGTCGGCCGATCGGTACCTCTCCGCGGCACCTGACGCCCCGGCCATGCCGGGCATCCTCGGAATACTGGCCCACCACACCGAACTGGCGGGTGCGTGGTTGGCCTACAACGGCCTGCTGATCGAGCGCCCCAGCGTCGACCCGCGTGACCGCGAGCTGGTGATCCTGCGGGTCGCGTGGCGCAGCGGCTCGGAGTACGAGTGGCACCAGCATGTCCGAATCGCCCGCGGCCTCGGGCTCACCGAGGAGCAGGTCGAGGCGGTGCGCTACGGCCCACAGGCACCGCGATGGTCGCCGGTGCAGCGTTCGCTGCTGACCATGGCCGACCAACTGCTGGATCGGCATCGCGTCGACGACCACACCTGGGCGCAGCTCGAACTCCATTTCGACAATCGGCAGCTGATCGAGCTGTTGTTCGTCGCCGGCTCGTACCTGTGCCTGGCGATGGTGTTGAACAGTGTTGCCCTGCAACCGGACCCGGATCGGGAGGAACGATCGTGAGCAAAGCCCTACAGGAACCCGCCACGCCGCATCGATGGCCGCGCCCGACCGAGGGCACGTGGACCCAGCACTATCCCGAGCTCGGAACATCGATGATGTCGTTCGAGGATTCGGTGTCGCCCGAGTTCTTCGAACTCGAGCGCGAGGCCATCTTCAAGCGCGCCTGGCTCAATGTGGGTCGCGTGGAGCAGGTGCCGAAGACCGGGAGTTACTTCACCAAGGAACTCGATGTCGCGCGCACATCGCTCATCGTGGTGCGCGATCACGACGGTACCGTCAAAGCGTTTCACAATGTTTGCCGCCATCGCGGCAACAAACTCGTCTGGAACGAATTTCCCCGGGAGGAGACCTCGGGGACGTGCCGCCAGTTCACCTGCAAATACCACGGGTGGCGCTACGGACTCGACGGCTCGCTGGGTTTCGTGCAACAGGAGGGCGAGTTCTTCGACCTCGACAAGGCGGCGCTGGGTCTGCGCCCGGTGCACTGCGACGTGTGGGCCGGCTTCATCTTCGTCAATCTCGACGCCACACCCCGGCAGACCCTGCGGGAATTCCTGGGCCCGATGATCACTGATCTGGATGGCTACCCGTTCGACAAGATGACCGAGTGGTACGAATTCAAGGCCGACAACCAGAGCAACTGGAAGCTGTTCGCCGACGCGTTCCAGGAGTACTACCACGTCCCCGGGCTGCATTCGCAGCAGGTCCCCAGCGCGGTGCGCACCCCAGGGAAGGGTTTCGAGTGCGCGCATTTCCAGGTCGACGGCCCACATCGCATGGTCTCCACCGGCGGTGCGCGGCGCTGGACGATGCCGGCGGAGTTCATGTATCCGATCGAACGGGCGACCCGGAGCGGCCTGGTCGGCCCCTGGGAGTCGCCGGAGCTGGGCGAACTGCCCAAGGGTTTGAACCCCGGCCGGATCGAGCCGTGGGGTATCGACAACTTCCAGATCTTCCCCAATATCGAGATCCTGATCTACCACGGCTGGTATCTGCTCTACCGCTATTGGCCGACCTCCCACAACACCCACCGGTTCGAGGGAATGCTGTGCTTCCAGCCGGCGCGCACGGTCCGGGAACGGGTCGAGCACGAGGTCGCCTCGGTGGTGTTCAAGGAGTTCGCGCTGCAGGACGCAGGCATGCTCACCGGCACCCAGACCGCGCTGGAATCGGCCTACCGCACCGCGGGTATGACGCATTTCCCGGTCAATGACCAGGAAATCCTGGTACGGCATTTCCACAAGGCCGTCGCGGACTGGGTCGATGTGTATCGGCACGATCTCAGCGGGGTCGTCGCGCGATGACGACGACACTGCTGCCACCGGCATTCGCCGACCTGGAACGGTTCGCCCACGACTGGTGCCTGAAGACCGAATCCGAGCGCTACGCCCGCCGCCTGGCCAGTCCCATGCAGGAATTGATCGACTTCTACGACGCGTGCTTTCCGCGCATCGAAGACGCATTGGCCTACTGCGACAAGTTTCCCCTCGAGGAGTTGCCCGAGGACGCGATACACCTACTCCACCTGATGTATTCGCTGATCATGGTCGCGATGGCCGTCGAGATCTTCCAGCAGCCGAAGCCCGTCGACAGCGCCGATGCCGAACTCGCCCGCGTCTCAGAGCCCTGGCCGTAGAACACGAAGGAAATTCCACCATGACGATTACCATCGAGAAACTCGGTCAGGCCGTCGGCGCCGAGGTCATCGGAGCACGCCGCGATCAGTTGCTGGCCGATGCCGGCGTCGCCGAGACCGTGATGACCGCCCTCGAGGAGAACGGGGTGCTGGTCTTTCGCGATCTGCATCTCGACCCGGAGACCCAGGTGGCGTTCTGCCGCACGCTCGGGCAGGTGGACACCTCACCCGGGCACCATCCGGTGCCGGGAATCTACCGGGTGAGTCTCGACACCGCCAAGAACTCCTCGGCGAGCTATTTGCGGGCCACTTTCGACTGGCACATCGACGGCTGCACGCCCGAAGACGACGCCTATCCGCAGATGGCGACCGTGCTCACCGCGAAGGCTGTCGCTGCCAGCGGCGGTGAAACCGAATTCGCCAGCACCTACAAGGCTTACGACGATCTGACCGCCACCGAACGCGCCTCGCTGCGCTCGTTGCGGGTGGTGCACTCACTCGAAGCCTCGCAGCGCGGCGTCACCGCGGACCCGACACCAGCGCAACTGGAGGTGTGGCGCAAGCGTCCGATCAAAGAGCATCCGCTGATCTGGACCCACAAATCCGGTCGGCGATCGCTCGTCCTCGGCGCTTCGACCGACCACGTCGTCGGAATGCCCGCCGAGGAAAGCCGGGCATTGCTCGACGGACTACTGCGTCGCTGCACCGCGCCCGACCGCGTCTACCGGCACACCTGGGCTGTCGGGGACACGGTGATCTGGGACAACCGGGGTGTCATCCATCGCGCCGCGCCCTATCCGTCCGGTTCGCCGCGAGAGATGTTGCGCACCACGGTGCTCGGTGAAGAACCGATCGAATAGCCCACCGCTAGAGCTTTCAGGAGTACACCATGCCTCGTTGGCCCAAGCCCGCTGAGGGTAGTTGGACACAGCACTACCCGGAACTCGGCACCGCGCCGATGTCCTACGACGACTCGATCTCACCGGAGTTCTTCGAACTCGAACGCGATGCGATCTTCAAACGCGCCTGGCTCAATGTCGGTCGCATCGAACAGCTGCCGCGCACCGGCAGCTATTTCACCAGGGAGATTCACGCCGCGCACTCCTCGATCATTCTGGTTCGTGATCGCGACGGCAGTGTCAACGCCTTCCACAACATCTGCCGGCATCGCGGAAACAAGCTCGTGTGGAACGAGTTCCCGCGCGAGGAGACCGCGGGCACGTGCCGACAGTTCACCTGCAAATACCACGGCTGGCGCTACGGGCTCGACGGCTCGCTGAGCTTCGTGCAGCAGGAAAGCGAGTTCTTCGACCTGGACAAGGACAACCTCGGGCTCGCACGCGTGCACTGTGAGGTCTGGTCGGGTTTCATCTTCGTCAATCTGGCCGCCGAGCCACGTCAGACGCTGCGGGAGTTCCTCGGCCCGATGGTGACCGGCCTGGAAGGCTACCCGTTCGACCAGCTGACCGAGCGCTATACCTACCGCGCCGAGGTCGGCGCCAATTGGAAGCTCTACCTGGACGCCTTCCAGGAGTTCTACCACGCGCCGATCCTGCACGGAAAGCAGACGCCGGACAACTTCTCCGTCGCCGCGCAGCAAGCCGGGTTCGAGGCGCCGCACTACCAGCTCGACGGACCGCACCGGCTGGTCAGCACCTCCGGTGTCGTCACCTGGGAACTCGACGCGGCGATGCGCAAACCGATGGAAGACATCACCCGCAGTGGGTTGTTCGGCCCCTGGGATGTCCCTGACCTGGGTCCGATGCCGGCCGGGCTCAACCCCGCGGGCTGCGAACCCTGGGGCCTGGACTCGTTCCAGCTGTGGCCGAACTTCACCATCCTCATCTGGTCCGGCGGCTGGTATCTCACGTACCAGTACTGGCCGACCTCGCACAATACGCACATCTTCGAGGGCAACCTGTACTTCACACCCGCCCGCACCCCGCGCGATCGCGTCGCGCACGAAATGGCGGCGGTCACCTTCAAAGAATATGGGCTGCAAGACTCTTCGACGCTGGAGGCGACTCAGCTCATGCTCGAATCGCGAGCGGTCACGACCTTCCAGCTCAACGACCAGGAAATCCTGCTTCGCCACCTGCACAAGGTCGCCGCGGACTGGGTCGGCGACTACCGACGCGAGCGTGCGGAGGCCCAGCGATGAGCACACCTGTCCTGCCCGCCGAATTCGCCGACCTCGAACAGTTCGCCGCGATCTGGTGCCTGCCGTCGGAAACCGAACGCTATGACCAGCGCCTCGGGTCCACGATGTCGGACATGCAGAGGTTCTACGACGCGATCACCGCCCGGGCCGAGGACGCGCTCACCTACTGCGACAAGTTCTCCATCGACGAGATGCCCGAGGACGCGAAGAACCTGATGTACCTGCTGTATTCGATGATTCAGGTGTCCTTCCCCGTCGAAGTGTGGCGTCAACCGCGCATTCCCGACACCGGGGCCGCATCGCTGACCTGCGTTCTCGAGCCGGGTCTATGAGCACCCCGATCGTCGTGCTGCGGGCGGCGGCGTGGGTCGAGGTCGAGACCGGGCAGCGACACACGCCGGCCGTGATCGTCGTGCACGGCAACCGGATCACGGCCATCAATCCGGTGGAGGTGCCCGCGGACGCTCAGGTCATCGACCTGGGTGCGCTGACGCTGCTGCCCGGGTTGATGGACATGGAGGTCAACCTGCTCATCGGCGGGCCCGACAACCCCTCCGGGCTGCCGAACCCGATGCACGGCGTGCAGGACGACCCGGTGTATCGGACCCTGCGTGCCTCGGTGAACGCCCGCGTCACCCTGCACGCCGGCTTCACCACGGTCCGCAATCTGGGCCTGATGGTGAAGACCGGCGGCTATCTGCTCGATGTGGATCTGCACCGCGCGATCGAACAGGGCTGGCTCGAAGGCCCGCGCATCGTCGCGGCCGGACACGCCATCACCCCGACCGGCGGCCACCTCGATCCCACGATGTTCCAACGTCTCGCCCCGCACATCATGCCGGTGACCGTGGAGGAAGGCCGCGCCAACGGCGTGCCCCAGGTCCGCGAATCGGTGCGGTACCAGATCAAGTACGGCGCCGAGGTCATCAAGATCTCGGCATCGGGCGGTGTGATGTCGCACGGCACCGTCGCCGGCGCGCAGCAGTACTCCGACGAGGAGCTGGCCGCGATCGTCGACGAGGCCCACCGTGCCGGGGTGCACGTGGCCGCGCACGCCCACGGTGACGCGGGAATCCGCGCCTGCCTGCGCGCGGGGGTCGACTGCATCGAACACGGCTCCTTGGCCGAGGACGACACCCTCGCGATGATGGTCGAGCAGGGCACCTTTCTGGTGCCGACGAGCTATCTGTCCGAAGGGCTCGACGTCTCCAAAGCCGCACCAGCGCTGCAGAAGAAGGCGGCCGAGATCTTTCCCCGGGCGCGCGAGACGCTGCGCAAGGCGATCCGTGCCGGAGTCAAGATCGCCTGTGGCACCGACGCGCCCGCGGTTCCGCACGGTCAGAACGCCAAGGAACTGTGGGCGCTGGTCGACCGCGGGATGACGTCGGCGCAGGCGCTGCGCGCGGCCACGGTCGTGGCCGCCGAACTGATCGGCGTCGACGACCGTGGGCGCCTGGCGCCGGGGCTGCTCGCCGACATCATCGCCGTACCGGGCGACCCCACACTCGACATCACGACCATCGACGACGTGCGGTTCGTGATGAAGGACGGGCGCGTTCACAAGCAGCTGTGACCAGCCGAACGTCGTTGCCCCACAGCTGAATCCGCGAAACAGATCCGAGGTAGCAATGTCGCCACGTCAGCAGCTCTATATCGGGGGCGCGTGGGTCGATCCCGCCACCAGCGAGACCATCGAGGTGATTTCGCCGCACACCGAGCAGGTCATCGCGAAGGTCGCCGCCCCGGCACACGCGGATGTCGATCGCGCGGTCGCCGCGGCGCGCCGGGCGTTCGACGCGGGCCCGTGGCCACGGATGGACCCGCAGGATCGGGTGGCGATCGTCCGCAAGCTGGCCGAGTTCTATCGTGCCCGTGAAGAAGAACTCGCCCAGCTGATCACCAGCGAAATGGGTGCGCCGATCACCTTCTCGCGCTCGGCGCACGCCAAGCTGCCCGGCGTCATGATGCGCGCTTTCGCCGACACCGCCGCCGGGTATCCCTGGCAGGAAACCAGAGCCGGTTTTCTCGGCGGCGGTGTCGTCGTCGGCCACGAACCGGTGGGGGTCGTGGCGGCGATCATCCCGTGGAACATGCCGATGTTCCTGACCGTGGGAAAGCTGATTCCGGCGCTGCTGGCTGGATGCACGGTGGTACTCAAACCCTCTCCGGAGACACCGCTCGACGCCCAGTTCATGGCCGAGTTGCTCGATCAGGTCGGTCTGCCCCCCGGAGTGGTCAGCATCCTGCCGGGTGGGCGGGAGGTCGGGCGCCATCTGGTCTCGCACCCGGGAGTGGACAAGGTTTCGTTCACCGGTTCCACCGCGGCGGGCAGGCAGGTGGCCGAGGTCTGTGGTTCCGCGCTGCGCCGGGTCAGCCTCGAACTCGGCGGCAAATCCGCCGCGGTGGTCCTCGATGACGCCGATCCGGACGCTGTCGCCACCGGCATGACGGTTGCCGGGCTGATGAACGGTGGGCAGGCCTGCGTCGCCCAGACCAGGGTGCTGGTCCCCCGGCACCGGCGGCACGAATTCGTCGACGCGCTGGTGAGTGTGGTCGAAAACCTCACTGTGGGCGATCCGTTCGATCCCGCGACGCGCGTCGGTCCGATGGTCTCGCACCGTCAGCAGCAGCGGGTGCGCGAGTACATCGACCTCGGCGAGCGCGAAGGCGCCCGTCTGCTGCTGGGCGGCACCGCTGTGCCGGCGGGCCTCGCGCGCGGCTGGTATGTCCGGCCCACCGTGTTCGCCGACGTGGACAACTCCATGCGGATCGCACAGGAGGAGATCTTCGGTCCCGTTCTGAGCGTGATCGCCTACACCGACGACGAGCACGCCGTGTCCCTCGCCAACGACACCGAATACGGGCTCTCCGGCTCGGTGTGGTCACCCGACATCGAGCGCGCCACCGGAATCGCCCGCCGGGTGCGCGCGGGCACCCTCGGCATCAACGAGCCCTACAGCATGGATCCCGTCGCACCGTTCGGCGGAGTCAAGAACAGCGGCTACGGCCGCGAATTCGGTGTCGAGGGCCTCGCCGGCTACCTCGACACCGTGTCCCTCTCGATTCGCCCCGCAGTGGTGAATCCCCCCGTCTCGCCGGCGAGTACGGTCGGCGCGAGCCGCGCAGCAGGGCCGCCGAGGGAAACCTCATGAGCGAGCGGAGTCGAGGCGGGCGGTCGCGCTCAGGGCAGCTCGATCGCCGACATGTACATCTCGAGGATCGGTCCGTAGAGGTCGACGCCGTCGAGTTCGGTGCCGATAACGACCAGAGGCGTCGTGTGGATGAGCACTCTCGCCATCGTCATCGGCGGAATCAGCGAGGTCGCTCCGAGGCGGTCGAGATTCTCGATGATGAATCGCCCCAAGGCTTCCACCGCCTCTTCCCGCCGAGCCGCCACCCGTTCCCTGACCTCGGGGTTGCGCAGCAGGTACAGCGTGAACTCCATACCGAGTGCGGCGTGCTCGGTGCCGCGTTCGGCGGCGAGCCGACGCCACAACTCGCCGACTCGGTCCAGTTCTTCGGCGCCCATTCTCGATGCGGCCGCCAGCACCTCGGCGAACATGTCGAAGTAGCGCTGCAGATATCGATCGTTCACCTCGAGGAAGAGCTCTTCCTTGGTGGCGAAGTGCTTGTAGATCGCGCCCTTGGTGTAGCCGGCGGCATGCGCGATGTCATCGAGTGTCGCCGCCGCGAAGCCTTTGTCGGCAAATACTTCTTCGGCAGCATCCAGGAGCAGCCCCCTGGTGCGCTCGAGTCTCCGTTCTCGGGTCCAACGCTCAGCCATGCCAGCGATTATGGCACGAATCTTAGAAACCCTCTGGAATCTGAGATTCCCAGTGGTATATTTCTGTTCGTACAGATACTTCAGGAGCGTGACCGATGACTCCTTCATCGACTACCACGGCCATCGCCGATTCCATTCCGAATTTCGCGCGCATCGACGCACATCGGACCACAAGATTCCATCGAGGAGGTGCGCTGTGAGCGAACCGACGGGGCCGAAAAAGGGAACCACCATCACCGAGCCACTCGACAGTGTGGCGACCCTCGGCGCAAAAGTTCAATCCACCAGCAAAGCCGTCAAGATCTGGGCCACCGTCGGCGGCTTGATCCTCGCCTTCCAGATATATGTGTGGTTCCGCTGGCTCACCGGTCCCAATTTCGAGCGGGTGCCCACCGGGCCGAGCGATCCGCCGACCTTCATGAAGGTGATTCTCACCGTCTGGACCGTGGTGATCCTGCTCGGTCTGCCGATCGGCATGTACTTCTTCATCATCCGGCCATGGCTACGCGAGCGGCGAATAACGCTCGACGGCATGCTGTTCGTGGCCTGCGGTCTGATGTTCTTCCAGGATCCACTGCTGAACTACTTCAATACGTGGAGTACGTACAACACCTGGATGTTCAACATGGGCTCCTGGGTGCAGGACGTGCCGGGCTGGCAATCCTATGGCGAACCGGGCGCCATGATGGCCGAACCGATCCTGATGAACGCGCCGGGCTACTCGTATGGCGTCCTGCTGTGCACGATCCTCGGCTGCTGGGTGATGCGAAAGACCAAGCAGCGGTTCCCCAATATCAGCACGATGGGGCTGATCGGTGTACTGCTCGTCTGGACATTCTTCTTCGATCTCGTCATCGAAGGTCTGTTCCTGATGCCGATGGGTCTTTTCACCTATCCCGGCGCACTCCAGGATTGGTCGATCAACGCCGGAACCTACTATCAGTGGCCATTGTATGAAGGCCTCATGTGGGGCGGTGTCCAGGCGGCCCTCTGCTCGCTGCGCTATTTCACCGATGACCGCGGCCGGACCTTCGTCGAACGTGGCTTGGACCAGGTCCGGGGCGGATTCGTCAAACAACAGTTCACGCGTTTCCTGGCGATCTTCGCGGCGGTCAGCACATTCTTCTTCGTGGGCTACAACCTGCCCGCGCAGTTCTTCGCCCTGCACACCGATCCCTGGCCCGAGGACATCCAGAAGCGCTCCTACTTCAACATGGGCATCTGTGGTGAGGGAACCGACCGGCTCTGCCCGCATCCGGATCTGCCGGTGCCTTTCCGAAACAGCGGCTACATCGATTCCAACGGCCAACTCGTCATGCCCGAAGGCACCGAGATGCCGACGATCGTTCCTTTCGCCGACACCGAGAAAGGCAACTGACATGACCAGTCGATCCAGCGCTGTACTCGACGTTCCGCAGGCTCCGTTCTACAAGGCAGTCGGTGATGAGGTCGCGGTCTTTCGCGCGGCGGCGGTCGGCGGTCTGCCGCTCCTGCTCAAGGGCCCGACCGGCTGCGGTAAGACCCGCTTCGTGGAGACCATGGCCGCCGAGCTCGGCCGGGACCTGATCACCGTCGCCGGCCACGAGGACATGACCTCGGCCGATCTCGTCGGCCGCTTCCTGCTCAAGGGTGGCGAAACGGTCTGGGTGGACGGCCCGTTGACGCGGGCTGTACGGTCCGGCGCCATCTTCTATCTCGACGAAGTCGTGGAAGCGCGCCAGGACACCACCGTGGTGATCCATCCGCTCGCCGATCACCGCCGCGAGCTTCCGGTCGACCGGCTCGGGGTCACCTTGCCCGCGGCACCCGGATTCCAGCTGGTGATCTCCTACAACCCCGGCTACCAAAGCGTTCTGAAGAATCTCAAGGAGTCGACTCGGCAGCGATTCGTCGCCATCGAACTCGGCTTCCCGCCCCCGGACATCGAACGTGAGGTGATCGCCCACGAATCCGGGGTCGACACCGAGACCGCGCGAGCGCTGGTCGCGGTCGGCAGCGCCATCCGCAACCTGGACAACTCGCCGCTGCGCGAGGTGTCCTCCACCAGGATGCTGATCCTCGCCGGTGGACTCGTCTCCGGCGGACTGGACCTGCGCACTGCCGTCCGATCGGCGGTCGTGCAGGCGCTGTCCGATGACGCGGATATCGTTGCCGCCCTTGGTGAACTCGTCGACGCCGTCCTGCCGCGACCATGACCGACAACGATCCGAACGGGCCTGAGCGCTTCAGACTCCTCGCCACCCATCTCGCCGGCAGGTCTGTGGCCATCGCAGAGCTGCCGGCGGGTGGGATCCCCTTCACGAACGGCCAGATCATGTTCGTGTCGGGGGGAGGTACCGATGCCGAGCAACGCCGCGAAGTACTCGTGCAGAGCGCGTTGCTCGGTGCCGGGAGCCTGGATCCGGCGTTGGTACGGTCACTGCGCGGGCGTCCCTCCACGGCGCGCCGCTATCTGGCCCTCGAAGGCCGTCGCGTCCTCGCCGAACTCGCCCAACGGCTTCCGCTCGCCGCCGGGCTCGACCTCGAGGGCGAACCGAACACCGCGAGCGCGGCGGATTCCCTCGCGGCGGCGAAGGGGAAAGTGCCAGTCGCCGAGCCCCCGGCGTGGTTCGGCACGATCAGACCCTCCCAATTGGTCGCGTCGAACATCGGCGCGGGCGGGCGGGCCAGTGACCAGGAGCTGCGCCTGGAATTCGACCTCAGCGAGATCCCCGAGGCCGATGACGAGGTCGAGGACGACGTCGAGAAGGGCGAGGAGAGCAAGATTCTCAAACTCTTCGAGAATCCGCTCTTCAGCGGCAAGTCGATGATGGAGTTCCTCCGCAAGACGATGGGTAGCTCGCGTTCGGACGGGGACGGCCCTGCCGGGGCCGAAGCCCCGGTCAGCGCGGTGCGGCGGGCGCCGAAGGTGGGACCGGAGGCCCGGCCGCTGCCCACCCGGATCAAGTTCACCGATGCCGACAAGCCCGGCGCCGCAGCCGGCATCGGCGGTGCCCTTCATCCGGAGTGGGACGTTTTCAACGACCGCTACAAGCCGGATTGGTGCCGAGTCATCGATTTTCCGCTGACGGTTCCGGCCGACATCTCGGCCGCCCGTGTTCCCGAGGACGATGTGCTCCGACGACGGCTGGCTCGGGTGGGGCTGGGCCCGAAGGTGCTGCGCGGGCGGGCCGATGGCGACGAGCTCGACATCGAGGCCCTCATCGATCTGTTCGTCGACCTGCGTTCGGGCTACTCGCGCCCGGAGAACGTGTACCTGGAACATCGCAAGCTCGAACGCAATCTCGGCGTCATGATCCTGATCGATGCCTCCGGATCGGCCACCGATGCCGATCTGGAGGGCCTGTCGGTACACAACCATCAGCGGCGCGCGGCCGCCACGCTGGCGGTCACCCTGGAAGAGCTCGGTGACCGAGTCGCGGTGTACGCCTTCCGCTCCGAGGGTCGCCACGCGGTTCACCTGCCTGCGATCAAAACCTTCGATCAGCGCTTCGGCGCCGTCGGACGAGCCAGGCTCAATCAGCTCGAGCCTTCGAACTACACCCGGCTGGGCGCGGGCATCCGCGGTGCGGGCGAGATCCTCAAGAACCAAGCGGGCACCCAGAACCGACTGTTGGTCGTGCTCTCGGACGGCTGTCCCTACGACGGCGGCTACGAAGGCCGCTACGCCGAGGCCGATGCGGCCAAGGCACTCGAGGAGCTGCGCACCGAAGGTGTCGCCTGCCTGTGTCTGTCGATCGGTACCACCACGCCCGCCGATGCTCTCGAGCGCGTCTTCGGCTCGGCCAGTCATGCCAGTGCGGCGACCCTGAGCGAACTGAGCCCGCACATGGATGAACTGTTCCTGTCCTCCCTTCGGGAGCTCGCCGCGCCCACACCGCGGTAGCGAGACATCGACACCGGAAAGAAAAGGCGCGCAGTGGAACCCACAGCATCCGCGGTCACCGAGATCAAGGACTGGTCGAAGGAATACACCCGGCGGCACCCGATCGCCTCGCTGCAGACGGTCGGACGACAGGTCCAGCTCGGCGGGCAGGCGTTTCGCCATCTCGTCACCGACATCGCGACCCGCCGCTTCCCCTTCGACGAGTTCGTCCGGCAGGCGGTGTTCATGGTGAAGACCTCCCTGCTGCCGACGGTGGCTGTGGCAGTGCCGATCAGCGCGACCTTGTCCATCCAATTCGGTTTGCTGGCAGGGCAAGTCGGGGCAACGGCACTGGCCGGTGCCGCGAGCGGCTTGGCGGTGATCCGCCAGTCGGCGCCGCTGGTCACCGCCATCCTGCTGGCCGCGGCGGTGGGTTCGGCGCTGTGCGCCGATCTGGGCTCACGCAAGATCCGCGAGGAGATCGACGCCATGGAGGTGATGGGGGTCTCGGTGCTGCGCAGGCTGGTGGTGCCGCGACTGGCCGCCGGGATCCTCATCGCCATGGCTCTCACGGCCGTCAGCTGTTTCGTCGGATTTCTCGCCGGCTACCTGTTCAACGTCTATGTCCAGGATGGAACCCCAGGCAGCTACATGGCGACCTTCTCTTCCTTCGCCACCTCCGGTGATCTGTACCTGGCGATGATCAAGGCGGCGGTGTTCGGGGTGATCGTCGTGGTCATCGCGTGCGAGAAGGGCCTCAACACCCGGGGAGGGCCCGGTGGCGTAGCGAACTCGGTCAACGCCGCCGTGGTGGCTTCCATCGTGGTGCTGATGGTCGTCAATCTCGGATTCACCCAGATCTACACGATGCTGTTCCCGAGGACGACCCTGTAATGGCCAGCGTGTATCGCCCGCCCGGAGTTCGGACGGTGCTCTCCATGGCGGCCGGACCAGGGCGCGCTGTCATCCGGCTCGGGCACATGTTCACCTTCTTCGTGCGCGCGGTGGTCTCGATCCCGGTGGCCCTGCGCCACTACGGTCGCGAGACCCTGCGAATCCTGGCCGATGTGACCTGGGGCAACGGCGCACTCATCGTCGGCGGCGGAACGGCGGGAGTGATGATCATCCTGGGCGCCGCCGCCGGCGGAATCGTCGGCATCGAGGGCTTCAACGCCTTGAAGTTGCTCGGCATGGAACCGGCGACCGGGATGATCGCCGCGACGGCGGCGACGCGCGAACTGGCCCCGATCATGGCCTCGATCGCCTTCGCCGCGCAGGCTGGGTGCCGATTCACCGCGCAGCTGGGAGCCATGCGGATCGCCGAGGAGATCGATGCCCTCGACGCGATCGCGATCCGCCCCGTGCCCTTCCTCGTCTCGACGCGGTTGATCGCGGCGATCGTGGCGGTGATCCCCCTGTACCTGGCCGCGCTGGCCGCGGACTACCTCGCCGTCGAGCTGTTCGTCGGCCTCGTGGGCGGACAATCGTTCGGGACCTACGCGCACTACTTCGACCTCGTACTCAGCGGCACCGACGTCTTGTTCTCGCTGTTGAAGGCCATCGTCTTCGTCACCATCACCACCACGATCCAGTGCTACTACGGCTATTACGCGCGTGGCGGCCCCCAGGGGGTCGGTGTCGCGGCCGGTCGCGCGATGCGCGCGAGCATCACCGTGATGATCTCGGTGAATCTTCTGATGACGTTGGCGCTGTGGGGATTCGACGCCGGTTCCAGGATCAGTGGGTGACCCGATGTCCATAGTTTTCGAATCCGACGACCGGCACCTGAGCAACATCGGGCTGTTCGTGCGCGGGCTGGCCGCGTTGACCGTCGTGGTCGCCGCCGTCACGGCGATGATCGCCCGGTCCGAAGGCGCGTTCGCGGACACGGTCGAGGTCACCGCGATGCTGGGCGACGTGGGCGACGGGCTACCGAAACGGTCCGATGTCAAGTATCGCGGCGTGCTGGTCGGGACCGTGCAGGACGTGGTGGCCGCCGACGGTACCCACCTCAACACGGTGCGCATCGAGCTGACACCCGAGCACGCCGCCGCGATTCCAGCGACGGTGACCGCACGCGTGGTCCCGAGCAATGTGTTCGCGGTGCCTTCGGTCCAGCTCATCGACAACGGACCCGGTGCCCCGCTGAGGTCCGGCGCGTCGATATCGGAGGACCACAGCAAAGCCAGTGTGCAGCTGCAGACCTCACTCACCGCGTTGAGCCGCATCGTCGACGCCGTGGGGCGCCCCGGCACCGACCCCACCCTCGGAATCCTGGAGACCGTCGAACGAGCGACCCGTGGCCGCGGCGCGGACGCGCTGGCGGCGGCCACTCAGCTGGAGCGCATCGTGCGTGCCTACCGCGGCGAGCTGTCGGGCACCGACGACACCACCGCACTGCTCACCGGGCTCGCCGAGGCAGTGCACGGGCTCCAGGAGTCCGCACCCGATCTGCTGGCCGCGCTACACAACGCGATCGGGCCGATGCGCAGCGTCGCCGAGCAGCGAGTCCGCTTGACCGAACTGCTCACCGGTGGCATCGCGACGACCGAAACGGTCGGCACCGCACTGAACAACCGGACCGAGACCATCGTCGACCTCAATTCCCGGCTGGGTCCGGTGCTGCAGGTCCTCGCCGCGGGCAGCGTCAACTTCGTCCAGATGACGACCTCGCAAACCCGGATCGCGCGGGTGTTCACCCACGACTTCTGGAACCCCGAGACACAGAGTGGCACCGCGAAAGTGATCCTCGAACTGACACCGCACAAGCAGTACACCCGCACCGACTGCCCCCGCTACGGCGAACTGGCCGGTGCGAGCTGCGAACACGGACCCGCGGCGGGCCCACCGGTCATCGGTGCCGCCGACCAACCGGTGAACTTGTTCGAGCAGCACGAGATCGTGGCCGAAAGCCTCGGTCTGCCCAAGGAAGTCGGTGTCCTCGCGGAGTTGCTCGGCCTGGCCGTACCCACCCCACCAGCCACCGGAGAACCACGGTGAAAAACAGACGCGACCTCGTCGGCCTGACCGCCTTCCTGCTCGTCGCCGCCCTGCTCACCTGGATGGTCCGGGCGACCCTGCAACGCGACGTCGCCGGTGATACGCACGCCTATTCCGCTGTGTTCAGCGACGTCTCGGGGTTGCGCGTCGGCGACGACGTCCGCGTCGCCGGCGTACCGGTGGGCCGGGTCGACTCCATCGACATCCACGGGCCACACGCCGAAGTCGGCTTCCGAATCCAGCGAGATCAGCCCGTCTACGCCAATACCGTCGCCTCGGTCATCTATCAGAATCTGATCGGGCAGCGCTACCTGGGACTGAGCCGAGCCGAAGCAGGCGATCCGGCGCCGCTGAACCCAGGGGCGCGCATCCCACTCGAGCGCACCGAACCGTCCTTCGATCTGTCGGGTCTGCTCAACGGATTCCAGCCGTTGTTCAGCGCACTCGACCCGAACGACGTCGACAACCTGACCTCCGCGCTGATCCGGGCTCTGCAAGGCGACGACGGCGCGGTCGCGGCGCTGATCACCGAGACCGCGACCCTGGTCGAGTCCTTCGCCGGGCCGGATCAGATCCTCGGCGCGCTGATCGACAATCTGTCGACGGTGATGGCCACGCTGGCCGGACAGAGCGCCGGAATACAGACGACCCTCACCCAGACCCGCAAGATCTTCGAGGCACTCGAGACTCGCCGCGACACGCTTCTGGACCAGACCGCGCAGATCTCCACCGTCGTCGCCGACGCGGCCGCGGTGATCGACGGCGCGAGCCCGTCGCTGACGGAGTTCATCGACCGCGAACCCGGCTTCGCGCGCCATTTCGTCGACGGGAAGGAGCGTTTCGCCTTCCTCGGCTTCAATCTTCCCCAGCTGTTCCAGTCCATGATCCGGGCCACCGACGCCGGCGCCTTCGTCAACGCCTATGTCTGCGACATCAGTTTCAGCATCATCCCGGGGATCGATCCCGTGATCACGCAGATCCTGGGCGCAGCCTCCCCCACCGGCCGGCCCCAGCACTCCGCGATCTGTAGGTAGAACCATGAAGACATCCCTGCGCGCCCTCATCCCTGTGCTGCCGCGACCTGGTGCCGCGGGTGCGGGCCCGATCGCCACCGACAAGGCGTTGCGGACCGGCCTCATCGCCGTGCTCGTGCTGACGCTGGTGCTGGTCGGGCTGCTCGTGATCAACTCGCTGCACCTCGGCACACGCACCGTGCGAGCCGAATTCGCGCAAGCCGCGGGGGTCGCCGCGGGCGACCCGGTGACCTGGGCCGGAATTCCCGTCGGCACGGTGACCGGCACCCGGCTCGCCGGCGACCGGGTCGAGGTGACGTTGACCGTCGACAACGAGGTCACTCTGGGCACCGATACCGCGGCCGCGATCAAGCTGACCACCCTGCTCGGCTCGCGCTATGTCGAATTGCGCTCCTCCGGCGGTGGTGAACTGCGCGAGAACCGTATTCCGTTGTCCCAGACCAGCGTTCCCTACGACCTCGAGACCGCCCTGCAAGACGCGACAACCACCTTCGACCAACTCGACGCCGACCAGATCGCCGAGTCGATGACGGCGTTGTCGCAAGGGCTCGACGGCGTACCGTCGCTGGTCCCGGGCATCCTGCGCGACATCCGGTCGCTGTCGAACGTCATCGCGACCCGACGCGATCAGATCGGAACCCTGCTCACCAGTACCGACCAGGTCAGCACCGTGATCCGTACCCAGCAAGCCGAACTCGCCTCGGTGGTCGGCCAGGGCGGCATCGTCTTGCGGGAGATCCTCGCCCGCCAGGACGCGCTGCATCGACTGCTCGACGCGACGACCACCCTGGTCCAGCGGCTCGAACCGATCGTGGTCGGTGGGCGTGCCGAAATCGAACAACTGCTGACCGACCTGCGCGACATGACCGCGATGATGGCCGGCCACGACGACCTGCTGCGCAGCATCCTGCAGATCCTTCCGGTCCCCTGGCGCATGTTCGCCAATGCCACCGGCACCGGCGCGGAACTGAACGCCAACGCCCCCGACGGCGCTTTCGTCGACTCGTGGATGTGCGCGTTGAGTGCCATCGCCGTCGACGCGGGCAAAGCCCCCTATCTCCAGGACTGCCGATGAACACACTGCTGTCCACCCTGAAACTCGCCGTGGTCACGCTGACCACGGCCTGCCTGGCCGGCTGCGGGATCGGCACCGAACCGGACACCACCATCACCGCCGAATTCGCCAATGCCAACGGTCTGTACGAGGGCAACCCGGTCTCGGTGCTCGGCATGCGCGTCGGCCGTATCGTGCGGATCGAAGCCCGCGGCACCGAGGTCGTCGTCGAGATGCGCATCGACGGCTCGATCCAGCTGCCCGCCGATGTGCAAGCGGTCACGATCTCGGACTCGCTGCTCACCGACCGCCACATCGAACTCACCCCGGTCTACCGGGGCGGACCGACCCTGCCATCGGGAGCGGTGCTCGATCTGGCCCAGACGAAGTCGCCGGTGGAGTTCGACGCCCTGCTGTCGATGGCACAGAAGTTGTCCGTCTCGCTCAGCGGTGACGGCAACGGCGCGGGCCCGGTCGCCGACCTGATCGACCTGGGGTCGGCCGCGACCGAAGGAAACGGCGACGAGATGCGGGCGGCGCTCGGTGAGCTCTCCCGGGCGCTGCAACTGGGCGAGGACAATGGGGCCGCCACCCGCGACGCGATCACCACCGTCGTCACCAACCTCGACGAGCTGACCGCGGCGGCGGCGCGCAATGATCGAACGCTGCGTGAATTCGGTGGTGCCGTAGCGCAACTCAGTGACTTCCTGGCCGACCAGCAGCTGGGCACCGGTGCGACCGGCGCCGCGCTGAACCGGATCATCGGCCAGGTCACCGAGCTGCTGCAACGCCACCAGGACACCATTTCCGGACTCGCGGGCAACGCCGACACCGTCACCGCTTCGCTGGCCGACTACGACTACAACCTCGCCCAGTTCCTGGATGTGTTCCCGATGGTCGTCGACAACGCCTACAACTCCGTCGACCCGAATGTCCGCGCGCTGCGCGCCAGTGTGGATGTCAACCGGCTGCTGCTCGATGGCCAGATGGTCAAGGAGATCTGCAATCTGTTGCAGCTGCAGAACCTCGGCTGCGCCACCGGCACCCTGCGCGACATGGGACCGGATTTCGGTATCACCGCCATCCTGGCGGGCATCGCGGAAAAGAGCGGCCGATGACGCCTCGCCTCCGGACAGCACCCCGGCTCGCGGTCGTCGCGCTCACCCTGTCCGCCACCGGATGTGCCATGGGGCTGGATCAGCTCCCGCTGCCCGCACCGGGGCTCGGCGGCGACACCTACACGCTCACCGCGACGTTCTCCAACGCGCTCAACCTGCCGACCAAGGCCAAGGTCACGCTCAACGGCGCCGACATCGGCCAAGTCGAGTCCATGTCGGCGCGCGACTACACCGCCGTGGTGACGCTGCGCATCAGCTCGGCCGTCCGGCTGCCCGTCGGTGCGTCGGCCCAGCTGCGATCGGCCACACCGATGGGCGATGTCTTCGTCGCGATCACCTCGCCGCCGACCGTCGAGCCCGGCACCGCCCTGCTCGACGACGGCGACGCGATCGCACTGGAGTCGACCTCGGCGGCATCGACCATCGAGGAAATGCTCACGCGCGCGACTCTTCTGGTCAACGGCGGCACCATCCAATACCTCACCACGGTGGTCGCCGCGCTCAGCGAACACGTCGGAGGCCGCGGCGACCGGCTCGCCGCGCTTCTCGATGAGACCCGAGCCCTGCTCGGCAGCCTCACCGACCGCACCGACCAGATCAACGGCGTGCTGCACGCCGCGACCGATCTCAGTGCGACCGTGGCTGCCCAGCAGGCCACGCTCGCCGATGCCGTCGCCGCGGCCGGACCGGCCATCGACGTCCTGGCCGAGAACACCGATTCGGTGGTCACCCTGGTGGATCGGGTCCACACGATCGCCAACCAGCTCGCCCGGTTCCCCAGTGTCGCCGGCACCAACACCACGAGCATGGCTGTCAACATCAACCAATTGGCCGCGAACCTCGACGCCGCCGCGCGCAATCCCGAGGCCGACCTCGACGCGGTCAACGACATGATCAAGATCGTGCTCAAGATGATCAGTGGCCCCAACGGTCACGTCGCGGTCGACGTCGCCGAGCTCGCGATCCCCGATCCGGCGAATCCGGGCGGAGTCGGCGGCCGGGCTCCCGACATCACCGACTGGACCGCGTTCGTCGGCTCGCTCCAGCACATGATCACACGGCTGGGCAACCGGCTGACAGGAGCTCCACGATGACCGCGACCGCTGCTCGGAGCAGGGCGGAAGGACCGGCCCGCGTGCTCGTCGAGTTCGTGCGCGCCGCACACCGGCATCGATCCGTGGTCTCGCTGCTCGGACTGCTCGCCATCTTCACCGGCGCCTGTTCCTACCTGCTGTTGTCCACCTTCGGCATCGACCCACTCGATCGCCCCTACCGAGTACACGTCGAACTCGCACAGTCCGGCGGGCTGCTGCCCGGACAGGAAGTCACCCTGCGTGGTGTGCGCGTGGGGCGCGTGGACTCGGTCCAGATTGTCGGCGAGAAGGTGATCGCCGTCGCCGCCATCGACGAGCATGTCGCGATCTCGGAGTCCGGGCAGGTGCGCATCGCGGCGCTGTCGGCCGCCGGCGAGCAGTATCTGGATTTCCTGCCCGCGAGCAACGACGGCCCCTTTCTGACCGACGGCGCGCTGATCACCGCCGACCGCACCTCCACCCCGGTACCGATGTCGGACATGCTGCAAAGCCTCAGCGGCACTCTCGCCCAGATCGATCCCGACCGGCTCGCGACGATCTCGCGTGAACTGGGTGTCGGCCCGGCGGGCCCCGAGAAACTGGCGGCGATCATCGACGGTGGCACGTTCCTCATCTCCACGCTCGACACGGTGCTGCCGAACACGGTGAACTTGCTGAACAACAGTCGAGTGGTCGTCATGGCACTGCACGACGGCCGCGGCACGTTGCGGGCCACCTCCGCGAACCTCGCCACCGCGCTCGGCGGCATGGCGTCGATGACCGGCGGCTACGAACAGCTGCTCGCGCAGACACCGCCGATGTTGCGCGAGCTCGACACTGTTCTCGCCGAGAACTCACCGACCATGGTGCGGCTGCTGGGCAACCTGGTCACCGTCTCGCAGGTCGCCTACTCCCGGATCCCCGCCCTCAACGAGTTCTTCTTTCCCCAGCAACGCGCCGGATCGGCCCTCGACGCCGTCGCCTCGGCGTTTCACGACGGCGGTGTGTGGGCGCTGGCCAGTATCTATCCCCGATACGCCTGCGACTACGACGTGCCTCGACGGCCCGGCTCCGTGCCCGACTACGCGCACCCTTACGTCAACGCGGACTGCACCGATCCCGATCCCACGCTCATGCCGCGTGGTGCTCGCAACGCTCCACGCCCCACCGACGATCCTGTTCCCGCGCCGCCGCCTGCCGACCCCCTGCAGACCGCCGAGCCCGCGCCGGTGGGCCCCCTGACGGTTCCCACTCCCTACGGTGGGCCCTATGCGCCCGGCACCCGATGACGGTGCCATCATGAGTCCATGGCCGCTCCCGATCGTGACGCGACGAGCGCCGGTAAGAGCACGCGGCCCACCCACGCCGATGTCGCCCGACTGGCGAACGTGTCGACCGCGACCGTGAGCTATGTCTTGAACAACTCCGCGGGCAAGCGGATCTCCCCCCGCACCAGGGAGGCGGTCTACAGCGCCGCCGGACAGCTCGGCTATCGGCCCAATGCCGCCGCGCGCAACCTCGCGCGTGGTGGGAGTGGCGTGGTGCTGTCCGTCCTGCCGCGGGTCGCGGTGGGCGACATGCCGATTCAGGCCGGCAGTCTGATGGCCACCGCACTCGCTCGCCACGGTTTGCTCCAGGTACAGATCTTCGAGACCGAGGACTACCAGCAGGTCATCGACGCGATCGACAACCTCGATCCGATCGCGGTGCTGAGCCTGTTCCCGTTGAGCAGTGACGCACGAGGCAAGGTCAACGCCGCGAAGGTTCCGCTGATCGAGATCGGGTTGCTGCCCGCGCTCGGCGACCCACTGCTCACCGTCGGCGTGTTGCGCGTGGGACACCTCGTCGCACGCGGTCACCGCAAGATCGCCTTCGGACACACCGGTGACGCCACCTGGCGCGCCCTGGGCGACTATTGGCTCCGCGGGATCATCGACGCCGCGCGGGCACACGACCTGCCGCCGATCACGGTGGACGAAGTCACCACGAGCAACGCGGCCGACGTGGTCACCGGCTGGGTGCGCGACGGTGTCACCGCGGTGTGCGCGCAGAGCGATGAGATCGCGGGCATGGTGTTGCACGGTCTGCGGGAAGCGGGACTGCGCTGCCCGCACGACCTCGCCGTGCTCGGCATCGATGCCAATCCCATGGGGGCACTGTGTGATCCGCCCCTGACCACGGTGCAGTTCAACCCCGCCGCGGTCGCCGACGCCGCGGTCGCCGCGGTACTCACCGAGCTGGGATATCCGGCCCCGCCCGCGCCCTCGCCGACCGACGTCGCGCACCTCGTCGTGCGGGCCTCCACCTAGCTTCCGGCTCCTCGCCAGCGGTCCCGCTCAGGTCTGGACACCCCGATGGTTATGCGCTTAACCTAGCGACGACGGTGGATCCGCGTACCGAATCCGCGCGCTGGAACACCGCTGACACGCGAGGAGCTACACCATGACCGTGCAGAACGTGCTGGACGAGATCCGCAACCGCCCCGGCACCGGTGACGTGATCCCCGTCATCGATCCCGTCACCGAGCAACAGCTCACCGAATTCACCGACGGCGGCACCGAAGCCGTCGACGACGCCGTCGCACGGGCGAAAGCCGCGTCGAAGTCCGGCATCTGGAAGAACCTGGCCGGCAGCGAGAAATCCAAGATCCTCTGGCGCGTCGCGGATCTGATCGACGAGAACACCGAACTGCTGGCCGAACTCGAATCGGTCAACGCCGGAATCCCGCAGAACCAGGCCGCGACCATCGTCGCCATCGGTTCGGAATGGTTTCGCTACTACGCCGGTTGGTGCACCAAGATCGACGGCATCGCCCACGACGTGAACGCCGGTGGACTGACGGGCGTGGAATCGCGACAGCACGCCTACACCCTCAAGGAGCCCTATGACGTGGTGGGGCTGATCTTCCCGTGGAACGGCCCGGTCTTCAATTACTGCGCCAAGGTCGCTCCCGCCCTCGCGGCCGGGTGCAGCAGCGTGGTGAAACCCGCCGAGGAGACACCGCTTTCGGCGCTGGTACTCGACCGGATCCTGGCTCAGGCCGGCGTGCCGGACGGCGTGGTCAATCTGATCAACGGCTACGGACACACCACCGGCGCGGCGATCACCGCGCATCCGGACGTGGACAAGGTCGCCTTCACCGGCTCCACCGAAGTCGGCCGGGCGATCGTGCAGGCCTCGGCGGCGAGCAACCTCAACAAGATCACCCTCGAGCTCGGCGGCAAGTCGCCGGTGCTGATCTTCGACGACGCCGATCTCGACATGGCGATCATGATGGCCGGTTTCGGCTCCTTCATACATTCGGGTCAGGCGTGCGTCTGCGGTTCGCGCATCTTCGTGCAGCGCGGCGCCTACGACAAGGTCGTGGCGGGCATCGCGAATCTGGCCGACAACATGAAGCTGGGCGGGCCCAAGGAAGAGGGCACCATGATCGGCCCACTGATCAGCGCCAAGCAGCTCACCCGGGTGCTGGGATACGTCGATCAGGGCAAAACCGAAGGCGTCGAATTCGTCACCGGCGGTGAACGTCTCGACCGAACCGGCTACTTCGTCCACCCCGCCGTGGTCACCGATGTCGACCCGGCGACCAGCCGCCTGTACCGCGAGGAGATCTTCGGGCCGATCGTCACGATCCTGCCTTTCGACACCGAAGAGGAGGTCGTCGCGATGGCCAACGACAGCACCTACGGACTGGCCGCCACCGTCTGGACCAAGGACATCGGCCGCGGACATCGACTGGCCAAGCAGCTGCAAGCCGGAACCGTCTCGTTGAACTGCCAGATGGTGTTCGACCATTCGATGCCCTTCGGTGGCTACAAACAGTCGGGCTGGGGTTACGAAGCCGGCAAAGCGGGCCTCGAGGCCTACCTGCAGACCAAGACCGTCTGGGCGCAGATGTAGCGGTCGGATATTGCCATGCGCATTCTGTGAGAATATGATTCTCACAACTCAACAAGGAGGATCTCATGACGCAGCTGGATCTGCCGTATCAGTTGTTCGACGCGGACAACCACCTCTACGAGACCAAGGAGGCGCTGACCAAGTTCCTCCCCAAGGAGTACGAGGGGACGATCAAGTACGTCGAGCTCAACGGGCGCACCAAGATCGCGGTCCTCGGCCAGATCAGCGAGTACATTCCCAACCCCACCTTCGAGGTCGTCGCCCGCCCCGGCGCCATGGAGGACTACTTCAAGAACGGCAATCCGGAGGGCAAGAGCAAGCGGGAGATCTTCGGCAAGTCGATGCGCTCGATCCCGGCCTTCCGTGAGCCGGGCGCGCGCCTCGAGCTCATGAACGAACTCCAGTTGAACCGCTCACTGATGTTCCCCACGCTGGCCAGCCTCGTCGAGGAGCGGATGCGTCACCACCCTGACCTGATCCACGCGGTGGTCCACTCGCTGAACCAGTGGCTTCTCGAAACCTGGGGCGAGGACGGCAATTTCGTCTACAAGGACCGCATCTTCACCGTCCCGGTGGTGAGCCTGCCGATCGTCGAGAAGGCGATCGAGGAGCTCGACTGGTGCGTCGAGCACGGCGCCAAGGCCATTCTGGTGCGCCCGGCACCGGTCCCCGGCCTGCGCGGCATGCGCTCGTTCGCGCTGCCGGAGTTCGACCCGTTCTGGAAGCGGGTGGTCGAGCACGACATTCTCGTCACCATGCACTCCTCCGACAGCGGCTATTCGCGGCACAACGCCGAGTGGGAGGGCTCCAGCCTGGAGATGCTGCCGTTCCAGACCAACACCTTCCGGATGACGACCGAATGGCGCCCGATCCAGGACGCGGTGGCGTCCTGGGTGTGCCACGGCGCGCTGTTCCGCTTCCCCGAACTCAAGGTGGCGGTCATCGAGAACGGCGCGTCGTGGCTGGCGCCGCTGCTCGAGAATCTCGCCGATGTCGCCAAGAAGGCGCCCGAGGGCTTCGGCCATCAGGACCCGGTGGCGGCGATCAAGCGCAACATCTTCGTCAGCCCGTTCTGGGAAGAGGATCTCGGCGCGATCGCCGACCTCATCGGCGTGGACAACGTCCTGTTCGGCTCGGACTACCCGCACCCGGAGGGCCTGGCCGAGCCCGCTCGCTACATCCATGAGATCAAGGACATGAACCTGGAGCACCAGGCCAAGATCATGGGCGGCAACCTCGCGAGGCTGCTGAAGGTATGACCTGGGAGACCATTCCGCAGATGGTGCTGAGCGCCGCCGATCGCTTCGGTAACGCCGAAGCGGTCGTCGACGGAGCACAGCGGTTGAGCTTCATCGAGCTCGCAGACCGAGTCCGCCGGGCCGCGGGCGCGTTCGCCGGGGCGGGCATCGAGAAGGGTGACCGTGCGGCGATCTGGGCGCCCAACTCCGTGGAGTGGATCATCGCGGCCTTCGGACTGGTCACCGCGGGCGGCGTGCTGGTGCCGATCAACACCCGATTCAAAGCCGAGGAAGCGGCCGATGTCGTGCGACGCAGTGGCGCTCAGCTGCTGTTGGTGCAACAAGGCTTCCTCGGCACGCAGTACACCGGTCCGCAGGGCGTACCGGTCATCGATCTGGCATCGGATTTCCTCGCCGACGGTGAGCCTGTCGAACCGACGATGACCGGTACCGACATCGCCGACATCATCTACACCTCGGGCACCACCGGTCGGCCCAAGGGCGTGATGATGAATCATCGGCAGACCCTGCGGTTGTACTCGGAATGGTGCGATCTGGCCGACCTGCGCCAGGGTGACCGCTATCTGATCGTCAACCCGTTCTTCCACACCTTCGGCTACAAAGCCGGGCTGATCAGCTCGCTGATCAGAGGCGCCACCATCCTGCCGGTGCCGGTCTTCGAGATCGAGCGCGTGCTCGAGCTCGTCGAACGCGAGCGGGTGACGATGCTGCCCGGCCCGCCCACCCTGTACCACGCCCTGCTCGACGCACCGGACACCTACGATCTGTCGTCGCTGCGGGCCGCGGTCACCGGGGCAGCCGATATTCCGGTGGAGTTGATCCGGCGAGTGAAGACGGAGCTGCCTTTCCAGTCGATCATGACCGGATACGGGCTGACCGAAGCAGGCACCGCGACCGCGTCGCGGCCCGGCGACACCTTCGAACAGATCGCGACCACGGTGGGAACCCCCTGCGACGGGGTGCAGGTGCGCATCGCCGAGGACGACGAAGTACTCGTTCGCGGTTACAGCGTCATGCAGGGCTACTTCGACGATCCGGTCGCCACGGCCGAGGCCGTCGACGCCGAAGGGTGGCTGCACACCGGCGATCTGGGCAGCCTCGATCCGGACGGCCGATTGCAGATCATCGGCCGCAAGAAGGACATGTTCATCGTGGGCGGCTTCAATGCCTATCCGGCCGAGATCGAAGCCTTTCTGCTCGAACATCCCGCCGTGGCCCAGGTCGCTGTCGTCGGTGTCCCCGACGATCGGCTCGGTCAGGTCGGCCGGGCCTTCGTCGTCGCGAACAACCCGGTGTCGGAAGCCGAATTGATCGCATGGAGCCGGGATCGGATGGCCGGTTTCAAAGCGCCTCGATCCGTGTGGTTTCTCGACGAATTGCCGCTCAACGCCACCGGCAAGGTCATGAAAGACCAACTGCGCCAACTCCGTTCCCTTGACATCGAGGAATCTCAATGAACTTCTCCGACATGATCCTGGTCAGTATCGATGACCACGTGGTCGAGCCGGCCGACATGTTCGACCGGCACACGCCCGCGAAATACGCCGAGTACATCCCGAAGCTGATCACCAACGACCAAGGCGTCGACCAGTGGGTCTATCGCGGTAAACCGGTGGGCGTCACCGGATTGAACGCCGTGGTGGGGTGGCCGAAGGAGGAATGGGACAAGAACCCGGCCCGCTATGCCGAGATGCGGCCAGGGGTCTACGACATCCACAGCCGGGTGGCGGACATGAACGCCAACGGCATCCTGTCCTCGATGTGCTTTCCGACCTTCGCCGGATTCAGTGCCGGGCACCTGAGCCAGTTCAAAGACGAGATCACCATCGCCGTCATCTCGGCCTACAACGACTGGCACGTCGACGAATGGTGCGCCACCTACCCGGGCCGGTTCATTCCGAACGCGATTCTGCCGCTGTGGGATCCCGCCCTCGCCGTCGCCGAGATCAACCGGGTCGCCGCCAAGGGCTTCCGGGGCGTCACGATGCCGGAACTGCCGCACGTCGACGGATTGCCCTCCTATCACGACGGCGAGTACTGGGCGCCGGTGTGGGCGGCGCTCGCCGAGACCGGGCTGGTGATGAACCTGCACATCGGTCAGGGCTTCGGCGCGCTTCGTCTGGCGCCGAACGCGCCGATCGACAACCTCATGTGCCTGGCGCCCACGGTGTCCCAGATCGCCGTGCAGGACCTGCTGTGGGGTCCGGCTCTGCGGACCTATCCCGGGCTCAAGGTCGCCCTGTCCGAAGGCGGGATCGGGTGGATCCCGTTCTATCTGGACCGCTCCGATCGCCACTACACCAACCAGAAATGGCTGCGGCGCGACTTCGGTGGCCGGATGCCCAGTGATGTGTTCCGCGAGCACGTCATGGCCTGCTATGTCACCGATCGCAACTCGCTCAAGATGCGACACGACATCGGCATCGACATCATCGCGTGGGAATGCGACTACCCGCATTCGGACTCACTGTTCCCCGATGCGCCGGAATACGTACTCGAAGAACTCAACAGTGCCGGTGCCGATGACACCGACATCCACAAGATCACCTGGCAGAACGCCTGCCGGTTCCTCGACTGGGATCCCTTCGCCCACATCCCGCGCGAAGAGGCGACCGTCGCGGCGCTGCGGAACACCGCGCGCGATGTCGATCTGACCATCCGGCCGCGCAAGGAATGGGCCGAACGCTACGCCGCCCAGCACATCAGCTGATCACTCGAACAACCCCGAAGGAGACACCACCATGCATCTCATCGTCTTCTCCAGCCCCCGAGCGGGCATGGACGAGGAATACAACACCTGGTACACCGAGGTTCACATCCCCGACATGCTGGCGATACCCGGGGTGAAGTCCTGCCACCGGCTCCGCGCCCAGCCGGTGGGTGGCCAGCCGCCGGAATTCACCTACCAGGCCGACTACGACATCGACGGCGATGCCGAGGCCGTCCTGAAGGAGATCAAGGTGCGCTCCGCGGACGGCCGCATCAGGCTCAGTCCGGCCATCGACCCGGCGGCCATGAAAGTGACTGTCTGGGAATCGCTCTGATGGACTTCGGGCTGTCCGCCGACCAGCGGCTGCTCTGCTCGACCACCCGTGAGTTCCTCGCCAAGTCGGTTCCGCTCGATGTCGTGCGCGGGCTCGCCGCGACCGGCATCGGGTTCGATCGCTCATGGTGGCGGCGCGGTGCCGAACTGGGCTGGACCGCGCCGCTGGTCCCGGAGGACCTCGGCGGCGGATCGGTCTCGGGGGCGCCGGTGGCCGACCTCGCCCTCGTCGCGAGCGAGTTCGGGCGTGCCTGCGCGCCCGGCCCGCTCGTCACCATCAGCGCCGTCCTGGCCGGCGTGGTCCGCGAGCGGGACCGGTTCGCCGAGCTGCTCGACGCGGTGCTCAGTGGCCAGACCATCGCCGCCTGGGCACATTACGAGCCAGGCCACGGCCTCGGGCCCGCGGCGGTGGACACCCTCGCGGTGCCCGATGGCGACGGATTCCACGTCCGCGGCGTCAAGGATCGGGTCGAATGCGGCGATCAGGCCGAGGTGTTCCTGGTGACCGTCCGTGGTCCCGACGGGCCGATGCAGGTCCTGATCGCCGCGGACGCGCCGGGCGTTACCATCACCCCGACCTGGACGCTCGACCTCGTGCGCCGCACCGCGACAGTCGAATTCGCCGATGTCCTCGTCGGCCGGGACGCGGTGGTGCACCGCGATCCCGACGAGACCGCTGCTGCGCTGGATGCCCAGTGGCAGATCGCCGCGACGCTCACCGCGGCGGAGTCGGCCGGTGCGGCCGCGCACGCCTTCGGCCTGACCACGCGGTGGATGTTCGACCGCTACACCTTCGGCCGGCAGCTGGCGTCCTATCAAGCGCTCAAACATCGCGCCGCGGAGCACATCACCTCGCTGGAAGCCTGCCAGGCCACCGCGTGGGCCGCCGCGAACGCCTTCGGGAACGACCCGATCAGCACCGCGGAGGCCGTCAGCGTCGCCAAGTCCTACATCAGTGCCGTCACCCCGGGCCTGCTCCAGGACTGTGTACAGATCCACGGCGGGATCGGCGTGACCTGGGAGCACGATCTGCACCTCTATCTGCGGCGGGTCACCTTCGGGCGCGCGCTGTACGGAACGCCGGAGGAGCATCGGCGGCGCCTCACCGATCTCCTGGACAGGAAGGTCGCGTGACTGTGCCCACCACCCCGGACCTCGAACCCGTCGACCACTTCCGTGACCGGGCTCGACACTGGTTGGCGAACAACCTTGCACCGGCACCGCCGAACCAGCACGGCGAGGCCGACAAGTCCGAGGCATCCTGGCAACGTGCCAAGCAAGTGCAACGGGTGCTCTACGACGGCGGCTTCGCCGGCATCTGCTTTCCGCGGGAATACGGTGGTCTCGGACTGACACCCGAGCACCAGCGGGCGTTCAGCGAGGAGTCCCGCGCCTATGAGATGCCGCTGGCGCTCAACATCCCGACCCTCACCATCTGCGCGGCGACGATTCTGGACACCGGCAGCGAGACGCAGAAGCGCACCCATCTTCCCGCCGTGCTGCGTGGCGAAGAGCTGCTCGTGCAGTTCCTGTCCGAACCACGGGGCGGCTCGGATCTGGCCGGGCTCACCACCCGCGCCGAGCGCAGGGGCGACACCTGGGTGCTCAACGGCGCCAAGATCTGGAGTTCGGGGGCCTACGCGGCCGACTACGGGCTGTGCCTGGCGCGCACCGATTGGAAGGTACCCAAACACGCCGGGCTGACCATGTTCCTGGTGCCGGTGCGCGCGCCGGGCGTCACCGTCGCGCGGATCACCCAGGTCGACGGCTCCCGAGAGTTCTGCCAAGAGTTCTTCGACGATGTCGTGCTCCCCGACGACGCGGTGCTCGGCGAGGTCAACGGCGGCTGGGAGACCGCGAAACGGCAGCTGCTGCACGAGCGCAGTGCTGTCGGCGGCGCGTCGCCCTACGCCAGCGGCGCGCAAGCGCACAGCGGCCGCGATGTGTCCGGACTCGCCGAACTGGCCAGGCGGACAGGGCAATGGCACGATCCCCGGGTCAGGGAGGACATCGGCGAGGCGCGCGCGCTGAACATGGTGCACGACCAACTGATCACCCGGGTCACCGGTGGCATCGCGGCCGGGGCACTCGACCCCGCCGCCGGATCGATGGTCCGGTTGTTCAGCGCGCGGAATTCGTGGCTGCAGGCCGACATGGCCGTGCGGATAGCAGGGTCGGCGGCCGCCACCGGTTCCGGCGCCGACGACGCCGGAACCGGCCAGGCCGGGCAGGACTATCTGATGCGGCAGGCATGGAGCCTGGCGGGCGGCAGCACCGAAATGGCCCGCAACATCATCAGCGAGCGAGTGCTCGGCATGCCCCGCGAAGCCGCCGCCGATCGTGATCTGCCGTTCGACCAGGTGGAATGCGGCCGCTGAAGCCGGGCACAGCGAAAGGCTCCGGCGGGCCGAGAACGGACGGCCCGCCGGAGCCTTTCGTGATCGAGGACTAGGTAATCGCGCCCGCCGTCTTGAGAGCGATGATGCGCTCCCAGTCCAGCCCGAGCTCGAGCAGGATCTCCTCGGACTGCGCGGCGAACTCGGGGCCGGGTGCCAGTGCGGGCGCGGTGACATCGAATTGCACCGGGTTGGTGACCAATTCGAGTTCACCGGCCCGCACCAGGTACTCGTTGGCCTGGATCTGCGGATCGGCGCCGACCTGCACACTGTCCTGCACCGGCGCCCACGGGCCCGAGAGGGTGGTCAGGCGCTCGGTCCACTCGGCGAGAGATCTGCTCGCGAATTCCTCCCGCAGAATCTCCACTGCCTCCGCGGTATTGGCCGCGATCGCGGCACTGGTGGCGAACCGGGGATCGGCCGCGAGTTCCGGACGACCGATGTGACGGCACACATCGGCCCAGAATTTCACGGGCTGCAACATCACCAGCGAGAGGTAGCGACCGTCGGCGGTGGCGTAGAGGCCCGACAGCGGATTGGTCGGCGCGCCATGGGCACCCGGCACCGGCGCCACCATCGGCTCACCGAGATGGGCCGAGAGCGCGATGGAGTGCCCCATCGCCCACAGCCCGCTGCCGAGCAGCGAGACGTCGACCACCGACGGTTCGCCGGTACGTTCCCGCTTGAGCAGTGCCGCCGCGATCCCGCCCGCGAGGTTCGTCCCGGAAATGGTGTCTCCGAAGGCAGGACCCGGTGGCGAGATCATGCCCTCGGTTCCCGGTGGGGTGATGGTGGCCGCGACCGAGCCGCGGCACCAGAAGGCGGTCATGTCGAACCCGCCCTTGCCGGACTCGGCGCCGCGCGGGCCGAGCGCGCTGCCGCGGGCGTAGACGATCTTCGGGTTCACGGCGCGGATGTCGTCCACATCGATCCCGAATTTGCTGCGCGCCTGCGGCAGAAAGCTGGTCAGGAACACATCGGAACCGCGAGCGAGTTCGTGGACGACCGTGCGCCCTTCCGGCACCGACATGTCGATGCCGATGCTGCGCTTGCCCCGATTGGCGTGCTCGACATTGGGATTGGGGTCGCCGTCGACGCGGAATCGGCCGATCTGGCGAAGGCCACGCTGCGGATCGCCGGTGACCGCGTGTTCGACCTTGATGACATCGGCGCCCCAATCGGCCAGGACCGCGCCCGCCGACGGCACGAAGCCGTACATCGCGACTTCGAGCACGCGGATTCCCTCGAGCGGCCGCACTACTGTGCGCCCTCGGACGCGTCACTCAACCCGACGACCGCCGCATAGGTTTTGCTCTCCAGGAACTCTTCCAGCCCGGCGACACCGCTCTCGCGACCGATGCCCGACTGCTTGAAGCCACCGAAGGGTGCGTCCGGCGAAAAGTAGTTGCCGCCGTTGATGCTGAACGTGCCGCTGCGGATCCGGCGAGCGACCGCGAGTGCGCGGTCGGCATCGGCACTGAACACCGCGCCGGAGAGACCGTAGATCGAGTTGTTGGCGATGCGCACGGCGTCGTCGTCATCGTCGTAGGGAATCACGACGAGTACCGGGCCGAAGACCTCTTCCTGCGCGATCTCGCTGTCGGGGTCGACACCGGCGAGCAGCGTCGGCGCGTAGAAGAAGCCGGGGTCGACCTTCGCACCCCCGGTGACCAGGGTGGCCCCGGCGGCGACCGCACGCTCGACCAGGCCGTGCACTTTCTCCCGCTGGCGCTCGCTGATCAACGGTCCCATATACGTTTTCGGGTCGCTGGGATCACCGCTGCTGACCCAGCCGAGATTGGTGGCGACCAGCTCGACGATCTCGTCGTGGCGAGCCCGCGGTACCAGCAGCCGGGAGGTCAGCGCGCAGCCCTGTCCGGCGTGGGTGCAGATGGTGAAGGCGGCGAACACGGCCGTGGTGGCGAAGTCGGCGTCGTCGAGCAGGACCATGGCGGATTTGCCGCCCAGCTCGAGGAAGACCCGCTTGAGCGATTCGCTTGCCGCCGCCATGATCTGGCGGCCGACAACGGTGGAGCCGGTGAACGTGATCAGGTCGACGTCGGGATGGGTGGTCATCAGCTTGCCGATCGCGATGTCGGTGGCGGACACCACGTTCACCACACCGGGCGGGATGTCGGTGTGCTCGGCGATCAATTCCCCGAGGGCGAGCGTGGCCAGCGGGGTGTCCGGGGCAGCCTTGAGCACGACCGTGCAGCCGGCGGCCAGGGCAGGCATGAGTTTGGCCAGGGCCAGCTGGTGCGGGTAGTTGTAGGCCACGATCGCCGAAACGACTCCGGCGGCTTCCTTTTCGATCCACCGCCGGTGGCGCTCCCCGCGGAGCTCGATCTCGCCGAGTTCCTCGGTCAACGAGTACCCGGGCAGCAGATCAGCGTAGTAGCGGGCGATCTCGATCGGGAGGTCGAGCTGGTTGCCGTGGGTCAGGCGCCGGGTGGCGCCGACCTCGGCGATGGTCAGCTCGCGCAGATCCTCCACGTTGTCGAGCAGCGCCCGATGGAGTTGATCCAGGCAGCGGGCCCGCAACGCGGCATCGGTCGACCAGGTGGTGGTGTCGAAGGCTCGACGGGCGGCGGCGATGGCCGCCTCGGTCTGTTCGAGCGTGGCGTCGGGGGCATGGCCGTACACCTCGCCGGTCGCCGGATTGAGCGAGGCGAACGTCTGTTCCGCCTCGACCAGCTGTCCGTCGATCAGCAGCCGCTTGGTGACCGCTGTGGTCGGCGCCGACGTGCCGACCGAGTCCGTGTCCTGGGATGACATTCCGTCTCCTCGCTGAGCGTTGGAAATATGATTCTCGCTTCAAGCGAACAATATATCCGCCCGTGGCACACCATACGAGCCGAATGCCGCGACCGAGCGGCCGATTGGCGGCAGATCATCGCCAAAAGCACGTCATCAGCTCTTGCGGAGGCACTCTCGGCGAGAGTACGGTTCTCGCAACCGGAAGGGAGATTCTTGTGATGCACACTACAGCGCTGCGACCCGCGATCGGGGTGGCGGTCACCGGCGTCGCCGATCTGCACGACGACACAGTGGTCAGCCGGTGCCTCGAGGCGCTGAAATGGCGCGGTGTGCTGGTCGTGCGCGGTCTGCACCTCGACGACGAGGCCCAGCTCGCGTTCTGCCGCGAGCTGGGCACGGTGCTGGCCCCCGGCGGCCGGGAGATCTTCACGATCACGCTCGATCCCGCGAAGAATCGGGCGGCCAAATATCTCGAGGGCACCTTCTTCTGGCACATCGACGACACCACCAACGCGGTACCCGCCAAAGCCACCGTGCTCACGGCCCGCCACGTCGCCATGGAAGGCGGCGGCACGCAGTTCGCCAGCACCTACGCCGCCTACGAGAACCTCCCCGCCGCGGACCGCAAGCGCTACGAAAGCCTGCGGGTGGTGCACAGTTTCGAGGCATCCCAGCGCCTGGTGCATCCCGATCCGACACCCGAGCAGGTCGCGGACTGGCGTACCCAGCCGACCCACGAGACGGATCTGGTCTGGGCGCGCAAGGACGGCCGCAAGTCCCTGGTGATCGGCGCCACCGCCGATCACATCGTCGGCATGGCTCCCGACGAGAGCCGGGCGCTGCTCGACGAATTGCTCGACTGGTCGACTCAGGAGCGCTTCGGCTACACCCATGACTGGACCGTCGGCGACCTGGTGATCTGGGACAACACCGGAATCCTGCATCGGGCTCTGCCGTATCAGGCCTCCTCCGAACGCGAACTGCACCGGACCACCCTCGCCGGCGAGGAGGCGTGGGCGTGAGGACCGCAGTGGTCACCGGCGGCGGCTCGGGCATCGGGCTCGCTGTCGCACAACAACTCAGGGCCGACGGGCACCGCGTCGCCACCCTCGATCTACGGCCGACCGAGACCGAGTTCGCCTATGCCGCCGATGTCGCCGACCCCGACCAGGTGCGCGCTGCCCTCGACACGATCCGCACCGAGTTCGGCCCGGTGACGATCCTGGTCAACGCTGCGGGACTGGATGGCACCGGCCGGTTCATCGATATCGACTTCGCGCAGTGGCAGCGTGTGATCGACGTCAATCTGAACGGCGTCTACCACTGCGTGCAAGCAGTCCTGCCCGACATGCTCGCGGCCCACTGGGGTCGCATCGTCAACATCTCCTCGTCGAGCACGCACTCGGGTCAGCCATTCATGGCCCACTATGTCTCGGCCAAGTCCGCGGTGAACGGGCTGACGAAATCCTTGGCGCTCGAGCTCGGCCCCGTGGGCATCACGGTCAACGCCATCCCGCCAGGTTTCATCGACACCCCGATGCTGCGCAAGGCCGAAGCGGCCGATCGGCTCGGGGGAACGATCGACGACCACATTCGGCGCACCCCGGTGCGCCGGGTGGGCCAACCAGAGGACATCGCCGCCGCGTGTTCCTTCCTGATCTCCGAGAGCGCCGGGTACATCACCGGGCAGATCCTCGGCGTCAATGGCGGCCGCAACACCTAGCCGCCACACCAATACACCAGTGCTCACCGCTTCCGGTGGGCACTCGAACACCTATCGAAGGGAATTCCCGTGGGACGCGTTGAGGGCAAGGTCGCCTTTATCACCGGAGCCGCACGAGGCCAGGGCCGCAGTCACGCGGTGCGCTTGGCCGCCGAGGGCGCCGACATCATCGCCGTCGATCTCTGCCAGGACATCGACTCCATTCAATATCCGCTCTCACGTCCGGAGGATCTGGACGAAACGGCTCGCCTGGTCGAGAAGTCGGGGCGGCGCATCGTCACCATCCAGGCCGATGTGCGCGACGCCGCGCAGATGCGCGACGCCGTCGCCCGCGGCGTCGAGGAACTGGGCCGCCTCGACATCGTGGTGGCCCAGGCCGGTGTTGCCGGGATGAAGGGCGAGCCGCAGTGGCAGGCCTGGACCGATGTGCTCGACACCAACCTGGTCGGTGTGCTCAACGCCATCCACGCCGGGCTGCCGCATCTGGAAGCCGGCGCGTCGATCATCGCCACCGGATCCCTCGCCGCGCTGATGGATGTCAGCAAGGTCGACCAGCCGGGCAAGGACCCCGGCGGCGTCGCCTACATGGTCGCCAAGCGCGCGCTGTCGATGGTCGTGCACGAGCTCGCCACTCATATCGCGGCGAAGCGCATCCGCGCCAACGTCATTCACCCGACGAACTGCAACACCCCGATGTTGCAGAGCGAGCCGATGTACCGCTCGTTCCGGCCCGATCTCGAGCAGCCGACCCGCGCGGACGCCGAACCCGCCTTCCACGCCATGCAGGCCATGCCGGTTCCCTATGTCGAGCCCGAGGACATCAGCGACGCGGTGTTGTTCCTCGCCTCCGACGAGTCCCGATTCATCACCGGCGCCCAGCTTCGGGTGGACGCGGGCGGATATCTGAAGTGGTACGACTACCACGCCTGAAAGGAATTCCCGCCGTGAAGGTTCGAGTCGATTCCACGCGCTGCCAAGGCCACACGCTGTGCGCGATGACCGCTCCCCAATCATTCGAGCTGAGCGAGATCGACGGTCATTCGTCGCCTGTCAGCGAGAATGTCGCACCCGATCAGGAGGAGAAGGTGCGCGAAGCAGCTCACTCCTGCCCGGAACGTGCGATCGCTATTTCCTGAGAGGACACCGCCATGACCGCCGACGATGTAGCGACCGACGAAGCACGGAAGAAACCCCGATTCTCGTTCGATAGATTCGCCCCCGGATATCGGGACGAATTCACCGCGACCACCGAGGCCATGCAGGACCAGTGCCCGATCGCCTGGTCCGACACCCACGACGGGCACTGGGTCGCTGCGGGCAACCGCGAGGTCTTCGAGCTCGCCCGCTGCCCGCACATCTCCAACGACCACGATACCGCCGGGGTGCGGCGCGGATACAAGGGCATCTCCATCCCGAAAGCACCACGGGCCAGCGGGGTTCGGGGCGGCATCCTGGAGATGGACGAGCCCGAGCATCGCGAGGTGCGCTCGGTGCTGAACCCCTATCTCTCCCCCGCCGCCGTCGCCCGGTGGATCCCGTTCATCGACGAGGTCGTGCGGGCCGCGCTCGATGAGAAGATCGAGTCGGGCCACATCGATTTCGTCGACGATCTCGCCAATATCGTGCCCGCCGTGCTGACCCTGGGCATGTTGGGTATCCCGCTCGCGAAATGGACGATCTACAACGAGCCGGCCCACGCGTCGGTGTACACACCACCGGACTCCCCGGAGTATCCACAGGTGGCGGAGATGCACCGCACGATGGGAATCGACCTGCTGCAGAATCTGTTCGAGATCAGGGAGAATCCGCGTCCCGGCCTGATCAACGCGATCAACAACGCGACGATGAACGGTGAGCCGCTCCCCGATCTGGAAATGCTGGGCATGCTCGGCCTGCTCATCGGCGGTGGCTTCGACACCACCACCGCGCTCACCGCGCACGCCCTGGAGTGGCTGTCGGAGAACCCGGATCAGCGCGAAATGCTGAGCCGGGAACGCGACGACCTCCTCGACTCCGCCACCGAGGAATTCCTGCGCTACTACACACCCGCACCGGGTGACGGGCGCACGATCGCCGAGGACTGCGAGGTCGTCGGCACCGAGTTCAAGGAAGGCGACCGGGTGTGGCTGTCGTGGGCGATGGCCAATCGGGATCCGGCGGTCTTCGAGGACCCGAACGAGGTCATCCTGGACCGACGGCGCAACCGGCACTACAGCTTCGGGCTCGGCATCCACCGCTGCATCGGCTCGAACGTGGCCCGCACCGTGTTCAAGCGCATGCTGCTCGCGGTTCTCGACCGGATGCCGGACTTCCGCTGCGATCCCGAGACCACGGTGCACTACGACACCATCGCGATCATCCAGGGCATGCGCCACCTCCCGGCGACCTTCACCCCGGGCCCGCGGCTCGGGGTCGGACTCGACGAGACGCTGGCGAAGCTCCAGGCGATGTGTGACGAACAACAGCTCGCCGCACCCGTCACGGCCCACAAGGACACCAGCACATCGTGAGCGACGAGATCGCCGAGGCATCAGGGCGGCCGCTGCCCCTGGTGACGGCGGAGAACGAGTTCTTCTGGACCGCAGGCGCCGACGGGCGCCTGCGGATCCAGGAGTGCCGACAGTGCGCGGCCCTGATCCATCCACCACAGCCGGTGTGCCGATACTGCCGCGGGCACACCCTCGGTGTCCGCGATGTCTCCGGCTTCGCCACGCTCATCGGCTTCACCGTCAACCATCGGTTCGGGGTACCAGGGCTGACCGCGCCGTACATCGTGGCGCAGGTCGCCGTCGAGGAGGATCCCCGGGTCCGGCTCACCACCAACATCGTGGGCTGCGATCCGGCCGATCTCGTGCTGGGGATGCGGATGACGGTCGTCTTCGAGCAGGACGCGGAGGTGTGGTTGCCGCTGTTCCGGCCCACCGACGAACAGCCCGAACCCGCGCCCCTGCCCACCGACGAGATCGAACCGCACCGGTTCGGTGAGCACGTACGGCCGATGATCGGTCGAGACAAGTTCGAGGACAAGGTCGCCATCACCGGCATCGGGATGTCGGAGATCGGTCGGCGCCTGATGGTCTCGCCGCTGTCGCTGACGATTCAGGCCTGCGAGCGCGCGGTCGCCGATGCCGGGCTCACCATGGCCGACATCGACGGCCTGTCGACCTACCCCGGTGGCGGCAATGTCGGCGGTTTCGGCGAGGGCGGGGTGAGCGCGCTCGAGGCCGCACTCGGACTTCGCCCGACCTGGTACAACGGCGGTTTCGAGACCTTCGGTCCCGGTGGGTCGGTGATCGCGGCGATGCTGGCCGTCGCCGGCGGCCTGGCCAGGCACGTGCTGTGCTTCCGGACCGTCTGGGAAGCCACCTACAACGAGTTGATCCGCGCCGGCAAGATCACGCCGGCGAGCGGACGGACCACCAGTTGGATGATGCCCTTCGGCGCCACCTCGGCCGCGCACACGTTGGCGCAGAACGCGCAACGACATTTCCACCGCTACGGCACCACGCGGGAGACGTTGGGCTGGATCGCGCTCAACCAGCGAGCCAACGCCGAACTGAATCCGACCGCGGTGTATCGCGATCCGATGACAATGCAGGACTACCTGGAGGCCAGACCGGTCACCACCCCGTTCGGTCTCTTCGACTGTGACGTTCCCTGCGACGGCGCGGTCGCCGTGCTGGTTTCGGCGATCGACACCACCCCGGACCTGGCCAAACCGCCGGTGCGGGTGGCCGCGGTGGGTACCCAGATCCTCGAGCGCATCGAGTGGGACCAGAGCACCCTCACCCATGAACCACAGGTTCTCGGTCAAGCCGCGCACCTGTGGTCGCGCACCTCGCTGCGCCCCGCCGATGTCGATGTCGCCGAACTCTACGACGGGTTCAGCTTCAACTGCCTGTCCTGGATCGAAGCCCTCGGCTTCTGCGGCATCGGCGAGGCCAAGGACTTCCTCGACGGCGGCAAGAACATCGCGCGCGACGGACTGCTGCCGCTCAACACCCACGGTGGTCAGCTGTCCCACGGCCGTACCCACGGCATGGGGTTGTTGCACGAGGCGGTCAGCCAGCTGCGTGGCGAGGCCGGTCCCCGGCAGGTCGCCGACGCACGCGTCGCGGTGACCAGCAGCGGCGGTCTGACCCCCAGCGGCGTCCTCCTGCTGACCAGCCAGACCTGACCCGATTCGACCGAGCCATTCCGCGCTGGCTCAGGAAGTGAACCCATGGATGTGACCGATGTGGCCCCGACCCTGCTCCGGCTGGTGGTCGGCGCCACGATGATCGCGCACGGAGTCAACCACTGGCTCGGTGGTGGCCGAATCGCCGGCACCGCCCGATGGTTCGGCGGGCTCGGCCTGCGCAACGGCGTCTTGCAGGCGTGGGCGAGTGTGTTCACCGAGATCGGGGCCGGCGTACTGCTGATCCTCGGCCTCGGCACACCGCTGGCCTGCGCGGCGGTGATCGCGGTGATGCTCGTCGCCGGGCTGCTCGCCCACCGGGCGAACGGCTTCTTCGTCTTCCACGAGGGATACGAGTACGTGCTGGTGCTGGCGGTGGTCGCGCTGGCCCTCGCTTTCGTCGGGCCGGGCCGTCTCTCGATCGATCACGCCGCCGGGATCACTGTCACCGGCTGGGCCGGGGGCGGCATCGCACTCGGCGTCGCCGTGGTCTCGACCACGGGCCTGCTCGCGCTGTTCTGGCGTCCGCGGCCCGAACAGACTGCGTGAGCAGCATAGTCGAACAGGAGGTGCGCTGATGCGCGTCGGATTCATCGGGTTGGGTAGTCAAGGTGCGCCGATGGCGCAGCGGATCGTGGCGGCCGGGTATCGAACCACCCTGTGGGCCCGCAGGCCTGCCACGCTCGAGCCGTTCGCCGAGACCGCGGCCGAGGTCGCGCGAACTCCCCGTCTTCTCGCGCAGGCCAGCGACCTGGTCTGTTTGTGTGTGGGCAACGACGCCGACATCCGCGATGTCCTGACCGGCGAGGACGGTGTGCTCGCCGGACTGGCCTCGGGCGCGATCGTGGCCGTGCACAGCACAATTCATCCCGACACCTGCCGCGAGCTCGCCGAAGTGGCTGCGACACAGGGCGTCACGGTGATCGATGCGGCAGTCAGTGGCGGTGCGCCCGCCGTCGCGCAGGGGCGCCTGCTGGTCATGGCCGGCGGGCCGGCCGAGGCGATCGATCGGTGCCGGCCGGTGTTCGACACCTACGCCGACCCGGTCGTCCATCTCGGCGAGGTGGGAGCCGGTCAGGTCACCAAGCTGCTCAACAACCTCCTGTTCACCGCGAACCTCGCGACCGCGGCGAGCACGCTGGGTCTGGGTCGCGACCTCGGTGTCGACCAAGCCCGGCTGGGCGAGGTGATCGCGCACGGGTCGGCCAACAGTTTCGCCCTCGGTCGCATCCTGGCCGGCACGCTGGCGCGCATCGGCGACCATGCTGGGCACACCCTGCGCAAAGACGTCCAGCTGCTCGCCGAACTCGCGACCGGGGCCGACGCGGACGTCGGTGTCGCGCTGACCGCCGCCGACGCCATGTTGGGCCAGATCGGCCACCCCCGGTGACTCCCCTGCGGATCGGGTTCATCGGAGCGGGCCGGATGGGCGCTCCCATGGTGCGCCGACTCGTCGGCGCGGGGCACGAAGTGCGCGCGCTCGGCCGATCCGGCGACGCGCGCAGACGGGTCACCGAGCTGGGTGCCGACCCGGTGTCGTTCACTGCCGCGGTCGGGACCGAGGCAGCCGCCGTCGTGGTCTGTGTGTTCACCGATGACCAGGTCCGAGCGGTCTGCCTCGACACTCCCCTGTTGGCGAGCATGCCGGGCGGCTCGGTACTCATCGTGCACACCACCGGCAGCCCGCGAACCGCCGAAGATCTCGCCACGCAGGCCGCCACCCGCGACATCCGAGTGGTGGACGCGCCCGTCAGCGGCGGACCGCCCGACATCGACGCGGGCACCCTGACGCTGTTCGTCGGCGGCACCGAGGATGCCGTCACCCGCGCCCGGCCCGTCTTGGAGTGTTACGGCGGCCCGGTGCTGCCCGTGGGTCCAGTCGGTTCGGGGCAGCGGGTGAAGCTGGTCAACAACGCGCTCTTCGCGGCCCAGCTCGGCCTGATCACCGAAGCCGTGCGACTCGCGACCCGGCTCGGCATCGACGAAGCGACCCTGCTGTCGGCCCTGCAGCACGCCAGTGGAGCCAGCCGCGCCGCCGCGACGGTGGCGGCCAAGGGTTCGGTGACCGCGTTCAACGCCTCGGTCGGCGAGTTCATCCGCAAGGACGTGGCGGCGGTTCGCGCGCTGGCCGCCGAACTCGGTGCGACCATGGGCACACTCGACAGCGCGATCAGCGCGCAATTTCCCGACACCGAGCGCAAGTCGTGATCGTCGCCGGGACCGCCCGCACCCGGCGCGGTCCCGGCGACGATCAGCGGCTCATCGAACCGGTGCGGCAGCATCGTCATCGAGCGGAATCCGGCTCTGCGACAGTCGTTCCCCGAGTTGGTCCAGGTCGTAGGACTGGCGGGCCATCCAGAAGCGCAGGACACCGGTCAACGAGTAGCGCACGAACAACGCCGCGCCGACGACGCTGAGCGCCACGCCGACGAGCGCGAGCACCACCGCGTCGCGCTGGGCGAGCGGATCGGAGGTGTTGTGCGCCAGGAAGTAGGCCAGCACGGCCAGCGCCGGGCCGGACACCATCAGGCCCGCGCCGATGCGCAACCAGAGACTGCCCCGGCCCGCCGCGGGATCGGGGATCTTCAATTCGGCCAGTTCGCGGGCGAAGCGGTCGGCACGTGTTTCGGTCATCACTGACTTCCTAGGTAGAGTGCGGCCAGTTGGCGACGGAGTTCGTCGTCTGCCGGCCCTTGGTATTCGATGCGGCCGCGCACCAGCACGGCCGCGTGGTCGGCGATGTCGAGGACGGCGGCGGCGAACTGCTCGACGACCAGCACCGCCACGCCCTGCCGGGCGATCTCGGCGACCTGTTCGTAGAGCCGCTCGACCACCAAGGGGGCCAATCCCATCGAGAGTTCGTCGAGCAGCAGCACGGCCGGGTCGGTGGCCAATCCCCGTGCCAGCGCGAGCATCTGCTGCTCACCGCCCGACATCGTGCCGGCGATCTGGTCGGCACGCTGTGCGAGGATCGGGAATCGGTGGAACGCGACCTCTTCGATCTCGTCGTAGGTCTTGCCGGTGAAGGTCATCATCAGCAGGTTGTCGCGAACCGACAGGTTGGGGAAGACGCCGCGGCCCTCGGGGATCAGACAGACCCCGGCGGCGGCGAGATCGCGGGGGTCGACCCCGGTGACGTCACGGCCGCCCAGGACCAGTCGGCCGGTCGTGACGGGCCGTACTCCCGCCGCGACGCGCAGCGCGGTCGTCTTGCCCGCACCGTTGGGCCCGAGCAACGCGACCACTGTGCCCGCATCGACTCGAAGGTCGACGCCGTACAGCACGGTGATGGCGTCGTACGCCGCGTGCACACCGTGCAATTCGAGGGTGGAGCTCATCCTTCTCCTAGGTAAGCGGCGAGTACGGCGGCGTCACGACGGATCACCTCGGGCGGACCGGAACTGATGATCTTGCCGAGATCGAGCACGTAGAGCTGATCGCAGACATTCATGACCAGGCCCATATCGTGTTCGACGAGCAGGACCGCGACGCCGTCGTCGGCCAGTGATCGCAGCAGCGCGGCGAACCGCTCGGTTTCGGTGTGGTCGAGACCGGCCGCGGGCTCGTCGAGCAGGACCACGCTGGGCCGGGCCGCCATCGCCCGGCCCACCTCGACCAGTCGACCGGTGCCGGTCGGCAGATCGTCGGCGGAGGTGTCGGCGACGTCATCCAAGCCGAGCCTGCCGAGCAGGTCGTCGACGATCGCACCGGCCTCGCGCCGATGCCGTCCGAGCTCAGCGGCGACCAGCAGATTGTCGCGAACGCTCAAGCGACCGAACAGTTCCAGCCGCTGAAAGGTCCGCGCCAGCCCGTGTCCGGCCCGGCGGGAGGGGCCGAGCCTGGTCACGTTCCGGCCGTTCATCGTGACTCGGCCGGTCACCGGTCGCCGCAATCCGCAGATCACGTCGAACAGGGTGCTCTTGCCCGCGCCGTTGGGCCCGATGAGACCGGTCACCCGGCCCGCCTCGGCACACAGCCCGGCCTGGTCGAGGGCGCGGTGACCGCCGAAGGTCACCGTGACCGCCTCAACTTCGAGTTGCGATCCCACGATCGAGCACCTCCTTGTCCGCTGTGGTCCACGGCCTGTCGATGCCGAGCCATTCGACGGGTACCACCACGGGTTCGGGCGGACGGTTGCGCGAAGTCGCCCAGCGCGGCACCACGATGACCGCGATCAGCGCGCCGGCGGTGAACACGTAGCCGTTGACGACATCGCCCAGGCGTGCCGCCCACAGCAGCACCAGCCCACCGACCAGCACAGCCATCGCGACCCGATCACGCAGGGCCGCGGCCCATTGGTGCCGTAGGTGGGCCAACGCGCCCTGGCCGAGGAACCCCCCGCTGAACGCGATGGCGCCCAGCGCGGGAACCACGTGCACGAGGTTGGTCAGTGCGGGGAACAACACCGGAAGCGCGTTGAGCGGCCCCGAATAGGCGGCGCCGGTGAACAACCCGCTGCCGACCGCGCCGAGCCCGGCGATGACCACGATCAGAAAGATCGGCAAGCCCGCGACGAAACCGAACTGTTCGGCGGTCACCGACCGCAACTGCATGCCGTAGAGCGCTCCGCCCAGTCCGGCGATCGCCGCCGACAGCGAGAACACCAGCATCTTGGCCGCCAGCAGGTTCCCGCCGAGGGTGGCGTAGGCGGCCTCACTGTCGCGCAACGCGATCAACCGTCGGCCGAGTCGGCTGCGCCGCAGCATCGCCACCCCGAACCCGGCCAGCCCGAGCACGACCGCCGCGAAGATCGTCACCTGGGTGGTGCTCGTCAATGGGGTCCCGAACAGACTGGGACCGACCAGATCCACCGATCCTTGCTCGAACAGCGCGATCCGCACGCCGAACACCTCGAACGAGGGCAGGGTGAAGATCCAGCGGTCGAGAATCACCGCGAACGCGGCGGTCCCGAGGGCCAGGTACACCCCCGACAACCGCAGCGCGGGTAGGGCGATCAGCGCGCCGACGGCGCCCGCGATCGCCATGGCGGCCAACAGCGCCCACCATTGTCCGTCGGGGCCCAGGTGCGCGTAGGCAACCGCGCCGATCCCGGCGATGCTCAACTGGCACAGCGAGATCTGGCCGGCGAAACCGGCGAGTGGGACGAACGACAGTGCGATCACCCCGAAGGCGAAGATCAGGCCGTAGGTGATCAGGTCCGATTCGCTGAGCAGCGTGGCGAGCATGACCCCGACCACCGCGACGACGACCGCGAACACCGCAGAACCACGCACGGTCGGCAGCGGCACCGGGCTCAACCGCCGATCACGCCCGCGCAGCCGTCCGTGCGGGAACAGCAGCAACGCGACCAGCAGCAGCAGCGCGGGCGCGGCCAGCCGCAATCCGGGCAGATACTCGTTCTGCGGCAGGTACCCGGTGAGATAGCTCTCCAGGCAGCCCACCACGATCGCGCCGAGGAAGGTCATCGGCAGACTCCGGAGCCGCCCGAAGATCGCCGCGCTGTAGGCGCTGACGATCAACAGCGACAGTTGCGCCGCGTCCAGCGCCACCATGGGCGCGATGAGGATGCCGCCCACGGCCGCCAGCTCGATGCCGAGCATCCAGGCCACCCGGTTGGCTCGCTGCGGATCGGCGCCGGTGAGCCCGACCAGGGCCCGGTCGTCGACGGTGGCACGCATCTCCGCGCCGGTTCTGGTCCGGTACAGCAGGATTCGCAGAGCGACGGCCACCGCGACCGCGACGATCATCGTCAGCGCCTGATGCCAGGTGATGGTCACCGACCCCAGCTGCAGTGGTCGCTGATCGGCGAAGAACCGCGGCAGCGTGCGCGCCACATCGGGACTCCAGATCCAGCGCGCGGTGAGCATCAGGCCGCTGAGCAGCGCCACGGTCATGACCAGCTTCTCGGCATCGCCGAGCCCCTGGGTCGGCGCCAGTGCCTTCGCGAAGGCCAGCCCGAACAGCGGCGCGAACACCAACAGCACCAGGGCGACCGCGATCGGTGTCGGCACACCCCAGCCCACGGTGAACTGCCAGTACACGAACGCCGACATCATGCCCGCCGCGCCGTGCGCGAAGTTGAAGACACCGGTCGTGGTGAAGGTCAGGACCAGGCCGCTGCCGATGATGGCGTAGATCGCGGCGGTACTGAGCCCGACGATGCCGAAAGCGATGAACTGCTCCATTATTTGACGTCGCTCATGCTCTTACCGACGTCGGCCAGCGTCAACGGACGGCCGTAATCCTTGGTGTAGACGTAGGGTTGCATGTCGCAGCGGAACGGGCCGGTGTCGGGCGCGAAGTCCGCGATCGTCCAGCCCTGCGGGGTCGCCTTCATCACGTTGAAGCAGCTGGGCGGCACGGTATGGGTCGACATGTCGGCGGGGGCCTGCAATCCGCCTGCGGTCCAGGCGGTTTCCTCGCGAGCCGCCTCCACGACACAGATACGGGTGAGGTTGTCGCCGCAGCTCGCCGCGGCTTTGGCGAACAACAGCCATTGGACCAGCGATCGCAGTCCGTTGTAGGTCAGGTTCCCGTCGGGTGCGTACCGGGCGAACAGATCCTTCGCCCGCTGCACCGCCGGAGCGCTGTCGGCCGACTCCAGCGGCACCGTCCCCGACAGATCGGCGAAGTTGTTCTGGGCGGCCAGCGAGGTGCGGGCGAGCTCGAGGAACGCGGGGGTGTAAGCGTTGCTGGTGACGTCGATCCAGTCCAGCTTGTAGTCCATGCTGGTCAGCACGTCTTCGAGCTTGGCGAGGCTGCGGAAATCACCCAGGAAGATCAGGCCCTTCACGCCCTTGGCCTTGATGGACTGCGCGTAGGGCGTCCAATCCGAGACTCCGGCAGCGGGATAGAGATCGGTGTAGATCAGGTCTGCGCCCTGCGCGGGCAACGATTCCCCGTACCGGTCCGCCATGGACTTCACCACCGGCGAGTCGGCGACAATGATGCCGACGGCGCCCGCGGAGTCGGGATAGGCCTCCTTGAACAGCCACTGGTGCATTCCCGTGTAGGTGTCGTAGGGGCGCGCCGAGGAGGCACCGGACCCCACCTGGAGGTCTGAGCCGGTGTTCTCGACCTGACTCACCTGGGACGGGAACTCGGGCAGGGTGCAGGAGAGCCGATCCTTGACGCCGAGGGAATCCAGCGCGGCCGAACCGCCGACGAGCGCGAAGTCCTCGCGGCAGGCCTCCAGCATCCGCTGGCGGACCTCGAGCAGTTTCGCGTCGCGCACGTTGAACGCGAGTGTCCGGCCGTTGATTCCGCCGTTGTCGTTGCACCAGGAGGTGAACACCTTGGCGACGTCGACCAATTCGGGGTTCTTGGTGAAGCCCATGTCGGTGAACACGCCGACTTCGATCTGCTCGGCGGTGACCCCCTGCGCGGGCGAACTCGTCGGCTTCCCGGATTGGCAGACATTCGCCAGATCACCGAAATCACTCGACACCGCCGCACCGCCGGGCGCCACAGTCTCTTCCACGCCGCTGCCGGTGCGGCCGCTACAGGCCGCCACCAGCACTGTCGTCGCCATCAAGGCGACCAGTATTCGCTGCGATCTCACCGATGTCCTCCTGACACAAGCTCGGCGGCCGAGCCCTGCTCCTCATCGAAGAGAGTGCCGATGTTCGACGCTCTCCAATTCGGAAATCATCTTCTCATCAAAAGAGAATAAAGTTAACGCTTTGCCAAAAGATCGCTCGCGAACTGAGGCACGCGGCGTCCGTGCACACATGTGGCGCCCAGCGGTACACCGCTGAGCGCCACACTGTTTCGACTACCTCAGCAAGCCGGCGAGGTACCGCCCTGGATCGCCATCAACGCGCAGTAGGTGGCCGCGGCGACTTTCCACTGGCCACCTTCGCGCACGGCCTGACCGGTCTGATCGGGCAGCACCGGCTCGCCGTTCATGAGCAGCGAGTAGGTGACGTCGGCATTGTCGGCATCGATCAGCTTCACCCCACCCACCGTGACCGAGGTGCTCTGCGCCTGCGGGTTCGCCGCCTGCGCCTCCAGCAGCGGGGTGAACTCGGCACCCTTCTCGACCATCGCGACCTTCTGGTCCGCTGGCGCCTTGCCGTCGAAGAACAGCAGGTAGGCATCGGTGATCGACTCGACGGTGGCCGGATCGGCGGCCGCCGCCTCAGCGGAGGTGGTGACCGCCGAGGGGGTCGACGGACTCGAAGCCTCCTCGTCGTCGGAGCCGCAGCCGACGACCGTGACGATGGCGACCGCCACGAGACCGCAGCAAGCCATCGCCTTGCGGCGCAGTGTATTTCGCATGGGTGGTACCTCTCTCCATGAGCGACGGATCACTCGATCTTCTGTTTCATCTCGTCCAGCGCCATCAGGATCGGGAACCCGTTCACGCTCAACGCGTTCCCGTGACCGGTCGAGTGCACGTCGAAGACGGACTGGATGGCGGCGTAGAAGCCCTGGACGTCGAGTGTCTGGTTGACCGCGCGCTTGGCCTGCCGCAAGCCGAACGGGGGCATCGTGGCGATCCGGCTCGCCAGCGCGCGGGTCTGTTCGTCGAGCTCCGCGCGCGGCACCACCTTGTTCACCATGCCGACCTGTTCGGCCTCCGTCGCGGTCACCGCGCGGCCGGTGAACAGGATCTCCTTGGCCTTGCGCGCACCGAGTTCCCAGGTGTGCCCGTGATATTCGACGCCGCCGATACCCATGAGCACGACCGGGTCGGAGAACAGCGCGTCGTCGGCGGCGACGATGAGGTCGCACGGCCAGCACAGCAGCAGCCCACCGGCGATACACCGCCCCTGGACCGCGGCGATGGACGGTTTGGGCACATTGCGCCAGCGCAGGGAGTACTCGAGATAGCGCCGGCTCTCGTTCTGGTAGATCCACTCCAGGGTGATGTCCTCGGCCGAGGGCCAGCGATCCTTCAGATCGTGACCGGCCGAGAAGTGCTTGCCCTCCCCGCGCAACACGATGACCGCGACGTCGGGATCCTGGGCGGCGCGGACCCACGCGGCGTCGAGTTCGTCGAGCAGGTCCGAATTCTGGGCATTGGCCGCCTCCGGCCGATCCAGGGTGATGGTCGCGATCTTGTCGGCGACCTCGTAGCGGATGTACACAGCGAGCTCCTCAGCTCCGAGGGAGACCGAGCACACGCTCGGCGATGATGTTGCGTTGGATTTCCGATGTGCCGCCGGCGATGGTGCCCGCGAAGCTGCGCACATAGCGCTCGAACCAGCTGCACGAGAAGTTGTCCAGATTCAGCGGATTGAACGGCGCGGTGACGGCGGGATGCACGATCCCGTCCGCGCCCGCCGCCAGCAGCGTCTGCTCCGCGGCGCTCTGCACCGCCTCCGAACCGAACACCTTGAGCACCGACAGCGCGGCCACGTCCTGGTCGCCGCGGGCGGCCCGGGCCAGCGCCGCCGAGCCGAGCAGGCGCAACGCCTGATTGTCCATGACCATCGTCGCGTAGCGGTCGCGCTCGAGGACGGTCTCGGGCCGGAAGTCCCTGATCAGCTCCCGCAGCCGGTCGGCGAAACTCAGCCACAGCAACGTGCGCTCGTGTCCGAGCGAACCGTTGGCCACCCCCCACCCCCCGTGCAGTGGGCCGACCAGATTCTGCGCGGGCACCACGACGTCCTCGAAGAACACTTCGTTGAAGTCCAGGTCGTGCGGACCACAGATCGACGCGAACGGCCGCCGGGTCACGCCCGCGGTGTCGGTCGGGATCAGCAGCACGCTGATCCCTTTGTGTTTGGGCGCGTCGGGGTCGGTGCGCACGAAGGTGAGCAGCACATCGGCGTCATGGGCACCGGAAGTCCAGACCTTCTGGCCGTTCACGACGAAGTGGTCGCCATCGAGTACGGCACGGGTCCGCAGACCGGCCAGGTCCGACCCGGCACCCGGTTCACTCATTCCCAGCGCCGCGGTGATCTCGGCGCGCAGGATGCGGACCGCCCAGCGCTTCTTCTGTTCCTCGGTGCCGAACGACAACAGGGAAGCGGCGATGATGCCGAGTCCCTGCGGGTTGAAGCTGTGATACATGTGCCGCTTGGACAGCTCTTCCAGATGCACGTACTGCTGCACGAGAGTGGCATTGCGGCCGCCGTATTCCGGCGGGTTGCCGGGAAGCAGCCAGCCGCTGTCGAATTGGCGACGCTGCCACTCGCGAGCCCAGCCGGGAATGTCGGCGCTCGAACCGGCCCGGTCCGCGCCGGCGACCGCCGCGTCGGGCAGGTGTTCGGCCAGGAATGCCACGAATTCGGCCCGGAAGGACTCGACGTCGGCGTCAAAAGTCAGTTGCACGGTACTCCTCGGCGATCAGCGCCCGATGCGTGTGCGCGCCGCCGAGCAGAAGCTCGCCGACCTTGGCCCGCTTGAGCGCGAATTGCAGGTCGTTTTCCCAGGTGAAACCCATGCCGCCGAACAACTGCACACCGTGGCGGAACACCAGGGATTGACATTCACCGGCAGCGGCCTTGGCCATCGAGGCCGCGATCCGGCGGCGTGGGTCATCGGCGGCGATGGTCAGCGCCGCGAAATAGGCCAGCGCCCTGGCTCGTTCGATGGCGATCTGCATGTCGGCGGCCTTGTGTTTGACCGCCTGGAACGAGCCGAGCGCGACACCGAACTGCTGACGCGTGCGCACATGCTCGAGTACCAGGTCGAGAATGCGCTGACAGGCGCCGACCGTGGTCAACGCCATCCCGGTCAGCGCGAGGTGGTGCGCACGCTCCGGCACCGCGGTGAGGCGACGGTCGTCGCCCACCCGCACCCCGGCGAAACCGACCTCGGCGATGTGCAGGACCGGGTCGAACACCGCGGTGCGCCGCGCGATCACCTCGGGTGCGTCGACGACGAACACCCCGACATCGGTGACGACCGCGTATTGCTGGACTCGATCACCGTCGAGCACATGGCGCGCGGTGCCGTTGAGCACCCACTCCGCGCCATCGCGCTGCACGGTGACACCGGTGAACACGGCTGTCCCGGGGCGACCCCCTTGTGCGAACTCCGGCGCGAGCGGCGCGAACTGGCTCATCGTCGCCAGATAGGGCGTCGGGTCGGTGACCCGACCGAGTTCCTCGAGGACGATGGCCAGTTCTACCGCGTCGGTGGCGGCGATCAATTCGGTCCAGCCCAGCTCGACATAGGTCTGCCAGAGCGGGGCCGGATCGGCGTCTTGGTCGGCGACCGCACGAATCAGCGCGGGCGGACACTCTTTGGTGAGAACGGCGCGGACAGTCTCCTGCCACAGCCGTTGGTCGGAGTCGAACTCCACAAGCATCCGGAGGGCCTCCTTGCCAGCTACCGTGAACAACCCAGCGAGAATAACATTCTCGTAGGAAGAAAGTAATAGTCTCCAAGATCGGGAGACACGGGAGGTGACCACCGATGGATATGACGTTCTCCGGTACAGTGCACCCATGTTCTGCACACATCACCCAGGACGGAGACGGCCGTGACCAGCGTCAGCGAAGAGCCCGCGTGGAAGCAGCGGGCCGTCGAGCGGTCCATTCGGGGGGCGAAACTGCGCGCCGAGCAGCGGGTGCAAAAGTTCCTCGATGCGGCGCAGGCGATCATCACCGAAAAAGGCACCACCGACTTCACCGTGCAAGAAGTGGTCGACCGTTCGCGTCAGTCACTGCGCAGCTTCTACCTGCAGTTCGACGGTAAACACGAGCTGTTGCTCGCGTTGTTCGAGGACGCGCTCGACCGCACGGCGGATCAGCTGGCGGCGGCCGCCGAGGGCAAGACCGACCCGCTGGACCGCCTGCGGGTCACCGTCGAGTTGCTGTTCGAACTATGCAGGCCCGACCCGGTCGCGCAGCGTCCCCTGTTCACCGATTTCGCGCCGCAACTGCTGGTGTCGCATCCCGCCCAGGTCAAGATCGCGCACGCGCCACTGCTGTCGCTGTTCACCGAACTGATGGAACAGGCCAAGAAGGCGGGAAGGCTGCGCGAGGGCCTCGATCCGCGGCGGATGGCGGCCGTGGTGATGCAGACGGTCATGTTCACCGCGCAGTCGGCGGGCGGCGCCGACGAGGACGTCGCCCACCCGATCACCGCGAGCGAGGTCTGGGACTTCTGCGCGTTCGGATTCGCCACGGGCGAGTAGCTGTCCGGGTGGCCCGAGGAGGCCACCCGGACCAGCTCAGGGTGCGGCCACCTCGATGACGGTCGCCGAACCCATTCCACCGCCCGCACACAGTGCCGCGACACCGAAACCACCACCGCGACGACGCAGTTCGTGCACGAGCGTCGTGATCATCCTGGCGCCGGTCGCCGCGACCGGATGACCGAGCGAGCAGCCGCTGCCGCTGACATTGACCAGGTTCGGATCGATGTCGAGCGCCTTGATCACCGCCAGTGGCACCACGGCGAACGCCTCGTTGATCTCGAACAGGCGTACCTGGGACAGCGAAATACCCGCTCGGGAAACAGCTTTCGCGATCGCCTCGATCGGAGCCAGGCCCGTGACGGCGGGATCGATGCCGACCGAGGCCCACGACCTGATGACCCCGAGGGCCGGCAGCCCGAGCCGATCACTGGCGATCGCCAGGGCCGCGGCGCCGTCGTTGGCGCCCGAGGCGTTGCCCGCGGTGATGCTGAAACCCTCGATCTCCGGATGCAGAACCTTCAGCCCCGCCAGTTTTTCCAGGGTGGTGTCCCGGCGCGGGTGCTCGTCGACCTCGAACAGTCCGTGCGGGGTCTTGATCGCCACGATCTCGTCGGTGAATCGTCCCTCGTCGATGGCGGCGATGGCGTTGCGGTGTGAGCGCAACGCCCAGCCGTCCATGTCGGCGCGGGAGATGCCGGATCTGACGGCCGCGTTCCAGCCGACGGTGATCGACATGTCCCGGTTGGGCGCGTCGGGGCGATCGGGGTGCGTCGGTGAGGTCCACGGATCGAGCCATTCGTCCTCGTCGACGCGCATACGCAGGCGCGGAGCGGTGGAATCGGAGTTGACGCCACCGGCGATGACGAGCCGGTCCATGCCGGCGCGAATACTCGCCGCCGCGGACTGCACTGCCGCCATGCCCGCCGCGCAGTGCCGGTTGACGGCAACGCCGGGCACCGTGGTCAACCCGGCGGTGACCGCGGCATGCCTGGCCAGCACACCGCCGCCGTAGCGCCCCTCGCCCAGGACCACGTCATCGATTTGGCTCGGATCGAGACCGGCGGCGACCGCGGCCACGACATGATCGGCCAGCGCGAAGCCATCGGTGTCGCGCAGCGTGCCTTTGCGTGCGGTCCCGATGGGTGTGCGCAGCGCGGAGACGATGACTGCTTCAGGCATGGGTGTTCTCCATTTCGGCGACGAGGTCGCGTCGCAAGAGTTTTCCGGTGTCGGTCTTGGGGAGTTCGGTGCGGAACACGATCGCGTCGGGCGTCTTGGACGAGCGCAGCCGATCCTTGACCCACTGCTTGATCCGCGCCTGGTCGCCGACCCCGACGACCACCGCGATCAGGCGCTGGCCCCACTCCGGATCGGGCACCCCGATGACCGCCGCCTCGCTGATGCCGGGGTATTCGAGCAGCACATCCTCGATCTCGGCGGGCGCGATGTTCTCCCCGCCCCGGATGATCGTGTCGTCGGCGCGGCCTTCGATGAACAGGTAGCCGGCCGCGTCGAGCCTGCCGAGATCGGCGGTGGGGAACCAGCCGTCAGCATCGAGAACGCTACGTCCGCCGTACTCGCCCGAGATCTGCTCACCACGGACGAAGACCAGCCCGGTGTCACCCGGTGCGACGGGTTCTCCTGCGGCACTACGGATCTCGAACTCGATTCCGGGCAGGGGCCGGCCCACCGAGCCGAGCCGATCGCGCACGAGCGGGTCGGCCGAGGTGGCGGCAGCGCGGTGGTCGGCCGGCCCGAGGACCGCGACGGAGGACGCGGTCTCGGTGAGCCCGTAGGCGTTGACGAAGCCGGTCTCGGGGAACACCCGCAGCGCCCGGTCGAGGACCGGGCGGGGCATGCGGGACCCGCCGTAGGCCAGCGTCGCCAGCGTCGGAGTGCCCGCGTCGGGGCCATCGACCTCGGCGACGATCCGGGCCAGCATGGTCGGCACCAGCATCGCCTGCGTGATCCGCTCCCTGCGCACGGTCGCCAGCCACTCGGCGGGGTCGAAGGCGGACAGGTAGACCACCCGACGTCCGGCGTAGAGGTTCGAGAGCAGGTTCGTCAGCCCCGCGATGTGATACGGCGGCACCGACACCAACGCCGCGTCGGTCGTCGCGGCAGCACCGAACTCCACGGTGTTGAGCAGGTAGGCCATCAGGTGCCGGTGCCGCAGCAACGCCGCTTTGGGCGCGGAGGTGGTGCCGCTGGTGTACAGGATCACCGCCACCGAGTCCGCGTCCCACGGCGTCGGCAGCTCCGGCGCGGCGGGCCGCCCCGGATCGGCGGCCACCAGGGCGTCGAGGTCCGCCGGCCGCAATACCAGCGCGCCGGGATGTCGGTCCAGCAGCGCGCGCAGCTGGGTGTCGCCGAGCCGGTAGTTCAGCGGCACGAACGGCACGCCGGCCAGCACCGCGCCGAACAGCGCGACCGGATAGGCCAGGTGGTTCGCACCCAGATACAGCACCGCGGAGTGCTCGTGGAAGCGCGGAGCCGCGCGCCGGGCGCAGTCGAGCAGGTCTGCCGCGGACAGCGAGCGGTCGCCGACCGTGAGCACCGATCGACTCCCCGCCGAGGCGGCCATGTCTAGGATCATGCCAATGTTCATGAGAACATTATTCTCTCAGCAAGAGAGTGCTGATTTCAAGAGAGGAAAACAGTATGCAGATCAGTGGTAGTTCCGCCATCGTGGTCGGCGGCACCGGCGGGCTCGGGGCGGCGACCGTCCGCCGCCTGCACGCCGCGGGGGCGAAGGTGGTCGTCGCCGACGTCGCCGATGACTTGGGCAAGGAGCTCGAGGACGAACTCGGCATTCGCTATGTGCACACCGACGCCACCAGCGAGGAGTCCGTGCAGGCCGCCATCGAGGAGGCGCAATCCCTGGGCCCCCTGCGGATCTCGGTCGACACCCACGGTGGTCCCGCCAGCGGCGGACGACTCGTCGGCAAAGACGGCAGCCCCCTGGACCTCGACGGCTTCCGCACCACGATCGAGTTCTACCTGACCGCCGTGTTCAACGTGCTGCGGCTCTCGGCCGCCGCCATCGCCAAGCAGGAACCGCTCGACGAAGGCAGCCGCGGCGTCATCGTCAACACCGCCTCGATCGCCGCCTACGAGGGGCAGATCGGCCAGCTTCCCTACGCCGCGGCCAAAGGCGGCGTGGTCGGGATGACCCTGGTCGCGGCGCGCGACCTGTCCCCGCTCGGCATTCGCGTCGTCACCATCGCGCCCGGCACCTTCAACACCCCCGCCTACGGCAAGGCCGCCGAGCAGCTGGAGGTCCACTGGAGCAAGCAGGTCCCCCACCCCAAGCGCATGGGCCGGTCACCGGAGTACGGGCACCTGGTCCAATCGGTCATCGAGAACGACTATCTCAACGGCGAAGTGATCCGCCTCGACGGCGCACTCCGCTTCCCACCCAAATAACAATGCCCGCAGTCACTTTCGATACCAGCCGGTGATCACCGGCCTACGAGGTGCGGCGGGTGAGGGCTGCGTCGGCGGCAACCCAGTGCTCATCCGCCACCCACAGCCGGGCGAACGCGTCGACCGCCTCCTGCGGCGAGACGCCCGCGACGATCCGCTTGATCTCCCCCGCCTGCGCGGTCGCCAGCGAGCGGGCCAACGCGCGCCAGCCGTCCTCGAAGTCCGCGCGCGCGAACACCCGGTCGACCAACCCCAGCCGTTCGGCTTCGGTCGCGTCGACAATGGTGGCCGTTCCGGCCAGCAAGACCGCGCGTCCCTTTCCCACCAGTGCCGCGAGCCGCTCGGCACCACCCCAGGCGGGCATGATCGCCAGTGCGGATTGGTTGAAGCCGATCTTGATGTCGGCGGCGGCGACGCGGATGTCCGCGGCGACGGCGACCTCGGCACCACCACCGAAGGCGTGCCCGTTGAGCGCGGCGATCACGGGAGCGGGGAAAGCCGCGAGCCGATCGCAGATCGAGCGCATGCGCCAGGCCATCGCGGCGGCCTGCTCCTCGGTACGCAGCGCACTGAGCTCTTTGAGATCTCCGCCGGAGACGAACGCCCGATCACCAGCTCCTCGAATGACCAGAGCACGGGCGCCCGCCGCCTTGTCCAGCGCCTCGTCCAGCTCGTCCATGGTGACCGGTGCGATGGCGTTGCGGGCGTGCGGGCGATTGATCGTGACGACCGCGATACCGGCCTCCAGCTCCAGCTCGACCATAAATGCATTCTCCCATTATGAGATTGTTATTCTTGTCGAGAGAGAATAGCATCGCCGATGCGATATCTCGGATCCGGCATTGGAGTCTCACGTGCGCAGCATTCCCGCCGACCTGGTGGCGGACTACCGAAGCAAGGGCTGGTGGACCGGCGAGACGATCGGCGAGATGCTGACCCACGGTCTCGCCGCCGCACCCGACACCGAGTTCCGGGTGCATTCGAACCAGCGGCCATGGTCAGGCACCTTCGGCGACGTCGAGCACCGCGCCCGGCGCCTCGCCGCCGGGCTCCGCGCTCGTGGTGTCGGGCCCGGCGATGTCGTCGCCTTCCAGCTACCCAATTGGGCCGAGGCCGCCGCGACCTTCTGGGCGTCGGCATTCCTCGGGGCGGTGGTGGTGCCGATCGTGCACTTCTACGGGCGCAAGGAGCTCTCGCACATCCTCACCGCCACTTCGCCACGGGTGTTCATCGTGGCCGAGCGGTTCGGCCGGCTGGAACACCACGCTGACCTGTGCGCGGACATTCCGATCGTCGGCGTCGTGGGACGTGACTTCGACGATCTGCTCGCCGAGGACCCGATGCCCGGATTCCTGTCCACCGATCCCGGCGGTCCCGCGCTGATCGCCTTCACCTCGGGAACCACCAGCGCGCCGAAAGGCGTCGTCCACAGCCACGAAACCCTCGGCCACGAAACCCGGCAGCTGGCCGGTCTCTACCCGCCCGAGCGCGGTAGGCAGCTCACCGCGGCTCCGGTCGGGCACTTCATCGGCATGGTGAACGCGTTCCTGATCCCGGTGCTCGACGGATCCCCGGTGAATCTGACCGACATCTGGGACCCGGGCCGCGCTCTCGCGCTGATGCGCAGCGACGGACTCACCGTGGGCGGCGGCGCGACGTATTTCGTCACCAGCCTGCTCGACCATCCTGATTTCACCACAGCACATCTGTCCTGGATGAAGTACGCCGGTCTGGGTGGCTCATCGGTCCCCGCGGCCGTCACCCGCCGGCTCGACGACCTCGGCATCACGGTCTTCCGCTCCTACGGCAGCACCGAACACCCCTCGATCACCGGGTCACGGTACAGCGCGCCGAAGGACAAGCGCCTGTTCACCGACGGCGACGCACTGCCCGGGGTGGAGATCAAGTTGGCGGCCGACGGCGAAATCCTCAGTCGCGGACCGGATCTGTGCCTGGGCTACACCGATGCCGCGCTCACGGCCGCCATGTTCGACGCCGACGGCTGGTATCACACCGGCGATATCGGCGAGCTCGACACCGACGGCTACCTGACCATCACCGACCGCAAGGCCGACATCATCATTCGCGGCGGCGAGAACATCAGCGCCCTGGAGGTCGAGGAGGTCCTGCTCACCATGCCCGGGATCGCGGAGGCGGTGGTCGTCGCCGCGCCCGACGCCCGCCTCGGCGAGCACGCCGCCGCCGTGGTCCGGCTGCGCACCGGCCACGAGCTGCCGACCATCGCCGAGCTGCGCGCACATTTCGACCGGGCAGGTGTCGCCAAGCAGAAGTGGCCGGAGGAGCTGCACCAGGTCGAGGACTTTCCACGGACCGCCAGCGGCAAGGTGCAGAAGTTCCACGTCCGGCAAAGCATCGCCGACCGGCAACCGAGCCGATGAACGACCCGCTGTTGGACGAGGGACTCGCGCTGTCGGCGTCAGGAACGCCGACAGCGCCGCTCGTCGTGCTCGAACTCGACGGTCTCGGCGATGCCTGCCCCGAGACGGTGCTCGCGACGGCCACCCGAATCCGGGAGTCGATGGCGCTCGTGGTCGGAGTCCTGCGGCGGCCCTTTTCCTCGTCGGTCGAGCCCGTCCTGGCCGCGACCACGCTGACCTTGACCGACCTACCGACATCGCCCCTGCACCCGGAGGTGGTCGCCGTCGAGAACATCGACGCCGCGCTCGCGATGTTGCGCGCCGCGGTTGCTCGATCACCGCGGGCAGCGCTCGTCTGCGGCCACCTGCTCCGGCAGACACCCGGACGCGACACCGCGCCGGCCCTGGCTGCCGAGGCCGCGGCCTACTCGATGCTGCTCGCCGGACCCGAATTCGCTCGATGGCTCCTCGAGCGTGGGCCCGCGAAGCCCGCGCCGGCTACCGATCGCCGCGTGGTTCGTGTGCGGCGCAGCGGAGACCACCTGTCGATCGTGCTGGATCACCCGCAACGCCGCAACGCGCTGAGCCTGCGGCTGCGGGAAGAACTTCTGGCCGCTGCGCAGGTGGCGGTCGCGGACCCGAGCATCGCGACGGTGGAACTCAGCGGCAACGGCCCCGTGTTCTGCAGCGGTGGCGATCTGGCCGAATTCGGCTCGGCGACCGACGTGGTCGCCGCGTATCTGGTGCGGCTGGATCGCGCACCGTGGCGGGCACTCGATCGCCTCGCCGACCGCCTCGTCGTTCGCGCCACCGGCTCCTGTATCGGCGCGGGTGCCGAGATCGCCGCGTTCGCGGGCACGGTCACCGCGACCCCGGATACGTACTTCTGTTTCCCCGAGGTGCGGATGGGTTTGGTACCCGGTGCGGGCGGCACGGTCAGCGTGGCGCGGCGCATCGGCCGCTGGCGCGCCGCATGGTTGATGCTGACCGAACAGCGACTCGATGCCGATGCGGCGTTGGACTGGGGCCTGATCGATCAGGTCATCGGCGCGGAGGGCTGAAGTGCGCTCAGATCCCCGGGCACACCGCCGAATCGACCTCGAGGAACCCCGCGCCGTGGTGGACGAGTGGCTGCGGACGCTGACCACCCGCACCGTCCCCACGACCTTTCCCGCCGACCCGGAGTGTCCGGTGCTGGCGTGGGCAGGCTCCGGCGCGATGGCGCTCACCGGCCACGACGGCGCCGAACCGAGCCTGTCCCCCGCACCCGCCTACGGCCTGCTAGGAGCAGCGCTGCGCGCGCTGTCGTGGCTCACCGGTGACCTCGGCGACCGAGTCGACCTCGACCCCGCGGTGGCGCTGACCGGCCGGGCGCAACGAGCGGGTCTACGGCGCGCGGGGCGCCGATCGGCGAACGGCACGAGCAGGCTGCTTCGTGCCACCGATGGATGGTGTGCCCTCACACTGAGCCGCCCCGACGACTTCGATGCCGTCCCCGCCGTTCTCGGCGCCGAGGTCGGCGCAGACCCATGGATCGCGCTCGAGGCGGCAGCAGCACGGTCATCGGCGGCCGCGCTGGTACAGCGGGCCCAACTCGTCGGCATCCCCGCATCCGTGCTGGCCGTGCCACCGCGCAACATGCTGCCCTGGAACGTTTCTCGCCTGAGCAACGCGGTCGGCGCCCGCTCGCTGCGCGGACTCGTCGTCGTCGACCTGTCGTCGATGTGGGCGGGACCGCTGTGCGCGCGCGTCCTCGGACTGGCCGGCGCGCGGGTGATCAAGGTGGAGGGTGCTCACCGGCCCGACGGCGCCCGCACCGGTGATCCTCGATTCTTCGATTGGCTGCACGCCGGACACGAGTTCCGAACACTCGACTTCCGCGCCGAGCAGGGCCGAAAAGCCCTGGGCGAGCTCCTCGATTCGGCCGACATCGTGCTCGAGGCGTCCCGGCCACGGGCCTTGGCGCAACTCGGCCTCGCACCCGAGGATCGCCCGCACCGCGACGGGCGGATCTGGTTGAGCCTCACCGGCTACGGCCGGTCCAATCCGATGCGGGTGGCCTTCGGTGACGACGCCGCGGTCGCGGGCGGCCTGGTCGGCCGCCACGGGGGCGAGCCGGTCTTCTGCGCTGACGCGATCGCCGATCCGCTCTCAGGCGTCTGCGCGGCGCTGGCGGTGGCCGGCGCATGCCACAGCGGCGGCGGCGTGCTGATCGATCTGTCCATGCGCGCCACGGCAGCCGCTTTCGCCGCCGCGCCGCCGATAGCGCACGGAAACCATGTGGTCCACCGACACGGCGATGACTGGGTCGTGGAATGCGCGTCGACCCAGCGACGCCGCACAGTCGGCGCACCGGCAGCACTGTCGCCGGGTGATGCCTGATGCTCATCCGACGAGCTCGGATATTCGGGACCGGGCACACCGACGTCCGGTGGCACCGTGGGTCGATCACCGAATGCGGAACCGGACTACGAGCATTTCCCGGCGAGCACGACATCGACGCGGGCGGCGGGTGGCTGCTGCCCGGCCTGCACGACCACCATGTGCACCTACGTTCCCTCGCCGCGTCCGCTGACTCATTACCGCTCGGCCCACAGGTGATTCGCACCGTCGACGACCTGGCGGCGCGGCTGCGGCAGGCGGACGCGACAATGCCGAAGGGGATGTGGATTCGCGGCGTCGGATACCACGAGTCGGCCGCCGGGGACCTGGACCGGTGGGCGCTGGATCGCTGGATCACCCAGCGCCCGGTCCGGATCCAACATCGCTCCGGCGCCCTCTGGACGCTCAACTCGCACGCGTGTGCAGCAGTGGACCTGAACCGCTGCGCACACACGGGTGTGGAGCGCGACCTCGACGGACGGGCCAACGGCCGACTCTGGCGGATGGATGCCTGGCTCGGCGCCCAGATCGCCGCCAGGCCCGTCGATCTGACCACGGTCAGCGCGCGCGCCGCGGCACTGGGGATCACCGGCGTCACCGACGCCACCCCCGCGCTGGGGCAGCACGATGTCGATGATTTCGCCCGTGACGTGACCAGTGGCCGAATTCGGCAACGGGTTCACTGCATGGCACCGCCCGCCGTCACCGCCCCGGAGATCCAGCGGTTCTCCCTGGGGCCGACCAAGATCCTGCTCGACGATACGGCCCTGCCGACTCTCGACCAGTTCATCGCTCGGATCCGCGAGATCCACGCCGGGGATCGATCGGTCGCGGTGCACTGTGTGACCAGGGTCCAACTGATTCTGACGATGACCGCCCTCGACGGCGCGGGCGTGCGTCTCGGTGATCGCATCGAGCACGGTGCGATCATCCCGGTCGAGGCGATGGCGTGGTTGCGGGCGAACCGGGTACCGGTGGTGACCCAGCCGCATTTCCTGGTCGAACGAGGCGACCACTACCGGCGTGCGGTGCCCGACCAGGATCGTCCGGATCTGTGGCGGCTCGGGTCACTGCTGGGGGCGAGGGTGGGCGTGGCCGGGGGCACCGATGCCCCGTTCGGTAGCGCCGACCCTTGGCGCCTTGTCCACGCCGCCGTCGACCGAGAATCGGGTCGCTCGGCGGCCGAGAGGCTGTCACTTCGATCGGCGGTCAGCCTGTTCTTCGGCCGCCCCGAACGGCCCGCGTCGCCACGAACCATCGCACCCGGCGAAGTCGCCGATCTGACGCTGCTGGCGGTGCCACCCGAGGAGGTGACCGCGATGCTGCCCAACCCACCGATCGCGGCCACCGTCGTCGACGGACGAGTCGTCTACGGCTGAGACGCGCCTGCCGCGTCCGGCCCGGCCAGGATCGTCACGGCCGCGACCGCGGTGGGACCACCGATGGTGTGCGCCAAACCGATTCGAGCCCGATCGACCTGATTCACCGCCTCGCCGCGCAGCTGCTCGAACAGCTCGACGCACTGCGCGACACCGGTAGCGCCCGGCGGATGTCCCTTCGACTTCAAGCCCCCGCTCGGATTCACCGGTAGCGCACCGCCGACGCTGGTGACGCCCGCCTCCACGAGCTTGTGGGCCTCGAACCGGTCGGCGAACCCGAGATCCTCGTAGCTCATCAACTCGATGCCGGTGAAGAAGTCGTGCACCTCGGCGACATCGATGTCGGACGGGGTCAGCCCGGCCATGCCGAACGCCTGCCGAGCGGCGCGGACCGTGGCGGGGAAAGTCGTCATGTCCCGCTTGTGCTGGTGCATCACCGAATCCATGCCGAGCCCCACCCCGCGAATCCAGACGGGGCGATCGGTGTAGCGGTCCACCACGTCTTCGGCGACCAGCACGAGCGCCGCCGCCCCGTCGCTCTGCGGCGCGCAGTCGTAGAGCCCGAAGGGCGTGACCACCGTCGGTGCCGCGAGGGCTTCCGCCATGCTGATCTCGAAGCGCAACCGCGCCTTGAGATTTCGGACGCCATGCCGATGGTTCTTCACCGCGACCATGGCCATGTGCTCCCGCGTGGCCGGCGATTCGTGCAGGTACCTGGCCACATGCAGCGCGAACCCGGCGGGCGCGACCAGTCCGAGCGGGTAGTCCCAGGCCATGTCGCGGGTCATCGCCTCCCACTCCCACAGCATGTCCTTGGACGCCGACTCGCGCAGCTTGTCCGCGCCGATCACCAGAGCGACGTCGATGGCGCCGGACGCGATCCCGAGCAGGGCGTTGCGGACCGCGTCGTGCCCGGTGGCACAGGCGTTTTCGACGCGGGTCACCGGAATGTCGGACAGGCCGAGGGTGTCGGCGAGAATGCCGGAGGCGAACCCGTCGGCGGTACCGAGCTCGCCGAACCAGGCAGCCTGGATGTCGGACTTGCGCAGCCCCTTGTCGATGCTGCGCGCGCAGTCGGCGAAGGCCATCGGCACCAGGTCTTTGATGCCGAGCGCGAAATGCTCGGCGAAGGGCGTCATTCCGGCGCCGACGATGGCGACTCTTCTCATGCTGCCGACTCCTGTCGTTCGGGGGTTTCCGGTTCGAAGGCGTAGCCGTAGTCCGGCACGCCGGAGCGAACCGCCACTCGCCGCAACACCATGCGGCCGCGATCGCCGATGGCCACCGAACCCGGTTCGGCGCTGGTCACTTTCACCAGCGCACGGACGTCGACCTCGTCGAGCTCGACGATGACCAGCGAATACGGTGTCTTCAGGCCCGGCACCGGCACATGCACGGTCACCGAGGTGTAGACGGTGGCGGTGCGCGGCAACGGCACCAGGGTGTAGTCGGTGCGCAGCGCGCCGTCGTCGTCGACCCGGTATCGAGGCGGGAAATCCAGTTCGTCGGTGTCGGCGTGCCGACCGGCCGCCCAGCGCACTTTCGCCTCGAACGCGCGCTCATAGGCGGCCAGGGAGATCGGGATGTCGGCGCCGGGTACGAACGCGGACACCGGTTTCGCGCGGGGCGCGGGTTCGTGCCGATGCACCGGCACCACGCCCGCCGCGACGGTGACACCGGACAGGCTCCCCTGCTCCACACCGACCAGTGGGCCCGCCTGCCCGGCATCGACCATGGCCGCCAGCGCGAACAATCCAGAACTCGCGCCCAAGGTGGGCAGCGGCGGCGGGGTGCCGATACACAGGTCGGCCGCCTGTTCGTGATCGACACCGGCCACCGCGACCGGGGTGTCGAGCCAGGACGCGGCCAGTGAACCGAGAAGTCCACGTTCGCGGAGCAACCGGGGGTCGCCGTAGTCGTGCACGACGCCGGTGGCATAGCGAGTCCGGACCGGCAGGCTGCGGGCGACGCGGGCCGCGGTCCGCACCTGCAATCCGCGCTCGCCGGTGACCGCGGCGGCCGCGCCGGCCGGGTCGAGGTCGACACCGATCACCAGGGTCCGCGGTCGTGCGGAACCGAGGGCGTCCAGGGTCGCGGGCGCCCCGCCGAGTCGCTCGGTCACCTCGAGCTCGGAATCCAGACCGAGACCTGCCAGCAGCACCGCGGCGTTGCCGCCTTCCAGCAGTGGCAGATCCCGGCTGACCAGTACGACGTGCTCCACCCCGGCCCCCGAGGCGAGCGCGGCCCTGCCCGCTTCGACCGCGAGGGTGATCGCGTCCTCGTCGTCACCGGGTATCCGCTGCTCGGCGGTACCCCAGCACGGCAGATAGGTACCGACCGAAGCGATCAACGGCATCGTGCACTCCCGACCTAGGTGATAATCTGATTCTCATATTAGAGAATGAAGTCTAGCAACAAGGCGGAATCAACGACATCGTGATGCCCTCTCACACCCCGTCAGCTATTTCATATCTGCCGGAACACCACCCACTCGGTATCGAGAGTAGGGTTCTCCACCCATTGAATGGGAAGTCTCATGATCGGGATCTGTCTCCCGCCGCCCGGCGGTGACCTCACCATCGCGCAGCGCCTGCGCGCGAGCATCATGCACTACGCCGAGGCGGTGCTGCCCGACCTGACGATCGCCGCCTGCGCGGTGCTCGTCTCCGCGGAGGCCCGTCATCTCACCGTCACGCCCACCGACTCCGAAGGCGACCCGAAGCCATGACCAGTGCCGGTTCCGATCTGGTGCGGCTGTCGCACGAGATCCCGATCAGCTCCCACGTCGTCGACGTCGACGACGTCCCCATGTCGGCATTGCTGGCCGAGGCCGCCGACCCCCGCGCCGTCATCGTCGCGATCCACGGCGGTGTGACGACCTCCGCCTACTTCGACTGCCCCGGTCATCCCCGGCTGTCGCTGCTGCGCACCGCCCCCGCGCTCGGGTTCACCGTGCTCGCGATCGACCGTCCCGGGTACGGCAGTTCGGCGCCGCACGCGGCCGACATCGCCCCGGCCGCCCGGCGCGTCGACCTCGCCTATGCCCTGGTGGAGCGGGTGCTCGGGGCGCGGCCGCGCGGTGCGGGGACCTTCGTCCTCGCACATTCGGCCGGGTGCGAGCTGGCCGTCCGGATGGCCGCCGACGAACGCGGCGCGCACTTGCTCGGCATCGAACTCGCGGGTACCGGCCGCGAACACCATCCCGAAGCCATCCGGAGCCTGACCGCGGGCGGGCCGGGCCGCGGCGACCGCCTCCGTGAACTGCTCTGGCAGCCCAGCCGCCTCTATCCCCCCGAGGTCTTCGGTGGCGCGGCGATCGCGTCGCCGGGGCCCGCCTATGAAGCCACCATGATGCCGCAGTGGGTGGCGCACGATTTCGCGCGCGCGGCCGCGAACGTCCACGTTCCGGTCCAGTTCACCGTGGGCGCCCACGAAAAGGTATGGCGCACCGACCCACTCGCGCTGGGAGAGATCACCGCCCTGTTCACGGCTGCGCCGCGCGTCTTGCTCAACGAGCAAGCCGACGCCGGCCACAACCTGAGCATGGGGCACTCGGCGACCGCGTATCACCTCAGGGTCATGTCCTTCATCGAGGAATGCGTGATCGCGCGCCGATGACACTGCGGGTGAGCAGGATCTGCCCCGCGACAACGGTGGTCGTGGGGCAGATGCGCTCACCCCTTACAGACCAAGGGATTTGGCGATGATCACCTTCATGACCTCGCTGGTTCCGGCGTAGATGCGGGCCACCCGCGCATCGGTGTACAGCCGCGCGATCGGATACTCGCTCATATAGCCGTAACCACCGAACAGCTGCAGGCAGCGATCGACCACCCGGCCCTGCATCTCGGTGGTGAACAGTTTGACGCGTGCGGCGTCGGGCCCGGACAGTTCGCCTTCGACCAGATCGAGAACGGCACGATCCACCATGGCCTGCGCCGCCTCGAGTTCGGCCGACATCGCGGCGAGTTCGAACTTGGTGTTCTGGAAGGACGAGACCGGTTTCCCGAAGGCCTTGCGTTCTTTGACGTAGTCGATCGTGGCGGTGATCGCGGCCCGCGCCTGGGCGACCGAGCCGACAGCGACCGTCATCCGTTCCTGCGACAGGTTGTTGCCGAGGTAGCCGAATGCCTCGCCCTCCGCTCCGAGGCGGTTCGCCACGGGGACCCGGACAGCGTCGAAGGACAACTCCACGGTGTCCTGCACCTTGCAGCCCATCTTGTCCAGCACCCGCCCGCGTTCGAATCCGGGCATGCCGTCCTCGACCACCAGCAGCGTCAGACCCGCGCGTCGGTTCTCCGGGTCGGTCGAGGTCCGCGCCACCACGATCACCAGATCGGCGAGCAGACCGCCGGTGATGAAAGTCTTCGCGCCACTGAGCAGATAGTCCTCGCCGTCGCGAACTGCGTTGGTGCGCATCCCGGCCAGATCGGAGCCGGTGCCCGGTTCGGTCATCGCGATGGCGGTGAGCAACGTACCGTCGGCGAGCCCGGGGAACCATCGTTGGCGTTGCTGTTCGTCGGCGTAGGCCAGGAAGTACGGGAGGATGACGTCGAGTTGGGTACGCACCGTGCTCAGCGTCACCAATGCCCGTGCCGCCTCCTCCTGAAGGACGGCGTTGTAGCGATAGTCCCGCAGGCCCGCTCCCCCGTACTCGACCGGGATGGCGACGCCGAGAATACCGAGGCCACCGAGCTTCTCGAAGATCTCGCGCGGCATCCGCCCGGCCTTCTCCCACTCGGCGTAGTGCGGTGCGATCTCCTTGTCGATGAATTCCCTGGCCAGCCCGCGGAAAGCTTCGTGGTCCTCGGTGTAGATGTCTCGGCGCACCGATGTCTCCTCGTGCTCAGTCGGCCAGTTCGACGATGGTGGCGTTGGCGGTGCCGCCGCCCTCGCACATCGTTTGCAGGCCGTAGCGAATTCCGTTGTCGCGCATGTGATGAACCATCCGGGTGAGCAGCCCCGCCCCCGATCCACCGAGCGGATGACCGAGGGCGATGGCGCCGCCGAGCGGGTTGAGCAGACGTGGGTCGGCGCCGGTTTCGGCGAGCCAGGCCAGTGGCACCGACGCGAAGGCCTCGTTCACTTCGAAGACGCCGATCTCGGACAACTCGAGACCGGCTTTGCGCAAGACCTTCTCGGTCGCCGGAATCGGACCGGTGAGCATGAGCACCGGGTCGGCGCCGGTGACAGCGCCGGCCCGGTAGCGCACCAGCGGGGTCAGCCCCAGGGCGCGGGCGCGCTCCGGTGTCGTCACCAGCACGGCGGCGGCGCCGTCGGAGATCTGGGAGGAGTTGCCCGCGTGGATCACGCCGTCGTCCTGAAAGACCGGCTTCAGCTTGGCGAGGGTCTGGGGTGTGGTCCCGCGGCGCACGCCTTCGTCGGCGGTCACCGTCGCAGCGTCGGTCTCGACGGGCACGAGCTGCGCGTCGAACGCCCCGCGATCCTGGGCGGCCGCGGCCAGTTCGTGGGAGAGCGTGGCGAATTCATCGAGCCGATGCCGCCCCAGTCCCCACTTCTGGGCGATCAGCTCCGCGGAAATGCCCTGGTTGAACGAGAAGTCCTGGTAGCGCGCGCGGGCTTTCGGGCCGTAGGGAGACCCGCCCGTCTTCGCCGCTCCCAGCGGGACCCGGCTCATCGCCTCGACCCCACCCGCGACAACGACATCCTGCTGACCCGACATCACCGCCTGCACCGCGAAATCCACTGCCTGCTGGCTCGAACCGCAGGCCCGGTTCACCGTCGTGCCGGGAATGCTCTCCGGCCATCCGGCGGCCAGCACCGCGTAACGCCCGATATTGCTGGACTGATCACCGACCTGGGACACACAGCCCCAGATCACATCGTCGATGACAGCCGGGTCGATTCCGGTGCGTTCGATCAGCGCGGTGAGCACGACCGCGGACAGGTCCGCCGGATGGGTTCCCGACAGGCCGCCGTTGCGTTTACCCCATGGCGTGCGTACCGCTTCGACCACTACTACTTCACGCATCACGCTCTCCCATCGAACTGGTCATTGTTGTGTCCGGTCTGCCGGGCGAATCGCCCAGCGGCCGGTGAACTCCGGTTCTCGGGCGGCCGCGAACGCCGCGAACGCTTCCGGTGCGTCGGCGGTCGCGAAGTTCACCCCTTGTGCCCGAGCCTCATTGGCGAGTGCGTCGCGCAGAGAGCGGTCCGCGCCCTCGTTCAGCAGCGCCTTGGTCTGGGCCAGCGCGACCGGCGGTCCGGCGGCGAGCCGTTCGGCGAGCTCGACGACGAAGGCGTCGAGCTCCGGTTCCGCGACGACCCAGGTCACCAGGTTCAGTGCGCGCGCCTGGGCGGCGTCGATCGTCTCGGCCAGCAGCGCCAGCCGCTTGGCCTGTTGCAGGCCGACCAGTTTGGGCAGCAACCAGGAACCACCGAGATCGAGTGACAGCCCGCGGCGGGCGAAGATCTGCGAGAACCGCGAATCTGGTTCCGCGACAACAAGATCACAGCCCAGCGCCAGATTCCAGCCCGCGCCGACCGCCACCCCGCGCACCTTGGCGATGGTGGGAATCGGCAACTCGTGCAGGAGCAGCGCGACCTCGGTGAGCGCGCGCAACTTGTGGATCGGATGACTGGGGTCGGGTGCGGAGATGTCCGCACCCGAGCAGAATGCCCCGCCGGAGCCGGTGAGCACGAGCGCGCGGACGTCGCGATCGCGGCCCGCCGCGTCCAGCGCCACGCGCAGCGCCGCCCACAGTTCCCGGTTGATGGCGTTCTTGCGGCGCGGGCGATGCAGGGTCAGCGTGCGCACCCCGTTCCGATCTTCCGACAGCAGGACCGGCTCGTCGCGCGGATCAGTGTCCTTGCCCCCTGACGCCATCAGCCCACGGCCGACGCGATGAGACCGTACAGGCGCAGGAAGTCGATTTCGTCATCGGTGAGACCGAACTCGGCCAGAACGGCGATCGTGTGTTCGCCGAGCGCGGGTACCGCACCCATGGGTGGGTCGAAGCCAGCGATGATCGGCGGCGGCAGCAGCGCCGGGATCGGGCCGACCGGGGTGTCGATCCGGCGCCAGCGGTCGCGGTCGGTCAACTGCGGATGGACGAGCACTTCGCTCGGGGTGTTATAACGGGCATTGCCGATGCCCGCGGTGTCGGCCGCGCGTTGGAGGTGGGCAAGATCATGACGGGCACACCAGGCGCCGATCTCGGCGTCGAGCACCGCACGGTGGCGAACCCGGCCGGGATTGGTCTGGAACCGTGAGTCCTCGGCCAGGTCCGGTCGGCGCAGCAGTTCGCGCGCGAACCGTTGCCATTCCGCGTCGTTGGTGGTGCCGAGCACCACGGTCTGCCCGTCGCCGGTCGAGTACGCGCCATAGGGCGCCACCGCGGGTGAACTCATGCCCAGTGGCTGCTGATCGATGCCCGAGTGCCGGGTGTAGGTGAGCTGATAGCCCATCACCTCGGTCATCGTGTCGAACAGGCTGACACTGACCGCCGCGCCCCGGCGACCGCGCTGTTCCCGCGCGGCGAGCATGGCCAGAATCGAGATCGCGGCGTACAGACCGGTACAGACATCGGCGACCGGTGGACCGGGTTTGGCGGGCGCACCGGGCAACCCGGTGACCGCGCACACCCCCGATTCCGCCTGTGCCAGGAGGTCGTACGCGCGTTTGCCCGACAGTGGACCGCCCGCGCCGAAGCCGTCGATCTCGACCGCGATCAGATCGGGGTGTTGTTCGGCCAGGTCGGTGGGCGTGATGCCGAGCCGAGCGGTCGCCCCGGGGGCCAGATTGGAGACCAGGACGTCGGCGTGGTCGAGCAACCGGTGCAACACCTCCATGCCGGCCGGCGATTTCAGGTTCAGCGCCACCGATTCCTTGCCCCGATTGACCCAGACGAAGTGCGCCGCGAGGCCTTCGACAACGTCGTCGTAGTGCCGGGCGAAATCGCCACCGTCCGGGTTCTCCACCTTCAGCACCCGTGCCCCGAGATCGGCGAGTGTGCGGGTACACATCGGCGCGGACACCGCCTGTTCCAGCGCCACGACGGTGACACCGGCCAACGGCGCCGGGTCCACCGCCCCCTGGGCGGCCATCACATCACCATGCCGCCGTCGACCGGCAGCACCTGCCCGGTGACGAAGGAGGCCGCGTCGGAGGCAAGGAACACGAAGGCTCCGGCCACCTCGTCGGGTTCTGCCCAGCGCCGCAGCGGGATTCGATTCAGCGTCTGGGCGGCGAACTTCTCGTTGGTCCGCAGGGTGCTGGTCATCGGGGTCGCCGCCAGCGGGGCGAGCGCGTTCACCAGGATCTGCTTGCGGGCCAGCTCGCGCGCCAGGGATTTCGTGACGCCGATGATGCCCGCCTTGGCCGCGGAGTAGTTCACCTGGCCGAGGGTGCCGACGATGCCCGCCGAGGACGTGACGTTGATGATCCGGCCGGTGCCGTCGGTCGCCAAAGCCGACAGCGCGGCCTGGGTGCAGCGGAACGTGCCGAGCAGGTGGATGTCGAGCAACCGCATCACCGATTCCTCGGTGGTCTCGGCGAACATGGCGGGATCGGTCACACCCGCGTTGTTCACCAGAATGTGCAGGATTCCCCCAGCCAAGTCGGCGGCCGCGGCGACAGCGGCATCCGCGGACGCTCGATCCCGCACGTCGAGGGCCGCGCTGCGGGCGAGGCCACCCTCGGCCACGATCTTCTCGGCGACCACGGCCGCGGCCGCGCCGTCGACATCGGTGACCAGCACCGCGGCGCCCGCGGCGGCCAAGGCCCGCGCGACCGCGGCACCGATGCCACCTGCGGCACCGGTGACCAGTGCCGATCGACCGGTCAGATCGAAAAGTGCTGTCTTGACAGTCATTCAGTAGCTCCTCGGCATTCCCAGCGTGTGCGATCCCAGGTAGTTCAGGATCATTTCCTGACTGATCGGCGCGATCTTCATCACGCGCGCCTCGCGGAAGTAGCGGGCGACGTTGTATTCCTCGGCGTAGCCCATCCCGCCGTGGGTCTGCAGCGCGCGATCGGCAGCGGTGAAACCCGCCTCCGCGCACAGGTATTTGGCGGTGTTGGCCTCTCGACCACACGGCTGGCCGTTGTCGTAGAGCCAGGTGGCCTTGCGCAGCACCAGTTCGGCGGCGTCGAGATGGGTCAGCGAGTCGGCCAGGGGGAACTGGATCGCCTGGTTCATCCCGATGGGCCTGCCGAAGACCTCGCGGTCGCCCGCGTAGCGCACGGCTCGGTCCAGGGCGACCCGGCCGATGCCGAGCGCCTCGGCGGCGATCAGCATCCGCTCGGGATTCAGGCCGTCCAAGAGATACCGGAAGCCCATGCCCTCTTCGCCGATCCGGTCCTGCACCGGAATCCGTAGATCGTCGATGAACAATTCGTTCGAGGTGACGGCGTTGCGGCCCATCTTGGCGATCGGCCGGACATCGACCCTGGTGCGGTCGAGGTCGGTGAGGAACAGGGTCATCCCGTCGGTCTTCTTCGCGACGTCGTCGTAACGGGTGGTGCGGGTGAGCAGCAGGATCTTCTCCGACTCCATGGCCTTGGAGATCCACACCTTGCGTCCGTTGACCACGTAGTGGTCACCCTCGCGCCGGGCGAAGGTGCTGATCCTGGTGGTGTCGAGGCCCGCACCGGGCTCGGTGACCCCGAAACACACGTGCAGATCCCCGCTGACGATGCGCGGCAGAGTCCGCCGCTTGAGCTCCTCGGACCCGTGCACCACCACCGGGTGCATCCCGAAGATCGACAAGTGAATCGCGCTGGCGGCGTTCATCCCACCGCCGGACCGGGAGACTTCCTCGAGCAACAGCGAAGCCTCGGTGATCCCCAGTCCGTGGCCGCCGTACTCCGGCGGAATCGTGATGCCGAGCCAGCCACCTCCGGCGATGGTGTCGTAGAACGCTCTCGGGAACTCGTGCGCCTGATCGTGCTCCATCCAGTACTTGTCGTCGAATTTCTTCATCATCTCGGCGACCGAGTCACGGATCAGTTGCTGATCCGCGCTCAGCGCGAAACTCATCCCGCCGGACATAGGCGATTCCCCCATCAGTCCGAGGCGGGCAGCGCTTTGGCCGCCTTGACCGTCATCGGCTCGCCGTCGCAGCTCAGCGCGCCCAAACCCGGCGCGATGCACAGCACCTCGACGTGTTCGGTGGCGTCCACATACCGCTTGCCGATCAAGGTGACCGCAGTGCCGTCGGCGACGACCGGCCGGGCGGTCGCCGCGGGGACCATCGGGCTCGCGCCGCAGGCGATCACGGGCGTGCGATCAGCCGGTACCCGGATCACCACCACCCGCGTACCGCAGACGGTGCTGGCGAGTTGATCACCGGGACGCAGTGGTGCTGCGGTCATGGTGGAGCTCCCTTCCTGGGCTACATCGCTCTCTACCAATGAAAACTAGCTTCTCCTTCAAGGAGAATCAATGACCCGTTGACTATCCGGCCAACCCGTGGAAATCTTACAGTTCAAATGTGAGAATGCGATTCTCCAACGTGAGAGGAGGCGGTATGCGCCTACCACCGCTGCCGGCCGACCAATGGGACGACCAGGTTCAGCACGCTCTGTCCGGCCTGCTCCCCCGGGACCGGCGGAACCCGGCGGGCGCCGGCAACGCACTGGCGACGCTCGTCCGTCACCCCGACCTGACCAAGGCCTACTCGAGTCTCGGTGTGCACCTGTTGTTCCGGTCGACACTGCCCGCGCGAGCGAGGGAACTGGCGATCCTGCGTGTCGCCCATCGGCGCGGCTGCGCCTACGAGTGGGCCCATCACGTGGAGATGGCCGGCGAATCCGGCGTGACCGCCGCCGACATCGCGGCAGCACAGGGTGGCACCCCCACCGAGGAGTTCGACCGCGTGATCTTCGCCGCGACCGACGAACTCGAAACCACATCGAACCTGTCCGATTCGACCTGGGTCGCCCTCGGCGCGCACCTCGACGAGCGGCAGTGCATGGACCTGGTCTTCACAGTCGGCAACTACGCGATGTTGGCCATGGCCTTCAACACCTTCGGCGTCGAAGTCGAACAAACGGAAAGGTAACCCCTTGTCCCACTTCACCAAACCGGCCGCGGGTAGCTGGACGGAGCACTACCCCGAGCTCGGCACCGAGCCGGTCGATTACACCGACTCCATCGACCCCGGGTTCTATGAGGACGAGCGCAACGCCATCTTCAAGAAGACCTGGCTCAACATCGGCCGCGTCGAACGGCTTCCGCGCGCGGGCAGCTACTTCACCAGGGAACTGCCCGCGATCGGCACCTCGCTCATCATCGCCAAGGGCACCGACGGCGTCGTGCGCGCGTTTCACAACATCTGTCGGCACCGCGGCAACAAACTGGTGTGGGACGACTTCCCGAACGAGGAGACCTCGGGCACGTGCCGCCAGTTCACCTGTAAGTACCACGCCTGGCGCTACAGCCTCGAGGGCGAGGTGAACTTCGTCCAGCAGGAGAAGGAGTTCTTCGACCTCGACAAGCAGCTCTACGGCTTGAAGTCGGTGCGCTGCGAGGTGTGGGAGGGGTTCATCTTCGTCAACCTCGACGAGGACGCCCCGCCCCTCGCCGAGTACCTCGGCCCGCTCGTCACCGGCGTCGAAGGGTACCCGTTCCACGAGTTCACCGAGGTCTACAGCTACCGCGCCGAGATCGGCAGCAACTGGAAGCTGTTCATCGACGCGTTCGCCGAGTTCTACCACGCTCCGATCCTGCACATGAAGCAGGCGGTCAAGGACGAGGCGGACAAACTGGCAGGCGTCGGCTACGAGGCCCTGCACTATCAGTTGCAGAGCCCGCATTCGATGATCTCCTCGTGGGGCGGGATGGCGCCGCCCAAAGACCTCAACATGGTGAAGCCGATCGAGCGGGTGCTGCGCAGCGGCCTGTTCGGACCGTGGGACCGGCCCGACATCGCGGGCCTGGATCCGCTGCCCGCGGGCATCAATCCCAGCCGTCACCGGGCTTGGGGCGTGGACGAGTTCGAGATCTTCCCGAACATGTCGCTGCTGTTCTGGGCGCCGGGCTGGTACCTCACCTACCACTACTGGCCGACCGCGGTCGACAAGCACGTCTTCGAGGCGAACCTGTACTTCGTTCCCCCGAAGACCGCCAGGGACCGACTGGGCCAGGAACTGGCCGCGGTCACATTCAAGGAGTACGCGCTGCAGGACGCGAACACCCTCGAAGCCACCCAGACGATGCTGGCCACCCGCATCGTGTCCGAATTCCCTCTCAACGACCAGGAGATCTTGCTGCGCCACCTGCACAAGGTCGCCAAGGACAAGGTCAAGGAGTACCGAGATGCCGCTGCTGCCCGCTGAATTCGCCGATCTGGAACGGTTCGCCGACTGGGTTCTGCCCACCGAGCCCCAGCGCTATGCCAAGCGCCTCGCCTCGGCCATGCCGCAGATGCAGGAGTTCTACGACACCGCGTTTCCGCGCCTGGAGGACGCGATCGCCTATTGTGACAAGTTCCCCCTCACCGACCTGCCCGAAGACGCCCGCGCACTGCTGCATCTGATGCAGTCGCTGGTGAATGTGTCCTTCCCGGTGGAGGTCTGGAAGCAGGCCAGGGTGCCCGACAGTGGCGCCGCGATGGTTCACCTGATCCGGGAGCCGGTGGTCTGACCGTGCTGACGCTGTTGGCCGCCGGGCTGCTCGACATCGACACCGGCGAGATCGTCCGGCCCGCGGTCGTCCGGATCGAGGGCGATCGGATCGTCGGCATCGGCGGCGACCCGGAAGGCGAGATCATCGATCTCGGCGACGCCGTCCTGCTTCCCGGCCTGATGGACATGGAGGTCAACCTCCTGATGGGCGGTCGCGGCGAAACCGGACTGGCTTCCAGCGTTCAGGACGACCCGCCGCTGCGGATGCTGCGCGCGGTGGGCAATGCGCGCCGCACCCTGCGGGCCGGGTTCACCACCGTGCGCAACCTCGGATTGTTCGTCAAGACCGGCGGCTATCTCCTCGACGTCGCGCTCGGCAAGGCCATCGACGCGGGCTGGATCGACGGCCCGCGGATCGTGCCCGCCGGCCACGCGATCACCCCGACCGGCGGGCATCTGGATCCGACGATGTTCGCCGCGTTCGCACCGCATGTGCTGGAACTGAGCATCGAAGAGGGCATCGCCAACGGCGTGGACGAGGTGCGCAAGGCGGTCAGATATCAGATCAAGCACGGCGCGCAGCTGATCAAGGTCTGTGTCTCGGGCGGCGTCATGTCGTTGACCGGGGCACCGGGCGCCCAGCACTATTCGTCCGAGGAGCTGCGGGCGATCGTGGACGAGGCACATCGACGTGGGTTGCGGGTCGCCTCGCACACCCACGGCGCCGACGCCGTGCGCGCCGCCGTCGAAGCGGGCATCGACTGCATCGAACACGGTTTCCTGATCGACGACGACGCCATCGCGCTGATGGTCGAACGCGGCACCTATCTGGTGCCCACCACCCGGCTGGCCGACGCCATGGATGTGTCCAAGGCACCACCGGAACTCCAGGCCAAGGCGGCGCAGATGTTTCCCCGCGCCCGCACCTCGGTGCTGGCGGCCTATACGGCCGGGGTGAAGATCGCCGTGGGCACCGACGCCCCCGCGATCCCGCACGGCCGCAACGCCGACGAGCTGGTCGCGCTCGTCGAACGGGGGATGAGCCCGTTGGCCGTGTTGCGCGCCGCGACCGTGACGGCCGCCGAGCTGATCGATGTCACCGACCGCGGCCGACTGGCCGAGGGGTTGCTGGCCGACATCATCGCGGTACCCGGCGACCCACTTCGAGACATCACCGTCACCCAGCGGGTGCGGTTCGTGATGAAAGGCGGAAAAGTCTTTGTCCACCATTGAGGACGTGATCGAGCTCGAACAGCTGCTCGCACGGTACGCGGTCACCATCACCAAAGGTGACATCGAGGGCCTGATCTCGGTGTTCACGCCTGATGGCACCTACAGCGCCTTCGGCGACACCTACCCACTCGACGAATTCCCCGATCTCGTCGCGGCCGCCCCGAAAGGGTTGTTCCTCACCGGAACTCCGGCACTGGAGATCGACGGCGACACCGCCCGCGGCACCCAGCCGCTGTGTTTCATCGAGCAGTCGACCCACGACATGCGGATCGGCTACTACAGCGACACCTATGCCCGCACCGACGAGGGCTGGCGGCTGCGCACCCGAGCCATGACCTTCATCCGGCGCAACGGCGACCACGATTCCGGCCGGCCACACGCGTTCGAACGACCGAGTGCGTGAACCGCAACGACTTTCGGGCCGGCCTGCGGTCCTGGCTCGACGACAACGATCTGTCGGCGGGCCCGGACCACTCGCTCGACGCGCAGGTGGCGCAATTGGCCAGGGTCCGCCGCGCGCTCTACGACGCGGGCTGGATGCGGTACGGCTGGCCCGCCGAGGTGGGTGGTCTCGGCGGACCGGCGGTGCTGCGCGCGATTCTCGGCGAAGAGGTCGCCACCCGTGACCTGGCCGAGCCCGGCATCTATTCGATGATCGAGGTACTCGCACCGACGATGATCTCCTACGCCACCCCGGCGCTGGCGGCGCAGATGGTGCCGCGCCTGCTCAGCGGTCGTGAGCAGTGGTGTCAGGGGTTCTCCGAACCCGGTTCCGGCAGCGATCTCGCCTCGCTGAGCACCAGGGCCGAACCACGTGGTGACCACTGGGTCGTCTCCGGCCAGAAGGTATGGACCAGCCTCGCCCAGTACTCGGCGCGCTGTGTCCTGTTGACCCGCACCGGGATCGGCCACGACGGAATCACCGCGTTCTTCCTCGACATGGACTCCCCGGGCATCACCGTGCGGCCGTTGCGCACCATGCACGGCATCGACGAGTTCGCCGAGGTCTACTTCGACGACGTCGTGGTGCCAGCCGACCGCATGCTCGGCCGACCGGGCGACGGCTGGCGGGTCGCGATGGATCTGCTCCCCCACGAACGCTCCACCTGCTTCTGGCACCGAATCGCCTACCTCTACACGCGTTTCGACCAGTTGCTCGCCCAGACCACCGACCGCGACGACGCGAGCCGCGACGACGCCGATCTCGGTGCCGCCTACCTCGCCCTGCACACCATCCGCTGCCGGTCGCTGGCCACCCAGGAGCGGCTGGCGGCGGGGGGCAGGCTCGGACCGGAGACCTCCATCGACAAGGTGCTGCTCGCCACCGCCGAACAGCGGTTGTTCGACACCATCCGGGAGGTGTCGCCCGGGGCCATCGAGCTCGCCGACTCACCGTTGCGCGCGGAATATCTGTACTCGCGGGCCGCGACGATCTACGGCGGCACCGCCGAGATCCAGCGCAACATCATCGCGCGCCGACTGCTCGACCTGGGGAAGGAGTGAACCGTGGACGCTGTCGAACTCGATCTGCTGGCCCAGACCTTGCGCAAGGCGATGCGGGATTCGTCGGGTACCGGCCTACTTGCCGCGCTCGTCGATCTGGGGTGGCACGACATGCTCATCGAGGCACCCGATTCCACGGTGCCCCTGGTGTTTCGGCTGCTCGGCGAGACCGGCGCGCATGCTCCGCTGCTCAATGATGTGATCCACGCTGCCGCGGGTCGGCCCGCGGCGGGCCCCCTCCCCCTCCCCTATGCCGGAGGCAGCTGGGTCCAGTGGGACCACACCGACGACGACGGCTCACTGTTGGACCCGGACCTGCCGATCCGGCAGGTACCGCCGGGGCTCGAGATCCCGCTCGCCGCGGGTCGCCGGGCGCTGGGCTGGTGGCTGACCGGCGCGAGCCGAGCGATGCTCACCCTCGCCCGCACCCATGCCATCGACCGGGTCCAGTTCGGCCGTCCGGTGGCATCGTTCCAGGCCATCCGACACCGGCTCGCCGAGGCCCTCGTCGCCATCGAAGGCGCCGAAGCCACGCTCGAGGCCGCCACCGACGACCTGGGTTGTCTGCTGGCCAAAGCCGCCGCGGGCCAGGCAGCGCTGGTGGCCGCCCGGCACTGCCAGCAGACCCTGGGCGGCATCGGCTTCACCGCCGAACACGATCTGCACCGCCACCTCCGGCGCGTTCTGGTCCTCGACGGACTGCTCGGGAGTTCCCGCGAACTCCTCCGCGAGGCGGGCACCACCGTCCGCACCGCGGGGACAGCCGCACGCCTGGTGCAGCTGTGAGCGAGCACGCGGAGCCCGCCTGGAAACAACGTGCCGTACAGCGCTCGCTCGAGACCACCCGGCTGCGGGCCGAACAGCGGGTACAGCGGTTCCTCGATGCGGCACAGGCGATCATCGCCGAGAACGGCTGTACCGACTTCACCGTGCAGGAGGTCGTCGAGCGGTCGCGCCAGTCGTTGCGCAGTTTCTATCTGCAATTCAACGGAAAGCACGAGTTGCTGCTCGCCCTGTTCGAGGACGCGCTGCTGCGCACCGCCGAGCAGATCCGCGCCGCCGCGGCGAAGGAGGCCGACCCGCTCGCCCGGCTCGCGGTCGCGGTGCGGCTGCTGTTCGCGCTGTGCCGCTCCGACCCGAAGGATCGGCACCCGCTGTTCACCGATTTCGCGCCACGCCTGCTGGTCACTCATCCCACCCATGTCACCGTCGCCCACGCGCCACTGCTGTCGCTGTTCGTCGAACTGGTCACCGACGCCGCGGCCGCGGGCACGCTGCGGCCCGGACTGAATCCCCGCCGCGTGGCCGCCATGACGATGCAGACCGTCATGTTCACCGCCCAGTCCAGTGGCGCCCAGGACGACACGGCCATGCGCCCGATCACCGCCGACGAGATCTGGGATTTCTGCGCGGCCGGTGTCACCGGCCGCGCGAGAATATAATTCTCCTTCCTGGAGAATATGAATTACACTGATGAGTATGGCCGATCTCTGGAACAATCTGCTCGCGAGCCTCGATCTGCGCGCCTCCTCGCCCCACGGCAGCCTTTCCGAAGCCGAAAGCGCATCCGGCACCACGGTTCCCGGCAGCCCGCCGTCCGCGTTCGAAGGCCCCAACCTGCCGTTGAACTACCGCAGGCTCTTCGGTGGCCAGATCCTCGGGCAGTTCGTCCGGGCAGCCGAACTCGCCTGTCCGGACAAGCGGGTCAAGTCCATCCACACCCTGTTCGCCCGGGAGGGCAGCGTCGAGGAGCCGGTCCGCTACGAGGTCTCCTGCCAGCACCAGGGACGGTCGTTCGCCACGCTGTCGATCCTGGCCAGGCAAGCGGCGCGGGTGGTTGCCAGTGCCGCGGTGTCCATGCACGTCGACGAGGACGGCCCGCAGGCACAGCACGTCGAAGCCATCGCCGCGCCCCTGGCCCCTGAGCACCAGGTCACTTTCGACCTGCTGCCCTGGGAGACCCGCGCGGTCGAGGACCTGAACTCCACCGCCGCCGCGTCGCCGGAATACGAGTTCTGGATGCGCACACCACCGGTCGGTCCCGAACTCGCCGCCGCGCTGACCGCCTACGCCACCGACCTGAACCTCATCGGCACCGCGCTGCGTCCCTTCGATGGCGTGAGCCAGCGGGGCAACGGCACCGCGTTCACCTCCGCCGTCACCGCGCACACCGTGTGGTTCCATCGCCCGTTCCGCACCGACGACTGGCTGCTGTTGCGCCAGCACAGTCCACTGCTGGCCCACGGTCGCTGCTTCGGCCGTGGCGATGTGCTCACCGCGGCGGGCGAACTCGTCGCCTCGTTCGCGCAGGAAGCGCTCGTGCGATTCGATTCCGCCGCGGCACCGACTGTCTCGACGCCACGCGCCGCACAGCGCGGATGAGCGAGAACGATCACCGGGCCCGAGGCGAATACCCCTACCGTGCCTGGTCGGGGCTCGCCTCGGCCAGCAACTGTTCCGCAGCGGTGTAGGCGTCGCGCCGACCGGCCGCGACAGCGGCGGCGAGGTCATCCAGACCGGGGTGACCGCGCAGCCGCGACTGCGCCAGGGACAGGATCTGCGCTCGAGCGCGCGCGGCACCGCGCGCCGCGGTATCGGCCCGGTGGTGGGTGTCGATCGCCTCGATCAACTCCTCGACTCCGGTGCCGCGCGCGGCGACCAGGGTCAGGATCGGCAGACCGGTCTCGATGTGCAATTCCCGCGCGGTCTGCGCGGCGCCGTCGCGATCGGCCTTGTTGACCACCAGAATGTCGGCGACCTCGAGCAGCCCGGCCTTGGCGGCCTGAATGGCATCTCCGGCACCGGGATTGAGGATGACGACGGTCGGATCGGCGACCGCGGCGATCTCGATCTCGGACTGCCCGACGCCGACCGATTCCACCAGGACCAGACCATAGCCGAGCGCACCGAGCAGCCGGATCGCCGCGGGGACCGCCGCGGCGAGGCCACCGAGGTGCCCCCGGGTGGCCACCGATCGGATCAGCACGTCGGAGTCGTCGATGTGCGCCGACATTCGGATGCGGTCCCCGAGCAGCGCACCGCCGCTGTAGGGCGAGGACGGGTCGACCGCGAGCACCGCCACCCGCAGGCCGCGCGCGCGGTATCCGGTGACCAGGACCGCGATGGTCGTGGACTTGCCCGCCCCAGGCGGCCCGGTCACCCCCACCACGCGGACCGGCGCCGGGTCGAGCAGCGCGAGCACTCGCTCGCGATCCGCGCTCTCGACCAGACTCAGCAGCCGTCCGGCAGCGCGAACCGAACCGGCACGCGCCGAGGCGATCAACGCGCCGAGGTCGGCGGGCAGGCAACTGTTCAACGACCGCTCCCGACGCCCGCGCCCGCTAGTTCTTTCCCGCCGTCAGTCGTTCGATGGTGGCGTGGAAGTCCGCGGTCTGGAACGACAGGTCCTCGGCGGTGGTCGCGTAGTCCAGACTCGCCAGCACCGCCCGCTCCAGGTGCAGATTCAGCAGCCGTTTGGTGCTTTCCACCGCCTGCCTCGGCAACTCCAGAATTCTTGCGGCGCAGGCCAACGCCTCGGCGACCGGATCGGTGACGACGTGATTGACCAGACCCATCTCTCTGGCGCGGGCGGCGGGAATGCGCGCACCGGTCAGCGCGAACTCCTTGGCGAAGAGCAGGCTGGTGTGCAGGGGCCAGGTGAGCGGGCCACCGTCGGCGGCCACCAGCCCCACCTGGACGTGCGGATCGGCGAGATAGGCGGTCTCGGCGATGTAGACGATGTCGCTGAGCGAGACCAGGCTGCAGCCGAGGCCGACGGCGGGACCGTTGACCGCCGCGACGACCGGAATCCGGCAGCGCGCCATACCGAGCACGATGTCGCGACCGTGCGCGATCGTCTTGGCGCGCAGATCCGCGTCGCGACTCAGTTCGGCCAGATAGCCGAAGTCGCCACCCGCCGAGAAGGCTTTGCCGCTGCCGGTGAGCACTGCGACGCGGGCCTCCCGGTCCTCGCTCAGCCGCGGCCACAGGTGTGCGAGGCCGGTGTGCAGGTCGTCGTTGACCGCGTTGAGCGCGTCGGGCCGATTCAGCGTGATGATCCGCAGCGGGCCCTCGGCGCGGACGTCGATTTCGGCAGGCAGGTCATACATGGTCAGGCTCCCAATCCGAGAATGCGCGAGGCGATGATGTTCTTCTGAATCTGTGACGTTCCGCCCATGACGCTCTGCGCGCGGCTGTAGAGGTAGGCGCTGAACAGTTCGGGATCGCGAGTGCCGCCGACCGTGAGCGCCGCGTGGCCGACCGACTGCTCCACCCAGGTCATGAGAAGTTTGTCGAGCGACCCCTCGGGTCCGTGCGAGACGCCGTCGAGTTGTTCGGACAGTCGCCGGCGCACATGCAGTCGCAACATCTCGGTCTGCACCCCGGCCCAGGCCAGGTCAGCGGGCAGCGGGCCGGGGGTCCTGGCCGCCATCTGCCGCACGAGCTTTCCGTAGCGGGCCGCGTAGCCGAGCGTCGACGGTTCGCGCTCGTGCCCGACCACTGTCATCGCCAAGGCCCACCCGTCGCCGGGCGAGCCGACCATCTGATCGGCGGGAACGAGGGCGCCGTCGAAGTGCACCTGCCCGAATTCGGTGGTGATCCCACTCATCATCCGCAGTGGTCGCTGCCGCACGCCGGGTTGGTTCATCGACACCACGAATGCCGAGATGCCTTTGTGCCGTGGCGCCTCGGGATCGGTGCGGGCCAGCAGCAGACACCAGTCCGCGACATCGGAATAGCTCGTCCAGATCTTGTGCCCCTGCAGCACATAGGAATCACCGTCGCGGGTGGCCGTGGTGCGCAGCGCGGCCAGGTCCGAGCCGGCGTCCGGTTCGCTGAACCCCTGACACCAGCGCTGCGTCCCATCGATCATGCCGGGCAGGAATCGCTGTTGCAGTTCCTTGCCCGCGTGCCTGCCCAGGCCCTGAATCAGGTAGCCCAGGCTCGGCCTCGGTGGCGCGCCGGCCAGGGCGAGCTCTTCGTCGAGGATGACGTCATAGACCGGGGGCAGTGCGTGGCCGCCGTGTTCGCGTGGCCACGACAACCCGAAGAATCCGGCTCCGTGCAGCGCTCGGTGCCACTCGCCCTGCTTGGCCCAGTACTCGTCTCCCGAGGTCGGGAACCGACCCGCGACACCGGACAGCCACTCGCGCAGGCGCTCTCGGAACGCGGCCTCCTCCGGTGAATCACGAAAGTCCACGGTCGATCTCCTCCAGGCTCGTCGGGAACAGTTCGGTGGACGTCAGCGCCCGCCGTAGATACAGGTGCGCCAGGCACTCCCAGGTGTTGCCGATACCGCCGTGCACCTGCACCGCGGTCTCGCACACGGTCAGTGCCGCTCTGGCGCAATAGAGTTTGGCGATCACGGCCGCCTGGACGGCTCGCTCGGGGCTGAGCTCGTCCACCGCCCACGCAGCGTGCCGCAGCACGCTCACCGACCCCTCGATCAGCGCGAGACCTTCCGCGAGCAGATGCGCGACGGCCTGATAGGAGCCGATCGACTTGCCGTACTGTGCGCGAACTTTCGCGTAGTCGGTGGCCAGCGCGTGCGCGCCACGGGCGGTGCCGACCAGATCGGCGCAGGTGGCCACGAGCGCGAGCGCTCGCCACTGAACGGCCTGCGCGGTGGACAATTCGCCGAGGAGTTCCGGAACACCGATGAGCGCGGCCTCGGCCCGCGTCTGGTCAGCGCCGATCGCCGCGGGGGCGACAGCACTGGACAGAATCGACTCCCCTTGCACGAGCAGGGCGCGTCGGGCGCCCCGCGCGTCGATCGCGCGGCCGTCGGCGACGACTGTCCACGGCGGTGTCGATTCAGCGGGCCCCCAGAGGTCGTCTGCCAGGACCGGGCCGAGGAAGGGCACGTCGACCAGTCCGCGACCGAATTCCTCGGCGACGATGGCCACCTCGACGCCGGAGGCGCCGTCGGAGCGCAGGGCGCGCCAGCCAGTGCTGGCCACCGTCTGCTCGAGCCGAGCGATCCGCCGCTCGTCGGCCATGTCGTTGACCGAGCCGAGGCCGAGGTCGTCGGCCAGTTTGGCGGCGGCATCGCGCAGCTGGCGTTGTTCAGAGGTCAGACGGGCGTCCATGGCGCTCCTTCAGTACTCGGCGCAGCACCTTGCCGGAGGGCAGGCGCGGGATCTCGGGCACGAACACCACTCGGCGCGGCCGCTTGTAGGAGGCGAGTCGGGTGCCGACCAGGGCAATGAGTTCCTCGGCATCAACCGGCCCGGTGGCCGTGACAGCGGCGAGGATCGACTCGCCGTCGGCTGCGTCGGGGACGCCGAACACCGCACAGTCCGCGACCGCCGGGTGCTCGTGCAGGACGGCTTCGACCTCGGCGGGTGCCACTTGGAAACCGCGCACCTTGATCATCTCCTTGAGCCGGTCGGTCAGACGCAACCATCCGTCGTCGTCGAGATGGCCGACATCGCCGGTGCGGTACCAGCCGTCGGCCCAGGCCGCTTCGGTCGCGTCAGCGGGGAGATACCCGGCCATCAACGACGGTGAGCGAGCCTGGATCTCGCCGGTCTCGCCGGCCTGGACCTCGACGCCCGTGCTCGTCGAGACCACACGGATCTCGACGCCGGCCACCGGTCGGCCCACACTGTCCAAGCGGGCACCGTCGAGCGGATTGCAGGCGATGACCGGTAGCTCACTGGCACCGTAGGCGGGCACCCAGCCGACCCCGGTACGGCGCGTGACGGTCTCCGCGACGCTCGGTGTCACCGGCGTCGCGCCCCACATGATGTAGCGCAACGACGACAGGTCATAGGACTCGAGGCCGGGATGGGCGGCGATCGCGATCGCGATCGGCGCGACCGCCATCTCCACGGTGATCCGGTCGGCCTCGATGTGGTGCAGCATCCGATCCAGGTCGAATCGTCGATGCAACCGCATCCAGGCGCCGGTCCGCAGCGACAGCACGATATTGAGCAGACCGAGGATGTGCGAGGGCGGGGTGACGATCTGAATCCGATCGTCGGCGGTGAAGCCGAGTGCCACCCGCCAGTGTTCCACCGCGGCGGCGAACGACGCGTGGGTGTGCCGCACCGCTTTCGGCAATCCCGTGGTGCCCGAACTGAAGACCAGCACCGCGTCCGACTCCGGATCCGGTGCGGGAAACTCGGCGCGACCGCGGACGATCGGATCGTCGAGGGAGAGCATCGGCATCAGCTCGGCCAGCACCGGTTGATCGCCGATGGCACAGACGGGCCGGGTGACGGTCAGCGCGTGCTCGACATCGCCGCGCTTCCACGCGGGACTGATGAGCACCACCGCCGCACCGGTCAGCCAGATCGCGCGCACGGCGAGCACGAACTCCGGCCGGTTCGACGCCATCAGCGCCACCCGATCCCCTTGGCGCACACCATGATCGGTCAAGGTCTCGGCCAGACCCGCGGTCAGCCCGTCCAGCTCGGCGAGCGTGTAATCGCGCTCCTCGAAGCTGAGTGCGATCCGGTCGTTCATCTCGCCCCCGCGACCGGGATTGAGAAGATCCCATCTTGCAAGAGAGAATAGTATTCTCTTTCCATAAGAATCTTCATACCAGAAGGAGCCGGTCCATGGCGAGACCTCCCCTGTTCCAACGCGCGACGGTGACCCGGATCATCAAGGAGACAGCCGATGCCCGCACCTTCGTCCTCGCTCCACACGCGGGCCCGGTGACGTACCTTGCGGGTCAGTTCTGCACGTTCCGGGTGCCGGTCGAGGGCACCGAGCTGTTCCGGTCGTACTCCATGTCGAGCGCGCCCGAAACCGACGCCGAGCTCATGACCACGGTCAAACGGGTAGCCGGCGGCCGGGTGTCGAACTGGCTGATCGACAACCTCGTAGAGGGAGACGTGGTCGAGATGAGCAGGCCGGCCGGCAGATTCTGCCTGCGCGAGAGCACACGCCCCCTGCTCGGCTTCGCCGGCGGTAGCGGCATCACCCCGATCCTCTCGCTGACCAAGAGCACGCTGGCCACCACCGATCGGCGAGTGCGCCTGCTGTGTGCCGACCGCGACCGGGCCTCGGTGATCTTCGACGCGACCCTCGACGATCTGGTCGCGCGCTATCCCACCCGCCTCGAGGTCCGCCGGCATCTGGATGCCGACAGCGGGTTCCTCGATCCCGCCGCCGTCCGGGCTTTCGTCGGTGCCGACGCGGCGGGCGAGCACTACATCTGTGGGCCGGAAGCCTTCATGGCGATGGTCGAGACCGCGCTACCGGGGCCGGGCGCCGTCTACAGCGAACGATTCGGCGCGGCCGAACCGATACCCGCGGCTGAACCGGAGCCCGCGGTGCCGACCCCCGCCGCCACCGCGGGCACGGTCACCGTCACCCTCGGCCGCACGACGGTGACGGTGCCCCGCAATGCGGGTGAGACACTGCTGGAGAGCGCGCGACGCGGCGGCCTCACCCCGCCGTTCTCCTGCGAAGCGGGCAACTGCGCGACCTGCATGGCCACCCTCACCCAGGGCTCGGCGACGATGCGCGTCAACGACGCGCTCACCGACGACGAAGTGGCCGAGGGGTATGTGCTCACCTGCCAGGCGATCCCCGACACGACCGAGACCACGATCCGCTACGAGTAGGACGGCGCCGAGCACACCAACGGGACCCCGGACCTGGACAGGTCCGGGGTCCGGATCGCCGAGTGCGGTGGGCGCTCAGCCGTTGTGCTCACCCAACCGCGGCGGCGGGCCGTACGCGGGCTCGTACCCGGCGATTCGGATCGGACTGCCCACCAGCCGATGCCGCCCCGCGTGGACCAGTGCTTCCGGAGTCGCGTCCAGTGCCTCGGGCAGGGTCCGCACCGCGGCGGCCGGGATGCCGAGTGGCCGCAGCCGCGATTCCCAGCCCGTCGCGGTATCAGCCGCGAGCGCGGTGGCGACGGCGGCGAGGACTTCCTCGCGCCGACTCGCCCGCTCCGCCATGGTCGCGAACCCGTCCACGGCCGCCTCCTCGGCGAAGCGCCGCCAGAAACCGTCGTGGGTGATGAACAGCGCCAAATACCCATCGGCCGTCGGAAAGATCTGCGCGGGAACGTAATACGTGTGCGCTCCGAACGGGCGGCGCTGCGGCACCGTCCCGTCGTTCAGGTAGGCCGAGGCGTGGTAGTTCAGCTGCGAGAGCATGACATCGCGCAGTGACACCTCCACCTGGCCGCCGACGCCGGACACGACCTGCGCCAGCAGACCCAGCGCCGCGGTCAGCCCGGTGGAATTGTCGGCCGAGGAATAGCCCGGCAGCGTCGGCGGGCCCGATGGATCTCCGGTGAGCGCGGCGATGCCGGTGGCCGCCTGGATGACATAGTCGAAGGCCGGGTCGTCCCCGGCGTTCAAGCCGAACCCGGTGATCGCCACACAGACGATGCGCTCGTTCCACCGCCGCAGCGCCGCGTAGGTCAGGCCGAGCCGGTGGATCGCCGACGGTTTCAAGTTCACCAGCAGCGCGTGCGCGTCCATCACCAGCTCCCCGAGCTGATCTTGGCCCCGCACGGTGGTCAGGTCGATGCTGATGCTGCGCTTGCCCCGATTGAGGCTGGCGAAATAGCTGTCCCCCACCTGCCGGGAGATGTCCCCGCCCATCGGCTCCAGCTTGGTGACCTCGGCGCCGAGATCGGCGAGCATCATGGTGGCATAAGGTCCGGCCAACATGGTGCCCACCTCGAGTATCCGGATGCCCGACAGCGGTCCGACTGTCGCCGCCGCGCCGTGCTCGTCGCGCGGCCCTCCGGCGCGGACGCTGTCATCTTCCGCGGCGATCACCGTAGGTCCTTGGCCAGCTCGGCGATCATCGCCCTGGTGCGCCGCTTGGAAGCGACCAGCTCGTCACGGGTGTCGCCGATCGGCAGCAGACGCACCGACAGATCGGTGGCCCCGGCATCGCCGTACCGGCCAAGGGCCGCGGCGATGGCCTTCTCGTCGCCGGCCACGCAGATGTCACCGATGTCGCGGGCGTCACCGGTTTCCAGCAGGCGCTGGTAGTTGGGCGATACCTCGGCTTCGCCCAGAATGCGGTTCGCTCGGGCCTTCGCCTCCGCCACCTCGGACGGACGACACAGGCACACCGGTAGACCCGCGACCACACGCGGCGCGGGACGGCCCGCTTCGGCCGCCGCCTTCGTGATGCGTGGTACGACATGGGCTCCCACCGCCCGCTCATCGGCCATCCACAGGATGGTCCCGTCGGTGTGCTCGCCCGCGATGCGCAGCATCACCGGGCCGAGCGCGGCGAGCAGCACCGGCACCGGTGCCACCGGGCCGAGATCGAGCGGATTGTGCACCGTGAAGGTGGCGTTCTCGACATCCACCGTGCCCGGCCCACGCAATCCGGCGTTGAGCACCTCCAGGTAGTCCGCGGTGTAGGCGGCCGGCTTCTCATACGGCAACCCGAGCATCTCGCGCACGATCCAGTGGTGCGAGGGACCGATGCCCAGCGCCAGCCGTCCACCCGCCGCGGCCTGCGCGGACAGCGCCTGCCGGGCAAGGGCGATGGGGTGCTGGGCCTGCAGCGGCACCACCGCGGTACCCAATTCGATCCGGGTGGTCGCTCGTCCCATCAGCGCGATGGTGATCAGCGCGTCGAAATCGGTCGGGATCTGCGGTATCCACGCGGTGTCCAGACCGGCCGTTTCGGCCCACTCGATGTCGTCGAGCATCCTGGTCAGTTTGCGAGCCGCATCGCCCTTCTCCGGCCCGATCATCACTCCGATACGCACGAATTCCTCCGTCTTCCCATCGTTTCGCGTGGCCACGGTGGCCTGCGCCGCCGCGACCGCTCAGGCACTCGGATCAGGGGACGGGACATTCGTCAGCGCCCGGATCTCGGTGACCAGGGTTTCCAGCGAAGTGCCGGTCGGGAACACCGCCGCCGCACCGACTTCGAGCAGCCGGGCCACATCCGACTGTGGAATGGTGCCGCCGACGATCACGGCGATATCGCCCGCGCCTGCCGCCCGTAGCGCGTCGACGGTGCGGGTGGTCAGCGACACGTGCGCACCCGAGAGGATGCTCAGCCCGACAACGGCGACGTCCTCCTGCAGCGCGATCGACACGATGTCCTCGATGCGTTGGCGGATACCGGTGAAGACCACTTCGAAACCGGCGTCGCGCAGCGCGCGGGCGACGATCTTGGCCCCGCGATCGTGGCCGTCGAGGCCCGGTTTGGCGACCAGCACGCGGGCGGTCATCAGAACACCACCGGCTGCTGGAACTCGCCCCAGACACTTTTCAGCGCGGCGGTCATCTCCCCCACCGTGCAGTACGCGTTCGCGCACTCGATCAGGTAATGCATCAGGTTCTCGTTTCCCTCGGCGGCCGTGGACAAGGCGGTGAGACAGCTCCGAACGGCCACGGAATCGCGTTCGGCCTTCACCCTGGCGAGCCGCTTCAGTTGCAGGTCGCGGCCCTCGGCATCGAGTTCGTAGGTCGCGATCTCGGGTGCGGGCTCGTCGGAGACGAAACGGTTGACCCCGACGACCGGACGGGTGCCGGCCTCGACGTCCTTGTGGAGCTGGTAGGCCTCATCGGCGATCAGGCCCTGCAGGTAACCGTCCTCGATCGCGGCCACCATGCCACCGTGCCGCTCGAGGTCATCCATGATGTCGATGATGCGAGCCTCGGTCTCGTCGGTCAGCGCCTCGACGAAGTAGGAACCACCGAGCGGATCGGCGACCCGGGTGACCCCGGTTTCATAGGCGAGAATCTGCTGAGTGCGCAACGCCAGCGTCGCCGACTCCTCACTCGGCAACGCGAACGGCTCGTCCCAGGCCGCGGTGAACATCGACTGCACCCCGCCCAGCACCGAGGCCATCGACTCGTAGGCGACTCGCACCAGGTTGTTCTGTGCCTGCGGCGCGTACAGCGAGGCACCGCCCGCGACACAGCCGAAGCGGAACATCGAGGCCTTGTCGGTGGTGGCCCCGTAGCGCTCGCGCACGACCGTCGCCCACCGCCTGCGTCCCGCACGATATTTGGCGATCTCCTCGAAGAAGTCACCGTGGGTGTAGAAGAAGAACGAGATCTGCGGCGCGAACTGGTCGATGGTCATCCGGCCGCGTTCGACCACGGTGTCGCAGTAGGTGACACCGTCGGCGAGGGTGAACGCCATCTCCTGCACCGCGTTCGCGCCGGCGTCGCGAAAGTGCGCGCCCGCCACCGAAATCGCGTTGAATCTCGGCACCTCGGCCGCACAGAACTCGATGGTGTCGGCGATCAACCGCAGGGACGGTTCCGGCGGCCAGATCCACGTGCCGCGCGAGGCGTACTCCTTCAGGATGTCGTTTTGGATGGTGCCGGTGAGCTTTTCGCGGGGCACACCCTTCTTCTCGGCGGCCGCCACATACAACGCCAGCAGGATCGCGGCCGTGCCGTTGATCGTGAAGCTGGTACTGATCTTGTCCAGCGGCATGCCGTCGAAGAGGATTTCGGCGTCGGCCAGGGTGTCCACCGCGACGCCGACTCGGCCGACCTCTTCGGTCACCTCCGGATCGTCGGAGTCGTAACCACATTGGGTCGGTAGATCCAGCGCGACCGACAACCCGGTTCCGCCCTGGTCCAGCAGGTAGCGATAACGGCGATTGGACTCCTCGGCCGTGCCGAAGCCGGAGTACTGGCGAAACGTCCACAACCGCCCGCGATAGCCGGAGGCGAAGTTGCCGCGCGTGAAGGGGAAGCCGCCCGGCGCGGGCGGCTCGGCGGCTCGGTCCGCCGGTCCGTAGACCGGCGAGAGCGGGATGCCGGACGAGGTCTGTATCGGATCGTTCATCAGCGATTACGGTACTTGCAAAAAATGAGAATGCCAATACCATCAAGTGGTAGAACCGCTTCGAACAGCAGGCTCACGCCGCACCAAGGAGAACGATGCCCAGCGAGAACGCCGTACTCACCGACCGAACACTGGTCATCTCCGGCGGCTCTCGCGGGATCGGTTTGGCCATCGCGCTGGCCGCCGCGCGACAGCACGCCAATCTGGTTCTCCTGGCCAAGACTTCGCAGCCGCACCCGCGGCTGCCCGGCACCGTGCACACCGCGGTGACCGAGGTGGAGTCCGCGGGCGGCAAGGCTGTCGCCGTGGTCGGCGACGTACGCGACGAAGCCGACGTGCAGCGGGCGGTCGACACCGCGATCGAACGATTCGGCGGCATCGACATCTGCGTGAACAACGCCAGTGCGATCGGCGTCGAACCGACCGAGAGCCTCTCGGCCAAGAGATTCGATCTCATGCAGCAGATCAACCTGCGTGGCACGTTCCTGTTGACCAAGGCCTGCCTGCCGCACCTGCGCGCCTCGACGAACCCCCACGTGCTCACCGTGTCGCCGCCGGTGAACATGAATCCGCGCTGGCTCGGCGCACATCCCGCCTACACGCTGTCCAAATACGGGATGACCCTGCTGTCGCTCGGCTGGGCCGCCGAGTTCGCCGACGCGGGCATCGCGGTGAATTGCCTGTGGCCCCAGACCTATATCGCCACCTCGGCGGTCGCGAACATGGCCGACGGCGAAAGCCTGATCTCCGCCGCGCGCAGCCCCGAGATCATGGCCGACGCCGCGATCGAGATCCTGTCCCGACCCGCCCGCACCACCAGCGGGAACTGCTACATCGACGCGGAAGTACTCACCGCGACCGGGATCGAGGACCTGTCCGGCTACGGCGGTGGCGCCAACCCGACGCTCGACCTCTTTCTCGACTGAGAACGGCTGAAGGAGCACCGTGCACCCGACCATTCAGATCAGCGTTCGTCCGATCCTCGACTACTACGGCAAATGCCCACGCTGCGGCTATCCCGCGGGCGCGGCGGAAACGGTGCGCAAATCCCTCGATGGCCGGGTCGAATTCCTCGTGGTCGCCACGTGCGAGCTGCCGTGCGGGTGGTACGGGCCCGCGGCTCGCACCACCATGACCGGTGGCGCGGCCGCGGATGACCCTGCCGCCTGAGCGGCGCTAGCTCTCGCGCAACACGATCGCCATCGTCGGGCACGCCGACGCCGCCGAGTGAACTTCGGATTGTGTCGCACCATCCGGAGATTCGTCGACCACCACGGCCAAGTCCTCGGTGTTCACCTCGAACACCGTCGGCGCGATACCCGCGCACAGGGCATGGCCCTCACATTTGGTCCCGTCGACCGACACCCTCATGACCGTTCTCCGTCTTCGTTGTTCCTCGGGGCCGCGCCGATCACCACGATCGGCGCGGCCGGGGTGACTACTTGAGCATTCCGCCCGCGTCGATCGGCAGGGGCACACCCGTCACGTAGCGAGCCTCGTCCGAGGCCAGATACAGCACCGCGTTGCTGACGTCCTCGGGCTCGATCCAGGCCACCGGCAACGTGTGGAACAGCCTGGCGATGGGCTCGAGATCCGCGGGCCCCGGGCTCTCCAGATCGGGGCGGAACAGCTTGTAGGTGCCCTCGTTCATCACCATGGGGGTGTTCACGTGCGTCGGGTGGACCGAATTGACACGAATGGAGTGCTGCGCCAGTTCCACCGCGAAGGTTCGCATGAGCCCGACGACACCGTGTTTGGCCGCGACATAGTGGCCGATATTGGGGTAGGCCTTGAGCCCGCCCACCGAGCTCGTCAGGATCACCGAGCCGCCGCGTTCACCGGCGATCATGTGCGGGACAGCGGCTTTCACCGATTTCCAGACCCCACCGAGGTTGACGTCGATCATGTCGTCCCACAGGTTCTCCTGCAGGTCGACCAGCGCGCCGCCCTCGTTGCCGATCCCCGCGTTGGCGACGATGATGTCGAGCCGCCCGAGCTCGGCGACCCCGCCGTCGACCGCGGCTTTGAGTCCGTCGTAGTCGCGCACGTCCACCTCGGCGGTGACCACTCGCCTGCCCTGGCCCCGGATGAGATCAGCGGTGGTCGCCAGATCCTCCGGGGTCGACATCGCGAACGGCACGTTGTCGAGTTGTTTGCAGACATCGATGGCGATGATGTCCGCGCCTTCCTGCGCCAATCGCACCGCGTGACTACGGCCTTGACCGCGCGCCGCTCCGGTGATGAATGCGACCTTGCCTTCGACCCGTCCGGTCATGGTTACCTACCTCTGTCGTTGTTGTCGTGGTCAGGAGTGGGGAGTGAAGTCGATGTGCAGTTCGCTGAGCCCACGGAGCAGGAACGTCGGTTCGTAGCCGTAGGTGCGCTCGCCGACCGGACCGTGCCGCTCGGCGTTGATCTCGATGTCGAGCATGCGATCGAGGATTCGCTCGATCGAGACCCTGCCCTCGACGCGCGCGAGCGGACCGCCTGGGCAGGTGTGCACGCCGCGGCCGAAGGCGATGTGCTCGCGGAAGTTGTCGCGGTCCAGCCGGAACTCGTGCGGATCCTCGAATCGGCGCGGGTCCCGATTGGCCGCGCCGGGGCAGAACATCACCAAGCCACCGGCCGGGATGTCCACATCGCCGACGGTGGTGGCACGGCGGGCCAACCGGAATCCGCTCTTGACCGGCGCGTCCATCCGCAGGGTCTCCTCGATGAAGTTCGGGATCAGGCTGCGGTCCTCGCGCAATCGCTGCTGCACCTCGGGCTGATCACCCATGATTCGCACCGCGGCACCCAGCACCTTGGCCGTGGTTTCCTGCCCCGCGGCGAACAAGAAGGTCGCCGACCGCACCACGTCGATGACCTCCGGGGTGGTGCCGTCCGGGTACTTGGCCAACGCCAAGGACGTCAGCACGTCATCGCGTGGCTCGTCGCGGCGGTCCGAGATGTAGGCACTGAATTTCTCGTCCAGCCACGCCAAGGGATTGCTGGAGAGAGCTTCGTTGTCGATCGCACCGGGCCGAGCTCCCGGCCGGGACGCACCGAGCACGACACGAAATTGTTCGTGGTCGGCTTCGGGAACGCCGAGCATATCCGCGACGACCAGTAGTGCGAACGGCTTCGCGTATTGAGAAAGAAATTCACAGTGGCCCGCATCGGCGAACTCGTCGAGCTGCTGGTCCGCCAGCCGCCACATGAATTCTTCGTTTTCTTTCAAACGGGCCGGCGTGAGCAGACGGTTCAAAACCGACCGCGCGAAAGTGTGCTGCGGGGGGTCCATCGTCACCATGTGCTCATACATCGGCAATTCGGTCCGGTGCTGCTCGATGAGCTCGCTGATATCGTCCCCGACCGGCGTGAAAGGCAGCGGCGGAAAGGGCCCGCCGACCGCGACAGCAGAGGAGAAGATCGACGAATCCTTGAGCACCTCAGCCGATTCCTCGTATCCGGTGACGGCGTAGACACCGTAGTGCGGCTCTTGGGTTACCGGGCACTTCGCCCGTAGATGATCGAAATAGGGGTGCGGATCAGGAATCAGATCCGGGTCGGTGAAGTAGTTCACAGTATCGAAATCGGTCACGGAGAACTCCAGCTGATCGGGAAGCGACGACAAAGGGGCGCACTTCGATGGTAACAACCATATGCAATTTTGAGAACATCATTTCCGCCAGGCCGCACAGAACCCCGCGAGGTCGAGCGGGGCGTGCAATCAGGGCAGGTAGACTCGGCTCGCCAGCCAGCGTCCGTCGACCAGCTCCATCGTCATCTGGACCCGGCTGTGGTCGACCCGGGGATCCGCGGCAGCGATATTGGTCACCGTTTGATCGATGAACAACAGGACCTCGACCTTGGTCTCGGATTTCGACTTGACCGCGGCATCGAGCACGGTGCCGGTGCCGGTCGCCTTGTTCTCCAACAACAACTGCCGGAGCTGGCCACTCGACCGGGAGTACATGTCCTTGAACTCACCGGTCGAGCCGTCGAGCACCGCGGCGAAATCCCGGTCGAGATGGTTGGAATCCACGCTGGTCAGTGTGACGCCGTAGGCCCGCGCCGCCGCGAGCGCGGCTTCGCCCGCGGCGTCGATGGTGGACTTCTGCTCGAGTTTCCAGCCGAGGAACCCGGCCGTCAGTAGCGCCGCCACGGCGACCACCCCCATGACCGGCACGGCGATCCGGCGCGCGACCCCCAGCAGCCGGTGCGGCGTCGAGGGCCCGGTCCGCTTCGGCTCCTCGGCCACCGGCACCTCGGCGGGGCCTGTCGAGGACTTCGGCGCAGTGGATTCGAGCGTGTCGGCGTCGGTCTTGGTCTCGGTGTCGATTTCTGTGTCGCTCATAGCTTTCCTTGCCTGGTGGTGTGCGGTGCGAGCCCGGTAGCGCGTTCAGCGCGGTACCGGTGTCGGCAACTCCGGACCCGCGAACGTGAGCGGAATGGACCATGGTCCGAGCGGAGTCGGGATCGCCTGGGTGTCGGCCGCCTGCCCCGGCGGCGGTGCGCCCGGAACGCGAGCACCCGGTGGGCGTGGCGCGTTGCGCGCGCCGCGGATGAGGACCGACGGGTCCTCGTTCGCGCAGTGGGTATAGATATACGGTTCGGGGAAATCGGGCCGTGCGGGCGGATGCCGCGGGAGGTTGTAGTCGCAGGAGTAGCGCGGGTACAGGTTGACCAGGCCCCAGAGACCGCCGTCGTGGAACGCCGCGGTGAGGTTGCCCAGTGTCGAACCCGCCCGTTCGGTCGGGAAGAAGAACTCCCGTAGCGCGGGCACGCGCGAGTTGGCCATGTCCGCCACCGTGCCGAGATTGCCGATCAGGTCGACCACCGCCGGCGAATTCTGCGCCATCACCGCGTCCAACGCGGCCAGCGTTCCCGGCGCCGCGCCGAGCAGATCGACGAACCCGCCTGTTTTCGCCTCCACCCCCGACATCAATCGGGCCGCGTCACCAGCGAACTCACCCAACCCCGGCGCCGCGGCGGCCGCGGTGGTGAGCACCGTGCGGCTGTCGCGCAGGAGGCCGACCGTCTGGGGCAGGACCGAGTCCAGGGTGGAGACCAGAAAGATCCCCCCGTCGATGATGTCGGCGAGCTTGCCCGGACCGTGCGCGCTGACCCCGAGTTCCTCGACTATCGCGGCCAGCCGGGCCGGATCCACTTGCGCGAGCGTGGTATCCAGCTGAGCGAGGGTCTGCCACAGCGGCACCGGGGTCGAGGTCCGCTCGACCTCGATCTCGGCGCCATCGGTCAGGTAGGGACCGTTGTCACCGGCCGGGCGGAAGTCGAGGTACTGCTCACCGGCCAGGGACAGACTCGCGACCCGGACCCCGCCATCGGCGGGCACCCGGACCGTCGCATCGATCGCCGCGGTGGCCACCAGCCCGGTGGGTGTCAGCTCGACGGATTCGACTCGACCGATCGGCACGCCCCGCAAGGTCACGTTCTGCCCGGCCAGCAGCCCGCCCGACTGCGCGAGATGCACCCGAACGGTCATGGTGGCCGCCGTCGGATCGACACCGAGCGCGCCGAACACCAGATAGACGGTGCCGACAACCAGTGTCAGCAGCAGCGCCAGGCACGACAACAGCGAACGATGCCTACTGCCGAGCCTGGCAGCACCGACGACCACACGGGCCGGGACGGCGAGCAGCGGTCGGGTGCGTTCCGAAGGGCTCATCGGCCTGCCCCCGTCACACGCTGCTGCAGTTTGAGCAAGGTGTAGGTCAAGGTGCCGACGAAGGCCTGCCAGTCGCTCGCGTCCGGTACCCGGCTGCCTGGATCACCCGGGTGGGCCGGGTCGGGCAGCGCGCCGATCGTCACGTCCGCCAGATCGGCGTTCACGTGCGCCGACGTGCCGTTGGTGACCTTGATGATCGGCCCGAGGATCGCGTTCATCGCCGCCAGGCTGGCATCGGGATCGGTCGAGGCCGCGTTGAGCCCCGCGGAGATCCGATTGATGTCGGCGACCATGCCGACAGCGGCCGTCCCGCCGATGGCGGGAAACTTCGCCAGTTCCCTGCTGATCTGATCGACCTGCCGGATCAGCGCCAACGCCTGCTGGGAGCTGTCGGTCACGGTCGAGAGCGCCGGACCCGCGACATCGACCAGGTCGCCGAGCGGGCGCCGCTGCGCCTGCAGTTGCCGGGTGAGTTCGTCGACCTCGACGAGTGCGGTGCGGATGTCGGCTGATCGCGCGGCCAGGGCCTGCACCACCCTGGTCGATCGGTCCAGCAGCGCGGCGAGGTTCGCGCCGCGATCGCCGACGGCGTGCCCGAGGCCGTTGACGATGTTGGTCAGATTCCGGATCACCCCGCCGTTCACCAGCAGTGACGCCGTGGTCAGCAGTTCCTCGATGGTGGCCGCGGCCTGGGTGGACGACAGTGCGATGGTGTCGCCGTCCTGGAGCGAGGGCCCTCCTGGCGCGGCTGCGTCCGGTGGGGTGAGCGCCACGAAGACGTCGCCGAGCGGGGTCGCGGTGCGCAATTCGGCCCGGGTGCCCACCGGCAAGGGCACTCCCTGCTGGATGCGCATCGTGACCAGGGCGGTGTAGTCGCGCGCCGACATGTCGGTGACCTCACCGACATCGGCGCCGAGCAAGCGCACCTTCGCCTGCTCGGGCAGGTTCAACGCGTTGGCGAAACCGGCGTGGATCGTATAGGTGGAGCCCCCGACGCCAGGGGCGGGCAAGGGCAGTTCACCCAGGCCCACCGAGCAACCAGATCCGGTGACGAGCGCGACGCCGGCGATCAGCACGACCCACGCAGACCGACATCGCTGCCTCATCGCGGCAACCTCGACATCGCCTCGAGCATGTCGGTGATGCCGAAGTCCGGCCCGAAGTCCTGCAATGTGCCTGTGCTGCAGCCGAGTTGACGCAGGCCGAGCACATTGCACACCTCCTTCACCAGTTGACCGTCGAAGAACACCTTGTCCAGCAGTGCGTGTACCCGCACGCCGCGATAGTCGACGTCGATGGCGTTGTAGGCGTTGTTCAGCAGCAGCGGTGTCACGTCGATGAACTCGGCGACCTCCTCGCGATAGTCCGCGAGCGCCCGGGTCACCGCGGCGGCATCGTGCATCGTGGAGCGCAGGCTCTCGCTGTTCTGCGTCAGCAGGTCGTCGGCCTGCTGCATGATCTGCACGATCTGCGCGCCGGTATCCCCCGCTCCGATCTCCAGCTCGGCCAGCACGCCCGCCAATTCCTCTGTCGCACTACCGAATTCACGGATCACCTGATCGTTTCCCGCCGCGGCGCGAACCAGCACCGCCAGGTGCTCGACGATGTCGGTGATCGCCTCCTGGGTCTGCGCTCCCCCGTCGGCGCCGAGTCGGAGGGCACCGGAGAGTTCGTTCATCGTGGCCCGCAATTCGGGACCACTGCCCGAGGCGATCTGCGCGGACACATCGAGCAACCGGGCGATCGGACCGGTCTCCGGGCTGGTGCCCGCCAACTGCGCGGCCATCCCGTCCGCGGCACCGAGCAAGCGGTCGAACTCGATGGGGGTACGGGTACGGTCCAGGCCGAGCTGCGCCCGGTCCGTCAGGGTGGGACCGTCGCGGTAGACCGGGGTGAACTCGACGTGGCGATCGGTGAGCACCGAGGTCGAGACGGTGACCGCGGTCGCGTCCGCCGGGATGCGCACGTCGCCCTCGACTCGCATCGTGACCTCGACGTGGGAACCGCGCGGGGCGATCGCGGTGACCTCCCCTACCGGCATCCCGAGGACGGCGACGGCATTGCCCACGTAGAGTCCGGCACCGTTGTCGAATCGGGCCGTTACCGTGATCGCCCGATTCGAGTCGCCGAGGGCACCCGCGCAGCCGGCGATCGCACCGAGCGACAGCACCAGCGCGATCCTGGCCAGTGTGACAAGGGTTCTCATTCGCAGTCCTGGAAATAGGGCGCCAGCGCCACCTGGTCGGCTCGACCGCTCAGCGCACACATCCAGGAGTCGATCAGCGGCCCTGCGGGCGCGGTGAAGTCGACCTCGTTGGCGGTGCCCGACGCGTTGGCGAAATTGCGGATGGGGACAGGCAAGATCTGCAGGATGTTGCGTAGCAGGTCGTCGTGGCGGGCGAGGCTACCGAGCAATCCCTCGAAGCCGCGCAGCAGTTCGTCGATTTCGGCCCGGTCCTCGACAACCAGCACCCTGACCTGATCGGCCAGCCGCCGGGTCGAGTCCATCAGCGTCTGGAGCGCACCGCGGCGCGCGAGGATCTCGGTGACCAGGTCGCGACCCTGGGTCACGATGGCCGAGAGGTCGCCCTGTTGGCTGTGCACCACGGTGATCAGCTGCTGCACACCTGTCAGGAGCGCGCCGAGCTCATCGCGACGACTGCCGAGCAGCGTGGCGAGCGAGCGCAGATTGTTCAGGAGGCCGGGCAAGACCGTCGGCACGCCGTCGAGTTGATTCGCCAGTGCGTCGAGCGAGATGGCGATGCGACCGGCATCGATCTGTTCGAACGTCGCGGTGGCGTTGTCGAGCGCTTGTTGAAGGTCGTAGGGAACATCGGTGTGGGTCAACGCGATCCGGTGATCAGCGATCTCGCCCTCGCCCGCCGGGGTCAATTCGACATAGCGGGCCCCGAGCAGGGTGGTCAGTTTGATCGCGGCGCGGGTGTCGGCACCGAGCGCGGCGGAACGATCGACGCTCAGGGTGACCAGGACCCGGTCCTCGGTCAGCCGCTGACCGGTGACCGTGCCGACCGGCACCCCGGCGATGGTGACGCCGTCCCCGACGCGCAGGCCGGCGGCTTGAGCGAACTCGACGTCGTAGCGCTGCTGTCCGACGCCGAGGGAGTTGAAGCCCACCGCGCCGGCGACGACAGCGAGCAGCAGACCGAGCGCGATCAGCCCCAGCATGCTCTTCGAGGGATGTTTCGATGTCATTGCCTCACCTGCAGATCGGTGATTGTCGAATGGTGCCGGTCGGCGAGGCCAGCCCGACGATGGTCGGCACGAGTGTGGTGAGCGCGGGCAGGAACGTCACGCCCATGTTGCACAGGTAGGTGTTGAGGTAGGACCCCTCCTGACTCACCCTGGCCAGTCCTTTCAGCAGGGCGGGCAGGTTGAACCCGAGGTAGGCGAAACTGTCCTTGTTCTCCTCGAAGTGCCTGGTGAAACCTGGTTCACGCGTGAGGAATTCGTTCAGCTCGGGCCGCACGTCGTCGACAACGGTGGCCAGCCGCCCGGTCACCGACGCGACGGTCGTCAGCGATCCGAGCAGCTCGTCACGGTGGCTCGAGAGCCCGTCGATGATCGACCGTGCCCGGGTGACCAAGGTGCTCACCGAGGAGCTGTGCGCCGCCAGATCACCCACCACCTCGCTCAGATTCGTGATCACCGCGCCGAGTACCTGGTCCGGCCCGGCGACGGACTCGGCGAGGGTGGAGATCTGCGCGATCAGCAGCACCAGTGAGGTGTTGTCACCCTGTAGCGCGGTGATCAACGCACCGGTCACATTGTCGACCTGCTGCGGGTCCAGACCGCCGAACAGTGGCTCGAACCCGTTGAGCAACACCGAGATGTCGAACGAGGGTTCGGTGTGTTCGAGCGGGATCTCCCCACCGGGCTCCAGCTCCTCTGGCGCGCCGAAGTCGGCCAGTGCCAGGCCGAGGTAGCGCTGGCCGATGACATTCTGATAGGTGATCGAGGCCTTCGTATTGCCGAAGACTTTCTGTTCTTCCTCCACACGGAACCGCACCTGCGCCCGATTGCCGACCAGCGCGATTCCGTCGACGCGGCCCACCCGCACCCCGGCCATCCGCACATCGTCACCGACGCGCAGACCGGTGACATCGCTGAAGATCGCGGAATAGTTTCGCGTCGTGCCGTCCACGCCGCGATGCAGCGTGACGAAGGTGACCCAGATCAGTCCGATGGCCACGATCAGGAACAAGACCAAACCGATCAGCGAACGACGAAAGCTCATCGGCCGCCGCCGATCGGCAGTGCTGCATCGGCGAGCAGCTGGGCCAGCACCGATTCCGCGGCATTGGCCTCACCACCCAGAATCCGGCGGATCATGTCCCACATCTGCGGGCTCAACGGAGGCACCGGATACGACTGCGGACTCATGCTGGGCGGCAACTCCTGTTCGGGGATCGCGACCGGTGCGGTGGCACAGCTGGGTGCGGACAGCTCGCCGTATCGGGGACAGTCGGCGCGGGTGTAGGCGGTGTGCGGGCTCAGCCGGAACTGGAATTTGCCGGTGCCCATCTGGGTTTCGGAGTTCCAGAACTCGGCGAACCACAGATCCGAGATCCTTTTGATCCGGACCACGATCGGCGCGAAACCGGCGGCTCCCTCGCCCACCACATCGAGAACCGGAACGAGATCATTCGTCACGGTGACGATCTGGTCGGCATGTCGGGTGAGTCCACCGCCCAGCGACGACAGGGTGTTGTTGCCCGCGGACAGCAGGTTCAGCAGTTCGCCCTCGCGTTCGACCACCGTGCGCAGCGGAACCACCGCGGAGTGCAAGGCGTCCAGGAGATCCGGTGCTGCCGCATTCAGTCCGTGTACCGCCTCGGCCATCGCGCCGAGGGTCGACGGACCACCGTCCGGCGCGAGGAGTGCGTCGAATTCCCTGGTGATCCGGTCGAGTTGCGCACCGGCGCGCACGATGTCATCACCCCGCCGATCCGTGGCCTCGGCCACCGCGGCGAGCAGGCCGACGGTGCTGTCGGACCCGAGCCGCCCCGTGCTGGCGATGATCTCGCGCAGCTTGGTCAGCGCGGTCTGGAGTTGGACGGTCGAGAGGCTACGGTCCTGGGCGATCTCGGTATCGGCAGTCAGCGCGGGACCGGGACCGTTGTCCACCAACTGAATCGAGGACACGGCGAAGACATTGCTGGGAACCACCCGTGCAGTGACCGTGCGCGGCACACTCGAGGCGTACGCCGGTTCGAGCAGCAGCGTGACCCGATTCGGTCCGCCGTCGTCCGCGAGCGCCACCGTGGCCACCGTGCCGATCAGCAGGCCCCGAAACTTCACGTCGGATCGGGCGGGCAAGCCATCGCCGAGCTGGTCGAGCACGGCGATCACTTCCACCTTGGCGTCGAAGCGGCCCGTCGACTTCATCAACAGCGCCGTGACCACGACCGCCATGAGCACGAACAGCACCACGCCACGCAACACCAGCGAGAATCCGCCGGGACCACGCCCGTCCTTCTCGAACAGAATCGCCGACATCTACCCTCCCAGCCGGGCACTCGAACCGATGCCCCAGAGGCCGACGGTCAGCAACAGATTGACGAGGATCATCACCGAGATGGACGCGCGCATCGCCCGGCCCGCCGCAGTGCCGACACCCTGCGGACCGCCGACGGCATAGAAGCCGTAGTAGCACTGGATCGTCGAGGTGAGGATCACGAAAACGATCGCCTTGAGCAGCGAGTACGCGATGTCGGGACCGTTGAGAACCAACTGGAAGTAGTGCTGATAGGTACCGGCGGACAGGCCGCCGGACAGGCCGACCACCACTTCGACCGCCAGGTAGTTGGCGGCCAGGCACACCAGGTACAGGGGAATCATCGCGACGACCGAGGCGAGAATCCTGGTACTGACCAGATAGGGAATGGCGCGAATGGCCATCGCCTCCATCGCCTCGATCTCCTCGGCGATCCCCATCGCACCGAGTTGAGCGGTGAACCGGCAGCCCGCCTGGGCGGCGAAGGCCAGCGAGGCCATGATGGGAGCCAACTCCCTGGTCGAGGCGGTCGAGGCGATCAGGCCGACGGTGGGCTCCATCCCGAGCAGGTGCAGCGCGTTGTAGCCCTCCAGACCCACGATCGCGCCGCCCGCCGCGCCCAGCACGATGATGACACCCGCAGTGCCGCCGCCCACGACAATCGAACCGTTGCCCCAGGTGATGTCGGACAGAATGCGCAGAAATTCCTTGCGATAGTGCCGCAGCATCACCGGGATCGAGAACAGGGCTCGGATCAGGAACGTGCCCATGTGGCCCAGACGCATCGCCCCGGATGCCAGCTTGACCGCGGCCCGGTACACCGGCCGCACCCCAGGCGGGTAATACTGCGCGGCCATCACAGTCCCTGCTGTGGCAACAAGATCATGTACAGCTGCGTGAAGGCGACGTTCACGATCATCAGGAGCAGGATCGAGGAGACCACTGTCGAGTTGACCGAATTCGCCACACCCGCTGGTCCACCCTGGGTCGTCAGCCCCTTCTCACAGGCGACCACGGCGACGATCGCGCCGTAGACCACGGCTTTGATCATGGTCAGCACCAAATCGTCGACGGTCGCGAAAGAGGAAAAGGTCGCGACGAAACTTCCCGGTGCCCCACCTTGGACGAAGACATTGAACAGGTAGCCCGCGAGAAAGCCGACGAAACAGACGATTCCCGTCAGCGACACCCCGATCAGTACCCCGGCCGCCAGCCGGGGCACGACCAGACGGCGGATCACCGAGACGCCCATGATCTCCATGGCGTCCAATTCGTCGCGGATCTTGCGCGATCCGAGATCCGCGCAGATCGCCGAACCGACCGCCGACGCCATCAGTAGCGCCGCGACCATCGGCGCCCCTTGCCGAATCACCGCGAGCCCACTCGCCGCGCCGGCGAGCGACGTGGCGCCGACCTGCCCGGCCAGCAACCCGAACTGGATGGACAGTGTCACCCCGATCGGCAAGGCGACGAAGATCGTCGGCAAGGCCGCGGACGATGCCATGAACGCGGCCTGCCTGACGAACTCCTGGAACGCGAATCGTCCGTTGATCACGTCGATGACGAGAAAGCGCAAGGCACGCATACCGAGGCTGAATTGGCCACCGACTGTTTCCAAGGCGGCGATCGGGTGTCGGCGAAAGTAGCCGCGCACCCATTCGACCACCTCACGATCCGCCGTTGCCATTGTCACCTCGCGGAGACTGGTCCAGCAGTGGCCCGTGCCGGGCTGACCCGGAACACCTCGGTGGGGCCGACTTCCTCACCGGGGAATCCTGCCGTCGCCAAGGCGCAGGCTTTGAATGCGCGCGCGGCCCGGCTCACTCGATGGTGCGTGGTCTGTACGCGATCCTCGAGTTCGGCGGGAAGGGCGTCGCCCCACAGCGACAGCTCGGCCGACCGGCGGTCGAGGCATTCCAGAATTCCGTCGCGAACACGACAGTCCGCGATCATCTGGGTGGGCACTGCCACGGCATGCGGCCACGTGTCGTGTTTCGGTGCTGCCAATGACTGCTCGATATCGAGCACTGTCGCGCCGAGGATCTGCAGGGGACGGATGTCGGTGTGATCGTCGACGAGCACGGTCACCTCCCACCCGGCGGTCGTCCGATCGAAGAGCCAGCCACCGGCGTAGCGAACGACTTCCACGGCATTCGGCGCGACGATGGCCAGGCGATATCGCAGAGGATGCCGGCGGGCGTGGGCTCTCCAGTGCGCGGAATCAACGAGTTGTGCGGCCATGGGCTTACCATCCAAACTTCGAATCTGAAGATCTCGACAGATACGCCCCGTGCCCGGAATTCGATCACTCGGAGCCCCTGCCGACCACACGGTAATCCGGTTACTCACCGTGTGACAGCAGTCTCACCCAACTAACTTGTGATCTGCGTCACATCGCCTGCGCTCGGGCGTACAAGTCCCGAAATTCGTTCTATCGCAGGTCAACAAGGTTGCGCTCGGCGACCGGGCCGTGACTACCGGTCCGGTCCGTAGGGACCAGCCAAGGCCGGATACACGGGGAATGGCGTGCCGGGGCTGCCGTCGGTCGTGCGCACGCTCGCGGCCGGGGCGACGCTGTTGCTGGTCAAGCGGTCGATCGCGCGCTCGAGCATGGGCAGGATCTCGGTCACCTCGAGCTCCTTGTCGACGAATCGTCCGGTCAACGCGTAGATCATGTTGGTGATGATCAGCCCGATGTCCTCGACATAGGCGGCCTCGTAGCCCTCGAACAACACGGCGGCGACCGGCAGGACGGCACTGACACCCTGGGCATCCAATTGCCGGCCGCCCACGCCTCTGCGCGCGCGATGGTAGGCCTCGAGCATTCTGGGATTGCGCTCCCACGGCTCGAACACATGCCGGATGACACGGACCAATCCATCGCGCAGCGATTCGCCCGGAGCAGGCGGTTCCAACTCGGCGTAACTGTTGATCGCCATCCAGCGGGTGACCGCGGCGACGATCATCTCGTCACGGGTGGCGAACTTCTTGTACACCGTCGCCAGGGAAACCTGTGCCCGACGCGCGACCTCCTTGAGCTGCAGATCGTCGTACCCATCCGACATCAACAGCTCCACCACGACGTCGATGATCCGGATCGAAGAGTCCGTTTCCGGTGACCGTTTCACCCCCCAACGGTATCGTTGCTGGTCGACTGTCCTGCTCCCACTCCCGAACTGACCGACGCGAGGCCTCGGCTCCAGCCGTATTCGTCGTGAGTTCGTCGGCGCCGATCTCGACAGCGTCGTAGCCACGAGCCAGGGCCGTGGCAGGCACATTGGCACCGTGTGGACCACGTCGGACCTACACTACTGCCGGTCGGGCTGGTGGGGATTTCTGGACTTCCCCTACGCGCAACGAGCAGAGAGGCGATGCGGTCGGAACCAACGGTGAGTCGATGAATGACGGCAGGACGCTTCGGGCATGGTGGAAGGATCCTGTCGACTACCAGTGGCTGGTTCGCACGCTGGCCGCCCGGTCGGCGCTGGTACCGCTGAAGGTACTCATCGGCTTCGCGGGGGCTGCGATCGCGGTGATGGGTGCGGTGATCGCGGGCACGCCGGTGGGTCCACCCGGCCATCCCGGTGTCGCCTCGACGATCGGAGTGATTTCCGGGACTCTGTGGGCGTTGCGCTGGTGGCTGCTGCCCTGGCCGAACAAGACCGAGTCACTGGTGCTGATCGCCTGTGCCGATGTGCTGTTCACGATGGAATTCCTTCAGCTGCAGGATCGGCTGTTCGGGGCGATGGGCGCGGTTCTCTTCCTGGGTACCGGCAGCTATCTGAGCTTCTTCCACAGTGCGCGGGCCCTGGCCGTGCACACGGTGTGGGCGCTGCTGTCCGTCGTGGTGTTCTCGGTGCGGATCGCCACGGGCAGCGGCGTCCACCTGGCTCTCGCGGTCGCGTTACTCCTCTCCGCGGTGGTCATCGCGACCCCCGCGTTCCAGCTCCTCTATTCGCTGCTGCGCACCGAATCACTGTCGGACCCGCTGACCGAACTCCTCAACCGCCGCGGCCTCGAGAACCAGCTGCCGCGCCTGATGGATCACCATGCCGCGATCAGTGTCATCTGCTTCGATCTCGACCGGTTCAAAAGCGTCAACGACACCTGGGGCCACCGCATCGGCGACCTCGTCCTGGTGCGGACCGCTCGGCGGTTGCGCGATGCCGCCGGGGAAACAGCGGTGGTGGCCCGCACGGGAGGCGAAGAGTTCGTGGTGGCCGCCCCGATCACCGCGGCGGCCGCGCGCAAAGAAGCCGAACGGTTGTGCCAAGTGGTCGCCGAACCGGCGGAGACCACGGTGGTGGTCACGGCGAGCGTCGGCGTCGCGGTCTTCGACGCGGCGGCCTGCCCGCAGTGTCCACGCCCGGCTCCGGACCGGCTGCTGCACTCCGCCGACGCGGCGATGTACCGTGCCAAACAATCCGGCGGGAATCACGTCGTGGTCGACGACCTCACGCCGCCGCCGAATCATCACCACACTGGGCCCCGGCCCAGGAGCTGAAGGCCGGAGCTCTCGGACCCGTGCGGTGGTTCAGACTCGGTGGCGCCGACGCAGATGAGTGCGCACCGCACGCTCGGCATCGTCGGCGGCCTCGACGAGGATCTGGGCCAACCGGCCCGTGCCGGGCCGGGATTGCTCACCCACCCGCCCCGACAGCGACAGCGCGGCGACCCCACCGTCGACGTCGGCGCGGATCGGCACCGCGACGCACACGACATCGGGCAGCGACTCCGCACGATCGATCGCTACCCCCCGATGGCACCGAACCTGGTCCAGTTCGCGATGCAGCTCGGCGCGCCTGCCGATCGTCTGCGCGGTGAGCTGCGGCAGCCGCTCCGGGAAGGCCAGCTCGATGACGCTCGGGGGCACGATGGCCAGCAATGCCTTGCCGACCGCGGTGCTGTGCGCGGGCAGCCGGCCACCGAGGCGGGTCGGGAGACTGTCGCCACCGCGACCGACGGCCTTGTCGATGAGGAGCACTTCGGGCCCGTCGAGGACACCGAGGTGGGCGACCATGCCGGTGCGGCGGCACAGCTCGTGCAGCAGTGGCCCCATCACATCGCGGATCTCGTTGTGCTCGATGGCGAGCCCGCCGAGTTCCAGCGCCCTGGTGCCGAGGCGATAGCCGCCGGGCGCGTGCGCCAGCCACCGCAGCCGGATCATCTGCTCGATGATGCGGTGCACGCTCGAACGGGGCAGTCCGGTGCGTTCGACCACATCGACCAGGGTGCGCATCGGCGCGGGCCCGTCGAAGGTGTCCAGGATCAGGGTCATCCGCTCGATCATCGAGACCGGCGTGCGACCGGCGTGCGGCACCGGCCGAAGCGCGACACCTATGTCGACCGTCATGGCTCACCTCACTGCTGTCAGCTGCGCTGTGGGCATCACTGTGCCGCTGCCGTGGGCACGCGGACATCGCGAAAACTACGGAGATCGGGCGCGGCGGCTACGGACTTCTCGACCACTGCGGTCGTGATCCAGTGCTACGCAGAGGAAACAGCACTGCGCTCAGCGGGAGGTACCGGCCCGGGTGTGGCGGCTGACCCAGGCCGCGATCTGGGTTCGGGAGGTGAAGCCCAGCTTGGTGAGGATGTGGTCCACGTGACTCTCGGCGGTGCGGATCGAGATCACCAGTTCTTGCGCGATCCCGCGATTGCCGTGGCCACTGGCGATCAGGCGCGCGACTTCGCGTTCCCGCCGGGTCAGCACCTCGAGCCCCGCGGGTTCGACGACGGTGACCGCGACCGGCGCGGTCTCCATCGCGTAGTCGACGGCGTCCTCGACCGCCAGCGCGGCTCCCGCGGCGAAGCGGGCCCCGAACTCCTGCTCGCCGAGCCCGGTCTGGACCTGCTCGCGGACCTGCTGACCGATGAGCTGGGTCATCGCATGCGCGAGCCGCTGCGAACTGCCCCGGCGGACAGCCGATGCCGCGCCCATCAGCCGTGCGGCGCGCGCGAGGTCGCCTTCGGCAGCCGCCACCCAGGCGAGACCGTCGACGCTGGTGGCCACCCACGCGCACCGGTCGAAGAGCCGGAACAACTCGATGGATCGACGTAGCGCGGCGACCGCACCGCACAGATCACCCTCGCGCCGCCGCTGGGTACCGACCGCCCAGTAGGCGAGCCCACCGAGCAGGTGGGAGCCGTGCTCGGTGCTCAACGCCATCAGCTTCTCGGCGAGGGCACCGGCGAGTGGATCGTCGAGGGCCAGCGCGCACACGGCGGCAAAGGCCAGGCCCTCCATCGCCACCCGCGGGTGATCGCACTCACCTGCCCGCACCGAGACCGTCACGGCGATCTCGAGTGCCTCGCGCAGCTCACCCGTTCCGAAAACCAGCACCGCTCGCGCCATCTCGGCTTCGGCCTGCACCTGCACGGATCCGGTTTCGACGGCGATCTCGGCACTGGCCCGCGCGAACTCCACCGCCGTCGCGGTCTCCGAGCGCATGGCCGCGATCGCCGAGGACGCGGCCAGCGCCCTGGCCCGGTCGACGGTGCGCGCCGGGTTCTTCGCCAGCGCCTCGGCCAGCCAGCGGTACCCCTCCAGCAGCAGGTGGCAGTGCTCCCAGAACGGCCACAGGTCGGTCGCGAGCTCGAGGGCGCGCCGGGCTCCGGCGGGCTCGGCGAGACTGAATTGCAGCGCGGCACGCAGATTGGCGTGTTCGCGGGCGACATCGCCGAACCAGCCGGTGTCGGCGGCGTTCCAGTACTCACTGCGCCCACGGCGGGCGAGCCGGTAGTAGAACTCGCGATGACCGACACGGACGGTGTACTCGTTCCCGCGCGCCCGCAGGCGGTCACCGGCGAACTGCCGCAACGGTTCGAGCATCGTGTATCGCCCGGCGCCGTCGGCGCCGCGCGCATAGCTCAGGACGGATTTGTCCACCAGCCCGGTCAGCGCGCCCAGCAGCGTCTGCGGTGCGCCGATCTGGCACACCGCTTCGGCGGCCGCGAGGTCGACACCGCCCGCGAAGACCGACAGCTGCTCCCACAGGCGCTGTTCGTCGGGCGTGCACAGGTCATAGCTCCAGCGGATCGCCGAGGCCAGGGTCTGCTGGCGCCGCGGCGCGGCGCGCAACCCCGTGGTGAGCAGGCCCATCGCATCGTCGAGACGCGCCAGGACCTGATCGGGGGTGAACATCCGCAACCGCAACGCCGCGAGTTCCAGTGCGAGCGGGATGCCGTCGAGCCGCCGACAGATCGCGGCCAGGGTCGCGGCGTTGTCCGCGCTCTGCCGGAACGCCGGATCCGCCGCACTGGCGCGCTCGACGAGCAGCCGCATCGCGGGACCGCCGAACTCGGCGCGCTCCGGGTCGGGCACCGGCAGCGGCGCCACCGGCAGCACCTGCTCGCCCGCCACCCCCAGCGATTCCCTGCTGGTCGCCAGGATCCGCAGTCCCGTCGTCGCGGGCACGATCCGGTCAACCAGTGCCGCGCACGCGCCGATCACGTGTTCACAGTTGTCCAGGATCAGCAGCAGATCGGCGGTGGTCAGACAGTCGGTGAGAACGGTCAATGGTTCGCTGGTGTCGTCGCGGAGCCCGAGCTCGCGTGCCACCGTCGAGGCGACCAGGTCCGGGTCGGTGACGTGGGCCAGTTCCACCAGCCACACCCCGTCGGCGAACGCCCGCCGAACCGCCGCGCCGACATGCCTGCTCAGACGGGTCTTCCCGACGCCACCCACACCGGTCAGGGTGAGCACCCTGGTGCCGCCGAGCAGCTTCCTGGCTGTCGCGACATCGTCGTCGCGACCAACGAAGCTGGTCACTTCCGCCGGGAGGTTCCCCGGCACACGCCTGCCCACGCCCCACTGTCGCACGGACACCGCCGCGCCGTCCCCGGATCACGGCGGTGGACAGCGATGCCCCGGCCTGTTGGCGCGACCAGCATGCCCGGCCGATCCGCGATCTCGCCGTGCGGCTCGACGATCCCGCGGCCGGACCTCCACTGTTGCCCGAGAGCACGGGCCGAATTCCCTCCAGGTGTTCAGTTCGCCGCGAGGAGGTCGGCGACGACAACGGTCACGTTGTCGGGCCCCCCACCGGCCAATGCCAGTTCGACCAATTGGTCGGCGCACTCCTCGACCGTGCCCGCGCCGACCAGAGCCGATTCGATCTGCTCGGCGCCGACGACATCGGAGAGTCCATCCGAGCACAGCAGGAATCGGTCACCGATCTCGGCGTCGCCGAGGACCAGTGCGGGGGTGACGGCCGCGCCGGTCAACGCCTGCATGATCAACGAGCGCCGCGGATGGGTGCGCGCCTGCTCGGCAGTGATGTGTCCGGAGTCGACCAGGGACTGCACGAAGGTGTCGTCATGGGTGAGCTGCGACAGATGCCCGGCCCGCAGCCGGTAGGCGCGCGAGTCACCGACATGGGCGAGCCCGAAACAGGGCCCGTCGAACAGGATCGCGGTGAGCGTGGTACCCATGCCGGCCGCCTCGACGTGCCGTTCGGCGTGCTCGGCGATGGCCGTATTGCCTTTCAGCACAGCCTCTTCCAACCGTGCCAGCAGCTCACCATCAGCTGCCTGGTCCAGCTGAGCCAAGGCGGCGATCATCAATGCCGATGCCACTTCACCGGCCGCGTGTCCACCCATCCCGTCGGCGAGCGCGAGCACGTTCACCCCGACATGGACGCTGTCCTCGTTGGCCTCGCGCACCAACCCGCGATGGGTGCGCTGCGCGCTGATCAGTCGTGTCGCCGCGACGACATCCTCGTGCGTCATCGGCGGATCAGATGTTGACGCCGTAGTCGCGGGCGATGCCCGCGAGGCCGGAGGCGTAACCCTGCCCGATCGCCCGGAACTTCCACTCCGCGCCGCTGCGGTAGAGCTCACCGAAGACCATCGCGGTCTCGCTCGAAGCATCCTCGGTGAGGTCGTAGCGAGCCAGTTCAGCACCGGTAGCGCGGTCGACGACGCGGATGTAGGCGTTGCGGACCTGCCCGAACGACTGCGAGCGTGCCACGGCGTCGTGGATGGAGACGGGGAAGAAGATGTTGGTGATCGTCGGCGGTGTGGCAGCCAGGTCGACGTTGATCACCTCGTCGTCACCGTCGCCCTCACCGGTGAGGTTGTCGCCGGTGTGCTCGACGCTGCCTTCGGGCGAACGCAGGTTGTTGTAGAACACGAAATGTCCATCGGAGAGGACCTTCTGTTCCGGTCCGGTCACCAGCGCGCTGGCGTCGAGGTCGAAATCGGTTCCGGTGGTCGAACGCACATCCCAACCGAGGCCGACCGCGACCGCGGTCAGGTTCGGTGACTGCTTCGACAGCGACACATTGCCGCCCTTGGCCAGGCTGACGCCCATGATTGACCCTTTCGTCGTGGTGTGAAACTGCTTGTGCCACCGATCCGTTGTGGTGGTCGCAAGGCTGGTGGCCGCTCCCGGAAATCCTCGCCCCGGCGGGGGCACTCTGGGACGGATACGGTCGATCTCGTCCGGACGCTCGATGACTCGCGGTGTTCTGTCGGGATCGAGTTGATCGGCGAGGGCGAGCACTCGTCGCCGCAGCTCGACCAATTCGATCAGGTCCCGGGTCAACGGCAACCCCGCTGCGTCGGCACGGCTCGTCGCCGCCCCCGATACTCGACTCGCCGCCGTCACCGCGTCACGTAATCGAGCAGCGACCGCGACCGGCAAACCCGGTAAACCAGGCGTACTGCTGTCGTCGGCCAAACGATATCCCCCTCGATGTGCCATGGCTACGTGGTGGCCTCGTTTGCCTGGCATACGAGCCACAGTAGCACGTGGCACTGTATGGTTAACCCGCAGTTGCCGGCCCGCGCGGAAGGAGCAGACGATGACCGAACCGTCGATCCGCATCGGCGAACTCGCTGCCCGCGCCGAGGTCAGCATTCGCACCGTCGACTACTACACCAACCTCGGATTGCTGACACCCACCGAACGCACCGCCGGCAACTACCGCCTCTACGCTCCCGTCGACGCCGAACGCATCGTGCTGATCAAAAGGCTGGAGAACCAGGGGATCTCACTCGAGGAGATCGCGACCGCGTTCACCGTCGAAGCGAGTGAGGTCGCGACGACCCTGGCGCGCCTCGACGACGATCTGAGGACCTTGCACGCCGCCGCCGACGTGGCACCCAACGCGATGCAGGGGTTGCTCGCCGTCATCGCGGGCCGGGTCCACACCCTGGTCACGATCGCACTCCAGGTTCCGCCCGATGTCCCGATCCTGTGACTCGCGCCCTCCCGTCACTCGTCACGCAGGTCTTGCCGCATTCGGAATGGTGCTGTTGATCGACTCCCGGCACCCGGCCCACATCGCGTCGATCAGGTGACCATCTCGGCGATGATTCCGCCGACGAGCGTGCCGGCCGCGCCGCCGATGAACCGCCCCGCGGGGATCGTGACCACGCCCGCGAGTTCCACGGTGGGCAGCGCGATGATTCCACCGATCACCGCGCCGACGGAGAAGCTGATGCCCATGATACTTCTCGTGAGGTCCGACTCGCTCCGCGGACCGCTGATGAGCACATTGGTGCCCTTGCGGTTCAGGCTGAAGGTGCCCCTTCTTTGCCGGCGGCTGACTGCGGCACCCCGAGTGGTGCGTGAGAAGCACGATCCTCCCTGAAAGAGTGATATACAAAACATCTCACTCTCCCTAAGGTGGTCGGTAGACCGATACGGCGATCCAGGAGAAGAAGTGTCTGATTCCGCAACGCCCACCACCGATGCCGCTGAGCTGACTGTGCACAACCCGGCATCCGGAGAACTGGTCGGCGCCGTCGCCGTGTCGACCCCGCAGGAGGTAGCCGCCGCGGCGGCCGCGCTGCGCAAGGCTCAGCCGCGGTGGGCGTCGATCAGCGCGGCCGGGCGCAAGCAGTGGCTGCTGAAGCTGCAGGATTGGGTGCTCGACAATACCGACGAGCTGGCTGATTCGATTCAGGACGAGTCGGGCAAGCCCCGGGTGGAGGCCGAGGTCGAGGTCGCGTTCACTGTCGATCTCCTGGGTTACTACGCGCGAAACGCCGCGAAGTTTCTCGCCGACACCGCCGTGAGCCCCCACACCCCGCTGATGCGGATCAAGAAGTTGACCACCACCTACACGCCGTATCCGGTGGTCGGCATCATCACGCCGTGGAACTTTCCACTCGCCATGCCCGCCTCCGATCTCGTTCCGGCGCTCGCCGCAGGTGCCGCCGTGCTGCTCAAACCGTCGGAGGTGACCCCGCTGACCCCGCTCGCGCTCGCCCGCGGCTGGGCCGAGATCGGCGCGCCGCCGGTGTTCACGGTGGTCTCCGGTTCCGGCGCCACCGGTGCCGCGGTGGTCGACAACGCGGATTTCGTCCAGTTCACCGGCTCCGGCAGCACCGGGCGCCGCATCGCCGTCGCGTGCGCGGAACGCACGCTGCCCTACAGCCTCGAGATGGGCGGCAAGGACCCGGCGATCGTGCTCGCCGACGCCGACCTCGACCGCGCGGCCAATGGCATCGCCTTCGGCGCGCTGACCAACGCCGGACAACTGTGCGTGTCGGTGGAGCGGGTGTATGTCGAGGCTGCGGTGTACGACGAGTTCGTGAACAAGCTCGTCACCCATGTCGAGTCGCTGAGGCTCGGCCGCGACGACCGCAGCGGAAACATCGATGTCGGTCCGCTCGCCAACCGGGCGCAGCTCGACATCGTCACCCGCCACGTCGACGATGCCCTCGCTCGCGGCGCGCGCGCTCTCACCGGCGGAAAGGCGACAGGCGAGGGGAACTTCTTCGAACCCACCGTGCTGGTCGACGTCGACCATTCGATGTCGTGCATCACCGAGGAGACCTTCGGCCCGACCATCCCGGTCATCAAGGTCGCCGATGCCGACGAAGCGATCCGGCTCGCCAACGACTCCGAGTACGGACTGTCGGCGTCGGTGTGGACGGGCAACAAGGCCCGCGGACAGTCGATCGCGCGGCGATTGACCGTCGGCGCGGTGAACATCAACGACGCCACCATCAACCTGTTCAACTTCGCACTCCCCCACGGTGGTTGGGGACAGTCCGGCACCGGGTACCGATTCGGCGGCGCGGACGGCGTGCGCAAGTACTGCCGTAAGCAGGCGATCACGGCTCCCGCGCTGCCGACGCAGAAGACCGAACTCGTCTGGTACCCGTACAGCCTGAAGAACTTCGGGTTCATGCGGAACGCGATGCGCGCGGCCGGCGCGCGCGGCCGGCGCCGTTTCGGCAGGTGAGTGCATCTCGCCTCGGGTGGATGTCTCCCGGCCGGTGACACCTCCACCCGAGGCGAGCGGTGCTCACCGCTGCGCGAGGAATCTAACCAGGCCCGGAGCCGACCTCATGGGCGGCGACGCGCATGTCCAACGGACGGAACCCGGGGGCGATGTGATCGCGGGCGAACCGGCGCGCTGCGGCCTCGTCGTCGAGCGGGATGACCGTCGGCTTGGTCAGCACCAGCGACAGCGCGGTGCGAGCCACCAATTCGGCGACGGGGAGCGGGTCATAGGCGGGGAGCTTGCCCGCCTCCTGCAGGCGGGTGATGAACTCGGCCAGGAAGTCACGACCGAGCTCGATCACCGGTGCCCCACCGGTGGTGAGATAGGGCAGCACCGTGGCGGCGTCTGTGGCGAGAAGACGGTCGAGCAGCGGGTTCTCCCGCAGGCCGAGGGCGAAGGCGACGAACAGTTCGACAATCTGGTCTTCGGCACTGGCACCCTCCTCCGCCTGCCTGCGCATCGACGCGTCGGCCTGCTCCAACAGGTGGCGCACCTGCCAGAGACCCACCGCTTGGACGATGTCGGTCTTGCCACCGAACCGGCGGTACAGGGTCGCCAACGACAGCCCGCCACGGCGGGCCACCTCCCCCATGCTGGTGCGCTTGATCCCGAAGTCCAGAAACGCGGCCAGGGCGCCGTTCAGGACATCGGCGTTGTCGCGTTCGACACCGTCGTGTCCGCGAATCCGGGCCAACAACCTGATCGACTCGGCCATATCCCATTCCCCTCAGCTGACAAGAGCCCGAACATTATGTGGGCTGCCGGTGGGCCGCAACCTCGCCGCGGTCAGACCAAGGGGCGGCCGAGCCGGTGGCGCCGCCGCATGTCCCGGAGCAAGGCCGAGTACGGTTCGATCCGCGCGCGCACGGGCAGCCGTCCGTAGACGGCTCCGATGGCGCGGAACATCAGCCGATGCCGCCGCTCCTGCCCGTCGGTCCATGGCAGGTAGAGCTGCGCGCGCATGGGTTCGGGCAGCAGACCGGTGACAGCGAAACGATGAAAATTGGCCAGCTGACGCGGTCTCGGCACATTGCGCAAACCGACCAGCTTGCGCAGATATTCGGCGACCACGTCGTCGATCTGCATGCTCGCCAGCCCGGATTCGAAGTAGCTCTCGAAAGCCGCCAGGTCGGCCGGCCACATGTCGGGCTTCATCTGCAATCCGGTGCCGAACCTGGCCCCGTATTGCACGAAGACCTCCTTGGTGGCCTTGTCCAGTGGCCCGTAGAGGCGTTCGTGGGTGTCCATGACTCCCCAGCACAGGCAGACCGCGACCCACTTCTGCAGCTCAGGATCGAACGCGTTGTATTTCACCTCGGCGCCCGGTGCCGAACGCACGCGCCGGTGGACGCTACCGACTGCCTGTCGATACACCTCCCGGTCCTGTTCGGTACCCAGCATCGCCACCGCGATGTAGGTCAGCGTGGTGCGCAGTCGCTTCCACGGATGCACGTCGGCACGGCCGGACTCGACCTTGCTCTCGACGACGCCGTACCCCACCGGCCGGTTCGCCAGCTGCACGATGACATTGGCACCGGCCCCCGCGAAGGCACCGATCCCGTCGAGGAATCGCTCGATGTCGAAGTCCTCGACAGTGCCGTATCGACACCGCAGGACCTCGCCGGGATCGCCGGCCATGACGGGAGCGCTCACCGATGAAACTTCACGCATAGTCCCTGCGTCTCCTTACTTCTGCACCACAAAGGCAATGATACATTGAGATGATATTAGACTAATCATCTCAATGTGGCCTTTCGGCACCTACCGCTACGCCTCGACGCCGGTGAGTTCCGGTCGGCGAACATCACTGGCCCGCAATCGTTGTCGCGGCGGCCGTCAGGCGGTAGCGCTCGGGGCGCAGTGTTCGGGTCCGCAGCCGGTAACTCACGACCGCGCCCGGCCAATTGTTGGTGATCCGGCCCGCGGCATTGCGGTACCAGCTCGAGCACAGGCCCCACGGCGTCCGGTCCAGCCGTGCCTGCAGCTTCCGGTCGTATTCCTCGGCGACCACACGCCGGACATCGAGGGTGTGCGCCGGATGCCGGGACAGTTCCCGCAGCGCCTGACGGATATAGCGGGCCTGCGATTCGATCATGTAGACGATCGAGCCGACGCCCAGGTTCGTATTGGGCCCGTACACCAGGAACATATTCGGGAATCCGGGCACCGAGATCCCGTGGTAGGCGCGGGCACCGCCCTGCCATTCCTCCTCGAGCTCGCGTCCGTTCGCGCCGTGGATCTTCATCGGCCACAGGAATTCGGTGCCCTTGAAACCGGTTCCGTAGATGATCACGTCGACCTCGTGCAGCACGCCGTCAGCGGTTTTCACCCCGGTCGGCACGACCTCGGCGATCTCGGTCGTCTCCACCCGCACGTTCGGTTGGGTGAGCGCCGGGTAGTAGTCGTTGGAGAACAGCCCACGCTTGCAGCCGGCCGGGTAGTCGGGCGTCAGTTTCGCACGCAGGTGCGGGTCGGTGACCTGCTTGCGCAGGTGATTCACCGCGATCGTGGTGACGAGGCCCCTGATCGCGGGGACATCGGCGATGCCCAGTGACAGGAACTCACACAGCGCCCAGACCGCGAACCGTTCGGCGAGCCGGACCGGCGGGACCGCCGCGAACATCCGGTGATGCCATGGCCTGTACTCGACATCGGGCTTGGGCAGCACCCACGCCGCCGAGCGCTGGAACAGCGTCAGTGCCGCTACCTGCGGCTGAATCGCGGGCACGAACTGGATCGCGCTGGCACCGGTGCCGACGACGGCTACCCGTTTGCCCGTCAGATCGATGCCGTGGTTCCACTCCGCGGAGTGGAACGCGGGCCCGGCGAACGAGCCGATGCCCGCGATGGCGGGCAGCGCGGGCCGCGACAGCTGGCCGACCGCGGAAATCAGCACGTCGGTGGTCGCCTGGAAACCGTCGGCGGTGCGCACGGTCCAAGTGCCGCTCTCATCGTCGAACCGGGCCTCGGTCACCTCGGAGCCGAACCGGATCCGCTCGAGCAGCCCGTTGTCGCGCGCCACGTCCCGCAGATAGGCGTAGATGTCGCGCTGACCCGAGAACCGCCGGGGCCAATCGGACTTCGGCGCATAGGAATACGAGTAGAGCGGAGAGGGGATATCGCACCCCGCGCCCGGATAGGTGTTCTCCCGCCAGACGCCCCCCACCGCCGAGGCCCGCTCCAAGATGACGAGGTCGTCGAAACCGTGCCGCAGCAACTCCATCGCCATGCCGAGGCCGCCGAACCCGGTGCCGATGATGACAGCGGACGGCATTGTCCGAGTGCGCATAGCGGAGCTCCTCATATCGGCGACGATTCCGGTCAACGGTAGGACGCCGTCGACGCTGCGACGAGGACCCCCGCGGACAGGAAATTGACATTTCAGGCCATAATGACGGCATGCGCGCCCGCCAGGAGCCCGAAGTGGACACGTGGGACTTCCCGCGGGGTCTGGCCAGCGTCGCCGTGATGACACGGTTCGCCGTCGAGCACGGGGCCGACGCCACCTCGATCCTCGCCGATACCGGCCTGTCCGAGGCCGACCTCGACTCCGCCGATCGCCAGATCGAGGCCCGCACGGAACTCCTGGTGGTCCGCAACCTCCTGCGCGAACTCGGAGCCCGGCCTGCCCTCGGCATCGAGGTGGGCCGCAGCTATCGCATCAGCTCCTTCGGCATCTACGGCTACGCCTGGATCACCAGCCCCACCCTGGGCGAGGCGATATCCTTGGCGCTGCGCTACTTTCAGTTGAGCTTCGCGTTCTGCACACCGGTCGTGGAAGTCCATGACCAGCAGATGATCGCCCGGATCCGCCACGATCGGATACCCGATGATGTACGGCAATTCCTCGTCGAGCGCGATACCTTCGCGATGCATCGGGTGCTCGGCGACCTACTCGGCCGGCCGGTGGACATCCACCATGCACGGTTCGCGTTCGCAGAGCCCGACCATGGGGATCGCATCGCCTCGATCCTGGGCGTACACCCCCGATACGGGCAACCCGAAACCAGTATCTCGATCACCGCGGAAACCATGAATCAGCCACTGCCGCAGGCGAATCAGGCCACCTTGACGCTGTGTCTCGCGCAATGCGGAGAGCTGATCGACCGCCGGAGCACCCGTACCGGGATCGCGGCCGATGTTCGCGACCACCTACTGGCAGGCAGCGCCACCACGGGGATCGCGGTACCACGGCCGCTGGACGCGGTCGCCCGCGAACTCGGCATCACCGGCCGCACCTTGCGGCGACATCTCGCCGCGGACGGGACCAGCTACCGCGTCTTGCTCGACGAGGCGCGACGCGGCTTGGCCGAGGACATGCTGGCCGCCACCGCGCTGTCGGTCGAGGAGATCGCCGCACGGCTCGGCTACACGGAGGCAGGCCCTTTCATCCGCGCCTTCAAACGCTGGACGGCCACCACTCCGGCCGCCTACCGCCGCACCCGGCGCTGACCACAACAGCCCGGCCGCCCACCATGCGGCCAACGCCGCAGGCCACCCTCCTGCGGCGAGTCCCCTTCCGCACGAGCGGGTTCCGCCCTGTACGAACATGCCGATGCTGTGCGAGTATGACAGACACTTTCTCTCATTCATTCTCGCATTCATCGATTGCCCGGAGGTACCGATGGGGCAGCAAGAATCCCCGCACATCCTGGTCGCGGGCGCGGGCCTGGCCGGATTGGCCACGGCGGTCTGGCTCGCGCAGGCAGGCCACCGGGTGACCCTCGTCGAGAAGCGGGGGCGGCTCGGCGGTCGCACGATCTCCTTCGAGGTACCCGGCATCGAAGGCAGGGTCGACAACGGTCAGCACCTGTTCGCCGGTTGCTACGAAGCGCTGCTGCGCTACGTCGACACCATCGGCTCGCGCGACAAACTCCTGTGGGACGTACCACCTTTCGCGATCAAGACCGGGCCCGACCACCTGCTGACCCTGCGCGCACCCAGGTGGCTGCCCGGCCCGCTGCGCCGCGCCGTCGGGCTGTCCTGGATGGTCTGGCCACCGATCCCCCTGCGCGAGCGGCCCGCCGCCCTGCGCACCTGGGCACGAATCGCCCGCGCCGCGCTGCGCCCAGCACCCGAGCTCGACGATCTGACCGTCGATCGGTGGTTCAGGCAGATCGGCGCACCGGAATCGTTGCGCGCTCTGGTGCTCGATCAGTTCGTGATCGGCCTGCTCAACGAGAAGACCGAGCGGGTGTCGGCCTCCATGTTCGTCCAGACCCTGCACTGGATCGGCAAGCGCGCATTGTCGGGGAATACCAGGGCCGGCGACGCGGTCTGGCCGCGGGTGAGCCTGCACGAGTTGTTCGTCGCGCCCGCCGAGCGATACCTGAGGGCACACGGCGCCCAGATCGTGGTCGGCGTCGGTGTCACCGACATCGAGATCCTCGACGACAAGCTCACCGGCGTGCGGCTCTCCGACGGGCGCACCATCGAGGTCGACGCGGCGGTTCTCACGTTGCCGCCGTGGTCGCTGACGACACTGCTCGATCGCGGAAGACTCGGGCAGTACGACCACTTCACCCCCGTGCGCAAGATCGAGCCGGCCCCGATCTCGAGCGTCTATGTGTGGCTGGATCGTCCGCTGGGCATGCGCAGGCTCGCGGAGAACCTGCGCGACACCACCATCGAGTGGGTTTTCGACACCACGGGCATGCACGGCGTCGAGACCGAGGCAGGGCACTGCTATTCGCTGGCCGTCAGCGCCTCGTGGGATGTCGTGCATCTGCCCAACGCCGAATTCACCGCGGCGGCACTGGAATCGCTGGCCAAGCACTATCCCGAGGCCGCCGAGGCAGAGGTGTTGCGCACCCACGTCATCCACCAGCCGCAGGCGACCTTCTCGGCGCAGCCCGGTTTCGACGAGCTGCGCCTGCCGCAGCGCACGCCGATCGAGGGCCTGTTCCTCGCGGGCGACTGGACCGAGACCGGAATGCCCTCGACGATGGAAGCCGCTGCCGAGAGCGCGGTCCGCGCCGTCGACGCGGTGGGTGACCACCTCGGCACCACAGCCCCACCATCGGACACAAGTGACTGACAGTTCTACGCTCTGACATCTCCGGAACAGTTGATTCCACACTGAGACAGAACTACATTGTGTCTCACGCAGCCGCAGGTCCACACGGACGCAACGGCGCACACGCCTCCGGAGGGCTGATGGATTACGACTGGTCAGCGGCTGATCTGGCTTTTAGAGACGAGGTTCGGACCTTTCTCGATGAGAAGCTGACACCCGAACTACGCCGCGCCGGGCACTTGGCGACAAGTGTCTATCCGGATCACGATGCCAGCATGAAGTGGCAGCTCATTCTTCATGAGCGCGGCTGGGCGGCGCCGGCATGGCCGGTCGAATACGGCGGCTGCGACTGGAGCCTCACCCAGCACTACATCTTCGGCCGGGAGTTGACGCAGGCCGGCGCGCCCGCGCTGTCGCCGATGGGCATCCGGATGGTCGCGCCCGCGATCGTCGCCTTCGGCACGGCGGAGCAGAAGGCGTACTACCTGCCACGGATCCTCACCGGCGAGGTGTTCTTCTGCCAGGGGTATTCGGAGCCGGAGTCCGGGTCGGACCTGGCATCGCTGACGATGGCCGCCGTCGACGACGGCGGCGATTTCGTGTGCACCGGAAGCAAGATCTGGACCACCCACGCGACAGAGGCGAACTGGATCTTCTGTCTGGTCCGTACCTCGCGCGAGGGGAAGAAGCAGCAGGGCATCACCTTCCTGCTCATCGATATGACCTCGCCGGGTATCGAGGTCCGCCCGCTGGTGATGACCTCCGGCGAACAGGTACAGAACCAGGTCTTCTTCGACAACGTCCGAGTACCCAAGACCAATGTGCTCGGCCAGATCGACGACGGCTGGACCGTGGCGAAGTATCTGCTCGTCCACGAACGCGGCGGGGCACTGTCACCGATGTTGCAGGTCATGGCGCAGCAAGTCGCGACCGCCGCAGCCGGGCAGACCGGTGCGGACGGCAATCCGCTGATCGATGACGCCACCTTCGCGGCGAAGTTGGCCGAGGCGCGAATTCGCACCGAGGTACTCGAGATCCTCGAGTACCGAACGCTGTCGGTGATGGCGCAGGGCAACAACCCCGGTCCCGCCTCGTCGATGCTCAAGATCCTGGGCACCGAACTGAGCCAGCAGATCACCGAATTGGCGCTCGAGGCAGCAGGACCGCGTGGTCGGGTGTACCAACCGCATGCGACGAAACCCGGCGGCCCGATCGCCGAATTCCAGCCGCCGGCCGACGGCTACCGCAGCGGCGAAGAATGGCAGGCCGTCGCACCGCTGCGCTACTTCAACGACCGAGCGGGCTCGATCTACGCGGGCAGCAACGAAATTCAGCGAAATATCCTCGCCAAGGCAGCATTGGGGCTCTGATGGACTTCACCTTCACCAAAGAGCAGGAACTCCTGCGCGATTCGGTGGCCCGGTTCCTCGGCGCCCGGTACGACCTGGAGACCAGTCGCGGCGCGGTCAAGTCCGACGCCGGGTGGCAACCCGCTGTGTGGCGCGGGTTCGCCGAGGAGTTGGGCATTCTGGGTGCGACCCTGCCCGAAGAGGTCGACGGGATGGGCGGTGGACCGATCGACATGATGGTCATCGCCGAGGAACTCGGGCGCGCGCTCGTCGTCGAACCGTATGTCGACACGGTCATCGTCGGGGCGGGTCTGCTGAAACGCTCCGGTGGCGCGGCAGCCGATGCCCTGCTGCGCCAGATCGTGGCCGGTACGGTGCGCACCGCGTTCGCCGCACTCGAGCCGACCTCGGGTCACACGATGCACGATCTCTCCACGACCGCGCACCGCGACGGTGATTCATGGGTGATCGACGGCAGCAAGACTGTCGTGACCAGTGCGCCGTTGGCGACCCATCTGATCATCAGCGCACGCACCTCCGGTGCACGGCGCGACGAATCCGGTATCTCGTTGTTCCTCACCGAATTCGATGCGGCGAATCCGCCGGCCGGGGTGGACATCCACTCCTACCGGACGATCGACGATCGGGTCGGTTCCGATATCACCTTCACCGAATTCCGTTTGCCCACCGCCGCGCTACTCGGCACCGAAGGCGACGCATGGTCGACGATCGAGGCCACAGCCGATGAGGCGATCGCGGCGATCGCCGCGGAAGCGGTCGGGTGTATGCGGAAGGTGCTGGCCGATACCGTCGAATACGCCAAGCAACGCCAGCAGTTCGGTCAGCCGATCGGCAGTTTCCAAGTTCTGCAACACCGCATGGTCGATATGTACCTGGAGCTGGAACAGGCTGTCGCCGCAGCATATTTGGCGATCCATTCGTTGAATGCGGCACCAGCGGACCGGGCCCGGGCGGCATCAGCGGCCAAGGTCACCATCAGCCGTGCCGCTCGATTCATCGGCCAGAACTCCGTCCAGCTGCACGGCGCGATGGGCATGACCGAGGAACTCGCCATCGGCCACTATTTCAAGCGGCTGACCGCGATCGAGCACGAGTTCGGATCCAGCGACCACCACCTCGCCCGCTATGCCGAGCTGACGAGACCGTAATCGTGGTCAGCGGTGAAGGTTCGTCGCCGGGACCGGAGGGCCCGCTGTCGAGCACGCCTCCGAAACCGGTGCGTGAGCGCATCATCGACCTCGCGCACCGGTGGTTCCTCGACGGCCGCCGCATCGATATGCAACAGCTGGCCCGTGAATCGGGGATCGGCCGCGCCACGCTGTATCGCTGGTGGGGTAGCCGGGAGGTCGTGATCGGTGAAGTGGTCTGGCGGATCATCGCGGAGGCGATCGGGCGCGTCGAGGCGCGCGACGCACGCCTGTCCGATGATCCCGCCGGGCGCTTCGTCCGCAACTTCGGCACACTCGCGGAGACGGTCCGTACCTTCGAACCGCTCACCCGATTCGTCGCCGAAGACCCGGAATACGGCCTGCGCGTGCTGACTTCGGGCTACTCCGTGGTCCAGGGCCGCATGATCGACTGGGTCGCCTCGCGGCTGACCGACCTCCCCGATCTCGATCCGCGCATCGAAGTCCGCGACCTCGCCTATTCGATCGTGCGCGTCGGCGAAGCTTTCGTCTGGAGCGACATCATCACCGGTGACCCGCCGCAGTCCGGAAAGGCCACCGCCATGGTCGAGTTGCTCGTTTCGGCCGCATCCGGCAGACGCTGAACCAGCTGTTCCTCGAACGGATCGTCACCGGCAACGAGCCCCCTGGAGTTCGAAGTGGTTTGTCTCAGCAGTCGCGCACGACCGCCCTATTCCTGCGAAGGACCTCGATCGGGGTGGGTGGAAGGTGCGGGTTCGCCGCTGTTTTCCGTGGCGGCCAGGAGCCGGGATCCCCATCCGGTGATGAGTTCGATCGCTTCAAGCGGTCCGTGCACGACGAACGGTGCGCCGACGGAGGCGAGGCAGAAGGCCGCCCAGTCCAGTGATTCCGCGGCGATGTGGACCTCGCAGGATCGGGCATCGAGGACCGCGACGGTCCGCGAGCAGTTCGGAATGACGATCGTGCTCACCACGCACTACCTCGACGAAGCCGACCATGTGGCCGAACGGGTCGTGATCGTCGATCGCGGGCGCATCATCGCCGGCAGCTCACTGCAGGCGCTCGGGTTGTGTCGCGGCGTCGCCTGCGATCAGCCCAGGCGACCCACATTCTCAGCGAAGCGGCCCGCCATGTTGCCGGCAGGGTCATAGTTGGCAACGACATACGCGGTGGAACCGTTGCACGCGGCCCCGATCCCCATCCGGCTACTGCCCTTCCAGACCACCTGTGTGAAGTGTCCGAACCTGCTGAAGTTCACCATATTCGAATCAGGATTGTCGAAGTCGTAGTCCTTGATCTCGTCGTACCAGGACTGGACGACGGGCGCGCCACCGAGCTGCCTCGAGGTATCCGACGACCACGACGTGTGCAGGTTCTCGCCGTACTTGTTGTTCGGCCGGTGGGCGAAGTTCTTGCTACTGGCGATCGAGTTCGCCCACTCCTGGGCCCAGGCGCTGACCGTTGCGTCCAGCATCAGCGGCGATGCGCCGTGACGTGCCCGGTATTTGTTGTGGGTGGTGAGCATGTCCTGGCTGATCGTCGGCGCCACGCAGCGATTGTGTAGCGCCTCGGCACCGGCGATACCCGGAGGAGTCAGGGCGCCGGCCAGCAGCGCGGTGACAGCGGCGGAGATGACACGGCCAAGACGCATAAAGTCTCCCGAGAGTGGAGGGGGATCGTGCGGGTGCTCAGGTCTGGTCGTCTGTGTCGGCACCGGGTGCGTTCTTCTTGATCGACTCGATGCCGGCCAACGCGGAGGCCTTGCTCGAATAGGCCTGCCCCTGGGCGATGATCTCGCCGTTGCCTGCTTTGAGTCGGAACCTGAACTTGCCCGCGGAATCCTTGTAGACCTCGAAAGTTCCAGCCATGCGTTTACCTCGTCTCCATTGAAGTACGGATAACGCCCTGCTGAGCAAACGATAATGCCGACTTCCGCACCTAACCGTTGGACACGCGCGGAAATCGGGTCACGTCGCCCGCATCCCGCCGAAAACTCAACGTCCACGCTGGCCGACCTCACCACCGTGCGTGAGCTCCGAGTCCAGTTGGAGACATGGGTCACCGGCGCAGCGATCGCGATCCGATGGCAAGATCTCGACCTGTATGCCGAACCCGGCCGCATGACGATCTACGGGACGATCGTGCGGATAACCCCACCAGGACGGGGTGCTGCGACCCATCCGGCGGGAATGGACCAAGACCCAAGCCGGGTACAGGTCCGTCGCGCTCCCTCAGTTCGTCGTCGAGACACTGCGACGCCGAGCGGCCAACGCCATCTCCAACCCACTCGATCTGGTGTTCACCACCCGCAACGGGTCGATCTATGACCCCCTCAGCTTCCGCCGCAGCTGGCGCTCGGCGCCAGGCAACACGTTCGCATGGGTGACTCCGAAGACTTTCAGGAAGTCGGTCGCCACGCTGATCGCGAACGAGCACGGTGCCGGTCGAGCCGCCCAGCAGCGGGGCCACACCGACCATGGGCTCATCGCCCAGCGTCACTACATCGACGCGCCCAGCAAGGTCGAGAACTTCACCGGTACCCTCGGCGACCCCACACGCTGAACTCGTGTCGAAAGCGTGTCGGAAGTCGAATTCCGGGGCTCGGGGAAGGTGTGCTCGCACCGACTTCCGTCGGGTTTCGGGGCCGATCAGGCCGCGCGGGCCAGTGCGGGAGAATGGTGTGGTGAGCACCGACGACGTCCTCGACCAAGACTCTGAACTGCGGATATTACCGCAGGGCGAGTGGCGTGCGCGGGCGCAGGCGCATCGGGAGCGGCTCGATCGGCTGGTCGGTCCGTACCTGGAGCGCCGGGCGGCGGGGACCACCCATCCGGTGGTGGATTTCCTGTTCACCTACTACGGCAACAAGCCCTCGCAGTTGCGGCGCTGGCATCCCGGGTTCGGGATCGGATTGCCGGGAGCGCACGAGTACGCCGGGGCTCGGGGGTATCACCGGGTGGTCGGCGAGTCACCCGAGAAGGCGGTCTACACCGCCGACCCGGCGTATCTGATCAAGCGGCGAGACACCATCGAGTTCGTCAATCGGCTGCTCACCGCGACCGCGCGGCGACCGGCGCAGCTGTCGTGCTTCGGGTTGCACGAGTGGGCGATGGTCTATCGGACGGACGAGGTACGGCATCAGCGGGTTCCGTTGCGGCTCGGTCACGCGGGGACGGACGCGGTGGTGGAGTCGATGTCGTTGCGGTGCACGCACTTCGACGCGTTCCGGTTCTTCACCCCCGATGCGGTGGGCCGCAATGCCGAACCGCTCACGCGCGCGGGGCAGCTCGATCGGGAGCAGCCGGGTTGTCTGCACGCGAACATGGACTTGTACAAGTGGGGCTTCAAGCTCGCGCCGCTGATTCCCTCGGTTCTGCTGCTGGACTGCTTCGAACTCGCCTGCACCGCACGCGAACTCGACATGCGGGCAAGCCCGTACGACCTGCGCGAGTACGGATACGAGCCGGTGCGCATCGAAACGCCGGGCGGGCGGGCGGAATACGTTCGCGCGCAGGCCGCCGTAGCCGAAAACGCCGAGGTGTTGCGGGTTCGGTTACGGCGGGCCTGCGCCGAGCTGACGGCCGCGCTGCGTCGAGTCGAGGGTCAGCCCGGCCGCTGATCCTTGTCGAGTGGGCCCGGCACCACGGCGGTGGCGCCGGTGGACTGGTCCTCCGCCGGCTCGGTGACCAGGGTGAACTCGCCCTCGTGCTGCTCGGTGCCCATGTCGACGGCGGTCTCGACGAGGACGGCGCCGCGGTCGGCCCGCAGGATCAGCGGATCCTCGCGCAGATCCTTGTACAGCGAGACGCACATCGCCGCCATCACCACCAGGAACGGCAGTGACACCACGGTGGTGAGCGCCTGGAGGCCGGTCAACGCGCCGCCGAGGTTGTCGGAATCGGCGATCACCAGCATGATCGCCGCCACCGCGCCGGTCGCCGCGCCCCAGAAGACGACGATCAGCTTCGACGGTTCGATGCTGCCGCGTTCGGACAGGGTGCCCATCACGAGGGCCGCCGCGTCCGCGCCGGAGACGAAGAAGATGCCGACCAGGATCATCACCAGCACCGTGGTCACCGCGGCGATCGGGTACTGGTCGAGCAGGTGGAACAGCGCGAAGTTCGAGTCGACCGAACCATCGGCCTCGGTGAGCACGCCGTCGGCGGTCTGTTCGAAGATGCCCGCGCCGCCGAAGATCGCGAACCACAGCAGGCTGACCACGCTGGGCACCAGCAGCACACCGGTGACGAACTGCCGGATGGTGCGGCCGCGGCTGATCCGGGCGATGAACATGCCGACGAACGGGGTCCACGAGATCCACCACGCCCAGTAGAAGATGGTCCAGCTCGACAACCACGTCTGCATCGCCTCGTCGCCCGCGCCGGTCCGCGAGGCCATCGTCGGCAGGTACTCGGCGTAGTCGCCGATCGAGGTCGGCAGGATGTTGAGGATGAACAGCGTCGGCCCGGCAACGAAGACGAACGCCGCGATCACCAGCGCCAGCACCATGTTGATGTTGGAAAGCCACTGGATACCGCGCTCGATGCCCGACACCGCCGACACGACGAAGGCGACGGTCAAGCCCGAGATGATGGCGACCAGACCGATTTTGCCGATCCCGTCGATCCAGCCGTTGAACTCCATCCCCGCGCCGATCTGCAGGGCGCCCAGACCGAGGGAGGCCGCCGAGCCGAACAGGGTCGCGAAGATCGCCATCATGTCGATGGCGCGGCCACCGATGCCGTCGGCGTGCCGGCCGAGCAGCGGACGGAACACCGCGGAGATCAACTGCGAGCGGCCTTTTCGGAATGTGCCGTAGGCGATGGCCAAACCGGCGACGGCGTAGATCGCCCACGGGTGCAGTGTCCAGTGGAACAACGTGGTCGCCATCGCGACCTCGGCGGCGGCGGGGCTGCCGGGTTCGGCGGTGTGTGGGGGCGGATTCACGAAGTGCGACAGCGGTTCCGCCACGCCCCAGAACATCAGGCCGATGCCCATGCCCGCGCTGAACATCATCGCGATCCAGGAGACCGTGCGGAATTCGGGTTTCTCGTCGTCGGCGCCGAGCGGGATCCGGCCGTAGCGGCTCACCGCCAGCCAGATCACGAAGACCACGAACGCGGTGGCCACCAACACGAACAACCAGCCGGTGTTGGTGATGACCCACTTCTGCGCGGAACTGGCGGCCGAGGCGAGACCTTCGTCGTCGAGCACACCCCAGGCGACGAAGGCCAGTGCACCGATCGCGGTGGCGCTGAACACCAACAGGTCGAGCCGGGGCTTGCCCCGCGATCGACTGGCTACCGCGGGTTCAGCGGCGCCGCCGGACCTGCCTTCGACATCGTTCGACATGGAATCCGAGTCCTTTCCGGTCGCGGGACAGGTCACTACATCAGCCCGCCGTCCGATCAGAGCAACCGTACAGCGTAGCGGCGGCGACCTGAGGTATTGCGCGACCCAGCTCTGACCTTGTTCCCCGAAACCGCCCTCGGCAACCATGCGATCGACCTATCATTCGTGACGCAGCACAACTGTCTCAGCCAGTTGCGTTGTCCAGCATCATCGAAAGGGGAGCAATGATGCACCCAGACACCCGCACAGCCGAGGCGATGTCGACGCCGCGCCAGTGGTGGCGGCGCTCCGCACGGCGTGGCACAGTCCTTGCCGCGGTCGCCGCGCTCGTGGCGATCGGCCTGCCGTCGAGCGCGGCCGCGGATCCGGTCGCCGAGCTGTCCGGCATGGTGCGAGAGTTCCTCGATGTCGGGCGCACGGCGGTGCCGCGCGCGGAGTGCGGGCCGGGCTCGCTGCCCGAAACCGGACTACAAGGCGACGTTCCCGCAGGCGACCGAGACAGTGGCCGCAGCACCCAGGGGTATCGCTGCAACATGTCGCTGGTCGGCGGCTACACCGGGCGCGGGGCCGGGATCACCTCGACCAGTTTCGAGCACTGCGCCTACGTCGGCTCGTTCTTCCCCGGCACCCTGCTCAGCGAGCATCCGGGCGTGCAGGTGATCGACGCGTCCGATCCAGCGAATCCCCAGCTGACCGCGACACTCACCGAACCGGCCATGCTGGCGGGGACCTGGGAGACGTTGAAGGTCAACACCGCTCGCAAGCTGCTCGTCGGCACGGGGGTGCCGGTGGGCATGGGCGCGGGATATCTGTCGGTCTACGACATCTCCGACTGCGCTCGTCCGCGCCTGCTCAATCCGGGCACGGGCACCAATCCGTTGATGCCCCTGCCGATCACCACGCACGAGGGCGGCTTCTCCCCCGACGGGCGCACCTATTGGGCATCGGGTCTGGTGCCCGGATTCCTCAGCGCGATCGATCTCACCGATCCGGCGAATCCCCGCGTCATCTGGCAGGGGCTGACCGGCATCGAGGCGCACGGCTTCGGAGTGAGCCCCGACGGAAACCGGCTCTACATCTCCGCGCTCGGCGGTTTCACCGTTCTCGATGTGAGCGCGGTGCAGCGGCGCGACCCGAATCCGCAGGTGCCGCACCTGGGCCGGACGTTCTGGACCGACGGTTGGGCCACCCAGCACAGCGTGCCGGTGAGCTATCGCGGTGTGCCACACCTGTTCACCGTCGACGAAGGCGGTTCGGGCGGAGTGAAACTCATCGACGTGTCCGTCGACGGGGCACCGCGGATCACGGCCAAGATCAAGCTCGAGATCAACCTGCCCGAACATATCGACAGCGGAATCGGTTCGAGCATGGGCGGTTCGGCGTTCTCCTACGAATCGCACTACTGCACTGCCGATCGGCCGGTCGATCCGACCGCGCTGGCCTGCGGATGGATCTCCTCCGGGATCCGGGTGTTCGATGTGCGCGATCCTGGTGCGATTCGTGAGATCGCCTATTTCAACCCACCGGCACGGACCGGACACAACCTCGAGATCTGGAACTCGCCGCACGCGCTGGCCTCGATCATCGGCGTACCGGCCATGAGCGCGCCCGCGGCGCTGCGGGCGATGGCGGAGGGCCTGTTCGATCCGGCTCAGGTCCTGACCGCGCGGGCGGGCCGGATCGCTTTCGGTGACCTGTCCAGCGACTGGTGCCTGTCGCCGCCGGAATGGCGCGGCGATCAGCTCTACGTGACCTGTTCCGACAACGGGTTCATGGTGCTCCAGCTCGACAACGCCGTCTACACCCCGCCGGCGAATCAGCAATCCACCCTCGGGTCATGAGCGTGTCCCGCACGCTGCGCGCGGCCGCCTTCGGCGCCGCTGCCGTGTTCCTCCTGGTGCTCGGCGCGGCGCTGCGGCCGCTGGCGTTCCCCGAGACCGCTACGCCCGCACCGGTACTCACCGCGACCGAACTCGGCTTCGTCCAGGACATGACCGCCCACCATCAGCAGGCGCTGATCCTCACCGAACGCCTCGACCCCGGTGCCGACCCCACCGTGCGCAGGCTCGCCGACCAGATCGCCGACACCCAGCGGATGGAGATCGGCACCCTGCTCGGCTGGACCCAACTCGCCGGGGCCGCACCGACTTCGACGCAACCGATGGCGTGGATGACCAGCAATCACCACGGCACCACCCCGGCGACCACGATGCCCGGGATGGCCACCACCGCCGACCTCGACGCCCTGTTCGCCGCCCGCGGCGCCGAGGCCGAAACCCTCTTCCTGCAACTCATGTACCGCCACCACGCGGGTGGCGTCACCATGGCCCGCGCCGCCGACGCCCAACTCACCACCGGCCCGGTCAAACAGGCCGCCCGGGCCATGGCCCAGTCCCAGAGCCAGGAACTCGGCTACCTGGGTGTGCTCCTCGACCTCCGCGGCGCCCTCCCCGCCCCCTAGCAAGACCATCAGGCTCTGGTGGCGGCGGCTTCTCGACCGATGCCGCCGACGGCGCCCCGGCGACGGCCGAGTCGGCGAAGAAGTCGGACCGCCCGTCCGGCTGCGGTCGACAGCGCGAGGAAGTACGGTGTCGGGACGACCGCGACCCGCTGTCAGGTCGGTTCCGCCACGATGTGTCCGACTGCGCACCGCAACCGGTCCGATCGGGTGAGCACAACGTCACCGCGGGGCAACCGCGCAGAAAATCGCAGGCAATGGCTGGTGCGCACGATGTGTCGGATTGTCGGCGAAGTGTGGCGGAGGCGGACGTGGTGGTGAGCGCACGAGCAGGCGTGATTTCGGCGGTGGACTGCGGGCTGGCCCGGGTGCGCGCCCGGATCGTGGAGTGTCTGCGGCCGATCGCGGTGCGGGAGTTCCCGGTGGCCGACGCGGTCGGGGCGACCCTGGCCATCGCCCTCACCACCGGGACCCCGCTGCCACGGGTAGACAGTGCGGCGATGGACGGCTACGCGGTCGCGGGACCGGGTCCGTGGTGGCGGCTGCATCCGCAGGTCCGCTACGCCGGTCGGGCTTGCTCGGTGGTACTCGCGCCCGGTGAAGCGGTGCGGATCGCGACTGGTGCGGCCACTCCGCTCGGCACGACCGCCACCCTGCGCGACGAGCACACGGTGACCACGACGGTCTCGGGCAAGCCAGTGGTCATGCGCGCCCCCGACGCGCCGGTCCGGGACGACACCCGCCGCCAGGGTGAACACTGGGACAGCGGCACCGAACTGGCCGCGGCGGGTACCCGGGTCTCGGTGGCGCTGGCCTCGGCCGCGCTCAGCGCCGAAGCCGAGACCGTGACCGTGCGCGGCCCGGTGCGCGCCGATGTGGTGATGACCGGCGACGAGATCCGCGCCGTCGGCCCGCTCGGCGTCGGCGAGACACGGGACTCCCTCGGCCCGGTCCTGCCGGAGTTCCTGCGCCGCTGCGACATCGAGAGCACCGGCCTGTGGCACCTGGCCGACGGACAGGATCTGCTGCGTTCGTGGCTCGCGCTGCGCTCACACGCCGATCTCGTGGTGATGGTGGGCGCGACGGGCCGCGGTGCCGCCGACCATCTGCGCGCCCTGCTGACCGAGCTCGGCGCACACGTGGTGATCGACCGGATCGCGATCCGCCCCGGCGGTTCGACCCTGGTCGCCCAGCTCCCCGACGGACGCGTCCTGCTCGGGCTGCCCGGCAATCCCCTCGCCGCCGTCGCGGCCCTGCTGGCCATCGGCCCGGCCGTGGTCGACGCCTTGACCCGGCGCACCCCGGGACCGACCATGTGGGGCCGACTCTCCGACGCCGGAGTCCTGGCGGGCGAGGCTACCCGCATCGTCCCCGTGCAACAGCAGGCCGGCGGCGTCTGGCGCAGCACCGGCCCAGCCCACACGCCCCACTTGGCCGGTCTCATCGGCTGCCAGGCCCTGGCCGTCCTCCCGCCCGGCACCGGGCGCGGCACGCTGGTGGAACTCCTCCCGCTCCCCCACTGAGACCAGGCCTCGGAACGCAACGGCCCCGCCGCGCAGGTGCGCGACAGGGCGTTGTGCGTTCGTCAGGATCAGTGCTGCGGCGGCTGCCACGGACGACCGTACGGGTCGTCCGGCCGCTGGGCGGGCGGCTGCTGGGGGCGGCCGTACTGGGCCTCGGGGTTCTGGCCGGGCTGCTGCTGTTGTTGCTGCGGCGCGGGCTGGTGCTGCGGCGGGGGCGCGCTCGTTTGGGGCGAGATCGGCGGCGGGACGGGCAGCGAGGCCGGGGCCGAGGGCTTCTTCGGGCGCGGGCTGTCGAGGCTTTCGACGGGGGTGCGGGCGGTGGCTTCGGCGGCGCGCACCGCCTCTTCGATCTTGGGATCGGAGGCCATCTGGAACCAGTCGGCGACGTCGGAGTCGTCCTCGATCTTGACCGGGGGTGTGTCCTCGGTGGACGCCTCGTAGCGGAACACACCGTCCTCGCCCTTGGTGGCGAAGTTGTTCGCGAAACCTTCCAGCGCCTTGCCGAAATCGCTGGGCACCATCCACACCTTGTTGGCGTCGCCGCGCGCCACCATGGGCAGGGTCTGCATGTACTGGTAGGCCAGCAGTTCCGGTGTCGGCTTGCCGTTCTTGATGGCCGCGAAGACCTTCTCGATCGCCTTCGCCTGACCCTGCGCCTGCAGGTAGGACGCGGCACGTTCACCCTGGGCGCGCAGGATGCGGCTCTGCCGTTCACCCTCGGCCGACAGGATCGCCGACTGCTTGCCACCCTCGGCCGAGAGGATCGCGGCCTGCTTGGCACCCTCGGCGGTCTTGATCTGCGACTCGCGAGTGCCCTCGGCGGTGAGGATCATCGCCCGCTTCTCGCGGTCGGCCTTCATCTGCTTCTCCATCGATTCCTGGATCGACGGCGGCGGATCGATGGACTTGAGCTCGACGCGGGCCACGCGCAGGCCCCAGCGGCCGGTGGCCTCGTCGAGGACGCCGCGCAGCTGGTTGTTGATCTGATCGCGGGAGGTCAGCGTCTCTTCCAGGGTCATGCCACCGACGACGTTGCGCAGGGTGGTGACGGTGAGCTGCTCGACGGCGGCGATGTAGTTGCTGATCTCGTACACCGCGGCCTGCGGGCTGGTGACCTGGAAGTACACCACCGAGTCGATCTGCAGGGTGAGGTTGTCCTGGGTGATCACCGGTTGCGGCGGGAACGAGACGACCCGCTCACGCAGGTCGACTTTCGCGCGGATCCGATCGGCGAACGGAACGAGGAACGTCAGCTGGCCGGACACCGTCCGCGAGTAGCGTCCGAGCCGTTCGATCACCGCCGCCTCGGCCTGCGGGACGAGCGCGATGGACTTGAACACCACCACGACGACCAGCAGAATCAGGACTGCGGCCACGATCAAGGCAACCATTGGTTAGGGACCCTTCCAGACGACGGCGGTCGCGCCGTCGATCTTCATCACGTACACGGTGACACCGGCTTCGTACACATCAGCGGGATCGAGCGGGCGCGCGGTCCACACCTCGCCGTCGAGCTTGATTCGACCCGAATGCTCCGCGATCTCCTCGAGCACGAGGCCCGATTTGCCCGGCAGCGCATCGGCATTGGTCGGGAGCGGCGGCGGGGTACCGAAGCGGCGACGCAGGACAGGCCGCACGCCGAGGAACAGCACACCGGACACCGCGGCGAACACCAGCGCGTCGCCCCACAGTGGGAGATCGGCGGCGGCGCTGATACCGGCGGTGCCCAGCGCGGCGACACCCAGCATGAGCAGGGTGAGATCCCCGGTGAGCATTTCGGCCGCCGCGAGGACGATGCCCGCGATCAGCCAGAGTATTGCGGCCACACCTCCACCGTACCGTCTCATCGGACATTTCGGCCGCACTAGCGGCAAGGTGCTCACCCACCGACCAGGTCCTACGTTGGGGCAGTGCACAGTTCGCCGGGTGCGGTGATCCCGCCGCTCCCGGCCGGGGCGCGGTAGCTTCGGGGGGTGAGTGCACGAGGCGGCTACGGCGACATCTTCGCCGGACATCAGCGCAAGAAGAAGGTACCGGTACCGACGGTGCGCGCCGAGCGCGATCTGGTGGTCGAGGACGCGGCGAGCGGATTCTGCGGCGCCGTAGTCGGTTTCGACCGCAGCTACGACGGCGACTTCGTGAAGCTCGAGGACGGCCGCGGCGCGGTACGGCTGTTCGCGCTGCGCGAGGCGGCGTTCCTGATCGACGGCAAACCGGTGACACTGGTGCGACCGACCGCCCCGGCACCGCAGCCGCCGACCCGATCGGCCTCCGGCTCGACCCGCGTCGACAATCTGCGGGCCAGGGTCGCGCGCACCAGCCGGATCTGGGTGGAAGGCGTGCACGACGCCGCCCTCGTGGAGCGGGTGTGGGGGCACGATCTGCGGGTCGAGGGTGTGGTCGTCGAACATCTGGAAGGGCTGGACAATCTCGGCGCCCGGCTCACCGAGTTCGGGCCCGGTCCCGGCGCGCGAGTCGGGGTGCTGGTCGACCACCTCGTGACCGGATCCAAGGAAACCCAGCTGACCACCGGGCTCGGTCCGCACGTGCTGGTGACCGGGCATCCGTTCATCGATGTGTGGCAGGCGGTGCGGCCCGCGGCGGTCGGCATCGAGGCCTGGCCGGTGGTACCGCGCGGCGAGGACTGGAAGACCGGGATCTGCGCGCGCCTGGGCTGGGGAACGCCCCAGCAGGGGTGGCGCCGTGTCTACGATGCGGTCGGCTCGTTCCGGGATCTGGAACCCCCGCTCATCGGCGCCGTCGAACGACTCATCGACTTCGTGACCGAGCCCGAGTAGCGGACCGCAGGTCAGACCGGTCCTCAGTGCCCGCACGCGAAGCCGGGCGAACCTTTATGCTCGATGATTATGTGCTCCCCCAGTGCCACATTGACGGTGTGGGCCGGCTCCTGGCTGGCCGGTACGAGCGCGCCCGATGACGTGCTGGAAGCGTTGCACGCGTGGGCGTCGCGGCACACGATCGCCGCGGGCGACCCGGTCACCGGCGGGCGCACCGACCTACCGTGGACCTCCCGTGGTGAACTCCCCGGCACCGGCGCCATGCCGCTGCTCAAAGTGATCCGTGAGGCCATGGCGCCGACCGGCGCGCAGTTGCGCCTGGTGCTGCCTGCCCCCGGTGATGTCCGCGGACTGCCGGTCGGCACGGCCTTCGCCGCCGACGCGATCGACGCCGAGGAAGGGCTGTTGCTCGGCGTCCCCGGCCAGGAGGGCACCGGTCTGATCCCGCAGTGGGACGACGACGAGACCCTGCAGTGGACCGTGTACAGCGTAGACATCCCGCGCGCCACCGCGCCGGACATGTCACTCGGCGAGGCCGAGTACACGATGCGTGAAGCGGTCCGCGATGCCGCCGACGCGCTCATGCAGTTGCACACCACCGCCGTGGGCAATACCGAGGCCGATCCGCGCGAGCAGATCGAGGCTCAGCTGGCCGCCTATGCCCGGCACGCCTATCCCGACTCGACCCCGTTGCGCGCCAAGCGAATTCTCGACACCGCCGATCATGTCGCGGCGATCCTCACTGTCGCCCAGCACGAACCGGCGTCCTCCCCCACCTCCGCCACCGCCATCGGCGCGCACGAATCGCTGCTGCGCCCACTGTGGAACACGATTCGCGACGCACGGCTGGTCGCCGTGCACGCCGCCGCGGGCACCCTCGGCTGAGTCGGCCACGCCGCCCGGATTCGCCGATGACGCGACACGGCAAGGGGCGGCTCAGAATCCGGCGATGGCGGTCTTCATATCGGGCTGGTCGAGAACCACCAGCGTCGCGGTGCGGACCTCGGGGCAGGCGCGTTCGGTGACGGTGTCGACGATGTGAGGGTCGTAGGCGATCGCGGCACTGGCCACCCCGTCACGCACCGTCCACAGCCGCACGGAGCCGAGGAACGCCACCCGTGCCACGGGTGGGCCGATCGCCTTCCAGGTGCCCTTCTGGGCGTCGAGGATGCCGCACAGGTCGTTCACCGTCTCCTGCGAGATCGTGGGCTCGCTGGGCTGTGGCTCCTGCGTCTGGTACCCGGAGTCGTCGCCGCAACCGCTGAGGCCGAGCGCGGTGACGGCCAGAACGAGCAGCACACCCGTCATCCGGCCGCGGTGAGGCGTTGTCGATCGCATCGGAAGTCCTCCGATCAGTCGAGCACATCTCCGGAAAGCCTACTCCCCGCACCCAGGGGGCTCGGCGAATGTTTATCCGGTTGTGCTCAGCGCCGAGTCGGCCGCTTCGGCGGTTCGCAGCAGCCAGGGGCGCACAGCGCGCCGTCGACGGTGCAGCCGTAGCCGGGGACTTCACCGAGTTCGCGCACCGGACCGGCGCTCACCCGCTCCTGGATCAGTTCGACGACCATCCGCGCGAATCGCGCATCGGTGCCGGGTGTGGCAGCCCGGGCGAAGGCCATACCCAGTTCGGCGGCACGGGCCGACGCCTCGTTGTCGAGGTCCCAGATCACCTCGAGGTGGTCGGAGACGAACCCGACCGGGCACACCACCACGGCGTCGATGCCCTTGCCGTGCAGGATGTCGAGGTGGTCGACGATGTCGGGTTCCAGCCACGGCACCTGCGGGGGGCCGGAGCGCGACTGCCACACGACGTCGTAGTCGGTGAAACCCGTTGCGGCGGCACACAACCGGGCGGCCTCGGCGACCTGCCTGCTGTAGAGGCGGCCGCCATCGACGGGCGGACCCGCGGCGAGGTCGGCGGCGACCGGGATGGAGTGGGCGGTGAACACCAGGCGCACGCCGTCGCGCTGGGCGGCCGGAATCGTGGCGACCGCGTCGGTGATCGCGTCGGCGAAGGACTCGATCAGCAGCGGGTGGTCGAAGTACTGGCGCAGTTTCACCAGTTCCGGGGCGCCCTCACCCACGGCGGCACGGGCGCGGGCGATGTCCTCGTCGTACTGGCGGCAGCCGGAGTAGCCGCCCCACGCCGAGGTGGCGAAGACCAGGGCCGAGCGGACCCCGTCGGCGGTCATCCGCGCGACGGTGTCCTCGACCATCGGATGCCAGTTGCGATTGCCGAAGTACACCGGCAGATCCAGTCCGGCATCGGCGAGATCGGCCTCGACCGCGGCGATGATGTCGAGGTTCAGCGCGTTGATCGGCGAGATCCCGCCGAAGTGCAGGTAGTGCTGGGCGACCTCGGCGAGCCGTTCCGGCGGCACCCCGCGGCCCCGAGTGACGTTCTCCAGGAAGGGGATCACGTCCTCGGGGCCTTCGGGGCCACCGAAGGACAGCAGCAGCAGCGCGTCCGGCATCAGTTGGCCGTGAAGCCCTCGGGGAACCACATGTTGTGGCTGGCGCCGCCGTCGACGTAGATGATCGAGCCGGTGGTGGCGGGCAGCCAGTCCGAGAGCAGCGCCACGATCGACTTGCCGACGACGCGCGCGTCGGCGCCGTCCCAGCCGATCGGCGATGCGCCGTCCCAGTACTCGTCGAGCTGACGCAGCTGCTTGGCGTCGTCGGTGGCGGTACCGGCGATGGCCTTGGCCGCCAGGGTCTTCACCGGGCCCGCGGCGATCAGGTTGGAGCGGATCTTCTTGGCGTAGCCCACTTCGCGGGCCACGTACCGGTTCACCGACTCGAGCGCGGCCTTGGACACGCCCATCCAGTTGTAGTACGGCATCGCCACGCGCGGATCGAAGTCCATACCGACGATGGAGCCGCCCTCGTTCATCACGGGCAGCACGGCGCGGGCCAACGAGGCGTAGCTCCACGCGGAGATCTCGAAGGATTTGGCCACATCGGGGCCGGGACCCTCCAGGAACGGCACCGCGTCCGGGCCCATCAGCGTCTTGGGCGCGAACGCGATCGAGTGCAGCACACCGTCGATGCCCTCGGGCGCCAGTTCGCGCAGTGCGTCCGCCAGCGCGCCCAGGTTCTCCTCGTTGGTGATGTCCAGCGGGATCGCGGGCGGTACCTCCTGCGGGAGGCGCTTGGCGATGCGGTCGATCAGCCGCAGCCGCTCCGGGATACCGGTGATGATCACCTTCGCGCCCTGCTCCTGCGCGACCGCGGCCGCGCTGAACGCGATCGACGAGTCGGTGATGATGCCGGTGATCAGGATGGTCTTGCCTTCGAGCAGTCCGCCCATGAGTTTTCGGTTCTCCTGAAATCTGTGTGGTTGCGCCACCGGAATGTCGGTGGCGCGAGGCGATCCGTTAGCGGATCAGTGGCCCATGCCCATGCCGCCGTCAACCGGGATGACGGCACCGGTGACGTAACGGGAGTCTTCGGACGCCAGGAAGCTGATCACCGCAGCGACATCCTCTGCCTGGCCGAGGCGGCCCAGCGGGATGAACTTCTTGGCAGTCTCCTTCAGGTCCTCGGGCAGCTCGGCGGTCATGTCGGTCTCGATGAAACCGGGCGCGACCACGTTGGCGGTGATCGAGCGCGATCCCAGCTCACGGGTGATCGAGCGGGCCATACCGATCACGCCGGCCTTGGACGAGGCGTAATTGATCTGACCGGGGCCACCACCGAGGCCGACAACGGAGCCGAGGAAGATCATCCGGCCCCAACGGGCACGCAGCATGGCCCGGTTGGCACGCTTGGCAACGCGGAAAGCGCCGGTCAGGTTGGCATCGATGACACGCTCGAACTGCTCCTCGGTCATCCGCATCAACAGGGTGTCGTCGGTGATGCCCGCGTTGGCCACCAGAACCTCGACCGGACCCTGGTGCTCTTCGACCTCGGTGAACGCGCGATCGACCGAATCACTGTCGGTGACATCGCATTTCACACCGAAAAGACCGTCGGGCACGCCCGATCCGCGATGGGTGACGGCGACCTTGTGGCCGTCGGCGGCCAGCCGCTGGGCGACCGCGAGACCGATACCGCGATTACCGCCGGTGACCAGGACCGACCGGGATGTGACGTTCGACATAGGGTCCAACCTATCTGTTCCAGTTCTTGGGCCCCGCGTCAGGGTCGCGCCGTTGCGACGGCTCACAACGTGGGGCGGTGGGTGCTAGGGCAGGCGTTGACGATAGAGCAAGCTGAACACGACACCGGCCGCGACGGACAGCATGCCCAGCAGCAGCCAGGGCCTGCTCGCGTCGCCGCGGGTGGTCTCGTAGCCGATCTGTTCTTCGAGGGTGTCGTAGACGGCGGTGAGCTCGGCCAGCGACGAGGCGGTGTAGAAGTCGCCGCCGGACAGCTCGGCGATCTCGCGCAGCGAGTCGTTGTCCACGGGCACCCGCACCCGCTGGGAACCGCGGCCGTCGGTGTCGGGGATCTCCACCGAACCCCATTCGGTGCCGAAGGAGATCGTCGAGACCGGAATGCCCTTGTTCTTTGCCAGGCGCGCAGCGGTGAAGCCGTGGCGGGGATTGTCGACGTCCTTGTCGTCGGGCACGGTCTGCTTGCCGTCCGACATCAGCACCACGCGCGCGGGCGGGGGCGTCTCGGCACCACCGAGCACGGCGGCGAGGGTGTCGATCGACTGCAGCGCGGTGAGGATGCCCTCGCCGGTGGCGGTGCGCTCGGCCAGCTTCATGCTGTCGATCGCGTGCTTGACCGCCTCGCGGTTGGTGGTCGGGGACACCATCACCGAGGAGGTACCCGCGAAGGTGACGAAACCCAGGTTGATGCCGGGAGTCAGACCGTCGACGAAGTTCTTGCCGGCCTCCTGCGCGACCTGGAGCCGGCTCGGCGCCACGTCGGTGGCCTCCATCGACAGCGACACGTCGACCACCAGCACGACGGTGGCCCGGTTGCGCGGCACCTTCTGCACCGCGGTCGGTCCCGCGGCGGCGATGGTGAGCAGGATCAGGCCGACCAGGATCAGCGCGATCGGCGCGTGCCGCATCGGACTGGGCCGCGCCGGCGCGACCCGTTCGAGCACCGCCATGTTGCCGAACTGCAGCATGCGCTTGTGCCGGGCGCGCTGAACCAGCACATAGCCGAGGACGAGCAGCGCGACGACGGCGAGAAAACCCAGCCAGGCGACGGCGGTGAAATGCGAAATACTCACTGGCGAGGCACCCGCCCGCTCGGGGCGCCGAGGCTGTGGCGCCGGGTGGACACGAACCGGACCACGTCGGCGATCCAGTCCCGGTCGGTCTGCAAGCTGAGCACCGGTGCGCCGCAACTGCGCAGCGCCTGATGCACGTCTTCGCGCTGCGCCTTGGCCGCGATCGCGAAATCGGCGCGCAGCGTGGGGGTGACGCTGAATTCGCGGGTGCGGCCGGATTCGGGATCGTGCAGCACCACGTCTCCGCTGTCGGGCAGGGCGACGTCGAGCGGGTCGAGCACCTCCACCGCGAGCAGGTCGTGACGGGCCGAGATGGCGCGCAGCGAGCGCTGCCATTCGACATCACCGAGGAAGTCGCTGATCACCACGGCCAGGCCACGCTTGCGTTGCGGGCGGCGCAGGGATTCGATGCCCGCCTTCAGGTCACCGCGCACACCGTCGCGGGCGTGCGGGGTGGTCGCGATGCCGCGCAGCATGGTCTGGGCATGCACGCGGCCGCTGCGGGCCGGGATGCGCACCAAGTCCTGGCCGGTGGCGACGACGGCGCCGATGCGGTTGCCGCCGCCGGAGGTGAGGTGGGTGATCGCCGCGGCCGCGGCGATCGCCAGATCGCGCTTCTGCACCCGGCCGGTACCGAAGTCCAGGCTCGATGAGAGGTCGACCACGAGCCAGGTCTCGAGCTCGCGATCGGCGATCATCTGCCGCACATGGGGGTGGGTGGTGCGGGCGGTGACCGACCAATCCATCTGTCGCACATCGTCACCCGGTTGATACAGCCGTGCCTCCCCCGGTTCCGAACCCGGACCGGGGATCAGGCCCTGATGGTCACCGTGCAGCACCCCGTCGAGGCGGCGGCGCACGGTGAGTTCCAGCGTCTTGAGTGCGGCCGCCAGCTTCGCATCGGTCAGTTCACCGGCACGGAACGACGGCGGCGCGTGGGACGACATCGGCACTCGGACAACGGGTTCGGGCGCACTCACTGGGGCGCGACACGGCCGGCGGGCTGGGACTGCTGCCCGTTCACCGGCTGCGGCACGGACTGTTGCTGAGTGGGCGGCTGCGGCACCGGCGGCTGCTGTGGGGTCTGCTGGCCGCCGACGGCCTGCGGGGCGACCTGGGGCAGCCCGACGGTCTGCAGCACGCGCTTGATGACGTGTTCGGGCGAGACCTCGTCCGCCAGCGCGTCGTAGGACAGGACGAGGCGGTGACGCAGTACGTCCGGGATCACCTCGACGACGTCCTGCGGGACCACGTAGTCACGGCCGCGGATCAGCGCCACCGAGCGGGCCGCGGCGATGATGCCGAGGCTGGCGCGGGGTGAGGCACCGTAGGAGATCCAGTTCGCCACGTCGGACATGCCGAATTCGGCGGGCGTGCGGGTCGCGGTGATCACCCGGACCACGTAGTCGACCAGCGCGTGGTGCACGAAGGTGTTCGCGGCCAGCTTCTGCAGCCGGATGATGTCCTCGGGGGCGAGGATCCGCTTGGGCTCCGGCGGGGCCACGCCCATCCGGTAGATGATCTCGCGCTCTTCCTCGACCGAGGGGTAGTCGACGACGACCTTGAACAGGAATCGGTCGCGCTGGGCCTCGGGCAGCGGGTAGACGCCCTCGCTCTCGATCGGGTTCTGGGTCGCCATGACCAGGAACGGATCGGGCATGGGGTAGGTCTTGCCGCCGATGGAGAGCTTGCGCTCGGCCATCACCTCGAGCAGCGCGGACTGAACCTTGGCCGGTGCGCGGTTGATCTCGTCGGCGAGGACGAAGTTGGCGACGACCGGGCCGAGCTCGGTGTCGAACTCCTCGCGGCCCTGACGGTAGATGCGGGTACCGATCAGGTCGGTCGGCACCAGGTCCGGGGTGAACTGCACCCGGGAGAACGAACCGCCGACGACCTTGGCGAAGGTTTCCACGGCCAGGGTCTTGGCGACACCGGGCACGCCCTCGAGCAACACGTGACCACGGGCCAGCACACCCACGAGCAGTCGCTCGACGAGCTGATCCTGACCGACGATGACCCGTTTGACCTCGTATATCGCCTTCTCGAGAGTCTGGACGTCACGCTCCAGGGTGCTGGGCGTAGCCGATCCGGCGTCCTTCGCCAGCTTCGGCCCGCTCACACCTTCCGTCGATGTCACCAACATCCCCGCTTTCGCTTTGGTCCTGTGCGTGCCGCCCCAACTATTCCAGGTAATAGCCCGGCGCGCCGCAACCGGCCAGGAGTGGACGCGAATTCGTCGTAGTACCCAGCCCAGCTCGGTACGCCCGCCACCCTACGCATGTCGGAGGATGGTCGCCTGTGCGGCGCGGACAGGCTGCCTGGTGTCGAGCCGTGGCAGGCCACCATCGCAAGCCTTCAGCAACATACGCTTGTTCGCCACGGCGTGCCCGATTACCAGCCGTCCGGCCAGTTCCTCTCCGGAAAAGGCGATCTGGATGCGGCCTTCCCTTTCAGTTCGGTTATCCCGTAGTTTGCTGCCGTACGCCGCGCCTCAGGTGACGATGCGCACCGCGTACGGCATGATCCCGGCCGTGCGGACGGGCGAGATCTTCACGACGTCACCGGATTCGGGCGCCTCGATCATCGTGCCGTTGCCCAGGTAGAGGGCGACATGGGCGCTGCCGCCGGGGCCCCAGAACAGCATGTCCCCACGCTCGCGATCCGCGACGTCGACGCGGGTGCCCGCGTTGTACTGGTAGCCGCTGTAGTGCGGCAGCGAGACCCCGATACCGGCGAAGGCGTAGAGCATCAGGCCCGAGCAGTCGAAGCCGACCTTGTTGTAGTCGCCGTGGCGGTCAGCGACGCCGCCGTCGCGGATGCCCAGTGTCGGGCCGTCCTCGTCACCGCCGCCCCACGCGTAGGTGACGCCCAGTTGTGACATCGCCCGGTCGATCACCGTCTCGATCGCGGCCGAGCCGGTGACCTGCGGAGTGGTCGACCGAGGTTTGGTCTGGCGCGGTGAGGCGGGAGTGGATTCGAGGTCGGTGTGCGGGCGCTGTCCCTCGCCGAGCTGAGCGGCGCGGTCGCGCGCGGCCTGATCGGCGGCGGCGCGGGCGGCGGCGGCGTTGGCGGCGGCCAGTAGCGCGGTCAGCTCGGCCCGGCGTTGATCGTCCCAGGTCAGGAAGATCTCACGCTGGCTCTGCAGACCGGCCACGGTCGAGCGCGCCACGTCGAGGGCGGATTGGGCGGTGGCGCGATCACGCTGCAGGGTGTCGCGGGCGGCGGCCTGGGTGTCGAACTCGGAGCGGGCAATCTCGACCGCGGACTGGGCGGCGTTCTTCTTCTCTTCGGCCGCACCCGCCGCGGCGTCGGCATCGGCCTTGGCTCGACGCGCGGCCGAGTTCTGATTGGCCTGGGCGATCTGGGCGCGACGCAGGCCGTCGAGCACCTGGCGCTGATTCTTCGAGACCAGACTCAGCACCTGCGCGCGGTCCATCGCGGCGTCGGGTGTCGAGGAGGCGAGGTAGGTGACGACCGAACTGGTGGCCGGACGCACGTAGGCCTGGGTGGCGAGCTGATCGAAATCCGCCCGTGCCGCATCGACTTTCGTGCCCGCGTCGGCGAGCTGGGTCTGGCTGTCGACCACCGCGGCCGCGGCCGCGTCGGCGGCGTCGCGGGCGGTCCGCAGATCGACCAGTGCCCGATTGACCGCCTCACGTTTGACCGCGAGCGCGTCGTCGAGGACTTGCAATTGCTGATCGGCCGCGGCGACCCGGTTGATCAGCGCCCCGATCTCGCCCACCCGCGCGTCGACCTCCGCGCCCGCGCCCACGATCTCGGCATCGGAGGGGTTGGGCGGAGGTGGTGGCACCGCCGCGACCGGTCCCGCGCTCACCAGCATCGCCAGCGCCGACAGCAAACCGATCGCTATCCGTAATAGCCCTGACTCATCCCGCCTGCCCGCATCGCGCACGGCACCTCCGAGTGACTCGACCCGTCCTACGCCACCGGCGCACCAGCCGACTCATCGTCCACAGGAGTCGTCCAATGCCCCCTGAACCACTGCTTTCACGATCGCAATCATCGCCACCGTACGACACATACTTCACAAAGGAAACATCTGCCGCAGGAACATCGGGCGGCGATTCGCCGATTGCTCGGAATTAGCCTGACGAGCAACAGGTTTTCATGGCAAAGAACAGACCGGTGGTCTGGAAATGTGACTGGAGTGAAACCAGTTAGTGGGTAGAGCCCGCATCGGTACGCGGCGAGACCCCGGCGTCGTCAGGCCCGCGGCGGGCCTTCACGACATACAGCCCGGCGATCGCCAGGACGGTGAGCGCCAACACGACGCCGGTGATCACGCCCCAGGAGATGCCCTCGGGCTGCTCGAGCCGGTCGACGAAGGCCTGCACGGCCTCTTCGGGGTGATTGCCCCGGTATTTGGCCACATCCTCGGCCCACTCCAGGCGCACCCGGCTGATGCTGTCGCTGTGGGTGCCGATCCAATCGTCGCTGAGGACCGCGATCGTGCCCTGGGTGGTGTTACCCAGTTCGGTGGCCAGGTCACGTAGGCTCGAATCGTGGCCGGGATTGCCGGGAACGACGACGACGCTGAGCGGAACACCCTCGGCGCGCGCCTGGGCGACGATCGCGGCCAGTTCTTCCTGGTCCTTACCCTTGGGCGCGGCGACGCCGTTGTCGGCCAGGTCGGCCCGAACACTGCTCAACTCGGTGTTCGGCGGCAGTTCCGCGGCCATCGGGGCAAAGGTGTAGAAGACGGTCATCATCCATCCGGTCTGTCGAGCCACGTTCGCCTTCGTCGCGACGGGCATCCAACACTGCCAAGGTGAGCGTCACTGCGTCTATCCCCGACCCGCTCGACAGGCACAGTACGCGACGCCGCGACGAGACACCTCCACACGGCACACCGAACCGGCCCCGCGTCTTTCATAGGACAAGCGTACTGTTAGGCTCGTACGGCGAGGAAATCGGCGCTCACGGCGCCGGATCCCCTCCGAAGACGCGAGCCACCGGCACAGCCCCGCCGGTGGCACACCCTCACACATGAGTGGAGCTGACGTGACGAAGATTGATACCTTCGGCGCCAAAGGCACGCTCGAGGTCGGAAGCAACTCCTACGAGATCTTCCGTCTCTCGGCTGTTCCCGGCACCGAGAAGCTGCCCTACGCCCTGAAGGTGCTTGCGGAGAACCTGCTGCGCACCGAGGACGGCGCCAACATCACCGCCGATCACATCCGCGCGATCGCGAACTGGGATCCCTCGGCGCAGCCGAGCGTCGAGATCCAGTTCACCCCCGCGCGCGTGATCATGCAGGACTTCACCGGCGTGCCCTGCATCGTCGACCTCGCCACGATGCGTGAGGCCGTCACCACCCTGGGTGGCGACCCGAGCAAGGTCAACCCGCTCTCGCCCGCCGACATGGTCATCGACCACTCGGTGATCCTGGACGTCTTCGGCCGCGCGGACGCGCTGGAGCGCAACGTCGACCTCGAGTACGAGCGCAACGGCGAGCGTTACCAGTTCCTGCGCTGGGGCCAGGGCGCCTTCGACGACTTCAAGGTCGTCCCGCCCGGCATGGGCATCGTGCACCAGGTCAACATCGAGTACCTGGCCCCCACCGTCATGGTCCGCAACGGCCAGGCCTACCCCGACACCTGTGTCGGCACCGACTCGCACACCACGATGGTCAACGGCCTCGGTGTGCTGGGCTGGGGCGTCGGCGGCATCGAGGCCGAGGCCGCGATGCTCGGCCAGCCGGTCTCCATGCTGATCCCGCGCGTCGTCGGCTTCAAGCTGACCGGCGAGATCAAGCCCGGCGTGACCGCCACCGACGTGGTGCTCACCGTCACCGAGCAGCTGCGCAAGCACGGCGTCGTCGGCAAGTTCGTCGAGTTCTACGGCAAGGGCGTCTCCGAGGTCCCCCTCGCGAACCGCGCCACCCTGGGCAACATGAGCCCCGAGTTCGGTTCCACCGCGGCGATCTTCCCGATCGACGGCGAGACCATCAACTACCTGCGCCTGACCGGCCGCAGCGACGAGCAGCTCGCGCTCGTCGAGGCGTACGCCAAGGAACAGGGCATGTGGCACGACCCCGAGCGTGAGCCGGTCTACTCCGAGTACCTCGAGCTGGATCTGAGCACCGTCGTTCCCTCGATCGCGGGCCCGAAACGTCCCCAGGACCGCATCCTGCTCAGCGAGTCCAAGAGCGCGTTCCGCACCGACATCGTCAACTATGTCGGCGAAGGTGAGCTCACCGCACTGGACGAGGGCGTCGACGAGTCCTTCCCGGCCTCGGACTCGACCGCCGTGTCGGCCAGCGCCGCCGACGACACCTACACCCCCGCGCACTCCGCGGCCAACGGTGCCACCGGCCGGCCGTCCAAGCCGATCGAGGTCGTCGGTGAGGACGGCAACAAGTTCGTGCTCGATCACGGCGCCGTCGTCGTCGCGGGGATCACCTCCTGCACCAACACCTCCAACCCGTCGGTCATGCTCGGCGCCGCCCTGCTGGCCCGCAACGCGGTGGACAAGGGTCTGTCGACCAAGCCGTGGGTGAAGACCAACATGGCGCCGGGTTCGCAGGTCGTCACCGACTACTACGAGAAGGCCGGTCTGTGGCCCTACCTCGAGAAGCTCGGCTTCTTCGTCGGTGGCTACGGCTGCACCACCTGCATCGGTAACACCGGTCCGCTGCCCGAGGCGATCTCGGCCGCGATCAACGACAACGATCTCTCGGTCACCGCGGTGCTCTCGGGTAACCGCAACTTCGAGGGTCGTATCTCCCCCGATGTGAAGATGAACTACCTGGCCTCCCCGCCACTGGTCATCGCCTACGCGCTCGCCGGCACGATGGACTTCGATTTCGAGACCGATGCGCTGGGCCAGGACTCCGACGGCAACGACGTGTTCCTGAAGGACATCTGGCCTTCGGCTCAGGAGATCGACGACACCATCAAGACGTCGATCAGCCAGGACATGTTCCGCAACTCTTACGCCACCATCTTCGACGGTGACAAGCGCTGGCAGGGTCTGGCCACTCCGGAGGGCGACACCTTCGAGTGGGACGAGAACTCGACCTACGTGCGCAAGGCGCCGTACTTCGACGGCATGTCGATGGATCCGGCCCCGGTCGCCGACATCTCCGGTGCGCGCGTGCTGGCACTGCTGGGCGACTCGGTCACCACCGACCACATCTCCCCGGCGGGCCCGATCAAGCCCGGCACCCCGGCCGCGCAGTATCTCGACGCCAACGGTGTGGCCCGCAAGGACTACAACTCGCTGGGCTCGCGGCGCGGTAACCACGAGGTCATGATCCGTGGCACCTTCGCCAACATCCGGCTGCGCAACCAGCTGCTCGACGACGTCTCGGGTGGTTACACCCGCGACTTCACCCAGCCCGGTGGCCCGCAGGCGTTCATCTACGATGCCTCGCAGAACTACCAGGCCGCCGGCATCCCGCTGGTCGTGCTCGGTGGCAAGGAATACGGTTCGGGCTCCTCGCGTGACTGGGCCGCCAAGGGCACCAGCCTGCTGGGCGTCAAGGCCGTCATCACCGAGTCGTTCGAGCGGATCCACCGCTCCAACCTGATCGGCATGGGCGTTGTGCCGCTGCAGTTCCCGGCCGGCGAGTCCGCCGCGTCGCTGGGTCTGACCGGCACCGAGACCTTCGACATCTCCGGGATCACCGCCCTCAACGAGGGTGTCACCCCCGAGACCGTCAAGGTCACCGCCACCGCCGAAGACGGCAAGGTCACCGAGTTCGACGCGGTCGTGCGCATCGACACCCCCGGTGAGGCCGACTACTACCGCAACGGCGGCATCCTGCAGTACGTGCTGCGCAACATGATCCGCGGCTGACTGTTCGACCCGGTGACGTGACATCGTGAGATGTTGCGCCACAAGGGCATTCGTTTGCCCGTGAATAATGCGACAGCCCCCGTCTCGGTTCGCCGGGGCGGGGGTCCGTGTATCCGCTAGTTGGAGGAATCATGCCCAAGGTCAGCGACGACCACCTCGCCGCCCGCCGCAGCCAGATCCTCGACGGTGCACGACGCTGCTTCGCCGAATACGGCTACGACGGCGCCACCGTGCGCCGCCTGGAAGAAGCCATCGGCCTGTCCCGCGGTGCCATCTTCCACCATTTCCGCGACAAGGACGCCCTGTTCTTCGCCCTGGCCAAGGACGACGCCGAGCGCATGGCCGATGTCGCGGCCAACCAGGGTCTCGTCCAGGTCATGCGCGACATGCTCGCCCGCCCCGAAGAATTCAACTGGCTCGGCACCCGCCTCGAGATCGCCCGCCGAGTGCGCACCGACCCCGAATTCCGCGCCGGCTGGACCCAACGCTCCGCCGAACTCACTGCGGCGACCCTGGCCCGCCTGGAACGTCGCAAAGCCGCGGGCGCGCTGCGCGACGACGTTCCCACCGATGTCCTACTCGGCTATCTGGACCTGGTCCTCGACGGCCTCATTGCCCGCATCGCGTCGGGTCACACGAACGAAAACCTTTCCGCCGTACTGGATCTCGTCGAAGCCTCCGTGCGCCGCAAGGAATTCTGAGTCGCGCTCGACGTGGCCACGGAGCAGTTCACCAGATAGAACACGACTCCACAGGATCGGGGTCGCGGGTTCTCACCCCACGACTGCCGCGTGCACACCGATTGCGCCCGATGGGATCGTCGAGAGGCGCCGTTTCCCCAACGGGATCGGGCGGTCAGTCCGCCCATCGACTGAGCAGGGCTCGCGAAATTCGATCCAGGGCGACCCGATCCACGGGATCGAGCACGGCCAGCATCGCCGTCTCGTTCTCGGTGTGCGCCACCACCACCGTGTCGACGAGCTCGCGCCCTTCCTCGGTGAGCGCCACCCGTACCGCGCGCCGGTCCGCGCGATCGGCGATCCGGCGGACCAGGCCCGCCGCCTCCAGCCGGTCGATCCGCCCGGTCATCCCCGCCCGCGACAGCATCATGGTGTCGGCGAGCACCGAGGGGTTGAGCTCGAAGGGCGCCCCCGAACGGCGCAGTGCCGCAAGCACATCGAACTCGCCGCGCTGCAATCCGTGTGCCGTGAACACCTTTTCGATGCGTGCGGTGGCCACGCCCATCAATCTGCCCAGCCTGCCGAAGACCGCCATCGCCGTCAGGTCGAGATCGGGCCGCTCCCGTCGCCACTGCGCCGCGATCGCGTCCACCACATCCGAGGTCGGTTCATCCATGGACAGGATTCTATTCGACGCGATATAGTTCGATACCGAATCATACGCCAGCGAACGGAATGGCCATGACGAACACCCGCGACATCGCCCTCTGCCAGCCACGAGACGCCGAGACCCTCGGCACCGAGGCGGTGCGGATGCGCCTGCTCATCGACGCGAATGCCAGCGGCGGGGCCGTCAGCACGCTCGAGGTCACCATGAACCAGGGCGCCGACGGCGCCGCGCCGCACTATCACACCCGCTCCGACGAGCTGTTCTACGTCGCCGACGGCGAACTGCAGGTCATGGCGGGCGAGGAGATCCTGACCCTGGGAGCGGGCGGCTCACTGGTGGTGCCGCGGCAGATGCCCCACGCCTTCGGCGCCACCCCCGACAGCGGCGCGCGCATCCTCATCGCGCTGATGCCGGGCGTACAGCGCTTCGAGTACTTCCGCCTGCTCGATCGGCTGCTGCGCGGCGTGGCCACGCACGACGAATTCGCCGCCGCCCAGGAGGAATTCGACAACCACTTCATCGACGCGCCCGCGTGGTGGGCCGAGCGCAACGCCCACCGCGCCTGAGCTCTGGCCATACCCGCACCGGTGGAACTGTGGTCGAGATTGCACCCACCGCGGGAACAAGTGCAGCGAAGCCATCGGTTATACGCCGTATGACGTTCTCCGTACCGGTCCTCGTCCGCGGCTACGAGCTCGACACCCAGGGCCACCTCAACCACGCCGTCTACCACCAGTACGGCGAGCATGCCCGCTGGGAGCTGATGCGCGCGGCGGGCATCCCGCAGGACAAGTTCATCGCCAGCGGCATCGGCGCGGTGGTGCTCGAGTCCACGATCAAGTACCGGCGCGAGCTGCGCGGCGGCGACGAGGTCACCGTGACCTGCGAGTTCGACTGGCAGGAGGGCGAGAAGGTGTTCCGCTTCCACCACCGGATCGTCAAACTCGACGGCACTGTCGCCGCGGAGATCACCGTCGTGGCGGGCGCGATGGATCTGCGGACCCGCAGACTCGTCCCCGAACCGGCCGAGCACTTCCGCAATCTCGCCGAGAATCCCGAACTGCTCGGCCTCTGATACCGACGCCACGGCGCGGCAGGGATCACCCGGCAACCCACCGGTGACACCCGCCGTGCCGTCGTCGTTTTCGTTTGCTGATCGATTGCCCTGGCAACGGGGTGGGCGCCCGCCGAGTTGTCTGAAATTCTCTCCCCGCAAGGGGATCACGCGCCGCTCGGCGGTTTGCCCGGGGCCCTGCAAATCTCGCGAACCGACTCGGCGGCGCACCCGATCACGCTATGATCCGAAGCACCTTATGGGGTTCTGGCAAATCGCGAGCAGACGAGAAGATCGGAGTGAGTGCCCATGACCGACGCCATCCACCTCCCCGCTACCGCGGCGTCCCGGAGTCGGGGACCCGCCTTGCGCGGACTGCTGGTGGCCGAGTCGGACCGTGATATCTCGGTCCGCGTCGACGGCGGTACCTGGACCTTCGATCGTCGCGATGTCGTGCGGCTCACCGCGGATCGCGGTGGGGCCGACCAGCGGGAGGTGCAGGTCGACATCCGGCCCGGCGCCACCGCCGATTTCACCCGCAGGATGCGCGTGGAGCTGGTGGACCGGCCGATCACGCTGGCCCCGGAACCCTCCGAGGCGCTCGGTGACGATCTGCTGGCCAAGGCCACCCGCGGCTGGGCGGCCACGTTGCGGATCGCCGAGCGCGGCGGCGTCACCGGCGCCACGTTCACGTTCCGCGACGGCATCAACTGCGACAGCCTCGACTGAAACGCCGACGGTCATGGAACGCGCGACCGACGCCGTACTCGTCATCTCCGAGAGCGACGACCTGCACGCCGACGCGATGGCCGCCACCCTCAGAGAACAGCACGGACTCGATCCGATCCGGCTCGATTTGCGTGAGTTCCCCACCGAGACAGGTAGTTTCCGGCTCGACAAGGCGGGCACCAACCGCACCATGTCCCACCTCCACGGGCTCGACGACGTGCGCGCGGTGTGGTGGCGCCGGCCGCATCCGTGCCGGGTGCCCAGCGGCGTGCGCGCCGCCGACGACGAGTTCCGCCAGGCCGAGTGCGACGGGTTCATCCAGGGCATGCTCTGGTCGATCCCGGCGTACTGGGTCAACGATCCGGCCGCCGAACGCACCGCGGCCCGTAAGATCGTGCAGCTCGAGACCGCTCAGCGGGCCGGGTTCACCATTCCGGAAACGCTGATCACCAACGACCCGGACGAGGCCCGCAGTTTCGTCGAATCCCGTTCCGGCCCCGTGGTGTACAAGCGCACCGGCACCGGCCGCGGCGAGTTCTCCGAGACCAGGATCATCACCCGCCCGGATCTGGGCAGGCTCGTCTCCATCCGGTCGACGCCCACCACGTTCCAGGACTATGTCGAGGCCAGCTGCGATCTGCGGGTGGTGTGGGTCGACGGAGTCGAGTGGGCGGTGCGCATCGACTCCCAGGCCGGGGTGGGCCGGGTCGATTCCCGGCTCGACACCTCGGTGGCGTTCGCGCCCGACCGGCTGCCCGCCTCGGTCAGCAAGTCACTGGCCACCCTGATGGGCGCGCTCGGGCTGAGTTTCGGCGTCGTCGATCTGCGCCTCGGCACCGACGGGGAGTACTACTTCCTCGAGGTGAACCCACAGGGCCAGTTCGCCTACCTGGAGATCAAGACCGGTCTACCCCTGTTCACCAGCCTGGCGAACCTGTTGGTCCGCGGGGACGGGTCGGTGCCGGGCTGGTGAGCCCCGCGGCGCCAGCCGCAATGTTTCAGTCAGCCGGATTCTTGCGCCGGTTGGCGCCACCGCGCCCGCGCAGTTCGACGTGTGACTCGACCAGCACATTGTGAATGAAGCCGTACGAGCGGCCGGTGGACCGGGCCAGGGAGCGAATGCTCGCGCCCGCCTCGTACTGCTTCTTCAACTGGGTCTGCAGCCGGTCACGGGACTTGCCCGTGACCCGGGTGCCCTTTCCCAGCGCGGCCTTACCGATCGTCGATTTACCCTTGGCCGACCTGGCGGCCTGTCTGGCACTGTCGCTCATGGCTTCCTCCGAGTCGCCGAGCAGCTCATTCCAGGCTAGACACTCCGCACCCGGTGATCAACGGGAAACAGTGATCGAAATCACCTCGACACAGCGAGTTCCCTCGCGACACACCGGATCAGGCCGAGAAAGATCAGGCGAGATCGATCAGTTCCGCGTACTCCGCGGACCAGTGGTCCTCGGTGCCGTCGGGCAGCAGAATGACCCGCTCCGGGTTCAGCGCCTCGGCCGCGCCCGGGTCGTGGGTCACCAGGACCACCGCACCGGCGTAGGTGCGCAGCGCGTCGAGGACCTGTTCGCGCGAGATCGGGTCGAGGTTGTTGGTGGGCTCGTCGAGCAGCAACACGTTCGCCGACGACGACACCAGCCCCGCCAGCGCGAGCCGGGTCTTCTCACCACCGGACAGCGTGCCCGCGGGCTGCTCGAGCTGTGGGCCGGTGAACATGAAGGCGCCGAGCAGACTGCGCAGCTCCTGCTCCCCCGCGTCCGGAGACGCGTGCCGGATGTTCTCCCAGACCGTGGCCTGATCGTCGAGGGTGTCGTGTTCCTGGGCGAAGTAGCCCACCTTGAGACCGCGGCCCTGCTCGACCCCGCCCGCGGTCGGCGTCTCGACACCGGCGAGCAGCTTCAGCATGGTCGTCTTGCCCGCGCCGTTGAGCCCGAGAATGACCACGCGGCTGCCCTTGTCGACGGCGAAGTTGACGCCGGTGAAGATCTCGAGCGAGCCGTAGAGCTTGGTGAGGTCGGTGACCATGAGCGGCGTCCGGCTGCAGGGCGCGGGCTCGGGGAAGCGGATGCGGGCCACCTTGTCGGCGACGCGCACATCGTCGAGCTCGGACATCAGGCGCTCGGCGCGACGCACCATCTGGTGTGCCGCAGCGGCTTTGGTGGCCTTGGCACCGAGTTTGGCGGCCTGCTGACGCAGCGCGCCCGCCTTCTTCTCCGCGTTGGCGCGTTCGCGGACGCGCCGCTGCTCATCGGTGGCGCGGGCGTCGAGGTACTTCTTCCAGCCCATGTTGTAGACATCGGGCTCACCACGCACGGCGTCGAGGAACCACACCTTGTTGACCACGGCCTCGAGCAGTTCCACATCGTGGCTGATCACGATCAGGCCACCGTCGTGGTTCTGCAGGAAGCCGCGCAGCCAGGTGATCGAGTCGGCGTCGAGGTGGTTGGTCGGCTCGTCGAGCAACAGGATGCGATCGGAGCGCCCGCCGCTGCCGTCGGAGGCGGAGAACAGGATGCGGGCGAGTTCGATACGGCGGCGCTGACCGCCCGACAGCGTGCGCAACTGCTGGCCGAGGACCCGGTCGGGCAGGCCGAGGCTGTTGCAGATGCGGGCGGCCTCGCTCTCGGCGACGTAACCGCCGAGCGAGGAGAACTGGTCCTCGAGGCGGCCGTACTTGCGGATCGCCTTCTCGCGTTCGTTCTCGTCGGCGACCTCGGCCATGCGCAGTTGCTGCTTCTCCATGTCCCGGATCAGCGCGTCGAGGCCGCGCGCGGAGAGCACCCGGTCGCGGGCGATCACATCCAGATCGCCTTCCTTGGGGTCCTGCGGCAGATAGCCGATGTCGGTGGAGCGCACGATCTTTCCAGCATAGGGCTCACCCTCGCCCGCCAGGATGCGCAGCGTGGTGGTCTTGCCCGCACCGTTGCGCCCGACCAGCCCGATCCGGTCGCCGGACTGCACCCGCAGCATCGGCCCCGGGGCCGAGAGCAGGGTGCGGACTCCGGCCCGGACCTCCAGGTCGGTCGCCGTGATCACAGTGCTTCTCCTCGTGTAAATACCTCGGTGGTCACCGCGCCGATTCATCGTGCACCGTCGGTGGCGGCAAGAACCACTTATTTTACCGTTGCCGCGTTTGCGGACCGAACCCGGCGCTGCCGGATGTGAGCGTGGTTACTCTCTTCGCATGACTACCGACCTACTCGGGCGGACCGCCCTCGTCACCGGCGCCAGTCGCGGCATCGGCCTGGCGACCGCCGCCGAACTGCTCCGCCGTGGCGCGAACGTCGTGATCACCGCCCGCAAACCCGAGCCGCTGGCGGCCGCCGCCGAGGAACTGCGCGCCCTCGGGCACAAGGGGCAGGTGAGCGCGGTCGCCGGTAACGCCGGTGATGCCGAGGCGCGCGCCGAGGCGGTGAGCCGAGCGGTCACCGAGTTCGGTTCGCTCGACATCCTGATCAACAACACCGGGATCAACCCGGTGTACGGCTCGCTCATGGACGCCGATCTGGGCGGGGTCAGCAAGATCTTCGACGTGAACGTGGTCGCCTCGCTCGGCTATGTCCAGCAGGCGTACAAGGCCTGGATGGCCGAGCACGGCGGCGCGATCGTCAACGTGGCCAGCGTGGCCGGTATCCGCTCCTCGGGCGTGATCTCCGCCTACGGCGCCTCCAAGGCCGCCCTGATCCGTCTCACCGAGGAACTGGCCTGGCAGCTCGGCCCGAACATCCGCGTCAACGCGGTGGCCCCCGGCGTCGTGAAGACCAAATTCGCCGACGCCCTCTACGCCGCCGACGAGGACGCCGCGGCCAGCGCCTACCCGCTGAAGCGCCTCGGCGTCCCCGAAGACGTGGCCCGCCTGATCGCGTTCCTGGTCTCCGACGAATCCGCCTGGATCACCGGCGACTGTGTCCGCGTCGACGGCGGTCTCCTCGCCACCGGCGGCATCTGACACCGGCGATACGACGGCGGGGCGGGCACCGGATCACCCGGTGCCCGCCCCGCCGCGTTCGGCTCAGTCCGCGGTCTCTCGGCGGCCTGTCGCGGCCGCCAGATCGTCTTCGGTCCGGGTGCCTTCGTCCGCGCGCGCGGGCTCTTCCCGCGTGCCTTCTTCCCGTGCGGCCTCGGCGCGCGCCAGCGGATCGACCACGGCGGTCTCCTCGCCTCGGGCGGCTTCGGCTCTGGCCGCTTCGGCGCGGGCGAGCGGATCGATGATGGTGACTGCTTCACTGGCACCGACGGCCCGACCGGTGACGCCGAGCGGATCACGTACCAGCACATCGTGTTTCGAGCCGCCCTCGTCCAGTCCGATGCGGTCGTGCAGGCGGCGCAGGAACTCCGGGGCGTACCAGTTCGCGTCGCCGAGGACCTTCATCGCCGCGGGCAGGAGGAAGCCGCGGACCAGAGTGGCGTCGACGATCACCGCCAGTGGCAGGCCGATGCCGAAGGCTTTCATGAAGGTGATGTCGGAGGCCAGGAAACCGAGGAAGACCAAGGAGATGAGGATCGCGGCGGCGGTGACGATGCGACCGACCCGTTCCAGCCCGAGCGCCACGGCGGTGTCGTTCTTGCCGGTGCGGTCGTACTCCTCGCGGATGCGCGAAAGCAGGAACACCTGGTAGTCCATCGCCAGACCGAAGGCGGCGGCGAACAACATCACCGGCACGGTCGCGGCCAGCTCACCGGTGACGGTGAAGCCGAGCAGCCCGGACAGATGCCCGTCCTGGAAGATCCACACCAGCGCGCCGAAGGTCGCGGTCAAGCTGAGCGCGCTCAGGATCACCGCCAGCACGGGCAGCACCACGCTGCCGGTGAGCAGGAACAACACGATCAGCATCAGGATGATCACGAAGCCGAGCGCCCAGGGCAGCGCGTCGGAGATCGCGGTGAGCGAATCGGCATTAGCCGCGGCGATCCCGCCGACCAGCAGTTCACTCGGGACATCCACCGCACGGACCTGTTCGACCAGTGTGGTCAGCGCGGCGCTGTCGGTGGTGGCCGGGACGATCGACAGGTAGGCGGCCCGGTCGGCGCGGAAGCGTTCGTTGATCGCGGTAGGCGCGGCGAGCAGGCCGCCCTGGGCGTAGCTGCCGGTGGCGGTGTCGACCCGGCGCACGTGGTCGAGATCGGAGAACTCGCGGGCGATGGCGTCCAGACCCGAAGCGCTGTAGGCACTGTCGGGCAGCACGGCGACGAGGGTGTTCTGGTCGCTCTCGCCGAAGTCTCGGTGGACGATCTCGGTGACCTGGCGCGAGGTCATCGAGGCGGGCAGCGTCCGTTCGTCGGGGAAGCCGAGCTTGACGCCGAGGAACGGCGCCCCGAGCAGCAGCAGCAGGAGCGTCACGGTGAGCCCGATCGGGATCGGCTTGCGCATCACCGCGGTGGCCAGCTTGTGCCAGGTGCCCTCGCCCGGCGCGGGCCGTGGCGCACGCAGGAACCACCAGCCGAGTTGGCCCTTGTCGATCCGGGTTCCCAGCAGCAGCAGGATGGCCGGCAGCACGGTCAGCGAGACCAGTGCGGCCAACGCCGCGACGATGATGCCCGCGTAACCCATCGAACGAATCGCCAACAGCGGGAAGAACAGCAGCCCGGCCAGCGCCACCGCGACGGTGAGCGCGGAGAACGCGACCGTGCGCCCCGCGGTGCGCATCGTGACGGCCACCGCCCTGGCCGGGGTGACGCCCCCGCCGAGCTCCTCGCGGTAGCGGTTGACGATCAGCAGGCTGTAGTCGATGGCCAGGCCGAGGCCGAGCAGGGTGGCCACGTTCGCCGCGGTGACCGCGAGCGGCGTGAACAGGGTGAGCAGCCACAGCGCGCCCATCGTCATCAGCACGGTGACGATCGCGACCAGCAGCGGCAGGCTCGCGGCGACCAGTCCGCCGAAGACGAACAGCAGCGCGATCAGCGTGAGCGGGAACGCGATGGCCTCGCCCTTGGCGATATCGGTCTTGGACTGCTCCACCGTCTCGTGCATGAGCATGGCGAAGCCGCCGACCTGCACCTGCAGGATGCCGTTGGCACCGGACAGCTCGTCGGCGACAGCGGCGGCGCGCTGGTCGATCTCGCGTTCGCTGCCCAGCACGCTGGCCACGATCAGGCCCTGCTTGCCGTCGACGCTGCGCAAGGCAGGCTGATGGGTGGTCCAATACGACACCACATCGGTGATGCCGTCGCGTTCGTGCAGGTTGGCGACCAGTGCCGTCGCCGCGGCGGTGGCTTCGGGGTCGTCGACCGAGCCCTCGGTCCGCACCAGCAGCACCAGATTCGGTGAACCCTGGCCGAATTCCTCACGCAGGACGGTGAGCGCCCGGCTCGATTCACTGCCCTGGTCGGTGTATCCGCCGCCATCCACTCGATCGAACAGCGAGGCGCTGAGTGCGCCGAGCACCAGTGCCAGCACCGCGAATACGCCGAGCACCCAGCGGCTGCGCCGCTCGGTGAATTCGAACACCGGAATCTCCTCACTCGTCACCACATCGCGGCACGCGCCAGGACCTGCGGTCTCCGGCATGGCCGAGCCGGTCCGTCGCATCGCCCGAACCTGTTGTCGGGTCGGCGTGTTCGCCCGCGCATGGTAGCAACTCCGTGGCGCCCGCGCCGTCGCTCAGGTCGACCTTCCCGACCGAGCGCCGTCTGCGGCACCGCCGAGGCCGAGGACCGCCGTCACGAGGGTGCGGCGCAGGCGTGGCGGCAGGGCGGTGAACAGGGCGCGCATCGCCGCGACGGTGCCGCGCAGGTCGTCGTGGCCGGACAGGTAGGCCCGCTGGAGCGGGGCGGGCAGCGCGAAGAACGCGTCGAAGAAGACCGCGACATCACGGGGCGGGAAGGCGAGCAGCGAACGCAATCCCGCGTGGCGCAGGGCGGCGACGGCGCGCGCGTCGGGCGTCCACACCCGCGCACCCGCGACGACGGTGTCCGCCGCGCGCAGCGAGGTGGCGACGCTGTAGCCGGTCGCGGGGTGGGTCAGCCCGCCCGCCGCGCCGAATCGGCCGCGGCCGGGCTTTCCGCCGTGGACCGGAAAGCGCACACGCTCAACGGGTTCGGAACCAGTGGTCGGGATCCCGCGTTCGCGCAGTCGATGTTCGAGCCTGCGCCGCAGCGCCGCCGGGGACAGCGCGGGGCGACCGGCCAGGCAGGTCTCCTCGTAGAGCACCGTGTCGGGGCCGAGAGGAACGACGTAGAGGAATGACGGTGGCTCGTCGGGGGCGGCGCCGTTGTCGAGGCGCCAGTCCATGAACAAGGCCGGGCGGTCGACGAGCACGTCGCGCCCGAGGACCACGCCGTAGGCGGTCTGTTCGGCCCGGCGTGGGGAGCGGGACAGTCCGCGGGCATCGATCACTCGTCCGCCGTGGACGAGTCCGGTCGCCGTGCGCACCGTGGCTCGCCCCTCCACCGCGACGACCCGGTCTGCGAGCACGCGCGCGCCGTCCAGGGTCAGCGAGCTGTGCAGCGCCGCCGTGTCGAGTACCCGGTAGGCGCGCTCGATCCGGTGCTCACGCACCGCCCACGCGGTCGGGGCAGCAACGGTCGCCGCGACAGCGGTGGAATCGAGCCAGCCGGGCAGTTCATCGGCCCAGGCGGCGTAGGTCGGGGTCCACACCCGATCCGGGTGCGGGTCGATCACCGTGACCGACTGTCCGGCGGCCAGCGCACGATGGGCAACCGCCCGGCCGGCTGGCCCGAGTCCGCAGATGATCAGGTCGGTGCGCACCCGACGATTGGATCAGATGCCACGAACACAAGCACCACCGCGTCACGGCCGGGCACCGTTTCGGTATTGGTCCCTCGCCGCCGGGCAGTTCTTCGGCCATCATGGGCTCTATGAGATCGATCTGGAAGGGCTCGATCGCGTTCGGGCTGGTGAATGTACCGGTCAAGGTCTACACCGCGACCGAGGACCACGACATTCGGTTCCATCAGGTCCACGCCGAGGACGGCGGCAGGATCAAATACGACCGTGTCTGCACGGTGTGCGGCAAATCCATCCAGTACGCCGATATCGACAAGGCCTACGTCGACCCCGACGGTGACCAGGTCGTGCTCACCGATGCCGACTTCGCCAAGCTCCCGGCGGCGGAGAAGCACGAGATCCCGGTGCTCGAGTTCGTGCCGTCCGATCAGATCGACCCCGTCCTGTTCGACAAGAGCTACTACCTGGAGCCGGACTCGGCCACGCCCAAGGCCTACCAGCTGCTCGCGGCCACCCTCGAACGCATCGACAAGACCGCGCTGGTGCACTTCACCCTGCGCCAGAAGACCAGGCTGGCCGCGTTGCGCGTGCGTGAAGGCATCCTGGTCCTGCAGACGCTGCTGTGGCCCGACGAGGTGCGTGCCGTGGACTTTCCCGCACTCGACGACGCCCCGGCGCCCCGGCCGCAGGAGCTGAAGATGGCCGAGACCCTGGTCGAGTCGATGTCGGGCGATTTCGACCCGACCGAGTACACCGACGAATACCAGATCGAACTGCAGAAACTGCTCGACGAGGCGATCGCCGGCGGCACCGGCAAGGTCACCAGCGCCCAAGCCGCCGAACCGGCCGAGCAGGCCGACGCGGAGGTGGTCGACCTCGTCGCCGCCCTGCAGCGCAGCCTCGAGGCCAGCGGCCGGCGCGAGGGCGGCGAGTCCGCCGCGGAGCCGAAGAAGAAGCCGGCGAAGAAGGCCGCGGCCAAGAAGGCGGCCCCGCGCAAGGCCGCGAGCAAATCCACAGCGAGCAAGACCACGACCCGCAAGGGCGCGTAAGGCACACTGGCCCCATGGACCCCGCGATCGCTGTCGTACCGATGGGTTTGGGACATCTGCGCCAAGTCCTCGACCTCGGCCACCAGGTGTTCGACACCACCACCAAGCCGTACACGTCCTGGTCGCTGACCGCGGTCGCCGAACATCTCGACAGCGCCGACAACGCCTGCTGGGTGGCGCTGGACTCCGACCGGGTCGTCGGCTTCGTCCTCGGGTCGATGGAATTCGAGCACCGCGACGACTGGGGGTATCTCGAGTGGATCGCGGTCGCGCCCGACATGCAGGGGCACGGCATCGCCCGGCGGCTGGTGAACGTGTGCTCCGAAGCGCTGTTCGCCCGCGGCGCCCGCCACATCGTCACCGATGTCGAAGACCGCAACAGCGCCTCGGCCTCCCTGATGACGAGCAGCGGTTTCGTCCCCGCCGCCACGGTCACCCTGCTGGTGCGGGCCAATCCCGACGAGCCCACCGACGCGGCCGAGCCGACTCTGCCCCCGATCACCAAACGCGACCTGGTCCGGCGTGGCCGGCTGTCGGTCGACCCTCCGCGCCGCTGAACCGGTGCCGACGCGGGACTTCCGCGCCCGCTGGTTCGGTTCTGCGGATCAGACGTTCGCCGTGCAGGCGGCCAGGATGACGCTCGCCGCACGTGGCGAGGCCGAGCCCGGGTCCGGGAACGGCGGTGCGCTGATGCCGAGCACATCCACTGCCGAGCGCTCGGCAGCGTGCAGGGTGTGATCCCAAGCCCAGCCGAAGCGGTAGTCCGCGCCCTGGGCCACCGCGCCGCAGGCATTGCGGAACTCGACGACGATCTGGCAGTCCCAGACGCCGCACTCGGCCAGCGCCGCGGCACGAGCGGCTCCCCAGCTGCCGTAGTTGACCGCCGAGGCGACCACGGCCTGCTTCGACGACAACGCCAGCGCGCCGTAGAGGTCACCGGCGGCGGCGAAGCCACCATCGCGTGAGACCGCGGTGTAGCCGGGCGCCTCGGCGATCGCCACACCACTCTCGGCCGCGGCCGCCGGACCGGCGGTCACGACCGTGAACGCGGCCACCGCGGACAGCGCGGCCACACCCAGGGCATATTTGCCCACAACAGACATCAGTGAATCTCCCCATCGAAAAAGCGGCTTCGTGGTCGAAGCCGGTTCCAGCATGAACCGGTGCGAGGCCGATCGGAAATAGATACTCCGCATGGCTTCGGCGACGGTTCCACCGAACTTCGCGCGGGCGCCGACACCGGGTCGGCGACAACGAATCCGGTTGTCGCGACGAACGTTTCCTCCCGAACCGTTCGTCCGCCCCAGACTAACAACCCCCACCGACACATTCCCCTTTCGCCGAAACGCTCGGGGCAGCTCGCCGGACACAGTCGCCGGTGCGGCTTTCGCGGATCACCTTCGCGGCGACGAGGGCACTGGACGCGAGCAACTCCTTCTACACATGCGCACATGCGCATGTTACGATTCAAGAAGCCGTCGGGACCGCGACGGTGACACCGCAGCGGCAAAGGAGTTTCGCCAGTGGGCGCAGGACACAGTCATGGCACGAGCAACCCGGTTCAGGGCAGCGCGTCGAACAGATACACCACCCGCCTCGCGGTGGTGATCGCGCTGGGCCTGGTCACCTTCGTCGCCCAGGTGACGGTCGGTTTCTCGACCTCCTCGCTGGCCCTGCTGTCGGACTCCGCGCACGTGTTCACCGACGTGTTCGGTGTGACCATGGCACTGCTGGCGATCCTGATCGCCCGCCATGCCACCCGCGGCGGGTCCCGCTCGTTCGGGATGTACCGCGCCGAGGTCTTCGCCGCGCTGTTCAACGCGATCCTGCTGTTCGCGGTCGCGGGCTGGGTCCTCTACGAGGCGTTCGGGCGCCTGTCGGACCCGCCAGAGGTGCCGGGCCTGCCCGTGGCGCTGGTGGCGCTCGTCGGCTTGGCGATGAACGTGATCAGCATGCTGCTCCTGCGCGAAGGCGCCAAGGAGAGCCTCAATGTTCGTGGCGCGTACCTGGAAGTCATGGCCGACATGCTCGGCTCGCTCGGGGTGCTGGCCAGCGGCCTGATCACGCTGATCTTCGGTTGGCGCTACGCCGACCCCGCCATCGGCGTCGCGATCGGCCTGTTCGTGCTGCCACGCGCGTACCACCTCGGCCGCCAGGCCCTGCGCATCCTGTTCCAGCACGCCCCCGCCGAGCTCGACCTCGCCCAGCTCGAGCAAGCCCTGCGCGACCTCGACGGCGTCCGCCAGGTGCACGACCTGCACGTGTGGACCCTGACCCCGGGTATGGAGGTCGCCACGGTCCACCTGGTGACCGGCCCCGGCACCGACCCCGACGCGGTCCTGCGCACCGCCCAGCACCTGCTGACCGAGACCTACCACCTCGACCACGCCACCCTGCAGATCGAAGCCGAAGAAGACACCGAACACTGCCGCGACCGAACCTGGTGAAGGACGCCGCGCCACCAGCTTTGCCGCCTACCCCTCCCCGCCGACAGCCAGCTCGGTCCTCGCGCGCATCAGGGCGAACCCGAGCAGGTTCAGCCCACGCCAACGCGCGGGATCGGCCGTACGCGCGTCCTCGGCCGCCAGCCCGATCCCCCAGATCCGATCCATCGGACTGGCTTCCACGAGCACCCGCGTCCCGGTGCCGAGCAGATAGGCCCGCAGCGCCGCGTCCTGACCGAACTTGGCCACACTGCCCGCCACCACGATCTCGAACCGGTTTCGCACCCAGACGGTTTCGTCGAAGTCCCGAATCCTCCGGCCGAGATTCTTGGCCTGACTCGGATGTCCGGCCTCGAGAATCCGAGCCGCCGTCGCCGCATCGTCGAACAGGATCGCCTTGCGCCACATCATGTAGTGCTCGGCACTGGCGAACGTGACGCCGCCGACCACGAATGTCGCGGGCCACCACTGACTCAGGCAGCTCGATCCGATCGAGCCGTCGCGACGCGGGGCATGCCCCCAGAACGGAAGATACTTCGGGGCAAGCCCTTCGGCGATCGCCCGGCGGAGCCCCTCCACGGATTCGACTGTCATCACCACTCCGTCGTTTTGGTCTAGGTCACCATATGTGATCGATGGGAGCGCACGCGAACGATATTCGGGTGGGGGCCGATGCACTGGCATGGGTCACAGGAGCCTTCGTGGCAATTCGGAGATCCGACAGCGTCAAGGAGGGCGTGTTCAACGGGGTCGAAATTAGGCTTCCGGGCGGAGGTGCCGTTGTGCCGGAGGCCGTCGAGACCATCGCTGTCGAAACCCCCGCTCGGTTCGCTTGGCGGCCGGTCGGTGTGGTCGCCGTGGTGGCGGGTGGACTGTTCCTGAGCCGCCTCGGACGGTATGAGTTCGGCGGCGACGAGCTGTATTTCATCGCCGCGGGACGTCAACTGGCGCTCGGGTACGCCGACCAGGGGCCGGTGGTGCCGTTGCTGGCGGCGGTGGCCGATGTGCTCGCGCCGGGGTCGCGGGAACTGCTGCGGCTGCCCGCGCTGCTGGCCACGGTGGCATCGATTCTGCTCGCTGCCGCTATCGCCAGGGAATTCGGTGGCGGAGCGCGGGCCCAGACGATCGCGGCGATCTGCTACGCGTGTACTCCCGCGGCGGTCATGCAGGCCGCGATGGCCTCGACCTACGCGCTGGACGCGGCATTGACGGCCGGGATCAGCTGGTTGTTCATCCGTTGGGTGCGCACCCGTGCCGACTGGCTGCTGGTCCTCGCCGGGCTGGTGGCCGCGGTGGATTTCCAGGTGAAGTGGCTCGCGCCGATGGTGTGGGCCGGGCTGGCCGTCGGGATCGCGATGTTCGGTCCGCGAGCGCTGTTGCGTTCGCGCGGTTGGTGGTTCGGTTCGGCGGTGCTGGTCGTCACGGCGGTGCCGACGCTGGTGTGGCAGCAGCGCAACGGTTGGCCGCAGGTGGCGATGGGCGCGGTGGTGCGGGCCGAGCAACTCGCCACCAGCGGTGGCCTGGTCGCGATGCCCTGGCAGGTGGTGATGGTGACAGGCCCGGTCGGCGCGCTCGCGCTGGTCGGGATCTGGGCCGGACTGCGAGCCCAGCGGCTGCGGCCGTACAGATTCTTGATCCCGATCGTCGTGGTGGGACTCGGCGCGGTCGTCGTGGGCGGTCTGCGACCGTACTTCGTGGTCGGCGCACTGCCCGGATTGTTCGCCGCCGGTGCGGTGTTCGTCGTCGATCGGCCGTGGCGGCCAGTCCTCGTTCGTGGCGGCGCCGTACTCACCGCCTGCTCGGCGCTGCTGGCCGCGGCATTCGTGCTCGTCCTGCCGCTGCCGGGCCATCGACTCCAGACACCCACCGATCGCTACGACCAGATCGACACGCGCAGCAAACTGTTCGGCCCGACGGGCTGGTCGGCGCTGATCGACGGCGTCACCACCGCGACCCACCAGATCCCCGCCGCGGAACGAACCCGCCTCGCGATCGTCACCGAGAACTACTGGCAGGCAGCCGCATTGGCGACCCTTGGCCGCGATCGCGCCCTGCCCCCGGTATTCAGCCCCCACCGCGGGTACGGGTACTTCGGCGCGCCGGACGACGACACGACGGCGATCCTCTACGTCGGACTGACGGTCCCCCACCAGACCATGTCCGAGGTGCTCACCCACTGCACCCCCGTACACCGCGTCGACGATCGCCTCGGCTATCCCGGCGTCAACCGCAACATCACCATCTGGCGGTGCGCGACGACGCGCCAACCGTGGTCGACCGCGTGGCCGGGTCTGCGCACCCTGCCGCTGGTCGACGGCACCACCTGACAGCTACGGCGTCAGCAGCGCCCGCGCCCGCTCCCAGAACGCGTGCATGTCACGCTCCCAGTACCCCCACGAATGAGTCCCCGCCGCACGGAAGTCGAAGGTCGCCGAAATGTCCAACTCCGCCAACCGATCACGCAGCATCCGCGTGCACACCACGGTGATCCCGTCGAGTACGCCGCCGATCAACAGCTGATCGGCCAGCTTCACCGGATTGTGCGCGATGCCGGGGCCGCTCAACGTGTCCAGCGGTCCGGGTACACCGTTGCCGGTACTCACATAGACCTGCACCCCGCGCAGTTTCTCGGCCTGGAGGTACGGATCGTTGGCCGCCCACGCCGGATGCCCCGGCGGCCCCCACATGTTGATCGGATTACCTTGGCGCGCAGTGACAATCGAGGCCACCATCGCCTGCCCAGCCGGATCGCTGGTACGCACACAGCCGCTGAACGAGCCGACCATCCGAAATCGGTGCGGCGCCTCCTGCGCCATCCGGAACACCGCCGAACTCGCCATCGACAGCCCGGCCACCGCATCGCGACCGGTGCCGTGGAACGCCGAATCGATGATCGGCGGCAGCTCCTGGGTCAGGAAGCTCCGCCAGCGATGCCGCCCGGTCACCGGATCATCGGCCTGCCAGTCGGTGTAGAAGGTGCCCGCACCGCCGATCGGCATGACGATCGTCGCCTGCGCGCCACCGAAGAAGTCGATGGCATCGGTCTTGGTGAGCCAGTTGCTGCCCTCCCGCCAGTCGGCGGTGTCGGTGCCGCCGTCCACGCCGTTGATCAGATACAGCGACCCCGCCGGGGCCTCGGGATCGGCGGCGGGCAGCACCGCGACGGTGATCGGGCGGTCCATCGCCGCCGAGTACACGGTCAGGTCGATCACCCGGCCCGGGCCGTTGGCCGCCGCGGCGACCGCTCGCGACCCGTCCGGTGCGGGCACGGCCGCCGCCAGGGCCCGGGCGGCCACCGTCTCCGGTGCCGCCTGCGCCGTCACGACCACCGGGACACCCGCGGCGGCCAGCGCCGTCGCGAGCGCCAGCCGCCGCACCATCGAACCCCACATCACGCCTCCGTCGTCGCCGGTGGGGACGAACCTAGGCCGAGCGGGCGCCACCGAGGTCGGGACCGAGGCAGGTCTGGGCATCCGACCGAGTCCGCCGGACGGCACTGGGATCGCCCACAACACTGGCCCGCCCAGCGGTGGCCAGCGCACCGGTCGACGGTTCGACCGTGGGCCCGCTGTGGAAACTGCGCGCGATCATCGATGAGCGCAACTGCCACAGCCCCGAGGCCTGCGTCGGATCGAGCCCGGTGAGCTGGGCGACCCGGCGCAACCGGTAGTCGACGGTATTGGTGTGGATGTGCAGCAGCCGAGCGGTGCGCTGGCGGTTCATGTTGTTGGCGATGTGCACCCGCAGCGTCTCGTACAGCTCGGGGTGGTTGTCCAGCGGTGCGAGCAGCTCACCGAGGCGCGCCCGGCCCGGACCCGGCCGGGTCAACTGGTACTCGAGGGCCAGGTCGCCGAAGCGGTACAGCCCGGGCGCGCAATCGAGCCGCTCCACCATGTCGAGCAGTTCGTGGGCGCGTTGAGCCGCATCGGGGATCTCGGCGGTAGTCGCGGGCACGAGCGCTGCCATCAGGTCCACCCGCGCCGCCCGCGCCAGCGACTCGATCAGGGCGTCGAGTTCCGCGGCCGCCAGCAGTTCAGCGGGGATCAGCAGGGTGCCGCCGTCGACCGAGAGCAGCGACAGAGCCTGTTCACCGCAGTGGTGCGCCAGCGCCGCCTGGACCCTGCGCAACTTGCGCCGGGCGACCACCGAGGCGTTGAGACGCGGATCGTGCTCGTCGGGATGGTCTCGGATCGACAGGGCCAGCACCGAATACGTGTCGGCGACGGTGATGCCGCACTCGCGCGCCATGGTGATGGTCGGCTGCCCGGCCAGCAGCGCCGAGACCAGGGTGTGCACGGCCGTGTGGTGTTCGCCCGCGATCTCGCGGTGCTCCCGGACGTAGGCGCGGGTCACCGTGGTGCACAACAGGTCCGAGATCTCCATGACCCGGCGGAAGCCGTGCAGCAGGCTGGCGCGATCCTCGTCGGCGACCTCGTCGTACACCGTGTCGAATCCCAGCCGGAAGCCCTCGTGGAAGGCCTGCAGGATGGCGTCGATCGGCACCCCCTCGCGCGCCCAGGCCGCGGCGGCCCTCGCGAGCCGGTTCAGCTTCGCCTGCTCGTCGCGGCCGTCCAGCATCCCGCCGACGATTTCCAGGCACATCCTGGTCACCGTGGTGACCTCCCCGGAGATCGCGTCGCCGGGCAGGGTGCGGCAGGTCGCCACGTTGTCCACGAAGTGGCCGACGAGTCGGCCGGTCAGCGTTCGGACATCACGCAGGGGCTGCCACATCGTCGCAGTGCCCAGTGGGATCGTCATCGTCGACTCCTCCTTCTACACCGGCCGGCGACCCGGCGGTGGTTCCGCTTCCGGAGCGGCAGGCCGCTGTGATGGCCTACACTCCGGTTTCTTCGTGATCATGACTCTAGGGTGAGTGAGTACTCACCTTCTACTCCTCTTTCCGACGAGGTCCACAGATGCCACCGCAAGCCGATAAGCAGCGCAAACGCCCGAAGCAGGATCGAGCAAGGGAGACCAGGACACGCATTCTGACGGTATCCGCTCAGCTTTTCGGAACCCGCGGCATCAGCAACACCTCGACCAACCGCATCGCCGCCGAAGCGGGCATGAGCATCGGCACCCTATACCGGTATTTCACCGATCGCGACGAGATCGTCAAGGAGCTCACCGACAGCCTGTTCCTGCAGGTGGAGGAGCGTTACGCCAAGCTGCTCACGGCGGCGGTGGACAAGACACCGCGCGATGCGGTCGCCGAGGTCATCCACATCGCGGTCGAGGTCCTCGTCTCGAACGGACCGCTGGTGCGCGCACTGGTGGCCGACCTGCAGTTCTACGGCAGCGGCATCCCCGAGTTCGAGCCACGCCTGCGCATGATCATCAAGCTCTACCTGATCCAGATCCTCGGACCCACCAACGGGGTCGACATCGACACCATGGCCTTCATCTTCCTCAACACCGGGTTCGCCACCGCGTTGCGCTCGGTGGAGATGGAGGAGCAAGGACTCGATCGGGATGTGGTCATCGCCAAGACCGCCGACATGATCGGCTCCTGGATCACCACGGTGACTCAGGAGAGCGCGAATCAACCTGCCGCCGACCAGCTCCGGTGAACACGGCACGGGCCCGGATCCATCTGGATCCGGGCCCGTGCGCCAGGTTCCGCGTCAGCCCGCGTTCGCGGTGCAGATCACGTCGATGACCTCGGTGCCGACCAGATTCGCCGAACCGGTTGTCGCCAGCAACGCCGTCGGGCTCACCTCCGCGAGGCTGTGGTACGCCTCGTTCTCGGCCTCGGCCCTGGTCGCGCCGGTGCCGACCCCGACCGAGCCGTCCTCGGCGCCGACGATGACGCCGCAGCCGTCGGACCAGGCGGCCCAGATGTGGCAGTCGGCCTCGTCGCAGTTGGCCAGTGCGACGTCCTCGGCGGCACGCGCGCTCGGCTCGTTCACGCTGTAGTCGTAGATCCACGCCTCGTCGCTGAACGCGATCGCCGCGTGCAGGCTCGCCGCGTTCGCCGAACCGGCACCGAACACCGACGCGGCCGCGAGACCCACTGCCGCGGCGGCGAAGCCGACCTTGGTTTTGACACTCATTCGAACGATCTCCTCTGAAAGCGGCTACGATTCCGCAGCCCCCACGATCATGGCCGATGCGTTCGATCCGGCCAAAACGGGCAGACGGAATCACACGGCCTTCGCGGGCGCATCACCACGGACCGACGGGATACGCCAGCAGTGCCGGCCCGATCGCGGACAGCCCACCCACCGCCGCGTGCTCGATCCGATCCACCACGAAAAACACCGCAGACCCGGATCCAGCGGAATCCGGGCCTGCAGGTGTGGTGATCCTAGACGGTGAAGCCGAGGGCACGCAGCTGTTCGCGGCCGTCGTCGGTGATCTTGTCCGGACCCCACGGGGGCATCCAGACCCAGTTGATCTCGAGATCCTCGACCAGACCGCTGCGCACCAGGGCGTTGCGGGACTGGTCCTCGATGACGTCGGTCAGCGGACAGGCCGCCGAGGTGAGCGTCATGTCGAGGCGGCAGACGTTCTCCTCGTTCACGGACATGCCGTAGACCAGGCCGAGGTCCACGACATTGATGCCCAGTTCGGGGTCGACGACATCGCGCATGGCCTCTTCGAGGTCCTCGAGGTGTTTGATCTGTTCGGCCGTGAGCTCCACTTCGGGAGCGGGCGCGGCGGTTTCGGTGGCTTCAGTGGATTCGGGAGCCTGGGTCTCACTCATCACGCTTCTCCATTTCCCATGGCGGGTTTGGCGTCCTCGGCCGAGGCGATCTGCACGACGGCGTCCTTGAACGCCATCCAGCCCAGCAGCGCGCATTTCACGCGCGCCGGGTACTTGGCGACACCGGCGAGCGCGATGCCGTCGCCGATCATGTCCTCGTCACCTTCGATGGTGCCACGGCTGGAGATCATCTCGCTGTAGGAGTCGACCACCTTCAGCGCCTGCTGCACCGGCAGCCCGATCACCTGATCGGTGAGGATCGAGGTGGCGGCCTGGCTGATCGAGCAGCCCTGACCGTCGTAGGACACGTCGGCGACCTCGCCCGCGTCGTCGATGTGGACGCGCAGGGTCACCTCGTCACCGCAGGTGGGGTTCACGTGGTGCACCTGGGCACCGAACGGTTCCCGCAACCCGCGGTGGTGCGGGTGCTTGTAGTGGTCCAGGATCACTTCCTGGTACATCTGCTCCATGCGCATGTTCTAGGCAACTCCGCTGTGTCTGATCATTCGGCCCTCGCTGCGCTCACGCCGAAGAAGCTCTGGGCCTTCCGCACGGCGGTCACCAGCGCGTCGACCTCGTCGAGGGTGTTGTACACGGCGAACGAGGCCCGGGCGGTCGCGGCGACCCCGAACTTGCGGTGCAGCGGCCAGGCGCAGTGGTGGCCCACTCGGATGGCGACGCCCTGGTCGTCGAGGATCTGGCCCACGTCGTGGGCGTGGATCCCGTCGACCACGAACGACACCGCGCCACCGCGGTCCACGTTCTCGGTCGGGCCGATGATCCGCACGCCCTCGATCGCGCCGAGCCCATCGAGCGCGGCGCCGGTCAGCGCGTGCTCGTGGGCGGCGATCGCGTCCATGCCGAGGTCCTCGAGATAGCGCACCGCGGCGGCCAGCCCGACGACCTGCGAGGTCATCGGTGTGCCCGCCTCGAAGCGCTGTGGCGGCGGCGCGTAGGTGGTCTGTTCCATCGTGACGGTCTCGATCATCGAGCCGCCGGTGATGAACGGCGGGGTCTGTTCGAGCAGCGCGCGCCGCCCGTAGAGTCCGCCGACACCCATCGGGCCCAGCATCTTGTGCCCGGAGAACGCGGCGAAGTCCACGCCGAGCTCACGGAAGTTCACCGCCATGTGCGGCACCGACTGGCAGGCGTCGAGCACGACCAGCGCGCCGACTTCCCGTGCCCGGCGGACCAATTCGACCAGCGGAGCCACCGCGCCGGTGACGTTGGACTGATGCGTGAACGCGAGAACCTTTGTCGCAGAAGACAGTTCGAGCGAATCCAGGTCGATCCGACCAGCTCCGCCCGATCCCGCCGTCCCCTCCCCCGTGATCCCGTACCACTTGAGCGTGGCACCGGTACGACGCGCGAGTTCCTGCCACGGAACGAGATTCGCGTGGTGTTCGAGCTCGGTGATCACGATCTCGTCGCCCGGGCCCACCTTGTAGGGGAACCGGTCGTCACCGAAGGCGTTGGCCACCAGGTTCAGCGACTCGGTCGCGTTCTTGGTGAACACGATCTCCCCGGCGTCGGCGCCGACGAAGCCCGCGATGGCGACGCGGGCGTCCTCGTAGGAGTCGGTCGCCTCCTCGGCCAGCTGGTGCGCACCACGATGCACCGCCGAGTTGCGGGTGAGCAGGAACTCCCGCTCGGCGTCGAGCACCTGCAGCGGACGCTGCGACGTCGCACCGGAATCCAGGTACACCAACGGCTTCCCGTCCCGAACCGTGCGGTTCAGGATCGGGAAGTCGGCCCGGATCCGGGCGACATCGAGGGCGGAGCCCGACACGGACACGGCAGTCATGCGATCAGGCTCCGGCGGTCGCGGGCGTGAAGCGCACGTAGCCGTTCGCGTCGAGCTCCTCGGCCAGCTCGGAACCACCCTCGGCGACGATCTTGCCGTTGATGAACACGTGCACGAAGTCGGGCTTGATGTAGCGCAGGATGCGGGTGTAGTGCGTGATCAGCAGCACGCCGCCGTCCTCGCGCTCCTTGTAGCGGTTGACGCCGTCGGAGACGATGCGCAGCGCGTCGACGTCGAGGCCGGAGTCGGTCTCGTCCAGGATCGCGATCTTGGGCTTGAGCAGACCCAGCTGCAGCACCTCGTGACGCTTCTTCTCGCCACCGGAGAAGCCCTCGTTCACGCTGCGGTCGGCGAAGGCCGAGTCGATGTCGAGCTCGGACATCGACTCCTTCACCTCCTTGACCCAGGTGCGCAGCTTGGGGGCCTCGCCGCGCACGGCCGTTGCCGCGGTACGCAGGAAGTTCGACATCGAGACACCGGGCACCTCGACCGGGTACTGCATGGCCAGGAACAGGCCCGCGCGAGCGCGCTCGTCGACCGACATCTCGAGGACGTCCTCGCCGTCGAGGGTGATGGTGCCCTGGGTGACGGTGTACTTCGGGTGACCCGCGATTACATAGGACAGCGTGGACTTGCCCGAGCCGTTGGGGCCCATGATGGCGTGCGTCTCGCCCGAGCGCACGGTCAGGTTCACGCCGTTGAGGATCTGCTTGGCCTCACCCTCGGGCGTGGTGATCTCGGCGTGCAGGTCCTTGATTTCCAAGGTGGTCATCGAATTCGAATCCTTTGTGTGAAGTAGGTGTCAGATGCCGACAGTGGCGAGTTCGGCCTCGATGGCCGCCTCGAGCCGCTCCCGGACCTCGGGGACCGCGATCTTCTGGATGATCTCGAAGAAGAAGCCACGCACGACCAGGCGGCGGGCGACGTCCTCGGGAATGCCGCGAGCGCGCAGGTAGAACAGCTGCTCGTCGTCGAAGCGGCCGGTGGCACTGGCGTGTCCGGCACCGGCGATCTCGCCGGTCTCGATCTCCAGGTTCGGCACCGAGTCGGCGCGCGCGCCGTCGGTGAGCACCAGGTTGCGGTTCGCCTCGTAGGTGTCGGTGCCCTCGGCGGCGGCGCGGATCAGCACGTCGCCGACCCACACCGTGCGGGCATCGCCCTTCGGCGAGGACGGGTCACCCTGCAGCGCACCCTTGTACAGCACATTGGACTTGCAGTTGGGCTCGGCGTGATCGATCAGCAGGCGCTGCTCGAAGTGCTGACCGGCATCGGCGAAGTACAGGCCGAACAGCTCGGCCTCGCCGCCGGGACCGGCGTAACGCACGGTGCCGGTGAGGCGGACCAGATCGCCACCCAGAGTCGCCGACACGTGACGCAGGTTCGCGTCGCGGCCCAGCTTGATGTGGTGCGCGGTGGCGTGCACGGCGTCCTCGGCCCATTCCTGGACCGCGACGACGGTCAGCTTGGCGCTGTCCCCGAGCACGAATTCGACGTTCTCGGCGTAGATTCCGCTGCCACGCTGGTCGATGACCACGGTGGCGACGGCGAAGTTGTCCAGCCGGATCTGCAGGTGACCGTAGGCGGTCTTGCCCTCGCCCGGACCGGTGATCGTCACCGTGACCGGGTCCGACACCTCGGTCTCCGGCCCCACGGTGATCACGGTCGCCGACTCGAAGCCCGAATAGGCCTGCGCGGCAACACGATCGGCGGGAGTACCGGCCTGACCGAGGCGAGCATCGGCGCGGTCCACCGTTTCCACGGTGACTCCGGCGACCTCGCTCACCTCGACGGTGGCGGCACCGTCACGCACGGCGGTGCCGTCGTGCAGACCGCGCAGGCGGCGCAGCGGGGTGAACCGCCACGCCTCGTCACGGCCCGACGGGATCTCGAACTGATCGACGTCGAACGAGGTGAAGACCTCGCCCTTGTTGACCGCGGCGACGGCGCCCGGGTTCTGAATCGGCGTCTCGAGCGTCGACATCAGCCCACGGCCCCTTCCATCTGCAGCTCGATGAGCCGGTTGAGTTCCAGCGCGTACTCCATCGGCAATTCCTTGGCGATCGGCTCGACGAAGCCGCGCACCACCATCGCCATCGCCTCGTCCTCGGTCAGACCGCGGCTCATCAGGTAGAACAGCTGATCCTCGGAGACCTTGGAGACGGTCGCCTCGTGGCCCATCGTCACGTCGTCCTCGCGGATGTCGACGTAGGGGTAGGTGTCGGAACGGCTGATCGTGTCGACCAGCAGCGCGTCACACTTCACCGTCGACTTCGAGCCGTGCGCGCCCTTGTTGATCTGAACCAGGCCGCGGTAGGACGCGCGCCCGCCACCACGCGCCACCGACTTCGACACGATGGTCGAGGAGGTGTGCGGGGCCAGGTGCAGCATCTTGGCACCGGTGTCCTGGTGCTGGCCGACGCCGGCGAACGCCACCGACAGGACCTCACCGTGCGCGTGCTCGCCGGTCATCCAGACCGCCGGGTACTTCATGGTGACCTTGGAGCCGATGTTGCCGTCGACCCATTCCATGGTCGCGCCCGCCTCGGCCTTGGCCCGCTTGGTGACCAGGTTGTAGACGTTGTTCGACCAGTTCTGGATGGTCGTGTAGCGGCAGCGGCCGCCCTTCTTCACGATGATCTCCACGACCGCGGAGTGCAGCGAGTCGGACTTGTAGATGGGGGCTGTACAACCCTCGACGTAATGGACGTAGGCGTCCTCGTCGACGATGATCAGCGTCCGCTCGAACTGGCCCATGTTCTCGGTGTTGATCCGGAAGTAGGCCTGCAGCGGGATGTCGACGTGCACGCCCGGCGGCACGTAGATGAACGAGCCACCCGACCACACAGCAGTGTTGAGCGCGGAGAACTTGTTGTCGCCCGCGGGAATCACCGAGCCGAAGTACTCCTTGAAGATCTCCGGGTGCTCCTTCAACGCCGTGTCGGTGTCGAGGAAGATGACGCCCTGCTTCTCCAGATCCTCACGGATGGAGTGGTAGACGACCTCGGACTCGTACTGCGCCGCGACACCGGAGACCAGGCGCTGCTTCTCCGCCTCGGGGATGCCGAGCTTGTCGTAGGTGTTCTTGATGTCCTCGGGCAGGTCTTCCCAGCTCTCGGCCTGCTTCTCCGAGGAGCGCACGAAGTACTTGATGTTGTCGAAGTCGATGCCGTCGAGGTTCGAACCCCAGTTGGGCATGGGCTTGCGGTCGAAGATGCGCAGCGCCTTGAGGCGGATGTCGAGCATCCAGTCCTGCTCGCTCTTCTTCTCCGAGATGTCGCGGACGACAGCCTCCGACAGACCGCGTTGCGCACTGGCACCGGCCACATCCGAATCGGACCAGCCGTAGCCGTAGTTGCCCAGCGAGGCGATGGTCTCGTCCTGGGTCAAAGGCTGTACCTGGTCGGTAGTCGTCGTCATTCGGCACTCCTTCCGGAGTCGTTCGTTCGTCCCGCCGCGGGCTGTGCGGCGGATGGGGTGGAAGCTGTCTTCGGCAGTGCGACGAGCGGTACGTGGGTGGTACAGGCGCAATCGCCGTTGGCGATGGTCGCAAGTCGCTGGACGTGGGTACCGAGCAGGTCCCGGAAAGCGTCCAGTTCGGCGTCGCACAACTGCGGGAACTCCTCGGCCACATGAGCGACCGGGCAGTGGTGCTGACAGATCTGCACGCCGGCGCCGACCTGTCGGGTGGTCGCGGCGAAGCCGGCATCGGTGAACGCGCCCGCGATCTCTTCGGCCTTGGCCTCGATCAGCGGCGCGGTGTGCTCGGCGACCGGGGCGATTCCGGCGACGATCGCATTCGCTCGCTTACGCGCGAACTCCGTGATCGCCTCGTCACCGCCGATCTCGCCGAGCTGGCGGATCGCCGCGCCGGCCAGATCGTCGTAGGCATGGCCGAGATGGCCACGTCCCGCCGCGGTCAGCTGATACTGCTTGGCCGGCCTGCCGCGCCCCTTCTGCTGCCACGGCGCGGACCGACCGGCCCTGGCCTGACCGGCGTCGATGAGCGCGTCGAGATGCCTGCGCACCCCGGCGGGCGCGAGCCCGAGCGCGGTACCGATCGCCGTCGCGGTGATCGGCCCCTGCTCGAGCAGCAGCTGGACGATCGCCGCCCTGGTCTGCCCCTCGTGCGCGGTCGCGACGGGCACAGCGGACGACCGAGCACCGGTCGTCTTACGACCGGTCCCTTCCACGTCTGTCCGCAAACCCACGGTTTTCACAACACCAGTGTGGCGGAATTACTTCCTCAAATCTAATAAGGGTCACCTGACAAAGGGTGCCCTGACCTGCGGCAAAGATCGTCCCACTGTCCCGCGCCTCACCAAAACCCCAGGTGCAGCCCACGAACCCGCACCCCGGACCGGCACCGGGGTGACTCAACGCACACCCGCACCGCCCGCCGAATCCGCCCGATCCCGACGACGGCACCCTCCTCCCCGCCGTCCTGGCCGGCGGCATCCCGCCTCCCGCCGGGTCATGAACACCCTCCTCGACAACTTTCCGCGCTGACCTGATCTGGACCATTGCTCACCACGCCCTGGTGGCGTGATCTCGGGCGATGCCGCCACCAGGGCGTGGTGATCGAGTGTCCAGGTGTGAAGTGGCGCTCGGCGGTGGGGATGGGGTGGGCGTGGCACGATGGGAGGGTGTCGAACCCGCCCACACCGACGTGTGTCCGCCATCCTGATCGCGCCACCGGACTCGCCTGCACGCGGTGCGGCAGGCCCGCTTGTCCGGAATGTCTGCGGCCGGCGGCGGTGGGGCAGCACTGCGTGGATTGTGTGCGGCAGGGGCAGCGCGATGTGCGGCCGGTGCGAACCGTGGGCGGGGCTCGGGCCGATGCGGAGGCCGTGCCGTCTGTGACGTACGGGTTGATCGCGGTCAATGTGCTCGTGTACGTGATCACGGCCGCGCAGGCGGGTAGCGCGATGGACAACTATCGCGGGTCGGCGCTGTTCCGGGAGTTCGTCCTGGTGCCGCGGCTCGTGGCCGACGGAGAGTTCCTGCGGCTGATCGGGTCGGGATTCCTGCACTACGGCGCGATCCATCTGCTGGTCAACATGTTCGCGCTCTACATCGTCGGGCGTGATCTCGAGCGAGTACTCGGCCGGACCCGCTATGCGTGCGTGTACCTGATCTCACTGCTCGGCGGCTCGGCCGCGGTGATGGCGCTCTCCGGTTCGATCACCGCGACCGCCGGTGCCTCCGGTGCGGTCTACGGCCTGTTCGGCGCGGTCACGGTGACCCTGATCCGATTGCGGCAGAGTCCGACGCCGATGCTCGTCATCATCGGCATCAACGTGCTGATCAGCTTCTCGCTACCCGGCATCTCCCTGTGGGGCCACCTCGGTGGCCTGGCCGCGGGCACGCTCGGCGCCCTCGGCATCCTGTTCGCGCCCGGCTGGCTGTCGGCCCGTACGCCGGAGGCGGCCCAGCGCATCGGCTGGGCGACGCTCGGCGCGGTCGCGGTGGCCTGCCTGGCTGTGATCGTCGCGGCGACCGTGTATCTGCGTTCCCAGCCGCCGGTCATCCTGATCGGCGCTCCGGCCACGGTCGCCGAGGTCGCGACACACTAGGCTCCCTCTTCGTGGCGGTACTGGAGGGCGCGACGCGCAAGACATTGGCGTTCGGGCGGCGAGCTCTCGGGCTCGACGTGCCCGCACCCGATCACACCGTCGCGGTGCTGCATCGCGACGAGAGCGAGGTCCCCGGACTCGACAAGCGCGAGCGGGCCCAACTGGATCGCATCCGGCTGATGGGCGCGACCGGCGCGGTCCTCATGGCGATCGCGGCACTGGGCATCGGCGCGCAACCGGTGCACCAGAATCCGGTTTCAGGGGTGCGGGTACTCGGCATCTTCGCGCGAGCGCACACCGGCTCGCTGGCCATGTGCATGTTCGGCACCGTTCTGGTGATCGGCGCGTGGTTGCTGCTCGGCCGGTTCGCGATCGGCGGACTGGCCGGATCGCCGCTGCATCGGCTGAGCCGCTCGCAACTGGACCGGACGCTGCTGTTGTGGATCGTTCCGCTCTCGGTCGCCCCGCCGATGTTCAGCAACGATGTCTACTCCTACCTCGCGCAGAGCGAGATCGCCGCACGCGGAATCGATCCCTATGAGGAGGGCCCGGTCGCCGGCCTCGGCATCGACAACGTCCTCACCAACAACGTTCCGACGATCTGGCGCGACACCCCCGCGCCGTACGGTCCACTGTTCCTGTGGATCGGCCGCGGCATCGCCGAGTTGACCGGCGACAACATCATCGCCGGGGTGTGGGTGCATCGACTGCTCGCCCTGGCCGGCGTGGCCTTGATCGTGTGGGCACTGCCGCGGCTGTCGGTGCGCTGCGGCGTCGCGCCGGTGAGCGCGCTGTGGCTCGGCGCGGCCAATCCGCTGGTGCTGTTCCACCTGGTCGGCGGCGTGCACAACGACGCGCTCATGCTCGGGCTGATGCTGGCGGGCGTCGAGCTGACGCTGCGGGCGATCTACGGCAACGGCGGCAAACCCGACCTGCTGAGCATGCGGGACCGGCCACCGTTCGACGCCCGCGCCTATGCCCTGTTGATCGGCGGCGCGGTGGTGATCACCCTGTCGTCGTCGGTCAAGTTCACCTCGATCATCGCACTCGGCTTCGTCGGTATGGCGCTGGCCTGGCGGTGGGGCGGAACCCTCAAGGCGGTCTTCAAGGCGGCCGCACTGCTGGCGGTGATCGCCGGGGCGACAACACTGTTCGTGAGTTACGCCAGCGGACTCGGCTTCGGCTGGATCTTCACCCTCAACACCGCCAGCGCGGTGCGCAGCTGGATGTCGCTACCGACCGTGATCGGGATCATCACCGGATTCGGTGGTGTCCTGCTCGGCCTGGGCGACCACACGACCGCCCTGCTCTCGATCACCCGGCCCATCGCGGCGGTCGTCGCGGCCTACGTGGTCGTCCGCATGCTGGTCGCCACCGGCACCGGCAGGCTGCACCCGGTCGGCGCCCTCGGTGTCGCGCTCGGCGCGGTCGTCCTGCTGTTCCCGGTGGTTCAGCCCTGGTACCTGCTGTGGGCCATCGTCCCCCTGGCCGCCTGGGCCACTCAACCGGTGTTCCGCGTACCCGCCGTCGCGTTCTCGGCGGTGGTCTCGCTGCTGGTGATGCCACGCGGCGCGGAGTTCCAGGTATTCCAGATCATCGGCGCCGCACTGGCCGCCGCGGTCTGCTTCGCGCTGTTCTTCGCGCTCACCCGCCACACCCTGCCCTGGCGGGCCCAGGCGGGGGTGTCGGCTCCGTCACAGGAGGGCACGGCTTACCGTGTGACGTCGTGAGGGAGCGTAGCGAGCGAGCCATGGGCACAGCACCCTGTGGCGCGACGGAGCCGAGCGCAGGCGAGGCGCCGTCGTGACAGAACGCGAGGGACCCGCGGTCTGCGTCGACGGTGTGGTCAAACGCTACGGCGAGACCACCGCGGTCGACGGGCTGAAGTTCGAGGTCGAACCGGCCCAGGTGTTCGCGCTGCTCGGCCCCAACGGCGCGGGCAAGACCACCACCGTCGAGATGTGCGAGGGCTTCGTGCGCCCCGACACGGGCAGCGTCCGCGTCCTCGGGCTCGACCCGATCGCCGACTCCGAACAGCTGCGCCCGCGCATCGGCGTGATGCTGCAGGGCGGCGGCGCCTACCCCGGTGCCCGCGCGGGCGAGATGCTCGACCTGGTCGCGGCTTACTCCGCCAATCCGCTCGACCCGGACTGGCTCCTGTCGACCCTGGGCCTGCGCGACCATCGCCGCACCCCCTACCGCCGTTTGTCCGGCGGTCAACAGCAGCGGCTGGCCCTGGCCTGCGCGCTGGTCGGCCGACCGGAGATCGTGTTCCTCGACGAGCCGACCGCCGGTCTGGACGCCCAGGCGAGGTTGATCGTGTGGGAACTCGTCGACGCCCTGCGCCGCGACGGGGTGAGCGTCGTGCTCACCACGCACATGATGGACGAGGCTGAACAGCTCGCCGACCAGCTGGTGATCATCGATCACGGTCAGGTCGTCGCCCAGGGCACTCCCGCCGAGGTCACCGCGCACGGCGCCGCGGGCCAGTTGCGGTTCTGCGCCCCCCCGAAACTCGACATCACCCTGCTGAAATCGGCACTGCCGGAAGGCTTCTGCCCGCGCGAGACAGCGCCGGGCACCTATCTTGTCGAAGGTGAGATCACTCCGCAGGTGCTGGCCACGGTCACCGCCTGGTGCGCCAGGATGGACGTGCTGGCCACCGACATCCGCATCGATCAGCGCCGCCTCGAAGACGTGTTCCTCGAACTGACCGGACGGGATCTGCGCGGATGACCGAGACCTCCAGCCGATTCCAGCCCGGCATCTTCACCGCCGACCCGCGCCCCGCCTCGCGCGCGGCGATGCTCACGGCGCAGACCGGGCTGGAGCTGAAACTGTTGCTGCGCAACGGCGAACAGCTGCTGCTCACCATGTTCATCCCGATCACGCTGCTGATCGGCCTGACCCTGCTGCCCTTCGGCGACCTCGGCGACCACCGGGTCGACAAGATCGTGCCGATGGTGATGATGACCGCGGTGATGTCGACCGCGTTCACCGGCCAGGCCATCGCCGTCGGCTTCGATCGCCGCTACGGCGCGCTCAAGCGTCTCGGCGCGACCCCGCTGCCGCGCTGGGGCGTGATCGCGGGCAAGTGCGCGGCGGTGCTCATCGTCGTCGTGCTGCAGGCGGTGCTACTCGGCGTGATCGGCGCGGCGCTGGGCTGGCGGCCCGGTTTCGGCGGGCTGGCGCTGGGCGCGCTGGCGATCGCGCTCGGCACCGCGACCTTCGCGGCGATGGGCCTGCTGCTCGGCGGCACGCTCAAGGCCGAGGTCGTGCTGGCCGTGGCCAATATCGCCTGGTTCGTCATGCTCGGCATCGCGAGCCTGGTTCTCGTCGGCGACACGCTGCCCACCGCGCTCACGGTCCTCGCCCGGCTCGTCCCCTCCGGCGCGCTGGCCTACACCCTCGAGCTGGCCCTTTCGGGCTCGATCGACGGGTTCGGGGTGGCGGTGCTCGCGGGGTGGGGTCTGGTGTGCGGCTGGCTCGCGACCCGGTTCTTCCGGTTTCACTGAGTAGTCAACGACGCCATGTAGTAGCCCTGGTTCCGGGCGGAACTTCCCGGCCAGTACCATCGTGACGTGCTGTATCGCGCCTTCCTGGGACTCGTCGACCGGCTACCGCTCCCCTCGCTGCGGGTGCAGCGGTTCATCGCCGTCGCGGTGATCCTCAGCCAGGCCGGAATCTCGGTGACCGGCGCCATCGTGCGCGTCACCGCCTCCGGCCTCGGCTGCCCGACCTGGCCGCAGTGCTTCCCCGGCAGCTTCACCCCGATCGGGGTGTCCGAGGTGCCGGTCCTGCACCAGACCGTGGAATTCGGCAACCGCCTGCTCACCTTCGTGGTGACGCTGTGCGCCGCGCTGATCGTGCTGGCCGTCGTGCGCGCGCGACGCCGCAAGGAAGTGCTCGTCTACGCCTGGCTGATGCCCGGCGGCACGGTCCTGCAGGCCATCATCGGCGGTTTCACCGTGCTCACCGGACTGCTGTGGTGGACGGTGGCCGTGCACTTGCTGGTCTCGATGGTGATGGTGTGGCTCGCGGTGGTGCTCTACGCCAAGATCGGCGAACCCGACGACGGCATCGACACCGTGCAGGTGCCCGCTCCGCTGCGCTGGCTCACCGCGCTCAGTGGCGTGGCGCTCGCGGGCGTGCTGATCGCGGGCACCCTCGTCACCGCTGCCGGGCCCCACGCCGGGGACAAGAGCATCGAACGACCGGTCGAGCGACTGCAGGTCGAGATCGTCACCCTGGTTCACCTGCACTCGCAATTGCTCATCGGCTATCTGGCGCTGCTCGTCGGCCTGACCTTCGGGCTCTATGCCGTCGGGATGACCGCGGCGATCCGCACCCGCATGTTCGTGCTGCTGGGCATCGTCGTCGCACAAGCACTGGTCGGGATCGTCCAGTACTTCACCGATGTACCCGCGGCGCTGGTCGCGATCCACGTCGGCGGCGCGGCGGCCTGCACCGCGGCGACGGCGGCCCTGTGGGCGTCGCTGCGCACCCGAGAGACGGTCGAGACATCCGTCGCGATTCCGCAGCCTGCCACACACTGACTTCCGTCGACGGCGACGTGCGCGGATCCTGGCCCACTCGATTCCACGCCACCGCCGACGTCGATGATCTGGCGACGCCGCCGCGATCGGCGGCTGCTGAACACCCCACGAACAGCGACAGCCCGCGATCGTCGGTGATCGCGGGCTGTCGCGTCGTATCGGCTGTCGTGTCGTCGAAGGCTCAGGCCCCGGCGAACAGCTTCCAGTTGCGGGCCTTCGGGAAGCGGGTCTGGTGGGCGACCCAGCCCGCCATCCGGCCCCAGTGCTTCGCAGTCGGGGTGACGATCGAGCCGAGTTCACGGTCCCACTCGTCGGTCTCGGTGAGCCCGTCGACGCGCTCGACGAGCGCCTTCGCCGTCGCCAGATCGGCCACCACGCGGTCACCGAGGATGCCGTCGGCACCGACCAGGGTGATCCGCACGCCCTGCTTGCCGAGGTACTGCAGCACCGCCGTGCCCGAACCACCGTGCTCGGCGACGAACTTCACGACGGACTTCTCGACCGCGGCGGGCACCTTCACGGCCGCGGGGGCGTCGGTAGTACTCATGGGCGAGAGTTTACCGGCCGGTAGTTGCGCGTCCACCCCCGAGTGAGGTCGAACACGGGGTGTACAAAGGACACTCATGCACGCGATTCAGGTTTCCGAGCACGGTGGTCCCGAGGTCCTGCGCTGGGTCGAGGTGGCGCCACCGCGGATCGGGCCCGGTCAGCTGCTGGTCGAGACCCAGGGTGTGGGCGTCAATTACATCGACATCTACTTCCGCACCGGCCAGTACCCGCAGCAGACGCCCTACATCCCCGGCTCCGAGGGGACCGGCGTCGTCGCGGCGGTCGGCGCCGAGGTCACCGAGTTCGTGGTGGGCGACCGGGTGGCCTGGGCGGCCGCGCCGGGCAGCTACGCGGACAAGGTGGCCGTCGACGAGACGGCGGCGGTGAAGGTGCCCGACGGGGTCGAGCCCACCGTCGCGGCGGCCGCGCTGCTGCAGGGCATGACAGCGCACTACCTGATCGAATCGGTGTTCCGTCCCGAGTCCGGCGACCCGGTGCTCATCCACGCCGGTGCGGGCGGAGTCGGGCTGCTGCTCACCCAAATGGCCGTGGCCAAGGGCGCGCGGGTGATCACCACCGTCTCCACCGACGCCAAGGAGCAGCTGTCTCGCGAGGCGGGCGCGTCCGAGGTCCTGCGCTATGGCGACGACCTGGCCGCCCGGGTCCGCGACCTCACCGACGGCGTCGGCGTCGCCGCGGTCTACGACGGTGTCGGCGCGAGCACCTTCGAAGCCGGCCTGGCTTCCCTGCGGGTACGCGGCACCCTGGTCCTGTTCGGCGCGGCCAGCGGCCCGGTACCACCGTTCGACCCGCAGCGCCTCAACCCCGCGGGCTCGCTCTGGCTCACCCGCCCGTCGCTGGGCGCCTATACCCGCGACCGCGCCGAATTCCTGTGGCGCGCAACCGATGTCTTCAACGGAATCGCCACAGGAGCCCTGAACTTCCGGATCGGCGCCACCTATCCCCTCGCCGACGCCGCCCAGGCCCACACCGACCTGGCAGGCCGCAAGACCACCGGTTCGATCGTCCTGCTGCCCTGATTTCCCGCCCGTCCGGAACGACGGCGGCCGGGCAGGAATGCCCGGCCGCCACTTCGTCCAGCCGTCTCAGAGCCCGACGAGGCTTCCGAGGGTCGTCCATCCGAGCACCGAGTCGATCGCCAACCCGCAGAACACCACGGCCAGGTAGTTGTTCGACTGCAGGAACAACCGCAGCGGCTTCACCGACTCACCCCGGCGCACCCCGGCGTAGAGCTGATGAGCCATCAGCAGGAACCACGCACCGGCGACCAGCGCGACAGCGGCGTAGATGACCCCGGTCGCGGGCACCAGTGCCAGCGTGGCGAGCACGGTGAGCCAGGTGTAGATGACGATCTGCTTGGTCACCACCTGTTCGGTCGCCACCACCGGCAGCATCGGCACACCGGCCGCGCGGTAGTCCTCCTTGTAGCGCATGGCCAGCGCCCAGGTGTGCGGCGGCGTCCAGAAGAAGATCACCGCGAACAGCACGATCGCGGGCCAGCCGATGGTCCCCGTGACCGCCGACCAGCCGACCAGGGCGGGCATGCAGCCCGCCGCACCGCCCCAGACCACGTTCTGCGAGGTCCGGCGCTTGAGGCCCTTGGTGTAGACGAAGACGTAGAACAGGATCGTCGCGACGACGAGCAGGCCGCTGAGCAGGTTGGCCTGCCACCACAGCCAGGCGAAGGACAGCGCGCCGAGCGCGACGCCGAAGATGAAGGCGTTGCGGGTGGGCACCGCGTCACGGGCCAGTGGGCGCCGGGCGGTCCGCTTCATCACCTTGTCGATGTCGGCGTCGGCGACACAGTTGAGGGTGTTGGCGCTGGCCGCGCCCATCCAGCCACCGAACAGGGTGACCAGGATGAGCCGGATGTCGACATTGCCGCGATCGGCCAAGAGCATCGTGGGGATGGTGGCGACGAGCAGCAGCTCGATGACGCGCGGCTTGGTGAGCGCGATGTAGGCCAGGGGCTTGCGCACGATGCGGGCGGTGAGCCCGTCTCCGGCGAGGCGGTCGGCGAGCGCTGTCGACGACGATCCGTGCGCACCGCTACTACCCGGCTGGTGACCGATCCGCACTGTTTCTCCTCGTACGCGCTTCGCATCCGGCATTGGAACGAGCAGCGCGCGGCTGCGGCGCGGCCACTACTACAGAGGATGGTAGACCCACGCCGGTCCCGCTCCACGCCAGGCCCCTGCCACGGTGGGGCCGGTCACTGTGCCCCACGCGGGCACCAGCCGAATTAGACTCAGTGCCAGGGTTCGCGCCAATCCGGTGTAGCGGCACCTCTAGGGTATTCCTGTACATCGGTACGCACCCCCCCGGCCGCGTGCGATCCGAACGACACCATCGCCGCTGCCATGTATCGCCGTCGACGAAACCTAGGTCAGGAGAACCACGGTCGTGTCAGTCACAGACGACATTCGCGCCCTCACTCAGCGGAACTACCCCAGCGACTGGACGGACCTGGACACCAAGGCCGTCGACACGGCCCGTGTACTCGCCGCGGACGCGGTGCAGAAGGCGGGCAACGGTCACCCGGGTACCGCGATGAGCCTCGCGCCGGTCGCCTACACCCTCTTCCAACGCACCATGCGCCACGATCCGACCCAGCCGAGCTGGGTCGGGCGCGATCGCTTCGTGCTGTCCTGCGGACATTCCAGCCTCACCCTCTACATCCAGCTCTATCTGGCCGGTTTCGGCCTGGAGCTCGCGGATCTCGAGCAGCTGCGCCAGTGGGATTCGCTGACCCCGGGTCATCCCGAGTTCCGCCACACCGACGGTGTCGAGATCACCACCGGCCCGCTGGGCCAGGGCCTGGCCTCCGCGGTCGGCATGGCGATGGCGGCGCGGCGTGAGCGCGGCCTGTTCGATCCGGATGCCCCCGCGGGCACCAGCCCGTTCGACCACTTCATCTACACCATCGCCTCCGATGGTGACCTGCAGGAGGGCGTCACCGCCGAGGCGTCCTCGATCGCGGGCACCCAGCAGCTGGGCAATCTCGTGGTGATCTACGACGACAACGAGATCTCCATCGAGGACGACACCGACATCGCCTTCACCGAGGACGTCGCCGCGCGCTACGAGGCCTACGGCTGGCACGTGCAGGTCGTCGAGGGTGGTGAGGACGTCGTCGCGATCGAGGCCGCACTCGAGGCCGCCAAGGCGGTGACCGACAAGCCGTCGATCATCATCCTGCGCACCATCATCGGCTTCCCGGCCCCGAACAAGATGAACACCGGCGGCGCGCACGGCGCGGCGCTGGGCCCCGACGAGGTCGCCGCGGTCAAGAAGGCGCTGGACTTCGACCCGGAGAAGTCCTTCGACGTCGACCCGGCCGTCATCGAGCACACCCGCAAGGCGCAGGTCCGCGGCACCGAGGCCAAGGCCCAGTGGCAGCAGGGCTTCGACGCCTGGGCCGCCGCGCACCCGTCGAACAAGGCGCTGTTCGATCGGCTGCAGACCCGCTCGCTGCCCGCCGGCTGGACCGAGGAGCTGCCGAGCTTCGAGCCCGACCCGAAGGGCATGGCCACCCGCAAGGCCTCCGGCAAGTTCCTCGCCTCGGTCGCCGACGTGCTGCCCGAGCTGTGGGGCGGTTCGGCCGACCTGGCCGAGTCCAACAACACCACGATGCCGAACCAGCCGAGCTTCGGCCCGGAGTCGATCTCCACCGGTGCCTGGAAGGCGCAGCCCTACGGCCGCACCCTGCACTTCGGCATCCGTGAGCACGCGATGGGCTCGATCCTCAACGGCATCGCGCTGCACGGACCGACCCGCCCGTACGGCGGCACCTTCCTGGTGTTCTCCGACTACATGCGCCCGGCCGTGCGCCTGGCCGCGCTGATGCGGGTGCCCGCCATCTACGTCTGGACCCACGACTCCATCGGTCTGGGCGAAGACGGCCCGACCCACCAGCCGATCGAGCACCTGGCCGCGCTGCGCGCGATCCCCGGCCTCAACGTGGTCCGCCCCGGCGACGCCAACGAGACCACCTACGCCTGGCGCACCATCCTCGAGCGCGACTCCGACGAGCACACCTCGCACTTCCCGACCTACGAGGCACCGCACCAGGACGGCCCGTCCGCGCTGGCGCTGACTCGCCAGGATGTGCCGACGCTCGAGGGCACCAGCTACGAGGGTGTCAAGAAGGGTGGCTACGTGTTGGCCGAGGCCTCCACCGGGACACCGCAGGTCATCCTGGTCGGCACCGGTTCGGAGCTGCAGCTGGCCGTCGCCGCGCGCACTACCCTGGAGGAACAGGGCATCCCGACCCGCGTGGTCTCGATGCCGTGTGTGGAGTGGTTCGACGCGCAGGAGCAGTCCTACCGCGACGAGGTGTTCCCGCCCGCGGTCCGCGCCCGCGTGGTCGTCGAAGCCGGTATCGCGATGCCGTGGTACCGGTTCGTCGGTGACGCCGGTGAGATCGTGTCGATCGAGCACTTCGGCGCGTCCGCGAACTTCAAGAAGCTCTACAGCGAGTTCGGTATCACCGCCGATGCCGTGGTCGCCGCCGCGCAGCGTTCGCTCGACAAGGTGAAGGGGTAAACCATGGCACAGAACGAGAATCTCGCCGCGCTCTCGGCCGCGGGGGTCTCGGTGTGGCTCGACGATCTGTCCCGCGACCGCATCAAGTCCGGCAATCTCGCCGACCTGATCGCGACCCGCGGTGTCGTCGGTGTCACCACGAACCCGTCGATCTTCCAGGCCGCGCTGAGCCAGGGCCACGACTACGACGCGCAGGTCAAGGAACTCGCCCAGCAGGGCGCCGACGCCGATGCCGCGATCCGCACCATCACCACCGACGACGTGCGCGCCGCCTGCGACGTGCTCGCCCCGGTGTTCGAGGCCAGCGGTGGCGTCGACGGCCGCGTGTCGATCGAGGTCGACCCGCGCCTGGCCTTCGACGCCGACAAGACCGTCGCGCAGGCGGTCGAGCTGTGGAAGATCGTCGACCGGCCGAACCTGTTCATCAAGATCCCCGCCACCGAAGCGGGCCTGCCCGCGATCACCGCGGTGATCGCGGAGGGCATCAGCGTGAACGTGACGCTGATCTTCTCGGTGCCGCGCTACCGCGCGGTGATGGGTGCCTACCTCGACGGCCTGCGCGCCGCCAAGGTCGCCGGGCACGACCTGGCCAAGATCCATTCCGTCGCTTCGTTCTTCGTCTCCCGGGTGGACACCGAGATCGACAAGCGCCTGGAAGCGATCGGCACCCCTGAGGCACTGGCGCTGCGCGGCAAGGCGGGCGTGGCCAACGCCCGGCTGGCCTACGCCGAGTACCAGGACGTGTTCGACGGTGGGGCGCACACCTCCACCTACAACCACCTGGCCTCCCAGGGCGGCAACCGGCAGCGGCCGCTGTGGGCGTCGACCGGGGTGAAGAACCCGGACTACCCCGACACCCTCTACGTCACCGAGCTGGTCGGCACGAACACGGTCAACACCCTGCCGGAGAAGACGCTGCAGGCCTTCGCCGATCACGGCGAGGTCCGCGGCGACACCCTCAGCGGGCTGGCCGTGGAAGCCGCCCAGGTCTTCGCCGACCTGGCGGCCGCCGGTATCGACCTGGCTGATGTGTTCGAGCTGCTCGAGCGCGAGGGCGTCGACAAGTTCGAGTCCTCCTGGGGCGAGCTGCTCGAGGCCACCACCGGCGAACTGCGCACCGCGGCGGCGGGGAGCAACTGACCCGATGGCAGGCACAGCATCGACGGATCAGGCGGGGCTGTGGCAGAACCCGCTGCGCGACGAACGTGACAAGCGGGTCCCCTTCATCGCGGGCCCGTGCAGCCTGGTGATCTTCGGTGTCACCGGAGATCTGTCCCGCAAGAAGCTGATGCCTGCCATCTACGACCTGGCGAACCAGGGGCTGTTGCCCCCTGGTTTCGCCCTGGTCGGTTTCGCCCGGCGCGACTACGCCGACGAGGATTTCGCCGCGGTCGTGCTCGACGCGGTGAAACAGCATGCCCGCACGTCCTTCCGCCAGGAGGTCTGGGACCATTTGGCGGAGGGCCTGCGGTTCGTCCAGGGCAGTTTCGACGACGACGCGGCGTTCGAAACGCTCGCGCGCACCCTGGCCGACCTCGACGCCGAACGCGGCACCGGCGGTAACCACGCCTTCTACCTGTCGATTCCGCCGAACATGTTCCCGGTGGTGCTCGACCAGCTCTCCGAACACCACCTCGCCAAGCCGACCGCGGCGAGGGCCGACGGGTACGTGCCGTGGCGGCGCGTGGTGATCGAGAAGCCCTTCGGGCACGATCTGGCCAGCGCCAAGGAGCTCAACGCCCTGGTCAACCGGGTGTTCCCGGAGGAGACCGTCTTCCGCATCGACCACTATCTCGGCAAGGAGACGGTGCAGAACATCCTGGCGCTGCGCTTCGCCAACGAGCTGTTCGAGCCGATCTGGAACGCCAACTACGTCGACAGCGTGCAGATCACCATGGCCGAGGACATCGGCTTGGGCGGACGCGCGGGGTACTACGACGGAATCGGCGCCGCGCGTGACGTCATCCAGAACCACCTGCTGCAACTGCTCGCGCTCACCGCGATGGAGGAGCCGACCTCCTTCGAGCCCGTGCAGCTGACCACCGAGAAGATCAAGGTCCTCTCGGCCACCAAACTCGTTGCGCCACTGGATGAAACGACCGCGCGCGGCCAGTACACCGAGGGGTGGCAGGGCAGTGAGCAGGTGGTCGGCCTGCACCAGGAGGAAGGTTTCGATCCGCAATCGCGCACCGAGACCTACGCCGCGATCACCGTGCACGTGGAGAACCGCCGCTGGGCCGGTGTCCCGTTCTACCTGCGCACCGGAAAGCGCTTGGGCCGCAGGGTGACCGAGATCGCGGTGGTGTTCAAACGCGCGCCGCACCTGCCCTTCGACCAGACCATGACCGAGGAACTCGGCCAGAACGCCCTGGTCATCCGGGTGCAGCCGGACGAGGGCATCACCTTGCGCTTCGGCTCCAAGGTGCCCGGCTCGGGGATGGAGGTGCGCGATGTGAACATGGACTTCAGCTACGGCGAGGCGTTCACCGAGTCCTCCCCTGAGGCCTACGAGCGGCTCATCCTGGACGTGCTGCTCGGCGTACCCTCGCTGTTCCCGGTGAACGCGGAGGTCGAATTGTCCTGGCGCATCCTCGATCCCGTGGTCGAGCACTGGGCCGCGCAGGGCAAACCCGAACCCTACGAGGCGGGCACCTGGGGCCCGGTCTCGGCCGAGGAGATGCTCGCGCGCAGCGGGCGGGAATGGCGGCGCCCGTGATCGTCGACATGCCCGACACCGACACCGTCGAGGTCGGCAAGCGGATGGTGCAGTTGCGCGAGACCAACGGCGTGATCACCCAGGGCCGGGTGCTCACCCTGGTGGTGTGCACGCTGGATTCCTCCGAGGCCGAGGACGCGATCGACGCCGCCAACGACGCCAGCCGCGAGCACCCCTGCCGGGTGATCGTGCTGGCCCGCGGCGATCGCGACGCCGAGACCCGCCTCGACGCCCAGATCCGCGTGGGTGGCGATGCAGGGGCCGCCGAGGTGATCGTGCTGCGCCTGCAGGGCCCGCTGGTGAACCACGAGTCCAGCGTCGTCACGCCGTTCCTGTTGCCCGACACCCCCGTGGTGGCGTGGTGGCCGCGCGGCGCACCGGATTTCCCCTCGCTGGATTCGGTGGGCAAGCTGGCCAAGCGCCGGATCACCGATGCCACCTTCGCGCCCGATCCGCAGGCCGCCATCAAGAAGCGCCGCTATTCCTATGCCGCCGGCGACACCGACCTGGCGTGGAGCCGGATCACCTACTGGCGCGCGCTGCTGGCCGCGGCGCTCGACGAGCCGCCGTTCGAACCGGTCCAGTCGGTGACCGTGTCGGGGCTGGCCAGCGAGCCCGCGCTCGATACCCTGGCCGGGTGGCTCGCCGCTCGGCTGCACTGCCCGGTCGTCCGCAAGACGGGCGAGCTGCGGGTGGAGATCCACCGTGCCACCGATTCGATCGCGATCGCACGACCGCAACTGGGAAGAACCGCAACACTGACCCGCACCGGTGACCCCGACCAGCGCATCGCGTTGGCGCGCCGGGAAACTCGCGACTGCCTCGCCGAGGAACTGCGCCGGCTCGACGCCGACGAGATCTACGCCGAGGCACTCGCCGGAATCGAGAAGGTGACCTATGAGTGACCACATCGACGTGCACGACGACCTGGGCGCCGAGTTCCCCGCGAACACGATCGAGGTCCACGACGACACCGACACCCTCGCCGACGCCGCCGCCGAACGGTTCGTCTCGGTGATCGTCGCCGCGCAGGCCGAGCGCGGCACCGCCTCGGTGTCGCTGACCGGCGGCAGCGATGGCATCCGGCTGCTCGAGCGCGTCCGGCGCGACCCGGGCGCCATCGACTGGTCGCGGCTCTACGTCTACTGGGGTGACGAACGTTTCGTCCCCGACGGTGATCCCGACCGCAATGAACTGCAGGCCAGGCAGGCGCTGCTCGATCACGTCCCGCTCGACCCGGCGCACGTGTTCCCGATCGCGCCCTCGGACGGCACCTACGGCTCCCCCGAGGAAGCCGCCGCCGCCTATGCGCAGACCATCCACACCGAACTCGACGCGCGCGGTGAATTCGACCTGACGGTCCTCGGCATGGGCCCCGAAGGCCACGTCAACTCCCTGTTCCCACACTCCCCCGCCATCCGGGAAACCGTGGACTACGTTGTGGCCGTCCACGATTGCCCCAAGCCACCACCGACCCGGGTCAGCCTCACCATGCCCGCGGTCCACCGCTCCCGCCACGTCATGCTCGTGGTCAGCGGCGTCGCCAAGGCCGCCGCCGTAGCCGCCGCCGTCAACGGCGCCGCCCCCGACGACGTCCCCTCCGCCGGCGCGGTAGGCATCGAATCCACCACCTGGGTCATCGATGAGGCCGCCGCCACCGACCTCCTCCTCGACGAGGATTAGCCGCCCCACAGCCACCGTGGCTCCCGTCTCCCTGGTTCGCCTGTCGCTGGGCTCCGCTATCGTCGGTGCCGTGCGACAGCGGGAAGGGACGTCCAGCAGCATGATCCAGACCGAGGCAGTGACCATTCCGGAACACGTGCACGGCTACCCGGAGGTGGCGTTCGGCGGCTATGTGGCCGGAATGCTGGCTCGCCGCTCCGGCGCCGAGACCGTCCGGGTCGATTTCCGCCGAGCGGTTCCGGTCGGCACCCCGGTCGCTCTGCCCGTCGAGGAACCCGGGCACGCGAGCCTGATCGGCGCGGACGACACCCTGCTGGTGCAAGCCGCACCGGCCACTCTGCGCATCACCGCACCGTCCACCCCGTCCTGGGCTGTGGCGAACATGGCCACCGAGTCCGCGCTGGCGAGCCCGAAACGCCAGGTCACCGACTGCTTCGGCTGCGGTGTGGACTGCGAGCCCGGCCACGGCCTCCGGCTGTTCTCCTGGGCGGTGCCCGACCACCGGATCATGGCCGCCGCGTGGACCCCGGATCCACGCCTCGCCGACGACACCGGCGAGCTGCCACCGGAGATCGTCTGGTCAGCCCTGGACTGCCCCGGTGGTCTCGCCGCCATGGTTTTCGACGGCCTGGCGCCCGGCGCGGTCACCGCGGCCCTCACCACCACCCGCTACCGACCCACCCCCGCCGACGCGGACTACATCGTCCACGCCTGGCCGATCCACCACAACGGCCGCAAACACACAGTGGGCGTGGCCCTTTCCACCCGAAACGGCGATCTCTGTGCCCTCGCCGAGGCCCTCTGGATAGCACCCCGGCAGAGCTGAGGGCGGCTTCTCTCGCCGTGACCTCCCCGTGCGCCCGCCCCTGCCGCTGGGGGTCTCCCCTCGGCACCGACCACCGCATCACGGAGTGGAGTGCCAGAGCGTAACTCGTTCGCTGTTCCAGGTGAGTTGCCTGGCCAACTCCATCAGCACGAAGTTCTCCAACACAGCTCCGGCTGCCCCACCGGGATCTGCCAGGCGGCTCGCACCCTGCCCCAGCAGATGGCCGAGAACTCCGGTGTCGACGAATGCGAGCTTGGGAGTGCCGGCAGCGCGGTACGCGGGTCCACCGAAGAATGCCGCGCGCCGACGGCCGCTGCGTGGCACCGCATCCGGGAACCCGCCGACGACTGCCCGGTCGATGTAGTCGCGGCGTTTCAGCGTGGAGTCACGTCCGAGGCGCGGACCGAGCTCGAACACGTTCGGCCGGACCTGCCACGCACGCTTGGCCGGCTGTTGATGCCGGAAGTGCGTGCCCCACTGTCCGGCCAGCTCGACCAGGCGCCACGTGGCGTCGTAGGCGTCGTCGACGGCCGCGGGCAGCGGATGTTCCGGGGCGAGCCGGTAGTCGACCGAGGCGACCACCGCCGGGCACTGTGCCGCCAGGTGGCTCAGCAGCCAGTCGTCCTGCTCGGGCGTACCGGTGAGGCAACCGCCGCCGTGGAAGGCGACGATCAGCGGCAGCGGCGCGTCGGCTCGATCCGGTTGACACACCCGCGCGTCGATCCGGCGACCTGGCAGTTCGAGGATGTGTGCGGCAGCCCGGCTACCCTCCTGCCGTTCTCGATGTCATGAGCGGGGGTTGAATCGGCAGAGGCTCGCCGACCGGTGGCACTAGCATCGGGGGCGGTGCATGCCGACGGATCGGACGTCGACTCGACTGCGGGCGAGGAGTGGGTGCGATGGGTGAGAGGGCGAGGGGTTCCCTCGATCTGGACGCGGCTTTTCGGGCCGCGCTGGCAGGGCTCGCCGCGCCGTCCGGGGCCGTCGATGCGATCGAACCCGCGATCGGGCTGGAGTTGTTCGAATCCCAGGTCACCAGTAGGCATCTCGATCTGGCGGCCCGGCGGTTGGGGGCGGCGCGGCAGGGGTTCTACAGCATCGGGTCGTCGGGGCACGAGGGCAATGCCGCGGTGGCGGCCGCGACGCGGGTCGACGATCCGGCGTTGCTGCATTATCGGTCGGGGGCGTTCTTCGTACAGCGGTGCAGGCAGATTCCCGGACTCGATCCGATCCGTGACGTGTTGCTCGGGGTGGTCGCCGCGGCGGCCGATCCCATTTCCGGGGGCAGGCACAAGGTCTTCGGGAGCGCGCGGGCCTCGATCATCCCGCAGACCTCGACCATCGCCTCGCATCTGCCGCGTGCGGTCGGCTTGGCCTTCGCACTGGATCGTGCTGCTCGCCAAGGGGTTTCGTGTCCATGGCCCGCAGATGCGGTGGTGGTGTGCAGTTTCGGCGACGCCTCGGCCAATCACTCCACCGCCACCGGCGCGATCAACGCCGCCCTGCATGCCGCCCATCAGGGCGTGCCGATGCCGATCGTGTTCGTCTGCGAGGACAACGGACTCGGCATCAGCGTGCCCACCCCGCCGGACTGGATCGAACGTGCCTACGGCCCGCGTCCTGGACTCACCTATCTCGCCGCGGACGGCTGCGACCTGCCCGCTGCCCTGGGCGCCGCCGACGACGCGGTCCAGCTGGCCCGTTCCTGGCGGGTGCCGGTCTTTCTGCACCTGCGCACGGTCCGCCTCGGCGGACACGCGGGCTCCGATGTCGAGGCGGCCTATCGCGGGCCGGCCGAGACCGCGGCCGATCTCGCCCGGGATCCGCTGGTCGGCACGGCCCGCTGTCTGATCGCGGCGGGCGCCGCCGACGCTGCCGAACTGCTTGCCCGCTATGAGCGGGTCGGTGCGCAGGTACGCGAGGCCAGCGACAAGGTGGTGCGTGAGGCGCGGTTGGACTCCGCGGCGGCGGTCGTCGCTCCCCTCGCCCCAGCACACCCCGACGCCGTCCGCGCCGATGTCGTTCGTGCCGATGTGGTTCGCGTCGAGCCGTCGGCTGTCGAAAGCCGTCGATCGCCCGGCATGCCCGCGCGATCGGGGCACGAAGCTCGCGTCGAGGCGCACCGTTTCAGCGCGCCACCTTCGGCGAGTGCGGCCGAGCCGAATGCCTGGTCCGCGGCTTCGCCCCCCTCCGCGCCCGCATCCGGGAACTTGCTACGTCCGATGACACTCGCGCAGGCGATCAACCACACCCTGGGCGAGCTTCTGGCCCGCGATCACGATGTACTGGTGTTCGGGGAGGACGTCGGGCGCAAGGGCGGGGTGTACGGGGTCACCAAGGGGCTCAGGAAGCGATTCGGCACGCGACGGGTGTTCGACACGCTGCTCGACGAGCAGTCCGTCCTCGGGACCGCGCTCGGCACGGCACTGGCCGGATTCGTGCCGATTCCGGAGATCCAGTATCTGGCCTATGTGCACAATGCCGCCGATCAGATCCGCGGCGAGGCGGCGACGTTGTCGTTCTTCTCGAACGGGCAGTACCGCAATCCGATGGTGGTGCGGATCGCCGGACTCGCGTATCAGAAGGGTTTTGGCGGGCACTTCCACAACGACGATTCCCTTGCGGCCCTGCGGGATATCCCAGGCGTCGTGGTGGCCGTGCCCGCCCGTGCCGACGACGCGGCCGCATTGCTGCGGACCTGCGTGTCCGCGGCCAGGGTCGATGGGCGCGTGTGCGTGTTCGTCGAGCCGATCGCGCTGTACCACACCAGGGATCTGCATCCGGGCGACGAATCCTGGCTCGCCGCCCCTACCGATGCGCATGCGCCGATCGGCAGCGCCCGCGTATACGGCGACGGCGCCGACCTCACCATCGTCACCTTCGGCAACGGCGTCCCCATGAGCCTGCGCGCCGCCGATCACCTTGCCGCCCAAGGTGTTCACGCAAGAGTGCTCGACCTGCGCTGGCTCGATCCGCTGCCGGTCGCCGATCTGCTCACCCATGCCGAGGCCACCGGCCGGGTCCTCATCGCCGATGAGACCCGCCGCAGCGGTGGCGTTTCCGAGTCGGTCTACGCAGCGCTGATCGACAAGGGCTATCGGGGCGCGCTGGCCCGCGTCACCAGCGCGGACAGTTTCGTCCCGCTCGGCCCCGCAGCCGACACCATCCTGCTCGGCGAGGCCGATATCGAAGCCGCCGCGACAGCACTGATCACCGGCTGAGCTCCGAGGGCGGGGCGGCCAGAAACCGGGTTTCGTGGCGTCCAGCTCACCTGAGAAGTGAGGATGCGCGGGGTGGTCCGGCCCGAAACGCGGCGGATACGGTCCGGCTGCCTGGCAGCCGGGCTCATCTGGTGGGTGTTGGTCAGCCCATCAGTTCGCCGCCGATGCTGGAGGACATGGGCCGATCGCGCCTGGTGTCGAGGTAGGTGCGCTCGGGAGGTCAGCCGAACTTGATCTCCAGGCCGATGCCGAGGATGGCGATCACCCAGACGATGCCGACGAAGATGGTGAGCCGGGTGAGGTTCTTCTCGACCACGGTCGAGCCGGACAGGCTCGACTGGACGCCGCCACCGAACAGGCTGGACAAGCCTCCACCCTTGGCGCGATGCAACAGCACCAGCAGCACCAGCAGCAAGCTGGTGACGACGAGGAGGATATCGAGGAACAGCGACATGGCGTTCATCCTAGGTGGTGGACGGACTGCCGGTCTAACCAGGCTCGACCGCGACCAGGTGGGCCACGGTCTGCGGCCCCGCGGCGAAGTCGGCGACGGTCTGCTCGATCTCCTGGTCGCGCGCGGTGAGCCGGACCTGATGCTGGTGCATGTGCTCGGCCCAGGACCGCACCACGAACGCCTCGACGAACCGGTCGATGGTGCCGACATCGCGGTAGAGCCGCCATTCCATCGCCCCGGTCCGCTGCCGTGAGCGCCCGACCAGTGCCATCGCGGTGGTGAACTCCGCCACGCGTTCGGGTGGCACGTCGTAGCCGCGCATCACCAGCACCGGTCCGTCCTCGGGCTCGGGTTCGACGACGAGCTGCGGTTCCGGCCAGAACGCCGCCGGGGAGAGGTCGATGTCCTCGACGTTGTGCCTGATCGGCCACCACAGCGTGCTGACCGCGCAGCAGGCCAGCAGCGCGGCGGCGATCAGCAGCGCCGTCACCGCGCCGTAGGCGCCGGCGACCAGACCCCACAGCAGCGAGCCGATGGCCTGCCCGCCCATGAAGACCAGCATGTACACCGACAGCCCGCGGGCCCGCACCCAGGCTGGCAGCAGCAGCTGCATGGTCGAGTTCAGTGTCGACATGGCCAGCAGCCAGGCCAGGCCCGCGCCGACGAGCAGCACCACCACCACCGGCACACTCGGCACCAGTGCCGTGGCCACCGCGCCGAGGCCGAACAGGGTCGCGGCCAGCGCGAGCCGCTGGGTCGGGGTGAACAGCACGCGCAACCGCGACAACCCCAGGGCGCCACAGACGGCGCCGAGCCCCAGCGCGCCCAGCAGCAGGCCGTAGCCGTCGGAGGACAGCCCGAGCCGGGAGTGCGCGATCACCGGCAGCAGCGACCACACCGCGCTGGCCGGGGCGATGAACAGGATCGCCCGGAACAGCACCCGCCGGATCGCGGGCGCGGCGCGAATGAAGCGGGTACCGGCTTGCAGGGCGGCGAGCGGCCGTTCGCTGGGCAGCGTGCGTTCCTTGGTGGGCCACTTCGAGACCAGCAGCACCGCGACGATCCCGATGAACGAGAGCGTGTTGAACCCGAACACCACGGTCGGTCCGGCCACCGAGACGATCACGCCCGCGATCGCGGGTCCGACCGCCCGCCCGATATTGATGCTCATGCTGCCCAGCGCCGCCGCCGAGGTGATCTGGTCGCGCGGCACCAGTTCCGGCTGGATCGCCTGCCAGGCGGGGGCGGTGAGCGCCTGCCCGCAGCCGAGCAGGAACAGCAGCGCCAGCAGCACCGCCGGAGTGGTGTGGCCGGTCGCGGTGAACACGGTCAGCGTCAGCGCGGCCAGCGCCATCCCCGCCTGCGCGCCGATCAGCAGGCGGCGCCGGTCGACGAGGTCGGCCAGGACCCCCGACGGAATCGACAGCAACATCACCGGCAGGGCGAGCGCGGTCTGGACGAAGGCCACCAACGCGGCCGCGTTGGGTTCCTCGACCAGGATCCACTGGGCGCCGACGGTCTGCATCCACGTGCCCAGGTTCGACACCAGCTGGGCGATCCAGAGCGCCCGGTACACCGGAGAACGCAAGGGTGCCCAGGTCGACATCCGCTCGGCGGGCACGCTGCTCACCCGCCGAGCATATCCCTGGCGACCGCCCCCGCTCGCCACGCGAGCGCGATGTCCGATCGGCTGTTAACGCCGGCGGGCGCGCGAACGATCTTGCCCAGTTGCTCCATTCACTCGGGGGGAGCACACGTTTCATCGGAGGGAACCGCACATGTCTCAGCCCGGCCAGCCGCACCATGCCCAGTGGCAGCCCCAACCCGGCGGTTATCCGCAGCCGGGTGGCTACCCACCGCCGCCGCAGAAGAAGGTGTGGCCCTGGGTCCTCGGCGCCGTCCTGCTCGTGCTGTTCCTGATCGTCGGCGGGTGCGTCGCGTTCATCGGCGTCGTCGCGAACGAGATCGACAAGGAGTCCCAGCGCGAGGTGACGGTGACCTACGAAGCGGGCGGCACCGGTACCGCGTCGATCACCTACGCGGGCAAGGGCCTCGACCTCGGCCAGGAATCCGACGTAGCGCTGCCCTGGTCGAAGGACGTCGAGCTCGACGGCCTGGTCAAGTTCGTCTCGCTGAACGTGCGCGCGGACAGCGCGGGTGGCGAGGTGACGTGCACGATCACCGCGAACGGGAAGATCATCGCGCAGGACAAGGCCAGTGGCCCGATGGCGCTCGCCAGCTGCTCGGGTGACGCGGGAATCACCGGATAGATCCGTATCATCGGCTACATGTCGGCAATCCCACTGCGTCTAGCTGTCCTTCTCGTGCTGACCGCCCTGGCGGCCACGGCCTGCGGCTCGTCCGATGACGAACCCACCGACGACTCCGCCACCCCGATGGGACACACCTACATCTCCACCGAGGTCGTCGGTGACCAGATCCCCGGCGGCGGCCCGATGACGCTCGGCTTCGCCGACGGCCGGATCTCGGCCGACTCGGGCTGCAACGGCGCCAGTGGCGCGGTCGACCTCACCGGCAACGTCCTGAGCGTGTCCGGTCTGGCGGGCACCCTGATGGCCTGTCCCGGTGACCGAGGAGGCGCCGACGCCTGGCAGAACTCCTTCCTGGAATCCGGTCCCACCTGGCGTCTGGACGGCGACCGGCTGACGCTGACCGGGGAGACCGTCACCGTGCACCTCACCGACAAGAAGATCGTCACCCCCGATCGACCGCTGCTCGGCACCACCTGGATCGTCACCACGCTGCTCACCCCGGACGCGCAGATCCGCTCCACCGTGCTCGACGAGGTGAGTCCGAACCTGACCATCGGCGAGGACGGCACCGTCAGCGGCATGGCAGGCTGCAACCGGATCACCGGCACCGCGGGTGTCGGGCCCGGCGACGCGGTGAACTTCGCCGTCGCGACCACCAGGATGATGTGCGCACCCGACGTGATGGAGGTCGAGCAGAACGTGCTCGCCGCCCTGGACGGCCGCACCACCGCAACGGTCGACGCCGACACTCTCACCCTGCGCAACGACAACGGACACGGCTTGGTTCTGCGCGCTCAGTAGAGCGAAAGGCGAAGGGCCGGAAACCGTCTCACGGTTTCCGGCCCTTCGCTTGCGTTATCCGATCAGGGCAGTGGTCCACCGGCGGCGATCGCCGAGAGGGTGGCGAACTCGTCGCCCTTGAGCGACGCGCCGCCGACCAGCGCACCGTCGACGTCGGTCTGGCCGACCAGCTCGCCGACGTTCTTGGCGTTGACCGAACCGCCGTAGAGCACGCGCACGCCCGCGGCGACCTCCGGGGAGGCCAGCTCGGCCAGCTCGGCCCGGATCGCGCCGCACACTTCCTGCGCGTCGGCCGCCGAGGCGACCTTACCGGTGCCGATCGCCCAGACCGGCTCGTAGGCGATGACGACCTTCGAGATCTCCTCGGCCGACAGGCCCTTCAGCGAACCGCGCAGTTGCTCGAGGTTGTACTCCACGTGCGTGCCCGCCTCGCGAACGCCGAGACCCTCGCCGATGCACACGATCGGGGTGATCTCGTACTTCAGCGCCTGCTTGGCCTTGGCCAGCACGGTCGCGTCGTCCTCGTTGTGGTACTGCCGACGCTCCGAGTGCCCGACCACCACGTAGGTGCAGCCCAGCTTGGCCAGCATGGGCGCGCTGATCTCGCCGGTGTAGGCGCCGGAGTCGTGTGCCGAGACGTCCTGCGCACCGTAGGTGAGCAGTAGCTTGTCGCCTTCGACGAGCGACTGCACACTGCGGATGTCGGTGAACGGGGGGATGACCGCCACGTCGACCTTCGCGAAGTACTTCTCCGGCAGCGCGAACGCCACCTTCTGCACCAGCGCGATGGCCTCGAGGTGGTTGAGGTTCATCTTCCAGTTGCCCGCGATGAGCGGCTTGCGTGCTGCCATCGCTCAGCCCTCCAGCACCGAAATACCGGGCAGCTCTTTGCCTTCCAGGTATTCCAGGGAAGCGCCACCGCCGGTGGAGATGTGCGAGAAGCCGTCGTCTGGCAGGCCGAGGGTGCGCACGGCCGCGGCCGAGTCACCACCGCCGACCACGGTGAACGCGCCCTTGCCGGTAGCGGTCACGATGGCCTCGGCGACGCCACGGGTGCCCGCGGCGAACTTCTCGAACTCGAACACGCCCATCGGGCCGTTCCAGAACACCGTCTTGGCCTCGGTCAGCAGCGCGGCGAACCGCGACACCGACTCGGGGCCGATGTCCAAGCCCATCCAGCCGTCGGGGATCTCGGTCGAGGCGACCGTCTTCGCCTCGGCGTCGGCGGCGAACTTGTCGGCCGCGACGATGTCGACCGGCAGGTGCAGCACGTCGCCGTAGCGCTCGAGCAGATCCTTGCAGGTGTCGATCATCTCTTCCTGCAGCAGCGAGGTGCCCACCGAAACGCCCTGTGCGGCAAGGAAGGTGAAACACATGCCGCCGCCGATCACGAGGGTGTCGACCTTGGGGGCCAACGCCTCGATGACGGCCAGCTTGTCGGAGACCTTCGAGCCGCCGAGCACCACCGCGTACGGGCGGGCCGGGTCCTTGGTGAGCTTCTGCAGCACCTCGACCTCGGCGGCGACCAGCGTGCCCGCGTAGTGCGGCAGCACCTGGGCGACGTCGTAGACCGAGGCCTGCTTGCGGTGGACCACACCGAAGCCGTCGGAGACGAACGCACCGTCGTCGCCGACCAGTTCGACGTAGGCCGCGGCCAGCTCGGCCCGCTCGGCGTCGTCCTTGCTGGTCTCGCGCGCGTCGAAACGCACGTTCTCGAGCAGCAGTACGTCACCGTCGGTGAGGCCCTCCGAACGCGAGAGCGCGTCGTAGCCGACCACGTCGCCGGCGAGCTGGACGTTGCGGCCCAGCAGCTCGGCCAGCTTCGCCGCCACGGGGGCGAGCGAGAACTTCGAGTCCGGCTCGCCCTTGGGGCGACCGAGGTGCGCCATCACAACGACCTTCGCGCCGGCCTCGACCAGCGCGGACAGGGTCGGCACCGAGGCGATGATGCGGCCCGGATCGGTGATCTGGCCGTTGTCGTCGAGGGGGACGTTCAGGTCGGAGCGCACGAGCACGCCCCGACCTTCGACCCCCTCGGCCAGGAGATCCTGGAGTGTCTTGACCGTCATCGTGTCTACAGCGACTTGCCGACGAGACCGATGAGGTCGGCCAGGCGGTTGGAGTAGCCCCACTCGTTGTCGTACCAGGACACGATCTTGACCTCGTTGCCGATGACCTTGGTCAGCGGCGCGTCGTAGATCGAGGAGTGCGGGTCGGTGACGATGTCGCTGGAGACGATCGGGTCCTCGTTGTACTTGAGGATGCCCTTCATCGGGCCGTCGGCGGCGGCCTTGAGCGCGGCGTTGATCTCCTCGACGGTGGCCGCCTTCTTCAGGGTGGCGGTCAGGTCGGTGACCGAGCCCGTCGGGACCGGCACGCGCAGGGCGTAGCCGTCGAGCTTGCCCTGCAGCTCGGGCAGGACCAGGCCGATGGCCTTGGCCGCGCCGGTGCCGGTGGGCACGATGTTGAGGGCCGCGGCGCGAGCGCGACGCAGGTCCTTGTGGGGCGCGTCCTGCAGGTTCTGGTCCTGGGTGTACGCGTGGATGGTGGTCATCAGACCCTGCTCGATGCCGAAGGCGTCGTTGAGCACCTTGGCGATGGGGCCCAGGCAGTTCGTGGTGCACGAGGCGTTGGAGATGATGTTCTGGCTGCCGTCGTACTTGTCATCGTTGACGCCCATCACGATGGTGATGTCCTCGCCGGAGGCCGGCGCGGAGATGATGACCTTCTTGGCGCCCGCGGCGAGGTGACCCTTGGCCTTGGCGGCATCGGTGAAGATGCCGGTGGACTCCACGACGACGTCGACACCCAGGTCGCCCCACGGCAGCGCCGACGGGCCCTCCTTGATGGCGAGCGCCTTGATCCGCTGCTCGCCGACCACGATGGTGTCACCGTCGACCGAGACCTCCTGCGGCAGCCGACCCAGGATGGAGTCGTACTTCAGCAGCGTGGCGAGGGTGTTGATGTCGGTGAGGTCGTTGACCGCGACGATCTCGATATCGGTCTTGCCGACAGCTTTCAGCGCCTCCACCGCACGGAAGAAGTTACGTCCGATACGACCGAAGCCGTTGATACCTACCCGGACAGTCACGTTATCGCTCCTCAGCTTTCAAGCGGATTCATTCCGACCGTCACCACAGTAGTAGCCGTGCCAACCCCACCGACACCCCACCTGCGGTTTGTGAGTTCCCGGCACTCCACCACCCGGAATGCACAAAATGACAAGGGGCAGAGCGATCACACATGACCGCTCTGCCCCTTATGTCGATTCACCGCACGGCCGTCAGGCGTCGTCGAGCAGTTCGGCCGTCACCGCGGACTCGGTATCCGGAATGCCGAGGTCCTTGGCCCGCCGATCGGCCATCGACAGCAGTCGCCGAATCCGGCCCGCCACCGCGTCTTTGGTCATCGGCGGGTCGGCCAGCTGGCCGAGTTCCTCGAGCGAGGCCTGCCGGTGCTGCACCCGCAGCCGGCCCGCCGCGGCGAGATGGTCGGGGACGTCGTCGGCGAGGATCTCCAGCGCCCGCTCCACCCTGGCCGCCGCGGCGACCGCGGCGCGGGCCGAGCGACGCAGGTTGGCGTCGTCGAAATTGGCCAGTCGGTTGGCGGTGGCGCGCACCTCGCGGCGCATCCGCCGTTCCTCCCAGGTGAGCCTGGTGTCCTGGGCGCCCATCCGGGTGAGCAGCGCGCCGATCGCCTCGCCGTCCCGGACGACGACCCGATCGGTGCCTCGCACCTCGCGCGCCTTGGCCGTGATGCCGAGCCGCCGGGCCGCGCCCACCAGCGCCAGCGCCGCCTCGGGACCGGGGCAGCTCACCTCGAGCGCCGAGGACCGCCCCGGCTCGGTGAGCGAACCGTGCGCGAGAAACGCGCCGCGCCAAGCCGCTTCGGCGTCACCGATGCTGCCGCCGACCACCTGGGCGGGCAAGCCGCGCACCGGGCGTCCGCGCACATCGAGCAAACCGGTCTGGCGAGCCAGCGCCTCGCCTTCCTTCGACACCCGCACCACATACCGCGAGGTCTTGCGCAATCCACCCGCACCGAGCACGTGCACGTCGGAGCCGTAACCGTAGAGCTCGAAGATCTCCCGGCGCAGTCGCCGGGCGATGGAGCCCATGTCGACCTCGGCCTCGACGATCACCCTGCCGCCGACGATGTGCAGGCCACCCGCGAACCGCAGCAGGGCCGACAGCTCCGCCTTCCGCGAGCTGACCTGCGACACCACCAGCCTGCTCAGTTCGTCCTTCACCTCGGCTGTCATCGCCACGAGACGCGCTCCTTTCCCACCGACCCGGAACGCACATCTGAGACCGTGCGTCGTCCCTCGACTCGAAGCCCTGCCAGTTGCGACCGCGGCGACCGGATCAGCTGATCCAGTGCGGCGGCCAGTTTTCCGGGATGATGCCGATCCGTCCCCGGCTCGGCAACATCGCAGAACGTTACCCGTGCGCGCAACTGTTCGGCGGCTCTTGCCACATGTTCCCGTTGCCGCCCCTCGGGCACCGACGCCGAGTCGACGAGCACCTCGTCGACCGCGAAATCCGGTGCGTGCTGGGACAATACATGCAGATGACGTTCCGCGGAGAACCCGGCCGTCTCCCCCGGCTCCGCGGCCAGGTTCAAGACGAGCACCTTGCGCGCCGCGGTACGCACCAGCGCCTCGCGCAGTCCCGGCACCAGGACATGCGGGATGACGCTGGTGAACCACGAACCAGGGCCCAACACAACTACATCCGCGTGTTCGATGGCCGAGACCGCCTCGGGACTGGCAGGCGGATCGGACGGAATCAGCCGCACTCGCCGGACCTTACCCGGCGTGGTCGCCACCGCAACCTGGCCGCGCACGCACCGGCCGATCCGCGGATCCGACTCCAGGCCCGACACTTCGGCCTCGATGTCGAGCGGGATCGGCGACATCGGCAGCACCCGGCCGGTGATCCGCAGCAGTCGGCCCACCTCGTCGAGCGCGGCCACCGGGTCACCGAGCACATCGGTCAGCCCGGCCAGGATCAGATTGCCCACCGAGTGCCCGGCCAGCGCGCCGGTACCGCCGAAGCGGTGCTGCACCGCCGTCGTCCACACGCCGTCGGCGTCCTCGGACAGCGCGGCCAGCGCCATCCGGAGATCGCCCGGCGGGAGCATGCCCAGTTCGCCGCGCAGCCGGCCGGAGGATCCGCCGTCGTCGGCGACGGTGACCACCGCGGTGATCCGCTGGGTCACCCGGCGGACCGCGCTCAGCGTGGCGTAGAGCCCGTGGCCGCCGCCGAGCGCGACGACGGCCGGGTCGGCGGGGCCTTCTGGGGGCCCACTCATTCGCGCCCCAGATCCCGGTGCACGACGCGGACGACGTCAACCGCCGCGTGCCCGGTGTCGCCGCCGATGCGTTCACCGAGCGCCTCGGCGATCGCAACGCTGCGATGTTTACCGCCGGTGCACCCCACTGCCACCGTCATGTATCGCTTCCCCTCTTGCCGGTATCCGGTCGTGGTCAGGTCGACCAGGTGCTTGCCGGTCTGCAGATAGTCCTGCGCACCCTGCCTCGACAACACGTAGTCGCTGACCACCGATTCCTGTCCCGTGTGTTCCCGCAATTCCGGAATCCAATGCGGATTGGGCAGAAATCGCACGTCCAACACCATGTCGGCGTCAAGGGGAACACCGTACTTGAAGCCGAACGACTGCACGGTCAGTTGCAGCGCCGCTGGCGCGCCAGCACCGTAGGCCTCTTCCAGTTTGCGGTGCAACTGGTGGATCGACAGCTCGGTGGTGTCGATGACCAGATCGGCCGCGGCCTTCACCGCCCCGAGCCGGACCCGCTCGGCGGTCAGGCCGGCGGAGAGGGTGCCGTCGGGGCTGTCGCTCTGCAGTGGATGCCTGCGCCGGGCGAAGCCGAACCGCCGGATCAGCACATCGTCGGAGGCCTCGAGGAACAGCACGCGCGTTCGGATGCCCGCCGACCGCAACTGCTCGGTGACGCCGGACAGGTCACCGGTGAAGAACCGGCTCCGCACGTCCATCACCAGCGCGAGGCGCCGGATCGGCGGTTGCGCCGCGGCGCCGAGTTCGATCATCCGCCCGATCAGCTCGGGTGGCAGATTATCGGTGACGTACCAGCCGAGGTCCTCCAGTACGCGCGCGGCGGTGCCACGGCCCGCACCGGACAGGCCGGTGACGATCACCACTTCTACTGGTTGCTGTGTGTCGGTGACCGACCCGGACTCACCGGGTGCCACCCCCGCATTGTTGTTCGATTCGACGCGTGTCATGTCCTACCGGATCCGTTTCTGGGTGCCTTTCGATCATCCCGCACCGGTTCGGGTATCGGGCGCAGACACACAACGTACGGCACTCGCAATGTTGCGTCCTGCGATCCCGGCCCCACTCCCCCCGTTACGCACTGTTCAGCGCTGCCAGCACGGCTTTCGCCGTGGAGACCCCGATGCCCGGCACGGAGGTGATCTCGTCGACCGTGGCCTCCTTGATCCGGGCGACCGAGCCGAAGTGGGTGACCAGCGCGGTTCGCCTCGCCTCACCGAGTCCGCGCACCGAGTCCAGTGCCGATGCCGTCATCCGGCGCGATCGCTTGGAGCGGTGGAAGGTGATGGCGAATCGGTGCGCCTCGTCACGCACGCGTTGCAGCAGATACAGCGCCTCGCTGTTGCGCGGCATGATCACCGGGTCGGGTTCGCCGGGAACCCACACCTCTTCCAGTCGCTTGGCCAGGCCGATCACCGCGACATCGGTGATGCCGAGTTCGTCGAGCACCTCCGCGGCGGCGGCGACCTGCGGCGCGCCACCGTCGACGACGTAGAGATTCGGCGGATAGGCGAAGCGGCGCGGGCGGCCGGTGGTCGGGTCGATGCCGGGGCGTGAAGCGGGCTCGTCGACCTCGTCGGGTTCGATGTCGACGACCTGCTCGCGGTCGCGGGCCAGCCGGGCGAAGCGGCGGCGCGTCACCTCGGCGATGCTGCCGACGTCGTCGGAGCGGCCCTCGCCGGCGGCCTCCTTGATCGTGTAGTGGCGGTAGTCGGATTTGCGGGCGAGACCGTCTTCGAACACCACCAGCGAGGCGACCACGTCGGTGCCCTGCACATGGCTGATGTCGACGCACTCGATCCGCAGTGGCGCACTGTCGAGTTCCAGTGCGTCCTGAATATCTTGCAGCGCTTGCGATCTCGAGGTCAGATCACCGGCTCTTTTGAGTTTGTGCTGAGCGAGTGACTCCATCGCGTTGCGCTGCACCGTCTCCGCGAGAGCCTTCTTGTCACCACGCTGGGGCACCCGCAGCGAGACCGCGGAGCCGCGCAGTCTGCTCAGCCACTCCTGGATCTCGACGGCGTCACCGGGCAGTTCGGGGACGAGCACCTCACGCGGGACGATCACCACGTCACCATCGGCGTTCTGCTCGGCCAGCGCGGCCTGCTCGCCGTAGAACTGCGTGAGGAACTGTTCGACGAGGGCGGCGAGCGCGGTGCCGGACTCGGCGACATCGAGCGCGTCGCCCGACTTGTCGACGACCCAGCCCCGCTGACCGCGCACCCGGCCGTCGCGCACGTGGAAGATCTGCACGGCGGCCTCCAGCTCGTCGGTGGCGAAGGCGATCACGTCGGCGTCGGTGCCGCTGCCGAGCACCACCGCCTGCTTCTCCAGCGCGCGCCGCAGGGCCTGCACGTCGTCGCGCAGGCGGGCGGCGGTCTCGAAGTCGAGGTCCTCGGCGGCCTCGTGCATGCGCCGTTCCAGGGCTCGCACCATCTTGTCGGTCTTGCCGGAGAGGAAGTCGCAGAAGTCCTCGACGATCTGGCGGTGCTCGCCCGCGGTGACTCTGCCCACGCACGGGGCCGAGCACTTGTCGATGTAACCGAGCAGGCAGGGGCGCCCGATCTGGTTGTGCCGCTTGAAGACTCCGTTGGAGCAGGTGCGGGCGGGGAAGACCCGCAGCAGCAGGTCGAGGGTCTCGCGAATGGCCCAGGCGTGGGCGTAGGGGCCGAAGTAGCGCACGCCTTTCTTGCGGGCGCCGCGGTAGACGAACAGACGCGGGTACTGCTCGTTCAGCGTCACCGCGAGCACCGGGTAGGTCTTGTCGTCGCGGTAGCGCACATTGAACCGAGGATCGAATTCCTTGATCCAGTTGTATTCGAGCTGCAGTGCCTCGACCTCGGTGGAGACCACCGTCCACTCGACCCCGGCCGCGGTGGTCACCATCTGTCTGGTGCGCGGATGCAGGGAGTACACATCGGCGAAGTAGGAGTTCAACCGGCTGCGCAGGCTCTTGGCCTTGCCGACGTAGACGACCCGGCCGTGGGAGTCCCGGAATTTGTACACCCCGGGTTCGACGGGAATGGTGCCCGGCGCGGGCCGGTAGGTCGCGGGATCTGCCACTCGTCCAGCCTAGCGAGCACCCCCGACAGGCTCGCGTGAGCCGAGCCGGGAGGCCGATCCGTCCGCCTGTACCGTGAGTATCCGGATTCCGTGCCGAAAGGATGTCCGATGACCAGCGCCTCCACCCGCCCGCCGCACCCGGATCACGACGACGACGTGACCCCGCCCTGGGTCCCACCCGGCACCGTGCGCGGCGCCCGGATCATCGCCGTGGGCGCGGCCGCCGTCGGCGTCGTCATCCTCGGGATGGCCATCGCGTTGAGTCAGCCCTATTCGGTCGGTCTCCTGGTGGCGGGCTACGTGCCCACCTTCGCGCTGGTTCCGCTGGTGCTGCTGTTCTCCCGTCGCGGCGAGCGGTTGCGGCTGGCCACGATCACCGTCGCGCTGGTGGGCGCCGTCGTGTCGTCCACCGGCCTGTTCACCAAGTTGCCGCCGGGCCTGGTCGGCGTCGTGGCCCACGGCACGATCGCGGCGCTGCTGCTGCGCCCCTCCGCGAAACGCTGGTTCGCCGAAGCACGCTGAGCGGAGCCGGTCACCTCGGCCCGACCCGAGACCGCGGGAGCCGCGATCCCGGGATTCCTGCCCTTCCTCCTTCTGGCGACCCTCGCCTTCGGGTTCACCAAGTGGTTCACCCGGCCGCGCTGACCGAGCGCGGCCGAGGCCGGATCTCCGAGACCCGGACAGCGGCTCAGTGCGACGTCGAGATTCCGTGGGCGGCCAGTGCCTCGACGAGCGCGCGCGGGCGCTGGGCGGTCGGCAGCGGCTCGACGAGGGCGAATCGGGCGCCCAGCGCGGTCGCGCCGCCGTCGGCCTCGGCGCTGTCGCCCACCATGAGTACGCGCTCGGGGTCCGCGCCGAGGCGGTCGATGGTGTCCCGGAAGATCCGGGCATCGGGTTTGATCGCGCCGACCTCGTAGGACAGCGTCATCGCGCCGATCAGGCCGTCCCAGCCGTGGCCGGCGAAGGCGGGACGGATGTCGAAGGCGATGTTGCTCACCACGCCGATCGGAATGCCCTGGGCGGCCAGGGCGTTCAGCACCGTTCCGGTATCGGGATACGGGGTCCAGGCCAACGGGTCGATCAGGCGGTCGTAGAGCCGCGCGGCCTGTGTGTCGGGGACGCCGGAGCCGCGCAGCACCGCGAGATAGGCGTGCCGGTGCAGCGCCGGGTCGAGATCACGGTTGTCCCAGGCGTGCTGGCCCGCGGCGTCGAAGGTCATGAACTGTTCGACCGGTGCCGTCATCCGGCGCAGCACTTCGGCTTTGGCGGCCACGTCGAACGGCGTGCCGTCGTCGCCGACGAGTTCGTCGGCCCAGGCCCGGTCGTCCTCGAGCCGGAAGACCGTGCCGGAGAAGTCGAACAACACCGCGTCGATACCCGTTTCGCCGATACCCATTTCGCCAGAGTAACGACTCCGCGCGGGGCGGCTCGACCGAATCCGGATCGGCAACCGAAGTGTCGCCGGGACGTCACCGCGGCGTCGCGGGCAGGGCAGGAGGGCGTCAGCGCGCGACCGGAAAAGGCGGCCTGGTCGGCGGCGGCGGCGTTAGGCTGCCAGGATGACGCCAAGGCGACGGACGTGGATCGGGGCCACGACGGCCGCAGTGCTCACGCTGGGGGTACTGACGGGCTGTTCGACCGATGACAGGACGAACGCGGAGTGCACCAGCACTCCCCACGGCACCCCGGTGACCGCGGCGACGCCCACCTCCGACGGCGCACCGACCACCCCGAATCTCAGCACCAACCCCGAGATCGCGTCGGGGTACCGCGCCGACATGACGGCCGTGCGCACCAGCACCTACGCGGTGTCGACAGCCAACCCGATCGCCACCGAGGCCGCGTGCCGGGTGCTGCGCGCGGGCGGAACGGCGACCGACGCGCTGGTCACCGCGCAGGCGGTGCTCGGCCTGGTCGAACCGCAGGCCTCCGGCATCGGCGGCGGCGCCTTCCTGGTGCACTACGACGCCAAGTCGCGCATGGTCGAGGCCTACGACGGCCGGGAAACCGCACCCGCCGCGGCGACCGAGAACTCCCTGCGCTGGATCAGCGATACCGACCGCACCGAACCGGTGCCCGACGCCCGCGCCAGCGGCCGTTCGATCGGCGTGCCCGGAGTGGTCCGGATGCTCGAACTCGCCCACCGCGAGCACGGGATGACCTCCTGGCGGGAGCTCTTCGATCCCGCGATCAGCCTGGCCGACAGCGGTTTCGAGATCAGCCCGCGCCTGGCGGGCCAGATCGCCGAGTCGGCCGAGGACCTCGCCGCCGACGAGGGCGCGCGCGGCTATTTCCTCGAAGCCGACGGCTCACCGAAGAAATCCGGCACCGTGCTCACCAATCCGGCACTGTCCAAGACGCTGTCCACCATCGCCACCGACGGCGCGCAGGCGCTCTACACCGGCCCTCTCGCCCAGGACATCGTCGAAGCGGCGGGCAGCACGGCGGGCGGGCGTACCCCGAGCCTGCTGACCACCACCGATCTGGCCGAATACGAAGCGGTGAAGCGCACCGCGCTGTGCACGGGCTATCGCAAGTTCGAGCTGTGCGGCATGCCCGCGCCGTCCTCGGGCGGCAGCACCGTCGCCGCGACTCTCGGAATCCTGGCCAATTTCGATCTCGGCGCGCTCGGCCCGCACGACGTCGACCGCAACGGCGGCCGCCCCCAGGCCCAGGCCGTACACCTGATCTCCGAGGCCGAGCGACTCGCCTACGCCGACCGGAACAAGTACGTGGCGGACCCGGATTTCGTTCCGCTGCCAGGCAATTCGGCACTGTCGCTGGTGCACCCGCAGTACTTGAAGGAACGCTCGACCCTGATCGATCCGCTGCGCAGCATGGGTACCGCCGAACCCGGCAACCTCGGTCCGGTCCCGCTGGGCGTCGGTCCGCAACCGCCCGAGCACGGCACCAGCCACGTCTCGGTGGTCGACAAGTACGGCAATGCCGCCGCGATGACCACGACGGTCGAGTCGGCGTTCGGTTCGTTCCATTTCGTCAACGGGTTCTTGCTGAACAATCAGCTCACCGACTTCGCCGCCGATCCGGTGGACGCCGAGGGCATCCCGGTCGCCAACCGGCTGGAGCCGGGCAAGCGCCCGCGCAGCTCGATGGCGCCGACCCTGGTGTTCGACCGTGACGACAGCGGCAACCGCGGTGACCTCGCCCTGGTGACGGGTTCGCCCGGCGGTTCGGTGATCATCCAGTTCGTCGTGAAAACCCTGATCGGCGCACTGGATTGGGGGCTGGATCCGCAACAGGCGGTGTCCGGGGTGTCCTTCGGCGCGGCGAATACGCCGGTCACCGGGGTCGGCGGGGAGCATCCCGCGATCGATGCCACCGACAACGGCGACAACGATCCCCTCGTTCAGCAGCTGCGCGCCATGGGCCACGAGGTCTCGGTGGCGCCGCAGGCCAGCGGGCTCAGCGCGCTGCGGCGCGACGACAAGGACGGCTGGATCGGCGGGGCGGATCCCCGCCGGGAGGGTGTGGTGCTCGGCGACACCCGCTGAGCGGTTCCCGGTGTCAGTCCGCGCGGCGGGCAGCCCAGACGGTGCGTTCGGTCCGCAGGGCGAGGTCGTCGCGGCGTAGGACGCTGTGCGGGCTGCCGGTGTCGAGGAGGCGGTCGAGGGCGGCGAGGTCCTCGGCTGGGATCGTCTCGGCGACACGGTGGCGGACGCGTTGCAGCACGGTGAGTGCGTAGCGGCCGATCGCCGGATTTCGCTCACCCGCCATGTCGACGGCGAAGGTGTGTGTTCCCTCGACGGAGAACCCGGCCGCGGTCAGCATCGGACCCCAGTCCGCGCCCCGGTGGGGGACATGCTCGGCGTGGAAGCCGGTGGTCGCGGCGTGACACCGCTCCTCGAGCCCGGGGCGGTCGGCCGGAGCGGTCTCCGGCAGGAATCGCGGTAGCCCGGCCAGCTCGACGACGGCGAACAGGCCGCCGGGCCCGAGTGCGTCGTAGACCTTGCGCAGGGTGCGAGCGGGGTCTGCCATGTGGTGCATCGAGGCCGAGGCCCAGACCAGGTCCGGTGTGCCGAGGTCGGGCCAGTCGGCGGCGTCGAGGTCGGCCGTGACGGTGTGTACCCGGTCGAGAACGCCGGTGGCGCAGGCCTTGTCGTGGAGGCGGCGGAGGTGATCGACGGAGGAGTCGACCGCGAGGACGCGCGCATCGGGGAATCGCGCGAGCAGCGTGAACGTGCCCGCGCCGGTGCCGCTGCCCAGGTCGACGATCTCGCGCGGCGACGCCTGGACGGGCAGCCACGCGGCGATGGCGGTGGCGTACTCGGCGAGAATCTCGGCATCCAGGTCGAGGATCTCGGCCTGCGCGGTGACGGCCGCGGCCGTGTGGTGGGTGGTCGAGTGTGAATGGGCCATGCTCACCACACTAGGTCGACATGCGCTTGAGGCAAGCTGCCTCCCAGTATTGGCAAGGAGGGCGCCGTCCGGGGTGCCCCACACGCAAACGCGCGGCGGTCGGCGGAGGTGGCACCCGCGAGCGCAGACCTCGCCTCACGCATTCTCGTCGTCGCGCTGATGACCTCGGCGAGCGTCCCGGTCGAAGATGCCGATGATCTCGCACGGGCCGCCTTCGGCCCCGATGGCGTGCGGCAGCATCGTGGGGAACTCGGCGGCCTGATTGGTCTCGACCCGGAAGCGCCGGTGACCGAGCATCAGGATCGCGGTGCCGGACAGCACGACCAGCCACTCCCGGCCGGGGTGCGCGCGCATTCGGGCGGGGTTGTCCGGCGGCGGTTCGGTCATCCGCTGGCGCACCACGCTCAGCCCCGGTTCCCCTTTGATCGCCCAGCGCATCAACCCATACGCGGCGTCGATCGTCGGACTGCTCACGACATCGTCGGCGGCGGTCTCCACCAGCTGATCCAACGTGGTGTCCAGAGCCCGGGCCAGGGTGACCAACTGATCGAGCGCGAGCCGGCGCTGACCGTTCTCGATCCGCGACAGGGTGGACTGGCTCAGATGCGCGCGCGAAGCGAGTTCCTCCAGCGAGTACCCCTGCGCCACCCGCAACGCCCGGATGCGCTTGCGCACGAGGCCGTCCAGCTCGCCATCTTCTTGCGTCATAGGCGAAAGCCTATGTCCGTACCGCAAGGCGGAGCGATCAGTCCTGGTCGGTGTAGTGGGCGCCCAGTGCCCGCAGGCGCTCCATGGCTTCGGCGGCGTGGACCTTGTCGTTGGAACGGATCGCCAGCATGGGGACGTAGTCGTCGTCGGCGAGTTCCAGGCGGGCCCAGGACTTGCGGTCGGGGAAGGCGGCGCCGCGGACGTAGTCCCACGGGTACAGCTGCTCGCCGAGGATGTTGCGAACCGCGACGCCCGCCGCACCGACGCGGACCCGTGGACGGGTCAGCATCAGCACCGCGCCTGCGCCCAACACGCCGATCAGGATCACCGCGACCTGGTCGGCGAACCGGAAATTCACCCCGGTGGAGCCGGCGCGCAGCAGCAACAACCCACCCGCGGTGAACGCGACAAGGATGACGATCGCGATCACCACCGCGGTACGGATCGCGCGCCGTGGTCGCACCTCGAGATCCCATGCCGACTCGGGTTCGGGCGAGGGCGCGTCGCGACGCCAGATCCGCACGACGGGCACGGTCACGCCGATCGCAGTGCGCGCAGGGTGAGCGCGGCGTCGAGGGCGGCGGCGCACGCCTGCTCGCCCTTGTCCTCGGCGGAGCCGGGCAGGCCGGCCCGGTCGCGCGCCTGGTCCTCGGTGTTGGTGGTGAGCACACCGTTGGTGACCGGGGTGGCCGCGTCCAGCGACACCCGGGTCAGGCCGGCGGTCACCGCGTCACAGACGTACTCGAAATGCGGTGTACCGCCACGGATCACGACGCCGAGCGCGACGACCGCGTCGTGTGTGCGGGCCAACTCCTGAGCCACCACCGGTAGTTCCATCGCCCCGGCACAGCGCACCACGGTCACCTGCTCGACGCCGGCTTCCTTGGCCACCCGCTCGGCATTCGCCACCAGGGTGTCGCAGATCTCGGTGTGCCAGCGGGAGGCCACGATGCCGAGTTTGACGTCCTTGGCCTGTGCCAAAGCGAAGGTGGGGACACCGGTGCCGCTCATCGTTGCCGCCTTTCTGGAATGTGCGTGCTGATCACTGCGCGGTCTCGCCCAGGTCCAGATCGTCGAGGCCGACCAGGTCGTGGCCCATCCGATCTCGCTTGGTGCGCAGGTAGTGCAGGTTCTCGGCGTTGGCGCGCAACGGCATCGGCACCCGCTCGGTGATCCCGAGTCCGTACCCGTCGAGGCCGACGCGTTTGGCCGGATTGTTGGTGAGCAGGCGCATCGAACGGATGCCGAGGTCGACCAGGATCTGGGCACCGGTGCCGTAGTCACGGGCATCGGCGGGCAGGCCGAGATCGAGGTTGGCGTCGACGGTGTCGCGGCCGGTGTCCTGCAGCTGGTAGGCCTGCAATTTGTGCATCAGGCCGATGCCACGACCCTCGTGCCCGCGCATGTAGAGCACCACACCGCGCCCCTCGGCGTCGACCATCTCGAGTGCCGCGTCCAGCTGCGGACCGCAGTCGCAGCGCAGCGAGCCGAAGACGTCACCGGTGAGGCATTCGGAATGTACCCGCACCAGCACATCTTCACCGTCGCCGATGTCGCCGCGCACCAGCGCCACGTGTTCGGCCTCGTCGAAGATGCTCTGGTAGCCCACGGCCTTGAAATCGCCGTGCGCGGTGGGAATCCTGGCCTCGGCCACCCGCACCACGTGCTTCTCGTGCTTGCGCCGCCAGGCGATCATGTCGGCGATCGAGATCATCGCCAGGTCGTGCTCGTCGGCGAAAACGCGTAGCTCATCGGTGCGGGCCATGTGCCCGTCGTCCTTCTGGCTGACGATCTCGCAGATCACGCCCGCGGGACGCAACCCGGCCATCCGGGCCAGGTCGACCGCGGCCTCGGTATGGCCCGGTCGGCGCAGCACGCCGCCGTCCTTGGCACGCAGCGGCACCACGTGGCCGGGGCGGGTGAAGTCGTCGGCCTTGGTCTCGCCGCTGGCCAGCAGACGCATGGTGACGGCCCGGTCGGCGCCGGAGATACCGGTCGTGATGCCCTCGCGGGCATCGACCGAGACGGTGTAGGCGGTGCCGTGCTTGTCCTGATTGTTCGCGTAGGCGGGCGGCAGGCCGAGCCGGTCGCAGTCGGCGGCGGTGAGCGGCACGCAGATGTAGCCGGAGGTGTAGCGGATCATGAACGCGACCAGCTCCGGGGTGGCCTTCTCGGCCGCGAAGATGAGATCGCCCTCGTTCTCCCGGTCCTCGTCGTCGATGACGACAACAGCCTTACCCGCCGCGATATCGGCGACCGCGCGCTCGATGCTGTCCAACCTGGTCACGTCTGCTTGCTCCGTATTCTTGGCGGCCGGGGCCGCGGGTTTCTCGGCCCTGGGGCCTCGATTCTTCCCTCCCGGCGGGCACTCCTTCGTCGCACCCTCTGGTCAGTCCAGAATCGAGGCGGCCGAGAACTGCCCTGAGGACGGCAATGAACTCCTACATTACGGCGTGCGGTCCCGCAGTTCGGTGACGCCCACCGTCTGCTGAGTCACCCTCGCTGAGCGAGTCGTTCCACGTACTTGGCGATCACGTCGACCTCGAGATTGACCGTGGTGCCGACCGGGGCTGTACCGAGGACCGTCAGCGCGAGGGTGGTCGGGATCAGGGAGACCTCGAACCAGTCGCGGTTGCCGTCGGCGGCCGCGTCGTCGGCGATGCCGAGTCCGGAGACGGTGAGCGAGACGCCGTCGACGGTGATCGAGCCCTTCTCCACCACATAGCGCGCGATGGCGTCGGGCAGCGAGATGCGCACGATCTCCCAGTTCTCCGAGGGGGTGCGCGAGAGCACGGTGCCGGTGCCGTCGACGTGGCCCTGCACGAGATGCCCGCCGAGGCGGCTGTCGAGGGCGGCCGCGCGCTCGAGGTTGACCCGGGAGCCCTCGACCAGGGCGCCGATGCTCGACCGGTTCAGCGTCTCGGCCATCACGTCGACCGTGAAGCTGTCGCCGTCGACCACGTCGACCACGGTCAGACACACGCCGTTGACGGCGATCGAATCGCCGTGCCCGGCATCGGAAGTCACCAGCTTGCCGCGAATGGTCAGCCGGGCGGCGTCGGCCAGCTGTTCGGTGGCCACGATCTCGCCCAGCTCCTCGACGATCCCTGTGAACATGCCTGACTCCCTTGTCGCGTCGTCGGTACCCGTTCGGGCCCAACAGCCGATGGGTGGCCGCTATTCCCGGCGGCCACCGTTCGCCGCACAGCCTAGTGGCGGGGCCGGTGAGCACGGTACCGGCCGGGATCGAACCCGACCGCACGCATGATCAGGTCACCGGAAACGAACGCACGGGCATCGATGCGGCGGCGAATGTGTCTCGACATGACGATGCACCGCCGTCAATCATTCCGGCGGTTGTCCTTCAAACGAATTTTCGGTTACTCGGCCCCGTTAATTGAGCGGGCGCGCTACCGTCGTATTACCCGGGATGACGAACTCGAAACACGGTGATTCGAATGCTTGCGCCGCTCCCGCCATTGACGCAATATTGTTATGTCACCGATTCCCGCTGTTCAACGGCGTAATATCTCGGGGCGAAGCAGCCGCCGGGAGTTCGACCCAGGGATAGTCCACACACTCCAGGAAGTCAGCCAACACTGTGGGTCACATCAGTTTCGATACATGTGAGGGTGCCGCGTGAGCACACTGGTCGATTCCATACTGGAAATTCGTTGCGTCCGGTATCGGCGAGAACTACACCTACCCGCGGTGATCGACCCCGACTCCCGTCGCATCCTGCTGCAGATCGGCGCGCACTACGGCGCGGTCACCATGCCCGGCGATCTGGGCGAGCGGGTACAGGCCCGACTGCGCGGCGCCGCCATCGCGGGGCCGGTCGTCGACCATCCCCGGGCCCGGCGCTGGACCTTCCTCACCGGACCCTGCCGACCCGACACCCTCACGCCCACCGCGTCGGCCGAACTGTTCCGGCTCTACACCACGGTCGCGTGCCACGGCAGCCAGATCGTGCTGCCCTCGCCCGAGGACGAGCGCACCGGCTATCGCACCTGGGTGCAGGCGCCGGATGCCGCAGACAATCGGCCGCCGCTGGACGCGGTGATCGAGGCGGTGCGGACACTGGGCGCCCGCAAACTCCGCTCCCTCTGAATCGCTTCGCTACGAAGCCCAGACAGTCGCGGCCTGACGGCGCAACGACTTCACCGCGGCACCGGGGTCGGCGGTGTTGTAGACCGCCGATCCGGCGACGAAACAATCGATACCGGCCGCCGCGGCCTGCTCGATGGTGTCGGCATTGATGCCGCCGTCGATTTCCACGACGAGCTGCAATTCACCCGAGTCGACCAGCCCGCGCACGATGCGCGCCTTCTCCAGCACGCTCGCGATGAACGATTGCCCGCCGAAACCGGGTTCCACGCTCATGACCAGCAGGGTGTCGAATTCCCGCAGAATCTCCAGGTATGGCTCGATCGGGGTGTTCGGCTTCACCGACAGACCCGCTTTGCCGCCCGCGGCGCGGATGTCGCGGGCGACCGCGATCGGATCCTCGGTGGCCTCGGCGTGGAAAGTGACGTTGTAGGCGCCCGCCTCCGCGTAGCCCGGCGCCCAGCGACCCGGATTGTCGATCATCAGGTGGCAGTCGAGCGGGATGTCGGTCGCTTTCAGCAAGCTCTCCACCACGGGCAGGCCGAGTGTGAGATTGGGCACGAAGTGACCGTCCATGACGTCCACATGCAGCCAATCGGAGCCCTCGACGGCGGCGGCCTCGTCGGCCAGATGCGCGAAGTCCGCAGACAGGATGGACGGAGCGATCATGGGCTGATCGGTGCGGGAGAAGGTGGGGGTGGACACAGCGCGCCAGTGTACCGACCAAATGGTGATTGCCCTCCACGGTTGTGGGTAGCCTGCATAGGGTGACCAATATTTCGGCGGAGCAAGGGCTGTTCAGCGCCCCGGTGGAGATTCGCGTAGCAGCATCGTTGACCCAGCTGCCGATCCTGCGCGGGTTGGCCGAAACCCTGGTTCTACTCAGCGATTTCACCCTCGACGAGGTGGCCGACGTGCGCCTCGCCGTGGACGAGGTGTGCTCGACCCTCATCGCGATCGCCGCGCCCGGCTCGCTGCTCACCTGCGAATTCGTCGTCGGTGACACCGAATTGCTGGTCCGCGTCGACGGCGTCGCGGGTCGTGCGGGCATGCCCGATCAACGCAGTTTCGGCTGGCACGTGCTGCGCACGCTCAGTGACGAGGTCACCGCTGAGCAGCAGGGCTTCGACCCGGCGGTGTCCGGGTATCCGACGACGGTCCGATTCCGTCGGGTCCGGGGGAAGGCGTAGTGCACGGCGAGGACACCACCGAAGACCACAGACCCGACCAGCAGACACCCACCGAAGCCAACGGCACCGAGAAACCCGCCGCCGAGGCCGAGCCCCTGGTCGAGGCGGAACAGACCCCGGCCGAGGAGACCGAGCCCCCCGCGCCGGTGTCGGGCTACGACGACGTCAGCGCGCTGTTCGAACGGCTCGCGGCGACCGAACCGGGCAGTGTCGCGCACGCCGTGGCACGCGACGCGTTGATCAATCGCTGCATTCCGCTGGCCGATCACATCGCCCGGAAGTTCAGCGGTCGCGGTGAGCCCTTCGACGATCTGTCACAGGTGGCCCGGGTCGGTCTGGTGCACGCGGTCGATCGCTTCGATCTGAGCCGCGGCTCGAACTTCCTGTCGTTCGCGGTGCCGACGATCATGGGCGAGGTCCGACGCTATTTCCGCGACAACACCTGGGCGATGCGAGTTCCGCGCCGGGTCAAGGAGACCCATCTGCGCATCGGCGCCGCGGTCGATCAGCTCTCGCAGCGCCTCGGCCGCTCCCCCACGGCCAAGGAGATCGCGGCCGAACTCGACGTGGACCCCGACGAGGTCACCCAGGCGGTGATCGCGGGCAACGCGTATCAGCCCACCTCGATCGATGCCGCCTCGGTCGGTCGCGACAGCGATGCCTCCCTGCTCGACACCCTCGGCGAGGAGGAAGCGCAGTTCGACCGGGTCGAGGAGTACATCGCGGTGCGGCCGCTGCTGGCGGGGCTGCCCGAACGGGAACGCCGCATCCTGACGATGCGGTTCTTCGAGTCGATGACCCAGACGCAGATCGCCTCGCAGCTGGGCATCTCGCAGATGCACGTGTCCCGGATCCTCGCGAAAACCCTTGCCCGCCTGCGGGAACTGTCCGAACGGGACTGAGCTCACCCGGACAAGCGGATCACTGCGCGGCGGACCGTTCGCGACGTAGTCGCGCGGGCGCTCGTAGCCACCAGGCGCTGTCGACCAGCTCGGCGAGCTGACCGGGGTCAACCACCGTGAGGTCGACGAGCACGAACGGGTGACCGTCGTAGTGCGGGGTCGTGTAGAACGCCGGATCATCGGAGGCCAGGAGCGCCTCCTTCTCCGCCAGGTCGCACAGCAGGGCGAGACCGCCCTCGGCTTCGACGCGCAGGCGCGCGAAGCCCTTACCACCCACTTTCAGGCCGGGACTGCGCCACCAGGTGCCTTCCTCCACACCCGGCAGCGCGGTCGCCACCGCCACCACTTGCTCCCATGTCATCGGCATGTGCTGATTCTGCTCTGCTGATGCCGGGTCAGGCTTGGACGAATGTCGCGTCGTACTCGGCCCGGCCCGCTGTGCACCTCCACCAGCAACGGCGGGGTCCAGCGGCCGCGGCTGCCGTCGAGCGGCGGCGCTATGGCCTGGCCGCCGACCTCGTCGCTCGACGACGCGCCGTACCGATCAGCGTGTCGGTAGGCGTGGGCCGTCGGCGGCGGGCTCGGTCAGCTCTTGCGCAGGGCTGCCAGGAACATCGCGTCGGTGCCGTGGCGGTGGGGCCACAGCTGGGCGGAGGGACCTTCGCCCAGGCCGGTGACGCCGGGGAGGTATTCGCGGGTGTCGAGTTGTTCGGCGCCGGTGCGGCGGACGAAGTCGGCGACCACCGCGACGGTCTCGGACAGGTGTGGCGAGCAGGTCGAGTACACGACGACCCCGCCGGGGCGCACGAGGTCCCAGGCGGCGGTGAGGAGTTCGCGCTGCAGGGTGACCAGTTCCGGGATGTCCGCCGGGGTGCGGCGCCAGCGGGCCTCGGGACGGCGACGCAGGGCACCGAGGCCGGTGCACGGTGCGTCGACCAGGACACGGTCGTAGCCGGGGGTCAGGCCGCTGTCGCGGCCGTCGGCGACGTGCACGGTGACGGGCAGGCCACGCGTGGATTTGCGGACCAGCTCGGCGCGGTGTTCGGCCGGTTCGACGGCGTCGACGGTGAACAGGTCGATGGCGGCCAATGCGCCCAGCAGGGCCGCCTTGCCGCCGGGGCCCGCGCAGAGGTCGAGCCAGCGGCCCTGGTCGGGGCCGTCGAGGGGTGCGCGAGTGAGGGCGAGGACGACCAGCTGGCTGCCTTCGTCCTGCACGGCCGCGATGCCCTCGCGGACGGGCTCCAGCTGTCCGGGGTCACCACCGTCGAGGTGCACCGCGTACGGCGACAAGCGGCCTTCCTCACCGCCGGTGACCAGGGCCAGCTCCTCGGCGGTGATCTCGCCGGGCCGGGCCACGAGGTGCACCACCGGCCGCTCGTCGTCGGCGGCGAGCAGGTCACCGAGTTCTCCTGCCTGCGCGCCGAGCGCGTCGGCGAAGGACTGGGCGATCCAGGTGGGGTGGGCGTATTCGAAGGCGAGTTTCCCGACCGGGTCGGCGGGCGCCAATTCGGCGACCCACTCCTCGGCGGTCTTCTCCCCTGCCCGCCGCAGCACGGCGTTCACGAAACCGGCTCTGCCCTGGCCGAATTCGGCGCGCGCCAGGTCGACAGAGGTGTCGACGGCGGCGTGGGCGCCGGTGCGCGTGCGCAACAGCTGGTAGACGCCGAGCCGCAGGATGTCGAGGATCGGCCCGTCGATCTCGGCCACCGGCCTGCCCGCGCACGCCGCGATCACCGCGTCGAGCTGGCCCTGCGAACGACTGGCGCCATAGGTGAGTTCGGTCGCGAACGCGGCATCCCGGCCACCGATCTTGCGCTCCCGCATCAACTTCGGCAGCGCGAGGTTGGCATAGGCGTCGCGCTCACGCACCGCGCGCAACACGTCCAGGGCGACCTCGCGTGCCGGATCGGTCGACTCACCCCGCCGCTTCCGCGGACTCGGCACACTCGGATCAGGCCGCTCGGCCCGCCGCCGATCCCGCTTGGCATCGGGCGCATCTGCCCCGGACCGGACCGGACCCGAACCACGCGAATCGCCCGCGCGCGGAACACCTTTCGCACCACCTACCCGCGAACCATCCTTCGCCCCGCCGACGCGGGCGTTGCCTACGCGACCCGGAGCACGCCCGGTGCCGGCAGTCCCGCTGTCGCGCTCCGCCGCACCCGAACGTCGGTGTGAATCACCCGCACGATCCGTCCCCGCACGATTCGAAGCAGGCCGTGCGCCACGGTCAGTGCCCTCGCCCTCACGGCGGGTACTCCAGCGGTCGTCGTCGGTACGGGGCATGCCCGTGGTCTTGCCCTTGGCGGCGCGGGCGGCCCAGCCGCCATCGACGTTCTTGGCGGTGACCTTGCCTTCCTGGCGTGGCGGGGTGCCGCTGCGCTGGTCGGCTTCGCGGCGGCGCCGACGATCGGAGGCACTCATGGCTGCACCTCGGTGACGCCCGGCTCCGGCGCGAACGCCGTGGCAGCTGTGCTCATTCGCCGCTCGCTGCGCTCGCTCATCCGATCACCGTGCCGGGGGCGAGGCGGGCGCCGCGGGCCCAGTCGAGGGCGTTCATCATCTTCTTGCCGGGTGGCTGGACCTGACCGAGGCGGACCGCGGTGGTCGATGTACCGACGAAGACGCCGGATTTGCGCACCTCGATCTCGCGTTCGGGCAAGGTTTCCTCCACCATCTCCACCGGGCCGAGTTTGAGGCGCAGCCCGTTCACCTCGGTCCACGCGCCGGGCGCCGGGGTGACGGCGCGGATGTGGCGGTGGATGGACAGGGCGGGTTCGTCGAATCCGATCCGGCCCGCCTCCACGGTCACCTTGGGCGCATAGGACACACCATCGTTGGACTGTGGAATCGCTCGCAGCTCCCCGTCTTCCACACCGTCAAGGGTCTTCTCCAGCAGGACCGCACCCGCCTCGGCGAGCCGGGCGAGCAGTTCGCCCGCGGTGTCGGTGAGGCCGATCTTCTCGGTCATCACCCCGTACACCGGGCCGGTGTCCAGGCCCGCTTCGATCAGGAAGGTCGACGCGCCGGTCATGTCGTCACCGGCGTCGATGGCGGCCTGCACGGGCGCCGCGCCACGCCAGGCCGGCAGCAGCGAGAAGTGCAGGTTGATCCAGCCATGCGTGGGGATGTCCAGCACCTGCTGGGGCAGCAGCGCGCCATAGGCCACCACCGGACAGCAGTCGGGCGCCAATTCGGTGAGCGCGGCGACGAATTCGGGCTCGGCGGGCTTGTGCGGGGTGAGCACCGGGATGCCGTGCTCGTCGGCCAGCTGACCCACCGGCGACCGGCTGATCTTGCGGCCACGGCCCGCGACGGCGTCGGGCCGGGTGACCACCGCGACGACCTCGTGGCGCTCGCTCTCGATCAGCCTGCGCAGTGACGGCACCGCCGGGTCCGGCGTGCCCGCGAAGACCACGCGCATCAGTGGCCACCGCCCACACCGCTGGATTCGCGCACGGTGACACCGGCACGGAACCAGTCGGATTCGCGGATGGTGCGCATCGCGTCCTTGCGGTCCTCGGGTTCGAGCCGGCTGACGAACAGCACGCCGTCGAGGTGATCGGTCTCGTGCTGCACACAGCGGGCGAGCAGGTCCTCGGCCTCGAATGCGAGCGGCGCACCGGCGCTGTCGACACCGGTGACCCGCACGCGCAGCGCCCGGCGCACGTCGTAGCGCACGCCGGGGATCGACAGACAGCCCTCGGGCCCGACCTGTTCGTCCGTGCCGATGGCGGACCACTGTGGGTTCACCACGTGTCCGGCGGCATCGCCGGTGTCGTAGACGAACACCCGCAGCCCCACCCCGATCTGCGGCGCCGCCATCCCGACGCCACCGTCGTCGTGCATCGTCTCGGTGAGATCGGCGACCAGCTGGGCGAGCTCGGCGCCGAACTCGGTCACCGTGTCGGCACGGGAACGCAGAATCGGATCGCCGAACAGGCGAACGGGCTGAATGGTCACGGCGGCTCCCGGCTGGCGGATTGTTGGCGGTCGCCCCATTCTAGTTTCCGTTCGCGGCGCCTCCGACCGCCCGTCCGACGCGGCGGTCAGGAGTTTCCGGCGATGATCACATCCGGAATCCCGGTGCCGAGCGGAACCGGCTCGCACACCGGCTCCGGCGCCCTCGCCGGGTCGAGCACGCGCAGGAGCAGTTGCTGGACGAAGGGGTCGTACACCAGGTGGAAGTGGCCGGTCAGGTCGTCGGCGCAGAGGTCTTGGAGGACGAGGTTCTCGGCGCCGGGACCGCGTAGGGCGATGTTGTCGAAGGGCTGGATCATCTCGTCGACCCGGCTGCCCACGGTGACGTAGCGGACGCCGGGCACGGTGTCGCCACCCTCGTTGAGTTCGAGCATCAGCGGGGCGCCCTGCGCCTGCTGCACCGCCGCGACCGAGGTGACCTGCGCGTAGACGTCCAGCAGTCCGGGGACGGCCTGCCCCACCGGCACCAGTCCGTACATCACGCCGCCGTAGCTGGGCGAAGCCAGTCCGACCCAGGTGTCGACCTTCGGTGCGCCGCCGAGTTTGTTGACATAGAACCGGCTCACGTTCGCCCCCTGGGAGAACCCGACCAGGTCGACCTTCGCCGCCCCGGTCGCGTCGAGCACGTCATCGACGAACTCGGCGAGCTGGGCGAAGCCGATCCGCATGTCCTCGGTGCCGTAGGTGTCCGCATCCGGCTTGCCGCCGTAGTTCAGCGCGAAGACGCAGAAGCCCGCCTCGACCAGTTGTGGACCGATCCCGGCCCAGTCGGAGTACGCGCTCGAGTCCGTGCCGTGCACGAGGACCACCGGGCGGGGATGATCAACGGTGGGTCGGCACTCGAAGTCGTTGACGCCCGACGGAACCGCGTCCGGATGGGTGGCGATGTAGCGGGCCGCGGCGAGATGATCGGACTGCGGTGGTCCCGGTTGACTCGGGATGACCGGGGGCCGATAGCCCGCCGGTTCCGCGGCGGCGATCGGCGCGAGCGACACACCGACCACCGCCGTGCAGGCGAGCGCCGCGGCCGACACCCTCCTGCGTATTGGTGATACTCCCCAACCCCACACACCTCGCGGCTGTTCCATATCCCAAAGATCTACTCCATGGGACCGACAACCGCACCTCGACCAAGGGGCTCACGCCGCCCTCACTTCTCGGGGGTTGCGTCGCCCTCGGGAGCGAGATCGTCCTCGGCGAGGATGCGATACAGCGCGCGGCGGGTCTCGGTGAGCACCTCGGCGGCCCTGGCCGCCTGCTCCGGAGTACCGACCGCGGCGACCTGTCCGACCGCGCCCATCACCTGCCCGACCAGCCCGCGCAGATCCAGCGCCTGGGCGCCGACATCCTGCCTGACCTCGGCCCAGGGATCGCCGATTTCGTCGCGATGGGTCTCCACATAGGCCTTGCCCTCGTCGGTGAGTTGCGCGGTCTTGCGACCGGCCACCTTCTCGATGAGCACCAGGCCCTCGTCCTCGAGCTGGGCCAATGCCGGGTAGATCGACCCCGGGCTGGGGCGCCAGACATCGTCACTGCGCTCGCGGATCCGCTGGATCAACTCGTAGCCGTGCATGGGCCGCTCGGCGAGCAGCAGCAGGACTGCCGCCCGCACGTCACCGCGCCTGCCCCGACCACCGCGGCCTCGCCCCCGGCCGAAACCGGGACCGAAGCCCGGTCCGAAGCCAGGCCCGAAGCCCGGTCCGAACTCGGGGCCGTGCCCGTGTCGCCCGCCCCGGCGGAACTGCCGTCGTTCGGTACCGAATTCGCCGAAGCCGGGCCCTCGCCCGCGGCCGAAGTGTCCGAATTCTCTTTCTTCTCGGTTGTGCATGACAGCCTCCTCGGGCTCTCGCGGTTATTCTTTACGCTATCGACGATATATCGGCAATGCATCGAGCGCAAGGGTGGTCTGCGCCTCACTTCCCACCGAGCGCAGCCGAGGTGTCACGCGACAAGGGAATTTCGGGCCTTGGAAGTCCCGCGCGGCCGGTGGACCGGCCTGCCATTGCCGTGGTCGGCGAGATCGATCCGCTGACCAGCAGACCCGCTCCGGCGGCGACGGGGCCGTCGGCGGATTCCGGCACAAGCCGTCGGCGAGGGGCTCGCTCGGGACCGCGACACGCGGAGAACTCCCCGACGGCTGTTGCGGACACGTGCTCGTGCGGGCCGGAGCCGATCAGCCGATGTCGACCGGGTCGATCTGGACGCGCAGTGGCGCGTCGGAGCGGTGAGAGCTGCGGACTGCCTGGGCTGCGGCGAGGGCGCGAGCGAGGGGGGCGCCGCCGGAGCGTGGGACGCGCAGGAGCATCCGTTCGACCTCGGCGGGGCTGTCGGCGCCGGAGAACGGCGTGCGCGCGGTGGGCGGAAGGGGGACCGGGCCGAGGACTTCGGTGCCGTCGGGAAGTGTCGCGGCGTCGAGCAACTCGGCGATGGAGGCCGTGGTGCCGTCGATGGCGGCCAGGCGTACGGCAGGCGGGAAGCCGACTTCGGCGCGGGCTGCCAGTTCGGCGGCGGCGTGGTGGACAGGATCCCAGCGGACCAGCGCCTGGACGGTGGGCAGGGCGGGTTCGGCCATCACGATCACCTGACCGCGCGGGCGGACCAGCGCGGCGGCGCCCATCCAACGGCGCAGGGTGTCCTCGGTGGCGCGCAGATCGGCGCGACCGAGCAGGGCCCAGCCGTCGAGTAGCAGCGCCACACCGTAGCCGCCGCGTACGAGTGGTTCCGCGCCGACAGTGGCGACGACGACCTGGGCGCCCGGCTCGACCGTGTCGAGCACCTCCCCGCCGCCCGACCCCCGGATCGGCACGCCGGGAAAGGCCCGGCCGAGCTCTTCGGCGGTGCGGGCCGCACCGATCACCATCGCTCGCAGTGCCCGCGCGCCGCAGGCTTGACAGCGGAACGCGGCCTCGGTGATGCCGCACCACTTGCACTGGGGGCTCGCCGCTTCACCGTCGGCCGACTGAGGCAGTGCCAGTGGCCCGTTGCAGTGGCGGCAACGGGCGGGCGTGCGGCATTTCGCGCACGCGAGCGACGGGACATACCCCCGCCTCGGCACCTGGACCAGGACGGCCGCGTTCTCCTTGATCGCGGCGCGCGCGGCCGCGAAGGCCACGCCGGGCATGCGCACCGCGCGGGCCAGCGCGTCACGTTCCAGCGCGAAGTCGGTGTCGCCGGGCGCGCTGATCCGGGGTGACACCTCGCGCAGGACCTGCCGTTCGGCCAGAAGGTCACGTGCCCAACCGGATTCGACGACGGCCTGAATTTCGGCCGTGCGGGCGAACCCGGCCGCGACGAAGGCGGCGCCGGTCTCGTGCGCGCGCAGCATCGCCACTTCACGGGCATGTGGATACGGGGAGCGCGGTTCGGCGTAGGTGTCGTCGCCATCGTCCCAGAGAGCAATGAGCCCGAGGTCCTTCGCCGGCGCGAACACCGCGGCCCGTGTCCCGACCACAATCCGCGCCTGCCCGCGCAGCACCGCCAGCCACCGCCGGTATCGCGCCGCGGGCCCCAGTCCCGCCGACAGCCCGACAGCCGAATCCCCCACCAGCCGAATACATTCGGCGAGCAATCGATCGAGATCCCGCTGATCCGGCACCATCAGTACCGCACTGCGCCCACCGGCCGCCACCGTCGCCGCGAGTTCGGCCAGCCGAGCCGCCCAGTCCTCCCCCGGCAGCGCCTGCCACGCCGCCCGCGGTCCGCGACCGTCGGCCAGGGCAGCGACAAAGGCACCGCCGTGTACATACCGACCCCACGCCGCGGTGTCCACGACCGGTGCCACATCGGCGCCCGACGCGGCATCACCCGGCGCACCTGCCAGCGCCCCGGCGCTACCCGAATCGCGCTGCGACGAGAGCCCGCCGGGGCGCGATTCCGTGCCGGGTTCTTCGGCGGCAGCGTGGGATTCGACCTGGCGCGGTGGCGTCACGTGATGCTCGGCCGCCTTCTTCTTGCTCGACGACTTCTTCGCCCCGCCGTTTTCCGTGCTCGCGTGCCGCGGCGGAATCGCCAGGCGCAACACGTCGGCGCGGGTGCCCGCGTACCGCGCGGCGACCGACGTCGCCAGCCGCAGGATCTCCGGCGTGAGGACCCGCTCGGCGGACACGACCCGCTCGAGCGGCATCATCTTGCCGGTGTGGTCGGTGCGCGGGAGCCTGGCCAGCAGGTATCCGTCCACCAGGCGGCCGGCGAAACGGACGCGCACCCGCACACCGGGCTGCGCGATCTCGTCGAGTTCGGGCGGGACCAGGTAGTCGAAATCACGGTCCAGGTGCGCGGGCGACAGCAGCGGGAGCACCCGAGCGATCGGGTGTCCCGCTGGTGTCGATGGATCGTCCGCTGCCACGCGGGCGGTGGGTACTACAGGCCGACGGCCGCGCGCAGCTTGTCGGCGCGGTCCGTGTGCTCCCAGGGCAGGTCGATATCGGTGCGACCGAAGTGACCGTAGGCCGCGGTCGGCGCGTAGATCGGGCGCAGCAGGTCGAGATCGCGGATGATCGCGCCCGGACGCAGGTCGAAGACCTCCGCGATGGCGGTGGAGATCTTGGTCGGGTCGATCGTCTCGGTGCCGAAGGTCTCGACGAACAGACCGACCGGGGCCGACTTGCCGATCGCGTACGCGACCTGCACCTCGACGCGCTCGGCCAGCCCGGCGGCCACCACGTTCTTGGCGACCCAGCGCATCGCGTACGCGGCCGAGCGGTCCACCTTCGACGGATCCTTGCCCGAGAACGCGCCGCCACCGTGGCGGGCCATGCCACCGTAGGTGTCGACGATGATCTTGCGGCCGGTCAGACCGGCATCGCCCATCGGCCCGCCGAGCACGAACTTGCCGGTCGGGTTGACCAGCAGCCGGATGTCGGAGGTGTCGAGCGAGGGCAGGTCCAGGTCGCCGAGCACCGCGTCGACGACCTTTTCGCGGATGTCGGGGGCGAGCAGGTTGTCCAGGTCGATATCGGCCGCGTGCTGGGTGGAGATGACCACCGTGTCCAGGCGAACCGGGCGGTCACCGTCGTATTCGATGGTGACCTGGGTCTTGCCGTCGGGACGCAGGTACGGCAGCACGCCAGACTTGCGGACCTCGGTGAGCTTGCGCGAGAGCCGGTGCGCGAGCGCGATCGGCAGCGGCATCAGTTCGGGGGTGTCGGTGGTGGCATAGCCGAACATCAGGCCCTGGTCACCGGCGCCCTGGCGCTCGATCTCGTCGTCGGAGCCGCCGACGCGCGCCTCGTGCGAGGTGTCGACGCCCTGGGCGATATCGGGCGACTGGGCGCCGATGGCGATGTTCACGCCACAGGAGTTGCCGTCGAACCCCTTGGCGGAGGAGTCGTATCCGATCTCGAGGACCTTCTCGCGGACGATCCGCGGGATGTCGGCGTAGGCGGAGGTGGTGACCTCGCCCGCGACATGGACCTGACCCGTGGTCACCAGTGTTTCCACCGCGACCCGGCTGCTCGGATCCTCTGTGAGCAACGCGTCGAGGATGGAATCGCTGATCGCGTCACAGATCTTGTCCGGATGGCCTTCCGTCACGGACTCACTGGTGAATAGCCGACTGCCGGTCGTACGCACAGTTGTTCCCTCTCCCTCAACGGGTTACTCGTATCGGCTTGCGACGGTAGCTTCGTCCTCCGACGGCTTCCGCACAACCCTTCTTCTCAGACTATTCGAAACCACCGACATGGTGGCGGGTAAGGACCAAGCCGCACACCGAACACCCACTTGAGCGGTACACTGCGCGACCGTCATTGCGGTGCAACACATCTCGCTCGAGATCGGTGACGCGCCCCGGTCAGCGCAGCAGTGGAACGAGCGCGTCGAGCACCCGGCTGGCCAGCAGGGCCTTGGAGCCGTGATCGAGAGCTTGTTCGGTGCCGTCGGCGCCGAGCAGCCACCCGTCGTTGGTGTCGACCTCGAACGCCTTGCCCTCGCCGACCGCGTTGACCACGAGCAGATCGCACCCCTTGCGGGCAAGTTTGGCCCGCGCGTGGGTGAGCACGTCGCCGTTGTCGTCGCCGGTCTCGGCGGCGAAACCGACGATCGCGGTGTCCGTGAGCCGCCCCTCGGTCCTGGCGTGCACCAGTCCGGCGAGGATGTCCTCGTTCTTGGTCAGCGGGATCACGTCGGGCTCGTCCGCGCCCTTCTTGATCTTGGCCGCCGCGACGTGGGTGGGCCGGAAATCGGCCACCGCGGCCGCCATGATGACCGCGTCGGCGCCGAGCGCGTGCTTGTCGACCGCGGTCTTGAGCTGGTCGGCGGTGGTGATGTGGACCAGGTCGACCGCGGCGGGCGGAGCGAGCTCGATGGTGTTGCCCGCGATCAGCGTCACCTGGGCGCCGCGCTGGGCGGCCACCCTGGCCAGGGCATAGCCCTGCTTGCCGGAGCTGCGGTTGCCGAGGAAACGCACCGGATCGAGCGGTTCTCTCGTTCCACCCGCGGTGATCACCACGCGGCGACCGGTGAGGTCGCGGGGCAGCGCGTCGGCGCGTTCGAGCAGCAGCGAGGCCAGGCCGAAGATCTCCTCCGGCTCGGGCAGCCTGCCCGGACCGGTGTCGGTGCCGGTGAGCCGACCCGAGGCGGGTTCCATGACCGTGGCGCCGTGCGCGCGCAGCGTCGCGACATTGGCCACCGTCGCCGGATGTTCCCACATCTCGGTGTGCATCGCGGGCGCGAACAGCACCGGACATCGGGCCGTCAGCAAGGTGGCGGTGAGCAGATCGTCGGCGCGCCCCTGCGCGGCGCGGGCCATGAGGTCCGCGGTGGCGGGGGCGATGACGACGAGATCGGCCTCCTGGCCGATCCGGACATGCGGCACCTCGGGCACGTCGGCGAACACCGTGGTGTGCACCGGCTGACCGGACAGTGCTTCGAAGGTCGCCCTACCGACGAACTCCAACGCGGACTCGGTGGGAATGACCCGCACCTGATGTCCGGTCTCGGTGAACCGACGAACGAGGGCACACGCCTTGTAGGCGGCGATGCCCCCGCCGACCCCGACGACGATCCGCATGGTCTTTACGCCTCCGGAGTAGAGATGGTCACTCGCCCTCGGTGTGTTCGAGCAGGTCGGAGTGGATTTCACGCATGGCGACCGACAGCGGCTTCTCCTGCAGGCCGGGCTCGACCAGCGGGCCGACGTACTCGAGGATGCCGTCGCCGAGCTGGTTGTAGTAATCGTTGATCTGACGCGCCCGCTTGGCCGCGTAGATGACCAGGGCGTACTTGGACGAGGTGCGCTCGAGCAGCTCGTCGATCGGCGGGTTGGTGAGGCCGATGGGGGTGTCGTACGCGGGCACTACGGTGATGTCCGTACTCACTAGGGGAGGCTCCTGCGGTTCAGTGGGTCAAGAACTCGAATTTGTGCTAACGAACAACGATACCAACTGCTCACAAGCAGTGGTCACCTCGCTGTTCACGATGACCGTGTCGAACTCGTCACGGGCCGCCAATTCGACCCTGGCGGTCTCGAGCCTGCGCTCGATCACCTCGGGGGTCTCGGTACCGCGCGAACGCAGCCGCGAGACCAGCTCCTCCCAGCTCGGCGGTGCGAGGAACACCAGCAGAGCCTCCGGCATGGCCGCGCGGACCGACCGCGCACCGGCCAGATCGACTTCGATCAGTACTGAATATCCGGCCGCCAGTGCTTCCCGCACCGGGGCCGCGGGGGTGCCCGATCGCTGCAACCCCCCATGGATGTCTGCCCATTCGAGCAGTTCGTCCGCCTCGATCATGGCGTCGAACTCGGCTCGGGAAACGAAACGGTAGTCACGGCCGTCGACTTCCCCAGGCCGGGGGGCCCGGGTCGTCGCCGACACACTGAAGACCAGTTCGGGCAGGCGTTCCCGCACGCACCGCACGACCGTGGACTTACCCACGGCCGAGGGGCCGACCAGTACGACCAGTCGACCCTTCCGCGTGTGTTCGACCACCTGAATCAGGAGTCGAAGTCGAAGCGAGCCAGCAGCGCCTTGCGCTGACGGTCGCCCAGGCCACGGAGCCGCCGGGTGGGGGCGATCTCCAGCTCGGTCATGATCTCGGCAGCCTTGACCTTGCCCACCTTCGGCAGAGCCTCGAGCAGCGCCGACACCTTCATCTTGCCGAGAATCTCATCGGACTCGGCATCGGTGAGGACCTGCTTCAGGTTGGTGCCGCCGCGCTTCAGGCGCTCCTTGAGCTCTGCCCGAGCGCGGCGAGCGGCAGCCGCCTTCTCCAGAGCAGCGGCGCGCTGCTCGTCAGTCAGCTGGGGAAGGGCCACGGGTTCCTCCGTCTCATCGTTCATTGCTAGATCTACCGCCGGTTACCCGGACGGTCTGTGCGACCGTACCCACGGCGCCCGCCGATTGCGAACCCGACCCCCAGGTCAGGGCAGGATTACGGATGCCGTATGGGGCGCGCGGGCCCGATGCGGTGACCGCTGATTCCCCTGCTGCGATCGTCGTGCCGAATCCAAAAAATATACCTCTACCAGCTGTTATACCGATATGGGCGATGATAGCCACTAGGTTGCGCCGGTCGCGCTGATCAGCCTGGCAAACTCGGCGGCACTCGACCAGGGGGTTTCCCGAAATTACCGGCGTGTCGCGGGATTTCGTACCGCATGTCGTCACGAACGGGCCCGAAACTCGGCCAGCACGGCGCCCGACGCGGTGGCGGTGACGGCGTCGACCCAGTCCGGAATCGGTGCGGCGCGGGCGATGTAGTCGCGCACCAGGCCGTACGGAATCGCCTTCACCGCGGCCTCGGCCACAGCGATCGAGCGCTCGTCGGCGGCCCCGAATTCGACGCCGACCGCGGCGAACAGGGCGGCGTGCATGTCGTCGTTCACCGTGGCGATCGCAGCGCGCAGCTCCTCGGGGCCGACGTCGAGCAGCTCGTCGTGATGGAACATCTTCATCGCCCTGGCCTCGGTCGGGTGTTCTCGGCAGTAACGCGGCAGGAACACGGCTGCGGCGAGCAAGGGAGACGGCCCGGTCAGGGCGGTGACGAAGCCCTCGTGGAAACGGCGAATAGCGCGCAGCCACAGGCGAGCGAGCAGTTCGTCACGTGAGGCGAAACGCACATAGATCGAACCCGAGTGCACCCCGGCGGCGGTGCCGATCGCCGCGATGGACGGGCGCGTGATCGCCGGATCGACCAGCAGGTCACGGGCCGCGTCGAGCACCTGATCGTCGGTGAAGAGGCGGGGTCTTGCCACCGGCTCAGCCTAGTGGCACAGTTTATGAATATGAATTCAAAAACTAGATTCCCGATCGCCGGGGCCGCGCTCACCTTCATCGCCACCGTGCACACGATCATGGGTGTCGTCCTGTTGTCGGTCAGCGATCAGGACATCGAGCTGTCGTTCTGGTTCACCACCTTCGGCGTGGTCGGGATCGGTCTCGGGTTGGCGATGATCGAGCTCGAACGGGCGCGCGGGTTCGTGCCGGGGTCGGTGTTGATCGTGCTGGCCGTCACCGTGGTCTTCGGGCTGGTCTTCGAGCCGGTATCCGGATTCATCACCCTCTTGGTGCCGCTGGGGGCTGGTGCGCTGGGTTGGTGGCGCGCCAGGGCGCAGCAGCCGACGTCGGCCTGAGCCGGGGCCTTCCGCATCCGCCGCGTCGAAACCTTTGCGACAGAAACTCTTTCGAGCCTTCGTTGCGGTGCCCGGGGACCTGTGCTGGTTGCCGCTTTCCTGGCCGCCGCCGGCCTCGTGACAGTCCGCTCGCGGGTCGTCGGGACTGTGGTCGAGGCATCGGCGCGGTGGTCCGACGCCGACGTCGTGCTGCGGGTCGGCGAGACCGAGTGTCAGCGCGGCCGGCATCACCTCGGCGGCGAGGCCGAACAACAGGGCACACTGGGCCGCAGAGCAGGTCCCGGATCGGCAGCAGGCGTGGAGAGCGACGAGGCCGGGGAAGCGTGTCGCTGCCCCGGCCTGTCGTGTTCGGATCAGCGCTGCAGGAAGGCGAACTCCTCCTGCAGCTGAGCCATCTTGTCGCACAGCGCCGTCACCGACGGCCCGACGCCGAGGAGTTCGCGGGACACCGCGGGAATGGCGGCCGCGAAGTTGGCCTCCGGGACCAGCGCGCGGATCGAGTCCGCTCCCCCGCCCTGCGCGCCGACGCCCGGCATCAGGATGGGGCCGTTGAGGGCCGACAGGTCCGGCGCCTCGGCGAGCGTGGCGCCGACGACGACGCCGACCGAACCGAAGCCGGGTCCGGCATTGCGGGCCGCGGCCTCGTCGACCATCGTCTGCGCGATCGTGCGACCGTCCGGTGCGGCGATCCGTTGCAGTTGCGCCCCTTCGGGATTCGAGGTCGCCGCCAACACGAACACCCCGCGGTGGTTGGCCTGCGCCAAGCTCAGCGCCGGATCGAGCGAGCCGAAACCGAGGTAGGGCGAGACCGTCACCGCGTCCGAGCCGAGCGGGCGGTCGCCGAGCCAGGCCTGCGCGTAGGCATCCATGGTGGAGCCGATGTCGCCGCGCTTGGCGTCGGCCAGCACCAGGGTGCCCGAGGCGCGCAGCACCGAGATGGTGCGTTCCAGGACCGCGATCCCGCCGGACCCGTAGGGCTCGAAGAACGCGACCTGCGGCTTGACCAGGGCGACGCGCCCGTCGAAGGCCTCGACGCAGATCTCGGCGAAGGTTTCCAGCCCGTCGACGTCCTCGGGCAGGCCCCAGGCGCGCATCAGGCCGGGATGCGGATCGATGCCGACGCACACCGGACCGAACTGCCGCATGGCCTGCTGCAATCGGCTACCGAACGTCGTCATGGGTCCCGCTCCTTCTGTGTTCTCCCCGCGCGTCCGGTGCGACGCGCGGCGCCTGATCAGCCACGCAGCTTCGAGTGCAGTTCCTGCAGCGAGCGCACGCCGATGCCGCCGTTGATGCTCGCCTCGATGCCCTGCACCGCCGCGGCCGCGCCCTGCACGGTGGTGATGCACGGGATGTTCGCGCCCACCGCCGCGGTGCGGATCTCGTAGCCGTCCACACGGGGGCCCGAGTTGCCGTAGGGGGTGTTGAACACGATGTCGATCTCGCCGTCGCGGATCTGCTCCACGATGGAGGCCTCCGGCATACCGGTGGCCTCGTCGACACTCTCCGGGTCGGAGTGCTTGCGCGCCTGCTCGCAGGGAATGCCATTGCGGCGCAATGTTTCCGCCGTGCCCGCGGTGGCGAGGATGCGGAAGCCCAGATCGTGCAGCCGCTTGATCGGGAACACCATGGCGCGCTTGTCGCGGTTGGCGATCGAGACGAACACGGTGCCCTCGGTGGGCAGCGAGCCGTAGGCGGCGGCCTGGCTCTTGGCGAAGGCGGTGCCGAAGTCGGCGTCGATGCCCATGACCTCGCCGGTGGACTTCATCTCCGGGGAGAGCAGCGAGTCCACGCCGGTGCCGTCGGCGCGACGGAACCGGTGGAAGGGCAGCACGGCCTCCTTCACCGCGACGGGCGCGTCCAGCGGCACATGGCCGCCGTCACCCTCGGGCGGCAGCATGCCTTCCTTGCGCAGGTCGGCGATGGTGGCGCCGAGCATGACCCGCGCGCACGCCTTGGCCAGCGGGACCGCGGTCGCCTTGGAGACGAACGGAACCGTCCGGCTCGCACGGGGATTGGCCTCGAGGACATAGAGCACGTCGTCCTTGAGCGCGTACTGCACATTGAGCAGACCCTTGACGCCGATGCCCTTGGCCAGCGCGATGGTGGAGCGGCGCACAGCTTCGATGTCGCTGCGGCCCAACGTGATCGGGGGCAGCGCGCACGCGGAGTCACCGGAGTGGATGCCGGCTTCCTCGATGTGCTCCATCACGCCGCCGAGGTAGACCTCTTCGCCGTCGCACAGGGCGTCGACGTCGATCTCGATGGCGTCTTCGAGGAAGCGGTCGACCAGCACCGGGTGATCGGGGTTGAGTTCGGTGGCGCGGGAGATGTAGCCCTCGAGCGACTTCTCGTCGTAGACGATCTCCATGCCGCGCCCGCCCAGCACGTAGGACGGGCGCACCAGCACCGGGTAGCCGATCTCGGCGGCGATCTTCTTGGCCTGCTCGACCGTGGTGGCGGTGCCGTACTTGGGCGCAGGCAGTCCGGCCGCGACGAGCACGTCACCGAATTCGCCACGGTCCTCGGCCAGGTCGATCGCGGCGGCGGAGGTACCCACGACCGGCACGCCCGCGTCGGTGAGCCGCTGCGCCAGGCCCAGCGGGGTCTGGCCGCCGAGCTGCACGATGACACCGGCGACGGTGCCCGACTCGGCCTCGGCGTGGTACACCTCGAGCACATCTTCGAAGGTGAGCGGCTCGAAGTAGAGGCGATCAGCGGTGTCGTAGTCGGTCGAGACGGTCTCGGGGTTGCAGTTGACCATCACGGTCTCGTACCCGGCGGCCGAAAGCGTCTGTGCCGCATGCACACACGAGTAGTCGAACTCGATGCCCTGACCGATGCGGTTGGGGCCCGAACCCAGGATGATCACCTTGTCGCGCTCACGCTGCGGCGCGACCTCGGACTCCGCGCCGGGATCCAGCTCGTAGGAGCTGTAGTGGTACGGCGTCTTGGCCTCGAACTCCGCGGCGCAGGTGTCGACGGTCTTGTAGACCGGGCGCACGCCGAGGCGGTGGCGCAGCGAGCGCACACCCGCTTCACCCGCGAGCTCGGGCCGCAGGGCGGCGAGCTGACGGTCCGACAGGCCGTAGTGCTTGGCGCGGCGCAGCAGGTCCTCGTCGAGGACCGGCGCGTCGAGAACTTCCTGGCGCAGTTCGACCAGGCCGAGGACCTCGGCGACGAACCACGGGTCCACACCGGAGGCCAGCGCGACCTCTTCGATGCTCGCGCCGTAGCGCAGCGCCCGCTCGACCTGGTAGATGCGGCCTTCGGTGGGCACGCGCAGGTCGGTGAGGACGGCCTCGATCGCCTCGCGCACCGAGGCCGGATCGCTCGGATCCTTCGGCGCCCACTGGCCGTCCTCGACGGTCCAGAAGCTGGTGGCCTTGGTCTCGAGCGAGCGCAGCACCTTGCCGAGGGCCTCGGAGAAGTTGCGGCCCATCGACATCGCCTCGCCCACCGACTTCATGGTGGTGGTCAGGGTGGCGTCGGCGCCGGGGAACTTCTCGAACGCGAACCGCGGCGCCTTCACGACGACGTAGTCCAGGGTCGGCTCGAAGCAGGCGGGGGTCTCGCCGGTGATGTCGTTGACGATCTCGTCGAGGGTGTAGCCGATGGCCAGCTTGGCGGCGATCTTGGCGATCGGGAAGCCGGTGGCCTTCGAGGCCAGCGCCGAGGAGCGCGAGACGCGGGGGTTCATCTCGATGACGATCAGGCGACCGTCCTTGGGGTCCACCGCGAACTGGATGTTGCAGCCGCCGGTGTCGACGCCGACCTCGCGCAGGATCGCGATACCGAGATCGCGCATCTTCTGGTACTCGCGGTCGGTGAGCGTCATGGCAGGGGCGACGGTGACCGAGTCACCGGTGTGCACGCCCATCGGGTCGACGTTCTCGATCGAGCAGACGATGACCACGTTGTCGCGGCCGTCGCGCATGAGCTCGAGCTCGAATTCCTTCCAACCGAGGATGGACTCCTCGATCAGGACGTTCGCGGTCGGCGAAGCGGCCAGGCCGCCACCGGCGATGCGGTTGAGGTCTTCCTCGTTGTAGGCCATGCCCGAGCCGAGTCCGCCCATGGTGAAGGAGGGGCGAACGACCACGGGGTAACCGAGCTCGGCGACGGTCTCGCGGACCTCGTCCATGGTGTAACAGACGGCGCTGCGGGCACTCTCACCACCAACCTTGGCGACGATGTCCTTGAACTTCTGCCGGTCCTCACCGCGCTGGATGGCCTCGAAGTCCGCGCCGATCAGCTCGACGTTGTACTTCTGCAGCACCCCGTTCTCGTGCAGCGCGACCGCGGTGTTGAGCGCGGTCTGCCCGCCGAGAGTCGCCAGAATCGCGTCGGGACGTTCCTTCTCGATGACCTTCTCGACGAACTCCGGGGTGATCGGCTCCACGTAGGTGGAGTCGGCGAACTCGGGGTCGGTCATGATGGTCGCCGGGTTGGAGTTCACCAGCGAGACGCGCAGCCCCTCGGACCGCAGCACCCGGCACGCCTGGGTACCGGAGTAGTCGAATTCGCACGCCTGGCCGATCACGATCGGGCCAGAGCCGATCACCAGGATGTGCTCGAGGTCTTGACGACGAGGCATCAGGATCCTTCCATGAGACCGGCGAACCGGTCGAACAGGTATGCGGCGTCGTGCGGGCCTGCGGCGGCCTCGGGGTGGTACTGCACCGAGAAGGCGCGGCCGTCGATCAGCCGCACACCCTCGACGGTGCCGTCGTTGGCGCAGATGTGGGAGACCTCGGCCTTGCCGAAGGGCGTGTCGAACTGCTCGCCCTTCTCACCCTCGAGCGCGAACCCGTGGTTCTGCGCGGTGATGGAGATGCGGCCGGTGCCCTCTTCGACCACCGGGATGTTGATGCCGCGGTGACCGAACTTCATCTTGTAGGTGTTGCGGCCCAGCGCGCGGCCGAGGATCTGGTTGCCGAAGCAGATGCCGAACAGCGGGATCCCACGTTCCAGCACACCCTGGGTGAGCGCGATCGCGCCGGTCTGGGTGGCCGGGTCGCCGGGACCGTTCGAGAGGAACACCCCGTTCGGGTTCAGCGCCAGGATGTCGTCGAGGGAGGTGTTCGACGGCACCACATGGGTGCGCACGCCGCGCTCGGCGAACATGCGCGGGGTGTTGGTCTTGATGCCGAGGTCGACCGCGACGACGGTGAAGCGGTGCTCACCGACCGGTTCGATCGTGTACAGGCCGTCGGTGCTGACCTCTTCGGCCAGGTCGGCGCCCAGCATGGAGGGCTGGCCGTTGACCCGGGCCAGCAACTCGTCGTCACCGGCGAGGGCGGCACCGGAGAAGACGCCCGCCTTCATCGAGCCACGGGTGCGCAGGTGGCGCACCACCGCGCGGGTGTCGATGCCCGCGATGCCGACCACGTCCTGGCGGTCGAGCTGATCCTGCAGCGTGCCGGTGGACCGCCAGTTCGACGACACCCGCGAGGGGTCGCGCACGGCGTAGCCGGCGACCCAGATCTTGCCGGACTCGTCGTCCTCGTCGTTCCAGCCCGTGTTGCCGATCTGCGGGGCCGTGGCCACCACGATCTGGCGGGCGTAGCTCGGGTCGGTCAAGGTTTCCTGGTACCCGGTCATCGCGGTGCAGAACACCGCTTCGCCGAGTGTCTGGCCCTGCGCGCCGAAGGCGGTACCGCGGAACACGCGGCCGTCCTCCAACACCAGGGCAGCCTTCGCCTGTGTCATTCGTCGTCTCCCGTCGTCGCCCTGGTCGCATCCGCCGACCCAGCCGTCCAGGCCGGGTACACCGTCTTGTCGTCGCCGCGGAACCCCGTGTCGATCTCGGTTCCGGTCGGCAGCTTCCAGCGAATTACCAGCACACCATTGTTTGTCATCACTTTGCCCGCGTGTCCGCGTTCGGTGCGCACGACCGTCAGGGATTCCTGCGGAATCCAGATCGGCGTCGCCCCGTCGCGTTCGAGCAGGATTCCGCGTTCGAACCGCGTCAGTTCGGCGGTCGCCCGGAATCCCAGGTCACCGACCGCGATCCGGTTCTGCCAACTGGGCGCGAAGGTGCTGCCCAGGTACAGGCCGGAGGTCGGTTCCAGCAGTTGCGCGCCCAGTTCGGCGGGCACCGTCGGCAGGTCACCGATCTGTGCCTGCTGCCGGGCCTCCTTCTTCTGCCAGGCTCGGTACATCAGCCACAGGCAACCGAGGAACAGGGCCAGACACCCCACCACCCACAGAGTTCTTTCCACGTTCCTGGCCTCCTAGATCCCGACCGCCTTGCCCTCGCGGGCAGTTACCCGGCCGCGCAGCACCGTGGCTGTCACTTCGGCCGGGAACGTCATGTCCTCGAATGGTGTGTTGTTCGAGATGCTCGCCAGTTCGGCGCCGCGCACCGTCCACTCGGCGTCGGGGTCGACCAGCGTCAGGTTGGCGGGCTCGCCAACGGCGATCGGACGGCCGTGGTCGTCGAGGCCGACGATCGCGGCGGGCTTCTCGCTCATCACCTTCGCGACGCCGCGCCAGTCGAGCAGACCGGGCACCACCATCGTCTGCACGATGATCGACAACGCCGTCTCCAGGCCGAGCATGCCGGGGCGGGCGGCGGCGAACTCGCAGCACTTGTCCTGCTCGGCGTGCGGGGCGTGGTCGGTGGCGACACAGTCGATGATGCCCGCGGCCAGTGCCTCGCGCAGCGCGGCGGCGTCGGAGGACTCGCGCAGCGGCGGGTTCACCTTGTTCACCGCGTCGTAGGTCTCCAGGCGCGAGTCGTCGAGCAGCAGGTGGTGCGGGGTCACCTCGGCGGTGATCGAGATGCCTTGGGACTTGGCCCATTTCACCAGTTCGACGGTGCCGGCGGTGGAGGCGTGGCAGATGTGCACGCGAGCACCGGCATCGCGGGCCAGCAGCGCGTCGCGCGCCACGATCGACTCCTCGGCGGCACGGGGCCAACCCGCCAGGCCCAGGCGCGCGGCGTTGGGGCCCTCGTGCGCGACGGCGCCCTTGGTCAGGCGCGGCTCTTCGGCGTGCTGGGCGATGAGCACGCCCAGGGAGTTCGCGTATTCGAGGGCGCGGCGCATGATCAGCGGGTCATAGACGCAGTGACCGTCGTCGGAGAACACCCGTACCTGACCCACGCCGGCGGCCATGGTGCCCATCTCGGCGAGCTGCTTGCCCTCCAGCCCGACGGTGACCGCGCCGACCGGGAACACGTCGACCAGGCCGACCTCCTGGCCGCGCCGCCACACATGATCGGTGATGACGTGCGAGTCCGCGACCGGGCTGGTGTTGGCCATCGCGAACACCGCGGTGTAGCCGCCCAGTGCCGCTGCGGCGGAACCGGTTTCGATGGTCTCGGTGTCTTCGCGGCCGGGTTCGCGCAGGTGGGTGTGCAGGTCGACGAAGCCGGGCAGCAGGATCTGGCCGTTGCCCTCGATCGTCTCGGCGTCCTCGGATGCCGTGAGGCCGGAACCGATTTCGGCGATGACGGTGTCGCGCACCAGCACATCGACCGGCTCACCCTCGCCATAGGGCTTCACATTCTTGATCAGCAGTTCACTCACGCGGTCTCCTCTTTGCGTGCTCGGGCGGCCTCCGTGGTCGTGCTCCGCTGCTGCATGCTCACGCCGCCACCTCCTGGGTGCCGACGAGCAGCCGGAACAACACGGCCATTCGCATGTGCACCCCGTTCGTCACCTGTTGCAGGACAGCGGCTTTCGGCGAATCGGCGACCGCCGAGGCGATCTCCATGCCGCGCAGCATCGGACCGGGGTGCAGGACCACCGCGTCGTCGTCGAGCAGCGCGAGCCGACGCTCGGACAGTCCGTAGTTGATCGAGTATTCGCGGGCCGACGGGAAGAACCCGCCGTTCATCCGCTCCGCCTGCACCCGCAGCATCATCACCGCGTCGGCACCGGGCAGTTCGGCGTCGAGCGAGGTCGCGACCCGGGCGGGCCAGCCCTGCACGCCGACCGGCAGCAGGGTGCGCGGCGCGACCAGCACCACTTCGGCACCCAAGGTATTGAGCAGCAGGACGTTGGAGCGGGCGACCCGGCTGTGCAGGATGTCGCCGACCAGCACGATCCGCTTGCCCTCGACGTCGCCGAGGCGCTGCCGCAAGGTCAGCGCGTCGAGCAGCGCCTGGGTCGGGTGCTGGTGGGTGCCGTCGCCGGCGTTGATGATCGACGGGGCGGCGCGGTTCTCCTCGCGTGCCCACTGCTCCATCCAGCCCGCGATCTGGTGCACCGCTCCCGAGGCCGGGTGGCGCACGATCAGCGCGTCGGCGCCCGCGGCGTGGAGGGTGAGCGCGGTGTCGCGCAGCGATTCGCCCTTCGAGACCGAGGAGCTCGAGGCGCTCACATTGATCACGTCGGCGCTCATCCACTTGCCCGCGACCTCGAAGGACACGCGGGTGCGGGTGGAGTTCTCGTAGAAGACCGTCATCACGGTGCGCCCACGCAGGGTCGGCAGCTTCTTGACCTCGCGGCCGAGCAGGGCCTGTTCGAAGCGCTCGGCTTCGTCGAGGAATTCGGTGGCGGTGCCGCGATCGAGATCGGCGACCGTCAGCAGATGCTTCACGCTTGCGCCTCCTGATGCAGGTACACACCGTCGTGTCCGTCGTGTTCGCTCAGCAGCACCGAGATGTCCTCGGCGCGCGCGGTCGGCACGTTCTTGCCCACGTAGTCGGCGCGGATCGGCAGCTCGCGGTGGCCACGGTCGATGAGGACCGCCAGCTGGACCGCGCGGGGGCGGCCCAGGTCGCGCAGGCCGTCGAGGGCCGAGCGTACGGTGCGGCCGGAGAACAGCACGTCGTCGACGAGGACGACCAGGGCGTTCTCGATGCCGCCGTCGGGCACCGAGGTGCGCTCGAGCGGGCGGTGCGGACGACTGCGCAGGTCGTCGCGGTAGAGGGTGATGTCGAGGGAGCCGAGTGCGGGGCGCACGCCGGAGAATTCCTCGATCTTGGCCGCCAGCCGGTTCGCCAGGGTGGTGCCGCGGGTCGGGATGCCCATCAGGACCACATGCGGTGCGTCGGCGTCGCCGGAATCCAGGGCGGTCTTCTCGATGATCTGATGCGCGATTCGCGCAACGGTGCGGTGCACATCGGACGGTGACAACAACTCTCGCCCGGCCGCCACCCACTCCGGGGTGTGCCGCTGGGATGTTTCGCCCGCGCCGGTTCTGGCCGCCCGTTCGGGCACAGCCATGCCGACCTCCTTCCCCGCCTCACCGGACGGTCCGTTAAAGGATGTCTCCACTCGCCCGTCAGCCTATCAGCGCCGCGACGCGCCTTTGACCAGGTAGGTCGGCCTGTGAGCACGGCCACCGGGGGCGGGTCGGTGGCATGTGGTGCGGTCGTGATCACAGTCGGCGCGAAAGTGCTGTGAGCGCGGGGGTTTCGCCGGATGAGGTGGGCGGCGATGTGTTGCGGTGTCGAGTGTTCGGTGCGGGCCTGAGAGCGTGGTGATCAACGGTCCGACAGCCGCCATGGACCCTCCCGGCCGCCCACCCGATCGCCTCAGCCCGCCGACTCGGCGCAGCGCGGGCCTGAATCCTCTTCGATGATGATGCGGGCTCCGGCCGCGAGCAGGTCGGTCGCGGTGAGGCCGAACATGGCGTGGAAGGTGTCGCTGAATGCGAGGGGCTGGCGAAGCCCGCGTGGGTGGCGGCGGTGGTGAGGTCGGCGCCCTCGGCGACCGCGCGGCCGACGGCCAGCATGCGGGCCCACACGCGGTAGCGGCGGAAGGTGGTGCCCGCGTGCTCGGCGAACAGGTGCAGGAGGCGGGATTTCGACAGGTGGACGGCGGCGGCGAGGTGGTCGGCGGTGATCGGTGCTGCCGGGTCGGCGCACAGGATCGCCGTAGCGGCGGCGATCCGTGGATCCATCGCGAACCGAACCGCGCTGCTCGCGAGGTCGAACACCGTGCCGGGGTCGCCGCCGAGGTGCTGTTGCGCGCCGAACTCGGACCCGAGCCGGATCAATGCCGCTTCGTGCTCATGGCCGAAGCCGAATCCTCCGCTGAACTCGGTCATTCGGCCTCGGCACGCCGCCGCACGCGGTGAGCCGGGATCGATGTAGCAGAACAGCATTGGTGTCTCGGCGATGATCCGGTGCGGCGTCCGCGGCGGGACGAGCACGCTGCGGGCCGAACGCGCGCCGAACGCGTCCGCTTCCACGGTGAACATCGAGTCGAGGCCGATCGCCAGGCACAGCACCGCGCCCGAATGCCGGTCGAGCCGCAGCGACGGCCCGCGATAGAGGGCGTGCCCCGCCCACAACCACACCGTCGCCGGGATGCGACACGTTTCCGGAAGTGGCTGTGTGCCCATGCCCGCCATGCTTGCACGACATCCCGGCACCCGCCGGGACGATGGCGAAGGAGCCGGACATGGTCACAGAAGTCGTCGCCGCGGTGATCCTGGCAATCGTCGGCCTGGTGCACGTGATACCCGGCGTGATCGCCCTCGCGCCGAGCCGAGCGGCCACCGCCTACGGCACCTCGATCCCGGACCGGGACTTCGAACTACTCCTGCGCCACCGGGCCGTTCTACTCGGCACGGTCGGCATCGGCTTGCTCGTCTGCGCATTCATGCCCGCCGCCAGACCTGTCACGATCGCAGCCGGAATCATCAGCACCGCTTCATTTCTCGCACTGACGGCCGTCATCGGCCCGAGTCAGCTGAATTCGCGCACGCTGCGAGTGGCCCGCGTCGATGTCATCGCGCTGGTCGCGTTGATCGCCGCGACATGTCTGCTGGCAGTTGGCGGCTGAACGCCGCCACGGCTCAGTTCGAAGTCGGCGTCGTTCCCGCTGCAGACATCGGTCCCCGCACACCATGTCCCGGTGCGTTCACTCCCATGTCGCCGTGGCGGGGTCTGTGCCGTTGGCGCGGGCGTTGGCGTCGATGATGTCGCGCAGCCATGCGGTCAGGCCGGGGGTGAGTCCGTCGTAGAACGCGGTGTAATCGGGGTCGGTGATGTAGCGGCGGCCCAGGCAGACGTGCATCGCGTGGGTGCAGTCGAAGTACTGGGACAAGGACGCGCGGTGTCGTTCGGCGAGTGCGTCGGCGCGGGGATCGCCGGGGACCACACCGGATCGGCAGGCCGCGGCGAGGTCGGCGTGCAGTGCTTCGGTCTCGGCGGTGATGCGCTGCCAGTCCGCGGCGGATCGGGTGGCGGCGCGCTCGGCGTACTGGGCCCACTGCGGGGTGTCGCCCCACTGTTCGTGGGCCTGATCCACCCAGGCGGGTTGCCAGTGGCCGCCGAAGATCGCGATCTGGTCCTCGGCGGACAGCAGGATGCCCGATTCCCTGGCCGCGATCATCCGGTCCACCGCCTCGGCCATCTGCTCGAGGCGGTCGATCCTGGCGCCCAGCTCGTCGCGTTGGCGGCGCAGAGTGCTGAGGGCTTCGGCGGCGGGTGCGTCGAGCAGGGCGCCGATCTCGTCGAGCGCGACACCGAGTTCCCGGTAGACGAGTACCCGGTGGGCGCGGGCCAGGTCGGCGGCGGTGTAGAGCCGATAGCCCGCGGGCGTGCGCTCGGACGGACTCACCAACCCGACGGTGTCCCAGTGGTGCAGGGTGCGGGTGGTGACGCCGAGCAGTCGGGCCGCCGCGCCGACGGTGCGGTGGTCCGTGGTGGACGGTTGCGCCATGTCCACCAGTCTGCCCGGCGTCGGCGGCATCGCTACGGCGCCTCGATGCCGATCGACCGCGGATGCGCGGCTTCTGGACTGTCCGGGTCGTAGGGGCGCGCCGCGGTCATGATCACCCGCGTGTTCTCCGGCGTGCGGACCTCGAGCTCCACCGAATTCCACGGCATCTGTCGCGGCCCCGCCGTGCAGCCCGGAATCGCCTGCTCACACGCGGCGGAGATCGCGTCGAGCTCCCCGAGAACACACGAGAAGCTCACGGTGAGCGCGGGTGCCTCGGCGGCCGGGGCCCCGGGGACGAGCAGGACGTCCTGGAACGCCCAGCGCCGCAGATGCGTGAGCTGCGCCGACACCGAGAACAGGTCGACGAAGCCGAGCACCTCGGTCCAGAAGGCCACCGAAGCGGCGAGGTCGGCGGTCTGCACGGTCACGAACATCGGCATGCCGTAGAGGCCGCGGAACGGCTCGGGCGCCACCGCATCGGGGCCGGGGATCGGCACGGGGCTGATATCGAAGGCGGGGAATGTTTCGGTCATACGAGTCAGCGTGAACCCTTACGCAACGTGAGGGTCAAGTTCACCAGCCCCCTGGTGCTCTCCGCCAGCGACGACTGGTCGATGATCACCGCGGCCGCGGCGAATCGCTTGCTGAACCTGGTGGCGAGCTCGTTGGTGAACAGGTCGAATCGTGCGCTCATGGCGTCGTCCTCGCGGGTGGTGTTGGCTGGGTGGACGACCACAAGACGCCGGGCACTCAGACCCTGTGACAGCACCGCCGACATGACGCGGATCACCGAGCATGGCTGTCACATCGCGGCGCTCTCGGGCGTCTGGTGTGCGACAGAACCGCCGATCGACAGGAGTCACCGATGAGCGAGCGCATGGACCCCGCGACCGAGTCGTTCGTCGCGCACCGCAATCTGCTGTTCACCGTCGCCTACGAGATGCTCGGTTCGGCCGCCGACGCCGAGGACGTCCTGCAGGAGACCTGGCTGCGCTGGGCCGATGTAGAGCTCGCGACCGTGCGGGATCAACGCGCCTATCTGGTCAGGATCACCACCCGCCAGTCGTTGAGCAGATTGCGCACGCTGGGGCGGCGCAAGGAGAACTACGTCGGGCCGTGGCTGCCGGAGCCGCTGCTGACCACCCCCGACATCGCCGACGACGTCACGCTGGCCGACAGCGTGTCGATGGCGATGCTGCTGGTCATGGAGACGCTCGCCCCGGTCGAGCGGGCGGTGTTCGTGCTGCGCGAGGTGTTCGACCTGCCCTACGACGAGATCGCCGACGCGGTGGACAAGACCCCCGCCGCAGTCCGCCAGATCGCCCACCGCGCGCGAGCGCACGTCGCCGCCCGCAGACCGCGCGGCGTCGTGTCCTCGACCGAGAGCCGCCACGCCCTCGAAGCCTTCGGGCGCGCGGTCGAGACCGGCGACCTCCAGGGTCTGCTCGACCTGCTCGCTCCCGATGTCGTGCTGCTCGCCGACGGCGGCGGTGTCGTCAAGGCGGTGGTCAACCCGATCTTCGGGGCCGACAAGGTCGTCCGCCTGCTCGGCGGCGGGATCCCCAGGATCACCGGGCCCGTCTCGACCGAGGTCGTGCAGCTCAACGGCGCTCCGGCACTGACGATTCGGATCGACGGCGTGATCGACTGCATCATGGCCGTCCGCATCGACGACGGCGCGATCTCGGGGCTCTACATCGTTCGCAACCCGGAGAAGCTGTCGCGCGTGGAGCGCGAGACCGCGGTGAGCCGCTGAGCTCCGCCCTGCTACAAGTGGAGTGGTGACGCAGGTCGATATTCCGCTGAGTGAGGACATCCGCGCCGCCGTCGCGGCCGAGTGGGGAATCCGAGGTGAGGGCGAACGCCTCTCCGGCGGTGGCGAATCCGCCGCGTACCGCGTCGGCGAAGTGGTCGTGCGGATCGGCGGGCTCGACCGCGATCCAGCCGAGGTGCAGTGGTGCAACGGCATCGCCGTCGCGGCCGGTGCGGTCGACGAGGTCGTGGCGCCGCTGGCCCGCGCCGACGGGTCGACAGTCGCGGTGGTGCACGGCCGTCCGGTCACCGTGTGGCCGCTGGTCGACGGACAGTGGGTCGACGTGGACGACCCCGTCCAGGTCGCCGAAGCCGCAACGCTGCTGGCCCGCGTGCATCGCACGCTGGCCGATCATCGACCGCCACCACGCCCCCGCCCCGGCTTCCTCGAGGTCGGCCTGGACGGCACACCCTCGACCGAACTACCCGACCCCGAGCTCGACCGCTGGCTCGCCGAGTTCACCCGCACCGCCCGCGTGCAACCGCTCCACGGCGACTATTCCGAGGCGAACCTCCTCGCCCACGACGGACACGTCACAGCACTGCTCGACTGGGACGCAGCCCTCATCGGCCCACCCGAGGTCGAATTGGCCTCGGCCGCACTGGAGTTCGCCGACGAATTCGGCCAGGACCCCACCGCGGCCCGCCACTTCGTCGCGACCTACCACGCCGCAGGCGGCACAGCCTCCCCCCTCGACGACCGCACCCGCACCCAACTCATGCGACACCGCCTCCGCCGCGAAGCCGCCTACTTCACCCTCACCGTCGCCCGCGGTGCCGAACACGACGAAGACGACCTCGCCTACCACCACGAACGCCTGACCGCCTTCCACCGCCTGAGGCTGTAGTCGAGATCAGTAGGGTCTTCGCGGTGATCGTTGCTGTGGAAGGGCCCAGTGCTGCGGGGAAGACGACGTGGTGTCGAGGTTCGGGGCTGGCGTTCGTTGCCGAGTACGCGCCCACCGGGGTGGAGCCGGAGGGGGCCGATCTGGTTGGGCAGGCGGCGTACTGGGTGGGCGTGAATTCTCAGCGGTGGGCGAAGGCGCTGGAGTTGTCGGGCACTACCGGGGTCGCGGTGTGTGACAGTGATCCGCTGAAGCTGCACTACAGCTGGTGCCTGGCGGCGGTGGGTGCGGCGCCGTTCTCGCGGTTCGAACATGAACTCGCTGCCGTCCGTAGCGCCTTCGCGCGGCGTCAGCTCGGACTTCCCGATGTTGTGCTGTTGTCGATTCCGGATGCACCGCGGCTGATGGCACAACGCCTCGGCGATCCGACTCGACGCCGTCGACACTTCGACCTGCACGCACGCCTTTCCGAACCGCTGGCCGAATGGTATGCCGCCCTGGAGCGACTCGACTCCGGACGTGTCATCGACGGTTTTCCGCCTGCACTCGACCTCGAGACGTTGGCACCGCCACGTCGGGATCGCTACGACCTGGACCTGCTCGACAGCTTGGTCGACGGACTGCCCACCGTGTGACGTATCGACGGTCGGCGGCCGCTGACACCACCGCACTGCGTTCGAACACACATTCGAATCGCTGGTAGGATCGCCGACATGTCGTTACCCCTGCAGAGTTCGCTGTTCGACGGTGATGCGGTGGCGTTGGGTTCACTCTCGGCGGTTCGACGGACCCCACTCGACGCGAGCTCCTGGGTGGATGTCCTACCTGGATGGCTGAGTGGGGCGGGTGTGATGTTCGACCGGCTGGCCGAGCGGGTGCCGTGGCATGCCGAGCGGCGGCCGATGTACGACCGGGTGGTCGACGTGCCGCGACTGGTGTCGTTCTTCGGGGAGAACGATCCACTGCCCGACCGCATCCTGGTCGAGGCGAGGACGGCGCTCTCGGCGCATTACGCGAGCGAGCTCGGCGAACCGTTCCGGACCGCGGGGCTGTGTTTCTATCGCGACGGCCGCGACAGCGTGGCCTGGCACGGCGACACGATCGGGCGCGGCGCCACCCACGACACGATGGTCGCGATCGTCTCGGTCGGCGCGGCCCGGTCGCTACTGCTGCGGCCGCGCGGCGGGGGCGCGAGCGTGCGATTCGCCGCCGGACACGGGGACCTACTGGTGATGGGCGGCGCGTGTCAGCGCACCTGGGAGCACGCCGTGCCGAAGACCACACGCCCAGTGGGCCCGCGCATCAGCGTTCAGTTCCGCACGCGCGACGTCCGCTGACAACACCCTTGACCTCAACCATGGTTGAGCAATCACGATGATGATCATGAACAGCACCGAACCCCCGGCCATCGAAGACCGCTCCATCGACCACGCCGCCGACGTCGCGGCGATTCACGCGATCATCGCCGACACCCAGACCGCCATGAACACCAACGACGCCGAACTACTGGCCGCGCCGTTCACCGCCAACGCCAGCGTCGGCAACGCCGTCGGCGGAGTGCTCCACGGACACGACGCGGTACTGGAGGCGACTCGGCGCGGACTGTCCGGCTTCCTGAGAGAAGAGCACGTCCGCTACGACGTCACCGAAGTCTCGTTCCTTCGCCCAGATGTCGCCATCGCCCGCAAGCAGGCCCGCGCCACCGCCGCCGACGGCACGCTGATCGACACCGAGCCCGCCATGGTCGCCCTGTATGTCCTGGTGAAAGAAGGCGGTACGTGGTGGACCGCGGCGCGACAGAACACACTGGTGCCGCCCGCACAGTGACTCCGGGCCGAGCCGAGCCAGGATCTCCCGCAGCGCGCGAGTCGATCGCGCCGCGGGCTCACCGGCCGGTCGGGGCCCGCCTGACTCGCCGAGGTCGCCCGGCATCGGCCTGCCGCGCTGGGTGCGGTTCTGCTACGGCCCTGATCACGAGATATTTTCCACTGCTCGGCGATTCATCGAGTTGATCATGAGCAGTGTGACCGGGGCAGGAACGATGTTCGCGTGGGTCGAGTTCGGAACCGAGCGGCGGAACCGGTCACCGGGTACGGTCCGGCGAGATGTCGGGGATGGCCCGTAGGATTCGGGCATGGGGAGTCCATTGACGGCGCAGGTGCGTGCGGCCAACGCGCTCACCGAACGGTGGTCGGCGACGTTCGCCGCGGCGGACGCGGTGGTCTCGGGTGCGGGGCTGTGGCCGTTGCTGGCGGTGCTGGCCGGGGCGGCCGGGGGCGGGGCTCGCGCCGAGCTGGCCGATGCGGTCGGGATCCGTGCCGAGGACGCGCACGCGGCGGGGTTGGAGCTGTTGCGCGCGCTCGATGAATCTCGTGAGGTGTCGACGGCGATCGGCACCTGGGTGCGGCCGGGGCTGGAGTTGCGTCCGGAGTGGGTGCACAGCATGCCTGTCGGGACCGTCGGCGTCCTGGGTGATCAGGCCGTGCTCGACGCCTGGGCGCGCGACCACACGCAGGGTCTGATCGAACAATTTCCGCTACAGATCACGCCGGAGACCGTGCTCGCCGTGGCGACCGCGCTCGTGGCGCGCACGCAGTGGGTGCAGCCGTTCGAGCCGCGGGAGTTCGCGCCGGAAACCGGTCCGTGGCAGGGACATCGGGGGCCGGGTCTGCGACGGTTCTCGCGGGGTGACCGCAGTGTCTCGATCCTCGGCGAGGATGTCACCCGAGTCGTGGTCACCGGTCGCGGTGAGTTCGATGTCCATCTTCTGATCAGCGCCGACGGACCGCGCCACGGCCTCGCCGCCGGGATCGCCGCGCTCGACGACGCGATCGAGGTGCGGACGGACCCGCCCGCCGGCAGCATCGCGCCATGCCTGACCGTGCGCCGGGTCGAGTCATGGGGTGGCGGCAACGGCACCTCGCTGGCCCTGCCCCCCTTCGAGGTGCGCAGCGCGCACGACCTGACGGGCCAGGCGGCACTGTTCGGTCTCACCACCGCGCTCGACGGGTCGCGGGGTCATTTTCCCGGGCTCAGCGACACTCCGCTCGCGCTGAACGCGGCGGCCCAGCATGTGCTGGCACGGTTCGATGCCACCGGTTTCGAGGCGGCCGCCGTCACCGCTGTCGCGATGGCCGTGGCGGGGATGCCGCGCAAGCAGTGGTCGACGATCACCTCCGTGACGATCGATCGGCCGTTCGGATTCCTGGCGGTGGACCGCGCGAGCGGGCTGGTCCTGGTCGCCGGTCAGGTCACCGAGCCGCCGCGAGACCGGGTCCGACCTGCCACTACCGAGTCCGCGAGGGCGCGATTCCCGGAGCCGCCACCGTGAGACCGGTAATCGGCGTTGTCGATCATGTTGCTCAGCAACAGGATTCGGTTTCGATGCAACGCGTGGAGGTCGTATCCTGGTAGGAGTCCGCAGTCGGGTGCACAGGGGGTCGTGGTGATCGTCGTTGTCGCGGACGAGACCGAACTCGAAGGCGCTGAACAGATCGTCGGTGCGGCGATCCGCGACTGGGCCTCCGACGCGGGTGGGGTGGCCGTGTTCCGTTGCCATGTGCCGGAGAGCCGGGGCGGATCGGTCGAGGTCGACGCGCTGGTGTGCACCCCGCAGGGTGCGACCGTGGTGGAGGTCAAGGGTTTCACCACCCGCCAGGACGGCATCCTGGCCACACCACCGAACGGCCCGTGGACCATCGGCGACGAACCCGCCGCGCTCTACCACGCGGTGCGGGTGCCGAATCCATTCGTCCAGGTGCGCCGACAGGTGTTCGCGGCCAAGAACCTCCTGCAGCAGTCCGGCATCTTCGGCTGGGTGAACGCGGTGATCGCGCTGGTCCCCCAGCCCGGCTCCGACATCACCATCGAGGAGACCCGCATCGCCGACGGGTACCGGGCCGTCTTGGTCGGGCGCGACGATTCCTCGGCATTGCACGACTACTTCAATGCCGAGACCGGGCGCACGGTCCGCCTCAGCGTCGCCGATGTCGGCCACGTGTTCGCCGGACTGAACCTGCGTCACCTCCTGCCCGCACCGCACGAACTCGCGGCCCAGGGTTTCCCGGCCGAACTCGACCCCGCGACCACCAGCCGCCCCGCGGCACCTCCCGCTGTGGAACTCACGACAGTGGCCGGTTCCGACGCGAACGCCCCGGACTCCCCCACCTCCACCGAGGTGGCCACGAGCGGTTCGGCCCGGATGACCACTCGCATCGCCCAGGCCACCACCCCCGCCTTCCTCGCCGCGATCGACCGCCTCGCTCATCGACCACACTCGTCGTCGCGCACCGGTGGGCCGTCCGGCATGCCAGATGATCGCGAATCTCGCTCCCCCCGAGACGAATCCGCTTCCGCCGCGCCTGGTGGCACAGTCGAGGACAGTCCAGCAACCGGTGGTGCGGACGCCCCCGATTCCGGCGCCGGCGCAGCACCCAGCGACGACGCACCCGACCTCGCGAACAGCTCGGACGCCGCCGCTTTCGGCAGTGCCCACAGCGATGTGATACCCGACGACGATGCCGAGAACGACACGTCGGGCAGCGAGGACGCCGTGAACGACCCTGAACGCACTGCCGCCGCGGACACTGCTCCGGCCCCTGCCGAAGGAACCGCCGGACAGACACCGACAGAGGAGACCGATACCCGCACCACTTCGGGTGACGAACTCGGCGCTGCCACACTGACATTCGGCGGCCCCGCGACCGTCACCACCTCGTCGCACGGACCTGTGGCGCCCACCCCTGACGACGAGATACTCACCGGCGCGATGCCTACCACCAGCGGCAAGAGCCGTGACGCCGCGCGTAGCGAAACCGGTTCAGGTGCAGCGCCGTTCAACGAACCAGGCGTCGGTGAACCCGAGGGTGGAACCGCCCCCGCAGGTGTCGTCTCGCTGCGTAAGGAACTTCCCGACGAGGTGTCCGCTGCGGCGAGCGCATCTCAGGGGAGTGCCGCTACGCCTGGGGATTCCGAGAGTGCTGGTCCCGGCGAACGCGAGCTCAGCGGCCGTGGTGTGCCAGAGGACGCAAGGCCGCCTGGCGATTCAGGCGTGGTGTTCGAGGCCGGTTCGGGGTGGCGCAGTGGTGTGGCGTCCTACCGTACGGCCCGCGCGGACGACGAGGCAGCCGGGAAACAGCGGGAGCCGGAGTCATCCGGATCGACGGGTGTCGGTGTGGCAGTCGGTGGCGCTGCTGTCGCTGCCGCTACGGGGGCAGCCGGGGCGGCGGCAGCGTCGCGCGCTATACCGGAAAAGACTAGCCGGTCGGATCTCGAGTCCGAGGGCGGGCACACGGTCGCGCAGGAGGAGTCCCGGGAGCCGCACGAGGCGTACGGGACCACGCAGGAGCCGCACCGGGACCCGCGAGAGCCCTCCGCGACAACGCAGGACTCGTTTCGGGACACAGGAGAGTCATACGGGAGCACACAGGACCCCTACGGGGATCCCCACGAGTCGTACCAGGATCCGCGGGGTCCGTACACGAGTCCCCAAGGGGCTTACCGGAATCCGCAGGAATCGTACGGGAACACCGAGCACTGGTCCGACTGGGTCGAACATGATCGGCCCGCGCAGCGGCCGACATGGGCGAGTCGGGTGCGCGAGCAGCTGCGCGGCGGGGACGGACCGTCCTTGCTGGAGCGGTGGCGTAACCGTCCGGTGCGGGATCGGGGCGAACGGAGGCGACGGCTGCGGGTCGGGCCGGGCCTCGGGCTGGTGCTGTTCATCGTGCTGTTCGGTGCCGGGTTCTTCGCGATCGCGGCGGTGCAGGCGAGTCGGTTCGAGATGTCGGACTACGACCGAATGTGCGGGGAGCGCATACCGTTCCCGAACGCCGCGGCGTACGAGAGCGGCGGCGTGCGGCCGATCTATCTGTCCGGCGCACTCGCCGAGATGGTGATCCCGGACAGAACGGGGGCGTGGCATCCGCGCGACACCTCGTCGGTGCAGCTCATCGCCTGCATGCGACAGCTCGACCTGCGCGATCTGGTGCAGACCTGCCAGTACGCCCCGGGCCCGGGCGTGCCGGTCGGACGCACGGTCAACCTGTTCCGGGCGAGCTACGAGATCGTGGTCTACGAGGCACATTCGGGGCGGGAAGTGGCGCGCGCCGACATGGTCGGCGAACGCTACTCGGCCGACCCGTCCAATACCAACCCGGACCGCTGCCGTGCCGCCGCCGATGCCCCCGACTACCTCGGCCGCCGCCTCGGTCAGCCCTCGGCCGCCCAGGTCACCGGGTTCCTGGCACCGCTGGTGGGCACCGACCACTGACCCGACTTGACCTCGAGTGCACTCGAGGTAGCAGGATCGGCGACGTGCCTCGCGCACACCCGACACCGCGCCCCCGGCGCCGGTCGCGCCTCCGCCGGTTTCCCGTACACCCACCGGCGGAGGCCGTCGGGACGACACCCAGATGGCCGAGTTCCGTTGTGCCCCTGACACACTGGCGTCCGTGGAGAATCCGCTCGCATCCCATCACCCATCGGAACACGGCCGACCGCACCGGCCCCGCACCGGACGGACTACCGACGTTCATGTCCGGCAAGGCAGGTGGGGCGCAGTCGCCGTCGTCGCACTTCTCGCCCTTGGCGTTTGCGGACTCGCCGCTTGCTCGTCCAGCAAGAGCGTCACCACCGCCTCGGCGGGACAATGTGGATTCTTCACCGACGCCCGACGCGGCTGGGATTTCCAGACCAGGGCGTGCGCCCATCCGGAAGCGGCACTGATCGTGTCACGGGCCTCTGGCACCAAGCCCTGCGCTGCCGGTGACCGCGACTTCGAATACAAGGTCCGCAAACGCAAATCCAGCAGCACCGACGAATACGTGTGCACCCAACTCAACGCGAAGGTCGGTGACTGCTTCAACAACCCGCGGCATGTGAACGCCCACCTGGACCGCCTGCGCAAGGTGCCGTGCGGGACCGGCGCCTACGAGGTCGACACGCGGCTCGCGGCCGATGACATCAAGGTCTGCGACGAATCGGCGAAGAAGTTTCGGGACACCGAGGAGGTGCGGTTCGTCGTGCCGCCGGTCTCGTACTGCCTGCACAAGATCGGCGCCTGAAACGGCGAAAGCCGCACATCCGCCGGGGATGTGCGGCTGACCCGAAAGGTCACGCCGAGACGGTGATCTCCCATTCGTAGATCGTGAGTTCCGAGGCGCCAGTGGTGTGCAGCGGGTCGGAGTGCGCGACAGCCGTTGCGGCATCGAGGCTTTCGGCCAGCACCACATAGGCGCCGCCGGTACCGTCGGTGAATCGGCCGCTCTCCTGCAACTGCCCCTTGGCGAGGAGTTCCTGCAGGAACGCGCGATGTGGCTCGACGACGGACTGGTCGAAGTTCGGGGCGCGCATCACCATGACGAGGTACTTGTTCGCCACGGTTCAGGACTCCGGTTCCGGACGCGGGGCCCGGGTGGCCGCGGCGGCGGCACGGACCTGCGGCGCCACCTGCACGACCTGGCCGAGCACGCCGTTCACGAACGACGGCGAGTCGTCGGTGGACAGCTCCTTGGCCAGCTCCACCGCCTCGTCGACTGCGACGACCGGCGGAACATCGTTGGCGTGGAACAACTCCCACACCGCGATCCGCAAGATCGCCCGGTCGACGGCGGGCAGTCGCTGCAGGGTCCAGTCCTGCAGGTAGGACTCGATGGTGCCGTCGACCCGGTCCAGGTCGTCGGCGACACCCTCGACCAGGGTGTTGGTGTAGGCGTGCACGGGCGCCACGCTCTGGTCGCGAGTGGCGAGCTCGGCCCGATCCGAGAGCAGGTCCGAGACGTCGACGTCGCGCGCCTCCGCCTCGAACAGCAGGTCGACAGCCCGGCGACGCGCCTTGTGGCGCGCGCCCAGCTTCTTGAACGAGCCCTTCTTCTCCGCCGAGGAATCAGCCACGATCAGGCGTTGACCCGGCCGAGGTAGCTGCCGTCGCGCGAGTCGATCTTCAGCTTGTCACCGGTGTTGATGAACAGCGGGACCTGCACCTCGGCGCCGGTCTCCAGGGTGGCCGGCTTGGTGCCGCCGGTGGAGCGGTCGCCCTGCAGGCCGATGTCGGTGTGCTGCACGAGCAGCTCGATGGTGACGGGAAGTTCGACGAACAGCGGCGCGTCCTCGTGCACGGCGACCTGCACGCCCATGTTCTCCAGCAGGAAGCGCGCACCGTCGCCGATGGTGGCCTCCGCGATGGAGATCTGGTCGTAGGTGTCACCGTCCATGAAGATGTAGTCGGTGCCGTCGTGGTACAGGTAGGTCATGTCGCGACGGTCGACGGTCGCGGTCTCGACCTTGACGCCGGCGTTGAAGGTCTTGTCGACAACCTTGCCGGACACGACGTTCTTCAGCTTGGTCCGCACGAACGCGGGGCCTTTGCCCGGCTTCACGTGCTGGAATTCGACGATCTGCTGGAGCTGACCGTCGATCTTCAGCACAAGGCCGTTCTTGAAGTCGCTGGTGTCCGCCACTGTTCTCGGATCTCCTAGTTCGTTACTGCGGTCTGGGGGCGCCGCCGTCACACGACGACGGTCAGGTCCTTGCTGGTGTGGGTGAGCAGTTCCGGGCCCCCTTCGCGGACCACGAGCGTGTCCTCGATCCGGACCCCGCCGCGGCCGGGAAGATACACACCAGGTTCGACGGTCACCGCCACGCCAGCAAGAAGTGTACCGGTACTCGTTTTCGCGACTCCGGGCGCTTCGTGGATCCGCAGTCCGACCCCGTGTCCGAGCCCGTGCACGAACTGCGGACCGTATCCCGCGTTCTCGATGACCACCCGCGCGGCGGCGTCCACCTCGGCGGTCCCCGCGCCCGGTTTCAGCGCGTCCCGGCCCGCCTGTTGCGAGCGGGCGACCAGTTCGTAGATCTCGCGCTGCCAGTCGGCGGGCTCGCCGAGCAGCAGGGTGCGGGTCATGTCGGAGTGGTAGCCGTCGACGACCGCGCCGAAGTCGAGCTTCACGAAATCGCCGGTCGCCAGCACGGCACCGGTCGGGCGGTGATGCGGGATCGCGGAGTTCTGGCCCGTGGCGACGATGGTCTCGAACGAGATCGCCTCGGCGCCGTGTTCGAACATCGCCCACTCGAGGTCGCGGGCGACCTGACGTTCGGAGCGGCCCGGCCGCAGTTGGCCGCGCTCGAGCAGCGTCGCCAGAGCGGCGTCGGCGGCCGCGCAGGCCGCACGCAGCTGCTCGACCTCGTAGCGGTCCTTGACCATGCGCAGCTGTTCGACCAGCCCGGGGACGGGAACCAGTTGCAGCCCGGTGCGCAGCTCCTGGAACGACTTGTGCTCGGCGACGGTCACCACGTGGCTCTCGAAGCCGACCCGGCCCAGCTGCCACTCACCGGCCAACTCGATGATGCGGCGGGCGGTGGCGCGGGAAATCTCGGCCCGCAGATCGGGCACCTGGTCGGCGACCTGGGCCGAATAGCGCCCGTCGGTGCCGATGACGGTACGGTCCTCGGCGCCGCGCATGTCCCACGAGTGCACCAGCAGGATGGCATTGGAGCCGGTGAAGCCGGTCAGGTAGCGGATGTTGACCAGATCGGTCACCAGCAACGCGTCGACGCCGTTCTCCACCAGCAGGCTCCGGAGGACACCACGGCGCGCGGCGTGGTCGGGACCCGGGTAATCAGCACACATGGGTCAACGCTACCGCTCGACCTGCGACACGTCGGCACCGAGCGCCGGAGTTTTCGCACGACGATCGCAACTGGACACGACGTTGTCCACATACCGCGACGTTGTCCACAATCGCGGTCGAGGCCTCGTTTCGCCGATCGTGACCCAGCACGATCGATGCCATGACCACTGCCGCGTTCTGCCTGCTCATCGCCTGGTGCTTGCTGCTGGGCGTCATCGACATCCAGGCCCGTCGCCTGCCCAATGCCCTGACCGGGGTCGGTGCTGCCGCCGTCTTCCTCTATGCCCTGGGCACAGCGCAGTTGGGTACGGCGGTGATCGGCGCCGCCCTGTTGACCATGCCCTATCTGGTCGCCCACCTGCTCGCCCCCGCCGCGCTCGGTGCCGGTGATGTGAAGCTGGCCGTCGGGCTGGGCGCGGCCGCCGCACTGGCCGGGCCGCCGGCCTGGACGTGGGCCGCGATCGCCGCGCCGCTGCTCACCGCGGCGGCCGCGATCGTGCTGCTCGGCGGGCTCCGCCTGCGCGCGGCACTGGGCCGGACCGTGAGCCGGGTGCGACCGTCTCGACGCGTCGTTCCCCACGGGCCCGCCATGTGTCTGGCCACGGTGACCGCGATGGCGCTGGCATGACCCGCCCCACGACGCGCCGGGCCGATCACGTGGTCGTGGCCGGGTCGCGGTGACCTCACCGACCGGTTCGACGCGGCCGGATCGGGGCGGTGGCCGCCACCGCGCTGCCCGGCGTGACGCCGACGTGCCACTCGTCACGTCGGACCACGTGCCCGACTTCGCGCGTCGACATGGGAAGATGGTCGGCGTGTTGCGCTGGATAACCGCCGGAGAATCCCATGGTCCCGCTCTCGTCGCCCTCCTGGAAGGGATGGTCGCCGGAGTCGAGGTGACATCGGACGATGTCTCCGCACAGCTCGCGCGCCGTCGGCTCGGTTACGGGCGCGGCGCCCGGATGAAGTTCGAGGCCGACAAGGTCACCCTGGTCGGCGGGGTTCGCCACGGCCGCACCATGGGTGGTCCGGTCGCCATCGAGATCGCCAACTCCGAGTGGCCCAAGTGGACCGAGGTGATGTCGGCCGACCCGGTCGACGAGGCCGCACTGGCCGGCATGGCGCGCAACGCGCCGCTGACCCGTCCGCGCCCCGGCCACGCCGACTACTCGGGCATGCTCAAGTACGGCTTCGACGACGCCCGCCCCGTGCTGGAGCGGGCCAGTGCCCGCGAGACCGCGGCGCGCGTCGCCGCCGGTACCGTCGCCCGGAATTTCCTTCGCCAGGCCTTCGGTGTCGAGGTGATCTCGCACGTGATCTCGATCGGCACCGCGGCCAACACCACCGGTGTCACGCCGGGTGGGGACGATCTCGATGCCATCGATGCCAGCCCGGTCCGCGCGTTCGACGCCGAGGCAGAGGCGGCGATGATCGCCGAGATCGAGGCGGCCAAGAAGGACGGCGACACCCTCGGCGGCGTCGTCGAGGTGATCGTGGACGGCCTGCCCATCGGGCTCGGCTCGTTCACCAGCGGCGAGCAGCGGCTCGATTCGCGCCTGGCCGCCGCCCTCATGGGAATCCAGGCCATCAAGGGTGTCGAGGTGGGCGACGGATTCGAGACCGCGCGCCGCCGCGGCAGCCTCGCCCACGACGAGATGCGCCCCGGCCCCGACGGCGTGCTGCGCTCGACCAACCGCGCGGGCGGCCTCGAAGGTGGCATGACCAACGGTGAGGCGTTGCGCGTGCGCGCGGCGATGAAGCCGATCTCGACCGTGCCGCGCGCACTGTCGACTGTCGACATGTCCAGCGGCGAGGAAGCCGTCGCCATCCACCAGCGCTCCGATGTGTGCGCCGTGCCCGCGGCCGCCGTGGTCGCGGAGTCGATGGTGGCGCTCGTGGTGGCCCAGGCCGCCCTGGAGAAGTTCGGTGGCGATTCGCTGGCCGAGACCGTCGACAACATCACCAGTTACGTCAAGCGGATCGGCAGCCGCCCGCACGTGCCCGCGGACAGCCGTACGCCGTGACCGAGCAGGGGCAGGAGGGGGCCGCGGAGGACACCGACGCGGGCCCCTCATCGACGACCGTCGGCACCGGTGCCGACGGTGACGCGCGGATCGCGCCCCGAGCGCGGGCGGTCCTGGTCGGACCACCCGGGTCGGGGAAATCCACGATCGGGCGCAAGCTGGCCAGGGAACTCGGGGTCGAACTGTACGACACCGACGCCGGAATAGAAGCCGAGACCGGGCGCACCATCCCGGACATCTTCGCCACGGACGGCGAGCCGGAGTTCCGGCGGCTCGAGGAGGACGTGGTGCGCCGCGCCGTCCTCGAACACGACGGGATCGTCTCGCTCGGTGGTGGTTCGGTGCTGTCGGCGCAGACCAGGGAGGTCTTGCGCGACGCCGTCGTGGTCTACCTGGAAATCAGTGTGGCCGAAGGGCTTCGGCGCACCGGATCGAGCACTGGTCGACCGCTGCTCAACGGCACCGACCCGGGCGCCAAGTACCGCGAACTGATGCGCGTCCGGCGCCCGCTCTACCGCGAGGTCGCCACGGTGCGGGTGCGCACCGACGGGCGAAGCCCGGGCCGGGTGGTGCGGATGATCCTGGCCAAGCTCGGTCTGGAGTCGGTGCGCACCGACCTGGAGGCCGAACGGGGCGGCGCCGCAAGCGGTTCCGGCGCGGCGGGTGCGACGACCAGCAGACCTGGCATCGGCAGCAACCGGTCGAAAGCGCGTCGGCGTGCCAGGGCACGGGCCGCGGCCACACGGCGCGCGAACACCGAGCAGGCGGGTGCCGACCGAACCCGTTCGGCCACATCACGATCCGGCGGCGACGAGTCCACGACCAGCCAGTCCACCGACGCGACGTCCAGCAGCCGGGCCACCGGGCAGGCACAGGGTGAGTCCACCGGCTCACGATCAACCGGCGCCCGCCGATCCCGCCGCACCCGATCGCGCCGCGGTGGCGCACGTATCCGCTCGACCACGTCAGCGAACCGGGACGCCGACAGCCGGGCAGGCGCCCGCGCGGCGGGTGGCGAACGCACGAACACCTCCGGCGCCGACACCCCGGATCGCCCGGCGGGCAATCGCACCCGCACGTCAAAGCCCAACAGCGGCAACCGCACCGGGCCAACAGAAACCAGCGGCGAAAACCGTGCAGGCGCGTCAAAGGCCAGCGGCGAAAACCGCACCAGCACATCGGAACCGGGCGGCGGCAACCGCACCGGTTCGAATCAACCCGACACCGACCGTTCCGACACCCAGGGTGATCGAGCGCGTCGCGGCAGGCCGCGCCACCGCAGCGGTCGACGCAAGACCAACGACCAGAAAGAATCGGAGCAGCGCACGTGACAGAGCCGTCCACCATTCAGGTCCGCACCGCCGACCCGTACCCGGTGATCATCGGACGCGGGCTGCTCGGCGATCTCGTCGAGTCGGTCACCGCGGGCAACGCCGTGCGGACCGTGGCGATCTTCCATCAGCCGCCGCTGGCCGAGACCGCCGAGGCGGTGCGAAAGGCGTTGGCCGACACCGGTGTCGACGCGCATCGGATCGAGATCCCCGATGCCGAGGACGGCAAGGATCTGGCCGTGGCCGGGTTCTGCTGGGAGGTGCTCGGACGGATCGGGCTGACCCGCAACGACGCCGTGGTGAGCCTCGGCGGTGGCGCGGCCACCGATCTGGCCGGGTTCGTGGCCGCCACCTGGATGCGCGGAGTGCGCATCGTGCACGTGCCGACCACGCTGCTGGCGATGGTCGACGCGGCGGTCGGCGGCAAGACCGGCATCAACACCGAGGCGGGCAAGAACCTCGTCGGCAGCTTCCACGAGCCCAGCGCCGTGCTGGTCGATCTGGTGACACTGGAGACGGTGCCGCGCAACGAGATCGTCGCCGGCATGGCCGAGATCATCAAGGCGGGTTTCATCGCCGATCCGGTGATCCTGGATCTCATCGAGCGCGACCCCGAGGCCGCGCTCGACCCCACCGGTGAGGTGCTGCCCGAACTGATCCGGCGCGCCATCCAGGTCAAGGCCGACGTGGTCGCCGCCGATCTCAAGGAATCCAACCTCCGCGAGATCCTGAATTACGGGCACACCCTCGGGCATGCCGTCGAGCGGCGCGAGCGCTACCGCTGGCGCCATGGCGCCGCGGTCTCGGTCGGCCTGATGTTCGCCGCCGAGCTGGGCCGCCTGGCCGGGCGGCTCGACGATGCCACCGCCGACCGGCACCGCAGCATCCTGGAAAGCGTCGGCCTGCCGGTCAGCTACGACGCCGACGCGCTGCCGCAGCTGATGGACGCCATGCAGACCGACAAGAAGACCCGTTCCGGCGTGCTGCGATTCGTCATCCTCGACGGCCTCGCCAAGCCGGGTCGGCTCGAGGGCCCTGACCCGAGCCTGCTGGCGGCCGCCTATTCGGCGATCGCTCGTGAGGACAAGCCGGGCGGCGGCGCGATCCTGCTCTGAGCAGGGCTCCTGGTCCCGTCGACGGTGACGTCGGCGTCGGCACTGGTACCTCGGCGCCGCGTGGTCGGCTCGATACGGTGTAGCCGGTCGGTGCGCGGCGTACGTCGAAACGCGTACCTGCATCGGGCATTTCGGCTGACGCGGCGACCCCGGGCATGAACCTACCGTCGAGACATGACACGACATTGGCTCACGCTCGGGATCCCCGCGGTGTACGCGTGGATCGCGGCGGTGGCGTTCAGCGCCATCGCCGTGGAAACGATCATCATCTACCCCAACGTCTTTCACGATGTTCCCGCGTCGCTGGGCGAGGCGTCGGCCTTCTTCGAGGTGACCGGGCCTGCCGACTTCTTCCGTCCGCTGGGCGCGGCGACCATCGTCGCGGCGGTGGCGAGCACGGTGCTGGTGTGGCGGGTGCGGGCGGCACGCTGGTGGATCGTCGGGAGCCTGCTGACCCTGATCTTCGGGGAGTTCCTGTTCTCCGCCCTGTACTTCTGGCCGCGCAACGAAATGATGTTCACCGAGGGCGCCGCGGTGCACTCGAGCGAGGTACTGCGGCGCGCCGCGACCGAGTTCGAGACCGGTCACCGGGGCAGGCTGGCGATGAGCGCCGTCACCGCCGGTGCCGCGTTCGTCGGATTCCTGCGGGTGTATCGCGATCGGTTGGTGCGCGCATGAACTCGGTGGCGTCCACGCGCACGTTCGGCGTCCCCCTCACGACGGTGTGCGGGCTGGCCCTGCTCGGCATCCCCCGGGTGATCGCGCACGATCTGGACCTGGTCGGGCCTACCGTCAACACGGTGCTGGTTTTCGCGCCCTTCGCCGCCTGGGTGGGCTACATGTGGTGGCGCCGGGTCTCCGACGCGTTCCGTGCGCTGCTCGCCGTCGGCGCCTGCTACGGCGTATCGCTGGCGGTCACGCACCAGATCCTGTGGACCATGGCGTTCGACGACCCGCCCCGGCTCGGTGGCACCCTGGAAGGGCAGCTCTCACCGGTGGTCGAGGACGTGGTCCTGCGCGTCTTCTCCGTTGGCAGCAGCTTGGTGACCGGAGTGCTCGTCGGCGCGGTGACCGGCGCGATCGCCTGGGTGCTCATCCGTACAACAGACCGACATCGACCCCGGTGAAGGGTTCGTCCGAACGAACGGACCCGGACAGGAGATCGCGCATCCTGATCACGGACCGGAACAGAAGCCGGAAACGGCTCGTCCAAACGCGCGGACACGCACCCGGGACCCGGTGGGCATCCTGATCATGGACAAGGCGCGGGCCCAGTGACCACGCATCCGAGCCGCCGGATGTGCGACCCGAACACCACGCTTCGAGACGACGGACGGGTGCGTCAGCCGATGTGCGGCCGGCCCGAGGACGAAGGGAGGGGCGGTGTCGCCCATGTTTGCCACCGAACGGGGGCAGCGAGCCGTCGATCTCGCCCTTGCCGCGGCGACCTTCGTGGTGGTCGGTACCGCCATCACCGCGCGCGTCGGCTCGGACTCGGTCGACCCGGCCGCGTACGCGTTCGGCGCGTTGTTCGCCGGTGCGATGCTGGTGCGTCGACGCTGGCCGGTCGCCACGCTGGTCGTCTCGGCCGCCGCGCTGCCTATCTACTACATGCTCGACTATCCGCCGATCGGACTCGCGTTGCCGGTCGCCGCCGCGCTGTTCTCCGCGGCCGAGCGCGGCAGACCGGGCTGGGCAATCGGGATCGCCGTCGCGCTCCTGGCGATCTCGACGGGCGTGCGGGTCATCCACGGTGACGACCTGGGATTCGTCCTCGGCTTGGAACTGCCGACCTCGGCCGCGCTGATGACCGCGATGATCGCCCTGGGTGATGGGGTGCGGGCCCGCCGGGGCTGGCGCGCCGAGACCGAGCAGCGCGCGCGTGCGGCTGCGGCCGAACGCGACCGCGCGCTGGCGGGGCGCATCGAGCAGGAGCGATTGCGCATCGCCCGCGATCTGCACGATCTGCTCGCCCACACCGTCTCGGTGATCGCGCTGCACACCGATGTGGCGCGCGAATCGCTGCGCGACGACCCTGACACCGCGGCCCAGTCGCTCGCCGCGGCGCGAGCCGCCTGCCGGGAAGCGAACAGTGAGCTACGCGCGACCGTCGCCGCCCTGCGCGCCGACAGCACGACCGAACCGCCGACACCGAACCTGGACCGAGTGGGTGGTCTCATCGCCGCCACCGAGGCCGCCGGTCTCATCGTGACGCTCACCCACTCTCCCGCGACCGGCACCCTGCCCGCCATCGTCGACCTCACCGCCTACCGGGTGGTCCAGGAATCATTGAGCAATGTCCTGCGCCACGCCGCCGCGCACACGGTCGACATCGAGATCGACCGAGCCGACACCGATCTGGTGGTCCGCGTGGCCGACGACGGCGTCGGCGCAGCGTCCGAAACCGCCGACAGCGGATGGGGCATCATCGGCATGCGGGAACGGGTGACGCTGCTCGGCGGCACCTTGCACGCCGGACCGGGCCAGACAGGAGGATTTGTGGTGGAGGCACGAATTCCGGCGCGAGGCACCACGTGATCCGAGTGGTGGTGGTCGACGACCAACAGTTGGTGCGCGAGGGCCTACGGGCCTTGCTCGACCGCGCCGACGACATCGGTGTGGTGGGGATGGCCGGTTCCGGCCGCGCGGGAGTCGATCTGGTGACACGTACCCGACCCGATGTCGTGCTGATGGACATCCGTATGCCCGACGGCGACGGCCTGACCGCGACCCAGCGCATCGTCGCCGACCTCGCGCTTCGTGATGTCCGGGTCGTCGTGCTCACCACCTTCGACACCGACGACAACGTGCTGGCGGCGATGCGCGCGGGCGCATCCGGATTCCTGCTCAAGGACACCGACCCACAGGAGTTGCGCGCCGCGATCAGGATCGTCGCGGGTGGCGACGCACTCCTGTCTCCCGCGGTCACCCGCCGGGTCATGCGCGCGGCCGCCAGGGGACCCGATCCGCAAACCGCCGAGCTGTTGAGTCCACTGACTCCACGCGAACGCGAGGTGCTGGCCGAGGTCGGCCACGGCCGTTCCAATGCCGAGATCGCCGCGGCGCTGTCGATGAGTCCAGCGACAGCACGCACCCATGTCGGCCGTCTACTGACCAAACTCGACGCCCGCGACCGACCCCAACTGGTGCGACTCGCCTATGAGACCGGCTTGATCACCCCAGGTCGACCGTGAGTGGCCGACCCACACCCCACCCCGCGGGCTACTGCGCGGGAGCGAGTACCGGTTCGCTCGCAGTCGCGGCAGGGGCTTTCGCGGGCCGTCCGGAGCGGGCGTGCCCGTAGCCAACACCGGCGAGTGCGGGCAGGAAGATCAGCAGCATGATGAACGACGCCGCGGAGGTCAGCTCGAAGAGCGCGCCGGCGTCGCCGAGTTCGATACCGGGGACGTAGTCGAGGATCAGGCACACCGCCCCGCTGCCGAGGCCGGCGGCGATACCGGCGGCGAGCCAGCGGACCGTGAGATCAGTGCCGGATGTCGAGCGGGCATCGCGTACGCCCCAGACGACGGCGACGGCGACGATCGCGACGAGGCAGACCGCCCGCCACAGTGTGCCGTAGGTCGGCAGTGACCCCATCAGCAGACCGAGCAGAACCCGCAGCACGACGACCAACGCGCCGAGACCGACGGCTCGTAACACCCAAGCGCTCATGGGCAACACCTTAGCCCGGCAAAACTAGAACCGGTGTCAATTCTGCGGATCGGATGATCACCGCGGCCGCGTCGGCGGTGCTGACACAGAGCCGAGCACGTCACGGCACCCACAGGTCGTACCTGCCGCTGCCGTCACCGCGCGGTACGCATTGCGCCCGATCGCTCCACAGCGGACCGTCCTTCAGACAGCTCGCCAGCGTGACGTTCGATGCCGACGGTACACAACGGAACCCCCACGTCGGCTGCGCCGAGGCGCAGCCACTCTGCGCCGCCGCCGATCCACCCACAACGATCGCCGACGCGGCGACCGACAACACGACGAACCCGATTCGACCGAACACGAGCCCACCCCTCCCCTAGGTTGCGTTGGGCACCAGGGTAATACGGCGAGCACCGCCGCGAAAGGGGTCAGTCGAGCGCGGCCGCCATCGCCGCACGCGGTGCCGGCTGCCCGGTGAACAGCTCGACCTGCCCGAACGCCTGGTTCAACAGCATCTGCAGCCCACTGACCACCGTGTGTCCGGCCGCCTCGACCGCATGGGCCAGCGGTGTGGGCCACGGGTTGTAAATGGCGTCGAGGACCACCGGCGCCGCCGACACCGGAGCCGCGAGCGCAGCGGCGGCCTCGGCGGGCACCGTGCTGACCACGGCTCCCGCGCGCGCACACACGGCGGCGAGGGGCTCCGCATCGAAACCGATCGTCGACACGGCCATGCCCAACCGCTCGGCGAGCTCGAGCGCACCACGCGCGCGGCCGGCATCGCGCGCGACCACGGTCACCGACTCCGCGCCCAGCTCCGACAGAGCGAGCAGGGCGGGCCGTGCGGTGCCACCCGCACCGAGGACCACACCCTCGCGGACCCGGTCGACACCACCACCACGAAGCGCGCCGAGCACGCCGTCCACATCGGTGCAGTCGGCCAGCCAGCCGGCCTCGGTCCGAACCAGGGTGTTGGCGGAACCGACCAGCACGGCCCGATCGGTGCGCACGTCCGCGTGGGCCAGCGCGGCTTCCTTGCCGGGCATCGTCACCGACAGTCCCACCCATTCCGGGCCGAGCCCGTCGACCAGCCCGGGCAGCTGTTCGGCCGAGCACTCGATGCGCTCATAGCTCCAGTTCAACCCGAGCGCGCGGTAGGCGGCCAGGTGCAGCTGGGGCGAGCGGGAGTGCGCGATCGGCTTGCCGAGCACCGCCGCTTTGCGCGCCTCAGCCACCGTAGGGCCGGGAGCTGTCGAGGATGCCGCTGCGCTGTGCCTGCGCGACCAGTCGCAGGTGCTCCTGATAGTTGTCGGTGAACAGGGTGGTGCCGTCGTTGTCGACGGTGACGAAGTACAGCCACTCGCCGGGTTCGGGGTTCTCCATGGCCTGCAGGGCCTGCAGGGAGGGTGCGGCGATCGGCGTCACGGGCAGGCCGTACATCGCGTAGGTGTTCCACGCGGTGACCCGGGCACGGTCGGCGTTGGTGGTCGCCACCTCGGTGGTGTCGAGGGTGTAGTTCACCGTCGAGTCGAACTGCAGCATCTGTTCGACCTTCAGGCGGTTCGCGATCACCCTGGCCACTTTGCTCATGTCCTGGGGCTTGGCCTCACGCTCCACCAGGGAGGCGGCGACCAGGGTCTCATACGGGGTCAGGCCCGTGGTGGCGCCCGACTGCAGCAGGCCGGTCGATTCGTAGCGCTGCACACTCGCGGTGATCAGCTGCCGCAAGATCTGCTCCGGTGTGCCGCTCGGATCGAAATCCCATGTCCCCGCCGCGATCAGGCCCTCCAGCTGCCTGGTCCGGTCCGGGGAGTCGCGCACGCCCTGCATCGCCCATTCGGGTACGCCGAGCGCGGCCAGGTCCGGACTCGCGCCCGCGGCGTCGAGCTGCTCGTAGGTCACACACTTGCGTTCCTCGCCGAAGCAGCTGGCCTGCGCGATCTTTCGGTAGATGCCCTCGTATCGGCCGCCGGTGCCCACGTCGTGCTTGTCGTGCAGCAACCGGCCCTCGGACACGGTCACGTTCCCGACCCGCGACTTCCCGCCGACCAGCGTGGCGACGGCGTCGGCGGCGGGGCTGTTCACGCCGACCGCGTAGAAGCCGGGCTGCACGCTGTTCATCGACGAATTCCGCACCGCCGCTTCGTAGAACGCCGCCGAGCTGGCGACCACGCCCTTGTCTTTCATCTCCGTGGCGATCTGTGAGGCGGTGTCGCCCGGATGCACCGCGACCACGACGAGCGCGCCGGGCGGACCGGCGAAATCCTCGGCCGGGGTCAGTCGGCCCATCAGCTTGTACCCGGCGAATCCGGCCACCGAGACGAACAGCAGCACGAACACCCCGGCCACGACCCACAGATTGCGACGGCGCCGTTTACGCTCGGCCGCCTTACGCGAGGCGATCCGCGACCGTTCGCCGCGTCCCGACGAGCCCGCCTTGGCGCGACCGCCACGTTCACCCGCAGCCGCCTTGGCGCGTCCGCCCCGTTCATCCGGCGGCCGACCGGCGGCCGGGCGCTGCCCTACGCGACGCGGCGGTGCGGCCGGTTCCGGCTCGGGTTGTTCGACGAACGCGTCGGCTTCCTCGTCATAGCGCGGGATGACATCGGTGCCGTAATCGTCGTCGTCCCAGCCGACGGGCTCGCCCGCCTGCTGTTCGTCGCCGTGCGCCGCGCGGGCATCGAGGCCCCAGTCGTCGCGCCGGGGGTAGCGCCGATCAGCTTCCCGCGCCCGGTAGCGTTCCTCGGCCCTCGCCCATCGGTCGGTCATGCATCATCTCCGACCACACTCGCCGCGTCTGCTGCGTGCTTCAACACCGAACTCCGCTCGTCCAACCATCCTTGCAGAATCGACACGGCTGCCGCCTGATCGATCACCTGCCGCTGGCCACGTGCTCGAACTCCGCTGTCGCGCAGCGCACGTGCAGCAGACACCGTAGTCAAACGTTCGTCGGAAAGGCGCACCGGAATCGGGTCGATCACCCGGCGCAACTGCCGGGCAAATTTCCTGGCGATACCGGCCGCACTACCGTTCTCACCGCGCAATGTGCGTGGCAGACCGACGATAACCTCCACCGCCTCGTATTCCAGCACAATGTCGGCAATTCTGGCGATGTCGGCGGGTGGACCGGCCGCGCGCGCACCGGACTTGGCACGCGCGACCGTCTCCACGGGGGTGGCGAGGATCCCGTCGGGGTCGCTCGAGGCCACCCCGATCCGGACACTGCCGACGTCGATCGCGATCCGGCGCCCCCGGCCCGGGTCGGTCGCCGGATCCGGCCGGTCGGCCGGGTCCTGCTCAGGTGATCCAGCGGTCTCCGGCATCAGGCGGCGAGTTCGGCCACCTGGGCACGGACCGCGGCCAGACCGGCCGGGATACCCGACGGATCCGAGCCGGAGCCCTGGGCCATCTCCGGTTTGCCACCGCCGCGACCGGCGATGCTGGGACCGAAGCCGGCGACCAGATCACCGGCCTTGAAACCGAGGTCCTGGGCCGCCTTGTTGACGGTCACCACGAACGGCGCCTTGCCGTCGGCATTGCCGAGCAGCACGACCACGGCGGGCTCACCGGCGAAGCGGCCCCGGATGTCGGTGGCCAGGGTGCGCAGATCGCCCGCGTTGACGCCCTCGGGCGCGGCGGCGGCGACCAGCAGCACCGAGCCGACCCGCTCGGCCTGGTCGACGAACGTGCCCGCCGAGGACAGCACCGCGGCGATCTTGGTGCGCTCGAGTTCCTTCTCAGCCACCTTGAGCCGCTCCACGAGCTGCTCCACCCGCGCGGGCACCTCGTCGGAGGGCACCTTCAGCGAAGACGCCACACCGGCCAGCAGCGCCCGCTCCTTGGCCAGGTACTTGTAGGAGTCCAGGCCGACGAAGGCCTCGACGCGCCGCACCCCCGAACCGATCGAGGATTCGCCGAGCAGGGTGATCGGGCCGATCTGCGAGGAGTGCTCGACGTGGGTGCCGCCGCACAGCTCCATCGAGAACGGGCCGCCGATCTCCACGACGCGCACCTCGTCGCCGTAGTTCTCGCCGAACAGCGCCATCGCGCCCATTTCCTTGGCCTTGGGCAGGTCGGTGACGAAGGTGTTCACCGGGAAGTCCGCGCCGACGGCGTCGTTGGAGACGGCCTCGATGTCGGCCTTCTGGGCCTCGCTCAGCGCACCCTGCCAGTTGAAGTCGAAGCGCAGGTAGCCCGGCTTGTTCAGCGAACCGGCCTGCACGGCGTTGGGGCCGAGGATCTGGCGCAGCGCGGCATGCACCATGTGCGTGCCGGAGTGGCCCTGGGTGGCGCCACGACGCCAGGCCGGGTCGGCCTGGGCGAGCACCACATCACCTTCGGTGATCTGCCCCTGCTCGACAGTGGCCTTGTGCACCCAGACCTTCTTGGCGATCTTCTGGACGTCGTTGACGCGCAGCTTCAGCCCCGAGGCGGTGATGGTGCCGCGGTCGGCGATCTGGCCGCCGGACTCGGCGTAGAGCGGGCTGCGGTCGAGGATGACCTCGACATCGGAACCGGCCTGCGCGACGGGTACCCGGACACCGTCGGCGATCAGGGCCAGCACCTGCGCCTCGGAGGTGAGCTCGTCGAAACCGGTGAACTCGGTGGCGCCGCGGTCGACCAGTTCCTTGTAGACGGTCAGGTCGGCGTGGGCGTGCTTGCGGGCCTGGGCGTCGTCCTTGGCGCGCTTGCGCTGCTCGGCCATGAGCGAGCGGAACCCGTCCTCGTCCACCGAAAGACCCGCCTCGGCCGCCATTTCGAGGGTGAGGTCGATCGGGAAGCCGTAGGTGTCGTGCAGGGCGAAGGCGTCCGAGCCCGCGATCTGCTTGCCGCCCTTGGACTTCACCGCGGAGGCGGCATTGTCGAAGAGGGTCTCACCGGTGTTGAGCGTCTTGAGGAAGGCGGTCTCCTCGCCGACCGCGACGGTCTCGATGCGGGAGAAGTCGGTGGCCAGCTCGGGGTAGGACGGGGCCATCAGCTCGGAGACGACCTTCATCAACTCGGCCATCACCGGCTTCTCGGCGCCCAGCAAACGGGCCGAGCGCACGATGCGGCGCAGCAGCCGACGCAGGACGTAGCCGCGGCCGTCGTTGCCGGGGTTCACGCCGTCGACGATGAGCATCGCGCCGGTGCGGGCGTGGTCGGCGATGACCCGGAAGCGGACATCGTCGGTGTGGTCGACACCGTAGGAGCGGCCGGTGAGCTGCTCGGCCTTGTCGATGATCGGGCGCATCAGGTCGGTCTCGTAGACGTTGTCCACGCCCTGGAGCAGGAAGGCCACGCGCTCGACGCCCATACCGGTGTCGATGTTCTGCTTGGGCAGCGGGCCGAGGATCTCGAAGTTGTCCTTGCCGATGCCCTCGCCGCGCTCGTTCTGCATGAACACGAGATTCCAGATCTCGATGTAGCGGTCCTCGTCGGCCTCGGGGCCGCCCTCGACACCGTATTCGGGGCCACGGTCGTAGTAGATCTCCGAACACGGGCCGCACGGTCCGGGGATACCCATCGACCAGTAGTTGTCGGCCATGCCACGACGCTGGATGCGGTCGGCGGGGACGCCCACCTCGAGCCACATCCGCTCGGCCTCGTCGTCATCGAGATAGACGGTGACCCATAGGCGCTCGGGATCGAAGCCGTAGCCACCCGCTTCGACGCTGTCGGTGAGCAGCGTCCAGGCGAGAGTGATCGCCTCGCGCTTGAAGTAGTCACCGAAGCTGAAATTGCCCGCCATCTGGAAGAAGGTGTTGTGGCGGGTGGTGATGCCGACGTTCTCGATGTCGAGGGTGCGCACGCACTTCTGCACGCTGGTCGCGGTCGCGTACGGCGGGGTCTGCTGACCGAGGAAGTACGGCACGAACTGGACCATGCCTGCGTTGACGAACAGCAGGTTGGGGTCGGCCAGGATCAGCGAGGCACTGGGTACCTCGGTGTGTCCGGCACGGACGAAATGGTCCAGGAAACGCCGTCTAATCTCGTGGGTCTGCACAGCTGACCAGCCTACCGTCTGCATTCCACCGGTTTTGCGCCGAGGGCGGTGCTCGCGGTGTACCGGTGGCTACTTTTCGCGGATGATGCGGCGCAGCTTGCCCACCCGCGGGCCGACCTCACGTTCGAAGCCATGGTCGGTGGGCTCGTAGTAGTCGGTGCCGACCAGCTCGTCGGGCGGATATTGCTGGGCCAGCACGCCGTCGCGGGACTTGTGCGGGAACTGGTAGCCCTTGGCATTGCCGAGGGCGGCCGCGCCCGCGTAGTGCCCGTCGCGCAGGTGTGGCGGGACCGCACCCGCCTTTCCCGCGGTGATGTCGGCCATGGCGGCGGCCAGCGCCGAGGTGACCGCACCGGACTTCGGCGCGGTGGCGAGGTGGATCGTGGCCTGGGCCAGGGCGAGTTGCGCCTCGGGCAGGCCGACCAGCTGGACGACCTGCGCGGCGGCGGTGGCGGTCTGCAGGGCGGTCGGATCGGCCATGCCGACGTCCTCGCTGGCGTGGATCATCAAGCGGCGGGCGATGAATCGCGGATCCTCGCCCGCGGTGAGCATCCGGGCCAGGTAGTGCAGGGCGGCGTCGACGTCGGAACCGCGGATGGACTTGATGAAGGCGCTGATCACGTCGTAGTGCTGATCGCCTGCCCGGTCGTAGCGGACCGCGGCCTTGTCGACACTGGCCTCGACCAGTTCGACGTCGACCGTGCCGTCGAGGGACGACTCGGCCGAGGCCTCCAGCGCGGTCAGCGCGCGGCGCGCGTCACCGCCGGCGATGCGCACGAGGTGGTCGAGGGCCTCCTCGGTGACGGTGTAGTCCCCGGCGAGCCCGCGCGGATCGGCGATGGCGCGGTCGAGCACCGCGCGGATGTCGTCGACGGTGAGCGATTGCAGTTGCAACACCAGCGAGCGCGACAGCAGCGGCGAGACCACCGAGAAGGAGGGGTTCTCGGTGGTCGCGCCGACGAGCAGCACGATCCGGTTCTCCACGGCGGCCAGCAGCGCGTCCTGCTGGGTCTTGGAGAATCGGTGCACCTCGTCGATGAACAGGACGGTCTGCTCCCCCACCGTCAGGCGGCGCCGGGCCACCTCGATGACGGCGCGGACCTCCTTGACCCCGGCCGAGAGCGCCGAGAGCGCCTCGAACCGGCGCCCGGTGGCCTGCGACAGCAGCGATGCCAGCGTGGTCTTGCCGGTGCCGGGCGGACCGTAGAGCAGCACCGAGGCCGCGCCGGAGCCCTCGACGAGCCTGCGCAGCGGCGAACCCGGACCGAGCAGATGCTGCTGACCGATCACCTCGTCGAGCGAGGTGGGCCGCATCCGGACCGCGAGCGGGGCGCCGGGATCGCGTCGGACCACCGCGTCGAGCCCGCGGTCGGGCTCGACGGGTTCTCCTGGCACCTCGAACAGCTGATCGCTCACGTCGAGCAGGGTACCGACACCGTCGGACATCATCGGTCGACGCCGGACAATGCCCAGCCGACGTCAGCTCCGCCGGACAAGCTCGGGCACACCGTCGGGGAAGGCCACGGCCGCGGCTGCGCCACCCGGTCGGTGATCCGTCCGGACCCGGCCCTGACCGGCGCCGAGTTGAACGATTGACCAATTTTTGCGTTTCAGGCTTGCGCGCAAGCCGATCGTGGGTTGTGATCGCTGATCGTGGTCGAAAACAACGGCATCGTCACTTCCCCGTCGGCGGGACAGTTCACCCGGCGCACCCTCTTCGCGGGCGGCACCGCGGCCGCAGCGGCGGTGGTGCTGAGCACCGCGACCGCGCACGCGGCTGGGACGGTGTTCCGGCACGGGGTCGCCTCCGGTGATCCACTACCGGGCGCGGTGATCCTGTGGACCAGGGTGACCGTCGCCGACAACGCCGTCCCCGGCTCCGGCCTCGGTGCGCCCGCGACGGTGCGCTGGGAGATCGCCACCGACGAGAGCTTCGACCGGGTCGCCGCCTCGGGCACCGTCACCACGAACGCGGACGCTGATCACACCGTCAAGGTCGACGCGACCGGCTTGGCTCCGGGCACCGACTATTTCTACCGTTTCATCGCCCTCGGCGAGACCTCACGGATCGGGCGCACCCACACCGCGCCCGCCGCCGAGAGCGAGGTCGACCGGCTGCGGCTCGGGCTGGTGTCGTGCTCGAACTGGGAGGCGGGCTGGTTCGGCGCCTACCGGCATCTGGCCGCGCGCACCGATCTCGACGCGATCGTGCACCTCGGCGACTACCTCTACGAGTACGGACAGGGCAAGTACACCGGCCGCAACGGCGCGGTGCGCCTCCACGATCCCGCGCACGAGATCATCACCCTGTCGGACTACCGCACCCGTCACGGCCAGTACAAGACCGACCCGGACCTGGCCGATCTGCACGCGGCGCTGCCGTTCATCTGCACCTGGGACGACCACGAATCCGCCGACAACGCCTGGCGCGACGGCTCGACCCACCACGATCCGGCCACCCAGGGTGCCTGGGGCGACCGGCGCGCCGCCTCGGCCCGCGCCTATCTGGAATGGATGCCGGTGCGTGCGACCCGTGCCGACGGCGCCGTGCAGATCTACCGGCGCCTGCGATTCGGCACGCTGGCCGAACTCTCGATGCTCGACCTGCGCACCTACCGCGATGAGGAAGCGGGCCCGCTGGCGGGCTGGCGGGTCGCCGACGATCCGGCGCGCACCATCACCGGCCGCGCGCAGATGGACTGGCTCACCGCCGGACTGGTGTCCTCGCCAACTCGATGGAAGCTCATCGGCAACTCGGTGATGATCTCGCCGCTGCTGTTCCCGCCGCTCGAGCCCGCGACCACCGAGGCGATCACCACCGCCCTGGGTATCCCGCAGGGCGGCATCACGGTCAACGGCGACCAGTGGGACGGCTACACCGCCGACCGGCGCACGCTGTTCAGCACCATCGCCGACAACCAGATCGGTGACGTCGTGTTCCTCACCGGCGACATCCACACCTCCTGGGCCGCCGATCTGCCCCTGGATGCCGCGAACTATCCCGCCGGGCCCACCGTCGGCACCGAGTTCGTCATCCCGTCGGTCACCTCGTCAAGCGTCGGTGACCTGCTGAAGACCCCGCCGCGCACCACCTCGGTGGTCGCCGAGGAGGCGATCAAGGCGGCCAACCACCACCTGCGCTACGTCGAGCTGGACTCGCACGGTTTCGGCGTGCTGGAGGTGACCCACGAGCAGACCCAGATGGACTGGTTCTACCTGTTCGACGTCATCGATCCGCACAGCGGCCTCCGCCACGGCACCTCGTTCGCCGTGCGCTCCGGCGGCCGGTTGGAGCCGCGGGCGACGCCGCCGAGCTGAGCGGAGGAGGATATCTGCGGCGGGTTTGTCGATCCGCCATGACACCGCCGGCCGGGTGATCATCACCGTCACGAAACGGCCTGCTCATCAGGCCGCGGGGGTCAGTGTCCGCGGCCGGATCGCGCACTCGGCGCCCAACCACCCCGCTACCCGCGAATCAGGCGCCCTCGGCGGCCAGTTCGCGCTTCCACTCGCGGAAGCCCTCTTCGGTACGACCGCGGCGCCAGTATCCGGAGATCGAGAGCCACTTCGGCGCGACATCGCGTTCCTTGCGCAGGTAGGGGCGCAGGTTGCGCATCACGGCCTCGGCCTCGCCGTGCACGAAGGCCTGGACCTGGCCGGGCAGCCACTCGGCCGCACGCACGGCGGCCACCAGCGGGGAGTTCGCCCCCGCGAGATCGTCGGGGATGCGGTCCGACGACCCACCACGATGCACCCAGTGCAGGCGCAGGTCCGCCGGTGATTCGAGCGCTATCTCCTCCTCCGGACCGCCCACCTCGACGAACACCTCCGCCGGGGCACCAGCGGGCAGCGCCGCCAGTGCGGCCGCGATGGCGGGCAGCGCGGATTCGTCACCGGCCAGCAGGAACCAGTCCGCGGACGGGTCAGGGGCGAACGCGCCACCGGGGCCGAACAGCCGGAACTGCTCGCCCGGTTCGACCGACCGCGCCCAGGGCCCCGCGATGCCCTCATCGCCGTGCACGACGAAATCGATGCTGATCTCGTTGCGCGCGGGGTCGAAGGACCGCACCGTGTAGGTGCGCAGGACGGGCTGGCTCTCCGGGCCCAGCGTGGCACGGATCGCGTCGAGATCGAACGGCTCGGGATACTCCACGCCGGGCACCGGGAAGATCAATTTCACATAGGCGTCGGTGAATTCGTTCGGCGTGAACCGATCCGGCTCCGCGACGCGGCCGACGACCCGCACCAGGTGCGGGGTCAGCGACTGCTTGCGGACGACGGTGACGGTGATCGACTTCGGCACGACAGCTCCCCATTCCTCGGACGTCCGCCGACGCTACTCCCGTCGCGCCGCGAAGTGGGGAGCTACGTCCCCGGGCTCGTCATTCCGACCAGCGCTCTTCCAGCGTCGCCGAGACCTGTTCGGCAAAGTCGCCGACCGCGTCGTCACCGGTGACGCGCGCGTCCTCGGCCAGTGCCGACCAGCGGTTGATCAGCGCCTCCGAGCGCGGCACCGACAGCCCGTGCTCGCGCGCGACGGCGATGCGGGTGTGGTCGGCGGGCAGGAACCAGTAGGTCGACAGCCAGACCCAGATCAACCGCGCCTCGAGGATCCGTTCGGCCAGCACCGTGTCGTCGGCCAGCGAGGGCCACACGCCGACCACGGCCGACCGCCAGGCCTCGACCATTTCCCTGGCCCGGCCGCGCGAGAGCTCGACATCGCACAGGCAGCCGGGGAAGGAGACCAGCGCGTAGGCGATGTCGAGGGTGGCGTCGCGGAAACCGCCCCACTCGTAGTCGAGGAAGCGCGCGCCGTCATCGTTGAGGACCACGTTGTCCGGGCACAGGTCCGAGGGGCTGAACGCGCGGTGACGACCGCCGGTGAACAGACGATTTCCGGCCACGATGCGTTCGGCGATCTCGCCGGGCACCTCGATGCCGAGCTCGGCCTGGAGCAGTCCGGGCACCTCGGCGATGGCCGCCTGGGCCTGCTGGGCGATCCCGTCGACGCGGTGCGCCGAGTCGACCCGGCGCAGCAGGGCGACGAAGTCGGGCTCACGGCCCACGGTCGCGGCGTGCATCCGGCCCAGCGCCTGCGCGAAGGCCATCAGCGCGTTGCGGGTGTTCGGCTCGACCCGAGCCCGCAGCACCGAGGTGAGCAGGGCATTGTCACCCAGATCCGACAGCACCAGCAGCCGGTCGGGCACGCTGTGCGCGATCAGGAAGGCACCGGGGCGCTGCTCGCGGCTCAGGGCGGTGGTGAACTGGTAGGACACCGCCTCGCGCAGGAACGCGGAGTCGATGCTGGCGACTCCGGGCGCCATGCCACCGGTGCGTCGCTCGGTAGCGGTACCGCGCACCTGCTTGACGATCAGCGTGCGCGGCAACGAGAAAGCGTTCTCCGCGACACGCACGCGTAGGACTGTCGTCCTACCACTGCCGCTGAGCTCCATGGGATCACTCAGCTTCACCGGAGCACCCATTCGCTTTGTGAGCAACTGTTGTGCTGCGGACACGACGTCGGCGGCGCGTTCGGCCAATAGTGCGGTCATCGCCTCTCAAGCTACTCGTACCAGGTCACTTCTAGCGAGCGGTTGGACAACCTTTCCGCGTCACCCGGCGTGTTGGCGCCGAGGTTGCGCGAGTGTGCCTGTTCGCTTGACACACCTGTCGGTCGTCGGGTTTTCTCATCGTCAACTGCTGTGCGCCACACCGCAAACCGGTTGAGTCGAAAGGTCTACCACAGTGACCGACACACCGTACGCCGCATCGAGCGATTCACCGGGTGGGTCGCCTGCGCCCGGTGGTGGCGGACAATTCGCCGGCCCAGGGGGTCAGCACGAGGGACAGGGCAGACCATCGCAGGCCGGTCCCGGACCCGCGAGGCACGGAATGGCCGGTGGCGCAGGCTATCCACAGTTCGAAGGGCCCGGCGCCGCCCAGTACGGCGAGGAGCCGCTCGAACCTCCGCCGCCGATTGCCGGACACCCCGCGCCCGCACCACGCTACGGCCCGCCCGGCACCGCGCCCGGTTACCCGGCGCCGCAGGCGAAACCGGACGACCTCGCCGGAGCCACTGCCCCCGCGCCCGGCGTGTCGCCGGGCGAGATTCAGCAGCCGCCGGGTTACTACCATCCGGAAGCACAGGCCCTCGATGTGGGCCGCGCGCTGAGCTACGGGTGGGAGCGGTTCCGCACCAACCCGGGACCATGGCTCGGCGTGATGGCCGTGGGCGTGCTGATCTATCTCGGCTACTTCGCGGTCGTGCAGATCTTCGACCCGACATCGCTGTTCACCGTGCTGTTCCTGTTCCTGGTGGTGCTGGTTGCCCTGTGGCTGCTCCAGGCGGTGATGGTGCGTGGCGCGCTCTACGAAACCGATGGTTATCCACCGGCTTTCGGCTCGTTCTTCCGGTTCGTGAACTCGGGCAATGTCTTGCTCACCGCGTTGCTCGCCTTCGCGATCACCCTCGTCGCCGCCTCGCTGTGTCTGCTGCCCGGACTCGTCGTCGGATTCCTGTGCATGTACTCGCTGCACTTCGTGATCGATCAGGACTACGGCCCCGTCGAGGCGATCAAGGCGAGCGCGCAGCTGGTGCTGGCCAACCTGTGGCCCTCGTTCCTGCTCGCGATCACGGTGATGCTGGTGACCTTCGTCGGTCTCGCGCTGTGTGGGCTCGGCCTGTTCGTGGCCGGTCCGGTCTGCGTGATCGCGGTCACCTACGCCTACCGGATGCTCACCGAGGGCCCGGTCGCCGAGTTCTGACGATCATCGCTCCCGCGGGGTCCGCCTCCCGATCGTCGGCTTCAACCGCCCGATCGGACGGCTCTGGTCGCCCGTGCGCAGCCGCAGCTCGAGCACGATCACCCCGGCGACGACGATACCGACCAGGTTCAACGCCAGCTGACCGGCCGACCCGAACGCCCGATGCCACTGCCCCAGCGTCGCAGCCACCACCGCGTACCCGGCGGCGGGCACCGTGGTGACCGAGATGAACACCCCGATCAGGGCCGAGGACTTGGCCGTCACCAGCGACAGCATGCCGGCCCCACCGGCGAGCAACGCCACGACCAAGGAGAACGGTCCGACCTGGTAGATGAAGTCGACATCGTGCGCGCCGATCACCCCTTCGGTGGTGATCCAGCCCAGCCGCACCCACACCAGGGTCGCGGCCAGCGTGATGAGCATCGCCACCGGGAAGGACACGGCGAGCGCGATGATCGACCGCCTGGCCAGCCGCCAGTTGCGACGCACCAGCGCCACCGACAGCGCGGCCAGCGGACCGAACTCGGGACCCACCACCATGGCGCCGACAATGGTGACCGGCGAGTTCGTCGCGACCCCGATCGAGGCGAGCAGACAGGCGATGGTCAGGAAAGCGAGGAAGCTGACATTGAGCGAGGACTCCTCGTGCGTCTCCTCCAGCAGTTCTTCCCAGACCACCGCGTCGTTCGCGTCACCGGGCGCCGCCCGGACCGCGCGGTCGGCGGCATCGGAGAGCACCGCCTCGACCGGGCCGAGTGTCAGCCCGCCGCTGTGCACGATGCCGAGTGCCTTGATGTCGGCGAGCACCTTGTTGGCGGCTTCACGCGCGATGTCGGCCTGAACGAGATCGCCCGGCGGCCGAACGGCGATCCCGCGCGCCACCGTGAGATGGGTGACGCCGGGGTCCGCCTCCAGCACCCGCACGAGCACCGCGGTCTGCTCGGCCGGACTGATCACGCGCAGGTGCAGCAACCGGTGACCTCCTGGTCGGTGCCGCCGCGGCGACACGGGAACTGACCAGAAGGTACCGGGGCTCGAGCCGAAGCCCGCTACTTCGCGGCGGCGCCGGTGTCGGGCGCGTCGGGCTTGCCGTTGCCCTTGATCTCAGCACCCTTGGCCTCGGCACCCTTGACCTCGGGCTTGGCGTCGATCCCCGCTTCCTTGCGCTGCTGGGCGGTGATCGGGGCGGGCGCGTCGGTGAGCGGGTCGACGCCACCACCGGTCTTCGGGAACGCGATCACCTCGCGGATGGAGTCCTCACCGGCCAGCAGCGCGGTGATACGGTCCCAGCCGAAGGCGATGCCACCGTGCGGCGGGGCGCCGTAGGCGAACGCGTCGAGCAGGAAGCCGAACTTCTCCTGCGCCTCCTCGTGGTCGATGCCCATCACCTTGAACACGCGTTCCTGCACGTCGCGACGGTGGATACGGATCGAGCCGCCGCCGATCTCGTTGCCGTTGCAGACGATGTCGTATGCGTAGGCCAGCGCCGCGCCAGGGTCGGTGTCGAAGGTGTCGATCGACTCGGGCTTGGGCGAGGTGAAGGCGTGGTGCACGGCGGTCCAGGCCGAGTGGCCAAGGGCCACGTCGCCACTGGCGGTGGCCTCGGAGGTCGGCTCGAACATCGGGGCGTCGACGATCCAGACGAAGGCCCACGCGTTCTCGTCGATCAGACCGACCTTGCGGGCGATCTCACCGCGCGCGGCGCCGAGCAGGGCGCGCTGCGCCTTGGTCGGACCGGCGGCGAAGAAGACGCAGTCGCCGGGCACCGCGCCGACGTGTTTGGCCAGGCCCTCACGCTCGGCCTCGGACAGGTTCTTGGCGACCGGGCCGCCCAGGGTGCCGTCGGAGTTGATCAGGATGTAAGCCAGGCCCTTGGCGCCACGCTGCTTGGCCCACTCCTGCCAGGCGTCGAGCTGACGTCGCGGCTGGCTCGCGCCACCGGGCATCACGACCGCGCCGACGTACTCCGCCTGGAACACCCGGAACGGGGTCTCGGCGAAGTAGTCCGTGCATTCGGTGATCTCGACGCCGAAACGCAGATCCGGCTTGTCGCTACCGAAACGCCGCATCGCCTCGGCGTAGGTCATGTGCGGGATCGGCGTGGTGATCTCGTGGCCGACCAGCTTCCACAACGCGGTCAGGATGTCCTCGGCCAGCAGGATCACATCGTCTTGGCGCACGAAGCTCATCTCGATGTCGAGCTGGGTGAACTCCGGCTGACGGTCGGCGCGGAAGTCCTCGTCGCGGTAGCAGCGCGCGATCTGGAAGTAACGCTCGATGCCACCGACCATCAGCAGCTGTTTGAACAGCTGCGGGCTCTGCGGCAGCGCGTAGAAGCTGCCCGGCTGCAGGCGCGCGGGGACCAGGAAGTCGCGGGCGCCCTCGGGCGTCGAGCGGGTCAGCGTGGGGGTCTCGACCTCGATGAAGTCATGGCGGGCCAGGACGTCGCGCGCGGCGGCGTTGACCTTGGAGCGCAACCGGATCGCGTGGCCGGGGCCCTCGCGACGCAGGTCGAGGTAGCGGTACTTGAGACGAGCCTCGTCACCGGGGGTCTCGTCGAGCTGGAAGGGCAGCGGCGCGCTCTCGTTGAGCACGACCAGTTCCTTGGCGTCGACCTCGATCCGCCCGGTCGGCAGGTCCGGGTTCTCGTTGCCGTCGGGACGCTGCTCCACCACACCGGTGACCTGCACGCAGTACTCCGCGCGCAGCTTGTGGGACTGCTCGGCCGCCTCGCCCTCGCGGAAGACCACCTGCGCCACCCCGGAGGCGTCGCGCAGATCGATGAAGATCACGCCACCGTGGTCACGACGCCGGGCCACCCAGCCGGTGAGGGTGACGGTCTGACCGGCGTGCTCGCTTCGCAGCGAACCAGCCAAGTGGGTGCGCAGCACGGTATTCCTTTCGACAGACATTCGCGGACTCGTCGCACCGGCGCGGACGGCCAGGTGCACTGCCATCGTAGTGAGACACGATCCCCGAGTGAAAACCGATATCTTGCTGACCGTGTCAAGCTTGTGCCACGCGCGCACCGTCCTCGTGCCCAGGGCGGTGAATCGTGCTGCGAGACAGATGGACAACCGATACCCTCCCACGCGGGTGCGGACCGGGACCGAGCGAAGGCGAGTACGGCGATGACCTTCAACGAAGGTATGCAGATCGATCCCGGCCGGGCATCGTCGGGCGGCGGCCCGGGCATGGGCGGCAAACTCGCCGTCGGCGGCGGCGCGGGCGGGCTGATCCTGCTGGTGATCACCCTGCTGCTCGGTGGCGATCCCGGTTCGCTGATGGGCGACCTCACCGGGTCCTCCGCCGAACAGCAGGTCGGCTCGGGTGGGACGGCGGGCACGCCCGAGCACTGCAAGACCGGCGCCGACGCCAACAAGTACGTCGACTGCCGTATCGTGCTCACCGCGCAGAGCGTCGACGCGGTGTGGACCGAGGAGCTGCCCAGGCAGACCGGCAAGCGCTACGTGCAGCCGAACCTGGTGCTGTTCTCCGGCGCGGTCAACACCGGCTGCGGCAACGCCACCAGCGACGTCGGCCCGTTCTACTGCCCGGCCGACCAGACCACTTACTTCGACACCTCGTTCTTCCAGGAGCTCACCGACCGGTTCGGGGCCAGCTCGGGTCCGCTCGCCCAGGAGTACGTGGTGGCCCACGAGATCGGCCACCACATCCAGAATCAGCTCGGCGACATCGGTCGCGCCCAGCGCGATCCGCGCGGCCCGGAATCCGGCGCGGTCCGCACCGAGCTGCAGGCCGACTGTTACGCGGGCCTGTGGGCACACTACGCGGACAAGAAGAACGCACCGGGCAGCAACCAACCGTTCCTGAAACCGCTGTCGGACACCGACATCCGCGACGCGCTCTCCGCGGCCAATGCTGTCGGCGACGACCGCATCCAGCGCAGCGCGGGGCGCGGGGTCAACCCCGAGTCGTGGACGCACGGGTCTTCCGAACAACGCCAGAAGTGGTTCCTCACCGGCTACCGGACCGGGTCGGTGCAGGCCTGCGATACCTACACCGCGACCGACCTGGACAACCCCGCCGGGCTACGCTGACCCGAACGTCACACCGTCTTTCGATCGAGGGGAACCCATGCGCCGCACCATGACCGGACTGTTCGTCTGCGCGCTCGCCCTGACCGGCGCGAGCGCTGTCGCCCAGGCCGATCCGGCGCCGCTACCGCTGGTGAGTCTGACCACGATCCCCGACGGCTGGTCACAGCGCACCGATCTGCGGCCGGTGCTGCAGGTCTTCGCCGACGGCAAGGCCGTGCACCGGCCCGACGCGGTGAGCAAGGACCGCAAAGCCGACACCGATCCGAAGAAGGTGACCGGAAAGGTTGCCCCCGAAGTGATCTCGGCCGCGCGCACGGAGATCGACGCGATGAGGGAACTCGACTTCGGTATTCCCGCCGGGGAGGGTAAGGGTCTGCAGATCATCGATCTGCTGCCCGAGGACGCGGCGGGCGACGTCCACCTGGTGGTCTACTCCCCCGATGCCACCGACGGCTTGAACCCCGAGCAGCAGGCCGCGCGCAAGCGCTTCGCCGATCTGTACCGCAAGCTGGTCGACGCTTTCACGAGCTGAGCGGGTTCGCCCGCGGTCCTCGACCGCGGGCGAACCTGGTTGATCAGAACCGATCTTCGGCGGTGTCGCGTTCGTCCTCGTGCACCGCGCCGATCACATCGGGAGTCGATTCCCCGAGCGGACCGGTGAGATCGTCGTTGCCGGTGCGGCTCTGGTACGGCTGCACCGTGCGGCCGTGCTGCTCGTCGTTGTTGCCCCGCTGGCCGGCACCCGCGCCCGCGCCACCGCCGCCCATGAAGTTGGAGCCGTTGGCGCCGGCCGCGGGGGTGCCGCCGAAGCCCGAGGTCATCGCCGGCGTGGTCATGGCGCGGCCCGCGGGCAGCCCCGCACCGGGCAGCGCGGTCGCCTTCGGGCTGCCGGTGCTCGGCGTACCCGCGCCGCCACCGGTGCTGCCGCCCGATCCGGTCCGCGGGGTGCCGAGCGCGCCCAGCGAAGCGCCGGACCCACCGGACCCACCGGACCCACCGGACCCGATGCCGCCCGAACCGCCGGTGCCCAGGCTCGACGGGGTGGTCGCGCCGAGGTTGGTGCCGCCGCCGGTGCCTGCCGCGGTGGTGGCACCATCGGAGCCGGTCAAGGCGTCCTGCGCCTTGGTGAGCAGCGGTTCGCCGATGTTCTCCGACGCCGCCGTGAGTACCTGATCCGGCGACGGCAGTCCGCTCTGGGCGGCGAGTTGGTGCACCACACCGCCGAGTTCGGCGGTGTGCCCGGCCAATTGGCCGCGAGTGGTGTTGACGACCGTGACCGCCTGACCGAGATGCTGGGTGGCCAGTCCGATCAGGGTGGCCTGAGTGGGCGGCAGCATGATCGTGGGCGCGAGCGCGACCGCCTGCGCGGCGAAGGTGGTGGCGATCCCCGTCAGCTGCGCGTTGCCCGTCTGGACGACCGTGGCGGCCTGCTGGGTGAGCGCGGCGATATCGATGCCGCGCTGGCTGGTCTCCTCGCCCTGGTTCTGCGCCTGCTGGCTGGCGACCGTCGCCGCGTCGGCGGACTGCCCTTCCCAGACCTGCTGCACGGTCTTCACCCCGCCCTGCGCGACGCTCATGGCCGTCTCGATGGCCGCCGAGGAACTGCTCAGCAGTGCGGTGGGGTCGAACGATCCGAAGACGCCGCTGCCGAAGCTGCTCAGCAGTTCCAGCAGCGGTTGGAACAGCGACTCGATGCCGGGCAGAGCGGGCAGCGACAGCCCGCTCATCAGCGCCGAGACCGGGTCCTCGGCCATGGTGGTGGCGGCGGCCGAGCCGCCGGTCCCCGCGGGGTTCGCGGCACCTCCCCCCGAGGTGCCGGCCAAGGCGCTCTTGGCCTGGTCGAACGCGGTCTGCGCGGCGGCGAGCGCGGGCGTGGCGGCCTGGGTGACGGTGCCCTCGAAGCCGCTCAGCGCGGCCGAGGCGTCCGCCGAGATGCCGGAAAGAATGTCCTGCGGGAGCACCGCGCCGTCGCCGAGTCCGGACATGCCCGGCATTCCGCCACCGGGGAACGCGCCCGCGGCCGGGGTGTCCTCGGTGATCTTCTGTGCCAGGGTGAGGACGGGCTCCTCGACGGTCTCCTCGTCCTCGGGCAGCTGCATCAGCGGCACGTCGAGGATCGCCTGGGGCGTCAGGTCGGCGGGCACGGCGCCCAGTACCGACAGGGTGGCGGCGTCGGCGGTGGCCAGCGCGGTGTCGGGCGTGATGACACCGGTGTCGCCGGAGCTCAGCGGCTTCATGCCAGGCCCCCGATTCCGGCGGCTCGGCGCGCGATGTCGGCGGCGTTGGTCAGGTCCGTGGTCTCGAACTGCACCGAGGAGGTGAACGCGGCATCGGAGAGCTTGCTGAACCGGTCGGACAGATCGTTGATGTCCTTGGCCTGCAGGGCCTGCGCGGCCGCGAACATGGCCAGGTAGTCGGCACCGATGAGCCCGAAGACCGGCGTCATCGCGGTGACACTGGCCGCGGCCTCGCCGAGACCCGCTGCGGAGACATCGGCCGCCACCACGGAATTGGTCGCCGCGAACGCGGCGACGGCATCGGTTTGCACCGAGAGATCGGTCATGCGAATCCCCCAACTCGTCGTGAAAAGTCTGCACTGAGAACGCGATCGGTGACCTCGAAACTCCCGACGCGGCCACCTGACTGCGCAGTGGGCCAAATATAGCCGAACACCTCGACCAGTATCGACTCCTGTCGGGTCCGATCTGAAGGATGCACTATCAAAACTAGAACATGTTCTATATCCTCGGCGACATGAAGGTCGCAGTGACCGGCGCAGCCGGATACCTCGGTACCAACCTGATCCCCCAGCTCATCGAGCGTGGACACGAGATCATCGCCATCGATCGCGCGGCACCGACCACCTCGGACCCGGCCGTGACCTGGGTCGAGGGCGATGTGCTCGACACGGCGTCGATGCGCGAGGCACTCGACGGCGCCGAGGTCGTCTACCACCTCGTCGCACTGATCACCCTGGCCGAGCGCAACGATCTGGCGTGGCGGGTCAACACCGAGGGCGTGCGGGTCACCGCCGAGGCGGCACTGGAGGTCGGCGCGCGCCGGTTCGTGCACACCAGTTCCATCCACGCGTTCGATCAGTACCGCGCGGGCGGGCACATCGACGAGACCTCCGGTCGCTCCGACGATCCGAGCCTGCCGGTCTACGACCGGTCCAAGTGGTCGGGCGAACTGGCGCTCCGGCCGGTGATCGAGCGTGGCCTCGACGCGGTGATCGTGAATCCGACCGGCGTCTACGGCCCCACCGACAACCCGAAGCAGCTGTCCCGGCTCAACCGCACCACCGCAGAAGCCGTCCGCGGCCGGGTCCCGGTGATGATCGGCGGCGGTTTCGACCTGGTCGACGTCCGCGACGTGGCCCAGGGCCTGATCCTGGCGGGCGAGAAGGGCCGCACCGGCGAGAACTATCTACTCGGCGGCTATATGACCAAGCTGATCGATCTGTGCCGGATGGCCGCAGCCCACGCCGACGTCAAGGGCCCGCGCTTCGCGATCCCGGCAAAGGCGCTCGGCGCGGTACTGCCGGTGGTCGAGCCGATCGGCAAGCGCCTCGGCTCCGACATCCTGTCCAAGGCCGCCCTCGGTGCCATTCTCTCGGCCCCGGTCGTCGACCACGGCAAAGCCGAACGCGAACTCGGCTACCGCCCCCGCCCCGTCGAGGAAACCGTCGCCGACCTCGTCGACTTCCTCCGCGCCGCGCGCCCCGCCTGACAAATTCCCACCCCGTACGGGTCGGCACTCGACAATTCATCCGAACATATGTTCGACTATTGGGGTGCGGTGGCAGACTCAGACGCTCGACGCCGAGGATGGTGCCCTGCCCGGGCTGACCCGGGCGGGGCTGGTTCGTTCTGTTCTTCGTTCTGTTCGCACCCCCGAGTTCGACGGGGTGACGTTTCACGAGGTGTTGTGCAAGAGTGCGCTGAACAAGATGCCGGAGGGCTCGGGGCTGCCGTTTCGGTGGACGATCAATCCGATGCGGGGGTGTACGCACGCGTGCCGGTACTGTTTCGCGCGCGGGAGTCACGAGTATCTCGATCTCGACGCGGGGCGCGATTTCGACGCCGAGATCGTGGTGAAGACCAATGTCGCTGCGGTGTTGCGGCGTGAGCTCGGTAGGCGGTCGTGGCGGCGTGAGGCGGTGGCGCTGGGGACCAATACCGATCCGTATCAGCGAGCCGAGGGCCGCTATCGGCTGATGCCGGGGATCATCGGCGCGCTGGCCGAGTCGGGTACCCCGTTCTCCATTCTGACCAAAGGGCCACTGCTGCGCCGCGATCTGCCCCTGCTCACCGAGGCGGCGCGTCGGGTCGAGGTGAGCGTGGCCGTGTCCATCGCCATCCTCGACTCCGAGCTGCACCGCAGCCTGGAACCCGGCACCCCGGCACCGCGCGCTCGTCTCGACCTGGTGCGCGCGCTGGCCGAGGCGGGCTTCGCCGTGCACGTCATGGCCGCCCCGATCATCCCGTGTCTGACCGACGGACGAGCCCACCTCGACGCGCTGTTCGCCGCGATCGCCGAGGCGGGGGCCCACAGCGCGATGGCCTTCCCGATGCACCTACGCGGCCCGACCAAGACCTGGTTCCTCAGCTGGCTCGCCGCCGAGCATCCCGCCCTGATGCGCCGCTACCGCCAGCTCTACGGCCGAGGCGCCAACGTCGCCCCCGTCTACGCGAGTTGGCTGCGCGAACGCGTCGACCCGCTGCTCGACGAATACGGACTGCGCCGCGTCCAGGACCGCACGGTCCCCGACCCACCGGCACTCGCGCCAGCGGACCATCAGCTGCCCCTGTTCACCTGAGGAGACCACGCCCGGACTCCGGCCCGCCGCCTGGTCGGCGCGCTGACCTCTCAGAGCAGCTGAGCGACTTCCTGATCGCTGAGCACGACCGAGGACACCGAGTCCTTGGCTCGGACCAGCTGGACCCCGCGATACAGCGGCCGCTCACCGAGCGCGGCGTCGCGTGCCTCGGCCCGCAACTGGTGCACCAGGATCTCCGACACCGCGGCACCGGCGGCGAGTTCGCTGGCGGCCAACGCGTCGGCGAGCTTGCGCAAGCCGAGCGGATGCAGTTCCCGGCCGCTGCCCGCGTCGGTGTACATCGCCAGCGGCACCAGCTGGGTGTCGGGGCCCGCGGTCACCTTCAGCACGATCCGGCTGAGCCTGCCGGGGAACACCAGCAGCTGCACGCCGGTCGCCGCGGCCAGGTCGACAGTGCGCTCACCGAACAGCCGGTGGGCGCTGATCACGCTGCCGCTCAACCACATCCGCCGCCGCCGGAACGCGAAGACGTACCCGAGGGTCGGCACCGCGACGACGAGCCCGAGCAGGATCGCGTACGGCCAGCTCAACCACACCGCCGACAGCAGCGCCGCGCCGATGCCGATGCCGAGCGCGGCCAGCGCGAGCCTGCGCAGCATGGGCGCGAACACCTCGGGCGCCACCAGATCGATCCCGACCGCCTGCGATCGTCCGGACTCCCCGTCCACCATGTCCCTCTCCACCGCGCACCGGCCCGCCCGGTGTCGGCGCGGTCAGATTACCGCGCCGACACCGGGGATGGCTCAGTTGCCGAGTGCGTCCCGCAGCACCCCGACGACCTCGCCGAGCGGCACCTGACGCTGATCCCCGGTGCCCATCTCCTTGACCCCGATGGTGTGGTCGGCGAGATCACGATCGCCGAGCACGAGGGTGTACTTCGCGCCGGAGCGATCGGCGCCCTTCATGGCGCCCTTCATGCCGCGCCCCCCGTAGGCCAGATCGACGCTGACGCCCGCACCGCGCAGCTCCCCGGCCAGGGCCACCATCCGTGCCTTGGCGGCGTCCCCGAGGGCGACACCGTAGACCTGGCAGCGCGCCGGATCGGCCGCCGTCTTGCCCTCGGCGGCCAATGCCAGCACAGTCCGGTCGACACCGATACCGAAGCCGATGCCCGACAGCGGCTGCCCGCCGAGCTCGGCCATCAACCCGTCGTAGCGGCCACCGCCGCCGATGCCCGACTGCGCGCCGAGCTGGTCGTGCACGAATTCGAAGGTGGTCTTGGTGTAGTAGTCCAGGCCGCGGACCATGCGCGGGTTCACCACGTACGGCACGCCGAGCGCGTCGAGGTGGCCGAGCACCTGTTCGAAGTGCGTCTTGGCCGATTCCGAGAGGTGATCGATCATCAGCGGCGCGTTCGCGGTCAGTTCACGCACCTCGGGGCGTTTGTCGTCGAGCACGCGCAGCGGATTGATCTCGGCACGCCGCCGGGTCTCCTCATCCAGCGGCAGCCCGAGGAGGAACTCCTGCAGCAGTTCGCGGTACTGCGGGCGGCAGGTCTCGTCGCCGAGGGAGGTGATCTCGAGCCGGAACCCGTCGAGACCGAGGCTGCGGAAGCCGGCGTCGGCGATGGCGATGACCTCGGCGTCCAGTGCCGGATCATCGACACCGATCGCCTCGATCCCGACCTGCTGCAACTGCCGGTAGCGACCCGCCTGCGGGCGCTCGTAGCGGAAGAACGGCCCGGCGTAGCAGAGCTTGAGCGGCAGCTGCCCGCTCTTGTCCAGGCCGTGCTGGATCACCGCGCGCATCACGCCGGCGGTGCCCTCCGGGCGCAGGGTGAAGCTCTCGCCGTTGCGGTCGGCGAAAGTCCACATCTCCTTGCTGACCACGTCGGTCGACTCGCCGACACCCCGGGCGAACAGGGCGGTCTGTTCGAATACCGGCAGTTCGATGTGCCCGTACCCGGCGAGTCGGGCGGCGTGGATCAAGCCGTCGCGCACGGCGACGAACTCGGCCGAGCCGGGCGGCACATAATCCGGGACCCCCTTCGGGGCGGTGAAGCTGCTGGTCTTGGTCACGATGGTCCAGTTTTCCCCACGGGCGCCCCTCCAGTCCAACCGGTTACCCTCTACACGAACCTGACGACACGGGAGGAACGCGGTAGTGCCGAGTAACGAACAGCGACGGGCGGCGGCCAAGCGCAAGCTGGAGCGCCAGCTGGCACGACGGGCCGAGCAGGAGAAGAAGCGCAAGCGCCTGATGATCGCGGGGTCGGTACTCGGTGTCATCGTGGTCGGTGCCGCCGCGGCCGGGGTGTACTTCCTCACCAAGGGCGGCGACGAGGCCGACACCACGACCGCGTCGAGCACCTCGGCCACCAGCGAGCAGGAGCTACCGCCTGCGGCCGACGCGCCCGCCCCCGCGGACAAGCCCGCCACGGTCGACTGCGCCTACCCGGTGGGCGCCGAGCCCGCGTCCAAGCCGGTGACCCCGCCGACCAGCACCTCGGTGGCCTCCGGCCCCGGTACGGCGCCGACGAAGGTCAGCATCGACTCCACCCAGGGCCCGATCGGCCTCGAACTCGACAGTGCCGCCTCGCCGTGCACCGTCAACAGTTTCGTGAGCCTGGCCCAGCAGGGCTACTTCGACGAGACCAGCTGCCACCGCATCTCGGCGGTGACCGGTTTCGAGATGCTGCAGTGCGGTGACCCCACCGCCACCGGTACCGGCAGCCCGGGCTACGCCTTCGCCAACGAGTACCCGACCGATCAGTACGCGCCCGAGGACCCGGCGCTCGAGGAGCCGATCAAGTACCGCAAGGGCGTGATCGCGATGGCCAACTCCGGGCTCACCCCGGAGGGCACCAACGGCAGCCAGTTCTTCCTGGTCTACGGCGACACCATCCTGCCGCCGAAGTACACGATCTTCGGCACCATCGACGACGAGGGTCTGGCGACGCTGGCCAAGGTGGGCGCCGCGGGCGACGACGGATCGATGGCCGCCGGTGGCGGCACGCCGAACCTGCCGATCGAGTTCACCAAGGTCACGGTGGGCTGACACCCGGCTCGGACACCCGAGCGACGGGCCGGACACCGCCACGGTGTCGGGCCCGTCGCCCTTCCCCTGCCTCGACACTGCCCAGAAGATGCCCTGCTGGACACCCGTCTGTGTCCTTCGCGCGGTAGGCTCAGATGTCCACTTCCACAGCCGTATCGGGGAGCAGTCATGGCGGAACTCGACGACATCGGTAGCGAAACGGCGGCCATGATGCGCACCATGCTGCAGATGGCCACCCTGGTCGCCCTCAAATCGCGTGAGCACGGCCAGAAAGACGCCGAAGCCCGCGCCAAGGCGATCGAAGCGAAAATGAAGGAAGCGCGCGAACTGCAGGTGCGTGAGGCCCGCGATCTCAAGGCCAAGGATCCGCGCAATCTCGAGCTCGTCCAGATGATGTCGATGGGTTCGGCCTCGGCGCAGACACCCGGTCTCGGACTGGAACGGGACACGGCGTCGTCCTATGCCAGCAGTGCCGGATCGGCCGGCGGTGCCGCCGCGGCAACGACCGGTGCGGGTGCGAGCGCGAGCGGACACGCGCCCCAGATCGGCTACGACTCGGTCGAACGCCGGGCCGCCATCGCGGCCCATCTCGAACGCGCCGGTGTCGCACCGGAATTGGCCGAGGTGCGCATGCTGCTCGAGATGGGGCAGGGCATCTCGCCGGACGAGGCGATCCGGCGACCGAGTGTGGGCGCCCGCCGATCGGCCATCGAACGCGGCATCGAACGCGGCATCGAACGCGGTCGCTGACCCCGGGCCGGGGGCGGGCGGACCGCCCCCGACAGCGGACTACAGCGGCTTGGTCTTCTCCATCGTCTGCATGACGTCCGGGTCGGTGAACAGCTCCCGGTCACCGCCGACCTGGTCCTCCAGTGGCAGCCGGTCGAGCATCTTCTTGTGCCCGTTGCGCACGCTGCAGTACTTGAACGGCCCCCGCGGATCGAACAGCTTCGCCATGTGCGGATCGGCGTGATCGAGGAACCAGAAGCTGATCCCCGGCCCGCCCTGCAGCCGAAAGTGTTCCCATGCCTGCCACAGCGCGTGCAGCCGGATCGCCGCCTCGGGATGCCGCCACCATTCCGGGCACCACACGGTGTCGCTGATGTCGGTGACCTGCCTGCTGTACACCCTGCTCAGATACTCGTTCACGAAGGCGAACACGGTGGGGTACCCGTTCGCGATATCGCGCGGATCCGGACCCGAATTCTGCTCGTTCACAGCGGCTTGACCTCCTCGACTTCACCGATCTCGTCCGGCGGATTGGCATGCGACTGCGCGGGCGACCCGAACAGATCGTCGACGCGGGTCTTGCGCGTCGGGTCGTTGTACTCGATCGACCGCTTCACCGCGTCGGCGTACTCCGATTCCCACCATGGCACAGTACGGACCAGCACCGCAGGCTGACCGGAGGTGAACACCACCGCCCGGCCCCGGGGCAACGTCGCCAGCGCCTGGGCGGTGAAGGTCACCGAGGAACTGAGCGAGCGCGAATAGCTCTTGCTGTTGCCCGACTGCGACATCGACGACGAGATGGATTCGTACTCACCGATCGCCTCGGACCGATCGCGCAGGAACGCCATGTCGTCGACACCGCTGCCGAGCACCTTGATGTTGGCCGCCGACCACAGCGCGCTCATCCCGGCGTCGCCCCAGCACCGCGCGCCCTGCGCCCACGACTGCAGCACGGTCATCACCACGATGCCGCGCGATCCGAAGTGGCTGTACTGCTTGGGCAAATCCTTCCAGCGCACCACGTTCGCGGCCTCGTCGAGCACCGCGAGCAGCGGGATCGGCAACCGGCCGCCCGACGACATCGATGCCTTGCGCATCGCGACATCGATCACCGCTTCGGTGAGCGCGCTCACCAGCGGCGAGGCCGAACCTCGCCCCTCGAGCGACAGGCAGTACAGCGTCCCGTTGCGTTCGACGAACTCGAGCTCGTCGAACTGGAGCCGATCGCCGCCGCCCCGGGTGATCCACGGGTGCACATTCGACAACTGCAGGCAGCGGACCATCTTCTTGGCGGTGCCGAAGATGCCGCTCTTGGTGCGCGGTTCGGCGTTGTACTGCATGGCCAGACCCGCGGCCGTGAAATCGTGGCCGGCCCGCCGCAGGTGCTCGATCGCCTCACTGTCCTGCGGGTTGGTGACCCACTCCCACACCTGGGTGATCGGCCTGCCCGCGATCGCGGCGGCCAGGAACATCCCGGCCAGCAGGTCTTCGGCCTCGGGGTCGAAGAAGCTGTCCTGATCGTCGGCGCCGCCGGACTCGGCGTCGGCGAAGTGACCGGCCAGGCGCGCCGCGCGCATCTCGCAGCCCTCCCTGCGGTGATCGACCCAGGCCAGCGGATCCCAGAACCAGGTCGGCCGTTCACCGGCCACGCCCTGCGGGTCGAACACGAAGGTCGCGCTGCCCTTCGCCTCGCGCACATTACGGGTGGCGTCGACCACGTCACGCTTGTTCGAGGTGGTCAGCACCGGCCCGATCGCGGACAGGATCGCCGGGATCACCCGCGAGGTGGACTTGCCCTGCCGGGGGCCCCAGATGTCGAGATGCAGGTCCTCGTAGGAACCGTAGAGCGGGGTGCCGTCGGCCACGGCGACACCGATCGGCACGCCGGGGGCGTCCTGGGAACCCAACCGCACGCCGAGGTCCTTGGCCTTGGCCCGCACACCTTCCTCGGTGATCGAGGCGATCGCGCTCCCGGTGCCCATGTGGTCGGCCTTGTCGTCGATGGACAGTCGCCCGACCACCGCGCGCTTGCGCAACTTCTTGCGCACCACCACGTAGCCGATGATCGTCACGATCACCAGCAGCACAATCACCGTGGAGGCCCGCGGCCAGTGCAGCTTGCCGCGGGCAAGATCGGCCACCACCGCGATCGGATTGGCCGGAATGTCCTGCGGCACCACCGCCAACGCGTTGCCCAGGTGCAGCGCGACGGCGAGGGTGATCAGCGTCGCAAAGCCGAACATGATCAGGATCAGCGTCGTGTCGGGCCCGACCGCGGCCGGATCCGTCACCTTCTTCTTCGCCACGAGTGCCTCCTTGTGGACTGGGTCGGATGGGTGCTCAGCGGAACGCGTCGAGGCGCCAGCCTCGAGTCGTCTGCACCACGGTCGCGATGACCGTGCTCGGCGGTAGTGGCTCGGTGCGTCCGCTCGGGTAGACGACCGTCTGTTCGATGCCGATCTTGTACTGCGCCACCGCCGGATCCGGGCTCGGCGGTGCCGTGTCGCCCGAGGCGAAGGTGAACGCCGTCACGTGCGCCTTCGCCTTCGCCCAATCCGCCCACTGCAGCGAGGGTTTCGGCGTGTCGCTCTCGTCCGCGGACCCGTCGAGCATACGTATCATGCTGGGCCCCAGCCATGTGCGCGCACGCTGGAGTGAGTCGCCCGGTTCCTCGGTGACCGGGTTCCAGCTGTAGATCTCGCGCAGCGCCACGACAGCCACCCCGTCGGGCGTCGTGGGGTCGGTGGCCACGGCGGCCTCGAGCAACCGGGTCGTCGAGGTGACCTGGTCCGGGCGCGCCGAATCGGAGCCGCCGCCACAGGCGGCGACCGAGGTGAGGACCGCCACGAGCATCACCGCCGGAATCGTCCGGATTCGTGTTCTGTCCCACCAGGTTATCGTCGGTCTCGGTCGCTGTGTGCTCACAACACCCTCCGTATCCGCGCGTCACCCGGCACCGCCACCTCGACGACGCCACCGCCGCCACCGTTGCTCGCCGGCGGCACCGCCTGGATCACCTGCCCGTCACGGGTGTAGATCCCCACCTGCGCGGGACCCTGCCGACCGAACGCGCTGAACACCAGATCACCCGCGGCCGCCCTGCGCAGCGGGACCTCGACGCCGGACTCCCACTGCTGTTCAGCGGTGCGCGGCAACACCACCTCGCCCGCGGAGGCCGCGAACACCGCGGCCGCGGTCAGGCCCGGTGCGTCGAATCCGCCACTGCTCGGTCCCTGCGCGCCGCCACCGCCCCACACATACGGGGTGCCGAGCCAATCATGAGCGGCCTCGGCGATCTGTTCCCCGCCACCACCCGGCTCGGGAGTGAATCGGCCCTGCGCGCCGGGCGCGCGGTACAGCGGCTCCATCGTCAGGATGTTGGTGACATACGGCCGGGTCTCGGAGTAGTGCGCAGCATACTGATTCGGCATGCCGCCGGACGCGAGCACCGCCCCTTCCCCGGCGTTGTATCCGGCCAACGTGAGCGCGGTCAGGTCGCCCGACACCCTGCCCTCGGCGATCCAGCCCGAGACTTTGCGCGCGATCGCACACATGTAGCGGGCCTGGCCGATGATCGCGTCACCGTCGTCCCACACACTCGCGGTGCCGTTGCCGTCGGAGTCGAGAACGTAGGGCAGCCCGTCGTCGGGGTTGATCCCCGCCGCAGTGCCGGGCAGGAACTGGGCCAGGCCCTGCGCACCCGCGGGCGAGGTGAGCCCGCGCCGGAATCCGGACTCCTGCTTGGCCTGTGCGGCCAGCAGCGAGGACGAGATCTCGGGGCACACCGTCCCGGCGCGTCGGTACCAGATCTCGAGTTCGGCGGGCACCTTGCCGTCGGCGAGCGCCCCACCGGCGCTGCCGAATCCGCGCACACACCGGGGGTCGACCGAGAAGGCGCGCGCGCCACCGACATCGGGGGTCGGCGCGCCGTCGAGCCACGGCATCGGGTCGATCTGGCGGCCACCGGTGAACCGGCCGCCGGGCACGATCTCGAAATGCAGGTGCGGGCCGCTGGATTCACCCGCCGAGCCGACCATCCCGATCGGCTGTCCCGCGGTGACGGTGTCACCGGTGCGTACCTTGACCCCGTTGTCCCACATGTGACCGTACACCGCGGAGTAGGCGCGGCCGTTGGTGTCCACGGAGTCGACGACAATCCAGTTGCCGAAGCCGGAGGCCGGACCCGCGGCGACGACGCGACCATCGGAGACCGAGTAGATCGTCGTCCCGTCGCCGGCGGCGAAGTCGATGCCCTTGTGATTGCCACCGCGGGTGCCGAACACATCGGAGACGGTGAAGGTACCGATCTCGAGCGGCAGTGTGCGGCGCAGCGGACCGACCCCGGCGGCCAGCGACGGTGTCCCGGTGACGGCCGGATTCGATGACGGCGCGGGCGCACTCGTGGCGGCGGCGCGCTGGTCCTCACCACCGAGCCGCGGCAGCGTGGGCACCGAGGAGCCGTCGAGGATGTCGTCGGTCTCGCAGGTCTCGTCCGCCGACGGCAGCACGATCACCAGCACGAGCGCGATCAGCCCGATGACCGAACCCAGCGTCGTCATCAGGATGGTGCGGGCATTCACCGGCGCCCTCCCAGGGTTCCGCGCCGGGCGCCGGGATCCGGGTCCGCCGCGGGGGTGTTCACCGGCGGCGCCGGGTTTCGTTGAGCGTGTCGGCGAGTGTGCGGTTCATCTCGGCGGCGGCGGCCAGCTGCTGTTGCAGCAGGGCCACTTTGCGGCGCAGCGCGGTGGCGTCCATCCGGTCCAGGCTCGGTCCCTCCGCCGCGCGCACCCAGTTGCGGACCGAATTGGTGTGCACGCCGATCTGTTCGGCCACCACCCGGCAGGCCTCGGACTCGCTGCGCAGCTTGTCGGTCAAGGCCAGTACCTGCTCGACGGCGGCATTGCGCACCTCGGGCGAGACGCGGCGGTAGGACCGGTGCGGCATCATGGCTGACCCCCGTTCGCCGACGGTTCGGCCGGTGGCATGTCGTAGGCAGGCGTGCCACGCGGATTGTCGCCGAACTCGCTGAACCGCTGATTGGTGTCGTGGATTCCGCTTTCCTTCTCCGACACCGTGAACTCCATGTGGAAGGGGATGCCGGGACGGCGATCCTCGCCGATCTTGAGCAGGAACTTGCCGGTGCCCGGCGGCGAGGGCCGCTGCTGGCCCGGCCGCAACGCCTCCCCGGTGAGGGCCTGGGGGGCCGACCAGCCGGTGACCATCTCCTGTTCGGCGGCGGTGAACGGCACCGTCGAATCCAGTCTGCTGATCTCCTCGGCGGGCAGCGCGCCGAAGATCTTGGCGCGGGCGCGTTCCAGGAAGCCGATCGCCTTGGCGATCGCGGCATCCGAGCCCAGTGCCTGCAGGTCCTTGATGGTGTGGCTGATCATGATCAGCGCGGTGGCCAGGCCACGCTGCAGGCGAGTCAGTTCGTCGACCCGGTCGACCATGAAGTCGCCGAGGCCGAGCACCTGCCACAGCTCGTCCATCACCACCTGGAAGTAGCGCTGCGGGCCCATCTTCGCGTCGGCGAGCACGTGCGCGGCCTCGACCGAGGCGAATCCGTCGGCCCAGCAGGCGAGCATGACCGCGGCCTTGAGCTTCTTGTCGCCGGTGGGGATGTGCGAGACGTCGATGCACACCGCGACGGCGTCGGTGTCGATGGGCACACTGGTCTGGCCGTTGAAGATCGCGCCGAACGGACCCTGGGTGAGCGCGCGCAACGAGCGGCGCAGATTCTTGATCGCGTTCTGGTATTCGTCGGCGTTGTCGGCGCCCGCGTCCAGCATCAGTTCCGCACCGCCGCCGACGATCACCTCTAGCAGGTTCTCCATGATCGGCGGCTTGTCGGGGGTGAATTCGCTACCCGGCTGGTAGAGGATGCGCAGTGCGGTCGCGATCAGAGTTTCCTCGAAGTCGGCGACCCTGGCACCGCGGACCAGTTCCACCAGGCCCGCCACCAACGTCACCTGCCTGGCCCGCAGGTCCTGCAGCACCTGACGCTGCAACGCGGGGAGGTCTCCGAGCCGGGGCACCACCGCGCCGAGCACACCCGCGGCCAGCGGATTCAGCTTGCCGTGGCCGTAACCGAGGTCGATGACCTGACCGCCGACGAGTTCGACCATCTTGCGGTAGTCGGGTTTCACGTCGGCCAGGATCAGCGGGGTGATGCCCTGGGCGATGCCGCCGAGCACGATCCGGCGCACCAGCGAGGACTTGCCGAAACCGTTGAGGCCCAGCACGAACAGGCTCGGCGCGGTGATGAAGCTGCCGCGCATGAACCAGTTCATCGGGTCGAAGCAGACCGGCGCGCCCGTGTGCAGGTGCGAGCCGAGCGGCGTGCCGATCAACGGGGCGCCGGCCCCGACCGACCAGGGCCACAACCCGGCGACCTGAGCGGTGGTGGCCCGGTATTCGACCGGTCGGCCGACCACGTTCATCTTGCCGCCACCGGGGCCGGAGTAGCCGCGGTCGGTCAATTCGGCGGTGGTGCGGTCGAATCCGTCCTTGACCACGGCCTCGGTGCGGGCCTGGGCGTTGTTGCGGCGCAGGTCGTCGGTGTGGATGCGGAAGGTGGCCCAGGCCGCGCGCAGACCGGACTGCTCGCGCGCGATCATCTCGTAGCGGGCCCGAGTGGCGTCATCGAGCAGCGACGGGCCGGATCGGCCCCGCTCCGGCCTCTTCGACTTCACCGCCCGGCCGGCGCCCATCGCCCGGTCGGCGGCCTCGTCGGGACGAATCGGACGCGCCGGCTTGGCCGCTCTCGGCTGCTTGGTCAGCCCGGGTTTCGCCGGTCGTTGCTGACGGCGCGGATCGCCTTGTACACGTTCGTGTTCCAGGCGGGGGCCGTGGTCCTCGTCGCGCAGGCCACGGGCACCGGCCGGGGATTGCGCACCGCGCGTTCGCCGTTCGTCCGCGCCGCGACCACCCGTCCGGGAGCCACGTCCGGCACCACGGAGCCGGCCGGTCTCGTCACCACGCGGCCGGCCGACGGCCTCACCACGCGGCCCTCGCGCGCCCTCGGCACGTGGTCCGCGTGGATCCTCGGCCCGTCGTCCGCGCTTGTCGTCCTCGCGAGCCCGGCGCGGGTCGTCAGCCCTGGACCTGCGCTCGTCGTCCGCACGGGGGCGACGTGGCTCCTCGGCACGCGACCTGCGTGTCTCCTCCGGCCGACGCGGATCGTCCTGGCCCGATCGCCCGGGGCGTCCCCGACCGTCATCCGCACGCGATCCGCGCTCCCCCGAGGGACGCTCCTCGGACGTGCGCCCACCTCGCGCCGCGGTCTCCCGCTCGGCGCGTTCGGTGCGCTCGTCGAGGCCGAGCACGTCGTCGCTCACGCGCGACGCGCTCCCCCGCGGCTCACGTTCACCACGGATCCGCGGTGGCCGGTGGACCGGGCGCAACGCGATGTCGTCGCGGTCGCGCACCGGGGGTTCGTAGTCGCGTCCCATGATCGCCTCACCCCGCCAATGCCTTCGGAATGGTCGCGTGCTCGGGCAGGATCACGCCGCAACCGAGGGAGGCCGCGAATGCCGCGGCCTGGTATCGGTAGCAGCGCCGGATCTTGAGCCGGGCCTGCGTCGAGAGGTCGCGGGTGATGGCCTCGATGCGCGGTAGGTCACCGCGCAGCGGCTCGGTGATGGTCACCAGCGCGCCGAAGCGGGTCACACCGTGCCCGCGGGCCTGTTCCTCGCGTGCCTGCTGGGTCGCACCGACCCGCAGTGTCGCGGCGGCCGAGACGACACCGCGTTCACTCTGTTGCGCGACGAGCGCGTTCTTGAAGTCGTCGTCGACGATCTCGGCGGCGTCGGCGGCCGAGTGCGGCCGGTAGACGATCGCGATGCGCTTGCGTGGCACTTCGGGATTGGGCGCCAGCAGCCGCTGCAGCACCCGCTCGTCGACCGCGCCCTCGGGGGCGGCATCCATCTCCCAGGTCACCGAGCGGCCGCCGTCGTGGATCAGGTGGTCCCACTTCTCGTCGTGGGAGACCGGGCCCGCGTCGTCCCAGCCGAGCCCGTGCCCGCCCGGATCGGCGGCGGCCACCTCGAGGTCGGCCTGCGCGGCCGGGTCGTAGCTGCGGCGGATGAAGGAGATGACCTCCTCGGCCGCCATCGGCTGCGCCCGCACGCCCGCCTCGGCCAGCGCCGCGCAGATCCCGGGCAGCCTGCGCCCGATCTCCACGGCCTCCTCGGCCGGGTTCTTGCGCCGCTCGGCGGTGGTGGCCTTGAAGGTGATCGCCACCCGGGGCAGCAACTGCACCCGCTCCTGGGGCAGTTCGGTGGCCAGCTCGTACATCACCTGCTGGGCCAGATCGGGCGCCTCGGGCCGGGTGATCGTGGAGACCTCGTTGAGCAGCCGGTTGCCGGTCTCGGGGACGGTGTCGATGACCGGCACCACCGCGACGATGTCGCTGGTCTGGCCCACCGACGCCAGGAAGGTGCCCCAGGCCGCGACCCAGCGGTCGATCACCGGCTGGTCCACCGCCTCGTGGCCCTGCGGCCAGGCCCGCAACACCACCGTGTACTGCGCGAACGCGGGCAGGTGGATCATCCCGAAGTGGTAGCCGCCCGCGTCGATGCCCTCGTAGAGCTTCGACGGAGCCAGCAGCCCCGGCAGTTTGGTGACACCGCCCGGGATCCGGGAGAACCGGCCGCCCCGGTACACGTGCTCGCCGTTCTTGCGCGAGCGCATCCAGTTGAACATCATCAGTCCCGTCTCGTAGCCCGAGCGGCCCCCCGTCCGCCACACCAGCGGCAACATCACCAGCGCGCCGAGGCCGCCGACGATGAAGCCCCATTTGAATCCACCGACCATGGCGCAGATCAGTGCCGTGATCACCACGACGAAACCGATCACGGTCTCTTCCCAGCGCAGGCCGAAAAGGCCCGCGCTGCGTGGTTTCTGCCACAGCCCGTACGAGCGGCGCTCGTAGGTGTCGGTCGCCGAGGTCGTCATCGCGGAATCGTGCTCCTGCCGAGGTCGGGTGAACGATTCGCCCAGCGGTCACCCGCGACGTCGCCCATGGATTGATCGGCTCTGCTCGCGCTGCCCGCCGCGGCGCGCGCGGCCATCACGCCACGGGCCGCCCCCGCCCCGGAGGGCACCGAGCCCGAGCTGGGCGCCGGGGGCGCGGCACCACCCCCTCCGCCGCCGCCACGAGGTGGTGGCGTGGGTCGCGGACTGGCGCCTCGGCCCCCGGCGCCGCCGGGTCGCGGACCCGCTCCGCCGCTGCCGAAATAGCCTGCCGCACCGGGCGCCGCGGCGGTCCGGGAAGCCACCGCCTTGGTACCGATCGCACCGAGCGCCATCGCACCGACCGCGGTACCACCGGCCACCATCAGGCCGGAACCACCCGCGCCGACGGTGGCGACCGCGGGCGCGACCAGCCGCATCAGCGCGGGCAGCACGAACGCCACGCTGCACAGCAGCACCAGGGCGACCAGCATGCGCTGGGCGTCCTCACCGCTGGGCAGGCCACCGGACTCGGTGGTCTCGTCGGCGTGGCCCGCAGTGGTGAACGCGATCATGTAGACGATCGCGGCCACGGGTTTGAACAGCATGAACGCGATGATCCAGCCGACCAGTTTCTGATACGACTGCTTACCCGTCCCGGTCGCCGAGGCGGCGGCGGCCAAGGGCAGCACACCCGCGGCGACCACCAGCAGACCCTGCCGGACAATGGCCAACACGATCTGGGCGAGCGCGCCGAGCAACCCGACGATCGCGATGATCAGCACGAGACCGGGTGAGAACGCCTGCAACTTGCTGGTTTTCACCATCAACTCGGCCATGTTCTTGGCATTGCCGCCGGTGGCGTCCTCGATGATCCACTCGGAGAACCTGTCCGAGGCCCGCGTCCCCGCGACGATCACCGCCCCCAACATCCACGAACTGAACACGACCCTGGCGAACAACCGGAACGATTCCGCGGCCTCGCTCACCGCCGCACCGCGCCTGGCCTCGGCCAATCGCCCGCCGGTGATGATCACCGAGGCGATCAACAGCAATATCTGGATCTGATAGGTGTAGTCGTTGATCTTGGTGAACAACGCCCCCGAGTCGCTCACCGCCTCGTTGGGCACGTTCATCCAGAAGGTCATTGCCAGGATCAGCGCCTCGCCGAGGCCCTTCATCAGCGAGTCGACCACCTTGCCGAAGGTGGAGTCCCACGCCTTGTCCTTGACCGCGGTGGCCGCCTCACCGGGATGCGAGGCGGCGTTGCCCGCTTTGCAGACCGCCGAGGCGGCGTCACCGAGTGAGATCCCGGGAATGGCGACGCCGTCGAGCGTGTCGTGCAATTCGTTGCACGCTTCGTCGAAGCCGTAGGTGTTCTGGCCGTAGGCCACGACCGGCGTCGCGAGCATCACGGTGAAGATCACCGCGAGAATTGTGACGATCCGCCTCAGCATTGTTGGCACCCCTCGATGGTCCGCAGGGAATCGATCCGGGCTGTGCTGTACACCGATGCTCACCATTTCGTCCACCCCGCCAGCGATTCCACGTACTCGGTCTGGGTGTTGGTCGTCGTCGACGGCTTGAGTCGCCAGTCCCCCTCGTCCCACACCACGATCATCCGCATCGCGGCATACAACTGCTTACCGTCGATCACCGGCCCGCGCGAGGCGAGGCGAACGATCGCCATGTCGTCGGCGTAGTCATCGATCTTGAACGCGTCGGAGGCGACGAAGTAGCGGGTCACCTTCTCCGGCTGCTGCTTCGGCAGCCGGTCACTCGACAGCGCGGAGTCGTAGGCGGCCAGTTGCGCCGTGCTGACCCGCAACTGGGTCACGTACAGGTCGCGATCGGCGGGCCTGGCATTGAGCCGGTAGGTGATCTGGGCGGCGGCCAGCGCGGCACCCTGCGGGGTGCGCGCGTAGCCGACGGCGAGACCGTCCTCGATACGCGATGGCCCATCGGAGGTGGAGAACGGCACCGACGCGCCGAACACCCGCTGCCAGCCGTGCGGCTTGGTCGTGCCGATGGGCGCGGCGGTCAGCCAGTCCGGATCCGCTGGCGTGCGTTGGGTTCCCGGTTCCTGGGCCAGCGGCTGCCCCGCCGGATTGTTCGGGACGTCCACGCGCCGGCCGAGCAGGTCGACCTCGGGCTCGGCGAACCCGGTCCCGCCCGCGGCCTGAGCGGGCGGGGGCCCGGCGTCGGGTTCGGCGTCCCCACCACTGGTGAAGTACACGACCGCGCCGGCGACGAAGATCAGGGCGAGCAGCGCACCGGAGGCGACCATGCCGAAGGTAGCGCGGTCGCGGGCGCCCGGCTCCTTCACGCTCACTGTGGTGCCTCCAATGCGACGATGTCGGTGGGTAGTTCGTCGATCGCGTCGACGGGTCGTTCGGTGGACTGCGGATCCGGTAACTGCAATCGCCAGTCCCCGCCGTACCAGCTGACCGTGGTGTGGTTCACCGCCCTGGAGTTGTCGGAGTACTCGGTGTAGACGTCGACCCTGGACTGCTGTTCACCGTATTCGGTGATTTTGTAACCCAACAATTTCGGCGCGTACTCCGCCGCGGCGGGCCCGGTGATGGACAGTTGCACCCGATTGATCGCCCACTCGTCACGCGCCGGTCCGGGAACCAGTTCCTGGTTGACCACGGTGGCCCACTGGGTGTCCGGTGCCACCGACAGCCGGATGGTGTGGGTCAGCGCCGCCAGCCCCGCACCACGCGGCGAATGCTCGAAACCCGTCGCGGCACCGTCGGCCACCGTGCTCGGGCCCTGGTCGGCATGCGGCAGGGCGATGCCCTGATAGTCCTGCCAGCGCACCCCGGTCGGGGCGGCGGACAGGTCGAGGCCGGTGGCCTCGCCGCCGCAGCCGACAGCCGCGGCCAGCAGTGCGATACCGACCGCGAGCGGCCGTGTCACTGTGGAATTCATCTGACGGGTCTTTTCCATCCGCAGTCTCACGCAGGCAAGAAGGCCAACGCGATCGCGGACGCGGTACTGGCCACCGCGGCCCCGATCAGGCTCATCAACACACCGTGTGAGGCATCGTTGACGGCGAGGTCGCTGCGGAACGCGATCCACAGTCGACCCGCCGCCAGGATCATCCAGGCCAGGCACGACAGCAGCACGAACCAGAGCAGCCAGTTGAGCAGCTGCATCAGCGGTTCGAGCACGTCGGCCGGGATCTGCTTGTAGGCGAGCACAGTGATCACGTACCGATGACCGCATTCATGATCGTGCCCGCGCTGGTGGCGACGACACCGCCGATCATGGCGCCCGCCACCATCTTCGGCGACTCGAGGCCACCGCCGGTCCAGCGCTCCCAGGCGAACTTGCCGCCCGCGTAGGTGATGCCGCAGATACCCGACAGCAGCACGAACCAGGTGAGGTAGCGCACCAGCTGCAGGATTTTCTCCGATCCGGGCGGAGCTTCCGGCGTCGGATTACCCACCTGGGCCAGGACGCTGCCGTACGTGTCCTGCACGGCGAGGAGGAGCATGCTCATCGGGTGCCTTTCTCCCACTGTAAAGGTGTTGTGCCACAAACACTTCGACGCCGACACACGTTTGTACACCACCGGCGGCCCAACCGCCCGGCGGTCACGGTCGATCCTCCCCGGTCCCGGGGCCCTCGATACTGGCCCTGATCGCGGCGACCAGCTCGACACCGAGCTCGCCGATCTCCACCGGCACCTCGTCGAGCGGGTCCATCCGGCGTTTCCGCGCCGCCACGCCGTCACCCGGCGACCACACCGGCAGCACGTCGGATTCCACCAGGGTCCATTCCTCGAACCACGGCACCTGCCAGACGTGCCCGGCCAGTGAACCGACCACGTCGCGGTAGCGCCGGATCTCCGGGGGCACCCGGCCGGGGCGCGCGGCGACGGTGATCAGCCCGAGCACCTCCGTGGCCCCGGCGAACCCGGCGTGGTGCTGGCGCAGCAGATCGTGCGCGCGGGTGAGACCGGAGATGGTCTCCCTGGCGACGAGGACGACATAGGGCGATTCCCGATCGAACACCCCCGGCCACCGCCCCCGAGCGTCGGCGGCGGGCGCGAGCACATGGGCGAGGGTGGTGGCACCCGAGCCGCCGTGCACACCGAGCAGCCACACCAGCGGCGCCCGACCCACTCCGGGTACAGGGCGCTGCCAGATCGGCGCGCGCAGCGATTCGGGCGGCGCGACGACACCGGCGGGCGCCGGTTCACGACGACGACGAAGGTTCATAGCTGCCGTCATGATGCCACCCCGGCGAGCAAGCTCCCATATGCCGCACGCGTCGGCTCGGCGAGCTCACTGTGGCGCACGAGTTCCCCGCGCGCCAGATGCGGATCGTAGGGGATCTCGACGACCTCGCGCACCCAGCCCGACAGGTGCTCGCGCAAATGCTCGGCAACGCGCGAGTCGTCGTGCGAATACTGGTGCGAGACAACGATGGTGGTATCGGCGACCACCCCGGCGCCGTCGTCACCGTAGTGGTCGTCGAGCCATTCCAGGGTTACTCGCAGCCGGTTGGCCGCGTCGACACGGGCCGGGATGGCCAGCACCAGCGCGATATCGGAGTCGTCGAGCAGGGGCCGCAGTTGCCGCCCGGCAATCGGATTGCCGCCGTCGTAGACCGCGGTGTACCCCCCGGTGTCCAAAGCCCTGGCGACAGTGAGATATGTCGCGCGCCGGCGCAGCGGGGTCGCATCGCGCCAGAGCAGCCCGAAACCGGAGGTCGAGCGGGACAGGCAGTCCTCCAGCGGGGCCGGTTCGTCGTCGCCGCGCCCGTAGACCCACGACTGCAAGTTCACCGGGTGCAGGTGTTTGTCGGCGCCACGCAACGCGAGATCGCTGCCCGCGGCGGTCGCGTCGACCGCCACCGTCGTCGCGCCGTCCACCACCAACTCGGCGGCGAGTCCGAGCGCTGTCGTCGTCGTCCCCGCGCCACCGCAGCCGCCGACCACCAGGATCGGCCTGCGCGCCCCGCCCGCTCGCTCGCTCGTCTTGCGCCGCAACCGCACCACCGGAGCCGGATCACGCGCCGAATCGCCCGACGGCTCCCCCTCGGGGGCTTCGTCGAGCCAACGGCTCCAGTCGTCTGTCATCGCCTCTGCTCCTTACCCTGCCGCGATGCCCGCGATATACGTGCGATCGCCCACCACCGCGGTCCGCACCGATTGCTTGGTGTAGGTGGCCGGTGCGCCCGCGGGCCGGAACTCGGTGACCTCCACCGTGAACCGGTCCGCCGCGACAGTGGTGATCCGCACGCAGTGGGTGGTCCCCACCGGGATGGAATCGATACCGCGCTGGATCACGGCGGCCGGTGAGACATCGGCGTCGGGGGTGGCCACCGCGCGGGCCTGCTCCCCCGATCGGGTCACGTAGTAGGCGTGCTGGAACGCGAGCACGGCGTCGGGGCCCGAACCGGTGCCGCCCGCCTCGGCGCTGCGCACCACCGTGTCGGTGCGTTCGGTCGGGCACGCGCCGACGGTGTCGGCGGTGAGGTTGCCCGCCGTGAACTGCAGAGGCGCGGCGTGCTTGGCGTCTGCCTCCTCGCCGCGGCCGAACAGCAGGAAGAACACGCCCGTCGCGGCGAGCACCAGCACCAGGACCGAGACGGCGAGCACCAGCCAGGTGCGCTGGCGCCTGCGGTTCGCGCGCAGCGCGCCCGAGGGTTCGAGCACGTGCGGTTCGTCGTAGTGGTCGGCGGCGGCGTCGGTCCAGGGGAACTGGACCAGTTCGGCGTCGTAGTCGTCGTCGGGTCCGGGCGCGGGTTCGGCGACCCAGTCCGACCAGCCACCGGTGAACTCGCTGCGCCGCGCGGCCAGTTCGGCGAGTGGGGCGGGTTCGGGTGCCGGACGCCGGGCGCCCTCGTCGACGGGGACACCGGAGTAGCCGTCCGGCGCGTCGCGGTTCGTCGGTTCGAAGTGTTTCGTCGTGTCGACTCGGTGCGGCGCGTCGACGTCGGAGGCCGCACGATTCGTCCTGTCGACGACGGCGATCCCGCGGTCGTCCGGCGCGCTCCCCAGCGGTCCGGCGTCGTCCCGCTCCGCCGTGCCGCCATCGAGTCCGGGGGACTCGGCGGGTTCGGTGGACGGTGCGCGCTCGGGGCGCGGCGAATATCGGTCGATGCCGTCGTCCTCGCCCGCCGGCTCGGCGGTGCCGGGGCGCGCGGGGTCGACGGTGTCGGTCTCGGGCTCCAGCGCCGAGTACCAGCGCGACAATTCGTTGTACGACTTCAACATTCCCCCCTTTCCGCAGCGCCGGGCACAAGGATTCGCATCGAGGACCTCTCGGTGATCAGTTCACAGAGAACGGACGGGTGGTGGTGGGTGTTCCGGGTGTCGCGGCAGGCGGAGTCGTCGCGCCGCCGGATGAGGCGCCATCGGCTCCTGTCCCGAACGGAAATTGTCCCCCACCAGATGGTGCGGTTGTGGTAGACGCGCCGGTCGGGGTCGTGAATATTCCGGCACCGCGGGTATCGGACCCGCCGACCGGCACCGCACCCTGCCCCGACACCGCCGCCGCGTCGCGGGCCAGGGCGGCGAACCACTCGGCGACGTACCGGGTGGGCGTCGCGCCGTCGGCGCCGACGCCCATGCGCGAGTAGGCGTGGTGGCGCTGCAGGGCGTCCCAGTAGCGCACCCAGGTGGTGACGTCGAGCAGTTCCTGATTGTCGGTGACGTTCTGCTGCACGGCGGTGAACGCCTCGTTGACCAGTCGCACACCGGTGGTCGGTGGGACGAGTTGCGGGACCGCACCGACGAGCTTGGTGCCGAGCACGGTCAGCCCGGCCAGCGGGTTGCTCAGTGTGGCGGTGGCCAATTCGGCGATGGCGGCCGGGCTGATCACCGTCTTCACGACGGTGGCCACCGCGTTGAGTCCGATCATGCCGACCTTGAGCAGCGCCTGGAACGCGGCATTGACATCGAGCGGGGTGCGCGGGTCGGCGGCATCGGCCAGGCGCTGGGAGATCGACTTCTTCGGCGAGATCGACAGCGCCGCGAGCGTGCTGCCGGAGATGTCCTCGTTGACCACCGTGGACGCGGTCTTGATCGAGGTGTACGCCAGGGCCTGCGCGATCGAGACCAGCGAGCCGATCGGGTCGCCGCCGGAGAGTTTCAGCTGGCCGACCAGGTTGGTCACCGCGCGCAGGATCGGCGCGCCCTGCGGTGCGTCGCAGGCGAGATCGCCGGTGGCGCAGAAGCTTGCGACGCGTCCGGTGAGTTTGCCGAAATCGACGGCCTGGTCGCGCTGCGGTCCGAGCCCGCCGCCGGGGGCGGGCGCCTGGCGCGCCGCGGCGACCTCGGCCAAGGCCGCGCCCTCGGTGCCCGGCGCGGCCGCCGGGGTCGTCCGGTCGGGGGCGCCGGGGAACAGGGGTGCGTTCTCATTGCGGGTGGGGTCGGCGAACAGCGCGACCGCGGCGACCTTGTCGGCGGGCAGCACGCCCATACCGGCGCCGACCTCCTGCGCGAACAGCGAGGCCACGTGGGCGCCTTGCGAATACCCGATCACGGCGATTCGCGTGTCCGGGCAGCGCCCGGTCACCTGGGCGGCCATCGAGCGCAGCCGCTCGACGCCGCCGTCCACCGATTCGGCGTAGGGTGCGGCGCCGCCGGGCACCGCGCCACCGAACCCGGCCTCGTAGGGCACGTAGGCCCGATCGACGAGGCCGGGCTCGGCGGCTTCGGCCAGGAGCGGACGGAACACCGTCGACAGCATGCCGGTGTCGGTGCTCGGCGCCGCGTCCGGTGAGGATTCGCCGGTGCCCTGAATCCCCAACGCGTACAGCGCCGGACACGCGCCGATCGACACCCGCGTCGACGGTGCGGTGGGTGAACCCTCTTCCGCGCGGGCCACCCCCGCCGTTACCGACCCCAAAGCGACGGCGAACGCGATCATCGTCCCCGTGAGTCGTGTCGTGCACCGAGCCATATCGATCCGCATCACAGTCCGTTTCGGCTGACCAGTGGAGCGTTGAAACGCAGTAAACCGTAACAGATTCCGGCTATCCAAAACGCTGCCCAAATCGGCCCTTCCGCTGCCCCCAGCAAACCCTGTTGCGCCAGCAATCTTCTGGCGATCGGTCAGGTGCGGGCGGGTAGACAGCGGCCCGGGCACCCTCGTCGAGGAGGATGCCCGGGCCGGGGTCGGTGTTCAGGCGGCGGAGGTCACCCGGTACACGTCGTAGACGCCTTCGACATTGCGCACCACATTGAGCAAGTGACCGAGATGCTTGGGGTCGCCCATCTCGAAGGTGAACTTGCTGATCGCGACACGGTCGCCGTGCGTGGCGACCGAGGCCGACAAGATGTTGACCTTCTCGTCGGCCAGCACCTTGGTGACGTCGGAGAGCAGCCGGGTGCGGTCGAGCGCCTCGATCTGGATGGCGACCAGGAACACCGAGGACGGCGAGGGCGCCCATTCGACCTCGATGATCCGCTCGGCCTGCGACTGCAACGATCCGGCGTTGGTGCAGTCGGTCCGGTGCACGCTGACCGCGCCACCGCGGGTGACGAAGCCCATGATCTCGTCGCCCGGGACCGGCGTGCAGCACTTGGCCAACTTGGCCACGGTGCCCGGTGCGCCGGGGATCAGCACGCCCGCGTCGCCGGTGACCCGCTGCCGGGCGGGAGTGGTCGACGGTGTCGACCGTTCGGCGAGTTCGTTCTCCACATCGCCGATGCCGCCGAGCTGGGCCATCAGCCGCTGCACCACGTGGTGCGCGGAGACCTGGTGCTCGCCGACTGCGGTGTAGAGGGCCGAGATGTCGGAGTAGTGCAGTTCGTGCGCGACCGCGGTCATCGCGTCGACGCTCATCAAACGCTGCAGCGGCAGCCCGACGCGACGGACCTCCTTGGAGATCTGCTCCTTGCCGCTCTCGAGCGCTTCCTCGCGCCGTTCTTTGGCAAACCACTGGCGAATCTTGGCCTTGGCACGGGGTGAGACGACGAAGTTCTGCCAGTCCCGGCTCGGTCCGGCGTTCTGCGCCTTCGAGGTGAACACCTCGACGACCTCGCCGTTCTCGAGCTGGCGTTCCAGCGCGACCAGCCGTCCGTTGACCCTGGCACCGATGCACTTGTGCCCGACCTCGGTGTGCACCGCGTAGGCGAAGTCGACCGGGGTGGACTTCTGCGGCAGCGTGATCACATCGCCCTTGGGCGTGAACACGAAGATCTCCGGCGACTTGAGGTCGAAGCGCAGCGACTCCAGGAACTCGGCGGGGTCGGCGGCCTCGCGCTGCCAGTCGAGCAGTTGGCGCATCCACGCCATGTCGTCGACCTCGGCGGCGTCACCGGAGTGCTTGCCCTTGGTCTCCTTGTAGCGCCAATGCGCGGCGATGCCGAACTCGGCGGTGCGGTGCATGTCCTGGGTGCGGATCTGCACTTCCAGGGGCTTGCCGTCGGGGCCGACGACGGTGGTGTGCAGCGACTGGTAGACGCCGTAGCGCGGCTGGGCGATGTAGTCCTTGAACCGGCCGGCCATCGGCTGCCACAGCGAGTGCACGACGCCGACGGCGGCGTAGCAGTCGCGCACCTCCTCGCAGAGGATGCGCATGCCGACCAGGTCGTGGATGTCGTCGAAGTCTTTGCCCTTGACGATCATCTTCTGGTAGATCGACCAATAGTGTTTGGGCCGCCCCTCGACGATCGCGTTGATCCGTGACGCGGCCAGGGTGTTGGTGATCTCGGCGCGCACCTTGGCCAGGTAGGTGTCGCGCGAGGGCGCGCGGTCGGCGACCAGGCGCACGATCTCGTCGTATTTCTTGGGGTGCAGGATCGCGAACGCGAGGTCCTCGAGTTCCCACTTGACCGTGGCCATGCCGAGGCGATGCGCGAGCGGCGCGATCACCTCAAGGGTCTCCTTGGCCTTCTTGGCCTGCTTCTCCGGCGGCAGGAACCGCATGGTGCGCATGTTGTGCAACCGGTCGGCGACCTTGATCACCAGCACGCGCGGGTCGCGGGCCATGGCGATGATCATTTTGCGGATCGTCTCGGCCTCGGCGGCGGCGCCCAGGTTGACCTTGTCGAGCTTGGTGACACCGTCGACGAGGTGGGCGACTTCCTGCCCGAACTCCTCTTTGAGCTGCTCGAGTGAATAGCCGGTGTCCTCGACGGTGTCGTGCAGCAGGGCCGCGACCAGGGTGGTCGTGTCCATACCCAGCTCGGCGAGGATGTTGGCGACGGCGAGGGGGTGGGTGATGTAAGGGTCGCCGGATTTGCGGAACTGTTTGGCATGACGCTCGTCGGCGACGTCGAAGGCGCGCTGCAGCAGTCCCAGGTTGGCCTTCGGGTACAGCTCGCGGTGCACGGTGGCCAGCGGCTCCAGCACCGGCTTGACCGCCGCGATCCCGCGCTGACCGGTCATCCGCCGGGCCAGCCTGGCCCGCACCCGGCGCGAGGCCGAGCTGGGCACGGCTGCGGTCGGGGACTGTTTGGCCTGCGTGGCGGGCTCGGGGGTCGCCGGGGCACCGGCGGTCCGCGGGGCGTCGGTGGACTCCTGCCCAACCTTCGCCTCGCCGAGTTGTCGAGTCATGCCACCGCCTCTCACGCTGCATTCGGACCGCATCGGCCGAGTGCTGCAACCGCCCGGACCACCAACTTTAGTCCCCACACCGACCTGGTGTTCGAATCCCCGCGGTCACAGGCATGCGACGGTAGTGCCTCGCCGCCGACGCGTCACCCCCCTACCCCCGATCAGCCCGGATTCGCAGCCGGAAAATCGGACAGGAACTGCGCGAATGGGCTCATTCAGCCCTCGGCGGACGTGAAAGCCCACACCACCGCCGGGCGCCCGGTCGCCTTCACCCGGCGCCGTTCCCCGGTGCGCTCGAGGCCGGGGATGGCGGCGAGGGTCCGGTTGAGGTTGGCCGGGTCGGGGCGTACCCCGTGCAGGGAGGTACTGAGGTCGACCGCGCGGGTGGCGGGGAACTGCTCGCCCGCCAACGCCCTGGTCAGGTGCTGGTCCTTCCAGAGGAGCCCGGCCAGCAGCGTCCGGCTGGTGTCGACGATGCGATTGTGGTCGAACGCCAGCGGCGGGACCTCGTCGAAGCCGACCCATTCCGCGGGGCCGTCGTGTTCGGCCACGACCGCCCACATCGCGATGGACAAGGTCGGACCGCGCGGATCGCGATGCGGCTCGTCGAAGGTGACCAACTGCCCCACCGCCCCGATCGCCTCATCTGGCACGCCCAGCTTGGTGTGCACGGCCCGCCGGGCGGCCTCGGCCAACCGTTCCCCCCGACCCAGCAGCACACCTGGCAGGGCGAGTTCGCCGGTGAACGGTTCGAACTCGCGCGGGGCGATGCCGACGCTGACCGCACTTTCGGCGTCCCAGCATCGCAGAGTCACCACGTCGATCGATACAACCGATTGCTCCACCGGCGAGATTCTTCCCTATCGGTGTTCGTTCGTCTCGACCTCCTCAGGCCGGAACCTGGGTCACCGAGGACAACGTCGGGCGGTTTCCGGTGCGTGGCACGGGTTCCCGATGGGCGATCCGGTCGCGACGGTCAGGGCCGTGGCCGGTCAGGACCACCGGGACATCCAGCCGGTTGGCGATCCAGGGCACCGGGTCGGCACCGATCGGCACGAGGATCGATGTCGCTCCGGACAGTTGTTCGGTGAGCCGTTGCTGGTGGTCGAGATCGCGCCAGCGGCCGAGTACCAGCTCGGTGACCACACCCCGGTCCGTGTCGTATGCGGTTGCGGCGCACAGTGTCGCGGGAGCGTCGAGGTGGTTGACGACCAGGCCATCGATCCCGCCACAGACCTCGATGGCGTAGCGCAGCAGGATCGGGTCGAGGTGCCCCTGACGGAACGCGCCCTGGTAGGGACCGGTGCCGTTGTGTGGCTCGGGGAGGTCGAGTGCGGATTCGGTCGGCAGCGGGCCCGCACCGTGGCGGGTCATGTAGGTGCGGGTGACACCGAGCACCGCCGCGGTGCCACCGATCTCGGCGACCAGGGCGCGCGCGTTGCGCGGTTCCACCGTCGACCAGGTGGTGTGCGGATGGAATCCACGCCATTCGTCGAGCAGGACGCCCTGTGCCCCTTCGAACACCAGTCTGCCGCGGCGTGCGACGCGCCGGAGTTCGCCATCGTCGGTGATGCGCACCGCATGCGCGAAGTCGCCGTACATCGCCACGAGCGCGTCGATCGGCTCGTATCCGTGCGCACTCGGGCCGACCAGCGCGTCGTAGTGCGCGGCGAGGCGGTCCAGCTTGGCCCGCAGAACCGAGGGTGTCCGGCAGTCCGCCACGGTCGGCGCGTCGTGCTCCAGCGCGTACCATGCGGTCTCGCCGATCCCCCGGCCACAGGAACCGTGCCGCGAGGAACCCCTCGCGTCCTCGCGCGCACGGTTCGCCGCGATGTGGATCGGCGTGGTCAGCAGGGCCCGCCCGTCGACGGCGAGCAGGCCGAGCGGGTCGGGCACGCCGAGGGCAGCGAGCCGGTCGGATTCGGCGGCGAGCGCGATCGGCTCCACCAGCATGTGCCGTGAGAGCAGTGTCGGCACCCCGGCGAAGGTGCCCGCGCCGAACTGAGCGAAGGTGTGGTGGCGGCCGTCGGCGATCACGTTGTGCGCGGCCTGCGCACCACCGTTGAACCGCACGACCGCCGCCACCGCGAGGTCCGCCTCGGGCGAGCACAGCCAGTCGACCGTCGCCCCCTTGCCCGCGTCGCCGAAGCCCAGGTCGACGACGACGAGATGACTGTCACCGAACATCCGCGCACCCCTTGCCTTCTCGTTGTTCATCGCCCCGGCGGCAGCGCCCGCATGCCACCGCCGGGCTTGGCGCCCAGTGCCCGGCCCACCGCATCGGCTTCGTCGGCCGAGCCCACATCGCGCAGATCGGCCAGCCCGGTGTCGAGGTCGACCCGGTCCTCCCCCAGCCCGATGGTCAGCGCGATCAGTTCGCACACCGCGGCGGGGTCGTCGAGCTTCAGGAAGTTCTGCCCGAGCAGTCCGCGCCAGTGCGCGGCGATCTGCGGGTCCCGGTAATACGAGGACTGATTCGGCAGGATGTAGTGCACGTGCCACCGTTGCTCGAGTTCGTGGTAGATCGAGTCGACCGAGACATCACGACGCACGTGGTCCCCGATCACCGAGCGGATGTGGCGGGCCGCGAGCCGCGACTTGTTCAGCTCGTCCCCGATCAGGAACAGATAGCCGCGCTTGCCACGCTTGTCCCACGCGTCGGTCGCCACGTGCCGGGCCATGAAATAGGCGGCCAGCTCGTAGCTCTCGGACTTCTGCCCGCCACCGCCGCCCTCGAGCAAGATCGCGCGCAGCTGCTCGTCCATCCGGTTGTCGGACTCGAACTGCCCCACCTGCAGCGGCACCCGGTCGGTGTCGGCGTCCCCGATCGCCCCGAACAGCAGCTGCGGGTGCCGCGCATATCCCCTGCTCCGCAACAGCCCGTGCAATGTGCCGAGCTTGTCCTGCATGATCCGCGGCACCTTTCCCATCGACCCGGTGACGTCGAACAACACCGCCACCGGCAACGACTCCCCGTGCTCCGCCGAATCCCGGCACTCCCGTGTCCCGACCCCGAAGGGATCGAGCAGCGGGTGCGCACACCACGTCTCGTACGGCTGACTCCGCGTCTCGGCCGTGTACCCGAAGTCGTCGACCCCGTGCCGAGCACGGTAGGTCTTGCCCGCCCGGTAAGCCGTGTCGTCCCAGTGTCCGTACCCCATGCGAACCACTCCTCTCGTTCGGACTGTTTTAGTCTATTAAACTAAAACAGTCCCCGTCAAGAGCTTCGCCGTGCGTCGAAGCCCCGAGGGGCTGGTCGGAGCTACTCGACCAGCCCCTCGGGGGTGAGTTCCAGGGTGCGGGTGACACCGATGTCGTCGAGGAAACGGGCGTCGTGACTGACGACGATCAACGCACCTTCGAAACCGGCCAGCGCCTGGGTCAGGTGGGCGAGGCTGGGCAGATCGAGGTTGTTGGTCGGCTCGTCGAGCATCAGCAGTTTCGGCGCGGGTTCGGCCAGCAGGAGGGTGGCCAGGGCCGCACGGAGGCGTTCGCCACCGGACAAGGCCGAGGCGGGAATGTCGGCATCGGCCCCGCGGAACAGGAACCGTGCCAGTTGCCCGCGGATCTGCTCGGCCGAGGCGTGCGGTGCGGCCTCGGCGACATTCTGGAACACCGTGCGTTCTTCGTCGAAGACATCGAGGCGCTGCGGCAGCAACCGCCACGCCACCATCGGCGGCTCGGCCACGATGCGGCGCAGCAGCGTGGTCTTGCCCGCGCCGTTGCGCCCGGTGAGCGCGATCCGTTCCGGCCCGCTCACCCGCAGATCCACCACCGGACCATTGGCCAGTTCGGCCGCCCGCAGCTCGATCACATCCTGCCCCGGATACAGCCGGGTGCCCGGCAGGTCGATCCGGATCTGCCGGTCCGCGCGGACCAATTCCTCGGCGTGATCGAGGGTGTCGCGCGCCGAGTCCAGCTTCTCGATGTGGGAGTTGCGCAGTTTGCCCGCCGAGACCTCAGCGGCGTTCTTGCGCAGACCGGCGACGATCTTCGGCACCCGCTTGTTGTCCTGCATCTTCTGCGCGAACCGCGCCCTGCGATCCAGTTTGGTTCGCGCGTCGACCAGTTCGCGCGCCTGCTTGCGCACGTCGCCGCGCGCGTCACGGACCGCGGCGCGCGCGGCCGCCTGCTCCTGCTCGACGATCCGTTCGTACTCGGTGAAATTGCCGCCGAACGACCGGATCTCCCCGGCGCGTAGTTCGGCGATGCCGTCCATCAGGTCGAGCAGTTCACGGTCATGGCTGACCACGATCACGGTGCCGGAGAACTGCCGGATCACCTCGTAGAGCCGCGCTCGCGCGGCGACGTCGAGGTTGTTGGTCGGTTCGTCGAGCAGCAGCACGTCGGGTTCGCGCAGGAGTTCGGCGACGAGTCCGAGCAGCACCGTCTCGCCACCGGAGAGAGTGTCGAGGGTGCGGTCGAGATCGGCCGCCGAGCCGGCGACGTAGTCGAGCCCGAGCTTGCCCAGCAGGGCGACGGCCTCGTCCTCGACCTGCCAGTGCGTGCCGATGGTGTCGAAGTCGTCGGGTTCGCCGGTACCGCGCTCGATCCGGTGCAGTGCGGCGCGCAGGTCGGCGATACCGAGCACGGTGTCGACCCGCTGGCCGGTGCGCATTCCCAGGTCCTGGCGCAGGTGACCGAGGTGGCCCGGTACCGTGATCGACCCGCGCAGCGGGGTCAGCTCGCCGGTGATCAGCCGCAGCAGCGTGGATTTGCCCGCGCCATTGCTGCCGACCAGACCGATCTGGCAGGTTCCAACGACGGCGTCGAGGCCGTCGAACAGCACGGTGCCGTCGGGCCAGTGGAAGGTGAGATCGGAAAAGGACAAAGAGGCCATGCGGATCCCCTCGAGGTGCGGCGGATACACGGTGCGCAGAATGCGGACCGTCCGAAAGCGCTACCTCAAGAAATCAACGCACGACTCCGATCGCCGGGAACAAGACCAGTCATTGATACACCCGGCCCGTCCCGTCGCGCCACCCCTTTTTCCCGAACGTGAGTGCGCTCACCGCAGGACCCCCGGCGCAACGCGGCGTCCGGACGACACCGCGCCACGCTAGCCTCGGTACCGGGCGATGATCCCGGGACCGGGCGATCGCACGCCAGGAAAGCAACGACCGAAGGAATGTGATGTCGACGGCGATTCGAGTACGAGCAGCTGGTCAGAGCGATGTCCGGGCAGCGGCGGACACATTGGCCGCCGCGTTCGCGCACGATCCGGTGATGCGCTGGATCCTGCCGGACGAGCGCCGCCGCGCGGTGGGTCTGCCGCGGTTCTTCGCCACCGTCGCCCGCCACGTGTTCGTCCCGGCCGGTGCCTCCGAGCTCGCGCTGCGCCCGGATGGCACGGTCGCGGGCACCGCGCTCTGGACGCCACCGAATCGGCGACAGACCAGTCCACGCACCGATCTGCGCATGATGCCCGGACTGGTGCGCGCCCTCGGCAGGCGCATCCTCGCGGGCAAACAGGTCGCCGACCTGCTCGAGCAGCATCACCCCGCTGAACCGCACTGGTACCTGGGAATGATCGGCACCGCGCCCGATGCTCGCGGTGCCGGATACGGCAATGCGCTGCTGCGCTCCCGGCTCGACCGCGTCGACGCCGAGAGCAGCATCGCCTACCTGGAATCCAGCAACCCGGACAATGTGCCGTACTACGAACGCTTCGGCTTCACCGTGACCGACGAGATCCGCATCCCCGGCGGCCCGCCACTGTGGCTGATGCTGCGCGCGGCTCGCTGAGCGAGCGGCTCAGAGCTTGACGATCGAGGTGAGCGGGTAGTCGCCCTGGTGGTCGCGGCCCTTCAGGAACTCGAGTTCCAGCACCACGGCGGCCGCGACGACCTCGGCACCGACCTCGGCGAACAGAGCCGCCGCGGCGGCGAGAGTGCCCCCGGTGGCGAGGACGTCGTCGAGCAGCAGGATGCGCTTGCCCGTGAGTTCGACACCGTCGGCGGGGATTTCCAGTGCGGCCGAACCGTATTCGAGCTGGTACTCGCGCGAGACGACCGGCGGCGGCAGCTTGCCGCCCTTGCGGATCGCGAGCACGCCGGTGCCCAGCGTGGCGGCCACTCCGGCGCCGAGCAGGAAGCCGCGGGCATCGACACCGGCGACGATATCGGCCTCGGGGGCGATGGCGGCGAAGCAGTCGACGACCGCGCGGAAGCCCTCGGCGTCGGCGAACACGGGGGTGAGATCAGCGAAACGCACACCGGGCGTAGGGAAATCGTCGTGCCAGCGGGTCAACCGCGAAACCGCGTCCGCGGCCTTCTCGGTCCGCTCGACAACCTGGTCGTCGGATTCGACCACCGCGTGCTTGCTCATCGACACCTCTCCGTCACGTCCACGACTGCTCACCGCTGCAACACCCAGCGGTCCATGTTCCAGCCGGTACCGGCCTGCGTCGGCCCGGCTATCCCGTTCTGCATGCCGTGGCCGAACGCGATGATGCGCGGTGTCGCGAACAACGGGATGCTCGGCAGCTGCGCCCACAGCAGGTTCTCGGCCTCGGTCAGCAGATTCAGCGTCACGGTCGAGTCGTCCTCTCCCGCAAGCTGATCGGTGATCGCATCGTAACGACCGTTCGCGAAGCCACCGACATCGAGTCCGCTACCGGCCCGCAACGCGGCGAAGGCGGTGACCCCGGCGGACGAGCCGGCGGGTCCGGGTACTCCCGCGGTCGAGCCGAGCACGGCGTCGACCGCGCCCTCGGCCAACCGGACCGGGGTGAAGTCGGGCGCACCCGCGTCGACCACGGAAATCCCCGCGCCACGGCACGAATCGGCGATCGCGGCCACCGTCCGCGCCCGGCGCTCGTCAGGTGCCTGATAGCCGATCCGGACGGTCGGCTGCGGCACGCCTGCCGAGGCCAGCGTCGCGGTGGCTGCCGGGATGTCGGTGCCCCGGTACTTGTCGGCGGCCCCGGTCACCGCCGGGTAGTACAGCGAATCCTGCTGCACCACATGGGCGTTGAGCGGCCCGGAGCCGAGACCGATGGCCGGCGGCTCGCCCGCCTTGCCCAGGGTGTCGAACAGGGCCTGGCGCGGCACACACTGAGCGAAGGCGCGACGCACCTCCACCGGCGCGAACACCCCCGCGGTGGCGAGCACGAGCTGTTCGGCGCCGCGGCTGGGGAGGGTCTGCTCGTCGAACCCGGCCAGATCCAGCTCGGCCACCGAGCCCGCGCCCAGATCCACCACGCCGAGCGCGTTCTCCTTCGCTTTGGCGGCGAAGTCGGTGCCCTTGGGCCACACCACGATCCGGCTGGTCTTCGGCGGCGAACCCCACCACTTCTCGTTGGCCACGAGCACCAAACCGTCATCGGCGCCGAAGGATTCGATCCGGTACGGCCCCGAGGACGGGAAGTTGGTCAGATCGAGCGAGCCCGGCTTCATCGTCCAGCCCGCGTTCCAGAAATCGGCGATGCGCCCGAGCACCGCGCCGTCACCGGCCTGCAGGGCGCTCACCACATCCGGCACGCCCGCCGCCTGCGCCACCACGTGCGCCGGCAGGAGCTCCGCGGCGGTGAACAGGGTGCGCCACGGCAGGTAGTGCCTGCCGGGCCGGAACACCACGGTGGCGTCCTTGGACCCGGGCACGCAGTCGACCCGCTCGATGTCGGCGTAGCCGACCGTGCTGGCCGCGTCGAACAGCGGCACCGGGCCGTTGTCGCCCGGCCGGGTGTACTTGCCCGACCGGGCCGACCAGGCGAGCACCAGATCGTCGCAGGAGGTCGCCACCCCGTCGGAGTACACCCCGTCCGGGTTGAGCCGGTACTGCACGGTCTGGGCCTCGCCCGGCACCTCCTTCGCGGTGCCCGCGTCGGTGTCGGCGACCTGCTGCCCATCGGGTCCGGTGTAGAAGAACCCGGTCAGCACGCGCCCGAACACCGCCGCGGCGCCACTGCTCGCGCCCAGCGTGCTGCCGCCGTTGTAGCTGGCGACCGCGGCGTCGACCGCGTACCCGATGGAGGGCACCTGGTTCGTGGTCGAGCACCCGGCCACCAGCCCGGCGGTTACCGCGGCGGCCGTGGCGAGCACGGTGATCAGTCGAATCCTGCTGCGTCGCATGATGAGACCCCCTGCTCTCGGCGTCAGTGCCTTCTCTTGTGCCGCTTCCCGCTGGGCCGGCTGCCCGGCCGAGGCGCGCCCGCGTCGGTCGGCCGCGGACCACGGGCGGCACCCGCGCTCGCGCCCACCGGAACCCGGGGGGCCACGCCGATTCCGGCCCGCTTGTCGAGCACCTTCTTGGTGTGCGTGGCCACCGGACCCCAGCGTTCCTTGATCGACACCAGCACCGGGACGGCGAAGAAGATCGAGGAGTAGGCGCCGACGATCATGCCGACCAGCTGCACCAGCGCGAGGTCCTTGAGCGTGCCCACGCCGAGCAGCCAGACCGCGATCACCAGCATGCCGATGATCGGCAGGATACCGATGACGGTGGTACTGATCGAGCGCATCAGAGTCTGGTTGGCGGCCAGGTTCGCCTGTTCGGCATAGGTGCGTTTCTTCAGGTGCAACACACCCCTGGTGTTCTCCTCGACCTTGTCGAAGACCACCACGTTGTCATAGAGCACGAAGCCCAGGATCGTGAGCAGACCGATCACCGCGGCCGGGGTCACCTCGAACCCGACCAGCGAATAGATACCCGCGGTGACGATCAGGTTGAAGAACAGCGACACGATGGCCGCGATCGACATGTCGCGTTCGAAGCGGATCGCGATGTAGATCATCGTCAACACGACGAACACCGCCAGCGCGATCAGCGCTTTCTGGGTGATCTGCCCACCCCAGGTCTCGCTGATCTCGGCGAAACTGATGGCGTTGCGAGTGACCTCCCCGGAGGCATCCTTGGGCTGGAACCGATCGAACAGCGCGGTCTGCACCTGCTCGATCTGGGCGACGTCGAGGGCTTCCGAGCGCACCTGGATGGTCGCGCTGGCACCGGAGCCGACCCGTTGCACCGAGACCGGCCCGTGGCCGAGCGCCTCGGCGTAGACGTCCTCCACCTGCTGGGTCGTGATCTCGTCGGTGGCGGGGATCTGGATCCGCGAGCCGCCGGTGAAGTCGATGCCGAGGGTGAATCCGCGCACCGCGATGCTGAGCAGCGAGACCAGCAGGAAGATCGCCGCGAGGGTGTAGAAGAACTTGCGCCTGCTGATGATCGGGAAGCCACCGGTACCGGTGTAGAGCCGCTCCAGGAAGGTGTGGTGCGGAGCCGAGGCGGGCTCGGCCTTGTCGAGTGCCACCGATTCGCCGGTGGGATTGGCGTTGGTCATCGTGACATCTCCTTCGGCCGGACCTGGCCCGCGCCGCGTTCCCTGGCGATCTGCTGCACCACACCCAGACCGTTCACCGACGGCTTGGCCCAGAACGGGGAGCGCGCGGCGAGCATCATCAGCGGGGCGGTGACCAGGTAGAGCACGATCACGTCGAGGACGGTGGTGATACCGAGGGTGAAGGCGAAGCCCTTCACCTGACCGGCGGCGAGCAGATACAGCACGACCGAGGCGATCAAGCTGACCGTCTTGCCGGACAGGTTGGTGCGCTGGGCGCGGCCCCAGCCGCGCGGCACCGCCGAGCGGAAGCTGCGGCCCTCACGCATCTCGTCCTTGATGCGTTCGAAGAACACCACGAACGAGTCGGCGGTCAGACCGATACCGATGATCAGACCGGCGATACCGGCCAGGTCGAGGGTGAACGACATCCAGCGTCCGAGCAGCACGATGATGCCGTAGACGGCGAACCCGGCCACGACCAGCGAGAACCCAGCGAGGAAGCCGAGCAGCCGGTACACGAGCAGGCAGTACATCAGCACCGCGATCAGGCCGACCGCACCGGCCAGCAGACCGGCCTTGAGCGAGGACAGGCCGAGGGTGGCCGAGACGGTCTCGGCTTCCGAGGTCTGGAACGACAGCGGCAGTGAGCCGTACTTCAGGGTGTTGGCCAGCTCGGCCGCGCTGTCGGCGTTGAAACTGCCCGAGATCGACGTGCGACCGCCCAACTGCGGACCCTGCTGCACCACCGGCGCGCTGACCACCTCCGAGTCGAGTACGAACGCGACCCGCTGGTTGAGGTACTCACCGGTCAGATCGGCCCAGGCGTCCGAACCCGAACCCTTGAACTCGAGGTTCACCTCGTGCCGGGCCTGCTGGGGGTTCAGCCCGGAGGTGGCGTCCGCGATCTCCTGGCCGTCGATGCGGCTCGGGCCGAGCAGGAACACCTCGGTGCCGTCCTGCGAGCAGGTGACCAGTGGCAGCGCCGGGTCGTCGTTACCGGCCAGAGGGTCGGGCACGGTGCAGTCCATGCTCGCCATGGCGACCTGCTGCACGGCCTGATCGGTGCTCTGGCGCAGCGCCTTGGCGTCGGCGATCTCCTTGGCCTGCTGCTCCTGGAAGGTGGGGCTGCCCGGCGACGGCGTCGGGGTCGGGGGTGCCTGGGCGGGGAACACCCGCGACTGTGGGGCCGGCGTGGTCTCGCCGTCGGCCGGGGCGGGCGCGTCGGTCGCCGGTGCCGGGGCATCGGTGGCCGGTGCCTGCGGATCCTGGCCGTCGGCAGGCGGCGCCTGCGGTGCCGTCCCGCCGGTGGGCGGGGCCTCCGGGGCGGCGCCACCGGCCTGCGGCGGCGTGGCGGCCAGCACCGGGCGGATGTAGAGCTTGGCGGTGGTGGCCAGCGCACGCGCCTGCTGGCTGTCGTCGCCGGGCACCGTGATGACGATGTTGCTGCCGTCGATGACCACCTCGGAGCCGGAGACACCGAGACCGTTGACACGGTTCTCGATGATCTCCTGCGCCTTCTTCAGGCTGTCCTGGCTCGGGTTGCTGCCGTCCGGGGTGCGCGCGGTCAGGGTGACGCGGGTACCGCCCTGCAGGTCGATGCCGAGCTTGGGCGTGGGGGATTTGTCACCGGTGAAGAACACCAGCGCGTAGATCACGGCCAGCAGCGCGGCGTAGACGCCGAGCAGCCGGAACGGATGCGCCGATCCTTGGGAAGGTGGCACAGCAGGTCATCTCCTAGGCGGAAGTCGAGGCTGGTTCGGTGGACACGACGGTGCCCGGCCGGGCACGCTGGGCGCCCGGCGGAAGGTGTGACGGGGTCAGTCCTTGGTCAGCCGGGTCTCGGTCTGATCCACGGCTTCCTCGACGGCGGCATCGGTCGCGGCGGGGGTCTCCTCGCCCACCGGCTCCTCCACCCGGACCTCACGGATCGCCTGGCGCAGCCAGGTGGTGACGACCTCCTCGGCGATCTCCAGGTCGACGGTGGTCTCGTCGAGGTCGACGATGGTGCCGTACAGACCCGAGGTGGTGATCACGGAGTCACCGACCTTCAAGCTCTCCTGCATGCTCGAGACCTTCTCGGCCTCCCGCTTCTGTTTGCGGATACCGAAGAACATCGGCACGAGCAGGGCCAGGATCAGCAGCGGAAACAGGAAGTCCATCGTCGAAGTCAGTCCCTAGTCAGTGGGTGGACGTGCAAGTACGCCTGACAGTCTGCCAGTTCTCCATCGCGGCGACACACCGGACACCCGGTGGGGAGGCCGGACGGAGTCGAAACGGCCCCGGTCCGCGCGGCGCGGACCGGGGCCGGGTGGGGTCGAGCGTGCTCAGGCGGTACGCCCGTAGGTGTAGTCGTCGAGCGGGAAGGTGACCGCCTCGCGGTGTGCGTTGACGGTGCTGGTCGGCCGCAGCAGCGCGGCCTCCCCGTGCTGGTTGAAGTAGTAGCTGCGGGCGGTCGAGCAGTCGCCGCCGTAGAACACCGACGAGCCGAGCTTGTCGGTGACCCGGTCGAGGAACTCCGCGTTGGCCCGCTCGGTGACCTCGAAGGTCTGCTCGCCGCGCCGGAACAGTTCGGTGAACAGCCTGCCCATGTGCTTCATCTGGGCCTCGATGGTGGTGAAGTACGACAGCCCGCTGTAGGAGTAGGGGCTGTTGAGGCTCAGGAAGTTCGGGAACCTGGGCACGGTGATGCCCTCGTAGGCCTGGAAGCGGTTGTCGCGCCAGAACTTTCCGAGATTCACCCCGTCACGGCCGACGATCTCGATGGCCGGGAAATTCACGTCCCACAGGTTGAAGCCGGTGGCCAGCAGCAGGGTGTCGATCTCGGTCTTGCGCCCGTCGGCGGTGACGATGCCGTCGGGCTCGACGTGGTCGATCGAGTTCGTCTCCAACCGCACGTGCGGTTCGTTGAAGGTCTTGAAGTACTGATTGGAGAAGGTGGGCCGCTTGCAGCCGAAGTCGTAGTGCGGGGTGAGCCCGGCCCTGGTGTCCTTGTCTCGCACCTGCGCGAACAGATGCGCCTTGGCCAACGCCGCGGCCGCCTTGTTCAGCGGCTTGGCCTGCGCGTAGTGCAGCACGCCGACGACCATGAGCGCCTCGAGCATGCCGGTGTTGACCAGCCGCGCGGCCTTCTGGGTGAGCGGCACCTTGGCGAAGACCTGCTGAACCGGCTTCGGGATCGGCACGTCGACCTTGGGCACCACCCAGATCGGAGTGCGCTGGAACACTGTCAGCGCGGCGACCTTCTTGGCGACCTCGGGCACCAGCTGCACCGCGGTGGCGCCGGTGCCGATCACCGCGGCCCGGCGGTCGGTGAGGTCGTAGCCGTCGTCCCAGTCGGTGGTGTGGATGATCTTGCCCGCGAAGGACTCGATCCCCGGGAACGGCGGAGTGTAGGGCTGGGACAGGAACCCGGTCGCGGCGAGCAGATAGCGCGCGGTCAGTGTCTCCCCACCGGCGACGGTGACCACCCATTGCTGGTTGTCCTCGTCCCAGCGGGCGCCCTCGACGACGGTCCCGAAGCGCATCCGCCGGCGCAGGTCGTACTTGTCGGCCACGAACTCGGCGTACTTCTTGAGCTCGGCGCCGGGCGCGAACAGCCGCGACCAGTACGGATTCGGCTCGAAGGAATAGGAGTAGGTGACCGAGGCGATGTCGACCGCCAGGCCGGGGTACCGGTTCACATGCCAGGTACCGCCGAGGTCGTCCTCGCGCTCCAGGATGACGAAATCGCGCAGGCCGAGCCGGTCGAGTTCGATGGCGGCCCCGATGCCACCGAAACCCGCCCCGACGATGACCGCGTCCAACTGAGGTGCCACGTCGAACCTCCAAGCACAACACCGTGCTCATCGAAAAAGTGTCTGTTACAGAGAGTAACATCGTCACGATCTCGCGGCCACCCGGTGTACAGTCACGCGGTACGGCGGCCGTCGATCGACGGCGTCGTCAGTCGCTGCCCCGATGACGAAAACCCGTGGGATAGAAGGGCAATCCTGACACAATGACCGCTGTGACGCCCGACGACGTGAGCCGCACCCACTTCGCCATGCCGAACCTCGGCCACCGTGGCTACCACGCCGACGAAGTCGATGCCTTCCTCGAACTGGTCTCGGCCACCCTGGACGGACAGGGCGCCCTCACCGCCGACGACATCCGCCACGTCCACTTCGGCGCCCCGCGATTCGGCGGTCGCGGCTATCAGGCCGACCAGGTCGACGATTTCCTCGACCGGGTCAGGACCGAACTCGAACACCGGCAGAAGGGCGGCGCACCGGTCCCGGCGGCACGCCTTGGTGACGACATCGCCGAGATGCTGACCCCCGACGACGTGCACCGCATGCGGTTCAGCCAGTCCGCGGTCGGCAGGCGCGGCTACCACGAGGAAGAGGTCGACGCCTTCCTCGACCTGGTCGCGGCGACCCTGGCCCACAACGGCCCGGGCAGCCTGACCGCCACCGACGTGCGCGGAGTCCGGTTCACCGACACCCGCCTCGGAACCCGCGGCTACTCCCGCGAAGAGGTCGACGCCTTCATCGACCTGGTGATCACCGCACTCGAGCACGCCGAACGCCGGGTATGAGGTTCTCGGCCACCTCTCGATCCCCCGCGGCACCAGCCGCCCACAGACATGGTTCTCGGCCGCCTCGATCTGGACTGACCAGAGGGTGCGACGAAGGAGTACCCGGCGGGAGGGAAGATCGAGGGAACAGGCCGAGAACCCGCGGCACCAGCCGCCATGTCTCAGCCCTGGATGCTGTGGAGTTCGGCTTCGCGCAGGTCGTCGGGGAACACGTAGCGGCGGAACGCCCAGAAGCGGAACGCCATTGCCAGCAGGACGCCCAGGATCTGCCCGGAGACGAAGTTCGCGACCATCTGCACGGCCGGATCCACGTGCGGCACACGCAGATTCAGCAAGTACAGCGAGATCGCCTGCGGGAGCATGGTGACACCGATGCCGAGCGCGCTCACGGTGAAGAACAGCGCCGCTTCGTGGCTGCGCTGTCGGCCACCGCGAGTGCGGAAGGACCACTCGCGGTTGAGAATGTAGGAGGCGATGGTCGCGATCAGCGCGCCGAGCAGGCGTGCCGTCAGCGGCTTGTCGCCGAGCACGGTCAGCTTCAGCGCGTACACGACGCCGGTGTCGATGAACCAGGTCGTCGCGCCGACGACCGCGAACTTCAAGAGTTCCCGGTGCGCGAGAGCCACCGAGCGCAACGGCTCGGGGAGACGCTGCACCACCGCATGGACTGCCACCAAGCCGACAGTAGACGACACCGGCGCGGCGTGCCCGTTCGGTGTCAAGCTGGTTCGCGCCCACGCACTTCGATCGCGCCGATCAGCAGATCCGGTGGTGGCACCAGACCGAGGTGCTCCCAGGCCGCGGCGGTCGCGACCCGGCCGCGTGGGGTGCGGGCGACGAGTCCGGCACGCACGAGGAAGGGTTCGCAGACCTCTTCGACCGTGGCCGCTTCCTCGCCGACGGCGACCGCGAGCGTCGAGACGCCCACCGGTCCCCCGCCGAATCCGCGCACCAGTGCGCCGAGGACGGCCCGGTCGAGCCGGTCGAGGCCGAGCACGTCGACGTCGTAGACCTCGAGCGCGGCCTGGGCGATCGGCAGCGTGATGAAGCCGTCGGCCCTGACCTCGGCGAAGTCGCGGACGCGGCGCAGCAGCCGGTTGGCGATGCGCGGCGTGCCCCTGGATCGATCGGCCACCTCGGCGGCGGCGTCGTCGTCGATCTGTACACCGAGGATGCGGGCCGAGCGCAGCAGGATCCGCAGCAGTTCGCCGGTGTCGTAGAAGTCCATGTGGCCGGTGAAGCCGAAGCGGTCGCGCAGCGGGCCGGTCAGCGCGCCGGAGCGGGTGGTCGCGCCGACGAGGGTGAACGGTGCGATGTCCAGGGGGATCGAGGTCGCGCCCGGGCCCTTGCCGACGACCACGTCGACACGGAAATCCTCCATCGCCAGGTAGAGCATCTCCTCGGCGGGCCGGGCCATCCGGTGGATCTCGTCGATGAACAGCACATCGCCTTCGACCAGGTTCGACAGCATGGCAGCGAGGTCGCCCGCGCGTTCGAGGGCGGGGCCGGAGGTGATGCGCAGGGCGGTACCGAGTTCGGTGGCGATGATCATCGCCATGCTGGTCTTGCCCAGACCCGGTGGCCCCGAGAGCAGCACGTGGTCGGGCGTCGCGCCGCGTTGGCGGGCGCCGCGCAGGACCAGGGCGAGCTGTTCGCGGACGCGGGGCTGGCCGATGAACTCGTCGAGCGAGGGCGGGCGCAGGCCGGTCTCGGCTTCGCCGTCGGTGGGCAGATACCGGGCGGTGAGCGCGGAGTCGTCGAAGTCCTCGTCGGCGTCCATCGTCTACCTGTTCTTGCCGAGCGATCCGAGGGCGGCGCGCAGCGCCACCGAGGTGCTCGCGGCGGGCTGGTCGGCCAGGACGGCGTCGACGGCCTGCTCGGCCTGCTTCGCCGGGAAGCCGAGCCCGACGAGCGCCTCGACGACCTGCTCGCGCACCGGCGTGATCGGTACCCGATCACCGGCCGGACCGGCGGGCACCGGGACGAGATTCACCTTGTCGCGCAGTTCCACGACCATGCGTTCGGCGCCACGCTTGCCGATGCCGGGTACCCGGGTCAGTGCCGCGACGTTGCTCTCGGCCAACGCTTTGCGCAGTGCCTCGGGTTCCAGCACGGCCAGCACCGCCATCGCCAGGCGCGGTCCGACACCGGACACGGTCTGCAGCAGGCCGAACAGTTCGCGTGCCTCGGTGTCGGCGAACCCGTACAGGGTCATCGAGTCCTCGCGCACGATCATCGCCGTGGACAGCCGAGCCTGTTCGCCGCGGGTGAGCCCGGCCAGCGTGGCGGGGGTGACGTTGAGGCGGTAGCCGACACCGGCGGCCTCGATCACCACATGATCGAGCGCGATCTCGAGCACCTCACCGCGTATCGACGCGATCACCCGCGCACCACCTTTCGTTGTTCGGCGAGCCGTTGTTCGTAGCGGCGGCGCACCTCGTCCGCCTTGGCTTGGGCGGCCGCCATCCGGTCCAGCAGCGGCGCCCGCCAACAATGACAGATCGCCAGGGCGAGCGCATCGGCGGCATCGGCCGGTTTCGGGGCCACCTGTAGTCCGAGAATCCTGGTCACCATGGCGGTGACCTGGGCCTTGTCGGCGGTGCCGTGGCCGGTGACGGCGGCCTTGACCTCACTGGGGGTATGGAACGCGACTCGTATCCCCCGCCGCGCCGCCGCCAGGGCGATCACCCCACCGGCCTGCGCGGTCCCCATCGCCGTACGCACATTGTGCTGGGCGAAGACCCGCTCGATCGCGACCGCCTCGGGCCGGTGGGTGTCCATCCACTCCTCGGCGGCATCGGCGACGGCCATCAGCCGCAAGGCCAGCTCCGCCTCCGGCGGCGTCCGCACCACCCCCACATCGAGCGCGACGACTTTGCGCCCCGGCCCGCTGTCGACCATGCTGAGCCCGCACCGGGTGAGCCCGGGATCGACGCCCATCACCCGCACCGGCAACCCCTTCGACGAACACGAACAGTTGTTCGAAAGCGTAGTGCATTCCGGTTCGCGCGCCGACGAGCGACACGAGGCACGGACAGCACGACCACAACCGCGGTGTGGGCGACGGTGGGAGCGGATGTCCAGCGCGCGATCGACCGGCCCGAATCCGGACGCGGCAGGTCGGGCCGCGACACCCCGCGGCGTCGGCCGTCACGGCGTCGTCGGCAGCCCGATCGCGGGATCGATGAACCGGTTGGTGACGATCGTGTCGGCGGTGACGTCGTCGGGGACCTCGACGCCGCGCTTGCGCAGGATCGGGGTGACCGCGGTGATCACGCGGTCCACGCGGGCGGTGTCGAAATCGCCGAGGGTGTCGTCGGGACCGTTGCCGACGATCTTCTGGGCGAGCTGGACTTTCACCGAGTCGGTATTGCCCGCCGCGGTCATCGGCGGGCCGTCGGGGATCGTCTCGGCGATGCGCAGCAGGGCGGCGTTGACGGGTTCGGGATCGTCGACGTAGTCGATCTGGGCCTGCTGCAGCATCGGCACCAGGGCCGTCAGGCAGCCGCTGAGCGTGTCGAGTTCGCCGGTGCGCACCGACCAGGCGTGCGGGTAGATCTCGTAGCCGGATTCGTGCACGAGCAGCGATTCGACCGGCTTCATCCAGCCCGTGACGTCGTGTTCCCAGCGGTAGGGCTCGTTGGAGACATAGCCCTGCTGCATCACCCGGCCGCGTTCGGCGACGAACCGGCTCGGGGTGCCGTCGAAGGAGGCGTCGGCCTGCTCGGGCAGTACGTCACCGTCGGCGATCAGGTAGTCCATGAAGATCTTGCCCTCGGAGTAGACCACCGGCGCACCGCTGGCCGCGACGTCCTTCCAGGTCTTGACCTGCGGATAGGTCGCGGGGTCCCACATCACGATCTGCGGGTTCACATCGAGGGAGGCGAAGACGCCGGTCACCGGGAACTTGGCCGCGGACCGCACGGCGTCGTCGGTGGGGACGAAGCCGAGGGTGATGCTGGTGTCCTGATACATCTGGGCGGGCACCGGCTGTCCGCCGAGGAACGGACCACCGAGGCGCACTTCGACATTCACGCCGGTGTCGGCGAGCGGGCCGGTGTAGGCGCCCTTGTGCACATCGACGGTGCCGTCGGGGCCGACCAGCTGGAAAGCGGCGGCCCGTTCGGGGGTGGCGTACCAGTCGGTCTGGATGACCACGGTCGACGGGCAGACCCCGGCGAGGATGCCCTCGCCGGTCGGTTCGGGCACGGAAGTCGCGCTGTTGCAGGCGGTCAGCAGGGCGGCCCCGGCCAGTGCGGCCGTGGCGAGGAGGGGTTTGTTGTGCACGGGAGTCCTTCGGGTCGAGCGAATGTGCGGGGGTGGAGTCAGGCGTCGCGACGCAGGCCGTGCGCGTGGTCGACCCGGCGGGCCAGGAAGTCGAAGAGCCAGAACAGGATCAGGCCGACCAGCGAGGACAGCAGCAGAGCGGTGAGCAGTTCCTCGGTGGCCAGCTGCTGGCGGTAGACGTCGATCATCCGGCCGATACCCGGTTCCCCCTGCCGGAAGAAGAAGTCGGCGACGATGGAGCCGATGATGGCCATGCCGCCGGAGATCTTGAATCCGGAGATCATCGCGGGCAGCGCGCTCGGCAGTTGCAGTTTCAGCAGTCGCTGCCCGCGGCCCGCGCCGTGCAGGGTGAACAGGTCGTGTTCGGCGGGCGCCACCGATTTCAGGCCGAACAAGGTGTTGGTGATGACCGGGAACAGCGAGACCATCACGCACACGATCACCCGGCTGGAGAACTCGTAGCCGAACCAGAAACCGAACAGCGGGACCACCGCGAGGATCGGGATCGTCTGCAGCACCACCGCATACGGATACAGCGAGTACTCCGCCCAGCGGGCCTGGCTCATGATCACGGCGAAGGCGACGCCGAGCACGATCGCGATGATCAGCCCGACGAGGGCAACCTGCACCGTCGACCACAGCGCGGTCACGATCGTGGACCGCGCCATCGGGTCCAGCAGCCCCTTGGCGACGACCTGTTCCGGCGCGGGCAGCAGGAACCGCGACTGCGGGTCCAGCAGCACGTGACTGACCAGCGACCAGCTCGCCAGCACCGCCACGAACACGACCACCGGCGCGAACACCCGGATCGGGGACATCCGAAACGGCCACCGGCGCGGTGACCGCGCGGCGGTCTCCCCCACCCCGGCGACGGCGACGGCGGTCACGCGGCCGCCTCCTGTTCGGCGCCACGCAGAGCGGCCGAGACCTCGGCCGAGATCGCCGCGAATTCCGGGGTGTAGCGCAGCGCGGGCAGGCGCGGGAAGTCGAAGGGCACCGGGATCTCGGCGGCGACGCGGCCGGGCCGACCGGTGAGCACGACGACGCGGGTCGACATGAACACCGCCTCGCCGACCGAGTGGGTCACGAAGACCCCGGCGAAGCCGTCGCGCCGGAACAGCGCGCCGACCTCTTCGTTCAACCGCTGCCGGGTGATCTCGTCGAGGGCACCGAAAGGTTCGTCGAACAGGAACAACTCGGGCCGCAGGGTGAGTGCGCGGGCGATCGAGGTCCGCATCCGCATGCCACCGGAGAGCTGGGCGGGTTTGTGTTTCTCGAAGCCGGTGAGCCCGACCCGGTTGATCGCGTCCTGCGCGTCGGCCCGGCGGGTCGCCCGGTCGACCCCGGCCAGTTCGGCGGGGAGTTCGACATTGCGGGCCACGCTGCGCCAGGCCAGCAGGGTCGACTCCTGGAAGACGTAGCCCATCCGGCCCGCGTCGACGCGCACTGTGCCTCCGGTCGGCTGTTCGAAGCCGGCCGCCAGGCGCAGCAGGGTGGACTTGCCGCACCCCGAAGGGCCCACCAGCGAGACGAATTCGCCGGATCGCACGCGCAGGTCGATGTCGGACAGCGCCCTGGTGCCGTCGCCGAACACCAGGGAGACGCCGTCGAAGGTCAGGGCCGGGGCGGAATCGGCGTCGCGGTCGATGCTCGTATACGAGTCGATGGCGGGCGACGCGGTGGAAGCCGTTGCGCTCATGGACTATTTCTAGTCACCGGTCATTGCCGATGGCGGTCGGCATGATTACACCCTTGTTTCGTATACGATCAATGTGCGGGTGTCAGCGCGCCCCGCGCGGCGACGATCCTGCCGCGCTTGAGGACCAGGCGCCGGGTGGGTACCGCGACCACCGCGGCGGCCGGGGTCGGCGCGTCGAGGACCACCAGATCAGCGGGGGCGCCGACCGCGAGGCCGTAGTCGGCGAGACCGAGAACCTCCGCGCCGCCGTAGGTTCCGGCGTGCAGGGCGAGTTCGATCTCCGCATCGGCAACCAATCGATCGCGATAGGCCACGGCGCCGATCCGGCGCAGCATGTCGCCGTCACCGTAGGGCGTCCACAGATCGCGGATGCCGTCGTTGCCCAGCGCCAGCGTCGCGCCCGCCGCGCGCATGACCCGCACCGGGACCACCGGCGCCTCGCCGACCGCGCAGGTCACCATGGCCACGCCCGCCTCGGCGAGATCCTCGGCGAGGCGCCGCTGGTCCTCGGCGAGCTGCTGACCCATGGCGTAGGCATGGCTGATGGCGACCCGGCCGCCGAGCCCGAGCGCCCTGGTGCGCTCGATGATCAGGTCGAACTGCCAGGCACCGAGCGCGCCGCCGTCGTGCAGGTGGATGTCGATCTTGGCGCCGTAGCGGTCGGCCAGGCCGAAGATCACGTCGAGCTGGCCCACCGCGTCGTTGTCGTAACCCGCCGGATCGAGGCCGCCGATCACCTCGACGCCCTCGGCCAGTGCCGCCTCGAGCAGCTCGGCGGTGCCGGGACGGGTGATCAGGCCACCCTGCGGGAAGGCGACCAGCTCGACGTCGACGCGGTCGCGGTGGCGGTGCGCGGCGGCGCGGACGACCTCGACACCCTCGAGCCCGATCTCGGGGTCGATGTCGACGTGGCTGCGCACGTGCGTGGTGCCACCGGCGATCATGGCGGCGAGCAGGTTTCCGGCGTAGTCGATGTTCGGGATGCCGAGTTCGGCGCGGCGGGCTTCCCCGTTGGCGATCCGCCCGGCCAGGGTGCGGCCGCCGGTATTGGGCACCCAGGGCCCACTCCACAGGGTCTTGTCCAGGTGGCAGTGGGTGTCGACGAGTCCGGGCAGGATCAGCGCGCCGCCGAGGTCGACGACTTCGGCGCCCGCGGGCGCCAGGCCCGGCCCGATCGCGGCGATCCGGCCGCCGACGAGGTGGATGTCGGCGGGTTCGAGCGCGATGCCGGGAAGCCACGGCGTGCCACCACGCAACAGCAGTTCGGTCATGGGAGGTCCTCCTTGGTGATTCACGCGGTGAGCAGCATGGCGGTGCCCGCCCCGGCACCGAAGACGATCACGACCGCGCGGAACACGCCGGGTCGCAGCCGATCCGCGAACCGGGCGCCGAGCACGCCGCCGAGCAGGCACGCGGGCGCGAGCAGGGCGACGGCGATCCAGTCGACCGGCCCGAAGAGCGCCACCGCGATCATCGCGGTGGTCGACACCGCGACGGTGAGCAGGCTTTTCAGGCCGTTGAGCAGTTGGGCGGAGGCATCGATGCCGAGGGCGAGCGCGGTGAGCAACACGATGCCCATGCCGCCGTTGAAGTAGGCGCCGTACATGCCGCCGAGGAACACACCGGCGAACAGGGTGATCCGCGAATCGGACTGCCGGTCGGCGAGTTTGCGCGAGAGCCAGGGTTGGGCGGCGAACAGGGCGGTGGCCGCGAGGACCAGGTACGGCACGATGGCGGCGAACACCTCGGGCGGCGCGGTGAGCAGGGCGAGTGCGCCGCCGATGGCGCCCACGGTGCCGGTGATCACCAATCGTGGCAGCAGCTCCCGGAACGGCCCGGTGCGCTTGCGCAGGGTCGCCGCGCCCCCGAGATAGCCCGGCCACACCGCGACGGCATTGGTCACGGTCGCGGTGACCGGCGGCAGGCCGAAGGCCAGCAGGGCCGGGAACGACAGCAGACTGCCGCCACCGGCGATGGCATTGCAGAAACCAGCGCCGAGACCTGCGGCCAGTAGCAGTGCCATGTGCAGGGGGTCCATGACATCCTTTCCGAGAGCGTGTCGCGATCGTATACGAACTACTGCGGCAGGTCCTGCCGAGGGCCGTCCGGGTCTCCACCGGCAGCCGAGCTGCCGGCATGACGTAGATTCGTGGGGTACTGGCCAGCGCGGGGGCCGCGGATCGTAGACAAATCCGAAGTCGGCCCCGCTTGTCGATCGTGGGAGGCGACGTGAGCAACACCGTCCGCCGGATGACTCCGCAGCAGGTCTGCCGTGCCCTCCGCGACGACATCATCCGCGGCGACTTCGTCTCCGGGCAACGACTGACCGAGGACACCCTCGCCGAGCGATACGGGGTCTCCCGAGTCCCGGTCCGCGAAGCGTTGCGGACCCTCGAAGCCGAGGGATTCGCCTCGTCACGACCCTATGCGGGCACCTTCGTCGCCGAACTGACCGAGGCGGAGGCGGCCGACCTGCTCGAGATCCGCGCCCTGCTCGAGCCCCTGTGCGCGAGCCGGGCCGCGACGCGGCGCAGCCCCGAACAGCTGGGCAGGCTCAAGGAACTCACCTCGCTGGGCCAGGCGGCTGTGCGCGACGGCAGGCTCGACGAGCTGGCCCGGCTCAACAGCCGGTTCCACGAAGTACTGGCCGAGGCGTCGGGCAGCGCGCTGCTCGCACAGCTGATCACCCAGCTGAGCTGGAAGATCGCCTGGGTCTACGCGGTCGAGCTGCCGCGCAGGGCCGAGGACTCCTGGGACGAACACGAACAGATCTGCGCCGCACTGGAAGCCGGTGACGCCGAGCGCGCGCACACCGTGGTCGCCGAACACATCGCGCACGCGGCCTCGGCCTACCGGTTGCGCCAGCGCGGCGGCGCCGACGGTTAACACAGGCGCAGCATCGCCGGTCCGCCGCGGAAACGCGGGAGTCGTATACAAAGACTGTCCCCGCATTCCAGGAGGTTCTCGTGGTCGATCTGCTGCTGCGTCGTGCCCGCGTGGCCGATGACATCGATCCGGTCGACATCGCCGTCACCAACGGTGTGATCACCGCCATCGGGACGGACCCGCCAGCGGCGGCGACCGTCGAGATCGACTGTGCCGCACGGGTCGTCATCCCCGGACTGATCGAGCCCCACGTCCACCTGGACAAGGCGTTGCTCGACGGGCGAGCCCACGCCCCCGACGACACCCTCGCGGGCGCCATCGCGATCACCGGCGACCTCAAGCGCGGGTTCACCGCGACCGATGTCGCCGACCGCGCCCGGCGGGTGCTCGACAGCGCGATCGTGCACGGCACCACCCTGATTCGCGCGCATCCGGATGTCGACCCGATCGTGGGACTGCTCGGCGTCGAGGTCCTGCTCGACCTGCGCGAGGAGTACCGCGGGTTGATCGACTTGCAGATCGTCGCGTTCCCGCAGGAAGGCATCTTGGGCGCGCCCGGCACCCTCGACCTGTTGCGCGAGGCGCTGCGGCGCGGCGCGGACGTGATCGGCGGCTGCTCCTACAACGAGGCCGACCTCGCCGACTGCCATCGCCACGTGGATCTGGTCTTCGACCTGGCCGCCGAATTCGCTGTACCCGTCGACATCCACGCCGACTTCGCCGACGACGCCACCGACCCGCGCTTCGCCCTGGCCGACTACATCGCCGAGGCGACCCAGCGCACCGGGCTCGGCGGCCGCGTCGCGATCGGCCACGTCACCTCACTGGCATCCCGCCCGTCCCACGAACGCCAGGCGACGATGGCCCGGCTGGCGGCAGCGGGCGTCGCCGTGGTGCCACTGCCCGCCACCGACATGCACCTGGGCGGGCGTGCGGACGAGACCGCGGTGCGGCGAGGCATCGCCCCCGTCCGCGAACTGTGGGCAGCCGGGGTCACCACGGCCTACTCCTCCAACAACATCCGCAACGCCTTCACCCCCTACGGCAATGCCGACCTTCTCGACATCGGCCTGTTCCTCGCCCAGACCAGCCACCTCTCCAGTCCACCGGACCTGCGCCGCGTCCTGGACATGGCCACCGTCGACGCGGCCACCGTGGTCGGCGTCGCCGACCGCCACGGCATCCGGGTCGGTGCGGACGCCGACCTCGTCGTCCTCGGCACCCACCGCCTCGCCGACGCCCTCCTGGACCGCCCCGACCGCTGCTACGTGATCAAAGCGGGCCGCGTCGTCGCCCGCACGACCCGGGTCACCGAGATCGTCGCCCGCCCGATCGCGGTCGTCGACTGAGGTTCAGACCGCAGCGTGGTTGCCCTGATGGACGAGGGCGTCGATGCGGCGCTTGTAGGCGTTGAATTCCGGTGTGGTGGAGTCGCGTTCGCCGGGCAGGTCGATCTCGACGATGTCGCGGACGTGACCCGGGTTGCCGTGTGCCGCGCCGCCTGCCATGACGACCACGCGGTCGGCCAGGTAGACCGCTTCGTCGATGCCATGGGTGACGAAGACGACGGTGACGGCAGTTTCGCGGTGGATGCGTTTGAGTTCGGCTTGCATGTCGGTGCGAGTGAGGGCGTCGAGGGCGCCGAAGGGTTCGTCCATGAGCAGGACCGCGGGGCTGTTGGCCAGGACGCGGGCGATGGCCACGCGCTGCTGCATGCCACCGGAGAGTTGGTGCGGGAACGACTGCCGGACCCGGGTGAGGCCGACGGTGTCGAGCCAGCGGTCGGTGATCTCGGCGATGTCGGGGCGGGTCATCCTGGCCTGTTTCGGTCCGTAGCCGATGTTCTCGGCGACCGTGAGCCACGGGAACAGGCCGTAGTCCTGGAACACGACGCCGCGTTCGGGCCCGGGTCCGCTGATCGGCTCGTCGCCGACGCTGACGGTTCCGGTGGTGGTCGTCTCGAAGCCGGCCAGAATCCGCAGCAGGGTGGACTTTCCACACCCGCTCGCCCCGACCACGCAGACGAATTCGCCTGCGGCGATGTCGAGTCCGACACCATCGACCGCGAACCCGGGCGCACCGGGAAAGCGCTTGCCGAGACCGTCGATGACGATGCGCGCCGGGCGGTTCGGGCGGCGCCGGGTGGAGTAGATCTTCATGGGTGTCCTGTCTGCGCGGTCAGGGAAGAAGGGGCCGACGACCGGTGAGCAACCGGACCAGCAGCATCAGCAGCCGGTCGGCCAGGAATCCGGCCAGGCCGATCACGATCATCACGGCGATGATCAGGTCGGTGCGTGACTGCTCGCGAGCCTGGGTGATCAACGCCCCCAATCCGACGCGGATGCCGACGGTCTCACCGACCACGAGGATCACCCACGACAGGCCGAGCGCGATCCGCAGCCCGGCGACGATATTGGGCACGGCCGCGGGCAGCACCACCTTGTACAGCGTGTGCGCGGGCCGGGTGCCCAGCATGGCGGCGGCCTCGAGCAGTCGCTCCGGTACCGCTTTGACCCCGGCGATCGTGTTGAGCAGGATCGAGAACACCGCGGCCAGGAACACCAGGAAGATCGTCGACCGGTCGCCGAAGCCGATGATGAGCAGCGACAGCGGCGCCCACGCGGTGACCGGGATGGGACGGATCAGGTTGATCGTCGGTTCGAGCATTCGGTACACGAGCCGGGAGCGGCCCATCACGATGCCCAGTGGGATCGCGACGGCGGCCGCGAACGCGAAGCCCTGCACCACACGCAGGGTGGAGGCGTACAGGTGCAGCCAGAGGGTGCCGCTGTAGGTGTCGTCGATGATGCCGCCGACGGCGAGGTCGCCCAGCCGGCGGGCCACCTCGACCGGGGTGGGCAGGTACTGCATCTGGATACCGAGGGGCAGCGTCCAACCGCCCGCGACGCCTCGATCCCACAGCAGGGCCAGGAGAACGGGGACCGGCAGCGCCCACAGCACCGTGACAGCGCGGGTGCCGAGCCGGGCTCGCCACGCGTCCCGGCGGTCGGGCGCGGGCGCCCCTGGCTCCACGGGGGTCGGCGCGGTGATGGCGGTGTCGAGCGCGGTCACTGTCCGGCACCCGCCGCGGACAGGAAGCTCGGGTCGATGAGCGTCGGCAGGTCCGGCGCCTCGCCCAGCTGGTCGAAGGCCAGCATCTGCTCGGCCAGCGCGGCCAGTCGCTGGCGATAGGCGTCATCGAGTTCCCAGCGCAGCCACACATTGTTCGCCGCGGTCTCGGTGATGGTGCGGTCGAGTCCGAAGGTGCTGACCAGCCCGTCGACCCACGCCGTGCGGTCGCCGAGCATGTACTCGATCGCCTGGACGAAGCTGCGCACGGTCTGTTCCACCAGCTCGCGGTCGCGGTCGATCACCGTGGCGCTGGTGCCGAAGACGATGTTCACCGGACCGATCGCGGTGTCGTAGGGCGAGACGATCTGGTGCGCACCGTCCTGCATGACGATCGAGGGCGCGGTCTCGGCACTGAGGAACGCGTCGATCCGACCGGACTTGTAAGCGTTCGCCATGTCGGAGTACGCGAGGTTGACCAGCTCCACATCGGTGGCCGGGTCGATGCCGTGCGCACGCAGGGTGAGCTTCAACGCGATCTCCTGCGAGGATCCCTGCGGGAAGCCGATCTTCCTGCCGCGCAGGTCGTTCGGTGTGGTGATGTCGGCCTTGCCGACGAAGCCGGAACCACCGTCGGCGGCGGAGGCGATGATCCGCACGTTCTGCCCGGCCGCGCTGCCCGCCAGCATCGATGGCGCGCCGAGGACGCCGAAGTCGATGGCGCCCGAGGCGAGCGCGTTCTTGATGTCGGGCGAGTTCTCGAACAGCACGATGTCGTAGGTGGTGCCCGTCGGGGCGAACTGCTGCATGAAATACGGTGCGTAGAGGTGTGGCTGGCCACGCAGGGTGCCGATCTTGACGGCGGCGGTGTCGCCACCACCGTCGGGTGTGGAGATGCAGGCGGTGAGCCCGACGACGAGCAGCAGCGCCGTGACGATCGCCGAGAGCAGTTGGCGCGGTGAGTGTTTCATGACAGTCCTATCGGGCGGAGGCGGTGAGGGCCGCGGCGCAGCGCGCGGCGGTACGGATCAGCGCACGATCGGTGTGCGGTGCGCCGAGCAGACACAGCCCGGCGGGTAGGTCGGTGGCGGTCGGCAGGGGCATGGTGACCGCGGGGAGTCCCGCGATCGAGGCCAGGCAGGTCAGGCGCAGGGTGGCGGTGCGGATGGCTTCGTGGGTGCCGGCGGCCTCGCGCTGCGGTGGTGGACCGGCGGTGGTCGGCACGACCAGGACCCGATCACCCACGGTCTCCCCGATCCGCGCCGCCGCGTCGGCCACCACCACCCGGGCCGCCGCAGCGTCATCAGTGGTGACAGTGGCCGCCAGGCGGAACCGTGCGGCAACCTCCGGCTCGAGCGCGCCGGGATGCGCAGCGATCCAATCCCCGTGCCCCGCCCACGCTTCGAACGCCTGCACGGTACGAAACGCCGCGAACCACCGATCGAGCTCAGCCCCCAGCGCGATCGGCTTCGACCCGATTTCCCCTGCGGCACGCAGGCACTGACGAGCTGTCTCCGGCTCGGCCGCAGCACACAATCCCGGGTCGACAACGAGATCTGGCGAACCGGACCCGGACCGGACGTTGTCGAGACCGTCGCCGACGATCGCGGCGCCGCGAGTCCCGCTGTCACCGCGAGCGTCGAGTTCCGTGCACGACTGTGGTGGCGGCGCGTGGTCGGCCCGATCGCCGTGCAGGCGTTCCTGCACGGAAGCGATGCCGCCGCCGAGGTCGAGTCGATCGACCGGCGCGGCCGAGAACGGGCCGTTTCCGGCCGCCGACCGCGAAGGTCGTTCGGTCAGCAGGACGGCGGCGACCGCCGCGAGGGTTGCGGCGTCGCGGGCGAGCCATCCGATGGCATCGAAGGACGGTGCCAGCGGCAGCAAGCCGGTGGTGTCGAGGGCGGTGTGGGTTGTCCTGATCCCCCAGAGCCCCTGGTAGGCGCCGGGGACGCGGATCGAGCCCGCGGTGTCGGTACCGAGACCGATGTCGGCTTCACCCCGCGCGACCGCGACCGCCGGGCCGCTCGACGAGCCACCCGGAATCCGCTGCGGGGCAGCGGGATTCACGGGCATACCGGCACGTCCGTTGCTGCCGGTGATGCTGTAGGCGAACTCGTCGGTGCGCGCGATTCCGGTGATGCCGGCGCCCGCCGCGAGCAATTGCGCGACCACGGCGGCGTGGGCACCTTCGGGAGCTCGCTCGGCGAGGAAGTCCTCGACACCGGCTCCGATGGCATACCCGGCCACCGCGAACAGGTCCTTCACCGCCACGGTGCGACCGCTGAGCGGACCGTCCCCCGTCGCCGCGACCAGTGGCGCACCGACCACACGCCACACTGTGGTGTCCACTTCGGCACCAGCCCGCGCGCTCGCCACCCGAGGGCGTCCCGAGCCGCGCGACGGTGTGCTCATCGGGCCCGGCCGAGGACATAGCGGGCCAGCTCGGTGTCCGCGGTGTGGGTGAAGTCGGTGACGCGGATCTTGCCGTGGACGCCGCGGGTGAGGTCGACTGCCTGGGAGACGGTGAAATCCGTGGCGGCGCTGAGGTAGAGATAGGCCGACTTCGGGTCGGTCTCGAACAGCGCGCCGAGCAGGTCGACGGCATTGCCGACGCACAGGGACAGCGCGGTGTCGAGGTCGGCGTCGAGTCCGGTGGGGATCACCAGACCGTGCCCCGCCGCGAACGGGCCGGTGCCACTGCCGAGTTCGGCCACCTGGGCGGCGGGGACGAGATCCAAGGTCAGCCGAGCCCGCAGCGGCGCCTCGAGCGCGGTGAGTGCCACCTCGCCGTCGCCCTGCGCGAAATGGGGGTCGCCGACGTAGAACAGCGCGTCGGGAACCTGGACGGGCAGGAACAGGGTCGCGCCTGGGGTGAGGAGTTTGACGTCGATGTTGCCGCCGTGGGAGCCGGGCGGCACGGAATGCGCGCGTTCCTCGGTGTCGGTGGCCACCCCCATGATGCCGAGGAACGGCGCGAGCGGGAACCGCGCCCGGTGGGGGCTGCCCGGTCCGATCGGCATCGCGGCGACCCATTCGCCGTCGCGGTCGTGCACCGTGCAGAACTGCCCGTAGGAGCCGTCTTGCGGGGTACCGGCCAGCATGCCCCGGCCGTGCCGGGTGGAGATCACCCCGTAGGGCGCGCGCATGGCCAGATCATCGACGCGCACGGCGAGCAGATCACCGGGCCGCGCGCCGTCGACCGCGATCGGCCCGGTGACGATGTGCGGCCCGGCACCCGCCTGCCTGGTACGCCGGGCGACCACCTCGACGGTGTCATCGAGGATCTGCGCCCGCGGCACTCCGTGTCCACGGAAGTAGGCGACCGGGTCCGACCCCTGATCGTCGAGAATGCCCTCGTGGCTGATCGTGTCGATCACCACGGTCGCCCCCGGCGCGATCGTGACCACCGGCGCGTCACCCCGTCGCGGCAACCGGCCCCACAGAACGCGATCGGGATCGGCGGGAACATACGTGGTTCCCGCCGCGATGCCACTACCCGGCTGCAACACCGGAAAGGCCGTCGCGAGCTGTTCCCCAGCCAATGAGGTCACGTGCTTCCTCCGGTGTCGTCGACCTGTGGTCGACATTGGTCCGACCACTGTTGCGATAACGGTATGCCACTACAAATCGCGTGGCTACCGGGCGAAACATGCGTAACCAACCCTTTACGCGTCGGCAATATCGGCCCGAGAACTCGCCTCGACTAGAATTGGCCAGACCAATCGAGTCCACGAGAGAGGCGGCACGTGACATTCGCGCCGATACCCCCACTACGCCGCCGCACCGGCAGCGTCGGCGCCGAAGTGGCCGCCCACCTGGAGCGGCTCATCATCGACGGCGCCCTGCGCGCGGGCGACCGGCTGCCACCGGAACGCGAACTGGCGGCGCAGCTCAACGTGTCGCGGTCCTCGCTGCGCGAGGCCATGTTCGAGCTGGAATCCAAGAAACTCGTCGACCGCAAGCAGGGCCGCGGCAGTACGGTCGCCGAACTACCGCGCGGCGCCGCCGAATTGCACGGCAGCCTCGCCGACCTCGACACCGAACTCGGCTACGCCACCGAACTGCGCGAGCTGGTCGAACCGCGCATCGCCCAGCTCGCCGCCCTGCGCGCCGTCGAATCCGACCTGCTGTCGCTGCACGAGATCATCGAGCGGTCCACCGAGTCGCTCGGCCCCGAGGAATCGATGGCCCTCGACATCGAATTCCACACCCTGCTCGCCCACGCGGCGCAGAACCCGTTGCTGGTCACCCTGTGCACGATGACCACGGAATGGACCAGACACACCCGCGTCCTGTCCCACCGCACGCCGCTGGGCCGGCGCGTGTCGGTACACGGCCACACCCAGATCCTGCGCGCGGTCGACGCCGCGGACGGCCTCGCCGCGGCCGCCGCCATGGAACAGCACCTGCGCGAAGTCCGCGAGATCAGCACTCCCCCGGCCCGCGGAAAAGATTCTTCGTAGGTCGATGTCGAGAATGCCGACCCGGCTCCGTCCCAGGGGTACGAGCCACGAAGCGGCACCGACGGAGGAACTCATCCAGCGACGCGACCGATGTCAGTCCGCCCGAGCTCGATTCCGGCCAGAACGGCCCCAGCACTGTCAAGGAGAAGATCATGGCCAAGTACCTGCTGCTCAAGCACTACCGCGGCGCACCGGCGTCGGTCAACGACGTGACGATGGACCAGTGGACCCCGGCCGAACTCGCCGCCCACGTGCAGTACATGGAGGACTTCGCCGCGCGGCTCGAGGGCACCGGCGAGTACGTCGACAGCCAGGCGCTGTCCCCGCAGGGCACCTTCGTCCGCTCCGACGGCGCGGGTCGGCCACCGGTCACCGACGGACCGTTCGCCGAGACCAAGGACCTGATCGCGGGCTGGATGGTGATCGACGTCGAGACCTACGAGCGCGCGCTCGAGGTGGCGGCGGAACTGTCGGAGGCGCCCGGCGCGGGTGGGAAGCCGGTGCGGGAGTGGCTCGAACTGCGGCCGTTCCTCACCGCGACACCCACCGTCACCGAGTGAACGAATCGCTGCTGCGGGAGCTCGTACCCGCGGTGCTCGGCGTCCTCGTCCGGCGCGGCGCCGACTTCGCCGCGGCCGAGGACGCCGTGCAGGAAGCGGTGATCCGCGCGCTGCAGAGCTGGCCGGCCGACCCACCGCGCGATCCGAAGGCGTGGCTCGTCACGACCGCCTGGCACAAGTTCCTCGATGCCGCGCGATCGGAAACCTCGCGGCACGGACGGGAACTCGCGGTGGAGTTCGAGCCGCCGACCGGTCCGGTGCCCGACACCGACGACTCGCTGTGGCTGTACTTCCTGTGCGCGCATCCCGCGCTGTCGCCCGGTTCGGCCGTCGCGTTGACGCTGCGCGCCGTCGGCGGTCTGACGACACGGCAGATCGCGACGGCGTACCTGGTGCCCGAAGCGACCATGGCCCAGCGGATCAGCCGCGCCAAACGGCAGCTCTCGGGGCAGCCGCTGGATCGCCCCGGCGACCCGGCGACGGTCCTGCGGGTGCTCTACCTGGTCTTCAACGAAGGCTACGGCGGGGACGTCGACCTCGCGGCCGAGGCCATCCGCCTCACCCGCCAACTCGCCACCGCGACCGACGATCCCGAGGTCGCGGGGCTGCTCGCGCTGATGCTGCTGCACCACGCGCGTCGGGCATCACGCACCGGCCCCGGCGGTCGCCTCGTCCCGCTCGCCGAGCAGGACCGAACCCGGTGGGACACCGACCTCATCGCCGAGGGGGTGACGATCCTGCAGACCGCACTGGCCCGTGACCGCCTGGGCGAATACCAGACCCAGGCCGCGATCGCCGCCTTGCACGCGGATGCCCCCACCGCCGCCGAGACCGACTGGGTACAGATCGTGGAGTGGTACGACGAGCTCCTGCACCTGACCGGCAGCCCGGTGGTGCGACTCAACCGGGCGGTCGCGGTCGGCGAGGCCGACGGACCACAGGCTGGTCTGGCCGCGCTGAGCAGCGTGGATCCCGGTCTGCCCCGCTACACCGCGGTCCGCGCCCATCTCCTCGAACGCGCCGGCGACCTGGAAGTGGCCGCCGACCTGTATGCCGAGGCCGCCCACGCGGCAACCAGCACGCCGGAACGCGATCACCTCACCCGCGAAGCAGCACGCATCCGCCAGCTCCTGCGTTCATGAACTTCGGTTCAGTCCATCGCGTCGACCGCTTGCTCGGTGATGTCGCCACGCACGGCCTCGATTCGAGTCATCCTGTCATTGTCGTCGACGGGCGTACCGTCGAGGACGACCGGCATGTTCGACCCATCCGAGCGAGGGAGCAGCACGCATGGCCACACCCACCGGCGAGATCCGACCCACCCCCGACGGCCGGGATCTGGTGATCACCCGGTCGCTGGCGCTGCCGATCGGGGAGGTCTGGGGGCGGCTGACCGATCCCGACCTGACCGCAGGCTGGTACGGCACCTGGCAGGGTGAGGCCGGGTCCGGGAACTCGATCCGGGTACAGATGCGGTTCGAGGAAGGCGAACCGTGGACGACCATGCTGATCGAGGACTGCACCGCGCCGATCCACCTCGCTCTGTCCTCGACCGATCAGATCGGCGTGTGGCGGCTGGAGGTGAGCCTGCAGGCGACGGACGCGGGCACCGACGTGCAGCTGATCCACCACCTCACCTCGGAATACCAGCTCGCCGAGATCCCGCAGATCGGCCCGGGCTGGGAGTACTACGTGGACATGTTCGTCGCCTCCTGCACGCACACCGAGCACCCGGACTTCGCCGACTACTACCCCGCCCTCTCGGACTACTACCAGCAGCGCGCCTAGCCGAAAAGCACACAGCCCCAGCCGTTCGGCGGCCGGGGCTGTGGGCGTGTGCCCGTGCGGTTACTCGTCGTCGAGTTCGGCGGCGACCTCGTCGGAGATGTCGACGTTGGTGTAGACGTTCTGTACGTCGTCGCTGTCCTCGAGCGCGTCGACCAGCTTGAGCACCTTGCGGGCGCCCTCGGCGTCGACGGCCACCGAGACCGAGGCCTGGAAGCCGGACTCGGCGGAGTCGTAGTCGATCCCCGCGCCCTGCAGGGCGGTGCGCACGGCGATCAGGTCGCCGGGCTCGCTGATGATCTCGAAGGCCTCACCGTGGTCGTTGACCTCTTCGGCGCCGGCGTCGAGGACCGTCTCGAGGATGTCGTCCTCGGACAGGCCGTTCTTGTCGAGGGTCACCACGCCCTTGCGGGCGAACAGGTAGGCCACCGAGCCGGGGTCGGCCATGTTGCCGCCGTTGCGCGTCATCGCGACGCGGACCTCGCCCGCTGCGCGGTTGCGGTTGTCGGTGAGGCACTCGATCAGCACGGCGACGCCGTTGGGGCCGTAGCCCTCGTACATGATCGTCTGCCAGTCGGCGCCGCCGGCTTCCTCGCCGCCGCCGCGCTTGCGGGCGCGCTCGATGTTGTCGTTGGGGACCGACGACTTCTTCGCCTTCTGGATGGCGTCGAACAGCGTCGGGTTACCCGCAGGGTCACTACCACCAGTGCGGGCCGCCACCTCGATGTTCTTGATCAGCTTGGCGAAGAGTTTGCCGCGCTTGGCGTCGATTCCCGCCTTCTTGTGCTTGGTGGTGGCCCATTTGGAGTGGCCGCTCATGCCCTACTTCCTTCAGGTCGGTTGCGCGTCTGCCCGGGCGGACAAGCTCGATCCAGCCTACTCACCACGCGCCGCGCCCGTGGACGCGGGCATTCACCGAGCCTTGCGCACCACGTCGACGAACAGCTCGTGCACCCGCAGATCGCCGGTGACCTCGGGGTGGAACGAGGTCGCCACGACGTTGCCCTGCCTGGCCGCGACGATGCGTCCCTGCGCCGGACCGTGCGGTACCCGCGCCAGGACCTCGACGCCGTCACCGACCCGCTCCACCCACGGCGCGCGGATGAACACCGCGCGCACCGGCGTGTCGAGCCCGGCGAAGTCGAGGTCGGTCTCGAAGGAGTCGACCTGCCGACCGAAGGCGTTGCGGCGCACCGTCATATCGATCCCGGACAGGTGCTGCGCGTCGGGCCTGGTGTCGAGCACCTCCGAGGCCAACAGGATCATTCCCGCACAGGACCCGAACGCGGGCAGGCCGTCACGCAGTCGCGCGCGCAGCGGTTCGAGCAGGTCGAACGCCTGCAGCAGCTTCGAGATCGCGGTCGACTCACCACCGGGCAGCACCAGGCCGTCGACCGCGGCCAGCTCCGACTCGCGCCGAACCAGCACCGCGTCGGCACCGCAGTGCGCCAGCGCGGCAACGTGTTCGCGCACGTCGCCCTGCAGGGCGAGCACACCGATGGTCGGCCGGTCGGCGGAGGTTGCGTTCACAGCCGCTGAGCTTACGAGCCGGGCCGGTGTGGGCCCGCTCACGCCTACTGCTGGCGCGGCGTGCGGATCAGGCCCTCCTGGACGACAGCGGCGACCAGGTTGCCCGCGCGATCCCAGATCTTGCCGCCGGTCAGCGCGCGACCGAAGCCCGCCGAGGGTGAGGACTGGTCGTAGAGCAGCCACTCGTCGGCACGGAACGGGCGAAGGAACCACATGGCGTGGTCGAGCGAGGCGTCCTGGGTCGGCTCGTCGGGGTGGATCACCTTCGACGACCCGAGCAGGGTCATATCGCTCATGTAGGCGAGGGTGCACACGTGGAACAGCGCGTCGTCGGGCAGCGGGTGCCGGTACCGGAACCAGACCTGCTGCTGGGAGACGGCGCCGTCGCGCTGGACGAGCTGTTCCTGCGGGACCGTGCGGATGTCCCAGTGCTCCCACTCGCGCATCGCCCACAGCCGCTCCGGGCTCATGGTGACGCTCGCGTCGGGTAGGCCGTCGGGTGCCTCGACCTGGGGCATCACGTCCTGATGTTCGGGCCCTTCGTCGCCGCGATGGAACGAGGCCGACATCGTGAAGATCGCCTGCCCGTCCTGCACGCCGGTGACCCGCCGGGTGCAGAAGGACCGCCCCTCCCGGATGCGCTCGACCAGGTAGACAGTGGGTTCCTCCGGATTGCCCGGGCGCAGGAAGTAGCCGTGCAGCGAGTGCACCTGGAAGGTGGGATCGACGGTGCGGACCGCCGAGACCAGCGCCCGCCCCGCGACCTGCCCGCCGAAGGTCCGCGTCAGCTGGGATTCGGTCGCCCCGCCACGGAAGATGTCGCGTTCCAGCCGCTCGATCGCGAGTGCCTCTTCGATTGTCGCCATGGGCCGAGATTATCGCCTCGCCGACCGCGCGGTTTGTCCGGCTCGGCACGACGCCCGGAAGTTTGCTGAGATGGACTGGTGCCGTCATTCACCCCCCTCTCCCCCGAGTCGCTGGCCCAGCTGATCGCCGACCGGTTCGACGAACTGCCGGGGCGCCGGGTGCTCGCCGTGGACGGCGCCGATGCCGCGGCACCGATCGAGCTCGCCGATCGGATCGTGGCGGCGCTCGGCGCGCGGGGCAGGTCGGCCGCGACGGTCTCGACCCACGATTTCGTCCGGCCCGCCTCGCTGCGCATGGAGTACGGCCGCGCCGACGAATGGTCTTATCGCACAGTCTGGTTCGACTACGACGCGATCGAGCGCGAGATCCTCGGTCCGCTGCGGACCACGGGACGCTGGTTGCCGGCCCTCTGGGACGAGCATCGCGACCGTTCCGCGCGGGCGGCGGTGCGGGTGGCGCCCGCCGATCTGGTGCTCGTGCTAGCCGGTCCGATGCTGTTGGGCCGCGGCCTCGATGTCGATCTCAGCGTGCGGCTCGAGCTGAGCGAGCAGGCCGCGTTGCGTCGCACCCCACCTGATCAGCAGTGGACACTGCCCGCGCTGCGCGATCACGCCACGGCGTATCCCCAGAGCGCGACCTGGACGCTGCGCTGGGACCATCCGGATCGCGCGGCACTGCGCGACGACTCGCCTCTCTGATCACACCGGCAAAGCCCGCCCTGACACCGAAAGGCCCCGGCCGGAACGAAATCCGACCGGGGCCCGTGGCGATCGTCGATCAGACGCAGGCGACCGATTCCTGACCCAGGTTGGTCAGCATCGTGCAGGCCCAGGTCTTCTGAACCTTCCACTTGCCGTCCTCGGCGACGAACGGCACGTCCACGACATTGGTCTGGCCGTTGATCGTGAAGTCGGCCGTGGCGTTCACACTCTCACCGAAGGAGGTCACATCGGTCACCGCAACCACCGCACCGGCGTCCTGAGCGGCCACGGCCAACCGGTTCGGCAGCTCGGGATCGGCCTCGCCACCCTGCACGAAGTCCAGCTTCTCCTCGTTCGGGATCGACGGATCCAGCGCGGTGTTGAGCTGGGTGTTGAGCTCCTCCACAGTCGGCACGGGCGGCAGCTCCGCCGTGGCCGCGGCCGAGGTCGTCGCGTTGACACTGGTGGTGGTCGCGGCGGTGGTCGAGTCGTCGCCCTTGTCATCACTGCACGCGCTCATACCCAATGCGGCGACCACGGCCAGGCCTGCGATCGCGACACGTCCGGTCCTACGAAGCTTCAACGTCTCGTCCTTTACGTCGGGGTTTCTCGCCCGGCGGGCGACGGCACGGAACGGCGCCACACGACGACGGCCACGATGCCACGGCCAGGACGCTACCCAGCGATGTTGAGGAAACTCTGAGATCGCGGCCACGACGGTCTGTGAGGGACCGAGTTCGCCTGCGCTGTCGGCCCGTACGTCGACCCGACCGCGCGCCGGTCAGCGCAGTCCGGCCACCGCCGCCACGAGCTCGGCGTGGGTGGATTCGTCGGCTGCCGCGATCAGGCCGTGCGGTGGGGTGTGCAGCGGCTGTCCGCCCAGGCCGGTGACCACACAGCCCGCCGCCTGACACACCGCGATCGCGCTGCTGAAATGCACACTGTCGCGCAGGTCGCCACCGGTCACGTAGCCGGCGCGCCGTCCGGCCGCGACCCAGACCAGCGCCAGTGCGGTGGACAGGACGCGGGCGTGGAACCGTCCCGCGAATCCCTCGGCGTCGAGCAGCCGGGCCGGGCTCGGCCACGGGAACGGATGGTCGAGGTCGACGTCGACGAGGTGACTGTCGGCCTGGGGTAGTAATGCGTGGTCGCGTCCTCGGTGACGGCGGTACGCGCCTGCACCTGCCGTCCAGAACACGGTGCCGGCGAACGGCTCGGCGACCGCGGCGGCGCGGACCGTGCCGCGAACCTGCAGCGCCACATTCACCGCGACGAGTGGGGTGCCCACCGCGAAATTGCGTGTCCCGCACAGCGGATCGATCAGCCACACCCGCTCGCCACCGACGGCCCCGGTGACTCCTGATTCTTCGCCGACAAACCGGTCGGTCGGACACGCTGCCGCCAACACGTCGAGGATGGCCCGCTCCGCGTCGAGGTCGGTCTGGGTGGCGAAATCATCGGCTTCCTTGGCGAACCGGGTGACCGGCCCGTGCACAGCCGAGCGAATCACTTGTGAAGCGACTTCTGTTGCGTGGATTGCGATTTCGATATCTGAACGGCGCACCGTTTCCAGGCTACGGACAACGCGGCGGCGCGAACGCCGAACACACACCGGTCTGGTCACGAACCACACCGGACGCGGGCACGGCCAGCCGCGTTCACGAACCATCAAGTGACCGCGCATTCCTGACCAAACATTCAGTCAGGACGTGGCCGCGCCGACGAGGTGATCCTGGCCGCCCCGGCCGTGCGACCTACCGCGCCAGATAGACCGCGAGCCCGAGACCGAGCACCCCCACCGTCACGCGCAGCACGTTCGGTGGAATCACCTTCACCACCGGCGGCCCGCACCAACCACCCACGAAAGCCCCCAGCGCCAGACCGAGCGCCGCACCCCAATGCACCGGTCCGAACATCGCGAACCCGATCGCGGCGACGAGATTGGCGATGCCGAGCAGGAAACTTTTGAGAACCGAGGCGCTCCACACCGATTCGGAGGTGCACAACAGCATCAGCGACAGATAGATCACCCCGGCGCCCGCGCCGAAGTACCCGCCGTAGACCCCGATGAGCAGAACACCGACCGGCACGATCCAGGGGGCTTTGAGCTCACCCACATGACGACGCACCAGCGGCTGCACCAGCAGCGCGACCGAGGCGATGACGACGAGGAACAGGACGATGATCTCGAAGGCTTCGGCGGGCGCCACCAGCAGCGCGAGCGCACCGAGCAGACCACCGATCGCCGACAGCACCGCCCAGCGCACCAGCGTGGCGCCACGATCGAGCAGTTCGCGCCCGGAGTTCGCGGTCGCCCCCACCCCCACGGCCACCATCGCCACCGTGTTGGTGACATTGGCCGAGACCGGCGTAAACCCGACCGCGAGCAGCGCCGGATAGGAGACGATCGACGCCATCCCGGTGACGAACCCGATCAACCCGGTGAAGAATCCCGCGACGACCAGCAAGAAGAAGTCGAGCACGGTCACGGACCGACTGTACGGTACGCCCAGATGGCAGCGATCCGAGGGCGAGCGGGCCCTCACCGCCCGTGCCACGATGACAGGGTGCAGACGACCCTGTTCGAGCCCGGCGAACCGACCGGACGACACCGACTCGATTCCAACACCGTGGCCCGGCTCGACGAGGTCACCGGCTTCGCGGATCTGGTCGAGGCATTCGCCGCCGCCCGCGCCGCGCATCCGGACGCCCGGATCGTGTGCACACTCGACGATCTCGACCAGTGCGTCTACACGAGCATGCATGCCGCCCTCCGGCTCGACGACGACGCGAACTGGGACGACGGCCCCTACGACTACCACGATCCGGCCGCCGTACACCGTGTCGAGAACGCCAGGGTGGCCCGCATCGCGGCGCTGCTGGACGATCCCGCCCGCCAGGTCGACTGGGCGAACCTGGCCGACACCCGCGCCGCGACCGAGGACGACCTCACCGCGCTGGTGGCCGCCAACCGCGAACCCGATCACGCGCTCGACGATGTCGTGCTGATCCAGCGCGTCCCCGTCGACCGCGACGATTTCGCCGTCGCCGGAATCCCGAACGGCTACTTCGCCGACGACTGGGACATCTTCGCCAACCACGCCGTCATCCGGCGGATGGCCGGGCACGGCTACCAGCACGTCGCCGTCGGCGCCTCCCTGCTCGGCTTCGTCCGGTCGACGCCACCCTCGGTCGAGCAGGCCGCCGCGGTCGTCACCGATCTCATCCACCTCTACGGCACCCCGGAATCCATCGCCTGGCACGAACTGGCGCTGCTGCTGCCGACGCGACGGCTGCTGCTGCTCGGCTACACCGAGAACTTCGCCGACGCGATCGACGAGATCCCCGAGGACCCGCCGACCGAATAGGCCGGCGATCAGGTGAGCGCGTGTACCATGCGCGCGACGAGCATGCGCGTCCGGTCGTACGACGCACGGAACTGATCGCGCACCGCGTCGTGGCCGGCCGAGCGCAGCATGGCCAGGAGGGGGTGTTCGCCGCCGAAGGCCGACTGGTCCTGGAACACCACGTCATGCAACAGTGCGTCGGCGATGCTGGCCACCGGCCGGTGCGGATCGGCGGCCACCCGGTGGGGATCTCCACCCGCATCGCCTCGGCGTAGAGCTGCTTCTTGGAGCCGAAACAGCGCGAGACGAAGGCCGGGTCGACACCGACCTGCGCGCCGATCTCACGCAGGCCCGTCCCGTCGAAACCCTGTGCGGCGAACCGGATTCGCGCGGCATCACTGGAACGCGCACAGGCACCGGTCGTTCTGAACATCTGCGGCCCCGGCGGCATGCCGAACCGCACGCCCTGGTCCGCGGTGCCGAGCACGACTCCGCCGAGGAACCTGTCACCCAAACGCTCGGCAAGTCGCTGATACCACACGATGTGGACAGCTGTCGGCAGCGGCTCCGCCCACCCATACAGTCGCTCCCTTCTCGACCTGAGCGGACCCAAGCTGCCCAGCCAGGCCGTCAGGTCGCGGACGCAGACGAAGGTGGGCCCGCCCGAAACGGACGAGCCCACCTTCGCATTGCCCAGTGCCCGAACGACTTCGGGCGCGATGTCACCAGCCGCGCTCGGCCAGGCGGTGCGGCTGCGGGATGTCCTCGACGTTGATGCCGACCATGGCCTCACCCAGGCCGCGCGAGACCTTGGCGATCACATCCGGGTCGTCGTAGAAGGTGGTGGCCTTGACGATGGCGGCGGCGCGCTGTTCGGGGTTACCGGACTTGAAGATGCCGGAGCCGACGAACACGCCCTCGGCGCCGAGTTGCATCATCATCGCGGCGTCGGCGGGAGTGGCGATGCCACCCGCGGTGAACATGACGACCGGGAGCTTGCCGGTCTCGGCGACCTCGCGGACCAGCTCGTAGGGGGCCTGCAGCTCCTTGGCGGCGACGAAGAGCTCGTCGGGCGAGAGCGAGGTCAGCCGACGGATCTCGCCGCGGATGGTGCGCATGTGGGTGGTCGCGTTGGACACGTCGCCGGTGCCGGCCTCACCCTTGGAGCGGATCATGGCCGCGCCCTCGGTGATCCGGCGCAGGGCCTCGCCCAGGTTGGTGGCGCCACAGACGAAGGGGACGGTGAAGTTCCACTTGTCGATGTGGTTGGCGTAGTCGGCCGGCGTCAGCACCTCGGACTCGTCGATGTAGTCCACGCCGAGGCTCTGCAGGACCTGCGCCTCGACGAAGTGGCCGATGCGGGCCTTGGCCATCACCGGGATGGATACGGCGGCGATGATGCCGTCGATCATGTCCGGGTCACTCATCCGGGAGACGCCGCCCTGGGCACGGATGTCGGCCGGAACCCGCTCGAGCGCCATCACGGCCACCGCGCCCGCGTCCTCGGCGATCTTCGCCTGCTCGGGGGTGACCACATCCATGATCACGCCACCCTTGAGCATCTCGGCCATCCCGCGCTTCACGCGGGCGGTGCCGACGGTGTTGGTGGTCTCAGGGGTAGTCACGGCTGTCTCCTGTGTCATGTGCGCCAATCAGGTCGCTAGGTATGGACACGTCGATTCTAGAACCGGCCCGAATCGGCATTCATAGCCAGTTGAGGTCGACTGGCCTTGTCACGACCAGCGGCAATGCAAACTCCGCCCCCGCTGGCCTGCTCGAGTGGCCATTCGTGATCCGGCTAACGGATCGAGCGCACCACGTGTTCGGCGTCGTCGGCCGACGCGGTGACGGCTTCGGCGAGCAGTTCGTCGAGGTGGTAGGGGTAGACGGCCTCACCCGCGGCGTCGAGGGCGCGGATGTCGGCGGGGCCGCACCAGCGGTGGTCGGTGATCGTGCGACGTTCCAGGGCCGTGAGCTGGGCCGGCCGCCATTCGAAACTCGGCGCGCGCAGCGTGAAGAACAGTTCCTCGGAGCGGATGAGTTCGCCGTTGAACGGAAACACCGCGACCCGGCGCCACAACGGACCGCGCAGACTCGCCGGGTCGACCCGGTGCCCGGTCTCCTCGTGGATCTCGCGTACCGCGGCGTCGCGCAGGCTCTCGCCCGGCTCGACTCCGCCGCCGACGGTGAACCAGAACGCGACCTCGGGGACCATCGGATCGTGGCCGCGCAGCAGCAGCACCCGGTCCTGACCATCGAGTAGGACCACACGCGCGGAGGTACGGGTGGTGTGCACCTCGAGACCGGTCGCGGCGGCGGGTGTCGCGCGTTCGGTGATCTCGAAGTAGTCCGGCAGCGGCGCGGTACCGCCCAGGTGCAGGACCCGCACCGGGCGGCGGGTGCGCAGGGCGAGGGTGTCACGGACGGCGTCGTTGTGGAAGCGCCGCGCGATCAGCACCCTGGCCTCGGCGTCGGCCAGTTCGGCCACCAGCTGAGGGCGTAACTGGTCGATGTCGACCAGGGTCAGCGCGGCCGACAACTGGTTCTCGACCGTCTCCCGGTCGCCGCGATCGGCGCGCTCGGCGCGGTCGGCCAGTGCGGCCAGCTGGGCGGCCCGCTCGGCGCGCCGGGGATCGGTGCTCACCGGACCGGCGACGGCCATCGCCACCGCACGGGCCACCACCGCCCGCCGGGCCAGCGCGGCGTCGAGCGCCTGCCAGGACTGATCGGAGCGCACGTGCAGCCGGTCGAGCCGGTTGGCGGTCGAGTACGCCCAGACACCGAGCGCGAGCACGAGCACGGCGATCAGTCCGAGAACGAGGACGGTGGTCGCGGAGAAGGTGATCATCCGGCGGCACGCACCCTGGTGTCGCCGACGGTGACGGTCTCGTACACGCGCAGGATCTGCTCGGCCACCACCGGCCAGTCATACGCGGCGACCACCTGGGTCGCGGTGCGCACCAGCCGATCGCGGGTCTCGTCGTCGGTGAGCACGGCGTCGATGGCGTCGGCCAGCGCCGCGGAATCACCGATCGGAGTGAGCAGACCCGCGGTACCGTCCCGCAGAACTCGCCGGAAGGCGTCGAGTTCGCTGGCCACCACCGGGGTGCCCGCGGCCATCGCCTCGATCAGGATGATGCCGAAGCTCTCGCCACCCAGATTCGGCGCGACATAGACATCGGCACTGCGCAGCGCGGCGGCCTTCTCCGCGTCCGAGACCTGTCCGAGGAACCGCAGGTGCCCCGCGTGCGCGCCCGCCTCGCGACGCAACCGCTCCTCGTCACCGCGTCCCACGATCAGGATCTGCACGTCGGGATGGTGGCCGACCAGGGCGGGCAGCGCGCCGAGCAGCACGTCCATGCCTTTGCGCGGTTCGTCGTAGCGACCGAGGAACAGCACCGTCTTACCGGGGCGCGGATACCCGTCGAGGGTTCCCCCGCGCGCGAACGCGGACACGTCGACGCCGTTCGGGATCTCCACCGCGTCCGAACCCAGCGCCTCGACCTGCCAGCGCCGCGCCAGCTCCGACACCGCGATCCGGCCACTGATCTTCTCGTGATACGGCCGAAGCACGCCCTGAAAAGTGCTCAGCACCAACGACTTCGTGGTCGAGGTGTGGAAAGTGGCCACGATCGGGCCTTCGGCGATCTTGAGGGCCAGCATCGACAGGCTCGGGGCATTGGGTTCGTGGATGTGCAGCACGTCGAAGTCGTTGCCCTCGATCCAGCGCCGGATCCGGGTGTAGGCCATCGGACCGAACGACAGGCGCGCCACCGACCCGTTGTACGGAATCGCCACCGCCCGGCCCGCCGAGACGACGAACTCCGGCAGCGGGGTGTCGTCGGAGGCGGGGGCCAGCACGCTCACCTTGTGACCGCGCTCGATGAACACCCGGGCCAGCTCGACCACATGGGCCTGTACACCGCCGGGAACATCGAACGAGTACGGGCAGACCATGCCGATCTTCACCGGATGCCACCGCTCTGATTCGCGTTGATGCGCGCCAACCGCTCCGGGGACAGATCGGCTTCCCACAGCGGTTGCAGCATGTGCCAGTCGGCCGGGTGCTCGGCGATGTTGGCCGCGAACCGGTCGGCGAGCAGCTGCGTCGTCGCCGCGACGCCACCCGAGACATCCAGTGGCGCACTGGTTTTGAGGCCCCACCCCTCGGTTCCGTCGGCCTCGGTGGTGAACCAGGCGTGTACCGGTTGCAGCGACGCACCGGTCTCGATGGCCAGCTTGGCCGCGCCCGCGGGCAGCCAGGTGCGCTCGCCGAAGAAGTCGACGGGCACGCCCCTACCGGTCAGGTCGCGCTCGCCCATCAGGCAGACGATCCGATTCTGGCGCAGACGCTCGGCGAGCGCCTCGAACGGCGGCTGCTCGCCGCCGGTCAGCGGGAACACCTCGAAACCGAGGCTCTCCCGGTAGGCGACGAACCGTTCGAACAGTGACTCCGGCTTCAGCCGTTCGGCCACGGTGGTGAAGTTGTCGTAGTGCTGCACCAGCCACACACCGGCCATGTCCCAGTTGCCCGAGTGCGGCAGCACCAGGATCACGCCGCAGCCGTCTTCGAGCGCCGCGTCGAGGTGCTCCAGACCGCCGACGTGGTAGTCGATGGCACTGTGGTCCATGCTGGGCAGCCGGAACGCCTCGCGCCAGTATCGGGCATAGGAGCGCATGCTCGCGCGGATCAGATCATCGGGCACCTCGTCCGGCCCCACGCCGAGCACGCGCGCGAGGTTGCGGCGCAACTGCACCGGCCCGCCGCCCTTGACCGCCCGGTCCGCGCCCAGGTCGAACACCTTGCGGACCAGCGGCTCCGGTGCCGAACGCACCAGCCGCCAACCCGCGGCGTACCCCCAGTCGCTCAACCGATCACTCAGCGTCACGACGCCGCTCCCCCTGCCGCGTCCTGTTCCTGCTGCTGGGGTGCGGGCGGGATGACCAGGCGCGCACCGGGCGAGCGGCGCACCGCCAGCACCCGCTGGAACACCGTGACGATGCTCAGCACCGCCAGCACCCACATCGCCACGTACACCGCGTAGGTGAGCCACTCGATCCCCCAGTGCCCGCCGATGCCGGTGAGCCCGGCGCCGACCAGCACGATGACCAGCCGGTCGGGCCGCTCGATCAGCCCACCGTCGGCGGACAAACCGCTCGCCTCGGCCCGCGCCTTGGCGTACGAGATCACCTGCGAGGTGACCAGCACGACCAGCGTCGCGGCCAGCAGCTGCTTGCTGTTCTCGTGGTAGACCGCCCACCAGGCCAGCCCGGCGAAGATCGCGCCGTCGGCCACCCGGTCACAGGTGGCGTCGAGCACCGCGCCGTACTTCGTGCCGCCGCCGCGGGCACGCGCCATCGCACCGTCGAGCATGTCGAACATGACGAACAGCCAGATGACCATCGTCCCCCAGAACAGGTGTCCGGTGGGGAACAGCGTCACCGCCGCGGTGATCGTCGCGGCGGTGCCGATCAGGGTCATCGCGTCCGGGGTGAGCCCGGTACCGACGAGCGCTTTGCCCAGCGGCGCAGTCGCTTTCGCAAACGTCTCGCGGCCGAAAAAGCTGAGCACCGACTTATTCCTCCTGCGACCTGCGGGACATCCGCACCCGATCGGCTGCGACGTGTGTGGCTTCGCGATGATCACACATCTACGCCTCCCATGCCTCCGCCAGCAGCTGTCGCGTCTCGCGCAACAACTGAGGCATCACCTTCACCCCGCCGACCACGGTGATGAAGTTCGCATCTCCGCCCCAGCGCGGCACGATGTGCTGGTGCAGATGGTCGGCCAGCGAACCACCGGCCACGCCACCGAGGTTGAGGCCCACGTTGAATCCGGCGGGCCGCGAGACCCGTTTCATCACGCGAATGGCCTGCTGGGTGAAGGCCATCAGTTCCGCGCTCTCGGCGGTCGTGAGGTCCTCCAGGTCGGCAACCCGGCGGTACGGCACCACCATCATGTGCCCTGGGTTGTACGGGTACAAGTTGAGCACGGCGTAGACGTGCTCGCCGCGGGCGATGATCAACCCGTCCTCGTCCGACATCTTCGGGATGTCGGTGAACGGATGGCCGGTGGCGTCCTTGGGCTTGACCTCGCCGGTGATGTAGGACATCCGATAGGGCGTCCACAGCCGCTGCAAGCGGTCCGGATTTCCGGCCCCGGCGTCGGCGATCGAACCCGCCGACGCCTCGGAGGCGATGGAATCGCTCATGACGTCGGCGCCCCGGCGATCTCGAAGCCCTCGGCGGTGGGCGAGGCGTTCTCCCGGTTGCCGATCCAGCTCACGATGGTGGCCACCGCGTCGGCGACCGGCACCCCGTTGACCTGGGTGCCGTCGCGGAACCGGAAGCTCACCGCACCCGCCTCCACGTCGCGGGCACCGGCCAGCAGCATGAACGGCACCTTCTGCGCGGTCTGGTTGAAGATCTTCTTCTGCATCCGGTCGTCGCTGCGGTCCACCTGGGCCCGCACGCCCGCGTCCTGCAGCTGCTCGATCACCGAGTCCAGGTGCGGGGCGAAGTTCTCCGCGACCGGGATACCCACCACCTGCACCGGGGAGAGCCAGGCCGGGAACGCACCGGCGTAGTGCTCGGTGAGCACGCCGAAGAAGCGCTCGATGGAGCCGAACAGCGCGCGGTGGATCATCACCGGCTGCTGCTTGGTGCCGTCGGAGGAGGTGTATTCCAGATCGAAGCGCTCGGGCAGGTTGAAGTCGAGCTGGATGGTCGACATCTGCCAGGTGCGACCCAGCGCGTCCTTGGCCTGCACGGAGATCTTCGGGCCGTAGAAGGCGGCACCGCCCGGATCGGGAACCAGGTCGAGGCCGGAGGCCGAGGCCACCTTGGACAGGGTCTCGGTGGCTTCTTCCCACAGTTCGTCGGAGCCGACGAACTTCTTCGGGTCCTTGGTGGACAGCTCGAGGTAGAAGTCGTCGAGGCCGTAGTCCTCGAGCAGCGAGAGCACGAAGTTCAGCGTGCTGGTGAGCTCCGCGTGCATCTGCTCCTTGGTGCAGTAGATGTGCGCGTCGTCCTGGGTCATGCCGCGGACGCGGGTCAGGCCGTGGATCACGCCGGACTTCTCGTAGCGGTACACCGAGCCGAACTCGAACAGCCGCAGCGGCAGCTCACGGTAGGAGCGGCCCCGCGCACGGAAGATCAGGTTGTGCATCGGGCAGTTCATCGGCTTGACGTAGTAGTCCTGGCCAGGCTTGCGCACGGTGCCGTCGGAGTTGAGTTCGGCGTCGAGGTGCATGGCCGGGAACATGCCGTCGCGGTACCAGTCCAGGTGACCGGAGGTCTCGAACAGCGCGCCCTTGGTGATGTGCGGAGTGTTGACGAACTCGTAGCCCGCGGCGATATGGCGCTGGCGCGAGTACTCCTCCATCTCCTTGCGGATGATGCCGCCCTTGGGGTGGAACACCGGCAGGCCCGAACCGAGCTCGTCGGGGAAGGAGAACAGGTCGAGTTCGAGGCCCAGCTTGCGGTGGTCGCGGCGCTCGGCCTCGGCCAGCAGGTACAGGTACTCCTCCATCGCCTCGGTCGATTCCCAGGCGGTGCCGTAGATGCGCTGCAGATCCTCGCGGTCCTGGTCACCGCGCCAGTAGGCGGCCGAGGAGCGGGTCAGCTTGAACGCGGGGACGAACTTGGTGGTGGGGATGTGCGGGCCGCGACACAGGTCGCCCCAGATCTTCTCGCCGGTGCGCGGGTCCAGGTTGTCGTAGATGGTCAGCTCGTTGCCACCGACCTCCATGATCTCCGGGTCCGCAGCGAGTTGGGCGCCGGACTTGTCGCTGATCAGCTCGAGCTTGAACGGCTCCTTGGCCAGCTCGACGCGCGCGTCCTCGACATCGATCACCCGCCGCGAGAAGCGTTGCGCGCCTTTGACGATCTTCTTCATCCTGGACTCGAGCTTGGCCAGATCCTCCGGGGTGAAGGGGCGCTCGACCTGGAAGTCGTAGTAGAAGCCGTCCTTGATCGGCGGGCCGATGCCCAGTTTGGCCTCGGGGAACTCCTGCTGTACCGCCTGGGCCAGCACATGCGCGGCCGAGTGCCGGATCACGCTGCGGCCGTCCTCGGTGTTCGCGGCGACCGCCTCCACCTCGACGTCGGCCTCCGGGGTCCAGGACAGGTCCTTGAGCGCGCCTTCGCGGTCGCGCACGACCACGATCGTGTCCGGCCCCTTCGTCGGCAGCCCTGCCTCCCGTACCGCCGCACCCGCGGTAGTCCCGGCTGGCACCCGGACGAGGGCATCAGGACTGTTCGGTGCAGAGGTGGTCACGGGAATTGTTCTCCTTGACATCGGTGCCGGGACGATCCGGCGTCTACGCAGGGCAGGGTCGACCCTGCGCCGCCCATGCTATCGGGCGCGCCGACCGGCGGTGTCGATGACCTCGGACCGCGTGTTGGTCGACCAGCGCACGCTCTTGCCGCCGAGCTCCACTACCACTATGGTTCATTACATGACTAATGAACCATTCAACCGAGGTGGTTGACGATGCTCGAGGACGGCAAGCCGCTCTTCCTGCAGGTCGCGGAGATGGTCGAGAACTCGATCATCGACGGATCACTGCCCGAGGAGGCGCAGGCACCGTCGTCGAACGAGCTCGCGACCTTCCACCGGATCAACCCGGCGACCGCGGCGAAAGGGCTCAACCAGCTGGCGGCCGACGGGATTCTCCACAAGAAGCGAGGCATCGGCATGTTCGTCACACTCGGCGCCCGGACAGTGTTACGGCAGCGCCGACGAGAACGCTTCGCCGTGCAGTACATCGATCCACTGATCGCCGAAGCGGACAAGCTCGGTATCGACGTGGACGAACTGAAGGTCATGCTGGACAAGCGAGAGGGGGCGCGATGAGCGCCGCGATCATCGATCCGACCGTGCGCGACACCGAGGTCGTGGTGTCCACCCGGGGATTGACCACCCGCTTCGGGTCGGTCACCGCACTCGACGATGTCACCATCGACCTGCGAGCCGACACCATCTACGGCCTGCTCGGCCGCAACGGCGCGGGCAAGACCACCCTGATGCAGACCCTGACGGGCCAGATGTTCCAGACCAGTGGTGAGGTGCGGGTCTTCGGCCGGGTTCCGCACGAGAACACCGAGGTCCTGCGCGGGGTGTCGTTCATCAAGGAGAGCCAGGCGTATCCGGCCGAATACAAGGTCGAGCACGTGCTCGCCGCGGCCCGGCACCTGCTGCGCGACTGGGACGAGGACTTCGCCCGGGAACTGGTGCGCGACTTCGACCTTCCCGTCAACCGCAAGGTCAAGAAGCTCTCCCGCGGCATGACCTCCGCGCTCGGTGTCATCGTCGGGCTGGCCTCGCGGGCACCGCTGACCTTCTTCGACGAGCCGTATCTGGGACTGGATGCCGTCGCCCGGCAACTGTTCTACGACCGGCTGCTGGCCGACTACGCCGAGCACCCACGCACCGTCGTGCTCTCGACCCACCTGATCGACGAGGTAGCCGACCTGCTCGAGCACGTCCTGCTGATCGATCGCGGGCGTCTGCTCGTCGACGCGAGCGCCGACGAGCTCCGGGATTCGGCGCTGACCGTGGCCGGGTCCGCCGCGGACGTCGACCTGTTCCTCGGCGCACGTCCCGAACTGCGGCGCGAGCGCCTGGGCAATCAGGTCCGGGTCACCGCGCGCACCGAGAACGCCGCCGAGGACATCGCCCACGCGAAATCCCTCGGCCTGGCGATCGAACCGGTGTCGCTGCAACAGCTCATCGTCGAAACCACCAATCTGGAACGGAAGGACGCGTGATGATCGCCCGCGCACTGTCGGTAGCCCGCATCCACGCCGTCGCCTGGCCGATGCTGATCGCCTGGCCGCTGGGCATCCTCGCCCTGGCTTTCGCGATCCCGTGGGTGATCTTCTTCTTGGTCGACACCGACGAATCGAACTTCACCGGCAGCGTCTCGGCCCTGCTGGGCCTGACCCTGGCGTTCTATCTGGGCGCGATGACGCAGACGTTCCCGTTCGCGTTGGGGATGAGCGTGACCCGCCGCGACTACTACGCCGCGACACTGTTGGTCGCCGCCGCCCAGGTGATCGGATTCGGCACCCTGCTGACCGTCCTGGCGATCATCGAGAACGCCACCGGTGGCTGGGGCGTGGAGCTGGTGATGTTCGGTGTCCCCGGCTACTTCACCTCGAGCTGGCTGCTCCAGTTCGGGACGAATCTGGCGATCGTCGCGCTGGTCGCCGGGGTCGGTTTGCTGATCGGCGCGATCTATCAGCGCTGGCGGGTGGTCGGGTTCAACACCTTGGCCGTCACGGTCTTGCTGACCGGCGGTATCGCGGCGATCGTGATCACCTGGCAGCGATGGTGGCCCGAGGTCGGCCGCTGGTTCGTCGAGACACCGCGGGTTGTGCCGATGGTGGTGGTGCCCGCCGCGGTCGCGCTGGCCTGCCTGCTCGGCACCTGGCAGGTGATGCGGCGCGCGACCGCGTGACGGGTTCAGGACCGGGAGCGCGCGGCGTCGGCCAGCAGTTCGGCGCGCTCCGCGGGTGAGCGTTTCGGGCAGCTCGTGCACATCTGGCACCCGGAGACCTCGTAGACCAAGCAGCACGAAGCGCGCCGGACGAAGGTGCGGCCGCCCACGGTGACGAACCGGGGGGTGGGCAGCGGGGTACCCAGGTCGGTGGCCAGCCGGGTCGCCGCCTCGGGCGCACCGGCGTCGAGCGCCCGGTTGCCGATGGCATCGGCGACGACCGCCCACAGCGATGGCGCACCCGCGCCGGACGCGGTCGCGACCTGCGCGATCACCGCTGTCAGAGTCTCGCGCAGTGCGGTCGCGACCGCCTCGTCGGCGTCGGCGCCGCGCACTCCCCCCACGTCCGAACGCACCGCCCGTCCGGTGCCGTCGACCACCACCCGGCGGAATTCGGTGTGCTCGACGCCGCCGTCGGGGCGGACCTCGCAGTCGAAATCGCCGAGCGCGGCGATCGGTGCCGGGGTGCCCGCCGCGTAGGCCCGAGCGATCTGGTCGACCAGACTCGAAGCGACCATGCACCACCACAGGGTGCCCGCGACCCGAGGGGTGTCGGTCCCCCAGGACCGACCCATCTCACCGATCCGGGCCGACACCCACGCGGGATCGGTGAGCCGGTGCCCGGGGACGGTACTCACGACATCAGGGGACTGCGCAACCACGACCAATCGACTCCGATCCAGCCTGCCACCATGGAATATGTACCGAGCAGCCACAACGTCACCACGACGAGGGCGAAGGTGGCCACCGCGCCCAGTGCCCTGATCACCCAGCCGCGCGAGGTGTACCAGTCCATGACGATCCGGTACTTGCCGCGCACCCAGGTCAGGGTGTGGTGGGCCCAGACGAATTCGGTGGCCAGGATGCCGAACCCGGCGAACACGAGTGCCCAACCGGGCCCCGGGTACGGGATCGTGATGATCCCGACCAACAGCACCACACCACCGACCACGCCGACGATGATGCGATAGCCGAGGTTCAGGGTAGGGCGGCGCGCGATGGCTGCCCGGAAGGCGCGCCCGCGTTCTTTGAGGACCGTCCAACGAGACGGGGATCCGGCGGAGTCCGCCGGATCCCCGGTGTCGGCGCGGACGGCGTCGGCGGTCGGCTCGCTGGTCATCTTTCCAGCCTACGAGCCGACCGCACGGGTCGCCCGTCCCACGATCACACTGTGACGGCGACCTCGTCGTCGATGGTTCGCACACCGTCGACGGTCACCTCGATGACCCGCGCGCCCGCGATGTCGAAGAACAGCCCCGACACCGACAGCCCGCGCTCGGCCACCGCACGGCGCACCGCCGGATGCCGGTGCAGCGTCTCGAGCTGCACGGCGACATTGACCATGCTCAGCTGATCGATCTCGTCGAAACCGGCCGCCCTGGCCGCCCGCACGACCGGATGCTCGGCATGGAAGCGTTCGAGGCTGGGCGCGGCGTGCTCGAGCCAGGAGCTCAGGCCGCCGTCGGCGGCGGCGCCGGTGTAGACCGCTTTCATCGCACCGCAGGCCGAGTGCCCGCACACCACCACCGAGCGCACCGCGAGCTGTTCGAGGGCGAACACCAGGGCCGCTTCGACCGAGTCGTCGCCGCTGCTCGGTACCAGATTGCCCACATTGCGGACGGTGAACAGGTCGCCGGGACCGCTGGAGGTGATCACATTGGGCACGATCCGCGAGTCCGCGCAGGTGAGGAAGAACGAGTCCGGGTCCTGCCGGTCGCGCAGTTCGTCCAGGTGTGGGCGGACGACGTGGGCGTGGCTGCGATGGAAGGCGGCGACACCCGCGGTCAGCGCGTCACTACCGGACTTCTGGTGTCGCCACGGGCCGAGGAACTCGTCCCACACCTGTCGCCCGAATCCGCGCGCGGGCGGCGCGGCGGCGGCACCGGCCATCCGGGCACTGCCGATCTCGACGAATTCGACTCGCCCGCCACTGCTCTCCTGCTGACGTCGCCAGTCCTCGATCGCCTCGAAGGCGGCGTGGTCGAGGAAGTCGACGGTCATCTCCACCGTCACATCGGCACCCGCGGGCACCTTGGCCAGCTCGGCCGACAGGCGCGGCAGCGCGAGGAAGGTGCACGACCCATCGACGCTCACCAGCCACTTCTGTCCCAGCGGCGAGGCGTTGACCTGCACCCGCACCACCCGCCACAGCAGCAGTCCGAAGGCCAGCGCCAGCCCGATCATCACGCCCTCGAGCAGATTCAAGAACACCACGCCCAGCACGGTGACCAGGTACACGAGCAGGTCGCCGGTGCGCCGGGCCAGCCGGATGTGGGCCAGCTTCACCAGCTGGATACCGATCACGATCAGCAGCCCGGCCAGCGCCGCCTTCGGGATCTGTTCGACCAGGCCGACCAGCGCCACCGAGAACAGCAGGATCCAGCAGCCGTGCATGACCGCCGAGGCGCGGGTGCGCGCACCGGCCGCCACGTTGGTGGCGCTGCGCACGATCACGCCGGTGACCGGCAGACCGCCGATCAGGCCGGACAGCACGTTCGCCGAGCCCTGGCCGATGAGTTCGCGGTCGAAGTCGGTGCGCGGACCGGTGTGCATCTTGTCCACCGCCACCGCCGAGAGCAGGCTCTCCACACTGGCGATGAGCGCGATGGTCAGCACCATCATGGCGACGGCCGACCAGCCGCCAGAGGGCAGTTCCGGCAACTGCAACGCGTCGAACAGCGACCCGCTGAGCACGATCCGCTCGACGCCGGACGGCAGCACCAGCGACAGCACCGTGCCCGCGACGACCGCGACCAGCGGTCCCGGCGCCGCGCGCAGCTTCGGCGGTACGTACTTCCACCCGAGCATCACCGCGATCACCACGGCGCCGACCAGCGCGTCAGCGCCCCGCAGCGACACCAGCTGACCGGGCAGTTCGGCGAGGTTGCGCAGCGCGGTGCTGTGCGAGGAGCCGCCGAGCAGCACGTGGATCTGCTGCAGCGCGATGGTGAGACCGATGCCGGCCAGCATCGCGTGCACCACCACCGGCGCCACCGCCAGCGCGGAGCGCGCGATCCGGCTCAGGCCGAACAGGATCTGTAACACGCCGGCCGCGACCACGATGAAACATGTGATACGCCAACCGAATTGCGCGATGGATTCGGCCACCACCACGGTCAGACCGGCCGCGGGACCGCTGACCTGCAGGACCGAGCCACCGAGCGTACCGGCGACGACACCGCCGATCACGGCGGCGATGAGACCGGCGGCGACCGGCGCCCCGGAGGCGACCGCGATGCCGAGCGAGAGCGGCAGCGCGACCAGGAAGACCACGATGGACGCGGGCAGATCGTGACGTAGCAGCGTCTGCTGCCACAGGGGACGAGGCGGAGCGAGATCGTTCTCTACAGACATGACTCTCCTTCGCCGACTCGGCGCGGACACAGCCGCCAACCGGCTTCTCACGGTGAAGCAAAGGACCCCGGTGCAACGGCGAACCGGGCGGGGATGCGGACCAACCTATTGGTAAAGATTTGGCAAAACCAGTGTGCCGCAGAAAGAGTGGGTGTCGCCATAAGCGCTGACCCGCTGTGGGGTGCCCCACAGCAGAGTGTGCTCAGACCGGCTCGGCGGCGATCCGGCCGCGGACGTCGTCGAACTCGCCGATGCCGTCGGCAGTGACCTCGATCACCCGCGCGGTCGCCAGATCGAAGAACAATCCCGTCACCGCGACGCCGCGTTCGGCCATCCCGGCACGCACCGCTGGATAGTCGATCAGCGTCGCCACCTGTCGGGCCACATTCACCATGCCCAGCTGATCGACCGGACCGAAGCCGGCCAGCCGGGCCGCCTCGGCGACCGGATGACCGCGATGGAACGCCGCCAGTGTCGGCTGGGCGTGCGCGAGCCAGTCGTCGAGCCCGGGACCGGCTCGGACCTGCCCGTACAGCGCCTCCATCGCACCGCAACCGCTGTGTCCGCACACCACCACCGAGCGCACGTCGAGCTTGTCGAGGGCGTAGATCAGCGCCGCCTCCACCGAGACGTCGCTACCGCCGACCGGCACGAGATTGCCCACATTGCGGACGGTGAACAGGTCACCGGGCCCGCTGTTGGTGATGACATTGGGCACGATCCGCGCATCGGCGCAGGTGAGGAAGAAGGTGCCCGCGTCGGGCCGATCGCGCAGCCCGTGCAGGTGCGGGCGCAGCAGGTGCGCGTGCCCGCGGTGATAGGCCGCGATACCCGCCGCGATCGGGTCGACCCCACCGGTGCGCCGCCACGGCCCGATCGCCTCGTCGATGACTTTGCGTGACTGACCACGCACCGGCGGTGCGGTATCCGCACGCGCCATCCGCGCCGTCCCCATCTCCACGAAATCAACAGTGCCACCATTCTTTTCACGATGCTCGGCCCATTCGGCAATGGCTTCGGATGCCGCGTGGTCGAGGAAGTCGACGGTCATCTCCACCGTCACGTCCACCCCGGCGGGTACGTCGGCCAGCTTCGCCGACAGCTTCGGCAGCGCGAGGAACGTGCACGAGCCGTCGACGGTGACCAGCCAGCGGTCGGCACCCGGAACCGGCGCGGCGGTGATCGTCACCTTCGCGACCCGCCACAGCAGCAGGGCGAAGGCCAGCGCGAGCCCGGCCACCACGCCCTCGAGCAGGTTGCCGAACACCACCCCCGACACCGTGACGACGTAGACCAGCAGATCGCCGGTGCGCAGCGCCCGCTTGATGTGGGCAAGCTTCACCAGCTGGACGCCGATCACGATCAGCAGCCCGGCCAGCGCGGCCTTCGGAATCTGTTCCACCACACCGACGAGCGCCACCGAGAACACCAGAATCCAGACGCCGTGCAGCACCGCCGAGGCCCGCGAGCGCGCGCCGGCGCGCACATTCGTCGCGCTCCGCACGATCACACCGGTGACCGGCAGGCCCCCGGCGAGACCTGACAGCACGTTCGCCGAACCCTGACCGATGAGTTCGCGGTCGAAATCGGCCCGCTCCCCGCCACGCATCCGGCCGACCGCCACCGCCGAGAGCAAGCTCTCCACGCTGGCGATGAGCGCGATCGTCAGCACCGTGAAGGCCACACTCCACCAGGGAGCCGCCGGTACCTCCGGCAGCGACATGGCGTCGAAGAGTGAGCCGTTCAACATGATTCGCTCGACGCTGGTCGGCAGCACGAAGGCCAGCGCCACCCCAGCCAGGATCGCGACCAGCGGGGCGGGCACCACCCTGATCCGCGCGGGCACGAACTTCCAGCCGAGCAGGATGGCCATCACGGCGCCGCCGACCACCACCTCACCCCACCGCGCGGCGCGCAGCCCCTCGGGCAGCGCGGCCAGATTGTCCAGACTCGAGCTGCTCGACACCCCACCCAGCAGCACCAGGCTCTGCTGCAGCGCGATGGTGAGGCCGATCCCGGCCAGCATCGCGTGCACCACCACCGGCGCCACCGCCAGCGCGGCCCGCGCGATCCGGCTCAGCCCGAACAGGATCTGCAGCACACCGGCGGCCGCCACGATGAAACAGGTTGCGCGCCAACCGAACTGGTTGATGGTCTCGGCCACGACGACCGTGAGTCCGGCCGCCGGCCCGCTCACCTGCAACGCCGATCCACCGAGCGACCCCGCCACGACGCCGCCGATCACCGCCGCGATCAACCCCGCCGCGACCGGCGCGCCGGAGGCGACGGCGATCCCGATCGACAGCGGCAGCGCGACGAGAAACACCACGACCGACGCCGGAACATCATGGCGGAGTACAGATCTCAGAAAGTCGTGCGGTGAGGACCGCGCTGTCGCGTCGGTCGCGCCCGGACCATTGTCGGTAGCCATCATTCTCCTTCGCCGGGGGCCACAGGCGCCCGGTTCATCGGTCGAACATGCACTGGCAATAGATACTGAGCTGCGAGAACTGACCCAAGACAGAGGGTCCGGCCAATAGTAAAGAACTACCCAAGCATATGGAAAGTTTTGTGCCGAATCGCGATCCAACTGTGATGTGCACCACAGCACACTGGCTCCGCGCGGCGGGCAAGGACCGCACCGGCCCGATGACCGAGGCGGTCGCCTCACCCGATCTCGACCACTCGCGCCCAGTCGGGTGGTCGGTCCGGCACGTAGTCCGGATCGGCTTCGTTGTATGAGCGCTCCCGATGGAACAGTCCCACGACCGTTCGGCAAGTGGGACGCGTTGTCGGCCAAGGCGTTTGGCCGTCGGTCAGAGCCACGAGAACATCCGGACGGGTGCGCAGCGCCTTGGTGAAACCGGTGCGCAGGTCGGTGCCGCCGCCACCCATCAGCGCCATGCCCTCGGCGCGGCACAGCGGCTCGGCGATCCGGGCGGCGGTGTCGCAGGAGAAGACGGTGACCAGGTCGCGGCGACCCCCGACGGCCTGGGTGATGGCGGCGACTTCGAGTAGGGCACTGCCGAGTTCGACGTCGCTGACCGAGCCCGAGGTGTCGATGACGACGGCGACTCGGGGCGGCATCCGGCGCAGGCTCGGCAGGACGACTCCCGGCAGGCTCGCCGAACGTCGCGCCGGTCGTCGGTAGGTGTAGTCCGCGCCGACACCGGGGGCCGAGACGGCCGAGCGCAGCGCCGCACCCAGCAGCTGCCGCCACGGCTGCGGCGGATGCAGCGCTCGGTCCGCCCAGCGTCGCCAGCCCTTCGGCGCGTTTCCCGGCCTGCCCACGATGCCCTGCGCCACCCGGTATCGGACCGCGTCGCATTCCTGTTCGCTGAGTCCGTCGGTGCCGTCGGGTCCGAGTTCCCAGTCGCGGTCGAGGCCGTCGGCGCCGCTGCCGCAATCGAGCCAGGCCAGCTCCTGGGTGCGCGGGCCCAGGGTGAACTGGCTCAGGTAATCCTCCATGAGCTCGCCCGTGGCCAGACCGAGGGTCGCGGGCGTGACCGCCCCTCTCGGCCAGACCAATCCGTCACCGAAGATGTCGTCGTTGATCTCGGCATCCGCCGCGATATTCATCCGCAGCCGCTCCCCCGGGCCCGACAGATCGTGGGTGTGGGCATAGCGGTCACTGCGCCCGTGATGGTCGCGCAGCAGATGCGAGACCTCGTGCACCAGCACCGAGGCGAGTTCTTCCTCTGGCATGTAGTCCACGAACGCGGGCGAGACATAGCACCGCCAATACTTGTCCACCGACATCGTCGGCGCCCGTCGCGACTCGATGATGTGCAGCGCGTACAGCGCCGTGGCCAGGTAGGGGCGGGCCGAGACCGCTTGCAGCCGGGCGGCATACAGCTTCTCGTAGTCCAGCCCGGTGAACTGCGCGGTCATCGGCGCACCTCGACGACCCGGGCGGCGGCACGATCGGCACGCTGGGACACCGACACCATGTCGGCGAGATGTTCGATCGCCGGGGGGATCTCCCAGCTGTCTCGGCGCAAGGTGGCCAGGGTTGTCGCGGGCACGACCACCAGATCGGGAGCGCCGGTGGCCACCGCCTTGGCCAGCAGCTCCCACGCCGCGTCCCAGCGCGACTTCTCCGGCTGCCGGCGCACCGCCGCCACCACCCCGTCGAGCACGGCCTGGCGCAGGTCACCGCGTGCGGGCAGGTCGGCGGCGGCCGGATCGGCGAGCAGCAGCTCCGGGTCGGGCAGATCCATTCGATCGATACTGGTGAGCAGTTCGAAGCCGGGTCCATCGCCCACGGTCCCGCGCACCAGCAGCGACAGCACATCGCGACTCGCGCCCGCCGCGGTGGCGAAGGCGATCAGGCGCACCGTCATGTCCCAGCTGCGCGGCGACGCCCAGGCACCGCCCCTGCGGGTTTCGGTGGTCGGCATCTGATGCACCAGTTTCGGCCGCGCCGCCAGCAGCGCGCACACCGCCCGGCGAGCGAAAGCCACCGCTTCGGAAAGCTGTTCGGGATCGAGCCGCGGGAGTGTCGCCCGCGGCCATGTCCCGCCGAGACCACGGACGACGACGTCGTGGTCATGCGTCCACTGCAGGTGCACGAAACGGTTCGCCAACGGCGGGCTCAGCTCCCAGCCATCGGCGGCCGAGGAACGCGGGTTGGCCGCCGCGACGATCCGGACACCGGACGGCAGCCTCAACGCACCGATCTGCCGTTCGAGAACCAGGCGCAGCAGGGCGGCCTGCACGGCAGGCGGCGCGGTCGACAGTTCGTCGAGGAACAGCAGACCGCGCCCGGCCCTGGCGAGCTCGACCGCCCAGTCCGGCGGAGCCATCGGGACCCCTTGGGCCGCGGGATCGTCGCCGAGGATGGGCAGGCCCGAGAAGTCCGACGGCTCGTGCACACTCGCGATCACCGTGGTCAGCGGCAGGTCGAGGGATTCGGCGAGCTGGGTCAGGGCGGCGGTCTTGCCGATGCCGGGCTCACCCCACAGCAGCACCGGCAGGTCGGCGGCGACGGCCAGGGTCAGTGCTTCCAGTCGAGTGTCGGGGCGGGGTTCGGTGGAGACTTGGCCGAGCAGGGCGAGCAGGTCACGGGCGACGTCGAGCTGGGAGCCGATGGCCGGGAGCGAAGCAGAGGAAGTCGTCATGTGCGAATCACCTTTGGGTAGAGCGAAATTGGATGGGCCGCTGGTCGGCGCTCTTCGCCGATGTCACGGGAGCCAGCGGCTCGGGCGCGGTGAGGGCTCAGCGCGAGGCGTTGGCGTCGATGCCGGTCGGCGTCGGGGTGGCGTCGGCGCCAACCTCGGGTCGACGACGTCGAGTCAGGCCAGATCGAGCCGGGCAGGACTGTCTCGGCGGATGCCGATGGCAGCGGGTCAGGACGCCTTCGTGTGGCGCGGATGTCTCGCGCGTTCGCTGCGCGGCCGCGGAGGTGACCGATCGAGGCCGTGCCCAGGTGCGGGCAGTCCCGCGCGGAACAGCCCGTAGGTGACCCGGCGCCGCACGGCGGAGTCCAGTTCGTCCCGCAGCGGACCATCCCGCAACCGCGCGCCCGGACCGAGCATGCCTTCGACGAGTGCCAGCGCACCGGCGGTATCGCCGTGGTCCAGACGTTCGCGAATACCGGCGAGCCGGTCCGGATGACGATGCACTTGGTCGATGGCCTGCAGACAGGGCAGTGGGGTACCCGTCAGCGCGACGAGCAGATCTTCCCGCCGGATCTCGGCCGGGTCGTGATCCAGTGCGGTGAGCTCACCGTTCACCAAGCCGATCCGATGCTGAGCACCACGGCATTCCACGATGCGCGGACTGCTCGCGCTCGTCGAAACGCCGGGTGCATCGGTCGGCGACCACCCTGGGACGAGGGCCGCGGCGACCAAAGGATGGAGCCGATCCGCGCTGATCGCGCCGACTCGAAGCAACATCAGATCAGGAAGCACCCAGGTGGCGGCATCGGGCAGCACCGGCAGCGCCGAGAGCGCGCCCTGCGGGTGGTTTCGCGCGATTCGCAACACCGGCTGGTCGTGCACCCCGTTACGCGGCACGGAAGGAACGCCCCTGTCGGCACGCACATCCAGGACCACTCGTCGCCGGACGCCGCACCGGACGAGGATCAAGCCACCCGGTACCGGGTCGTCGAGGTCGCCAGCTCGGGCTCGCTCGGCATCCAGCAGAATCGCCGCCTCGTCGGCCCACCGCTCGACGGCACACCCTCGCGACGCCAGGGCCGCGAAGTTCGTGCTGAATGACGCCGCAGGAGGCCTGAGCAGCGCGTCGCGCCCCGAGGCACCGCAACGCGTTCGCAGCTCGGTGGTTCTGCGCGCATCCCACAGGTGGCGGTGCAGGTCCAACCGGAATCGCCGGTCGGGCCGGGGATGTGGGTGTGCGGACGTGCCCGACCCGTCCCACAGCGCGAGGCTGATCCGCTGACCGGCATCAGCCCACGCCGGTGGGGTGCGGACCACCAGATGCACGAAACCGGCTTTGCCACTGTGCATTCCGTCGTCGTCGTAGCACGCCAGGGCCATCGTCAACCCGGGACGGAGCAATCCGTCAGGCGCTACGCGAGGCAGATTCCACCGCAACAGATCCGGGGCCAGATGCCGCAGGTCGGCACGTATGCGTGCGGCGAGTTCCCGACCACGGACCCGTGCCAGGGCCCGAAGATCGAACTCGACGTCGACATGCGCGGCAGCACACGCCCCCGCCCAGTCACCGACCCGACGCCGCGCGGTCGCGGCCTCGATCATCGGCAGTGGCACGGCGAATTCGCGCACACGCGACCAGAAGGCGAGCCGGGAAGGGTCCCACGGCGGATCCTGCGAGGTTTCCGCTCGATCGAGCGGGAAGGAAGCCGGTTCGATGACCGGCACGGGGCTCAACGGCCCGGGCGTTCAACGCCCTTTCGACTGGAAGTCATGCGCCCAGTATGCACAACCCCGAACCACCCGACAAGCACCCACCCTCAACCGCCGGTCCGAGAACGCCCTCGGGGCCCCGCTGGTCACCGGAGGAGACGACATGCCTGCTTCATCGACCTCGGGGCCCAGGGCGCGCCCCAGGTTCCCCGCAGCATCGGCTTCCCTCCTCTTCCGGGGAGGGACTCCGGTCGGACAGCGGCGCGGTGGCCGGCGGTCACGATTTCTAGGCCGCGTGGGTGAGTCCTGCGGCGGCAGCGCCGACAGTCGGGCCGGTGGCGACCAGGGTTCGCATGAACCGATCCTGTTCCCGCGCACCACGAATCGCCGCGCGGTCGAGGCCGCCGGGGAGCAGGCGGGTGGCCGAGCGGACGACGTTGGCGGGGATGCGGATCGCCGGGTACCACGGCACGATCGCCGTCGGCAGACCGAGCGCGCGCATCGTGGAGCGACCGAGGAAGGTTCCCGTGACCGACAGATGCTGAGCGTAGGCGAGGCGGCGGCGGACCTCGGGCAGTCGGGTGTAGTTCCACGACAAGGGATCTCGTGACATCGGGACCGCGAGCAGTCGGGTCGACTCATCGGGGTCGGCCAGGGCGGACAGCGTGTGGACCAGGACGCGCACGCCGTCGCGGAACGAGTGCGGCAGCCACTGCTCCTCGACGCCGAGCAGCCAGCCGACGTAGCGGACCATGTGCGCGACCGCGTCGGCGTCGGTGGGGGTGAGCACCATGCCCAGGCCCATCCCGCCGATCGCCGGGGCGATGAAGGCGCCGACCAGCGTGGCCGCCATGTCGGTCTGATTGATCGGCAGACCCCAGTCCTCGGCCTGCCAGTCCGGCATGGCGGCCACGTGGCGGCGGACGAAGGCGTGGATGAGACGCACCCGGATCGTGGACTGGTAACCGAGGCCGAGCGGGGACAGGCCGTCTTCGGACAGCACGTCCATCGCCCACTGCATGGTCTCGGCCCAGCGCTGGTTGGAGCCCTTCTCCAACGCTCCGGTGCGCAGCAGCGTCTTGTTGAAGCCGGAGAACTGGTAGCCGCCGAGCATGGCCACATCGCGCGCGATGTACATGCCGTCGGATCCGCCGCTGAGCAGCACCTTGGTCCCGCGCACCAGCTTCTCGTGGTCGACCCACGCCGGGACGGTCTCGATCTCGGTGAAGAATGCGCGCAGCGGTTCGGGCGCCTCCGGCACCGCGGCGATGCCATGGGCAAGTGCCCGGTCGAACAGCGGGCGGGTCTGCTTCGAGCCCGTGCTGATCATCCAGTCGACCAGCCCATCCATCGCGTCGTCGCCGACGAGCAGACCCGCGCCGAGGCGCCGCCATTGATCGTCGTCGGGGCTGCGGACACCCAGCATCGCCGCGAAGCCGCCGACGACCGCCGGGACGCGATGGGGACGATCGGGATGACGGGTGGGAACGGTGGTCATCGGCACTCCTCGTTGAGCGACGAAAATTGGATAACATCTGATATCCAAAGTAGGTCGACTGCTAGAGTGCTGTCAATGGCGCGTGCGGAAGTGGTCCGGTCCTACCGGGGAATCAGCGCGGCGAGCCGACGAGACGAACGCCGTGACAAGCTCCTCGCCGCAGCCCGCCAGATCTGGGGTGACACCGGCCTGACAGAGCTCACCGTTCGCCGCGTGTGCACCGCGTCAGGGCTGACGCCGCGCTACTTCTACGAACATTTCGCCACCAGGGACGCGCTCGTGCTCGCCGTCGCCGAACAGGCGCACGAGGAGCTCTTCACGACCATGGTCGAAGCCAGCCGCGCCGAGCCCGGCGGCCTGCGACGCAAGCTGCTGCGGGCCTTGACGACCTACCTCGACGCGATAGCCGACGATCCGAGCATCCACCGCATCCTCACCAGTGACGCCCACAGCGTCGCCGGACTCGAGGAACTGCGCACCCGCGCCGTCGCCATCGTCACCGATCTCGTGGTGCAGTACAGCGCGGAGTTCCTCGATTCGCCAGCCAACCCCGAGATCCGGCGCCAGGAAGCACTTTTCGTCGTCGGCGGGGTCAACCAGCTCGTCGAGGCCTGGCTCCGCGACCCCCGCCAGCCGACCACCGACCTGGCCGAACTCTGTACCGAACTCGCCCTCGCCCTGGTGAACCGATCCCCCTGACACCGCGCCGATGATTGTCGGGCGATTCCGTCGTCTACACCTCTGGATGTACCAACAGACAGGAGTCCAGTCATGGGGAGATCTTTTCGTCTCGGCACGACCACGGTCCAGGCCAATGGTGTCGAACTCGGCATCGAGCGCTTCGGCCGCGAGGACGATCCACTGGTCCTGCTGGCCGGCGGCACCACGATGCTGTCCTGGCCCGACGCGGTGTGTGAGCGGCTCGCCGCGGGCGGTCGGCACGTGGTCCGCTACGACCTGCGCGACTCAGGCGGTTCGACGACCCTGGACCCGGAACAGCCGGCCTACGACCTGCGAGATCTCGCCGCCGACGCGGCCGCACTGGTCGGTGCGCTCGGCGTCGAGACCGCGCATCTCGGTGGCGTCGGCGTCAGCGGGATGGTCGCCCAGGTCGCCGCGCTGGACCACCCGGAGACGTTCTCCGCGCTGACCCTCGTCGCCACCCGGCCGGTGGCACCGGGCCCGGTCGACGAGGATCTGCCCGACCACGACCCAGCGGTCCTGGACGCGTTGTTCTCCTACCCGATGCCGGACTGGACCGATCGCGACGCCGTCGCCGTGTTCGCCGCCCAGGGCGCCGAGATGATGGGCGACGACCCGGAGCAGGCACGCGCGACAGCCTCCCGGATCTGGGACCGGACCCTGTCGCGCGATCCCGCCGTACACCAGGCGAACCAGCTCGGGATGGTGTTCTCCCGCATCGACTGCGCTCCACGATGGCGAGAGCGCCTCGGCGAGCTCGACCTGCCCACTCTCGTGGTCCATGGGCGCGCCGACCCGTTCTTCCCGCTCGGCAACGGCGAGGCCATGGCCGCCGAGATCTCCGCTGCGCGACTGCTCGTCCTCGACGACATGGGCACCGCCCTGCCATCCACCGCATCCGCCCCGGTCGCAGCCGCCATGCTCGCCCTCTGACAGCGTGGCGATCGGGCTCGACGACCAAGGGCGGCTCATCCGTTTCGGGTGATGTCGAGACCTCTCTTCGGTGCTTGGCTGGTTCACGAATCTCCGCGCGCGACCCGTAGAGGAGTGCTTGTGAGCTCGTACCCACCGATCGCCGATCACGGTATCGTCGGCGACCTGCAGACTGCGGCCCTGGTGTCCTCCGACGGAACGATCGACTGGTGGTGCGCACCGCGATTCGATGCCCCGAGTGTGTTCGCGTCCCTGCTGGACAGTGAACGAGGCGGCTATTGCCGGGTCACGGTCGGGGCGACCACCAGCGACATCGTTGTCCGCCAGCTCTATCTGCCGGATACGGCGATCCTGCTCACCCGGTTCACGGGGCCCGAGGGAGTGGGGGAAGTCGCCGATTTCATGGATCCGATTCGCGGTACCACACCGTCGGATCGTCACCGGCTGGCGCGCGTGGTGCGCGTCGTGCGCGGCACGCTGATCTTCACCCTCGATTGCCGTCCTCGTTTCGACTACGGCCGCGCCACGCACACCCTCGAACGCGCCGACGAGAACACCGCCGCCTTCCGGTCCCCCATGGCCGACCTGCACCTGCAGGCCACCGAGCCCGTCGCGCTGAACGACGACGGGGCAGACATCACCGCGCAGTTCACCCTCACCGAGGGCGAACGAGCGATGATCGTGCTGACCACGACGAACAGCGGCGGCCTCGCCCCCGCACCGCGTACCTGGGAGAGCGCCTTCGCCGAGTTCGACCAGTGCCGAACGTTCTGGCAGACCTGGCTGCGAACCTCCACCTATCGCGGACGCTGGCGGGACATGGTCAATCGTTCCGCGATCACCATCAAACTGCTCACCTACGCGCCCACCGGAGCACCGATCGCCGCGGCGACGATGGGACTACCCGAACAGCTGGGCGGTGAACGCAACTGGGACTACCGCTACACCTGGATCCGGGACGCGTCCCTGTCGGTCCGCGCGCTGAGTGATCTCGGGTTCACCGAAGAAGCCTTCGCCTTTCGCCGATGGTTGCGCGAACGCCTCGACGCCGGCGGCACCGCCTCCGGCGAGCCCTTGCAGATCATGTACCGCGTCGACGGCGACCCTGAGCTGACCGAGGAGATCCTTCCGCATCTCGAAGGCTACGAACGGTCGGCACCGGTGCGGCTCGGCAACGGGGCAGCCGACCAGATTCAGCTCGACATCTACGGCGAAGCGGCCGACGCCTTGGCCCAGAACTCCGATCACGGCGCGATCCAGGGCTGGCGAACCTTCGCGACACTGCTCGACTGGCTCGCCGACAACTGGAACCGACCCGACGAGGGGATCTGGGAGACCCGCGGCGGCCGACAGGAATTCACCTACAGCCGACTGATGACCTGGGTGGCCTTCGAACGCGGCATCCGCCTGGCGACCTCGAAGGCCCGACCCGCCGACGTGACACGCTGGACGAAGGAACGCGACGCGGTGTTCGAACAGATCATCGATCGGGGCTGGAGCGAAAAACGCCAAGCGTTCGTCCAGCACTACGCGACCGATGTCCTCGATGCCTCCCTGCTCCTGATGCCCCGCATGGGCTTCCTGTCCCCGCGGGACCCGATGTGGCTGAGCACTCTCGACGCCATGTACACCGAACTGGTCAGCGACAGCCTGGTCTACCGATACAACCCGGAAGCCTCCCCCGACGGACTCCGTGGCGTGGAAGGGACCTTCAACCTGTGCAGTTTCCTGTACGTGGAAGCCCTCGCCCGCGCCGGACGCCTGCAGCAGGCCCGCTACGCCTTCGACAAGATGCTCACCTACGCCAATCACGTGGGTCTGTTCGCGGAAGAGATAGGTCCCTCCGGCGAGCAACTGGGCAACTTTCCCCAGGCGTTCACCCACCTGGCTTTGGTGGCGGCCGCCATCGCCCTGGACGAGGAGCTCGACCGCGCCGAGTCCGAACACACGAGGTCACGGTGAGATCCGCGCGGGAAAGACTGGTTCCGGATCTCGGGCGCCGAACGCTCCTCCACACCGATCGCGCACAGTCTCACCCCGTGCACAGCCTCACCCGAGGGAGACACATCCGTTCAACGTCTGGAAGTCCCCGGCCAGCGCAGGTCCACCGACACAGGTCGGCCCGGTCCTCCCGTCGAGGGTGACGGTCGCGCCGGCGCCGGCGATCCCGATCGCCAGGCCGGGCCGGACTCCGCTGGCCTCGACCGTCGATCCTGGGCCCACAGCGATCGCGGCCGGGCCGGACAGGTCCTGCGCCTGAGAGGTCGCCGTTCCGCCGCCGATGGCGATCGCGAGAGCGAGTCCTTGCGACCCCGCCGACGCGGCGGCGGATCCATCGATGCCGAACGCGGCCGCGGCACTTCCGCCGACGCTCGACGCGGCGCATTCCGACGTGTCCGACGAATTCTGGATCGTGCCCGCTCCGGGAACACGGCACTCGACGGGCGTTGCGGCCGCAGACGGAGCCATCGCGATCACACCGGCAACAAGGGCAGCGCCGACACCGGCTCCTGCCACTCGCCCGTACTGGTGACTGTTCATTGTCGATCTCCTCGAGAGGTGTTCACGGAATCTCGTCGCGATGTCGACGAGATCTCTACTGCGGCATCAGCACGGCATCGATCAGGTAGACGGTGGCATTGGCGGTATCGACACCGCCGCAGATCACCGCGGCGTCGTTGACCATCAGCTCGTCACCGGAGCCACTGACGGTCACCGTGCCACCCTGCACCGTCGTCTGCGTACCCGCGATGGCGTCCGGCGCGATCCGGCCCGGAACCACGTGATAGGTGAGAATCCCCTCCAGGGTGGGCGTATCGGTCTTCAGGCTCTCGACGGTGGCCGGGTCCAGTTCGGCGAAGGCTTCATCCACCGGAGCGAAGACCGTGAACTCACCACCGTTGAGCGTGTCGACCAGGTTGACCTCAGGGTTCAGCTCGCCCGACACCGCGGCGGTCAGGGTGGTGAGGAGCGGATTGTTCGATGCCGCCACCGCCACCGGTTCCGTGGCCATCGCCTCCACCGATCCCGGCCCGGTCGGGACCTGCGCGGCGTACTCCGCACAGCCCGGGCCGACCAGGCTCGACCCCATCATCCCAGCCTCCGAAGTCGGCGACGGCGACGGCGTCGTCATCATTGGTGTTGTCGTCATCGCGGCCGAGTCCGACGACGAGTCGTCTGACGAGCACGCCGGCAGACCGAACAAGGCCACCGCCGCCACCCCTACTCCTGCCACGCTCAGTCGTGCGTTGATACTCATCGCGCTCACTCTTTCCTTTCGACGGTCATCGAACTTTGTCCGGGTCACGCCAGCGGCCAGAAGATGAGGCCCGCCCGCGACTCGTCGGGCATGTGCAGGGCCGTTCAGTGCGCTGATCAGAGTCGCCGAGAAGGTCGCCGACATGCGGTTGTCACTGCCAGTGATGCTAGGACCGAAACGGAACCGATCGACCAAACGATGCAGAATTGATGCACAACTGCCAGGCTCATCTGGCCAGTCCATGACGTTCAGATACCGCCGGCGGCCAGTGCACGTGCGCGTCCGCCGCGCCGCGCCCACAGCGCGCGGGCCATCGCCGCACCGGCGACACGGGTGCGGCGCGCGTTACCCACGGTGGCCCGCTCGGTGAACACCGCGAACTCCGACTCCTCGATTCGGTCGAGAATCTCCGAGTACAGCACCGCAGCCGTGGCGACACATGGTCGCGACACCGGATGCAGCAGCGCGATGCCGGCATCGGCGTATCGGTACCACTCCCGGGCAACCGCATGTTGAGCGGCCAGGGCCGATCGAACCCTGGTGTCGGTACGGCGATTCGTCCGGCACCAGTGCAACCGGGCACGGTCCACGCCGAAAGCGGCCAGCTCGTCGGCAGGCAGATACACCCGGCCACGGTCGAGGTCTTCGGCGATGTCGCGAAGGAAGTTGGTGAGCTGAAACGCTTTTCCCAGCGCCGCGGCGTAAGGCGCGGCCTCGGCTCGAGCGCCCACGGTGCCGAGCACGGGCAGTACTTGCAGCCCGATCACCGCTGCCGACCCGTGCACGTAGCGATCCAGGGCGACCCGGTCCGGGTAGTCGGTCACCGTCAGATCCATGCGCATCGAGTCGAGGAAGTCGTCGAACAAGGCGTGCTCGATCCGGTATCTGGCGGCGGTATCGGCGAGCGCGGCGAGTATCGGATCATCTCCGAGGGCACCGGAAAGACTGTCGTGCAGATTCCGCGCCACTGCCTCCAACCGTGCCGCCGCGGTGTCGGCGGCATCGTCGCTCGGGGGCTCGTCGACGATGTCGTCGGCCCACCGGGCGAAGCCGTAGAGCGCGTGGATCGCCGGCCGTTGAGCCGGCGCGAGCAGCCGAGTCGCGAGGAAGAACGTGCGTCCATGGCGCGCGTTGAGGTCCCGGCATTTCCGGTAGGACTCGCGCAGCTCCGAGGCGCGGATGCCCGCGGCGTCGAGTTCGGTGTGCATCATCGTCGATCGCTCCTGGTCACGTTCGCATCACTACCTTTCGGTCGGGCTTCTCGGCGCCGACGACGTGAAGCCGGTCAGTGCGTCCGGTGGGTGCACAACAAGGCCATCCGGTACAGCGCGTCGGCCACCGAGGGCTCGAGCTCGGCAGCGGCGAGCAACCGGCGCGCGTGTTCGAGGCGGTCACCGATCATCTGTTCGGCGCGCTGCCGCGCGCCACAGTCGGTGATCACCGCCTGCGCGAGCGCCACGCCTCGCTCATCGATGACCTCATGGGTCCAGAGATCTCGCAGCCGGGCGCGATCCGACGGCTCGGCGAGCTGATCGGCCAGCGCGATCACGGTGGTGGCCTTACGTTCGCGGACGTCGTCTCCGGTTGTCTTGCCGGTGATCGAGGAGTCACCGAAGACGCCGAGCAGGTCGTCACGAAGCTGGAACGCTTCCCCGATCGCTTCGCCGTACTCACCGAGCAGGCCCATCACCGTCTCGTCGCAGTCGGCCATTGCCGCACCCAGCTCGAGAGGGCGACGGACGGTGTAGTTGCCGGACTTCCTACGGGCGATGTCCATCACCGCGCCCAGAGCCGGAACACGGTTCGCGTCGTTGCACAAGTCGGCGAGCTGACCTACCGCCAGTTCGCTGCGCATCGAGTCATACCGTGGCCACGCCCGATCCAGCGCCGCGGCGGTGACGCCACTTTCGCGCAACATCCGCTCGGCCCACACCAAGTACAGGTCGGCGACAAGGATCGCCGCCGACTCACCGAATCGGGCCGACGATCCGGACAACCCCTGATCGGCATGCCACGCGGCGAGACGCAGGTGGACCGCCTGCCGTCCCCGCCGGACCGCGGACTGGTCCATCACATCGTCTTGGACGAGCGCGAACGCATGCAGAAGCTCCGCGCTGGCCGCCGCGCGCAGCGCGGATTCGGACTCACCGACGCCACCACACAACCAGCCGAGATAGGCGAACACCGACCGCACACACTTGCCACCCGAGGCGAAGTCGATCATCAGCTGAGCAGGCACGGAGAACCCAGCGGGGTCCAATTCGGCCGTGCAACGCACGCGGACGAACTCATCGACATGATCACGGACCGAGTCCTGCGTGCGCGCGAGCCAATCCGCGAACCGCGCGGAACCGCCACCGCCGGCAGCGGGTTCGTGCGGCCGGAGCGCGATGGCAACTCGTTCTGCATCCACCCACCAATTGTGACACCGTTCGCCGCAAATCGCATCGTTTATGCATCGCTTGACTCGTCGCGTCGGCGATCATGCCCGACCGAAACCGAGCTACGCAGGCCTACAACGCCCACGTTCCGGTCATGCCGGCAATCGGCGGTGCCGGGGTGCCGATTGCGACACTGTTCGGCCCGGCGCCACCGACTCCTAATCTGAAATGAAAATGTGTCTGAAAATGCAGGCGGAATCGACGGCGAGTGGCGAGAATTGGGCACGACGGTTCGGCGCGATCCACACCTGCCATACCGTCGCGAATCTCCTTCGGCGACAGAGGACTTGGACGATGAACAGGTTGTCGATATCCGCCGCGGCGACGTTGGTTGCCGCCGCCGTCGCGGTCGGCACCGCCGCGGTCGGCGTCGCGCGGGCGAACATACCCGGCGTGCAGTCCTGCACCCCGTACACCGCCATCTTCGCGCCGGGGACCTGGGAGACCACGCTGAGCGCCGATCCCAGCGTGCCCGTCGGCATGCTCCGGCCCGTCGGCGATGGTCTGCAACGGCGGTTCGGCCGTGACATCACGGTGCGCTACGTCCCCTATGCCGCAAGTGCTTTCGACCTGGGCCTGAGCTACGCGGAGTCCCTGAGCACGCTGGAATCCCGCTTGCAGCAGACGCTGCGTGGCCTGTGCGGCTCGACGCGGGTCATCCTCGCCGGCTACAGCCAGGGCGCGGACGGCATCGGCGATCTGGCCACCGAGATCGGCAATGGCACCGGTCCCATCGGTGCCGATCGAGTGGTCGGTGTCGGACTGCTGGCCGATCCGCATCGCGATCCGAATACCACTTTGTCCCTGGGAAATCCGCAGCCCGGTCAGGGCATAGCCGGAACACGAAGCCGCGATTTCGGTGCGTTGACCGATCGGGTTCGCACCCTGTGTGCCGATGGCGACCTGTACTGCTCCCTCGATGCCGCCACCTCCCCGTTCCTCGCCACGGTCGGCCGGGTGCTGAGCGGTGATCCGACACCGATCGCGCACGTCGTCCCTGCCACCTCGGACCCCGATACCCTCATAGCTCAGGCCGTCACCATGGGTGCCGGCTGGACCGCCACCGCGGCGAACCTGCCGACCATCCTCGACAATCTCACCCGCCTCCCGGAGCTCATCGCGGCGGGTGACGTCCGCGGTGCGCACCAGGCCGCGCGTGACCTGAACGTCGCCTTGGCCCCGTTGGTCCAGGCCGCCGCGGGCGTGGACCGGGGCCTGGTCGCCCAGGTCATGCGCGCGGCCGCCGCCGTAGACCCCTCCGGTCGGTCCGCGGGCATCAGCGTCATCGCCGACGCCCTCGAGCACATCGATCTTCTGAGCATCGCCGACCGGGTCGGCCACATTCAGGAAATCCTCTGGCGTGCAGTCGAATCCCTCGATCGCGACGACCCCCTCGCCGCCGCAGCCCACCTGTCGACCTTGGTCGCCACCGGTGGCGACCTCATCGGCTCCGTGCTCGGCCCCGTCGCCGCGGGCATCCGAGCCGACCTGCACGCAACCACCCGAACCCTGCTCAGCATCGCCGACCCCTCGACCGTCGATGAGCTCATCCAACTCGGGCGCCAAGGCATGGACGTGGCCAACTTCTACGCCACCTCCGCCCACATCGATTACGGCGACGACGTCCACATCCTGCTGAGCTACCTGAGCTCCCAGATCGTTTCGTAGCTCTGGAAGCCCGTCGCGGCATTCAGATCAGCACGACACCGTATCTCCGGACGAATTGTCGAGTCGGACCCCCAGGACCCTCTTCAACTCGCCGACACTGTCAGCACTGGGTGTCACCACATCCCGTTCCCAACGGCTGATCTGGTTTCCGTCCCTGATCCCGATCCAGTCGGCCAACTCCGCCTGCGTGAATCCGGAGGCCATCCGCGCCGCCCGAATGGCTTTGCCGATCGTGGACATGGTCTCCCCTCTCTCTCGATGCTCTCAGAGCGGACCGCGTCGGGGCGGGTGTCCGTCGGCGAACACTCGTGCTCCTGAAGCGGTCTCGCGCAGCCACATTCGAACGATAAGGGCGATTCGGCCCCCGAAGGAGACTGTGACTGCACGGCAGCTGACTGTGCACGCACAAACTCGCGCACCGCCGGGCGCGGAAACCTTGGCTACGTCAGTGGGTTGTCCGCATCGGTGGCGCTACGACGCCAGTCACGTGGCGTCATGCCGAACGTTTCGCGGAATCGGCGGGTGAAGTGGGCGGCATCGCGGAAACCCACGGCACCGGCCACCGAGCCGATGGACCGGTGCGCGTAACCTCTGTCGATCAGCATGTCGCGCGCCCGGACCAGGCGTTGTTCGATGATCCACTGCTCGAGGCTGATACCCGACTGTGCGCATACCTTGTACAGGTGCCGAACGGAGATGTTGTTGGCGGCGGCGATATCGGGGATCTTCAAGGTCGAATCGGACAGGCGTGTCCGCACGTACCCGAGGATCTGCTCGATCAGCAGTTGCTCCGGGATGGCGGCGCCGTCACCCGGCCCGCGGCCGGCCGCCGAGATCAGCAGCGCCCGAACCATTTCCAGGCAGGACTCGCCCACCGAGGCGGCGCCCGGATCGGCTTCGAGCTGGTCGGCGATCTCGACGAGATGCTGAATCTGCGCCTTGACCATCGGGTACAGCGGCGATGCCGCCAGCCGCCCGTGCGCCGCGGCGACCGTTTCCACGGAAATGCCGAGGCGTTGTCTGGACAACTGCAGGCACAGCGTTCCGCCGAGACCCTGCCAGCCCGAGGCGAACGTGGTGGCCAGGTCGATCACTTCGCAGGCGCCGGGTTCGATCAGCGTTTGCGCACCGAACTGTTCGTGCCTGCGAAGCTGCCCGTTCTGCACGGTCACCGTCAGGATGTCGCTGGGCGTGGACCGCTCGTGCCGCCTGGTGCGGCGGACCTGGTGACCGGACACCTCCGAGCGGGTGAGCGCGATCGGACCCAGCATCCAGGACTGGTGCCGACTGACCACCTCGGCGGGCGAATCCCACATCTGCAGGTTCGCCCCGAGGTCGGCTTCCTGCAGGATCGCGGTGACCGCTTCCCGGCGGTCCGCCGGCGCGAAGTACTCGGAGTCGATCAGCACTGCCATGGACGATCTCCAACTCGGATTCTCGCCGGGCGGTGGAGTCCCTCCCGTCACCGGCCGCTACACGTTTCGGGTGGTGGCAACTCAGGCCGAGGTGATTACCCGGGGCCTGTAGTCGGCGATGCTATCGCGCCGTGGCGCGCCCGGAGCCGGATTCGCCAGGGTCGCGGACCCGACTTCACCGAACCGCGGTGGCGTGTTCCCTTGCCTCGGTGGGCCGTAGCGCCAGGATTCGACGTTCGGCCGCTGTCGCCGTCGCAGCCCATTCCGGCCGCAGAGCCGCATAGGTGCACACGTCGCGCCACCGGCCCTGGGTTCGGTACAGCTGCCGCAGCCGTGCTTCCGGCGTCAAGCCCACTCCCGACATCACCGTGTCCATCACCGGATGATCGTGCCGGTGGCCCGCCCACACCCGATGAATCCCGAGCGGCCCGAAGGCGAATGCCGCCATGAGCCGCCCCGCCTCGATACCACCCGCGCGCAACGCCCCTTCCGGCACCACGACCAGACCACCGATCATCGCGTTGCTGCCGAAATCCTCGACCAGCAGGCCGATGGTGCCGACCATGGTGTCCGCACCCGGTGCCGTGATCGCCAGCGTGTACTTGCGCCGCGGACTCTCGCCGCGGGAGCGCAGGGCAGCGTCGAACGAGGCCGCGGCCGCCCGGACCCCCATGCTGTCGGTGCCCATGTAGCGGGTCAACTGCGGGTCGGTGAAGATCCGCTGATAGACGCCCAGATCACCGGCACGAAGATCACGCAACCGCAGTCGCGGGCCGAGCAGTTCCACATCGCGCAGGTCGATCGTCAACGGACTTCCTCCATCACCCGCACGAATGCCGGAGCGATTCGTGGATCCATCGCGGGGATGAGTTCGTCGAGGTCGATATACGTTCGCCCCGAGGGGATCTGCTCGCCGAGCAGAATCCGGCGAGCGGTGTCCGCCACCAAGGCGCCCCCGAGCATCACCCCGGAGGCGAGTTGCGGCCAACTCGACAGGCTCCGCCCGATCTCGCCGACAGCATCCCGCATCGCCGGACTCAGCCGCGGCTCATCGACCACTGCCAGCAGAAACGACAGCAGTTCGCCCCGGTTCATCTTCGCGACATCGGACGAGGTCGACCCGCCGACGCGGCCGTGGAACAGGGGGCGATGTGGTTCGCGATCGAAACGCTCCACGTCCAGCAAACCGCGATCGTTGGCGTCCATCAACACCGGGACCCCTCGGCGCCGCGCGTACTCACGAGCAGCGACCTTCGCCCAGACCGTGTCACATTCCTCCACCAGCAGATCCAGCGGCCGGGTGCTGCCCACCCCATCGAAGAACGGCCCGATCGACTCCTCGGTCAACCCGTCGGTGAACACCTCGATGTCGAGATAGGGGTCGACCTCGAACATCTGGCGCGCCGCCAGCACAGCCTTGGAAACCCCGAGATCAGCCACCCCTGCCCGCAGCCGGTTCAGATTCGACAACCCGACGGTGTCGAAATCGGCCAATCGGAACGATCCGCCGACCCCTTCCATCGCCAGCGTCACAGCCGCGCTGTTACCCACCGACAACCCGATCACTCCGATCCGCCGCCCACGCAGGTCCCGCTGCTGCGCCCGGTCGATCTTGTTGCGATTCCGGTCGGTCCGCACCCGGTGAAAACCCTCGCGCGGCAGCACATGCGCCAACCGGCCGTTCCACGGATAGAACACCCACGTTCCCCACCGCCACAACGGCGTCTCGCCACAGATCCGACGACGCGACGCAGCCAGCGAGCCCGTCGAATGCGCGACAGCGGGGTCCTCGCAGCGAATCAGTTCGTCGAGCTGATCCGCGATCGTGTCGTGCACGACGCTGACAGAACTCGACGCTGCCAGCGCTTCCAGGTCACGCAGCCCTTCCGGGCTCGACGCATCGAGCAGCACGGGACGGACATGCGATGTCGCGGCGCCGGGCGTGAGTACCGCCGGACGCGGAACCGAGCCATGCAGGACCATGTGTGCACAAACCTCCGACTCTCATGAGCGAACGGACACCCGCTCGCCTCTGTCGACCAGGACGCGCAAAGAATACACACAGCACACCTTCAGCAAACCAACCCTCGGTCCACCGGCATGGCGCGGCAAAAACTCATCCACACTGGGGCGATGACAGATCGGTTCGGCGCGAACGACGACCGGTTCCACCGCACTGACCCCTTCGCGCAATGATCCCGCAAGCATCGATTCCAAGTCCTCCGGCGACGGCGACCGTGCCGAGGCGACAAGGAGACGAGGCCAGCGAATCGTGCAGCGTGCCGCGGGTGCTGCGACCCCCTCCCGATCGGAGAGACGCGGCTTTCAGGCTTCCAGCCTGGCCCGGACGGCGTCGAGGCGCTGCTGGAGTTCCCCCTCGTCGATGACCCCGCGGGACACCAAGGTGTGCGCCAGGGCAACGAGTTGGTTTTCGGGGTAGGGAAGTCCGGCGTAGAGGGTTGAGGTCAGCTGGTCCTCCTCGTCTCGGCGTTGGACGAGGTCGGGGACGCCCTGTGCGCCCCGTGCGCGATCGAGGGCGTCGCACAAACCGTCCAGGCTCGACTTCCACGGGGGCACCAGGTTGACGACGCCATAGGCGGCCGCCATGCGCGGCCACACCTGATTGCGCGCGATGATCCTGCGCAAGGGCGCGATGTCGGATTCCTCCACCGGACTCACCATCAGGTCCTTCCTCAGTCGACCAGATGGATCGCCGGCCGGGTCTCGGTGATGACGTTGCTGGTCACGCCCGCCTTGGGCAGCGCCACGCCGATCAGGCAATCGCGGGTGACGAGCGCGGCGAGCTGATCTTCATCCCATCCGGCGGTTCCCTCCGGACGCACCGGCATCACCATGAAGCGATGCTTCTGGTTGGAGTCCTGCACCCGGATCGCCACCTCGTCGCTCAGATACAGACCGAACTCGGCAAGTACCTGGCGAGGCCAGCGCACCAGTCGCCGCCGATAGTTCGGCGTGCGGTACCACTCGGGCGAATTGCCCAGAATCGGACGCGGGTAGCACGAACACAAAGCGCAGACGATCACGTGATGCAGCGTCGGTGTGTCCTCGAGAATCTCGAACGCCGTGAAATCACTGGGTGTTCCGAAACCGGTGGGTTCGAGCCAATCCACGCCGACTTCCCTGCTCGCCGCCATCGGCTCGGTGAGTGCCAGCGCTTTGAAGTCGGGATCGAGCCATGCCCGGGCGACCAGGTGCGCGGCCGGGGTCGGCCCGATCTGCTCGGCGAATTCGGTGAAGCGGCGATGTTCCTCGGCGGTGAAAATGCCCTTTTCGATACACAGTTCGCGCAGCGCGATCTCCAGGACTTCGAAGTCTGTGACTTCGTCCACCATGGGCGCCACCGTGCGGTCGTGGTCGTGGTCGTGGTCGGACATGGAATCCCTTCCTCGCGCAATGCCGTTCGCCGACTGGTGGACTATGCCGCGCGCTTCAGCCAGCGTTGCGGGAGTTCGGTCTGCAAGGTGTCTTTCGTGGCACCGGTGTAGCCGTCCCACAATTCGGCGAGGTCGAACCTGACGACGTAGAACCATTCGGGTTCGGCGTCGGGCCGATCCCAGGTCTCGTCCTCGGCGGCCGGACTTTCATAGGCGACCGACGCTATTTCTCCGGTCGCGCCACGAACGTATTCCGGAGTTCTCGTATACAGCAGTGCGGGCATATCGCGCACCGTCACCGCGTCGCCGACCCGGAAAGCGGGCTCTCCCGCCCGGCCGGCGAACACCTGCGGATCGCCCTTGCCGACAGCACGAAGGTGATGCTCGTTCCGCTCGACCTTCGCACCATCGCCTTCTCGCTTGGGCTGCGCCGCCAACGTCTTGCCGGCGAGCCCGCCGTCATACCGCGCCCGAACCTCTTCCATCCGTTCGCTCAACTCCCCGAGCGCGATGTGATGCTTCTCGACGAGAACGCGCACAACGGCCAGCAGCCAGCGACCGTAATACGGCAAACCCAGGTAGATGGCGCGACCGACATCCACATTGCCCATCCGCCGCCGTTCCTCCGAGAGCCAGATCCCGCGCCAGGCGAGTACCTCACACGTCACATAGGTGTTGTGCTCCCACACCTCGTACTGTTTGTTCTCGAATTTCATCGCCGCGTCCGGCTCGCCGCCGACGTCGTGCACGGTCTTCAAATACGCTTTCAAGCGCTCGTGATCGAGGAGATCCGGGGTCGGCGCATCGGGAAGTTCTGGATAGGCGGAGTGGAGCCTGGCCACCAAATCCAGCTGAGCGGCCCGCTCCGCAGCGGTACTCATGAAGGCTCCCTTCACAGCGGCTTGGTCGAACTACTGGGCAGCGCACCTCACAAGGTCGAATGTATGCCTCATCGTCGCTGATGGGTAGCGGTCTCCGGAACTTTCCGGCTACTGAACGGCCCCTAGCGGGAATCACAGTCGAGGCGGGGCGCCACGAGCGGCGCCTGCACAGTCCATCAGGCCCGGATTTCAGAACCACCGATGACACGTTTTTGCACAAAACATGCAGGCCAGCGCCAAAATGGCACTGACCTGCACTGTGTAATCACGGCAACCTTTCACACCGTGCCAGCCGGAAAGCGGTCGGCAGCGAATCCCTTCGGTTCGATCCTGCTCTCGTGGTACAAGGCGTTCAACCGCACCTTCTCGATGTCGTCCATCGAGAAAAGCTATAGGGGGACCCGGACACGAAAATACCTGTCACGGTGTGACCGTGACAGGTATCGTCCGATGATCGAAAATCAGTTCACGAGCGTTCCACCGTGCGGTCGCGCAACAACTCGCGGGTGATCTCGACGAAACGTCCCTCCGGGACATCTCGAGCTCCCTTGGAGTCGACGATCACCGCGGTCGGATAGATACCCCGCGCCACATCCGGGCCACCCGTGGCTGTGTCGTCCTCGGCGGCGTCGAACAGCGACTCGACGGCAATCCGCAACGCGCGATCCTCGTCGATACCCCGCGCATAGGTCTTCTTCAACGAAGACTTCGCGAACAACGAACCCGAGCCGACCGCGGCATAACCGAACCGCTCCTCACTGCGACCACCCACGACATCGTAGGAAACAATCCGGCCCGCGCTGCTCGGATCGGCGGCTTCCACGTCATAGCCGACCAGCAGTGGAACCACCGTCATATCCTGCAGTGCAGCCGGAAGGTTGTCTCGCACCATCTTCGACAGCTTGTTGGCCTTGCCATCGAAGGTGAGCGATACGCTCTCGATCTTCTCGTAGTGCTCGAGTTCGACCGCGAACAACCGAATCATCTCCACAGCTGTGGCCACCGTGCCCGCGAAACCCGCTGCCGAGTACGCATCGGTGATGTACACCTTCTGCATGTCGCGGCTCGCGAGCAGATTCCCCATCGTGCCCCGCCTGTCACCGGCCAACAACACACCACCGTCGTAGCTCACCGCGACAATCGTGGTCCCGTGCACGGTCGCATCCTCCCCGATGCCCGCCTTCCCCACACCGCCGCGCTCGAAACTGGCCCACGGCAGTAACTCCGGCGAATTCGCACGCAGGTAGTCGGAGAAGGAGGACGTCTCGTATCCCCACTCGAACCCCGCCATCGCAACCCCTTCCGTATACCAACCGCGATCCACACCCGGCCACCGACACTACCTGCTCGAACACGGAAGCCTCCCGCGAATACAGCTGTCATACACAGTTTCCCGGACCGCCGCGCCAGCCACGGCAACGACCTGCGGGCGGGTGCGGGCACGTTCGGTGGCGTCGGGTCCGCCAGGTGGGCCGATGACCGGGCGGGTGGAGAAGGTCGATCGCGGCGTGGCCGCCGGGCTAGGCGGGTAGCTGCGCCGGTGAACGCGAACAGGACCGTCGCCGGGCGGCTCGAGCTGGGAAACCACCCGTTGTAGACCGTGACCGCGTCCAGGCCCGGGAAGGCGGCGGGCAGGTCCAGGACTTCGGCACCGGAGACCAGGAAGGCGTTTTCGGTTCGTCCACGAGCTGCCCGCCGCGCCTGGGTCCATCCCCCGCTCGTGCGGGGCCGACGTCGAGAAGGTCACCCTCGCCGACCTTGACCAGGAGCCATCCCCGCGGCCATGACACCGTCGATCGCGCCGTCCAGCCGTAAGACCGGGGGCGAGCTTCCGTTGAGCAGAGTCGGATCGATGATGATCGTGGCACCGGTCCCGCTGATTCCGGCGAGAATGTAGCGGACCACCGCACGGCAAGCGGCGCCAACGAGCCCCGTGTAGAGGTCCCCACTTGCCGAAAAGCAATTGGTAGCACTGATGGATAAGTCCCCCACGAGCCCTCTTTCGGCTCGCGGCATGGGAGCAAACGTGGGGGCGCCCGGGCCCCCGGTCGCGCTGCGGGCACCGCTGCTGCTGCCACACACCGCCCGCCTTCTCCGTAATCCGCTCGCCTACATCGGCGTCTCGCAGCGGCGCCAGCGCCTCGGTGGCGCCCTACTGATTTGTCTCGAGGTCAATTTCGTGGGCGGCGCACTGTAGCGAACCAGTCGATCAATCCAGGGTCGTCGACTGCCGACGGTGTGACGACCCTGCTGGGACTGCCGCCCTGCAGGACCTTCTTCAGCGGGACTTCGAGCTTCTTGCCGGTCTTGGTGTGCGGGATCCCCGGCGCGACGATGATGTCGTCCGGAACATGGCGAGGTGAGACGGTGTTACGGATGATCTGGTTGATTCGTCGGCGCAGGGGCTCGGTGAGTTCGGTGCCTTCGGTGAGGACAACGAACATCGGCATCCAGTACCCGCCGTCGGGTTGCTCGATGCCCAGCACCAGAGTGTCCTCGATTTCCGGCAGGGAGTCGACCACATGATAGATGTCGGCACTGCCCATCCGGACGCCGTTGCGGTTGAGGGTGGAGTCGGATCGGCCGTGCACGATGACGCTGCCGCGGCTGGTGAGTGTGATCCAGTCGCCGTGTCGCCAAGTACCGGGGTAAGTGTCGAAATAGGCTTCGCGGTAGCGCTCCTCACCGGGATCGTTCCAGAACATCACCGGCATGGACGGCATCGGTCGGGTGACAACCAGTTCGCCGACCCCGCCGCGCACCGGGTGCCCTCGTTCGTCCCACGAGTCCAGTGCGACACCCAGATACGGTGCCGACAGCTCACCCGGCCACACCGGCACGGTGCGCACGCCCCCGGCGAAGGCCGTGACCACATCGGTGCCGCCGCTGATCGAGGACACGGCGACCTGCCGACCGACTCGGTCGCGAACCCACAGTGACGTCGATGCCGGTAGTGCTGCGCCGGTGACGCCGACTGTGCGCAGCGCCGTGAGGTCGTGTTCGCGGCGCGGTTCGATTCCGGCCTTCGCGCATGCCAGCAGATAGGCAGGGCTGGTACCCAACACGGTCGCTCTGGTCCGGGCGGCCAAGTCCCACAACATGTCTGGAGCTGGATAGGAAGGGCTGCCGTCGTAGCAGACGATGGTCGCACCGACGAGCAGACCGGCTACCTGGTAGTTCCACATCATCCACGAGGGGCTGGTGAACCAGAAGAAGGTGTCGTCGGCGCCGATATCGGATTGCAGGCCAAGCGCTTTGAGATGTTCGAGCAGGACGCCGCCGTGGCCGTGCACGATTCCCTTCGGGGTGCCGGTCGTGCCCGAGGAGTAGAGCACCCACAGCGGATGATCGAAAGGAACTGCGACAGTGTCGATCCCGGGGGTGCCTGCCTCGTAGTTCGCGACGTCGTCCCAGCTCAGCGACTCGAATACGGTGAGCCCGACGTGTGGCACGGCGATCGTCGCGCGCAAACTGGGGATTCGGTCGCGCAGCGTGGTGATGGCGTCGCGTTTGTCGTGGATCTTGCCGCCGTAGCGGTATCCGTCGCAGGTGATCAGCACCAGCGGCTCCAGTTGACCGAGTCGATCGAGCGCCGCGTGGGCCGAGTAGTCCTGTCCGCACGCGCTCCAGATCGCGCCGAGACTGGCGGTGGCCAGAAACGCGATCACCGCCTCGGGGATGTTCGGCAGGTACCCGACCACTCGATCGCCTGACCCGACACCCATCGAGCGTAGTGATCGAGCCAGTGTGGCGGTGCGGGTGAGCAATTCGTCCCAGCTGATCTCGCGGAGGGCGCCGTCTTCAGTGGGTACGAGGATGGCGGCTTGATCCGTGCGGGCGTTGCGCACCACGTGGTCGACATAGTTGAGCCGGGTTCCGGGGAACCAGCGTGCGTCGGGCATAGGTTGCTCGGTGAGCACTGCTCCTCGCTCTTTGCCGAGGTCGAACCAGTCCCACACGGTGCGCCAGAAGCCGGGCACGTCGCTGATCGACCAGCGCCACAACGCCGCATAGTCGGGGAAGGCGATCCCGGTCCGGGTTGTGACGAAGTCGGTGAACGCGGTGAGCTGGGCCTGGGCGATGTCATCCGGAGTGGGCGACCACTGTGGCACTGGCTGGTCGTCGCTCATCGTGGGCCCGCACCGGTCTCACCCGGGCACGGAACATCGGATCCACGTTCGGCGCTGCGGAGCAGGTAGTCGAAGCCGGCCTGGATTTGCGTCGGGTTCCAGACCTGGCTGCGCTTGTATTCGGTCTCGGACTCACTCGACCAGGTCTTCGGACCACCCGCCGACAGGGACATGAGCTGGGTGCGGCACGCCCGCTCGAGCAGTACGGAATACATGACGGCAGTCGCCACGTCGGGGCCGACAGTGACCGCGCCGTGATTCGGGATGAGGACCGCGGCAGCGTCGCCGAGTGTGGTTGCCAACGCGTCGCCCAGGTCGTGGGTGTCGATCAGGGCACCGGTTTCGGTGAAACGTGGCAGCCGCGAGTACGCGAACATCACCCCGTCGTGGGAGATCGGGCGGATGTCGCAGTTCAGTGACGCGAACGCCGACAGTGCTGGTGCGTGGGTGTGTACGACGCTGCCGACGTCGGGTCGCTCTGCCATGATGGCGGTGTGTATGGGGTATTCGAGGTGGCGTCGACCTGTTCCGTCGAGAACGACGCCTGCGGGTGAAACGAGGACGACCTTGTCGTCGTCGATTTCCTCGAATCCCCACCCGGATGCCTTCATCCAGACACCACGGCCCTCGGGGTCGCGGACCGAGGCGTGTCCCCACACCATGTCGCCCAAACCTGCGACGGCGAGAGCTCGGCTCGCCTGCACAACGTGAGTTCGTGGGTCGGTCACGGTGTCCTTACCTTTCTTGGTGGGTGGTAGAGCCCGCAGCCATCGGGTTCCGAATCACCTGGGAGTGGCGGGTATGGCTGTCATGGTGTTGCCGAGGTTGATGGCCGCAGGAGAATGGCCGCCCGCTGCTCCCCGACGACTCGACCGCTGATTGAGAGACGCGATTCGATCGCTGTGTAAGGACACGACGGCGTGGTCGTCGACCGAACCGCAGGAACGGCAACGGCTGGTGGAGGTGGTTGTGTCTCAACAACTTTGGTCGGGAATCGATGGCGGTAAGTCCGCCCACCACTGCGTGGTGATCGACAGTGACGGTCGGCGTCGCCTGTCCCGAAAAGTCGACAACGACGAGACCGCGCTGCGTGGTCTGATCGAGGACGTGGTGGCCCTGGCCGACGGCGGGCAGCTGGTCTGGGCCATCGATTTGAACCATGGTGGCGCGGCCTTGCTGATCACGCTGCTCGCCGAGCACGACCAGACATTGCTCTATATCCCTGGCCGCACCGTCTATCACGCATCGGCCAGCTACCGCGGTGACGGCAAGTCCGATGCCAAGGACGCGGCCATCATCGCCGATCAGGCGCGCATGCGCCGCGATCTGCAACCACTGCGCGCCGGTGACGAGATCGCCACCGATCTGCATATCCTCACCGCACGGCGCACCGACCTGACCTGCGATCGAACCCGGGCGTTCAACCGGCTGCGCGCCCAGCTGCTGGAGTACTTCCCGGCGCTCGAGCGGGCATTCGACTACAGCAAATGCCGGGCGGCGGTGCTGTTGCTGACCAACCACAACACTCCAGACGGACTGCGCGGCCTCGGAATCGAGGCGTTGACCGCCTGGCTGCGAGAACGCAAGGCACGCAACGCCGCCAAGGTCGCCGCCACCGCCATCGCGGCAGCGAAAGCCCAGCATTGCGTGGTGATCGGTCAACACATCGCCGCACAGATGGTCACTCGACTGGCCGAAGAGGTGATACGACTCGACGAAGAGATCACCGACACCGATGCGATGATCGAGCAACGATTTCGCCGCCATCACCACGCCCCGATCCTGCTGAGCATGCCCGGATTCGGTGTTCTGCTCAGCGCTGAGTTCCTCGCCGCCACAGGCGGCGACATGAACGTGTTCACCGGGCCCGACCGCCTCGCCGGCGTCGCCGGCCTGGCCCCGGTCCCTCGCGATTCCGGGCGCATCCGTGGCAATCTCAAACGGCCACGACGCTACGACCGTCGCCTGCTGCGCGCCTGCTACATGTCGGCACTGGTCGCAACCCGCCACGACCCCGCTTCCCGCGCCTACTACCAGCGCAAGAGAGCTGAAGGCAAAAGACATATCCAGGCCGTCATCGCGCTGGCGCGACGCCGCCTCAACGTCTTGTGGGCCATGCTCAACAACCACACGCCTTACCGAACGCCCAGCGCGGCAACGACACCCGCCTGACATGGTCATGCCTTATCGGGACTTCGAGCGCTTGACAACGTCATTGAGGTTCTCCTGGGATTTCAGAGGGATCGGGCGGCAGCAGGATCGAGGACAACGCGGTCGGTGCCGGGGAGTACGGCGTCCTCAGCGCGTGATGGTGCATCGTCTGCGTAGCCGAGGGTGACGAGGACCAAGGTCACCAGGCGCGAAGCCAGCCGCTTGGCGGCGTCGGCATCGTAGCCCCAGCACAGGGCAATCGTGGCCACCTCGTCGTGGATGCGTTGGTGACCATGGGCTACCAGTCGCGCGACATCACTTTCGTCGATCGCTCGGCCGACTGCCTGCGTCAGTGTTCGTACAGCGGCGTCGAGATCGGTGCGGCGCTGGTCGGAGCCCATCATCGTCCACAGTCGGTTGCTGATCTGTTGCGGGCTGAGATCGGGGGCATCACCCGCAAGGGCAGCCCGCACGGCCGCGCTCACTTCGGCCTGGGCGGTCTCGATCGTGCACACACGACTTCCACGGGTTCGGGGCGCCATCATGAGTTCGCCTGCCCGTACCAGTCGTCGGGTACGGTCCAGTCCCAGTGCACATGGTCGATCGCGTAGTGCCGATGCTGGTGGTCGATGTAGGCGCGACAGGCGTCGACGGATCCGGCGGCGGAAGTGCCGCGCAAGATCAATCCTGCCGAAAGTCGATGCCAGACAATCGTTGCCGAGAGAAATCGACACACGGGCAGCTCCTGTGGAGAAGGTGTAGCCGGATGACCTTCCATGACCGGACCGGTCATGGAAGGTCGGGGGGCGGGCGAGCTGGGTCAGCAACTCGCCGACCGCCGAGCCAGGCCGAGCTTTCGCACGCAACCGCAGCAGCCGGGCGGGGACCGCGGCGCGGTCGATAGCTCGAGCGTGGCCTGGCGTCGGCTCGCGGGCGGCGTCGGTGTTGGCGAGCCGACCGCAAGTCAGGGCACTGCTAGGGCGTGATCGGGTGCGAGGTCGCGTGGTCGAGAACCAGTACTTCGGTGGTCTCGGGCGCGAGGTTCTTCAGCAACTGGCAGTGCATGTTCTGGTGTGCGGGCGCCAGACCTGCCTGGTGAATCGGCACTACGACGCGCGGAGCGATCGACCGCAGGTAGTCGATTCCCTCGCCGATCTTCATCCACGGCCCACCGATCGGCAGCAACAACACATCGACAGTCGCAGCGATCTCGTCGAAAGCATCGCCCGGGTGGAAGACGGCGTCGTCGATCAGATAGCCGACGTTGTCCGAGGTGGGCAACGCCGAATGGACGCAGGCGTGCTCACCGCCGGTGATCACGATGTCGTGACCGAGCACCGAGAGCTTCTGGCCCGGCTGCGCCACGTGCGCGGGCCGCCGCATGTTCTCGGGATAGTCGGGGCTGTCCAGTGCCCCGAGCGTGCCCTCGCCGACGATCAGCTGGGCGGCGGGGTTGGCCGCCATCAGCGCCGCGAGCCGCGGACCGTCGAGATGGTCGGGGTGAGCATGGGTGATCAGGATCAGGTCGAGGTCGGCCAAGTCCTCGAACCCCTGCGAGTAGGTACCCGGGTCGAACAGGATTCGCGTCGAGGCGGCCGCGCCCGGTATCTCCACGAGAACGCAGGCGTGCCCGAAGTGGGTGATGTTCATAGCTTTTCGCCTTCCGGTGGGGTGTTCAGGGGTTGACCACGGTCATCCACATCGGCTCCTTGCGGTTCACCATCGCGTCGACCGCGGTATCGGCATCGGCGAGGGGGAAGCGCTGGGTGATCAGTTCGTCCACGTTCAGTGCGCCGGATCCGAGCAGGGCGAGGACCTGTTCGGCGTCGGACCTGGTGCAGGCGCGAGTGCCGACGAAACGCCAGCAGTTCACCATCAAGGCCAGCGGCGGCAGCGACAACGGCGTGGTGTTGCCGCCCATGTGCGCGATGGTGCCGCCGGTGCGCAGGGCAGCCATCGCCTGGCTGGTGGCCGCACCGGCCGGGATGTAGTCGGCGACGGCGTGGACGCCGGCCGGGGCCAGCTCGCGCAGCCGGCGGGTGAGACCGCCGGTGCTCTCCCAGTCGGTCGGCAATTCGTCCAGTGCGATGGTGTCGACCGCCACGTTGCCTGCCAGCGGGGTGACCGCGGCGAGCCGTTCGGCGGAGCGGCCGACCAGCAGCAGCCGGGCGATGCCGAAGTGCTCGGCCAGCTTGATCGTCGCGGTGCCCATCGTCCCGGTGGCGGCGGTGGTGACGACCGTCGAGCCGAGCGGCAGCTGTGCGCATTTCAAGATCCGCACGACATTCGCCAGGTCGTGCACCTTGGCGGCGACGTCGAAGCTGACGTTGCCCGGGAGCTGGTCGATCAGCCAGTGCGGTACCCGGATGTATTCGGCGAGGCCACCGTCGTGGTAGCGCTCGTAGAGCGGCATCGGCATCGTGCCGAAGCCCGCGTGCCCGATCATCGCCTGCTGGGGGCACATCATGTCGCGGTCGGTGCGGCAGTAGTCGCAGTTGCGGCAGTTGAGGTTGGGGTGCACCCGCACCCGATCGCCAACCTCCAGGTCGGCGACCTGCTCGCCCACCGCGGCTACTGTGCCTGCGGCTTCGTGCCCGAGTGTCGTCGGAAGATGTTTGAAGGCGCCCATTTTCAGCAGGGCGATCATGCCGGGTGCCAGCCCGGCGGAGACGACCTTGACCACGACGTCGAGTGGTCCTGGCTGCGGAATCGGGATCTGTTCGAGGGTCAGGGTGTGCGCGCCTTCGGTGGCGCGGGCGGCGAGCATGGTCATCGCGAGCTTCTTTCCCCGGCGAGGGCATCGAGGTATTCGGGTGTGCAGGGCTGTGCGGTGCGTGAGGTCTCGGCAACCTGGGGCAGTTCGCGATGGGAGAGCACGCTGAGGTACGCGCCGTCCTCATGGCCGACGCTGGTGTGGGCGATGCCGAGCGGGATCCGGACGAAGTCGCCCGGACCGAGTTCGACGATCCCGCGCTGGGTCACCAGTGTGCGCGAGCCACTGATCTGGTACTGGATCTCGTCGGCGTCCAGGGCCCGTGTGTAGCGCCGCACGTCTACCGACTCAGCCGTGAATGTTTTTGTGCCCAAACTGAATTGGTCGACCGCGTAGAGCGGATTCGAGCCCGGGCCGACAGCGAATACCGAGATCCGGTCGGGTTCGTCGGTGACACGGTCGAGCAGTTCGTGCTCGTCGATGCCGAACACGGTGATGTCGTGGCCCGGTGATCCCATGCACTGAGTGACGGCCTCGTTGAGCTGTCCCGGCTGCCATCCGGGAAACGGCGGCAGCGCTGGCGATGAAGTGCGCACCGCACTACCTGTTTCGGTGACCGGCGCCGGAATGTAGAACAGCAGATGGCTTTCGGTGCGCCCGTAGTTGTCGTGCGCGACACCGCGCGGAATGCGGGAGAACTCGCCGGGCCGGTGTTCGATGGTGCCGAGTTCGGTCATCAGGGTGCGTTCGCCGTCGATCTGGTAGGAGATCTCGTCGACGTCGCAATTGCGGTGGTAGAAGGGCTGGCGATTGTCCATCGTCTGCCACTCGATGCGGATCTGGTCGTTCTCGTAGACCCCGCGCGGCGGGGCGAACGGCTGTGCCTGGTATTGCTGGGGGAAGTGGACCACCGTCAGTGGCGGATGATCGCGCCACAGCTTCATCGGCATCTTGCCCGGGTGCGGTGGGGAGAGCAGGTGCCGTTCGTCGCGGCGGATGCTGCGCAGGGGCACCCCGGACGTCATGGTCACGATGTCTTCGATGACAACACTCATTGCAGAGACCTCTTTGTCTCGTCAGGAAACGAATTCGGCAGGCAGTGCCTGGTAGTAGGCCGCCGCGCCGGGGTGCAGCGGAATCGGGGTGATGCCCATGGTCGGCGGGTCGAGCGGGTAGGTGACCGGACTGCGTTCGGGCGGCAGGTGCTGATATTGGGCCTCCAGGAGGTGTCGGGTTTCCCCGAGAATCCAGGCGACGGCATAGGCCAGGTCCTCGGCCATGTCCGCGCGGGCCACGACCAGGAAATCGGAGAAGTCCAGCGTCTGGAACGCGCTGCGGCCGGGAAAGAATTCGTCGGCGACCGTGGCGGCGGGCCACCCGAAGTCCCGGTCGAAGGAGGCGAGCACCTCGGGTTCGACTTCGAGGAAGCGGTAGTCGCCGCCGAACTGCTGCCAGTGCGGCAGCATGACGGCCTCGTGCACGATGGCGTTGGCGCGGCCGGCGAGGACGTGGTCGAGCGACTCGAAGGGGCGTTCGTCGCCGAGGAACTGGCCACCCCAGCCCTCGACATCGACGCCTGATCGTGCGAGCAATTCGTGCGCGGCCAGGCCGACGGCATTGACCCCGTCGTCGACCGAAGTCGCCACCCGCAGTACCGGTTTCAGCTCGCGCAGCTCGGCGAACGTGCTGACGCCGAGATCGGCGTGCACGGCGAAGACCAGTCGATCACGTTGGGGCACAACGCCGAGCGCGCGCAGATCGGGATAGCACTCGTCGCGGTAGGTGCCGCGGCCGTCGAGCGCGACCGCAGTGAACGCGGCGGGAGTGGTCAGTGCGATATCGACGTCACCGCGCCCCACCGCGCGCACGTTGTCGGAGAATCCGCGGCCGTTCCAGATGCCGACTCGCGTGTGTGGGCCTGCTCGGTCGGTGAGTTCCTGCGAGATCCAGCCACACACCCGGTGCAGATTGGCGGTGCCCCAATCACCTTGCAGTTGCAGTCGCAGCGATCGGGTGATCCGAGGTTCGGCGGGCCTGGTGCTCATGCGGGAACCACCTCGCTGCGCACCAGGTTGCGGACCACTCCAACGCCATCGATCTCGACACTGACCTGGTCACCGTCATGCAGGAACAGCTGCGGATCGCGGCGATAGCCGACGCCACCGGGGGTGCCGGTCAAGATGACGTCACCGGGGGCGAGGGTGGTGAAGGTCGAGATCTCGGCGATCAACCGGGGGATGGAGAAGATCAGCATCGACAGGTCCGATTCCTGGACCTTCTCGCCGTTGAGTACGGTGCGGATGCCCGCCGTCGACAGGTCGACCTCGGTCGGCGTCACCAGCGACGGGCCGAGCGGCGTACTCGCCTGCCAAGCCTTTCCCTGCATCCACTGGTGGGTCTTGTACTGGAAGTCGCGCATGGTGATGTCGTTGGCCGTGCTGTAGCCGAGAATGTGTTCGCCTGCGTCGGCTTCGGCGATGCGGCGGCCGGGCCTGCCGATGATGACGGCCAATTCACCTTCGTAGTCCACCTGAGTCGACTCCGACGGCAACACGATGTCGTCGTAGGCGCCGAGGAGACTGTCGGCGAATTTGGGGAACAGCACCGGATAGGTCGGCAGCTCGCGTTTGGTCTCGGTGACGTGCTCGCGATAGTTCAGCCCGACGCAGAACACCTTCGACGGGTTGGGCACCACCGGCAGCAGCCGCACCGCATCGATCTCGACGCGGCCACCGGTGTCACGCTCGGCCTCGGCCAGCGCTTCCACGGTGGTCTCGGGGCCGATCTCGGTGAGGCCGCGCAGCGGGACAAGCGCCGATCCCTGCACTTCGCCGACGCGCCGCGCGCCGCGATGTTCGTAGGTCATGTACGCCATGTCAGTGTCCTTCGCTGGTCTTGCGCCAGGAGGCGAGCTGGCCGCCCCACAGGTTCACGGAAGTGGGAATCGGCTTCCACCGACGCGGCACATAGGTCACGCGGTCGTCGTGGAACTTCTCCATCTCGGCGGACAGTTCGATGTGGTTGCCCGCCGGGTCGTCGAAGAAGACGAAAAGGTTGTTGCCCGGGCCGTGGCGACCGGGACCCCAGGTGACGTCGACGTTCTCGTCGGTCAGCCGGTCACACCAGGCCTTGAAGTCCTCCCATTCGGCCAGGTCGAAGGAGTAGTGGTCGATGTCGCCGCCCACTCCGACGTTGACCACGGCCAGGGTGTGGTGGTCGCGGTCGCTGCGCAGCCACGCGAATCGGCCGTCCTCGAGCTGATCGGAGATGCGGAATCCGACGGTGTCGACGAAGAACTCCACCATCGGCACCACGTCGTCGGTGGCCACGGTGATGTGCTGGTACTTGATCGGTCGGCGACCGGTGTCGGCGGCATTCTCGCCCTCGCGTGCCACGGCGGTGTGGAAGTGGACGGGTGTGCCGTGGGGGTCGGTGGTCACGATGCCGGCGGCGGTGCCGAGTCCGGCGTCGAGATGGGCCGGGTCCAGTGGCGAGACGGAGTGACCGGCGGCGGTCAGCCGTTTCGCGATGCCCTCGACACCGTCGAGGTCGCGGACTTCGAAACCGTAGTGGTGCAGCCCCTTCTCGCCTTCGAGGAGATCGATGACGTGATGCCCGGTGCCCCAGCCCAGGCGAAGTCCGCCCTCGGGCAGCTGCTCGTGCACCTGCAGTCCGAGCACCCGGCCGTAGAACGCGGCCGACGCCGCGACGTCGGGTACGCGGAATCCGATGTGGGACACGGTGGTACGGGTCAGGGTGCCTGCCGCCGCGCGTTCCTGCAAGACGATCCGCTGTGGTTTATCCATGGCTCAAAGCCCTTTCTGTCCAGGTCGAGATGGCGGTCACCGTGTCGGTGGTCCGGTCGGGGCACCAGGCGGCCGCGACCACCCGGTCCGGGCGGAGAAGCACGAATTGCCCGGCATAAGGTTCGAATTCGCGGGCGGCTGCCCCGTCGATGTCGATCAGGACCCGACGTCGAGTCCGTGGGAGGTACTCCCCCAGCGCGAGCAGCGCGGTGGTCGTTCCGAGTTGCCGGACGACCGGCTCGGCTGCCTCCCAAGCCTGCTCGTCGACATCGACGCCGATCAGCGCCCAATCCATACCGAGCACGTCGTCGAGCCGGGCGACGCGGTGGTGAGCGGTGTCGAAGACCAGTGGCTGCCCCAGCGCGACTCCGACACCGTGGTGTCGATCAGCATCGAGAACCAATCCTTCGGTGAAGCGCTGGGCCGGTCGGTACCGCATCTGCTCGAGGTAAGCGCGACCCTCCTCGGTGCCCAATGCTCGCTCGATCACTGCGTCGCGGCGCTCGGCCACTCGCGCCGAGGTGGTCATCACGACGCGCCCCAAGCGTTCCGACATCCGAACCGTGGCCTGCGCATGGGCGGCACGTTCACGCTGATAGCTGGTCAGCACCGACGGGGCGAGCCGGCCGGCGAGGACATCGGCGATCTTCCAGGTCAGGTTTGCCGCGTCCCGTATGCCGGAGTTGAGTCCCTGGCCGGCGAAGGGCGGCATCATGTGCGCCGCGTCGCCGAGCAGGAAGGTGCGCCCGACCATCCACTCGTCGGCGATGACCGCGTTGAACCGGTAATTCACCGCACGTTCGATCTGCGCCGGTGTCAGGTCACGGTAGGGCGCGACCAATGCGCGGATCAGCTCGAACGACGGCACCTGGCCGGGCGTGCCCTCACCGTCGAAGAGCCGGAATTCATACCGGCAGCGGCCGTCGAGCCCGGGCACGATGACATGCGGGCGGGCCGGATCGCCGTGATGCATGGCGAAGCGTTCGGTGTGCGGATCGTCGAGGGTGTCGGCGACCAACCACACATCGGGGTAACTACGTCCGGTCATCTCGATGCCCTGGCCGAGCCGGGTCACCGATCGACCTCCGTCGCAGCCGAGGACGTAGGCAGCGTCGAGGGCCACCGGACCGCTGTCGGTGTGCGCGTGGACTCGCACGGAGTCGGCCGATTGCCCGAACCCGGTCACTTCGACGCCGAACCGCAGTGAAGCATTCGGCATCTGCCCCAGCGCTTTGACCAGCACCCGCTCGAGATCGGGCTGCGCGAAGGGGTTCTTGAACGGATACCCCAGTCGGAACGGCTGCGGTCCACGCGCCTGGAACAGCGGCGCGCCGTGACGGTCGTAGTAGCGAGTGCCCGTGCCCGGCACCACGATCGGCAGTACTTCGTCGACGATGCCCGCGCGCTGATACACCCGCAGGGATTCGTCGTCGATACTGATGGCCTTGGGCTCGTCGCTGGTCGATTGATTCTGTTCGACCACGACCACGTCGACACCCCGCGCGGCGAGCAGGGCCGCGGCTGTGAGACCGACCGGCCCGGCACCGCAGATCACCACCTCGGTTTCGTCTGGCGACTTCACCGGCGCCATCACCTCACCTTCTCCCGCTGTCGGTACGAACTCGATAGCCCAACCCTGACATGGTGTCCTGCATTACAAAAGTGTCGTCCTATAAGACAGGACACTACTGGTGAGCGCCTGCATGCGCATGAGCGCGCTCACACCCAGAATATAACTCTGGTTCTATACCTATACTGCTAGAGTTAACTATTGTCCCGAATTCCCCTCGGCCACGAGCCGCCGCCGATGCCGGTGCTGAGCTACTTCGGCATCCCAAGAACTGGCTGATTCCCAGCGTCGTCCTGACCGCTGGTCTGCATCGTGGACCGGCCACAGCAGCCGGGCGAGGCGGTGGGCCGGCAGCGATTCGACTCCGTCGAAGCAGCCACCGCGGCGATTGCGGACAACGAACTGTTCGCGGCGATCGTCCTACCCGTGGACTACTCCGCCAAGCTCGGCTCACTGGGCCCGCAACGACCCGAGAGCGCGAGACCCACGTCGCCGAGCCCCCCTGCCGAAGGGCTCGGCGACGTGTATCAACCGGCGGATGTCACCCTCGGGTGGAGTGCGAGCCGGTCATCAGTGCGGCCAGGTCGTCGGGTTCCAGGAACGACGGCGGGGGCGGCGGCCCCCAGGCATACAGCCCCTGCAGGCCTTCCAGTACCGCGGGGCTCCAGAGCTCGTCTTCGGGCACCGTGTCCATATCGGAGTAGTACTCGGAGAAGTTGCCTGCGGGATCCTTGAGGTACCAGAAGAAGTTGGCGCCGGCGAAATGGCGACCCAGACCCCAGATGTGACGTTCGGGATGACCTTCGAGCATCGCCTGCGCACCCCGGCCGACCTCGTCGACGTCGTCGACCTGCCAGCTGGTGTGATGCATGAAATTGACCGGCGCGGCCAGCACCAGCACATTGTGGTGCTCGACCGAGCATCGCAAGAAGGCGGCCTTGTCGCCCATGTAGTCGCTGACCTGGAAACCCAAGCCCTCGACGAAAAAGCGCATGGTGGCGGCAAGGTCGGTACTGCCGAGCACCGCGTGTCCGAGCTTGCGTGGCCGGACCGGTTCGGTGCGCGACAGAAACGGTGCCCGGCCCCACCGGTCGATGCGGCCGGGGCCGTTGTACGGCGTCGGCGCTACGGCCGGCTCGGTGACGATGCGCGGTCGCACCAATACCCGCACCACGGTGCCGGTGACCGGTTCGACGGCACGCACAGACAGCGGATTGCTGTCGCTCGACACCCCGATCGCCGCCAGCCGGGCGGCCACCGAGGCGATGTCGTCGCTGTCGTCGGCGGCGACAGTGAGGTCGAGGAGCCTACGTAACGGTGCGTGCACCACCTGAAGTTGTTCACCGCCGTCGCGGGTGGCGAATCGCCCCTCACCGAGGTGATCGAGCCCGAAATCGGTGTAGTAGCTGATGGTTTCGGCCGGGTTGGGAACCCCGATGGTGACCTTGCCCAGTCCGTGCAGTGCCATGTCGGCCCCTACCGCGTCGCGACGAAGGTCTGCTGCAACGTGCCGATGCCTTCGATCCAGGAATCGAGACGTTCGCCGGGCCGCAGAAACCGTTTCGGCTCCCGGCCGACACCGACTCCGGCCGGGGTGCCGGTGAAGATCACGTCGCCGGGGAACAACGTGACCGTGCGCGACAGGGCGGCGATCAGGGACGGGACCGGGAAGATGAGGTCCCTGGTGCGGCTCTTCTGCACTTCTTCACCGTCGACGGAGCACCCGAGCTCGAGGTCGTCGGGATCGGCGAACTCATCCGGTGTCACCAACCACGGACCCTGCGGCGAGAACCCGGGAAAGGACTTGGCGAGCCCGAACTGTGGTGCGGGACCCCGTAATTGGGAGACGCGTTCCGAAATGTCCTGGCCGACGGTCAAGCCCGCTACCCCTGCCCATACCTGTGCAGCCTCGACGCACCGCAGTGTCTGCCCGATCACCACCACGAGTTCGACCTCCCAGTCCACATTTCCCGCTGCGGGGATGGTCACCGTGGTGTCGGGGCCGCTGAAACTGGAGACGTATTTGGTGAAGACCGGCGGAAGATGTTCGGGCGCATCGAATCCCGACTCCGCCGCATGGGCCCGGTAGTTCAGTCCGACCGCGAAGACCTGCCGCGGAACGGGCGAGGGTGCGCCCAGCTCGGAGCGGTCGAGGGCGACAGAGTGCCGCTCGACCTCGTCGGATGTCAGCTCGGCCGCCCATTCCCGCACTGTGCGCCACTCGGCGTACAGCTCGGCGAAGTCCCCACCGAATCGGCCCGCCGAAGCCGTGGCGATGTCGGTGGCACGCTCTTGTCCTGGCTCGCCGTGCACGATGGCCGCGCGGCCCCGCAGGTTCGCAATTCGCATGACAGTTGTTCTCCTCGGTGATGGGGGTGCGTCAGGAGACGCTGGTCGTCAGGCAGGCGAGATAGTCGGCCGCCAGGGTCGCGGCGCCGTCGATGGTCTCGGCCGTGCCGAACACGTAGTGGTCAGGCCTTATCAACACGGCGGCAAGGGAATTGGCAGTGAGCCATGCCGTCCAGGTTCCGTGGTGATCACGCAGGTCGGGGTGGCCGCTGTCAGCCAGCGACAGCGCCGACACCTCGGCCTCGGTCAGCGACGCGAGCAGCGACTCGTCGAGCAGGCCGACGGCCGGCCGTTGCGCGGCGAGGATCAGCAGCGCCCCGTACCCGGTGGCACCATCCAGCAGGACCGCGGCGCCGTCGACTTCGACGGGGAATTGCGGACTCATCGTCCCCGACAATTCCCCGCTCGCCCGCACCGCTCCGGACCCGAGCACGGGCCGGGCAGTGACGGGCAATACCACTGCGGGATCGGCGTTTCCGGCGATCATGCGCGCGTCGCGACGTGCCGCCTCGGCCGGATCGAGCACGCAGATCACCTTTCCCAGCTCCACCGACATCGCGACCGCGTGCTGCAGGTGCACGCTGCGTTCGCTGGTATAGGTGTCGAGCAGATCCGGCGACGACACCCCGCGCAGAACTCGATCCAGCTTCCAGGCCAGATTTGCCGCGTCGCGCAGGCCCGAACACATCCCTTGGCCGGCGAACGGTGGCATCTGATGGGCCGCGTCACCGGCGATCATCATCCGCCCGGCCCGCCAGTGGTCGGCCCAGCGGGCGGCGAAGGTGTAGATCGCGTGCCGTTCCAGTCGAGTATTCGCCGGGGTTCTCCCCCACGACGACAACAACTCCCAGGCCCGTTCGACGGTGCCGAGCTCGGCGGAGTCCTCTCCGGGTAGCCGCATGAATTCCCAGCGGCGCCGCCCCTGCCCACCGGACACGATCGTGGTCGGGCGGGCGGGATCGCACAGTTGCCAGTTCTGCGGCGACCAGACGATGTCGTCGGTCGGGATCGTGTCGACGATCAGCCAGTCGAAGAAGAAGCCCTGATCGTGCATCGTCGCGCCCATCCGTTTGCGCACGAGGCTGTTGGCTCCGTCGCAGCCGATGACATAGCGGGCGGTCATGGTCCGGTCGACGGTCGGTGCGGGCGCGGCATGCCCGGAGTCGACAACGGTGTCGGCCACGCCGACCACCACCTGGCCGAGCTGCTCGTCGACGGTGCGGACCTCGGTTCCCCGGATCAGCGTGACGTTGGGCATCGCCTCGACGGCGTCGGCCAACACCTGTTCGAGTTGGGGCTGCGAGAAGAAGTTGGCCGTGGGCCAGCCGTTGGGTCCGGTGCCCGACCAGTCGATGCGCAGCAGCGCCTCGCCGTCGGCGTTGCGCCATTCGTAATGGTCGGGAACCGGGTCCGAGATCGCTTGGATCTGTCGGGTCAGGTCCATCGATCCGAATACCCGGCCGATCTCGTCGTCGAAGTGCACGGCGCGTGGCAGCGGATACGGTTGCGGCCAGCGCTCTACGACGACCACATCATGGCCGCGTAGCCCCAACATGCGCGCGGTGGCCAGCCCGACCGGTCCCGCGCCGACGATCACCACGTCGTGATCTGGATTGCGCATTGTTCCTCGCTCGAATGGTTCTCAGTTGCCCTGGTGGACAAGGTGTTTGATTTCTTGGAACTCCTCGATCGCGCGGCGGCCGTTGAGCCTGCCCACACCGCTGTGCTTGAAGCCGCCTTCCTCCATCTGGTCGTGGACGACGCCCCAGGTATTGGTCCATACGGTGCCCGCGTCGATCCGGCGTCCGACCCGCAGGGGGCGGTCGACATCCCGCGTCCAGATCGAGGCGGCCAGCCCGTATTGGGTGGCGTTGGCTCGCTCGATCGCGTCGAGTTCGGTATCGAAGATCTCGAAAGTGGCTACGGGACCGAAGATCTCGTCTTGCACCACCGGCGATGTCACGTCGGCTACTTCGATCAGGGCGGGGCGAAGGAAGGCGCTCGCCCCGGTCGGCTCGACCAGTCCGCCACGGACCAGTACCTTCGCGTATTTGGCCGCCTCGCCGACCAGCCGGTCCACGCGCTCGGCTGCGGCCCGGTCGATCAGCGGACCCATGTCGGTCTCGGGATCGGTGCCGGGACCGACCTTCACCCGGGTCATCGCCTCGGCCATCAACTCACGCAGTTCGTCGGCGATGCCGCGCTGCGCCAGAATTCGGCTACCGGCCATACAGAATTGACCGCTGAAGGTGGTGATCGCGGCGGTCAGCGTCGGCACGACCGCGGCGAGGTCGGCGTCGTCGAAAACGATCATCGGCGACTTGCCACCGAGTTCGAGGGAGACCGGTTTGAGGCCGGGCGCCGCAGCCGCCATGATGGCACGCCCCACCACGGTGGAGCCGGTGTAGCTGATCACATCGGTGTTCGGGTCCGAAACCAGTACCGGCGCACCGGTATTGCCGGACTCGGTGAACGCGTTGACCACACCGGCAGGAAACGCCTCGGCGATGAGTTCGTAGACCAGCCCGTTGGTCAACGCGGTTTGCGCGGGCATCTTCATCGCCACGGTGCACCCCGCGGCCAGCGCGGGCGCGAACGAGCGCACCGCCAGGATGATCGGCGAATTCCACGGCACGATCACCGCGGCGACACCGATGGGCTGGGGCAGTGCCATCGAATACATCCCCGGCGCCAGCTGCGCGGCCCGACCGCTGTCGGTCAGGGCGAGGGCGGCGTTGTATCGCAGCTTGGGGATGGTGGCGTCGACCTCCATGGCGGCATCGGCGAGCTTCTTCCCGTTCTCCCGCGACAGCAGCTCGACGAGTTCGTCGCGGCGAAGCGTCATCGCGTCGGCGAGCGCGAACAGCGCCGTCGCCCGAGCGTGCCGGTCCTGCGACCACGTCGTGGTGTCGAATACCCGCCGGGCGGCGTCGATCGCCGCCCGGGCGGTGACCGCACCCGCGTCGGCGAAGGTGCCCAACACCAGGCCGGTGGCCGGGTCGAGGCTGGCGCCGACGGCGTGGCCGTCGCGCCATTGGCCGTCGATGAGGTTGCGGGCGTGTGGGAGTGTCATGGGGCCTCGAATCGGATGACGGGTTTGACGGTGATACCGGCACGCGTGTCGTCGACAGCGCGTTGCAGTTCGGTCGGTGGGTAGAAGCGCACGAGCCGATCCAGCGGCAGCCGTCCGCCGCGATACAGCTCGATCAGTGCCGGGATGAAGGTGATCCGATCGCTGCCGCCCTCGGTGACACCGAGCAGGGTCCGGCCGTCGATCATGGCGTTGACGTCGACAGCGACGCGGGTTCCCGCCGCGGGCGCGCCGACGATGGCGACAGTGCCGCCCGCCCGGATCTGTCCAAGTGCCCCCTCGAGCAAGCTCGCAACCCCGGTTGTCTCGATGATGAAGTCGAAGTCGCGTAGTTCACCCGCGTCCGTCGTGGTCGCGGTGGCGCCGAGCTCGCGCGCCAGGCCGAGCCGCGCGGGAATCCGGTCCACGGCCACGATCTCGCTCGCACCGCACAGCCGCGCGGCCATCACCGCCGACAGGCCGACCGCCCCGGCCCCGACTACAGCGACACGCGACCCCGGCTGCGGGCGAAGGAGATTGAGCACTGCGCCCGCACCCGTTTGAATGCCGCATCCGATCGGGGCGAGCACCGCCAGTTCGTCGTCGTCCTCGACGACCACCGGCACGACACTGTGCTGTGACGCCACCGCGTACTGCGCCAGCGACGACTGACCGAAGAACAATCCGCCGATCGGCTGCCCCGATCGATCCCGCAGCGGCGTTGTCCCATCAGGCCTACGGGCTCCGAAGTTGAGCGGAAAGTAGGTGGGGCACTGAGTGGGACGCCCGGTTCGGCAGCGAGCGCACGCGCCGCAGGATGCGAACGACAACACCACACGGTCACCGACCGCCGCGGTGGTGACACCAGCGCCCACTGCTTCGACCACACCGGCGCCTTCGTGTCCGAGAACGGCGGGCAGTGGCGTCGGCAACCGGCCTGCGAGGACCGAGAGATCGGTGTGGCAGACCCCGGCGGCGACCAGGCGGACCAGCACCTCGCCCGGGCCGGGGTCGTCGAGGATGACGTTCTCCCAGGAGAAGTTGTCCGCGGCCGCACGGGCCACCGCGGCGAGGGAATCGATCGGCATGACCGCCACGCTACGAGTGTGTCCTGTATTACAAAAGCACCATCCTGTAATACAGGACACACAGCAGCCCGAGAAGATCTATCACTAGAGCTAAACTGGGGCGTGCCTCCCACCGACCACGGCGACCTGCCGGCCGAGATCACCCGAACCAGCTGGACGCTACATCGAGCGCTCCGACAGAGTCAGGGAACGCCCCGTGGCGAGAATCCACGACCGCTGGCCCAGGTGGAGGTCCTCAAACTCGTCGACAGCCGCCCCGGCATCACCGTCCGCGAGATCGCCGAGGCACTGCGCATGCAGCCCAACAATGTCAGCACGCTGGTCTCGAACCTGACCAAAGACGGATTTCTCGACCGGCGCGCCGACCCGACCGACGGCCGGGTGATCCAACTCCATCCCACCGCCAAGATGCGCGCCGCGAGCACAGAACTCGCCGACCGCCTCGACGCCGGAGTTTCCGATGCGTTGGCGACGCTGAGCGAGCAGTCCCGCGCCCGCATCGCGGCGGCCCTGCCGGACCTGCGCGCGCTGGCCGAAGTACTCGGCGCACAGGATGATCCTATATAACAGCACATGCATCCTGCTTTACAGGACCCAAAACAGTGATTAGCGTGTGCGTATGACCGAACGGAACGCCGCGCCGAGCACCTACCGGGAACGCAATTCCACGGCCGATCGCGCCCTCGACATCCTGCTGCTGTTCTCCGCCGACAAGCCGGTATGGACCGGCACCGAGGTCGCCGCCGGGCTCGGTGTCGCCCGCTCGACCGGCTACCGCTACCTGCAGAGCCTGTCCAGCAACGGGTTCATCGAGGAAACTCCCGGCGGATTTCGCCTCGGGCCCAGGATCTTTCAACTCGCCCGCCTCGCTCGCGCCGGCCTCGGGCTGTCCGACGCCGCGTTGCCGGTGATGCGGGAGCTGGCCGCGCAGGTCGACGAAACAGTGCTGCTGACCCGCCGCTCCGGTCGCTCGGTGGTCTGCCTCGACCTCGTCGAAGCCCAGCACGCGGTGCGACTGTCCTACGAGCGCGGCCAGGTCCTGCCGATCAACGCGGGTGCGGCGGCCGAAGTCCTGCTGGCCTGGGCCGACCCCGACGAGGTCACCTCGGTGCTGGAACAGGCCCCGCTCGAACGTTTCACCGCCAAGACCCTCACCGATCCCGCAGCGCTACGCACGCGACTGTCCCGCATCCGCAAAGCCGGAATCGCGGTGTCGCAGGGCGAACTCGACCCCCACATCCTCGGCGTGGCCGCACCGGTACGAAATGCCGCGGGTTCGGTCTGCGCCGCGGTCAGCGTCGCCGCCCTCGCAGCCCGCGTGCCCCGCGGCCAACTCCGCGCGGTCGAGTCCGCGGTGAAAGACGCGGCAGCGGCTATCTCACGCCAGCTCGAACTTCGCGACTCCTGAAACATCAGGCCCCGCCTTCCCCACTGGGTGTTCCCCATGCTTCACGAGGTCGAACTGCTCGTCACCGAATACCGCCCAACCCGATCGTGGACTATGCCATGCGACACCGGGTCCGGCATCGGCGCCAGCCTTTCCGTGAAACTCGAACAGGTGCAGGACCATTCGCAGACCACGCTCCACAACAGCCTCTCCGGACCTTCACCACTCGGCGCCGATGTCGTCGTCCTGCGCGACGCGATCCAACTCGCGCTGGATCTGAGTCTTCGTCGACCTCGATCGCGGTGCCGAGGGACGTTGGTGGAGGCGGCGACCATCTTGGTGGTGATGTCCACCAGGGATGGCACCGACGCGATGGATCGGGTCGGGTGGGATGGCCGGGCATCGCGACCTTGGTACCGCGATAGGTCTCACCGGCGTTGAGCCACCACAGGTAGCCGTCGCCGCCATTGCCCTCGGTAGGCGTACTCGCCGGGCCGAGGTAATCGGCGTCGATCAACCGACGCCAGCCGAACGCGGTGTTCCGGCCCGGCCGCTTCCTCGACGGCAGCGTGGCGCCGAATACCCGGCTGCCGTTCGGTGGCGGGGCGCGCCGGTGCATCGGAGCGGGTTTCGCGCTGCCTACCGCACGTTCACGTCGATGAACTGCGTCGAATACAGATCAGTTGCGGAAATTCGTGCGGGCAGACCTGACCCTCCCGTGTTGAGCACCGGGATCAACTCGTCGATGGACTTTTGCACCTTCGCCATGTCGTAGCCGCCCCACACACCTGCCGAGTCTGGGGCGATAATCTTCTTGTCTTTGAGAGTCTGCGCCGAATAGGCCGCCTCGGCGACGCTGTACGGATAGAACGAACCATCCTGCGCCACCCAATCGGTGACGGTCGTGTTGATTTCGTCGGGCGTGTTCACGTAATTCTTGCCGGTGTGCTGGATCATCGGCACGAGTTTCTGCAGGCACGGTGTCAGTGCTTCCAATTTGTCGGGTCGCACGCTGACGTTCGACGCGTAGACGTCGTAACCGGCGTCATGCACCATCGCATACGCGACCGGCTTGTTCCACGATGGCGTCTTGTGCTCGTAGACATAGGGTTCCGAGTTGGCGAATCCCTGTTGGGCTATCGACGGATCGCCGACGAAACGCGCAGGCGCACCGTCGTACCCTGTATCGATCTGGCTTTGTTTGAGAAGTCCTTTGGCTACGAGCCATTGCGGGAAGATCTGGTCCTTGGAAACGACAACGGTCGCGTCCGACTTTCCGATGTCAGCGATCGTGCGCCAGTCGGGATGTTGTGCACTGTCCCACATCAGAATCGACGGATTGTACTGCAGTAGCGGGGTAACTGCGACGACACGCTGCCTTGTCCCGGCCGCCACAAGTTGGTCGCCGTGCACCAATCCGAGAGTGATGCTGTCGTCCACATACATCGCCGACGGCACCGACTGGAATCCGATCGCGGGGCCGCCCGCACGCAAAGTAATGCGAACCCCCGTGTCCTTGCCGTCGTAGACGAGCGGGCCCGAAGCGGACTTTTGATCCGTGTTCACGCTGTAACCGGGGCCCATCAAGCCGATAACGCCTGCCATATCCGACGAGGGTTGCCACTGCAGCTGCACCACTACGTTCTCGGGACAGACCGAGGCGAGGTTGTACTCCGCAGGTGCGGGCGGCAGCGCCTGCGCGGAACTCGACGGCGAACTCGAATCAGCGCAGCCGACAAGTGCGGCGACGCATGCGGAGACGGTGGCCGCCGTCATCGTCGCACGCGCGAAGGCTCTCACCTGCGGCGATGGGTGAGGAAGGGGCCGATGACGGGACATGATGTTCTCCTCGCAGGAAACGGTGAGCGAGCCGACGATATCGACCCTCGAACGAATTGCATGTAACTGTAAGTCCCGGTTCTTGCCCGCGCGAGTCGTGCGCATCCCCGCGCCCCGCAGAGCCTTGAACCGCAGTAAAATGGCTGTGACATGCACATTAATGCTGATCTCCAGCGGTGGACACCATCCGATGCGCGGGTAGGTCACGCACTGTTTACGCGGGGATACGCGATCGCAATACATGCAATTAAGAATAGAAACGTCACGACAAGCTCGATCATTACATGCACTCACACCAGAGGGTTCAACCCTGACGCACGGACGCGGCTCGACGGTCCGATCGCCGACAGGTACACGGCAGGATCCGAGTTCGCCGAATAGATGAAGGAACAGCCATGTTCACAGTGCCGATCATCGACATCTCGCCGTACGCCGACCCGGCGAGCACCCCGGCACAGCGCGCCGAGGTCGCTCGCCAACTCGACGAAGCCGCTACCAACGTCGGTTTCATGCAGGTCGTCGGGCACGGCATCGCGCAGGAGTCCATCGACCGCCTCACCGCGGCACTCGACGCCTTCTACGACCTACCACTCGAGGTCAAGAAGAACTACGCACGTCAGGGAGAGAATCGAGGTTACAGCCCCCCCAAGAGCGAGTCGCTCAGCATGAGCCTGGGTGTCGCCGCGGCCAACCAGATGAACGATTTCTACGAGGCGTTCACCGTGGGCTCGGAAGGTTCTTGGTACGAAGTCGACGAGTTGCCCGTGGTGAGCTACCCCACGAACACGTGGCCCGACGACACCGTCGAGCAGTTCAGGCCGGCCATCGAGCACTGGTTCACGCAGACACGCCACCTGTCCCGGATTCTGCTGCACGCGTTCACCGACGCGCTCGGTCTGCCCGCAGGCTACTTCGACGACCTCACCGATCATTCGATCGACGCATTGAAGATGAACAACTACACCCTGCCGGAGGGGGAGATCGAACTCGCTGGTGAGCTCACCGGGATGGGCGCGCACACCGATTTCGGCATCCTCACCGTCCTCTGGGCCGACCGCGTCCCCGGACTGCAGGTACTCGACCGCACGGGCATGTGGCACGACGTGCAGCCCGAGGAGGGCGCGCTGATCGTGAACCTTGGTGACGCGATGGCGCGTTGGACCAACGACCGCTGGTTGTCGACCATGCACCGCGTCGATCCGCCTGTCGTCGACGGCAGGATCATCCGACGTCGTTCGGCGGCGTTCTTCTTCGACGGCAACTTCGACGCAGTCATCGAGACCCTGCCGGGCTGCTCAGGCACCGATCGGCCAGGGTATCCGCCGATCACCATCGCGGAGAACATCAACGCCAAGCTGGCCGGGATGAAGCAGGGTGTAGCACCGAGGGATGCCGAACGGGAAGCGCAGCGGCTGGCCACGGCACAGTCTGCACGGTAGAGGCCTGCTCGCGCATGGCTGTCGACAGCGAATCGGAGATCAGGGCCCGTAATTCTGGACTCAGCGGCATTCCGCAGCAATGGCATTGCACAAGGCTGTTGCGTGCGTGTAAAATCCACAACCGTCGGTAGCGCAGAGTTCAAAATCCACGCTACTCTGACAGTCACGAGAACGTATGTAGCAAAAGGCAAGAGCCCTTTTGTTCGCGTCCGTCTCGACCGCGTGAGGTCGCAGACGTCGAAAAGCGCATCCGATCTCTTCGCCTCAGAAGGTTTCACGCAGATGATCTCAGCGATCAAGACAACGGACGTACTATCCGACGTTTCAGTGTTCACAGGCGGAAAATGGCGCGAGCACAGTGATATTCACATCGTTGGCGGCATTGTCACGGACATTGTTCCAGCCGCCGTGCGCGGCTCCGAAACCCGGCACGTGATACCGGGTTTCGTCAACGCGCACACTCATCTGCAGCAATCACTCATGCGCGGTATGGCCGAGAACACAGGTCTGCTCGAATGGTTACAGCTGATCGGCACCGAGACCGTCCGGATCACCCCGGAGCGCGCGTACTTGGCAACGGTATCCGCAGCCTTGGAGTTGTTGCGGTCGGGAACGACAACCGTGGTCGAACATATGTGGCCGTCGCCGTCATCCGAGGTACACCAAGCGGTCGTAAGAGGGCTGCGCGACACTGGAATACGTGCGGTATTGGGCCGGGGCATCGCCGATCGCGCCGATGCGTCCCGTCGCTGGGGTTTCGAGCCGGCCTTGTTGTCGCCGATCGACGATGTGCTCGACCACGTGACCGAACTGATCGAACTGACCGCTGGGTCGACGATCTCCTTGGCTCTCGCGGTGCCCAATCCCCGATCGATCTCCGTGCAAGGGTTGGCGGCTACGCGCGAGTACGCGGACAGCCATGACATTCCGGTGATGATTCATCTCCTCGAGACGAGTGTCGATGACGTCATGTGCAGAGAGCACGTGGGGAAGGGTGCGGTCGAATTCCTCGACACCGCCGGGTTTCTCTGGCCGAGGCTGCTGGCCGTGCACTGCGTCGAGCTGGACGGTCCGGGGCAGGAGCTACTGTCCGAACGCGGCGTCGCGGTGGCATACAACCCCGTCTGCAACATGCGGATGGGCAGTGGAGTCGCCCCCGTCCCCGCCATGTTGGAGCGAGGGATGAATGTCGGTCTCGGCGTCGACGGAGCAGCGAGCAACGACACCCAGGATATGTTCCAGGCATTCCGGATCGGGTCCTATCTTCAGCGGGTAGCACACAAACGGGCGGATATTATGGGATTCGCCGAAATGGTCGACATCGCGTGCGGAGGCGCCAATGGGAACCTCGGGTTGCCGACGGTCAAGGGCGGCGTAACCATCGGTGCGCCAGCGGATCTCACCGTTGTTCGATTCGACCGTGATTACGCGACCCTACCGGTGCGCGACGCGGGCGCGATGATCCTCACCGCCGGTAGCGCGGCAATCGTCGACTCTGTCCTGGTCGACGGTGAGGTGGTATTCCGCGATGGTAGGAGCACACGCGTAGACGAGGACGCGCTGACCAAAGAGCTCGCCGGGCTGGACGTCTGACTCGCCGGTCCGGCGACGCGCAGGCGCCTTTGTGTCATCGACCGAGGAGAGTCGATCGCGCATCCTCGAATCCATTTCTTTGTCAGGAGGACAGTATGTTCAACGTTCCGGTCATCGACATCTCCGCCTATGTCGATCCGCAGAGCACAGCCGCGCAGCGCGCCGAGGTCGCGCGTGCGCTCGACGAGGCTGCTACCACAGTCGGTTTCATGCAGATCGTCGGCCATGGCGTTCCAGCGGCTGCGGTCGAGGGGCTCACTGAGGCGTTCGACGCGTTCTATGCGCTGCCATTGGGTGTCAAAAAGAGCTATATGCCGCGCGCAGGTGAGAACCGCGGCTACAGCCCCCCGAAGAGCGAGTCGTTGAGCATGAGCCTCGGAGTGGCGAACGCCAACCAGATGAACGACTATTTCGAGGCATTCACCGTCGGTGCCGGCCGCTCGTCGTACCCGCAGCGATTGAATCTGCCGGAGTCCAGTTACCCGGAGAACCTGTGGCCCGATGATGTCGTGCCCGCTTTCCGGCCCGGGGTGGAAGAATGGTTCGGCCACGCACGGGATGTGTCCCGAAAGCTGTTGCGTGGCTTCACCGATGGCCTCGGGCTTCCCACCGACTACTTCGACGACCTGGTGGATCATTCGATCGACGTGCTGAACCTGAACAACTACGCACTTCCCGAAGGAGAGATCGAACTCGCGGGTGAGTTGACCGGGATGGGGGCGCACACCGATTTCGGAATTCTGACGATTCTGTGGGCTGATCAGGTGCCTGGACTACAGATTCTGGATCCGGACGGTGTGTGGCAGGATGTGCAACCCGCGGATGGCGCCCTGATCGTCAATCTCGGAGATGCCATGGCGCGATGGACAAATGACCGATGGGTCTCGACGATTCACCGCGTCGACCCGCCGATCGTCGACGGTCGCATCATTCGTCGGCGATCGGCGGCGTTCTTCTTCGACGGCAACTTCGACGCGGTCATCGAAACACTGCCCGGATGTGCGCGGACCGACCGTCCTGAGTACTCGCCGATCACTGTCGCCGAGAACATCAATGCCAAACTGGCTGGGTTGCGGGCAGGGATCGCGCCGACCGACGCCTCTCGCGAAGCACAACGTCTCACTTCAGCTCTCGGGGCGGCTCGCAGCGACACACAGGCCGTCTGAGCCTCGGGGTTCGACCTGGTATCACGGCTGGGCTGAATCGAAGCTCGCGGTGAGTCCAGTTCGAATTCCGATGACAGCGGCCTCGCCGCGAGACGACACGGCGAGCTTCTTCAACAGACCAGCGACGTGGAACTTGACCGTGCTTTCCGCGATCCCGAGGTCGTCGGCGATCGCCTTGTTCCGCATTCCGGCCGACACTCGGGCCAGCACTTCACGTTCGCGCCGGTTCAGCGCACTCAATTCCGCCCGTTCGACGGCGGCGACCGGCGGGTCGAGCGGTATCCGCACGCGCACCCGGCTCCCCCAACCCGCTACCACCTCGATGTCGAACTCCGCGCGCAGCGTCCGCGCCCGACCCGCGAGACTCCGGGTCAGCGCGGCGGTGTCGAGTTGTCCGGCCGCGCTGTCGCGGATGTCGACAACCAGCCGGTCCGTGTCGGACGTCCAGGCGATGCGCAGGCGTTCGAGATCGGGTTGTGCCGTGAAGACCAGTACCGCGGACTGGGTCATGGCCCGGGCACCGTGGGCGATCTCGCCCGGTAGTCGCCGCCCGTCGACGGGCGGCGCGTCGAACTCCGCGGTGATCGTCCGGCGGTGCAGCAGCGGCTCCAGCTCGCGATGCAACCGTTCGAACGCCGCCGCGGGCGGTTCTTCCGACAGTGTGCGATCGGAGGCTTCGCCGGATCGCAGCGCGATCAACGCCACTGACGCTGCCGAGGTCGCGGCGGCTCTGGCCTGCGCGTCGTCGAGACCGGGCGCACGCAGCGTGACCAGCAGACCTGCGAGCACCGCCTCGTGCGCTGCGGTCAGCTCGCTGATCGCCCGCGCTCTGGCTGCCGACGCGGCCCGGGATTCGGCGAGATAGTCGGGGCTGGCTTGTGCCACCTGCTGACTGATCGATGTCGCCACCATGCCGAAAACGGCTACGAGTTCATGTTGAAGCGGCACCGGTTCGCGCTGGCGTGGCATCAATACCAGCAGCGTGTCACAGCGGTCACGGACCACCCACACCCATCGCCGGGCACCAGCGAGCACCACCTCGTCGGCGCGGGAGTCGCCGGGCTCGACGGTGGCCTTCAGCGCCTCGAGTTCGGCGATGGCGATCCGGTCGACGATCTCGGCCGGTCCCGCGACCTTGCGCGGCCGACCGCTACATTCCCGGGTGAAGATCACCAGCGCCAGATGTGGCCAGTGCCCGGACAGACACCGTGACAGCCGCGCCGCGATGTCAACCAGCGGACCGTCGACCACCTCCCGCAGAGTCCGCAGCGGCACTTCCTTCGACTGACATCTCGCCGGGTCATACACGCCGCCGATTGTAGGACGGGCAGGCCGGCCGGACCTCACCGGAGGGCTAGGTTTCGCCCGCCTTCCGACCAGGTTCTTCCGCCAAACTGTCGAGCTAGCGTCGATGCGCAGCGCGCATACCCGTATCGCTGTTCACTCATCACCCTCGGAGGTTCACACCCATGCCGCAGCAGGTTCGCGGAATCATCGCCAGGAAGCCGGGCGCCCCGGTCGAACTGACCGACATCGTCATCCCCGATCCGGGGCCGGGCGAGGTCGTCGTCGCGGTCGCGGCGTGCGGGGTGTGCCACACCGACCTGACCTACCGCGAGGGCGGCATCAACGACCAGTTCCCGTTCCTGCTCGGCCACGAGGCCGCGGGCACCGTCGAAAGTGTCGGCGCGGGTGTCGATTCCGTCGAAGTCGGCGACTTCGTCGTCCTGAACTGGCGGGCGGTGTGCGGGCGATGCCGGGCCTGCAAACGCGGCCGGCCGCAGTACTGTTTCGACACCTTCAACGCCACGCAGAAGATGACGCTCACCGACGGCACCGAGCTGACCCCCGCGCTCGGCATCGGCGCGTTCGCCGACAAGACACTCGTCCACGCCGGACAGTGCACCAAGGTCGACCCCGCCGCCGACCCCGCCGTCGCGGGCTTGATCGGCTGCGGTGTGATGGCCGGACTCGGCGCCGCGGTGAACACCGGCGCTGTGGGCCGCGGCGACTCGGTCGCGGTGATCGGCTGCGGCGGTGTCGGCGATGCCGCCATCGTCGGCGCGCGGCTGGCGGGCGCATCCACGATCATCGCCGTGGACCGCGACGAGCAGAAGCTGGCCTGGGCCCGCGAGCTGGGTGCCACCCATACCGTGAACGCCACCACCGCCGACACCGTCGCCGCCGTCCGAGAACTCACCGGCGGGTTCGGTGCGGATGTGGTCATCGACGCGGTGGGCAGGCCCGAGACCTGGCGTCAGGCGTTCTACGCCCGCGACCTCGCCGGCACTGTCGTCCTCGTGGGTGTCCCCACTCCTGATATGCGCCTGGAGATGCCGCTGATCGACTTCTTCTCCCGCGGCGGATCCCTGAAATCCTCCTGGTACGGCGATTGCCTGCCCGAGCGCGACTTCCCGATGCTGATCGACCTCTACCTGCAGGGCCGGTTGCCGCTGGAGCGGTTCGTCTCCGAACGCATCGCCCTCGAGGATGTGGAGCAGGCCTTCCACACCATGCACGAGGGCCGGGTACTGCGCTCGGTTGTCGTGCTGTGAGCGGCGCGCTGCGCATCGACCGGGTGGTGACGTCGGGGGTGTTCGAACTCGACGGCGGCCGTTGGGAAGTCGACAACAATGTGTGGGTCGTCGGTGACGACCACGAGGTCGTCGTCATCGACGCCGCCCATGAGGCGACGCCGATCATGGACACCATCGCCGGACGCAATGTCGTCGCGGTGGTGTGCACCCACGGACACAACGACCACGTGACGTTCGCACCGCAACTCGGCGAGGATGTCTACGCACCGGTGCTGCTCCACCCCGGCGACGACCCGCTCTGGCAGCTCACCCATCCGGACAGCAAATACTGGTCACTGCACGACGGACAGCGGATCGCGGTGGCGGGCACCGAACTTCACGTCATCCACGCGCCCGGCCACTCGCCCGGGTCGGTCTGCCTGCATCTGCCCGAGGCGGACGCGCTGTTCTCCGGCGATACCTTGTTTGCCGGTGGGCCGGGTGCGACGGGGCGAAGCTTCTCCGATTTCCCCACCATCATCGACTCGCTTCGTGATCGCCTGCTGACGCTACCCGGCCACACGAGCGTCTATACCGGTCACGGCGAGGCCACGACGATCGATACCGAAGCGCCACATCTCGAGGGATGGATAGCACGCGGCTTCTGATCCAGACAGTGCGACCGGTGAATTCGTTACGCGACAATCCGCAAGGGGTTTTCGACGAGCTCCTTCAAGGTTGCGAGGAATTGGGCTGCGAGCGCGCCGTCGATGGCACGGTGGTCGGCGGACAGGGTCACGCGCAGGATCTTGCGCGCGACGACTTCGTCGTTGTCCAGACGTAGTTCGTCGGCTGCCGCGCCGACCGCGAGAATCGCGGATTCGGGCGAGTTGATGACCGCGGTGAATTGCTCGATGCCGAACATGCCGAGGTTGGAGATGGTGAAGGTGCCGCCCGACATCTCCTCGGCACGAAGCTTGCGGTCACGGGCGCGGGTTGCCTTGTCACGGCTCTCGGTCGCGATCTCGGACACGCTTTTACGGTCGGCGTCACGAATCACCGGAACGAGCAGTCCCATCGGTGTCGCCACCGCGACGCCGATGTGGATCTGCCTGTGCCGCAACAGTGAGTCACCAGCGAAGCTGACGTTGATCGAACCGTCCTGACGCAAGGCGACGGCGACCGCCTTGACGAGCAGATCGTTCACACTGACCTTGCCGACGTCCAGCGTCGCGTTGATCTGTGCCCGGAAGGCGAACAAATCGGTCACGTCGATCGCGCTGGTGACGTAGAAGTGCGGTGCCTGCTGCTTGCTCTCGGTGAGTCGAGTCGCCGAGACACGCTGGATGTTCGTCAGCGCGACTTCCTCGTAGTCCCCGGACCCCGCGACCTGTTGTACAGCAACGGCACTCGCCGCACGCGAGAGCTCTCGGGTGTCGGCGGGTGCGTCGGGCTCGCTGCTGTGCGCCGCCTCCACGTCGCGTTTCGTGACTCGCCCGCCCGGACCGGTGCCGACGACGGTGTCGATATCGACCTGCCGCTCGCGCGCTATCTTGCGGGCCAGTGGCGAGGATTTGACCACCCTGGTCCGGCGCAGGTCGGCGTGCGAATCCTGTGACGCAACGGCTGGCGCAGTCGCCTCAACGGTCGGCGCGACCGTCGGCACGGCACTGTTCGCATTCGTCGGTGCCGCAACCGATCCGGTGCCGTCACCGACCGTCGCGATCGGTTCACCGATCGCGACGCGAACGCCCGGCTCGGCGAGGATCGACTCGAGGATCCCGTCCTCGTACGCTTCGAGCTCCATCAGTGCCTTGTCGGTCTCGATTTCGGCGACGATCTCACCGCGGGTGATCTGGTCACCGACCTTCTTGAGCCAGACGGAGACGACACCGTCTTCCATGGTGTCGGAGAGCCGGGGCATGACGATGTCAGGCATTGCTGATTTCCTTACCGACGGCGGCGAGAGTTTCCTTCACCGCGGTGTAGAGCGATTCCGCGGACGGCAACGCCAGCTTCTCCAGTGGCTTGGCATACGGCAGCGGAACCTCCGCCATCGCGACGCGGCGAACGGGGGCGTCGAGATAGTCGAAAGCGCCATCGGAGATCGATGCCGCGATTTCCGCCCCGATGCCGTAGGTGAGCCAGTCGTCCTCGCCGATGACCGCGCACCCGGTCTTGCGGACGGAGGCCACGATGGTGTCGCGATCCAAGGGGCGCAGGCTGCGCAAGTCGATCACCTCGACCGAAATACCCTCGCCGGCACAGCGTTCAGCAACCTCACTGGCGACAGTGGCCATGCGGGAGTAGCCGATCAGCGTGATATCGGTGCCCGTGCGGGTGACCGCGGCTTTGCCGATCTGGATGGGCGGAAGATCCTCGGGCACTTCACCTTTGGTGTTGTACAGCGACAGGTTCTCCAGGAACAACACCGGGTCGTCGTCCTCGATCGCCGCCTGGAGCAAGGCCCGCGCATCGGCGGGAGTGCTCGGTGCCACGACCTTCAGACCGGGTACGAAGGCGTAGTACAACTCGATGTTCTGCGAATGCGTCGCCCCGAGTTGCTGGCCGCCGCCACCGGGAGTCCGGATCACCATGGGCACGCTGGTCTGCCCGCCGAACATGCCGTAGATCTTCGCGGCGTGGTTGACGATCTGGTCCAGTGCCAGCAGCGAGAAGTTGATCGTCATGATCTCCACGACCGGGCGCAATCCGAGCATCGCGGCACCGATCGCCGCGCCGACGAAACCTTCCTCGGCGATGGGAGTGTCGCGCACCCGCTTCTCGCCGAACTCCTTGAGCAGCCCGGCGGTGATCTTGTAGGAGCCTTCGAAGACGCCGATCTCCTCACCGATCAGAAAGACATTGTCGTCGCGTCGCATCTCTTCACGCAGGGTTTCGCGCAGCGCTTCGCGATAGGTCATGACAGACACAGTGGGAGTCCTCAGTGGGTGAAGAGCGGGTCGGCGGGCAGGCGGCGGGAATCGCCCGGCACGGGGGTGGCGTAGGTGTAGTCGAACAGGCTCGACGGCTCCGGATGTGGGCTCGCGTCGGCGAATTCGACGGCGGCGGCGACACCGTCGGCCACCTCGCGGTCGAGTTCGGCCAGCGCCTGGTCGGTCAGCACCCCGGCGGTGAGCAAACGCTGCTGCCACAGCAGGATCGGATCGTGCTCGCGGACCGTGGCCACTGTTTCGGTGCTGCGGTACTTGGCCGGGTCGACTACCGAGTGGCCCTTGAGCCGGTAGCTCACCGCTTCCAGCAGTGCGGGTTCGCCGTTGCGGCGGGCGCCTTCGATGAGCTCGCTCGCCAGGTCGCGCACGGCGAGCACATCGGTGCCGTCCACCCGCTCACCACGCATGCGATAGGCGGCGGCGCGTTTCCACAGATCCGGTTCAGCCGAGGACTTCTCGACCGTGGTCCCCATGCCAGTCTGGTTGTTGATCACCAGGAACACCACCGGCAGCCGCCACAGCGCCGCGATGTTGAGCGACTCGTGGAAGGCGCCGATATTGGTGGTGCCCTCCCCCATCTGGCACACCACGACGTCGTCGCCGTCGGTGTAGTCGATGGCCAGCGCCGCGCCGATGGCAAGGGGAACCTGTCCACCGACGATGGCGTAGCCGCCGAGCAGCCGGGTCGCGGTGTCGTACATGTGCATCGAACCACCCCACCCCTTCGACGTGCCGGTGGTGCGGCCGTAGAGCTCGGCCATCACGCGACCCGGTTCGATACCCTTGGCCAGTGCGTAGCCGTGTTCGCGATAGTTGGTGAACAGGTAGTCGGTGGGGCGCATCGCGGCGCCGAGGCCGACAACCGTGGCTTCTTCGCCGAGATTGAGGTGGCAGTAGCCGCCGATCTTGGCCTGCTGGTAGCTCTGGGCGGTGCGCTCCTCGAAGCGGCGGATGAACAGCATGTCGCGGTAGAGACAGCGCAGGCTCTCCGGATCTTCTTCTGCGACAGCGGCTTCGACGTCCGGCGGGACGGCAGGTACAGGGTCGGCTTTCGTCGGCTTGCGGACGGGCTTTCGCCGCGCGGTGGTCGTGGTCATGCCGGGCTCCTCAACGCTTCTTACGTGGCGCGATGTGTACCGGCAGTCCGAGTCCGGCCATGGCCGCCTCCATACCGATCTCGCCGAGAGTGGGGTGGGCGTGGATGGTGTCGGCCAGTTCGTCGAGCGTGGCTTCCAGTGAGATCGCGAGTGCACCCTCGGCGATCAGATCGCTGGCCGACGGGCCGATGATGTGCACGCCGAGCACTTCCTGATGCGCTTGCCCCGCAACGATTTTGACGAACCCTTCGGTCTCGCCGAAGGTCTTGGCCCGGCCGAGGGCCGCGAACGGGAACTTGGCGGTGATCACCTCGTGACCGGCCGCGCGGGCGGCTTCCTCGGTGAGACCGACGCTCGCGATCTCCGGGTGGGTGAACGTCGCGGCCGGGATGACCGAGTAATCGATGTGGGCGTCGTGCCCGGCGATCACCTCGGCCGCGGTGATGCCCTGATGTGAGGCGACGTGGGCGAGCAACGCCCGCCCGGTCACGTCGCCGATGGCGTACACGTGCTCGACCCCGGTCCGCAGGCGTTCATCGACCTCGATGAAACCACGGGCGTCCGTCGCGATTCCGGCCACATCGAGACCGAGTTCCGCAGTGTTGGGGCGGCGGCCGACTCCGACGAGTACGACATCGGCGTCGAGTTCCTGTGCCGCCGGACCGCCGACCGACACTCGCAGCGGGTCACCCTCGGTGATCGCTGTGACGGTGGCACCGGTGAGGACGGTGATGCCGCGTTGGCGGAACGATCGGCCGAGTGCGTCACTGATCTCCTCGTCCTCCAACGGAACCAGGCGGTCTTGCATCTCGACGACCGTGACCTGGCTGCCGAACGTGGCGAACAGGCTGGCCCATTCGGCGCCGACCGCGCTGCCGCCGATGATCACCAAGCGTTGCGGCACCTCGGTCACCCCGAACGCGCCGTCAGAGGTGACGACACCAGGCAGTTCCGCGCCCGGGGTCTGCAGCCGCGCGGGCACCGAACCGGTCGCGACGATCACATCACGCGCGCACACCTGGCGAACCGCCGGGCCAGCGGCGGCGGCGTAGCGGGGCCCGCCGTCGAAGATCGGTGAGGCGCCGACTTCATGGACCTCGACTACGGTCGGCTCGACGAACCGGGCATGACCCTCGATCAGCGTGACCCCGTTGACCTTCAGCAGGCCCGCGACACCGTCGGTCAGCTCTTTGACAATGGCGTCCCTACGTTGCCGCACCGCGGCGAAGTCGAAGCGCACGTTGTCGGCGATGACTCCGAATCCGGCTGCGGCGGTGAGAGTGTGGAATACCTCCGCGGAGCGCAACATCGCTTTGGTGGGAATGCAACCCCAGTTCAGGCACACTCCGCCAGGGCGTTCCTTTTCCACAACGCAGACCTGCAGGCCGCGTTGCGCGGCCCGGATGGCGGCCACATATCCGCCCGGTCCACCACCGATGACCAGTAGATCGAATTCCAGCACTCGTGGTGCTCCTCAGCTCGAAGGATCAACCCCATCCGCGGTCGCAGTACGGGCTGTTCATCGAGTCTTGCGGTCCAAGATTGCCCAATCAACGGACAGACAGCCCAGACTTCATCGCCTGAGAGTGGGCGCAGAGCCCAATTCGAGAACCGTGATCGGCCGTTCAGTCGGTCCTGCTGGACCCCATCTCCAAGGCCGCCAATGCCAGCGAAAGCTCCAGGTAGGACCGCTGCCCCTCCAACCGTCGCCCCAACAAAGAGGAGATCCGCTGCAACCGATTGATCACCGTGTTTCGATGGCAGTGCAGCCGCGGCGCGGCGTGGGCCGCCGAGCAGTTCTCCGTCAGCCAGATGGCCAGTGTGGACAACAGGATCTCGCGTTCCTTCGAGGGCAGTTCGAGAACCGGACCGAGCGTGCGAGTGATCATCAACTCGGTCACATCAGGGGAACGCAGTAGCAGCGCCTCCGGAAACCGATCTTCCAGCGAGACCAGACCCTGCGCTGATGTGGGCAGGGTCTCCAGTGCAAGGACGGCCAGCGCATGCGCGGTACCGATCTGAGACAGCCCCGCGACGACAGGCGAGGCCGCAGCCGGCCCCCGAAGCCGCTTCTCGACCTGATCGAGCACCACAGAGCTCTCGCGCTGCTCCATCGAAACGAGTCCGACCATGATGTCGACCCGATCGTGCCACACCGAACGAATACCCACGGCAGCCAACGCCGTCTCGGTACCCAGCTCGATGTTCGGCCGTTCGCCACGCACCGCGACCACCAGATAGCCACCGTGGGTGGGCAGATTCAGCTCGCGCGCCGCCCGTGCGGCGACGTTCGCGTCCTGCGCACTGCCCGCGAGCAGATCTTCGATCAAGCCGTGACGATGCCGCTCGTCGCGCCGCACCTGCTCCAGTTCGGTGCTTCGATAGGAGGTGACCAGCGCGGACGACATTCCGTCGATTGCCGCCCAGGTCGCTGCACCGATTGTCCGAACCTCGGCAGCGGACAGTTCGCCGGCCCGGTCCAGGAGCGCCTCCCACACCACCTGGCCCCCGAGCCGGAAAGTCCGCAACATGACTTCCAAAGGCACGCCCTGGGCCGCGCGATTGCGACCAATCGCGGTGGCGACATCATCATGATCCGCCGCGACAACGTCACCCGCCAGCAGGTCGAGCACTCTGGCCAGATAGCTGTGACATCCAGCGCGCAAATCGTTCCGACTCACCGGCGAGTAATCGGTCCACTCGGGAATATCGGTGAAGATCGCCGACATCAGCCGCCGGGTCAGTGCAGGCACTTCAGCTCGACATTCGACCGCCAGCCGCCGGGCCCCCGCTGCTGGCCCGGTGTACTCGGATGTCCCTGCCATCCTGTTCACGCTACGCGAGGGTGGCGTTGGGGAGTGCAGCTCGAGCCTGTTGAAACGTCGCTCGACCACGTTGCGCTGCTTGTATGCCTCAGGGGCGAACGCCGGTGGTCGTCCACCGGCCGATCCCTTGGCACGTCGGCGGGCGATCTGGTCGTCTCGTTCGGGACCGACGACCCCTGCCACAACAGCTAGCGCCGAGATCGCATGGCCAGCCACACGCGCACTCCTCAAAGCACTGCCCCCGCATGACGGATGCCGTACCGGCGAGGCCACCGGACAGTGCCCCGCAAGCCCAGATGTCGAATCTTGTTGAACATCAACCAATCTCGATTGTCCTGACAAGACGCCGTGTCGGGAGACTGAGGCACCCCGCGCCAGTGACGTGCTCGAGGCAGGTGGTGACGATGTCTTTCGGACTGGTCGGTGCACTGCCGCCGCAATTGTGGTCAGTACAGCGGTGGCGCCGGACTCGAGAATCGAACTCGGCGCCGCTGTCAGGCCTGCGCACGGATGGCTTGGTTACCGGGTTGTCCGGCGGGTGCGCGCCAGGGCACCGAGTCCCGCAGCCGCACCGAGACCAAGGTCAGGACGGGCAGCGGGAACTCCGGCTCATCGGCACCGGCAGGGGTGGGCTGATCCCAGGTTTCGACCTTGCCGTCGCTGTAGGTCTGCACGGCTTTGAAGGCGACTGTGTCCTGCTTGGGCATGGGACCTGCGTAGAGGAAGAACAGTCAACATTGTCGTCGAGGCGACATCTGATTCGTTGGAGATCCGGAAGTACAGGACCGAGGTGGCCCCTTGCTTCGCGCCAGGTGCCTCGACTGCTGTATGTGCGGAGGCGACGCCGGCGGCCAGTGTTGTAGCGGCCGCGACAACACTGGTGGTGAAGGCGATCCGCCGAAGAATGGTGTTCATGTCGTCTGTCCTTGTCTTTGTCATAGGGTGCGCCCTCGCCAGCGTCCTGTCGTGGGCGTACTGGCGGACTGGTGCGAGATGGGATGGTGCGCGGCGAGTTGGTCCGCTGCGACCCGGTTCGAGCCGGGGCGGCTCGTTCTTCGAATCGTTGGCGGCCTGCCGGTATCTGGTGGCGACCGCCGTCGTATGCCGATCCAGTGGGTGCAGTATCTGCTCGTTCCATACGCATCAGTGCGTAGGCCGCGACAGCACCGATTGCGGCCAACCCCGCCCAGACGGCCCAGTCGAGGTCGGCGGCACGGGCGGCGCCGACAACGGCGCCGGTGGCCAGGTTGCCGATGAGAATGCCGACACCGACGACGGTGTTGTAGAACCCATAGTGCGTGGCGACGAGTTTGTCGCCGGAGAGGGCGACGACGGTATCCATCTCGAAGGGGAAGACCGCGGCGGTGCCGACCGCCACCAGTGCCGTCGTGATCAGAAGAGCGGTGACGGCAACGATCGTCCCGAACGGACTCGGACCGGACACCACCATCAACGGGACGAACGACGCCGCGAGGACAGCCGTTCCGGCGGCCAGGCTCCGGCCGGAACCCCATCTGGCTCGCAGCCAGGCGGTGATGCGCAGCTGGCCTGCGACTGCGACCACACCGGATACGACGAACAATGCCGAGACCAGGATCTGCGCCTGCGCACCGGCGATGAACTGTGCCTGCAAGGGCAGAGCCAGATGGACCTGGAACGACAAGACGTAGGAGCCGATCATGGCCACCGAGAACGCCAGGAACCGGCGATTGGACACCACCGTGCACCAATCATCGAGAACCGAGGTCTTCGCCATCGAGGTTTCGCCCCGCCGAGCAGGCAGCGCGAACAGTTGGGCAATCATCAGCCCGGCGAAGACAATGGCGGCAACGCCCGCGGTGACCCGGAAATCAACTGCCATCAACGCAAGTCCCACCAGCGGGCCCGCGAGAATCCCGGCCCGCGTCGGCCGCCAGATACGCGCGCACCGCGGGATTGAACAACGCTCCGGCAAAACCAGTTGCAGCAGAAGCGATGAGCACCCCCGGTAGCGAATTCGCTACCACCAGAAGGGCGAAGCCTCCGGTGCGCAGCAGACAGCCTGCAATGATGAGCGGTTTATAGCCCAGGCGATCGGCCAGCGTCCCCCCGATCAGGAACATGCCCTGCTGGGAGAAGTTGCGAACACCCAAAACCAGCCCGACCGCCCACGCCGCCAGGCCGATGGTCGCCTCCGGGAAGGCCTTGTCACACGACTCCCCGCCCTGGCTCCGCGATGTCACAGTCCAGGCCGACTGGTCGGAGACAACTTCGAACGAATGAGCCATCGGAATCCTCTGTCGGTGCGCTGGATCCGAATCAACACCACGCAGACCTCGGATCCGGAAGAACCCGGCCCGCCTGCCTCGACAGCGAAGCGTCACCCGAAGCTCCGCGTCGCTTCCATCACCGTGGTCGCGGCGTTTGGCCGTGATCGCCCATTTGGCCCTCAGCGGCAGCCTGATCACAGATCTGCGCCTGACCAGCTCCGTCGGAATACTCGCTCTCGCGCTATTGGTGTTCAAGTTCGCCACGATCGCGCTGGCGGGGCGGGGCCTCATCACGCTGGGCCGCGCGAGTCATCACGGCATGACCGCCAGAATGGCCCGAAGCCTATCGCTGGGACGTCGCAAGCCTGACCACGTCACACCGCGAGCCGCAGACCTCTGAGAATGACGGCGACAAGCCTGTCCAACGCCTGATCGTCGGCCATGGCGTCCGCGGCCGTGAGGGCGTGCAGGCAGTAGGTGGCCAGCTCGCCGACGGACACGTCGGTACGGATCCCGCCCTCCCGGGCAGCGTCGGCGACCAGGTCGGTAAACAAGGCGTGCAGTTGCCGCTGCGCCGCTTCCACCTGCCCGTCCGACCGATGCAGCAAGATCGCCAGTTCACTTCCGTGCGGCTGGTGCCGGTGGTGTTGCGCGCGGTGCCGTTGATGGTGACCGTATGCGCCGAGTACCGCGCTCAGTCGGCCCATGGGGTCGGTCGTGGAGTCGCGAATTTCAGCAATATACACAACCTGCCTGGTGACCTGGCGAAAGTGCCAAGCAGCGAGGATGGCCTCGATGTCCGGGAAGTACTTGTACAACGTCGCCCGGCCGATCCCGGTCCGCTCGGCGATCTCCGACATCTTCACCCCGGTCGGCCCGAGCTCGTTCACCAGCTCCCACGTCGTGTCCAGGATCGCCTCGCGAACACCGCGCCGATGTTCGGAGATGGTGTCGTTCCAGAGTTTCGGCATACCCAAGTATACGTATCGACACGATAATGACGTAATGTATTGACAGAGACACTCTGTCTAGCAAAGACTGGCGAGTGACCGCTGAACCGTCACGAACCAGGAGCCGACAATGAACTACGAGACCGCGGGACCGCCCACACGCCCTGGTGTCCCGCGCTGGGCGATTCTGTCTGGAGTCGCCATCGCCGTGCTTGCGATCGTGGTGGTGGTGATGCTCGTCGGCGGAGGCGAACACGGCCCCGGCCGACACGGCGGCGGATCGGACCACCCGTACACGAGCGTCAGCCACACCCCGTCGCCATCGGGAGCACAACCATCTGCCACGCCGCCGTCCGACCACATTCCGCCTTCGGGCGCGCACGGTTGACTCCGATTCCCACCAAATCAGCTTGGGAGACAGGACATGACGATGAAGAACGTCATCCGCGTCGATGACGTGGTGAAGACCTATCCAGTAGCGGCAGGCGAGTTCGTCGCAGTCGATCACGTGAGCCTCGAAATCCCCGAGGGGGACTTCGTCGCCATCGTCGGCCGCTCCGGCAGCGGCAAGACCACCCTGCTCAACATGCTCGCCGGCATCGACCGGCCCACATCAGGAACAATCCACGCGGCAGGCGCGGAACTGGGTTCGCTGTCGGAATCAGGGCTCGCAGCATGGCGCGGCGACAACGTGGGACTGGTCTTCCAGTTCTTCCAACTGCTACCCACGTTGACTGTTGTCGAAAATGTTTTGCTCGCCATGGATTTCGTCAAGAAGATCCCAGTGTCAGAACGCAACGACCGCGCCCACATGCTGCTCGACCGAGTCGGGATCGGAGCCCAGGCCGACAAGCTCCCCTCGACCCTGTCAGGAGGCCAACAACAGCGAGCCGCAATCGCCCGCGCGCTGGCCAACGACCCTCCGCTGATCCTGGCCGACGAGCCGACCGGCAACCTCGACTCCCAGACCGCGGATGCCGTCCTGTCATTGTTCACCGAACTCAACAACGAAGGCAGAACCGTCGTCGTCGTCACCCATGAACGCGACATCCAGGCGATCACCAAGACCCAGATAACCCTGCAAGACGGTCGCATCTTCGCCTCCGACGCCATGACGGTGGTCCAGCCATGAGCAACTTGATGGCCGTCAAGGTTCGCCGGGATCTCCGGGCGAACTGGTCTCGGCTGGCGCTGATGGTGGTTGCGATCGCCATCAGCCTCATGGTCTTCGGCGGTGTGCTGTGCGGCTGGGCCACCGTCGGCCGAGAAACCAGTGGCGCCTACATGAGCACCGAGCCTGCCTCGGCCACGATTCTGCTCGACAAGGGCGTCAACGCTGAGGTGATGGCCGCGCTCGTGGACCGAGCGCGCGACGAGCCGGGTGTGACCGCAGCAGTCGGGCGTACTCAGTTCAACAGCGAATTCCGGATCAACGATCAGTACCGAGACATTCCGATCCAGGTGTTCGTCGCCGCGCCCGACGATCCCATGCAGATGGCGAAATTCTTTCCGCAGCAGGGCACATGGCCGCCCGCGCCGGACGAGATCTATCTCGGCAAAGACGCGCTCGCACTCATGACGACCACGATCGGCGACACCGTGACGGTCACCTGGCCATCCGGCGGACACCGCGACGACGGCGCCGAAGCCGCCAGTGGGACGACCGTGAAGCTCCGTGTCGCCGACACGGTATACGACCCGAGTCTGTCACCGTCCCCGCAGGAACAGCGGGGGCGCGGCTACGTCTCGACCGCGGCGCTGGCGGGAAGTCCGGTGCTGTTCGATCAGGTGAAAGTGGTGGTCACCGAGCCTGGTCAGACCGAGCCGAGTCGCAGCCGCGAGGCCGCTACCGCGGTAGCGAGCCGTCTGTCCATCGCGTTGCAGCGCGACTACGGCGTCACCATCCGCGAGGTTCAGGTCCCCCCGCCCTACGCGCATCCGCACCAGTGGCAGGCCGATTCGCTACTGCTGTCATTGCTCGCGGGCGGCGCCGCCGCGCTGCTGCTCAGCACCATCCTGGTGGCGTCGATGCTCAACAACCTCTTCACTCAACAGATCCCGCAGATCGGCATCATGAAGGCCATCGGCGCGAGCTCGGGCCGGATCGGTCGGGCCTACCTGGTGATGGTGCTCATCGTCGCCACGGCAGCGACAGTGCTGGCGTTGCCGGCTTCTGCCTGGATCGGCAACCAATTGGTCACGAACCTGCTCAGCATGCTCGGCATCGAGGCCACCACCCTGGCCCCACCGACGTGGACCTATGCGGTGATCATCGCTGTAGGCCTCGGACTGCCGCTGCTCGTCGCCATGGTGCCATTGCTGCGAGCAAGCCGGATCACCGTACGAGCAGCCATCGATCACCACGGCGGCACCACCCAGCCGGGCCGGGCGACCGCGCTACTAGCCGGGCTGGGCCGCATCCGCGGTCTGGATCGTGGCCTGATCATGGCACTGCGCAACACTTTTCGCAGACCAGCAAGATTCGTGCTGTCGGTCGGACTACTAGCCGCGGCGGGCATCGTCTTCGTGGCGGGAATGTCACTGAGTTCCGGGGTCGACGCGGTGGCCGAGCAAGCCGAGGCCGAACGGGTCTGGGACGTGGAGATCCAACTCGCGCAGCCGGCTTCCATGGACCGAGCACGCAGCCTGCTGCAACCGGTCGGTGACATCACCTGGGTCGAAGGCATGTCCAATGCCAAGACCGGTGTCGCGGGCGCTGACGGCGTCCCGCTCACCCGAACCTATCCCGACCAGGGGCACGGCAGCGTCTCGGTGCGTGCCGCACCGGCCGAGGCCACCATGCTCACCCTGCCGAAGAAGATCATCGAGGGACGCTGGCTCAATCCCGGCGAAACCGGGTCGATCGTGCTCAATCAGATAACCCGCAACAACACCCTTCCCGGCGTCGGAGCCGGCGACACGGTCCAGCTGTCGGTGGGCGGAAAGTACACGAGCTGGCAGGTTGTCGGCATCGCCGAGGAAACAGGACACGGCAGCGGCGTCTACACCACCACCGAGGGACTCGCCGCCGCTCTGGGAACGCCACCGCAGGTGAACATGCTGCGCATCGCGACATCCGAGCACAGCGAACAGACCCGGGACACGGTAGCCATGGCCGCGAGCACGGCATTGACCAATGGCGGTATCACCGTCGAAAAATCGGAATCGGTCAGCCGGGCCAACGCATCCAGCGCGGGGCACATGGGTCCGCTGGTCGCGGTGATCATGGCCATCGCCATCGCCATGGGTGTGGTCGGGGCGATCGGGCTGGCTTCGACGATGAGTGCCAACATCATCGACCGGACTCGGGAGTTCGGCGTCATGCACGCGATCGGCGCGCAACCCAAGTCAGTTCGCCGAATCGTGGTGGCCGAAGGCATCTTCTTGGCTTTGGCCAGCTGCTTGGTCGCGGCTCTACCCGCACTCGGACTCACCGCGCTGCTCGGAAACGGACTCGGCACGTTGTTCTTCTCCGCGCCACTACCGTTCCGGATCTCACTGCCCGCGGTCATCATCTGGGTTGTACTCGCCATCCTCGGCGCAGCACTGGCAACCGCAGCAGCAGCAAGCCGGGCATCGCGGATCACTGTCCGCGAAGCACTCGCCTACCTGTAGAACCGACGCCGCCGGGTCACCGATTACCCGTCCGTCTGCGCTCGCAGACCGGACAGGGTGACGGTGACCAGGCGGCGTACTGCAGCCTTGGAACGCAACGAGCTCGTGGCCGACAACGCCGACAGGCTGTAGCGCGCGAGCTCGTCCGCCGGAACATCGGAGCGCACGACACCCGCCTCAGCACCCTCCACCAGCAGCGCCCGCACCAATTCCTGCAGATGTGCCTGAGCGTGACCGACGTGGCCACCTTGATGCAGCACCGCGACGAGCTCGCCATGGTGATGCTCGTGATCGATCATCGCGTAGGTACCGAGCACCTTCTCCAGCCGCTGCTCGACGCTGCCGCCCCGCTCGACGATCTCGGCCATTTGCTGCAGATGCCCACCAACGCGCCGCTCATGCCAGGCCCGCATGATCGACTCCACGTCCGGGAAGTACTTGTACAGCGTGGCCCGGCCGATACCCGCTTGTTCCGCGATCTGAGTCATGGTCACCGATGCGAGACCGTTCTCCGCGACCAGCGAGGCCGTCGTGTCCAGCAGGGCGTCCCGCACCGCTTGGCGATGCGCGGTGATGGTGTCGTTCCATAGCTTGGGCACAATCGCAGTATCTCACGTGCCATCGCCCGCTCTGCCCGAGCAGGTTCCGGGTCGATGAAGGAATCGTTGAAACAAACGCTATCAGCCTCGCTGGCGTCTGTCCCGATCCGGGAGACGATCAGCAATCACGATTCCGGTGATGTACAGCGGAATGAAAGCAAATGCGAAGAGGCGGCAAGTGCCGGGTTGCCCGCCGAACAACGTCGATCACAGCCAGTTGCGGCGGGTGTGTTCAACTGCCGAACTATTCCCTTGAACAGCCGAGAGCTGGCCCAACGCCATCTGCAGCCGCGTTGTTCAATGCCGTGGCTCGCCTTTGCTTGACGTACACACTGCGGTCGCACAATGCTTTCGAAGTACACGTCGCATCGAGGTGGATGCCGACCTTCGCCAGCCGACGCACACGCCTCAGAATTATGAATGTGCCGACCGCACCGGGAGAACCACACCAGGGGGCCGGAATTGTCACGAACCATTACCCTGACGAACGACGTCAAGGCCGGGCGCAGAGAACGAACTGGTATGACGCGGCTGGCCCCAGCCATCGTCGGGACGATGTAAGTCGTAGCCGGTCCTGGGCGGGCGGCGCGCAAAGTAGCGAGCCGGGGTGCAAAACCTTCCTCAGCTGTCTGCGAACCGGTCACGGGCAACAGCGTCATCACGATCAGCAACACCCACCGAGCGGCGCCGCGCCGAGCATCCGCGGGTTCGGGTTGCTCGGGATCGAGGCCTTGCCGATCCCCCTGATCGTGGGCGGATGCCTCTGGCGTGGTCGTGGTGTTGGCGCCACCGAAACCGCCGAGCAGGCCACCCGAGTTGCCACCGTTACCGGTTGATGTCGGCGCGGCGCGCGCGAACTGTTGCTGACGCGCCTGCCGACCGGTGACGAGGTCTGGCTGAAGGCCGCTTGGACGAAGCGGTGCACCTGTTTCCGGGCCGCGTGCAACTGGCGCACCCGGGGCTGGCCCGGGAGGTCGGGCGCTAGCCGAAGGCGGATGTGGCCGCAGTTGTATCGCCTACAGTTCATCTCGCTGTTCGGCAGGTTCACCCCTGGTTATTCGGGCCGGATACGCTGAGCTCCATCCCGAAGGGGAGGTAGACATGGAGCTCAGGCTCTTGGCGTCGTTTGTGGCCGTCGCGGAAGAACTTCATTTCGGCCGCGCGGCTGCCCGACTACATTTGGCCCAACCCTCGCTCAGTCAGCAAATTCAACGGCTGGAGCGAAGTGTAGGAGTCCAACTGGTGGAGCGCAGCTCACGCCAGGTCAATCTCACGCCGGCGGGTGAGGTGCTGCGCGATCTCGCACGCAGTATCCTCACCCAGACCGAAGAGGCCCGATCGACGGTGCGGGAGGTGGCCCTCGGCCGCGCAGGCACCCTGCAAATCGGATACAACTTCGCGTCCGGCCAGCGCATCCTGCCCGCCGCGCTGGTGCGGATGAACACGATTCTCCCCAACGTCACGGTCAACCTGATCGAACAGCGCACCGGCCCGCAGCTGGCCGCGCTCTCGGCCGGGGCGCTGGATATCGGGTTGGTGTACGGCCGTCCCGCGGCCACCGAATTCCACAGCCAACCCCTGCTGCAGGTGCCGCTGGTGGCGGTCGTGGGCCGCGGGCACAGCTGGGCCCGGCGGGCGCGCACATCGTTCAGCGAGCTGGCCGGTCAGTCCTGCATCCTGTTCGAACGCCAGCAATGCCCGGCTATGTACGACGCCATCCACCATGCCGCGGAACGCAGCGGGATCAAGCTCAATGTCGAGCATCACCTCGACGATCCCAATGCCACCGCCATTATGGTGTCGGTCAAGCCGATGGTCGGGTTCGCATCCTCGGTGCGGGCCGGGGCCGCGCCCACCGCCGGGTACAACCAGACGGTCACGGTGGCGCTGCACGACCCGGTGCCAACGGTCGAGTTGTGCATCGTCTGGCGAGCCGACGATACCCGTCCGATCGTCCGATCGTTCCTCGGATGCATCGAATCCGCGCGATCATCGGAATCCGTAACGAAGCTGCAATCCCTTCTGGCACAATAGGAATCAGCATCCATGCGTGTGAACTGTCGACCTTGCCGACCGGATCGCAGGCGGTGAGCTGGTTCGTGATCGGCGAACTCGTCATCTGGTGCGACTTCGGTGGCGCGCTCACCGACGACCTCGCGCCTCCAGGCGAAGTGGTCCAGATTCTCCAGGCAGGAGTCCGGGCCCAGATGCCACCGGGTGAGCTTTGCGGCCTTCAGGCGGCGGGCGAGGTGGTCCACGGTCGACTTCGGACCCAGCGGGTCGGACTCGAACGAGACCATGAGGGTGCGCAGCGGCGAATCACCGAGAAGGCGATCATAATTCAGCTTCGTGCCCGCCTGCTGGTAGCGGCCGGTCAGGGCGTGCCAGGACCAGTCGACCATTACGCCGCCGGCCCTCGGGCCGCCCATCACCTTGTCGCCAGGCCAGATGCCGCGCAGACACGGGACCACGCCGACGTACTGGCTGCCGTACAGGACCGACGCCCAGCGCTTCGGGTCGAACGTGCGACCGTAGACGACACCGGTGGCGATGACGCTTCGCCCAGTCGCGGGGTGCTCTCCCCTGGGCGCGTAAAGCCACTGTTGCCGACGAGAATCCGGTCGCATGCAGGGCTTTGGCGAGCGGCAGATAGAACGTGGCCGGCAGCGCTTCCAAAGTGGAGAACTCCGACGGGCGCTAGCTCTTCGGGCGTGGTGCGTCACCGGAAACCGAGATTCGGCTGGACCTAGCATAGGCATCGCTCCTGGATCAGACGGCCGCGGACTGCGAGGCCGCGAGCTTGGTGACGTACTGGAACGAAACCTTGCCGACAAGCACATCATTGTCGTCGCAGATGGCACGGATGCGCCCGACTGCGGGCTTGAAGAACGCGGAGTGCGAGTCGCGCACCACCATCCATTCGACCTCACCCAGGCCCGGGGTGGCCGCGCCGACGAAGGCCACCGCGCAGGCGATATCGGCGGCCAGGTGCAGCGCCACCGCGTGCACGGTATTGACGTGACTGCGCAAGTCCGGATTGTCCGGCACCCCGGCGAGCGCCTGGTCGGCGTCCAGCGCGGTGACCTGGGCACCGGTGAACACACCGAACGGTACGGCCGCATTGGCGATCTCGGTGAGCTCGGCGAAATCCGGGTCTTGGTGACGAATGGCACGAATGGCGCGAACGCGCGGTCGAAGAACGACGTCTCGGTCATTCTTCCGGTCCCAACCGGGTCGAATCGAGTCTTCTGGCAAGAGCTTTCAATTCGCAGTATGTCCGCGCCCGGGGGCTGGAGCGGATCCCTATTGGGAAGCCCTATCGCCATCGACAGACCTGTCAAACGTCACCGATCAGCAGGGTGGTCCGTCGGTAATGTCCGTACTGGCCGTAGGGAGGACAGACACCATGCTCTGGGACACGATCAGCAGTGCGGCAGAACCGCGAACGGTGCTGCATCTCCCCGCGGTGGGACAATCCATTCCGATCTCGCGGGTCTTGCGCGATGCCGAAGCGACCGCCGCGATACTAGACGGCGACCGCCGGGTCGGTGTGCTGATGGCCAATGGCGAACCGTGGTTGCGCGGCTTGCTGGCGTGCGCGCGCACCGGAGCCGCGGCAGTGCCGATCGCCCTGCCTGGAGCATTCGGCAGCGGCGGCGCGTATCTGAATCACCTGCACCGCATCATCGACGACGCCGAGTTGGACACGCTGCTGGTCGACGAGACCGGCACCCGGTTGTTGAAGCGACTCGACGGCGACCTCATGGGCGTTCGGATCCACGACATCACCGAGGCAACTGCTCCGGGTGCCCACCGGCGGAATCGAACCCGGGGTCCGGACGAATACGCCGTCATCCAGTACACCTCCGGCAGCACCTCCGCCCCGAAGGGCGTCGCACTCACCGCGGCGAATATCGTGGCCGGGCTGGAAGTCATCGCCGATGCCGCCGCCTGGACCGGCGACGACTGCATGGGACTATGGCTGCCGCTGTTTCACGATATGGGCCTGTTCGCGACTCTCGTCAGCCTCGTCCACGGCACGCCGGTATGTCTGTGGCGGCCATCAGATTTCGTCCGTGATCCCCGGCGCTGGCTGGCCGAGTGCGCGGCATCGCCCACCACTGCGGTGCCGATGCCGAACTTCGGCTATCGAACTCTCGCTACCGCGTTCCGGGGCGAGGTCCCCGCCGAGGTCGATCTATCCCGGTGGCGGCTGGCCTTCAACGGTGCCGAGCCGGTGCACATGGAGACCATCCGGGATTTCACGGAAGTATTCGCACCCAACGGATTCCGTCCGGCGACCATGCGCCCCTGCTACGGCATGGCCGAAGCCACCCTCATGGTGACTTGTCAACCACCGGGGTCGCTGCCACGAGCACTGACCGTGGACCGATTCCAGCTCGGCCCCGGCGATACGGTCCGCGCAGTGTCGGAGAACTCCGACGCCGCGCGAACGGTGGTGAGCGTGGGCCGTGCCGCCGGCGAAATGCGCTGGCGCGTGGCTGAGTCGGGCCGCGTGGGAGAAATCGAGATATCCGGTGCCGCGGTTATGGGCGGATATCTGGGCGTCCCGGACGACGAGCAACCGTTCACCGGCGATGGCTGGTTGCGCACCGGCGACTTCGGTTTCGAGCACGGCGGTGAGCTCTACATTGTCGGCCGACGCAAGGACATGATCATCCAGCACGGGCAGAACTACCACGCCGAAGACATCGAGGAGATCGTCCGGCGCTTCCCGGAGGCGGTCAACGGTCGTTGCGCCGCGATCGGTATCACCGAACCCCAGGCCGAATACATTGCCGTCCTGCTGGAAACGCCGCTCGATCCGGACGCGGCCGGCGATCTGGCCGCGGACGTCGAATCGGCGATCCGGGCAGCGCTGGGGCCCGGTATCGCCCGGGTGTATCCCGTTGCACCCAAGACGATTCCATACACCAGTTCCGGCAAGGTGCGCCGCCAAGCGGCTCGCGAACTGTGCCGCCGCATCACTGAGGAAGGCGCGCTCGCATGAACGCGGACACCGTGGAAGCTGCCCTCCTCGTCGCGTTCGCGACCCGGCTGGCATCCGACCCCGCCGATATCGAACCGGACCAGGCGATCGCGGACTTGCCCGGCATCGATTCCCTCGCCATGCTGCGCGTCATCGTCGACGTCGAAACCGCTCTCGGCATACAGATTCCCGACGACACCGCCTACGCCGCGACCACCGTGCGGCAGCTCGCGAAACTCATCGCGGAGCAGGCGTGAACCTCCGATTCGTGCAGACGCCGGCCGATCTGACTGTCTTCGACACCCCGGTCTCGGCGGCGGCCGAACTACTACAGATCGACCCCGCACAGGTGGCGGCACTGGCGTCGGAGGGGTTACAGCACCGGCTCGATCCCCTGCGGGGAATGCTGTTCGACTACGCCGACGTGGTCAATGCCGGGGCCTCCTCGAACAGCGGACTCACCGTGCCCGAACTGGGGCAGCGGATGCTGATGCGGTTCGCCGCCGGAACGTCGCAGTCGTGGCTACGGCCGATTACCTGGACTGTCACGGTGCATTTGCCCGTCGGTCGGCGGGGTGTCCTGGCCGCCGCCGTACCCGATCTACGAGCCGAAGGAGTCGAGGCCCTCGACGCTGCGGACTCCGACGTTCCGGCGCCGACCGTCCCGGCGGGTCGCCAGAGTGAACCGTTTCGGGTCCGCGTGCGACTCGCAGGCGAGCGTTTCGACATCGACAACGCAAGCGTCCGTGCGGCATTCGATGACCACGTCGAGGCCTTCACTTCCGGTCGGGTCGTCTACCAGACCATTGCCGAGAGTCTTCGCGCCGAGTACCGGCGGGCGTGGGAGCTGGGCATCGCCGACTGCGTGGTCGCGAGCGCGGTGCTCACGGACCGATTGCGGGACAGCGGATTACGCGCCAGAACCCGTCGTGGCTATCTGCTCGGCCTGCTCGGCAGCGACCATGCCTGGACCGAGGTGCACGAACAAGGTCGCTGGAAGCCCCTGGATGTCGTCTTCGCGCACCTGGCGGCCGACGATGCCGACGAATTCCGGCAAGCCTGCTGCGGCAGCCGTTTCAACCGCTTGCTGCCGGGCGCTGTCAAGGCGGGCGCTCCGCTGGTGACCGACACCGACGGCGGGCCGGGACCGAAATGGGCATTCGCGGGAGTGACCTCGCGCATGGAAAGCGCCGCGGCGACGGGAGTCCGGTGATGAACAGCGAGAATTCGCCGACTGAGGCCGATCGGATGGCCGCTCTCGGCGGGACATGGGCGCTCGAAACCGGTGGCGCGACGGTGTTCAGCTGGGACTACGACGCCGGAAACGAACGGCTGCTCGCCCTGTACGGGAAAGGCAAGCAACGACAGTGGGACGCCGAGGTCCGGCTGGACTGGTCGCATGAGGTTGATCCAGACAATCCGATCGGCATGCCCGACGAATTCGTGTGGATTGCCGACTCGGACCTCTGGCGGGCGCTGCCGGAGGCCGACCGGATCACCGTGCGGCAGCACCTGGCAGGCTGGTTGTATTCCCAGTTCCTGCACGGCGAGCAGGGTGGGCTCGTCTGTGCCGCGAAGGTGGTGCAGACCGTGCCGGATATGGATGCCAAGTTCTACGCCGCCACCCAGGTCATGGACGAGGCCCGCCATGTCGAGGTGTATCAGCGGATGCTGGACACCAAGATCGGTGTGCGGTACGGCATGTCGACCCCGCTGCGCGGGCTCTTCGAAACGATTGTGCGCGACAGCCGCTGGGATATCACCTATCTCGGCGTCCAGGTGCTCATCGAGGGGCTCGCGCTCGCCTCGTTCAGCATTCAACGCGACCGTCTGCGAGATCCCCTGGCACGCACGCTGAACACCTACGTGCTACAGGACGAGGCCCGTCATGTCGCGTTCGGCCGCCTCGCCCTGCGCGACTTCTACCGCCAGCTCACCGACGCCGAGCTACGCGAGCGCGAGGAGTTCGCCATTGAGGCGTGCTGGACCTTGCGCGACCGCTTCGCCGGTGAGGACATGTGGCGCAACCTCGATTACGGGGCCGAGGACTGCATCGCGCTGGCCCGGCGCTCACCCGCCATGCGGGAGTTTCGCCGCCGCCTCTTCTCCCGGGTCGTCCCGACGCTGCGCGATATCAACCTGTTCGGACCGCGCATGCAGCAGGCGCTGAAGGATCTCGGAGTCTTCGGTTTCAGTGAGATCGACGGTGCCGCAATCAATGCCGAGGATGAACGGCTCGCCCAGGAGATCGACCGCCAGGAGCGCCTGGTCCGAGGCAGGGAAATCGCCGACACCATCGCTGTGGGAAAGGAAGACATCGCATGATCACTCCGACCGAGGAAACCGACCCCTTCGCGATGACCACCGCCACCGCCGTCGAGATGCTCGACGGCGCGCCGTGGCGGCGGATGGTGACACTCGGAGACAGTGTGGCGGAAGGTATTCGGGAGCCGTCGCCGGGCTTCGCTGACCTGTCCTGGTCCGAACGCATTGAAACAGCTATGCGTGAAATCCAGCCGGGATTCGCCTCGATGAATCTCGGCAAACGTGATCTGACCACCGCCGAGGTACGCGCGACCCAACTCGACGCCGCACTCGATTTCAGACCGGATCTGGCCTTCGTCGCCTGCGGTGGCAACGATATGCTCCGTCCCCATTTCGACCCGGTGCAGGTGCGCGCGGACCTGACGGCCATTGTCTCCGCGCTGCGTGAGCAGGGCGCGGATGTGGTGACATGCGGACTGCTCGACCTCACCCAGGCGGAACTGGTGCCCGCGAAGTACGCGCAGTCGGTCAGTGCCGCGACCCGTGCGCTCGCTCGCCTCACCGAGGAGGTGTCACGCGAGCTCGGTGCCATCTTCGTGCAGTTCCTGGATCACCCGCTGACCGCCGACCCGAGCCTTTACAGCAGCGACAAACTGCACTTCAACACCCGGGGCCACGCGTTCTCCGCCGCGCTGAATATCGAGGCACTGGCTCGTCACCTCGCCGGAACGCGGCGCTGATGTCATCCGACGCGCTGACGCGCCCCATCGACATGTCGACTTCTCTGCCGCCGCGCCGTTTCGAATTCGGCCACGCCGCTGCCGCCGAGGCCGACCGGGTACTCGGCTCGGGCGCCGAGGCAGTGTGGCGTGAGCTACTCATGGAGCAGGAGAACGAAGCGTCGGTACTCATTGCCCGGCGGATCATCGGTGCGTTCCTCGAAGCCATCCCGCAACCGGCCGCGCGTGATATCACGGCCGAGGACATCGCCGGCGAAGTCGCCACGGCCCGTATCCGGTTGCGCCCGCTGATCGACACCCTGCGCGCCTGTGATGCCGAGACCAGACGAATCGTCCTGCGCCAGCGTGCGCCGATCGCCCTGCTGGACGGGTGCTGGAACGACATGGTCTCCCAGCCCGCTACGCAGCCCTCCGCCATTGTCAATCAGCTGGTGGCACACAGCTTCTTCCTACACGGGGCCGGTGAACCCGGCAACGGGGTGGGACAGCTCCGCCGTCGTGCCATGGCCGCAGAGGGCGTATTTCTCCCCGAACTCACCGCCCGCGAATTCCTGAACGCCACGCAGGCTCGCCCATTGACCGTGCACAGCGCCTCGTTCTATCTCGCACTGAGCCGCCTGCCCGCCAACTTCCTGCCCGAGATCGTCGCGGTGCACTACACATTCGGCATGATGGCTGTCGACGATCGCCTGCTCGACGCCGGCAACGGCCCGCGACCGGGTGTCGACCGGATCATCTCGGAATTCCTCGGCTACACCCGAGTATCCGGCGCCGGGGCGGCAGACCAGCGACGACTGCTGCGCGCCATCCGTCTGGTCATCCGGCTCGAGACCGAGCACGTCGGCTCGCTGGTGGACCTGGCGGAGTGGCACGGCCGTCTCTCCCTGGATGAGCGGGTGGGCCAGATCATCGTCCGGCACGCGCGCTATGCGGGTAATCAGCACGGCGGCGTGCGCATCGGCGGGCGGAGGTTGTCGGACACTCTCGCCGATCCGGAACTTGACGTCGCGCAATTCGTTTCAGAGCTGCGTGGTTCCCGCCAACTGCGGCCCGGACCGGCCGGTGGCAATCGGCTGCTGGACTCGATCAAGTTCGGCGGACCGATGTTCGGCATCTTCGACGATGCCGAAGCGGAGGTGCTCACCGCGTGGTCGGAAGCGGTCGCGACAGGTGAACCCGCTGGTCCGGCGGCCGGTGCAGGTACCGCTGGCAACGTCGAGTCACGGTATTGGGACGCCGCCATCGCTGCGTTCCACCCGGCGGACGTGGAACTGGTGACGGTGGATCCGCGAGACTCGGCGCGGTGGAGGCCGCGGGAGCTGTTCCACCGCCTGGTGAACATCGAGAACTATCCCGGCACCATCACCCGGGCACGCGACTACACCGACCAGGTGCTCGAGCGGGCGGAGCTGCTCTTCGCCGATGGCGCGGGCGGCCGCTTCACTGATGCGAGCTGGTTCGAATACAGTGCCGGCGCACTGCTCGATCGGGTCGAGGACATCTACCGGACGAAGTTGGTCGGCCCGTACCGACCGCTCGACGAGGTACCCGATCGCGACGCGGTGATCGAGAACCAGAAGAGATACGCGCTCGTCGCGCTCGTCGATGGCGGGTGGATCCATCGCATCGGCAATGCCGGACGGCTCGACCGGCCCGGCGTGGCTGCCGTGCACGCGATCCACGCCGACGAGATGGGGCGCGGCGATCTCGCGAAGAACCACATCACCCTGATCAATCGGGTGCTCGCGAGCATGGCGATCGAGCTGCCGCACATTCGGGAGCGGGAGTTCATCGATGAGCGTGTACTGCCCGAGCTGCCCTACGCCTTCGCCAACCACCAGTTGAGCCTCGGGCTCTTCCCGGATAGCCGCTATCCCGAGATTCTCGGATTCACCCTCGGCATAGAGCTTTTCGGACTCGGCGAAGTGCGGCTGCACGAGATTCAGAAGCTACGTCACCACGGCCTCGATGCCTGCTACGAGGAAGCACACCTGACCATCGACAATGTGTCCGCCGGGCACGCCCGGCAAGCCGCCGACATCATCAATACTTATCTGGACTCGGTCGAGCGGAACGCGGGATCGGCGGCGCTAGTGGGAGAGTGGCGTCGAGTCTGGCGCGGCTACGCCTCGTTCGCCCTGTTCGTCGAGGCGGATCTGCTGCGAAAGCTGATGGTCCGCAATGCGAACTGAGGTACGCCGTCCCGCCTTCGACCCGGACATTCTCGCCCTCCCGTTCTACGACCGGACCCATCGCGCCGTCGCCGAATCGATGGACGAGTGGTGTGCGGCGAAGACTGAGCTCTGGGCACGCGCCCGGTCCGTGGCTCCGGATGTGGCGGGCACCAGCATTATTCGTGAGCTCGGCGCGGCTGGTTGGCTGGCAGCTTTGGACCCGGCCGCAGGTGCGAGCGCGCCGGGATCGGATTGGCGTGGCCTGTGCCTGATGCGCGAACTCCTGGCCTACAGCGAAGATCTCGCCGACTACGCGTTCTCGGTGCAGGCGTTGGCCGCCACTCCGATTCGACGGCACGGCAGCACCGATCAACAGGTACGATGGCTTCCGCCGATGGCGCGCGGTGAGGTGATCGGTGCCTTCGCCCTCTCCGAGGCCCAGGCCGGCTCGGATATCGCCGCCATCGAACTGCGCGCCGAAACCCATTCCGGTGGTTATCTTCTCAACGGCCACAAGACCTGGATCGCCAACGGCACCCTGGCCGATGTGTTCTGCGTGATCGCGCGGACGGGTGGTCCGGGCGCATTCGGCCTGACCGCCTTCCTGGTTCCCGCCGGTACCCCCGGGCTGCGGGTGCAACCGATCGATATGGTGGCCCCACGCTCCTTCGCCCGCGTGGAGTTCGAGAACTGCCGCGTCCCCGAAGCCGCCGTCCTGGGCCGACTCGGCGGTGGATTCATTATCAGCATGGATCTGCTCGAACGATTCCGCGTGACGGTCGGCGCTGCGGCCATCGGCTTCGCGCGCCGGGCCGCCGACGCGGCGCTCGACCATGCACGCGATCGAAAAGCATACGGCGGCACGCTATTCGACTTGCCTACGGTGCGCGCCTCGCTGGCCGATGCGGAGGTCGCGCTCAATGCTGCGGCGCTGCTGGTCGCCCGGGCCGCCTGGGATGTCGATCGGAGCGCTCCGCACTTCGCGAGGCAAGCGTGTATCGCGAAGCTCTACGCCACCGAGAACGCGCAACGCACTATCGATGCCGCAGTCCAGATCTGTGGTGCGTCCGCATTGGTCAAGGACAGCCTGACCGAGCGCCTCTACCGGCAGATTCGATCCCTGCGCCTCTACGAGGGCGCTTCGGAAGTGCTGCGCGCCACGATCGCCGAAACCATCGGGCATCGAACGGCCAGTGCCGGACCGGTTTCGATGGAACGCGGGGCGGCCCATGTCAGGCCATGAATCGCGCCCCGCGCATTTTCGATGCGTCGGTATCGGGGTGGGGCCCGCCAACCTGTCCCTGGCGTCGCTGCTGCACGCGGATTCCGACGTGCCGAATCTGTTTCTCGACCGTAAAAGCCGATTCGGCTGGCACGACGGTCAACTCGTGGGCGGGGCAACGTTGCAGGTATCGCCGCTGAAGGATCTGGTCAGCCTGAGCGACCCTACCAATCCCTTCTCGTTCCTGAATTACCTGCACGAACAGGGCCGGATCTACCACTTCCTGAACGCACGGTTCGAGAGCGTGCCCCGGCGCGAATACCGGAACTACCTGGAATGGGCGAGCGGCCGCAATCCGAATGTCGTGTTCGGGGAAGCGGTGATCGCCGTGCATTTCGACGGGACCTTCACGCTTCGCACGGACCGGCGCACGCTCTCTGCTGACAATATCGTCGTCGGGGTCGGGGCGAGGCCCTGGGTTCCCGAGTTCGCCAGCGACGGTCTCGGTGACAGCCAATTTCACGTCGCGGATTTCACCGGCGAGGCGGCAGCACTGGGCGGGCGCAGCGTCGTGGTGATCGGCGGCGGGCAATCGGGCGCGGAAGCCGTGCTGGATCTGATCTCCCGCACCGGCCCGGAGCTGCCCCGCGAAACAGTGTGGGTATCGCGCCGGCGCAACTTCTTCCCGATCGACGACTCACCCTTCACGAACGAGTTCTTCATGCCGTGCCACTCCGACTACTTCTACAACCTCGAAGCCGAGTCCCGGGCGGCATTCAATCGGGAGCACGTGCTGGCCAGCGACGGAATCTCCGAGCACATCGCGCGCGAGATCTACCAGCGCCTGTACTTGCACCGATTCGTCGAACAGCGGGAACAGGCGATCGGCCTTCACCCGAATCGGGATGTGGTCGACGTGACCCGGGAGGGCGACCGGTGGTTGGTCGCGGTCCGGCACCGCGACGAGACGGACCAGATCGAGTATTTCGAGGCAGATGCCGTCATCTGGGCCACTGGCTACCGGTCCAACCGCCTGGACTTCCTCGCGCCGCTGGCCGATCGGCTCGAGCGTGCGGGCGGCGAATTCGCGGTCGACGAGGACTTCGCCGTGCGCTGGGACGGCCCGCCGGATCGCAATATCTTCCTGCAGAACGCCGTCGCCCGCCAGCGTGGCCTCGCCGATCCGAATCTGAGCCTGAATTCGTGGCGCAGCCAGCGGATTCGCGATCGAATCCGAGGGACCCGAAGCCGAGATCAGTTGGCGGCCTTCGTCGAATGGTCGACGAAACCCGGAAGGTCGATGCCGATATGACGGACCCGATCAGGGCGGATGTGGCGATCGTCGGGGCCGGGGTGATCGGCTGCCTGATCGCGCGGGAACTGTCCGAGCGTCGGCCCGATCTCGATATTGTGGTTGTCGACCGGGGTGAGATCGGTGGTGGAGCCAGCCGATATTCGGCCGGACTGGACATTCCACGCGGCAATAGCGAACGGGTGCGCCGCATGGCCGCCTACGGTCAGCGGTACTTCGCCGACATCCGGTGGGCGATTCCTATGACCGTAATCGCGCACCGCACAAGGGACTCCGACGTTCGTGAGCGCTATCTCGAGGGTGTCGGACCGATGACGACGCCCGCGGTGCACCGCGGGCTGTTCGATATTCCGCCCGGGCATATCGCCTGGCACGGCAACTGCGCGTATACCGACGTGCACGCCTTTGCTCAGCAAGTCGCGCGCGAGGTCCGTTCGCGCGTCCGCTTCCACGAAGGCATCGAGGTGCTCGCTGTCGAGCCGGATCCGGACGGAATCCAGTTGCGGCTCGGTACCGGGCGGAGCGTCCGTGCCGCTCTGGTTGTCGTGGCCCCCGGGCCCTGGACCGGCTCGCCCCCATGGCCGTCGTTCATCCGCTCCTTCGGCATTCGCGTCAAGCGAGTTGTCGCGCTGCACCTCGATCGAGTCCCCGACGAGGGTGATCCCGCCGTCATCTTCGACACCGAGGACGCCTTCCTACTGCCGATGCATCGTCGTCGCCACTGGCTCTTGAGCTATACCAGCGACGAGTGGGACGTCTCACCCGACCGGCCCGGGACCGGGCTGACGGCCGCGGATCTGGCTGCCGGGCATCGCATTCTGGAGAGGTACGCGCCGCACCTGATCGCGTCCACCGTCTCCGGTCGCGTGTTCTGCGACGCCTACAGTCCCGACCGCGAGCCCCTGGTTCGGAGCTCGCCGGCGGACCCGCGAGTCGTGTTCGCCGGGGCCGCCAATGGATCCGGCTACCGCCTCGGCCCGGCTATCGCCGCCGAGACCGCAGATCTGCTCGAGGCCCTATCCGGGGCCGATGTCGAACGGGAGCGCACCGCATGATCATCCGTCGATACCAGGCCGAGGCACTCGGCGACAGCTTCGGCATTCAGATGAGTGGTATCGATGGTCTCGGTACCGCGGCGGCCTGGGGGCGCGTGCCGCCGGGTGGCCGGACGGTGGTGCACCGGCACGACGAGACCGAGCAGATCACCATTGTTTCCGGCGATGGCGAGTTCCTCGTCGACGATCGGCGGATACCGGCGGTCCCCGGCACCGTGGCGGTGTTCGCGCCGTTCGAACCGCACGTACTCGGCAATGCGGGCGATGGTGAGCTGATTTTTCTCACCCAGTACTGGCGCGACGCCGCCCAGGTCAGCGACGCGGTGCGCGGCGGAGGCCGCGCTGGCCCGGATCGCCCGATCTTTGTCTTCTCCACGCCGCCGACACCCAACGGGGATCTCCACCTCGGACATCTTTCCGGGCCCTACCTCGGTGCCGACGCCTACGTCCGGTATCAGCGCATGAACGGTGCGCGAGCCTGGCATCTCACCGGAAGCGATGATTTTCAAAGCTACGTCAAGGATTTGGCGCGCCGCGAGCAGCGTGCACCGGACGACATCGCCGCACATTTCAGTGCGGAGATCGCGGCGACGCTCGCGCTGATGGATATCGAACCCGATCAGTACACCGTCACCGGGACCGACCCGGACTACCGCCATGGATTGCGGGAGTTCTTCTCTGCACTCGTAGCTTCGGGACGGATCAAGCCGGTGGCAGGCCCCGCTCTGGCTGATCCCTTGGATGGCGCGTACCTGTACGAGGTCGACGTCGCGGGTGGCTGCCCGGTCTGTGCCTCGGCGACGCGCGGCAATATCTGCGAAGAGTGTGGCGAGCCCAATGCGGTGGTCGACCTGCTCGATCCGATCACCGTGGCGTCCGGTCTGTCACCAGTCCCGAGTACCGCCACCCGATTCATGTTGCCGCTACACGAATTCCGCGACGCGGTGCTACTGCACCACCGCTTCGGGCGGGTACCGGCACGTCTGCGGCAACTGGCCGACCGGGTGTTCCGTCGCGAGCGGCTCGATATCGCGATCACCCATCCGAGTGACTGGGGCGTGCGGCCGTCGGAAACCGAGGGGGCCGGACAGGTCGTTTGGGTCTGGCCGGAGATGTCCTACGGATTCCTGCACGGCATCCAGCGGCTGGCCGAACGGCTCGGTGAGGACTGGAAAGCCAGTGCGCCACAGCAGGCGTGGAAGCTCGTGCACTTCCTCGGCTACGACAACAGCTTTTACCACGGCATCCTCTTCCCCACCCTGTACTCGCTCGCGTTCCCCGCCTGGCAGCCCGATATCGATTACCACGTGAACGAGTTCTACCTGCTCGAGGGGAAGAAGTTCTCCACCAGTCGCCGACATGCGATCTGGGGCAAAGAAATCCTGTCCCGGGACAGTGCCGATGCGGTGCGGTTCTTTCTCGCCAGCACGCGCGCCGAGCGCACCCGAACCGATTTCACGACCGCGGAGTACGAGCGAGTCCTCGACGAGCAGCTCATTGGCATCTGGCAGCGCTGGCTCGTCGACCTGGGGAGCCGAGTCAGGCGACTATTCGCCGGCAACGCGCCGGAAGCGGGGAACTGGACCGCGGAGCACCTGGCCTTCCTGCGCCGCTTGTATCTTCGCCTCGACGCCACCGCGGCGAGCCTGGATCCGGACGGCTTCTCCCTGCGCACGGCGGCCGCCGAAATCGACGGCATCGTCCGGGACGCGGTGCGGTTCGCGGAAGAAGGCGATCGGCTCGACGACATCGGTACGCTGGACAGCGAGATTCGCACCTCGATCGCCCTCGAATTGACGGCCGCGAAACTGCTCGCGGCGGTGTCCGCGCCGATCATGCCGCGATTCGCCGCCAAGTTGGATGCCGCACTGGGCGGACCCGGTCTCCGGGACTGGCCGAACACCATCGAGCCGGTGCCTGCCGGTAGTCCGATCGCCCTGTCCGAAGCGGTGTTCTTTCGCCCGTCCCGCGATGCCGCCGCGGTCCCGGTCGCCGATGCGGTGTCGTCGTGATCAACGCCATCATCGCCACTCCACCCGCCGGTGGGAGCATTCATATCGCGACATCGACTGCGCGGCAGAGTATCTCACTGCGAGAGCTGTACGAGCGCGCGGGCCGGGTGGCGGCATACCTGCGCGCCCTCGGAATTCGTCCCGGTGATCGCATCGGAATACTGTCCTCGAACCGGCTGGAGTGGGTGCTGCTCGACCTCGCAGCCCTGCGGCTCGAGGTCGAGACAGCTGGACTGGAACCTGGAAAATTCGAGCCGACCAGCGAGTTGCTCACTCGGTACGACCTGAAGGTGCTCTTCACCGACACACCCGTCGATCTGCCCGGAATTCTGGCTATCGGCGACATCGAAAACCATTCGGACAGTGCGCGATCAGAAGTACTTCCGCTCGTCAGCTATGCGCCCGAGGGCATTACAACCATCAAGTTCACCTCCGGCAGCACCGGAATGCCCAAGGGACTCGCCGCGACAGCGGGCAGTATCGACAGCTCCGTGACGGCGATCCAGCAGATGTTCGGACATGGTCCCGGCGACAATCTGCTGGTCTTCCTCCCACTGTCGTTGCTGCAGCAGCGCTACTGGATCTACTCGGCTCTGGCCTACGGACACGATGTCACCCTCTGCACCTACACATCGGTCTTCGCCGTCATGGCATCGGTACGGCCGACGGTCGTCATGGGCGTTCCCGCCTTCTTCGAGGCAGCGCGCCGCGAGATCGAACAATCGGCCGCCGAGATCGAGACCGACGGTGCGAACGAGGCGCTGCGAGCGGCGGCGAACGAAATGTTCGGCGGGCGCATTCGATACCTCTGGACGGGCTCCGCTCCGGCCGGTCGGGCGCTGCTGGACTTCTTCGCCTCGGTGGGACTTGCGATCTTCGAGGGATACGGCCTCAACGAAACCTGCATCGTGGCGAAGAACTCTCCCGGTGCCGCACGGGTTGGCAGCGTCGGCCGGGTCTTGCGCGGAAAGACGGTGCTCATCGACGAGGAGGGAGTCGTTCGGGTCCGCAGCGAGTATCCGGTCAGCCATCGGTACCTGTACGCCGAGCCCGGTGCCTCGGAGCGGGTGTTCTGCGGCGACAACACCGTGATCACCCGGGACGTCGGCTATCTGGACAGCGACGGATACCTGTACATCCTCGGGCGGGCCGACGACACGATCGTGCTCGACAACGGCCGCAAGATCATTGTCAGAGCCATCGAAGAGCGCCTCACCGGTGCCGGAACGACGATCATCGAGTGCGTCGTATTCTGCCGTGCGCAAACCGAATTGGTGGCGGTCGCGTCTTCGGACCGCTTTCCGGCGGATCGCGACGCTGTCGCCGCCCAGCTCGCTGTCGCCAATCTGAACGCGCACCGCGACGAACGTATCTCGCGGATCGTCCTCACCGACGAGCCGTTCAGCATCGGCAACGGGCTGCTCACATCCCAATACAAGCCACGCCGACAGCGCATCTACGCGCGTTTCGAAACCGCACTGACGAACCCGGAGGAGGGTATTCATGCACGCTGACATAGAAGATTTCACGCGCCGCCGGCTCGCGGCACTGACCGTCGCCGACGTGACACCGGGGGAGTTGGATCCGGACGTCGACCTGGTGCCGTCCTACGGCCTGACCTCACTGAACAAGGTTGTGCTGCTGACCTCGGTGTGCCGCCGGGCCGGAGTCGACCTCACCCTGCTCACCGATGACGATCTCGCGCGGATGCTGACCCTCCGCGAAATGGTCGACACCGTCGCGCGGTACGTACCCGTAGGCGGAAGCGCATGAGTGGTCAAGCGCGGAGGAGGCAGCGGAGCACAACCACCGAGCGCTCCGCTCATGCGCGAAAGGCCTCAGCATGAGCTGGATAGTTCTCGGACATCGGGTATTGGAGAACGATCATGTTCGGCTGCAACCGATTTCCGTGGGCGATCGTGAGGCGCTGCACGCCGTCGCCATGGACCCCGAGATCTGGCGCTACTTCGTCACGATGATCGAAACCCGCGCCGACTTCGACGAGTTCTTCGACGCCTGTCTCGACGACGACTGCGAGGGGCGGCGCGTCGTGTATGTCATCACCGACAAGGCCAGTGGCCGAGTCGCCGGGAGTATGAGTCTCGGCAATCTCGCAGAGTCCGATGCCCGGCTCGAGATCGGGTGGTCTTGGCTGGGGCGCGATTTCCGCGGCGCGGGTCTCAACCGGTGGGCCAAACTCCTCTTGCTCGAGCATGCGTTCGAGACGTTGGGAGCACATCGGGTCGAGTTCAAGACCGATCAGCTGAATATGCGGGCCCGTAGCGCCTTACGCAATATCGGTGCGACGGAGGAGGGCACGCTGCGCAGCTTCAATTTCATGCCCGGCGGGCGTCGTCGCGACGCCGTCTACTACAGCATTCTCGCCGTGGAATGGGCACCGATCAGGCAGGTGCTCATGACCCACCCGAAGGTCGAACCCGCGATCTCTTCGAGATGACCGCCTCGTATGAGGTCCCCGTCATCGATTGTGCCGGAGACTCGTTCAGCATTGGATACCAGCACGGGTCACGATTGGCCCCGCGACTGCGCTCCTTCCTCGACGATGCTCTGTGCCGGCTCAACCGGGTCATGCCCGGCCAGGTCACCCTGACCGGGTTGCGGCCCGAGATTGCCGCCTACCGCACTGCGATAACCACCGCACTGCCCTATCTGGCGGAAGAGGTCCACGGGCTCGCCGAAGGTGCGGGCATCACCACCGAGGAAGCCTGGCTGCTCCAGATCCGCCGCGAGCTCATGGGCTACCGAAAAGTGCCGACCGGAGGCGACTGCACCACCTATTCCCGAGTCGAAACCGCCACGCACCCAACTCTGCTCGCCCAGACCGTCGACCTCAATGGCGATCTCGACGACCACATCGCGGTGCTGCGAATCGCGCACCGCGACTCCCCACGCCGAGTGCTCCTCCTGAGCTTCGGCGGACTGCTCGGATACTTGGGCATCAACAGTGACGGCCTGGCCATCGGGCTGAACCTGGTCCTCGGCGGCGACTGGAAGCCCGGGGTGCCCCCATATCTGGCCATCCGCCACCTCTTGGACACTTGCGCCACCGCATCGCAGGCCGTCGACCGACTACGCACCCTGCCCCTGGCGGGCTCCCGATCCCTCACCCTCGTCGATCCCCACAACTCCCTGTGTATCGAGGCCATGAACAACGAATTTCGCCTTGTAGCCCACGGCGATTCGGCTCACACCAACCATTTCCTACACCCCGATTTCACCGATCACGACGAACTCAACATCTTCGCCCGCAACTCCTCGACCCGCCGCCTCGACACCTGCACGGCGGCGCTCGACACCCTCCCGCCCGCCGCAGCCGTCTCCGACCACTTCGACCTCCTGTGCAGACCACCCATCCGCATCCCCAACCACGGTGACATCCAACGCGAACGCACCGTGGCAGCGGTCGTCCTCATCCCCGCGCGCCGGCAACTACATCTACGTCCAGGCGACCCGTCTCACACCGAAACTCTGACGTTCCCACTGTAAGACCACCTCGGTTCAAGCGAACGCGATTCGCCGCTATCAAGCGGGGAAGGATGAGTGGGCGTGGTAGCCGTAGTCCGCGATGTACCAACTGGATACTTCACGACCCACGACGAGTCGGCCGTCCCAGTCGCCGAAACCGGCAAGCAGGCCTCGCTCAGTACGGTCCTCGGCTGTCGCCGTCAGCCGTGAGCACGACGGCGGAGATCGTTTGCCGCACCGACGTGCGCACCCGGAACGCCGGGTCGGTGTGCCGTGGCCCGGCGTAGCCCCAAGCGGACTCCGAACCCGAGCCGCCATGTCTCCATCAAGTTCGCCGCCTACAGATTCCGTGGTCAGATCCGGATCGCGATCGAAGACATCGATGCGGCGATGCGGCGATGTGGCGATGTGGCCGATCGACTGACACGTCGAGCGGTGACGCATCAGACAGTGGCACCAGGCCGTTATGACTGGAATAACCCATTGACGAGGCATCCGATGCCCTTGGCGACCCGATTCGGCCCCGACCCCCAAACAACGAACGCTATTGCGCGTATGTTGCACGAAAAGTGCAGGCCATCGCCAAATGGCCCTGACCTGCACTTTTAAGGTGGTCCCAGCTGGTTTCGAACCAGCGACCTTCCGCGTGTGAGGCGGACGCTCTCCCGCTGAGCTATGGGACCGAACACGGCGCCGAGGGCTCAGGAGAGCCGCTCGAACGAGATGGAACATTAGCACGGGGGACCCGGGAGACACCAAATCGCCTTGTGAAGCGGAGGTTCGGGGTCCTTGGTGATTCCGTCGAGGTGCTCACCGGCACGAAACGGCGACCCACGAGGGTTCCATACATGTTTTAATGCGAATATCTACGTTAGAACATTCCTTCGCGTACAGGGCAGGTGTGTGTCGATGAACGCTTCCCGTCGATCTCTGCCCCCACGTCACGATCCGCAGCACACCACGGACGGCGTGGCGCCGCACCTCCACGCCCGCCTCGGACGAACAGGCACCTCCACGGCCCCACTGGATGACACCCGTGTAATTCGTATTCGACCCCCTCTACCAGGCGATTTGTAGGTTGCCCCGAACGTCGGCTAATGTTCTGTCTCGCACCACGGAGGACAGCGAAGCCGCAAGGCGGACTGCCTCCGGAAGTGTGAATGCGGATGTAGCGCAGTGGTAGCGCATCACCTTGCCAAGGTGAGGGTCGCGGGTTCGAATCCCGTCATCCGCTCGAGAGGTAGGTTAGGCAATATGCCATCCTCCTTTGCGCGGTGGAGTGGCCGAGTGGTGAGGCAACGGCCTGCAAAGCCGTGCACACGGGTTCGATTCCCGTCTCCACCTCGCGCGATTAGCTCAGCGGGAGAGCGCTTCCCTGACACGGAAGAGGTCACTGGTTCAATCCCAGTATCGCGCACCACCGTAGTACCAAGTCAGGCCCCCTTTCGAGGGGGCCTGACTTGTTTGCGTGGCCCGTCTCCGTCGGAGCACCTGTAACCCAGGTCACTCCTGACCCGGATCGCCGATGCCCTCCCCTAGTATCGGCACTCGGCGCCGCCAGGCGGGCGTGGTGGCGCGGAACCGTCAGCATGGAGGGCAAGCATTGAGGCAGATCCTGTTGTCGGCGGGGATCGCCCTGTTCGTCACCATCACCCTCACCCCGATGCTGATTCGGGTGTTCGCGCGGCGTGGGTTCGGGCAGGAGATCCGGATCGACGGTCCGGCCAGCCACCAGGCCAAGCGAGGCACACCGACGATGGGCGGGCTGGCGATCGGTGCCGGGGTGTGGGCCGGGTATCTCGGGTCGCATCTGATCGGGCTGCTGTGGGACGCGCCCGGACCCAGCGCGTCCGGAATCCTGGTGTTGCTGCTGGCCTCGGCGCTGGGCGTCGTGGGGTTTCTCGACGACTCGATCAAGCTGCGCAAACACCGCAATCTCGGGCTGACCGCGGCGGGCAAGTATCTCGGGCAGATCGCCGCGGCGGTCGTGTTCGCGGTGCTGGTGCTGCGCTTCCCGGGGGCGACCGGGCTGACGCCGGCCAGTCGCAACCTGTCCTATGTCCGCGACATCAGCACGATCACCTTCAGTTCGCTGATCTTCGTGGCCTTCGTGTGCCTGCTCGTGGTGGCCTGGTCGAACGCGGTGAACATCACCGACGGGCTCGACGGGCTGGCGGCGGGGTCGATGAGCCTGACGCTGGGCGCCTACGTGGTGATCACGCTGTGGCAGTACGACAACTCCTGCGAGATCAACCCGGGACGTGCCTGCTACACCGTGCGCGACCCGCTCGACCTGGCGATGGTCAGTGCCGCGGGTGTCGCGGCCTGCATCGGCTTCCTGTGGTGGAACGCCGCCCCGGCCAAGATCTTCATGGGCGACACCGGTTCGCTCGGGCTCGGTGGCCTTCTGGCCGGGTTGTCGATCACCAGCCACACCGAACTGCTCGCGGTGGTGCTCGGTGCGCTGTTCGTCGCCGAGATCACCTCGGTGGTGCTGCAGATCGTGGTCTTCCGCACCACGCACACCCGGCTGTTCCGGATGGCGCCGTTCCATCATCACTTCGAACTGAACAACTGGCCCGAGACGACGGTGATCATCCGGTTCTGGGTGTTGGCGGGCATCGCCTCGGCGACGGGATTGTGCCTGTTCTACAGCGAGTACCTGACCGCGCTGTGACGCGGATGTGTCGGAGTTCCCGGCTACGCTGACCCGACCGAGCCAGGGAGGTCGCACAGTGAATGCCGCGAGCGAGACCGTCATGCAGCCGGGCCACGACATCGCCGCCGAGGTCTCCTTCGAACTGGAAGAGCTCGACGAGCTGGTCGCCGAACTGCTGACCGACCATGCCGAGCACTCGGCTCGTGATGCGCGGATCGTCGCGCTGCGCCTCGGGATCGGCGGGCAACGGCCGGAAACCCTCACCCGGATAGGGGCCCGCTACGACCTCGCCCGCGACCGGGTCCGCCAGCTCTACACCAAGGCGATCGGGCGGATCGTGCGCGAGGCGGCCCGCTCAGGACACCGCTCGGCGGCCGTGTTCGAGCACCGGTACCCCCGCGAGGCGGGCGATCTGCGCCTGGTGCGGGCGCTGCTGGCCGAGACCTATGCCACCGACACCGATCTGGTGGCGATGGAATGGTCGTATCTGAAGCTGCGGCTGGCCGGACACGAGCAAGCCGACGCCAAGCGCGTCGCCGGGTATGTGATGCAGCGAATCCTGGGCTGGCAGAAGAAGACCGCTGCCATCCTGGCCAAACTGCACGCACCCGAGGAAGCCGACGATCTCGACCCGCTGCTCCCCGATATCGAATGGTCGAGCGGCGCGACGGCCCCGCTGCCCACCGCCTCGGCCCGGGTCGCCGACGGCGACGACGACGGCCGTGGCCGGTTCTACCTGGCCAAGGCCGGACGCGACGTCGCCTACGACTCCGCGCTGATGGCCCGTCTGCTGCGCAGCCTCGACGCGAGTGCGGCTGTGGCGGCGTTCCAGGAGGAGCCGACTGCGCTCACCTACCAGTTCGCGGGTGCAGACCACGTGCACTATCCCGCGGTCGCCGCGCAGCTCGCCGACGGCCGGATCGTGCTGATCGATGTGGTTCCGCTGGGCCGGATCGCCTTCCAGCACAACCGGATGCAGACCGAACTCGGCCGAACCCACGCACGCGAGCACGGCTGGGGCTGGCTGGCCTGGACCGGCAGCGCGCTCGGCCCGGCACAGCTGATGCGGCGACCGGTCGACGCCGCGATCGAGGCGCGCATCGCCGACGAACTCACCCAGGGGCCCTACGACCGCCTCGCGCTGGCTGCCGTCCGCTCCGAGACCGGCCTCGACCTGCTCGATCTGGCCGGGCTCGTGCTGCGCAACGACTGGCAGTGGGAGCGAACGCCGATGCGGCTCAGCGCATCACCATCGCACCGGTCATGACGGTGAGCACGAGCAGCATCGCGCAGCAGGTCAGCCACTGCCACTGATTCAGCGTGCGATCCATCCGGCCGATCGTCGCGCGCAGGCCGGCCGCGATCCGCTGCTGGGCGACGAGCTCGCTGCGCAGCCCGGCCATAGTGATGGCCTCGGCGTCGGCGTACACACCGGCCCGGTCGATCCGGTGGTGCAGGCGCGAGACCAGCTTCTGCTTCTCGCGCACGGTCTGGCGCGACACCGCCAGCTCGACCCGTTGATCGCGCAGCTCCGTGCGCTGCTGCTCGATCATCGCTGCTTGCGCCGCGGTGTGTCGTTCCCAGGTGCCCACCTCGGCCCACCCTCCTGTCGTCAGATCCACGTGACCCCAGGCGATCTCGTCCTTCACCCAGCCCTGGAGGAAGTCACGCAATTCCCAGTTCGCCCGCGTCGGCGCGGCGAAACCGGTGCTTCCCGCAGCGACCATGCCCTGGTCGATGCGGTAGTCCGCGGCCGCGGGCGCGAAATCGGCGACGCCGACCGCGGGCACGAGCGGGACCCAGTACCCCTGCGGGCACACCCACAGCACGTCATCGATACCCGCGGCCTGCAGTCGTTTCCGGTGCGCGCGGGCCGAGGTGATGTCGAGGGGGCCGCTGCGGACCTCGACCACGCAACGGCGGTCGCCGCGCCGCCAGTAGACGTCGACCGGAATGTCGTCGACGCGCGCGTCCACTTCGGCCTCGTCGGCACCGGCCGCGAGGAGTCTGCCGCAGATCCAATGATGGAGGCGCTGGGTATTCCATTGCGTCGCCACACAATCGGGGCAACCACAGCCGTATCCGGTCCGCTCCGTCGTCGCGCGACGGCCCCCTTCGGAGATGCCGAGTTCGTCGAGCAGCGCCCGTCGTCCGCACACCACCTGGGTGTCGCTTCGCCGCTTCGTCCTCACACCATCACTCCCTCACCCGGGGCCCTGACGTGTGCCCGCGCCCACGCCCCGGACTCCAGGTTCCCGCAGCCGCCGATTGGCCGCCAGCCCCCTTGACCCGCGCTCGGGTGCGTCACCGAGTGGTGATCGTGATCACAAACGCGACCCACCTTGCATATCAAGGTATTTCATCGCGCCGACGTCGCAGGACGACGGCAAGATCTTGATCATTTCGATACACAGACCGGGCCTGTTGACTGCCCGATTTGCCCTGTTTGCTCGGGCGTTCGGCGCGTCGCGGATCCGGACGCAGGGCCATCGCCACTCCACGGGCGCCGACGTCGGTGGATATGATCGCTGCGGCCGAGGCGGGCACGCTCGCCGACCACGGGAAGTAGGGTGTGCATGAACCACGCTGAGCACGACGAATCCATCGGGTCGATGCTGGCGAGTATCGCCGCGGCGTTGCGTGAGGTCAGCGAGAAGCTCGATATCGTCGCCGCGCGGGTCCAGCAGGAGGTGCCGACCTTCCCCGCCGACGACGACCTTCCCGACCAGACCCGGATCCGTCGCCTCGAGACCTGGGCATTCCATGCCTCACAGGACATCTCCCGGTTGAGCTCACGCCTCGATGCCCTCGACGGCGGCGACACCGAGCAGCCGCCGCCCCGTGCGCGCGGCACCCGAAGTCGCCGGGAGGTGCGGGAGGCGGCCGAGCGTGCGGCCGCGGGTCTCGACGACGCCACGGGAGTGGGCGAGTCCCCTACGCCCCATCAGTTCCACTCGGCCGCCGGTGATCGGCCGCCGCTGGAACGTCGCCAATCCCCCATCCGCTCCACCGATCACCTCGGTGACCCGACCTGGCCGCTCACCACCGCGCCGGTTCCACGCACCACCGCGACGGCCGATCCGTTCGGCGGTGCGGTCAACGGGCACGCGTCGGGCCGCGAGGAAGTCGGTCCGCTCGGCGGCTTCGGCTCCGGGGCGAACGGGTCGGCGGGTGGTGGCGATGCGACCACCGGCGAGATCGCGGTGTCTCGCCACGACAGTCACGGGGTGGGGATCAACGGGAGTTCCTCGATCACGGGTGGCACGCGCGCCGCGGGCGGTACAGCTGTCCTGAACGGCACGGCCGCCGCGGGCAACGGACCCACCGGGAATGGGACGAGCATCGTCGGTGGCGCTGCTGTCCCCCGCACTGTCGCCCCCGAGGGCGCGACCAACGCCAACGGCGCGCCCGTCGACGGCGGCACGATGGCCCCCGGCGTCTCCACTGACGAACACGGCGCGCCCACCGGCGGCACGATCATCGCGAGTGGTCCACCTGGGGCATTCGGGTCGCCCGTGACAGGCGGCGATGCCGTGAACGGCGCGAGCGCGACGACCGGCGCCCGCAGTGTCGCCGTGACGGGTAGCAATGTCGTGAATGGAACGGCGGTGGACAGCGGTGCGGCATGGCGCGACGGTGAGGCGCAAGCAGCCGCCGCGAACACCTCACCGGCACTGCTCGACAGTGCGGCCACACCGTCGGTCGGCGGCACAGCAACGCCTACGCGGACTGCTCCGGCCCGACTGTCGGTCGGCAACCCCGCAGCGCCGCCGAACGGCAACCGGGCCGCGTCGTCGGTCAGGGATTCAGCCGCCGAGCCGGTCGACAGTCCGGCGCCACTCTCGGGTGGCCCTACAGCCACGCCTGTCATCGGCAATTCGGCACCGCCTTCGGGCGCCGGCATGTCCGCACCGTCGATCAGCGGTTCGGCGGTGGGGGGCTCGGAGCGGGCTGTTTCGCTGTCGACGCTGGGGCTCGATGGTTCGGGACCGACGGCTTCGGGCCCGGCGGATTCGTCGGCGGGTGACGGTGACGTGCTGCCGGGGAGTGCGGAAGTCGGCCATGTTGTTCGTGGCGGGCAGGTGGTCGCCGGCGGGACCTCCGCGGGGGCCCATACCGGCACCATGAACTCACCGGCGGATGCTGCTGTCGAGGCGTCGCACCGGTCGGCCGACAGCGGTGTCGAGCGGGCGCGGCCGGTCGGTAGGGCCGAAGCGCCCCAGCCGAACAGCGGCGTCGCACCGGTCGAGGAGTTCGGCAATCCGCCATATGGGTCGTCCAGCAGTGTGATCGGTGGCGGAGCGATCGGGCAGGCCGCTGAGATGCCGGACCTCGGGGTGGGCACCGGCAGTGGTTCCGAAGGCCTGGATCGAACCGTGCCGGACCCCCGGGCGGCAGGTCTCACCGCGGGGACCCACACCGGCACGAACGGCTACGCGGTCAACGGGTTCGACCATTCGGCCCCGATGACCGACCCCCCGGCGGGTAATACCGTCAACGGCATCCAGTGGGCATTCGCTGACGACACGACAGCCACGCTGCCCACAGCTGTTCGAAACGGACACGCTCACCATGGGTTCACCGCCGAACCCGATCGCCGCCCCGAGACGATCTTCGACGAGTTCACTCCCCGGGACCGCCTGACCACCGGCGGCACGAACACGACCGCGCCGAGTGGGCCGCCCGCCCGCCTCGCCCCGCCGAAGGAGCACTCCGTGGCGGGGCAGGCCACAGGAGCGGACCCGGGTTCCCCGGCCTCGATCGCAGCTCCGGCCCCGGCAGATCCGGATACCGCCGACCCGATTCCGCCCACCGCCACCGACGCGGCGGGAATCACCGTGACCGGTACCTTCCGCGCGTTCGACATCGAACGCGCGCATGTCGACAAGCTGCAGGCGATGCTCGACGAATTGAAACGTTCGGCTGGTCTCCCACCGAGTCGTCACGATGTCTTCGGCCCGCCCACCACGGAGCCCGGCTGACCGACGCCGCGACCCGACGCGAGGACCTACGCCGAGGTGGACGCGGCGACCAGGTCCTCCTCCGGCAGGGTCGGGGTGTCGCGCAGGACGGTGGTGATCAGGTCGCGCAGGGCGCGGTGGCCGGCGTCGGCGGTGTTGCGGGGGTGCCAGGCCATGGCGACGACGGGGGTGGGTAGTGGCAGGGGGATTTCGAAGGTCGCCAAGCCGAGTGCGGTTCGGGCGGGGCGCGAGAGTTGTTCGGGGGCAGGACAGATCAGGTCGGTGGTGGTGACGGTGAACAGGGCGGTGGACAGGTCGGGGACCGTGGCCAGGACGCGGCGGGTGCGGCCGTGCAGGGCGAGGCGGTCATCGATCGGACCGTGGGTGCGACCGGTGGCGGAGACCTCGAGATGGTGGGCGCTGGCGTAGGCGGCGACGGTGGGGCGCTCGGCGGCGAAGGGGTGGCCGGCGGCGGCGGCGCCGATCCAGCGGTCGGCGAAGAGGCGCTGCACCACCGTTTCCGGGTCGGTGCGCCCGATCGTGCCGACCTCCACGTCGACCCTGCCGTCGCGGAGGGCGGAGTCGGCGTCCTCGGCCGCCAGCAGCCGGATCGTCACACCGGGGAGCTGGGAGCTGACCGCCGCCAGCAGCGGTCCGGACAGCCGTGCCGCCACCGAATCTCCGACCCGGACAACGAAATCGCGGTGCCGGCCAGGCCCTTTCCCTTCGCGGGCGGTCAACAGGAAACGACCTTGCTCGACCAGCACGGCCACATCGTGTCGCAGTTCCAACGCCCGCGGTGTCGGCACCAGCTGCCGTCCGGAGCGCACGAGCAGCGGGTCGTCGAGCACCTCGCGCAGGCGGGTGAGGGTGCGGCTCATCGCCGAGGTGGAGGTGTGCAGACGCCGGGCCGCCTCGGTGACGCTGTTGGTGTCGAGCAGCGCGTCGAGGGCGAGCAGCAGGTTCAGATCCAGCGCATCCACGCGAGGATTATCACCAATGCGCGGATCGCCGCCAAGCGTGGCGCCGACGGCGAGCCGGCGTGTCGGGCTACCTGTCGGTTACCGGCTCGGGTGCGGGAGCCGGGGCCGCGGCGGGCGTACGGTCACGCAGCACCCCACGGTAGGAGGCGGGCCGCACCGGCCGCACCCACTGCGCCAGCCTGGACCGCAACGGCAACGGCGTGCCGAGGTCGTCGAGCATCTCGTCGATATTGGCCAGCGAGAACGGCACCACCGAGGCGCCGTGGGCGTGGTTGCCCTCGCCGCGCTCGCGCGACCACGCCAGCCGCGCGTCGATCTCGTTGTTCATCAGCTCGGGCATCGGGGGCACGAACTCGCCGGTGAGCAGCCCGGCGATCCAATGCGCGCCGATCTCGGAGCTCAGCGCGCTCACGTTCGAGCTGTTGTATCCGGCGAAGCTCAGGTTGGGTACGTCCACGGGCAGGATGTGGCGGTAGAGCCGGAAGTCGCCCACCTCGTCGGTGAGGGCACGCCGGACGAACGGGGTGAGGAACGGCACCTCCTGCCGATATCCGGTGGCGCACACGACGATCTCGGCCAGCTTCAGACTGCCGTCGGCGAGCCGGACGGCGGGTCCGTGCTTGCCGCCGATCAGTTCGGTGATCTCGGTGTCGCGGTGCACGGTGATCCGGCCTGCCTCGACCTGCTCGGCGAAGCCCTCGGTGACCAGACCCGCGCTGCTGGTGGCGATCTCCTCGATCGGACCCGACGGCAGCAGGTCGAGTTCACGCAGGCGGAGTTTGCGCGTCACACGCTCCTGCAGCAGGTCCAGATTGGCCTCGCGCAGCGCGAGCCGGTCGAGCAGCCGCTCGGTCCGGTGCGGGAAGCGGGATCGGAAATGCGCCTCGCCGGCGCGAGTGAGCAGGAGTCGCTCGTAGTCGACGCCCTGGAAGGTGCGCGGCATCTTCCAGGTGAGTCGGCGCGCGACCACGCTGGTCTCGTCGGCCAGGTGGCTGACGGCTTCGGCGACATCGCAGGCGGACTTGCCGTAGCCGAGCACGACCACCGATCGATCGCGCGCCTGCTCGACGTCGTGGAACTCCGAGACGTGACACAGATGCCCACCGGCCGCGCGGAAGGCCGCCGCACCGGGCAGATCGGGCATGACCGGATCGCTGAAGACACCGTTGGCGACGATCAGGTGATCGCAGGAGGTGCGGTGCACGCCCATCGCGTCGCGGATCTCGAGCAGCCAGCCGCTGTCGACCGGGTCGGCCGCGACCACCTCGGTGCCCAGCCGCAGCATCGGACCCAGGCCGAAGTGCTGCACGTATCCGGCCAGGTAGGCCTGCATCTGCTGACCGTCGGGCCAGCGCGGATAGTCCTCCGGCATCGGGTGGTCGGTGAAGGGGGACGTGAACTTGCTGTTCTGGGCGCGCAGGCCGGGATAGCGGCGGGTGGCACTCCACACACCGCCCACGTCAGGGGCCCGGTCGAACACCTCGACCGGGAAACCCGCCTGACTCAACACCTTCGCGCAGGCCAAACCCGCAACTCCCGCACCGACGATCCCGATGCGGCTACCGCTCGTCATGGGCAGGAGAGTACTCGGCACCGCCGTCACGGTGCCACCGCCGCCACATCGAAGCGTGCTGTACTGGAACGATGACCAACAGTTCCGTCGTCGTCGATCGAGCCGGGCTCTGGGACGCCGAGGCGCTCAGCGATGTCGCCGCCGCGACCTTTCCGCTGGCCTGCCCACCGGAGGCCACCCAGGGCGACATCGAGATCTTCCTCGAGCAGATGCTCTCGGGGGACCGTTTCGGCGAGTACCTCACCGATCCCGACCGCACCGTGCTCAAGGCGGTCGAGGGTGGCGAGATCGTCGGCTACGCGATGCTCGTCGCGGGCAGGCCGACCGATCCCGAGGTCGCCGCGCAGGTCGGTCCGGGCGCGGTGGTCGAACTGAGCAAGATGTACGTGCTGCCGGGTCATCACGGCAGCGGGGTGGCGAACGCGCTGATGGCGGCGACGATCGCGACCGCGCGCGAGGCGGGCGCCGGTGCGCTGTGGCTGGGTGTCAACCAGGCCAACGTCCGCGCGCAGAAGTTCTACACCAGGCACGGTTTCGTGCGGGTGGGCACCAAGACCAACACCGTCGGCAACCAGGTGCACGACGATTTCGTGTTCGAGCGGCCGCTCAGCTGAGCAGGGCCGAGCGCAACGCGGTCAGTTCGGTCTCGGTCAGGCCGAGACCCTCGCGCACATAGCCCTCGAAGCTGCCGTAGGTCTGCACGGCCTGGTCGAAGGCTGCGTCGAGCCAGCTCGCCTGCACGCCGTTGAGCGGGTCACCCGGCGCGGCGTCGCGGTAGGTGTTGGACAGCAGGTAGTCGGCGGTGACGGTGGCCCGGTCCACGCCGAGCACACTCAGCAGCACCGCCGAGGCCCAGCCGGTGCGGTCCTTGCCCGCGCTGCAGTGGTAGAGCACGCCACCATCGGCGGCGATGATGTCACGCAGGACCGACGCGAACGCCTCGTTCGCACCGGGCGCGGTGATGAAGGCGCGGTACATGCCCTCGCCACCGAACAGCGCACCGGCCAGGATCAGCGGCGGCGCCTGTCCGATGACGTCGTAGGCGTTCCCGGTCGCACCCGCGGGCAGCCTGCCGGGAGCGAGGCTTCGTTCGTAGCCGGTGCGCAGATCGTCGACCACGCGCACGCCGAGGGCGCTCAGCCGGGCCAGGTCCGCGGGTGTCGCCTGATCCAGCGCCCCGGAGCGGAAGACCAGCCCGGTCCGCACCCAGCGCCCGTCGGTGGTGCGGTAACCGCCCGCGTCCCTGGCGTTCTGCACGCCCGACAGGCCCAGCGACCGTTCGACGGTCGTCGTCTCGGCGTTCAGGGGCGCGGCGACCGCACTGCCGACGACCGGTGCGAGCAGTACGGCCACTCCGGTCGCGACGGCCAGACCGGCACGGACAGCACGGATACGCCTCACGCGGGACTCCTTCGGACGACGCCGGACACGAGCACGACAGGAACGTACCCCGCGACGCCCGGTTACGCGGCGGCGGCCTCGAACCGCGACAGCGCGAGCAGCCGCGAGATCGCGCGCAGGTACTTCTTTCGGTAGCCGCCGTCGAGCATCTCCTGGGAGAAGATCTCGTCGAGCTTGGCACCCGAGACCGTCACCGGGACGCTGGCGTCGTAGAGGCGGTCGGCGAGCACGACGATGCGCAGCGCGACGGCCTGGTCGGTCACCGGGTGCACGCCGGCGACGAACACCGAGGACACGCCGTTGATCAGCGCGCCGTACTTGGACGGGTGCAGAGTGCTCAGGTGCTTCAGCAGCGCGTCGTAGTCGTCGAGGGTGGAACCCGGTGTGGCGGCGGCCCGTTCGGCCAGCAGGTCGGGCGAGGTGGGCTCGGGCGCGGGCGGCAGGTCGCGGTGGCGGTAGTCGGGGCCGTCGACCCGCACCGGCTCGAAGATCGAGCCGAGTTTCTTGATCTCGCGCAGGAAATCCTGTGCGGCGAAACGCCCTTCGCCGAGCTGGCTGGGCAAGGTGTTGGACGTCGCGGCGATCGAGACGCCCGCCGCCGAGAGCTCGGTGAGCAGGCGCGAGACCATGGTGGTGTCGCCCGGGTCGTCGAGTTCGAACTCGTCGATGCACAGCAGGCTGTTGGCCGAGAGCCGGTCGACGGCGTTGACGAAGCCCAGCGCGCCGACCAGGTTGGTCAGCTCGCCGAAGGTACCGAACGACTTGGGCGCGGGCGCGCTGTGGAAGATCGAGGCGAGCAGGTGAGTCTTGCCGACACCGAAACCGCCGTCGAGATACAGACCGGCGCCCGAGACCGCCTTCTTCTTGCCGAACAGGCTCTTCTTCGACGCCGCCTTGTGGATTTTGTCGACCTGACCGGCGAATTCCTCGGCCTTGCGGACCGCGGCCGCCTGGCTCGGCTCCTTGGGGTCGGGAATGTAGGAGGCGAAGCTGACCTCGTCGAACATGGGCGGGGGCACCATTTGGGCGACGAGCTGGTCGGCCGGGACCTCCGGATGGCGATCGACGAGGCGTTCTTGCATGTACGAATCGTACGGACGTGGTTGCATCGGTTCCTATGCAGCGTATCCACAATGTGACCCAGCTCGCAGACCTCGACGACGACGCACTGGCCAGGAGCTATGCCTATCCCCGCCACCTCGACGGCCCGTGGGTGCGGGCGAACTTCGTCACCAGCGTCGACGGGGCCTTCACCGTGGACGGCGTGTCCGGCGGACTGGGCACCCCGGCCGATCACCGGGTGTTCACGGTGCTGCGGGAACTGGCCGAGGTGATCGTCATCGGGGCGGGCACCGTTCGCGCGGAGAACTACGGGGGCGCGCACCCCGACCCGGACCGGCGCCGAACGCATTTCCAGCACGGCATCGGCGGCAGTGCCGACGGCACGCCGCCGCCCGTCGCGGTCGTCACCGCCAGGGCGGCGCTCGATCCGGCCGCGAAGTTCTTCACCGATGCCGAGGTGGCGCCGCTGATCATCACCACCACGCAGGCGCCGAAGGAGCAGATCTGCGCGCTCGAGGACGCGGGTGCGGAGGTGGTGATCGCGGGTGAGGCCGCGATCATGGCGACCGCGCTGCTGCGGGTGCTCACCGAACGCGGTCTGCATCGGGTGCTGTGCGAGGGCGGTCCGCATCTGTTCGGGCAGCTGGCCGAGGCCGGACTGGTCGACGAACTCTGCGTGACCACCGCGCCGGTGCTGGTCGGCGGTGCCGGTGGCCGAATCTCGCTGTCGGCGCGGCAATTCGACACCGCGATGGCCCGCAAACAGCTCCTGCTCGACGACGACGGCACCGTGCTGGCCCGCTGGGCCCGTCGATGAAACCTGACGCCGGACCTGGCAGTGTGTAGTCCATGCGCTTGACTCGGGCCGCGGTGGCGGCCGCGACACTGTCGATCATGCTCGCGGGCTGCGGGGCCGGTCCGTCCGATCGGCCTGCCGTCGCGGTCGAGCGACCCGGGAGCGGCGGCGGCCAGACCGAGGCGCCCACCCCGACCGCACCGGCAACGGCCGAGGTCCCCAAGACCGATCTGACCTGGCGCGACTGCACCGAGGCCACGCTCAGCTCGCTCGCCTTCGGCGATGCGCCCGAGGGCCTCGTGCTCGAGTGCGCCGACTTCTCGACCCCGATCGACACCGCGGGCACCGTGATCGGCACCTTCCGGGCGGGAGCATTGCGGGCCCGGCTGCCGCAGACCCCCGCCGACGCGGCGCCGCTGGTCCTCACCTCCGGTTCGGATCGTTCCTCGGCCTCGACTCTGGCCGGGCTCTCGATCGGCCCCAACAGCGCGCTGCTGGCCGCGCAGCCGATCGTCGCGGTGGACCGGCGCGGTATCGGCGCCTCCCAGCCGATCGACTGCATTCCCGCCCAGCTGCGCGCGGTGATGACCGATCTGGGCCAGTTCGGCGTGGGCAGCGACGACCAGATCGGCGCGGTGGCCGAGTACAGCCAGGACGCCACCATCGCCTGCCGCGATTTTTTGCAGCCCTACGAGAACACCTTCGACGCACCGCACGCCGCCGACGACATCGAGCAGCTGCGCAAGCAATGGCAGGTCGACAAGATCAACCTGCTCGGGACCGGCAACGGCGCCAAGGTCGCCCTGAGCTACGCCCGCCGCTACGGCGACCACCTGGCCCGGCTCGTGCTCGACGCGCCCGAACCGGTCGGCGCCGACATGACCACGATGACCGAGGCACGGATCACCGGCGCCGAGGCGGCGCTCACCGCGTTCGCGCAGCGCTGCCAGGCGGCGGACTGCGCGCTCGGCGACGATCCGCGCGCGAGGATCACCGGGCTGATGGGCAAGGCGACCAGCGGCGACCTGGGCGACATCTCCGCCGCCGACCTGTCCACCGCGCTCACCGGATTCCTGTCCAGCCCCCGCGGCGATCAGGCGAGCCGGGTCACCGCGCTGGCCGACATCCTCGCCGCCGCCGATCGCGGTGATCGCGCGCCGCTGGCCGCGCTGGTGGTCCGCGAGACCGCGGCGATCAACTCCGACGGCGAGTTCGTGAACCGGTGCACCGACGGTCAGCAGCCACCGACCCCGGACAAGGCGCGCGAGCTCGCCGAGACCTGGCCCGGCAAATATCCGGTGTTCGGCCGCACGGCCGCGGTCGGGCTGATGGTCTGCTCGGCGTGGCCGGTCTCCACCGCCGCGCCGCTACCGACCGAGCTCGACCTGCCGGTGCTGGTGTTCGCCGGTGCCGCCGATCCGGTCGTCGGCGGGGCCGCCGCCTCGGTGACCGGGGCGCTCGGCTCGGCGGGCGCCCGGCACGCGACGATGACCTGGCAGGGTTGGGGTCACCCGGTCGTCGCCCATTCCGGCTGTGCGCAGCAGGCGGTGAACGACTACCTCGCCGAGGCGACATTGCCCGCTGACGGCGGCGCCTGCCCGGCCTGATCCGGGTGTGGGCGGGCGGCGTTTCGGCGCGTCAGACGGGTCCGGCGACACCATCGCAACCCGATTCGGTGTACCGTGCCCCAGTGTTGTTCCGACAGCTCGAGCCACGTACCGCTCGCACCACCGCAGATGTGATCAAGTTCGCTCTGTGGCCATTCGCGATCATGACGGTGCTGAACCGCGTCTTCATCAAGGCGATCAACGGCTTCATCACTGACGACTACAAGCCGGTCTACAACGCCTCGTTCGAGTTCCTGAACGGCAGGCCCGTCTACACGGCGAACTTCGACTCCGTCGACCCGCATTACCTGTATCCGCCCAGCGGAACCCTGGTCATCGCGCCGGTCGCGATCATCGAATACGAACTCTCGCGCTGGCTGTTCATCGCGCTGAACGCCGCGGCGATCCTGCTGGCCTGGTATCTGCTGCTGCGGCTGTTCAAGTTCGGTCTCGGCTCGATCGCCGCGCCCGCGCTGCTGCTGGCCATGTTCGCCTCCGAGACGGTGATCAACACGCTGGTGTTCACCAACGTCAACGGCTGTCTGCTGCTGGCCGAGCTGCTGTTCATCCATCTGCTGCTGGCTCGCCGTGATCTGTGGGCCGGTGCCGTGCTGGGGTTGAGCATCGCGGTCAAACCGACGTTGGCGCCACTGCTGTTGGTGGCGGCCGTGCGGGGCCAGTGGAAGGTGTTCATCACTGCCTGCGGTGTGCCGCTGGCGCTGACCGCCATCGCCTGGCCACTGTCGAAGGATCCGGAGAAGTTCTTCACCGAAGTCCTGCCGTACCTGTCGGAGACCCGCGACTACTTCAACAGCTCGGTCGGCGGCAACGGTCTCTACTACGGCGTGCCGCATTGGCTGATCCTGATCGCGCAGGTCGTGATGGCGGGCGTGGTCGCGGTGTCGCTGTGGTTGCTGTGGCGCTACTACCGCCACGACGACCTGTTCTTCGTCACCACGTTCTCCGGGGTCTTGCTCACCGCGTCGTTCCTGTTGCCCTCGCTGGGCCAGATGTACTACTCGATGATGCTGTTCCCGTTCCTGATGTCGGTGGTGCTGCGCAATTCGGTGTTGCGCAACTGGCCCGCCTGGCTGGCCATCTTCGGGTTCATGACCTACGACAAGTGGCTCTCGGACCGTTGGCAGAGCACCGGTCGCGCGCTCGAGTACCTGCGGGTGACCTTCGGCTGGGGCCTGCTGCTCATCGTGGTGTTCTGTGTGCTCGGCGACCGGTACCTGGCCGCCCGTCGCGCGGGCAGACTGCAGTTCGGCCTCGACCCGGCGTGGATGGCGAACGCGCCCGACTCCCGCGACGGCGCCGAGGACCCCGACAAGCCCGTCGCGGCCGCACCCGCCGCCGCGCATCGCGACGATCCGGTGGCCCCGGAGGAGCCCGCCGGGGAACGCGAGCCCGCCCTCAAATAGCGCCCCGGCCGGGGTGTGCCGTGACGATCGCGGCACACCCCGGCCGAAACCATTAGCGTGGAGTGATGAGTTCCGATACTTCGTTGCCCACGCCGCGTATCCAGCTGACGCCGCAGCAGTGGCGGGCGAAACTGGATCCGCAGGAATACGCTGTGCTCCGCGAGGCCGCCACCGAGCGCCCGTTCGTCGGCGAGTACACCGACACCAAGACCGAGGGTGTCTACACCTGCCGCGCCTGTGACGCCGAATTGTTCCGCAGCACCGAGAAGTTCGACTCGCACTGCGGCTGGCCCTCGTTCTTCGACCCCGCCGACTCCGACGCGGTGATCCTGCGCGCCGACGACACGCTCGGCATGCGCCGTGTGGAGGTGCTGTGCGCCAACTGCCACAGCCACCTCGGCCACGTCTTCGAGGGCGAGGGCTACCCCACCCCCACCGACCAGCGTTACTGCATCAACTCCATCGCCCTCCGGCTGCAGCCTGCTGCCGAATAGCATGATGGCCCGGTCTGGCGACCGGGCCATCGACTACCGCGCCGCTCACGGCAGAGCGGCGACCAACTGCTCGACCTCGACGCGGGGACCGGTGAAGAACGGGATCTCCTCACGGACGTGCAGGCGGGCCTCGGTGGCGCGCAGGTCGCGCATGAGATCGACGATGCGGTGCAGTTCGGGCGCCTCGAAGGCCAGGATCCACTCGTAGTCGCCCAGTGCCATCGAGCTGACGGTGTTGGCTCGGACATCCGGGTAACCGCGGGCGGCCTTGCCGTGGTCGGCGAGCATCTTGCGCCGCTCCTCGTCGGGCAGCAGATACCACTCGTAGGAGCGCACGAACGGGTACACGCAGATGTAGTTGCCCGCGTCCTCACCGGCGAGGAAGGCCGGAATGTGGCTCTTGTTGAACTCGGCGGGCCGGTGCACCGCCACATTGCTCCAGACCGGCGCGCTGGCACGGCCCAGTTCGGTGGTGCGGCGGAAGTCGGCGTAGGCGGCCTGCAGGTCCTCGACGCGCTCGGCGTGGGTCCAGAGCATGAAGTCCGCGTCAGCGCGCAGGCCCGCCACGTCGTAGATCCCGCGCAGCACCACGCCCTTGTCGGCGAGGTCGTCGAAGAACGCCTGGGCTTGTTTGATCGCCTCGGTGCGGTCCTCGCCGAGCACGCCCGGCTGGACCTGGAACACCGAGAACATCAAGTAGCGGATGGTGGAGTTGAGGGCCTGATAGTCGAGTCGCGCCATGGATCCATGGTGCCACTGCGGGGTTTTCGGCCGCCGGGTGGGCGGGCGTTGTCGGTGCTCAGTCCTCGTGCGGCCGGCTCGCCCGCCACGGCGAGGACTCGTCGTTGCCGAAGACCGAGGTGACTGTCGTCGCCCCGCCCGCGTGCAGTTCGACGGGTCCGAGGTCGGGATCGAGGACGAGAGTGCGGATTCGCTGTTCGTCGGTGATGGTCACAGCGGGCAATCATGCAACATCGCTATCGCCGTCTGGCGATGACACGCGGTCTGCGCTGAAGCTGTCCAGCCCGGTGAACTCGCGCGACATCGCCCAGAGGCGGGCGGCGGCATCCGGGTCGACCGCCCACGGTTTCACTCCCCCGACGAGCATGTCCTCGGTCGTCGCTGGTTCGGCGACATCGCAGTCCTGGCAGTACGCGCCACCGTAGGCGTCGAGTTGTGGTGCGGTGGCGGCCCAGATCGCGGTGGCGGCACCCTGAGCCGGGGTCTTGAACCCGGCAGCCTGGCGGCCGTCCTCGGTGATCCAGCCCTGGGCGATCTGCTGCGCGCGCGAAATGTTGCGTTGCAGCGGGGTGAGAATGCTGCCGGGATGTACGGCGAAGGCACGAACGCCGAGGGTGTCGAGATGGGTGGCGAACAGGGCGTTGGCGGTCTTGGATTGACCGTAGGCCTGCCAGGGGTCGTAGTCGTGGTCGAAATGCGGGTCGCCCCAGCGGATGTCGGACAGGAAATGTCCCGACGAGGCGACCGAGACCACCCTCGCCCCGGGGCGCAGTGCCGGCTGCAGCTGATTCACCAAGGCGAAATGGCCCAGATGATTGATGGCGAAGTGTGCCTCCCAGCCGGGAACGATCCGCTCGCGCGGGTAGGCCATGACGCCCGCGTTGGCGATGACGATGTCGATCGCGCGGCCGGTGTCGAGGAATCGCTCGGCGAAGATCCGGATGCTGTCGAGGTCGGCCAGGTCGAGTTCGGCCACTTCCGCATAGTCGCGCAGTGCGTTTCGGGCCGTCTCCGGTCGGCGCGCCGGGACGAGGACCTCGGCTCCGGCGCGCGCCATCGCCTCGGTAGCGGCCTTGCCCAGGCCCGAGTAGCCGCCAGTGATCAGAACGGTCCGGCCGGTGAGGTCGATGCCGTCGAGGACGTCGGCGGCGGTGCTGTGCGCGCCGAACCCGGAGCCGATCCGGTGCTGCTGTGTCATCGTCATGGCCGCGACCGTAGAAGCTAGAGTGCGATCTAGGTCAAGGTCTGGGCGGTGCGCATGAACGGTCTCTCCATCGGCGATGTCGCGCGGGCGACCGGACTCGGCGTCCACGCCCTGCGGTATTTCGAACGCGAGGAGCTCCTGCTGCGCCCCATCCCCCGCACCTCCGGTGGGCAGCGGGTCTACGACCCGGCGGATGTCGAGTGGCTGTTGCTGTGCAATCGGCTGCGGGAGTCAGGGATGCCGATCGCGGCGTTGAAGACTTTCGCTGGACTGGTCCGGTCGGGGCCGGGCAACGAGAGCGCGCGGCTCGCGCTACTCGAGGCGCACGAGCGGGTAGTGCGGGATCGGCTCGCCGAGTTGACGGCCCATCTGTCGATCATTCACGACAAGGTCGCCGCCTACCGTGCGCATGTCGCGGAGGGGACGGCGGCGGGAGTCTGGGCGCCGACACCGCCGGAGTGATCTTCCCGCTGTGCCGACGGTCATCGGGTCCATCCCGCCAGCGACGTCACGACGCACCCGCCAGATCTCGCGCTGCGGGTCGTGGCCGGATCGGCGCAGGACCGGGTCGTGTCGAGGTCACCCAGCACGGGATCAATGTTGGCGCCCAGCCCAGTGCGACTGCGCCACTGCGTATTCCGCTAAACGCCGCGGGTGCCCAGCGAAGTGACGATGCGGTCGGCGGCGGCGGTGCCGGCAGCTACGCAGGCAGGGACGCCTACGCCGTGGAGGTAGGCGCCGGCGACGGCGAGTCCGTCGAGGGGGGCGATGGCGGATTCCAGGGTGGCGACGCGTTCGGTGTGGCCGGGGGCGTACTGCGGGAGTCCGCCGGGCCAGCGCTGGACGACGGCCTCGAGTGGGGTGATCGGGAGGCCGGTGACGGTGGACAGGTCGGCGACGGCGGCCGCGATGAGTTCGTCGTCGGACCAGGTCAGTGGGGACTCGTCGCCGAACCGGCCGAACGAGGCGCGGACGAGGGCGACGTCACGTTCGGCCAGGTGCGGCCATTTGCGGCTCGACAGCGTGAACGCCTTGGCGCGCAAGGGTTCTCCGGTGGCGACGAGAATGCCCGAGTTGTCCGGCAGGGCGGTGTCGCGTGGCAGGGCCAGGGCGACCAACGCCGAGGAGGACAGTTCGATCCCCGCGGCGGCTTCGGCCGCGACCGGCGCCGCGTAGTGCAGCAATCGGGCGATGACCGGGGCCGGTGTAGCGAGGACGACGGCGTCGACGGCGCCGAGCGGGTCGACCACCCAGCCGCGCGGCGTGCGAGCGACCCGGGTGCCTGCCATCGAGGTGACGACGCGGGCGCCGGCTGCCGCGGTCAGCGCCGTCAGCAGTGCGCCGTAGCCGTCTCGCAGGCCGCCGAAGACCGGGGCCGTGCTGGGTGCGGGCATGGCCTCACGGACCGCTTCGGTGAGACTGGTGGCGCCGCGGTCCAGGGCGGTAGCCAGGGTGGGCAGCGCCGCGCGAACGCCGATACCGGCACTGATGCCCGCGTAGACCCCGCCGAGCAGCGGGTCGACACTGCGCTCGACCACCTGCCTGCCGAACCGCTCGCCGACGAGGGTCTGCACATCGACATCGGCGCCGGGCTCCCAGGACAGGGATCGTTCCGGTTCGGTGGCGACCTGGGTGAGGGTCGCGTCGTCGACCAGTCCGCGCAGCGATTCGGCATCGGACGGAATGCCCATCAGCGTGCGCCCGGGCAGCGGATGAGGAGCCCCTTGCGCCCACACCAGCGGACGCTTGCCCGCGGGCCGCACCAACTGGTCGTCGAGGCCGAGTTCGCCCATCAGCTCGATCACCTCGGGCCTGCGTCCCACGAAGGCCTCGGCGCCGAGATCCAATGGCTCCCCGGCCAATTCACCCGTCCGCAGGACCCCGCCGACGCGCTCACTCTGCTCGAGCACGACGATGTCGACCTCGTCCCCCAGCTTCTGCCGCAACCGATAGGCCGCGACGAGCCCACTGATACCGCCCCCGATGACCGCGATCCGCATGCCTCGACCGTAGCCGCGCGCGCAACGAGTGGTCACAGACCACCCCACCGAACGGCAGGCCAGCGCGGCGCACACCAGACCGACGCTGCCGCATGGACCAGTGTGTCGCAGCATGCGCCCACATCGACCGGACGCTTCGCACCCGACCTGGACCGTCGATCACCGGACGCTGGAGGCGGTCGCATCCCGGCCGATACTCACCGAGGCCAGGGGATCAACGGTCCAGCTACACGCCCTGGCGGTCTGGGGCGCGTGCGGCTGACGGGGGTGCGCTTCTGTGTCGGCGGGAGCGGTACGGGCGAGAGGTCGAGGGGTTCGCTACAGCGAGTGGACCAGCTCGACCAGGGCGGTCAGGACACCCGGATCGGTGTCCGGCAGGACGCCGTGGCCCAGATTGAAGATGTGCCCGGACGCGCCGAGGGTGATCGCCTCATCCGCTTCACGCAGGATCCGGCGGGTTTCGACTTCGACGGCGTCGAAACCGGCGAACAGGATCGCCGGGTCCAGGTTGCCCTGCAGACCCTTACCGGCCCCGACGCGGCGCACGGCGTCGGTGAGCGGGACGCGCCAGTCCACGCCGACCACATCGGCACCGGCCTCGCCCATGGCGCCGAGCAGTTCACCCGTGCCGACGCCGAAGTGGATGCGCGGCACGCCCGCGGCGGCGACCTCGGCGAAGACACGCTCCGAATGCGGGAGGACGAATTCGCGGTAGTCGGCCAGGGAGAGCGCACCGGCCCAGGAGTCGAACAGCTGGACGGCGTCGACACCCGCGGCGAGCTGGGCCTGCAGGAAGGCGATGGTGATGTCGGTGAGGGTGCCGAGCAGGGCGTGCCAGGTTTGCGGGTCGGCGTGCATCATCGCCTTGGTGCGCTCGTGCTGCTTGCTCGGGCCGCCCTCGACCAGGTAGGAGGCAAGGGTGAACGGGGCGCCGGCGAAGCCGATGAGCGGGGTGTCGCCGAGCGCGTCGGTGAGCAGCCGCACACCGTCGGTGACCGCGCCGACCTCCTCGGGCCGCAGCCGGGGCAACGCGCGCACATCGGCTGCGGTGCGCACGGGCGAGGCGATGACCGGGCCGACGCCGGGCACGATGTCGAGGTCGATGCCGGCGGCCTTGAGCGGAACGACGATGTCGGAGAACAGGATCGCCGCGTCGACGCCGTGGCGGCGGATCGGCTGCATGGTGATCTCACACACCAGCTCGGGGTCGAAGCACGACTCGAGCATGCCGATGCCCTTGCGCAGTTCCCGGTACTCCGGCAGCGAGCGGCCCGCCTGACGCATGAACCAGACGGGGCGCCTGCTCGGCGTCGCGCCGGTGGCGGCGGCCAGGAACGGGGCATCGGTCAACCGGCGGCGAGTGTAAGTGCTCATCGGTGTTCATCCTAGGTGGACTTCCCGCCACGCTCGGCGGTAGGTCGAACCATCTGTCCTTCCCGGATCCGCCTCACTGTCACCGTGCCCGCCGACCGGAATCGGACGAAACACAAACCAACCGGTCGGCGGGCTCTCGGCAGTCGCCGATTCGAGACCGCGCATCGCGCATCGCGCATCGCGCTGACCTCGAGAATGCATCCTGCGCAACGCAGCCCGCGCGCAACGCGCACGGCGGCGCGCCTCCGACCGCCTCGGCCGCCAACGGTCTACCGTTGCCCCTCGTGACACCGCTCGACATCCGCGACGGCGCCGCACCGACCGGGGGAACGCCCCGCGAGCCTGCTTCTTTCCGGGCGGCGGTCGATGCGATGGGCACCGCAACAGTGCACCCTCGAATCGAGCTGGCGCCTATCCGTCCCCCGCAACGGTTGGCGCCGTTCTCCTATGCGCTCGGAGCGGAGGTCACCCATCCCGACACCCCGGTGGTGCCCATCGACTCCGAGGGCGACGCCTTCGGCAGGCTGATCCTGCTCCACGACCCCGACGGCGACGAGGCCTGGAACGGCGTGTTCCGCCTGGTCGCCTACATCCAGGCCGACATCGACGCCGCGCTGGCCGCCGACCCACTCCTGCCGGAGGTCGCGTGGAGCTGGCTGGTCGATTCGCTGGAGTCGCGCGGCGAGCCGTTCACCGCCCTCGGCGGCACGGTCACCGCCACCAGCTCGGTCCGCTACGGCGACATCGCGGGCCCACCACGAGCCCACCAGCTGGAGTTGCGGGCCTCGTGGACGGCGATGAACACCGAGATGCGCCGACACGTGGAGGCGTTCTGCGAGGTGCTGGCCTTCGCCGCCGGGCTCCCACCCGCTGGGATCACCCATTTACGGCCGGAGTCCTATACCCGCACCGATCACCCTTGATCGCCACGTAGAGTTCACGTCTATGTCGGTCGCCGAGGAACCCACCGCAGCAGAGCCCCTGCTCGCCCCCGCCGAGGGGGTTCCACCTGTGCTGGCGACCGCCGACGAGGTCGCCGCGGCCGCCAAATCCCTCGCCGCGGGCACCGGCCCACTGGCCGTCGACGCCGAACGCGCGTCCGGTTTCCGCTACTCCGCCCGCGCCTATCTGATCCAGCTGCGCCGCGAGGGCGCCGGCTCGTTCCTCATCGATCCGATCCCGGTCACCGAGGCGCTGACCCCGCTGGCCGAGGCGATCAACGACCTCGAATGGGTTCTGCACTCCGCCGATCAAGATCTGCCCGGCCTCGCCGAGCTCGGTCTGCGCCCCGCCCGCCTGTTCGACACCGAGCTCGGCGGCCGCATCGCGGGCTACGAACGCGTCGGCCTGGCCGCGATGGTGGAGAACCTGCTGGGCCGCTCCCTGCGCAAGGGCCACGGCGCCGCCGATTGGTCGACCCGCCCGCTGCCCGACGAATGGCTCAACTACGCGGCACTGGATGTCGAGTTGCTGCTGGAACTGCGCGACACCGTCGCCGGCGACCTCACCACCCAGGGCAAGATGGATTGGGCCGCCGAGGAATTCGAGCACATCCGCACCATGGACCCGCCCACCCCCAAGGCCGACCGTTGGCGGCGCACCTCCGGCATCCACACCCTGCGCCGTACCCGCCAGCTCGCGATCGTGCGCGAACTGTGGACCACCCGCGACGAACTCGCCCGCGCCCGCGACGTGGCCCCCGCTCGCATCCTCCCCGATTCCGCCATCGTGGCCGCCGCCACCGGCGAACCCCGCACCATCGCCCAGTTGCGCACCCTGCCCGTCTTCGGCGGGCCTCGGCAACGCCGGTACTCCCGCGATTGGCTCGCCGCCGTCGAACGTGCCCGCACGCTCCCCGACAAAGAACTCCCCCCGCTGACGTTGCCTTTCGACGGGCCACCCCCCGTCAATCGTTGGGAACGCCGCGACCCCGCCGCCGCGGCCCGCCTCGCCACCGCGCGCAGTGCCATGGGCGAGCTCTCCACCGAACACTCGATCCCGGTGGAGAACCTGCTCTCCCCCGACCTGGTTCGGCGGCTGTGCTGGGACGGGCTGCCGGACTACAAGGACGTCGGCGCGGCCGAGCAGTTGTCGGCTCGTGTCGAGGAGTTCCTTCGTGCGGGTGGGGCGCGGCCGTGGCAGCGGGCTCTTGCGGTGCCCGCGCTGACCGAGGCGTTGACGCCCGCTGCCGGATAGGACGTCGTCAGCGAATCACGTCGTGCCGATCACTGCGATCGTGTAGCTGGCGTTCGGGCCGGCAGGTGAGCGTTCGAGGCGCTGCTGCCCGCTGTCCGCACCGGACCGCACTGGTCACCAGCGGGGATCCGCGGATGCGCCTGCGCACGGGGCGACCGGGGACCGGGACAGGCTTTGGGCCAAGATATTTCGCGATGTACAGCGCTCGCTGTCGGCACGTTGCGCCAACCGAGCAGGCGCGAAAACAATTCGCGTCGGTAACGGCTTCTCGGCTATACCTGGGACATGACCACGAATCCGACCGCGGCAGCCGTGCCAGAGGACGACGCCATCGCCGCGAATCGGGCGAATTGGGACGACCGGGCCGACGTGCACGCACGCTCGCGGATGTACGACGTGGACGCCTTTCTCGCCGATCCCACCGACATCTCCACCGTCGTGCGCAACGACCTCGCGGTGCTGGCGCCGCACCTGCCCGCGTCCGGAATCGTCGGACGCTCACTGCTGCATCTGCAGTGCCATATCGGCACCGACACCGTCTCCTGGGCGCGACTGGGGGCGGTCGAGGTACACGGGCTCGATCTGTCATCGAACTCGCTACGGCACGCGGCCCGGATCGCGGAAGCCGACGGGCGCCGGATCACCTGGGTCGAAGGGGACGCGCGGTTCGCCTCGGCGGCGATCCACCGGCAGTTCGAGACCATCGTGACCAGTGCGGGCACCATCGTCTGGTTGCCGGAGCTCACCGCGTGGGCGCACTCGATCCACGACCTGCTCGAACCGGGCGGGGTGTTCGCGATCCGCGACGACCACCCGATCCTGGGCGCCATGGATCACGAACCCTGGACGATCAGCGACGACTACCTGTCCGGTGGCGGCACCCGCACCTACTCGGACTCGGGCACCTACACCGAGGACTCGGACGGTCAGATCGCACACACGACCAACCACGAATGGCGCCACGACCTCGGTGAGATCGTCGCCGCACTGCTCGGTGCCGGGCTGCGGATCGAGGCGGTGCACGAGCTGCCGTTCATGGACTGGCCCGCGTTCGGGGACCTGGTCGCCTGCCCGCAGGGCTGGACGCTGCCGGAGACCGCGCCGCGGATCCCGCTGAATTTCGCCGTCGTCGCCCGCCGCCCGGCGGGCTAGACATCCCAGCCGGGCGGGCGGCCACGCGTCGTTGATCAGTGTCGCGGGGGCCGCGGCGAGCTCCGCGAAGACCTCGTTCCGCAGCGCGATCGGCACGCGCACCGAATCGGCCGACTCCCGCACTCGGCGCGAGCGCCCTGGGCCCCGCACCGACCGCGGCGGGCACGGGACCGCGTGTCAGCGGGCGCGCAGCCAGCCGCTGATGCGCTGGGCGATGGCGTCAGCGGTGAGGCCGAGTTCGTCGAGGATCTCCCCGCGCGCGGCGTGGTCCAGGAACTGTTGGGGCACACCGAGATCGCGGGTGGGAACGTCCAGGCCCGCCTCGCGCAGGCGTGCGGAGACCGTCGAACCGATGCCGCCATGGAGGCCGCCGTCCTCGACGGTGACGACCAGGCGATAGTTCTCGGCGAGTTTGACGAGAGTGTCGGAGACCGGGATCACCCAGCGCGGATCGATGACGGTGACCGAGATGCCCTGCGGGTCGAGCAATTCCGCGGCCGCGAGCGCCGTCTCGGCGAACGGCCCGACGGCGACGATCAGGACATCGCCGTGCTGGGACTGGGCCGACCCGGCGCCGGGCACGGCGAGACGGAGGACGTCGATGCCGTCGACCCGCTCCACCGCGGTGATGTCCTCGGCGACACTGCCCTTGGGGAAGCGGAGCACGGTCGGGCCATCGCTGACGGCCAGCGCCTCGGCGAGTTCCGCACGCAGGGTGGCGCCGTCGCGGGGCGCGGCGACCCGGATGCCGGGGATGATGCCCAGCAGCGACAGGTCCCACATGCCGTTGTGACTGGCGCCGTCGGGGCCGGTGATGCCCGCGCGGTCGAGCACGACGGTGACCGGCTGCTTCAGCAGCGACACGTCCATGAGGAGCTGGTCGAAGGCGCGGTTGAGGAAGGTGGAGTAGATCGCGACCACGGGGTGCAGGCCGCCGAGGGCGAGACCGGCGGCCGAGGCCATCGCGTGTTGTTCGGCGATGCCGACGTCGAACATGCGCTCCGGGAAACGCTCGCCGAACCCGGCCAGACCGGTCGGGCCGGGCATCGCCGCGGTGATGGCGACGATGTCCTCCCGCCGGGACGCGTGCTCGATGAGCTCCTCGGCGAACACCGCGGTCCAGCCCTTGGCCTTCTTCCCGGCCAGCGGGCGGCCGGTGAGCGGGTCGATCGGGTCGCAGGCGTGCATCTGGTCGGCGATGTGGTTCTCGGCGTGCTCGTAGCCGTTGCCCTTGCGGGTGACCACATGGACGACGACGGGACCGCCGAAGTCCTTGGCGCGGCGCATGGCCGCCTCGAGCGCGACGAGGTCGTGCCCGTCGACCGGGCCGACGTACTTCATGCCCAGATCCGAGAACAGTTCCTGCGGGCTGACCGCGTCCTTGATGCCCGCCTTGAGCGCGTGCACCATCGAGTACGCCGAATCCCCCACGGCGGGAATGCTCTTGAGGATGCGCTTGCCCGCGTCGAGGGCGTGCTCGTAGGCGGGCTGGGTGCGCAGCGCGGTCAGCCGGTCGGCGAGGCCGCCGATGGTCGGGGCGTAGGAGCGGCCGTTGTCGTTGACCACGACCACCACCGGGCGGTCGGGGGCACCGGCGATGTTGTTGAGCGCCTCCCAGCACATGCCGCCGGTGAGCGCGCCGTCACCGACGACCGCGACGACCGTGCGGTCCTGCTCGGTGAGCGCGAAGGCCTTGGCCAGGCCGTCGGCGTAGGACAGCGCGGCCGAGGCGTGCGAGGACTCCACCCAGTCGTGCTCGCTCTCGGCGCGACTCGGATAGCCCGACAGGCCGTCGCGCATGCGCAGCGAGTCGAACCGGTCCTTGCGGCCGGTGAGGATCTTGTGCACGTAGGCCTGATGGCCGGTGTCGAAGATCAACGGATCGGCCGGAGAATCGAAGATCCGGTGCAGGGCGATGGTCAACTCGACCACCCCCAGATTCGGGCCGAGATGGCCTCCGGTGGCGGCGACTTTCTGCACCAGGAACTCGCGGATCTCCTCCGCGAGGTCCCGCAGTTGCGGCACGCTCAGTCGGCGCAGATCTTCGGGTGAATCCACCCGCGACAGCACTCCCACCTGAACTCGCTCCCTCCGGACTACAGTGTGATCCGCCCAGTGTATTTGTCGCCGCGAGCGGCGCGAGCTCGCGGGCCCTTACTGGACGCCCTCGATCGATGTCGGCAGTGCTCGGCGAGCACGGCTCGCCGACACCCGCCGACCAGCGGGCGCGTGCGCGCACCGGCACCGATCACGCCGGACCCGCGCCGAGGTCGGCTCCCGCGCGGCTGTGAGGACTATCTCCCCCCGCGCGCCCCACCGGCAACCCCGTCGACCCGACCTACAGTGGCGCTGTGGACCGACCCGACGGCGTGACGCGCACCATCGACCCGGGTGTGGTCGCCGGGATGCTCGACGAGGTGTTCGCGGCCTGCCGCGACGACACCTCGGGCGCGCCCGCCGACTACATCCCCGAACTGGCCGCCGTGGCGCCCGACTCGTTCGGGCTGTGCCTGGCCACCGCCGACGGCCTGGTCTACGAGGTGGGCGACACCGAGATCGGGTTCACCATCCAATCCATCTCCAAGCCGTTCACCTACGCGCTCGCACTGGCCGACCGCGGGCTCGACGGTGTGGCCGAGCACATCGATGTGGAGCCCTCGGGCGAACCGTTCAACGAGATCAGCCTCCAGCCGCAGACCCAGCGACCGAGCAATCCGATGATCAACTCGGGCGCGATCACCGCGGCCTCGCTGATCGCCGGACGCGATACCAGCGAGAAATTCGAGCGGGTCCGGCGCTGCTACTCCCGCTTCGCCGGGCGCGAACTGCGCATGGACGAGTCGGTCTACGACTCCGAGGCGCGCACCGGATACCGCAACCGGGCCATCGGCTACATGCTGCGCTCGGTCGACATCATCGACGTCGACCCCGACGACGCCGTCGACCGGTACTTCCGGCAGTGTTCGATCGAGGTCACCTGCCACGACCTGGCCATGATGGCCGCGACCCTGGCCGACAACGGGGTGAATCCGCGGACCAGGGAACGGGCGTTGTCGACCTCGCTGACCGAGCGCGTGCTCAGCGTGATGACCACCTGCGGCATGTACAACGCGGCCGGTGACTGGGTGACCACGGTCGGCCTGCCCGCCAAGAGCGGGGTCGGCGGCGGGATCATCGCGGTGCTGCCCGGTCAGCTGGGGATCGCGGTGTATTCGCCGCGGCTGGACCCGCAGGGCAACAGTGTGCGCGGAGTGTCGGCGTGCCGGGAGCTGTCGCGGCGCCTGGAACTGCACTTCTGTCACGTCACGCGCTCGGCGCGCACCGCCATCCGCGCCGAGTACACGGTGGCGCAGCTGCCCTCGCGGTTGCGCCGCTCCCCCGAGGACTCCGCCGTTCTGGCCGAGCACGGCGAGCGCGCCCGCGTCTACGAACTGCACGGCGACCTGCTCTTCGCCGGCGCCGAACGCGCGGTGCGAGCGATCGAGGGCAACGGCACCGAGCTCGACGCGTTGGTGATCGATCTGCGCCGGGTCGGTGAGGTGAGCACAGTGGCCCGCGACATGCTCGAGGGGCTGCAGGCCGAACTCGTGCGCGAGGGCACCCGGGTGGCGCTGGTCGATCCCGATGCCCGGCTCGGGCACGAGGTGTCGAGCCTGGATCCCCACGACCCACGCGGGCGGGTGTTCATCGACCGCGACACCGCCACCGAATGGTGCGAGGACATCGTGCTCGACCGGCACCGGCCGGCGGACACGAGCACGCGCACCTCCATCACCCTCGACGAACATCCGCTGCTGGCCAGCCTCGGCACCGAGGAGCGCGACCTGCTGTGCGCCGACTTCCAGCAACGCACCCTAGCCCGCGGCGAGGTGATCGCCGACCGTGGCGACCCGCGCTCGGGGCTGTATCTGATCCTCGACGGCCGGGTCCGGATGACCTTTCCCGGCACCGACGGGCGGGTGCACCGGCTGGTCACCCTGTCAGCGGGCATGTCGTTCGGCGAGATCCCGATGCTGATCGGGAAACCGTTCATGAACGCGATCATCGCCGACACTCGGGTACGGGTGGCGGTGATGAGCCCCGAGAGGTTCGACTCACTCGCCGAGAGCCATCCGCGACTGAAACTCGCGCTGCTGGAACGACTCGCGGCGGCGGCCTACGCCCAGATGGACGCCACCGTGCGGACCATCTCGGGCAACGCCGGGAACTACTGAGCCGGGAACTCGGCGGCGGGCGCGAGACGTTGGGCAGCACAGCATCCCTCGACCGACAGGAGCAGCGTGGTGAGCGAGAATTCCCGGCAGGCCAGCACCACGACATTCGGACGCGGCACGGTCCGGGCGGTCCCCGATCTGATCAGGGTGACGCTGTCGGTGGAGTCACGCGCCGCCACCGTCGCCGCGGCCTACGGGCGCGCCGGTGACCGGGTCAGCGCGGTCGTGGCCGCGTTGCGCGCGGCCGGGGTGAGCGATGCCGACCTGGCGACCAGCGGGCTGAGTGTGCGCACCGAGACCGTCTACACCGACAACGGGCGCAGTGAGATCTCCGGCTATCTCGCCTCCACCGGACTCAGCGTGTCGCTGCGCGACGGCACCGGGACCGAGCCCGCCGATGCCGTGGCGGCGGCGGTGAACGCCGGCGGTGATGACGTGCGCCTCGGCGGGTTGACCCGGGCAATCGCCGATCCCGAGCCCCTGCTCGCCCAGGCACGTGATGCCGCGTTCGACGACGCGAAGGCCAAGGCCGAGCAGTACGCGACCCGTGCGGGTGTGCGGTTGGGCGCGGTCCTGCAGATCACCGAGGACACCGCGTCAGCGCCGCGCCCCTACGACATCAGCGGCGACATGGAAGCACCGATGCTGATGGCCCGCAGCAGTTCCAGCGTGCCGGTGGTGCCCGGGGAGACCGAGGTCGGCGCAAGCGTGCGAGTCACCTGGGCGCTGGACTGAGCACGCGGGACGCACCGTCGCACTGAACGTGTCCTGCCGACCGCGTTCCCGGTCCGATGGGCCATCCCGCCGCAGGCGCGCCGCCCGTCGCGACCGTTGCGGGGCGCACCCGCGCACGGCGGAGCGGGCGATCGCCGATCGGTGCGTCGTCAACGATCCAAGAGCGCTACGCATTCGACGTGGTGTGTCGCGGGGAACGCGTCGAAGGCGCGCAGGTCGGCCAGGTGGTAGCCCGCGTCGAGGTAGAGGCCGAGGTCGCGGGCGAAGGCGGCCGGGTCGCAGCCGATGTGGACGATGCGCCGGGGGTCGGCGTCGGTGACGGCGGCGACGACCTCCTTGCCGGCGCCCACGCGGGGCGGGTCGAGGACCACGACATCGGGTCTGCTGTCGGTGGCGTGGGTGCGGGCCCAGCGCTCGACGCGGTCGGCGCGCAACTCCAGCCAGGGCAGGTCGGCCAGGGCGGCGGTGCCGTCGGCCACGGCCGAACGCGCCGACTCCACGGCCGCGACCGCGCCGGTCTGGCCGGTCTGCTCGGCCAGGCGCGCGGCGAAGACGCCGACTCCGCTGTAGAGGTCCCAGCCGGAGCCGCCGGGGACGAGCCCGGACCACTCGGCGATCAGGTCCGAATAGCATTGCGCGGCACCGCGATGCGCCTGCCAGAAGCCGGTCGCCGCGAGTTCCCAGCGGCGACCCGCCACATACTCCACGGCGCGACCGGATCCGGCCATCACCCACTCCTCGCGCGGCGCGTTGGTGGCCGACTTGCGGGCGGCGGCCCGGTCGCGCACGGCGCCGCGCTCGTCAGCGACGGGCTGGCCGGACTCGCGGCGGCGGGCCGGGCGCTGACCGCGTCCGCGGGTCGCGCCGCGCGGGGTCGAGGGACGGCCACCGGGCCGATCGGTCTCCCCGGTCGCGGCCAGTTCGACGATGTGGCGCACGCCGTCGCCGTCCACCGCGACGACCAGATCGGCGCCGGGGGTCCAGATCCGATCGGCGACACCGTCGAGGGCGCCCGCGACCGGCTGCGGACAACGCAGGTCCGGGATCACCGCGGTACTGCGGTAGCGGTGCACACCCGCCCGACCGGCCGGGTCGACCACCAGCCGCACCCGCGTCCGCCAGCCGCCGGTGTCCGTACCGCCATCGCCAGAGATCGGCTCGACCTCGATCGCACGCTCCACCTTGGCCAGCCTGCGCAGCTGCTCGGCCACCACGGTGGCCTTGAGCGCGCGCTGCGCGGCGGGCGTGGCGAAGGAGAAATCGCAGCAGCCCGCACCACCCGGACCCGACACCGGGCAGGTCGCCGGTATCCGGTCCGGGGACGCCTCGATGATCTCGACGGCATCGGCCCGGCAGAACGAGCCGCCCCGATCCTCGGTGACCCTGGCACGCACCAACTCGTCGGGGAGACCGTGCCGCACGAACACGACCCTGCCCTCGTGGCGGCCCACACAGAAGCCGCCGTGTCCGGGCGGCCCGAGCCGCACCTGGAATTCCTGTCCGCGCCAATCACTCACGGCCACACCCGCTTCCCTCGTTGCCGTTCATTCCCGACGATCCGGCCGCTCGAAGCCACGCCGTACCGATCCCGGCGCGTTCACCTCGGCGGACTGCTTGGCCCGCGTCGAGGAACTCAGCTGCCAGGGCACACTCGTCACCATCACACCCGGTTCGAACAACAGCCTGCCCTTCAGCCGCAGCGCGGACTGGTTGTGCAGCACCTGCTCCCACCAGTGCCCGACCACGTACTCGGGAATGAACACGGTGACCACATCGCGCGGGGCGTCCTTGCGCACCCGCTTGACGTACTCGAGCACCGGCTTGGTGATCTCGCGGTACGGCGATTCGATCACCTTCAACGGTACGTTGATCTCGCTGTTCTCCCACTCGTGCACCAGCCTGCGGGTATCGGCGTCATCGACGTTGACGGTGATCGCCTCGAGTGTGTCGGGCCGGGTGGCGCGCGCGTAGGCCAGTGCCCGCCGAGTGGGCAGGTGCAGTTTGGAGACCAGCACGATGGAGTGGGTGCGACTGGGCAGCACCCCGTCCCAGTCGGACTCGTCGAGCTCGCGCGAGACCGAGTCGTAGTGCTTGCGAATCAGTTTCATCACCACGAAGATCGCCACCATCGTGAGGATCGCGATGTAGGCGCCCGCGAAGAACTTGGTGCCGACCACGATCACCAGCACGATGCCGGTCGCGGACAGGCCGATCGCGTTGATCATCCGGGAGCGCTGCATCCGCGAGCGCTGCCGGGGATCGGTCTCGGTGCGCAGCAGCCGCGTCCAGTGCCGCAGCATGCCGGTCTGACTCAGCACGAACGAGACGAACACTCCGACGATGTAGAGCTGGATGAGCTTGCTCACCTCGGCGCCGAAGATCATCACGAAGGCGATCGCCGCGCCGGACAGGAACAGGATGCCGTTGGAGAAGGCCAGCCGGTCGCCGCGGGTGTGCAGCTGGCGGGGCAGGTAGCGGTCCTGGGCCAGGATCGAACCGAGCACCGGGAACCCGTTGAACGCGGTGTTGGCGGCCATCATCAGGATCAGCGCGGTGGCGATCGTGATCGCGAAGAAGCCGAGTGGGAAGCCTGCGAACACCGTCTCGGCGAGCTGGGCGATCAGGGTCTTCTGCTGGTAGTCGGTCGGCGCGCCGACCAGGTTCGCCGGGTCGTTGGCGTAGACGATGCCCACCTTCTGCGCCAGCACGATGATGCCCATCATCAGCACGATCGAGATGGCACCGAGCAGCAGCAGCGAGGTCGCGGCGTTGCGGGCCTTGGGTTTACGGAAGGCGGGCACGCTGTTGCTGATGGTCTCCACGCCCGTCAGTGCCACGCAGCCGGAGGAGAAGGCCCGCGCGATCAGGAACGCGAAGGCCAGCCCGTAGAGGTGCTCGTCCTCGACATCCAGGCCGAACCCGGCCGATTCGGCCCGCACGTCCTCACCGAGCACGAACGCCCGGAACAGCCCCCAGCCCAGCATCGCCACCATGCCGACGAGGAACGCGTAGGTCGGAATCGCGAAGGTGGTACCGGACTCGCGCACGCCACGCAGGTTGATCGCGGTGAGCACCACGATCGCCACCACCGCGAACAGCACCTTGTGGGTGGCCACGAACGGGATCGCCGACCCGATGTTGGCCGCCGCCGCCGAGATCGAGACCGCCACGGTCAGCACGTAGTCGACCAGTAGCGCGCTGCCGACCGTCAACCCCGCGTTGGGGCCCAGATTCTTGTTCGCGACCTCGTAGTCGCCGCCCCCGGACGGGTAGGCGCGCACGTTCTGCCGGTAGCTCGCGACGACCACCGCCATGACCAGCGCGACGGCCACCCCGACCCACGGCGCGTACAGATACGCCGAGATCCCCGCCGCCGCCAGCACGAGGAAGATCTCCTCCGGCGCGTACGCGACCGACGACATCGCGTCGGAGGCGAAGACCGGAAGAGCGATACGCTTGGGCAACAACGTGCGGCCGAGCGAATCGCTACGGAACGGCCTGCCCAGCAGCAAACGCTTGGCTGCCGTCGTCAACTTGGACACCGGGCCGAGCATAGAGCAGTTCACGGGTACCTTCGCGCGCGCACATCCCGATGCCGACGCCGGTGTGGCGATTGTTTGCCCGGGGTCGACACGGGGAAAATGGGCGAGGAGAGCGGGTGGCGAGTACGGTCCAAGCCGGACCCCACGGGCAGTCCAGGAACGAGGGTGCACGGTGTACGTAGTGATCTTGGGGTGTGGCCGCGTCGGCTCCTCGCTGGCGCGGGCCCTGACCCGGGTCGGTCACGAGGTCACGGTGATCGACCGGGACCCCAGTGCGTTCCGTCGGCTGGGTGAGGGGTTCACCGGTGAGCAGGTGATCGGCGTCGGCTTCGACCGGGATGTGCTGACCCGTGCGGGAATCGAACGCGCCGACGCCTTCGCGGCGGTGTCCTCCGGCGACAACTCCAACATCATCTCGGCCCGGGTGGCCAGGGAGATGTTCGGCGTCGAACGGGTGGTCGCCCGAATCTACGACGCCAAGCGCGCCGAAGTCTACGAGCGGCTCGGCATCCCCACGATCGCGACCGTGCCGTGGACCACCGACCGTTTCCTGCGCAGCCTCATCGGCGACAACTCGACCACCACCTGGCGCGACCCGACCGGCGCGGTGGCAATCACCCAGCTCACCCTGCACGAGGAGTGGTTCGGGCGAACGGTGCGCGATCTGGAACGTGACCTCGGTGTGCGGGTGGCCTTCGTCCTGCGGTTCGGCCGCGGCGTGCTGCCCGAGTCCAAGACCATCGTCCAGGCCGAGGACGTCGTGTACGTCGCGGCCACGTCCGGCAGTGTCGGCGAGGTCGTCGCCCTGGCCGCCAAGCCCCCCGTGAGCGAGGACTGAGCACTATGAAGGTGGCCATCGCCGGGGCGGGCGCGGTCGGACGCTCCATCGCCAGGGAACTGTTGCGGGCCGGGCATCGGGTGATGCTGCTCGAGCGTCAGCTCGACCACATCGACACCGCCGCCATCCCCGACGCGGTCTGGGTGCACGCCGACGCCTGCGAGCTGTCGCTGCTGGAGAACGCGGAGCTCGAGACCTACGAGGTGGTCATCGCGGCCACCGGTGACGACAAGGCCAACCTGGTGCACAGCCTGCTCGCCAAGACCGAGTTCGGCGTGCGCCGGGTGGTCGCCCGGGTCAACGATCCGCGCAACGAATGGCTCTTCGACGAGTCGTGGGGCGTCGATGTCGCGGTGTCGACGCCGCGACTGCTGGCCTCGCTCGTCGAGGAAGCCGTATCGGTGGGCGATCTGGTCCGGCTGATGACGCTGCGACAGGGCCAGGCCAATCTGGTCGAGATCACCCTGCCCGCCGACACCCAGCTGGCCGGCAAGCCGGTGCGCAGCCTGGCGATGCCACGCGACACCGCGCTGGTGACGATCCTGCGCGGCGGCCGGGTGATCGTGCCGCAGCCCGACGACCCGTTCGAGGGCGACGACGAGCTGCTGTTCGTCACCTCGGTGGAGGCCGAAGAGGATCTGCGCCTGTCCCTGGCCACCCACGGCATTCGTCCGTAACACCCCGATACGTCGATGCCTCGGCGATAGCCCGTCGACTCACGCGACCTTCAGCTGCGCGCGCAGCTTGTTGAGCGCGCGGTGCTGCATGACCCGCACGACGCCGGGACTGGTCCCGATGGCCTCGGCGGTCTGGGCCGCGCTCCAGCCGAGCACGATCCGCATGACCAGCACCTCGCGGTGATTGGGGGCCAGCACCTGCATGAGTTCGAGGGTGGCGGCGCGGCGCTCGAAGGCCAGCGCCCAGTCCTCCGGGCCGGCCGCGACGCTGGCGGTGTCGGGCATCTCGGCCATCGGGTAGGCGATGTGCTTGCCGCGGCGGAACGCGTCGGAGACCTTGTTGGCGGCGATGCCGTAGACGAAGGCGAGGAAGGACTTGCCCTGATCCCGGTAGCGCGGGATGGCCGTGACCGTGGCCATCAGCACTTCCTGGGTGACGTCGTCGGCGGTGACGGTCAGATGGCCGGTGGCGCCCATCCTGGCCGAACAGTAGCGCCGGACCAGCGGGTGCACCAGCCGCACGATCTCGCTGACGGCGTCGCGGTCGCCGGCGGCGGCGGGCCCGATCAGCGCGTCGAGTTCGGCGGCGATGCGCTTGCTCTCCGACAGGACGGGCGCCGTCGCGGATTTCGGTGCGCTTCGACGATGCTCGGTTGCCATCATGGTCGCCGGTCCTTTCACGATCACTGCGTTGCGTATGCATTGATCGTGCGACGAACGGGCGGACGCTGATAGGTACCCCAGGGTGGGTACTTGCCCACCTCCGGGCGGTCAGGCGCGGGTGGATTCCGTTCCGGCGGCGGCCTTGTCGGCGACGGACTTGTCAGCGGGCAGGTGGCCGGCACGGCGCACCGCCCATACGGTCACCACCAGTGCGACAGCGGTCAGCGGCCACCCCATGGCGATGCGGGCCACCGCGAGCCAGGTGGTGTGGTCGGTGTCGTAGAGCTGCGACTGCACCAGGTAGCGGGCGCCGAAGACCACCACCCACACGGCAGTGGCCAGCGAGTAGAGCTTGCGGATGCGTGGATCGGTGCGCCACGCGGTGCCGTGCCCGTTGAGCGCGCCCCAGATCACGCCGACCAGCGGCCAGCGGAGAAGGATCGACACCGCGAACACCCCCGCGTAGACCAGGCTGGTGTAGATGCCGAACAGGAAGAATCCCTTGGCCTCACCCACCCGGTAGGCGATGAACGCGCACAGGCCGACTCCGAAGAACCCGGAGATCGCCGGCTGCACCGGGTCGTGGCGGTACAGCCGCCACACCAGCACACCCGCCGCGACGCCCAGGGCCGCCCAGATGGCGGCGGTGAGCCCGGCGACGGTGTTCACCGGCACGAAGACCAGTACCGGCAGGGTGGAATAGATCAGGCCGCTGAGGCCGCCCATCTGCTCGAGCAGGGTCTGGGACCGCTCGAGCTCGGCGTCGACCTCGGGGTCGACCGGATCATCGGGCCTCGCCACCGGCAGGGCCACGGTGGGTTCGGGGTCCGCGGCAGTGCGGTACTCGTCGCTGGAGGGCATACGTCAGCTGTTCCCGCGCAATTCGTAGTAGGGGTTGAAGATCACTTTGCGGCCGTCGCGGTCGCCCACGCGGCCACGGACCAGGATGCGCCTGCCCGGCTCGATGCCGGGAATGCGCCGCCGGCCGATCCAGACCAGGGTGATGGCGTCGGTGCCGTCGAAGAACTCGGCCTGCACGGTGGCGCCCGCGGACTTGGGACATGCTTCCACACTGCGGAGCCTGCCCAGAATGGTGGCCTCCTCACCGCGACAGCAATCCACCGCGCGCCGGGCACCGGAGGCGTCGGACGTCTCGGCCAGTTCCTCGGCGTCGAGCGCGTTGATGTCCTCGGTCAGGCGGCGGCCGAGTCGTCGAAAGTATCCCGAGGCCGGACCCGTTCCCGACTTGTGTCCGCCCGTGGATGACGACATGTCACGCTTCTCCCGCTAGTTGGCCGTACACCGCCACAGTAACAGCGGCCATCCAAGGCCGTCCGTCACCGTGTATTCCGCCCAGTTCAGGCGATGTTTCCCGTGTACCCGCGTCCGCGCGTTTCCATGCATGTTCGGCACTCATAGGCACACTGTCGGCACACTGAAATCCGACCGAACCGAAACGGGGATTCCGGCCCGACGGACCTACAGGGACGCGCCGAGCCAGTGCGCGAACCCAAGCAAACCCTCGGACTGGCGGCGCTGGGCGGCAGCGATGCCGTAGACCGTTTCGCGCACCGACGGATGCAATCGCGTCTGCTGCGGCGCTGCGGCACGGGCCTTGTTGAGCGAGGACAGCGCACGATCCGGCTTGCCGCTCATGAGCCACGCGCGGGCGTTGTCCTGCCAGTGGTGGGCGACACGCGTCGGCGGGGCGTCGGTGCCGTACGTCAGTGTGGCGCCACCGATCGCGGCGCGGTTCGGGTCACCGGCCTCGAGTTCGATGGCGTGCGCGTGGATGTCGACGTTCAGCGGACCGAAGGCGGTCATGTACAGATCGGTTTCGCCGGTGTGTGCGGCCAGGTCCCGCGCGGCGTCGACATGGGCGACGGCGCCGGAGTAGTCGAGCTGGCGGGCATCGTTGATCGCGCCGGCCAAATGCGAGTATCCGGCGAGGACCATGCCCGGACGGGTGTCGTCGGCCGCGCCGATCGCCTGCTCGATGAGTCGTGCGGCGACCTCGGATTCGCCGTAGTGGGTCAGGATGCGGGCACGGGCCAGCGCGGAGAACGCTCCGTGGTTGAGGTCGTCGCCGAGGGGCGCGTAGCTGTCGGCGAGGTCGAGCGCGGGCAGCGCCAGCATGAGATGGCCGGTACGCCGGGCCGACCACTCGGCCAGGATGTAGGCCGAGGCGAGCAGCGAGTAGGCGCGCGCCTGGTCGTCGTCGCCGAGGTCGCGCGCTGCGCCGTGTAGGCGGCGAATGATCCCGGGCAGTACCTCGATGGTCTGGCGGGTGCGATCACGGCGGTACAGCTCCTGCGCACCGGCGAGGTCCGCCTCAAGCGCGGCGAGCTCGCCCGGTTCCTCGGCGCGGGCGTATCGGCCCTCGGCGAGCAGTATCGACAGCCCGTTTACCGCGTCGGCCAGGGGCTTGCCGTCGTCGAACGGTGCCCCGGTCAGCTGTTCGGGGGTCACGCGGAGGGCGCGCGCCACCGAGGACACGAACCCCGGCGAGGCGAGCTCACGGCCCTGCTCGACAGCCTTGATCATGGACAGGCTGTACGCGGCCCGGGTCGCCAGTTGTCGCTGGCTAAATCCGGCGATCTTGCGTTCGGACGCAATGGCCTGGCCTACGTGTGTCCCCATGAGTCCGAGGGTAGTTGCAGGTGGGCGCCGCTGTCTTCTGATGTCGCTGTCCCTTTACTGTCCCTCGACGCACTTGCCGACGGCGAACCTGAGTTCAGGCCGCGCCGCCGGGTCGACTCACCTCCCCGGCGGCGGGGCACCTCAACCCGAACAGCAGGGGGCGACCATGTGGCGACAGACAGCAGACGTACCGGAACAGCCGACCGTGTGGGACATCATGGCGCGATTGGCACAGGAGGCCGAGCAGACCGGGCAACCGTCACCGGTGCTCGATCACTCCGCACCTACCGAGCCGCTCACGCGCGACATGGCGCACCGGGTGCTGCAACTACATCGCGCGTGCGATCGGGTCCGGTGCGCACGCAAGGCCGCGGGGTGGACCTTGCTCGTCGAGCTCGGCGACGTCGTACCGCGACCGGCGAACGGGTCGATGTGACCGACGAGCAGACCGCGCGGGAGCTGGCAGAGCTGGATGCCGATGTCGCGGCCGTGCTCGCTGCAGTAGAGGACGACGAGTCCGACGTTGGGCAACCGCGGTGATGAGCACCTCGGTTGCGGTGATGAGCACCGCAACCGTGGTCATCAAGCCAACGGTTCCCGGAGCCGGGAAACTTTGCGGGATCCCGCATACCCTTGGCCGGTCCGGCAGCTTATGGACGCCCGTAACCTGATCGGTCCTCGCGCGCACGGGCGCGACGGTTCCGCCAAGTTGGCGGAACCGTCCGAACCAGCGCGCGGGTGTCTGCCAGACTTTTCACGATTGGCCGTGGAAAGTCGCACGGGCGGGACCTTTTCCTGGCATCGGGGGAATAAGGCGCCGTTGAGAGTGAGTTCGGCTCACTCTCAAATCCCGTGGGGTACACGAACTCGTGTACCCCACGGAGGAGGGGTACGGCCGTCTCCGTACCCCTCCTCCGTGGGGTACTCAAGCCTGAGTACCCCTGGATCAGCCAATTCCTGGCATCGGGGAGTCAATCCGATTGACCCCCTTGTAGCCAAGGGGGGAGGGGGAAAAGATCGGAGAGAGAGATCGACTGCCCAGCAGATGAGTCGCTGTGTGGTCGCTCAAAAATCGGCCCAGGCGTGGCGCGCCCGCGACCTGGGGGAATCGTAGGCAGGAAAAGCAGCAGTGCCTATCCGGGCTTCTGTGTGACCGGGGGCAGGGGGTGGGTGGCCGGGCCTTTGCCTCGTTGCCTGGCGCGGTGGCCTTCGGCGCTGGACTTCTTGGAGTGACAGGGTCGGCATGCTGCTTGCCCGTTGGCGAGTTCGTCTGTCGCTCCTCCTTCGGCGATCGGCGTGACGTGATCGGCGTGTGTCGCGGTGCCGATGCAGCCTGTGTACCTGAGCTGGCAGCGGTGGCTGTCGCGCTCGAGGACGGCCGCCCTCCATGTCTGGTGCTCTCGGGTGCCGGTGCGTGCCGCTCCGCTGCCCCATCCGTGGGTGGTGTGGTCGGGGCAGTAGGCGGCGCTGGTGATCCGGTTGAGACACCCGGGCTTGGGGCACTTACGCGGGGCGCGTGGCATCAGCGGTCCGGGTCGTAGGCGCGAGCGTCGACGAACGTCGGCTTGCGGTATCCGGCCGGCGCGTGAGTCGTGCCCATCTGGCGGCGCAGCTGGGTGGCGTTGTGCTCGGTGATCGTGAGTGCCTTCTCGGCATCGGTGAGCCGCTGTCGGGCGGTGGCGTAGGTGGGTGCGACCTTGCTCAGGACGGGGGCGATCCACGCGGTACCGGCGCCGCGGCTGTCCAGGTACGGGCCGAGCTCCTCGATGAGCACTCCCAGCTCCTCCGGACGGGCCTGGTTCAGTGTCTTCTCGGCCACGCTCACCAACTTGCCGTCCTGGACGCTGTCGAATATGCGGCGTGCGCGATCCCAGTAGCGAGTGTTGCGCAGCTCGGTAGCTGTGTCTCCCTGCGGGGAGAGCTCACGACGGGCGGTCTCGACGGCGGTCAGGGCGGATGCGGCGCGGTCTCGGGCGGTCTCGACGGCGGTCTCGATGGCCTGTGCGGCGGGAGTGTCGCCGAAGGCGGCGATCCGGTTGCGCAAGCCGGGACCGGTGTAGTCGGGTGCATGGATGCTGTCGAGGTACTTCTGAAACTGTCCGGCTACCGCTTCGATGGTGGCCTGCGCCCGCGCGGTGGTGCTCCCCGTCGGAACAGCGGGGGCAGTCGAGTACTGCGCAGACACCTGTTGACGGGTCTCGGCAGCGCGCTGCGGCCGGTCCACGGCGAGGGGTTCGGAGGTGATGTTTCCGGGGTTGAAGCCCGTGTGGGGGTATTGCTGTTCGGGGGTCACGTTTCCGGGGTTGAAGCTCATTGGTGTGTCCTTTCGATCGGAGGTGTCGGGTAGGAGCCAGGGCTACCGGAACGGGCGCCCTGCGTGACGCATCATCTGGCGTTCCTGTCGCTGGTCCACCGTGCGGAACATGGCTTTGCCGTCGGTGAACTGCGGATTGTGCATGTGGACGCTGAAGTCGTTCGGAGTACTGGCAGGCAGGAGGTCTCCGCCCATGAACTGCTGCATCTGCCCTGGGCTCGACAGCACCGGCTCCGGACGCCGTGACAGGTTGACCGCCATCTCGCCCGGCTCCAGCCAGCCGCCCTGATCGAAGACTTTCAGCGGCAGATCCTTGAGGAGTTCGGCGATCGAGGGCGGCGCGATCGACAGGTACGGCGCCAGCTGGCTCAAGTCGCCATCGGTGGTGACCGGCAGCTGCTGGTCGACTTCGGACTTCGGGAAGGACAGCCTGCCGATCAGCGAATCCGATGCGGGGGTGAAATCAGGGTCATTCAAGTTCGGGATGTCGAGATCCCACCAGCGGGAACTGCCGATACCCAGAGGCAAGTGCTCGCGGAAGCCGTCCACAGCAAGGCTGAATACCGCGGACCCGAACTGCTTGATCCGCTCGGCGATCGACCCCGACAGCGACTCCGCGCTGCCTTCGAGCAGTTCGTCGCGGGCGCTCAGTGCGTCGGAGTAGTCGAGGTCTGCCAGCTTCAGGTCCGCGTCTGTGGACTCCGGGTCGGCGTAGGCCTGGTTGCGCTTCTGCTCGGCTGAGGACACCGCGAGGTTCGCCCGCTCGAGCTCGGACTCCTCATCGGTGTACCGGCGTTCCAGCGGAGGCGCTTCGGGCACGTAGTCATCGACGACCGCTGTACCTGCCTGGTCCTTCTCCTCCTCCAGCTTCACCACCGACTGCTCGGCGCTCCGAACGCGAATGTCGGCGCGCCGCTTGTCGATGTCGGAGGACTCGGCGTCCTCGTAGACCTTGCGACGAGCCTCTTTGGCCTCGTCGACGCTGAGGTAGGCCTCGTCGAGCTTGAGCTGGTCCTCGTCGGTCCAGCCCTCCTCATCGGCGGCCAGGCCCACGCCGGGGCGGCCGATGCCTTCGATCAAGGCGTTCGGCAGGTGGAACTGGGTGGTGAACTGCGGATCTGTCGCGCCGACAGCAGGCGCACCGATACGTGAGGTGCCGTGGGATCCGCCGGCCTCCACCGGCTGACCGGCGAGCGTAGCCGCCATGTGCTCCTGGTTCACGCCTACCCGGAACCAGGTCCCCGCGGGGCCGAGGCCACGGACCAGGTCCGCGGTCGCGCCGTCGAGCAGCGAGTAAGTGGTGTAGAGGCGTCCGATCGGAGCCGCGATACCCATCAGCAGCTGTTGCGCCCACCCGACCAGGCCGGAGCAGTCGAAGTTGGTGGGGCCGGTGCCGCCCCACTCGTAGATGTTGCCGGTGACCGACCGCAGCCGCGACAGGGCGCGGGATACTCCGGTCGGCACGGTGCCGCCCTCGGCGAACGCCGGAAGTCGTTGCAGTGCAGGGTCATCGCGGTTGATCATCTTGAGCAGTCCGCGCCACTTCGACGCCGAGCGCTCCGAGATCACTTCCTCGCCACGCGAGACCCACGATGTCGGCACACCGGTCGCACGGTCGATGCCCAGGATGGAATCCGACGTGCCGGTGCCCGGTCCGCGGATCGTGCCACCGGTAGCGTTGCCAGGCAGCACCATCGGGGCTCGCCACTCACCCGAAGCCGTTGCGGACTGGTAGGCGACGTTGACTCGCTGCGTCTTGTCTGGGAGCTTGAGCGCCGCGATCCTCTCTAGCTCGGCCAGGACGGCGGGGGCCTCGGGTGCGGAGACCTTGATGAACGGATTGCCGTTCTTGTCGATGTCGGTGAGGTGCACACCGATCTCGGTCAGCCGGGCCCGGACGTCACCGTCGAGCAGGTCGGCCGGGATCTCGAACCCTTCGGCGTGGGTGGCGATCATGGCAGCGATCGAAGCCAGCTTCTGCTCGACATCGCCCGAGCCTTCGAGGGTGGCCAACATTTCGATGGTGGAGGGCAGGTAGCCGACCTGTTTCCTCAGCTCGGCGATCTGCTCGGCGCTCAGGTTCGCTTCGGTCGCGATCCGGGCGAACACGTCTTCCATCCCGACCATGGTCTCGCCGAAATCGTTGCCGGTGACCGCAGCCTCGGAAAACTTGTCGACCTGCTTGCGGAGCATGTCCCACAGCTTCTTGCCCGCTTCGGTGGTGGCGTCGATCTTCCCGTCGTCGCCGAGCGCCCCCGCGACGTCGAGCCCGTCGAGTTCGTCGTTCACGGTGCGCAGCTGGGCGTGGTAAGTGGCAAGTGCGTCGGTGGCGTTGGTTTGCCGCCCGGTGAGGCTATCCAGCGCTGACCGCATGGCGTCGAGCTTGTCCGAGGCCGTCGAGGACTCATCGGCGAGCACACGGACCGCGGCGGCGACGTCGAAGAATCCCGGCGTCGAGTTGCGCACCGCATCGGTGGAGGACTGCAGTTCGGTGCGGGTCTGGCGCAGCACGGCCACGACGTCGGCGCCGGCATCACCGGTCGATTCGAGCTTGGCGATGAGCTGGTCGTACTCCGAACCGCCCGCGGCCACGATGGGCCCCAGGTCCGACATCTCCAGCTTCAGGTCCCGAAGGGTGTCCTTCAAGGTCTGGTCCTGCTCGATCGCACGCTGTACGCGGTCGTAGGACTCGGCATCGCCGATCCAGTCGCCGACGTCGAAACCTCCGATGTCGCCGAGGAACTGGTTGTCCCCGAACGTGTTTCGGAGCGAGTCCCACCAGTGATGGCCCTTGCCGAGCTCGGTGATCCGCGCGAGGTTCGCCTCGACCACCTTGGTCGCCGATTCCATGGCGTTGGTGTCGAGGGCGCCGTTGGCCGCGGACACCGCCGATGTGAAGTCGTTCTGTGCCTTCGCCCCTTGCACGACCGCGGCTGCCAGCGATTCATGGATGCGCTTGGCCTGATCAGCCGCGCCCACGTGTCCGATGACGGCGGCGCCGACACCGGCCAGGGCGATACCCAGCGGGCCACCCAGTAGACCGACCACGCTCGCGGCCGCGGTGCGGAAACCGGTCAGGGCGGTTGTGGCCGCGCCCTGGACTCGCGAGCCCATCACGGCCGCCGCTGCGGCGGTGGTGTGCATCGACGCAGCCAGGCCGACCGAGGAGGCGGCAGCGGTGCGCTGTGCTGCCGCGTACTGACCGAGGGCGGTTGTCGCGGCGCTGGTCGCGATGGCTTCCCGGGCACGGGCCGCCGCGGCGGCAAGCCGCTGTCGAGTGTTCAGAGCCTGGATCGGAGCCTCGCCACCGAGCGCGACGATGTGAGCCCGCATCACAGCTGTCTGCGCAATGATCGCCCGTGTCAGCGCGAACCGCGACGCGATGTCGGCAGGCATCATGATGGCTTGGGCGACACGTGACGCTTCATAGGCGACATGCACGGTCTTGGCGATGACGACGGCAGAAGCGAACCCCACCATCGCCGCAGTGGCCGCCCCGGAGTTGTCGGCCAGGAACTTCATGGCCGACCCGATTCCGCGAATACCTTGGGCGAGTACGGTGCCCGTGTCCCCGGTCAACGACACCAGCGACATGCCGATGCTCGCGGCGGCGGTAGCGACCTTCGAGAAGGTGCCCGACATCGACGACCCAGCATCGTCGACAGACCTCAGACCGTCTGTCGCCTTATCCGCGCCCTCTTTGATCTCGGCCCACAGGCCAGACGCGCCACCAGCCTGGAATGCCGACCACAGCTCTTTGACCCTGTCGACTACACCGCGAGCCTTGACACCGAACTTCTCGTAGATGGACGCCGAGCCCTCGATAGACGCCCCGTTGGACTGGAAAGCTCGACCGAGTTCGAGTAGCCCCGTGGCAACCTTGGTAGCTGCCGCTTCCACCTTCGGAGCGACCCTGTCCGCCCACTCGGTGGCGGTCCCCATCGAGCCCTTCATCATGTCCGAGAACGGCTTCAGCGCTGCCTCGCCCACGCGCCCGAGGGCAGCCTCGACGTTCGCCCACGCGCCCCTGATGGTGCTGCCGCTCTCCTTGGCGGCGCCACCGATATTCTCTGTGATCACCTTCCGGTACGTGGCGGCGTCAACCTTGCCCGCCTGGACCATCTTCGACAGCGCCTCCGCGGAGACCCCGTACTCCTCTTGTAGCCACTGGAAGATCGGGATGCCGCGGTCGGACAGCTGGTTCAGGTCATCGGTGAAGACCTTCCCGCTGGTGGTGGCCTTGTTGAGGATCGACCCCATATCGGCCAGCGAGGTGCCCGCGATCGTGGCAGCATCGGCGGTCAGGGTGAGGTAGCGCGTCAGTTCTTCGCCCGGCGCGATACCCGCGGCGACAGCGGAGGCCGCGATGGTCGCAGCGTCACCGAGACCGAACGCAGTACCTTTCACCGCGGCGAGGGCCGAATCCATGATCGTCGTAATCGCCTGCGCGTCGTGGCCGAGACCACGCAGCTTGCCCTGGGCGTCATCGATCGCAGTCAGGCGACCGAAGCCCTTCGTCAGCGCGGTGCCGATCAGCGCACCGGCAGCGAGCCCGGCCGTGGCCACACCAGCTTTGAGCGCAGACCCGATACCGGAGGCCATGCGGCTGCCGATGCCCTTACCCGTCGACTCGGCACCGCGAGCACCAGCACGGATCGCGTTGTCGATCTGCCCTGGAACCTTGGACGTATCCACGACCAGGCCCACGTAGCCCACTGCCAGCTCTACCGCCATGCCTCGAGTGTCAGCGGGTCACTGGGAACGCCCGTCCGAATCCGGCGCGGTCAGGACGTCAAGCCACGCCCCGCGCTGCGGCGTACTCCTCGATAACCCGGCGCCGAAACACCCACGAACCCGTGGTGCGGGTGCCGTCGAGGTCCCTGGCGATGCGCCGGATCTCCCGGTCGGAACGCCCCAGGATCACCGCGGCTTGCTGCACGTCGATCAGCTCGTCCTCGGCCTCCGCCGGAGCGGATCCAGTCGGACCGATCTGGATCTCCCAGTCAAGGCGACCGAGCAGCCCGCGGACGGCATCGGGGATCGGCACCCCGGCGCGGCGGCGCCGGTGGACGAACTCAGCCACGCAGTAGTACGCGGCACGTACTTCGCCATCTCCAAGGATCATCGCTCCAGCTCCTCGTTCGCCCACCGCTCCAGCCGGTCCAGCGACCGGCCCAACTCGGCGGCCTGCTCCTTCTCCAGCGCGCCGATTTCGTCCCTTCGCTGGCGGATCCACCGGAGGCCCTTGGCGTTGAGGATGCGCCGGACACTTTCCATCTCGACGAGGCGCTCCCGGCTCATGTAGTCGAGGAACTGCCGCATCAACAGCTCCTCGCGCTCCACGGCGTCGAGCGCCGCGAGAGGCTTGCCGAACCGCATCCATGCCCACCGGTGGGCGTCGGAGATGGGCTCGGCGCGATCCCCTGGGGTGTCGATCATTCGTATCTCCCTGTCTCGATGATGTGGACCTTCACGCGGCGCCTGCTTTCGGCCGACCATGGGGGCGCGGTACTCCGCGTGCCCGTCCTGCCCACACCCCGACCGCTTGCCCGCCCAGCTCCCGCGCGGTGATGTTGCAGGCGACCAGGACCGGGCAGTCGTGGCAGATGCGGGCGGCGGCATCGAGGCGGTAGGCGCGATCGGTGTCGTCTTCTCCGTCGACCTCGGCGTCGAACAGCGACGCTCGACCAGTGCAGGCGGCCCCGTCGAGACGGTCGTCGGCGAGCTCGGCGGCGAGTTCGCGGATCGTGGGCCAGGCGCTCACACGCCACCCCCGGTCGCCCATCGCTCGAGCTGGCGGACGCCGTCGGCGATCGGTCCGAGTTCGTGTCCGCAGACCGGGCACATGTCGGATGCGAGGGCAGAAAGCGCCTTACGCGTAGTCCGTGCTCCCCGCTCCCCTGCTGGCGATGTCGACGGCCGTGGCGCTGTACTCCCGACATGGTGGGGGTACGGGGGTACGGAACGTACCCCCAACGTTTTCGCTGATAGGCCCTGGTTTTTGGTGGGGGTACCAGCCGTACCCCCGTACTCCCTAGGCACGCGCGTACACCCCTTCGCCTATCGCGATCACAACGGCATCGGCAAGCAGGTCATCGAGGGTGGCGTCGAGGTCTCCTCGCAGGTCGTTGCGCATGTGCGTGCGCAAGTCCTTGCGGGTGACCTTCTCGCCGGGGTGGCGATCGAGATAGCGCAGGACGGCCGCACGGGCGCGGTCGCGAATACGGTCGTCGGCCCGGTCTGCGATCACGTTCGCTTCGGTCGCCCGTACCTCGGCACGGGCACGGGCAGTTTCGCGAGCTCGGTCGGTCGCTGCCTGGATCACTGCGGCGCGGGTCCGGTCCGACACTCGAACCACCGTCGCGGCGAGCGTCCAATCCTGCGCGCTCACCTTGATACGCCCGGCCAGGATCGCCAGGGCGGCGGCGATCTTCAACCGAGTCAGCATCTTGTGCCCGTCGAGGGGATCGGCCGCTTCCCCACGCAGCACGGCCAGGCGGTGCGAGTCGATCGCATCTCGCGCGATCTGCGGTACGGACATCTCAACGGGGTTGGTCGTACCGACAGCCACCATGACTTCCAGCGGCCTCGGTGCCGACGGTCGCTCATCCGGAGCGTCGGGGTCATCGACCGGCAGCCACACGAACCGCTGCGGCGTTCCTCCGTCGGCGTCAGCCAGCAGCGGCCCTGCCTTGAGCGGCTGGACACCAACCAACAGGCACGCCCGATACCCATGTGCAGGGACAGGAGTACGGGTTGCCTTGTTGGAGTTGGCGAAACCGATCTGTTCGCCCATGTAGACCTTGCGCAGCTCACCCATGATGGTCGAGCCTTGCCGCGCCCCGATCGCTGCCAGGGTGTCGACCTCGGGCGCGGAGAACAGAGCGCGCGTCGTCTTGTCCTCGTCGTCACCGTCGAGGAAGGTTCGCGCGAGCCCTTCGCCCGACCCGACTGGCAACTCGGTCGGAGGAATCGGGGCACCGGACGCGTCGACGAACACGACAGCTTCGGCCGCAGCGCCTTCCGCCGCACCCTTGCCACCGCCGGACGGACCGACCAACGCGCAGAACAGATTCAGCGACACGGCCCGGCCGACGCTCGCAGGCAATCTCAGGTTCGGTTCGGTCGCGACGATCGCACGAGCCAAGACGGCGCCGAGCACGGCCCACGGCCCGGCACGCCGAGCGCGGGCGAACGCTCGGATGTGGTCAAGCTCTGGCCGAATCGACCAGAACGAATCGAGCGGATCGGCGACGACGTGGAGCTCGGGCGCGACCGAGTGGTCGGAGGATGGGTCCTTGCGGTAGTTCTCCTGGACCCATGCCAAGTACTCCTCGTAAAACGGGACACAGTCCAGGCAGGCTGTATTCCGCCCCGCCTCATTCCGATGCCGCTTGCAGGCCGAGGGCGGCGCGGCCTCGACCACTAGCGCGGTCACTGGCTGCTCCCGAAGGTCGCGACGGCGTCGTCGAGGGCCTCGGTGAGCAGATCGCGGGCGTTCGGTGTCGCTCCCCCCTTGTCCAGCGCGACCAGCAGCGGGCCGACTACCGCGGTGATGATGTGGCGCAGCGCCTCAGCGTGGACGGCGGCGACGTACTGCGGGTGCTGCCCCTCGACCCAATCGGACGCGATCCGGTCGCACTCGTCGGCGTCGTTCGCGTTGATCGCCAGCTGTAACCCGAAGATCAGGCCATCCGCGCGGAGCCGATTGCGGTCGATCACGGCCTCGGGAAGGCCAGCAGCCGACACGATAACGAGCGGCTGCATGTCGTCGTTCTCCATGAGAACTCCTCTCGGGCCGCCCGCTCCGGAGAGCGGGCGGCCTGCGTAGCTACGGGGTGGTGAAGACGGATCGAGCGATCCGGAGGGCGTCGAGCCATGCCCGTTCGGCGTCCGGCCAGGGCGCACGGTCCACGCCCTCGAGGCGCTGGCGCGCGGCCTCGAGCTGGTCTCGCCGGACCCGTTCGCGGTCGGCGTCGGCCAGGGCGCGGCGGAGACGTTCGGCGCTGCGATCGCGAGTCGGCACCGGCTTGTCGCCGCAGTGCCTAGCCCAGATGCGGCGCACGTCGGCGGCGTCGCGCACGGTGGTCATGACCGTTCACCGGGGATCGCGTCGGCACGAACCAGCGTGGCCACGGCGGTCAGGCTCTCGGCGAGCTTCAGCGCCTCGTCCGGCGTCAAGTCGAGCCACATGTCGTCGCGAACTGTTGCGGCGTACAGGTGTACCGACGGCTCACCACCGGGGTGGCGCTGGGTGTACGTCTCGACGTAGGCCGCACGCTCTTGGTCGCCGGACCGTTCGGCATCCTCCAGCGACAACGGCGTCGGGTGTGGTGTCCCGAAGCAGATTTGATCCTCACGAAACAATGCCAGCGGGTGCCCGTCCCGGTCTTCGCAGCTCGGGGTGCAGATCACGGGGGTAAGTGGTGTCCTCACCGCGCCACCTCGACACACACGCGGCTGCAGCGGAACAACTGGTCGCCATCCAGGGTGAATCCGGCAGGCTTCGACGATTCGCCGATCGCCCAGGCGCGGCCGCAGCGGCAGCACGCTCGGCCGCCGACAACCGCGGCACGGTGGGCCAGGCGCTCCTCGTCACTCACGGCGATGACCAAGCCATGTTCGTCACTGTCGACGATGACGCCCGTGACGCCGCCCGTGAGCTTCACGGGGATGCCCGTCAGTTCGTCACCCAACGCGCGTACCTCGCGCTCGAGCCGAGACTTTTCCTCTTCCGCCACCGCCGCGTATTCGACCGACAGTTCGTCGACGACCGGTTCGAGCACGTCCTGAGGCTTAGTCCAGTGAATGCGGCCGGACTGTTCGACCAGCTTCACCGCGCCGGTGTCCCCGTTGACCTCCACCACCGTGCCGACACGGGCACTACCGGGCGTTGCGGCAGGGATGAACCAGACCTCGGTCCCGGGCTCGAGTGCTGCGATGCTCTCGGCTATCGCCAACCAGTCCGAGGCCAGGGCTCCGTGAATCGCGGCAAGGTTCAGCACTTCCGCCACCCGCCAGACCTGGACACCTGCACGCTTGGCCTCGAAGTCGTTGCGGCTGAGACCCAGCCGGACGGCGAGCTGGTCGAGGGTCAGCGAGCTGTTGGTGATGACCTCACTGACGATGATGACCAGGAACTGAATCGTGCGGACGGTGAGCGCGGAGCCGGGGGGCTTGGGCGTAAACTCCATGAGTGAATCTCCTTCTTCCTTCGCGGATGGCGGGTTCGTTGCCCTGGTTCGCGGCTCCACCCGCGGCCAGGGCTTTTTTGTAGGGGTCGGGAGTGAGGGGCATTACGCGGCGCCCTGCTCGGCGCGCTCGATGAACTCGTCGATGGCGGCCGCGGGGATGAGTCGGCGGGCGCCGACCTTGACCGATCGCAACTTGCCCTCGTTCATGAGGACGTAGACCGTCGACCGGCCGACTCCGAGCTGATCGGCGGCGACAGCGATGGAGTGCAGGCGCTTCTGCTGATTGGACACTTCAGCCCACTTTCGTTACTCGTACGACATTTCGGCACCGTTTGTCGGTGTCCGCACGAATCTAGGCGATGCCGTATGGAAAACGCAAGTAGTGCGTCTAATGTCGTACCCATGACGACATGGGATGTGGAGATGGCGGCCCGGATCGGGCAGGCCGTGAAGGCGCTGAGGGAGGGCCGGACACCGAAACTGTCCGCCGCCAAGCTCGCTGAAGCCACAGAGAAATGCGGTTACGCGATGACCAAGGCACAGATCAGCGACCTTGAGCTAGGTCGCAAGAAGACCGTGACGGTGCCGGAGCTGGTCGCGCTCGGGTTGGCGCTCGGAGTTCCGCCGGCGCAGCTGCTCTACCCTGAATTGCCGGACGGCAAGGTCGAGGTCTGGCCAGGCGTCGAGTCTTCGAGTATCGAAGCACTGCAATGGTTTTCGGGCGAAACCGATCCGCAGGACATCGACTCAAGCGCACCGCCGAGTGCCGACAGGACGGTCTGGTTGGCGCGCGAGTATCAGAATTCCGGGCTGGCGTGGGGTCGGGTCGATAACCGCCTCGACGACCTGGCAGCCATCGAGGCGAAGGACTCGGCGGGCTGGACTGACATGGAACGCGCAGCCCACGTTGAGCTGGTTGCGGCCACGAAACAGGCATCCGAGGCTGCCAAACGGCGGCACTTCTCGATCAAGCAGTCGCTAGAGCGTGAAGGCGGCACGTTGGACGGCGGCAGCAGTGCTTAGCCGGGACGAGGCGGGCGCCGGTCCGAAACGTCGCCGGTCCGAGCCGATCGACACCCGCACCGCCAAGAACGGCACCAAGACCTACACATTCCAGCTCGACACCGGGACCAAACCGGACGGGTCGCGCAACCGCGAACGCTTCACCTACTCCACGAAAACCGAAGCGCGCAAAGAGTTTCGGCGCATCTCGTCGGAAGTCGAGGCCGGGACCTACGTCGGCCGGACGAACATCACCGTCGAGCAGGCGTGCGAGAACTGGCTGAAGTCGCGGCGTAGCCCGCGGCGGAACACGGTCAGCCAGGATCGCGCCGCGCTCAAGTACGTGACCAAGCACCTCGGCGGCATGAAGTTGCAGGCTCTGCGGCAAGAGCACATCGACGATTGGGTGACGCTGCTGCTCGAGTCTGGGAAGGCCAACGGCGGGCCGCTGGCGGTGTCGACCGTGAAGCGCTCACTCGGAACGCTCAAACAGGTGACCGAGGACGCGACCCGCAGGGGCCTGCTCCCCCGCGATCCGGCCGCCTACGTCGAGGCGCCGCGGCAGCAGGACCGCAAGATCACCGCCGACGACGTGTGGACGCGCGAACAGGTCGGCGTGTTCAGCGCGAAGGCGAAAACGCAGCGGCTCTACGCGCCCCTGCTGCTGTCGTGCTACGGCCTGCGGCGCGAGGAGGTGTGCGGGCTGCGGTGGTGCGATATCGACCTCACCGCGGCGACGGTCAGCATCGCGGAGACGATGGTGAGGACATGCGACGGCGAGATCGTGATCGACGGTCCGAAGACTGAGCGGTCGGGGCGAACGCTGCCCTTGCCCGCCGATGTGGTCTCAGCTCTGCGGGAGTTGAAGACTCGGCAAATGCGCGAACGCCTCGCGCTGGGGGTGTCGTGGGTCGAGGCGTCTCACGTCTGCTCTGACGAGTCGGGAGAGTCGTTGCGCCCCGAGGCGCACACCGACCTGTTCCAGATCGTCAGGAAGGCAGCAGGGCTGCCGTACATCACGCTGCGGAACCTTCGGCACACCTCGGTGTCGGTGATGCTGCACGCCGGGGTGCCACCGACGACCGTCGCGGCGTGGCACGGCCACGATGTTCGGATGACGACCAACGTCTACAACCGCGTCTACGACGAGGGCCTGACGACGGCCGCCGCGGTGATGTTCGGGAACGCGGTCTAGGCGATGGCACGTTTTAGGCACACTAGCGGGGAAAAACCACCGCTCACCAGCACCCCCAATTACACCGCCACTGTAGATGGGCAAACGCGGGGCCGCTACGCTCGGTCCGTGTCGCGCATCCCACCCCAGGTCACCGTGGTCGCCCTGCCCGGAACCGGCTCCGACGCCGATTTCGCCGCCCGTGCCTTCGGACCCGCCGCCGCCGCGCACAGACTGCGTTTGCGCGCCGTCGAACCGGATCCGAAGGCCGTGATTGCGAGCTGTACGGCGGCTTTGGACGCCGCCGCGGCGCACGGACCGGTCCTCGCCGCAGGGATCTCCCTCGGTGCCGCGATCGCGCTCGACTGGGCAGCCGCGCACCCGACCGCGGTGGTCGGTGTAGTCACTGCATTACCCGCCTGGACCGGCGCCGAAACCGCCGCCTGCCCCGCCGCGCTGAGCGCCGCGGTTACCGCCGAGCAACTGCGTGCCGACGGGCTGGAAGCGGTCATCGGGCGGATGCGCGCCTCGAGTCCGGCGTGGCTGGCCGAGGCGCTCACCCAGTCCTGGCGCGGGCAGTGGCCGCACCTGCCGCAGGCGCTGGACGAGGCGGCGGGCTACGCCTGGCCGACGCTCGAGCAACTGGCGGCCAGCGACGTACCGGTCGCGGTGGTCGGCGCCGAGGACGACCCGGTGCATCCGATCGCCGTCGCCGAGCAGTGGACGGCCACCTTGCCGCAGGCGGGCTTGCGTCGAGTCACGCTGGCCGAGTTGGGCGCCGATCCAGCGATACTCGGCCGGGCCGGATTCGCCGAACTCGACGCGCTGCTGTCCACATCGGCGCCGTCGCGCGCCTGAGCCGAGGTCGCGACCCGATGCGGCCGCGGCGAATCCGGATTTGACGACGGCGGCCAGGCAGCTGTCGGCGCCGAGGCCCCGCGTGCCACCTCGCCCCGTTCTCGCGAGTGCCGGCGAGACGACGCAGCCGGTGTCGACCGAATGTCGACACCGGCTGCGATTCGCCGATCCGCGTCCTAGTTGAGCCCGAGTTGCTGCATCGCCGAGCCGTCGGCGCCGCGGCGCGGCTCGTCGGGCAGCTTCGGCGGCGCCGAGGGCGGCGGCACCTGCGCGGCGGCGGCCTGCGCGGCAGCCGCCTGCTGCTGGGCCAGCACCTGCTGCTGGTGGGCCGCCGCCAGCTGTTCGGCCAGTTCCTGGGGCAACACCACCGGGAGCGGGTCACGCACCGGGAGCGGTTCGCTGCCACGGCGCACCACGGCGTCGGCGAGCACCGCGCGGGCCGCGGTGATCAGCGGACTGCGCTCGTCCACCGCGCCCGACGGGCCCGCGGCGACCAGCCGGATCATCCAGCGCGGGCCGTCGACACCGATGAAGCGCAGATCGGCACCCTCGGTGATCGCCTTGACCTCACGGCCCCACGGCCCCTTCTCCACCGCCACGCTCGCGCCGTCACCGCGCAGCGATTCGGCCAGATCGGCGGCCACCGTGCGCCACTGACCCGCCGACTTCGGCGCCGCGTAGGCGGCCACGGTGAGCCTGCCGTGCTCGGTGGCCAGGTGCACCGCCTGCGGGGTGCCGTCCGGGCTCATCTCCACCTGCAGCTGACCGCCCTGCGGCACCGGAATCAGCACCGAGCCCAGGTCGAGGCGTTGCGCGACAACCTGATCGGACACCTCGTCGATGTCGTAGGGACCGGCGGCGGCATCGGGCTCGTGGTCGAAGTTGCCGTAGATGCGCTCGTCGGTCGGCGCGTCGTCGAAGTCCAGGTGCGCGAAGTCGGGACGGTGGAACTCGTCGGTGATGTAGTCGTCTTCGTCGTAGCCGTCCACCTCGTCGTACTCGTCGTCGTCGAAGTCGACGGGTTCGTCGTAGTCGACGTCCTCGCGCGGCGCGCGCTTCTTCTTGCCGAACAGACCCATTACGCCTCCTCGCCGGACAGGCTCGCGTGCCCGCCGCTCGACCCGTATCCGCCCGTGCCGCGGGCGGTGTCGTCGAGGTCGTCGACCTCGGCGAAATCGACCAGCTCGACCCGCTGCACCAGCAACTGCGCGATGCGATCGCCGCGACGCAGCTCGATCGCGGTGCGCGGGTCGTGGTTGATCAGGCACACCTTGATCTCGCCGCGGTATCCCGCGTCGACCGTGCCCGGCGTGTTCACCACCGACAGGCCGGCCTTGGCGGCCAGGCCGGAGCGGGGATGGATCAGCCCGACCGTGCCGATCGGCAGCGCGAGCGCGATCCCGGTGCCGACCAGCACCCGCTCGCCCGGTTCGATGATCACATCCTCGGTGGTACAGAGGTCGACGCCCGCGTCACCCGGATGGGCACGCGTCGGCACAGGGATGCCGGGATCGAGCCGCCGCAGCGGAATCGGTGCAAGTGCGTTCACATCGGTCGAGACTACGCGTTCTACCGCACGACCTTGCGGTCAACGTCTCGGCGCGGTGGCCTACTCTGGACGGGTGCCCGACCAGCCACGTTCATCTGCCACCGACACCGCGGACACCGACCGCCCCGCACCGCGTACGCCGAGCCCGTCGCCCTATCGCGAACGACTGTGGGTACCGCTGTGGTGGTGGCCGATCGGCTTCGCCATCGCGGCGCTGCTCGCCGCCGAGATCCACATGGGCGCGCCCGGGCTGCGGGCCTGGTTGCCCTACGCGCTACTCGCGCCGGTGCCGGTCTGGGTCCTGCTGTGGATGAGCAGGCACCGCCTGGAAGTGACCGTCGCGCCCGACGGTACCGCGGAACTGCGCGTCGACCGCGCCCACCTGCCGGTCAGCTATGTCGCGCGCGCCGCGGCCGTCGGCAAGACGGCCAAGAGCGCGGCCCTGGGCCGACAGCTCGACCCCGCCGCGTATGTGCAGCATCGGGCCTGGATCGGCCCGCTGGCACTGTTGGTTCTCGATGACCCGGACGACCCGACGCCGTACTGGTTGATCAGTACACGCAGGCCGGACCAGGTCTTGGCCGCGCTCGGACTACCGAGCGCGGGCTGACCCGTCGCGCCGTCCGTCTCAGGCGGCGCAGTCCATGCAGATCAGCTGGCCACCCTTCTCGTTGGCCAGTCTGCTGCGGTGATGCACGAGGAAGCAGCTCGAACAGGTGAACTCATCGGCCTGCTTCGGGATCACCCGAACACTGAGTACTTCCTCGGACAGGTCCGCGCCGGGAAGCTCGAACGATTCCGCTGTATCGGACTCGTCGATGTCCACGACGGCGGACTGCGCCTCGTTGCGGCGGGCCTTCAGCTCCTCGAGCGAATCCTCCGACACTTCGTCGGATTCGGTGCGCCGCGGTGCGTCATAGTCGGTTGCCATGTCGTCTTCCCCTCAGTCCTTACTCCGTATATCCCGGATCGGTTCGATGGCCGTATCCCCCGCAGGGATACGGCGTACGTACCGCCCCGCCGGTGGTGCACCTCACACGTACACCGTCCGCCTATCGGGTTCGATCGGCGAGGATCTACTCCGACAGCGTTCGGTTAACGCAGGACATGCCCTTGTTGTTCCCGCGACCGACCACCGTTTCACCGGCAAATATTCGATCTGGGCGGCCAGACAATAGCGGACCAGCGGACAAATGTCGCAATCACAACCCGGCCGAGTCGAAACCGACGACGAATCTTCACCTGCCAGGAAACTCGCCGAGACCTCCAGCGCTCGCGCACCGCCACCGGCCTCGTAGAGTGAGCGCGTGGTTTCACTGATCACCGAAGGCAGCGCGACCGATCGCGACGGCAAACCCTTTCCGCGACGGCGGCCCGAGCTGTGGCTCGCCCTGGTCCTCGTGCTGGCTCTGGTGAGCCTGTTCGTCTGGATCACGGCGTTCCGCACCCATGACGACAGCAACGAGCCGATGGCCTGCAACGCACCGAGCACGCCCACCGGAGTCGACGCACCCCAACCCGCCCCGCTGGGCACCCGGGTCGGACCCTCGCGCCTCGACGATGTCGACCCCGCGGCACTGTCGGAGTCGAAAGTGCGCGTGTTCAACGCCAACGGCCAGAGTGGCCAGGCGGGCAACATCGCCTCCGCACTCGGCGACCTCGGCTTCGCCCCCGCGCCGGACACCCAGGTAGGTAACGATCCGGTCTACGTCAACGGCGACCTCACCTGCACCGGTCAGATCCGGTTCGGCGTCAACGGCAGGCCGGCGGCCGCCTCGGTGCAGCTGGTGGCCCCGTGCGCCGAGCTGATCGAAGACCCGCGCACCGACGACACCGTCGACCTGGTCCTCGGCCTGGCCTTCGGCGAATCACTGCGCCCCGGCGCCGATGCCGAAGAGGTCCTGCGCTCGCTGAGGAACCTCGCCCCCGACTCGAGTTCGTCCTCCATCGACCCCGACCTCCTGGACGCAGCTCGCACCGTCAAGTGCTGAATTGTCGGCGCGCTGACGCGCGCGGGTTCTCGGCCTGTTCCCTCGATCTTCCCTCCCGCCGGGCACTCCTTCGTCGCACCCTCTGGTCAGTCCAGATCGAGGCGGCCGAGAACCGTGCCTGTGGCGGGTGGTGCCGCGGGTTCCGGCCGCGGAAGCAGTTCAGTCGGGCAGGGCGGTGGTGGCGCCTGCGCGCTCCAGGAGTGCGGTGAGGTCGGTGGCGATGCCGGGGGCGGCGACGACGGTGAGTTCGCCCGCCGCGCCGCCGACGGTGACCGGGGGGACTCGGACGACGGCACCCGCTTCGGCGGCGATGAGCGCGCCGGCGGCCCAGTCCCAGGCGTTGAGTCCGTGCTCGTAGTAGGCGTCGATCCGGCCCGCGGCGACGTGGCACAGGTCCATGGCGGCGGCGCCGAGCCGGCGGATGTCGCGGATCTCCGGCAGGACCCGGGTGAGTACGGCGGCCTGCTGCGTCCTGCGCTCGCGGCCGTAGGCGAAGCCGGTGGCCACCAGCGCCAGCGAGAGTGAGTCTTCGCGGGAGCAGCGCAGGCGGGTCCGGGTGCCGTCGGCGGTGACGGCATACGAACCACACCCCAGCGCGGCGCTGTAGGTGGTCGCGGCGGCCACGTCGACGACCGCACCGGCGACCGGCTCACCGTCGCGCACCGCGGCGACCGAGACCGCGTAACCGGGCAGCCCGTAGAGGAAGTTCACGGTGCCGTCGATCGGGTCGACGACCCAGGTGACGGTGCCCGGCGCGGTCGCGCCGACATCACCGCCGCCTTCCTCGCCGAGGATCGCGTCGGCGGGCCTGCGGGTGGCGAGCAGGCCACGGATCAGCTGTTCGGATTCGGTGTCGACGATGGTGACCGGGTCGGTGGCGTGACCCTTGGTGGCCACCGCGCCGTCGACCGCCTCGCCGTCGGTGAAGACTTCGGGCCTGCGGGCGCGCACGTGCGCGGCAGCCGCTTCGGCGAGTTCGACGGCGAGGCGGCGCAAGTCGTCGTAGTCGGCGGTGGAGGTCGGGGCGCTGGAACTCTGGGCGGCGGTGGGTTCGGGCACGGCTCCATCGCATCACATGTCGCCTCGACTCGCCCGGGCGGTGACTACCGCTACTCTGTGTCACTGCACATCGACCGCGTCAGCAAGGGGTTGAACCATGTCCACTCGGGGGCACGCATTCGGTATCGATATCGGCGGTAGCGGGCTGAAGGGCGCGGTGGTCGATCTGGCGACCGGTCTGCTCACCCACGACCGCATCAAGATCGCGACGCCACAGCCGTCGACCCCGGCCGCGGTCGCCGCGGCGGTCGCCGAACTCGTCGCCGCGGCGCGGTGGGACGGCCCGGTCGGCATCACCATGCCCACCGTGGTGCTCGACGGCCGCACCAGGACCGCGGCCAACATCGACCACTCCTGGATCGGCACCGACGCCAGCGCGCTGTTCTCGGCGGCGCTGGGTGGTCGCACGGTGACCGTCCTCAACGACGCCGACGCGGCCGGGCTGGCCGAGGACGTCTACGGCGCGGCCCGCGATCTCGACGGGCTGACCCTGCTGCTCACCTTCGGCACCGGCATCGGCTCGGCCCTGCTCTACAACGGCACCCTGGTGCCGAACTCCGAGCTCGGTCATCTCGACATCGCCGGCGTCGAGGCCGAGCATCTGGCCGCGGCCTCGATCAAGGACCGCGAAGCCCTCACCTACCCCGAGTGGGCACAGCGGGTGAGCACGGTACTCAGCCACATCGAGGACCTGTTCTGGCCGAAGGTGATCGTGGCGGGCGGCGGCATCAGCCGTGACCACGAACAGTGGATTCCGTTGCTCACCAACCGAACTCCGGTGATTCCGGCAGTCCTGAAGAACACGGCGGGTATCGTCGGCGCGGCGATGGCCATCGATCTGGGGCTCGCGCCGTAGCCCGGCGCGGCTCGCGGCGCAACGCCTTGGTGGCATCGTGCCATGAGTACCCTGGTTGGATCGTTACAATGGAACACGTCCGGCGGTGAGCCGGTGAAACCTTCCGGCCGCAGCCGGTCGCGAACAAGCCGGTGAACGTGCGCCGGAGACTCCCGACCGACGCACCGCCGGTGCAACCCGACCGACCGCTCCGCCGGAAAACCACTCTGGCGTGACGCCGCACGAGACCGTCACGAAAGGGCGTACGTGGTAGCCACGAATACCCGTCAGACCGCCGACTCGGCCGACGCCGAGGCCGACGACGCCGCAACCCCGGCCAAGAAGGCTCCGGCGAAGAAGGCCGCTGCCAAGAAGGCTCCGGCGAAGAAGGCCGCTGCCAAGAAGGCTCCGGCGAAGAAGGCTGCCGCCAAGAAGGCTCCGGCCAAGAAGGCCGCAGCCAAGAAGGCGACCTCGGGCGAAGGCGGTGAGGAGCAGCTCGAGGACGAGTCGATCGAAATCGACGATCTCGGTGACCTCGAAGTCGCCGAGGAAGAGCTCACCGAGGGCGAGGTGATCGTCGAGGAGGTCGCCGACGACACCGCCGAAGCCGCGGACACCGCCGAGCCCACCGAGAAGGACAAGGCGTCCGGCGATTTCGTGTGGGACGAGGAGGAGTCCGAAGCGCTGCGGCAGGCACGCAAGGACGCCGAACTCACCGCCTCGGCCGACTCGGTGCGCGCCTACCTCAAGCAGATCGGCAAGGTCGCGCTGCTCAACGCCGAGGAGGAGGTCGAACTCGCCAAGCGGATCGAGGCCGGCCTGTTCGCGGCGGAGAAGATGCGCGAATTCGCCGAGGCGGGCGAGAAGCTCTCGGTCACCGTCCGACGCGACTTCAACTGGATCGTGCGCGACGGCAACCGGGCCAAGAACCACCTGCTCGAGGCCAACCTGCGACTGGTCGTCTCGTTGGCCAAGCGCTACACCGGCCGTGGTATGGCGTTCCTGGACCTGATCCAGGAGGGCAACCTCGGTCTGATCCGCGCGGTCGAGAAGTTCGACTACACCAAGGGTTACAAGTTCTCGACCTACGCGACGTGGTGGATCCGGCAGGCCATCACCCGCGCCATGGCCGACCAGGCCCGCACCATCCGTATCCCGGTGCACATGGTCGAGGTCATCAACAAGCTCGGTCGCATCCAGCGCGAGCTGCTCCAGGATCTGGGCCGCGAGCCCACCCCGGAGGAGCTGGCCAAGGAAATGGACATCACGCCGGAGAAGGTCCTCGAAATCCAGCAGTACGCGCGTGAGCCGATTTCGCTGGACCAGACCATCGGCGACGAGGGCGACAGCCAGCTCGGCGACTTCATCGAAGACTCCGAGGCGGTTGTCGCGGTCGACGCCGTGAGCTTCACCCTGCTGCAGGATCAGCTGCAGTCGGTGCTCGAGACGCTGTCCGAGCGCGAAGCGGGTGTGGTGCGGTTGCGCTTCGGCCTCACCGACGGTCAGCCGCGCACCCTCGACGAGATCGGCCAGGTCTACGGCGTGACGCGTGAGCGCATCCGCCAGATCGAGTCGAAGACGATGAGCAAGCTGCGCCATCCAAGCAGGTCACAGGTCCTGCGGGACTACCTCGACTAGATCGAAGAACGCCCAGCGAGGCCCGTACCACCGCCACGGTGGTACGGGCCTCGCTGCGTGTGATCGCTCCGTGATCAAACCCACACCACTGAAATTCGCTGCGAATCACTCGGATTCATGATTGTCACCGTATCGTCACATCCAGTTCTTCGTTCTACCGCCGCCGGTCTGCGGTACTTGGTTTGAGGGTTTTCGCGGCGTGCTCGACATCTATCACTTCAGCTACGGCTGGATCACTCCTGTTCTCGCGTATTTCATGTCGGTCACCGGCTGTCTGCTCGGGCTGCAATGCGCGGCCAGAGGCCGCAACGCGGTCGAGGGACGGGTCGGCTGGCTCATCGGCGCGGCGATCGCCATCGGCGGCACCGGCATCTGGGTCATGCATTTCATCGCGATGCTCGGATTCAGCATCCGCGGCACCGAGATCCGCTTCGATGTCCCCCTGACACTGTTCAGCGCGATCACCGCGATGGTGGTCGTCGGCATCGGCCTGTTCATGGTCAACAAGCCCCAGCCGACGCTGCGGTCACTGCTGGCGGGCGGCACCATCGCCGGTCTCGGCGTGGGCACCATGCACTACTCGGGCATGCGCGCGATGCGGTCGACGGCGACCGTGGGATACGACCCGGCGATCGTCGCGCTGTCGATCGTGATCGCGGTCGTCGCCTCGATCGTGGCGCTGTGGTTCACCCTGCGCGTCAAGGGATTCCTCGCGACCGTCGGCGCCGCGATGATCATGGGCGTGGCGGTATGCGGCATGCACTACACCGGCATGGCCGCCATGCACGCGCACACCGATCACCACGCCGCACCGCCCACGGGCGCCGCGGCGATGGACCTGCTGGCCCCCCTGATCGGGGTGAGCAGCGTCATCACCATGCTGGTACTGGTCAGCGTGAGCCTCACCGAGATCGAGAACGAGGAGGCGCTGCCGCGGATGTGGCTGACCTCCCGGCATCGGCCGCAACCGCGCCCAGCCCAGCCCGCGCCGCCGATTCCCCCGAGGGGCGAGGAGATCGAGTACCGCACCGAGGAGTTGGTCTACGACGGCGTGGGCAGTTGGCCGCGCCGGGTCATCGACTAGTTCCCCGGTCCGGGGTGCTGAACATGCCGTCAGGACCCGGCAGGTAGGGCCGCACGTCGAGCACCGACGCGCAGGTCAGCGGCGCGTACAAATGCGGGAACAGCATCGACGCCGGATCGCTCGGCACACCGGGCTCCCACTTCACCTCGCCGGTGAACCGGGCGGGGTCCAGCCACAGCACAACCAGGTCGGTGCGGCCGGCGAAGAGCCTGTTGGCGGGCAGGTGGACCTGGTCCGGCGTGGACAAGTGCACGAAGCCGCTCTCGGCCAGCGAAGGGGGCCTGCGCTCACCGGCCGGACGCGCCTGCTCCCATTCTTGGAAAGTACACAGGTGAACAAGCGTGTGAGTGTCGTATGTCACGGGTAATCTCCGGGTAGACAACAGGTTCGGACGGTCGAGATCGGGTCATTCAGCGGTCGGGTCGCTCGATTCGGTGGTTAGGCCCGCGAGTAACGGGCAACACCGCAGCGAGCGACATATCGATGAGTGACCAGATCATGTGGGAGGTGGCAGATACGGCTCCGCAGGTGTTCGGCGAGTACTCGATACCGGCGACCAGCGGATGTTCGCTTTCAGCGAAACCGCAGGTCGTGTTATCGAAAACACAAAGATTCACTTCCGGGAACAAAGCCTGAACCCCGAACGTCTGACAGAGTAGTCGTACCCCTGCTGGGAAGTAGCGGATGCGAGCCTCGTGGAGTGACCACGGGGCCCACACCTAGGCGAACGGCCACGCAGCGCCGGGAGCCGGGACGGAGGAGTCATGCCAGGAACCCTGACCAGCACCCCACTGACCGCGGTCGATCGTTGCGATCGTTGCGGGGCGGCTGCCCGAGTGCGTGCCGTTCTTCCCGCGGGTGGCGAATTGCTCTTCTGCCAGCACCACGCGAATGAACACATGGATCGTCTGCGCGAGCTCGAAGCCGTGATCGATACGGAATCGGCTCCCGCTCTCTGACCACTCCTCGCGTCCGAAACAACAACATCTGACAACAGAACATCCCGACAGCGGGCGACCCGGCCAGGGCGCCCGCTGTCGCCGTATCCACGGCCTGCGCGCGGATCCATGCGGCGGATCAGGCGTGGACCAGCGCGGTGACCGGCGCTCCCGCGAGCGGTCAGGAGTCCGCGAGGATGCCGTCGACCAGTGTCGCGACGCCGTAGGCGAAGGCGCCGTCAGGGTCGGCGGGCGCCTGGTAGTGCTCACCGACCGCCGCGCCGACACGCCCGGCGAGCGGGAATTCCTCGGCCGAGATGAGCTGGATGAGCAGTGGACCGTGCACCCGCCACCAGTCCGCGTCGCTGAGCTGCGCGGCCGCGCCGGCCGCCGCGACCGCGAGGCGGGCATTGCCGGTGGCGAAGTCGGTGAGCACCGCGATGGCGCGGTCCATCGTCAGGTCGCTCAGGCCGGCGCCCTCGATGGCGGCCAGCTGGTGCTCGTAGCGGCGCATCCGGGCCGGGCCGAGGACCTGGCGCCACGGTGACACCTCGAGCAGCCACGGGTGGGCGAGCAACTCGGTGCGGATCCGCTCGGCCACAGCGATCATGCGGTCGCGGATCGGGAGCTCGGCCGGGATGGGGGCGTCCTCGGCGGCGACCGCGTCCACCATGAGCACCACCAGGGCTTCCTTGCTCGGCACGTAGGTGTAGATGCTCATCGCGCGCACGCCGAGCTGGGCGGCGACCGCGCGGATCGTGAGCTTGGCGATGCCGTCGCGATCGGCCAGCGCGATGCCTGCCGCCACCACGGCGTCGACCGTGAGACCGGGCTTCGGACCCCGCGCGCCCGGCTTGGCGGGCACGTGGTGGCGCCACAGGAGTTCGAGGATCCGGCTGGCCTGCGCGGTGGATTTCTCGTCGCCGTCGGTGGGCACGAACCTGCCTTTCTGGCACACGGGAACAAACTCAGTACAGTGTACGTTGTTCGGTTGTTCGTGCCGCCCATCTGAGGAGACCGTTCTGCCCGCCACCCAGGCCACCTACCTACCCGACCGGCACCTGTTCGCTCTGTGGACCTGGACCGGTCACGGCGCGGGCCCGGCGCCCGACCTCGGCGACCCCGAAGCGCTGACCCTGGCCTTGCCCGTTGGCGAGCGGGGCGCCATCGAACCGGTCGAGACGCCGACCGCCGTGGTGACTCCCCGCGAGCTCGCCACGCTAGAGGGCGAGCAGCTGGCGCCGTCGGCCCTGGCATGGCGAGCGCTGCTCGCTCCGGCGACCGGATCGTCGTCGCCCACCCCGGCTGCCTCCGGCCCACCACACCTCAACGCACCCGAGAGGGCGGACGCCACGCCGCCCCCGGACACCCTCGCGCCGCCCGTGGACACCCGCGACACGTCCGCGCCGTCGAGCGCGCTCCCGCCAGCCGCCCATGCCGTGCCCGACGCGGTGGGCGCCGCGATCGTCTCCGCCGCGCGGGCACTGCGGGTGCTGCGCGACACCGAGGCGATCGGCGCGGAGCTCGCGCAAGTCTTGGACGCCACGCTGCGGCCCTATCAGGTGCGGGGTGTGAGCTGGTTGCACGAGACTGTCGCCGCCTACGGGGGCGCCGTGCTGGCCGACGAGATGGGCCTCGGAAAGACGGTGCAGGCCATCGGTTTTCTGCAAGGGCGCGCGGACGGACCGCAGTTGGTGGTGTGCCCGACCTCGCTGGTCGGCAACTGGGCGCACGAGATCGCGCGGTTCGCTCCTGGCCTGACTGCGCATGCCTGGCGCGGTGGCGAGGTGGTGGCCGGGGCGGGCACGGTGCTGGTCACCGGGTATCCGACGCTGCGCCTGCACGGCGCGCGCCTGCACCAACACCAGTGGGCGACCGTGGTGTTCGACGAGGCGCAGGTATTGAAGAATCCGCGCACCCAGGTGTCGAAGGCGGCCAGGTCGCTGCCCGCCGCGGCCAGGGTCGCGCTGACCGGGACACCGGTGGAGAACCATCTCGACGAGTTGTTCGCCCTGCTGAATCTCACCGCGCCGCGGCTGTTCGCGCACCGCACCCAGTTCCGGCGGCGGTTCGTCCGGCCGATCGAAGAGGGGTCGGCCGCGGCGGCCGCCCGGCTGCGCGATGCCGTCGAGCCGGTGGTGCTCGGGCGCAAGAAGATTCAGGTGGCGGCCGCGCTGCCCGCCAAGATCCACACCGACCTGCTCTGCGACCTGTCCGCCGAGCAGGAGCGGGTGTACGACGCGGCGCTCGCGCGGGCGGTCGAGGAGGGGTTCGGTTCCGGTCTGCAACGTCAGGGACGGGTCCTCGCGGCGCTCACCGAGCTCAAGCAGGTGTGTAATCACCCTGGACTGGTGTCCGGCGATCTGGACGAACTGGCCGGCCGCTCCGGCAAACTCGACCTGTGCACCGATATCGTCGCCACCAACCTCGACACCGGCGACCCGACGCTGATCTTCACCCAGTACCGCAAGACCGGTGAACTGCTGGTCCGCCATCTCGCCGAGCAGTTCGGGGTGCCCGCGCCGTTCTTCCACGGCGGTCTCGACGCGACCCGGCGCGGCGAGATCGTCACCGAGTTCCAGTCCGTCGACGGCCCGCCCGTGCTGATCCTGAGTCTGCGCGCGGCAGGCACCGGGCTCACCCTCACTCGCGCCGCCGACGTGATCCATTTCGATCGCTGGTGGAATCCGGCGGTCGAGGCACAGGCCTCCGATCGCGTGCACCGGATCGGGCAGACTCGCACGGTCACGGTCACCACACTGACCAGCGCCACGACCGTCGAGGAACACATCGCGGCCATGCACACCCGCAAGTCGGCGCTCACCGACCTGTCCGACGCGGCGGGCATCGCCGAGCTGGCCCGCCTCGACGACGACGCCCTCGTCGACATCCTGCGACGAAAGCGAGAGCACTGATGGCCGACAACGAATTCGGGTACACCGCGTGGGGCCGGGACTGGGTTCGGCTGGCCGAGCCGATCCGCCAGGCCCGCCCCGAACCGCTGCTGCCCCGAGCTCGCAGCATCGCCCGCAATCACGGCGTGCGCACCGAGATAGAGGCGCGGACGGTGCGCGCGCATCTGCATCGCGGTGGCCAGGCTTCGATCGCCCATGTGGAGGTGGCCCCGCTGACGCGCGGCGCGGTCACCGCGATCGCGCGGACCATCCCCGATCCCCGGGTGCTCACCGACGGGATGCACCGGGCCCTGCTCGACGCCGGACACTCCCCCGCGCCGACTCTGGTCAGCACCGACTGCTCGTGTCCGGCCCGGACCGACCGGTGTGTACACGTGCTGGCGGTGCTGTACGCGATCGCCTGGCAGGTGGACGAGAACCCACGCCTGGCACTGGAATTGCAGGGCTTCTTCGACACCACCGCCGACACAGACGTCCCCGTCGCCGAGGCGCGCTGGACCAGCCTGCACTCCCTCGACCCGTCGAAGTTCTTCACCACCGCGCACTGAGCCACCCACTACCCGCGCATCGGCCCGACGGGCACCGCGACCCTTGCGGTGCCCGTCGGACGATCACGCGTTGGTGCCGCCGTCGACGGTGAAGAACGCGCCGGTGATCGACCGGCCCGCCGGACCGGCCAGGAACGCGACGGTCTCGGCGATGTCCTCGGGCGTGCCGAAGCGGCCGAGCGCGGTCAGGTCGCGTTGTCCGGCCGCGTCGGCGGCGTCCGCGGGGTTCATGTCGGTGTCGGTGGATCCGGGCTGGATCAGGTTGACGGTGATTCCCCGTGGACCCAGTTCCCGGGCAAGGGCTTTGGTGTAGCCATTGAGCGCGGACTTGCTCAGGTTGTACAGCGACAGGCCGCCGAAGGGCGCGTGCTCGGCCAGGTTGGTGCCGATCGAGATGATCCGCCCGCCCTCGCCCAGATGCAGCAGCGCCGCCTGGCCCGCGACGAACGCGGCACGGGCGTGGATGTTCAGCGCCTGATCGATCTCGTCGAGGGTGAACTCCGCGTAAGGCTTGGCCGGGAAGATGCCCGCGTTGTTCACCAGCACGTTCAGCCCGCCGAGTTCCCGCGCGGTCCGTTCCACGGCGGCGACGACCTCGGCGGCGTCGGCGCTGTCGGCTCGGATCGGCAGCGCGCGCCTGCCGAGGGCCTCGATGTCGGCGGCGACCGATTTCGCGGCGGTTTCGTCACGCTGGTAGGTCAGCGCCACGTCGGCGCCCGCGGCAGCCAGGCGGCGCGCGATGGCCGCGCCGATCCCCCGGCTGCCGCCGGTCACCAGTGCCACGGTGTCCGTGCTCGTCATCAGGCATGCTCCCATTTTGTAGTAGTCGATACATAAATAGGGAATCGCAGGGCGGTCGGCATGTCAATAGTTTTTTATCGTTTGACACAGAATTGCTGGAGCGCACCGACGCGCGGTAAGTTTCAGCGATCAGCACAGAGAGGATTCCCATGGCAGATCGCGGCCGCCCCCGCGGTTTCGACCGCGATCTCGCCCTGCGGCGCGCCATGGAGGTGTTCTGGGAACGCGGCTACGACAGCGCGTCGATGACCGATCTCACCACCGCCATGGGCATCAACTCCCCCAGCCTCTACGCGGCCTTCGGCGACAAGGAAGCCCTGTTCCGGGCGGCAGTGGACCTCTACTCCCGCACCGAAGGCGGCCACACTGCCCGTGCCTTGCGCGCGGAACCCACCGCCTACGCCGCCATCGAGGCGATGCTGCGCGACAACGTGACCGCCTACACCGACCCCGGACGGCCGAGCGGCTGCATGGTCGTGCTCGCGGGCGCGACCTACGCCACCCGGACCGCGCCGATCCGGCAGTTCCTCGTCGAGGCGCGCCGCGAGACCGGCGAGGACATCCGCGCCCGGCTCGAACGCGGGGTCATCGAAGGCGATCTGGCGCCGGACACCGACACGGCCGCACTGGCCTCGTTCTACAGCACCGTGCTCTACGGACTGTCCATCCAGGCCAGAGACGGCGTGGGCCAGGCCGAGCTCAGCGCGGCGGTCGACAGCGCGCTGCGGGTGCTGGCCGCGGTGGTGCGCTAGTGCTTGCGCAGGGCGGCGATGCGCTCGACGAGCTGATCGGCGGTCGCCAGGGCCGTCGGCGGACCACCGCACTCCCTGCGCAGTTCGCCGTGGATCACCCCGTGCGGTTTGCCGGTGCGGTGATGGTGCATGGCGACCAAACTGTTGAGTTCACGACGTAGCTCGCCCAGCTTGTCGGCGGTGGCGACGCGTTCGGCGACCGCGGCGGGCTGGGGCGCGGTGACCACCTGGGTGCTGCGATCGGTCAGCTGCCGGGTCTGGCGGTCACGCAGCAGCGCGCGCATCTGCTCGGCGTCGAGCAGCCCGGGGATACCGAGGTAGTCGGCCTCTTCGTCGCTGCCGGCGATGGTGGCGGTGCCGAAGGAGGACCCGTCGTAGATCACCTGGTCGAGTTCGGCGTCGGCGGCGAGGGCAACGAAGGACTTCTCCTCCTCGCCGGGCTCGTCCTTGGTCTTGTTGGCGTCGATCAACAGCTCGTCGTCGAGCGCGTTCTTCTCGCGGTGCGGCTTGCCGATGACGTGGTCACGCTGCAGTTCCAGCTGGGCGGCCAGGTCGAGCAACACCGGGACCGAGGGCAGGAACACACTCGCGGTCTCGCCCGGCCTACGGGCACGCACGAACCGGCCGATCGCCTGGGCGAAGTACAACGGGGTCGAGGCACTGGTCGCGTACACGCCGACGGCCAGGCGCGGGACGTCGACGCCCTCGGACACCATGCGCACCGCCACCATCCACGGCTGGGTGCCCTCGGCGAACTCGCCGATGCGCTGGGAGGACTGCGGGTCGTCGGACAGCACCACCGCGGGCCGCTCGCCCGAGATGTGTTCGAGCAGTTCGGCGTAGTCGCGGGCACGTTCCTGGTCGGTGGCGATCACCAGGCCGCCCGCGTCGGGGATACCGGAGGCGCGCAGCTGGCGCAGCCGGGTGTCGGCCGCGCGCAGCACCGCCGAGATCCAGTCGCCGGCCGGGTCGAGCGCGGTGCGCCAGGCGCGCGCGGTCTGCTCGGCGCTGAGCGGTTCGCCCAGGCGGGCGGTGTGTTCCTCGCCCGCGCTGTCGCGCCAGTGCGCGTCACCGGAGTAGGCCAGGAACACCACCGGACGCACAACGCCGTCGGCGAGGGCGTCGGCGTAGCCGTAGGAGTGGTCGGCACGCGAGCGCGGGAAGCCCGATTCGTCGGGCTCGTAGGTGACGAACGGGATCTTCGAATCGTCGCTGCGGAACGGGGTTCCGGTGAGCGCGAGCCGCCGGGTCGCGTCACCGAAGGCTTCCTCGGTGGCCTCACCCCAGGTCTTGGCATCGCCCGCGTGGTGGATCTCGTCGAGGATGACCAGCGTGCGACGGTTCTCGGTGCGCACCCGATGCCGGGTGGGATGCGCGGCAACCTGGGCGTAGGTCACCACCACGCCGTGATAGTCCCCGGAGGTACCGCCGGTGGAGTTGGAGAAGCGCGAGTCGAGCTGGATGCCCGAGCGGGCGGCCGAGGCGGCCCACTGGTGCTTGAGATGTTCGGTGGGGGCGATCACGGTGATCTGATCCACCGTGCGATCGGCCAGCAACTCGGCGGCAACCCGCAGCGCGAAGGTGGTCTTGCCCGCGCCAGGAGTCGCGACCGCGAGGAAGTCGCGTGGTCGGGTGGCCAGGTACTTCGTCAGGGCGCGACGCTGCCAGGCACGCAGGGAACCCCCCGACGCACCTCCCGCGGCCGTCTCGCCCGGTGTACCCGCATCCTTCGCCGCAGCGGCGCCACCCGACCCAGTCACGCAGACGACCCTAGCCGCCCGGCACGGCGTGTCGCCAAACCGACGCGACACGGGCGACCGGCATCACAAACCTGCCCGAGGTCACCGCCCATTTACCTGTTACCCCACGACACGATGCCCGGCCCGCGCCACACGGACCGCGTTCGTGCGAGATGCTTGACAGCGAGATGAGCAACGATCAGGTCCGGGCAGCCGACGCGGCACCCCCGCCGCAGACGTCCCCGCCCAGCGGTCCTGCCGTGCCGCCCGCAGTACCGCCACGGGCAGCCGGGCAACGTCCCCGCGAACACGCCCGGTGGGTGCGCTGGCTCGCGTCGGCGTGGCGGCTGGTGGTCCGGGTGGCGCAGAAGTGCTGGAACGACTCGATCTTCACCAAGTCCGCGGCCGCCGCGTTCTGGCAGACGCTGTCGCTGGCACCGCTGCTGCTCGGGCTGCTGGGCAGCCTCGGCTATGTGGGCGGGCTGTTCGGGCCGGACACGGTGGAGATCGTCGAGGCCAAGATCATCGCGTTCAGCCGCGAGTTCTTCAGTCCCTCCGTGGTGTCGGACCTGATCGAGCCGACCGTCGACGATGTACTCGGCCGCGGGCGCGGCGCGCTGGTGTCGGTGGGCTTCGTGCTGTCGCTGTGGGCGGGGTCCTCGGCCATGTCGACCTTCGTCGACGCCATCGTGGAGGCCCACGATCAGCAGGACGCGCGGCATCCGGTCTGGCAGCGGATCTTCGCGCTGTTGCTGTACGTGCAGTTCCTGGTGGCCGCGGTGCTGATCCTGCCGGTGATCGCGCTGGGGCCGACGCGGATCGGGCAGGCGCTGCCCGACACGTGGCGCGAGCCCGGACTCCGGCTGGTCGACACGTTCTACTACCCGATCGTCGGGCTGTTGCTGATCGTCGGGCTGACCACGCTCTACAAGCTGGCCCTGCACAAGACCCTGCCCTGGCACCGGCTGTTCTGCGGCGCGCTGGTGGCCGGAGTGTTCTTCATGGGCGCCAGCGACCTGCTGCGCCGCTACCTGTCCTCGGTCACCGCCACCGGAGTGAGCTATGGCGCGCTCGCCACGCCGATCGCGTTCCTGCTGTTCACCTATTTCCTCGGCTTCGCGGTGATCCTCGGCGCGGAGTTCAACGCCGCCGTGCAGGAGTTCTGGCCCGCCCGGGCCACCAGGATCGAGCAGGTCAAGAAGTGGCTGGCCAAGGTTCGCGCCGACGACGAGCACGGCGAAAAAGCCGACGCCTCACCGGAGGCGCCGACCTCGTCGACCACGGAACCCGCTCAGTCGCCCTTGCGCAAACCCTCGTAGACCTTCTTGCAGTCCGGGCACACCGGCGAACCGGGCTTGGGCGAGCGGGTCACCGGAAAGACCTCACCGCACAGGGCGACGACCATCGTGCCCATCACGGCACTTTCGGCGATCCGGTCCTTCTTCACGTAGTGGAAGAACTTGGGGACGTCGTCACCGGTCGTCTCATCGGTCGTGGTTTCCGGGCGTACCAGAGTGTCTGAACTCATGCTCTCCATGATGCCGCATCCGGTACGGCCCGCGCTGACCAGCCGCGCGTGCGGGCGCGGACGCCGAGTGGGAGACTCGTTGACATGCAGTCCCACGGCGAGACCCCCGGCGCCGACGAGCCGACCCCCGACCCGGAGGTCACGATGCCCGCCGCGTCCGCCGCGACGCGGGGGTTCTTCCGCGCCGCCCCCACCGACCACCCGGTGCTGATCACCGAGGCGGCGCCCTCGCTCGACGAGCAGCATCGCGCCAGAGTGCGCCGCTACATGATCATCATGGGATTCCGTATCCCGTGCCTGCTCCTGGCCGCGCTCACCTACACCATCTTCGAGAATCCGCTGATCTCGATTCTGATCATCGCCGCCTCGGTACCGCTGCCGTGGATCGCGGTGCTCATCGCCAACGACCGGCCGCCGCGCACCAAGGACGAACCGAGCCGCTGGGACGGGCACGGGGACCGGACGGCCCTGGAATCAGGGCACCGCAAGGCCATCGACAGCTGAGCGCCGAGGGGGGTGGTTCCGGCGACACGCGGCCCGAGCTGGTGGTTCGAGGCCCGAGCGGTCCTGGCACAGTAGTCGGGTGCCTACGAACCCCACCACCACCGGTTCCCTGCTCACCGCCCTGTGCCCGGATCTGCGCAGCGCGCTGATCCGGGTCGGCTACACCGCCGACACGCTGGTGGAGGCGCTCGGGCCGGATGTGCACGCGGCGCTGAGCCGGTCGGAGCCGGTGCCGGTGCGCCGGGCCGCGCGCGGTGCCGGGGAGCTGGGAACGCTGATCCGGCTGCTGCTGCTCGGCGACCCGCTGCCGGAGCGGGCGGTGGCGCAGACGCTGGCGCCGGTGCGCGTGGATGACGCCGTGGCGGCGGGTCTGCTGGTTCGCGACGGCGACGAGATCAGGGCGGCGCTGGATCTGCGCCCGCTCGACACCGGCGCCGGAACCCGCTGGATCCTGTCCGATCTCGACGATTCGATGCGACGACGCACGCTCACCGAGGACCACGTGCTCGGCGTGGGCCACGCCTCGCTGTCGCTGCTGCGGGCGACGCCGACCGTCCCGGTGGGCACTGTGCTGGATCTGGGAACCGGGTGCGGTGTGCAGGCGGTACACGTGGCCGGCCACGCGGGCCGGGTCACCGCCACCGACGTCAACGCGCGGGCACTGTGGCTGGCGCAGGCCACGGCGGCACTGAACGAACTCGACATCGAGCTGCTGGAAGGGTCGTGGTTCGAGCCGGTGGCCGGGCGCCGCTTCGACCAGATCGTGGCCAATCCCCCGTTCGTGGTCGGCCCGGCCCGCGTCGAACACACCTATCGCGACTCCGGCCTCGCCCTCGATGGCGCCAGTGAACTGGTCATCGGCCAAGCGCCCGAACTGCTGGCCCCAGGCGGCACGGCGGCCATGCTGGCGGCCTGGGTCCATGTCGAGGGGCAGGACTGGCGCCAGCGGGTGTCGTCGTGGCTGCCCGCGCGCGGGGTGGATGCCTGGGTGGTGCAGCGCGATGTCGCCGACCCCGCGCTCTACGTCGGCACCTGGCTGCGCGACGCGGGCCTCGACCCGCGCGATCCGGCCGCCCAGGAGCGCGCCGAGGCCTGGCTGGCAGCCTTCGACGCCGCCGGTGTCGAAGGCATCGGATTCGGATTCGTCTACCTGCACGCCATCAACGGCCCCACCGAACTGCTCGCCGAAGACCTCACCCACGGCTTCGACGACCCGCTCGGCGACGAGGCGGCGGCCTATTTCGCCCGCTCGTCCTGGTTGCGCGCGGTGGCCGCCGACGAGAACCTCGCCTGGACCTCCCGGTTCGCACCGAGCCCGGCGACCGCGCTGGAACGGGTGTACCTGCCCGGTGAGCACGGCTGGGCCGAGCAGGTGGCGCGCCTGCACCGCGGCGACGGACCGCGCTGGCAGCACGAGGTCGACGAGTCGACGATCGCGCTGGTCGCGGGAATGCGCCCCGATGGCCTGCCGTTGTACGAACTGATCGAACTCCTGGCCCTCGCCACGGGCGCCGAGGAGGTGAGCCCGGAATTCGCCGGACAAGCACTCGGTGTGGTCACCGGACTGGTGCGTCACGGACTGGTGCGACCCGTCTGAGCCGCACCCCGGTGGGGGCGAGTTCCACCACGGTGCCCTTCTCAGGAACTTCTCAGCCGTCGAAGGCAGAACCCGCAGTTCAGAGCTGTTTACCGGCCGCGGGATCGGGAACTTTCTGTATGTCGGGTCCGTTGATCGGAGTGAGACACCACCGACAGGAGGCAAGTCATGACAAGCCCCGCCACTACTCGTGTGCGCCCCAGCGAGTCCGATATCGACGCCCAGAGCCCCGCCGCCGACCTGGTACGCGTGTACCTGAACGGAATCGGTCGCACGGCACTGCTCACGGCGGCCGACGAGGTCGAGCTGGCCAAGCGCATCGAGGCGGGCCTGTATGCCCAGAACCTGCTCGAGACCGGCAAGCGGTTGACGGCGGCGCGCAAGCGCGATCTGGCGATCCTGGTCCGCGAGGGGCAAGCCGCCCGCTCGCACCTGCTCGAGGCCAACCTGCGTCTGGTGGTGTCGCTGGCCAAGCGCTACACCGGCCGCGGCATGCCATTGCTCGACCTCATCCAGGAGGGCAACCTGGGCCTGATCCGCGCGATGGAGAAATTCGACTACGCCAAGGGCTTCAAGTTCTCCACCTACGCCACCTGGTGGATCCGGCAGGCCATCACTCGCGGTATGGCCGACCAGAGCCGCACCATCCGCCTGCCCGTGCACTTGGTCGAGCAGGTCAACAAGCTCGCCCGGATCAAGCGGGAATTGCACCAGCAGCTGGGCCGCGAGGCCACCGACGCCGAGCTGGCCAACGAGTCGGGTATTCCGGTGGAGAAGATCGCCGACCTGCTCGATCACAGCCGCGACCCGGTGAGCCTGGACATGCCCGTCGGCAACGACGAGGAAGCCCCCCTCGGTGACTTCATCGAGGACTCCGAGGCCACCTCCGCCGAGAGCGCGGTCATCGCGGGCCTGCTGCACCACGACGTGCGCAGCGTCCTGTCCACCCTCGACGAGCGCGAGCAGCAGGTCATCCGCCTGCGCTTCGGCCTCGACGACGGCCAGCCGCGCACCCTCGACCAGATCGGCAAGCTGTTCGGCCTCTCCCGCGAGCGGGTCCGCCAGATCGAGCGCGAGGTCATGTCCAAGCTGCGCAAGGGTGAACGCGCCGATCGGCTGCGCGCCTACGCCAGCTGATCCCAAGAACCCGACGGCCCTGCGGGGTCGTCTTCCGAAACGCCGACCGGTGTCCGCGACCCCACCCCTCCGGGGTCGCGAGCCGGTCGGCGTTGTTCGTCGGCACGGTCAGGCCAACCGGCGCGGACCGGTGTCGAAACGGCTCGGTTCGGGGCCGATGCGGGCCCTGGCGTAGATGATCTCGGCCGAGGCGGGCGCGGCGAGCACCGGATCACACGAGAGCTCCCGCAGCTGCGGCAGGTCGTCGAACAGTGCCGAGATGCGTTGCGCCAGTTCAACCAGTGCCGCCTTGTCGACCGCGGTCCCCGCCGCCCCACCGGAGAGCAGCGGTGCGGCCCGTGGCGCCTCGATCAACGCGACGGATTCCTCGGCCGTGAGCGGCAGCGCACGGTAGGCGCGGTCGCCGAGCAGGTCGATGATCATGCCCGAGAGCCCGAACTGGATCACCGACCCGAACGAGGGGTCGTCGGTGACCCGCAAGACGCAGCCCACGCCCTTGGTCGCCATCTTCTGCACGTGCAGCAGCGGGTCACCGCAAATCCGGACCAGGTCGGTGTAGGCCTGGCGGACCGCGTCGGGCCCCCACAGATCGAGGCGAACCCCGAGCAGGTCGGGCCTGCGCCGCCACAGCTCCCCGGTGGCCTTCGCCGCGACCGGATAGCCGAGTTCCTCGGCGGCGACCACCGCCTGGTCCGCGTCGCGCACCGCCCGGAACTCCACCACATCGATGCCGTAGCACTCGAGCAGACGCGCCGCCTCCTCGTCGCTGAGCCACCGCCCACCCGATTCGGCCAACCAGCCCTCGACCAATGCCGCTGCGGCCGCTGTGTCGATGCCAGGCGGGCGTACGACCGGCGAGACGGGCCGGTCGCGCCATCGCGCGTAGCGGTCGACCCGGGCCAGTGCCCTGGCGGCCCGCTCGGGGTCGGGATAGGACGGAATGGAACCGCGGGCGGGCGCGCCGCCGGTGCTGCGGTCCGCCAGCTGATGCGGGATCCCCGCTTCGGCGACGAAGGTCGTCAGTACCGGCTTGTCCTGATCCGATGCCGTTGCGGCGGCGCGCAACGCGTCGCCGAATCCACCCATCGGCACGGGGACCGGCGGCGCGACCACGACGATCACCGCGTCGACCTCGTCGCTGCGCAGGGCGGCCGTCACGGCCTCCCGGTAGTCGGCCGGGGTGGCCTCCGGCCCCAGATCCACGGGTCCGTCGACCGCGGCGCTGCGGGCGTTGCGCTCGGTCGGCCGGGCACCGGGTCCGCGATCCACCGCGGTCACCGGCCGGTGCACGTGCAGGCCTTCACTGTGCGCGGCATCGATGGCGAGCCAGTTCAGTGCGGCGCTGTTGCCGATCACCGCGACGCGTGGCCCCCGCGGCAAGGGCTGACAGGCCAGCAACGCCGCGCAGTCGAACAGCTCCGAGATGGAGTCGACCTGGATGATCCCGGCCTGAGTGAACAGATCCCGCACCACCGTGCGATCCATGTCGGTGCCCGCCGCGAGCCGCCCACTGCTCACCGCGACGATCGGCTTGCCGCGCGCCACCCGCCGCGCCAGCCGGGAGAACTTGCGCGGATTACCGAAGCTCTCCAGATAGAGCAGGATCACCTCGGTGTCGGCGGCGGTGTCCCAGAATTGCAGCAGGTCGTTGCCGGAGACATCGGCGCGATTGCCCGCCGACACGAAGGTCGACAGGCCGAGATTGCGGGCGGCGGCCTCGCCGAGGATCGCCGCGCCGAGCGGACCGGACTGGCAGAAGAATCCGATGCGGCCGCGCTCGGGCAGCACCGGGGCCAGGGTGGCGTTGAGTCCGACGGCCGGGTCGGTGTTGGCGATGCCGAGCGCGCTGGGCCCGACCACCCGCATCCCGTGCCCACGGGCCGCGGCAACCAGATCGTGCTCGGCGGCCAAGCCTGCCGCACCGGTCTCGCCGAAACCCGCCGTGAGCACGACCAGTCCTTTGACGCCCTTGGCCATGCAGTCGTCGAGAACCGCGCCGATCGCGGCGGGCGGCACCGCGACCACGGCCAGATCGACCTCGTCGGGGATCTCGCGCACGGTGGCGTAGGCACGGACCCCGCGCACCGACCGCCGGTTCGGGTTCACCGGGAACACCGGCCCGCTGAAACCGCCGGCGAGCAGATTGGCCAGTACCGCGCCACCGACCCTGGTCTGCTCGGGCGAGGCCCCGATCACCGCGACCGAGCCGGGCGCGAGCAGGTTCCCCACACTGCGCGCCTCGGAGGCGGCCTCGCGCGCGTCGCGCACGGTGCGCAGCGCCTCGGTGGGGTCGATGGCGAATTCCAGATGCACCTCGGCGCCGTCGCGGCTGCGCTGCAGCTGGTATCCGGCGTCGCGGAACACCGTGATCATGGCCTCGTTCTCGGCTAGCACCTCGGCGACGAACGCGGCCACCTCGTTCTCGGCCGCCGCGCCGGCGAGGTGTTCGAGCAGCACCGAGCCGAGCCCGCGGCCCTGATGCTCGTCGGCCACCACGAAGGCGACCTCCGCCGCGCGCGGACCCGGCCGGGCGAGCAGCTCGTAGCGGGCGACGCCGATGATCGCCGTGCCGAGAACCGCGACCAGCCCGACTCGATCGCGGTAGTCCACGTGCGTGGTGCGGTACATGTCCTTGGGCGAGATCTGCGGGTACGGACCGAAATAGCGCAGATAGCGCGTGCGGTCGGAGAGCCCGGCGTGGAACGTCGCCAGGGCCGTGGCGTCGGCCGGCACTATCGGGCGCACCCGGACGACCCCGCCGTCGGCGGCGAGCACGTCGCCGTACCACTGTTGCGGTGGCGCAGGCGGATTCGCGGGCGTGTCCGGGGTGTCGGGCAGCAGTGGTTCAGTCACGGGGGTCCTCCGGGTCGAGCCCGAGCAGGCCGAAGGTCGACCGCCGGGTGGCCGTGATGGCGGTGTCGACCGCCCGCTGCGCGCGGATCTGACCCGCGTCGCCGATCTCGGGCGTCCCGCCGGGTCCGTCCCAGGGCCGGTAGGCGGTGTCGCCACCGTCGCCCATCGTCGTCGGCGGTTGCACGCGAGGCGCGGACGCGCGCACCTGCTCGATCCAGTCCTCGGGCACCGGAGTCTCCGGGGCCAGCGGCCGATCGAGCGCGGCGGCCAGCAGATGGGTCCAGGCGCGCGGAACCACCCGCACCACGCCGTATCCCCCGCCGCCGATCGCCAGCCACCGCCCCTCGGCGTAACGGTCGGCGAGCTCGCGCATGGCCAGGAAGGCCGCGCGCTGACCGTCGACGGTGAGTTCGAGATCGGCCAGCGGGTCTTCGCGGTGGGTGTCGACGCCGCACTGGCTGACGATGATCTGCGGCCGGAACGCCGCCACCGCACCGGGCACCACCGCGTGGAAACCCCGCAGCCACTGCGCGTCTCTCGTACCGGGCAGCAGCGGCAGATTGATCGAGGTGCCCTCCGCGGCGCCGAGCCCGGTCTCCTCCGGCCAGCCGGTGTTGGGCCACAGGGTCGCCGGATGCTGGTGCAGCGAGACGGTGAGCACGCGCGGGTCGGCGTAGAACGCGCGCTGCACACCGTCACCGTGGTGAACGTCGACATCGAGGTAGGCGATACGGTCATAGCCGTGATCGAGCAGCCACGAGATGGCGATCGCCGCATCGTTGTAGATGCAGAACCCCGCCGCCGAATTCGGCATGGCGTGGTGCATTCCGCCACCGATGCTCACCGCGCGCAGCGTCCGGCCCGCCGCGATCTCCCCGGCGGCGGCGAGCGTGCCGCCCACGATGACCGACGCCGCCTCGTGCATGCGCTCGAACACGGGGTTGTCGGCGGTACCGAGTCCGTAGGCGGTGTCCTCCGGCGTCGGTGGCCCCTGACCGGCCCGATGGACCGCCTCGATGTAGGCGCTGGTGTGCACCCGCATCAGATCGGCCTGGGTTGCCGCGGCGGGCGCCAGCGGCTCGATACCATCGAGCAAGCCCAGGCTTTCGGCCAGCGACATGGTGTATCGCAGCCGCGCCGGCTTCATCGGATGGTCCGGGCTCCAGGTGTAGCCGAGGAATCGCTCGGTCCACACGACGGTGCCGGAGTGTTCGCTACGCGGCGACGTGACCATGGTCGCCACGCTAGCCGGAAGCAGTGGACCCCGTGTGGCGTTGACATGCAGTAGAAATAGGGCCGCTGGTCCGGCACGCGGACCGGTGTTCGTGCGTGGGTAGAATTCGTGCCGACGAAGGGGTAACAGGTGAAGGATCTGGTCGACACCACGGAGATGTATCTCCGTACCATCTATGACCTCGAGGAGGAGGGCGTGGTGCCCCTGCGGGCACGCATCGCCGAACGCCTCGAGCAGAGTGGTCCGACGGTGAGCCAGACGGTCGCGCGCATGGAACGCGACGGCCTGCTGCTCGTGGCGGGCGATCGCCATCTCGAACTGACCGACAAGGGCCGCTCCATGGCCGTGGCGGTGATGCGCAAGCACCGCCTCGCCGAGCGGTTGCTCGTCGACATCATCGGCCTGGACTGGGAGAACGTGCACGCCGAGGCGTGCCGGTGGGAGCACGTGATGAGCGAGGAGGTGGAACGGCGCCTGATCGAGGTGCTCAACCACCCGACCACCTCGCCCTACGGCAACCCCATCCCCGGCCTCGACGAGCTCGGTCTCGGCACCGCGCCGCTCGCCGAGGAAACGCTGATCCGGCTCTCCGACCTGCCCAACGGCGCACTGCACGCGGTCGTGGTGCGCAGGCTGGCCGAGCACATCCAGACCGATCCCGAGGTGATCGGGCGGCTGCGCGAGGCGGGCGTGGTGCCCGACGCGCGCGTCACTGTGGAGACCAAGCCGGGCGCGGTGATCATCACAGTGCCGGGGCACAGCGGTTTCGAACTGTCCGACGAGATGGCGCACGCCGTCCAGGTGAGGCTGGTCTGATTCGTGAAACTTCTGGTCACCGGCGGAGCCGGGTACGTGGGCGGCGGCTGCGCCGCGGTATTGCTCGAACAGGGCCACGAGGTGGTCGTGGTCGACGACCTCTCGACCGGTAACCCCGACGGCGTCCCCGTCGGCGCCAGGTTCGTCGAGGGCGATATCGCCGTCGCGGCGCCGCGGTTGCTGCGTGCCGAATCCTTCGACGGTGTCCTGCATTTCGCGGCGCAGTCGCTGGTCGGCGAATCGGTGGAGCAGCCGGAGAAGTACTGGAACGGCAATGTCGTGAAGACGTTGACGTTGCTCGAGGCGATCCGGGAGACCGGGACCCCGCGGCTGGTGTTCTCCTCGACCGCCGCGGTGTACGGCGAGCCGGAACAGGTGCCGATCACCGAAGACGCGCCGACACGCCCGACCAACCCCTACGGGGCGAGCAAGCTGGCCATCGATCACGCCATCACCTCTTACGCGGTGGCCCACGATCTGGCCGCGACCAGCCTGCGCTATTTCAACGTGGCGGGCGCCTATGCCGGCCTCGGTGAGAACCGGGTCGTGGAAACACATCTGATCCCCCTCGTCCTGCAGGTGGCCGCGGGCCACCGCAAGGCCATCTCCGTGTACGGCAACGACTGGCCGACGCCGGACGGTACGTGTGTACGTGACTACATCCACCTTCGCGATCTGGCGCAGGCGCACCTGCTCGCGCTGGCCTCGGCGCAGCCGGGCGCTCATCGGATCTTCAATCTCGGTTCGGGCACCGGGTTCTCGGTGCGCGAGGTGATTTCGGCGTGCGAGCGGGTCACCGGTCTGCCGATCGAGGCGATCGAAGCACCGCGCCGCGCGGGCGATCCGGCGGTGCTGGTCGCTTCGAGCGAGCGCGCCGCCACCGAGCTGGGCTGGCGGCCCGAGCACAACGATCTCGACGAGATCGTCTCCGACGCTTGGGATTTCCTGCGTTCGCTCGGCTCGCGGGCGCACAGCGCCCGCTGATCGGGCCGACTCACCGCGCGATCGGGCCGAGATCGACCCCGAGATCGGCGGCGATCTGGTGACCGCAGTGGGCCAATGAGCGCAGCCGCTCGGGCCGCAGGCCGCTCTGCAACGAGGTCTCCAGCAGCACCGCCATCGGATGGTCGGCGTCGGCCTCGACCGCGGCGGTGAGCGCGACCCCGGCGAACGGCCCGTCCCCGCGCACGTAGGCGCTGAATCCGAGCAGGGCGGCCGCTTCGGCCCGGTCGGTACCCGATGTCGCCCTGGCCAGCTGGGTCCACAGCTGTTCGGCGGCCTCGGCGTGATCGCCCAGCGCCAGCCCGTACATCGCGTCGCGGACCGATCGATCACGCAGCGTCGCGGCCAGTCGCGCGAGTTCCCGCGCGGCCCGCGGTGCACCCGAGGCCGCGTCAGCGATCTGCCACAGCACCCATTCCAGTGCCCCGCGCTGATAGGGCGTCGCCCGTCCCATCCTCGTCGCCGCCGACAGACCGTCGCGATAGCGCGCCACGGCAGGCCCGATCCTGGGATGCACCTGTGCGCCGAGCGGCCGATCGGGCCGCAGCACCGCGGTCAGTTCACGCCGGGATCGGCGAATCTGTTTGCCGTCGAGGACATGGGCGAGCGCGACCGGCGACGACGCCGGATCGGGCACCCGACCCCCGGCGGCCGGATCGAACAGGCTGCGATAGCGCGCGCCCGCCGCGATGGCGGGCACCGACCAGGCGCCGCGTACCCCGATCCCGGTCGCGCCGAGCGCGTCGAGCAGCGCGGCGGCGTGCGCCGGAATCGGCCGGTCCTCGACGAGCACCGCGAGCACTCCGGTGGCCTGTTCGCGCGCGCAGATCGACTCCACGCACTCGGTGAACTGCTCGCGGTGCCGCGGATCACTCACCGCGTCCAGGTCGAAGCGCACGACCGCCTCGATCGCCGCGGCGGCGCCAGGGCTGGGCCGGCACAGCACGGCGACCACGAACGAACGTTCGGGAACGAAGCCCAGCATGGCGGGCAGGGCCGCGATCAGCTCGCCGGGCTGATCGACCCGCAGCCGCGGATCGATGGGATAGCCCGGGGTGGATTCGGCGCAGGCGAGCGCTCGAAAGAACGGCCCGGTGCGGTGGATCCGGCGGGTGGGATGGTTCGTCGAAGGCGTCATGGCTCCACGATGCCCACCCCCGTCCGCGGTACTCGATCGCCGACCTCGGCCTTCGACTGCCCTGTTGACAGCGCCGAGGCTGTGGAGCGTTCCCGGTCCACGTGTCGCGGGACGGCCGAAACTGTCACCGCCGTGTGGTAGCCGAGGCCTCAGCTGTCGTGGACCGCGCGCACGGTGGTTTCGAACATCTCCGCCACCGCGTCGGTGTCGGGTTCCCCGCCGCCGAAGGTCATCGAGGTGACAGTGATCCGCACGTCCCCGATCTGGCCGACCGAGGTCTGCATCGTCTGGGTGAGACCAGCACCGCCGACATCCGGAATCACCCTGCGCCGCAACGAGATCGCGTCATCGGCGCCCGACGGGACGAACTCGTCGAGCACCGTGGTGACGGTGGAGTCCGCGCCCGCTCGCCCAACCCGGATCCGCTCGCAGCCGCGCAGTCGTTCGCGCAGGCCGGACAACACTTCGGTGCTGCGCGCCAGTTCGACGGTGAGTGTGGAGCGGTTGGCGTCGTCGCTGCCGACCGCCACGGCCGCCGGTTCGGCGCCGATCTCGGCCTCGGGTGGCGCACACGCGGCCGGGCTGACGGTGGCGCCCGCGCCGACGCCGTCGAGATCACCCGCCGCGGCGCTGGCCGCCTGCGGCGGCAGCACCACGGCCGGATATCGGTCCGGGAACTGCTGCGGGGTGGGCAGCAGGTCGGCCAGCGCCCCCGCCACCGCGCGCACCGACATGGTGCTCTCGGCGACCGGTGTCCCGCTGACACTCTGCCCACAGCCGGTCAGCACCGCGACCGACACGATCGCCGCGGCCGCACAGCATCGGCGCACGAGCCCGCGTGCCCGGACGGCATCACCCGCACGACCGGCCCTCGTCTGCGCCACGTTCACACCGTCCACTGTGCCCCACGGCGGCGATCGGCACCGGTTGCGCCACGCCGGTGGGAATGCCGCGGCCGGACGGGCTGTTGGCATTCGAAGACGAGCCGTCCTCCGGCCGTGTGCGATGCGTCTGCTCGCGTGGGGGACAATGGAGAACGCCTCCCCCGCCGCGAGCGTTGGTGGACCGCGCAGGAAGGAGAACGCGATGGATGACCAGTCGCACATGTACGAGCTGGAGTTCCCGGCACCACAGCTGTCCTCGGACGACGGCGCGGGCCCGGTGCTGGTGCACGGCCTGGAAGGTTTCACCGATGCCGGACACGCCGTCCGCCTGGCGACCACGCACCTACGCGAGAGCCTCGAATCCGAGTTGGTCGCCTCCTTCGATGTCGACGAGCTGCTCGACTACCGCTCGCGCCGTCCGCTGATGACGTTCAAGACCGACCATTTCGCCGACTACGCCGAGCCGGAGCTCAACCTGTGGGCCCTGCGCGACACCACGGGCACCCCGTTCCTGCTGCTGGCCGGGCTGGAGCCGGACCTGCGCTGGGAGAAGTTCACCACCGCGGTGCGCCTGCTGGCCGAACAGCTGGGGGTGCGCCGCACGATCGGCCTGTCGGCCATCCCGATGGCGATCCCGCACACCCGCCCGCTCGGCGTCACCGCGCACTCCTCGGACCGTTCGCTGATCGGCGAGCACCAACGCTGGCCAGGTGAGCTGCAGGTGCCGGGCAGCGCGTCCTCGCTGCTCGAGTTCCGGATGGCCCAGCACGGGCACGAATCCGTCGGGTTCTCGGTGCACGTGCCGCACTACCTGGCCCAGACCGACTACCCCGAGGCCGCGCAGACCCTGCTCGAGAACGTCGCCGACAACGCCGGGCTCGAGCTGCCGCTCGCGGCGCTGGGCGAGGCGGCCGCGCGGGTGCGCGAGCAGGTCGCCGAGCACATCGCGGGCAACGAGGAGGTCGAGACCGTCGTCACGGCACTGGAACGCCAGTACGACAACTTCGTCACCGCCCAGGAACGCCAGTCCAGCCTGCTCGCCGGTGAGGGCGAACTGCCCAGCGGCGAGGAGCTCGGCGCGGAGTTCGAGCGCTTCCTGGCCGAGCAGGGCGGCTACGACGACACCGCCGGCGACGACAAGGCCTGAGCACCCGACCCACTAGGGTGGTCGGAGTGGATCTGACCGACCTGCTGGAAATTCCCGGGACCGACGCCGACGCGCTCTACGAGTCGTTCGCGGCGTGGGCCGCCGAGCAGGGCACCACCCTGTATCCGGCGCAGGACGAGGCACTGATGGAGCTGGCCTCGGGGTCCAATGTCATCCTGGCCACCCCGACCGGATCCGGCAAGTCGCTGGTGGCGGTCGGCGCGCACCTGTTCGCGATGGCCAACGGGCAGCGCAGCTACTACACCGCACCGATCAAGGCGCTGGTGAGCGAGAAGTTCTTCGCGCTGTGTGAGGTGTTCGGCGCCGAGAACGTCGGGATGGTCACCGGAGACGCCGCGGTCAACGCCGATGCCCCGATCATCTGCGCCACCGCGGAGATCCTGGCGAATCTGGCGCTGCGCGAGGGCGCGGCCGCCGAGGTCGGGCAGGTGGTGATGGATGAGTTCCATTTCTACGCCGACCCCGACCGTGGCTGGGCGTGGCAGGTGCCGATCATCGAGTTGCCGCGCGCGCAATTCCTGGTGATGTCGGCGACGTTGGGCGAGGTGGACTTCTTCGCCACCGATCTCGAGCGCCGAACCGGTCGCTCGACCGCGGTCGTGGCGGGCACCGAACGCCCTGTCCCGCTGACGTTCTCCTACGTGCGCACCCCCATCACCGAGACCCTCGAAGAACTGGTGACCACCCATCAGGCGCCGGTCTATGTCGTGCACTTCACCCAGGCCGCTGCCCTGGAACGCGCCCAGGCGCTGACCAGCGTGAATCTGGCTTCCCGGGCGGAGAAGGATGCGATCGCCGCCGCCATCGGTGAGTTCCGGTTCGCTACCGGCTTCGGCAAGACGCTGTCGCGGCTGATCCGGCACGGCATCGGCGTACACCACGCGGGCATGCTGCCCAAATACCGCAGACTGGTGGAGAAGCTGGCCCAGGACGGCCTGCTGAAGGTGGTGTGCGGCACCGATACCCTCGGCGTCGGCATCAATGTGCCGATCCGCACGGTCTTGCTGACCGGCCTGACCAAGTTCGACGGCGTGCGCACCCGCAGGCTCAAGGCGCGCGAGTTCCATCAGATCGCCGGGCGTGCCGGTCGCGCGGGGTTCGACACCATGGGCACCGTCGTGGTGCAGGCACCCGAGCACGAGGTGGAGAACGCGCGGCTGATCGCCAAGGCGGGCGACGATCCGAAGAAGCAGCGAAAGATCCAGCGCCGCAAGCCACCCGAGGGTTTCGTGTCCTGGAGCGAGGAGACCTTCGACCGGCTGGTCGTCGCACAGCCCGAGCCGATGGTCTCGCGCTTCGCGGTCACCAATTCGCTGTTGCTCAACGTGATCGCCCGCCCCGGCAACTGTTTTGTCGCGATGCGCCATCTGCTCGAGGACAACCACGAGCCGCGCCCGGCCCAGCGCAGGCACATCCTGCGCGCCATCCGGCTCTACCGCGCGTTGCGCGATGCCGGTGTGGTGCAACAGCTCTCCGAGCCCGATGCCACTGGCCGCAGGGCCCGGCTCACCGTCGACCTGCAACGCGATTTCGCCCTCGATCAGCCACTCTCGCCCTTCGCGCTGGCCGCGTTCGAGCTGCTCGATCGCGAGAATCCCACCTACACACTCGATGTCGTCTCGCTGATCGAAGCCACGCTCGAGGACCCGCGCCAGTTGCTGATGGCCCAGCAGCACAAGGCCCGAGGCGCCGCGGTCGCCGAGATGAAGGCCGACGGGATCGAATACGAGGAGCGCATGGAGCTCCTGGAAGAGGTCACCTGGCCCAAGCCGTTGGCCGAGCTGATCGAACCCGCGTTCGAGACCTACCGGGCCGGGCATCCCTGGGTCTCGGAGTTCGCGCCCTCGCCGAAGTCGGTGGTGCGCGACATGATCGAACGCGCGATGACCTTCGCTGAGCTCATCTCGTTCTACGAACTGGCTCGCTCGGAAGGCGTGGTGCTGCGCTACCTCGCCGACGCCTACCGCGCACTGCGACGCACCGTGCCCGACGCCGCGCGCACCGAGGAACTCGGCGACATCACCGAATGGCTCGGCGAGCTGATCCGCCAGGTCGATTCGAGCCTGCTCGACGAATGGGAACAGCTCACCAATCCGGGCGCGGAAACCGATACCGAGCAGATCGCCTTCGGCGCGGAATCGGTGCGCCCGATCTCGGCCAACGAACGCGCCTTCCGGGTGATGGTGCGCAATGCCATGTTCCGGCGCGTCGAGCTGGCTTCCCGGCGGCGCTGGTACGACCTCGACGAACTGAGCCCGGGGCCGGACTGGGCCGAGGACTTCGCGCCCTATTTCGACGAGTACGCCGCGATCGGCACCGGCCCCGACGCGCGCGGCCCGCAGCTGTTCCAGGTGGACAAGCGCCCCGGCTTCTGGCACGTACGCCAGGTGCTCGACGACCCGGCGGGCGATCACGGCTGGGCGCTGACCGCGATCGTGGATCTGGAGGAGTCCGATGCCGCGGGCGAGGTGGTATTCGACGAGGTCACGGTGTCAGCGGGCTGAAACATAGCCGATCAACATGACCGAAGATGACGAATGTTTGACGGATTCGTTGTTGGGTAGGGGCCGCTGATAGTCTCTCCCGGCTGCCGACCGAAAGTTCACCGATGCCCGAATCCCCGTACCTTGTCCTCGACCCCGAACAGGTACGTGCCAACTACCGAGCTCTCGCCGACGCCGTGTCGGCACCCCGGTCTCGCGACACCCGGATCAGGTACGCGGTGAAGGCGGCGCCGGTCGACGAACTGCTCACCCTGCTCGACACCGAGGGCGCGGAGTTCGACGTCGCCAGCATCGGTGAGATCGACCAGTGCCTGCGCCTCGGCATCGACGCGGGCGCGCTCTGCTATGGCAACCCGATCAAGAAGAGCGCCCACATCGCGCGCGCCTTCGCCCTCGGTGTGCGCCGCTACGCCTTCGACACCGAGGACGATCTGGCGCGCATCGCCGAGCACGCGCCCGGCACCGAGGTCGAGTGCCGGTTCCTGTCGGCGGCGCCGGAGTCACGCACCCCGTTCGGCACCAAGTTCGGCTGTGCGCCGCGCGAGGCGACGCGGCTGCTCGTGCGCGCCCGCGATCTGGGCCTGACGGTGGCGGGCCCGTACTTCCACGTCGGCTCCCAGCAGCTCGATCCGACCGCCTGGCGGATCGGTATCGAGCAGGCGGGCCAGATCGTCTCGACGTTGGCGGACAAGGGCATTCGCGTGCCCGCGGTCAATGTCGGTGGCGGACTGCCGATCTCCTACGCCGAGGACGCTCCCTCGCTCGGTGAGATCGCCGCCGCGATGACCGACGCCGCCGCGCGATTCCTGCCCGAGAACACCGCGCTGGTCGTCGAACCCGGCCGTGCGCTGGTGGGTAACGCGGGCACCATCCACGCCGAGGTCGTCGGCGTTCGATTCGCGCCGGACGGCCGGCGCTGGGTGTATCTCGACATCGGCCGATACAACGGTATGGCCGAGACGGAGAACGAGTACATCGCCTATCGATTCGTCACCGATCGCGACGGCGATCCGGTCGGCGAAGCGGTGGTCGCGGGTCCGACCTGCGACGGAGACGATGTACTGTATCAACGCACGCGAGTCCTTCTGCCGACCACGTTGCGAGCCGGTGACCGGATCCAGATCCTGCACACCGGCGCCTATACCGCGAGTTATTCGTCGGTGTCCTTCAATGGTTTTCCGCCCTTGACCGTTCATGTCTCGGGCGCTGAGCGAGAGTGAGTTTGCCATGACGGCGGAATTCACCGGTTGGCACGTGCTGGCCGAGTTCGGTGGTGTCGACACAGACCTGTGTGACGATCTCGAACGACTCGAATCGGCGTTGCGTGAGTCTCTGGTTGCCGCGGGCGTCACCATCTGCGATGTCGTTCACAAGAAGTTCGAACCGCAGGGGGTGACCGTCCTCGCGCTGTTGTCGGAGTCCCACGCCTCGATTCACACCTATCCGGAGTCCGGCGACATCTTCGTCGACGTCTTCACCTGCGGCACCATCGGTGCCGGCGCGACGAAAGCCGTGGACTTGCTGCGAGACAAGTTGTCTCCCAAGGAAGTTCGAACCAAGGTCGTCCAGCGCGGCCACGGCGCGGAGAAGATCTACGAACCGGTGGGCGAGGGCCTGACCCGGATCTGGGATCTGCACGAGGTGATCGTCGACACGAACACCCCGTTCCAGCACATGGTGATCGCGCGGACCGATCAGGGCATCTCCCTGTTCTCCGACGACGACCGCCAGTCCACCGAGTTCTCCCAGCTCACCTACCACGAGGCCATGATGGTCCCGGCGTTCGTGCTGGCCGAGAAACTGGACCGGGTGCTGATCATCGGCTCCGGCGAGGGTGTGGCCTCGCAGATGTCGGTGGCCGCGGGCGCCACCCTGGTCGACCATGTCGACATCGACCAGCGCGAGGTCGAACTGTGCGCGCGGCACCTGCCCTACGGGTACACCCCCGAGGAGTTGGCCGCCGCGGTCGCGGGCGAGGGCCCGATCCGCGTGCACTACGCCGACGGCTGGGACTTCCTGGCCAAGGCGCAGCAGGCAGGTACCCGCTATGACGTGATAGTCATCGATCTGCCCGACGAGCGCGTGGAGGACGCCCAGCACAACCGTCTCTACGAGTCGGAGTTCCTGTCCCGATGCCGGGCGCTGCTCGCCCCCGGCGGCGTGCTCTCGGCCCAGGCCGGGTGCGCGACCCTGTGGCGCAACGAGACACTGAAGCGCTCGTGGGGCCGGTTCAACGCCCAGTTCACCACGGTGGTGCCCTACGGCAGCGACGAGCACGAGTGGACCTTCCTGTTCGGCCTGAACGAGAAGATCGACGACCCGGTGCGCGGCATGACCGACCGCCTGGCCCTGCTCCCCTACCGCGCCGAGACCATCGACGCCCGCGCACTCGAGCGCGGCGCGATCGAACCGTACGCGCTGCGCCGCTGACGCGACGCCCACGGCGGTGACCCCGACATTCCGGGGTCACCGCCGTTCGTCGTTGTTGAACAATCGACCGCTCGGTTGCCGATTCCACCGGTCCGCCGCCGCGTGTCGAGCGACACTGTCTGTACCGAACACTTCGGGACGAACAGAATCGAGTCGCCAGTGACGCAGACATCGTTGTCCGCGAACGGCCTGATGCCCGTGCGCACGCCGTCCGCTCACCGCCCCCGGCTGGACGCGCTCTCGGCCGCCGGACCGGCCGCGTTCGGCCCGCGGTTCGCCGCGGCGCCCGCGGTGACGGCCGCCGACTTCGCGCGGCTGGACGGCGATCTGGCCATGCGCTCGTTCCCTGGGTCCGGGGAGCGGGTACTCGGCGCGTTGATGGCGCGGCCCGGGTACTTCTGGGTGGGCAAGTCGTTTCGTCACGTGGATGCGCAGACGGCGCTCGGCCACAACGTCTTCCGTGCCCTTGGTGGCGTCCGTGCGCTGAACTTCGTTGCCACGGTGGGCGCTTCCGTGGTCGACGGGCAGTCCGCCGTACTGCTCGACTACCGCGATCCCCGGGTGGGCTCGGGCAGTCCGGCCCGGCGGATCTATGACGAGTTGCGCGAGATCGAGCCGGGCCTGTGGCTGGGGCCGAGCTACTTCGCGACCAGGGGGCGCCTGATCTCGATGGGGTGGTTCGCCCTCGACGCCTCGGTCCCGTTCGACACTCTCGCCTGAATCGACGACGAGCCGGGTGCGGGTGTGACCCCACACCCGGCTCGCGGTGGCCGGACTCAGCCGAGCGCGGCGCGGCGGGCGCGATACTCGGCGACGTTCACTCCGCCCACACCCCAATCCGTCAGCGGCACTTCATCGATCACGACGAAGGTGCTGTCGGGATCCTTGCCGAGAACGTCGTGGAGCAGATCCGTGACGCCCTTGATGAGCCGGCTCTTCTGCTCCGGGGTGACCCCTTCGTCGGTGACCTTGATGTTGACAAACGGCATGATGATTTCCTTTCTAGGCCGCTCTACCTGCGATGAACCCGCCGTCGACGGGGAGAATGTGGCCGGTGACGAATTCGGCGTCGGCCAGGTACAGCACCGCGGCCGTGGTGTCGGCGACCTCGCCGATGCGCGCCAGCAGGGCGAGGTCGGCGGCCGAGCCCACGTCACCGTCGCCGAACAGCGGAGTGCGGATGACGCCGGGCGCCACGGCGTTCACCCGGATTCGCGCCGGCGCCAGTTCGGCGGCCAGGCTGACGGTGAGCGCGTGCACGCCGCCCTTGCTGATCAGCGCCGCCGAGGCGGGCAGGCCGGTCAGGGCGTGGTCGATCAAGACGGTACCGATATTGACGATGCTGCCGCCCGCGCCCTGGTCGAGCAGGTGGCGCACCACGGCCTGCGTGGTGAAGTAGGTGCCCTTGAGGTTGCCGCCGAGGTAGCGGTCGAGGTCGGCTTCGGTGACGTCGACGAACGGGGTCGAGCCGAACACGCCCGCGCTGTTGATCAGCACGTCGACCCGGCCGAAGCGATCCAGCGCGGTGCGCACGTATGCCGAACCCGTTGCGGGCGAACCGATGTCGCCCACAACTGTCGCCAGCCGGGTGGGCGCGTCGAGCTCGGCCGCGACGTCGGCGAGCCTGTCGGCGTCGCGCCCGCCGAGCACGACGGAGTCGCCGCGGGCGAGGAACGCGCGGGCGACATCGCGACCGATGCCGCTGGAGCCACCGGTCACGATGACCGTCTTCGGTGTCGACATGTTGCAGTCTTCCTCTCGATTGAATACGACCGGTCGTCTTGGACTCGAGGTACGGAAACGACCGGCAACGAACACGTGATGGTCAGGGACGGAAGTAGTCGTCCAGGAGTCGATGCAGGCACTTGTCGAGCGGGTCCACCGTCCGGTCGATCTTCATCCGGATGACCGCGCCCTCCCACGATTCCAACAGCAGGTCGGCCAGGTCGACGGCATCGATATCGGTGCGCACCGTGCCCTGTTCCTGCGCGGCGCGCAGCGCGTCCGCCACTCCGTCTCGCCAGGCCGCCCACGCCGCCGACAGCGCGGAGCGCAGGATCTCGCTGCCTTCCAGTTCACCGCCGAGGTTGGCGATCAGGCAGCCGCCGGTGAAATCGGCCGCGACGAAATCCTCGGTCAGCACGGCGAAGAACGCGCGCACGCCGCTGAGCGGGTCGGGCGCCGAGGCGAAGGCCGCGGCCAGATTTCGCTGCACACACAGCGAGTGATGCTCGATCACCGCCTGCGCGAAGCTCTCCTTGCTGTCGAAGTAGTTGTAGAACGACCCCTTCGGCACGCCGACCTTGTCGAGCACCTGCTTGATGCCGGTGCCGTGATAGCCGTTGGCGAGCAGGCCGACCGCACCCTCCTCGATGAGGAGGGCTCGCGTGTCGTCGCTACGCCGTGGTCGTGCCATGCGAGGAACTATACGACCGGTCGTCTACTAATGGCAAGTGCCGCACATTCAGTCGTCGTCGACGCCGCGCGCGGCCAACGCCTCCCCCATCGCGTCGGCGGTCCGCAACGCGCGCACCAGCACCGGCGTGACCAGGGCGGTCGCCGACCAGGAGACCCCGCGCGCCCGCCGCGCCTGGGCGACATCGTGCACGATGCCCGCCAGCAGCGGCACACACCGAATGGCCAGCGCCAGCAGCACGCCCACCCGCTCCGGGTCGACGCCGATACCGCGTAGGGGGCGCAACGCGCGGGTGAGCGCGTCGAGCATCGCGGTGACCCGAGTCGTCACGGTCACCAGCGCCGCGAGTGCCACCGAGATCACCAGGGCCCCGCACACCACCACCGCGCGCTCGACCGATGTGGTGAGCAGCTGGAAGACCGCGATGATCACCGTCATCCACAGCACGGGGCGCAGCTGGGCCACCGCCACCCGCCAGGAGATGCGCGCCAGCGCGAACAGCCCGGCCACCGCCACCGCGACGACGGCGATGCCGAGCGGACTGCGCACGAACACGGTCATCGCGACGATCGAGGCCAGCAGCAGTGCCAGTTTCACGCCCGCGGGCAGCCGGTGCAGCAGCGAGTCGCCGGGGCAGTACAGCCCGATCATTCGATCAGGCGACGATAGGCGCCGACCGCGTCGGCCGGCGCCCCGTCGAACACCACGCGGCCCTCGTCGAGTACCACCACCCGGTCGAAGCCGTCGAGCAGGCCGAGCTGGTGGGTCACCACGATGACCTGCTGATCGAGGGAGTTCAGCGCCTCCGACACCCGGCGCGCATTGCGCAGATCGAGCAGCGTGGTCGGCTCGTCGGCGACGATCACCTCGGGTTCGCGGATCAGCGCCGAGCCGATGGCGAGCAGCTGCTTCTGCCCGCCCGAGAGCAGGTGCGCGGGATGGTCGGCGTGCGCGGCGAGGCCGAAGCGGTCGAGCATCCGCTGGACGCGGGCCGCGATCTCCGGTTTGCCGAGCCCGCTGCGGCGCAGCGAGAACGCGAGGTCCTCGGCCACGGTCGGCATCACGATCTGGGTGTCGGGGTCGGTGAACACGAAGCCGACCTTGCGCCGCACCTGCGCGCCCTTGCGGGCGGCGTCGATCCCGTCGACGGTCACCGTGCCGGTCGAGGGCTTCAGCAGCCCGTTCAGCATCCGCGCCAGGGTCGACTTGCCCGAGCCGTTGGCGCCGATGAACCCGACCCGCCGCTCGGTGATCCGCAGGTCGATCGCGCGCAGCACGGTCCGCTCGCCGAAGTGGTGGCCCACCCCTTCGACGACGATCTCGCTCACGATGCCCGCCCGCGATGGCACGCGGCGCGATCAGCCACGGATCAACCCGGGATAGGCGCGGTGCACGCCTTTGGCCACGACCGTGGCGATCACGACCTTGGCCAGATCGCCGGGCACGAACGCGAAGTTGGTCGAGATGGCCGCCCACAGGCCGAGATCGGCGCGCACGAGCAGGCCGACGGTGCCGAACAGGTAGATGATCACCACACCACCGAGAGCGTTGATCAACAGGCCGAGCACGATCGGGTACTTCGGCAGGATCCTGGCGGTCAGCCAGCCGATCACCAGCGTCGCGGGAATCCAGCCGATCAGATAACCGGCCGTCGGCGAGGCCAGCGCGGTCAGACCGGTGCGCCCACCCGAGAGCAGCGGCAGTCCGATCAGGGTCAGCGCGATGAACACCGCTACCGCGGCGGTACCCTTGCGCGCGCCGAGGACCGCGCCGGTGAGGATCACGCCGAGCGTCTGCAGGGTGATCGGCACGCCGCTGAACCCGACCGTGATCGCCCCCGGCAGCCCCATGGCCGCGATCAAGGCCGCGAACACCGCGATCTGGGCCATGTCCCTGGCGGTGAACCCGGTCGCCGGGGACTTGGCCTTCGGGGACTTCTCGACTTCGGGCACGGCAGACATCCTTCACAGCAGACTTGAACGACGTTCAAAATAGCAGGCGAGCAGGCACTGCGGTGCCGCCAGGGAGGCCGCCGACCTTTCCGGCAGGGGTGTAGATCAACTAAGCTCGATGGGTTGGAACAACTCGGGTGGCGTTCGCCGCACGACGACATCGCGTGAGCATTTCGTCACCGAGGAAGGGCCACCATGTCGATTGCGCTACAACGATTTTCGAACATGATCGCCGCGATCTACAGCGCCGGCACCGACGCGGACCGATGGGATGGGGTGATCCACGAGATCACCGAGGCTTTCGGTGCGGTGCACGGCATTCTCGTCATCGCCGAACCCGCCACCGACCGGTTCGCGGTCAAGACCGCCGGTCACGATGCCCCCACGCCGATCACGGTCCACTTGAGCCGGGTCGCCGAGCTCGTCCACCACCTGCCCACCGGGCTGGCCGCGACCAGCGACGATCTGTTCGCCGCGCGGGAGCAGTGCGGCGCGCCCGCCGACCGGGCGAGTGCCAACGGCCTGGCCAACAGCTTCCTGGTCCGGCTCAGCGACGATGTGCCGTGCTCGTTCCTCTGTCTGACCATGGCCGACCACGCCGCGATCGCCGGACATTCGGTGGGCCTGGCGCTGTTGCGCGTGCTCGTGCCGCACCTGCACCGTGCCCTGTGTTCCCGCTCGGAGTTGATCGAGTTGTCCCAGGAGCGGGCCATGGCGCTGGCGACACTGGAACAGACGCCCTACGGCATCATGATCATCACCGCCGACGCCGCCCTCGTGTTCGCCAACTCCATGGCCACGGACATCACCTCACGGGCCGACGGGCTGGCGGTCGATGCTTTCGGGTACCTGCACGCCGCCCCTACGACGACACACCATCGGTTGCGCCGCCTCATCGAGAGCGCGGCCAGCTCCGAGCGCGTCAGCGGCAATGTGGCCGTGCCGCGCGCGTCCGGCGGCCGGCCACTGATCGTGCGGATCACCTCACTCGACGGCGACGCCGGCACCGGGCCCTGGCAGCGATCGGCGCTGGCGCTGGTCATCGATCCAGAACACGACCCGGACCCGGATCCGGCTGTGCTGCACGAGGTGTACGGGTTGACCGAGGCCGAGACGACGGTCGCCATGGCCGTCCTGCGCGGCGACGGTCTCCCGGCGGTCGCCGATCAACTCTCTGTCTCGGTGTACACCGCACGCACGCACCTGCAGCACATCTTCGCCAAGACGCACACGCACCGCCAAGCCGAGTTGGTACGGCTGCTGCTGACCAGCGCGGTCGCCGCGCCGTGAAGTCCGGTGCCGATCACACCGGGATGAAGCCGGCTCCTGTCCCGCCGCGTGCGCCGACGTCGTCGAGGATCGTGGTGAAGTTGGCACCCACCTGTGGTCCCAGGCACGGCACGCCGATATAGCCGTTGACGATGGCCACCAGGGTCGATCCGACGACCACCGGCGCGCCGGAGTCACCGACGATCACGCAGATCTGGGTGAGGGTCCAGGTGGCGGTGTCGAACACGTCGCCGTAGACCAATCCGCAGGTCTGGCCGGTGGTTCTGCCCTCCTTGCAGGCGATGACCGGGAACTGCGCCGGAACGCCGATCCCGGAGATGGATGTCGACCCGACGTGGCTGACCGGAGTGACCAGACCCGGATCGAAGACGATGACCGCGTAGTCGAGATCGTTGCTCACGAAGTCGACGGTGCCGAGCGTGCCCGCGTCGGGATCGGCCTCGGCGGCCACTCCCGCGCCGGGACTCGCACAGTGCCCCGCGGTGAATCCGACCGTCCGACCGGCACCATCGGTGCCGATCGTGGTCAGTGTGCACACCGAGCCGTCCCCCAGGACGATGCCCGATCCGCCGCCGAGTGCCACCGGCGGCGCTGCCTGGGCGACCCCGACACCCGCCCAGGCAAGGACGAGCGCGGCGGCGAGAATCCACCACCGGCGCGCCCGCGCGATCGGGGCACTCTCGCACCGGAGCGCGGGAGTGCCTCGGCTACTCCTGTGTACGGACATGCGCGGGGTCAGACCACGCACACCGGGTACAGGATGGGCAGCGTCACCAGGATCGGGACGCAGGTGAGCAGCGCGCCCGGAATCGTGATGAACGGTGAGAGCACCGCGGGCTGCACGGGCACCGGGACGGGGTCCGCCACGGGTGCCGCGCCGGCTGCGCCGGCGCCGAGAGCGATCAACGGCGCACAAGCGAACACCGCGAGGGTGGAGCGAATCTTGTTGTTGATCATGGCCATTCCTTCGAACTGTCTGAACTGTCGGGGCCGGGGATCGGCACCTCATCCAGAACAGCACCGATCCCGGGCCGCGGCGTCGTTCGAACAGATGAAATCAGTGCGGTCGCTTCGAGCGGATCACCGCGGCGAGGTACTCGTAGTCGTCGGCGCGGGCCGAGGACGCGCGGTAGGCGAGGCCGATGGTGCGCCCGGGCGCGGGCGCGGCGAAGCGCGCGGTGTCGAGGGTGCCTCGGGCGGTCTCCGCAGGCACGGCCATCTCCGGAATCAATGTCACGCCGAGCCCGCCCGCCACGCACTGCACGACGGTCGTCAGTGACGCGGCGCGCGTGTCACCGACCGCGCCGGGGTGCACGTCGGCGGTCCGGCACAGATCCAGGGTCTGGTCGCGCAGGCAGTGTCCCTCGTCGAGCAGCAGCAACGGCAGATCGGCCAGCGCCGGGGCAGCCAGGTCGGTGCGACCCGCCAGCTCGTGCCCGCGCGGGGTGACCAGGACGAACTCCTCGCTGTAGAGGGGGATCTCGACCAGCCCCGGCGCCTCGGTGGGCAGGGCAAGCAGCGCGACGTCGAGCACGCCGGTGCGCAGGCCGTCGAGCAGCCGTGCGGTCTGGTCCTCGACCACCTGGGGCACCAGGCCGGGCACCTTGCGGCGCAGTTCGGGCAGCAGTTCGGGCAGCACGTACGGCGCGACGGTGGGAATGATGCCGAGGCGCAGCACGCCACCGAGGCTGTCGCCGGTGGCCGAGGCCACGAAACGGTCGGCCGCCTCGAGCGTCGCCATCGCCTGCGGCAGCAGCCGCATCCCCGCCGCGGTGACCAGCACGCGGCGGGTACTGCGCTCGATCAACTGGATCCCCAGTCCGTTTTCCAGTGATGCCAGGGCCTGCGATAGCGTGGGTTGGCTCACAGTCAAACGTGCTGCGGCGGTACCGAAATGCCGGTATTCGGCGACGGCGACGAACGCACGCAGCTGCGACAGGGTTGGCTGATAAGTCTGATCAGTCACGCCTATCAGTGTACGACGAGCAATCGGCTTTACCTTTCAGTAGGCTTTCGGCAAGATCCCCCACGGGCTCATACGACGAGCGCGATCACACCACTGAATGAGGAGATGAGCATGGCTCTGCTGACCATCGGCGACCAGTTCCCGGCATACAACCTCAAGGCCGTCATCGGAGGTGACCTGTCGAAGGTCGACGCGCAGCAGCCCGACGACTACTTCACCCAGATCACCAGCGACGATCACGCGGGCAAGTGGCGCATCGTGTTCTTCTGGCCCAAGGATTTCACCTTCGTCTGCCCCACCGAGATCGCCGCGTTCGGCAAGTTGAACGAGGAGTTCGCCGACCGTGACGCGCAGGTCCTCGGCGCCTCGGTCGACAACGAGTTCGTGCACTTCCAGTGGCGCGCCCAGCACGAGGATCTCAAGACCCTCCCCTTCCCGATCCTGTCCGACCTCAAGCGTGAGCTGGCCACCGCCGCCGGTGTGCTCAACGCCGACGGCGTCGCCGATCGTGCGACCTTCATCGTCGACCCGAACAACGAGATCCAGTTCGTCTCGGTGACTGCCGGTTCGGTCGGCCGCAACGTCGACGAGGTGCTGCGTGTGCTCGACGCCCTGCAGTCCGACGAGCTGTGCGCCTGCAACTGGAAGAAGGGCGATCCGACCATCGACGCGGGCGAACTGCTCTCGGCCAGCGTCTGATCCACCTTCCCCACCGATACACCCCAGAGGAGCCCCACTGTCATGAGCATCGAGAACCTGAAGAACTCCCTTCCCGAGTACGCCAAGGACCTCAAGCTCAACCTGTCCTCGATCGCGCGCACCACCGTGCTCAGCGAGCAGCAGCTGTGGGGCACCCTGCTGGCCTCGGCCGCCGCCACCCGCTCGGCCACCACGCTGCGCGAGATCGCCGAGGAAGCCGCCGACACGCTGTCGGCGGAGGCTTACGACGCCGCGCTGGGCGCCGCCTCGATCATGGGCATGAACAACGTGTTCTACCGCGGCAAGGCGTTCCTGGACGGCCGCTACGACGATCTGCGCGCGGGTCTGCGGATGAACATCATCGGCAACCCGGGCGTCGACAAGGCCGATTTCGAGCTGTGGTCGTTCGCGGTGTCCTCGATCAACGGCTGCGCCCACTGCCTGGAGGCGCACGAGAAGACGCTGCGCGAGGCCGGCGTCTCGCGTGAGGTGATCTTCGAGTCGCTGCGCGCGGCGGCCATCGTCGCCGGTGTCGGCCAGGCGGTGGCCTCGACCGAGGCGCTGGCCGCGGCCGCCGTCTGATCTCTCGATCCCGCGTCAGGCCCCGATCCGGTTTCCGGATCGGGGCCTGACGCGTTCGCCGGGGCGGACACGTGCGCGCGCTGTCGGTTCGGCCGGGGTGTCGGAGCGGGCCGGTAGGCTCGCGATCATGAACGCACATGATGTGCCCGATGCCCCGGACATCCAGGTCGAGGTCGTGCGAGTGTTCACCGATCCGGCCGGCGGGCAGGGCAATGCCCTCGGCATCGCGCGGGCGGGCGACGTCGTCGCCTTGGACAAGCAGGAGCTGGCCGCGCGGCTGGGTTTCAGCGAGACCAGCGTGGTCTCGCAGCCCGTCGACGGCACGGCCGACGTGCGCATCTACACCCCCACCATCGAACTGCCCTTCGCCGGGCATCCCACCGTCGGCACGGCCTGGTGGCTGGCCGCGCAGCACCAGCCGGTGCACACCCTGCGGGTCTCGGCCGGGCCGGTGACCGTCACGCAGACCGACGGCCTCACCTGGATCACCGCCAAGGCCGAGTGGGCGCCGGATTTCGACTTCCAGCAACTGGATTCACCCGACGAGCTGACGGCGTTACGAGCCGAGGACTTCACCGAGGGCCAGCACTACTTCTGGGCCTGGACCAACGAACCGCGCGGTGCGCTGCGCTCACGCATGTTCGCCCCCTCGATGGGCATCGCCGAGGACGAGGCCACCGGCGCGGCGGCGGTCGCGCTCACCGCGAAGCTGCGCCGCGGCCTGGTGATCACCCAGGGCGGGGGCTCGCAGCTCTACACCGAGTGGGATTCCGACGGCTGGGTCCGCCTGGGCGGCCGGGTCGCCGAGGACCACGTGGTGGTGCTCTAGCGTTCGCTGCCGAAGCGGCGCAGCCACGGTGGCCTGGTCGTCCAGTGACCGCGCCGCGGCGATGTATCGGCGGTCCCGAGGTCGGCCAGAATTCGTGATTCCAGCTGTCGCGGTGGCGTGTGCTGGTCGTCGGCGGCCAACCGGGCAAGAACCTCGTGGACAGTGCGCACGCGGTCGGCGAAGCGAGCCAGGCTCGGCGGGGTGAGCGTGGCGAGCTTGTTCTCGATGTGGTGGTGCTCGAGTTCGGCGACCGCGTCGAGGGCGTAGGCGTCGGCCAGCGCGAGCATCGACCCCGGCGGACTCCACGGACCGCGGGTGCCGAATCGGTCCATCCGCTGCTCGGCGAGCTGTTCGACACCCTCGGCGAGCAGCCGGTTGACCAGTGGCACACGCAGCCCCAGTTCGCGCCCGATCGTCCGGTAGGTGCGTCCGCCGTAGTAGGCGAGGACGAACACCTCACAGTGGCTGTCGAGCGGGTCGTCGAAGCCGAGGCGCGCCGAGGCCGCGAGCCACGGCACATCGTCACCGTCGTGGCGGTCCAGCCGCAGGCGCTGGACGGCGAGGCGATGGACCTGGGCGAGCAGCCAGGTCTGTTCGGGGTCGAACGGGGCGCCGGTGTCAGCGGGCGGCGTGGGAGTCTCGGTGTAGGTGACGCCGGTGCCGAAGGCGATGTCGACGGCAGGCGTGGTCTCCTCGGTCGCGGGTCCGACATCGGTGTCCGACCGTGGTTCGGCGGCGACGTAGGCCGAACGGCCCCACGGTGTCCCGAGGTCGGGGGCCGGGACCCGTTCGCGCTCGGCGGGTCCGGGTTCGGTGTCGGGGGAATCGACGGCGTCGGAATCGGATTCGGCCTGGGCGGTGTCGTCGCCGACGATCCAGGGCGCGGCGCGCAGGCGGCGATATCCCTCGCGGACAACGTCTTCGGCCGCTCCGCGACGATGCAGCACCCGCAGGGCCAGCCCGAACGCGGCAGCTCCGGTGGCCTGGTAGAGCGCACGGAGCGCGTCGTGATCGTCGGCGCCCGCGGAGATCTCGGGGGTGGGCGCGCCGAGGCCGCGGACCCCCGGCACCGGCTCGGGACCACGCTGCCCGTTCATCGTCGAATTCCTGTCCGCACAAGGGCAATTCGCAGCGCGGACGGTTGTGGATCGGTATTCACCGGCCGATCGCGGCGATCAGCATGAACGCCGTGCCGATATCCATCACCACATGGGGTACCAGCGCCGAGGTCAGTGGGTGCGCGCCGACCGGGTGCACGAACCGGTGCCAGCGCGGTCCGTGACCGACGGTACCGAGTACGAGCAGCGCGTCCGCCCCGAACAGCAGCGCGAGTACCAGCGTGGGGACCGGCGCCGGTCCGGCGTGCTCGGCGCCGTGTCCGGCCATCGCGTACAGCATCGCGGCCACGGCCACGGTGTGATAGCCGATGGCGAACACCGCGCCCGGGTCGACCGCGCCGCGACGCCACTGCGCCGCGCGTTCGGCCAGCAGGATCGCGAAGGCCACGACGAGGGCGGTGAGCACGCCCCGCGCGGCGTGTGGATCGGTGGCGGCGGGGAACACCAGCATCGCCAGCATCACCAGGCACATGAGCAGATGCGCGCTGTCGGCCCCGGCGTCGGCGCGGTGTGGCGGTGGGCTCGGCCGGGCCAGCCGGACCACCACGATCAGCGCGGCCAGGATGAACGCGGCGACCACCGACCAGCGCACGAACGCATGGTGCTCAACGAATTCGACCACACCCCACCGCCTTCGAGTCGCCACCCGCCCACCATGCTCGCACCCGGCACGGTCGAACCGGGCGATTTTCCGGCCCGAAGCGGAGCCGAGCACCGGGCCGACGCGACCCGGGCGCGCACCGGGCGTCAAAATCGACAGATGACCGACTGCCTACCCGGATCGATGGTCGAGCAACTGCGCGTCGATGTCGACGATCTCACCGGCGCGCGCATCATCGCCTTGCTGACCCAGCACCACGCCGACATGGCGGCGACCTCCCCCGCCGAGAGCATGCACGCCCTCGACCTCGCCGCCCTGCGCGATCCGGCGGTCACGGTGTGGAGCGCCTGGCTCGGTGCCGACCTGGCGGGTTGCGCCGCGGTGAAGGAACTCGACGCCGGGCACGCCGAGATCAAGTCCATGCGCACCGCCGACGGCTTCACCGGCCGCGGTGTGGCCGCCGCCCTGCTCGGCCACCTCGTCACGGCGGCCCGCGACCGTGGGTACCGGCGGCTGAGCCTCGAGACCGGCGCGGAGGACTACTTCGCCCCGGCACGGCGCCTCTACCTCCGCCACGGCTTCACCGAATGCCCGCCGTTCGGCGCCTACGTCCCCGATCCGCTGAGTCGGTTCTTCACCCTGGCGCTCGACCCCGAATGAGCGGGCACCTCACCGCATCCGGAAGACCGGTCCGCGCGGGGTGAAAGGCAGGCGCGCGTTCGCCGGGACGAGGAAGGCGTGCTCGCCCCGGATGCGCACGACATCGCACTGGCCGTCGGTGATCACCAGGATCGGGCCGTCGGGCGGAAAGTCCTCGGCGCGTTCGAGTAGCCGGATGCCGGGTTGCAGGACGGTCCCGCCGCGCCCGCGTACCCGGACACCGGCCGCGATCTGTTCCACCGGCAGATAGCCCGCGTCGTAGGCGGCGGCGTCGCAGTAGACGACCCGGGCCCGCGGCACGTTCCTGGCCAGCGCATAGGACGCGATCGCGCCGAGTCCCTTGCCGAGCAGGGTCACATCCATCGAGCCGGAGGTGTCGAGGACGACGCCGAAGGTCGGCAGCCGATGGTTCTCCTCGGGCCGCACCCAGGCGGGGCGCGGAATATCGGGGGTCGAGGCCTGCCTACGGGAGGCGCGTGCGTAACTGCGGCGCGGCTCGACAGCGGGCACGTGCTGGTCGAACCAGCGTGCCAGGCGCGCGTCCCACGGCAGCGGCGGCTGGTCGAGGGCGCGGATCGCCTGTTCCAGCGCGGCGGGGATGTCTCCCCGGCCACTGCCGGTGTGATAGGCCAGGCCGGTGACCAGCGCATTGCGGTAGTACTCGTCGAGATCGACGTAGCGGCCCGGACTGCCGGGGTGGGCCAGCGGTTCGCCGAGCACGTCGCCGCGGCCACGGCCGCGCAGGGTGGCGAGTTTGCGCAGCCTGCGCAGGTCGACAGCGATGCGGTCATAGATCTGTTCGGCCGACAACCCCCGCAGTTGCGGGTCGTAGAGCAGCCCTTCGGGCAGCTGGCCGACGGCCATCTCGACCAGCCAGCCGTTGACCACGTAGTCGCAGGCGATGTTGAACAGGTACGGGTCGCGCCAGTCGGCGCGTTCGCCGTGGCGCAGGGCGGCGTGCAGCATCTCGTGGGCGAGCACGAACCGCCACTGCGGCTCGCTGAGCCCGGCGTGCGGGTTGATGTAGATCTCGGCGGCTTCGGCGTTCACCGCGGCGATCACAATGTCCCAGCCGCGGGCGAGTTCGGCGTCGGCGACGACGGTCATGCCCGCGGCCAGTGCGCCGAGCAAGGGGAACGAGGAGACGAACCAGCCGAGCGCGGCATCCCAGGGCTGGTGGCGGCGCAGCCCCTCCGGGGTGTGTTCGCCGCCCGCGGTGGCCAGGGCGACGCGGGCGGCGTCAGCGATGCCCGCGGCGAACCGGGCGGGCGCGTCGCTGCGTTTGGCGGCCTCGGCGGAGCCGATCAGGAAATCCGCGAGGCCGGTGCGGGCGAACGCGGTCGGGACGGCGCCGTCCTCGCGCCAGCGGGCGACCGCGACGTGCTCGTCGGTCAGCTCCGGGGTCGGCGACGCGTCAGTGGGCCTGGTGCCGATCTTCATCGTGGACAGGTAGGTGTCGACGGCGGCGCAGCAGGCGGCGCGGTAGGCCGGATGCGGGGCGCGCCCCTCGCGCGCGGACTCGGGGTCCTCGGGCGCGAGGCCGATGATGTTGACGGCGTCGGTGGTGCGTGGATCGAGATGGCCGAAGCCCGCGTGCAGCAGACAGTGCGCGAACACCCAGGCCCATTCCTCGGCCGTGGCCCGCCGTCTCGGGTGAAACGCGAGCCGGGTGCCGATCATCCGCGCCCATACCTCGCGCGGGGTGCGTTCGTCGAGCCGATACAGATGGGTGGTCAGTGGCCGGAAGGCCGGATGGCCGTGCACCCGCTGCCAGCCGTCGTCCACGGCCTGCTGCCACGGGTCGCGGATGCCGCGACGCCCGCGTGCCGAGGACATGCTCAGCGCCGCGCGGCCAGTCGCGGCATGTCCCGCGACACCTCGATCAGGAACCACGAGGGCAGCACCGGCACCCCGTCGGCGTCCGCGGCGATCACCAGCTGCGCGCATTCCACCGAGATCTCGGCCAGTTCCACCAACAGCGTCTTGGCGCGCAGGACGAACCGCCGCACGCTCGGGGAGACGTGCTCGCGGGCGCCGGGCAGTTCCTTGATCAGCCGGGCGCGCATCGTCTCGGACAGGAAGTAGAGCAGGTCACGGTCGGCCGGTTCGCGCGGCCACGACGCGTCGCCCTTCAGGACCGCGTCGAGGTCGTAGGCGTGCCGGATGGTCTTCACGAACGCGCGGAAGCCGGAGGCATGGCCGAGGGTGAGGGTGCCGGAGGCGAGCACGTGCAGGGTGGTGTCGTCGATGTCGTCGCCGCAGGAGTGCAGGGCGTCGGAGAGCATGTGCCAGCCGCGCGGGGTGGAGAACGGCGCCTCGGTCTTGGGCGGGGCCGACCAGAGGTGATCGGGTCGCTGGGTCAGGTAGCGCAGTACCCAGGGGTGAATGTCGTTGTTCGCCGCCCAGGTCAGCCAGTAGTCGACATCGGCGCGCAGGTGCAGGTGCACCATCCGGTTGACCAGGGCCGAGGCCATCGGCCGGGCGAGCGCGTTGTCGGTGGCCCGGTTGCCCGCGCCGATCACCACCGAACCGGCGGGCAGTTCGTAGGTGCCGATGGGGCGGTCCAGGATCAGCGAGTAGAACGATTTCTGCACTTCGGGTGCGGCGGCGTTGAGTTCGTCGAGGAACAGGCAGTACGGCTGGGGCCGGGCGATGAGTTCCGGCGGTGCGAACCGGCTGCGGTCGTCGACGATCTGCGGCACACCGATCAGGTCCTCGGGGGCGAGCTGGGTGCCCAGCAGGGTGACGCAGTCCAGGCCGAGTGAATCGGCGAAGGTCCGTACCAGCGAACTCTTGCCGATGCCCGGTGCGCCCCACAGGAACACCGGCCGCACCACGGCCACGTGCAACAGGAGTTCCGGTAGCTGGTCCGGCGTCACTGTCACGGCAGCCTGCATGCCAGGTCCTCCCCCGTACTGATCGAATACCGGGGCGAGAGTATCGGGCCGACCGCCGAACCCACCAGCGAGTTTTCGCCGGCGGGCCCGGTGTGCGTCAGCCGAGGGCGCGCGCGAATCCCTCGGCGAGTTCGGCGACCTGGGCGTCGGTCATGACGAAGGACGGGGAGATCTGCATCGCGCCCGCGCCCGCGGCGCGACCCGAGACACCTTGCTGACGAAGGGATTTCACCAGCGCGGGACCTTCGGAGGGGTCGGCCAGCTGGATGGCGGCGACGGCGCCGAGGCCGCTGCGGACCTCGGCCACGCGGGGATGGTCGGCCAGCGGCGCCAAGGTGGCGTGCAGGGACTGTTCCAGGCGGGCGGCTTCTTTCAGGAGTCCCTCGCGTTCGATGATGGCGAGATTGGCCAGCGCCGCGGCGGCCGCGCCCGCGTGCCCGCCGTAGGTATAGCCGTGGCGGAACCAGACACCGCCCGCGTAGAACGGCTCGGCCAGGTGCGGGGCGATGAAGACCGCGCCCATCGGCAGGTAGCCGGAGGTGAGCCCCTTGGCGGTGGTCATCAGGTCGGGTCGCAGGTCGAAGCGAGTGGAGGCGAACCAGGAACCGCCGATCCGGCCGAACCCGGTGACGACTTCGTCGGCGACGAAGAGGATGTCGTGATCGCGGCAGATCTGGCGCACCTCGGCCAGGTAGCCCGCCGGCGGCGGGTACACCCCGCCCGCGCCGATGATCGGTTCGCAGAAGAACGCGGCGATCCGTTCGGCGCCGACCTCCTCGATCAGGGCGAGCAGCGATTTCGCGTCGTCCCACTCGACCGTGCGGGTGTCGTCGACCAGGACGCCGTAGCCCTCCTTGTTGGGCGTCAGCCCGCCGAGGGAGGTACTCGCGTAGTGCATGCCGTGATAGGCCAGGCGCCGTCCGACCAGGATCTTCTTGTCCGGGCGGCCCAGTTCGTGCCAGTACCGGCGGGCGAGTTTGGCCGCGGTCTCCACCGAGTCCGAGCCGCCGGAGGTGAAGAAGATCTTGCTGCCCGGCACCGGGGCGATGGCCGAGAGCTTCTCGGCGAGTTCCTGGGTCGGCGGTTCGGTCAGGTCGCCGAAGTTGGAGTAGTGCGCGATGGTGCGCAACTGTGCGGCGACCGCGTCGGCGATCTCACCGCGACCGTGTCCGACATTGGCGAACCACAGTCCGGCGGTGGCGTCGAGGTATCGCGTCCCCGCGGTGTCGTAGACGTAGGCGCCGTCACCGCGGGCGATGACGAACGCGCCGTCCCGATCGACGGCACCCATATCGGCGAATCCATGCCAGAGCGCATTCATGGCTCCACACTTACCCGAACCGAGCGGTCTGCGCTCGACGGCCCCCGCGGAAGGCTCAGGCCGCGGCTCGGCGTTCGCGCCACCACGCGGGCAGATCACCCAGCGACGCCATCGCCACCGCGAGCACCGCGAACACAAGGGTGAGCACGACCAGGCCGATGCCCATCGACAGGTAGCCCTGCTGGCGTGGATCGATGAACGGGTACGGGTACCAGTCGACGATGGGCCCCCGGATCAGGCTGTAGACGCCGTAGAGCAGCGGGAAGATCAACCACTGGCCGATCAGCGCCGGGCTCGGCCGCAGCCGCTGCGCCATCGCGACCAGCGCCCAGTCCAGCACCAGGACCAGCGGCAGGTAGCGGTGCATGACGTCGTTGACCCACTTGTCGTTGAGCATCACGTCGATGTTGGCCAGCAGGACGGCGTAGACCACCATCGTGATGAGCATGTACAGCGTCACCGCGCCGCGCACGAGCTGCCAGCCCCGGCTCTGTGGTGCGAACAGCCCACCCACGAGCAGCACGGCGACACCGAGGATGTTCGACTCGATCGTGAAGTAGCTCAGGTAGTTGGTGAGCGAGAACGTCGCCGAGTCGATGTTGCGCAGCGGGATCCACAGCAGCGCGACCGCGCCGAGGACACCGAAGCCGAGCCGGTAAACCCTGATCCACCACGCCGTCGCTGCGCTCATGCCCGGATCTTCGCACGTCCGGACGCCGCTACCGCCGTGTTCGCGGCCGCCGGGCCCGCGCGTCGCGACGGCCGCCGGGGAACCGGACTCGCGATCGTCCGGCCTCGCGTCAGGAACGGCCGTCGGCGGGGCGGAGGGTCGCCGGGCGCCGGTCCCGGTGTGTCGTTGGTCTCGGCCGCCCGGTGCAGCGACGGCGCGGCGGGAAAACCGGTGGCGGGCTTCGCTAGGCTGGCAGATGCAATGACCAGGACAGCTAGCTCCGGAACCCGCGCGCTGCGCACCCGCCTGGCGGAGGTCTCGCTGCGCGACGAACACCGGCTCCGGCGCAAGCTCGACCGGGCGCGCCCCGACGACCTGCCCGCCCTCGAGGCCGAGATCGCCGCCGCCGCGACCCGCGCGGACAATCGCCGCGCGGCGGTTCCGCGGATCACCTACCCCGAACAACTGCCCGTCTCGGCGCGCCGCGACGACATCGCCGCCGCGATCGCCGCCAATCAGGTGGTGATCGTGGCCGGTGAGACCGGTTCCGGCAAGACCACCCAGATCCCGAAGATCTGCCTGGAACTGGGCCGTGGCATCCGCGGCACGATCGGGCACACTCAGCCGCGCAGGTTGGCCGCGCGCACCGTGGCCGAGCGCATCGCCGAGGAACTGGGCTCCGAACTCGGTGACGTGATCGGCTACACGGTCCGGTTCACCGATCAGGCCTCGGATCGCACCTTGGTCAAACTGATGACCGACGGCATCCTGCTGGCCGAGATCCAGCGTGACCGGATGCTGCGCCGCTACGACACGATCATCATCGACGAGGCGCACGAGCGCAGCCTCAACATCGACTTCCTGCTCGGGTACCTGAAGCAGCTGCTGCCCCGGCGACCCGATCTCAAGGTGATCATCACCTCGGCGACCATCGATCCCGAGCTGTTCGCCCGCCATTTCGCCGCCGCCGACGGGACACCGGCGCCGATCGTCGAGGTCTCGGGCCGGTCCTACCCGGTGGAGCTGCGCTATCGCCCGCTGTCGCTGGAGCTGCCCGGCTCCACCGACGACGAGGACGACACCCGCATCGTCGACCGCGACCCCACCGATGCCATCGCCGACGCGGTGACCGAACTGTTCGCCGAGGGTGACGGCGATGTGCTGGTGTTCCTGTCCGGCGAACGCGAGATCCGCGACACCGCCGACGCGCTGCGCGATCTGCGGCTGCCACGCACCGAGATAGTGCCGCTGTACGCGCGATTGGCGGCGGCCGAGCAGCACAAGGTGTTCGCCCCGCACACCGGCCGCCGGGTGGTGCTGGCCACCAATGTGGCCGAGACCTCGCTGACGGTGCCCGGTATCCGCTACGTCGTCGACCCCGGCACCGCCCGGATCTCGCGCTATTCGATGCGTACCAAGGTGCAGCGGCTGCCGATCGAACCGGTCTCCCAGGCCTCGGCGCGGCAGCGCTCCGGCCGGTGCGGCCGCGTTGCCGACGGCATCTGTATCCGGCTGTACTCCGAGGACGACTTCCAAGCCCGGCCCGCGTTCACCGAACCGGAGATCCTGCGCACCAATCTGGCCGCGGTCATCCTGCAGATGACCGCGTTGGGCCTGGGCGACATCGAGAGTTTCCCGTTCGTCGAGGCGCCCGACCGCCGTGCCATCCGCGATGGCATCGCCCTGCTGGAAGAACTCGGCGCACTCGCGCACGGCAGCGCGAAATCTGTTGACGGCGAAGCCGATTCGGGTGGACAGCTCACGCTGACGCCGATCGGGCGCGAGATGGCGCAACTGCCGGTGGACCCACGGATGGCGCGCATGCTCGTCGAGGCGCAGCGCAACGGCTGCCTGGACGAGGTGCTGGTGATCGTGGCCGCGCTGTCCATCCAGGACGTCCGCGAACGGCCGGTCGAGCATCAGCAGGCCGCCGACGCCCAGCATGCCCGCTTCACCGTCGACGGCTCGGACTTCCTGGCCTACCTGCGCCTGTGGGACTACCTGACCGAGCAGCGTAAGTCGTTGTCGTCCAACCAGTTCCGGCGCATGTGCCGTGACGAGTTCCTGCACTACCTGCGGATCAGGGAGTGGCAGGATCTGCACGGTCAGCTCCGCACCATCACCCGTGGCCTCGGCTGGAACGGCGGCGGTGGCGGGCGTGGACCGGCGCAGGCCGAAGGGGGCGACCAGGCGGTCGACAGCGGTGCCGACCGCCGTCGAGGTCGCCGGGGCCGGTCGAATTCCGAACGCGCACTGACGGAATCGGGCACCATCGACAGCGAGCCCGCGAATTCCGACGCTCGAGGCGACAGTGCGCGATCGGCGACACGGCAGGCGGGCGGCCCTTCCCGTCGAGCCGGAAGCGACACGAGGCAGCGGACCCAGCGTGGCGACCAGACCTCGGCTCGGGCAAAAGCCGGTCAGCGACAGGCGGAATCCGTGATCGCCGACGACGACGCGTCGATGCCGTGGCCGAGCGCGCAGATCCATCAGTCGCTGCTGGCGGGCATGCTCTCCCATCTCGGCGTGCGCGAGGCGGAATCGCGCGAGTTCCTCGGTGCGCGCAACGCGAAGTTCATGATCTTCCCCGGGTCCTCGCTGGCGAAGAAGCCGCCGCGGTGGGTGATGGCGGCCGAACTGGTGGAGACCTCGCGCCTGTGGGGCCGGATCGCGGCGAAGGTGGAACCCGAGTGGGCCGAACGGCTCGCGGGTGAGCTGGTCAAACGCACCTACTCCGAACCGCATTGGTCATCGAAGCGGGGCGCGGCGCGCGCCTACGAACGGGCCACCCTCTACGGTGTGCCACTGGTGACCGGGCGACCGGTCGACTACGGGCGCATCGACCCGGAACTGTCGCGGGAGCTGTTCATCCGCCATGCCCTCGTGCAGGGTGAATGGCAGACCCGGCACGGCTTCTTCGCCCGCAATCGCGCCCTGATCGATGACGTGGCCGACCTCGAGCACCGCGCCAGGCGTCGCGACATCCTGGTCGACGACGAGGTGCTGTTCGAGTTCTACGAACGGCGCGTGCCCGCCGACGTCGTCTCGGTGCGCCACTTCGACTCCTGGTGGCGCAAGGCCGAGCGCGCAAATCCCGCGCTGCTGGACTTCTCGACCGACACCGTGGTCAATGCCGGTGCCGCCGCGCTGGATCCGACCGATTTCCCCGATGCCTGGCGCCAGGGCGAACTCAGCTTCCCGCTGACCTACCAGTTCGAACCGGGCCAAGACGACGACGGCGTCACCGTGCGTATCCCGGTCGAACAGCTCGCGCACGTGCGGGCGGTCGGCTTCGACTGGCTGGTGCCGGGAATGCGAGAAGAACTCGCCGCCGCGTTCATCAAGACGCTGCCGAAGACGCTGCGCCGCGCCGTCGTTCCCGCGCCGGACTTCGCCGCCGCCGCGTTGCGCGGCCTGACTCCGCGCGCCGAACCACTGCGCACCGGCCTGTCCAGGGAGCTCTCGCGGCTGGGCTCGGTGACGATCGGCGCCGACGACCTCTCCCCCACCGCGCTGCCCGATCACCTGCGGATGACCTTCGCCGCAGTCGAGCGGGGCGGCCGGGTGCTGGCCAAGAGCAAGAGCCTGGCCCAGCTGAAAACACAGCTGGCCGAACAGGTCTCGGCGTCGGTGGCCCGTGCCACCGCCGGTGCCGAACGCGCACCCGCCACCGTGTGGACCTCCGAGTCGCTCGGCGCGGTGGCACCGACCGTGCGCCGCGAGGTCGCCGGGCAGACGGTGACGGGGTATCCGGCACTGGTCCCCGAGGGCGACGGCGTCGCCGTGCGCGTGCTCAGCTCCCCCGCCGAGCAGGCTGCCGCCATGCGCGCCGGGGTGCGAACCCTGCTGCTGGCCGCCGTCCCCACCTCCACGCGCGCGGTCACCGGCGGACTGCCGCCGGCCGATCGGCTGGCCCTGAGCCAGAATCCCGACGGCTCGCTCGACAAACTGGTCGAGGACTGCCGGGTCGCCGCCGCCGACGAACTCATCGCCGCGGCCGGTGGCCCCGTCCGCACCCCGGCGGAGTTCGACAAGCTGGTCTCGACCGTGCGCCCGCAGCTGTCGAGCGCCGTCGCCGGTCTCATCCGCTCGGTGACGCCGGTGCTGGCTGCCGCCCACCAGGCTCGCGCGGCACTGGCCGACACCGTCGAGGCCGATATCGCCGACGATGTCCGTCAGCAACTCGACGACCTGCTGTTTCCCGGTTTCGTCGCGGAATGGGGTCGGGCACGGCTGCGCGAACTGCCGCGCTATCTGCTCGCGGCGGCGCAGCGGCTCGAGTCGCTCCCCGGTTCAGCGGTACGTGATCGCCAGGGCATGGTCGAGGTGGACCGGATGCTCGCGGCCTACGACCGGCTCGTCCGCAGTCTGCCCGAGGGGCGCCGCAACGCCCGCGATGTCACCGAGGTCTGGTGGATGATCGAGGAGTTCCGGGTCAGCGTGTTCGCGCAGAAGCTGGGCACGCCGTATCCGGTGTCGGCCAAGCGGATCGAGAAGGCGATCTCGGCGATCCGGCGCTGACCGGGTGCGCCGAGCTCAGTCGGTAGCGACGGCGGCCGCGCGCGCCTGGCGCATCTCGGTGATCTCGCGCTCGAAATCGGCTGCGCTGGTGAAGGATCGGTACACCGAGGCGAAGCGCAGATAGGCCACCTCGTCGAGATCGCGCAGCGGCCCGAGGATGGCCAGACCGACCTCGTGACTGGGGACCTCGGGAGATCCCTTGGCGCGCACCGCATCCTCGACCTGCTGGGCCAGCAGGTTCAGCGCGTCGTCGTCGACCTCACGCCCCTGGCAGGCGCGCCGGACACCGACGATGACCTTCTCACGACTGAACGGCTCGGTGACACCGCTACGCTTGACCACCGACAGGATCGCGGTCTCGACGGTGGTGAACCGGCGCCCACACGTCGGGCAGGAGCGGCGGCGACGGATCGCCGTGCCCTCCTCGACTTCCCGCGAATCGACCACTCGCGAGTCGGGGTGTCGGCAGTACGGGCAATGCATCCGAGGGTTCCTTCGTCGAGGCGCACTCCATGGCTCTTGACAGGATACCGGTCACGAGTCCACGACCTGCCACTGCGTGGTCAGGTCCGCGATCAGTTCCGGTATCCGGGCGATCAGCCGACCCCGGTCGAGCTTGACGGGGAACGGCTCGCGGTACACCGTCACCGCCTGGGCCGCGTCGGCGGCCAGGTCGAGCTGGCGCGGCACCAGGTCGGCGGTGATGTAGGCCCAGCGGCTGTCCCGGTCGGCCCAGTTGAACGCGGGCAACGGCACCCGCAGGCCCAGTGCGCTGCCCGGCAGCGGCGAGCGGACCGTGGCCGGCGCGTACACCCCTGGCGCGCGAGTGCCGGGTACGGCGGGCTTGCCCGCGACAGTGGTGACGTAGGTGAGCACCCGGCCCATGCCGTGGCGACCGGCCGCCGTCACGTCCCACTGGTCGGCGACGACGTGGTTCTGTTCCCGGTCGGTCATCGCGACCAGCGCGTCCGCGCGGCCCGCCACGGTACCCCCGTCGATGCCTGCCCACGCCGAGCGCAGGCGGTCGTCGAGCAGACCCGCCGCGAACATCTCGTCGACGCCGGCCATGCCGCGAGCGAGGTAGGCCTCGTGCATCGGCACCAGATCGGTGAAGATGTGCCGCTGCATGATCATCAGCCGGACCTGGTACCAGGCCAGATCGGCCGGGGTCAGCCGGGGCCCGAGCAAGGCGAGTCCGGCGATGTCGGCGGGGACCGCGACGACGAGTTCGGGCGGGGTGGCGCGCAGCAGATCGGCGACGGCCGAGCCGAGCCGCTGGATGCCTTCGACCGAGAGGACCGCGCCGATGTCGCTGACGTCGAAGAAGCCGGAGGCGAACGACCCGCCCGCGATGCCGGCCAGGCCCGCCCAGTAGAAGTCGGGCCGGGCCGCGGCGATGCGAAAGTAGTTCACATACACCTGGGTGAAGATCGCCGTGTTCGCCGCCACGCCACGTTCGGGCGCCCACGCGGTCAGGTCGATGGACGCGTTGTCGGCCGCGACGACGAACCAGTACTGATGCAGCAGCGTCGCGTAGCGGGTCGGGGCGATGCCGTCGGCCCTGGCCTGGTCGAGCGCCACCAGCAGCTCGGGTTCGGTCAGCGGGAGCGCGGGATGCAGTCCGCCGCCGAATTCGCCCTGACCGTTGAGCGCGGGGAGGTCCAGGTAGTGGGCGTAGGCGGGCGTGGCCCGCGCGGTGGGCGCGAGCAGGGCGCCCACGAGCAGACAGAGCAACACAGCGATCGAACAGCGGCGCACGTGACCTCGCATCCGGGTTCGACCGGGGCGCGAGCCCGCCCCGGCTCAGGATGCCCGTCACGGTAGCAACGTGTTCTAGTTTTGGTGCGCGTTTCGAAAACGTCTTCCGTACAGCCGTTTTCGCGCTAGCGCACCGGCTCGGGCAGACCGCCCGCCGGGAAGTACTCGGAGATGCCGGGAACCGGAGCCTCGACGCGGTCGCCGAAGCTGCCCGCCCGCAGATGCGCCAAGCCGAGGAACGCCACGACGATCAGCGCGGTCACCAGTGCCGTCACCGCCAGCGCCGCGAACCCTCGTTGAGCCTGCTCGACCCGGCGCATCGGATGCACACCGCGCGCGGTCACGCCGCCACGCACCGATCCGCGCGCGTACAGCGACAGTTCGCTGGGCGGGCCACTCCGGCGCGGACCGCGATCACCCGGGGCGATCTCTCGGCGGCGGCGCACCGGCTCGGTGCGCGGCACCGTCGCGAAGGCGAGGTCGAGTTCGGCATCGGTGAGATCGAAGGGCCGGGTGCGCCGTCCACCCTCCTCGGGTGGGGCGAAGGCGATGGCGCGCCGGACCATGTCGCCCGGGGCGGGCGCGGCCGGGCGAACGGCAGGCGGCGCGGACTGGACGACAATGCTGCGCACCGTGGAGCGACGTGCCTGTGTCGGCGTGATCGCGGCCGAGCGGGCCGCGGTTTCGGCAGGCGTCCGACGACCATGCTCGCGCACCGACGAGGGACGGCGCACACCCCGGACCAGCGTGAAATTCCGTGCGGCGCGCGCGGACCGGCGACGGCGGAGCACGGGCTCGGGGACGGCGGTGGGATCGAAGGAACGCAGGGCGCTGCTCGCTGTGCTCATCGGAAGAACCTCCGGGGTGGTGTGCTCCGCTGCTGAAGGAAAAGTGCTGGTGAGGCGTCGGCGCCTCGCCGTGTTCGAACATGTGTGCGAAGAACTGATGTTCGATTTCTACCACGCGGCGACGCCGATGTCAGCACGAAACGCCCGACATGCTCGAACAGATGTTTGATAGTTCGGCGTGGCACGACTAGCCTCGGAAAGGCGAATTCGACAACGAGAAGGGCGGGACAGGGTGACCCACACAGACGACACGGGTGACGAAAGCGCTACCGGCACCGTCACATCGGGATCCGGCGAGGATCTCACCGTGCGTCAGCGCACGGTCCTCGATGTCATCCGCAGCTCGGTGACCGAACGCGGCTATCCGCCCAGCATCCGCGAGATCGGCGACGCGGTCGGCCTCACCTCCACCTCCTCGGTGGCCCATCAGTTGCGCGCGCTCGAACGCAAGGGCTACCTGCGCCGCGATCCGAACCGTCCGCGCGCGGTGAACGTCCGCGGGCTCGACGAGGCGGTTCGCTCGGTGACGACCCTGCCGGTCGCACCGGCCGAAGAAGCCGACGCCAGCCGCCCGACACCCACCTTCGTCCCAGTCCTCGGCCGGATCGCGGCCGGTGGGCCGATCCTGGCCGAGCAGGCCGTGGAGGACGTGTTCCCGCTGCCGCGCGAACTCGTCGGCGACGGGTCGCTGTTCCTGCTCAAGGTCGTCGGCCAGTCGATGGTCGACGCCGCCATCTGCGATGGGGACTGGGTGGTCGTGCGCCAGCAGAATGTCGCCGAGGGCGGCGACATCGTGGCCGCGATGATCGACGGCGAGGCCACCGTGAAGACCTTCAAGCGCAGCGGCAAGGACGTGTGGTTGATGCCGCACAACCCGCACTTCGAGCCGATCCCCGGCAACGACGCCCAGATCCTGGGCAAGGTCGTCACCGTCATCCGCAAGGTCTAGCGCACGCTCGCGTCCATCTCCCAGATCAGCACTTCGGCGGCGGTCACGGCGGTGACGCGGTGGCCGCCCGTCGCGGTCAGGCGCACGACGTCGCCCTGGTCGAGTACGCCGTGCCCCTCGTAGTCGACGGTGCCGCGGGCGATGAACACGTGTCCGTAGGGTGCGTCGGGGACGGCGATCGAGTGACCGGGGTCGAGTCGCGCCACATGGAAGGTGGCATGGCGGTTGGCGATGCCGATCGCGGCCTCGGACCGGTGGCGCGACATGCCGGAGGCGACCGGCACCAAGGCGTTGTGGCGCAGATCCCCGGCGACGTCGAGTTCCTGGTAGCCAGGGTCGGCGCCGAGCACATCCGGTGGGATCCACATCTGCACGACATGCAGGCGCTCGCGTTCGAGCAGACCGGCGCCGTTGCGTTCGGAGTGCAGGATTCCGGTGCCCGCGCTCATCCGCTGCGCGAGCCCGGGATGGATCACCCCGGAGTTCCCAGCAGAATCCTGGTGCACCACAGTGCCTTCCAGCACCCAGGTCAGGATCTCGGTATCGCGATGCTGATGGGTGTCGAAACCCTCGCCCGGACCGACGATGTCCTCGTTGTGCACCAGCAGCACGCCGTGCGCGTAGTCCTCGAGCACGAAGTTGCCGGTCACCGGGAAGGACTGACGCGAGTCGAGCCACTCGTTCCACCAGTGCCTGCGCTGACCACTCCGGATCACTTCGACCTGCCCCATCATCGCCGCCTCTCGCTATGCGGACCAAAGTCCGCATAGCGGGTAACGCGGTGCATGCGGTGGGCATTCCACATTCACCGCGCGGGTCAGCGCCTCACCAGGGCAGCGCGCCGCGCAGCCGGCCGACCAGCGTGCGGCCGGAATCCCGATCGCGTTCGTTGAACAGGAACTGCAGTTCCTCCTCCAAACCCTTGCGGACGACATCGCGCAGGTCCTCGGCGGCGCTGTCGAGGTCCTCGGCCTCCAGCCACGGCGCCGGGTCGATCGGCGCGCCCGCCGAGAAATAGAACCGCTCGGGGCGGGGCAGCGGCGTGGGGCCGACGCCCTTGACCAGCGGCGGATTCAATTCGGGATTGATGCCGAGCAGGCTGCATGTCCAGCGCAGCGGACGCATCACCGGATGCTGTCCGTCGAAGACGATGTCGTAGGCATCGTCAATGCCGATCATCGCCAGCGGCACGATCGGCACACCCGCCTGGATCGCCATCCGCGCGAATCCGGTGCGACCCTCCCACTTGAGGACGTACTTCTCCCCCTTGCGGCGGATCGCCTCCCGGCCACCGCCGGGGAACACCACCACCGCCTCGCCGCGTTCGAGCAGCGTCAGGCAGTTGGCGCGGGTGCCACGCACCGCGCCGAAGCGATGCAGGATCTCCCGCACCACCGGCACCATCAGCACATGCTCGGCCAGCCCGCGCACCAACCGGCCACGTTCCCGCAGGATCGCCGGCATCAGCAGTGGCGCGTCGATCCCGCCGAGCAGATTGTGGTTGGCCACGATCAATACCGGCCCCTGCGCCGGTATGTTCTCCAACCCGTAGAACCGCGGGCTCGTCCAGGCCGTCACCGGTGCGAACACCGCTTCGAAGGCCCGGATCTCCCATTCACTCGGTGTCGGTTCCAACGGCGCACCGTCGGAGAGGACATGGTCGCCCTGCACGACCACCTCGGACATGTTCCCGTTCACAATTTCTGGACCCCGCTGGTCGTTCGACATAACACCCTCCTGCTGTCGACAATTGACCATAGCTCCCGAAAAAGGCTGTGTCGCATCGACGTTTACCGCAACCCGGCGGCAAAGCCCACCCTGATGATCAGCTCGGGACGGCCTCGGCCGGACCGGAATGCGCGTACTCCGACAGCGCGGCGGCCAACGCGTGCGGCACGCGGGCGCGCACCCGGGTGCCGCCTTCCTCATGGTCGGAGGCGATGATCCGGCCGTCGGCGTGGATGCGCGCGAGCAGATCGCCGCGACTGTAGGGCAGCAGCACGCTGATGTCGACATCGAGTCCGCCGAGCACCTCCGAGAGCCGCTCGCGCAGCTCCTCGATACCGGCGCCGGTCTGCGCGGAGACGAAGGCCGCCTGCGGCAGCATGCCGCGCAGGCGGGTGAGCTCGTTCGGATCGGCGGCATCGATCTTGTTGACGACCAGCAGTTCCGGCGGCGCGGCGGTGCCCTGCTCCTTGATCACGTCGGTGATCACCTCGCGCACCGCCCTGATCTGCTCGAGCGGCAGCGGATCTGACCCGTCGACGACGTGCAGCAGCAGGTCGGCACCGGTCACCTCTTCCAGGGTGGAGCGGAAGGCTTCGACCAGCTGGGTCGGCAGGTGGCGGACGAAACCGACGGTGTCGGTGAAGACCATCTCGCGGCCGTCGTCGAGCGCGGCCCGGCGGGTGGTCGGGTCGAGCGTGGCGAACAGGGCGTCCTGCACCAACAGGCCCGCGCCGGTCAGCGCGTTCATCAGGCTGGACTTGCCCGCGTTGGTGTAGCCGACGATCGCCACCGAGGGCACCCCACTGGCGCTGCGGCGCGCGCGCATGGTGTCGCGGGCGGTCTTCATCTCGCGGATCTCGCGGCGCAGTTTGGCCATCCGCTCGCGGATGCGCCGGCGGTCGGTCTCGATCTTGGTCTCACCGGGACCACGCAGACCCACGCCGCCGTTGCTCCCCGCGCGACCACCGGCCTGCCGCGACATCGACTCACCCCAACCGCGCAGGCGCGGCAGCATGTATTCCATCTGCGCGAGCGCGACCTGGGCCTTGCCCTCGCGGGAGGTGGCGTGCTGGGCGAAGATGTCGAGGATCAGCGCGGTGCGGTCGATGACCTTCACCTTGACCACCTTCTCCAGCGCGGTGAGCTGGGCGGGGGTGAGTTCACCGTCGCAGATCACGGTGTCGGCGCCGGTGTCGAGGACCACGGTGCGCAGTTCCTCGGCCTTGCCGGAGCCGATGTAGGTGGCCGGGTCGGGCTTGTCGCGGCGCTGGATCAGGCCCTCGAGCACCTCCGAGCCCGCGGTCTCGGCGAGTGCGGCCAGCTCGATCATGCTCGCGTCGGCCTGCGCGGCGCTGCCGACCGTCCACACCCCGACCAGCACCACCCGTTCCAGCCGGAGCTGGCGGTATTCGACCTCGGTGATGTCGGTGAGTTCGGTGGACAGCCCGGCGACGCGGCGCATCGAGGTGCGCTCGTCGAGCTGCATCTCACCGACGGTGGGTTCGGCGGCCCAGCCGGGCTGCTTCATGCGGGCCGCGTGGCGGGCCAGCGCCTCGTCGACGTCGCCGCGGTCGGCGGCTGCGTCGGGATCGGCCGCGGTGATGTGCTCGGCCGAGGTGGGGTCTGTGGGTGCTTCTGGTTTCGTCATACGCCCTCTATGCTGCCACGTCACGGTGACAGCGCGCATCCGGATATCCGCCCTACTGCGCGTCCCACCAGTCCTGCGCGAGCGTGCCGGTGGCCACCAGGACCGAGGGGCCGCGCAGCCAAGCGTGCCCCTGCGCGATCCCGACCCGCACCTGCCCGCCGGGCACGCGCACCGTCACCTCGCCGGTTCCGGTGCCGATCGCCACGCCGGCCGAGGTGAGCGCGGCGGCGGCCGCGGCCACGGTTCCCGTTCCGCAGGAGCGGGTCTCGCCGACACCGCGTTCGTAGACGCGCATGTCGACGACGCCCTCGCCATCCAGGGCGGTGAGGATCTCGACATTGACCCCGTGCGGGAACAGGTCGGGATCGAAGCCGGGCGAGACGGTGAGATCGAGCTTGGCCAGCGCGTCGGCGGTCAGTCCGGCGTCGACGCAGGCCAGATGCGGATTGCCGACATCGATGCCGATACCGGGCAGCGCCCAGCCGGCCAGGGTGGCGGTGGAGGGGCCGAGTTCGCGAACGCGCCCCATGTCGACGGTGACCTCGCCCTCGGTTGTCCCGGCCGCGTGCACGACCACCGGGCGGGCGCCCGCGCGACTGCCGACGACGTACTCGGTGCGCGCTTCCAGCCCGGTGGCGGTGAGGTAGTGCGCGAACACCCGCACGCCGTTGCCGCACATCTCGGCGAGGGAGCCGTCGGCATTGCGGTAGTCCATGAACCAGTCCTGCGCGCCGACGCCGTCGGGCAGCGCGTCGAGCACCCCGGCGTCGAGCAGCGCACCGGCCGTCGCGACGCGTAGGACGCCGTCGGCGCCGAGACCGCGCTGCCGGTCGCACAGCGCGGCGACCCGGTCGGCGGTCAATTCGAGCTGAACCCGTGGGTCGGGCAGCACCACGAAATCGTTCTGGGTGCCGTGGCCCTTGCTGAATTCGATGTCGGACACGTACCTCATTCTCCTCTGTGTCGTCGGCGCGGCCGCTACCGGGCGAAGGTGCGCCGCTGCCGGGCGATCTCGTAGAGGCTGATCGCGCCCGCCGACGGCGCGCCCAGCGAGCTGGCGGTGCCGCCCATCGGAATGGTCACCAAATCGTCGCAGGCCTGCGCCCAGGCGGTGCTCAACCCGCTGGTCTCGTTGCCGACGACCAGGATCGTGGCCTCGGTGAAGTCGTGGTCGTAGATCGTCGAGGGCGCGTCCTCGTCGGTGCCGACGATGCGGGTGGGAATGCCGCGCGCGATCTGGCGATCGCGGAACTCCAGCACCTGAGCGGGTCCGGCGGTCCGCAGCACCGGCATCGCGAACAGCGAGCCGGTGGAAGCGCGCACCGCCTGCGGATCGAACTGGTCGGCGCCGTGCCCGGTGACGATCACCCCGGACGCGCCGAAGGCGTCCGCCGAGCGAATCAGGGTGCCCAGGTTGCCGGGCGAGTTCGGGCGATCGAACACCACGACAACCGGGGCGTCCTCCCCCGGTTCACCAGGCGCGTAGTCGGCCAGCTCGGGCTGGCGGGAGACCGCGACCGCGACGATCTCGGGCACGCTCGCGGCCTTCTCCCCCAGTTCGGCCATCAGTTCTGGCACCAGTCCGACCTGCGGCACGTCGGCGGTGTCGAGGACCTCGCGCGCCCAGTTCGACAGATCCGGGGTGCCGAGCCGGTAGAGCAGCGTCTCCAGCGGCCAGCCGTTGGCCAGTGCCTGGGTGATCGGGCGCACACCCTGTACGAGGAACCGACCGTCACGATGACGTTTCGTCCGGTTGTTGAGGTAGGCCTGCCACACCTGCACCGAGGCGTTGCGGGTACTCACTCGTCGCGTCACTGCGCTGTCCGTCCTGTCGGGTCTGCGGGGTGGAGAAAGAGCCGGGTCAGCGCGGTCGCGGCGAGCTGCGGGTCGGCGCCGTCGACCCAGACGACCCGGGGATCGCGGCGGAACCACGACCGCTGCCTGCGCACGTACCGGCGGGTGCCGATCAGGGTGCGCTCGCGGGCGTGGGCGAGATCGTATTCGCCGTCGAGGTAGGCCAGGACCTGGGCGTAGCCGATGGCGCGGCGCGCGGTCTGCCCTTCGCGCAGACCCAAGTCGATCAAGCCGCGCACCTCCTCGACCAGGCCGGTGTCGAACATCAGCGCGGTGCGGGCCTCGATGCGGGCGTCCAGCGCGGCGGTCTCCCGGTCGACGCCGAGGATGCGCGTGTCCCAGCGTGGCATGCCGATGGTGGGGGCCGAGGCGGCGAAGGGTTCGCCGGTCAGTTCGACCACCTCGAGCGCGCGCACCATCCGCCTGCCGTCGGTGGGCAGAATGGTGGCCGCCGCGGCGGGGTCGGCCGCGCGCAGTGCCGCGTGCACCGCGTCGACGCCGCCCTCGGCGAGCAGCGCTTCCCAGCGGGCGCGCACAGCCGGGTCGGTGGCCGGGAAGTCCCACTGGTCGAGCAGGGCTTGCACATACATCATCGACCCGCCGACGACGACCGGGGTGTGCCCGCGCGCCATGATGTCCTCGACGATCGCACTGGCCGCGCGCTGATAAGCGGCCACGGTCGCGGTCTCGGTGACGTCGAGGACGTCGAGCAGGTGGTGCGGGATACCGCGGCGCTGCTCGGGTGGCAGTTTCGCGGTGCCGACGTCCATGCCGCGATAGAGCTGCATCGCGTCGATGTTGACGATCTCGCCGTCGAGGCGTTCGGCGAGGTCGAGCGCGAGGTCGGACTTTCCGGTGGCGGTGGGACCGACGACCGCGATCGGAGGCCCGGGCCTGCTGGTCACTCGTCGCTGCCTTCCGGTCCGCTGGATCGCCACACGCTCACGTCGTAGGCGACGCCGTAGGGCGCGCCCTGATAGAGGGTACGCACCAGCGGATCGGCCGGGTCACCGGCGAACAGGCCGCCCATCGCCTGGTACGCGGCGCGGCCGTCGAGCAGCAGTCGCGCGCACAGGTCCGGGTCGAGCACGGCCAGTCCGGACCGGGAACCCGCGCGCAGGGCTGCGTCGAGTTCGTGTTGCGCCGGGGCGGCCCGTTCGTCGAGGTAGCCGGGTGCCTTGACCGTCAGGGTCGCGGCGCCGTCGGCCACGACGAGCACCGCGTGCGGCGCCGGATCGGCGTCGAGTGCGGCGCGGAGCGCGGCGCCGACCCGCGCGCACTCGCGCGGCGCGGTGTCGGCGGCCAGCAGACGCGCGCGCACCGAGATCTCGGGCGCGACCTGCTCGCGCAACCATCCGGCGATCAGTACGGGCAGGGGAAGCTGGGGGTCTGCTGGAACCGGTGCCGAGTCTCGCGGTCCGAGCCCGACGACGACATCGGCGCCGAAACCGCGAAAGGTGCCCCTGGTCGCGGGACCGAAGTTCTGGTCGTCGGCACCGACGCCGAGGACCGTCCACCGGTCGGCGACGGCGGCCAGCGCGGCCGCGGCGTCGAGGGCGGCGGCGCGCAGCACCGCGATCGGGTCATCGGACTCACCGTCGGGCAGCTCGCCGCGTCCGCACAGCGCGGGCACCAGCATCGGCGGCGACGGGACCAGGGCCGCTATCGAGAACACGCGGTAACCGTAGCCGCACCGCAAGCGCGCGGCTGCACCCGGCGCACCGCCACCCGACCGGAGTCCGCGAGTGTCCGGCGCGGTGATGCCCGCTGCGATTGCTAGTGTTTTCAAGTACGACTACCCACGTCGTCCGGGACGAAAACCCAGGAAATCCGGTATCCGATCCTCGGGATCGATGGTTTCCGACACTCGAACCGGGTTCAATGGGATGTGCTAGGGCGTAACCAGGCAGCCGTGACGCGCGGCAGGGACGGAGAGCAATGACCGACAGCAACGGAACCGCGAAGCCCACCCCCGGTCCGGGTCCGCGACCGTCCGGCGCCCCCAAGCCCGGCGGTAGTTCCCCGCGCCCGCCGAAGCCGCACGCCGTGAAACCGGCGCCGGGTCCCGATCAACCGCACCCGCACGCCGTCATCGTGCCCGCCGCCACCAATCCCGCCGAATGGGGCCGCGTCGACGAGGACGGCACCGCCTGGGTCAAGACCGCCGACGGCGAACGCGTCATCGGCTCCTGGCAGGCCGGCAACCCCGCCGAGGGCCTCGAACACTTCGGCCGCCGGTTCGACGATCTCGCGACCGAGGTCGCCTTGCTCGAGGCCAGGCTGGCCGCCGGCGCCGACGCCCGCAAGACCAAGGCCGCCGCGCTCGCGCTGGCCGAGACGCTGCCCACCGCCGCCGTCATCGGCGACATCGACGGGCTGACCACGCGGCTGCAGGCCATCACCGAGCACTCCGAGGAAGCCGCCGCGCACGCCAAGGAGGAAAAGGAACGCGCCCGCCACGAGCACACCGAACGCAAGGAAGCCCTCGCCGCCGAGGCCGAGCAGATCGCCGCCGAATCCACCCAGTGGAAGGCCGCGGGCGACCGGCTGCGCGAGATCCTCGACGAGTGGAAGTCCATCCGCGGCGTGGACCGCAAGGTCGACGACGCCCTGTGGAAGCGCTATTCCAAAGCGCGCGAGGCGTTCAATCGCCGCCGTGGCGCACACTTCGCCGAGCTCGACCGCGAGCGGGCCTCGGCCAAGACGCGCAAGGAAGAGCTGTGCGTGCGCGCCGAGGAGCTGTCGGGTTCCACCGACTGGACCGGCACCGCCGCGGTGTTCCGTGACCTGCTCACCGAGTGGAAGGCCGCCGGCCGCGCGCCGCGCGAAGCCGACGAGGCGCTGTGGCGGCGGTTCAAGAGCGCTCAGGACGTGTTCTTCGCCGCCCGCAACGCGGCGGTCTCCGAACGCGACGCCGAGTTCGAACACAATGCCACCGCCAAACTGGAACTGCTGCACGCCTACGAGCACATCGACCCGGCCACCGGGCTCGAGTCCGCCCGCGCCGCGTTGCGCGAACTGCAGGACAAGTGGGACGCCATCGGCAAGGTGCCGCGCGAGCGCATGCAGGAGCTGGAAAGCAAGCTGCGCGCGATCGAGAAGCGAGTCCGCGATGCCGCCGATCAGCAGTGGCGGCGCACCGATCCGGAGGCCGTGGCCAGGGCCGCGCAGTTCCGTGAGCGGGTCGCCCAGTTCGAGGAGCAGGCCGCCAAGGCCACCGCGGCGGGCAAGAAGCGGGACGCGGAGAAGGCACTCGCGCAGGCCCAGCAGTGGCGTGAATGGGCCGAAGCCGCCGAAGGCGCGGTCAGCAATCTGTAACCGCCTCCCCGCGACTCTTGCCGGTCGTGGGGAGGTTGGCCAAGTCACGACCAGGCGGGGAAGTTCACTCGCCGGTGAGGCGCTTGCGGTCGCGTTCTTCGGCCTCGCGGGCGGCGTTGCGGCGCTGTTCCTCGGCGGCGAGTTGCACGGCGGTGCGACTCCAGACGACGCGGATCCAGTGGAAGGTGAGCACCATGATCGCGATGGTGCCGAGGATCAGTCCGATACCGGGACCCGCGCCCTCGTAGTTGTTCAGACCGGGGGTCTGGCGATGCCAGATCGAGAGCACACCGAAGACGCTGCCCACCGCCGATCCCGCGCAGGCCAGCCAGGCCAGCACCCAGCGGCGGGTGGTCAGGGCCAGCAGCGAGAAGCCGACGCCGAAGACGATGACCAGCCAGACGAAGATCCGCGAGGGCAGGCCGATGTGTTCGATCCCCGCGACCTCGGTGTTCAGCAGAACGTCGAAGCCGCGCGCGGCGCCCGCGGTCGGCAGCACCAGCGAGATCAGCAGCGCGAAGACCGCGCCCGCGACCACCAGCGCCCGCGCGCCGGGGTCGATCTCACCGGCGATGCGACGTTCCACCGCGTCGAGCTCACCACGGAACTGCTCGAATTCCTGGTCGTTCTGCACCGGGTTCACCGCGTTCTCACTCCTGTCCGCAGGCTGGTCGTCGCTGGGCTCGTGTGCGCCGGGCTCCACTGTGCCATCCCACCGCGACGCGCCCGCACCCGACCCACTACGACCAGTAGTAGCGTCCGGCTCCTCCGGGGAACTCATGCGCAGCCGGTCGAGCAGCCGCTGGTCACCGGCTCGACCGCGGGCGCGCCGATGCGCGGCAGCCCGAGGCCGACGCCGATCGGTTCGGTCTTGGGGGTCACGCCGCGTTCGTGCGCGTCGCCGGCCCTGGTCCGCCGGTGCGCCTTCACCACGCCGTCGGCGATGAGGTGGTGCGGGGCCGCCTGGGTGATGTCGACGGTGACGATGTCGCCGGGCCGGATGCCCGCCGCGTCCCCGGGCCGGAAGTGCACCAGCCGGCCGTCGCGCGCCCGGCCGCTCATTCGCGCCGTCGCCGCGTTCTTCTTGCCCGCACCGTCGGCGACGAGTAGTTCCACCTCGGCACCGATCAGCGCCTGGTTGCTGTCGAGGGAGACCTGCTCCTGCAGCGCGATCAGCCGGTCGTAGCGCTCCTGCACGACCGCCTTGGGCAGCTGGTCGGGCAACTCGGCGGCGGGCGTTCCGGGCCGCTTGGAGTACTGGAAGGTGTAGGCGCTGGTGAACCGCGCCCGGCGCACCACGTCCAGGGTCTCCTGGAAGTCCTCCTCGGTCTCGCCGGGGAAGCCGACGATGATGTCGGTGGTGATCGAAGCGTGCGGCATGGCGGCGCGCACCTTGTCGATGATGCCGAGGAAGCGCTGCTTGCGGTAGGACCGGCGCATCGCCTTGAGCACCCGGTCCGAGCCGGACTGCAGTGGCATGTGCAGCTGCGGGCAGACGTTGGGGGTCTGCGCCATCGCCTCGATGACGTCGTCGGTGAACTCGGCCGGATGCGGCGAGGTGAAGCGCACCCGCTCGAGGCCCTCGATCTGGCCGGTCGCGCGCAGCAACTGGGCGAAGGCACCACGATCGCGCGGCTGCTCGGGGTCGACGAAGTTCACGCCGTAGGAGTTCACGTTCTGGCCGAGCAGAGTCACCTCGAGTACCCCCTGGTCGACCAGTGCCTGCACCTCGGCGAGCACATCACCGGGGCGGCGGTCGACCTCCTTGCCGCGCAGCGCGGGCACGATGCAGAAGGTGCAGGTGTTGTTGCAGCCCACCGAGATCGACACCCAGCCCGCGTATGCCGACTCGCGCTTGGCGGGCAGGGTGGACGGGAAGGCCTCGAGCGATTCCAGGATCTCGACCTGGGCCTGCTCGTTGTGGCGGGCCCGTTCGAGCAGCACCGGCAGCGAGCCGATGTTGTGTGTGCCGAACACCACATCGACCCAGGGTGCCTTGCGCACGACGGTCTCGCGGTCCTTCTGCGCCAGGCAGCCGCCCACCGCGATCTGCATGCCGGGCCTGCCCTGCTTGACCGGCGCCAGGTGACCGAGGGTGCCGTAGAGTTTGTTGTCGGCGTTCTCGCGCACCGCGCAGGTGTTGAACACCACCAGGTCCGGAGTGTCCTGCGGTGCGGCTTTGACGTAACCCGCGTCTTCGAGCAGACCGGACAAACGTTCGGAATCGTGGACGTTCATCTGGCAGCCGAAGGTGCGGACCTCGTAACTACGCGCCTGGGTCACCGCACGCTCTGCCACGTTCTGTCCGTTCGAATCCACCCATCCAGGGTACGGGCAGCGGCTCCCGCGGTCTGCGCCGACTCCGGCAATGCGGGGGCGATACCGGCAGGTTACCGACAGGTGTCGTTTCGGCGTGCCGCTGGGGTGAGTCGCGGAAAGCGGGGCAAATCTCCGAATAACGCATAAGGTTTCTGACCATGACCGACGACGCCGCACCCGCGACCGGGAATGCCGACGCCGCTGCCACTGCCGCTGCGCCGCCGATGATCTCGATGCGCAACGTGGACAAACACTTCGGTGCACTCCACGTTCTGCGCGATATCAACCTCGAAGTGCCCCGCGGGCAGGTCGTGATCGTCCTGGGTCCCTCGGGCTCGGGGAAGTCCACCCTGTGCCGCACCATCAACCGGCTCGAACCGATCGACTCCGGCGACATCGCCATCGACGGTGTCGCCCTGCCCGCCGAAGGCAAGGCGCTGGCCGCACTGCGGGCCGAGGTGGGCATGGTGTTCCAGTCGTTCAATCTGTTCGCGCACAAGACGATTCTGGAAAATGTGATGCTCGCGCCGCTGAAGGTGCGCGGGATCAAGAAGGACGAAGCGCGCAAGCACGCGTACGCCCTGCTCGAGCGCGTCGGCATCGCCGATCAGGCCGACAAGTACCCGGCGCAGCTCTCCGGCGGCCAGCAGCAGCGCGTCGCCATCGCGCGCTCGCTGGCGATGGACCCGAAGGTGATGCTGTTCGACGAACCCACCTCCGCACTGGACCCGGAGATGGTCAACGAGGTGCTCGAGGTGATGGTCTCCCTGGCCAAGGAGGGCATGACGATGCTCGTCGTCACCCACGAGATGGGCTTCGCCCGCCGTGCCGGTGACCGGGTGTTGTTCATGGCCGACGGCGAGGTCGTCGAGGACACCGAACCGGAGACGTTCTTCACCACCCCGCGCTCGGAGCGCGCCAAGGACTTCCTCGGCAAAATTCTCAGCCACTGACGGCCGTCACCACCACCGAAGAGGAGAAGGTAACTCGATGAGGATCAATCGTGCGATGCGCGTCGGAATCGGCGCTGCGGCACTGGCACTGGCGGCCACGCTCACCGCGTGCGGCGGCGGGGACGGCAAGTCCCTGACCGAGAACGCCAACGAAGGCACGCTCACCGTCGGCATCAAGTTCGACCAGCCGGGCATCGGCCTGCGCAACACCGACGGCACCTACAGCGGTCTCGATATCGAGGTCGCCGAGTACGTCGCCGACAAGCTGGGCGTCAAGGCCGAGGACATCACCTTCAAGGAAGCGCCCTCGGCCCAGCGCGAGACGCTGATCGAGAACGGCCAGGTCGACTTCATCGTCGCCAGCTACTCGATCACCGATTCCCGCAAGCAGAAGGTCGACTTCGCCGGTCCGTACTACGTCGCGGGCCAGGACCTGCTGGTGCGTGCCGACAACACCGACATCACCGGCCCGGAGTCGCTCGACGGCAAGAAGGTCTGCTCGGTGGCGGGTTCCACCCCGGCGCAGAACATCGAGAAGAACTTCCCGCAGGCGCAGCTGCAGACCTACGACACCTACTCGCTGTGCATCGAGGCGCTGCGTGGCGGTGCGATCGACGCGGTGACCACCGACAACGTCATCCTGGCCGGGTACGCCGCGCAGGCGCCGGGCACCTACAAGCTGGTGAACAAGACCTTCACCACCGAGAACTACGGGATCGGCCTGATGAAGGGCGACACCGAGGGTCGGACCAAGATCAACGACGCGATCGAGGAGATGATCGCCGACGGTTCGTGGAAGGCCGCGCTGGAGAAGTCCTTCGCCGGTACCGGCTTCGCGGTCCCCGAGCCGCCCACTGTCGATCGCTACTGATCATCACCGCGGCGGTGGCCGGGTACGCCCGAGCCACCGCCGCGGTGTTTTCCCGCTGGCCCTTTCACACCGATCGGAGGACGCGCGTCCGTGTTCGACCTGATCTCGAGGTATGACTCCCAAATCCTCGAAGCCTTCTGGGTGACCATCAAGCTGACGTTCTTCTCGGCGATCGGCGCGCTGATCATCGGTACCGTCGTCGCCGGTATGCGAGTGTCGCCCATCCCGGTCGCGCGCTGGGTAGGCACCGCCTACGTCGCGATCTTCCGCAACACCCCCCTGACTCTGATCATCGTGTTCTGCTCGCTGGGCCTCTACACCACGCTGGGCTGGAAGCTGGCCGGTGATTCGCTGGCCGACAACAACTATCGCTGGGCCATTCTCGGATTGAGTGTCTACACAGCGGCTTTCGTGTGCGAGTCGCTGCGTTCGGGCATCAACACCGTGGCGCTCGGGCAGTCCGAGGCCGGTCGTTCGCTGGGCTTCGGCTTCTCCCAGAACCTGCGCCTGGTGGTGCTGCCGCAGGCGTTTCGCGCGGTCATCGCCCCGCTGGGCAGTGTGCTGATCGCGCTGACGAAGAACTCCACCATCGCCTCGGCGATCGGCGTCGGCGAAGCCGCCTTCCTGATGAAGGCGATGAACGAGAACGAGGCCGCGGTGCTCGCGATCGGCGCGATCTTCGCGCTCGGGTTCGTCATACTCACCCTGCCGACCGGTCTGTTCTTCGGTTGGCTGGCCAAGCGATTCGAGGTGGCGCGATGAGTGCAAGCGCTTCGGTACTGTTCGACGCGCCTGGCCCCCAGGCGCGGTTCCGGCACCGCCTCTACTCGGTCCTGGTCGTGATCGCCCTGGTCGTCGGCGGCTGGTGGTTGTTCAACGCCTTCGCCGAGAAGGACCAGTTCACCGCCGAGAAGTGGAAGCCGTTCCTCGAAGCCGACGTCTGGAAGACCTACCTGCTGCCCGGTCTCGAGGGCACCCTGGTGGCGGCAGCGATCTCGATCGTGTTCGCGGTGCTCTTCGGCATGATCTTCGGCATCCTGCGCCTGTCCGAGCACCGGTGGGTGCGCTGGACAGCGGGCGCGATCGTCGAACTCGCCCGGGCGATCCCGGTGCTGATCCTGATGATCTTCCTGTTCGCGGTGTTCGGCAGTTACAAGATCTTCCCGTCCGATCAGCTGGCCCTGGCGGCGGTCGTCATCGCGCTGGTCATCTACAACGCCTCGGTCATCGCCGAGATCGTGCGCGCCGGTATCCGGTCACTGCCCAAGGGCCAGTCCGAGGCCGCCGTCGCGCTGGGCCTGCGCAAGAACCAGCTCATGCGGTTGATCCTGCTGCCGCAGGCGATCACCGCGATGCTGCCCGCACTGGTGTCGCAGATGGTGGTCGTCCTCAAGGACACCGCCCTGGGCTACCAGATCACCTATGTGGAATTGGTTCGCTCCGGTCAGCAGGTGGGTGCCTCGCAGCAGAACACGATCCCCGCGCTGATGGTCGTCGCGCTGATCATGATCGCGCTGAACCTGGCGCTGACCTTCCTGGCGACGACGCTGGAGAAGCGGCTGCGGGGTCGGCGCAAGAAGGGCACCGCCGTGGTGGCCGCCGATTCGATCGTCACCGACGGCGCCCCCGGCGTCGACATCACCAAGACCTAGCGGGCACGACGAGAGCGGGGCCCGATCCATGCGGATCGGGCCCCGCTTCTCGTCGTGGTGCTCAGTCCTCGCCGAGCAGCCCGGATTCGCGCAGCAGCACGCCGATCTCGGTGTCCTCGAGCTTCTTGATCAGACGATTGCGGACGAAGTCCGGGCCGGGCAGGCTCACCTCGGCACCATCGCGCAACCGGCTGGTCGCCGCGAGCAGCGAGCGGATGTCGTAGGTGGAGTCGAACACCTCCGGTACCCCGCGTTCGATGTCGAGCAACCGGTAGGCCGCCTCCATCCCGGTGCGCACCGAGTACTCGGTGGTGAAGATGCAGTCGCGGCTGGTCTCGGCGAACTGACCGATGAAGGCGAAGTTGACCGCACCCTCCGGCACCACGTCGGGCCGGTCACCGGCCGCGCGCGGCATGAAGAACGCGGTGACGTACGGCATCATCACCGGCACGCAGGTCGCGGCATCGGCGGCCAGCGCCGGGATCTCGGACTCGGGCACGCCGAGGTGGTAGAGCCACTCCTGGGTGATCTCCTCGCCCGTGCACTCCTGCATCGTCTTGTTCACGAAGTCGCCGAGCCGGTCGACGAACAGCGCGTACACCCACACCACGATCTGATCGGGCGGCTGTTGTTTGAAATGCGGCTGCCGGTTGACCGTCCAGCTCATCAGCCACGACGAATCCTTGACGGTGACGATGCCGCCGGTGACCACCCGGCCGCTGAACGGGTCCCGCTTCGCGATCTCCTCGATGTAGCGCGGGATCCGCTTGTCGAGGGTGGTGACCGTCGCCGATTCCCATTTCGTCTCCGGGATGTGGCCGCCGAAGACGTCGGGATGCCCGAACGACGGGTCCTTCTTCGCGATCCGCCGCCACAGATCCCAGGCCGGGGCAGGCCCCTCGTCGAGCGTGGCGGGGGTGTGCTGATCGCCCTCGTCGGAGTTCTCGGTGAGCGAGCCGATGGTGGCGAACACCAGATCGTTCGCGGTCAGGTCGACGCCGCCGGACTCGTCCTCGGCGACCCAGTGGATGCGGGTGGCCTGCTTGCGCGCGCCGCTGATGTCGAAGTCGATGTCGGTGACCTCGGTGTCGAACCGGAAGGCCACGCCCTGGTCGAGCAGCCAGCGATACAGCGGCAGCACCAGCGACTCGTACTGGTTGTACTTGGTGAACTTCAGCGCCGAGAAGTCGGGCAGCCCGCCGATGTGGTGGATGAAACGATGCAGGTACAGCTTCATCTCCAGCGCGCTGTGCCATTCCTCGAAGGCGAACATGGTGCGCCAGTACAGCCAGAAGTTGCTGGTCAGGAAGTCCTTGCCGAACACCTCGTCGATCCGCTTGTTCTCCATCTCCTCCCGCGTCGCCAGGAACACCTTCACGATGTCCTTCTGCGCGCGGTCGGTGAGGGCGAACAGGCCGTCGGTGTGCGCGTCCTGACCGCGTTTCACCGTCGCCCGCTGCAGCGAGAAGTTGGGGTCGTCCTTGTTGAGCCAGTAGAACTCGTCGAGCACGCTGGCGTCCTCGATCTCGAGGGACGGCACGGTGCGGAACAGATCCCACAGGCACTCGAAGTGGTTCTCCATCTCGCGGCCGCCGCGGATGACGAAACCCTTCTTCGGTTTCTTGATCCCGTCCAGCGCGCCACCGGGCAGCGGCAACCGTTCCAGGATGGTGATCCTGTCACCGGACAGCTGCCCGTCGCGGATCAGGAAGGCCGCGCCCGACATCGAGGCCAGTCCGGCGCCCACGAACCAGGCTGATTTGTCATCGACGCCCTCGGGCTTGCGGGGACGGGCGAACGCTTCGTAATTGCCACTGCTGTAGTACATCCGAGCTCCTTCGTCCGATCCGGATACGGCGACGCGGCTAGGTGGAGTACTTGTAGAACCCTTCGCCGGAGGCCACGCCGAGCTTGCCCTTGTCGATGTAGTTGTCCTTGAGCCAGGCCGCGAGCTTCTTGCCCTCGCCGTCGGCGTTGGCCAGGATGTTGTACGGGGTGGTCAGGCCGACGATGTCGAGGATCTGGAACGGGCCCATGGGCGAGCCGGTGGCGATGCGCCAGGTCTCGTCGACCGCGGCGGGTTCGGCGTATCCGCCCGCCGCCAGGGCGATGCCGGAGTTGAGGAAGGGCACGAGCAGCGAGTTGAGGACGTAGCCCGCCTTCTCCTTGTGCAGTTCGATCGGCACCATGCCGATGGCCTCGGCGAAGTCGACGACCGCGCCGAACACCGCCGGGTCGGTGCGTGTGGTTCCCATGACTTCGGCGGTGTTGAACTTCCAGACCCGGTTGGCGAAGTGCAGGGCCAGGAAACGGTCGGCGCGCCCGGTGTAGTCGACCAGGTCGCTGGGCAGCAGAGTGGAGGAGTTCGTCGCGAACACAGTGCGCTCGGGCGCGAGTTCGCCGAGCTTGCGGTAGAGGTCGCGCTTGATGGCGAGAACCTCCGGGACGGCCTCGATGATCAGGTCGGCCTCGGCGGCCGCGGCGGCCAGATCGTCGGTCAGGGTGATACCCGACGCCGTCGTCGCGGTGTTGTCGGCATCGGCGCCCTCGACCTCCTGCTGATAGACCGTGGCCAGCCCCTCGAGGCGTTGGCGCGCCGCCGTGAGCGCGGCGTCATCGATGTCGTAGGCGGTGACGTCGAAGCCGTGGAACGCGGTCTGGAAAGCGATCTGGGATCCGAGCACCCCGGTCCCGAGCACGGTTACCTTGCGGAATTCGGTGGTCATGCGTCTCATCATGGACCGGATGACCGACCTCGTGTGGGACGCGACCCACACGTACCGGACATCTCGGGCGGCAGCCGGTAACAGTTCGGCAAACCGTCGCGCGAGAGCGGGTCAGCCGGCGGTGACCAGTCCTTCGGCGACCATCCAGTCGCGGGCGACCTCGGCCGGCTCTCGGCCATCGATGTCGACCTGGCGGTTGAGTTCGGTGATCACCTCGTTGGTCAGGCGCGCGGAGATCGGGGCCATGATCTCGGCGACTTCGGGGTGCGCGTCGGCGAAATCGCCGTGCATCACCACGGCGGCGTTGTACTTCGGGAAAAAGCCCTGGTCGTCTTCGAGCAGGACCAGGTCGAGGGCGGGGATGCGGCCGTCGGTCGCGGCGACCGAGCCGAACCGGCACTGGGTGGCGTCGGCGGTGGCCTGGTAGACGAGCGCGTCCTGGACGATCTGCTTCGGCACCGCCCCGACGTCGATACCGTACTTGCGGGCCATGCCGGGATAGCCGTCTTGGCGCACATTGAATTCGGTGCCGACGCAGGTGGCCGCCGCGGCGGGGTCTTTCGCGATGAGGTCCGCGTAGTCCGACAGCGTCCGCACCCCGGTCTGCTCGGCGGTGTTCCTGCTGGTGACGAGTGCGTAGGTGTTGTTCATCGGGGCCATCGCCGCCCACACCATGCCGTGTTCGGCCCGGTCGGCGTCGCGGACCAGTTCGAACTGTGTGCGTTCGTCCGGTTCGGGCGTCTCGTTGCCCAGGTAGTTGATCCAGCCGGTGCCGGTGTAGTCGTAGGCGATGTCGACCTGGCCGTGCAGCTGGGCGTCGCGCAGGCTGTTGGAGCCCTGAATGTTGGTCAGGTCGCGGACGTTCGCGCCCGCGGCGGTGAGCGCGAACTCGATGAGGTAGCCGAGGATGTTGGCCTCGGTGAAGTCCTTGGAGCCGACCGTCACGGCGACCCCGTCGAGTTCGGGCACCGGCCCGATACTGCCCGGCCCCACCGGCAGCGGCACCGAACTCCCCGACTGCAGACCACAACTCGTGAGAACGACGACACCGAGCACCGGGACGAGCCCGCGCAACCATCCGGCGATTCTCACCGCAACCCCTTCGGTCCGAGAAACTGTTCGGCCAGTGCGCCGAGCCAGTCGACGAACAGCGCGAGGGCGACAGCGAGCACCGCGCCGAGCGTCAGCGTCACGGTGTCACGCAGTTTGTACCCGGTGTCGATGAGGATGCCGAGCCCGCCCGCGCTCACCAGGAACGACAGCGTCGCGGTGCCGACCGCCAGCACCAGCGAGGTGCGCAGTCCGGCCAGGATGTAGGGCACGGCGAGCGGGAACTCGATGCGCCGCAGCACCTGCACCGCCGACATGCCCTGCCCGCGGCCCGCATCGATCACGGCGGGATCGACCTGTTGATAGCCGAGAATCGTGTTGCGCAGCACCGGCAGCAGCGAGTAGAACGCGATCGGCGCGACCCCCACCCAGAACCCGGTGGTGCGAGTGGCCAAGTAGCACAGCACGATCAGGCCGATGGCGGGCGCCGAGGCCCCGATATTGGCGATGCCGACGAAAATCGGTGCCAGCCGCCGGAACCGGTCCCGGGTGAGCAGCGTCCCCAGTGGCACCGCCACCGCGATGACGATCAGCACCACCGTCGCGGTGATCAGCACGTGCTGCCAGGTGACTTCGGCGATGGTGCCCACGTTGATACTGGCCTGCTGGGTCAGCGTGAGATCACGCCGAAACGCCCACACCAGTACCCCGATGGTCAGGATCAGCACGATCACCGGCTGCACGAGCAGGCGCAGCAGTTCGGCCCGGCGCTGCGCACCCGGCGCCGCCACCGTCGCGGGAACATCGACAACCGAACGCGGCCGGGCCGACAGGGAATTCGTCATGATCGAGGCCCCTCCCACCCGAGCCGTGTCGTCGATGGCGATCCCGCGCGCGCGACTCCGCCGATGGCCCCGGCCACCCCACCGCCGTGGGCTATCCGGCCCCTGCGGAGCACCAGCACTGTCGAGCCGTCGGAGCGTACAGCGCCACGATGGGCGGGGATCGGGGTGGCCGAGGCACCGGGGTATGGCATCGCGTCCCGCCGCGACAGCGGCTTCGAGGCGAGGAGCAGGCGGCGTGGGGCGGGGATCACGTCGACACCGCCGCTGCCGGGGCGGGTGTGGCGAGATGTCTGATCAGGGTGTCGACGGTGACCACGCCCGCATAGGCGCCGGTGGGGTCGACGACGACGGCGGAGGCCGTGCGGTCGGTGAGCAGGAGGGCGAGTGCGTCCTGCAGGGTGGCGTCCGCGGGCACGGTGGTGCTGATCGGTGTGCCGAGATCGCGGAGGGACTCCGCGTGGGCGAGTTCGGATGCCGAGACCCGGTGCAGCGGACGGCGCTGCGGATCGATGACGATGCCCCACTGGCGATCACTGGCGCGCAGGGCGGCGGCCAGGTCGGCGGGTGCGGTGTCGTCGGTGACCGCCGTTGCCTGGTCCAAGTCGATGTCGGCGAGGACGACGAGGCCGAGTCGGTCGATGGCCGGGGTGGCGCCGACGAAACCGGCGACGGTGTCGTCGGCGGGGGCGGCCAGGATGGCGGCGGGGGTGTCGTATTGCAGGATGCGGGAGCGGTCGCCGAGTACCGCGATGCGATCACCGAGCTTCACCGCCTCGCCGAAGTCGTGGGTGACGAACACGATGGTCTTGCCGAGTTCGCGCTGTAGACGCAGCAATTCGTCCTGCAACAGGGCGCGGGTGATCGGGTCGACGGCGCCGAATGGCTCGTCCATCAGCAGCACCGGTGGGTCGGCGGCGAGCGCCCTGGCCACTCCGACGCGCTGCTGCTGACCGCCGGAGAGCTGCCGGGGGTACCGAGTGCGGTAGATGGCGGGGTCGAGTCCGACGAGGGTGAGCATCTCGTCGGTGCGGGCGGCGGCGCGGCGGCGATCCCAGCCGAGCAGGCCGGGCACGGTGGCGATGTTCTTGGCGACGGTCAGGTGCGGGAAGAGTCCGGCCTGTTGGATCGAATAGCCGATGCCGCGGCGCAGTTCGTCGGCGTCGATCGCCCCGGCGTCGCGGCCGCCGATGGTGACGGTCCCGGAGGTGGGTTCGATGAGCCGGTTGATCATCCGCATGGTGGTGGTCTTGCCGCAGCCGGAGGGCCCGACCAGCACCACGATCTCCCCGGCCGGAATGGTCATACTGACCTCGTCGACCGCCGGATCGGGTTGCTCCGGATAGCGTTTGGTGACCCGGTCCAGGACGATCTCGACGCCGGAGACGGTCGCGGCCGCGGCGCTGGTTTCGGTGTCAGTCACGAATTCCCCTCGATATGGTGAGCCGTCCGAGCAGGAGCAGGACGCCGTCGAGCACGAGCGCGAGGACGACGATGAGGACGGTGCCGGTGAGTGCCTGCGGCACCGCGTTCGGGCTGCCGAGGCGTGAGAGCCCGGAGAAGATCAGATTGCCCAGGCCGGGGCCCTTCGCGTAGGCGGCCAGGGCCAGGATGCCCATGATCATCTGGGTGCTCACCCGCATGCCGGTGAGGATCGCCGGCCAGGCCAGCGGCAGTTCGATCGTGGTGAGCAGCCGCAGTCGATTCATGCCGACTCCACGCGCGGCATCGACGACCGACGGGTCCACCGAGGAAAGCCCGAGCACCGTATTGCGCAGGATGGGTAAGAGCGCGTACAGCACCAGCGCCACGATCGTCGGGCCGACGCCGAGCCCCAGGAACGGGATCAGCAACCCGAGCAGCGCGAACGAGGGCACCGTGAGGATCGCGCCCGCCGTGGCGGTCGCCGCCGCCGAGCCGAGCGGACTCCGGTACACCAGGACCCCGAGCGCCACCGCGATCAGCGTCGCCACCACCAACGACTGGACCACGGCCGACACATGCAGATACGAATCGACCAGCAGCTGTTCTCGCCGGTTCACCACGAATGACCACAACGCGTCCAGGGTCTCACCTCCCCGTAGTCCGGCGGCCCCACCGGGCCCTGCCCTCCGGAATGCCCCACCCACCACCGGGCGAAACACCCTGCCTCAGCCCCAGCGCGCTGCTCGAACACCGAATCCGCCTGCGCAGAAACAGCTTTCATCAGCGCGAATCATCCTACGCGCCCCGCGACCACCTCGCGGCAATTCGTCCCCACCCCGTGCGCTCCGGGTCGGTCGCCGATCGTCACCCACTCAAAGATCGGCCTCGGCCAATTCGGCTTTCACCACCGCGTAGGCGAGGGTGGGGCTGTATCCGCGGCGGGCGAGCAGGTCGACCAGGCGGCGGGCGGCTTTGGTGCGATCGAGGTCGGCGGGCATCGAACGAAGTTTGCGGCGAACCAGGTCGATGGCGGCCTGTTCGTCGCCCGGGACGGGCCTCGACCGGGCAGGACGCCCCTGGGTTCCGGGCGTTTCCATGCCGTCGGAGGTATCGACAGCATCGGCTGAACGCGCCGAGCCCGCACCACCGAACCGCGGCCGATGACGAGCACGCCACGGCGAGACCTCCGCGGCGGCGCCGTCGGAGTCCGGCAGGCCGTCGGCGCCTGGGGGATCGTCCGTTCCACCGTCCCGGGATCGACTGTCGGACCGGGTGGGGCCGGTCGGGCGAGGTGGGGTGGGTGTGCGTTCATAGCCCGCGTCGGCGAGTTCGGTGGCGACGACGGCGAAGGCGGTGGACTGGTCGTAGCCGCGGCGGGCGAGCATGCCGACGAGACGGCGCAGCGCCTTGTCGCGATCGAGATCGCGGGGCAGGGTGCGGAGTTTGCGGCGGACCAGGTCGGCGGCGCGGGCGTGTTCGGCGGCGTCGGTGACGATCGCCAAGGCTTGCTCCACTTCGTCGGGTGCCACTCCCTTGTCCCGCAGTTCGCGCTGCAGGGCCTTCTTGCCCTTGCCGGAGTAGGTGTGTCTGGCGTGCACCCACTGCTGGGCGAAGGCCGCGTCATCGATCAGGCCGACTTCGGTGAGCCGACCGAGCGCCGCCTCGATGATCTCGAGCCGGAAGCCCTTCTCGCCCAGCCGCTTCTCCAGTTCGGCACGGCTGCGGGCGCGCACCGCGAGCAATCGCAGGCACGAGTCCTTGGCCTGCTCCAGGGTCGCGCCGGGCCGGTCACCCGGGGCGAGCCGACGTGTGCCGGCCCGCCTCTCGGGCTCTCCCGGCTCGGACCCGGCCGCCACCGGATCCGCATGCCGCCCGTCGTCACCACCGACGCCGGGCGACAGGGAGTCTTCATCGCGCCGTCGGGACCTGCGTCCCCGCCGCGCGCCGCGGGGACGGTCCCCGCTCCCCCTCCCCACGTGATCATCCGCCGACCGCCACGCGAGAGGTTCGGCCTCCACGCCGGGTCGGTTCGGGTGATTCGAGCGTGGTTCATCGGCGAATCCGATCGGGTGCGTGCGCTGCGGATCGCCCGCACCCGATCGAACCCCCCGGACGTCCGGCTCGACGCGCTGTTCGCGCGCCGAGCGGACGAGTTCTGTCGCCGATCCCGCCTGCGGCGCGGGCTCCGGCTCCACCTCGATGCCGAGGCGTGCCAGCTGCCTGCGCATGTCCTCGACCGGGTCGACGGCATCGGGGCGCGCGCGCCCGCCGGAGGTCGGCGAACCCATCGGCTAGAAGTCGGCGGGAGTCTCGGCCTCGGCGGTCAGATCGGCGCCGATGCCCAGCTTCTCCTTGATCTTCTTCTCGACCTCGTCGCGCACATCGGTGTTCTCCAGCAGGAACTTGCGGGCGTTCTCCTTGCCCTGGCCCAGCTGGTCGCCCTCGTAGGTGTACCAGGAGCCGGACTTGCGGATGAAGCCGTGCTCGACGCCCATGTCGATGAGCGAGCCCTCCTTGGAGATGCCGTGGCCGTAGAGGATGTCGAACTCGGCCTGCTTGAACGGCGGGCTCACCTTGTTCTTGACGACCTTCACGCGGGTGCGGTTGCCGACCGCGTCGCTGCCGTCCTTGAGGGTCTCGATGCGGCGCACATCCAGGCGCACCGAGGCGTAGAACTTCAACGCCTTACCACCGGTGGTGGTCTCCGGCGAGCCGAACATGACGCCGATCTTCTCGCGCAGCTGGTTGATGAAGATCGCGGTGGTGCCGGAATTGCTCAGCGCGCCGGTCATCTTGCGCAGCGCCTGGCTCATCAGGCGAGCCTGCAGGCCGACGTGACTGTCGCCCATCTCGCCCTCGATCTCGGCGCGCGGCACCAGGGCGGCGACGGAGTCGATCACGATGATGTCGATGGCGCCGGAACGCACCAGCATGTCGGCGATCTCGAGCGCCTGCTCACCGGTGTCGGGCTGGGAGACCAGCAGGGCGTCGGTGTCGACGCCGAGCTTGCGGGCGTAGTCGGGGTCGAGAGCGTGCTCGGCGTCGATGAACGCGGCGACGCCGCCGGCGGCCTGGGCGTTGGCCACCGCGTGCAGCGCGACGGTGGTCTTACCCGAGGATTCCGGACCGTAGATCTCGACGACGCGACCGCGCGGCAAGCCGCCGATACCGAGCGCGACGTCGAGGGCGATGGAGCCGGTCGGGATGACGGAGATCGGCTGACGGGCTTCTTCGCCCAGGCGCATGACCGCGCCCTTGCCGAAGTTCTTCTCCACCTGCGCCAGTGCCAGCTCCAGCGCTTTGTCGCGATCGTAGGCCTGCGGTGCCATGTGTGGTTCCCCTTCTCGAGGTGAGTGTCTCTCTGGTTGGCGCCCACAGTAGAGGCCGGCACCGACAAGTTCTGCGCCCAGATTAGTCGAACACCCATTCGAGTCAAGCGACGCGCCCGGTAACACGCGAAGCGCTCCCCGACCGGCAACCCCGATGTCACCGCTGCGGCAGCACGGAGTCCTCACCCTCGGCGCGGGGCCCGAAGAGCCGCCGCTCGGATTCGTCGATGCGCACGTCGTTGATGCTGGCCTCCCGGCGCGCCATCCGCCCGTCCGGCGCGAACTCCCACTGCTCGTTGCCGTAGCTGCGCCACCACTGCCCCGCCGCGTCGTGCCATTCGTACTGGAAGCGCACGGCGATGCGGTTGTCGTGAAAGGCCCACAGATCCTTGCGCAGGACGTAGCCGTTCTCGGCCGCCCATTTGCGGGTGAGGAAGTCGACGATCGCCTCGTGACCGGTGAAGAACTCGTCGCGATTGCGCCACACCGAGTCCTCGGTGTAGGCCGCGGCGACACGCTCGGGATCTTTGGTGTTCCAAGCGTTTTCGGCGGCGAGCACCTTGGCACGCGCGGAGTCGAGATCGAACGGTGGTAGTGGTGGTCGCACGGCGAAGCCTTTCCCGGAGATTCGGAATGCCCGAACCTAACCTGCTAATTTATTTTTGCCAGTTAGACCCTAAGGTGGCAGACCGGCGGCGTCAACCGGTGGGGTTGGTAGCCTCGCCGGATGCGTGATCCCCGTCCGCACACCGGCGAACCACCCGCCCTCGACCTGCTCAACACGCGGTGGCGCGGCGATGACCCGGGCGATCTGCTCGACGATCTCGACGGACTGCGGCTGTGGCTGAACCTGCTCGGCCTCGCCGAGCAGGTCCCCGCCGACGAGCACACCCTGCAGGCGCTGCGCACCGCCCGCGACGCCATTCACGCCGCGGTCACCACGGGCGAGTACGCGGCGGTGAACCAGGTCCTCGCGCACGGCCGCATCCGCCGTGAGCTCACCGGTGAGGGCCCGCGCGAGGTCCCGGAGGTGGCCGATCCGGCGTGGCTGCCCGGCTGGCTGGCCGCCGACGATCTGCTGCGGCTCATCGCCGAAGCGCCGCACCGCATCCGCCAGTGCGCGCATCCCGACTGTGTCCTGTTCTTCTACGACACGTCCAAGAACGGCACCCGCCGCTGGCATTCCATGGCGACCTGCGGCAACCGGACCAAGGCGGCCCGGCACTACGCCAAGATCACGGAGTGAATCCGGTTCGGCGTCAGAACAATTCGTCGAGCAGTCGGTAGTAGTAGAGCCGGTCGGCATCGAGGTCGGACAGCCCGTAGGCGGCACCGAACGCCGCCACCGCATCGGCGCCGAAGTCCTCGGCCAGATCGCGATGGGCCAGGGCGAGGTCGCGATAGCGGTCGCCGCGGCCCAGCACCGCGACATCGATGAGCACGCCGCCGGCCAGCACATTGCCCGGCGTGAAGTCGCCGTGCGTGACGACCACGTCCTCCTCGGCCGGGCGCCGGTCCCGCAATCGCGCCAGCACCTCGGCGGGGCTGAGGTCGCGGTGGTCGTCGTCGAAGTCGGCGGGGTCGACGAAGCCCTCGACCACCGCGCGGCGGGCGCGGGCGAGGCTGACGTCCAGGCCGCTGTCGAACGGACACCTGTCCACCGGCAGGTCGTGCACCCGGCGCAACACCCGGCCCATCAGCGTGCCGACCGCGGCCGCGTCGCCGGCCCCGGTGAGCGAGCCGCCGTCGACATCGGCGAGCACGAGGACGTCCTCGGCGAAGGCGGCCACCTCGGGCACCGCGACCCCGTGATCACGCAACCAGGTCAGCCGTTCGTACTCGGCCACCGCTGCCGGCCCTCGCTTGATCCAATACCCGCCCGCGCGCACGAGGTTGCCGCCACGGCCCTCGTGCTCGGCCGACCAGACGGGTGCGGGGCCGAGCAGGTCGGCGACCACCGGCGGCAGTGACAGAGCCAGGTCGGCGAGGTGATCGAGCGCCGTCCGAGTCGACTCGATGAGTTCGGGCTCACCGTCGGCCACCCGCAACCGCAGTGCCTCGTTGAGCAGCTCCCTGGCTTCGCGCGGGCGGTGCTGCTCGGCCAACGACTTGCCGAGGTGGTGCGCGGCGAAGGAGACCAGATCGGGGTCGTGCGCCCGGCTGGCCTCGAGCGCACGCCGGTAGAGCACCTCGGCGGGCCCCGGTTCACCTCGGTAGCGGTAGACGTCACCGAGGTTGATCCAGACAGTGATCCGGCGCTGCTGGGTATCGGCCAGCTCCAGCGCCTGATCGAGCCGATCGAGTGCCTCGTCGTGGCGGCCGAGCAACATCAACGCGATACCCAGCCTGCGCAGGCCGACGAAATCGTGTGGGTCGGCCACGGCGACCCTGGCCGCGAGGCTCTCGGGATCGACCGGGATCATCCGCAGTCGTTCGTCGAACCGGTACGGCCGGGTGGGTGGATCGTGCGCTGTCACCGACATCGCCCGATCACCACCGGGCTCGGGGGACATCGAAATCGGCGCACAGGGCGCGCCACACCTCCCGAGGGTCGACACCGCCGTCGATCGCGGCCCGCCCGGTTCGTCCCAGCGTCGGAATCACATGATCGGCCAGCAGGGCGTCGGCGCGGGCCGCGCCGAACTCGGTGTGCATCAGCTCCTGGAATTCGGTCAACCGCACGCTGCCCAAGATACTCGCGCCCGGGCGCACCCGACAGGGCAACCATCGAGGACCGTCGACGCATTCGGCGGCACCACCACCGGTCCCACGCTCGCCGTCGGCGGCCCGCCGGCCGCCGGATCGCCCTCGGTGCCAGCTGTCAGACCGAGGCCTGGGCGCGGTGACAGATCTCCACCGGGTCCGCCACCTCGTCGCGGCCCTCGGCCGCCCGGCGCGCGGCGTCGGCGAAGGCCGGGTCGTCGAGCACCTTGCGGACCGCCGCACCCACCGCCTCAGCGGTGAGCGGCCGCACCAGCAGCGAACCACCTTGACGGACAGCGCGATTGGCCAGCTCCCACTGGTCGCCGCCGCCGGGCACCGTCACCACGGGCACGCCCGCCGAGAGGGACTTGGCGAGCAGACCGTGTCCACCGCCGCCCACCACCACCGCCGCGTGGGTGAGCAGCTCGTCCTGACGGCCCAGGCCCGCGGTCGCCCAGTCGGGCAGGTCGGCCGGTGGGGTGTCGAGCATCGACACCGCCGCGCGCACACCGAGACCGGTCAGTCCGGCGAGCACGGTCTCGGCCATCGCGGCCACACCGGTGTGCGCGGTCGAGGGCGCCACCATCACCAGGGGGGCGTCACCGGGCGGGAGCGCGAGGACGGCGTCGGTGGGTTCCCACAACAGCGGCCCGACCACATGGGTGTCGGCGGGCCAGTCCGGGCGCTCGACCTCCAGTGCGGGCAGCGTGGCGACCAGCCGTGCGGTGGGGCCGGGGTCCTCGGCGGGCAGCCCGATGCTCTCCCGTGCCTCGGAGCGCTGTCGCTGACCGGTGCGGACCGCGCGCGCGGTCATCGTGCGCAACACCCCGTCGCGTACCCGGCCGCGTACGCCCTCGCCCGGGGCGAGCCCACTGCCGATGGGCGGCAACGCTTTCGACGGCAGGTACAGCGGATGCGGGGACAGTTCGACCCACGGCAGCCCGAGCCGCTCGGCCGCCATCCCGCCCCCCGCGGTGAGGACGTCGGAGACGATCAGGTCGGGCAGCATCGCGCTCAGCTCGGGCAGGTTCTCGGTCGCGATGTGCGCGGCGCGTTCGTGGATCCGCGCGCCCGCGTCGGTATCGTCGTCGGTGATCCGCGGCGCCAGCCCCTTGAGCCTGCGCACACTGATCCCCGCGGCCCGCGCCGCGTCCAGCCACCTCGGTCCGGTGAACAACACCGGCTCGTCGCCTGCCTCGAGCAATCGCAGACACAACGCGATCGCGGGAAACGCATGCCCTGGATCGGGCCCGGCCACCACGGCTACTCGCATGGGCCTCAGCCTGCCACATCGACAGGTGGTGCCTGTCGCCCACATCACACCCGGCCGAATCCCGGTTCGCGCGTTGGCGTCACGCCGACGAGCCCCCACGCCGCCCGACCACTTCAGGAGGATCCGTGCGATCACACTCCCCCCGACGGTGCGGCGGCTTCTACGAAACTGGTGGCAGCTCAGCGTGACCGAGCGCACCGGGTCAGACGTTCCAGGTCGGTAGCCGCCGATCAGCCCGCGAACGTGAACAATTCGAAGCCGACCGCGTGCGCGGCGGGGAATCCTTCCTTGGGCCCGGTCGCCATCGCGATGACCTCCTGTACCTGCTCCTCGACCGGTATGGCCGGGTTGAGCACCTGCAGGTAGCGACGGTGCGCGGCCAGCGAGTCATGCGCCTGCTCCAGGTGCGCGCTCACGTCGACCGCGTGGGTGACGACCGGACCGACCACCGCGGCCCAGCGCGGCGACCACGGTGCCAGATCGGCGAGTTCGGGAAAGATCCACTCGTTGCCCGCGTCGGAGATGGCGTCCATCGCCGAGCGGCCGACGGCACGATGGTCGGCGCTGTTGACCAGGCCCGGTGCCCAGGTGTCGCCGAAGTTGAGCAGCACCACCATCTCCGGGCGGTGCCGGCGAATCGCCGCGGCCAGATCACGACGCAGCACGAGCCCCTCTTCGATGCGCCCGTCCGGGTGCTCGAGGAATTCGACGGTGTGCACGCCGACCTCGCGCGCCCCCGCGATTTGCTCCACCTCCCGCAGCGGACCCGCCTGTGCCGGTGCCATTCCCGCGATCCCGGCCTCACCGCGGGTGACCAGCAGATAGCTGATGTCCTTGCCCTGCCCGGTCCAGCGCGCGACCGCGGCGGCGGCGCCGTATTCGATGTCGTCGGGATGCGCGACGATCACCAGGCCGCGCTGCCAGTTCTCGGGTACCTGCTCCATCCGGCCCATGGTAGGCGCCGGCGCGAATCAGGACTTGGTGAGCGGGGACTTGTCGTTCGATCCCGAGACCGCCTTGTACAGCAGGTAGAGGCCGGTGCCGATGGCCGCGACAACCAGCAGCGGCAGCAGTCCCTTGATCAGCGCGCCGATGATCGACAGGGCGATCCACGCGACGACGACGATGCCGATGACTTTCCAGACCATGATGTGACTCCTCGCCAGTACCGCGACCGCACTCCGGCGATCCGTCTTCTTCGATGCTGCCAGTTCCGTATCGATAAATCACCAGGTCACCCTCGATATGGGGAACAATTCAGGGTTCACCCCGAGATGGATCTCGACGCCCCGCACCACGCCAACACCCGCGCCTGACACGACTCGGCCCCGTCACCCAGGGCGAGTGACGGGGCCGGGAAACGATCAGGGCGGGCTCAGTGTGGGGGCGTGGCGACCGGCCGGTCGGCCAGATCGGTCAGTGCCTGCGCCCAGCCGTCGAGCCGGTCGGCGGCCTCGCGCAGATCGGCGACGATCCCGTTGAACTGGTAGGCGACGACGGTGTCCTCGGGAACGGCAAGGATCCGGGCCGCCGCAGCCACCAGCTGTTCGTATTCGACGACACCGGCGTCGAGCCGGGTCTGCACACCGGTCACGGTGGCCTTCAGCGCGCAGATGGTGTCGGGATCGGCCCGGCCGACGGTGTCGGCGGCCTGTTCCATCGCCACGATGTCGGTGGCGAGGGCGTGCAGGGCGGCCGCGCCGGAGCGGGCCGTGTCGAGCAGATCGCGCAGTTCGTCCTCGGGCAGGCGCCGGGTGCGCGCGATCTGGGTGCCGAGGCCGTGCAGTGCCCGTTCGGCGCGGATCAATCGCTGGATGGGCGCGCGTGCCGCCGACCGCAGCCCGGGAGTCTTGCGGGCGACGAAGGCCGCCTGCGGCAGGGGCTGGCCCCGCAGCTGCAGATAGCGCCGGGCGCTCAACGCGGTGCCGGTGACGAACGCGACGGCGCCACCACCGATCACGACGACCGCCCAGGCCGGGGCCGACACCACAGCCAGGCCCACCGCGCCCACGGTGGTGATTCCGGAGGCGGTGCCGAGCTGGAAGCTGCGCCTGCGCGCGCGGCGGCGGCGGCGCAGCTCACGTTCGCGCGGATCGGCCCAGCGGCGCACCGCGACCATCGCCTGCTCGCCGACATCGCGCAGCGTGGCAGGCACCCCGGCGGACGCGCGCGCGACAGCGGTGGGGCCGACGATCTCGGCTCGTTCGCGCCGTGTTCTCCCGCTCATCCCCTCGTCCTTCCGCGGTCCGCTGATGGCGCGGTCACCTGGCGTCGCCGCCGGGTCACCGCGCCCTCGGGCGGACCTGTGCTCCTATTGCTGAGCCGCCTGGCCCTTGTTGATCTGCGGTGGCGCGGCCTGCGGCTGCGCCGGGTCGACCGCCGCGGTGTTGCCGGTGGGCAGTGCTTCACCGCGCATCGAAGCGCGGATCTGCTCGAGCTTGCTGTGCCCGGCCATCTGGATGCTGGCCTGCTGCACCTCCATCATCCGGCCCTGCACCGAGTTCTGCGCCAGCTCGGCCGAACCGAGCGCGTTGGCGTAGCGACGCTCGATCTTGTCGCGCACCGCGTCCAGGCTGGGTGTGGAGCCCGGCGCGGACAGGGTGGAGTCCATCTGCTGCAGCGAGGCCGAGACCTGCTCCTGCATCTTGGCCTGCTCGAGCTGGCTGAGCAGCTTGGTGCGCTCGGCGACCTTCTGCTGCAACATCATCGCGTTCTGCTCGACCGCCTTCTTGGCCTGAGCCGCGGCCTGCAGGGACTGGTCGTGCAGCACCTTGAGGTCTTCCACCGACTGCTCGGCGGTGACCAGCTGCGCGGCGAACGCCTCGGCGGCGTTGGTGTACTGGATCGCCTTCTCGGTGTCGCCCGCGGTGGCCGCCTGGTCGGCCAGGGTGACGGCCTGCCGGGCGTTGGCGTTGAGCTTCTCGACCTCGTCGAGCTGACGGTTCAGCTTCATCTCCAGCTGACGCTGGTTACCGATCACCGACGCCGCCTGCTGCGACAGCGCCTGATGCTGGCGCTGCGCCTCCTCGATAGCCTGCTGAATCTGGACCTTCGGATCCGCATGCTCTTCGATCTTGGAGTCGAAGAGGGCCATCATGTACTTCCAGGCCTTCACGAACGGATTAGCCATCGATTGATCCCGCCTCCATCTGTGCGTCGCTCGTGTGCGACTGGTGGTGCGCGACCGTCACGCACCAGATATGTGCTTATCCTTCACCATGCGGCACCCGGACCGGTCTGCCCGGCCCAATCGACGCCTGAAGAGAATCTATCCGTTCTCGCCAGCGGTGTGCAGCGTCTCGCGCGTCCGGCACGGGGTTCGCCGCGTCACATCCCCTTCACCAATACCAGCATCTCGGCTCTCGGCGCCGGGATGACGATGCGGGTGTCTTCGGCGATGCCGATCTTGGCGCCCTGTTCGGCCGCCGCGCTCGCGGTGGCGGCCGGCTCGGTATCGGCCGGGGCGGGCTCGGCCGCGTCGGGCTCACGCTCGGCGGCGGGGCCGGTCAGCGCGGGTTCACGCGGCGCGGAGCCGTCGGCACCGGCCATGATCGTGCTCACGTCCCACAGCACCCGCGACAGTGGCACGTCCAGTGCCTCGCAGATGGCGGCGAGCAATTCACTGGAGGCTTCCTTGCGGCCGCGCTCCACTTCCGACAGATAGCCGAGGCTCACCCGCGCCGAGGTCGACACCTCGCGCAGCGTTCGATGCTGGGCGAGACGCGCACGCCGCAGACTGTCCCCGATTGCCTCCCGCAGCAGCGTCATCTCGTTCTCCTCCACCTCGTGTCACCACCGTAGCGGTGCTCACCTCTTTCTGGCACAACGTCGAGCATCGGCCGGTGGTTCCCGAATCCGGTCAGTTCCGCTCCGGAACCGGATCCGATGTCGCCGCGATCACACAGCGCAGCAACTCCCGCACCGCGCTGTGCACCGCACCGATTCTGATCGTCCACCGGTCACCGCCCAGTTTCAACCGGAGCACTTCGCTCACGCTCGGACCGGACAACCCGAGGTATACCGTGCCGACCGGATGTCCGTCCTGGGAATCGGGTCCGGCGACCCCGGTCAATCCCAGGCCCCAGTCGGCCGCGCACCGTTGCCGCGCCCCCAGCGCGAGCTGCTCGGCGGTCGAGGCTGCGACCGGCCCGTCGAGCCGCAGCACCTCGTCGTCGACGCCGGTCAGGTGGTTCTTCAGGTCGGTGGCGTAGACGATCAGGCCGCCGCGCAGGACCGCGCTGGCACCGGGAACACCGGCGATGGTGGCGGCCAGCAGACCCGCGGTGAGCGATTCCGCGGTCGCCACGGTCTGCCCGGCCGCGTTCAGGGCCCTGACCAGTTCGGCGACCGGCGCGCCAGCGACGAGGGGATCGCTCACGAGCGGGACTCGCCGCGCGCGCGTCCTCCCGCGAACCACAGCCGGGCCGCCTGCCCGACGTAGTCCAGGCCGGTGACCACCGTCAGCACGACGGCCAGATACATCAGGACCATCCCCGCGGTGGCAAAGGCGCCCGACAGCGGCAACACCAGCAGCGCGATGGCCACCGATTGCACCAGGGTCTTGAGCTTGCCGCCGCGGCCGGCCGGGATCACCCCGCGTCGCACGACCACCAGCCGCAGCAGGGTGATTCCGATCTCACGGCCACAGATCACCAGGGTGATCCACCAGGGCAGATCCCCCAGGATCGAGAGTCCGATCAGGGCCGCGCCGATCAGCGCCTTGTCCGCGATGGGGTCGGCGAGCTTGCCGAAATCGGTGACAAGGCCGTATTTGCGGGCCAGTTGCCCGTCGAAGCGATCGGTGATCGCGGCCACGCCGAACACGGCCGCGGCGATGATCCGCCAGCGCGTGTCATGACCGTCCGCGGCGAACAGCGCGAGCACGAACAGCGGCACCAGCACGATGCGCGCGACGGTCAGCACATTGGCGATGTTGAGCAGCGGAACCTGTGGTTCGGCCCGCTCCGGCACCGCGCGCGGCGGTGCGTGGGCACCCGACCCACGATCGATTTCTTCGGGTCGCACGCTCATGCTGTCTCCGTCCGGCATGCTCGGGCGCCCTCCGTGGTGACGCGAGCTGCCGCCTCCAGGCGCTGACCTCTCATGCCCTGCCCTCTCGGCACTCACCGGCACTGCGCCGAGATCCAGCAATTTCGCGCGTGGTTTGCTCGCGCGGTCGCAACCGTCCGATCCGGTCGTCGGGCCCGGCGCGATGCGGTGAGCGGAACGACAGGATGTGCGGCACATGTTCAGACTATCGGTAACCGGGCCGACTACTGTGCACCCCATGACCTCACGGGGACCACTGAGTGGTTCGACCAGCGACGCGCACCCTGTCGCGCCCACTGTGGCGCCTCTTCCGCACCTGATCGTCCGACGCGCGCGAACCTCCGATGTTCCCGAGATCAAGCGCCTGGTCGACGAGTACGCGGGTCGGATCCTGCTGGAGAAGAATCTGGTCACCCTGTACGAGGCCGTGCAGGAGTTCTGGGTCGCCGAGCTGGACGGTCAGGTCGTCGGCTGTGGCGCACTGCACGTGCTGTGGGCCGATCTGGGCGAGGTGCGAACGGTCGCGGTCGATCCGGTGGTGAAGGGCCGCGGGGTGGGCGGCGCGGTGGTGCAGCACCTGATCGCGGTCGCGCGTGAGCTGCAGTTGCAGCGGGTGTTCGTGCTGACCTTCGAGGTGGATTTCTTCAGCAGGCACGGTTTCGTCGAGATCGATGGCACGCCGGTGACCGCGGAGGTCTATGCCGAGATGTGCCGGTCCTACGACACCGGTGTGGCCGAGTTCCTCGACCTGAGCTTCGTCAAGCCCAACACCTTGGGTAACACCCGCATGCTGCTCACGCTCTGATTTCCCCGCTCGATCCCGCCCGGATCAGCCGGGCACCCGCAGAAAGCGATACGCCCGTGCCGATTTTCGCCGTCCACTACACCTACACCGACGACACCGCGGCCGACCGCGCGATTCACCGTCCCGAGCACCGGGCGTGGCAGAACGCACTCGTGGACACCGCGATGCCCCCGGCGGGCCCGGAGGCGGTGGCGGAACGCGACCACGCGGGGTCGCGTTCCGCCACCGTTTTGCTCAGCAGCGGCCCGTACCCGGACGGTACGGGCGCGCTGCTGCTCTTCCGCGCCGAAAACGCCGCCGCACTGACCGAACTGCTCGGCCACGATCCGTTCGCCGAGAAGAACCTGATCGAGGCCGTGCGCGTCGTCGAGTGGCTGCCGGTGATGGGCGCCTTCGCCTGAGCGGACCTACTGTTCGGCCTTGTCGCGGTTGCGGGTGCGGATCAGGCTGGCCACCGTCGCGATCGTCAGGATGCCGATGATCACCGACAGCGACAGCACGGTGGAGATCTCCGGCACGCTCACGTGCTCGCCACCGTTGATGAACGGCAGCGTGTTCTCGTGCAACGCGTGCAGGACCAGCTTGACGCCGATGAAGGCCAGGATCGCGGACAGGCCGTAGGACAGATACACCAGCCGGTCCAGCAGGCCACCGATGAGGAAGTACAGCTGACGCAAGCCCATCAGCGCGAAGGCGTTGGCGGTGAACACCAGGTACGGCTCTTGGGTGAGGCCGTAGATGGCCGGAATCGAGTCGAGGGCGAACAGCAGGTCGGCGAAACCGATGGCGAGCAGGGCCAGCAGCAGCGGAGTCACCACCCGCTTGCCGTCGATCTTGGTGATCAGCTTGTCGCCGTCGTAGTGATCGGTGGTCGGCAGGAAGCGTTTGGCCAGCACGACGATGCGGCTGTCGCGCTTCTCCTCGTGCTCGGCCTCGTGCCCGCTCTCGCGCAGCAGGTTCACGGCGGTGTAGATCAAGAACGCGCCGAACAGGTAGAACACCCAGCTGAACGCGTTGATCGCGGCCGCGCCGACGGCGATGAACGCGCCGCGCATGACCAGCGCGAGCACGATGCCGATGAGCAGCACCTTCTGCTGGTAGATCCGCGGCACGGCGAAGGTGGTCATGATGATGAGGAAGATGAACAGGTTGTCCACCGAGAGCGCCTTCTCGGTGACGAAGCCCGCGTAGTACTCCCCCGCGTACACCCCGCCCCATTGCCAGGCCACGAACAGCCCGAACAGCAGCGCGATGCTGATGTAGACCGCCGACCAGAAACCCGACTCCTTGAAGGAGGGATCGTGCGGTGTGCGCACATGCGCGAAGAAGTCGAAGACGAACAGGCCGAGAATCACCACCGCGGTGATCACCCAGACGAGCGCGGTCACCTGCATGTCGTGGTCCGATCGAAGTAGTTCATGCCGCCCATAATGCCCGAAATGTCCGTTTCAGCCAGTACCGCGTGGATGTGTGCCGCCATGATTTCACACACAGGCGCCACCGCCCCTATCCACCCGCCCCGGCCGCGCCGGAAAACCCGTACCGTCGCACGAGGCCGCGCTGCTACCGTCATCGCACCGACCGAATCCACCGGCACCCGCGAGAGGAGCGAGCCGTGACCGAACCCACCGCGCAGTACCAGCGCCGGGCACCGATGCACCGGCTGCCCTCGAATGCCGGTCTACCGCAACGCCGTTCGCGCGTTCGCGGCGACTCCTGACCGGTACTCCCCCGGCCTGACCACAGGCCATCCCGTCCTCCGACGGTCCTCCCACGTTCCCGGCCGCATCGAGCTCGCCAGGTCCCTCCTCGTTCGTCGCCGCCTGCTCCCGGCACGGTCAGAGCAAACCCCGCTACTCGTCCTCGGCTCCGCCCGGCTCCCCGCCACGGATCGACCACAGCAACCCGTCCAGCTCGTCCGGCTTGATGAGCACGTCGCGCGCCTTGGACCCCTCGCTGGGTCCGACGACGCCACGCGTCTCCATCAGGTCCATCAACCGGCCCGCCTTGGCGAAGCCCACCCGCAACTTGCGCTGCAGCATCGACGTCGAGCCGAACTGCGAGGTGACCACCAGCTCCACCGCCTGCAGCAGGACGTCCATGTCGTCGCCGATATCGGGATCGACGTCCTTGGCCTCGCCCGCCTTGGCGGCGGTGACGCCCTCCTGGTACTCCGGCTCGGCCTGGGTCTTGCTGAACTCGACGACCCCCTGGATCTCCTCGTCGGAGATGAAGGCGCCCTGCAGCCGGGTCGGCTTGCCCGCGCCCATCGGCAGGAACAGCCCGTCGCCCATGCCGATCAGCTTCTCCGCGCCCGGCTGATCGAGGATCACCCGCGAATCGGTGAGCGAGGACGTGGCGAAGGCCAGTCGCGAGGGCACATTGGTCTTGATCAGGCCGGTCACCACATCCACCGACGGGCGCTGGGTGGCCAGCACCAGGTGGATGCCGGCCGCGCGCGCCTTCTGGGTGATCCGCACGATCGCGTCCTCGACGTCGCGCGGCGCGGTCATCATCAGATCGGCGAGCTCGTCGACGATGGCCAGGATGTAGGGGTAGGGCCGGTAGACCCGTTCGCTGCCCAGCGGCGCGGTGATCTGGCCCGACTTCACCTTCTTGTTGAAGTCGTCGATGTGGCGCACCTTGTTGGCCTGCATGTCCTGGTAGCGCTGTTCCATCTCCTCCACCAGCCACGCCAGCGCGGCGGCGGCTTTCTTGGGCTGGGTGATGATGGGCGTGATCAGGTGCGGAATGCCTTCGTAGGGCGTGAGTTCCACCATCTTCGGGTCGATCAGGATCATCCTGACCTCCTCGGGGGTGGCCCGGTGCAGCAGCGAGATCAGCATCGAGTTGACGAAGCTGGACTTACCCGAGCCGGTCGACCCCGCCACCAGCAGATGCGGCATCTTGGCCAGGTTGGCCGAGACGAACTCGCCCTCGATGTTCTTGCCGAGGCCGATCACCAGTGGATGATGGTCGTTGCGGGTGTGCGGCGACTTGAGCACGTCGGCCAGGCGCACCAGTTCACGGTCGGCGTTGGGCACCTCGATGCCGACGGCCGACTTGCCGGGGATGGGCGCGAGCAGGCGCACGTTCTCGGTGGCGACGGCGTAGGCCAGGTTGCGCGCCAGCGCGGTGATCTTCTCGACCTTGACGCCGGGGCCCAGCTCCACCTCGTAGCGGGTGACCGTCGGGCCACGCACGAAGCCGGTGACCGCGGCGTCGATCTTGAACTGCACCAGCACCTCGGTGATCGCCTCGATCATCGACTCGTTGGCGGCCGAACGCTTCTTGGGCGGGTCACCGTCGAGCAGCAGGGTCAGCGGCGGCAGCGTGTAGTCCCCGTCGACGACCCGGTCGGTGACGAACTCCGGTTCCGGCGGCGCGGGCGGGGTCTGATCGACGGCCTTGGCGGGCGGACGCTTGCGCGCCGGTTTCGGGGCGGGCGCCGGCGCGGGCGGCTCCTCGACGATCGGCTTGGCATCGCGCAGCGGCGGTTCACCCAGGGATTCGGTGATCGCGTCGGAGCCGCCGAACTCGTCGGGCGGGTAGTTGTCGTCGGGATTTCGGCCGCGGCGGCGGGTTCGGTTGCGGTGCACCGGGAATCCGTCGGCGTCGTAGTTGGCCGGGTCGTACGGGTCGCCGTCGTCGGCGTATTCGCCGAGGCCGAAGTACTCGCGCAACCTGGTCGGCACCTCACGCACCGTGGTCCCGGTGAGCAGCAGGACGCCGAAGATGATGGCCAGCAACAGGATCGGCAACGCGAGCCAGGGGGTCAGCCCCTGCCCGAGCGGGCCGCCGATCGCGTAGCCCAGGGCGCCCGCGGCCCTGGACCGCCCGTGCGCGTCGGTGGGCGAACCAGCCGCCAGATGCCACAGGCCCAGGGCGGGCAGCACAACGAGCAGACCGCCGAGGACCAGCCGGGGCCGGATCTCGGGATGCGGTTCGGTGCGCATCAGCACCACCGCCAGCGCCACGAACAGGATCGGGGCCAGCGCGGCGGCCGACCCGGCGACCGCGCGTACGACGTCTTCGAGGAAGCGACCGACCGGCCCACCGGCCGAGAGCCACACCGCGGCGGCGATGATCGCGCTCAGGGCGATGAGTCCCAGGCCGATGCCGTCGCGCCGGTGCCCGTGTTCGAGTTCACCCGCCCGGCTCAGCGTGCGGGTGGTGGCGCCGAGACCGCGGGCCAGCATGGTCCAGCCGCTGCCGATCCCGCGGCCGATCACCGCCAGCGGGGCGGTGTTGGAGGCGCGTTTGACCGGCCTGCGGACGGGCGTGGTGCGCCCGCGCGGTGCCGACGACGCTCGCGGGTTCGCCGAACGAGACCGCGCCGAGGGCGCGCGCCCCCCGCTCGATCCCGCCCGCGCACGAGAGGTCGTGGTGCTGCGGGACTTACCTGCCATGACCATCAGGCTAGCCGCTCGGGCACCGTCCGGACCATCCGCAACACTGGTCCCACCCCGGTTCAGGTGCCGGTTCGACACTACGCCGCAGGTCGCGGTGCTTGCGGTCAGCTCGCGAAAGGCGCACTCGAGACTGCGTTTCGCACGAGTTCGACCAGCGGCACCGGTGCCGAGACCTTACAAGAAACTTGTCAGATCCCTTTGGCGCAGGCCAGATCCCGGCTCGCTCGCTGGTGTGTCGGGGCCCTGCCCGGTACGTTGTCACTGGTCCATCGGGTCGTGGACCAGTGAACAGATGAAGGGGATTTGATCGTGAAGCACATTCTGTCCGGGGCCGCAGTCGTCACTGCCGCCGTCGGCGCCATCATGTCGGCACACATGGCCTCTGCCGCAGCCCAGGTCGGGGACGGGAACGGCAACGCCTACGCCTCGAACACCTACAGCGCGATCGCGCTGTCGCTCGAGACCGGCTACTACGGCTGGGTGCCCAACTCGAACAGCTACGAACAGGCTGCGAGCATGGCCATCGCCGACTGCCAGTCACGCGGCGGCACCGACTGCGAAGTCAAGGTCACCTGGCGCAACGGATGCGGCGCCATCGCGGTCAACAAGGTCGAGCGGACGATCAGCTACGGTTCCGGGCCCTCGCTGTCCGCGGCGACAACCGATGCGCTCGGCAAGCAGTCCAGCAGCGGCACCGAGATCGCGCACTGGAACTGCACGCCCGGCTACTCGCTGTAGACATCCGACTCACACCAGAAGGACAGTTGTGAAGAACCGTTCGTTCAAGACCATCGCGGCCATCGCGATGACCGCCGCCGCGCTGGGCCTGTCCGCGTGCAGCTCCGACTCCGAGGACACCAGCGCCGCCGGCGACACGTCGACGACCGCTTTCGAGTCCGAGAACACCGGCGGCGAGTCGGACACCGGCGCCTCGATCGCCGAGACGCCGGCACCGAACCTGCCGAAGCCGACGCCCGAGGAGCTCAACGACCGGGTCAACAAGGCGCTCAACGGCCAGCTCAGCGATTCCGAGAAGCTGACCTACATCGAGAACGCCGATCGGGATCCTGATCTGGTCGACAAGTTCGTGACGGCGGCCAAGGAGAACAAGGTCACCGTCAAGATCGTCTCGGTGGACGATCCCGCCGACGGCAAGCTCAAGGCGAACGCGGACGTGACCATCGACGGCGCCCCCGTGGAAGGCGCGACCGTCCAGTTCGTTGCGCAGGGCAGCGACTGGAAGGTGTCGAACACCTTCGCCTGCAGCATCGTGAAGTCGGCCAAGCTCGACTCCGCGGCCTGCCAGAGCGCGTAGCCCACACCACACCGAAACCGCCGGGTGACCTTGTCACCCGGCGGTTTTCGTCGTTGCCGGTTCCTAGACGCCGATCACCGTGGGCACGATCATCGGGCGACGACGGTAGGTGTCGGCGACCCAGCGCCCGACCACCCGGCGCACGCCCTGGGCGATGCGGTGGGTGTCGGTGATGCCCTCACCGGCCAGGCGCAGCAGCTCGGCCTCGACCAGTTCGTTCGCGCCGTGCAGGGCGGTCCGGTCGTCGGAGAAGCCGCGCCCGTTGATCTCGGGCGTGCTGACCGCCTTGCCGGTGGTCGAGTCGATGACGATGGCGATGGAAATGAAGCCACCCTCACCGAGCACGAGGCGGTCCGACAGCGTCGACTCGCCGACGTCACCGACCGAGAGGCCGTCCACGTAGACGTACCCGACCGGAACACGGCCGACGATGGAGGCGATGCCGTCGACCAGGTCGACCACCACGCCGTCCTCGGCGAGCATCACCCGTTCCTCGGGAACGCCGGTGGCCACGGCGAGGGCGGCGTTGGCGCGCAGATGCCGCCATTCGCCGTGCACCGGCATGGCGTTGGTCGGCCGCACCGCGTTGTACAGGTACAGCAGTTCACCGGCCGAGGCGTGGCCGGAGACGTGCACTTTCGCGCTCTGCTGGGTGATCACCGTCGCGCCGAGCCGAGCCAGGCCGTTGACCACCGCGAACACCGAGTTCTCGTTGCCGGGGATCAGCGAGGAAGCGAGCACGACCAGGTCGTCCTCACGGATGTGGATCTGCCGGTGCTCGCCACGCGCCATCCGCGACAGCGCCGAGAGCGGTTCACCCTGCGAGCCGGTGGAGATCAGCACCAGGCGATTGCCGGGCAGGCTCGCGGCCTGATCCATCTCCACGACCACGTTCTCGGGCACGGTCAGATAGCCCAGGTCCTGGGCGATCTGCATGTTGCGAACCATCGAGCGGCCGACGAAGCACACCTTGCGGTTGTACTTCTGCGCCACGTCGACGACCTGCTGGATGCGGTGCACATGGCTGGCGAAGGACGCGACGATGACGCGGTTGCGCGCCTTGCCGATCACAGTGTCGAGCACGCCCCCGATCTCACGTTCCGGGGTGACGAAGCCGGGGACTTCGGCATTGGTCGAGTCGATCAGGAGCAGGTCGACACCCTCGTCGCCGAGACGGGAGAACCCGGCCAGGTCGGTCAGCCGCCCGTCGAGGGGCAGCTGGTCGAGCTTGATGTCCCCGGTGTGCAGCACGACGCCCGCGGGAGTGCGGATGGCGATGGCGAGGGCGTCGGGAATCGAGTGGTTGACCGCGAAGTACTCGAGCTCGAACGGCCCGTGCACCGTGGTCTCGCCCTCGGCGACCTCACGCAGCTTGGGCTGCTGCCGATGTTCGCGGGCCTTGGCCGCGACCAGGGCGAGGGTGAACTTCGAACCGATCACCGGGATGTCGGAGCGCATACGCAGCAGGAACGGCACCGCGCCGATGTGGTCCTCGTGACCGTGGGTGAGCACGATGGCGACGATGTCGTCCATCCGGTCTTCGATCGGCCGGAAGTCGGGCAGGATCAGGTCGACGCCGGGCTGCTGGTCCTCGGGGAACAGCACACCGCAGTCGACGATCAGCAGCTTGCCGTCGTACTCGAAAACGGTCATGTTGCGGCCGATTTCGCCGATACCGCCGAGGGCGAACACGCGCAGACCGTTCTTGGGCAGCTTCGGCGGGGCACCGAGCTTGTCCTGGGCGGCCTTCTGGCGCGGTTCGGACTGCACGTCGCCACGACCACGACCGCCCTGCCTGCCACGGCCGCCGGCGCCGCCGCCACGACGGTTCTGCTGCGGTGCGGCCGCCTGCTCGGCGGGCTTGGTCTTGGCGCGACGCGCACTGGCCTTCTTGGGCTCGGTGCGCTCCTGCGCGACGGTCTGCGCTTCGGTGGCCGCCTCGACCTCGACAGTCAGCGCCGCCTCGGCGGCGATCTCGGCGACCGGTTCGGCGACGACGGGTTCGGCGGCCTTCGGCGGCACGACCTTGTCCGCCACCGGGGCCTTCTTCTCCACCGGGGCCTCGACCTTCTCCACCGGGGCCTCGACCGGCGTGGGTTCGGGCGCACCCGCGGCACGGGAGGCCGCGCGACGACGGGGCTTGCGAGCGACGGGTTCGGTCATGCCGACACCCCCGCGGCCTGCAGGTCCAGCGCCAGTTCTTCGAGCTGAGCCTCGTTCGGCATCAGCTGGGGCAACCGTGGTTCACCCACGTCGATGCCGAGCAATCGGAGTCCTCCCTTGCACATCGCCACACCTCCCAGGCGGGTCATGGCCGCATACAGCGGCAACAGTGTCGCGTTGAGCTCCCTGGCCTTTGCCACGTCACCGATGGTGTAGGCCTGATGGATCTCGCGCAGTCGTTCGGGCACCAGATGCCCGATGACGCTGATGAATCCGGTCGCGCCGACCGAGAGCCAGGGCAGGTTGAGCCCGTCGTCTCCGGAGTAGAACGCCAGCCCGGTGCTGGCGATGAGGTCGGCGCCCGAGACCAAGTCGCCCTTGGCATCCTTCACCGCGACGATGTTGGGATGCTCGGCCAGGCGACGGATCGTGTCGATCGCGATCGGTACGACCGATCGCGGTGGAATGTCATAGAGCGTGACCGGCAGGGCGGTGGCGTCGGCGACCGCGGTGAAGTGCGCGATCAGCCCCTCCTGCGTGGGTCGCGAGTAATACGGGGTCACCACGAGCAGACCGTGCGCGCCCGCGTTCTCGGCGGCGCGCGCCAGCTCGAGCGAGTGCGCGGTGTCGTAGGTGCCGGCACCGGCGATCACGGTGGCCCGGTCGCCGACGGCGTCGACGACGGCACGGAGCAGGTCGGCCTTCTCGGTCTCGGTGGTGGTCGGCGACTCACCGGTGGTGCCGGAGATCGCGAGCAGATCGACCCCGCGGTCGACCAGACGTGCGGCCAGTGCCACACCGGCATCGACGTCGAGCTTGCCCGCGGCGCTGAGGGGGGTCACCATCGCGACACCGACCGTGCCGGACGCGTGCAGCTCCGTGGGCGTCGATTCACCGTTCGTCATGGTCAGAAAGGCTACCCGGTCCCCGAACCCGGTTCGACACCCTAGCGGCCGAAGCGGCTGCCGGTGGCAGCCTTTCACCTTGCGTGATGTCATGAATGACGCCACACTGATGTCATGGATCTGAACGCTCACACCGCGCGGCTGCGCGAGGAACTGATCGCCGCCGCTGCTCTCGGCGACGAGAAAACGCAGGCCACCGCCGCCGCCCTGGCCGCCGCGGTGGAGAGCTCGAGCCGGCTCGTGCTGCTCTCGGCACTGTCGGAACTGGCCGCCGAGATCAGTACCGAGCTCGGCGACCGCACCGTGCACATCCGGCTCGACGGCACCGATGCCGTGGCCGACGTGCGCAAGAACACGCCGTCGGGCCCGGAGGAACCACCGACGTTCGAGGAGATGACCGGCGACATCAGCCGGGTGACCTTGCGTCTGGTCGAACAGCTCAAGTCCAGGGCCGAGGAGGCCGCGGCCCAGAACGGGCAGTCGCTGAACTCCTGGCTCTCCGGCGCCGTCTCCGGCGCGTTGCGCGATCAGATGCGCGGCCCGGGCGGCAAGGGCTGGTGACCGGTCACAGCAGCGGCGCGAGATCGCCGCGCTCACCGATCACCACCTCGTCGAGTTCGAGCCAGTCGGCCATCTCCCGCAGGGCCGCGCGCAGTGCGCCCGCGGTCTCCGGAGTGGCGTAACCGGGTTCGGCGAAGGCACCGGGCGCGAGCAGCCTGCCGCTGCCGCGCTCGGCCCGCAGATCGACGCGGCCGACGAGGCGTCCGTCGAGCAGGAACGGGAACACGTAATAGCCGTGCACCCGTTGGGGTTCGGGGGTGTAGATCTCGATCCGGTAGTGGAAACCGAAGATTCGCTGGATCCGGGGGCGGCAGAAGATCAGCGGGTCGAACGGGCACAGCAGCGCGGCGCCGGCGACCCGGCGCGGGGTGCTCGCCTCCGGATGCAGGTAGCCGGGCGCGTCCCAGCCGTCGACGTCGATGGGCACCAGCTCACCCGCGTCGACCAAGGCGGCGATCGCCGGGGCACTCTGGCGGCGGTGCAGACGGTAATAGTCGCGCAGGTCCGATTCGGTCGCGATACCGAGCGCGCGGCTCGCGCGGCGCAACAGCTCGCGCACGGCCTCGTCCTCGCCGATCTCGCGGCCGCGCACATCGGCGGGGACGACCCGTTCGGTGAGGTCGTAGTGGCGCGTGAATCCGACCCGGCGCGCGGTGGACAACTCCCCCGCGGCGAAGAGTTGCTCGCACAGCATCTTGGTGTCGCTGAGGTTCCACCAGGTGCCCTTGGGGCGGAGCTTGTCCAGTTCGAGGTGACGCTCGATCTCCCCGGCGCTCGCGGCGCCGACCTCGGTGACCACATCGAGAATGTCCTTGCCCAGGGTGGGATTGCGCTCGACGACCTTGCGCATCCCCGACCAGCGCCCGTGCCGGTACTTCGCCATCCGCCAGCGCATCAGCGGCCAGTCCGCGACCGGGATCAGCGCCGCCTCGTGCGCCCAGTACTCGACCAACCCACGCCGAGCCCGCGGGCTGTCGCTCCAGGCCGCGCCCTCGAGCAGGGTTCGGTCGTAGGCGCCGATCCGGCTGAACACCGGCGCGTAGTGCGCGCGCACCACCGCAGACACCGAATCCAGTTGCAGCAGACGGGTTCTGGCGACCACATCGAGCACCGCGCGCCGATTGGGTTTGGCCGGTCTGCGCTTGCCGAAACCCTGGGCGGCCAACGCGGTCCGCCGGGCCGCCGCCGCATTCATCCGCTGCATCGGCTCAGCCTCGCACAGGGGTCCGACAGGAAATCCGGGCTCAGGTGGAGACGTGCACGGCACCCGCGGTGTCGATCTCGGTGCGCCGGTCTCCGGTCGGCGCCGCCGCCAGCACGGTCGCCACCCAGCGCCTGCCCACCGGCAGCACCCGCACGGTGACCGTGCCCGCCTCGGCCGTGTCGAGTTCCTCGACGGCGGCGTCGATCACGTGGTGGCGCACCCATTCCGGCACACCGAGGAAGCCGCCGTCGTCGAGCAGGGTCACCTCGACACCGCGTGATCGTGCCCTGCGGGCGGCGGTGCTCAGCCGCTCGGTGGCCAGGTCGGGCGCGCGCAGTCCGTCGCGCAGTTCGGCTTCGAGCAACCGGCACTGCTCGCGTTCGGCGTCGGTGAGCTGGGCGCCCTCGGCGATGCGCGCCAGCACCGGCCGGGCCATCCGGTCGAGCCGGGTCAGTTGCCGGTCACGCTCGGCGGTGGCCGCGGCCAGTGCCGCCTCGGTGGCCGCGCGGCGATTGGCCTGGCTGCGCAATTCGCGCAGGGACCGCTGGGTGGGGCGCACGATCGCCATGAACACCGTGACCGCGCCGACCGTGGCGACCGGGGTCAGCGCTCGCACCACGGTCTCGGGGTGCCAGGTGGTGAACGCGCCCATGGTGACCAGCACCGTCCCCGTGGCGAGCACCCCGCACCAGGCCGAGACGATCCGACCACGCAGGACCAGCATCGACAGCAGATACGACGTCGGATACGCCGTCCACAACTGGTGGGCGAAGCTGGTGGGGTTCTCGACCCACGGCATGGTCAGCGCCACCGAGACCGGCCCGGCAGCGGCCACATAGGCGGTCGCCGGCCACGGCAGCGGGTCCACCGGGAAGACCAGCACCACCAGTGCCGCCACCGCCATCAGTACGAGGGCGACGAAGGCCAGCGCGGGCGGCGCGATGTCGAAGTTCACCCGCATGTACATGACGATGGTGACCTCGAAGATCACCACGAACAGCCACGCCATGCCGTCGCTGAGCCCGAACAGATCGCGCATGCCCAGCGGCAGGTCGCGCTCAGCCGTCACTGGCCCACACCAAGGTCACGACGGTGCCCGCGCCCGGCGCCGACTCCACGAACGCCGCCCCGCCAGCCAGGGCGCGCATCCGGCCCAGGATGCTGCCCGCGATGCCCATCCGGTCGGCCGGTACCCGAGCGGGGTCGAAGCCCGCGCCGTCGTCGGAGAGCACCACCCGGATCCCGCCGGTGGCCACGGTCACCGACACTCCGCGGGCGGCTTGCCGGGTCGTCAGGTCGGCGTGGCGCAGGCTGTTGCGCACGGCCTCGGCGAGCGCGGCGCCGAGCACCTGCGCCGCCTCGATCGGCAGGCACAGGTCGGCCCCGCTGTGCGAGGACACCTGCACGGGAAGGTCGGGCCCCACCTCGCGCACCGCGTCGCGCAGGAATTCCACCGTGGCCACGGCGTCGAAGTGGTCGAGTTCGGGCGCGCTGCGCGAGTGTTCGAGCTGGTCGAGGGTGCGCGCGGCCTGGTCGCGCAGTACCGGCGACGACCGCTCGGCGCGCGAGGCCTCCAGGAGCGTGGAGAGCACGCCGTCGTGGATGAGCGCGGCGAACCGGGCGGACTCGCGCTCGCGGGCCGCCGTCGCCGCGACCGTCGCGGCCCGGAGGCGCTGCTGGACGGCCTCGCGGTCGACCCGTTCGGCCGAGGACCTCGCGTAGACGACGCACCACAGGAACAGCGCGGCCACGCCCAGTGCCCGAGTGACGTCACCGACCGCCGCCCACCCCGAACCATCCGGGACGACAAGGGTGTTCGACACACTGGTCGCCACCGCGAGCACGACCGCGAACCCGGCCGCGATCCCGCGCGGCCAGGCCAGTCCGGCTGCCAGCACGCCGAGAGCGAGCCCGCGATACGGCCAGGACGCGAACGAACCGATGTCGATCACCGAGTACACCAGCGGGGTCACCAGCGTCGCCGCGAAGTAGCAGAGCGCGGCCGCGGCGGCGACCCGGCCGATCGCGGCCACCGGACCACGAGCCGACACGATCGCCAACGGGGCGAACAGCGCGTAGGCGGCCATCAGGTGCAGCTCGGGCCACATCGTGGGGTTGACGGGCTGGACCAGGACCGCGGGCAGTTCCAGCGCCATGACCAGCATCGCACCGATCCCGATGACGATGCCCAGCCTGCGCAGGATCTGATCGTTGGCCGCGCGGGCGAGTTCGGTGTCCCCGACGAGCGCGGGCGCCGACGCGACCGCGACACCACTCACGTGCGCTGCTGCCGTTCCGGCACGGGCAGCCACCCGTCCTCGACGGCCCGCTTGTACAGATCGGTCTTGGTGGGGGCGGGCCGGCCGGCGTCGGCGTACTTCTGCCGGATCCGGCCCAGATAGTCGTTGACGGTCTGTTCGGACAGTCCGGTCAGCCGGGCGACGCGCGAGGCCTTCTCCCCCGAGGCGTACAACATCAGCACCTCCTCCTGGCGCGGGCTCAGGCCGACGTCGGACAGCTGCGGATCGCCGTCGATGGCGGCGGCCCAGTCGGTGGTGACCACCTGCTCGCCCGAGGCGGCCCGGCGCACTGCCTCGACCACCGTCGCCACGCTCTCGGATTTGCGCAGCACCCCGAGCACACCGGCCTTGGCGGCCGAGCGCACCAGGAAGGCGTTGTCGGCACCGGTGAACACCAGCACCTCGATGCCGCGTTCGCGCAGCGCGGTGACGTTGTCCTCGGGACTGGAGCCGTCGGGCAGGCGCAGGTCGAGCACGACGAGATCGAGATCGGTGGTCTGGGCGAGCAGTCCGCTGACCGATTCCGCGGCCGCGACCAGATCCAGATCGGGTTCGGGTCCGAGCATGGCGGCCAGCCCGATCGCCACGGACTCGTGGTCCTCCACCAGCCCGATCCGCCGCACCGCCTGCGTTCGCGTCACTTCGCTCACCGACCATTCCCCGTCCTCGAACACCCACCGCGGCCAGCCCGCAACCCGTCGGTGTCGAGTTCTACCGCATCGGGCGCCCGCGTGTCAGCCCACCAGAATTCGGGGCCTCGACCACTACCCCATCAGACCTGCGGCGACGCTGGCCCCCAGCTCCCAGCATTTCTCCAGATCAGCCTTCGTGGGTGGCCCCGAGACCACCACCGCGGCGGCCGCGGGCTGCCAGCCCAGCCCGGTGGTGATCCGCTCCACGCCCTTCTCCGCACCCTCGGTGCCCTCGTTGCCGTGGACGTAGAGCCCGAACGGCCGTCCCCTGGTCGAGTCCAGGCACGGGTAGTAGATCGTGTCGAAGGCGTGCTTGAGCGCGCCGCTCATGTAGCCGAGATTGGCGGGGGTGCCGAGCAGATAGCCGTCGGCGTCGAGGACGTCGACGGCGGTGACGGCCAGCGCGGCCCGGCGCACCACCTCCACGCCCTCGATCTCGGGGTCGCCCGCCCCGGCCAGGACGGCTTCGAACATCGCCTGGGTGTGCGGCGAGGGGGTGTGGTGGATGATCAGCAACCGGGCCATGGGCTCGCCTACTCTCCGGGGTCGCGGTCCAGCTTTTCCAGGGCGACCGCGCGGCGCATCGTCTCGCGGGCGCGGGTTCGGTCGCCCGCGTAGTCGTAGGCGCGGGCCAGCCGGTAGGAGCTGCGCCAGTTGTCCGGGTCGGCTTCCCACTCGGTCTTGATCTCGGCGAACAGGGCATCGGCCGCGGCGCGTTCGATCCGGCCCGAGGGTCGGCGCGGGAGCTCGGCGGTGTCGACCTCGAGTCCCTCCTCGTGGATGCGCCGGGCCAGGCGCTGGTGGTCGAAGGCCGCGCGCAGTGTCGCCCACACGATCCACACGCCGACGACCGGCAGCAGCAGCATGCCGACACCCATCGCGATCCCGGCGAATTCGCCGTCGGCGATGAAGGCGATGGCCACACTGCCCAGGCGCACGAAGTAGAAGACCAGCGCCAGGACCAGGAAGGCCACGAACGCGACGATCGTCACGACCTGCCGGTCGGGTCGTGCGGCGGCCGGACTCACAGATCCAGGAACGGGTCGAGCCCGACGGTCAGGCCGGGACGGCCGGCGATCTCGCGCACGCCCAGCAGCACACCGGGGGCGAAGGAGTTGCGGTCGATGGAATCGTGCCGGATGGTCAGTGTCTCGCCCTGGGTGCCGAACAGCACCTCTTGGTGCGCGACCAGCCCGGCCAGGCGAACCGAATGCACCCGCACGCCGTCGACGTCGGCGCCGCGGGCACCCTCGAGCTCGGTGGTGGTGGCATCGGGACTCACCCCGACCCCGGCCTCGGCACGGGCCGCCGCGATCAAGGCGGCGGTGCGGTAGGCGGTGCCCGAGGGCGCGTCGGCCTTGTTCGGGTGGTGCAGCTCGATCACCTCGACCGATTCGAAGAACCGGGCCGCCTGCTCGGCGAAGCGCATCGACAGCACCGCGCCGATGGCGAAGTTCGGCGCGATCAGCACGCCCACCTCGGGCCGCTGCGCCAGCCAGCCGCGAACCTCGTCAAGGCGGGTCCCGTCGAAGCCGGTGGTGCCGACGACCGCGTGGATCCCGTTCTCCACCAGGAACTTCAGATTCCCCATCACCACATCGGGGTGGGTGAAGTCGACGACGACCTGCGTACCGGTCTCGGTGAACACCGTCAGCGCGTCGTCCTTGTCGACCTGCGCGACCAGCTCCAGATCGCCCGCCGCCTCCACGGCCGCGCAGATCGCCTGCCCGACCTTGCCGCGTGCGCCGAGCACTCCGACCCGAATGGTCACCCGTATCTCCTCGTCTCGATTCCGCTTGTCCTCAGCCTATCGAGCAGCGGCGCACGCCCCGGCGGCGAGGTCAGTCGAACACGATCACCTGGCGCAGCGCCGCGCCCGCCGCGAGGTCGTCCATCGCCTCGTTCACCTGATCGAGGCCGATGCGCGCCGAGACGAGCCGTTCCAGTGGCAGCTGGCCGGCGCGCCACCGCCGCACGTATTCGGGGATGTCACGGGCCGGCACCGCCGAGCCGAGGTAGCTGCCGATGATGGTGCGCCCCTGGGCGACCAGCGCCAGCGGGGAGATGGTGGCGGTGGCGGTGGGCGCGGGTAGCCCCACCGTCACCGTCACGCCTCCGGGAGCCGTTGCCGCGACGGCGGTTTCGAAGGCGCGCACATTCCCGGCCGCCTCGACCACCACGTCGGCCTGCACGCCCTGCTCGGCGATCTCGACCGGAGTGAACGCCGCGGTGGCGCCGAACTGGCGGGCCAGGGCGAGTTTGTCGGGCACGGTGTCGACCGCGATCACCTCGCCGAGCCCGAGCGAGACCGCGACGAGCACCGCCGCCATCCCGACCCCGCCCAGCCCGACCACCATGATCCGGTCGCCCGCACCGGGTTTCGCCGCGTTGAGCAGGGCGCCGCCACCGGTCAGCACCGCGCAGCCGAGCACCGCGGCCACCTCGGGCGGCACATCGTCGTCGACCGGCACGACCGAACGCCGATCGACCACGGCATGGGTCGCGAAGCCCGAGACGCCCAGGTGGTGGTGGACTTCGGCGTCGTCACGGCGTAGTCGCCGACCGCCGCCGAGCAGTTCACCGGCATTGTTGGCCACACTGCCCGGCCCGCACGGGGTGCGGCCGTTGCTCGCGCAGCCCGCGCACTCGCCACAGCGCGGCAGGAAGGTCATCACGACTCGCTGCCCCACCGCCACATCGGTCACTGCGGCGCCAACCGATTCGACGATGCCGGCCGCCTCATGACCGAGCAGCATGGGCACCGGACGCACCCGATTGCCGTCGACCACCGACAGATCCGAATGGCACAGCCCCGCCGCTTCGATCCGGACCAGCAGTTCCCCCGGTCCCGGCTCGGCCAGGTCGAGCTCGCACACGGTGATCGGCTGCGAATCGGCGAACGGCGCCGGATCGGCGACGCGTTCCAGGACGGCTCCACGAATCCTCATGGGCGCGACGCTACCGCGAAGCGACCGTTGCGCGACCGCGGTTGCGGCGCTAACGTCGATCGCGGTGATGGTGCTCCTGTTGGCCGCCTCGTACCGAGCCCAGGGTCGGTGCCATCATGAACAGGGAGAAATCCTTTGTCAGTGCAGTTCAATCACACCATTGTCGGATGTCACGACAATCGCGAAACCGCCGAGTTCTGGGCGGACATCCTCGGGTTGGACATAGGAAAAGAGGCGGGACCTTTCATTCCGATCCCCCTCGCGCACGGTGCCGTCTTCGATTTCGCGCGCGTGCCACCGCATATTTCCGAGATCCAGCCGCAGCACTACGCGTTCCTCGTCTCCGAGGCCGAGTTCGACGCGGCCTACGCCAAGATCCAGCGCTACAAGCTGGACCATTGGGCCGATCCCCAGCAACACGGGATCAACGAGATCAATCACCACGACGGTGGTCGCGGCGTCTATTTCCTCGACCCCAACGGTCACTTCCTCGAGTTGATCACCGTCCCGTACGGCGGCTGGCCCGCGTAGTCACCCTGTCGAGGTCAGGCCGCCTTCTTCGCGGCGGCCCTGCTCCCCCACACCCCGATCGCCGCGGCCGAGACGCACGCCATGGCGACGATCACGATGAACCACGGGAACACGGTCGCGATCCCCCAGGTCGTCGCCGCCCAACCCGCGGCCAGGGTCGGCAGGGCCAGTGCCGAATAGGCGAGCAGGTAATAGGCCGACATGGTCTCGCCGCGGCGATGCGGCGGCACGACCTCCGACAGGTGCCGCAGCGAACCGCCGAACCCGAGACCGAAGGTGGCGCCCAGTACCAGCCCGGCGATCAACACCACGGCGGGCTGTCCGGTGGCCAGCGCGGGCACGGTGGCCAGCAGCGCGGCGGCCATCCCGAGGTCACCGAGGATGGCGGCCCGGCGTGCCGGGATGCCGGTGGCGAACAGCTGCGCCAGCGCCCCGGCGAGCGCGGTGCTCGCGACCACCACACCGCCGAAGACCAGGTTGTGCACGCCGGTCTCGGCCGCGGCCAGCGACGGGTACAGCGACAGCAGCACGCCCAGTACCGACCACGCCGACATCACGCCGATCGCCGCGAACCAGAAATCGGCCCTGATCTCCTGCGGCACCGCTGGCTTCGCGATGGTGATGCGTCCTTTCGACCGGGCGGTGTGCGGTTCTCGCAGCGCGAGAATGCCCGCACCCGCGATCAGGCACACCACCGCGATCACCACGTACGGCGTGCGCAGCGGCCACGGCGCGTACTGCGCGAGCACAGCCGTTCCGAGCACGGTGATCGCGATGCCGACATTGAACGCCACGCCGGTGAGCTGCCCGGAGCGCGCACCGCGCTCGGGACGCAGATCCAGCAGGGCGGCGGCGCCTGCGACCACCGTGGCGCCGACCGCCGCACCGTGCAGCGCTCGCGCGAGCAGCAGCATGGGCACCGAATCGGCGAGCAGGAACACGATCAGACCCGCGATCATGGTGACGAAGGCGCCGATCATCACCGGTTTGCGGCCGACCACGTCGGAGAGCCGCCCCGAGACCAGGACCGCGCCCAGCGCGGCGACCGCGTACACCGCGAAGACGGCGGTCGTGGTGAGCGGCGACAGCTGCCATTCGGTCTCGTAGATGCCGTAGAGCGGTGCGGGCGCCCCCGACACGCCGAGCGCCACCGCGCTCGCCGCGAGGACCAGGCCGTAGGCCCAGCGCTGACCGGCTTCGACCGGCGCCATCGTTGTCGCTGCCATCGCAGCCCCTATCACCAGAGTTTGATCACCATCGAACTTGCCTGAGACTACCGCTGGGTATGATGGCTATCAAACCCCCGAGTGAGGTAGATCATGACCCAGGCTAAAGATCTTCCCGTGGCGCCGACCATACCCGTCGCCGGACTCCCCGCTGTCCTGGGTGCGCTGCACGACCCTGTCCGGCTCGAGATCGTCCGGCGCCTCAGCAATGCGGGCACGCCGGTGCGCTGCGCGGCCCTCTACGACGCGATCAACAAATCCACCGCGACCCACCACTTCAAGATCCTGCGCGAGGCCGGCGTGATCGAGCGCCTGACCATCGACGGCCAGATCTGCCAGCGCCTGCGCCTCGACGCGCTCGAGGACGCGGTCCCCGGCCTGCTGCCCGCGATCGTCGCGGCCGCCAATCGCGCGACCGCCGAGTCCGGCTGACGCCGACTCAGGACTCGACGAGCTTGCGTACCGAAGCGGGCAGATCCCGGGTGCGCTGATACGGGCCGGCCACGCACGCGCCGTACGGGCGCGCGAGCAGCGTGCGCGCGATCGCGCTGACCTCGTCGGTGGTGACGGCGTCGATGCGGGCCAGGGTGGCCGAGACGCTGCGATGATTGCCGTAGCTGAGTTCGCTGCGCCCGATCCGGTTCATCCGGGACGCGGAGTCCTCGAGCCCGAGCACCAGCCCGCCGCGCAGCGACCCCTTCGCCCTGGCGCATTCGGCGTCGGTGACCCCGTTCGCGGCGACATCGTCGAGTACCCCGCGCGCCAACGACGCGACCTGGGCGAGGTTCTCGGGCTGGCAGCCCAGATACACCGAGAACGCGCCGGTGTCGGCGAAGGTGTCCACGCTCGAGTACACCGAGTACGCCAGTCCGCGTTCTTCCCGGATCCGTTGGAACAGCCGCGAACTCAGGCCACCGCCGACGATGGTGTTGAGCACCGACAGCGGCCAGCGCTGCTGGCCCTCGTGCCTGCCGAAGGCCCGGACGCCGAAGGCGAGGTGGGTCTGTTCGCTGTCCCGATTGATCCGGACCAGACCGGGCGCGGCCTTGGCGCGGAAGACGCCCTCGCGGCGCGGGGCCGGTTCGGCGCCGGGGTCGAGGTGCGCGGCGAACGCGCGATGCACCAGTTCGACGGTGCGTTCGTGGTCGACATTGCCCGCCACGGCCACCACCATCCGCTCGGGACGGTAGCGGCGCTGGTGGAATCCCCGCAGCTGGGCGGCGCGCATGCCCTCGATGGATTCGATGGTGCCGATCACCGGGCGCCCGATGGGGTGGTCGCCGAACATGGCGGTGAGGAAGGAATCGGCGACCAGGTCCTCGGGGTCGTCGTCGCGCATCGCGATCTCCTCGAGCACCACCTGGCGTTCGACGTCGACATCGACCGCGCGGCACAGCCCGTTGAGCACCACATCGGAGACCAGTTCCACGGCCAGCGGCAGGTCCTCGTCGATGACGTGGGCGTAGTAGCAGGTCTGTTCCTTGGCGGTGAAGGCGTTGAGTTCGCCGCCGACCGCGTCCATGGCCTGGGCGATGTCGAGGGCGGTGTGCGCCGGAGTCGCCTTGAACAGCAGGTGTTCGAGGAAGTGCGCCGCGCCCGCCACGGTGGGGCCCTCGTCACGGGATCCGACGCCGACCCAGACGCCGATCGAGGCGGAGCGCACGCCGGGCACGTGTTCGGTGACCACGCGCAGGCCGCCGGGGAGCACGGTGCGACGCACCCCACCGTCGGTGGAGACGTCCTCAGCGGAGGTGGTACCGGATTCGGTCAACTGTGGCTTCGTCACCCGATCCCACCGGACGGCTGTACTGACATGGGCTTTCTCAACCTCTCGACACGGGAACCGGCGACGGGCGTGGATGCCTCGTGAGCAGGCAGCGGGCACGATGGCAGGCTCCGCGATTCTAGGCGCCCATCGCCCCCGCCCGTGCATCGGCCCTCGCCGGATCGCCCGCCGCGAGCCTGTGGTCGTCACCGCCGTGACCGTCGGGTCGTGGCGCGTCGAGAACAGCGGCGATCGCGGCCAGCGCGGCCTCGCCCGCCATGGCCCAGTGGGTGGCGTCGATGCCGTGCCGGTGCACGGTTCCGCCGATCGCGGTGGTCCAGCTCGCGGCGCCCCGGGAGCCGGTGGGGTCGTCGGCGAGGGCGGCGAAGTAGACGAGGTCGCCATCGAATCGGCGCGGCCGGTAGTCGTCGACCATCCGCATCGAGGCGGTGGCGGCGTCGATGATCCGGGCGACCCGGTCGCGGTCGAGCGCGGCCAGTGGCCCGCCGAGCTCCGCCGCCGCGGCGGTGAGCCCGTCGGCGTCGAAGGCCACGTCGAGCTCGTCACCGGCCAGGCCCCCGAGCAGGTCGCCGACGGTGGGCAATGGGGTCCGCTCCGGACCGTCGCCGAGCCAGCTGTCCATCATGGCCAACCCCGCCACCCGCTGCCCCTCGGCCTGCAACCGGGTCGCGACGGCGTGGGCGAGCAGCCCACCCAGCGACCAGCCGAGCAGGTGATAGGGCCCCTCGGGCTGTACTTCGCGAATGGCGTCGACGTAACGCTTCGCCCAGTCCTCGATCGTGGCGGGCAGCGGTTCGTCGGCGGTGAGCGCGGGCGACTGCAGCCCGTACATCGGGCGCTGCGAGTCCAGGTGGCGGGTGAGCCCGGCGAACGACCAGGACACACCACCGACCGGGTGGATGCAGAACAGTGGCGCCCCGGAACCGCCCGTGCGCAGCGGCAGCAGCACCGCGAACGCGTCGTCGGCCGAATCGTCGTGTCCGCACAGGCGCTGCACGACCACGGCGGGCGTCGGATCGGTGAAGAACCACGCCACCGGCACTGCGGATCCCAGCGCCTCGCTCAGTCGCGCGGACAGCTGGACCGCGGTCAGCGAGTTGCCGCCGAGGTCGAAGAAGTTGTCGTCCATACCGATCCGGTCCAAACCGAGGACCCGAGCGAACTCGTGCGCGACGACCTGTTCGGTCTCGGTCACCGGAGCCCGGTAGGCGGTCCGGTGCGGCGCGGGCCGCGGCAGTGCGCCACGATCGAGCTTGCCGGAGGTGTTGACCGGGAAGGAGTCCAGCGTGATCACGACGGCCGGGACCAGGTAGCCGGGCAGTTCCGCGGCCAGCGCCGCCCGCAACGCCGAGGCATCCGAACCTGCCGATTCGGCATCCGCCGCCACCGCATGACCGTTTGTCGCGGTCACCACGTCGGCTGCCGCATCACGATGGCCGGTCGCAGTGCCGGGTACGACGTAGCCGACGAGTCGGTCGACGCCCGCATCGGACACGACGGTTGCCGCGGCCTGGGCGATGCCCGGCTGCCGGAGTAGAGCGGCTTCGACCTCGCCCAGTTCGATGCGCTGACCGTTGAGTTTGACCTGCAGGTCGGACCGGCCGAGGTATTCCAGTGCGGCGGCGCCGGTTTCGCTGACGCGCAGCCGGACGAGATCGCCGGTGCGATACATCCGGGCGCCGGGTGCTCCGAAGGGGTCGGGCACGAACCGTTCGGCGGTGAGTTCGGCGGCGCCGAGGTAGCCGTGCGCGAGTTGCGTTCCACCGACGTACAGTTCGCCGGTCACCCCGACAGGCACCGACCGCAAGCGGGCGTCCAGCACGTACAGCCCGGTGTTGGCGACGGGTACGCCGATGGGCACCGAGTCGGTGTCGTCGGTGGCCAGCACGTGGGCGCTGACCTGGACGGTGGTCTCGGTGGGTCCGTACAGGTTCACCACCTGCGCGCCGGTGAGCGCCTGCGCCCGCTGGGCCAGCGCGGCGGGCAACTGCTCGCCGCCGGCGAAGACCCGGCGTAGCGACCGCACCATGCCGCCTCGATCCGTCGATGCGGCCGGTCCTGCGCCCACGGCCTCGTGCGCCGCACCACTGGCGAGACCGGCGGCCCCGCTGGTGGTTCCGGTGGCGAGACCGGCAGACCTGACGACGAGATCGGCGGTTCGCCCGTCGGACAGCTCGGTGAGGTAGGCGGCCAGCATGGTCGGCGCGAACTGCACGGTGTCGATGCCGTGCTCGGCGATCAGCGCCGCGAGATAGGCCGGGTCGCCGTGTCCGCCCGGGCGGGCGATGACGGTACGGGCGCCGACCCGCTGCGGCAGCAGGAGTTCCCAGATCGAGGCGTCGAAGGTGACCGGTGTCTTGTGCAGCACGACATCACCGGCCCCGAATTCGAAGGACGCTGCCAGCCAATCGAGTTGGTTGACGATCGCCCGATGCGGCACGCCGACGCCCTTGGGCAGTCCGGTCGACCCGGAGGTGAAGATCACATACGCCGTGTGCTCCGGCCGCAACGGCTGTACCCGCTCGACATCGGTCACCGGCTCGGCGGAGTACGCCACGAGGTCGAGCGCGTCGAGCACGACCACGTCGACACCGTCGAGCCGGTCACCGGCCCGGCTGTCCTGTCCCGAAACAGATCCGGCGCCGGTGCGTTCGGACTCCACGCCGGCCATCGGCTCGGCGCCGCTGGACATCGCCGTCCCGGCGGGACCGGCGTCGTGGTTCGGTGCGGACACACCGGCACCCAGCAGATCGGCAGCGTCGCGGCGGCTGGTGAGTACGCGGACCGGTTGCGCGATCCGCAGGATCCGGGCAATGCGTTCGGCCGGATGGTCGGGGTCGATGGGCACGTAGGTGCCGCCGGCGGCGAGCACGGCGTACAGACCGACGAGCAGTTCCGGTGACCGGCGGGCGGCCACCGCCACCGCGGTGTCGGGGCCGACGCCCTGAGCGATGAGGTGGCGGGCAAGTCGGTTCACTCGGGCCGCGAAGTCGGCGTAGGTGAGGACGGTGTCGCCGTCGACCAGCGCGATCGCGTCCGGTGTCGCGGCGACCTGCCGGTCGAACGCGACCGGCAGCACCGCCGCGGGCACCGGCCGCGCTGTGTCACACCACGTTTCGAGCACGCGTCGGTCCGCGTCGGTGAGCAGGTCGACATCGCCGACCGCCACGTCCGGATGCGCGGTCATCGCGTCGAGCACTCGCACATAGCCCTCGGCGAGGCGGGCCGCGGTGGTCGCGTCGAACAGATCGGTGGCGTAGGTGAGGCTGACGACCCGACCGCCCTCGGCGCTGTCGGTGAGCACCAGGTCCAGGTCGAACCTGGCGGTCGCGGCGTGGGTCTCCAGACCCGTCACGGTGAGGTCGGACAGCACGACCGCACCCGCGGCGGCGTCGAGGTTCTGGAAGGCCAGCATCACCTGGAACAGCGGGCTGTGCGCGGTGGAGCGGGCGGGGTCGAGCACGTCGACGAGCCGTTCGAAAGGCACGTCGGCGTTCTCGAAGGCGTCCAGATCGGCGCGCCTGGCCTCGGCGAGCAGGGTGGTGAACGAGGCGGCGGGATCGACGGCGGTGCGCAACACCAGCGTGTTGACGAACATGCCGACCAGGTCGTCGAGCGCCGCGTCACCACGGCCCGCGACCGGCGTGCCGATCGCGATGTCACCGGTGCCGCTCAGGCGAGCCAGCAGCGCGGCCAGCGCGGCGTGCGCGACCATGAACTCACTGGCGTCGGCGCGTCTGGCCAGCTGGCCGACCCGCTGCCAGACCTTTTGCGGCACCGTGGTTTCCACACTGGCACCGCGCTGCGAGGCGACGGCGGGGCGCGGCCGATCGGTGGGCAGTTCGAGCAGGCCGGGCAGGTCGGCGAGTTCGGTCCGCCAGAACCGCAGCTGCCGTGCGGCGACCGACTCGACGTCGTCCTCGCTGCCGAGTACCGCGCGCTGCCACAGCGTGTAGTCGGCGTACTGGACCGCCAGCGGTGCCCATCCGGGGTCGGTGCCCGCGCGGCGGGCCAGGTAGGCGGCGGTGGTGTCGCGCAGCAGCGGTCCGGCGGAGAACCCGTCGGCGCTGATGTGGTGGATCACCACGACCAGCACCACCTCGTCTGGCGCGCACCGGAGCACGCGCACCCGCACCGGCGGGGCGACGGTGACGTCGAAGCCGCGGCCGATCTCGGCGGCCACCATGGCCGGCACCGCGATCGGGTCCACGGTCTCCACGACCGGGGCCGGCACGAACTCCCACACGGCCTGGTGACCGATGCCGTCGATCGCCGGGTAGGCGGTGCGCAGCACTTCGTGCCGGTCGAGCACGTCGGTGACGGCGGCGGCCAGCGCGGCGGCGTCGACATCACCGGTGAGGCGGACCGCGATCGGGATGTTGTAGGCGGCCGATTCCGGATCGAGACGGTTGAGCAGCCACATGCGCTGCTGCGCCGGGGAGAGCGGAATACGGGATGGACGTGGACCAGCCACCAGGGCCGCACCCGCACCGCTGCCCGCGTGTTCGGCGAGCACAGTGGCCAATTCGGCGACGGTGCCGGCCTCGAACAGGGTCCGCACCGGTACCCGGGTCGACAAGGCGGCACCGAGCCGGGCGGCCACGCGAGTGGCGATGAGCGAGTTGCCGCCGAGGTCGAAGAAGTCGTCGTCGAGACCGACAGGCGCACGCCCGAGCACCTCACCGAACACCTCGGCCACCGCGCGCTGAGCCGCGGTGACCGGGGCACGGAACGGCCTGGCCACGAATTCCGGTGTGGGCAGCGCCTTGCGATCGAGCTTGCCGGAGGTGTTGAGCGGGAACGCGTCGAGTACGACGATCACCGACGGCACCATGTACGACGGCAGCACCTGGGCAACCGCCGAACGCAGCGCGGCCGGATCGAGGTCCGTTCCCGGCACGGGCACCGCGTAGCCGACCAGGCGGTCACCGGTCGGACTCGCCGACACCACCGCCGCGGCCTGGCTGACTCGCGGAAGTGCCCGCAGCGCGGTCTCGATCTCGCCGAGCTCGATCCGCTGGCCACGGAACTTCACCTGGAAGTCGATACGGTCCAGGTACACCAGCACACCGTCGCGAGTCCAGCGGACCAGGTCACCGGTGCGGTACATGCGGGCACCCGCCGGCGCGGCGCCGGGGCCGTCACTGGGTCGTGCCGTGTCTGCGGCCAGGGTGAAGGGGTCGGCGACGAACCGGTCGGCCGAGAGGTCTGCGCGGCCGAGGTAGCCGCGGGCCAGCTGGTCACCGGCCAGATACAGCTCACCGGCGACGCCGGGGGCGACCGGTCGCAGCCGCTCGTCGAGCACGTAGACCCTGGTGTTCCATTCGGGCACACCGATCGGCACGGTGGGCCCGCTCGCGCCCTCGGCCGGCCAGGCGGTAGCCGATACGGCCGCCTCGGTCGGCCCGTACAGGTTGTGTACGGCCGCAGCAGATTTCACGCCCAATGCTGCCACGGTGTCCGGAGTGAGCGCCTCGCCGATCGCCAAGACCAGCCGCAGACTCGCCAGCTGTTCGGCCTGGGCGTGCGCGGCGAACATCGCCAGCATCGACGGGACGAAGTCGACCACGGTGATCCGCTGGGCGGCGACGAGTTCGGCCAGGTACAGCGGATCTCGGTGCCCATCCGCAGTGGCGAGCACCAGCGTCGCGCCCGCGGCGAGCGGCACGAAGAAGCCCCACACCGACAGGTCGAAGGTCGCCGCCGACTTCTGCAGGTACACATCGGCACTGTCGAGCCGGTACCGCTCGATCACCCACGCGACCTGATTACGAATCCCGGCATGACTCATCGCCACACCCTTGGGCCTACCCGTGGATCCGGAAGTGAACAGCACATAGGCCAGGTTCGACTCACGCAGTGGTACAACGAGTTCGGCGTCGGCCAAAGGGTGCGCGGGGTAGCGGTCGACGTCGATGTCGTCGAGGACCAGGAGCCGGGTTCCCTCCCGCTGCGCCGGCGCTGTGCGGTCCGCGTCGCTTTCCGTTGTCGGGGAACCGGTTTCGTCGCCCATCACCGCTTCGACCGAGTCTGTCGACACCGGCATCTCGAAACGATCCCCGTGGGTGGTCAGGACGAGGTGGGGGCGGGCGGTGTCGAGGACCTGGGCGATGCGATCGGCCGGGTGGTCCGGGTCGATGGGAACGTAGGCGCCACCGGCGGTGAGGACCGCGTACATGGCGGCGACGAGGTCGATCGAACGGCGGATGGCCAAGGCGACCAGGACATCCGGGCCGACACCTTCGGCGATGAGATGACGGGCGAGGCGGTTCACCCGGGCCTCGAGGTCGGCGTAGGTCAGCGCGGTGCCGTCGAAGACGAGCGCGGTGGCCTCCGGTCGAGCCGATACCTGGGCACGGTAGGGCGTGAGCAGTGTCGCGGTGCGGTCGATCTCGTGGGTGGTGGTGTTCCACTGGTGCAGGATGCGCGACCGCTCGGCGGGCTCCAGCACGTCGATGGCGTCCAGCGTGGTGTGCGGTGCGGCGGCGACCTCGGTGAGCAGCCGTTCCAGACGAGCCGCGATCGCCGTGGCGGTCTCGGTGTCGAAGACGTCGTGGGCGTAGGTGAGCACGCCGGTGATACCCGCGGCGGCACCGTCGGCGGCGTAGTCGTCGCTGACGATGAGGTGCAGGTCGAACTGGGACAGCTCGGTGTCGGTGTCCAGGTCCGACACCGTGATTCCGGGCAGGGCCAGTTCGGCGCGTTCGAAGTTCTGGAAGGAGAAGCCGACCTGGAACAGCGGGTGCCGGGCGGTGGAGCGGGCCGGGTCGAGCACCTCGACGAGACGTTCGAACGGCACGTCGGCGTTGGCGTAGACCGCGAGGTCGGTGGCCCGCTGGCGGGTCAGCAACTGCTGGAACGACTCCCCCGCGCGCAGCCGGGTGCGGAACACCAACGTGTTGACGAACATCCCGATCAGGTCCTCGAGCGCGGCCTCGCCACGTCCGGCGACCGGGGTGCCGACGGTGATGTCGGCACTGCCGGAGAGTCGACCGAGCAGGGCGGCGAAGGCGGTGTGCACCACCATGAACAGCGTCGCCCCGGATGCGCGGGCCAGTTCGGCGAGCCGGGCATGGGTGGCGGCGCCGATGGTCACCGCGACGGTGCCACCGGCGAGAGTGCGCACCGGCGGGCGCGGCCGGTCCAGCGGCAACGCCAGTTCGTCGGGCAGGTCGGCCAGTTCACCGCGCCAGAAGTCGAGCTGTCGGGCGGCGACCGAGGCGGCGTCGGCTTCGTCGCCGAGCACCGCGCGCTGCCACAGGGCGTAGTCGGCGTACTGCACCGGTAGCGGCGCCCACCGCGGTGCGGCGCCGTCGCGGCGAGCCAGGTAGGCGGTCATCAGATCGCGGACCAGCGGCGGCACCGAGGAACCATCCGCGCTGATGTGGTGCACGACCAGCGCCAGCACGGCCTCTTCGGCGGTGATCCGGTACAGCACCACCTGCCACGGCACACCCGCGGTGACGTCGAAGGTGGTGGCGGCCAGCATCGTCACCGCGTGGACCACGTCCTGGGCGGCGATCTCGCGAACCCGCAGTGCCACACCGGCTTCGGCTGCCTCCAGGATCTGCTGAACCGGCCCGCCGGGCGTCTGAGGGTAGTAGGTCCGCAGCACTTCGTGTCGTTCGACGAGATCGCCGACGGCGGCCGCGAGCGCGTCGAGATCGAGCGCCCCGGTCAGCCGCACGGCGATCGGCACGTTGTACCCCGCCGAGTCCGGATCGAACCGGTTGAGGAACCACATGCGCTGCTGGGCGGGCGACAACGGAATCGCCGAAGGCCGCGGCCCGGCCACCAGCGCCACCCGCGCGGCACCACCGATGGCGTCGAGTGCGGCGGCCAGCTCGGCCACCACCGGCGTCTCGAAGATCCGCGCCACCGGTACCTGCCGCCGCACCGCCGCCCCGAGCCGCGCGGCGACCCGGGTGGCGATCAACGAGTTGCCACCCAGGTCGAAGAAGTCGTCGTCGAGACCGACCCGCTCGATCCCGAGCACCTCGGCCACGACCCCCGCCACCAACTGCTCCGACGGCGTGACCGCGGCCCGGAATTCCCGAGCGACGAGCTGCGGTGCGGGCAATGCCCGCCGATCGAGCTTGCCGGACGCGTTCACCGGGAACGCATCGAGCACCACGAAGGCACTCGGCACCATGTAGGCCGGAAGCGCCTTCTGCAGAGTGGATTTCACCGCATCCAACGCGAGGGTGGGGGCGGCGGTGTCACTGCCGCTCGCCGCTCGGGCACCGGCAGTCGCGTCAGCGTCGCCGCCACGAACACAGTCGACGCAGTCCGCCACCGTCGCCGCACTGCGGTGATCGCCGAAGTCGCCGCCACCCGCCGTCTCGGCAGCGCCGGGAACCGCGGCGCCGCCCGCAGATTCGACCGCCGTGCCAGTGCGCGCGTTGGCGGGCTGCGGGCCAGGATCAGAGGTGTGCCGTGGGTTCGGCGCGGAGACGGCCGGGAGGAGGTAGGCCGTGAGGTAGTCGCCTGCACCGTCGTCGCGGACGGTGACCACGGCGCGATCGATGGTGTCGAGTCCGGTGAGGACCGCTTCGATCTCGCCGAGTTCGATGCGCAGGCCACGCAGTTTCACCTGGAAGTCGGTGCGGCCCAGGTAGTCCAGTTCGCCGGTGCGGGTGCGCACGACGAGGTCGCCGGTGCGGTACATGCGTTCGCCGGGTGCGCCGAGCGGGTTGGCGACGAAGCGGTCGGCGGTGAGGTCGGGGCGGGCGAGGTAGCCGCGGGCCAACTGGACGCCGGCCAGGTACAGCTCGCCGGGGGTGCCGACCGGGACGGGGCGCAGGCGGGCATCGAGCACGTGCAGAGCGGTGTTGGCGACGGGGGCGCCGATGGGCACCGTGACGGTGTCGGCGTCGGTGACCTGGTGGAAGCTCACGTCGACGGCGGCCTCGGTGGGGCCGTACAGGTTGTGTACGGCGACACCGGGCAGCAGTGCGCGCAGGCGCTGGGCGTCCGCGGCGGGCAGCGCCTCGCCGGAGGCGAACACCTGCCGCAGGGACGCGCAGTCGGCGGCGCGGGGCTCGGCCAGGAACGCGGCCAGCATCGACGGCACGAAATGGGCGACCTCGGCCCCGGTCCGGGTGATCACCTCGGCCAGGTAGGCGGGATCGCGGTGCCCGTCGGGCCGGGCGATGGCCAGGGTGGCGCCGATCTGCAAAGGCCAGAACAGTTCCCACACCGACACGTCGAAGGTGATCGGGGTCTTCTGCAGCACCACAGCGGTGACGTCCAGCCGATAGGTGTCCTGCATCCAGGCCAGGCGGTTGACGATCGCGGTGTGGGTGACCGCGACGCCCTTCGGCGTGCCGGTCGACCCCGAGGTGAACAGCACGTAGGCCAGGTCGGCACCACGCAGCGGGCGGGTCCGCTCGGCGTCGGTGACCGGATCGGCCGCGAATCCGGCCAGGTCGAGTGTGGCCGGATCAACTGCAGGAGTGCCGCTTTCGGGGAATCCGGCGGCGGCCAGCACACAGGCCGGTGCCGCGGTGGCGAGCACGTCGGCGATCCGGTCGGCCGGATGGTCGGGGTCCAGCGGCAGGTACGCGGCACCCGCGGCCTGCACCGCGTAGAGGGCCACCAGCAGGTCGATGCCGCGCCGCAGCCCCACGCCGACGGTCGCGCCGGGCCCGACCTGCTCGGCGATCAACCAACGCGCCAGTCGAGCGACGCGAACAGCGAACTCGCCGTAAGTGATTCGCTCCCCCTCGAACTCGAGGGCGACGGCGTGCGGGGTCCGCCCGGCCTGCTCGGCGAACAACGAGACGAGGGTGGCGTCGGTGTCCAACGCGGTGGCGGTGTCGTTCCAGGCGGCCAGTCGCGCGGTCTCGGCGGCATCGAGCAGGTCGATCTCGCCGACCGCAACGGTGTCGTCGGCGACGACCGCGCTCAGCACCCGCACGAATCGCGCACCGACCTCGGCCACGGTCTCGGCGTCGAACAGGTCGGTGGCGTAGCGCAGCCAGCCCCGCATTCCCGGTTCACCCGCGTCGCCGGTGACCTCGTTGATCGCCAGCGACAGGTCGAACTGGGTGGTCGCGGCCGGCAGTGCGAACTCCTCGATCCGCAGGCCCGGCAGTTCGATGACGGTGTCCTCGCGGTGCTCGAAGGCCAGCATCACCTGCACGATCGGCGAGTACGCCGTGGACCGCACCGGATTGAGCTCCTCGACCAGTCGTTCGAACGGCAGATCGGCATGGGCGAACGCCCGCAGATCGGCCGCCCGCACTTCGGCGAGCAGATCGGCGAAACCGGCACCGGCATCGACGCTCGTCCGCAACACCAGCGTGTTCACGAACATGCCGACGAGATCGTCGAGCGCGGCATCGGCACGGCCCGCGACCGGAGTACCGACCGCGATATCGGATCCCGCGCCCAGCCGGGCCAGCAGGACCGCGAACGCCGCGTGCACCACCATGAACGTCGACACGCCGTGGCGCCGGGCCAGCACCTCGAGCTGCGCGACCACCTCGCCCGGCACGTCGAACCCGACGGCACCGCCCGCACCACTGCGGGTGACCGGACGCGGCCGATCGGCGGGCAGTTCCAGCACCGGTGCGAGCCCGGACAGTTCGTCGCGCCAGTGCGCCAACTGCCGCGCCAGCCGCGATTCGGGGTCACCCGCGTCGCCGAGAACCTCGCGCTGCCACAGCGTGAAATCCGGATACTGCACCGGCAGTGGCTCCCAGACGGGCGCGTTCCCCGCCGCCCGCGCGGCGTAGGCGGTGACCAGATCACGGGCCAGGGGCGTGGTCGACACACCGTCCGCGGCGAGGTGATGCACGGCGAGCACCAGCACGTGCTCGACCTCGCCCGACATCACCGGACCACGCTTCTCGGTGGGGCCGGTGCGATGCTCACCCGCGCCCAGGTCACCGGTGTGCCGGTCGTGCACCGGCTCGCCGCCGACTCGCCGCGCACCGTCGGCCGGGCCGTCGTGCGGGGGCGTCTCGCGAGCGCGGCGCAGCAGTGCGGCCCGTAGCGGGGGCTGGGTGGTCACGTCGTAGCCCGCGCCGATGATGTTGCGGACCGCGTCGGCGAGGTCGGCTTCGGCGACGTCGCGGACGACGGCGGCGGGCAACACCTCCGCGGTCGGGAGCACGACCTGAGTCGGGCCGTCGGCATCCTCGGGGAAGACGGTGCGCAGCGACTCGTGGCGGGCGAGCACATCGGCCAGCGCCGCCCACAGGGCTTCGGTGTCGAGGTCACCGGTCAGGCGGAGGGCGATCGGCAGGGTGTAGACCGCCGAGCCGGGGTCGATGCGGTTGAGCAGCCACAGACGGGTCTGGGCCAGCGACAGCGGAATCCGATCGGGACGGGGGTCTGCCACCGTCAGCGCGGGCCGCTCTGCACGGCCGGAGGTGGCGCGCTCGGCCAGGCCCGCGACGGTCGGGGCGTCGAACACGTCGCGCACGTCCAGCGCGCTGTCCAGCGCCGCGTTGGCGCGAGCGACCAGGCGCATGGCCAGCAGCGAGTTGCCGCCGACGGCGAAGAAGTCGTCGTCGGCACCGATCCGCGCCACACCGAGCAGTTCGGCGATCACCGCGGCGAGCGTGGTCTGCGCACCGGGTCGCGGTGCCACGTACTCGGTGGTGCGGGACAGGTCGGCGGCAGGCAGCGCGCCCCGGTCGAGTTTGCCCGCCGAGTTGAGCGGAACCGTGTCGAGCACCACCAGGTGCGAGGGCACCATGTACGCGGGTACCCGGCTCGCGACATGCGCCCGCACCGACGCCGTGTCGACCTCACCCGCGACATAGCCCACCAGGCATTGGCGGCCGGCGTCGTCGGTGGCGGGCAGAACCGTCGCGTGGGTGACGCCGGGAGCCTCGCCCAGCGCGGTCTCGATCTCGCCGAGCTCGATCCGCAGACCGCGAATCTTCACCTGGAAGTCGTTGCGGCCCAGATAGACCAGCGCGCCCGAGCGATCTCGGCGCACCAGGTCACCGGTGCGGTACATGCGCCTGCCGTCGGGATCGAACGGGTCGGCGACGAAGCGGTCGGCGGTCAGATCGGGCCTGCCGAGATAGCCGCGGGCCAGTTGGTCGCCCGCCAGATACAGCTCACCCGCGACGCCTGCGGGCACCGGATGCAGCCGCTCGTCGAGGACGTAGGCGCGCACGTTCCAGCTCGGCCTGCCGATCGGCAGTTCGGTCTGCTCGACCGGCGCGGTGATCTGCTGGAAGGTGCAGGTGATCGCCACTTCGGTCGGGCCGTAGGTGTTGTGCAGTTCGCCGGGCAGGGTGGCGAGCACGGACGCCGCGAGCGGTGCGGGCAGTTCCTCACCGCCGACGTGCAGCATCCGCAGGCCGCTCAGCGCGTCGCCGAGATCCTCGGCCAGCATGGCAGCCAGTACCGACGGCACGATCTCGACGATGGTGATGCGCTGTTCCCGCAGCACCCGGGCCTGATAGGCCAGGTCGAGATGGCCACCGGGGCGCAGCAGCACCAGGGTGGCACCCAGCAGCGCGGGAGCCAGGAGCTCCCACAGCGAGACGTCGAAGGTGAGCGGTGCGCGCTGCAGCAGCCGGTCCGCGGAGGTCATCGCGTATTCGCCCCGCAGCCAGCACAATTCGTTGACCACGGCACGGTGCGAGATCAGCACGCCCTTGGGCGTGCCGGTGGAGCCGGAGGTGAACAACACGTAGGCCGGGTGATCGGGGTGCAGCGGCGCGAGACGTTCGGCATCGGTGACCGGGGCGCTCGCGACGGCCCCTTGGGCGGGGTCCTCGAGCTGCGCGACGGTCAGCACCGGCATCCCGGAGCGTGAGGCGGCGGCGAAATGTACCGAGGCCGTGGCGGGTCGGATACCGCTGTCGACATGATCGAGGTCTCCGGGTGCCGCGACGACGACCAGGCGCGGTGCCGCTGTCTCGAGCACGTGCCCGATGCGGTCGGCGGGCTGGGCGGGATCGATCGGCACGTACACGCCACCGGCGGCGAGCACGCCGTGCAGGACCACCAGCAGCTCGATGCCACGCGGAACCGCCACGGCGACCGGTGTTTCCGGGCCGACACCGCAGTCGATGAGCCCGCGCGCGAAACGGTTGGCCCTGGCCGCCAGAGTTCCGTAGGTGATCTCGGCGCCTTCGAACACGGCGGCGACGGCGTGCGGGTCGCGGGCGGCCGCAGCGTCGAGCAGATGGGCAGCGAGTGGGGCGCCGATGCCCAGCTCGGCCAGTGCCGGCTCGAGCGGTTCGACGTCACCGTGCGGGCCGGCGAGCAGGGCGGCGCGACCGGTGTCGTCGAGCAGGGCGAGATCGCCGACGGCGGTCCCCGGGGTGGTGACCGCGGCGCGCAGCACCCGTTCGAGCATGGCGACCATCGAGGCTATGGTATCGGCGTCGAAAAGGTCGGTGGCGTAGCGCAGTTCGAGGTCGAGACCCTCGGCCGTGCCGTCGGCGCCGAATCGGTCGACGAAGGTGAAGTCGAGGTCCACTTCGATCGGCGCGTCCGGCAGGGTCAGCCCGGACAGGGTGAGACCGGGGAGTTCGAAGGCGGTCCCGCGCTGGTTCTGCAGGGCCAGAGAGACCTGATACAGCGGGGAATAGCCTTGCGAGCGGGCCGGATTCACCGCGTCGACCAGGCTCTCGAAGGGCACGTCGGCGTTGTCGAAGGCGTCGAGATCGCCCGCGCGGACCTCGTCGAGCAGGTCGCTGAAGCTCGCCTCGGTGCGCACCCGGGCGCGCAGCACGAGGGTGTTGACGAACATGCCGACGATATCGTCGAGTTCGCGATGTCCGCGCCCGGCCACGGGGGTGCCGACCACGATGTCGGCACCGGCCGAGAGCCTGGCCAGCAGCACCGCGAGTCCGGCGTGCAGCACCATGAACGCCGTGGCGCGCCGGGCTCGGGCCAGTTCCTCGATGCCGCGGTGCAGGTCGGCATCGAGGGCGGCGGTGAAGGTGGCGCCGCGCTGGGAGGCGACCAGTGGCCTGCGCCGGTCGGCGGGCAGGGTCAGCACGTCGGGCAGACCGGCGAGACGCTCGGTCCAGTAGGACAACTGGCGAGCCAGCGCAGCGTCCGGGTCCTCGGCGCTGCCGAGGCCCTCGGTCTGCCACAGGGCGTAATCGGCGTAGTGCACAGCCAGCGCGGGCAGCCGTGGTTCGGTGCCCGCGGTGCGGGCGGCGTAGGCGGCCACCAGGTCTCGGGTCAGTGGGCCCATCGACCAGCCGTCGGCGGCGATGTGGTGGACGACCAGCACCAGCACGTGCTCGTTCGGTGCGACCCGCAGCAGGGCGGCGCGCACGGGCACCTCGGTGGTGATGTCGAATCCACCGGCGAGGGCGGCGGCGACGGCCGCGGGCACCTCGGCGGGCGCGACATCGGTGACGGCCAGCTCCGGCACGAACGGAGCGCCGACGAGTTGTGTTGCCTGTCCGTCGAATTCGGGATAGGTGGTGCGCAGGGTCTCGTGCCGGGCGATCAGGTCACCGAGCGCGGCGCGCATCGCCGCGACATCGAGCTCGCCGCCGAGCCGGATGGCGACCGGAATGAGGTAGGCGGCCGAGCTGGGATCGAAGCGGTGCAGGAACCACATCCGCTGCTGCGCGGGTGAGAGCGGAATCCGCTGCGGGCGTCGCCCGGCCACCGGCCCGCGCCTGCTGCCGGTCCCGCGCAGCGCGTCCAGCCGCGCCGCCAAACCGCTGACCGTGCTCGCCTCGAACAGCTCGCGCACCGGCACCCTGGCATCCAATGCCGCGCCGAGCCGCGCCGCCACCTGCGTCGCCACCAACGAGTTGCCGCCGAGGGCGAAGAAGTCGTCCTCGGCGCCGACCCGATCCAGGCCGAGCACGTCGGTGAAGGTGGCGGCGACGATCCGCTCGGTGGCGGTGGCGGGCTCGCGGACGTCGATTCGCGGCCGCTCCGGCGCGGGCAGTGCGCGGCGATCGAGCTTGCCGGAACTGTTGACCGGCAGCTCATCGAGGAACACGTAGGCGCCGGGGACCATGTAGGAGGGCAGGACCGCCGCGACCGCGGCGTCGAGGTCGGCGGGGGACGGCGACGAGGCGGCCGAGGAGGTTTCGAGCGCACTCTCCGACGAGTCCGGGGCGGCGACGATGTAGGCGACCAGTTGGTCGGGCCTGCCCTCGTCCGAGCGCACCAGCACGGCCACGCGGCGCACGCCGGGGACCGTCGTGAGGGCGGCTTCGATCTCGGCGGGTTCGATGCGCAGGCCGCGCAGTTTCACCTGGAAGTCGGTGCGGCCCAGGTAGTGCAGGGCGGGGCCGGTGGGGCCGGTGCGCCAGGTGACGAGGTCGCCGGTGCGGTAGAGGCGTTCGCCGGTGCCGAAGGGGTCGGCGACGAAGCGTTCGGCGGTCAGGTCGGTGCGACCGTGGTAGCCCTCGGCCAGCTGTGCGCCGGCCACATACAGCTCGCCGGGCACTCCGGCGGGAACCGGGTGCAGGCGCGAGTCGAGCACATACACCCTGGTGTCGGCGACCGGCGTGCCGATCGGCACGGCCGCGCCCTGTTCCGCACCCACACGGTGGGCGGTGACCTGGATGGTGGTCTCGGTGGGGCCGTAGAGGTTGACCACCGTCGCACCGGTGGCCGTGCGTACCCGGCCGGCGAGGTCGGCGGTCAGCGCCTCACCGCCCGCGAAGACCAGTCGCAGCGAATCCGCCTGTGTGGCAGCAGGTTCAGCCGAAACGGCAGCGAGCACCGAGGGCACGTACTGGACGACGCTGACCCCGTGCCGCGCGGTGGCGGCGGCGAGGTAGGCGGGGTCGCGATGCCCCTCGGGGGTGGCCAGCACCAGCCGCGCACCGGCTCGCAACGGCCACAGCAGTTCCCACACGGAGGCATCGAAGGTGAACGGGGTCTTCTGCAAGACGACATCGTCGGCCCCCAGCGGGAATGCCCGCTGCAGCCACAGCAATTGGTTCACCACGGCCGCGTGCGGCACCGCCACGCCCTTGGGCCGCCCGGTGGAGCCCGAGGTGAACAGCACGTAGGCGAGGTGCCCGGGACGCAAAGGAGCCAGCCGCTCATCGTCGGTGATCGGTTCACCGGACAGCGCCGACAGGTCGAGCGTGTCGACCTCGACCACCGAGTTCGTCACCGCCACACCGCCTCCGGTGACGGTCAGCACACAGACCGGCGCTGTCTGGCCGAGCACATAGGCGGTCCGCTCGGCCGGATGATCCGGATCGACCGGCACATACGCCGCCCCCGCCGCCAACACCGCATGCACCGCGACGAGCTGATCCACCCCGCGCCGCATCCCCACCGCGACCAACGATCCCGGCCCGGCGCCGAGCCCGATCAGATGACGCGCCAACCGCGCCACCCGAGCCCCGAATTCCCGATAGGACAGCACGCTGCGTGCCGACCGCCCGGCACCGCCCGTACCCCGATGCGCGGCGATCACATCAGTGGCCGCCCCTTCGAGCCGACTGACCACATCCGCATCGGCAGTTTCCCGCGAGCGGCCTGTCCGCACCGCCGAACCGTTCGAGTCCGCACCGTCGACATCGACGACCACAGCGATCGCGGACGGCGTCGCCACCACCTGATCGGCGAACAGCGAGGCAAGCGTCGTCGCGCGCGCTGCGACGTCGGCAGCGATGGCGCCCGGCTCGACGGCAACGTCGGTGTCGGCGGTGCCGTCCGAATCGGCGGTCTCGCGGGAAACGGCGACGGCGGGCACGGTGTCGGTGGTAGCCGCCTTGTCGGTGCCGACCGCCGCGGTGACCTCGTCGACGGTGGCGGCCTCGCCCACGGCTTCGGTCCTGCCGACGGAGGTCGTGACGTTCCAGGTTTCGAGGATCTGGGTGCGTTCGACGGGGTCGAGGAGGTCGATGTCGCCGACGGGGCGGGTCGGGTCGGCGAGGACTCCGGCGAGCAGTCGGTACAGGCGCGTGGTGAAGCCGGCGACGGTGGTGTGGTCGAAGAGGTCGGTGGCGTAGACGAAAGCGCCGGACAGGCCCGCGGGGGCGCCGGTGTCGTCGCGGTATTCGGTGAGGGTCAGTTCGAGGTCGAACTTGGCGACGGTGGTGGGCAGGTCGACGCCGCCGACGGTGAGGCCGGGGAGAGCCAGGTCGCCGGGGGTGGCCTCGTTGAGCGACAGCATCACCTGGAACAGAGGGTTTCGGGCGGTGGAGCGAACCGGGTCGAGCGCCTCGACCAGCCGCTCGAACGGGATGTCGGCGTTGCCGAAGGCCGCGAGATCGGTGGCGCGGACCTGGGCGACCAGTTCCGTGAACGGCGTCGCGGGCGCGACGTCGGTGCGCAGCACGAGGGTGTTGACGAACATGCCGACGAGATCGTCGAGCGCACGGTCACCGCGCCCCGACACCGGGGTGCCGATGGCGATGTCGGTGGTCGCCGACATCCTCGCGAGCAGCGCGGCGAACACGGCATGCACCGCCATGAACACGGTGACACCGTGTGCGCGAGCGAATGCCGCCAGCGCCCGGTGGGTTTCGGCGTCGATCTCGACACCGTGCGCGACACCACGCCGCGACGCGACCGCGGGCCGCGTCCGGTCCGCGGGCAGCTCGAGCTGCTCGGGCGCCCCGGTCAGCGCGGCACGCCAGAACGTGAGCTGCTTGGCCGCCGTCGATTCCGGATCGGTGGCAGCACCGAGCACCGCGTGCTGCCACACCGCGTAGTCGGCGTACTGCACGCTCAACGGCGCCCACTGCGGCGCCACGCCGGCAGCCCGTGCGCCGTAGGCGGTGAGCACGTCCCGGATCAGCGGCCCGAAGGAGAACCCGTCCGCCGCGATGTGATGCAGCACGATGACAAGCACGTACTCGGCCGACGCCCCCACCGCATTCGGCTGTGCCACTTCATCATCGGCAGCACCGCGCAGCAGGGTGGCGCGGACGGGGGCGTCGAGGGTGAGGTCGAAACCGGTGGTGGCGACGGTGCGGACCGCGTCGGGAAGAGCGTCGGCCGCGACGATGTGCGGGTGTACCTCGGCGACGATGCCGACGGCGGGGAGGATCTCGGCGATCGCGGTGCCGTCGACCTCCGGGTAGCGGGTGCGCAGGACCTCGTGCCGGTCGAGGACGTCGACGATCGCCGCGTGCAGGGCGGGCACGTCGAGGGTGCCGGTGAGGCGGACCGCCACGGGGATGTTGTCGGTGGCCGAGCCGGGGTCGAAGCGGTTGAGGAACCACATGCGCTGCTGGGCGGGCGAGAGCGGCAGCGGATCCGGTCGCACGCCGGCGACCAGGGCAGGGCCGGTTCCGGTGCCGCGCAGGCGGTCGGCCGCCGCGGCCAGGGTCAGCACGGTGGCAGTGTCGAAGAGCTGGCGGACCGGGATGCGGAGGTCGAGGTCGGTGCCGATGCGCGCCATCACCCGGGTCGCGAGCAGCGAGTTGCCACCCAGGTCGAAGAAGTCGTCATCGCGACCGACGCGGTCCAGGTCGAGTACCTCGGCGAAGGCATCGGCCACGACCTGCTCGGCCGGGGTCCGCGGCGCGCGGTAGGCGCCGGCTTCGAAGACCGGCGCGGGCAGTGCGGCGCGGTCGAGCTTGCCGACCGGGGTCAGGGGCACCGAGTCGAGGGCGACGATGGCGGCGGGCACCATGTGCGCTGGCAGGTGTGCGGCGGCGTGCGCGATCAGCGTCGCGGCATCGATGACGGCACCGGCGACCGGCACCACATACGACACCAGCAGCGTCGCGCCCGCGTCGGTGCGATGACCGATCGTCGCCGCGAAGTCCACCGAGGCGTGCCGGGTCACCACCGCGTCGATCTCCCCGAGCTCGATCCGGAAACCACGCACCTTCACCTGGAAGTCGTTGCGGCCCAGGTATTCCAGTTCGAACGAGTCGTTTCGGCGCACCCAGCGCACAGTGTCGCCGGTGCGGTACATCCGCTCCCCTGGCGCACCGTAGGGATTGGTGACGAACCGTCCCGCGGTGAGCGCGGGCCGGCGATGGTAGCCGTGCGCCAACTGAGCACCGGCGATGTAGAGCTCACCGACGACACCCGCGGGCACCGGGCGCAGTCGCTCGTCCAAGACCAGCTCGGCGGTCCCCTCCACCGGCGCGCCGAGGGTGATCGGCGTTTCCGCACCCAGTGGTTCGCTGATATTGGTGACGATCGTGGTTTCGGTGGGGCCGTAGCCATTACGGAACACGAGCCCCGGAACCGCGGCGGTCCAGCGCGCCACCAGCTCCGCTGGACACGCCTCACCACCCACGACCACCACGCGCAGATCGTCGAGCCCGTCCGGATTCACCGTCGCCAGCGCCGAAGGCGTGATGACGACATGGGTCACCCGCTCGGCCCGCACCAGCTCGCGCAGCTCCGCCCCACCGAACACCCCGGTCGGCGCGACCACCATGGTCGCGCCTTCGGTCACGGTCAACAGCAGCTCGGCCACCGAGATGTCGAACGACGGCGAGGCCACATGCAGCACCCGCGCATCGGCCGACGCGCGGTAGCGCCCCGCCTGCACCGGCAGGTACGCCGCGACGGCGCCGTGCGGAATCACCACGCCCTTGGGCAGACCGGTGGTGCCGGAGGTATAGATGACATACGCGGGATCACGAGGATCCAGCGCCCGACGCGATCCCGCCGAGACGACATCGGCAGAACCCGCATCGGCGTCGCGGCTCGACATTGCCTGCGGGACAGCGGCTTCCGACGCCACCTCGCCTACCGGGCCGGCGCCACCGAGGTACCCGGTCCCGACAAGGTCGGCGAAGGGCTCGTCGACGCCGAAAGCACCTGCACCGTCCAGCACGAGCCAGTTCACCGTGTCGGGCAGATCGGGGCGGATCGAGGCGACCGTGATGCCCGCTGCCGCACCGGAATCGGCGAGCATGTGGGCGATGCGGTCGACGGGGTAGGTGGGGTCGACGGGCAGGAAGCCCGCGCCGGACTTCACCACGGCCCAGACGGCAGTCACCGAATCGGCGGACCGGGGGATGCCCACCGCGACGAGATCACCGGGGCCGATGCCCAGGGCGGTCAGCCGGGCAGCCAGGTGGGTGGAGGTGGTGTCGAGTTCGCCGTAGGTGAGGGTGCGGGCGCCGTCGCGGATCGCGATCGCGGTGGGATCGGCGGCGGCGCGGGCCAGCACCTCGGGCAGGAGCGGGGCGGGGGCGCACGGGCCGCCCGTTCGGCTGGTCAGCTCGAGGCGTTCGGCGTCGACGAGCAGTGGGAGATCGGCGACGGCGGTGTGTGGTGCGGTGGCGATCGCGGCGAGCAGACCGGTAAACCGGCGCACCATCGCGACGACCGTGGTCTCGTCGAACAGATCTGTGGCGTAGGAGAATTCACCGGACAGGCCGGTGCCGGCGGACGCACGCAAGGTGATCGAGAGATCGAACTTCTCGATGTCGTAGGGCAGGTCGATGGCGGCTGCCCGCACACCGGGCAGCTCGAAGGTGGTCGGGGGCAGGTTCTGCAGCGACAGCGCGACCTGGAACAGCGGGTGCCGACCGGCCGAGCGCGGCGGCGTGAGTACTTCGACCAGCCGCTCGAACGGCAGGGTGGTGTGGTCGAACGCGGCCAGATCCTCGGCGCGAACACGGCCGAGCAACTCGCTGAACGACTCCCCCGCGCGTATCCGGGTGCGCAGGACGGCGGTATTGACGAACATGCCGATGACATCGTCGAGTGCCGCGGCGCCGCGCCCCGCGACCGGGGTGCCGATCGCCACATCGGTATTGCCGGACAGGCGCGCGATCAACACCGACAAGGCGGCGTGCAGCACCATGAACAGCGTCGCGCCCTGCTCGGCGGCCACGGTATTCAGCGTCGAGACCAGCCCCGCGTCGAGCTCGAAGTCGATCCGCCGACCCCGCATCGACGCCGTGGCGGGCCGCGGCCGATCGGTCGGCAGGTTCGACTCGTCCGGCAGTCCGGCCAACGCGCTACGCCAGTAGGCGATCTCACGCCCGGCCTGCGAGTCGGCATCGTCTTCGGCACCGAGCGTGGCCCGCTGCCACAATGTGTAGTCGGCGTACTGCACCGGCAGCGGCGCCCACTCGGGCGCGGCACCCTCGGTCCGCGCGTGGTAGGCGGCCATGGTGTCACGCACCAGCGGCCCGGCCGACCACCCGTCGGAAGCGATGTGGTGCACCACGAGCACCAGCACGTGGTCCCCGTCGACCTCGAACAACCGCGCCCGCACCGGTGGCGCGGCGGTCACGTCGAAGCCACCCAGGATCTCCGCCGCCAACACAGCCGGAAGATCCCGCACCGCGACACCGATCGGATCGAGCAGCGTGGAGCGCTCCGACCTGGCTGGGGCGCCGCCACGAGACGCGGGACCGGCAACTACCTCCGTGCTCGTGCCGGCCTCGACCACGCTGGTCGAACTGGCGACATCGGTGTTGTCCGCGACCACTGACGCCGACGCCGAACCCGACTCGGCGACGAGCAATTCGATGGCCTCCGCAGGCGAGAGCACCTGCTGGGTTCCCACCCCGTCGACCTCGGGATACATCGTCCGCAGCACCTCGTGCCGAGCGATCAGGTCGCCGACCGCCGCACGCAGAGCGGGCAGGTCGAGCGTTCCGGAGAGCCGTACCGCGATCGGGATGTTGTAAGCGCCGGTTTCCGGGTCGAACCGGTTCAGGAACCACATCCGCTGCTGCGCGGGCGAGAGCGGAAGCACCGCCGGGCGCGGACCGGCGACGAGGGCAGGGCGATCGTCGGCGGCGCCGCCCTCGACCAGCTTGGCCAGCACGGCGACGGTCGGGCTGTCGAAGAAGTCCCGTACGTCCACGCGCACACCGAAATTCGCCTGCAGGCGGCCGATGGCGCGGGTGGCGATCAGTGAGTTGCCGCCGAGGCGGAAGAAGTCGTCGTCGAGACCGACCGTCTCCACTCCGAGCAACTCGGCGAACAGTGCGGCGACCGCGCGTTCGGTCGCCGTTCGTGGCTCACGGAACTGCGCCGCCGCGACCCGGAAGTCCGGTTCCGGCAGCGCCTTCCGATCGAGCTTGCCGCTGGCGTTGACCGGCATGGCCGCCAGCTGCACCAGTAGCGAAGGCACCATGTATTCCGGCATCGACGTCTTCGCGTGCGCGGTCAACTCGGCGGGATCCAGCGGTGCGCCGTCCGCACTCACCACGTAGCCGACCAGCGCCTCCCCCGCCGCGTGCCGGTGCAGCACCACCGCGGCATTGCCGACCCGCGGATGCGCGGCCAGCACCGCCTCGATCTCACCGAGCTCGATCCGCAGACCGCGCAACTTCACCTGAAAATCGGTGCGCCCCAGGTACTCGAGCTCGTCCCCACCGGGCAACTGCCGGACCAGGTCGCCGGTCCGATACATGCGCTCGCCGGGCTCGCCGTGTGGATTGGCGACGAACCGGTCCGCGGTCAGGCCGGGTCGCGCCACATACCCGCGTGCCAGCTGCACGCCCGACAGATACAACTCACCCACGACACCGGCGGGCACCTGGTCGAGGTTCTCGTCGAGCACCAGCAGGCCGGTGTCGTCGGCCGGTCCGCCGATCGGCACCGACACCTCGTCGGCCGCGCTCACCTCGTGCGCCGTGACGTCGACCGCCGCCTCGGTGGGCCCGTACAGGTTGTGCAGCGCGGTGGCCGACAGCTTGCGCAGTCGCGCGGCGGTCGCGGCGGGCAGCGCCTCACCGGAGGCGAACACCAGCCGCAGCGTCGACAGGTCCACCTCGGCGCCGGGCTCGGCCAGTGCACCGACGAACGCGGCCAGCATCGAGGGGACGAAGTGGGTGACCGTGATGCCGTGCTCGGCGATCAGTCCGGCCAGGTACGCGGGGTCGCCGTGGCGACCGGGTTCGGCCACCACCAACCGGGCGCCGATCTGCAACGGCCAGAACAGTTCCCACACCGACACGTCGAAGGTGTACGGCGTCTTCTGCAGCACCACATCGGCCTCGGTCATGCCGTAGCGGCGCTGTCGCCAGTCCAGGTTCGCCACGATCGCGCCGTGGGTCACCGCCACCCCCTTGGGCCGACCGGTGGACCCGGAGGTGAAGATGACATAGGCCGTGTTACCGGCCTGAGCGCACGGCATCACCTCGGCGGGCGTCGCCGTCCAGTCGATGTCGTCGGTACGCAACACGGGGGTGTCGGCGAGGTCGGGTGCGTCGCAGGCGCGGGTCACCACCACGACCGGACGCGCCACCTCGAGCACATAGCGCAGGCGATCCACCGGATGATCCGGATCCAGCGGCACGTAGGCACCACCCGCCCGCACGACGGCATGCACCGCGACGATCAGCTCGACGCTGCGCCGCATCGACACACCGACCAGCGATTCCGGACCCACTCCGAGTTCCACCAGCCGCGCCGCCAGCACCCGCACCCTGGCATCGAACTGCGCGTAGGTCAGTGTCTCGGCGCCGAACCGCAGCGCGACGCGATCAGGGGTACGCGCCAGTTGATCGGTGAACCGGTCCACCAGCGTCGGCGCCGTGGTCGCCGAGGGCTGCTCGATCCCCAGCGCGGCCATCGTGTCGGCGATCAAGGTGTCCAGCAGCTGCCCGAAGGTCCCCTCGGCCGCGTCGACCACGCCGGGGAACAGCTCGGCGAGCACCACCTGCACGAGTGTCTCGGGGTCCAGTGCGCCGCCGGTGAGCTCGGCCATCAGCGTGAGCTGGGCATCGAGATCGGCATACGACACCGCGGTGCCGTCGAACTCGACCGCGATCCGCGCCGGATCCATCGCCGCGACCGTCGCCACCAGCGCTGCCAGCTGCTCGGTTCCCGCGCGCGCCGGAGTGGGGTTGGTCATCGCACACTGCCTTCCATCTACCGACCGCAGCTGACATCGCGCGGCCGCAAAAACTCTCGGAACTCCCGGGCCTGACCGGGTGATGGGATCGGCGGTGGGCGGCCAACCTCGGGCACCCTGCCCGAAATCCGCCCACTGCCGCCAGAATTCAGGGCGATCGGCTATAACACGACCATTCCGTTCCGGCGCGCCGTCATGCAACCGGGCACCGGCTCGTCCGTCTCCACCGGGCCCACGATCCAGGGGTTGCATCCCTTACAGCTATGACTCGGCTATCTCCCGACCTCCATCGTCAACCCCGACACCTGACACACACGCCCGCGGACGAAGGGAAGCGTATTCGGTTCGATAATAAACCGGACCAGATTCCGTCAAAATACTGGTACCTGAGAGTAACTTTCCGGCGCCGAGAACAGTCCAGCAATCCGACCGCATACGCCGAGCGGACAGCAGGCGACGCGCCCTTCGCCGGGCGCACGCGGCTGTCACCACTGTGTCCGGCAACACTAAGTGAAACAACGTTGCATCAACGTTGCTTTCCCGCCGAGACGACAAAACCCCCCGCCGTTGTGCTGGCGGGGGGTTCTGCGTCTGGTGCGCTACCCTACTCGGCGGCGGCGGTCTCCTCGACGGCGGCCGGCTCGGCGGCCGGGGCCTCGTCCTCGACCGGGACGAGCGAGATCTTGCCGCGATTGTCGATATCGGCGATCTCCACGCGCAGCTTGTCGCCGACGTTGACCACGTCCTCGACCTTGGCGACGCGCTTGCCGTTGCCCAGCTTGGAGATGTGCACCAGGCCGTCACGGCCCGGCAGCAGCGAGACGAACGCGCCGAAGGCGGTGGTCTTGACGACCGTGCCGAGGAAGCGTTCGCCGACCTTGGGCAGCTGCGGGTTCGCGATCGCGTTGATCGCGTCGATCGCGGCCTGGGCCTTCAGCCCGTCGGTCGCACCGACGAACACGGTGCCGTCATCCTCGATGGAGATGTTGGCGCCGGTGTCCTCGGTGATCTGGTTGATCATCTTGCCCTTGGGCCCGATGACCTCGCCGATCTTGTCGACCGGGATCTTGATCGCGGTGACGCGCGGGGCGTAGGGGCTCATCTCGTCCGGGGTGGCGATGGCCTCGGCCATCACGTCCAGGATGGTGGTGCGGGCATCGTGCGCCTGGTTCAGCGCACCGGCCAGCACCTGCGAGGGAATGCCGTCGAGCTTGGTGTCCAACTGCAGGGCGGTGACGAAGTCACGGGTACCGGCAACCTTGAAGTCCATGTCACCGAAGGCATCCTCGGCGCCGAGGATGTCGGTCAGCGCCACGTAGCGGACCTCGTCCTCACCCTTGTCGTTGGTGACGGTGTCCGACACCAGACCCATCGCGATACCCGCGACCGGCGCCTTGAGCGGCACACCGGCGTTGAGCAGCGACAGGGTGGAGGCACACACCGAACCCATCGAGGTGGAGCCGTTGGAGCTCAGCGCCTCCGAGACCTGACGGATGGCGTAGGGGAACTCCTCCTGCGAGGGCAGCACCGGCATCAGCGCACGCTCGGCGAGCGCGCCGTGGCCGATCTCGCGGCGCTTGGGCGAACCCACGCGACCGGTCTCGCCGGTGGAGAACGGCGGGAAGTTGTAGTGGTGCATGTAGCGCTTGGAGGTCTCCGGGCCGAGCGAGTCGACCTGCTGGGCCATCTTCACCATGTCCAGGGTGGTGACGCCCAGGATCTGGGTCTCGCCACGCTCGAACAGCGCCGAACCGTGGGCGCGCGGGATCACGTCGACCTCGGCGGAGAGCTGACGGATGTCGGCCAGACCGCGGCCGTCGATGCGGAAACCGTCGGTGAGGATGCGCTGGCGCACCAGCTTCTTGGTGACCGAGCGGAACGCGGCACCCAACTCCTTCTCGCGACCGACGAAGTCCTCACCGAGGCGCGAGAGCACCTCGGCCTTGATCTCGTCGATGCGGGCCTCGCGGGCCTGCTTGTCGGCGATGCTCAGCGCCTCGTTCAGCTCCACCTTCGAAGTGCCCTCGACGGTCTCGAACACGTCGGGACCGTAGGGCGGGAAGAGCGGGAACTCCTGAGTGGGCTTGGCGGCCAGCTCGGCCAAGTCGGCCTGCGCGCGGACCAGGCGCGCGATGAACGGCTTGGCGGCTTCCAGGCCCTCGGCGACGACGGCCTCGGTCGGCGCCTGCGCGCCGTCGGCGATCAGCGCGATCACCTTGTCGGTGGCCTCGGCCTCGACCATCATGATGGCGACGTCACCGGTCTCGGTGACCCGGCCCGCGACGACCATGTCGAACACGGCGTCCTCGAGCTGCTCGACGGTCGGGAACGCGACCCACTGGCCGCCGATGAGGGCGACGCGCACGCCACCGATCGGGCCGGAGAACGGGATGCCCGAGAGCTGGGTCGACGCCGAGGCGGCGTTGATGGCCACCACGTCGTAGAGATCCTGCGGTTCGAGGCTGAGCACGGTGACCACGACCTGGATCTCGTTGCGCAGACCGTCGATGAAGGTCGGGCGCAGCGGACGGTCGATCAGGCGGCAGGTCAGGATCGCGTCGGTGGAGGGGCGGCCCTCGCGACGGAAGAACGAGCCGGGGATGCGACCCGCGGCGTACATGCGCTCTTCGACATCGACCGTCAGCGGGAAGAAGTCGAACTGGTCCTTGGGGTGCTTACCGGCGGTGGTCGCCGACAGCAGCATCGTCTCGTCGTCCAGGTACGCGGCCACCGAGCCCGCGGCCTGCTTGGCCAGCCGGCCGGTCTCGAAGCGGATGGTGCGGGTGCCGAAGCTGCCGTTGTCGATCAGCGCGACCGACTCGAAGATTCCGGGCTCGACCTCGACCGCGGTCGAAGTACGTTCAGTTGTCTGCGTCATTTTCTTCTCTCGACCTCTCGTCTCGCTGGTCGCGCTGCCGTTTTCCAGGCGCACTGGCGCCGGGTGGGCGCGAACCAGCTCCTCGTCAGCCGTACCGGACACGGACACGCGGCAGCCCTCCTGGCTGCCACGCGCAGCACCCGGCCGGATCCCCTTGGAAGCGGCGACGCGGAGGCGGTCATCGATCGAAGCCCGACGGCGGCGGGAAACGCCTGCCGAAAGGCCACTACCGAAGACCGACGCCACGCGGACGGATGCATACGGCTGTCACATGTTGTAGTGCACGCGGAACCCCGATGGTCGCCGAATACACGAATAGCCAACGAGAAGAAGTGTACTTCTTCCCATTGGCTATCGAGCGACCGCCTCCACCAGAAGGCGTGTCAATGAACTCAGCGTGGAACCCAGCGTGCGAACCGACCACCCTCACGAGTGGCGCGATCGACCCCGAGCAAGCCCGCTACGGACTCTCACGCAACCCCCACGTGTTCGGCCGCCCCGGATCCGAGGGCCGAGACGTAACGCCGAAGGCGGAGTATCGGCCCTCGGATTCGGGGCTACCAGGCCGAAAACCCGCGGCGCCAGCCGCCATGAATACCGAAAACCCGCGGCGCCAGCCGCCAAGGTTACCGACGCAGGCCGAGGCGCTCGATGAGCGAACGGTAGCGGTTGATGTCCTTGGCCTGCAGGTACTTCGACAGGCGACGACGACGACCGATCAGGGCCAGCAGGCCGTGCCGGGTGTGGTGATCGTGCTTGTGCTGCTTGAGGTGCTCGGTCAGGTCCGAGATCCGCTTCGACAGCAGCGCGATCTGCGCCTCCGGCGAACCGGTGTCCTTCTCGTGCAGGCCGTACTCGGCCAGAATGGCCGACTTCTGCTCAGTGGTCAGCGCCATGCGGCAGACTCCTATTTTTCAGTTCCGCGCTCGAATGTCCGGTTACCCGGGATGGGCGCCACCGCGGACCGCAGCAAACCCGAGGAACCACTTTACCCGACCTGTTCGGGCGAGCCGCACCGGCCTCAGGCGTCGGCGGCGGTGAGCACCTTGCGCGCGGCCTCGACATCGCGACCCATGGCCTCGACCAGCTCGTCGATGGAATCGAACTTGCGCATCCCGCGCAGCTGTTCGACGAAGTCGACCGCGACGTGCTGACTGTACAGGTCGGCCTCGGCGTCGAGAACGAACGCCTCGACGGTGCGCGACCGGCCCGAGAACGTCGGATTGGTGCCCACCGAGATGGCCGCCATCGCCCGCTGACCGGGGTCGATCGTGCCGACCGGGCCGTCGGCGCCGAGCACGGTGAACCAGCCCGCGTACACGCCGTCGGCGGGAATGGCGGCGTGCATGGGCGGGGCGACGTTGGCGGTCGGGAAGCCGAGTTCGCGTCCGCGCTTGTCGCCGTGCACGACGACGCCTTCGATGCGGTGCGGGCGACCGAGCGCCTCCGCGGCCGCGGCCATGTCGCCCGCGTCGACGCAGGCGCGGATGTAGGTGGAGGAGAACGTGACGGCGTGCTCACCGAGCAGGGTCACCCCGTCGACCTCGAAGCCGAACCGTTCACCGAGCTCGCGCATCGTGTCGACGGTGCCCGCGGCCTTCTTGCCGAAGGTGAAGTTGTCCCCGACCACGACCGCGGTGACGTGCAGTCGTTCGACCAGCAGGTCGTGCACGTAGCCGCCCGGGGTGAGCTTCATGAATTCCTGGGTGAACGGCATCACGCAGAACACGTCGATGCCGAGTTCCTCGGCCAGTTCGGCGCGGCGGGTCAAGGTGGTGAGCTGGGCGGGGTGCGAACCGGGCCGTACCACCTCCATGGGATGCGGATCGAAGGTCATCAGAACCGACGGGACACCACGGGAGTTCGCCGCGGCCACCGCGCGACTGATCAGCTGCGCGTGCCCGCGATGCACGCCGTCGAACACACCGATCGTGAGGACGCAGCGCCCCCAGTCCGCGGGCACCTCGTCGAGACTTCGCCACCTCTGCACACCGCGAAGCCTATCGCGGCCGTGCGCCGCGCCGGTTCGCCGGATGTGTCATTCCCGTCAGGGATGCCTAACATCAATGGTGTGCCAGGTAAACGAGATGTCGCGCCCCGCCGTGCGGCGACGCGATCCGGCGAGCAGGCCGAACTCGCCGCCACCGCCACGATCGCGCCCGAGTTGTCCGCGGTGGCGCAGGACTATCTGAAGGTCATCTGGACCGCTCAGGAATGGTCACAGGAGAAGGTGTCGACCAAGCTGCTCGCCGAGCGGATCGGGGTGTCGGCCTCGACGGTGTCCGAGGCGGTGCGCAAGCTCGCCGACCAGGGCCTGGTCGAACACGCCCGCTACGGCGCGATCACGCTGACCGAACACGGTCGGCGCGCCGCCGTGGCGATGGTCCGCAGGCACCGGCTCATCGAGACCTTCCTGGTGAACGAACTCGGCTACGGCTGGGACGAGGTCCACGACGAGGCCGAGGTGCTCGAACACGCCGTCTCCGAACTCCTGATGTCGCGCATCGACGCGAAACTCGGCCACCCCGACCGTGATCCGCACGGCGACCCGATCCCCTCGGTCGACGGCGCGGTCCCCACTCCCCCGGCCCGCCAGCTCAGCGATTTCGGGGCGGGCGAGTCCGGCCGGGTCGCCCGCATCTCCGACTCCGACCCCGCCATGCTGCGCTATTTCGACTCGGTGGGCATCGCCCTCGACACCACGATAGTGGTCCAGGAACGTCGCGACTTCGCCGGCACCATCGCGGTCCGGATCGCCGATGGCGCCTTGCCGACCGAGCTGGGAACTCTTGCGGCGGAAGCGATCTGGCTCGCCACCTAGCAGTCACCGCGATACACGACAGTGCGCGACTCACGATCGATCGATACCGGCACGGCCACCCTGGCGCCGACCGGCCCGCTGAAACCGAACACGATGCGGCGCACCGGATTCCCGACGTGCTGAACTGCAGTCAGTCGCCGATGCCCGGCGGGCGAACCACCATGACCGAGGCGGCGCGTTTGCCGCTCTCCTCGAGCAGGGCGATGGCTCGGCCCGCCGGGTCGATGGCGGCGTAGACTCCCGCGCGGCCGATGGGGTCGAGCCAGCGGCCGTTGCGGAGGTCTTCCGCCTGGGATTCGTCGATGTCCCGGTGGGGGAAAGCGGTGCGGACCGCGGTGTCGATGTCGAGGCTGAGCAAGGGGTGCTCGGCCTCGGCGGCCGCGGCGAGTTCGTCGAGGGTGCGGGCGTGTTCGAGGGTGAACGGACCGACGCGGGTGCGCCGCAGGGCGGTCAGGTGTCCACCGACGCCGAGAGCGGCGCCCAGGTCCCGGGCGAGGGCGCGGATGTAGGTGCCCGAGGAGCAGTCGACTTCCACGTCCAGGTCGACGAATTCGCCGTCGGCGACATCCCGGCGGGCCAGGACCTCGAACCGTGACACCGTCACCGGGCGGGCGGGCAGGTGTACGTCCTCGCCCGCGCGGGCGCGGGCGTAGGCGCGTTCCCCATCGATCTTGATGGCGCTGACGGTGGCGGGGACCTGCTGGATGTCACCGGTCAGGGCGGCGACCTCGGCCGCGATCGCGTCGTCGGTGAGGTGCAGCGCGGGCGTTGTCGCGGTGACCTCGCCCTCCGCGTCGTCGGTGACGGTTGCCTGGCCCAGCCGGATCGTCGCGGTGTAGGCCTTGGTGGTGAGGATCAGCTGACCGAGCAGTTTCGTCGCCCGCTCGACACCGAGCACGAGCACTCCGGTGGCCATCGGGTCGAGAGTGCCCGCGTGCCCGACCTTCTTGGTGCGTAGCAGCTTCCGGCTGCGTGCCACCACATCATGGCTGGTCCAGCCGCCGTCCTTGTCGACGATCACCAGTCCGCCGAGCTGGCCGACCGCGGAGTGGCGCGCGGCCATCAGCCGTGCGCGATCGCGGTCAGGATCAGCCCGTCGGCGATCGTCCAGCGTCCGTCGAAAGTGCGCAGGGGCGCGCCGCCATCGTGTGTCGTGCCGGGGATGAGCAGTTCGGTGTGGAACGTTCCGGAACCGGAATCGGCGGTGCGGGAATCGATCTCGAAGGTGATGTGGGCGTCCTCGAAACCGAGCCAGCGGTGGGTCAGCGGGAACCACGCCTTGTAGGTGGCTTCCTTGGCACAGAACAGCAGCCGATCCAGATGCAGGCCGGCGGGCGCGGTGGTCAGCCACTCGCGCTCGGCGGGCAGACTCACCGAATCGAGCACGCCCTCGGGCAGGGCGCCGTGCGGTTCGGCGTCGATGCCGACCGAGCGGAAGCGCAGCGCGTGGGTGAGCGCGGCGGCGCGATAGCCGTCGCAGTGGGTGAGACTGCCGACGACGCCACGCGGGAACAGCGGCATGCCGCGCTCCCCCTTGCCGATCGCGACCGGGGGCTCACCGAGCTGTTCGAGCGCCAGGCGCGCACAGTGGCGAGCGCCGATGAAGTCGCGGCGGCGCTTCTCGACCGCCTTGGCGATGAGGTGTTCCTCGGCCGGATGCGCCTTCAGCTCCTCCGGATAGGTCAGCAGCTCGGCGGTGGCCACGCCTGACGGCACAATGTCCTGAATCACTGTCGCGCCTCTCCGCGAATTCCGGCCGGAGCGAGAATCGCGACGGCCTTCATCGGCGTCCGGCGGAATGCGGGTGTGGCGCGTTCGCCCGTCCCCGATGAGTTACCCATGGTCACCACGAAATCAGTCGTCGCGCACCGACGCAAATTCCCGGTCACAGTCCTCGGCGCCGATCCGCCTTGGCTCGCATTTCCGCGGCGGCGGCTTCCATCTCGGGAGTGAGCTTGAAGTGGCCGCCCCAGGAGTTGAGGTCGCCCTCGGCGTAGACCGGTTCGGGCAGGATCTGGCGCAGCAGGGGCTCGGGCACACCGCGGCGCTTCCATTCGCGCGGGTAGCCCAGGGAGACCTCCTCGAACCGGACGCCGTCGTAGTAGGTGGTGCGCGGGATGTGCAGGTGGCCGTAGACCGAGCAGACGACGTTGTAGGTGGTGTGCCAATCGGCGGTGAGGTCGGTGCCGCACCACAGCGAGAACTCCGGGTAGAACAGGATCTCGGTGGGCTGACGCACCAGCGGGAAGTGGTTGACCATGACCACCGCGGTATCGGGGGCGAGCGCGTCGAGGCGGCGCTGGGTGTACTGCACGCGGGCGTGGCACCAGGCGTCGCGGGACAGGTACGGCTCCGGCGTCAGCAGGAATTCGTCGGTGGCCACGACATTGCGTTCACGCGCGAGCGCCAGTCCCTGCGCCTTGGTCGTGGTCCCCTCCGGCAGCCACGAGTAGTCGTAGAGCAGGAACATCGGCGCGATGGTGACGCGTCCGCCGTACTTCTCGGCGCCGGCCCCGGTCCAGACCGGGAACGGGTCTTCGGGGGTGACGACGTCGAGGTCACGGCACATCGCCACGAGATAGTCGTAGCGGGCGGCGCCGTGCATCTGCACCGGGTCCTTGGGCGTGGTCCACAGTTCGTGGTTGCCCGGCACCCAGATCACCTTCGCGAACCGGCGGCGCAGCAGCTCGAGTGCCCACCGCACCTCCTCGGCCTTCTCGCCCACGTCCCCGGCGACGATCAGCCAGTCTTCCGGCGAGTCCGGGTGGATCTGCTCCACGACCGGCTTGTTGCCCTGGTGTCCCACATGGACGTCGCTGACCGCCATCAACTTCGGTATCACCCGTCCACAGTGGCACACCCGCGTCGCGGACGACCGGCGGGTTCACCGATCGGCGGTCGCGGGCGAGTATCCGCCCCGCGATCTCGAGATCCGCTGGGTCGACATTCTCAGCCCCCTGCTCGCGCTGACCCCGGCTCACGCGGCGCCGCTGGGCACGTCGGCACCGACCCTGGCCCACCGACCCGACCTGGCCCTGGCGACCACGGCGACCAACCGCAGCAGCATGAACGCGACCAGTCCTGACCAGATCCCGGCCACGCCCCAGTCGAAGACGAGCGAGAGCCAGATCAGTGGCAGGAACCCGAGCAGAGCGGCAATCAGCGTGGCGGTGCGCAGGAAGGCGGCGTCGCCGGCGCCGAGCAGGACCCCGTCGAGCGCGAAGACCGCGCCCGCCACCGGAATCATGGCGACGAAGAACCACCAGATGACATGGGCGCGGTCGAGCACCTGCGGGTCGTCGGTGAACAGCAGCGGGATCACCCCCACGCCCGCGGCGAACGTGGCGGCCAGCAGCAGCGCGAAGATCTCCGACCAGCCGGTGACGCGGCGCGCGATCCCCTTGGCGTCTCGCGCATTTCCGGCACCGAGGGCCGCACCGACCAGGGTCTGGGCCGCGATGGCCAGCGAATCCAGGGTCAGCGCGAGGAAATTCCACAGTTGCAGCACGATCTGGTGGGCGGCCACGGACGCGGCACCGAAGCGGGCGGCGACCGCGGCGGCAGAGACGAAGCACACCTGGAACGAGAGGCTGCGCACGATGAGATCGCGCCCGAGCACCAGTTGCGCGCGCATCACCGCCGGTCGTGGCCGCAGCGAAACCCGTTCGCGCAGCAGCGCGTAGACGAACAGCGTGCCGGTGACGAACTGGCCGACGACGTTGGCCACCGCCGACCCGGGTAGCTCCAGCCGCGGCGCACCGAGCAGCCCGTACACCAGCACCGGGCACAGCACCGCCGACAGCGCCAAGCCCGCGACCACGAACAGCAACGGCCGACGCACGTCCTGGACCCCGCGCATCCAGCCGTTGCCGGCCATCGACAGCAGGATCAACGGCACCCCGAACAGCGCGATCCGCACCCAGGTCAGCGCCTCGCCGGCGATCTCGCCGCCCCCGGCGATCGCCGAGCACAGCGGCCCGGCGAACAGTTGCACCACCGCCACGATCAACAGCCCGATGGCCACGCCGACCCAGCTTGCCTGAATCCCCTCCTCGACCGCGCCCGCCCGGTCCCCCGCGCCATGGCGACGGGCCGCCCGCGCTGTCGTCCCGTAGGACAGAAATGTCAGCTGCGTGCTCACGGTTCCCACGATCACGCCACCGACCGCGAGCCCGGCCAGCGCGAGCGCCCCCAACCGGCCGACCACCGCCATGTCGAACAGCAGATACAGCGGCTCGGCGACGAGAACACCCAGGGTCGGCAGCGCGATCCCCAGAATGCGCCGCGGCCCGGCCTGTTCCACCGCAGAACTCACGCCCGACGACCTCCCCGATGAAGGGCGCCGCTCACTCCCCGGCGCGTACCTGTGCACGACTGCCGCCGATGGTCGCACACGGCACCGACACCGCGGCTCGTGTGCCACTCCGCTCGTATGCCACTACCTCGCACCAGAACTGCGCGAGCTGCTCGGGTTCCGCGCAATCGATGTCTTCTCGCCGCCTGACGTGATCAGCCCAGCGCGGTGACCAGCGCCCGAACCACCGACTCCACACTGCCGTAGGTGGTGTAGCCGGCGGCGAAGCGATGGCCGCCGCCCCCGAAACCGCTCGCGACGGCCGCCACGTCGATGCCGTCGGCGGTGCCGGGTGCGGAATCCCGGGAGCGCAGCGAGACCGTCCAGCGGTCGTTGTGGCCGCGGGCCTCCTTGAAGACCGCGGCGATACCCGCCTCGGTGGTGGTTCGGATGACATCGATGACGCTCTCGACCTCCTCCGGGCCGACCTCGTGGGTGTCGGCGGCGCGCACCAGCGCGTACACCAAACCCACTCCGGCAGCCGAGGGCACGACCACCGCGGTCGAGAGCACCTTCGACAGCATCGGCAGCCAGGCGAACGGATGGGTGTCGAGCAGCACGCGGGTGATCTCGGTGCCGTCGATGCCGGTGGCGAGCAGACGCTCGGCCAGCGCATGGCTGCCCGGCCTGGCCCAGCGGAACGAACCGGTGTCGGTGACGAGACCGGCGAACAGGCAGTGCGCGATCGCCGCGTCGATCGGGACTTCCCAGGCGTCGAGCAGGCGGGTGATCAGCTCGGTGGTCGAGGCCGCCGATTCATCGATCAGGTCGACGGTGCCGAACCCGTCGTTGGCGCGGTGATGATCGATCACCAAGGTCGAGCGGGCGCCGCGCAACCGGTCGGCGAGCGCGCCGAGACGACTGCGCGCACCACAGTCGACCACGATCAACAGATCCACCTCGTCCGGCACCTCCGCGGGCGGCACGAGATGTTCGGTGCCGGGCAGGGTACGCAGCGAGGCGGGCAGTTCGGCCGGTTCGGCGAACGACACCCGGACCGGCACGCCGCGCCGATGCACGGCAAGCGCCAGCGCGAGCCCGCTGCCGACGGTGTCGGCGTCGGGCTGCACATGGCACAGGACGGTCACCGAACGCGCCGCCGCCAACGCGGCGACGGCGGCATCCAGCGCGGTCCCGTCACGGATTCCGGCGTCGCGACCGGGCACGACGACTACTCGGGGTCTTCGTCGTCGCGATCGGACTTGTACGGATCGGCGTCACCGGCGTGGGTGGCGTTGGCGGCCACCTTGGCGACCTCGTCGTCGATGGCGCGAGCCCGGGCCAGCAGCTCCTCCATGTCGCGTGCCGCGTCGGGCACCTTGTCCAGCGTGAACGACAGGATCGGCGTGAACTTCACCCCGGTTCCGGCGCCGACCTTGGACCGCAACACACCCTTGGCCGCGTCCAGACCGGCGGCCGCGGCCGTGTAGTCGGGTTCGGTCTCGAGCGTCTCGCCCATCACCGTGTAGAACACCGTCGCCTCGCGCAGATCGCCGGTCACCTTGGCGTCGGTGACGGTGATGAACCGCAGCCGCGGATCCTTGATCTCGTATTCGATCGCGGTGGCCACGATCGCGGAAATCCGCTTGGCGAGTCGGCGTGCCCTGGCTTGATCCACCATGGCCTGACCTCCCTCTAGTCTTCGGGTCCGAAGATCCGGCGGCGTACTGCCAGCAACTCTATCTCCGGACGCGCGGCAACGTGCCGCTCACACTTGTCGAGCACCTCGTTCAGGTGTCCCGTTTCCGCACTGACCATGGCCACCCCGAGCAGTGCTCGGCGGTGCAGGTCCTGATCTCCGGCCTCGGCGGCATTCACGCCGAAGCGCTTCTGCAGCTCGGCGAGAATCGGGCGGATGACCGACCGCTTCTCCTTGAGCGAATGCACGTCACCGAGCAGTAGATCGAATTCGAGCGCACCGATGTACAGCGGTGCTCACCTCCTGGTAGATGGGATTCGCCCGCATGACCACACGCCGCACCCGAAACTCGGATGCGGCGTGTGGAACGGTGTGCGATATCAGTCGCGCGGCTTCTCGCGCAGTTCGTACGCCTCGATGATGTCGCCGTCCTTGATGTCGCTGTAGGTCACGGTCATACCGCACTCGAAACCTTCGCGGACCTCGGTGGCGTCGTCCTTCTCCCGCTTGAGCGAGGAGATGGTCATCGTCTCGGCGATCACCCGGCCGTCGCGGATCAGGCGCGCCTTGGCGTTGCGCTTGACCGAACCCGACAGCACCATGCAACCGGCGATGTTGCCGATCTTGGACGAACGGAAGATCGCGCGGATCTCCGCCCGGCCCAGCTCGACCTCTTCGTAGATCGGCTTGAGCATGCCCTTGAGGGCCTTCTCGATCTCGTCGATGGCCTGGTAGATCACCGAGTAGTACCGGATGTCGACGCCCTCGCGGTTGGCCAGCTCAGTGGCCTTGCCCTCCGCACGGACGTTGAAGCCGATGATGATCGCGTTCGAGGCCGACGCCAGGTTGACGTTGGTCTCGGTGACGCCACCGACACCGCGGTCGATGACGCGCAGACGCACCTCGTCGTCGATCTCGATGCCGAGCAGGGCCTCTTCGAGGGCCTCGACGGTACCGGAGTTGTCGCCCTTGAGGATCAGGTTGAGCTCCGAAGTCTCCTTCAGGGCGGCATCCAGATCTTCCAGGCTGATCCGCTTGCGGCTGCGAGCAGCGAGCGCGTTGCGCTTGCGTGCGTTGCGGCGGTCGGCGATCTGGCGGGCGATGCGGTCCTCGTCGACCACGAGCAGGTTGTCACCCGCGCCGGGCACCGAGGTGAAACCGATGACCTGGACCGGCCGCGACGGCAGGGCCGCCAGGACGTCTTCGCCGTGCTCGTCGACCATGCGGCGCACGCGACCGTAGGCGTCGCCCGCCACGATCGAGTCGCCGACGCGCAGCGTGCCGCGCTGGATGAGCACGGTCGCCACCGGGCCACGGCCGCGGTCGAGGTGCGCCTCGATGGCGACACCCTGGGCGTCCATGTCCGGGTTGGCCCGCAGGTCGAGCGAGGCGTCCGCGGTCAACAGCACCGCTTCGAGCAGCGCGTCGATGTTGAGGCCCTGCTTGGCGGAGATGTTGACGAACATGGTGTCGCCGCCGTACTCCTCGGTGACCAGACCGTATTCGGTCAGCTGCTGCCGGATCTTGTCCGGGTTCGCGCCTTCCTTGTCGATCTTGTTGACCGCCACCACGATCGGCACATCGGCCGCCTGGGCGTGGTTGATCGCTTCCACCGTCTGCGGCATGACGCCGTCGTCGGCCGCGACCACGAGGATCGCGATGTCGGTGGCCTTCGCACCACGAGCACGCATGGCGGTGAACGCCTCGTGACCCGGGGTGTCGATGAAGGTGATCAGGCGCTCTTCACCGTTGAGATCGGTCAGCACCTGGTAAGCACCGATGTGCTGGGTGATGCCACCTGCCTCGCCCTCGGCGACGTTGGCCTTGCGGATCGTGTCGAGCAGTCGGGTCTTACCGTGGTCGACGTGACCCATGACGGTCACGACCGGCGGACGCTGCTCGAGGTCGTCCTCGCCACCGGCGTCCTCGCCGTAGGTGAGATCGAACGATTCCAGCAGCTCGCGGTCTTCGTCCTCGGGGCTGACGACGTGGACGACGTAGTTCATCTCGCCGCCGAGCAGCTCGAGGGTCTCGTCGTTCACCGACTGGGTCGCGGTGACCATCTCGCCGAGGTTGAACAGCGCCTGCACCAGGGCAGCCGGGTTCGCGTCGATCTTCTCGGCGAAGTCCGACAGCGACGCGCCGCGAGCGAGACGGATGATCTCGCCGTTGCCGCGGGGCAGCCGCACGCCACCGACGGCGGGCGCCTGCATGTTCTCGTATTCGGCGCGCTTGGCCCGCTTCGACTTGCGGCCACGACGCGGAGCACCACCGGGACGACCGAACGCACCGGCCGCACCACCACGGCCACCGGGACCACCGGGACGACCGCCGCCGCCACCGGGACGACCACGGAAACCACCGGCCGCGGGAGCACCCGCACCGGCACCGGCGCCGGGGGCACCGCCACCGCCACCGCGGTAGCCGCCACCGCCACCACCACCGGGACGACCTGCGCCCCCGCCGCCGGGTGCGCCGCCGGGACGACCCGGACGGCCACCGGCCGCGGGGCCGGGACGAGCCGAGCGCGCGGGCATGGCACCCGGGTTCGGACGAGGCGGCATCGAGCCCGGGTTGGGGCGCGGACCACCGGGACGCGGGGCACCGCCCTGCGCGGCGGCCGGACGCGGACCACCCTGGCCCTGACCGGGACGGGGACCGCCCTGACCGGGAGCCGGGCGCGGACCACCCTGACCCGGCGTCGGGCGAGGACCGCCTTGACCCGGCGTCGGACGCGGGCCACCCTGCGGGGCGGGACGCGGCGCGGGACGCTCACGATCGGGGGCGGAGCTGAACGGGTTGTTGCCGACGCGCGGGGGCTTCGGGCCGGGCTTCGGGCCGGGACCGGCCGGACGCGGGGCCTGACCACCCTGCGCGGGCTGGCCGGGACGCTGCTGCTGCGGAGCCTGACCACCCTGCGCCGGGCGCGGCGCGCCGGGCGCGGGGCGCGGGGCGGGCGCGGCGGGCTTGGCAGCGGGCGCGGACTGCGCCGCCGCCGGGGTGGGCTTGGCAGCCGGAGCCGGAGTGGACTCGGCCGGAGCCGGGGTCGCCGGTGCCGCGGGAGCGGCCGGTGCCGGGGGGGTCGCGGCCGCGGCGGGAGCCGCCGGAGCCGGACGCGGGCCCGGACGGGGACCGCCGGGGGTGGGCTTGGCGCCCGGACGGGCCGCCGGGGACGGTCCGGGACGGGCTGCCGACTTCGCATCGGCCGCCGGGGCGGACTTCGACGCGAGCGATTCACGCAGACGACGGGCGACGGGTGCTTCCACCGTCGAGGACGCCGACTTCACGAACTCGCCTTGCTCCTTGAGCTTCGCGAGTAGTTCCTTGCTTGTGACACCGAGCTCTTTAGCCAACTCGTGCACGCGGGCCTTGCCTGCCACTGCTCTCCTCACTGAGAGGTCGAGCAGTGACACCGCCTAGGGAAGGCGGGCCCGCACGACCTCGGGTTATCTCCGATGGACGTTCATCGTTGGTGCTTCACGGTGTGCTCATGAGTGCTCGTGCCTGTTCTCGAGGTACTGCTCCAGGGCTGAGATATCCAGATTTCCGGACACTCGTAGGGCTCTGCCGAATGCTCGGCGCCGCTCTGCGGAACGCAGACAAGCTGAAACGGGGTGCAACCAAGCACCCCGTCCGGGAAGTCTGCGCCGCGGGTCGGGGACTATCGCAACAGCCGGGGTTCCGACACTGTCACCGTCGGCGCCTCGATGCTGCGCCACGATCCGCAACAGGTCGGCAGACGGCTCGCGCAGACGGCATCCGATACAGGTTCGAACGGATTGCGCGGGCCGATCCTTCACCCACTCTACCGGTGACCCGGTCATAACGACGAACCCCTCCCCTTCTGAAGTTACGAACATGTCATCCGAGGGTCGGGATTCCCGCGTCTTCGTCAACTACGGTGCGCCTCCGGGCGGACCGGATCGCCCGGTTCCGGAGCCGCGTCGCTGCGGATATCGATACGCCAGCCGGTCAGACGAGCGGCCAGGCGGGCATTCTGGCCCTCCTTGCCGATCGCCAGTGACAGCTGGAAGTCCGGCACGATCACCCGCGCCGCCCTGGCTTCCGGATCCACGACGGTGACCGAGACCACCTTCGAGGGCGAGAGGGCGTTGCCGACGAAGGTCGCCGGATCCTCGGCGTAATCGATGATATCGATCTTCTCGCCCGCCAGTTCGCTCATCACGTTGCGCACGCGCTGACCCATCGGGCCGATGCACGCGCCCTTGGCGTTGACGCCGGGCACGGTGGAGCGCACGGCGATCTTGGAGCGGTGCCCGGACTCGCGCGCCACCGCGACGATCTCCACCGACCCGTCGGCGATCTCGGGGACCTCGAGCGAGAAGAGTCGGCGCACCAGATTCGGATGGGTGCGCGAGAGCTGGATCTGCGGGCCACGCGGGCCACGGGAGACCCCGTAGACGTAGCACTTGATCCGGTCACCGTGTTCGTAGGTCTCGCCGGGCACCTGCTCGGCGGGCGGGATCAGGCCCTCGGCGCCATTGGCCTCGCTGCCGATGCGCACCACCACGATGCCGCGGGCATTGGCCCTGGCGTCGCGCTGGACCACACCGCCGACGATGTCGCCTTCGTGGGTGGCGAACTCACCGAAGGACTTCTCGTTCTCGGCATCACGGAGCCGCTGCAGCACCACCTGGCGCGCGGTGGTCGCCGCGATCCGGCCGAAGCCCTCGGGGGTGTCGTCCCATTCGGAGACGAGGTTGCCGTCGGCGTCGAGTTCGCGCGCCATCACCCGGACCACGCCGGTCTTCTGGTTGATGTCGATGCGCGCGTTGGGCTGGTGACCCTCGGTGTGCCGGTAGGCGGTGAGCAGCGCCGACTCGATCGCCGAGATCACGGTCTCGATCGAGATGCCCTTGTCGGCGACGATCGCCCGCAAGGCTTCGATTTCAATGTTCATTCCGCAACCCCTTCGGTGGGAGAGTCACTGTGTAGGCCACTGGCGGCGAGGTCTGCGGGTTCGTCACCCGGGACGGGTCGGCCCGCGGCGATACCGCCCGCGAGCTCGAGTTCGGCGGCGCCGGGTGCGTTGAATTCCACCTGGACGACCGCGGAGGCGATGTCGGCCAGCGGCACGTGCACCCGGTGCGGCTTGCTGCGGCCGCCGAGCACGAGTGCGATCGTGCCGTCGTCGGCGAGGTGCCCCGCGCGAGCCTCGAAGCGCTTCTTGCCCTCGACCTGGTCGGCGGCCTCGGCCAGGACCACCTTCACCTTGCGTCCCTGGGCGCGGCGCCAGTGCCGATCGGTGGTGAGCGGGCGGTCGACGCCCGGGGTCGTCACTTCGAGCAGGTAGGCGGAATCGCCGAAATCACCGGCCGCGTCGAGCAGCTCCGACGTCTCGCGGCTGAGCTCGGCGATCGCGTCGAGGTCGACCGGGCCGTCGCTGTCCACGATGACCTTCAACCGAACCGGCGCCAGCTCGTCTTTGCCCGCAGCCGCGATCGCAACGCCCTCGAGGTCGAATCCCCGGCGTGCAACGAGCTCAGCGACTAGCTGGCTCACCCTTTCCTCGGTGGGCATCGGCATATGGGCGGCTCCTGGTTCAGTTGTGACGCGATCGGAAATTTCTACGCCGAAGGTCTAGCGTAACGCGCTCCGAGAGTGTAAAGGACCAGCAGCCGGGCGTCGCGCACCGGTCCGCTCCGGCGTGCCCTACCAGGTCACGGCGTGCGCGAGCGCCGCCGGACGGATCTGGCACGATGGTGGTCGTGCCCTTCCGCCATACCGCCCCGTCGAGCGCCGGGCGACCTTCCGGCATGCGTTCCGACCGGCACGAATCCCGCCCGACGACGCTCGCGGCGCCGTACCCGGTCAGCGTCGCCCCCGCCGGACCGACACCGCCTGCCGACGCCACGGCAAGCACGTATCCCGCACACGCACAACAGCTTCCAGCTCCACTGACTCAACCCCGCCCGCCCCGCCACTCCCTCGAGGCCACCGCCGTCCGCGCGGCCCGGACCGCCACCGCGCCTGCCGGCGTCATCCGTGTCAGCGCCGCGCTCGTCGCTTCCGCGGATGCCGCGACAGACGCCGTCGCGACACACACCGATGGCACAGCGGCGCACACCGCCACGACGCCCGCCGAGGCACGGACCTGGCGCAGGCGGACATTGCTGCGGCTGGTCGGCGCGGGCGCGCTCGGGGCGCCCGCGGTAGCCGTGCTGGCCGCCTGTGCCGAGGACGACACCGTCCACGCACCCGATCCGCTTGCCGCCCAAGAGGTTCTGGCCCGCGCCGATGCCGTCGCGGCGACCGCGGCCATCGCGCTGGCGCCGCAGTCGCAGGCCGCGTTGAGCACCATCGCGACCGAGCGCACCGCGCATGCCGATGCGTTGCGTGCCGAGATCGACCGGGTGCTCGGCGTGTACGGCGACGGCACCACACCGGTGCGACGCACGGGCGAGGTCGTCGTGCCCGGGCCCGACGGATCGACGGTGCCCGCCTCGGTCGTCGAGACCCATGCCGCGCAGCCGCTCGACCTCGCGCAGCTGCGCGATCAGCTGGCGCGCTCCCAGCAGGCCGCCGCCCGCGCGGCCAGTACCGAATCCGGTTATCGCGCAGGCTTGCTGGCCTCGATCAGCGCGTCCTGCGCCACCCAGGCGGGAGTCCTGCTGACATGACCGACCAACGACAGGCACTGCAGGCCGCGCTCGACAGCGAGCACGCCGCCGTCTATTCCTACGGCGTGATCGCCGCCTACGCCAACAACGACCGGGCCCGCCTGGTCGCCGAGTTCAGCGCGGCCCACCGGGCCCGCCGCGACGCCACCATCGAACTTCTCGAAGCCGACGGCACCGCCCCGGAAGCACCCGACGCCGCCTACAACCCGCCGTTCCCGGTCGACAACCCGATCCCCGCGGCCCAGCTGGCTGTCGCGGTCGAATCCGACTGCGCCGCAGCGTGGTTGGCCGCGGTCGAACGAGCCACCGAGCCCGCCGTGCGCGTGACGGCCACCCAGGCGCTCACCGAGGCGGCCGTACGCCGCGCCCGCTGGCAGGTCATCCTGGGCGCCGATCCGGTCACCGTCAGCTTCCCAGGCAAGGCATAGACGCACCCCGCCGGCCATGACCTGGAGTAGGACCGTTGATCACCATGCTCCCAGGTGAGCATCGCCGGAGAAGCGACGCCACCAGGGCGTGGTGATCAACGGCCCAGATCTGTCGCGACTAGGGGCGCATCGCGTAGGCCCCGTCGTAGGACTCGACCTGCTGCCATACGCGGTCGAAGCGCTCGGCGTCGGCGACGGGGCTGCGCAGGGCGCCGATCGCCCATGCCCGCTGGGCCTCGGTGACCGAGGGCTTGCCGAGCAGGGCCGTGGCCTGGGTGTTGAAGTCGCGGATCTGGAAGTCGAAGATCTGGTCGAGCACGTCGCGGTCGAGGCCAGTGAGTTCGGCCTGCTCGAGGATCAGCTGGCCGTAGACCACCGTGGAGAACAGGTGGCCGATGGTCAGCATGAAGTCCAGGTCCTTCTGCTGGCCGGCATCGGGGGCGGCGGTGAGCAGCAGGGTGCGCAGCGCCTGGGCCTGCTCGTAGAAGCGGCCGACATTGGGGACCTCGGCGGCCTGCTCGTAGGCGGGGGCCCAGTCGGCGAACTGCACCTTGCCCGCGCCGCGCGCCGGGCCCTGCTTCCAGAAGAACTCCTGGTCACCGGGGGCGAGATCGGTGCCGATCACCGGGTATTCCTTCGGGTTGAGCAGGTAGTTCGGCATGAACTTCAGAATCTGGCCCACGTTCACGTGCACCGTGCCCTCGAGCCGGGGCAGGTGGTTGATGTAGCGCGAGGCCTGCGCGAAGTAGGTGGCCTTCTCGAATCCCTTGGCCGCCAGCACATCCAGCAGCAGGGTCATCGCGACCTCGCCCTCGGAGGTGACTTTGGACTTGGTCATCGGGTTGAACAGCAGGTAGCGACGATCCTCGAGCGAGGCGCTGCGGAAGTAGTCCACGGCGCGGTCGCTGAACAGCTTCATCGCGATCAGCCGGGCGTAGGCGTCGACGAAGTTGCCTCGCACGTGGCCGAAGTCGGTGACCGGGTTGCCGTAGAGGATGCGGTTGTTGGCGTGGCTGATGGCCTCGAAGAAGGAGTGCTCGACCATGCCGATGCTGCCGTGGCAGAGGTTGAACTTGCCCACGTTGACGGTGTTGAGCGCGGCCGAGAAGCCCTCGGGGCCTTCGTGCAGCACATCGGCGGCGGTGACCGGGTAGTTCTCCAGCCGGAAGTGGCTGACGTACATCTGCCCGTGGATGACACTCTCGACCAGGTGGTAGTTGGCGTGCCTGCTGTCGGCCGCGAACCAGATGTAGCCCTCGGGCCCCTCGACATCGCCGCGCCGGGAGAACACCGACACCATCGAAGCGACGTTGCCGTTGCCGATGTAGTACTTCTCGCCGCTGGCGCGGAACAGGATGCCCGCCTCGGCGTCGGCGCTGCCCGGCGCGCTCGGGGTGAGGATCAGGTCGGTGTTGTAGATGTCGGCGCCGTGGTCGCGCTCGGACAGCGCGAACGCCATCACCTGACCCTCGTCGAGGTCGGCGGCGGCCTTGCGCTTGGCGATCTCGTTGTCGCTCTGCCAGATCGGGCCCAGCCCCAGGATGGTGACCTGCTCGGCGTACCAGTACGCCAGCCCGTAGAAGCCGAAGATCTCGGCGAGGGCGGCATTGCGCGCGGCGTCCCAGCGCTTGTTCGGATCACCGTCGGCGTAGGCGGCCGGGGTCAGGAAGGTGGCGAACAGCTTCTCCTCACCCACGAACTCGAGGAACTCCTCGGTCCACACCGCGTCGCGATCCTCGGCCAGCAGCTGCGCCTTGCCCCTGGACTCGAACCACTCGATGGTGGCCCGCAACAGCCGCCGCGTCTCGGCATCGAAATGCTGGGGGTCGTAGGTGGCGGGGTTGAACAGCAGGCTGGGCGAACTCGTCATGCGGTCAACTTATCAGCGCCGTACCCCGCTGCGAGCCGTCTACCTGCCGGTTTCCCCTACGTAGGCGTAGGTTCGGCCGCCACCGGCCGGCCCGCCGGTCGCCGGTGCGCCGGAAGGCGAACGCGCCGCCCCGCACAGTGTGCGGAGCGGCGCGATGTGACGAAACAGAACTCAGCCGCGGATCTTGGCGGTCACGGCGGCGACCGCGTCTTCGGCCGGGATCTCCTCGGCCGCACCGGTCGCGCGATTGCGCAGTTCGACCTTGCCGTCGGCCCAACCGCGGCCGATCACCAGGATCCAGGGCATGCCGAGCAGTTCGGCGTCCTTGAACTTCACGCCGGGCGAGGCGGTGCGGTCGTCGAAGAGGACCTCGAGGCCCTGGGAGTCCAAGCCCGCGACAACTTGTTCGGCGCCCTCGCGAGCGGCGGCGTCCTTGTTGGCGATCACCACGTGCACGTCGAAGGGGGCGATCTCGGCGGGCCAGCGCAGGCCCTTGTCGTCGTGCTGCTGTTCGGCGATCACCGCGACCATGCGGGACACGCCGATGCCGTAGGAACCCATGGTGAGGCGGACCGGCTTGCCGTTCTCGCCGAGCACGTCGACGTCGAAGGCGTCGGTGTACTTGCGGCCGAGCTGGAAGATGTGACCGATCTCGATGCCGCGCGCCGACACCAGCGGACCGGCGCCGTCGGGCGAGGGATCGCCGTCGCGGACCTCGGCGGCTTCGATGGTGCCGTCGGGGGTGAAGTCACGACCAGCGACGAGCCCGACGACGTGCTTGCCCGCCACATCGGCGCCGGTGATCCAGGCGGTGCCCTCGACCACGCGCGGATCGACCAGGTAGCGAATGCCGTTGGCCTGCAGGCTCTTCGGACCGATGTAGCCCTTCACCAGGAAGGGGTTGGCGGCGAAGTCGGCCTCGGTGAGCAGTTCCACCTCGGCGGGCTCGACGGCGGCTTCGAGGCGTTTGTCGTCGACCTCGCGGTCACCGGGGATGCCGATGCCGAGGATCTCGGTCTTGCCGTCGGGATGACGCAGCTTGACCATCACGTTCTTGAGTGTGTCGGCGGCGGTCACCGCGCGGTCGAGAGCCTTCGCCTCGTTGGCCCAGTCGACCAGGGTGGCGATGGTGGGCGTGTTCGGGGTGTCGTGCTCGACGGCCGCGGGCCTGCCCTCGATCGGCAGCGGCGCGGGCGCGGGCGTGACCACGGCCTCCACATTGGCCGCGTAGCCGGACTCGACACAGCGCACGTAGGTGTCCTCGCCCACCGGGCTCTCGGCGAGGAATTCCTCCGACGCGCTGCCACCCATGGCGCCGGACGTGGCGGCCACGATCACGTACCGCACGCCGAGGCGATCGAAGATGCGCTGGTAGGCGGCGCGATGGGTGGCATAGCTGGCGGCCAGGCCCGCGTCGTCGAGGTCGAAGGAGTAGGAGTCCTTCATGACGAACTCGCGTCCGCGCAGGATGCCGGCCCGCGGGCGCTCCTCGTCGCGGTACTTGGTCTGGATCTGGTAGAGCGTGACCGGCAGATCCTTGTAGGAGTTGTACTCACCCTTGACGGTGAGCGCGAACAGCTCCTCATGGGTGGGGCCGAGCAGGTAGTCGCCGCCCTTGCGGTCCTGCAGGCGGAACAGGGCGTCGCCGTATTCGGTCCAGCGGTTGGTGGTCTCGTACGGCTCGCGCGGCAGCAGCGCGGGCAGGGCGATCTCCTGGGCACCGGTGGCGTCCATCTCCTGGCGCACCACGTCCTCGATGCGGCGCAGTGTACGCAGGCCCAGCGGCAGCCATGAGTACACGCCGGGGGCGACGCGGCGGACGTATCCGGCGCGAACGAGCAGTTTGTGGCTGGGCACCTCGGCGTCGGCGGGATCGTCTCGCAGGGTGCGCAGGAACAGGCGGGAGAGGCGGGTGATCACGGGTGCACAGCGTAGCCCCTGGTCCCCCGGCCCTCACAGCGGATTACCACGTGGGCGCCGCCCGCGCGCCCGGACAACTGATTCGCGCGAGAAAGTACTGAAGGTTACCCAATGATGCCCGACACCAATCAGCGGATAACAAAACAATAACGGATGATGAGTGAACTATTCTGTTCCCTCTAGGTTCTACGTGCGTCCAATTTGTAATTACAACAGAAAACGGTAGCTGCCGAATTCGCGCACGCTACCCTTTCGGGAGGCCGATATGACCGACAAGAAATCGCTGCCCAAGCGCTGCGCGGCGGTGCTGAGCGGCGCCGCGCTGGTCGCGGCCGCACTGGCCGGCTGCACGAAGACCGAGACCGCCGAGAGCGGTCAGCTGCTGGAGTCGCTGCGCGACAAGGGCACGATCACCGTGGGTTTCGCGGGCGAGGCGCCGTACTCGTTCAACGAGAACAGCCAGCTCACCGGCGCGACGGTGGCCCTGCACCGGGAGATCTTCGGCAATCTCGGCATCGAGACCGTCGACGGCGTACAGACCGACTTCGGCGCCCTGATCCCCGGCCTGCAGGCAAATCGATTCGATGCCGTGAGCGCGGGGATGTCGATCTTGCCGCAACGCTGTGAACAGGCCGCTTTCAGCGAACCGGAATTCATGTACACCACCGCGCTGATGGTGAAATCCGGCAACCCACTGAACCTGACGGACATGCAATCGATCAAGGACAGCGGTGCCAAGATGACCGCGATGACCGGCGCCATCGAATCCGACTACGCCAGCGCGCTCGGCATCGACGCGGCCCAGGTCGCCACCCCGCAGGACGGCATGGACGCGGTCACCTCCGGCCGGGCCGACGTGTTCGCACTCACCGCGATCTCGCTGAACTGGCTCAAGAACCACACCCCCGGCGCCGACGTCGACGTGACGCCGTCGTTCGTGGCGGTGATCGACGGCAAGCCGCAGGTCGGCGCGGGTGGCACGGTCTTCCGGACCAGCGATCCCGACCTGCTGGCCGCCTACAACGCCGAGCTGGCCAAGATCACCTCCGACAAGGACAAGTACCTCTCGATCGTCGGCGAGTTCGGCTTCACCGAACGCGAGCTGCCCGATCCGCAGTACACGACAGCCAAGCTGTGCGAGGGCGAAATCTGATTCACGCATGAGCAATCTCGACGCGTTACGCGATGCCCTCCCCTCGCTGGGGGAGGGCATCGTGGTGACGCTGGAGCTGACCATCGGCGGCGCGCTGCTCGCGTTCGTCCTCGCCCTCGCGCTCGGTACCTTGGCGCGCGTCCGCAATCTCGCGGCGCGCGGGAGTGCCCGAGTCCTGATCGAATTCTTCCGCGGCACGTCATTGCTGGTACAGATCTTCTGGCTGTTCTATGTGCTGCCGCTGCTGGGCTACAAGCTGGATCCGGTGTTCTGCGGGATCCTGGCACTGGGCCTGAACTACGGCGCGTACGGCGCCGAGGTGGTGCGCGGTGCCCTCAACGCGGTGCCCCGCGGGCAGTTCGAAGCCGCGGTCGCGCTGAACTTCAGTCCGTGGCAGCGGTTGCGGCGCGTGTTGTTCCCGCAGGCGTGGGCGCTGATGCTGCCCTCGATGACCAACCTGCTGGTCCACCTGCTCAAGGGCACCGCGGTGGCGTCCTACATCACCCTGCAGGACCTCACCTTCGAGATCGGCAACCTGCGCAAGGACACCGGTGACACGCTGTTCGCGTTCGGGGTCGGCCTTGCCATCTACTTCGTGCTCGCCTACCTGCTCACCCTCGGAATGAACCTGCTCGAGACCCGCGCCAAGACCAAGCTGGGCCGGGGCGCCTCACTCAAGGAAGTCCTCAGCCTGGCGCCCGACGACGCGCACGCGAAGGTGGGCTCATGACCGCGGAATGGAGCTGGCAGCGCGCTCGTGAAGCGCTGCCCGTGCTGTGGGACGGCTTCCAGATCACGCTGCTGGCCACCGTGCTCGGCTTTGCGCTGGCGGCGGTGCTCGGCCTGGTGATCGCGATGATCCGGCAGTCGGCGCCACGCTGGATCGCCGCGCCGGTGCACGCGGTCAGCGAGTTCGTCCGGCTCACGCCGCTGATCGTGCAGTTGCTGTTCGCCTACACCCTGCTGACGCAGTTCTCGGCGTTGCAGATCGGCATCACGGTGCTCGGTATCCACTATTCGAGCTACCTGGCCGAGGTGTACCGGGCCGGGATCGAGGCGGTGCCCAAGGGGCAGTGGGAAGCGGCGCGCGCACTGTCGCTGCCGCCGGGCCGGACCTGGCGTGCGGTGGTGCTGCCGCAGGCGATCCGGTCGAGCCTGCCCGCGCTGGGCACCAACGCGGTGTCGATGTTCAAGGACACCCCGTTCCTGTTCGCCATCTCGGTCGTCGAATTGGTGACCGCCGCACAGCAATTCGGGGCGCGACACTTCGCGTACCTGGAGGCGATCACCCTCGCTGGGGTGTTCTTCCTCGTCGCCAGCTACCCGACGTCCGTGCTGATCAGAAGACTGGAGAAGCGACTTGCCTACTACTGACGAGATGATCCGATTCGATCAGGTGGTCAAACGCTTCGGCGACAACGTCGTGCTCGACCACCTCGATTTCAGTGTCAGCCGTGGGGAGAAGGTGACCTTGATCGGGCCGTCGGGCTCTGGCAAGACCACCATCCTGCGGCTGCTGATGACCCTCGAGAAGATCAGCGACGGCGTGATCTGGGTCGACGGCACCCCGCTCACTCACACCGAGCGGGGCGGAAAGCTGGTGCCCGCCAAGGAGAAACACCTGCGCGCTGTGCGCACCAAGATCGGCATGGTGTTCCAGCAGTTCAATCTGTTCCCGAACATGACGGTGCTGGAGAACATCACCGAGGCCCCCATCCACGTGCTCGGCAAGTCCAAGGACGAAGCGCGAGAACGGGCCAGGCATCTGCTGGAAGTGGTCGGGCTGGCCGACAAGGCCGACGAGCACCCCTCGCGACTGTCGGGCGGCCAGCAGCAGCGGGTGGCGATCGCGCGCTGCTGCGCGATGGACCCGAAGGTGATGCTGCTCGACGAGGTGACCTCGGCGTTGGACCCGGAACTGGTCGGTGACGTCCTCGACGTCCTGCGCACGATCGCCGAGACCACCGACATCACCATGCTGATCGTGACCCACGAGATGCGATTCGCGCGCGAGGTGTCGGATCGGGTGCTGATGTTCGACGGCGGCCGGATCATCGAACAGGGTCCGCCGGAGCAGATCTTCGAGGACCCGACCAACGAGCGCACCCGCAAGTTCCTCGAAGCCGTGCGCTGACCCGGAGTCCGGCGGCGGCGCCGACACGATTACCGTTGACGATCGTGCTGGTGCTGCTGCCTCCCTCCGAGACCAAGTCCGACGGCGGATCGGGCGCGCCGCTCGACCTCGCCGATCTGGCGATGCCGCAGCTCACGGCGGTGCGCGACAAGCTGATCACCGAGGTGGTCGGTCTGGCGGCCGACCCGGTCGCCTCGGCCACCGTGCTCGGGCTCGGCAAGGGCGCCGACGCCGACATCGCCCGCAATGCGAGCCTGCGCACCTCGGCCACCCGGCCCGCGCTGCAGCGCTACACCGGCGTCCTCTACGACGCCCTGGCCGCCACCTCGTTCACCAAGGTCCAGCGCGCCAAGGCCCACGCCCGCCTCGGCATCGGTTCGGCCCTGTTCGGCGCCGTCCGCGCGTCCGACCCGATCCCCGCCTACCGTCTCTCCGGCGGCACCAAACTCCCCGGCCTGCCGACTCTCTCGGCCCTGTGGCGCGAAGTCCTGCCCGACGCCCTCCACGCCGAAGCCGCCGACGAACTCGTCATCGACCTGCGCTCGGGCACCTACCAGCAACTCGGCCGCGTTCCGGGCGCCATCACCGCCAACGTCCTCACCGAGCACCCAGACGGCTCACGCACCGTGGTCTCGCACTTCAACAAGCATCACAAGGGGCTGCTGGCCCGGGCCCTGGTCCTCACCCGCGCCGAGCCCGACGACATCCGCGCGGTCGCCCGGGTCGCGACCAAGGCGGGCTTGCGCGCCGAGATCGCCTCCCCCACCGAACTGCTCATCATCACCTAGGCGCCGACCGGCGAGACGAGCTGGACGAGGTTGCCGCAGGTGTCGTCGAAGACCGCGGTGACGACCGGGCCCATGGCCAGGGGCGCCTGAGTGAACTCCACGCCGCGGTCGGTGAGGCGGCGGTGTTCTGTTTCGACGTTGTCGACGGTGAAGGCCATGACCGGGATCCCGTCAGCGCTCAGGGCCGTCTTGTACGCCTTGGCGGCGGGGTGTTCGTCGGGTTCGAGCGAGAGTTGGGTGCCGTCGGGGTCGGCGCCGGAGACGACGGTCAGCCAGCTGTGGGCACCGAGGGGGACCTTGTCCTTGAGCTGGAAGCCGAGGACGTCGGTGTAGAAGGCCTGGGCCTTGTCCTGGTCGTCGACGAAAATACTGGTCACGCCGATGCGAATCATGGGTTCTCCTGGGGAATCGGCCATCGCCCCGACACCGCGCGCAGTGGCGCGAAATCGGCGTGATGGAACTTGTATCGACCATCTCGGCGGGTGTGGACGAGGCCGACCGCCTCGAGCACCCCCAGGTGCTGGGTGATCGCCTGCCGGGACGAGCTGATCTGATGTTTCATGGCCAGTCGGCCGCACAGCTCGAACAGGGTCTGCCCGTCCCGATCGGCGAGTTCGTCGAGCAGCGCCCGCCTCGTGGGGTCGGCGAGAGCGGTGAAGATGTCGGTCACGGCACGTCCTCCCGTCTCTTCGAGACCATAGGCAAGTGTTCACTTGCCTGTCAAGGACGACGTGGCCGAACTTGTGGTCCGCGCCACAGCGGTCGTACCCTCGCAAGGCGAACCCCGCTGGTTCCACTTCCGACCGAACCCCGACGATCAGGACATTCGATGAAGAGCTGGCTCCGCGTGATCGCGACGACATCGATGATCGCGGCGGCCGCGATCGTGCCCGCCGGCGCGCAGGCCGAACCGGCGCCCGCCGCCGGAGCTCGGTACGTCGCGCTCGGCGATTCCGGCGCGGCGACCACCGGGGTCGCCGAACTCGATGTGACCGCGCCGCTGCGGTGCGTGCGATCCACGGTGAACGCGCCCAAGCTCGTCGCCGAGCGCCTCGACCTCGCCGTGGACGACCGGACCTGCAGTTCGGCCGAGATCCCCGACCTGTACACCTCGCAGGGACCCGGGATCGCGCCGCAGCTGGACGCGCTCGGACCCGCCACCGAGATCGTCACCCTGCACATCGGCGCCAACGACGCCGACATGACCGAGTTCATCCTCGGCCAGTGCCACGCGGGTGCCGCCACGGGCGGCTGCGCGGCGGCGGCAGACCCGGAATGGGACCGCCGGATCGACGCGATCGCCCCCGCCTACGCGGCCGCACTCGACGAGATCGCCCGGCGCGCACCGCGGGCCACCGTCTTCGTCGACGGCTGGCCCACCTATCTCACCGACACCAGCTGCCCGGCGATGCTCGGGCTGCTCGACGCCGACGCCGCCTACATCCAGTCGAAGTTCGATCGCCTCAACACCGTCGTCGCCGGCGAAGCCGCCGCCCACGGCGCCGTCTACCTCGACACCGTCACCGCTTCCCGAGAGTTCGGCATGTGCGCCGACCCGGCGCTGCGCTGGTTCGACCCGATCCTGGCCGATCAGACCCTGCTCCCCTATCACCCGACCCTGGCCGGTCAGCGTGGTGTCGCGGCGCTGATCGTCGACGCCGTCGCCGCGAGCGGTGTCCTGAACCGTTGACCGCGAAGTGGTCGCGTCGATCGGCCGGCGAGGACGAACCGTCCCGACCGACGCCGACGGGTCGGCTCAGGGCGCGACACCGGTGAGGTCGGCGAGCTCGGCGGCAAGGTTGGCGCGAGCGCGTTCCTCATAGCGGTGATGGGCGAGCTCGGTGCGGAACAGGCGGGGCTGAGTGGCCAGCTTGCGCAGGACCGAGGCGCGCCCGGTACGGAACAGGTCATCGGGGACAGCGGCGTATTCGGCGCGCACGGCGGCGGCGTAATCGGCGTATTCCCGCGATGTTCCGGCCAGTACCACGAGGTCGGCATCGCAGAGCACCGCCCCGTTGGCGTCACCGGCTTCGGGATCGTGGCCGCGAGTGAGCACCACCAGGCGGGTCACCTCGGTCACCAGTTCCGGTGCGGCACCGAGGGATTCGAGAACATCACGACCCAGCTCGGCACTGCGTTCCTCGTTGTCGGCGCGGGCCACGGCATAGATCGCGTCGTGGAAGAACGCCGCGTAGCGGACAGCGCCGACATCTGCCGCGGCCGCGGACAATTCGTCGATCGCCGCGAGCATCACGGCCAGGTGGGCCTCGGTGTGGTAGCGCCGATGCGGTTCGGCGTAGCGGCCGATGACCCCGGCGCCGATCTCGGCGGACCCGGCGCCCGCCAACGCGATCCATCGTTCCAGCAGACTTTCCGACAACGCGCTCATTCACCAATTCTGTTCGTACCCAACGACACAGGCAATCCCGCGAGGCACGCCTTCGGCGGATCTCGCTCCTTCGACCGCACGGGGCGTCGGCCCGCGGGCACCGATGAGCCGGTCTCGACGTTCGGGTTCGGCTCGGATCAGAGTTCGTCGCTGCCGGCGGTGAGATCGCGCACGAGGAGCGCGGCGTGGAGCGAGGTGCGGGATTCGCCGTCATCGAGGTCCACCGCGAGGATGCGTTCGATGCGGGCCAAGCGGTCGTAGAGGGTGGGGCGGCTGATGGTGAGCGACTTGGCGAGTTCGGTCTTGTTGCCTGCCAGGTCGAGGAAGCTGCGCAGGGTGCCGGTGAGATCGGTGTCGTGACGGATGTCGTAGCGCAGCAGGGCGCCGAGTTCGGTTTCGGCGAAACTCTGCACGGCGGGTTCGTCGCGGATCGAGGAGAGCAGCCCGCGCAACCGGATGTCGGCGCTGCGGAAGAACAGGCGCGAGAAAGCTCCGGTCATCGACCGCGCCACGGCGGCGACATCGGCCGCGTGGGCCAACTGCGAGGCGGTGTCGAGGAGCGAATCGGCGTCGGCCCCGACACCGATCGCGGCACCCCGGACCCCCTCCGCCCGTCGCACCTCGGTCAGCATCGCCGCGCACACCACACGGAGGTGATCGTCGACCGACGTCCCGGCGGGCACCGCCAGGATCATCGCCACCCGTTCCCCGGCGACCCCGGCAGAGTCACCCCTCTCGACTCGCTCGTCAACACTGTGCTCCCCCGCGAACCGCCGCCCTGTGCCGGGCAACTCGGTGGCGCTGCGGCCACCGCCCGTCCGACGGCCCGCTGCTCGCCGTGCCGCCGGTCGGTGTTCGGCCGCGCTGAGGGCGGAAGCACCGGTGCGGCCGAGACCGTGGGTGACCGCCTCGACCACGGCTGCGCTGCGCCGCTGCCCGGCGACCGGATCGGACTCGGCGACGGTCTCGATCTCGATGACCAGCGGTACATAGCGGGCCCGGCGGGTCAGGCCCAGTGCCGCCGCCCTCGCGATGGCGTCGCGCTCGTCGATCACCCTGCCCCCGATCAGATCGGCGATCAACCCGGTCTGGGCCTGCTGGTGCAGGCCGAAGCGGTCGCGGTCGATCATCCGGTGCAGGGTGAGGGTCTGGGCTGCGCGTTCGAGCACCATGGTGGCGCGTGGGGTCGGCACCCCGTCCGAGCGCAGGATGAGCCTGCCCCAGCGCTCGGTGTGTGGGCCGACCGCGACGACACCGGGGCCCTCCGGCAGCAGCCGCGAGACCGACTCCCAATTGTCCAGCAGGGCAGCCGAACTGGTGTTGTGCGCGGTCGCGGCCAACACCCGGCGGGCCAGGTCTTCCAGCACCACCGACGCGTCGAGCATGCCCGCCGCGGTCTTGACGATCTCGGTGAGCGCGGCCCGGCGCACGCTCAGCTCGGTGAAGGTCTCGTGCACGGTGCGCGCGAATTCGAGCTCGGCGTACTGGTCGGCCACGATCACCCGGTGCACCACCTCGGTGATCTCGACGAAGCGGGTCACCCGGTGCAGCGCGATCACCGGCAGCCCGAGTTCGGCGGCGGTGGCCGCGACGACCGGCCCCAGCTCGCTGACATAGCTGCCCAGCTCGACGACGAGCCCCGCCACGCCCGCGGCGGCCAGCGAGCGCAGGTAGGTGATCCGCGCGGATTCCGGCGCGGCGAGCGCCTGCCCGGTGGTCAGGATCAACTCGGCCCCGACCAGCACATGGGCGATCTCGGCCTGGTCGCTGACGTGCACCCAGCGCACCGGCCGGTCCAGATTCGCGGCGCAGACGACCTCCGGTTGCCCGGCCTGCACCACCGGCGTCGCGAGCACGTCGGCCACAGTCAACAACACCGACGAATCGTAATATGAAGTCCGAAAGCACGTACAGATCGTCGGCCTGCATCACCGCCGCCATCAGCCAGGGTGGAGACACCACCGTTCCCGGCGAAACGAGGAATCCATGCAGTCCATCGGCCATTGGATCGACGGCAAATCGGTCTCCGGCACCAGCGAGACCACCGCGCCGGTGACCAATCCCGCCACCGGCGCCGTCACCGGCGAACTGGCGCTGGCGAACGTGGCCGACACCCGCGCGGCGATCGACGCGGCGACGCTGGCCTTCGCGACCTGGCGCGACACCTCGCTCACCCGCCGCACCCAGGTACTGTTCCGCTTCCGTGAGCTGCTCAACGAGCGCAAGGAGGAGCTGGCCGCGGTGATCACCGCCGAACACGGCAAGGTGGCCGCCGACGCGCTCGGCGAGGTGACCCGCGGCCTCGAGGTGGTCGAATTCGCCTGCGGCATACCGCATCTGCTCAAGGGCGGGTTCACCGAGAACGCCTCCACCGATGTCGACATCCAGTCGGTGCGCCAGCCGCTGGGCCCGGTGGCGATCATCGCGCCGTTCAACTTCCCGGCCATGGTGCCGATGTGGTTCTTCCCGCTGGCCATCGGCTCGGGCAACACGGTGGTGCTCAAGCCGAGCGAGAAGGACCCGTCGGCGGCGCTGTGGCTGGCGCGGCTGTTCCAGGAGGCCGGGCTGCCCGACGGGGTGTTCAATGTCGTGCAGGGCGACAAGGTCGCCGTCGACGAACTGCTGGACAACCCGGGGATCAAGGCGGTCTCCTTCGTCGGCTCGACCCCGATCGCCAAGTATGTCTTTCAGCGCGGCACCGCGGCGGGCAAGCGGGTCCAGGCCCTCGGCGGGGCCAAGAACCACATGGTGGTGCTGCCCGACGCCGATCTGGATCTGGCCGCCGATGCCGCGGTGAACGCCGGGTTCGGCTCGGCGGGTGAGCGGTGCATGGCGATCAGCGTGGTCGTCGCCGTGGGCGGGGTCGCCGACGAGTTGGTCGGCAAGATCGCCGAGCGGGCCGCGAGCATCGTCACCGGCGAGGGGTCCTCCGGGGCCGACATGGGGCCGCTGATCACTCGTGCCCACCGCGATCGCGTCGCCGAGTACATCGACGCGGGCGAGAACGCCGGTGCCGAGGTGGTGCTCGACGGCCGCGCGCTCACCGTCGAGGGCGCGCCGGACGGATTCTGGTTGGGTCCGACCATCCTGGACGGCGTGAGACCCACGATGAGCGTCTACACCGACGAGATCTTCGGTCCCGTGCTCTCGGTCGTGCGGGTCGGCACCTACGAGGAGGCGGTGGCGTTGATCAACGCCAACCGCTACGGCAACGGCACCGCCATCTTCACCAACGACGGCGGCGCGGCGCGACGGTTCCACCACGAGGTGGAGGTCGGCATGGTCGGCGTCAACGTCCCGATCCCGGTGCCCATGGCCTACTACAGTTTCGGGGGCTGGAAGAACTCGCTGTTCGGCGACTCACACGCCCACGGCACCGACGGCGTGCACTTCTTCACCAGGACCAAGGCGATCACCACCCGCTGGCTCGACCCGAGCCACGGCGGACTGGAACTCGGCTTCCCGCAGAACAACTGACAACGTTCTCGGCCCGCCCCCGGCTCTGGACTGACCGAAGGGTGCGACGAAGGAGTGCCCGCCGGGAGGGAAGAGTCGGGGTTACAGGGCCGAGAACAGCGGCGCCAGCCGCCACAATAGAGGAGATCGCCGATGACGCTTTCCGACGATGCGGCCCGCACCTATGAACTCGACCGCCGCCACGTCTTCCATTCCTGGTCCGCGCAGGCACATCTCACGCCGACGGTGCTCACCGCGGCCGAGGGCTGCTATGTCTGGGACGGCGAGGGCAACCGGCTGCTGGACTTCTCGTCGATGATGGTGAACACCAACATCGGCCACCAGCATCCGAAGGTGGTCGCCGCGATCCAGGCGCAGGCCGCGACAATGTGTACCGTCGCACCGCATTTCGCCAATGACGCGCGATCGGAGGCGGCGCGGCTGATCAGCGAGCGCACCCCCGGCGAGCTGGACACGATCTTCTTCACCAACGGCGGCGCCGACGCGGTCGAGCACGCGGTGCGGATGGCGCGGCTGCACACCGGCCGCTACAAGGTACTCACCCGCTACCGCTCCTATCACGGCGGCACCGAGACCGCGGTGAACCTCACCGGTGACCCGCGCCGCTGGCCCAACGATCACGGCAACGCGGGCGTGGTGCACTTCTTCGGCCCGTTCCTGTACCGCTCGGAGTTCCACGCGCACGACGAGGCGCAGGAGACCGAGCGCGCGCTCAGCCACCTGGCCCGCACCATCGAGATGGAGGGTCCGGCCACCATCGCGGCGATCGTGCTGGAATCGGTGCCGGGCACCGCGGGCATCATGGTGCCCACGCCGGAGTACCTGCGCGGCGTGCGGGAGCTGTGCGACCGGTACGGCATCGTGTTCATCGCCGACGAGGTGATGTCGGGCTTCGGCCGGACCGGAAAATGGTTCGCCATCCAGCATTTCGATGTCGTGCCCGATCTGCTCACCTTCGCCAAGGGTGTGAACTCCGGGTATGTGCCGCTGGGTGGGGTGGCGATCAGCCCCGCGATCGCGGCGAGCTTCGCGCAGCGGCCGTATCCGGGCGGGCTCACCTATTCGGGTCATCCGCTGGCCGCTGCGGCCGCCGTCGCGACGATCACCGCGATGCACGAGGAGGGCATCGTCGACAACGCCTTCGACATCGGCGCGCGGGTGCTCGGCCCCGGGCTGCGGGACCTCGCGGCGCGGCATCCGAGCATCGGCGAGGTGCGCGGAATCGGCGTCTTCTGGGCGATCGAGCTCGTCCGTGACCGGGTGACGCGAGAACCGCTGGCGCCCTACGGCGGAACGAGCCCGGCGATGACCGAGCTGGTGGCGGCCTGTCGGGCGGGCGGCGTGCTGCCGTTCGTCAATTTCAACCGGCTGCACGTGGTGCCGCCCTGCGTGATCAGCGAGGCCGAGGCCAAGGAAGGCCTGGCGATCCTGGACCAGGCGCTGAACGTGGCCGACGCGCACACCGTCGACGCGCGCTGACCGACGCGCGGCGGACGGAATGCGCCCGCCGCGTCCGGTGTTGCCCCGAACGTGACTACTGACACCGCAGTGCTTTCCGATGAATTGAAGAAGTATCTGGACGAGGGGAAGGTGTACGCCACTGTCGCCACCGTCGGGGCGACCGGACACCCACACCTGACCGTGGTGTGGCTCAAACGCGAGGGCGAGGACCTGCTGTTCTCCACCACGGTCGATCGTCAGCAGGCCAAGAACCTCCTGCGCGATCCACGGATCACCGTCATGGTGAACCCGCCCGAGCGGCCCGACGTGTACGCCGCGATTCGTGGCACCGCCACCACCGTGCCCGATCCGGAACGGGCGCTGCCCGATGAGCTGTCGCTCGAGTACACCGGCAAGACCTACGCCGACTACAACCCCGAGTCGGTGAACGACGGTGACCGGATCACGGTCCGAGTCACCCCGCAGCGCGTCGTGGGCGGCCTCTGATCGTTGCGCTGCCCGGCGGAGTCGGCTCCGCCGGGCACAGGCCGCAGCCGGGCACCGACGCACTCAGACGCGCTGGGCCTCTTCCTGGGCGTGCTGGGCCTGCGCCAGCTGCTGCGGGCTGAACCGCAGGGTCAGCGCGATCACCGCGGCGAGGAGCGCCAATCCGGAACAGACCAGCAGGACGAGGGTGTACCCGCTGTTGAGCGCCTCGATCTCGATCGGCCCCATGCCCTGGGCCGCCCCGTCGGGGCCGCCCAGCGACAGGGTGCGCGAGGCTGCGATCGGACTGAGCACGCCGATCGCGATCGGTGTCGCCAGGTTCATGAACATCTGGCCGACCGCCGAGAGCGGACCGATATCGGCCGGCGGCACGTCCACCAGCACGCACAGCGGCGCCAGCACCATCGCGACGCCCACACCGACACCGATCACCAGCAGCAGCGGCAGCAGCGTCGACAGGTACTGCACGTGCCGGTCCAGCGTCGAGCCGAACAGCAGCCCCGCCGACAGCACCATCGCGGCCCCGGCCAGCAGCCAGCGCGGCGCGATCAACAGCGCCGCCTTGGAGGCGAAGGCCCCACCGACACCGATGCCGATGGTGAACGGGATCGAGGCGACACCGGCCTGCAGCGGGCTGTAGCCGAGCACGTTCTGCAGCAACTGGGCGACGAAGAACGTGCTCGCGCCGAGGACCGCGCCGGCCAGGAAGATCAGCCCGAAGGTGGCGACCCGGTCCCGGCTGTCGAACAGCGACCACGGCAGCAGCGGGTCGGCCGCACGACGCTCGGCCAGCACGAACACCGCCAGCAGCGCGAACCCGCCGATCAGCGTCGCGAGGATCACCGGACTGGTCCAGCCCATCGCCGGGCCCTCGGTGGCGCCGAACACGATTGTCGCGCAGGCCAGCGTGCCCAGGATCGCGCCCTTGATGTCGAGCGGGGTGCGCTGGTGGGTGGTGTCGGCGAGCTTGTAGACCGCGCCGAGCACGATGAGCGCGCCGATCGGCACGTTGATCAGGAAGATCCACCGCCACGACAGCTCGGTGAGCGCACCGCCGAGAACCAGGCCACCGACCGAACCGATACCCACCATCGAACCGACGATCGCGATCGCCTGGTTGCGCGCGGGTCCGGGGGCGAAGGTGGTGGCGACCAGCGCGAACGCGGTCGGTGCCGCGATCGCCGCACCGGCGCCCTGGACGGCGCGCGAGATCAGCAGCATGGCCTCGCTGTTGGCCAGACCGCAGGCCAGCGACGCCGCCGTGAACACCCCGACACCGATGATCAGCATCCGTTTGCGACCGAACGCGTCCCCGAGTCTGCCGCCGAGCAGCATCAATCCGGCGAAGGTGAGGCCATAGGCCGTGACGGTCCACGCGCTGCCCGAACTGGACAGTCCCAGCTCCTGCTGCAGCCGCGGCAGGGCGAAGATCACGACGGTGCCGTCGAGCACGACCATGAACTGCAGGCCGCTCAGGACGAGAATGGCCAGGCCGAAGGCCCGCGTCTTCACCGGGTACTGCATCGCCGCAGCGGGTTTATCGAGCACAACGAGGCAGTGTAATTGGCGCCACGACAGCGCTCGGGCGCGCGGCCCGCGAACCTAGTCGAGACCGAAGCCCGCCGTCGGACCGATGACGACGATCGCGGGCGGGCGGATGCCCTCGGACTTGACCCGCTCGGCCACCGTCGCCAGATCGGCGCGCAGCACGCGCTGGGTGCGCAGCGTGCCCTCCTGGATGACCGCGGCCGGGGTGTCGCTCGGTCGGCCGCCGGCCAACAGAGCATCGGCGAACTTGTCGATCCGCTCGACCGCCATCATCAGCACGAGGGTGCCACGCAGCTTGGCCAGGGCGGGCCAGTCGACGAGCGAATCGGGATGATCGGGGGCCACGTGGCCGCTGACGACGACGAACTCGTGGGTCACCCCGCGATGGGTCACCGGGATGCCCGCGGCGCCGGGCACCGAGATCGGGCTGGTGACGCCGGGTACCACCGTCACCGGAACGCCCGCTGCCACACAGGCTTCCAGTTCCTCGTAGCCGCGGCCGAACACATACGGGTCACCGCCCTTGAGCCGGACGACGAACTTGCCCGCCTTGACGCCTTCGACGAGGGCGAGGTTGATCGCCTCCTGCGCCATCGACCGGCCGTAGGGAATCTTCGCAGCGTCGATCACCTCCACGTGCGGGCCGAGTTCGGCGAGCAGTTCCGGCGGCGCGAGCCGATCGGCGACGACCAGTTCGGCACGGGCGAGCAGCCTGCGGCCACGCACGGTGATCAGGTCCGGGTCGCCGGGCCCGCCGCCGACGAGCGCGACGCCCGGCGTGACCGGTTCCGAATCATCGGTCACCACACCGGATTGCAGCGCTTCGAGCAGTCCGTTGCGCACCGCCGCCGAACGCCGGTGCGCGCCACCGGCCAGCACGCCGAGGCTGAGACCGTCGTAGCGGGCGGTGGCCGGGGTGACGGCGGTGCCGTCGCGGGCGATGTCGGCGCGCACGCAGAAGATCCGCCGGGTGGTGGCTTCGGCGACCACGGCGGCATTGGTCTCGGGTTCGTCGGTGCAGGCCATCGCGTACCAGGCGCCGTCGAGGTCGCCGGCGGCGTAGTCGCGTAGGGTGAGGGTGAGTTGCCCCGCGGTCGCCATCGCTTCGACCGCCGGGGTGGCCGCGCGGCTGATCACCTGAACATCGGCCCCGGCGGCGACGAGCAGGCCGAGCCTGCGCTGGGCGACGGTTCCGCCGCCGACCACGACGACCCTTCGCTCCCGCAGATCGAGCCCGACCAGGTAGTTCGGGTCCCCGGCGGGCTGGTTCGATGCGGCATCAGCGGTGTTCGGCACAGTGTCCGAGCCTAGAGCCTGGCGCGGAACCGGCCGAACGCACCCGCCGACATTCGCGGCGAGCATCCACGATCGGTCCGGCGTGGTGTCACACGATCTGGTGTTGCCGACCGGTTCGCCCGCGCGGAAGGTGGAACCATGACCGAGCCGAACGCACTCCTCGAGGTCGCCTACGACGAAGCCCTGCGCGGGCTGGCCGAGGGCGGTGTGCCGATCGGCGCCGCCCTGTTCGACGCCGACGGCACCCTGCTCGGGCGCGGCCGCAACCGCCGGGTACAGAACGACGATCCGAGCGCACACGCCGAGACCGACGCCTTCCGCGCGGCAGGCCGTCGCCGCGACTACCGACCGACGATCATGGTGACGACGCTGTCCCCGTGCTGGTATTGCAGCGGCCTGGTGCGCCAGTTCGGCATCGGGACGGTGATCATCGGCGAGGCGCGGACCTTCCATGGCGGCCACGACTGGCTCGCCGAGCACGGGGTGCGGGTGCGGATCCTCGACGATCCGCGCTGCGTGACGCTGATGACCGACTTCATCGCCGCGCGACCGGACCTGTGGTTCGAGGACATCGGGGCCGCCGGTCCGGCCCGTGATCGCTGAACCTCAGCCGGTGAAGAAGTACGCCTCGTTCTGCACCCAGCGAAAGCCCGTCGCGCGCAGCGGGAACTGCTCGTGATCGAAGCGGGTCAGGGTGAGCGCGCTCGGTGTGCCGTCGATTTCGCCGCGCAGGATCAGCTGGTCGGCGGAGGGCTTTTCCACGGTGAAGGTGGCGTACGGCGCCGAATCCGGTGCTCGCGCGGCCAGCGTCACCGCCAGGGTGCCCGCTGCCGGGTCGACGGCGGCGCCCGCGAGCGCGAACTTGTCGTTCATGTGCTGGACGGCCGACAGGTCCGAGTCGACGACCAGTCGCTGCCAGCGGACCTCGTCGGTGCGCAGCGGCGGGAGCGGCTCGCCGTCGACGGCGAACTCGGTGACGTCCCAGATACCGTACAGCTCGGGTTTCGGTGCGCCACCGCCATATTCGTTCCAGCTCTGGACACCGGTATAGACGCACCCGGCGACGACCCACAGACCCGCGGCGACCTGCACCACGGTGGCCCACCGATTCCCGCGCGGCGACCGGAACAACTCCGGCTGCGTCATCGGCCCCGAATCACGTTCCAGCACGAGCACATTCGCCAACCTGCGCGCCTGCGGGACCAGCAGGACCAGGCTCATCAGCAGCAGGTGTCCGGACAGCATCTTCACCGGCACGTCGAAGGTCATGTTCAGCAGGAACACCTGGGCCATGCTGATCACGCTGATCATGGCGCCCACCGTCGCGGTGCGCGGCCAGAACAGCAGCAGCCCGCCGAGCACCTCGGCGGCGCCGAGCGCGATCTCGTAGGCGGGCGAGGAACCCACCTGGGTCCACAACATCGCCATCGGGCTCAGATCGCCCACCCGGGTGAGCAGCGCGATCAATCCCGGCTCCGCCATCTGGGTGGGAATCAGCTTCGCGAAGCCGTAGAACAGCATCTGTCCGCCGACCGCGAGCCGCAGGCCGGTCAGCGCCCAGCTCGCCAGTCGCGGATAGGCCCGCCGACGCCGATCGAGCACCGACCAGACCACGGTGACCACCAACGCGGTCACCAGCACCAGTCCGCACTGGATCCACAGCGCGGCCATGTCGCCGCTGCCGTTGAGCACCACTTCGGCTTCCACCCCGAACACGTGCTCGCCGATCCAGCTGCTCACCGGGGCCAGTGCGAGAATCTGCCAGGCGATCGCGTCATCGGGCAGCAGTTCGAACAGCACACCGACGAAAACGAAGGTGATCTGCGCCATCCACAGACAGAACAGCCCGAGATAGGCCACCGTGAAGCGGAATGCGAGTCGCGTGGTCGGACGCCAGGTCGGCGCCGGTGGCGGTGGGCCCGCGAGATCGTCGTGCGCGTGCTCCATGGTCGCGGTTGTCACCGGCACCTCCCCGTCGAGATCGATTGTTACCGAAGCTAATCGAAGGCAGTCCAGGTGCGCGTCCGGGAAAACCCCCATCTTTTGGGTGTCAACCCTGAATCTCACTCACCGACGCCCGGCTTACAATCCGGTCGACCGTCCGGTAGGCCAGTATCGGAACGCGTTACAACTTGCGACAGGGGTACTCACATATGTCCGACGATCCGGACCTGACCGCGCAACAGTCGCTCACCGTCACCGAGCGTGACCTCGACGAACTCGCCGAGCAGTTGTCGCAGTGGCTGTCCGGCCAGGTCGGCGCCGACGCGCCACCGAAGATCACCGACCTGAGCAAGCCGTCCACCGGCGGCATGTCGAGTACGACCATCCTGTTCGACGCCGCGTGGACGGCGAACGGGGTCGCCGACGGCGGATCGTTCGTCGCGCGGATGGCACCCGAGGACGCCTCGTTCCCGGTGTTCCAGTCCTACGATCTGGCGCTGCAGCACCAGGTGATGGCCGGGGTCGCCGAGGCCTCCCAGGTCGCCGTGCCCCCGCTGCGCTGGCTCGAACTCGACGAATCCTTCTTCGGCACCCCGTTCTTCGTGATGGAGAAGGTCGAAGGCCGGGTACCGGCCGACAATCCGCCGTATGTGTTCTTCGGCTGGGTCTTCGACGCGACGGTCGAGGAGCGCGCGCAGATCGCCGACGCGACCGTCGAGGTGATCGCCCAGGTGCACGCGATCGACGACATCAGCCGCCGCTTCCCCGCCCTCGACGGCGAGGGTTCGGCGCTGCGCAGGCATTTCGAGGCCCAGCGCGCCTGGTACAACTGGGCGCTGACCGACGACGGGGTCGAGATCCCGCTGATCGAGCGGACTTTCGCGTGGCTGGAAGCCCACTGGCCCGCCGAGACCGGTCCCGAGGTGCTCAACTGGGGCGACGCGCGCCCCGGCAACATCCTCTTCAACGGATTCACTCCAGCCGCGGTCCTGGACTGGGAGATGGCCACTTTCGGCCCGCGCGAGCTGGATCTGGGCTGGGTGATCTTCATCCACCGCTTCTTCCAGGACATCGCCACCCGCTTCGATCAGCCGGGTCTGTCCGATTTCCTGCGCCGCGACGCGGTGGTGGCGAAATATGAGGAGCTGACCGGACATTCGGTGCAGAACCTGGACTTCTACATCATCTACGCGGCGCTGCGGCACGCGATCGTGATGGCCAGGATCAAGCGCAGGATGATCCACTTCGGCGAGGACACCGTGCCCGCCGAGCTCGACGACTACGTGATGCACCGACTCAGCCTCGAGGCTCTGCTCGACGGCACCTACGAGTGGGACTGAGGAGCTTCGACGATGGCGATCATGCCGGTACCCCTGGACGAATACCCCGTCCATCAGACCCCGCTCTCGCTGGCCCGGGCGGCCACCAGCGACCGCAACTTCTACGACCGCTACTACTTCAACGCCTTCGATCCCGGCGGCGACACCATGCTGATCACCGGGTTCGGCGTGTACCCGAACCTCGGGGTGCTCGACGCGTTCGCGACGGTGCGCCACGGCGAGCGCCAGCGCAGCGTGCGGTTCTCCGACGCGCTCACCTCGCGTGATCTGAACACCAGCGTCGGTGGCTACCGGGTCGAGGTGCTCGAGCCGCTGCAGAAGCTGCGGGTGGTGTGCGACCACGACGACCTGAGCTTCGACCTCACCTGGACCGGCGCGCAGCCCGCCGTGCAGGAACAGCCGCATCTGATCCTGTCGGGCACCCGGCCGATCATCGAGGCCTCCCGGTTCGCGCAGCTGGGCTCGTGGGCGGGCACGCTGGCCGTCGACGGGCGCGACTACTCCGTTGACCCGGCGGTGTGGACCGGCAGCCGCGACCGCTCCTGGGGCATCCGTCCCTCCGGTGAGCCCGAACCCGCGGGTCGGCCCGCCGACGGGATGGGCGGTTTCTGGTGGCTGTACACGCCGCTGCGCTTCCAGGACTTCGCGATCGTGGTGATCGTGCAGGAGGAGCCCGACGGCACCCGCACGCTCAACAACGCGGTGCGGATCTGGAACGACGGCCGCAAGGAACAGCTCGGCTGGCCACGGATGCACTGGACCTACAAGTCCGGCACCCGGCACCCGGAGTCGCTGCGCCTGGACATGACCACCCCCGACGGCAAGCCCCTGGAAGTCGAGATCGAATCCCGCCCCGGCATCGCCCTGCACGTCGGCTGCGGCTACGGGCCCGACCCCGACTGGACACACGGTCGCTGGATGGGCGAGAACTGGTCGCTGTCGAGCTCCTACGACCTGACCGACCCCGCGATCATCGGCCGCACCCCCTACGGCGTGATCGACCACATCGGCTACGCCCGCTGCGGCGATGCCGAAGGCTGGGGCCTGTTCGAGCACGCCTCGATGGGTCGCCACGACCCCACCGGTTTCGCCGATTGGTCCTCTGTCGCCCCCTGACGACCGAGCACCCCTCGTGCGAGAGGAAAGGCGCCGCCGCGACAACGAGGTCGCGGCGGCTCCGATTTCCTCAGCGGCCATGGCGGAGTCGGCCGGCCAGAGACGTTTCAGCCCACGACCCTTGCCGAGTGAATCAGTTCGGACCTTCCTCGCGCCGGATCATCGCGGCAGTGGCGACGACAATTCCTTCGACAATTGTTCTCCCACAGATCAGTTCGCCACCGCCTGCGAGCAGCGCCGCCGCTTCGGCAACGCTGGGCGCGCCGACGGCGGCCGATGTACGCTCCGAGCTGTGCCGCACGTCCACCTGGGCCAGCTGCTCGGCGGTGAACCCGATCAGCGGGACGCCGAGCGTGGCAGCGGCACCGCGGACCCCGTCCTCGGCTGCTCGCCGATCGATCGTCGCCAGACAGACAACGGCGGTCTGCCCGACCACCGCGTCTACCGCGCGAACGATGCGCGCCGACTCGGTCCCCGGCCGCACACCGATCCCGATCGCCACGGCGATGCGGCCGGACGCAGGCCGCGGTGCCGCACCACCGCTCGATCGCGGCACGTCGGCCTGTGGCGTTCGTGGACCACGGTGATCGCGCCCGCTCGACAGCAGTGCACTGCCAGTGCTCGTCACCTCAACATTCCGATGCACGGTCACTGCCCGAATCGTCGTGCAGCGACGACGAATCGGGCGATGGCCTCCGGATTTCCGGCCGGATGGGTGTGCAGATAGGAAGCATGCACCTGGCGCACCACGGCGCCCTCGGCAACGGAACCTGTTGTGCGCCAACCCCAAGCGGCGTTCTCGCGGCCGGTACGAGTCACCCGCGTGCGGTGGAACTCGTGACCGCGCACCCTGGCACCGGCCCGCCAGAGGGCGGAGTCGTGCAGGGCGACGGCGTCGCGGTAGCCGAGGGTCAGGCGCGGGCCGAATTCGGCGTCGGCGTCGATCACCCCGGCCATCGGGTGGCCGTCGAGGGAGCGGGTCAGGTAGAGCAGGCCCGCGCATTCGGCGTGGATCGGCAGGCCGCGGGCTGCGCCCTCGGCGACCGCGGTGCGGAGCCGCTCGTTGGCGGAGAGTTGTCCGGCATGCTCCTCGGGGAATCCACCCGGCAGAACCAATCCCGTTGTTCCCGAGGGTAACTCGTCGTACAGCGGGTCGAAGACCGCCACCTGGGCTCCGGCGGCGATCAGCAGTTCACGGTGCTCGGCGTACCCGAAGGTGAAGGCGGGCCCGCCCGCCATCGCGATCAACGGCGCCGATCCCGAGCTGGACCTGCCACCCGAAACATCGGCAGCGCCGGACTCCGAGACCTGCCCGGTGGCGGCGAGTTCGGTGGCCGGGTCCCAGGCCGGGCCGGGCACGGATCCGCCGGCGAGGGCGACGATGGCTCGCAGGTCAACGTGGGCCGCGACGAGTTCGGTCATCGCGTCGACCGCGACGGTGGCGGCGGTGCCGTGTTCGACGGCGGGGATGAGGCCGAGGTGACGAGACGGCACTTCGAGTTCGGCCATCCGGGGCAGGGCGCCGAGGACGGGAATGCCGACGCGGTCGCAGGCGGCGCGCAGAACCTGTTCGTGGCGTTCACTGCCGACGCGGTTGAGGATCACCCCACCCAGGCGCACCGAGGAGTCGAAGGTGGCGAAGCCGTGCAGCAGAGCGGCCAGACTCTGGGAGTGCCCCCGCGCGTCCACCACCAGCACCACCGGCGCTCCGAGCAGACTCGCCACCTGCGCGGTGGACCCCTCGGCCACGGCCTCGGTGCGATGCTCGTCGATCCGCCCGTCGAACAAGCCCATCACGCCCTCGACCACGGCGATGTCGCACCCCTGCGTACCGTGCCGATACAGCGGAACCACCCGCTGCTCCCCCACCAGCACCGGATCGAGATTGCGGCCGGGGCGGCCCGCCGCGAGCCCGTGATAGCCGGGATCGATGTAGTCGGGCCCCACCTTGAACGGCGCCACCTGATGCCCGGCGCCCCGCAGCGCGCCGATCAGCCCGGTGGCCAGCGTCGTCTTCCCACTGCCCGAGGCCGGTGCGGCGATCACCACCGCCGGTGCGCTCACCGAACACCTCTCGAGCCACCGGTGGCGCATACCTGAGTGGCCTCACCTCGGGCTTCGCGACGGCGCAGACGAGAAGATCCGTCCCCACTCACCATTCGATGCCGCGCTGGCCCTTGCGGCCCGCGTCCATGGGGTGCTTCACCTTGGTCATCTCGGTGACCAGGTCAGCGGCCTCGATCAGGGCCGGGGGTGCGTCGCGGCCGGTGATGACGACGTGCTGGTTGCCGGGGCGGTTCACCAGAGTCTCGACGACGTCGTCGAGGTCGACCCAGCCCCACTTGAGCGGGTAGGTGAATTCGTCGAGGACGTAGAAGCGGTGCTGTTCGGCGGCGAGACGGCGGGCGATCTCCTGCCAGCCCGACAGAGCGGCGGCCGCGTGGTCTTCCTCGGTACCGTGTTTGCGGGTCCAGGACCAGCCCTCGCCCATCTTGTGCCACTCGACCGCGCCGCCGGCTCCGGTCTCGTCGTGGAGCGTGCCGAGCGTGCGGAAGGCGGCTTCCTCGCCCACCTTCCACTTGGCGCTCTTGACGAACTGGAACACGGCCACATCGAACCCTTGATTCCACGCCCGCAACGCCATCCCGAAGGCAGCGGTCGACTTCCCCTTGCCCGGCCCCGTGTGCACGGCGAGCACCGGCTGATTGCGCCGCTGCCGCGTGGTCAGCCCGTCCTCGGGAACGACCTCCGGGACACCTTTTGGCACAGGAACTCCTCTTCTCGGCGCACTACTGTCCAGAACCCAGGGGCCGCCGACACAGATCCGCCAGGGTCACCGACCCTGCCGGGTTCGCCCTTCTTTCTATCAGGCACCGACCGAAGCCCACCGAAGCCCTCGGCATCGCGCCCTTGCTCGCCGCCATGCTTCGCCGAGGTTTCGCTACGCGGCGCGGACGGACGGACCGCGGGAGGAACCCCGGACCACGTCGGCGACCGTGTCACCGGTGAGTTCGTCGAGGCGCAGGTAGCGGGCGCGCAGGTCGCGGGCGAGGTCGGCGGCCAGGCCGAGGCGGATCATGCCGCGTTCGCAGTCGATGACCATGGCGGTGTGACCTTCACCGGCCAGCAGACGCGCGGCGGTGCGGGCGCGGGGCAGCGGGTCGATGCCGCCGGTGGCGCGGCCGTCGGTGAGCAGGACCAGCATCGGACGGCGGCGGGGGTCGCGGACGTGTTCACGGGCGATCACCTCGCGGGCCTTGCGCAGACCGGCCGCGAGGGGGGTCTTGCCGCCGGTGCGCAGTCCGGCCAGGCGGCGGACGGCGATGTCGACCGAGGAGGTGGGGGGCAGCACGAGTTCGGCTTCGCTGCCGCGCACGCTGATCACCGCCACCTTGTCGCGGCGCTGGTAGGCGTCGCGCAGCAGGGTGACGATGGCGCCGGTGACGGCGGTGAGGCGGTCGCGGGCGGCCATCGAGCCGGAGGCGTCGACCACGAAGACGACCAGGTTCCCTTCGCGCCCTTCGCGATACGCGCCACGCAGATCCTCGGCGGCCAGGGCGAGCGGGCCACCGAAGCGGCCACGCTCGAATTGCCGTGGGGCGGCGGCGAAGATGGTGCCGAGCAGGTGCAGTCCGGTGGCGGTGTCGGTATCGGGGCGGACCATGCGACCGGTGCGGGTCTGCGCGCGCGAGCGTCGACCGGGCGCGCCCTCGCCGAGACCGGGGACCTCCCAGCGCGGGGCGGGCTTGTTCGCTGCACCCGGTGTGCCCGAAAGACTTTCCGCGCCCGGGCGAGAACCCGAGCCGGGACCACCCTCGGGCGGACCGCCGGGACCGTCGCCGGGACCACCGCCATCGGGGCCGTCGCCGTCCGGGCCACCGTCATCGGGGCCATCGTCGTCGGGAATACCGTCCTGCGGACCATCGGCGGGTTGGCCGTCGATCGGGCCGGCGCCACCGCCGTCCGGCCCGTTCACACCGTCCTGACCGCCCGAGTCCTCGACCTCGTCTCGACCCTGCCCGCGATCACTTCGGTCCGGCTCCCCGTCCGCGTCAGCGGCGACCGACGACTCGTCGAAATCCTGGGCCGCAGCGGCCTTCTCGACCTCGTCGGCCGCCGCCCGCATCGCCTCGTCGAGCTGTTCCTCACTGATGCCGGGCTCGTCGAACGGATCACGCCTGCGCCGGTGCGGCAGCGCCAGTTCGGCCGCGATGCGCACGTCGTCCTCGGTCACCCGATCGCGCCCGCGCCACGCCGCGTGCGCGGTGGCGGTCCGGGCGACAACCAGATCCGCGCGCATCCCGTCGACGTCGAACGCCGCGCACAGCGCCGCGATCCGGCGCAGTTCCCCGTTGTCCAGGGCCACCGCGGGCAGCCGGTCGCGCGCGGTCAGAATCCGTTCGGCGACCATCTGATCGGCATCGGCGTAGCGCGCGGCGAATCCGTCGGGGTCGGCTTCGTAGTCCAGGCGCCTGCGCACCACGGCCATGCGGGTGTCCACCTGGCGGGAGGCGGCCACGTCGACGGTGAGCCCGAACCGGTCGAGCAGCTGCGGGCGCAGCTCCCCTTCCTCGGGGTTCATGGTGCCGACCAGGACGAAGCGCGCCGGGTGCGAATGCGACACGCCGTCACGTTCGACGTGCACCCGCCCCATCGCCGCGGCATCGAGCAGCACGTCGACCAGGTGGTCGTGCAGCAGGTTCACCTCGTCGACGTAGAGCACGCCGTGGTGGGCCGCGGCCAGCAGACCGGGCCGGAACGCCTGCTCTCCGTCGCGCAGCACACGCTCGAGATCCAGCGAGCCGACCACGCGATCCTCGGTGGCACCCACCGGCAACTCCACCAGCCGCGCGGGCCGGGCGCCGGTCTCGTCCACCACCGGCGGCAGCAGCTGGGCCAGCGCGCGCACCACGGTCGACTTCGCGGTGCCCTTCTCGCCCCGCACCAGCACACCACCGATTCCGGGATGCACCGCCGACAAGATCAGGGCCAGTTGCAGCCGCTCCTGCCCGACGACAGCCGAGAACGGGAAACCCGCCTCCCCCACCGAGCGGGCGGGAGCGTGCGGACCAGCGGCGACATCAGCAGAACCAGGCACGGCTCAACTCTAGGCGCGCCCGGGTCGTCACCCGCAGCCGGGCAGGTGCGTCGCTACCCGCGACGCATCGGCACGTGCAGGATCCCGTCGTCGTCGTACTCGGGGCCATCCACCACGAAACCGAACTTCGCGTACATCTCGACCAGAGGCGACTGGGCATCCAACCGCACTGTGGCCGTACCGGTTTCGGCGAGCGCCGCCCGCATCAGACGAGCGGTGTAGCCGCGGCCACGCGCGAACCGGGCGACACACACCCGGCCGATGCGAAACGCGCGCACCCCGTCGACCTGCTCCTCGAGCAGGCGCAGGGTGGCGAGAACCGCACCATCGCCGTCGAGCCACAGATGCCTGGTCCCGGGCTCCAGATCACGCCCGTCCAGCTCGGGATAGGCGCATTCCTGCTCGACGACGAACACCTCGACGCGTAGCCGCAACAGCCGGTACAGGGTGGCCGCGTCGAGATCGGCCGACCATGCCCGCTTCAGCGCGACCGTCGACATCATGGTCACACCTGCGCGAGACTCTCGACTCCCGGACGCGCGGCCGCGTTGCTCGACTCGTCGAGCTTGAGCGACTTGTTGGTCCAGTCCCAGACCTCCTGGAAGAGGGCCTGGTTCTCCGAGAGCTTCTTGCCCAGCGAGGGGATCAGCTCCTCGAGCTGCGGGGTCCACTCGGCGTACTCGCGGGGGAAGCAGCGCTGCATGACGTCGAGCATGGCGGTCACACAGGTCGAGGCGCCCGGGGAGGCGCCGAGCAGACCGGCGATGGAACCGTCCTCGGCGGAGATGACCGCGGTGCCGAACTCGAGCACGCCACCGGCGCCCTTGCGGCGGATGACCTGCACGCGCTGACCGGCCGTGATCAGCTCCCAGTCGCGGCCCTGGGCACGCGGCAGGAACTCCTCGAGCACGCCGATCTTGCCGTTCTGGGACTTGAGCAGCTCTTCGACCAGGTATTTGGTCAGGCCCATCTCGGTGAGGCCGACACCGACCAGCGAGGCGATGTTGTTCGCCTTGATCGACTTGAACAGGTCCGCGTTGGAGCCGTCCTTGAGGAACTTGGGGGTCCAGCCCGCGTAGGGGCCGAACAGCAGGCCCTTGCGGCCGTTGATGACGCGGGTGTCCAGATGCGGCACCGACATGGGCGGCGCGCCGACGGCGGCCTTGCCGTACACCTTGGCCTCGTGCGCGGCGATCAGCTCGGGGTTGGTCGAGCGCAGGAACTGGCCGCTGATCGGGAACCCACCGAAGCCCTTGGCCTCGGCGATGCCGGATTTCTGCAGCAGCGGCAGCGCGCCGCCACCGGCGCCGACGAAGACGAACTTCGCGTTGAGGGTGCGTGACCGGTAGGTGCGCAGGTTGCGCACGGTGACGTTCCAGCTGCCGTCGGACTGCTTGTCGAGGTCGCGGACCTCGGTGCCGAAGGCTATCTCGCCGCCGGAGCGGCCGAGATAGGCCAGCAGCTGCTTGGTGAGCGCCCCGAAGTCGATGTCGGTGCCGCCGTCGGTCCAGTTCAGCGCGATCGGGTCGGCGAAGTCGCGACCCTTGGCCATCAGCGGCAGGCGCGCGGCGAACTCGTCGGGGCTGTCGATGTACTCCATGCCGCGGAACAGCGGGTGCGGGGCGAGTGCCTCGTAGCGCTTGCGCAGGTAGTCGACGTTGTCGGCGCCGTGGACGAAGCTGACGTGCGGAATGGGGTTGATGAACCCGGCCGGGTCGTCGAGAACGCCGGTGTCGACCGCGGCGGCCCAGAACTGGCGCGAGACCTGGAAGCGCTCGTTGATGTCGACGGCCTTGCCGATGTCGACCGAGCCGTCGGCATTCTGCGGGCTGTAGTTGAGCTCACACAGGGCCGAGTGGCCGGTACCCGCGTTGTTCCACGGATCGCTGCTCTCCGCGGCGGCGGCGTCGAGCCGCTCGAACACCGAGATCGTCCAGTCCGGCTGCAGCTGCCGCAGCAGCGTGCCCAGCGTGGCACTCATGATGCCTGCACCGATCAGAACTACATCGGTCTTTTCCATCTTCGCAGCGTTCGGCACGGGTAGATCGACTTCCTTGTCCTTCTCAGCTACCCACCGGCAGGTGAGTCGCTTGGGCGCGGGCGCTTTGGGGTCGTGAGGCGACTCGCGGTGATCGCCGGGAGGTAGGTTACCCGTCGTTCACCTGTTGCCAATTGTGCACCTCAACCGTCCGGACTTCTGCAACCGACCTACCGAATGTGATGTAAACCAACACTGCACGTCGCTACGACCGCGCGATAGATTGAGCGGTGTGACGAACGAAACCATCGGTACCACCGACCGGACCGACGAGCAGTGGCGATCCGATGTCCTCGGCACCGGCTATCAGCAGCGGACGCTGCCGCTGGGCACCGACCCCGACGGTGAGGGCGAGGTGGTGGCCACGCTCGTGCGCTACCTGCCCGAGTCCGCCGCGCCGGCGGCCGAGCCCACCGTGCTGTATCTGCACGGCTTCACCGACTACTTCTTCCAGGAGCACCTGGCCGAGCACTTCGCGGCGCGCGGGCACCGCTTCTACGCCCTCGACCTGCGCAAGTGCGGGCGATCGCGGCGCGAGGGGCAGAGCGCGCACTACGTCAGCGATTTGGCGCTCTACGACGCGGAGCTCAACGAGGCGCTGCGGATCGCGCGGGCCGAGACCGGCAACGACGTGCTGATCGTCGCGCATTCGACCGGCGGGCTGATCGCGGCGCTGTGGCTGGACCGGCTGGAGGCCACGGGCGGTGCCGCGGCGGCGGGCGTGGCCGGTGTCGTCCTCAACAGCCCCTGGTTCGATCTGCAGGGTCCGGCGTACTACCGCACCGTCGGTACGCCGGTGATCAACGCGGTCGGCCGGTTCCGCGCGTTCGCCCAGCTGCCCGGCGGGGTCAGCACCGCCTACGGCGACAGCCTGCACCACACCCGCCGCGGCGAGTGGGACTACAACCTGGACTGGAAGCCGCTGGCCGGCGAACCGGTGCGGCTGGGCTGGCTGCGCGCCATCCGGCAGGGCCAGGCCCGGCTACACCAGGGTCTGGCGATCGGGGTGCCCGCGCTGATCCTGCGTTCGCGCCTGACCAAGTTCGCCCGCGAGCACAGCCCGGCCGTCGACGTGGCCGATGCCGTGCTCGATGTGAGGCAGATCCAGCGCTGGGCCGGTTGCCTGGGCGAGCGCACCACGATTGTCCCGATCGACGGCGCCCGCCACGACGTGTTCCTGTCCTCGGAAGCGGTGCGCGCCAACGCCTTCACCGAAACCGACAGCTGGCTGGACTGGTTGGCCACCTACCGGAAGGGTTAGTTCGAGGCCGTCAGGGCCGCGGACTCGCGGCACCAGCCGCCGTGGACACAGTCACCACAAGCTGGTGCGGAGCACGATCTCGGTGGCCAGCTCGTGGCCCGCTTCGGTGGCGATGTTGTCGACCTCGAGCGGCACCACCCGGAACTCGCCGTACACGTAGCGACCGGAGGCATCGGCGACCGCGCGAGGCAGGCTCTTGGTGACCAGCATGGTGACGGGCAGCTCCAGCGGCGGACAGGCGGCATCGGGGGCATTGCCCTCGGCATCGGGGACGGCGGGGTGGCCGTGGTCGGCGACGACCAGGCTCATGAACCTGCCGAACCGCCCCGCGCACACCCGCCAGGCCAGCGCTCCACCGGCGCCGCGCCCCGCCACATTGACGTAGGGCAGTTCGAGTGCGTCGAGGATGGTGTGGACGGCCGCCGGGTCGAGTCCGTCGACGGACTCCACGACGACGGTCTGCAGATCCGATTCGTGCAGTCGGGCGCACACCTGGTCGAAGACATCGGCAGGGTCGTCCGCATCGGGAAGCAGCAGCACATTGTGCCGCGATGAGGGACCGTCGACCCGCACTGTCCAGGCCCGGTCACCGACCGTGATCTGCCGAGATTTCATGCCGGTGTACGGTACACGGCGCGGCGGAACACGGCAGCGTGTTCCGGTCCGTCCGGCCCGTCGGTTTTCAGCCGTGTCCTGCGGTTTCCCAGCGCGGACGGCCCGAATTGACGGACCTGTCACAACGGGCGGCGCGGGCGGCCCGCGGAGATCGGCCGCACATCGGATCGCGCGGCGAGCGCCGAGTCACTCGGCGGCGTCGGTTGTGGGCTGCTGCACGGTGAGCAGGTCGCGCACCGGCGAGACCGTATGTGGCAGCCACAGCGCCTGGGTGGGCGCCAGTGGCGGGTCGGCGAGTTCGACCACGCGGACCAGACCGCCGACCGCAGGGCCGGCGGGCGCGGTCACGAACGCGACGCAGTCGTTGTCGGCGACGGCGGTGACCGGGGGTGTCCCCTGGATACGGTTGACGACGAAGCGCGGTTCGAAACCGGCGCGACGGCAGGTGCTGAGCAGGAAGTCGGTGTAGAACGAGTGGCCGGGCGGGGCCCACACCATGACCGACTCCGTGCGCAGGTCGTCGATCCGCACGATGTCGCGATCCGCCAGGCGGTGAGTGCGGGCGACGGCGAGGCGGACCGGGTCATAGGCGATGATCGCCGAGGCCAGGTGGGCGGGCATCGCCACGCCGCGGCGCAGGGCGAGGTCGATCTGTCCGTCGTAGAGCGCGTGGACCAGGGCGTCGGGGAACATCTGTCGCGCGGTCACCGAGACGGTGGGCAGTCGCGCCCGGACCGAGGCCAGCAGCAGGTACACCTCCTCGGCGGTGATGGCCGGGGTGTGCCCGATGACGAACGGTCGCGGCGACTCGGTGCCCGCCTCGTAGGTCTGCTCGGCCAGGGTCGCCGCGGCCGCGAGCAGGGCACGGGCACCGTCGCGCAGCACCTCGCCCGCCGCCGTCGGGCGCAGGCGTCGGCCGGTGCGGTCGAACAGGGTCACGCCGAGTTGGCGTTCCAGCTGTCGGATGGCGGTACTCAGCGCCTGCTGGGTGAGATGTAATTGCGCTGCGGCACTGGTGAATCCGGCGTTCTCGGCGACGGCGAGGAACTGCTGGAGTCGATGCAGATCCAGCGGCCTGTCCGCCCGCGGCACCCGGTGGCCATCCATGACCACCACCCTAGCGATGCACAAATAGTTTTTGTGAAACGGTCAGAAAGTACTGTTTCCTATTTGTTCCACGGCTGCCTAGCGTTGAAGGAGTAGGAGCAAGCGACACCGACGAGAGGACAGATCGATGGCAGGCATCTTGACCGGGAATTCCGCCGTGGTCGCCGCGGGAGCGAAGAATCTGGGCGGGCTGATCAGCACCACCCTCGCCGAGGACGGCGCCAACGTACTGGTCCACTACAACAGCGACGCGAGCGAAGCCGACGCCGACAAGACCGTCGCCGCGGCGCGGGCCGCCGGCGTGCGGGCGGTGAAGTTCCAGGCCGACCTGACCGTGCCCGCCAATGTGGTTCGCCTGTTCGACACCGCGGTCGCGGAGTTCGGCGGCGTCGACATCGCTGTGAACACTGTCGGCAAGGTGCTGCGCAAGCCCATCCTCGACACCACCGAGGCCGACTACGACGCGATGTTCGACATCAATGCCAAGGCCGCCTACTTCTTCCTCCAGGAAGCGGGCAAGCGACTCAACGACGGCGGGCGCGTGGTCACGATCGTCACCTCCCTGCTGGCCGCCTTCACCGATGGCTACTCCACCTACGCGGGCGCCAAGAGTCCCGTCGAGCACTTCACCCGGGCCGCCGCCAAGGAGTTCGCCGAGCGCGGCATCACGGTCAACAACGTCGCCCCCGGCCCCATGGACACCCCGTTCTTCTATCCGCAGGAAACCCCGGACCGCGTGGAGTTCCACAAGTCCCAAGCTCTCGGCGGCCGCCTGACCCGCATCGAGGACATCGCTCCCCTGGTGGAATTCCTCGTCACCGAGGGCGGCTGGGTCACCGGCCAGACCATCTTCGCCAACGGCGGCTACACCACCCGCTGAGCAGGCGCCAGGTCAGCGCAGCGCGACGAGCTCGTGCAGGGTGGTGCCGGACTGCCGGTCCACGGCGCCGTCGCGGTGGATCGTCAGTTCGAACGACGACCGGAACCGGAAGTAGGCCGGATGCCCGATCACCTTGTGCAGCAACGGACGGAGCACCCGCGATCGAACCACCGGGACATCGTCGAGCAAATCGTGGGCGTGGATGACCGATTCCACGGTCAGGCGCAATTCCAGCTGATCGGGCACCCGCAGGTCGATCCATTCCGGGAACTCCCGGCCCGCGATCGAGTCGTAGCGCTTCGGCCCCTCGGTGAGGACGGTCTCCCCGGTCGACAAGACCACCTCCGCACCGCGGGCGAGCATGAGCGGGGCGATCGCGTGCCCGCCGCGCTGCGGCTGGGTCAGCACATTCGCGTACAGCAGCGAGTATTCGTCGGTGTAGAGGCGGCCCCAGTGCCAGCGGTCGATGATCCGCTTCATGTCGCCGACGCCCCAATTGTGGTCGGCGTAGCCGCGTCCGGTGACCGCGAGTTGCTCGCCGTCGATCTCCAGGGTGCCGTGGACGCGCGCGCGTGGTGCCCCGACCACCCAGCCGAAGGTCTCGCCGTCGCCGAAGCGGGTCTCACCCTTGCCCGGCATCCAGCTGGGCGTCTCGTTGTCGAAGGTCAATTCGAAGGCCACTCCGTCGCACGCCAGCCGCACGTGATGTCTGGGCAGCCCAGCTGCCGGATACTCCGACCAGGCGCGGTTGTCGCCGATCCGCACGTCGCAGGTGTCGGCCGAAAAGCTGGTCGCCGCATGCGGATAACGCTGGGCGGCCTGCCTGCGGCCACCGTCGGGGGTGTACACGATCAGTTCCACCCACGGCCTAGCCCAGGGCAGGTCCTCCGGGCGGCGTTTGGTCAGGAATCCGACCACCACGTGCCCGCTGTCGAGCTGGGCGTCGAAGTACCAGTGTTCGAAGGCCGCCCGGCTCGGCGAGGGGTGCAGGCCGTTGTGGCGTGGAAGCACGGTGGTCAGGTCGCCGTCGCGGCGGCCCGGCCCGTTCCACACCTCGGTGATCGCGGTACTCGGCACAGCTGTTCGTCCTCGCTCTGTCAGCGCCGCAGCGCACCGGTGGCCTCGAATTGGGCTTCCCGACCGGCCATTTGGGCGCGGTACCAGTTCTCTCGATGGCGGCACATGACCCGTTCGTGCAGCCGGGCCAGCGGTGGGCACACGCGGCGGGTCACCTCCATCGCGGTGATGAGCGGAAACCGCGCGATGGGAAGCAGAATCCACGGGAACGCCGCGGGCATCCGATAACCCCGACGGGTGCCGGGCGCCATGTACATGGCCGAATACACCGCGTTGATCCGGAAGTTGTACGCCGCGCGCACCCGAGCCCACCCGCGCTGGTCCGCGCGCGGGGCGAAGGCCGCCGGATAGGACTCGATCAGTTCCGCGCCGTGCTGTCCGGCATCGTAGGAGCGCGAGATCAGCGTCATCGCCAGCACGCGCAGCGAATCGGCGACCGTCTCCGGGTACCAGCGCACCCGGACCCCGAGCAGATGTCCCAGATATCGCTGGAAGTGCAGCAGCGCACGGATTTCCGAGGGCGTGGTCTGGTAGCCGAGCAACCACAGTCCCATTCCCGGTGTGATACTGCCGCCCAGCAGGGTCAGCAGCTGATAGGTCTGGCTGATCGGCAGCCCCCAGCGCTCGGTGTCCCATTCCGGATGGTCGGCGACCCGCGCCCGCACCGAGACATGCATGACCCGCACCTTCATGGCGGTGGCCCGGCCCGCCGATCCCGGCGTCAGCAACGCACCCGGCTGCGAGACATCGATCCAGAACCGGCAGGTCTCGAGAAACCGCCGCAGCGCGCTGTTCCCGGCGTAACCTCCGGCGAGCGAGAGCGGGGTGGCGACCGCGGCCTCGGTGTACATCTCCAGGGTCTCGGCACCGGCGAAGCTGAAAAGCATGGTGCCCCAGCGTCGCCAGATGGCCGCGCCCTGTTCCACCAGTTCCGGCCGCAGCCAGTCGGGCTGGGTCTCGAACTCGGCGAACAGCTCTCGCATGGCGGCCGGCGAGTCCGCGACGGCATCCACGCCTGAGGTGAGGGCGGTCTCCAGCATCTCGCGGCCCCGGGTCGCACCGATCGCGCCGTGCATCACCTCGGCGACGAACCGTTCGGCCACCGGATCGCCGGTGAACAGGTCCGCGCACAAGGCTTTCGCCTGCTCGTCGGTGGGGAACGGTCCGGCACCTGTGAGCGCGGTGACGAGGCGTTCGAAGCGCTGGACGCCCGGCCTGTCGCGGCCCTCCCAGTAGCGGAAGGCGCTGGGGCAGCGGGCCTGCCGCGGAATCAGCGCTCCGGCGGGTTCCGACGGCACATCCACTGACATGGGCGGTCCTTCCAGTCGAATCCCGTGATCACGGATCCAGGGCAACGACCTCACCATACGCTGAAGTATCTACAACGGTACTCGAAAGTATGGAAATGGATTCGGGCATCCGCGCCTCCGATCGCGCCTCCATACGGTGGGGTACCGTAGCCCGTACTTCTGGGATGGTCGAGTAAATCGCGATCTCGCCCGGCGCAGCCGATCGGGCGACGTCACGCCGGGCCCGCCTTCTACGATCGAGGTGTGCAGATGACCGACAGCCCCCGGACCCGATGACCACCGAACCCGCGCGCCCCGCCGCGCCGCGGCGGTCCAAGAAGGCCGAGGCGCAACAGCGCGGTGCGCGTTCCGGTGCCCAGCAGTCGGGCCGGAGCCGCAGCCCACGCCTGTCCTACGACGATTGGGTCGACGGCGCACTGGCCCTGCTCGCCAGGGAAGGCGCGGCCGCCGTACGCATTCCCCGGCTCTGCGAAGCACTCGGTGTCACCAAGGGCAGCTTCTACTGGCATTTCGACGACATCGGCCGGCTCGAGGAAGCCATGGCCGATCGATGGAGCACGACCCAGGCCCAGGTCATCGCGGAACTCGCCGCCGTCGATTCGATGCCGATCGAACAGCGCATCGAAGCGATGGCCACCATGCTCGTCGATCGGAACTGGCTGGTCGAAGCCACCGTGCGCGAGTGGAGCCGCACCCGCCCGCAAGTGCAGAACGCTGTCCAGGAACTGGATCGAAAGATCTTCGACACCATCCGGGCGGCGCTGGCCGAACTCGGATTCGACGCCGAGACGGCCAGGCTGCGGGCCGGTGCCATGGTCTACCTCGGCATCGGTTTCATCCACGGTCGCGCGAGCTTGCCGATTCCCACCCACCAAGAGGTGAACGCCGTCATCACACTGCTCACCCGGCCGGCACCATGATCGACCCAGCACCCCGGCTGCGCTACAGCCCAGCCGACCCGATCGTTCCGGTGCGGATGACGGGGAGATCATCGGGTGCGCCGACGCGGATCAGTCGGTCCAGCGCGGCGAGGTCGAGGTGCTGTTCGACGAGGTCGGCGAGCAGGTCGAGTTGTGCCGTGCGGATGGCGGCGACCGAGGTGTCGGGTGCCACGGTGAAGCCGGTGCGCCCGGCACGGGCGGCGACCTCGGTGAGCCAAGCGCGGCGGAACTCGTCGGATTCGAGGAGTCCGTGGACGTGTGTGCCCCAGATCGCCTCGCGCGCACTACCTTCGGAAGCGGCGTCGATGGTGAGCCAGGCGGGGTCGGTGGTGCGGCGGACGCGACCATGGTGGATTTCGTAGCCGTGCACGGGGATCCCGGCCGCGCTGCCGGTGACCTGGCGGGCGATCTTGGGGTCGGCGAATTCGATGTCGAGGTCCAACAGGCCGAGACCGCTGGCCACCCAGGGTTCGGGAGTCGCGAGGTATTCGATTCCGTCGATGATGCGATGGCCGAGCATCTGGTAACCCCCGCAGATACCGAGGATGGGTCGCCCGTCGGCGGCACGGGACCGTAGTGCGCCGTCGATTCCCTTGGCGCGCAACCATTCCAGATCGGAGACGGTGGCTTTGGAGCCGGGCAGGACGACGAGGTCGGCGGTGGCGAGTTGGTCGGGGGCGTCGGCCCAGCGCACGGCCACACCGGGTTCGCAGGCCAAGGCTTCGATGTCGGTGGAGTTGGAGATGCGTGGGAGGCGGATGGCGGCGACGGTGAGCCATTCGGTGCCGTGTGGCGAGCCGGGGCGACCGACCGGGGTGCCCGCGACGGTGCCGAGGGAGTCCTCGGCATCGAGCCACAGGTCCTCGGCGAAAGGCAGCACACCCAGCGTCGGGCGGCCGGTCAGGGTGGTCAGCTGGTCGAGTCCCGGTTGCAGCAGGGAGACGTCGCCCCGGAATTTGTTGATGATGAAGCCCGAGATGAGTTGCTGGTCCGCGGGTTCCAGGACGGCGACCGTGCCGAACAGGTGAGCCAACACCCCGCCGCGATCGATGTCACCGACGACCAGCACGGGGAGGTCGGCGGCACGCGCCAGCCCCATGTTCGCCAGATCCGTCGCGCGCAGGTTGATTTCAGCGGGTGAACCCGCACCTTCGCAGATCACCACATCGAATTCCGCACGCAGCGAGTCGAGTTCGGCGGCCACCACCGCACGCAACTGCTGACGACGGGTGAAGTAGTCCCGCGCCCCGACGGTTCCGATCGCCTGACCGCGCACCACCAGCTGCGATCGCCGATCGCTGCCGGGCTTGAGCAACACCGGGTTGAACCGCACGCTCGGCGCCAATCCACACGCCCGAGCCTGCAGCGCCTGCGCCCGCCCGATCTCCCCGCCGTCGAGGGTCACGACGGAGTTGTTCGACATGTTCTGCGCCTTGAACGGCGCCACCCGCACCCCGCGCCGTGCCAGCATCCGGCAGATCCCGGCCACCACCACGCTTTTGCCCGCATCGGAGGTGGTACCCGCGATCAAGACAGCGCCGCGCAGATCACCCTCGCTCACCGCGCAGCCCGATCGAGCGTGACCCTCGATCCGGACGCCCCCACCCCGTCTCGATGACCACCCGACACCGTGAGCGCCGTCCCCGGCGGAAGCCTCACGGCAGGGTCAGGATTTCCGCGCCTGCCTCGGTGACCACGAGTGTGTGCTCGAACTGGGCGGTCCATTTGCGGTCCTTGGTGACCACGGTCCAGCCGTCGTCCCAGATGTCGTAGTCGATGCCGCCGAGGTTGATCATCGGCTCGATGGTGAAGGTCATGCCCGGTTCGATGACCGATTCGATGGAGGGCTGGTCGTAGTGCAGGATGACCAGTCCGCTGTGGAAGGTGGGGCCGACGCCGTGGCCGGTGAAGTCGCGGACGACGCCGTAGCCGAAGCGGTTGGCGTAGGCCTCGATGACGCGGCCGACGACATTGAGCGCGCGGCCCGGCTTGACCGCCTTGATCGCCCGATTGGTCGCCTCCTCGGTGCGCTCCACCAGCAGGCGCACCTCCTCGTCGACGTTCCCGGCGAGGAAGGTGCGGTTGGTGTCGCCATGCACGCCGTGGATGTAGGCGGTGACGTCGATGTTGACGATGTCACCGTCTTCGATCACGGTCGAGTCGGGGATGCCGTGGCAGATGACCTCGTTCAGCGAGGTGCAGCAGGACTTGGGGAAGCCCTTGTACCCCAGCGTGGAGGGGTAGGCGCCGTGATCGCACATGTACTCGTGCGCGATGCGGTCCAGTTCGTCGGTGGTGACACCGGGGGCGACCGCCTTGCCCGCCTCGTCGAGCGCCTGCGCGGCGATCTTGCCCGCGATCCGCATCTTCTCGATGGTCTCGGCCGTCTGCACCCAGGGCTCGTTGCCCTCGTTGGCGGTCTTCTTCCACACGTATTCGGGGCGCTCGATGGAACGCGGGACGTCCCGGATCGGCGACTGGGTGCCGGGAACGAGTGGCTGACGGGTGCGCACGGACATAGAGGAGAGTGTATCCAGAGCGGCTAGCTCAGCGACTCGGCGCCGTCGGGCGATGGCTCCAACCGGACCACGATGCCCTTCGACGTCGGCGTATTGCTGATGTCGGCCACGCTGTCCAGCGGCACCAGCACATTGGTCTCCGGATAGTAGGCCGCCGCCGACCCGCGACTGGCCGGGTAGGCGACGGCGATGAAATCGCGCGCGCGCCGCTCGGTGCCGTCGTGCCAGACGCTGACGATGTCGACCACGTCACCGTCGCCGATCCCGCGTTCGATCAGGTCGGCGAGGTTGACCAGCACCACCCGGCGGGCATTGTGGATGCCGCGATACCGATCATTGTTCGCGTACGGGATGGTGTTCCACTGGTCGTGCGAGCGCAGCGATTGCAGCACCAGGTGCCCCGGCGGCACATCGAGCGCGGTGAAGTCGTTACAGGTGAACTGCGCTTTGCCGCTGGCAGTGCGATAGACCCCCTCGTTGACCGGGTTGGCCAGTCGCAGACCACCGGGTTCGCTGACGCGTTCGTTGAAGTTCGCGAAGCCGGGCACCACACGCGCGATCCGCTCGCGGATGGTGCCGTAGTCGGCGACGAACTCCTCCCACGGGATCGCCCCGCCGTCGCCGAGCGTGCGCCGGGCCAGCCCGGCGATGATCGCCACCTCGCTCAGCAGGGTGGGCGCGGCGGGTCGAGCCGTCCGCGCGAGGCGTGGACCTCGCTCATCGAGTCCTCGACGGTGACGAACTGCTCACCCGAGGCCTGGATGTCGCGATCACTGCGCCCCAGCGTCGGCAGGATCAGCGCGGTCTCCCCGCACACCGTGTGGGAGCGGTTGAGTTTGGTGGAGATCTGCACCGTCAGCGAACACTGCCGCAGGGCGGCCTCGGTGACCTCGCTGTCGGGCGTGGCGCGCGCGAAATTGCCCGCGACACCGACGAATACCTTCGCCTTGCCGTCGCGCATGGCGCGGATGGCGCCGACCGAGTCGACCCCGTGCTCGCTCGGCGGAGTGAACGCGAACTCGGTGCCGAGCGCGTCCAGGAACGACTGCGGCATCCGTTCCCAGATGCCCATGGTGCGGTCGCCCTGGACATTGCTGTGCCCGCGCACCGGGCACACCCCGGCACCGGGGCGACCGATGTTGCCGCGCAGCAGCAGGAAGTTCACGATCTCGCGAATGGTCGGCACCCCGTGCTTGTGCTGGGTGAGCCCCATCGCCCAGCACACGATGATCTTCTTGCTGGCGAGCACTTGCCTGCGCACCTGCTCGATCTCGGTGCGGGTGAGCCCGGTCGCCCGCAGCGCGTCGTCCCAGGTGATCCGCCAGGCGTGCGCGGCGAACGCGTCGAAACCGCTGGTCTGCGCGGCGATGAAGTCGTGGTCGAGCACGCTGCCCGGCGCCGCGTCCTCGGATTCGAGCAGCAACCGGTTGAGCATCTGGAACAGCGCGAGGTCGCCACCGGGACGGATCTGCAGGAACCAGTCGGCGATGGCGGTGCCGCGCCCGATCACCCCGCGCGGTACCTGCGGGTTCTTGAACCGGATCAATCCGGCTTCGGGCAGCGGGTTGACCGCCACGATCTTGCCGCCGTTGCGCTTGGTCTCCTCGAGCGCGGAGAGCATGCGCGGATGGTTGGTACCGGGATTCTGGCCGACGACGAAGATCAGGTCGGCCTCGTAGATGTCTTCCAGCGACACGCTGCCCTTGCCGACACCGAGGGTCTCGATGAGCGCCGACCCGCTCGACTCGTGGCACATGTTCGAACAGTCGGGCAGATTGTTGGTGCCGTAGGCGCGGGCGAACATTTGCAGCAGGAACGCGGCCTCGTTGCTCACCCGCCCCGAGGTGTAGAACAGGGCCTGATCAGGCGAGTCGAGTTCGCGCAGGTGGGTGGCGATCAGGTCAAGGGCGCCGTCCCAGCCGATCGGCTCGTAGTGGGTGGCGCCGGGGCGTTTCACCATCGGCTCGGTGAGCCTGCCCTGCTGGTTGAGCCAGTAGTCCGACATCGTGTCGAGTTCGGCGACCGGATGGGTCGCGAAGAACTCGGCGGTGACGCGGCGGGTGGTCGCCTCGTCGTTGATGTGTTTGGCGCCGTTCTCGCAGTACTCGTTGCGGTGCCGGTGCTTGGGCTCGGGCCACGCGCAGCCAGGGCAGTCGAAACCCTTGGTCTGATTGATGTTCAGCAGGGTCAAGGCGGTGCGCGCCGGAGTGGTCTGCGACAGCGAGTACTCGATCGCGTGCACGACACCGGGGACGCCCGCCGCCCACGTCTTGGGCGGCGTGACGGTCAGTTTGTCCTGGGGGTCCTCGGTCGAGGTCATATCGCCCATTGTTCCAGCCGACCTCGGGATGCGATACCGTCGCCGCCGCTCAGCGCACGGCGACCTGGTCGGTTGCCGCCGCGGGCGCGGCGGGTGCGCCGGGTCTGCGCAGCACCGTGACGCTGATGGCCAGCGCCGCCGCGAGGAGCCCGGCGGCCACCGTGAACGCCAGCCGGTAGCCGCTGGTCAGCGCGTCCGCCTCGGACGCGCCGACCGCGAGCTCGGCGCCCGTGCGGGCGGCGGCGAGGGTGGACAGAACCGCGACACCGATCGCCATGCCGACCTGCTGTGTGGTGTTGAACAGACCCGATGCCAGTCCAGCGTCGTCGGCCTCGGCACCCGACATCGCCAAGGCGGTGAGCGTCGGCAGCACCAGACCACCACCGGCGATCAGCACCATCATCGGCAGCAGGTCGGTGACATAGACGGCTTCGGTGGGCAACCGCATCAGCCACGACATCCCGATCAGCAGCAGCACCAGACCGGAGAGGAGCACGGCCCGTTCGCCGAAGCGGGTGACCAATCGCGCGGAGGCGAACAGCGAGACCGTGCCGATGGCCAGCGCGGCGGGCAGCATGGCAAGGCCGGTCTGCAGTGCGTTGTAGCCGAGCACCTTCTGCAGGTAGAGCGCGACGATGATCTGGAAGGCGAACATGGCGGCCAGCGCGAGCATCTGCACGACATTGGCGCCGGAGACGTTGCGGGAGCGGAAGATCCGCAGCGGCAGCAGCGGCGTGCGGGCAGTCGCCTGACGCGCGGCGAAGGCGGCGAGCAGGGCGGTGGCCAGTGCGCCGAGGCCCAGCGTGCGCGTCGAGACCCAGCCGTATGTTTCGACCTCGACGACGGTGTAGATGCCGAGCATCAGCCCGGCGGTCACCAGGATCGCCCCGAACACATCGGCACCGGCGGCCAGCCCGAGTCCGCGGTCGGCGGGCAGTGCCGCGAGCGCGACCGCGATGGTCAGTACCCCGATCGGCACATTGATCAGGAAAATCCAGTGCCAGTTCAGTGCGTCGGTGAGCACACCGCCCAGGACCTGACCGATGGAGGCGCCCGCGGCGCCGGTGAAGCTGAAAACGCCGATGGCCGTGGCTCGTTCGCGCGCTCCGGTGAAGATCGTCACCAGGATGCCGAGCACCACCGAGGCGGAGATCGCGCTGCCGACACCCTGGAGGAAGCGGGCACCGACGAGCATCTCAGGGCTCGTGGCCGCACCGGCCAGCAGCGAGGCCACGGTGAAAACGCCGGTGCCGGTGAGGAACATCGTCTTGCGACCGATCAGGTCACCGAGGCGCCCGGCCAGCAGGAGCAGACCGCCGAAAGCGATCAGATAGGCGTTCACGGTCCAGCTCAGACCGGCGGGCGAGAAGCCGAGATCGTCCTGGATCGCGGGCATGGCGACGGTGACGATGCTGCCGTCGAGGATGGTCATCAGCATCGCGGCCGAGAGCACAGCGAGCGCGACGCGCTGAGATTTGGTCATAAAAGGACCGTACTAGATAGTTTCGTAGCAGACAATCCGTTACGGACTATTGCCGAGCGCGGCGCGCACAGGTCGCTTCCACCGCGGTCGACAACTCTCCCTCCACCAGGCGATTCAGCGCGCGCAGCAGCACGTCCCGGTCCCCTTTCGGCAGCGAGCCGAGGACCGCCTCGTGGACTCCGTCGGCGATCTCGACACTGCGCGCTGCCAATTCAGCACCCGCGGGCGTCACCGAGATGATGCGAGCCCGCCGGTCGGCACTCGACGGCTTGCGCTCGGCCAGGCCGGCCTTCTCCAGCGCGTCGACAGTGACGACCATCGTCGTCTTGTCCATGTCGCCGAGGTCGGCGAGCTGAGCCTGGGTGCGCTCGCCTTCGAGCGCGTGCACCAGCACGCAGTGCATGCGAGCCGTCAGCCCGATCTCCCCGAGCGCGGACGCCATCCGCGTACGCAGGACGTGACTGGTGCGGTCGAGCAGATAGGACAGGTCGGGTGCGGTACGAGCGTTCGCCGGGGCCGTCATGCGGTCCATCATAGTTTCGTCGTAGATAGTCTGCTACCAGCCACAATGACACGGGGAATCATTTCGGACCACGGTCCGTTTATGCGGTGGAGTAGACCGACTCCCAGAAACGAGGTTCACATGGAACTGGGGCTGACCACCTTCGCCGAGCTGTACCCGACCGGCGATCGGCCCGCGCCGACCGCCGCCCAACGCCTGCGCCAGGTGGTCGCCGAGGCCGTCGCGACCGAGGCGGCGGGATTGGACGTCTACGGCGTCGGCGAACACCATCGCGAGGATTTCGCCGCGTCCTCCCCCGCTGTCGTCTTGGCCGCCGCCGCGGCCCGGACCGAACGCATCCAGTTGACCAGCGCGGTCACCGTGCTCAGCTCCGACGATCCAGTTCGGGTCTTTCAGGACTTCGCCACGCTGGACGGGCTGTCGAACGGTCGCGCCGAGCTGATGGCCGGTCGCGGGTCGTTCACCGAGTCGTTCCCGCTGTTCGGCTACGACCTGGCCGACTACGACGCGCTGTTCGAGGAGAAGCTGGCCCTGCTGCTGCACTTGCGCGGCGATGATCCGGTGACCTGGTCGGGCCGGTTCCGTGCACCGCTGCGCGATGTCACAGTCTATCCGCGCACCGACGACCGGCCGTTGCCGGTGTGGATCGCGGTCGGCGGGAGCCCGGAATCGGTGATCCGCGCGGGCCTGCTCGGCCTGCCGTTGGCCATCGCGATCATCGGCGGCCAGCCCGCCCGGTTCAAGCCGCTGGTCGAGCTGTATCACCGCGCGCTGGCCGAGGGCGGTCACGACAAGCAGCCGGTGGCAGTGCACGCGCACGGGTATGTTGCCGATTCCGACGAGCAGGCCGTGGCCGATTTCTTCGCGCCCTACGCGCTGGCCATGTCGGTCATCGGGCGCGAACGCGGCTGGGGTCCGATGACCCACGCGCAGTTCGACGCCCTGCGCTCGCCGGGGGGTTCGCTGTTCGTCGGCACGCCCGACCACGTAGCGGGCAAGATCGCCGAGGTGCGCGACGATCTCGGGCTCGACCGCTTCATGCTGCACACCAGCGTCGGCACGCTGCCGCCGGAACAGGTGCTGCACAGCATCGACCTGCTGGGTACGAAGGTGGCCCCGCAGGTGAGGTGATGGGTGATGGCGCCTCGCACGGCTGATCTTTCGCCGTGCGAGGGCGCGACCGAACCTCGGGTTCGCGCGGCCTATTCCAGTGCCGGGTCTCGGCCGGCACGGTGGGCGGCGCGGCGCTCACTTCTCCGGCGGCGGTAGCGGCGAATTCTGTTGGCACACAGGTAGACCACCCACAGTCCGATCGCCAACGCGATCGCGGCGATCACGGCCGCCAAGATCGGGAAGAACACGGCCAGGGTGATGACGCCGGCGACACCGAGGTCCTCCACCGTGCTCAGCGCGATGTTGGTGACCGGCTCCGGCGAGGTGTTGACCGCCATCCTGGTGCCCGCCTTGACGACATGGCTGAGCAGCGCTGTGGTGCCGCCGACCGCCGCGGCGAACAAGGTCGGCAGCGAATCGTCCTGCCCCGCGATCAATGCCGACACCACCGCACCCGAGGCGGGCCGGACCACCGTGTGCATCGCATCCCAGAACGAGTCCAGATAGGGGATCTTGTCGGCGACCGCCTCGATGAGGAACAGCACCCCCGCCGCGACCAGCACATCGGTGCGTTCGAGACCGGCGGGCACATCATCGGCCCACCCGATCCGTCCGAACACCCCGAGCAGGAACACCACCGCATACGCGTTGATCCCGCTGGCCCAGCCCGCGGTGAAGATCAGAGGCAGCACCGACACGCGCCCAGCCTAAGCCGTCCACCGACGCGCCGCGCTCGCGCGCCAACCTCGACATGCACCTGCACGCCAGTATCCGAGGCGACCGAGCCTGACCGTGGGAGCCGAAATGCTCGATGGCAAATCGCTGTTCGAACCTCCCAACGGCACCACAGGACAGCACATAGATCGAATGAACAGCCTGTTCAGAGCCCTGTCCAGGCGGATGTGAATCCGCCGCCACGAGTGGCCTGAGTAACATTCTCGATCTCCTGGCGATCTTTCAGACAACACCGATTCAGGAGGTTCGACATGCTTTCTGCGAAGAGACTCGCCGCCAGCGCCGCTGTTGCCGCCGCCACCGCTTCCGCCGTGATCGCCGGCGGCGGCGTAGCCCAGGCCGACGTACCGGTGTGGGAGGCCAACTGTCACGTGTACAACATCTTCAACACCGGTGGGATGTCCACCTGCGAGCGGCCGACCTGGCACCAGGTGAAGCTCACCTGCGTCGCCTGGCCTGTCCCGTTCGTCTACTGGAAGTATGGCCCCGCGCAGTACGGCCAGGGCCAGTCCTGGGCCAGTTGCGATTCCCTCAACGCGCTGGTGGGCATCGAGGTCATCCAGGCGTAGTTCGGTTCGGCGTGGCCCCCGCTGTCCGGCTCCGGACAGCGGGATGGTGCGCCCCAGCGGTCAATCGGCTGGCGACACGGCGACCTCGCCGGACAGCAGCGCCAGTCGATCCGCGCCGGTCGGCTCGGTACTCGCCATCGCAACGATCGCGTATCGGCTGCTGTATCGCGATGCCACAGCCTCGATATGGGCCACTTCGGTCGCCGCACGGGCGCGCAGCAACGCGTTGGTGGGGTGCGCTGCGGCGAGGGAGTTGTTGAGGACCCAGGCCCACGGGGTGATGGCGGCACGTTCCAGGTCCGCGCAGAGTTCGACGGATTCGACGATCGGCGTCGACTCCGGTGCGGTGACGATGAGGATCTTGGTGTGCGCGGGGTCCTGAAGCCGCATGAGCGGGGTGGTGAAACCGCCGTCGGCGCCGAGGTTGCGGCTGATCTCGCGGTGGTAGGCACCGGTGGCGTCGAGCAGCAGCAGGGTGTGCCCGGTCGGGGCGGTGTCGACGACGACGAAACGGCGTCGGGATTCGTGGACCAGGCGTGAAAACGCTTGGAACACCGCGACTTCCTCGGTGCAGGGCGAGCGGAGGTCTTCCGCGAGGGCGGCCCGCCCCTGCGCGTCGAGGTCGGCGCCGCGGGAGCGCAGGATCCGCTGCCGGTACTGCTCGGTCGCCTCGACGGGGTCGATGCGCGAGAGCCGCATGGTGGCGGGGCCTTCGCCGAGGGTGTCGGCCAGGTGCGCGGCGGGATCGGTGGTGCTCAGATGTACCTCGTGGCCGCGGGTGGCCAAGGCGGTCGCGATCGCGGCGGCGATGGTGGTTTTGCCGACGCCGCCTTTGCCCATGCACATGATCAGACCGTGGCCGTCGAGAGCCAGCTCATCGATCAGAGCCGACAAGGGGGCTGGTTCGATGTGCGCGTCACCCGCGTCGGATACCTCGGAAAGTGTTGTGCTGGAGTCGAATAGCGCGCTCAGGGCCGTCACCCCGACCATCTCGACAGACTTGAGCGGGATCCGGTCGCACGGCAACTCGGCCAGCGACCTGGGCATCGACGCGATCGCAGCATTCTCGCGGCGGGTGATCGCCACCGCGAGCGCGTCTGTATCCGACTGTGACAGCACGGCATTGATGATCAGGTGCCCGGCTGTGACACCGATGTCGGCGAGCTCGTCGTAGGTTCTGGCCACCTCGCGCAGCGCCGCGTCCTGAGCGCGAGCCACCAGGACCAGGCGGGTGAGCTTGGGGTCGGTCAAGGTGCGCACCGCCGCCGCATAGGTTTCCCGTTGCGCGTCCAGTCCGGACAGCGGCCCCAGACAGGAGGCGTCGCCGCTGCCCTGCAAATACTCGGTCCACGCTCCCGGCAGTTGCAGCAACCGGATCGTGTGGCCGGTGGGCGCGGTGTCGAAGACGATGTGGTCGAACTCCGCCAGGTGGGTGGCCGCCGGGTCGAGCAGCGCGGTGAACTCGTTGAACGAGGCGATCTCGGTGGTGCACGAGCCGGACAGCTGCTCGGTGATCGTGTCGATCTCGGCGGCGGGCAGCAGCCCGCGTACCGGTCCGATGATCCGTTCGCGGTAGGCGGCGGCCACCTGGTGCGGGTCGATCTCGAGTGCCGACAGGCCGGTCACCGCGGGAATCGCGGTGACCGACGCGCCGATGGTCGTGTCGAAGACATGGCCGATGTTGGAGGCCGGATCGGTGCTGACCAGCAGCACCCTGGCACCGCCACGCGCGAGCGCGATCGCCGATGCGCAGGCGACCGAGGTCTTGCCGACTCCACCCTTTCCGGTGAAGAACACACAGCGCGGGGCATCGGTCAGGAAGGCGGGAGTGTCCACGGTGATCAGCAGCAGCCGGGTCCGCTGCAGCTGTCTTTGCCGGTGTCGAGCAACGTCATGCTCTTCGCCGCCGGGCTCACCGCAGGGGTGCGCGACCACAGGGTGATCTCGTCGCGGGTCGGATAGCGACCGGTCAGTGTGGTGACCCCGTCGACCAGGATCAGCGGAAGCCCTTGTGAGCCTGCGACTTCGAGAAAGCTACGGACGGTGTCGTTGCCCGCGAAAGCGAGGGGTTCCGAGGCCATGTTGAACCGGGTGATGTCACCGCCCTGGCCGCGCAGCCAGTCCAGATCGGCGGAGAAACTCACCAGGGCTTGGTCGACGTCGGGTCCGCACACACCGGTGTTGCAGCACAGCGCGGGCTCGTAGACTTCGATCTTGCTCATCAACATGTCGCTTTCTCGAGTTGGGGCGGGTTGTCAGGTGCGGGCGGGGAGTAGTTCGGCGATCAGTTCCTCGATGCGCTTTCTGATCTCGTCGCGGATCGGGCGCACCGATTCCACGCCTTTGCCCGCCGGGTCTTCGAGCTTCCAGTCGCGGTAGTCCACGCCGGGGAAGTACGGGCAGGCGTCGCCGCATCCCATGGTGATCACCACCGAGGAGGTCTCCACGGCGTCGGTGGTGAGGATCTTGGGTGACTGGGCGGTGATGTCGATGCCGAGTTCGGCCATCGCCTCGACCGCGGCCGGATTCAGGGCATTGCCGGGTGCGCTGCCCGCGGAGCGGACCTCGATGTCCTCGCCCGCGAGGTGGGTCAGGAAGCCTTGGGCCATCTGGGAGCGTCCGGCGTTGTGGACACAGACGAAGAGCACGCTGGGCTTGGTCGTCATGGGAGGCAAGGCCTTTCGGTGGTGGGTCAGCTGGTGGGGATGTCGAGTTCGGCGAGCAGGTGCCGGACCCGGGTTTCGATGTCGTCGCGGATCGGGCGCACAGCGGCAACATCGTGGCCGGCGGGGTCGTCGAGTTGCCATTCCTCGTAGCGGTGGCCCGGGTACAGCGGGCAGGCGTCACCGCAGCCCATGGTGATGATGACGTCGGCGGCTTGGAGGATCTCTTCGGTCCATGGCTTGGGGAATTCCCCGGTGATGTCGATGCCGACCTCGGCCATCGCGGCGACCGCGGCGGGGTTGATCTCGTCGCCGGGTTCGGAACCACCCGACCAGGCCACCGCGTTGTCACCGGCCAGGTGAGTGAAGTAGCCGAGCGCCATCTGCGAGCGCCCGGCGTTGTGGGTGCACAGGAACAGCACGGTCGGTTTGCCGGTGTTGGCTTTGCCTTCGACGCGGGCCAAGGCGACCAGGCGCTGGCGGGCGAACCGTTCGGCCAGCAGCGGCAGGTAGTTCACCACGGTGGCGCGACCGGCGAACTGGTCATAAGAGGAATACAGGAACCGTTCGATCGTCTCGACGCCGAACGCCGTCTCGAACTCGCGTTGTAGCCGGGTCGCGGCAGTCTTGAGAGCGTGCTTCTGATCGAGGGTGAGGGTGCTGCGCACAGCGTGTGCGTGGTCTACCGGGCTGTCGGTCATTGACGATGTCCCTTTGTCGGGTCCGATGGTTCTGAGGTGGTGAGTTCGGTCAGCAGGTGTCGCACGTGATCGTGGATGTCGTCGCGTACCAGGCGCATGCGTTCGATGCCGTCGATTCCGCGTTCGGAGGGTTCGTCGGTGTCCCAGTTGATGATTCGGACACCGGGGACGGGTTCGACCCGAGCTTCGCGCCCCAGGGTGACCACCACGTCGATGGTGGGGAGCAGGTCGGGATCGATGGGTTTGGGCTTTTCGTCAGCGAGGTCGATGCCCAGTTCGTCGAGCGAGGCCACCGACAGCTCGTTCAACGCGGTGCCGGGGCGGGTACCCGCGGAGTGCACCTGGACTCGGTCACCGGCGAGATGGCGCATCAGTCCGGCGGCCATCTGCGACTTTCCGCCGTTCTTCACGCAGACGAACAGCACCGAGGGCTTGTCGCTCACCGGGCGTCCTCCGCGGTCGTGACAGCCGGGCTCGGTGCCGAAACGACGGCACTGTGGAAACGTTTGCGCAGCGCGAGTGATACGTACACCAAGCCGACCAGCACCGGAACCTCGATCAGCGGACCGACGACACCCGCCAAGGCTTCACCGGAGGTCGCACCGTAGGTGGCGATCGCGACAGCGATCGCGAGCTCGAAGTTGTTGCCCGCTGCCGTGAACGCCAGCGTCGTGGTCCGCGCGTAGCCCAGGCCCATGACAGCGCCGAGGGCGTAGCCACCGCCCCACATGACGGCGAAGTACACCAGCAGCGGTAGGGCGATCCGGGCGACGTCGAGGGGGTGGGAGGTGATCTGGTCACCTTGCAGGGCGAACAGGACCACGATCGTGAACAACAGCCCATACAGCGCCCACGGGCCGATGATGGGAAGGAATTTCTCCTCGTACCACTGGCGACCTTTGGCGCGTTCGCCGAAGCGGCGGGTGAGGTAACCGGCCAGCAGCGGGATGCCCAAGAAGATCAGGACCGATTTCGCGATCTGCCAGGGAGAGACATCGATCGTGGTCTGTTCCAGGCCCAGCCAGCCGGGCAGTACCGAGAGGTAGAACCAGCCGAGCACGGCGAACATGAACACCTGGAATACCGAGTTCAGCGCGACCAGCACTGCGGCGGCGTCGCGGTCACCGCAGGCCAGGTCGTTCCAGATGATGACCATCGCGATGCAGCGCGCCAGACCGACGATGATCAGACCGGTGCGGTACTCGGGCAGGTCGGGCAGGAAGATCCAGGCCAGCGCGAACATCAGCGCCGGGCCGAGCACCCAGTTCAGGACCAGCGAACCGATCAGGAGCTTGCGGTCGCCGGTGACGGAGTCGAGGCGGTCGTAGCGGACCTTGGCCAGCACCGGGTACATCATGATCAACAGACCGAGCGCGATCGGCAGGGAGATGCCGTCGAGCTCGATCGTGCCGAGGGCGTCACCGAGGCCGGGGATCATGCGCCCCAACAGGATTCCGGCCAGCATCGCCACGCCGATCCATACCGGGAGGAAGCGGTCGAGGGTCGACAGTTTGCCGACGACGGGCGGGTGCTCGGTCGTGGTGGTCGCGCTCATGCGTGCACGCTCTCGGTGATCAGCGCACTGGACACGCGGGCGAATGCTTCGGGCACGACGCGGTAGTACACCCACGATGCGCGGCGCTCGCTGGTGAGCAGGCCTGCTTCGCGCAGCACTTTGAGGTGGTGCGAGATGGTCGGCTGGCTGACCTCGACACCGTCGGAGATGTCGCACACGCACGCTTCCCCACCGGCTCGGCTCGCGACCAGCGAGAACAGTCGCAGGCGCACCGGATCCGCCAGCGCCTTGAACACGGCGGCGAGTTCCACGGCTTCCGTGGGGGTCAGCGGGTCACGGACGACCGGGTCGGCGGCGCAGGCCGCGACCGGTGTCAGGTTCAGCTCCGACTTCGACATTCCTCGATATTGACGTATGTCGAATCAATGCGCAAGCAAACGTACGGTGAACGGCCGGGAACCACGATCGTGCGGCGTCACGATATACGGCCACGCCCCCACCGCCGCCCCGGCAGCGTCAGGAATTCGCGCCGCGTCGTTCGAGCAAGACGGTGTCACGCCAGACGCCGTCCAGCCGCGCGATGCGCTCGCGGACTCCCACGGTCCGAAACCCCGCCGAGTGGTGCAGGGCGATGCTGGGGCGATTCTCCGGGAAGATCGCGCACTGCAGCGTCCACAGGCCCGCCTCATCGGCGGCCACGACCTGGGTTCGCAGCAGCGACTTCCCCACGCCTCGCCCACGCATGCCGTCACCGACATAGACAGAGTTCTCGACGACACCGGCGTAGCAGTCACGGCCGGAAACCGAACTCAGCGTCGCCCAGCCGACCACAACGCCGCCGATCTCGGCGACCCAGCGATGATCAGGCAACCATTGCGCGCCCAGGGTCGCCCGACCGGGAACCTCGGTATCGAAGGTCGCCGAGCCGGTGGCGATGCCCTCGCCGTAGATCCGCAGGACCGCGTCCCAGTCGTCGTCGCGCATCGCCCGCACAGTGACATCGACGGGGAGGTCGGTCGGACAGCAGGGCCGGGGCGCGAGCACGCCCATGACCGCGTCGGCAGCATGCGGAAGGCCGGTACAGCAGGACGGGTTGATCGCGACGACCGTGGAGGTCCCGCGCTTGTGGGTGGTCACGAACCCGACTTCGGCGAGCTTGCGGACGTGGTGCGACACCGTCGGCTGCGCGATCTCGAGCGCGGAGGTCAGTTCGCGCACCGTGATCCCGCCCGGACGGGTGGCCACCAGGTGCAGCAGCTGGATGCGAGTCGGGTCGGCCAGGCAGGCGAACCATTCGGCGTAGGTCGTGGCGTCACCGACGGCCAGGGCGTCGACGCGCGCAGCGGTCGCGTCGCGAACCACGGGCATATCCAGGGACGTCATGAGCGCCATTGTATCGACGACAATCAATGGTTGCATTCATCGACGACTGTCGATAGATTCATCTCCATTAGATCGATGCACGTCGATGAATGGAGCTGTGCAATGACCGAATTGCCCGTCGTTGTCGTAGGAGCCGGTCCCGTGGGACTGGCCGCCGCCGCTGAACTGCGCGAGCGCGGCGTGGATGTCCTGGTGTTCGAACGTGGCCCCCGGGCGGGCGCCGCGGTCGCGGAGTGGAATCACGTGCGGTTGTTCTCACGGTGGGCCGAACTGATCGCCCCCGCCGCGCGCCGCGTGCTCGACAGAACCGGGTGGACCGCCCCCGCGGATGACGGCTACCCGACCGGACAGGACTGGGTGCGCGACTACCTGACCCCGCTGGCCGCCGCGCTGGGCGATTCCGTGCGCTACGACACCGAGGTCGTCGGACTCGCCCGCCGAGGGCGTGACCGCCTGGTCGACGCCGGACGCGACAGCGAACCGCTGTCGGTGCACGTGCAACGTACCGACGGTAGCGAGGATCGGATCCTGGCGCGCGCGGTGATCGATGCCTCAGGCACCTGGGGCGGGCCGAATCCGTTGGGTGGAGAAGGACTCCCCGCACTCGGTGAACGCGGCTGTGCCGCAGTGACCTATCGGGTACCCGATGTCGACTCCGCTGAGCAGGCAGCGCGATTCGGCGCAGCGCACACGGTGATCGCGGGTGGCGGCCACTCCGCCCTCGGCGCGATCGTGGCCCTGGCCCAGTTGGCCCAGCGGCAGCCGGGCGCCCGACTGACCTGGGTCCTGCGGCGAGGATCCGCCGATTCGACCTTCGGTGGCGGCGACGCCGATGAACTGCCCGCGCGCGGCGCGCTCGGACTGCGCGCCAAGCAGGTCGTCGACGACGGGCTCCTGGAGGTGGTGACGGGATTCCGCACCGCCGCAATCGAATCGGGCGCCAGCGGGCGCGTCACCCTCGTGGCCGACGACGGGCGACGCATCGACGATGTCGACAACGTGGTGGCTCTCACCGGATTCCGGCCCGAGCTCGGATGGTTGTCGGAGGTGCGGCTGGAACTGGACCCGGTCCTGCAGGCCCCGGTCCGCTTGGCCCCGCTGATCGACCCGAATGTGCACTCGTGTGGCACTGTCTACCCGCACGGTGTCGCCGAGTTGACCCACCCCGAACCCGGCGTCTACCTCGTCGGCATGAAGAGCTATGGCCGCGCGCCGACGTTCCTGGCGATGACCGGCTACGAACAGGTTCGTTCCATCGCCGCCGAACTCGTCGGCGACCACGAGTCCGCCGCTCGCGTCGAACTCACCTTGCCCGAGACCGGAGTATGTGGTGGCGCGGGCGTTTTCGATGATCCGGACAGCGAGAGCTCAGGTGGTTGTTGCGGTCCAGCACCCGAAGTGCTGACCTTGACGGCGCCCGCGGTCGGCCGCTGAGAAGTGTCGACCGCCACCCTCGTGGCGCAGGCCGGGTCCACCGAGCCCGGCCTGCGCCGGCGGGTACTGATCACGCTGTGCCTGACCGAGATCACCAGCTGGGGAATTCTGTACTACGCCTTTCCCGTTCTCTCGGTGTCGATCTCGGCCGACACCGGATGGTCGCTGCCGATGATCACCGCCGCGTTCTCGCTCAGCCAACTGGCCGCCGCGCTCACCGGTATCCCGATCGGTCGTGTCATCGACCGCGTCGGTCCACGGTCAGTCATGACAGCGGGCTCGGTGCTGGCGGTGCCCGCGCTGGTGGCGGTCGCGCTCGCGCCCAACCCGGCAGTGTTCTTCGCAGGTTGGGTGGCCGCGGGTGTGGCGATGGGCGCGGTGCTGTATCCACCGGCGTTCGCGGCACTCACCCGCTGGTTCGGTACCGACCACGTCAAGGCGCTGATGATCCTCACCCTCTCGGGCGGATTCGCCAGCACCGTGTTCGCCCCACTCACCGCCGCGCTGGTCCAGCACACCGACTGGCGCGCCACCTATCTCACGCTCACCGTGGTGCTGGCGGTCGTGACGATCCCGGCGCACCTGTTCGGATTGTCCGGCCCGTGGCCGAATCCGCCGATCGCCGCGTCCCCCGCCGACGACGATCACAGCGCGGTGTCGCGCAGTCGCGCGTTCTTGATGCTCGTGCTCGCCTCGAGCCTGGGCGCGTTCGCTGCCTTCGCCGCGATCTTCAATCTGGTACCACTGCTGATCGAACGCGGTTTCTCCCCCTCGCTGGCCGCACTCACTCTCGGGTTGGGCGGCGCCGGACAGGTCCTCGGCCGGATCGGCTACCTCCCGCTGATGACCCGAACCACCGCCCGCGGCCGCATTGTCGGAACCTTCGCCTTGACCGCTGTCGCGACAGCGCTGACAGGCTGGGCGACGGCGGTCTTCGCGCTCATCGCGATCTCGATCGGCGCCGGAGTCGTCCGAGGCATCATGACCCTCGTCAAGGCGACCGCTGTCACCGACCGCTGGGGCGCCACCCACTACGGCCGCCTCAACGGACTCCTGTCGGCCCCCGTGGTCATCGTGATGGCGCTGGCGCCATGGGCCGGAACCGTGCTGATGACCTGGACCGGCAGCTACGCCCGCGCCTACTTCGTCCTCGCCGCCATCGCGGCACTGGCGGCGCTTGCGGCCACCGCGAGCATGCCCCGTTCATCGAAACTCCGCGTCCCGTAGAGGAGATCCTCGTGCATTCGAGTCATGACGCCGTCATCGTCGGCGCAGGTCAATCCGGCCTGGCAGCCGCACACCACCTGCGCAGGCGCGGCCTGAGCGCCGTTGTCGTGGAATCCGGGTCCGAGCCGGTGGGCTCCTGGCCCCACTACTACGACAGCCTGACGCTGTTCTCACCCGCGCGATACAGCGCCCTGCCCGGTCTTCGGTTCCCCGGAGATCCCGACCACTACCCGCATCGTGACGAAGTGGTCGACTACCTTCGCCGGTACGCCGCGACCCTCGACACCGACATCCAGACATCGCAACGCGTCACCGACGTCGACTACGACGGGCAACTGTTCACCGCCCACACCGCGACCGGAAAGGTCTACACCGCGCCACGGTTGGTCGCCGCGACCGGCGGATTCGGCACGCCGAACATTCCGTCGCTACCCGGCCAGACCGACTTCACCGGAGACATAGTGCACGCCAGCAGGTATCGCTCACCCTCCGCGTTCGCCGGTCAGCGGGTGATCGTGGTCGGCGCAGGAAACTCCGCGGTCCAGATCGCGACCGAACTCGCCGAAACCGCATCGGTCACAGTGGCCAGTCGCACCCCGGTCACATTCGTACCCCAACGCCCATTCGGCCGCGACGTTCATTTCTGGTTCACCATCAGCGGCCTGGACGCACTGCCGATCGGCCACCTGATCCGCGAACCGCCCACGGTGCCGACCGTCGACACCGGCCGGTACCGGGCCGCGCTCACCGCGCAACGGCCGGTGGCGCGGGCGATGTTCACCCGGCTCGAGGCCGACGCGGCGGTATGGCCGGACGCGACCCGCAGCACGGTCGACACGATCATTCTCGCCACCGGGTACCGTCCCGACCTGACCTACCTCCACAGCCTCGGCGCCCTCGACGACACCGGCAGACCCCTGCACCGCAAGGGGGTCTCGACCACGCACCCTGGCCTGGGATACCTCGGCCTGGAATGGCAACGCACCCTGTCCTCGGCATCCCTGCGCGGCGTGGGCCGCGATGCCCGTCGACTCATCGCACACCTGGATCCGGTGGTGTGACGAGATCTGCTGGCAGACAACGATATTCGGTAGGCACGGGGCTCGGTCGAGCCTGGCCGAGTTCGTCAGCGCAGCGCGGCACGTCCGTTGAGCCGCCCCAGTAGCACCAGCACGATCAGGGTCACCGCGACCAGCACCGTGGTCCCCGCGGCGGCGTCGAAGGCCTCCCCTCGGTCGGTCTGGGCGAAAATGCCGACCGGCAGGGTCTTCCAGGTGGCGGGATAGACCATGATCGTCGCGCCGAGTTCGCCCATGGACAGGGCGACGGCCAGACCGGCGGCGGCGCCCATCGCGGGCAGGAGCAGGGGCAGGGTGATCTGGCAGAGCACGCGGACGGGGCCGGCGCCGAGGGATTCGGCGGCTTGCCGGTAGGCGGGGTCGAGGCGGTCGAGGGCGGCGGAGACCGCGCTGAAGGCGTAGGCCAGGACCAGCACGGCGTGGGCGAGGATGACGATCCATTTCGTGCCGCCGAGCAGGATCGGGCGCTCGTTGAACGCGATGAGCACGCCGAGGCCGATGGCCACCGAGGGCACGGCGACCGGGAGGTGAACACCGCGTCGGTGATTCGACGCAGCCAGCCGGGTGCTTCCCGGGCGGCCAAGGCCGCCCAGGTGCCGAGGATCAGCGAGAGCGCCCCGGCCAGCAGGGCGGTCTGCAGGCTCACCGACAGGCTGGCGGCCTGCTCGCCGCTGAGCGCGTGGCCGAGATTGGCGAAGCCGAGGTCCGAGGGCAGGGGGCCGGTCCAGCTGCCCGCCAGCGCGGCGGCGACCACGGTGGCGAGGGGGGCGAGGAAGACCACCGTGACCACGAGCGCGAAAACGCCGAGGACCAGTGCCTTTCCCCGCGGTGTCCAGACGAGCACAGTCAATCCCCCTTCGGGCGGGTGCGGGTGAACCGGCCGAAGACGAACCGGTAGGTGAGGTAGAGGGTGAGCGAGAGCAGCACCTGCACCGAGGCGAGCACGGCGGCGCCGGGCAGGTCGAAGGTGACGATGCCGCGGGTGTAGATGAGCGCGGGCAGGGTGATCACGCCCTTGGCACCGGTGAACAGCACGATGCCGAACTCGTTGAGCGTCAGCAGCAGGACGAGACTGCCACCGGCGGCGAGCGCGGGCCAGGCCTCGGGCAGCACCACCTGCCGCAACACCCGCCACGGTGAGGCGCCGAGACTCGCTGCCACATCGAGTTGTTCGCGGGGCATCTGCGCGAACGCGGCCAGGACGGGCCGCACCACGAACGGAGTGAAGAAGGTGATCTCGGCCAGGATCACCCCCAGTGGGGTGGTGAGAAAGTCGATGACCGGTGTGGTGGCGCCGGTCAATTCGGCGATCAGCGCGTTCACCGCGCCCGCCGTGCCGTAGAGGAAGGTGAAGGCGAGGGTGATCAGGAACGACGGCAAGGTCAGAATCGTGTCGATGAGCCGCCCGACCAGACCCGAGCCGGGGAACGGGACGAACGCGAGCACGATGGCCAGGAACGTGCCGAGTACCACACAGCCCATCGTCGAGCAGACAGCGATGGACACCGTGCGCCACAGCGCCTCCCGGAAGGCGGTCGAGCCGAGCACCGAGGTCCACACCTCGGTGCCGCGCCCGGTCGGGGTCTGGGTCGACTCGGTGAGCACCCGCACGATCGGGTAACCCGCGATGCCGAGCACCACGAGTACCGGCGGCAGGGTCCACAGAATCGGCAGCCATTGCCGTCGTGGTGCGGGGGCTTTCACCGGCGGCACCCCGTCGGTGCGGTCGATGACAATCGCACTCATCGCCGGGACCCCCTGCCGTCGTCAGGTCGTACACCGCTGGGCGCCGTCGGGCTCGTCGCCGCGAGCCGACGCTGCCCACCGCGGGCCGATTCGCGCGACAACGCCCTCGCACTCACGACGCACTCTCCGTGCTCGAACCTTCGGCCCCGCCGGAACTCGCCCCGACAGCACGGGGAATCAGCACACCGGCCGGGTCGGGCAATCGCACGCCGACCACCGCACCGACCCCGGCACTGAAATGCCCGGGTACGTCGGCGGCGAGCTCGCCGGGGAGACCGTCGACCGTCAGCTCGAGGCGGGTCGACGCGCCCCGCCAGACCGCGGTCGACACGGTGGCGCACAAGGCATCTCGGTCGGTCGTCGCGCCGACAGTCACAGTGTGTGGCCGGATACACAGCAGCGCATCGTCATCGGGCGCCCACTCCGCGGCCCCGACTCCGGGACGGGGCGCCTCGGCCCGCAGGGTGTGGGTGCCCGCGGTCACCGACGCGGCGGTCCCGGCGACATGATTCACCGTGCACGGCACCAGATTCGCGCCGCCGAGGAACGCGGCGGTGAAGTCGGTGGGCGGCCGTTGCCAGAGATTCTCGGCGCTGTCGATGTCGACGAGCCGGGCCTCGCGCATCACCGCGATGCGGTCGGCCAGCGCCAGCGCTTCGGCCTGATCGTGGGTGACATACAGCATCGCGGTGTCGGGCAGGGCTTTTCGCAGCTGCTGCAGCTCACCGAGCATCGAGTGCCGCAGTTGCGCGTCGAGCGCGGCCAGTGGCTCGTCGAGCAGCAGGACGCGGGGCCGGATGGCCAGCGCGCGGGCGATCGCCACGCGCTGCTGCTGGCCACCGGACAACTCGCGCGGTAGCCGCTGGGCGTAGCCGCCCATGCCGACCATCTCCAGCGCCTCGGTGACCCGCGCGCCGAGCTCGGCGCGCGGCACCCGGTGCGAGCGCAGCCCGAACGCCACATTGCTGTGCACGTTCATGTGCGGGAACAGCGCGTAGGACTGCACGACGACACCGATCCCGCGCTTGGCGGGCGAGAGATCGGTGACCTCACGCCCAGCCAGCCGCACCGCACCCGCGGTGGGCCGGACGAATCCGGCCAGCGCCTTGAGCGCGGTCGACTTGCCCGATCCACTCGGGCCGAGCAGCGCGACGGTCTCGCCGACGGCGACGCGCAGGGTGAAATCGGCCAGCGCGACGGCGGCCTTGCGGCCCCTGCCGTATCTGACCCCGACCCGGTCGAACACGATCGCCGGTTCGTCCGTCGTCGCCGTCCCGAGCGGGGCGGCGGTAGCGAACGTCGTGCGGAGGTCACCGTCGGACATCGTCAACTCCTCTACAGCGCGGCCGGATTCAGCTGCCGGTGGCCTGCTGGTACGCCGCGAGATCGGCGTCCAGGTCGGTCAGAACCGCGTCCCAGTCGATCGGGAGCACCTCGACACCTGCCAGCACCTCGGCCGGAGCACTGGGTTCGGTCAGGTCGGTGCGGGGCGAGACGGCGAATGCCTCGGGGGCCAGCTTGGACTGGGCGTCGGGGGCGAGCAGGAAGGTCATCAGCTCGATGGCGTCGTCTTTGTGCGGGGCGCCCTTGGCCAGGCCCATCACGTAGGGCACCGGCACCGTCGTGCGCTTGCCGTCGGCGACGGGGAAGAACACGTCGAACGTCGAGCCCTTCTCCTTGACCGTGGTCAGGTTCATCTGCACGTCACCGTTGGCGATGAGCAGCTCCCCCTTGTCGACCTTGGCCTGCAGCTTGCCGGTCGAGGACGACGGGCCGACATTGTTGGCCTGCAGCGCGGTCAAGTAGTCCAGCGCACCCTGTTTGCCGCGCAGCTGCTGCAGCAGGACGAGCACCGCGGTGCCGTCACCGGCCTGGCCGGGGGTCGAGTACTGCAGCTTGCCCTTGTACTCGGGCTTCAGCAGGTCGTCCCAGGTCAGCGCCGAGGCATCCACCGCGGGGTTGGCGATGAAGCACAGGTAGTTGTTGGCCATGGTCACGTAGGTTCCGTCGACGTCCTTGTCGGCGGCACCGATCGCGGCGGTGTCGATGCCGCTGGGCTGCAGCAGCCCGGACTTCTTGGCCTTCTGGATGAACGGCGGCAGGGTGACGATCACGTCGGCCTGTGGATTGGACTGTTCCTTGTCGACGCGGTTGACCACCTCGCCGGACCCGGCCTCGACCAGGTTGACCGCGATGCCGGTCGCGGCGGTGAACTCGGCGAAACGGCCCGTGTACCAGCCGCCGACACCGTCGGCGGAGTACACGGTGACGGTCCGGCCGTCCGCCGATTCGGTGCCGGTGCCGCCGCAGGCCGCGGTGAACGCGACGGCGGTGACGCCGGCCAGCAGCAACGCGACCTTGGACAGGCGACGCGCGGGAAGGAATGTACGCACGATGACAACAACTTTCGCTTCGATGTCGAGAGGGGAATCGCAGGGACGGTGGGTCTGCTCCCGGCGGCTACCGAGAGGAGACGATTCAGGAGCGCAGGACCAGCGCGGGGAACTCGGCGACGGAGTCGACGACGTGGGTCGCGCCGGCCGCGCGCAACTGCTCGGCGGTGTGCGCGCCGGTCAGGGCGCCCGCGACAATGCCCGCACCGGCGGCGAGACCGGTGGCGACATCGCTGGTGGTGTCGCCGAGCACGGCGATCCGGTCGACCGCGTCGACGCCGAGGCGCAGCGCGGCGGCCAGCACCATGTCGGGATACGGGCGACCGCGGCCCGCGTCCGACGGCGCGAGGGTGAGGTCGGCGAGGCTCGCCCAGCCCAGAGCGGCGAGCAGTTTGTCCTGGGTGCCGCGACTGAACCCGGTGGTCAGCGCCACCCGAACGCCCGCCGCGCGCAGGGCGGTGATCGCCTCGGCCGCACCGGGAATCGGTGCGATGTCGGTGTTCTCGACCAGGGCGTCGTAGGCGGCTTCGAAGGCGAGGTTGGCGGCCTGGGCCGCGTCCTCGTCACCGACCAGCGCGCGGAAGACCTCGATCTTTGACTGCCCCATGGTGTCGATGACATAGCGGCGGGCCTGCGCGCGCCGCGGGCCCGCCGGCTCGATCCCGGCGGCGGTGGCGGCGGCCTCGAAGGCGCGCAGCACCAGCCCCCCGTCGGCGACGGTGGTTCCGGCCATGTCGAGCACGGCCAGCTGAATGGTGGTGTCCGGCATTGTTTTCCTCACAGTCCGAGCTGGTCGGCGGTCTGTTCGCCGATGGCGGGGCCCAGCGTCATCCCGCGACCGCCGGGGCCGGTGACGACCCAGACATGGGTGTCGGCGCGCACGCGGGTGACGATGGCGTCGGGGTCGACACTCTGGCTGTAGACACCGGCCCAGCGGCGCACGATCCGGGGCAGTGTGCGACCGAGCAGTTCCTCGGTCACCTCGGTGAGGTGGTCGTAGGGCGCCTCGTCGAGGTCGAAGGCGAACGGCTCGGTGTACTCGTGGGTGTCACCGATGGTCAGGCCGCCGTGCAGGCGCTGCACGCACAGCAGTTGCATCTTGTGCTCGGCGGCGGTCGCGGTCTGGGACTGCTCGGCGGCCAGCGAATCCACCTCGGCCCCGGCGAAACCCGGGTAGTAGCGGAAACTGTCGCCGTCGGCGATCGCGGTGGTGAGCGGTTCGTCCAACGGCGCGGTCTGCATCATCTGCAGCCGCACGCGGCGCACCGGGAGGTCTGCGACGAGCTCGCGGGTGAGCCCGGTATGGGCTGCGCCGGGGCAGTGGATCACCAGATCGGCTTCGTGACGGCGGCCGTGGTCGTCGATGACGACCGCGCCGGACCCGGTGTCGAGTACCGAGCGGGCCTCGGTGGCCTCGTGGAAGGTGTAGCGGCCGGAGGCGGCCATGTGGGCGCGCAGCGCGGGCAGCGCGTGGCGCGACTCGACTGCGGCATCGGTCGAACAGTGCAGTCCGGCCAGGTATTTGCCGCGCAGCGCCGGATTGACCGCCCGCACCGCGTCGGGCTCGAGCAGGGCGAATCCGCGGGCGGCCGCGGTGGGCCCACCCGCGGCAGCCTCGGCCACCGCGAGTTCGGCCGGCGTGCGCACCAGCGTGATCGAGCCCGCCGCACGGAAGCCGACACCGGCGACGCGACCGCCGATCTCGGCCCACAGTTCCCGCGAGCGCAGGGTCAGGTCCAGCTCGGCGGCCGAACGCCCGGAGACCCAGACCAGTCCGAAGTTGCGGACGGTCGCGCCGCGCGCTTCCCGTTCCCGTTCGAGCTGGACGACCTCGTGGCCGCGGGCGATCGCCGCCCAGGCGTGTGCGGTGCCGAGTATCCCGCCACCGATGATGACCAATCGCATGCCAATGATGGTGGCAAATGGTCTAGACCGATGAGTGTGGGCAACGAGAACAGCAAGTTAAATTTTGGTATAGACCAATTGGGTACCCTGATGGCATGGACGCAACACGAGTTCCGAAGGTGTTCCTGGTTCGCACCGAGATCGACGCCATCCTGGCCGATCTCGACGAAGGCGACCCCGTCCCCTCGGAACGCGATCTGGCCACCCGCTTCGGTGTCGCCCGCGAGACGGTACGACAAGCACTGCGAGAACTGCTGGTGGCGGGCCGGATTCGCCGCCTCGGCCGGGGCACCGTCGTCTCTCGGCCCAAGCTCACCCAGCCGCTGTCACTGGGCTCCTATACCGAGGGCGCGATCAGCCTCGGCCGCACCCCCGGCCGCATCCTCGTCACCTGGGAGGACACCGCGGCGGACGCGGAGACAGCCGCCGACCTCGAACTGACACCGGGCACCGAGGTGATGCACCTGGAGCGGGTACTGCTCGCCGACGGGGAACGCATCGGACTGGAGAGCACCTACCTGCCCCTGCACCGCTTCGCCACCCTGCGCGGCGGCTACGACCCGACCACCTCGCTGTACGCCGCGATCCGCGCGACCGGCGTCGAACTCGCCGGTGCGCGCGAACGCATCGAAACCGTACTCGCCGCGCCGAGAGAGGCGGGACTGCTCGACTGCAGCACCGCGCTACCGATGCTGCTGCTGCACCGGCGCAGCGTCGACGCCGACGGCGCCCCCATCGAGCGGGTGCGCTCGCTGTACCGGGGTGACCGCGTCGCCTTCGAGGCGAGGCTCTCACCCGAGCCGGCGTGACGGACTACTGCTCCGGCAGCCTTCGCCGTCCACCGGCCACGTCGGTGACCAGATCGGTGTAGCCGTCGACGAGTTCGGCCAGTTGATACCAGTGCTTGTGCGTGCTGTCACTGCGCGCGCCGTTGAGGTCGATGGCCTGATTGGCATCCACCCAGCTACGCGCCATGCGGTCGACGACCGCGCCGAGGCTCTCGGTGTGCAGCGATGCGCCGTGGCGATGCATCGGCACCTCCGCGACGATCCAGTCGTTGATGTCGTCGACGAGTTCACCTCGACGGCAATCGATTTCGGCGATCAACGCGGCGTCACGCACCTGTGCTCGCCGTTCGTGCAGTTCGGCGAGCGCATGCGCCGATCGCAACAATTCGCGATCTTGAAAACGACGGCCCTGGAATGCGCACAACAATTGCGGCGCGGTCGGAAGTACCCCCATCACCGGCGCGCTCATCGCTTCGCCCCGAATTCACCCGACACCCAAGATTTGACTACCAACATGATTGGCTCTCGATTCGGTTATCCCGGTCTTCTGTTCGGATTGCTCGCAACCAGGCTAACTGGATCATGCTCGCTCACAACGCGAAACGCAAGATTGCGTTGTCACTCCTGCAGTAAAGCCGCCTCGACAGAACCGGCGGTCACATCGGCCCCGCGACAGCGGTCCGCGATGCATCAACGAGCACTGTGACCACAGTAGCCGCGACCGAGCAGGCTGTCTTCGCGGATCGCGTGACATCGACGCCACGCAGCGCAATAATGCGATTCACGAAGCGCGCCACAGGCGAAGGGGAACCAATGGCAGGCAAGCGCACGACACTGACCGTCAGGCTGCGGCGCCTCGCCGCGATGCTGCGCGAGTTGCGCGAAAGCGCGCAGCTGAGCAAGGAAGACGTCAGCGCGCGCACCGGTATCAACGTGACCACGCTGTACCGGATCGAAATGGCGCAGGCCCGCCCCCAACGCCGCACCCTCGGCGCGATGCTCGACCTTTACCAGGTCAGTGACAAAATCCGCGAAGAAGCGCTCAGCCTGCTCACCGACGCGTTGAAACCCGGCATGTCACACGCCTACGAGGGCGCAGTCTCCGATGTCTATGCCACTTACATCAATTTCGAGGCCGAAGCGCTCTCGGCGCGGCAGTACCAGACATCCACCGTGCCAGGTCTGCTGCAGACCTACGAGTACGCGGCAGCCGTCATCGACACCACGATGCCGCGCCTGGACGCGGTGACCATGGAGAGCCGGGCCAAGGCCAGGATGGATCGCTCGGTCAACCTGTCCAAGGACGACCCCCTGGAACTGTGGGTCGTGATGGACGAGGCGGCCGTACGCAGGGTCGTCGGCGGGTCTGCGGTGATGGCGGGCCAGCTCGATCGGCTGATCACCGAGACCAAGCGCAAGAACGTGATCCTGCAAATCCTGCCGTTCGACGCGGGCGCCCACCCCGGCATGGCCGGCTCGTTCACCCTGCTCGATTTCCGCGATCCGGCCGACCCGGAGCTGGTGTACGTGGAGAGTCTCGCCATCGACACCCTCGTGGAGGGCCACTCCGAGATCCGCCGCTTCGGTGTGATCTTCGACCAGCTGCGCGCGATGGCGCTGAGCCCGCGCGATTCGGCCGTGCTGCTCGCCGAGGCGCGTGCCTCGATCGCTCAGTAGCGGCTCGCCCGCCGGAAGCCGTACGCGGCAGGCATCGCGAACAGCGCGATCGCACCGAGCGACCAGGCCAGCGTGGCCAGCAGCGGCGCGCCGACCGGTCCGCCGAGGGCGAGCCCGCGCATGGTGTCGATGGCGTGGGTCAGCGGGTTGTTGGCCACGATCGGCTTGGCCCAGGCGGGGTAGGCGGTCAGCGGGACGAAGCCGGTGCTGAAGAACATGAGCATCGACGAACCGAGCGAGACGCTCTCGACGAGCGCGGCTTTGGCGGTGTACACCGCCAGCGCGGTGACCATGGTGGCGAACCCGAGACCATAGACCAGCGGAACGGCGAACAAGGCCAGCGCGGCAAGCGGACCCTGGGTGAACCGGAACCCCAGCGCGACACCGACCGCGAAGATCACCAGCGTGCACAGCACGATCCGCACGCCTTCGGCTACCACGCGCGACAGCAGGCCCGACGCGCGATGCACCGGCAGCACCCAGAACCGGGCGAGCAGTCCCTCACCGCGCTCCCGGCCGAGGGTGACCGCACCGGCCAGCGAGCCCGACATCACCGAGACCAACGCGATCATCGGCACCGAGCCGTAGAGCGCGTTGTCGCCCGCGAACGACGAGACCTGCTTGCCGAGGACCGAATTCAGCATCACCAACAGCAGGGCGGGGAAGACCAGGGCCTGCATGACCGTCAGCGGGTCGCGGTACCAGCGCATGAGCAGGCGTTTGGTGTGGATCAGGGTCTGGGGCACCAGCATCCGCAGCGTTTCGGTAGGTCGGTTCACCCTCGGCAGGGCGCCGGTGCGCGATGCGGTCATCCGGTCCGCCGAACCGCGTGCGACCAGGCCAACGCACCGCAGAAGACGAGGATGCCACCGGCCCAGGCCAGACCGGGACCGAGGGTGGCGAGGTCGACCACGCCCGCGTTGCCCGTGGAGTCGCCCGCCAGTGCGCGTAATCCGTTGACGAACTGGGAGACCGGCTGATTGCGCGCGTAACTCTGGATCCAGCCGGGGAACTGGTCGGCCGGTGCGAAGCCGGTGGACACCATGCCGAGGATCAACTGGGGCAGCACCAGCACCTGGGTGGTCGCCTCGGGGCTCGACGACACGCTGCCGATCAGGTCGGCGCCGCAGCACAGCGCGATCGCGATCAGCAGCGCGAAGGCGAGGAAACCCAGCGTGTGCCACCAGCTTCCGTAGAACCGGAACCCGATCAGCGCGCCGCACACCAGGGCGGCGGCGATGGCGATCACCGAGCGCTGCGCGGCGGCGGTGATCCTGGCCGCCAACGGCACCCAGCGCGGCATGGGCAGGGTGGCGAAGCGGATGTCGATGCCGTCGCGCGCGTCGGTGGCCGAGCGGAAGGCTGCGGCGATGGCGCAAAACGAGACCGCCTGCATGACGATCATCGGCATCAGGAACTGGGCGTAGCTGCTCAGGCCGTGCCCGTACACGGTCATCACGAGGTTGAGCGGGACGTAGAAGCCGACGGTGAACGCCACCGGCGCCAAGATCGCGGTGAGGATCTCGCCGGTTCGCCACGACGGCCGGATCAACCGGCGCGCCAGCACCCACCACTGGCCCAGCGCCCCGGTCGCGGACAGATCGTGCCCGGTGACCGGTTCGTCGGAGATGTGCACACTCCCATCGTGCGCGATCGGGCCCGTGGTGGCGAATTCGGGCACGGTCAAGGGTTCTGCCGTGGTGCGGACACGGCGGCGATGATCCCGGCGATGTCGGGCATCAACTCGGGATCGATCAGTTCGCCGGAACCCGCGTCGAGGACCACGCCGGTGACCGTCCCTGCGACGTAGGGGCGCCAGCTACGCACGTCCACACCGGGATCGGGCCGGTCGGTTCCGTCTGGTGCACGGCCGGGGACGCACAGGGTCAGATCCCCGGACAGGATCGACGGCCGATGACCGGCACCCGCGCGCGCAATGGCGGTGCTCGCTTCGCCGAGGCGATCGAGGTCGGCAGCGGTGAGGCCGAGGGCATCCGTCCATGGCGCGGCGAGCACGGCGGCCGCGGCGGCGCTGCGATGGGTGATGGCGGCGTCGATGCCGAGCACGGCGGCGAACCGCTCCACGAAGTCCGGGCCCGGCGTTGTCGCGGGTCGCGGCGGTGTCGCAGGTCCCGGCCCGGTCGGACGTCGCGGCGTCGGCATACGTTCTGCTCCCTCGGGCGCGATCGGCGCCAGGTCCGGTGGGCCGGGGGCGGACAGCTCGGTGGCCAGCAGCACGACAGTGACCTGTTCGCCTGCCGTGCGCAGCCGTGCGGCGACCTCGTGGGCGATCAATCCGCCGACCGACCAGCCGAGCAGCTGGTACGGGCCGTGTGGCGCGAGGCGGCGGATCTCGGCGAGGTGTCGGCTCGCGTAGGCGGCAATGGTCGGGGCAGGGGCACTCGTCTGCACCCCGTAGATCGGCACGCGGGGGTCGAGGTGGTGCACCAGGGCGGCGAAACTCCAGGCCAGAACCGCTTCGCCGGGGAAGCAGAACAGCGGTGGGCCGTCGACGGTGGTGCCGAGTGGGCGGATCGGCACCACCGTCGCCGACGCCGGCCGATCATCGGTCGGACCGGGGACGGCGGACGAGCGGTCGTGGTCGACCGCCGGACAGTCCTCGGGCCGGTCCGGCGCGAACCCGCAGGCCATCGGCGGGGTGCCGTCGGCATCATCGTGAATGGGCACAACAAATGATACGTCGTACGAATCCTGAACAACCCCAACACTTTCGGGGGCAGCGCGGGGCGTCAGTAGGTGTAGGCGGGCAGGCTGCGGACCCCGGCCCACAGGTCATCGATCAGGCGCTGATAGCTGTCGGCCAGATCGTCGAGCCGGACCCACTCGTCGTAGAACACCGACTCGGGCGCACCGGCCAGCACCACGAACGCCTGGGCGCTGTGCATGGCCAGCCGGTCGACCAGGTCACCGAGAGTCTCGGAGTGCTCGTCGGCGGCGGCCGGTGGGACCGGCGCGGCCAGGATCACCCACCGGTCGATCGACCGCATCAGCTGGGCGCGGCGGCGATCGATCCGCTCGGCCTCGCCCCGCGGGATCCGGTCGCGCAACTGATGCAGCAGGGCGAGCTCGCCTGCGGCGTCGAGGATCGGATGGTCATCGTGCGGCAAACCACGGAACGCGGCAAGGAGTACGTCGCGATCGGGCAGCATCGTCGCTCGTGCCGAATGCCGCATCTCACCGCTCCCCGGACGAACCGACGACGTCATGGCGCGAAATCATCATCTGCACACCTCCGGATCGGGGCACGACACCCCGGTGGGGGTGTTCTCGCGTGCGGCGGAACGAGGCCATTTCCGCGCCGTTCGCGCGCACCCGGCAATCATTCCGCCACCACTGTCCCGTACAAGGGCACCGACGACAAGCAGCTGGCATACCGGACATTCGGATTGTCCGCTGCCGCCGGTGACCGCCTACTGCACGCGCAGACTGCCGAACAGGCCATCCTTTCCGCCGGCCGGACCGGCCGTGAAGTACAGCGCGTTCGCGTCGCCGAGGGTGTCACCGTTGCCGAACAGCAGTGCGGTGAGCCCGGCGATCTCGATCGGCTCGGCCTCGTTGTCGCGCAGATAGTCGACGAAGGTACCGGTGGTGTCGTCGTAGGCCAGCACGCGGCCCAGACCACCGGAGTTGGCGACCAGCAGCTTGCCCGACAGCGCACCGAAGTTCGACGGCGCGATGGCGACGCCCCAGGGCGCGTTGAGCCTGCCGCCGTCGTCGATGATGCGCACCAGCTTGCCCGCGGCGTCGAACTCGGCGATCTTGCCCCGGTCCGGCTTGCCGTCGGCGGACTTGTCCGCCTCAGCGGACAACGACGCGATCTCGGCCTTCTCGAAGGTCTCCGGGTCCTTGTCGTCCGGGGTGGTCACGGCGTACGAGACGAACACCCGGCTGCCCAATGTGGTGACGTTGTACGGCGCGGGATCGCCCGGCTCGGCCTTCTTGCCCTTCTCCGGGGTGGCCGGGTCGATCACCTCACCGGTGGCGAAGGGGTTGGCGAACCCGGTGGTCGCCACCGGCTGCCAGGACTTGTCGAAGGTACGGATCTGCGGGTCGGCGCCGAAGTCGGCGACCAGCAGCTTGTCACCCGCGGGCGAGAGCGCGAGACCGAAGAACGCCATGTCCTGGGCGGAGCCGTCGAACATCAGGTTCGCGGTGCCGTCGCGCCGGATGACGGCCCCGTCGGGCGCCTGCTCGGTCCACGCCGAGAGCTTGCCCGAATCGGTGGCGAGTATGTGGCGCGCCGAACCGGTGAGCGGAATCGGGATGCCGTCGAGTTGGACCCACTGATCGCGCACGACGAACAGATCGGAGCCGATCGGCGCGGGGTTGTACACCACACCGGTGGTGGTGCCCGACTTCGGATCGGCGGTCCCGGCGCCGGGCACAGTGACGGCCTTCAGGTCGTCCTGGGTCAGCTTCTTCAGCTTGGTGTCCGAGGAGGAATGCGCGTCACCGAGGAACTGGAACGCCGAACCGCCCGCACCGACCCAGAAGTGACCGCCCGCGCCCTTCGGCCGATCGGCCAGGCCCCAGGCGTCGACCAGCTCGGGAATGGTGAGCTGGGCACGATAGGAGTCCTTGGCCGCGACCAGATCGGTTCGGCTGTAGCGGTTACCGTCCAGCGCGCTCACCTCGACGGCGGCCTGCCCGGTGCTGGAGCACGCGGTGGCCACCAGCAGTGCCGCCGCGAGCACGGCACCGCGCACCAACCCGGACCGCACCGCGCGGGCGCCCCTCACCTGTCCGTTCACGTTCCATCCTTTCGACCTCCGCCGCACGGCGTTTCGGCGAGGCTGACCTTAGCCTGATCGTTGCGACGGCGTGCCGTGACGGCCGCTCCGAGGACAGGTCTAGGCTGTCGCCCGTGGTCGAACCCCCCGCCCCCATCGCCCCGCATCCCGCTGTCGCCGCGCTCGCTCCCCTGCTGGGCAGTTGGCGCGGCCGCGGTCACGGCGAGTACCCGACCATCGACTCGTTCGACTATCTCGAGGAGATCACCTTCGGCCATCTCGGCCGGCCCTTCCTCACCTACCGCCAGCGCACCACGGCGGGCGACGACGGCAGGCCGCTGCACGCCGAGACCGGCTACCTGCGCTGCCCGGCCCCCGGCCGGGTCGAACTCGTGCTCGCCCATCCCACCGGGATCACCGAGATCTGCGAGGGCACCATCACCGAAACCGTCGACGGAATTCGGCTCGAATTGAACTCGACGAATATCGGTCTGAGCGGATCGGCGAAGTCGGTTACCGCGCTCGGCCGTTCATTCCACGTGACCGAAGACACCATCGACTACACCCTGCGAATGGCGGCGGTCGGGGAATCCCTACAACACCATCTGGCCGCAACTCTGCAACGCGCCTGAGCGTCGCCGAATTCGACTGTTCATCGTCGCGCAGCCTCCTGAACTGCGCATTTGATCGGCGGAAACCGGTCGTTCACCTTTTCATCACGGATATGTACCGGTTGTGTTCGAACACGCCCGCACATAACGCAACAATTGTGTTTCGCTTACTGCGGCCAGCTGTTGCCCTCCTGGTGGCCGTTCTACGGTTCTTCCAACAGCAAATCCCCAGACAATCGAAGGGCTGCCCGTAGACACGTCGAAACCCTGAACGAGGGAGACGAAGCATGAGGCGTTCCACCCTGATCTTGACCACTGCCGGGATGATCTTGGGCGGCGCGGCCGCCATCGACCTTCTCGACGGTGCGGGCGCGGAGGCAGCGCCCGCACCGACTGTCGGCTACAGCGTGATCCACCACGCGGCGACATCCCATCCCGAGAGCAGTTCGCTCGCGGTGGTGCGGGGCCTGCTGGCGACCGAGCACGCCGACGGACCCGGCCACACCGCACCCACCGCCGGTCAGTAGCCCGGCGGCAGCGCCGCGAACATATCCCTCGTCACGGCGACAGCATTGTCGGAGCTGCCGCCCTTGACGAGCAGGGTCGCGAAGGCGATGTCCCCGCGGTACCCGACGAACCACGAATGCGAGCCGCCCTCGACCTCGGCCTCGCCGGTCTTGCCGTACACCTCGCCTTGGTCCCGGATGCGCTCGGCGGTGCCGCCGGTGACCACCATCCGCATCATCGTGCGCAAGCCCTCCACCACCTCCGGCGCGATCTCGGGTCGCTCGCCGGTGACCTCGGTCGGTCGGCCGGCGATGAGGAACGGCACCGGAGCCGTGCCGTTGGCGACCGTCGCGGCCATGACCGCCATGCCGAACGGGCTCACCACCACCCGGCCCTGGCCGATGCCGTCCTCGGCGCGCTGCACCAACCCCTCGGCCTCGGGAACCGAGCCCGACATGGTCGGCAGCCCTTCGACGCGATAGTCCTGGCCGATGCCGAGACGCGCGGCGGCCTCGGTGAGGGCGTCGGGTTCGAGCGTGCTGGCCAGCCGGGCGAAGGTGGTGTTGCAGGAGCGTTCGTAGGCGGTGGCCATCGGCACGTCACCGACGGAGAACAGTTCGTAATTGGGGATGGTGCGCTCGCCGATGGTGGTGCGGCTGGGGCAGGCCAGCACTGTGTCGGGGGTGGCCAGGCCCGCCGCCATGGCCGCCGAGGCGGTCACGGTCTTGAAGATCGACCCCGGCGGATACTGGCCGCTGGTGGCGACAGGTCCGTCGCGATCGGCGGCCTTGTTCTGGGCCACCGCCAGGATCGCGCCCGTCGACGGGCGCAGCACCACCATCATGGTCTGCTCGGCGCGCAGGTCCACCGCGTGCTGGGCGGAGTTCTGCACGAACCGGTCGATGCTGAGCGCGAACGATGGAGCCGGTTGGGCCGCGACCTCGTGCAGCACATCGAGATCGGCGCCGTTGGCGTTGCGGGTGACCACGCTCCAGCCCGCCTTGCCGTCGACCTCGGCGATCACCGTCTTGCGAACCTGGGCGAGCAGATCGGGAGCGAACTTGCGGTCGGTGGGCACCATGTCCCACTCCTGGGTCAGCGTCACCCCGGGCAAGCCGATCAGCTGACCGCCGATCGTCTCGGCCTCGTACTCGGTCAGCAGGATCACCGTGTGCGGGCCGTCGGCGCGGCGGGCCGCGGTCAGGATCGCCTGCGGGGTGTAGGCAACCGGGTCGATGCGGCTCAGCGCCGCGGCGAGGGCCCCGGCAACACGCTGCGGATCGGCGGCCTCCGCGACGTCGAACCGCACCCGCGACACCGTGCCGGGGACCAGGACATCGCTGCCCGCCGACTCGTTGACCCTGGCACGCGGGGCGGCCTGGGTGCGCAGTTCCAGGGTCTGGGTGTCACCCAGCCGGGGATGGATGTCGGAGGAGGTCCAGCGCACCAGCCAGCGGCCGCCGCTGCGACCCATCTGCAGTTCACCGGAGTAGGTCCACTGCCGCCCCTTGGGCAGGCGCCACTCGTAGGTGTAGTCGACGGTGGCGGTGTCGCCGCTGACGCGGGCGTCGCCGGTGCGGATGGACAGTTCCTCGGCCTGCAGCGCCTGCCATGCCGAAGTCAGTGCCGCCGTGGCCTTCTCGGGTTCGGTGGTGAGTTCGGCGGCGGCGGTGAAGTCGTGCTGGGCGAAGGCCGTGGCGAAGGCGTCGGCGGCGGGCACCGGCCCCTGCGGACCCGACGAACAGGCGGTCGCCGCCACCGCGAGGGCGGCCACCGCGCACGTGGTGAGCATCCGTATCCTCATCGGCACCGATGGTAGTGCGGAAAGGGCCACTGACCGCGCAACAACGCGGTGTCGGCGGCGCGAGATCAGTCCACCAGGACGGTGGCGAAGGTGGCGATCTGACGGAAACCCACACGGCTGTAAGCGCGTCGGGCGATGCGGTTGTAGTCGTTGACGTACAGGCTCGCCGTACGGCCGGTCGCCACAACGGCATTCGCCACCGCCGCGGTGCCCGCCGTGCCGACACCGGAACCCCGGTGCTCGGGATGCACCCACACACCCTGGATCTGGCCGGTCCGCCGCGACAGCGCGCCGATCTCGGCCTTGTAGACGACCACACCGTCCTCGAAACGTGCCCAGGCCCTTCCTGATTCGATCAGGCTCTGGATGCGTCGGCGATAGCCGCGGCCACCGTCGCCCGCGCGCGGGTCGACGCCCACCTCTTCGATGAACATGGCGATCGCGGCGGTCAGGTAGCGGTCGATCTCGTCGGGCCTGACCCGGCGGACCCCGGTATCGGGACGGATCAGGGCGGGCTGGGCGAGGGCGAGCAGCGGTTGGTCGGCACGCAGATCGCGGGCAGGGCCCCACTTGGGCAGCAGCAGTTCCCACAGCGGCAGCGTGAGTTCCTGCCTGCCGACCACCGAGGAACACACGCGTGGCCAGCGGCCCGCGCGATCGGCGAACGCGCGCAGGGCCTGCTGATCACCGCGCAGCGGAACCAGGTTGGCGCCGGAGAAGCACAGGGAGTCCGCGGGCCCGCCGCGGCTCCACAGCTCACCGAGGCCGCTGCGCGCGTCGAGTCCGAACTCCTGGACGCGGGCGGCGATCATGCACGTCGCCACCGGATCGGCGTCGAGCACACGCAGTACCTCGCCCAGATCCCGGACGGACACCGGGCGCGCGGGGGCGGTCTTGGACCGTCGCGTCGGCTCCAGCAGACTCCGCACGGCACCAGCCTGCCACGAAAGCGCGCGCAACGGTACGGGTCCGCCGAATCCGACGCTCGACCGTGAGTAGCGGCTGTCAGTCGGCGGCATCTACTTGTCGGGCTCGCACGGGCCCGCGTGGTGCCGCCGCGCTACCGCCGCCTCATCCGACAGTGACGACCGGCTCACCACCGGGCTGTTCGCCCATCTCCTCGGCGATGCGCATCGCCTCTTCGATCAGCGTCTCCACGATCTGGGATTCCGGCACGGTCTTGATGACCTCGCCCTTGACGAAGATCTGGCCCTTGCCGTTGCCGGAGGCGACACCGAGGTCGGCCTCGCGGGCCTCACCGGGGCCGTTCACCACACACCCCATCACCGCGACCCGCAGCGGGACCTCGAGGCCGTCCAAGCCCGCGGCGACGGCGTCGGCCAAGGTGTAGACGTCGACCTGGGCGCGGCCACACGACGGGCAGGACACGATCTCGAGCTTGCGCGGGCGCAGGTTCAGCGACTGCAGGATCTGGCCGCCGACCTTCACCTCCTCCGCGGGCGGGGCCGAGAGCGAGACGCGGATGGTGTCACCGATGCCCTCGCTGAGCAGCGCACCGAAGGCCACCGCGGACTTGATGGTGCCCTGGAACGCCGGGCCTGCCTCGGTGACGCCCAGGTGCAGCGGGTAGTCGCTCTGCGCGGCCAGCTGCCGGTAGGCCTCCACCATGATCACCGGATCGTTGTGCTTGACCGAGATCTTGATGTCGCCGAAGCCGTGGTCCTCGAATAGGCTCGCCTCCCACAGCGCGGACTCGACCAGCGCCTCGGGGGTGGCCTTGCCGTACTTCTCCATCATCCGCTTGTCCAGCGAACCGGCGTTGACGCCGATGCGGATCGGGATTCCCGCGGCGCCCGCGGCCTTGGCGACCTCGCCGACGCGGCCGTCGAACTCCTTGATGTTGCCCGGGTTCACCCGGACCGCGGCACAGCCCGCGTCGATCGCGGCGAAAATGTAGCGCGGCTGGAAGTGGATGTCGGCGATCACCGGGATCTGCGACTTCCTCGCGATGGTGGCGAGCGCGTCGGCGTCTTCCTGGCGCGGACAGGCCACCCGGACGATGTCGCAGCCCGAGGCGGTCAGCGCCGCGATCTGCTGCAGAGTGGCATTGATGTCGTGGGTCTTGGTGGTCGTCATCGACTGCACCGAGATCGGGGAGTCACTACCGACGCCGACCGAGCCAACCATGAGCTGGCGGGTCTTGCGCCGAGGGGCGAGAACAGCAGCGGGGGCGGCGGGCATCCCCAATCCGATTGTGCTGGTCACTTTCGGCTGCCTTCTTTCCTACAAGGTCTCGGGTGTTGTTGCCGAGCTTAGTCGCGCGGGGTGACCGGGCGCCCTGTGAGGGGCACGACACCGGACCCACGCGGTGTGCGGCCGCCTCGACCTGGACTGACCAGAGGGTGCGACGAAGGAGTGCCCGGCCGCGGCGCCCGGCCGCCGACATCACGGCAGACGGATGGGATTCACGATGTCAGCGGCGAGTGTCAGCAGCATGAACGCACCGCCGATCACCACCACTACGTAGGTGGCGGGCAACAATTTGAGGTAGTCGACCGGGCCGGCCGGTGCCTTGCCGAGCCAGGACCGCAGGGTGTTGCGGATCTTCTCGTAGAGCACCACCGCGATGTGACCACCGTCCAATGGCAGCAACGGCAGCAGATTGAACGCGCCGAGGAAGAAGTTCAGACTGGCCAGGACCAGGATGAACATCCCCCACAGACCGCGCTCGGCGGTCTCGCCACCGATGCGGCTGGCGCCGTAGACGCTGACCGGGGTCTCGGGATCGCGCTCGCCGCCGGTCACCGCCTCCCACAGCGCGGAGACCTTCTGCGGCATCTTGGCCAGCGACTTCACGGTCTCGACCATGAAATCGCCGGCGAACACGATGGTCGCCGGAATCGCGGCGACCACCCCGTACTGCTGAGGTTCGGCGAAGTCGGGACCCACACCGACCGCGCTCACCTCGCGGCTGGGGCCCTCCTTCGGCGAGCGCAGAACCCGCTCCGGGGTGACCGGCACCGTCAGGGTCTGGCCGTCGCGCTCGATCGTGTAGTCGAAGGTGCCACTCTGCTTCTGTGTCTCGGCCTGGAACTGGGTCCACGTGCTGACCGGAACACCGTTCACGGCGGTCACCACATCGCCGCGCTGCAGCCCCGCGCGCTGGGCGGGACCGTCGCCCGTACAGGCGGCCAGGGTCTTGTCCGGATTCTCCTGCGCGACACAGCCCATGGTGCCCAGTGAGGTGGCGGGTGGCTGTTGCAGCTGCGGCAGGCCCCAGCCGATCGCCAGCACCACCAGCAGGATGAAGCCGAGCAGGAAGTTCATGGCGATGCCGCCGGACATCACGAGCAGGCGCTTCCAGGTCGCCTGGCGATACATCGCCCGGTCGACCTCCTCGGGCTCGAGCTCGTCGAGAGCGGTCATGCCCGCGATGTCGCAGAAACCGCCCAGCGGCAGCGCCTTGAGACCGTATTCGGTCTCCCCGCGCCGGAACGAGAACACCTTCGGTCCGAAACCGATGAAGTAGCGGCGCACCTTCATCCCGGTAGCCTGCGCGGTCCACATGTGTCCGCACTCGTGCAGCGCGATCGAAATCGTGATACCGAGGGCGAACAGTGCGAACCCCAGCGCGAATACCATCAGGGCCTTTCTTCTTGGCGGCTGGCGCCGCGGGCGGCCGAAACGTGGTGGTTTCGTTTGGTCCGTCAGGTCAGGGCGTCGTTGTGCCCGCGATGGTGTTCGCGGCATACTCCCGTGCCCAGCGGTCGGCCGCGAGGACGTCGTCCAGGGTATCGGGTTCGGCCTGCCAGCGATCTGCGGCCTCTACGGCGCGGGTGACGGTGCGCACGATCGCGGGGAAGGTGATCCTGCCGTCGAGGAAGGCCTGGACGGCGATTTCATTCGCGGCGTTGTAGACGGCGGTGACGCTGCCACCGGCCTCACCCGCCTGGCGGGCCAGCTGCACAGCCGGGAACACCTTGTCGTCGACCGGTTCGAACGTCCAGGTGGACGCGGTGCCGAAATCGCAGGCCGCGGCCGCACCGGGGATGCGGTCGGGCCAGCCGAGGGCCAGGGCGATGGGCAGCTTCATGTCGGGCGGGCTGGCCTGGGCCAGAGTGGAGCCGTCGGTGAAGGTGACCATGGAGTGCACGATCGACTGCGGGTGCACGGTGACGTCGATGCGGTCGTAGGGGACGCCGAACAGCAGGTGGGTCTCGATCAGTTCGAGGCCCTTGTTCATCAGGGTGGCCGAGTTGAGGGTGTTCATCAGCCCCATCGACCACGTGGGGTGTGCCTTGGCCTCCTCGGGGTTCACCGATTCCAGCATCTCGGCAGTCCAGCCGCGGAACGGTCCACCCGAGGCGGTGAGGACCAGCCGGTCCACCTCCTCGGCGGTGCCGCCGCGCAGGCACTGGGCCAGCGCGGAGTGCTCGGAGTCGACGGGCACGATCTGGCCGGGCGCGGCGGCGCGGGTCACCAGGGAGCCACCGGCGACCAGTGATTCCTTGTTGGCCAGCGCCAGCCTGGTTCCGGCGGCGAGGGTGGCCAGGGTGGGTTCCAGGCCCAGCGCGCCGACCAGGGCGTTGAGCACGACGTCGGCCTCGGTGCGGCGCACCAGTTCGGTCACCGCGGCCTCGCCACCGAGCTCGAGATCGAGGGCCTGGGCGGCGGCGGGATCGGCGACGGCGACATTGCGGGTGCCGGTGGCGGCCATCTGTTCGGCCAGCAGCGCGGGGTTGCCGCCGCGCGCGGCCAGGCCGACCACCTCGAAGCGGTCGGGGTTGGCGGCGATCACCTCGAGCGCCTGGGTCCCGATCGAACCGGTACTGCCCAGGAGCAGCACCTTCACCCGATCGGTGGACTGGGAGTGGTCGTGCGCGGCACGCGTTGCGGGGTGGGACACGGGCCCATTGTGGCAGGGCTGCTGGCTACGACGGACGGTCGTATGCCACGATATGCCTACTCGCTTAACCAGTACTCGAGCCCTAAGGAGCGATCGTGGCCGCCACGGACCTCGAAAAAGCCAGCACCGAGCGCCCCGTCGCCACCAGCGTCGACCCCGCCGAGGTGCCCTCGGCCGCGTGGGGCTGGAGCGGTGAGTCGCGCCGGACCTTCCAGATCGCCGGCTGGTTCGTCGTGATCGCCCTGCTCGCCATGACCATCGGCAACCACCAGGGACATGTGGAGGACTACTTCCTCGTCTGCCTCGCCGGTCTGATGGCGCTGCTGCTGGTCGTCGACTCGCTCACCAAGCGCATTCCGAAGTAGCACTTCGGTCGATCACGCCTGCGGCGCTACTGTGCCGCAGGCGTTTTCGTCTGTTCCGAGCAGGTCAGCGACCGCGGCCAGCGCCCGGTTTGCGGCCGCGGCCGGTGCCCTGACGGGCGCTGTGCTGTGTGGCCGCAGGCTTCTTCGCAGTGTTCTTGCGTGCCGGCGCCGCCGCACGCGGACGCGCGGTTCGTTCCGGTTCGGCCGCCCCACGGGAACTGTTGGCCGAGCGGCCGCGCACGATCCCGACGAACTCCTCGAGCAGCCCGGTGTCGGTACCCGCGGGCCAGGCCAGCGCGATCTCGGTGACCTCGGTGTCACTGATGGGGCGATAGACCAGGTCGCGCCGGTGATGCAGACGCGCGATCGACTGCGGCACGATCGCGGCGCCACCGACGGCCGCGACGAGTGCGAGGGTGTCGGCGGCCTGATCGAGGTCGGCGCCGTCGTGCCGGGTCTCCGCGGCCAGATCGGCCGGGCACACCACATCGAGCAGCGAGAGCGCGTCGTCTTTTTGCACCACCGCGACCGGGGTCTCCTGCCACAGCGGAATCGCGTTCATCGCGGTCCTGTCGATCGGCAGCCGCACGAAGCACAGGTCGACGTGGCCTTCGCGCAGCGCGTTCTCCTGCTCGCTCTGGGCGACACCGACGACCTCGAGCGGATGATCCGGCTGTCGGTCGGCCCAGATCCGCGCCCACTTCGACACCGTCACGCCCGGCACGAAGCCCACCCGCAGGCTCGCGGGGGCCTCGGGCTTCTGCTCGCGCTCGGCCTGTTCGTGTGCCCGGATCAGCTCCCTGGCGTGGCCGAGCAGCGCGGCGCCGTCCTCGGTCAGCTGGGTCGGCGAGGCACCGGGCACGAAAACCCTGGTGCCGAGCTCCTGCTCCAACTCGATCACGGTGGCGCTCAGGGCCTGCCGGGGAATCCGCAGTGCCTTGGCGGCGCGCGCGAAGTGCAGTTCCTCGGCGACGGCGACGAAGCGACGCAGCCGGGCGAGGTCGATGGAGTCGGCGGCGGTGACGTCGAAGTCGCTCATTCTGACCAGAATATGGCACCGCGGACGCGTGGATCACACGCTGGCGGCCACCAGCGCGATGAATACCGCGACGACCACGACACAGATCAGCAGGATCAGGTACGTGCCGAGGGCCGAGCCCCAGCCCCGCTGGGGTGGCGGGTGCGGAACCGGTGACCGCATCTGTGGCGACGACCACCCGGGCGGCACGCCCTGGTGGTACGGCGGCACCGGCCCCCGCGCCGCCATCGGCGGCCGATAGGGCGTCACCGGCTGGGCGTAGGGCGCGATCGGGGCGCCCGCGGTGCCCACCGGGCGCATGGGCTGTATGCCCACGAACGGCGCGGGCCGCGCGTGTGCTCCCGACGGCGGCGGCACCGTCGAACGAGCGCCGGTCGTGCCGGTCCGCAGCGCCCGACGCGCGGCATCCACGAATTCCTCGCACGAGTCGAACCGATCGGCGGGGCGTTTGGCGAGTGCACGCGCCATGACGGCGTCGAGCACCGGCGGCAGCCCCGCCCGGCGCGGGCTCACCGGCGGCGGTGGCGCCTGCAGGTGACCGGTGATCACGGCGGCCGGGCTCGCCGATTCGAACGGCGCCGAGCCGCTGAGCAGCGTGTACAGCGTGCAGGCCAGCGAGTATTGATCGGCGCGATGGTCCAGGGCGGCGCCGGTGAGCTGTTCGGGCGCGGCATAGGCGAGGGTGGCCGTGAACGAGCCGGTCTCGGTGAGATGCCCGGAGTCGTCGCGCAGGCGAGCGATACCGAAATCAGTGAGATACACCCGCTCCTGACTGCTGGAGCGGGCGAGCAGGATGTTGGCCGGCTTCACATCACGGTGCAGGACGCCGCAGCGGTGGGCGTAGTCGAGGGCGGCCGCGGTCTCCCCGATGATCTGCAGCGCCCGGTCCGGCGGCAGCGACACCGGATCCAGGCTCGACGCGTCGACGCCGTCGATGTACTGCATGCTGATCCAGAGCTGGTCGCCTTCGACACCGCGGTCGAACACGGTCACGATGTTGGGGTGGTCGAGCTGGGCGACCAGATCGGCTTCACGCTCGAACCTGGCCCTGATCTCCTTGTCGGAGAACAACTCTCGATTGAGTAGTTTCAACGCGGTCCAGCGTGGCAGCCGCGGATGCCTGGCCAGATACACCGACCCCATCCCGCCGCGCCCCAACTGCCGGTCGATCGTGTATCCGGCGAACACCGTCCCGTCAGAAACCACTCTGACCCCCGAATCTCGCTCGTCGTACCGACGGCCAGGACCCTACCAAACGGGGCGATCGCGGGTCGGCGCGCTGGCCCGACCGGCTCACCAGGGTGCGGTGGCGACCTGCTGGGACAGCTCGTCGAGAACCTGCTCGCCCATCACCCGTGGAATCGTGAACAGTACGAAGCGTTCCCGTTCGGTGTCGGTGAACCGCGAGATCACCGTGGACACCACCCCACCGTATTCGTCTCGGTAGACGAATCGGTGGTCGCGACGGAACATGTCGGCGGACTCGCCGCGAGCGTCGGCATCGACGGCGAAGGTGGCCACTGCCGACTCCGCGGCGGTCCCGACGTCGAAACTGTAGAAGCGGAAGGCGAATCCGTCCCCGGACGGGCTCAGGCATTCCCACCGCGCCCGCCAGCCGTTGAACGCGGCCTCGACCCCCTTCTCCGCGTAGAAGGACTGCCACTGTGGCGCTGCCCGGCAGGTCGTGTCGAAATAGCCGTCGGTGTCCTTGTCGGAACCGGGTAGCAGGCCGGGAAACGCCGCGGCCATCGCGTTCAGGTCGCCGTGGCCCGGTGAGCGGCCCAACGCCACCGCGATGAAACCGGTGTCGTCCCGCCACACCCACACGCCTGCTCCGGCGAGGAGCGCGACAACGATCGCCAACGCCACCAGGGGCCCGCGGCGCCCTCGCCGAGCTGGAGCGACGGGGCGCTGCGAGGGCGGTCGACCCGGTGCTACCGGTCGCGGCGCGTGGCCCTGGGGCGCGGAGCCCTGCTGAGGCGCATTGCCGCGCTGGGGTGGATGGCCCTGCGGAGGTGTGGAACCCTGCCGAGGCGCGGTGCCGGGCTGGGGCAGATGGCCCTGCCGAGTGGTGGAGCCCTGGTGAGGTGCGGCGCCCTGCTGAGGCATCGAATGCTGCCGGGATGTGGCGCCGTGCTCGGAGGCGGGGGCCGGTTGAGGCCTGACGAGCGAAGGCGCTCGCACCGCAGGGGGATTCGCCTGTGCTGGCCGCGGCATCGAGGACGCGCCGAACAGCGTCGGTTGCGCGCCGACCCCGGCGACGGCCCGGCGTGCGGCGGCAGTGAACTCCGCACACGAGTCGAAGCGATCGGCGGGGCGCTTGGCCAGCGCGCGGGCGAGCACCGCGTCCAACGCCGCCGGAAGTTCGCGACGGTGGCCGCGCGCCGATGGCGGCGGCGACTGCAGATGCCCCTGGATGACCAGCACCGGATTGGCCGCCGCGAAGGGGGCAGCGCCGGTGAGCAGCGCGAACAGCGTGCACGCCAGCGAATACTGATCGGCGCGATGGTCCAGCGCGGAACCGGTGAGCTGCTCGGGCGCCGCGTAGGCGAGGGTGGCGTTGAACGTGCCGGTGCGGGTGAGATTGCTGGTGTCCTCACGCGGGCGGGCGATACCGAAATCGGTGAGCAGCACTCGCTCCCGACCGCTCTCACCGGTCAGCAGGATGTTCGCGGGCTTCACATCACGGTGCAGCACCCCCGCCTCATGCGCGTGATCGAGTGCGGCAGCAGTTCCCTCGATGATGTGCAGGGCATGTTCGACCGGCACCGGCCGCGCGATGGTCGCCGCGTCGACCCCGTCGACGAACTGCATGCTGATCCACAGCCGGTCACCGTCGACCCCGCGGTCGTACACGGTGACGATGTTGGGGTGCTCGAGCTGGGCGGCCAGATCGGCCTCCCGCTCGAACCGGGCCCGCATCTCGGTGTCGGCGAACAGTTCCGAGTTCAGCACTTTCAGCGCAGTCTGCCGAGGCAGCCGCGGATGGCGAGCCAGGTACACCGACCCCATGCCACCGCGCCCGAGTTGCCGTTCGATCGCGTATCCAGCGAAGACATCCCCCGTCGCAAGCATGGTTCCCCCGTTGTCCGGCTGACTCGAACGCAGCCGTGAACACCATTGTCCGGCCACCTCCAACATAGCGCTTGCGCGGTCGCGGCCCGAATCGGTCTCGAGCCGCATGGTCCAGCGTTCGCGGGCGTCGACGGACCACGATCACTTCACCCGACGGATGTCGTCGCGACCGCTCCCCCGAACGAATCAGCCGGATGCTCGGGGATTCGAGTCGCCGTCGGAGCCCTGGCCTGGCAGGCTGGACCGGTGCAGCGTGACGTTTCCGCCAACATGGAGGTTGCGGTCCATGCCGACGCGATGCTGCAGTTCCAGATCGCGGTCGCCCGACAGCCCGGACTGGACGTGGTCGAGGCAATGACCTGCTCGGTCGACGGGGAATTCCTCACCCCACGCGAGGTGATCGGCCCCCACAATTCCCGCATCCATGTGCTCGACGCCCCCGCGGGCACCCTGCGACTGGACTACCGGGCGAGCGTCTCGGGCACCGCCACCCCCGAGCCGATCACCGACTACGACCTCGCCCTGTATCGACGGCCGAGCCGCTACGCCGAGTCGGACAAGCTACTCGGCTTCGCGGCGGCCGAATTCGGTTACGGCATCGTCGACCCGGACATGCCCGCCCGGGTCGCGGCCTGGGTCGGCAGACGGATCTCCTACGTCTCGGGCAGCAGCGCGCCCATCGACGGCGCCGTGGAGACCCTGCTGTCGGGCACCGGCGTCTGCCGTGACTTCTCCCACCTCGTGGTAGCACTACTGCGCGCGGTCGGCGTGCCCGCCCGCATGGCGGCGGTCTACGCCCCGGGCTGTGTCCCGATGGACTTCCACGCGGTCGCCGAGGCGTTCGTCGACGGTGTGTGGCGCACCTTCGACCCGACCTGCTTGGCCCCCAGAATGAGCCTGGTGCGCATCGCCACCGGCCGCGACGCCTCCGACATCGCCTTCCTCGACAACCACGGCGGCGACATCACCCTGAACTCGATGGTGGTCAACGCCTTCGTCGCGGGGCCGCTGCCCTACGACGACTTCGTCCAGCCGATCCGGATCGAATAGGGCTCAGCCCTCGGCAGCCAACTGACCGCAGGCGGCGGCGATCTCCTGACCTCGGGTGTCACGCACCGTGCACGACACACCCTGGGCGATCACCCGGCGCACGAACTCGCGCTCGACGGGCTTGGGGCTGGCGTCCCACTCGCTGCCGGGGGTGGGGTTGAGCGGGATCAGGTTCACGTGCACGAGCGGGCCGAGGGCCTTGTGCAGCTTCTCGCCGAGCAGGTCCGCGCGCCACGGCTGGTCGTTGACATCGCGGATCAACGCGTACTCGATCGACACGCGGCGGCCCGACTTGTCGGCGTAATACCGTGCGGCGTCGAGCACTTCGGCGATGGACCAGCGATTGTTGACCGGCACGAGGGTGTCGCGCAGTTCGTCGTCGGGGGTGTGCAGCGACACCGCCAAGCGCACCGACATGTCCTCGTCGGCCAGTTTGCGGATCGCGGGCGCGAGGCCGACAGTCGACACCGTCACCGACCGCTGCGAAATGCCGAGCCCGTCGGGAGCGGGCGAGGTGATCCGGCGGACCGCGTTCACCACCCGCTTGTAGTTGGCCAGCGGCTCGCCCATGCCCATGAACACGATGTTGGACAGTCGTCCCGGCCCGCCGTGCACCTCGCCGTCGCGCAACGAGGCGGCCGCGGCTCGCACCTGGTCGACGATCTCGGCGGTCGACAGATTGCGGGTGAGACCGGCCTGGCCGGTCGCGCAGAACGGGCACGCCATGCCGCAGCCCGCTTGGCTGGAGATGCACAGGGTGTTGCGGTCGGAATAGCGCATGAGCACGCTCTCCAGCAGGGTGCCGTCATGGGCCCGCCACAGCGTCTTGCGGGTGTCGCCGGAGTCGCAGGCGAGGTGGCGCACCACCGACAGCAGCGGCGGGAAGAGGGTTTCGCCGACCTTGTCGCGCACGTCGGCGGGCAGATCGGTCATCAGCGCCGGATCGGACTGCAACCGGCCGTAGTACTGGCGGGCCAGCTGATCGGCGCGGAACTTCGGTAATCCCAGCTCCTGCACCGCGGTCTTGCGCTCGTCCGCGTCGAGATCGGCGAGGTGGCGCGGCGGCATACCGCGACGCGGGGCATCGAAGACGAGGGGCAGGGAGGTGGCCATAATTCCCCCATTGTCCCAAACGAGGCGCCGGACCCGGTGGGCGGGCCGCCACGCCGGGCCTTGTTATCGAGAAGATGCGTGCACCGGCGATAGCGGTCGGCAATGATCGATACATGTCCACCAACGCAGAATCGGGCGCGTCACCGGCTGCTCACGAGCCGGTTCCCGTGCCGTCCGACCCCACCGACACCACGAAGCATCGCCGCGCCGAACCCGACCGACCAGCCAAGCGGGCCACGCCCGACGCGCTCACCCGGTCACGCACCGGCTATACCTGGATCGCTCTGCTCGCCGCCGCGATCCTCGGCATCGTCCTGCTGATCTTCATCATCCAGAATCTCGACAAGGCGCAGGTCAACCTGCTGTTCTGGGACTTCTCGCTGCCGCTGGGCATCACCGTGCTGCTGTCGGTGATCGCGGGCGCGCTGGTGATGGGCCTGGTCGGCGGGGTGCGCATCCTGCAGCTGCGGCACGCGGCCAAGAAGCCCTGAGTAGCGCGGCTCAGAGCAGCGCGCTGAGCACCAGCCACGACACGAAGGCCGAGGGCAGCATCGAGTCGAGGCGGTCCATGATGCCGCCGTGACCCGGCAGCAGCGTGCCCATGTCCTTGATGCCGAGTTCGCGTTTGATCTGCGATTCGATCAGGTCGCCCACGGTGGCCACAACCACCAGGCCGACACCGAGCACCACGCCGATCATCGAGTTGGCTTCCAGCAGCAGGGTGACCGTCAGCAGACCACCGATCACGCTGAACACCAGCGACCCGCAGAAACCCTCCCAGGACTTCTTCGGGCTGATCGCGGGCACCATCGGATGCCTGCCGAACAGCACACCGGCCACGTAGCCGCCGACGTCGGAGCAGACGACCAGGATCATGAAGGTCAGCACGCGCAGGTTGCCGTCGGGTTCGAGTAGCAACAGCGTCGAGAACGCGGCCAGCAGCGGAATCCAGCTGAGGGTGAACAGGGTGATCGAGGTGTCGCGCAGGAAGTTGCGCGGCGCGGTGTTCAGGCCATGGTCGAACAGCCGCCACACCATGCACGCCAGCGCGGTCGCGGCGAACGCGCCGAGCACACCGCCCGCACCCCACGGCCAGCCCGCCCAGAACACGGCCTGACCGCCGACCAGCAGCGGAATCCGCGGCACCAGGACGTCGGCCTCGCGCAGCCGCTTGGTGACCTCCCAGGTCGCGACCGCGACGGCGACGCCGGCGATCGCGATGAACACCTTGGGCACGAACAGCAGGATCGCGATCAGCGACAATCCGAGTCCCAGGCCAACCGCCAGCGCCGCGGGCAGGTTACGGCCCGCGCGCGAGGGCGGCCCCTGCGGCTGTGTTTCGGGCGGCGTGGCCGCGCCACCGGGCACGTCTACCGTGTCCGGCATCGGTTCCGGTGCCGCTCCGGTGGCGGCGGCGTCTTCGGCCACGATTGTCCCGTCGCTCAACTCGTCGTTCCGTTCATCCCCCGCACGAGCGGGACTGGCGAGATCTGGCGCTCAGACCTCGAGCAGTTCGGCTTCCTTGTGCTTGACCAGCTCATCGACCTGGCCCACGTACCTGGCGGTGGTCTTGTCGAGCTCCTTTTCGGCGCGCCCGACCTCGTCTTCCCCCGCTTCGCCATCTTTCTGGATCCGGCTCAGTTCGTCCATCGCCTTGCGCCGGACGTTGCGAATCGAGACCTTGGCGTCCTCACCCTTGCCCTTGGCCATCTTGACCATCTCACGCCGGCGTTCCTCGGTGAGCTGAGGCACCGTGATGCGCAGGATGTCGCCATTGTTGGTGGGGTTGACGCCCAGGTCGGAGTTGCGGATCGCGTTCTCGATCGGGCCCAGCTGGCTCTGCTCGTAGGGCTTGATCACGACCATGCGCGGCTCGGGCACGCTGATACTCGACATCTGGGTGATCGGGGTCAGCGAGCCGTAGTAGTCGACCAGGACCCGGGTGAACATGCCCGGGTTGGCGCGGCCGGTGCGGATGCTGCCCAGATCGTCCTTCGCCACCGAGACGGCCTTCTCCATCTTCTCCTCGGCATCGAAGAGCGCTTCATCAATCACGACCGATTCCTCCACAGCGTCGTCATCGTCATCGTCCGCGGATGCGGCGTCAGGACCGAACCAGGGTGCCGATGTGTTCACCGGCGACCGCACGGGCAATATTGCCCTTGATCAACAAATTGAACACCAGCATCGGCATCTGGTTGTCCATGCACAAGCTGAATGCCGTCGCATCGGCGACCTTGAGCCCCTTTTCGATCACTTCCTTGTGGGTGATCTCGGTGAACATGGTCGCGTTCGCGTCTTCGCGCGGGTCGGCGTCGAACACGCCGTCGACGGCCTTGGCCATCAGCACCACTTCGGCACCGATCTCCAGGGCACGCTGGGCGGCGGTGGTGTCGGTGGAGAAGTAGGGCATGCCCATACCGGCGCCGAAGATCACCACCCGGCCCTTCTCCAGGTGCCGCTTGGCACGCAGAGGCAGGTAGGGCTCGGCGACCTGGCCCATCGTGATGGCGGTCTGCACGCGGGTGTCCACGCCCTGCTTCTGCAGGAAGTCCTGCAGCGCAAGGCCGTTCATCACGGTGCCGAGCATGCCCATGTAGTCGGAGCGGGCCCGCTCCATGCCGCGCTCCTCGAGCTCGGCACCGCGGAAGAAGTTGCCGCCGCCGATCACCACAGCCACCTGCACGCCGGTCTCGACGATCTCGGCGATCTGCTCGGCCACGGTCTGCACGACGTCGGGGTCGAGGCCGACGCCCCCGCCACCGAACATCTCCCCACCCAGCTTCAGCAGCACCCGGTTGTATCCAGGGCGGTCGTTACCCGGGTCGGTCATGGGTGTTCGTCTCCTTCGGCAAGGTAGAGATCGGGTCGAACTCGAGGGCTTGCGGACCGGCCGCACAGCAAGGCAGAGCGGCATCCATCCTGCCTTATCCGGTTCCCGGTGCCGCACAAGACCCCCTGGCGTGAGCGGCGCGAGGGGCGGGGCACGGCCGGGCACGGCAAACGCCCCCGATGCCGGTGAGCATCGGGGGCGTGTACTGCGGCCTGATCAGGCCTGGCCGACCTCGAAGCGGGCGAAGCGGGTCAGGGTGACACCGGCCTCGTCCAGGAGGGCCTTGACGGTCTTCTTCGAATCGGTGACCGAGGACTGCTCCAGCAGGACCACGTCCTTGAAGAAGCCGTTGACCCGGCCCTCGGTGATCTTCGGCAGCGCGGCTTCGGGCTTGCCCTCTTCGCGCGCGGTCTGCTCGGCGATGCGACGCTCGTTCTCGACCAGCTCGGCCGGAACCTCGTCGCGGGTCACGTACTTGGCCTTGAGCGCGGCGACCTGCATGGCGGCGGCGCGAGCGGCCTCGGCCGCGGCGTCGCCCTCACCGGTGTACTCGACCAGCACGCCGACGGCGGGCGGCAGGTCCGAGGCACGCTTGTGCAGGTAGGTGGCGACCGGGCCGTCGAAGGAGACGACCCGACGCAGCTCGAGCTTCTCGCCGATCTTGGCGGCCAGCTGCTGCACGGCCTCGTCGACGGTCTTGCCGTCGAGCGGCAGCGCCTTGAGCGCGTCCAGATCGTTCGGCTTGGCGGCGGCGGCGGCGGTGACGACGGCGTCGGCCAGCTCCTGGAACTCCGCGTTCTTGGCGACGAAGTCGGTCTCGGAGTTGATCTCGACCAGGACGCCGTTCTTGGCGACGACCAGGCCCTCGGCGGTCGCGCGCTCGGCGCGCTTGCCGACGTCCTTGGCGCCCTTGATGCGCAGCACCTCGACGGCCTTGTCGAAATCGCCGTCGGAGTCGGCCAGCGCGTTCTTGCAGTCCATCATGCCGGAGCCGGTGAGCTCGCGGAGCCGCTTCACATCAGCAGCGGTGTAGTTCGCCATCGGGGGCGAGCCTCCTGTATCTATGGCGGCTGGTGCCGCGGGGTTTCTCGGCCCTGAGACCTCGAAGACCCAGGGAAAGAGACTTCTCGACTCGGGCCATGCACTTTCGTAGGTACTTACACCACCTTGCCGACCGCTTCTGAATTCAGAAGGGCCGGCAAGGTGAACGTCGAACTACCGATCAGCTCAGAAGTCGGCCGGGGTGTGCTGCGCCGGGTCGGCCTTGACCTCGGCCTCGGCCTCGGCCGGGGTCTCGACGGCCGGAGCCTCGGTCGCGGCGGCGGGAGCGGCTTCGGCAGCCGGGGTCGCCTGAGCCAGCAGCTCCTGCTCCCACTCGGCGAGCGGCTCGCCTGCACCGGCTTCGGGCTTCGCGTCGCCGGAAGCCTGGCCCGCGCGAGCCTGCACGCCCTCGGCCACCGCGGAGGCGACGACCTTGGTCAGCAGTGCGGCGGAGCGGATCGCGTCGTCGTTGCCCGGGATCGGGTAGTCGACCAGGTCGGGATCGCAGTTGGTATCCAGGATCGCGATGACCGGGATGTTCAGCTTGCGCGCCTCGCCGACGGCGATGTGCTCCTTGTTGGTGTCGACGATCCAGATGGCCGAGGGAACCTTGGCCATGTCGCGGATACCGCCGAGGGTGCGGTCCAGCTTGGTCATCTCACGCGTGAGCATGAGGATTTCCTTCTTGGTGCGGCCCTCGAAGCCACCGGTCTGCTCCATGGCCTCGAGCTCCTTGAGGCGCTGCAGGCGCTTGTGCACGGTGGAGAAGTTGGTGAGCATGCCACCCAGCCAGCGCTGGTTGACGTAGGGCATTCCGACGCGCAGCGCCTCGGAAGCGATCGACTCCTGGGCCTGCTTCTTGGTACCGACGAAGAGGACGGTGCCACCGTGGGCGACAGTCTCCTTGACGAACTCGTAGGCCTTGTCGATGAAGGTCAGCGTCTGCTGCAGGTCGATGATGTAGATACCGTTGCGGTCGGTGAAGATGAACCGCTTCATCTTCGGGTTCCACCGACGAGTCTGGTGGCCGAAGTGCGCGCCGCTGTCGAGCAGCTGCTTCATGGTTACGACAGGCATAGCCCTCGTATCTCTCTTTCGTTGCCGGTTGTCGCGATCGATCGGTGATCGACTGCCCTGGCGCCACCGGAACCGCCGGACCCAGATCTACACGATCGGGACCAGCCGACGATTCCACTGTTCATCCGTTGGAGAACTCGCGCGGACATGCCCTCACGGACTGCCTGCGTTGCGAGCGGCGACCGGATGGACGAGCACGGGTGGCGCGCGAAGTCGGTCCGTGCCGTGCACAACTACTGCTGAGCACAAACCGCTCGATCAGTCTACGCGGAGCGGCGCCACGCCCGAAATCACCCCCTCGCAGGGCCCGCCCACACCAGTGGTGAAGCACGCGATATCCACATGGGGCGAAGTTGTCCACATTCTGAGTTCGGTGGCCCCGGACCCGGTTCTCGCCGCTCAGAGTGGGTTCATGAACATGTTGACACGGGTCATGACCTCCCTTTCCGGGCTGCTCTGCGCGGTTGGCCTCGCGGCCGCACCGGTGGTGGCCGAGCCTCCTGATTCGCTCCAGGTCGCGCCGGTGAGCGCCGGGGGTGATGTCGGCCGGGCGCCGACGCAGCCGCCGCACAGCGATGCAGACCATCCGCGGATCTTTCCGTCACCGACGGTCGACGGGGGCACCCCTGCCGCGCCTCGGCCTCGGCCCGTGTGCGGCGGTGTGCCCAGCGCGGTGCCGGCGGATGCGTCGCACAACCGGCCGCAGGGTCGGACGAACCCTGCGGCCGATCCCGAGCTCGTCCCCAGGCCCATCCCGGTGCAGATAACAGTGCACGACCTCGCCACGGCGCCGACCGCGCCACGAGGCGCCACCCTCGAAGGATTGTCGGTACGGTCCCAGGTCGGGATCATCCTCCGAGCCGACGCGAAGGCAACAGCAAAGCCCGAAGCCGGGACCGTGACCGCGGCGGGGCCCGGCGGAAGAGCCGAAGCGGGGGCGGACGCCCGAACGGGCGCGGTGGTGCGCGCTCGAGCGGGGCGGATTCTGCCGCCGGCCCGAGCGGCCGACACCGATGCCGTGCTCGCCCCGGTACGCGAGCCAGAAACGGACACGACGGCCGGAACCGGGAGCGGGGCGGCGGAGCTTTCCGACGTGCTGCGGGAAGTGCTCCAGGGGCTGACCACCGCCCAGCGCGTTCCCACTCCACGGCCGCACCGTTGAGTCGTTCCAGCGATGCGCCAGGAGTTGGTTCGTGGGCGGACGGTGCGCTGTTGGAGTCTGGCCGGAATCTGGCTGGTGGTCACGGTGCTGTGCGGCACCACGCTGGTGGATGCGGCCGAACCGGGCGAGTTCGGGTGGCCGTTGCGGCCGCGGCCGACGGTGGAGCGCCGGTTCGACAAGCCGGAACACAATTGGTTGCCCGGGCATCGTGGTGTCGATCTGGCGGGCAGCGCCGGGCAGGTCGTCGTGGCGGCGGGCGAGGGCATCGTGGTGTTCGCGGGTGTGGTGGCGGACAAACCGGTGGTATCGATCGATCATCCCGGAGGTTTGCGCTCGACCTACGAGCCGGTGCGCGCGGATATCACCGTGGGTACCCGGGTGAGCAGAGGCACGCCGATCGGCACGCTGGAGTCCGGACATGAGGGGTGTCCGGCCGCCGCCTGCCTGCACTGGGGCGCCCGGCGCGAGTCCAGCGCACACAGCAAGCGCGAATACGTCGATCCACTCGGTCTGCTCCACCATGTCCCGATCCGACTGAAGCCGTTGCCACGGTGATGTGATGAACCACTCCGTTGATCCGACGGCGGTGCCGACCAGCGCCGGACGACAATCGAGGCGTGTCAGAGCGATCCGCGCCGTTCACCTACCCCGAAGTGGGGGCCACCCGCACGACCATGCCCACCAGGTACCACCGGTTCCGGCATCGCCGCCGGATCGGCCACGGCCGGGACCTGTTCGACCGCGCAGCCGCCCACATCCTCGAATTCGGCATGCAGAAGGGTGTCGACATCTTCGATCGCGCCGACACCGAAACCGCCGAGCCCGGCACGGAATTGACGGTCCGACTCGGCTTTGGCCCACTCGCCATCACCGCCCCGTGCCGAGTGGTCTACGTCCTCACCGACCCGAACCGCGGCGGCTTCGCCTACGGCACCCTCCCCGGCCACCCCGAGATCGGCGAAGAACTGTTCGCCGTCGAGTACGACCCCGCCGACGACACGGTCTACGGCCTCGTCACCGCCTTCTCCCGACCCGCCACCTGGTACGTACGCCTTGGCGGCCCCGCGGTGCGCATGATCCAGCGCTGGTTCGCGATCCGCTACCTACGCACCCTCCCCACCGAGCCCTGACCTTCGCCGACACCTGCGGATCAATCAAGGCCCGTCACTTCGCAGCCAGGGTCGGTCCACCCAGCCCGCACATTCCACGAACGGCTCGGCGTAGTGCGCGATGGTGGATCGCTCCTTCGCGTCGCCGAGCCGCGGCGGCCTGCCGGCACCTGACAGATCAGAGCAGTGCGGTGAGCACGTCGGCTTCCGAGGTCAGTTGATCGCGACGTTCCGCTGCACCGAGGCGGTCGTATTCTTTTGCGGCAGTGCGTCTTTCGTCGATCTCGTGGCGCACTATCTGCACGATCTCGGTTTCGCTGAGGTCGCGGCGAGCGGCCTCGGCGGCGCCGAGGCCGAGCGCGCTGTTTTCCAGCGCACCGGCCTTCCCGTCACCGGCATCGATGGCCTCGGCATTGTCGATGGCGCTCAGGGCAGATCGCAGTGCCGAGACCGCGCTGAGGTCACGCGCCTTCATCGCAGGCTTCAGCGCGGCGCGCAATCGCTCGCGCAGGGGCACCCCGAGCTGGTCCGATGTTCCGGTGGTCATGGTCGGCGAGCCTAACCGCCGGTCCGGAGCAGCGTCGAGCACATTTGCGGCCCCGCGCCCGGATCCGCCCTTCCCAGGCGGCGACCACCGACGCCCTCCACGGCTGCGGCTGCCTGCTCCGGGAAAGCTGTCTATCCGTCGAGCAGCACGCTGCCGAGGGCGATGAGGGCGACCAGCGTGATGGCGACGGTGGTGGTGGCCACCGGGCGATGGCCGGGCGGTATTCGACCGTGGTCGAGCGCACGGCCGCGGGCCCACCCGAGACAGGTCAGCAGCAGGGACACGGCCGCCGCGGCGAGCGGAAGGATGGCTGTCGACCCCTGGGTCGCGGCGGCGTGGACGAAGAGCATGGCGCAGGCCGCCGCGCTGAGGCCCGTGCGCCGCCACGCCAGCGCGGTCCGTTCCATGGCCAAGGTCGGTGCCGTCATGACAGCAGTACCGCCACACAGGCGAGCACCGCGACCAGCGCGACGCCGACCGACAACACCGGCACCAGAATCGTGCCGGGGAGCGAGCCCCCGGCCCGCATCACGATGTTCACCCGCCGCCAGTGCCGATAGGCTCCGATCGCGACGGCCAAGGCCATGACCAGGCAGCTCCCGGCGATGACACCGGCGAACCCCGCCAGGCGGAGCGGCTGCACCAGGGTATGAACGGCGACACCCCCGGCGAGCAGACCCAGCGCGGTCCGGATCCAGGCCAGGAAGGTTCGCTCGTTGGCAAGGGTGAACCGATAGTCGACGTCGCCTTCCCCGTCGTCGGACTCGGCCCCGACCTCGGGCAATGTCATCGTCACCACCTCCGCACCCCATCTTGCCGTGTTCCGGAGTGCGCAGATGCCAGGCAGGCACTGCCCGCGACCCGGCGAGTCCGAGTTCCCGGGTCGGCACCGCGTTCCCGGGCCTGCACCGAGCGAATCCGCCCGGCCTCTGGGCACCCCCCAGGGCCATCGAGGGTGCCGCGCGATGGCCACAGGGCCGCGACGTTCGCGGGGCCACGGAGGTCGCGGAGAACGGTTATCGGGCGTCTAGGCGCGGGGGTGGGCTTGGTCGTGGACCCGTTTGAGGCGTTCGACGGAGACGTGGGTGTAGAGCTGGGTGGTCGCCATGCTGGCGTGACCGAGGAGTTCTTGGACCACGCGGAGGTCGGCGCCGCCTTCGAGGAGGTGGGTGGCCGCGGTGTGGCGTAGTCCGTGCGGTCCCATGTCGGGGGCGCCGGGGATCGCGGCGACGACCTCGTGGACCACGGTGCGGGCTTGGCGCTGGTCGAGGCGGCGACCGCGAAGACCGAGCAGCAGCGCGCGGCCGGAGTGGGCGGCGGCCAGGGCCGGGCGCCCGGCGCGGAGCCAGGCGTCCACAGCGGTGTCGGCGGGGCCGCCGAACGGCACCGAGCGTTCCTTGTTGCCCTTGCCGAGCACCCGCACGAGCTTGCGCTCCCGATCGATGTCATCGATGTCGAGCCCGCACAGCTCGCTGACCCGGATACCGGTGGCATAGAGCAGCTCGACGATCAGCCGGTCCCGCAGTGCCATCGGGTCCTGCTGGGCCGCACCGGATTCCGCCGCTTCCATGGCCTGCTCCGCCTGTTCGCGGGCGAGGACCGGTGGCAGCGTTCGGTGCGCCCTCGGCGCCTGCAGCCGCAGTCCGGGATCGATCTCGAGTCGCCCGGTCTCGGTGAGCCAGGCGGTGAACGTCCGCGCGGCAGAAGCACGCCGGGACAACGTCGCCCGCGCCACGTCCGCTGCCGCCGACTCGGCCAACCACGCTCGCAACAACGGCAGATCCAGCTCCCGCACGGCCGAATCCGGTGACCGGGCGTACAGATGCTCGAGCAACGACCGCACATCCCCCAGATAGGCCCGCACGGTGTGCGCCGACCGATTGCGCCCCAACCGCAGGTGCCGTCCGAACTCGGTGAGCAACGCGGTCAAATCCTCGGGCAGCACTTCCATCCCCCCACCGTCACCCCTGTCCCCCGCCCACGCAACCCACCACGCCGACCACGCTCCGCGCCAACAGCCACCGCACCCCGGCGAACCGACCGGGCGAGCGGCACCGATGTCGAGCGCTCCCTGACAGGTCCGACCCGAGAACCCCGCGCTGATGACCTCATCCGGGGCGGCGGCCTCGGGTACGGAACCAGCCGTCGGAGTCGCATCCCACCAGAGCGGCGAGTTCGAGGGCGGGCAGGACCGCGCGAACGGTGGCGACGTCGAGGCCGGATTGTTGGGCCAGTTCGCGGGGAAGACGCGAGCCGATGGCGGGCAGGGCCGCATAGACCTCGGCTTCAGCGCCGTGCAGGTGGGCAGCGGGGTCGGCGTCAGCGGACTCGGCGACCGGGAGGCGGAGCGGGCCTGCTTCGTCGATGACGTCTTCGGCCCTGGTCACCAGGTGGGCTTCGCCCTCCCTGATCATGCGGTGACAACCCGCCGAGGAGACCGATCCGACCGGTCCGGGCACCGCCATCGCGGGCCTACCCAGTCGACGTGCCCATTTCACCGTGTTGCGCGCACCGCTGCGCATGCCCGCCTCGACGACCAGCACACCGTCGCCGAGTGTGGCGATCAGTCGGTTGCGGGCGAGGAAACGGTGTTTCTGCGCGGTGACGCCCGGCGGATACTCACTCACCACGAGGCCGGTGTCGGCGATGGCGGTGAGCAGCCGGTCGTGTTGGGCCGGATAGGGGCGATCGACACCGCAGGCCAGGACGGCGACAGTCGAGCCGCCGACGGCCAGTGCGGCGCGGTGAGCGGCGGCGTCGATGCCAAAGGCTGCTCCGGAGACGATGGTCCAACCCCGTCCGGCCAGATCGCAGGCGATCTCGCCGGCCACCTGGACGCCGTAGCCGCTGCTGCAGCGCGAACCGACCACGGCCACAGCGCGTTCGGATGCTGCCTGTAGCGACAGCGGGCCGCGCGCCCACAGGACGAGCGGAACGGCGCCGTCACGGTCGCGGTCGGTGTCGAGCTGATCGAGGCCGAGCATCCGCCACCCCGGCCATTCGTCGTCCTCCGGAGTGATGACCCGGCCGCCCAGCCGGGCCATCGTTTCCAGATCCTCTGCCGCCGAGTCGATCTCACGGCGGGCGGCCGTCGGCCCACGCAATGCCTGCGGCAGCTCGTGTTCCCGCACCGCACGCGCCGCCTCGCACACCCCGACCGAGGCGATCAACGCCGACAGCGGGGCACACGGGCCCTGCACCACCCGCGACAGATACACCCATGCGAGCCGCCGCTCGTCGGCATCCCCGTCCAGATCCACCACGAAACCCCCGGTCGCCGGCACACCCGCGGACCGGTGCCCGTCAGTGTCGGCCGACCGCACCGCACGCGCCCGGCTCACTGCGTTCCCCGCTGACGGAAATTCAACGCCGACAACACGTCCTGCACCGACGGCCGTTCTCCACCGCGCAGATCGCAGACCGTCCACGCGACGCGGACAGCTCGGTCGGCGCCACGGGCCGACATGCGGCCCAGCCGCAGGGCGGTCTCGATCGGCGCGATCGACTCCTGGGGCAGCCGGAATCGCTGTCGCAGAATATGTCCCGGCACTTCGGCATTGGTCGCCCAGCCGTCCCCGCTCCACCGCTCGGCGGCCATCGCTCTGGCCTTGGCGACCCGCCCGGCCACCGTGGCACTGGACTCGACCTGCTCGTCACCGAAGGTCGCACCCGCCTGACCGTGCATCTGAACCCAGATATCGATGCGATCGAGAAGGGGACCGGACAGTTTGCCCAGGTATCGGCGGCGCGCCAGCGGCGCGCAGATGCAGTCGACATCACGGGCCGGAGCGCAAGGGCAGGGGTTGGCAGCCAGCACCAGCTGGAATCGCGCCGGATACCGGGCGACACCGTCGCGCCGGGCGATCCGCACCTCGCCCTCCTCGAGTGGAGTACGCAGTGCCTCCAGCACTTTCGTGCCGATCTCGGCGCACTCGTCCAGGAACAGGACGCCTCGATGGGCCCGGCTCACCGCACCCGGTCTCGCCATTCCCGAACCACCGCCGATCATGGCGGTCACCGAGGTCGAATGGTGCGGGGCGACAAAGGGAGCCAGCGTCATCAGCGGCTGCTCGGCCGACAGTGAACCCGCCATGGAGTGGATCGCGGTCACCTCCAGCGACTCGTTCTCCGACAGCGGCGGCAGCAAACCGGGAAGTCGTTGTGCCAGCATGGTTTTGCCGATTCCTGGTGGACCGGTGAGCAACAGGTGATGACCGCCCGCCGCGGCCACCTCCAGAGCCCAGCGCGCCTCGTCCTGACCGACCACATCGCTGAGATCACCGCATGGCGCCTGCACACCCGAGACCACGCCGTCGGGTTCCAGCAGCGAGCCCTCCCCGCGCAACCAGGTGACCACCGCACGCAGGCTCGTCGCCCCGAGCACTTCGATTCCCTCGACCAGTCCCGCTTCGGCCACGGCCTCGGCGGGGACGACAACAGTGGTCAGTCCCGCGTTGCGCGCCGCGATCACCGCGGGCAACACACCACGGACACGCCGCACCCGCCCGTCCAGGGCCAGTTCGCCCAGCAGCACTGTCGTCACGAGCCGCTCACCGGGCACCGCGCCGGAAGCGTCGAGCACCGAGACAGCCAGCGCCAGGTCGTAAACGCTGCCGATCTTCGGCAGCGTCGCGGGGGAAAGCGCCAGGATCACCCGCCCGTCGGGCCACTTCTCCCCGGTATTGGCCACCGCCGAACGCACCCGGTTCCGGGATTCCTGCAGCGCGGTATCGGGCAGCCCGACCAGATTCACCGATGGCAGACCCTGGCCGATATCGGCCTCGATCTCCACCAGCTGCCCGTCGACCCCGGTCACGGCCACCGACAACGCCCGTCCGAGCGCCATCAGAACGCCGCGGCGAGGTGGTGGAGAACTGGTCGATGCCCTCGTACGACCAGGACCGACACCACATCGAACCGGATCCGGCGCCACGGCCCTTCCTGCTCGGCCAGCCACAGCAGCGCCAGCCGCCGGATCCGCTGCTGTTTGCTGAAGGTGACCGACTCGGCCGGCGCCCCGAACCCGAGCCCCGACCGCGTCTTCACCTCGACGAACGCCGTGATGGACGGATCCTGGACGATCAGGTCCAGCTCTCCGTACCGACACCGCCAATTCCGAGCGACGATCTCCATGCCGGTCCCACGCAGATACTGCGCCGCCAGCTCCTCCCCGTATGCGCCGAGCGCCTGTTTGTCTGCCACGCCCCGAAGCATGTGGCCCGCCGACCCCGGACCCGATCACCCCACCTGCGAAAACAACAAACCTGTGGACAACCCCATGCCTGTGGACAACCCAATTCCCGCGCTACCAGCCCGCACTCCCCGACCTCGAGGAGGGGACGTGCCAGCGCTCCGACTACTCAGGCAAACGCAGGTCCGGCTTCTCCAGTTCTTCGATGTTCACGTCCTTGAACGTGATCACCCGGACGTGCTTGACGAAGCGTGCCGGCCGGTACATGTCCCAGACCCAGGCGTCGCTCATGCGCACTTCGAAGTAGACCTCGCCGTCGGCGTTCTGGGGCCGCAGTTCGACGGAATTGGCCAGGTAGAAGCGGCGCTCGGTCTCCACCACGTACGAGAACTGGCCGACGATGTCCTTGTACTCGCGGTACAGCGACAGCTCCATCTCGGTTTCGTACTTCTCGAGGTCCTCAGCACTCATCGGGTGGGACGTCCTCCTGCTAGCAGCGCCGCGTTCATTGGTCACATCATCGCGCATGCGCCGGGCCGGTAGCCACTCGGCTACCGCCCGGCACCTCGAGCTCGCGCACATTACGCCAGGATCGGCGGTGTTCGGTACTCGGTCCGAGCTGCCGCAGCGCGGCGGTGTGCTCGGGCGTGTTGTATCCCTTGTGCGCGGCGAAGCCGTACCCGGGCAACTGCCCGTCGAGGTCGACCATCATGCGGTCCCTGGTCACCTTGGCCAGGATGCTCGCCGCCGCGATGCAGGCCGCCGTGCCGTCGCCGCCGATCACCGGCAGCGAGGGCGCGGGCAGGCCGGGGACCTTGAAACCGTCGGTCAAGATGTAGCCCGGGGTGGCGCCGAGGCTGACGACGGCCCGGCGCATGCCCTCGATATTGGCGACGTGGATACCGATCGAGTCGATCTCCCAGGCCGGGATCACGACCACACTCCAGGCCAGCGCCAAGCGCTGGACAACCGGGAACAGCTCCTCACGGGCCGCCTCGGTGAGTTTCTTGGAGTCGTCGAGCCCGGACAGCTTGTCGTAGGCCTTGGGCGCCAGCAGGCACGCGGCGACCACCAGCGGCCCCGCACACGGTCCGCGCCCCGCCTCGTCGACTCCGGCCACCGGGCCGAGGCCCCCACGGATGAGCGCCGCCTCCAGCGTGCGTAGTCCGCCCGCCCGGCGCATCACCACGCGCGGCGGCCAGCTGGTCCGATCCTGCCCCACAGTTCGATTGTCCCCGCGTCTCGTCCGGTCAGTTCTCCTGGGCGTTCTGTGTGCGCACCGGGCCTATCCGGCTCGGCGGCCAGATCTTGAAGACCGTCTTGCCTCGCACGTTGTCCTGCGGGACGGTGCCCTGCAGTTCGTCGCTGACATGAGCGCGCGAATCGGCCGACTCGTTGCGGTTGTCCCCCATCACCCACAGGTTGCCCTCGGGCACCTTCACCGGACCGAACACCCTCCCGGCCGGATACACCGCGTTGGGACGGTCGGTGTACCAGGGGTAGTCCTTCTTGATGTAGGGCTCGTCGAGCGGTTTCCCGTCGACCATCACCCGGCCCTGCGGGTCGCAGCACTGCACGGTCTGTCCGCCGACCGCGATGATCCGCTTGACCAGATCGTTCTCGTCCGGCGGCACCAGCCCGAAATAGGACAGGAAGTTCTGCACTCCGCGCACGACGGTGTTGTCGGAACGAACCGACTTGTAGTGCCCGTTCCAGGAGGGCGGCCCGACGAAGACCACGACCTCACCGGCACTGGGATCCGAGCCGTAGTAACTGATCTTCTGGACGTAGATCCGATCGCCGATCTGCAGCGTGTCCTCCATCGACTGCGAGGGGATCACGTAGGGCCGCCCGACGAAAGTGACCATGAGCGCGGCGATCACGGCCGCGATCACGATCAGTATCGGCAGTTCCTGCCAGAAGGGGCGTTGCTTCTTCGCGCCGCGCTTTTTTCCGCGCCGCCCATTGTCGTCACCCGAATCGGATACCGACCCCGAACCACTGTCGTCTGCCACGCCGAACAGAGTAGCCCGGCGCCCCGACGGGAGTCGGGTGCCGGGCTACCTGAAAACTCTGTGCTGCGAACAGCTACCGCGAGATCAGCGCTTTTCCTTGATCTTGGCGGCCTTGCCGCGCAGGTCGCGCAGGTAGTACAGCTTGGCGCGACGCACGTCACCACGGGTCACGACATCGATGTGGTCGATGTTGGGGCTGTGCACGGGGAAGGTGCGCTCGACACCGACGCCGAAGGACACCTTGCGGACCGTGAAGGTCTCGCCGATGCCGCCGCCGTGGCGCCGGATCACGACGCCCTTGAAGACCTGGATGCGCTCCTTCGAGCCTTCGATGACCTTCACGTGCACGTTCAGGGTGTCGCCCGGACGGAAGTCGGGGACATCGCTACGCAGCGACTTCTCGTCGACGAAATCAAGGGTGTTCATTTTCCACCTTTTCGGATTCTTTGCGCGAACAGAGGAACCTGGCGGCACTGTCGCGCTCGACCGGTTCATGCTCAGAACAGGAGTGCTCTCGGACATGACTCGTCCAAGGCAACCGGTTCATTGTGCCAGACCGGCAAGCCACGACAGAAATCGGGCGACCCCGGTCACTCGTCGGCGGCGTGGTCCCCCGCCGGCTCGGCACGGCGCCGCGGCAGCAGATGCGGGTGTGGGGGCGGCGCGGACGGCGCCGCGACCACCGTGCGCTGCAGCTCGGCCTCGGCGGCGGTGCGCGCGTGTTCGATGTCGGGGGTGCCCGCGATCAGGTCCTGGATGAAGATCTTCGCGCGGATGACCGGGCGCCGATACCGTCGTTCGCGGGCGATCGCGCGGCTCATCGTCTTGGGCCGGTTGCCGTAGCGCCAGCGCGCCCACGGCGCGCCCGGTCTGCTCAGCCGGACCGCGCCGATCAGCAGCAGCGGCGCGAAGAACATGCCGAACAGTCCGGTCCAGATCTTGCCCTTGGCGATCACCACGGCGGCCAACAGCAGGTTCAGCGCGAGGGAGAGGGCGAAGCCGACGCGCACACCGATCCCGCGCGACTGCCGGAAGCTGTCGTAGTCGAGGAAGGTCGCGGGCTGCACGCCGAGCAGCAGCAGACCGGTCACCGCGACCGCGACGAAGACCGCGTCCACCGAGGTGCGACCCTGTTCTTCCCAGTAGACGTCACGCAGGTAGAAGATCAGGGCGAACTCGTCCAGCACCAGCGCCGCGCCGATCCCGAACAGTGTGGCGAGCACGCTGGAGGTCACCTGGGTGGAGTCCTCGGCGGTCGCGATCAGGCCGATGCCCGACAGCAGCACGGTGATCACGCCGAACACCATGTGGTGGATGTGGGTGTCGCCCGCCTTGAGGTTGCCCGGCCACCATTTCACCTTGGCCCGGATCAGCCGCACGCTGATCCGGATCACCACGAAGCCGAGGATGAAGCCCAGCAGGAAGCAGAGCAGGGGCAGGCGGCCGTGCGCGATCACATCGTCTTCGAGCCACCGTCGCATGCCGCCCGCCCTGTCCTCGAGTTACTGGCCGAACCCCGCCCGGCGCAGTGCGTCGGCCATCGATCCGGTCGGCGCCGCCGCGGGCTTGCGCTGGTTGCCACCGCGCCCTTGCGCCTGGCCGCGACCCTTGTCCTGCCCGCCTTGTCCACGACCGCCTTGCGGGCGGCCCTGTCCGCGACCCTGGCCGCGCGGTGCGCCGCCAGTCCGATTGTCCCCCTGCGCGGGCTTGCCCGGTTCGTCATCGAGGCGAAGAGTCAGGCCGATGCGCTGGCGGGCGACATCGACCTCGAGCACCTTCACCTTCACCACGTCACCGGACTTGACCACCTCACGCGGGTCCTTGACGAAGGAGTGCGACAGCGCGGACACATGCACGAGCCCGTCCTGGTGCACGCCCACGTCGACGAACGCGCCGAAGGCGGCGACATTGGTGACGACACCCTCGAGCACCATCCCCGGCTTCAGGTCGGCGACCTTCTCGATGCCGGCGGCGAACTCGGCGGTCTTGAATTCCGGTCGCGGATCACGACCGGGCTTCTCCAGCTCGGCGATGATGTCGCTGACGGTGGGCACGCCGAACTTCTCGTCGGTGAAGTCGGCGGGCTTCAGTGCGCGCAGAGCGCCGGTGTTGCCGATGATCTCGGCGATCGGGCGACCGGTGGTCTCGAGGATGCGCCGCACCACCGGGTAGGCCTCGGGGTGCACCGCGGAGGTGTCGAGCGGGTCGGCACCGCCACGGATGCGCAGGAAGCCCGCGCACTGTTCGAACGCCTTCGGGCCGAGGCGGGGCACCTCGAGCAGCGCGGTCCGGCTGCCGAAGGGGCCGTTCTGATCACGGTGGGCCACGATGCTTTCCGCGACCGAGCTGGACACCCCCGAGACGCGCGCGAGCAGCGGCACCGAGGCGGTGTTCACATCGACGCCGACCGCGTTCACCGCGTCCTCGACCACCGCGCCCAGCGAACGGGCCAGCAGCGTCTCGGAGATGTCGTGCTGGTACTGGCCGACGCCGATCGACTTGGGATCGATCTTGACCAGTTCGGCGAGCGGGTCCTGCAGCCGCCGGGCGATCGAGACCGCGCCGCGCAGCGAGACGTCCATGTCGGGCAGTTCGGCCGAGGCGTACGCCGAGGCGGAGTACACCGACGCGCCCGCCTCCGAGACTACGATCTTGGTCGGCTTGTTCTCGGGAATGCGCGAGATCAGTTCGGTGGCAAGGGCATCGGTCTCGCGCGAGGCGGTGCCGTTGCCGATGGCGATGAGTTCCACCTCGAACCGGGCCACCAGCGCGGCCAGCACGGCGAGGGACTTCTCGGTCTGGCTCTGCGGCTTGTGCGGGTAGATCACCTCGGTGGCGACGGCCTTGCCGGTGGCATCGACCACCGCGACCTTCACGCCGGTGCGGTAGCCGGGGTCGAGGCCCATGGTGGTGCGGGTACCCGCGGGGGCGGCCAGCAGCAGGTCGCGCAGGTTGGCGGCGAACACGTCGACCGCGTCCTTCTCGGCGGCCTGGCGCAACCGCATCCTGGTATCGATGCCGAGGCTGACCTGCAGTCTGGTGCGCCAGGCCCAGCGCACGGTGTCGAGCAGCCAGGAGTCGGCGGGGCGGCCCTGGTCGGCGATGCCGAAGGCGACCGCGATACGGCCCTCGTAGATCGTGCGCTCGCCGGGGGCCGGTTCCTCGGTGTCGGGCTCGAGGTGCAGGGAGAGCACCTCTTCCTTCTCGCCGCGCAACAGCGCCAGGATCCGGTGCGAGGGCAGCTTGTGGAACGGCTCGCTGAACTCGAAGTAGTCGGCGAACTTGGCGCCCGCCTCTTCCTTGCCCGCGCGCACCGTGGAGGTGACCTGACCGCGGTTCCACATCAGTTCACGCAGTTCACCGACCAGGTCGGCGTCCTCGGCGAAGCGTTCGACGAGGATCGCGCGGGCGCCTTCGAGCTGTTCGGCGGTGTAGCCGGCGGGGTCGGTGGTCGGGTCGCCGATCAGCGCGTCGGCCACCGGCTCGTGGCCGGCCTCGCGCGCGATCTGGGCCTTGGTGCGGCGCTTGGGCTTGTAGGGCAGGTAGATGTCTTCGAGGCGGGCCTTGGTCTCGGCGAGCATGAGCTGGGAGTGCAGGGCGGGGTCGAGTTTGCCCTGGCCGCGAATGGATTCGATGATCGCGCCGCGCCGTTCGTCGAGCTCGCGCAGATAGCCGAGCCGTTCGTCGAGCTGGCGTAGCTGGGCATCGTCGAGGCCGCCGGTGACCTCCTTGCGGTAGCGCGCGATGAACGGGACCGTCGAACCGCCGTCGAGCAGTTCGACGGCGGCGCGGACCTGGGTCTCGCGCACCCCCAGTTCGTCGGCGATCCGCCTGCCTACGCTGGCGAGGGTGGTCGTGCTGTCGCGGGCGATCTCGGGCGCTGTCGTCACGTCCGCAGAGACTACAGCTCCCCGCCGACACCCGGCCGATAGCCAGGTCAGCGGATTGTCATCCGAGGATGTCCCTGGCCAGTTCGCGCATCCGCGCCTTGCGGACCTTGCCGGTGACCGTCATCGGGAACTCCTCGACCAGGTGGACGTAGCGGGGGATCTTGTAGTGGGCGAGGCGGTCGGTGCAGTAGGCGCGCAGGGTAGGGGCGTCCAGTGGCGGGGCACCGGGGCGCAGGCGGAGCCAGACCATGAGTTCCTCGCCGTACTTCTCATCGGGCACGCCGATGACCTGGGCGTCGACGATGTCAGGGTGGGTGTAGAGGAATTCCTCGATCTCGCGGGGGTAGATGTTCTCGCCGCCGCGGATGACCATGTCCTTGATCCGGCCGGTGACCGAGAGGTAGCCGTCGGCGTCCATCACACCGATGTCACCGGTGTGCATCCAGCGGGCGGCATCGATCGCCTCGGCGGTCTTGTCGGGCTGCCCCCAGTAACCAAGCATCACCGAGTAACCGCGGGTGCACAGTTCGCCCGGTTCGCCGCGCGGCAGGGTGCGACCGGTGGCCGGGTCGACGACCTTCACCTCGAGGTGCGGACCCACCCGGCCGACAGTGGCGGTACGGCGGTCGATGCTGTCGTCGCGGCGGGTCTGGGTCGAGACCGGCGAGGTCTCGGTCATGCCGTAACAGATGGCGACCTCGGTCATGCCCATCCGGTCCATGACTCGTTTCATCACCTCGACCGGGCACGGCGAGCCCGCCATGATCCCGGTGCGCAGGGCCGACAGGTCCGGTGTGGCGCCGTGGTCGAGTTCGGCGAGCATGGCGATGAACATCGTCGGTACGCCGTAGAGCGAGGTGCAGCGTTCGGCCGCGACGGCGGCCAGGGTCGCGGCCGGATCGAACGACGGCGCCGGGATCACCGCGGCCGCACCGTGCGAGGTGACCGCGAGATTGCCCATGACCATGCCGAAGCAGTGGTAGTACGGCACGGGAATACAGACCCGGTCGGCCGCGGTGTAGCCGCACAGCTCGCCGACGAAGAATCCGTTGTTGAGGATGTTGTGGTGGCTCAGCGTCGCGCCCTTGGGGAAACCGGTGGTGCCCGAGGTGTATTGGATGTTGATCGGGTCGTCGGCCGAGAGGGTCGCGGCGATCGTGGTCAGCCGGTCGGTGTCAGGTGCGGACTCGGCGACCCGGTGCCACGGCTCGGTGCCCAGGATCAGCACCTGCTCGAGCGCCGGGCAGTTCGGCCGGACCTGCTCGATCATCGCCACGTAGTCGGAGGACTTGAACTCCGGTGCGGCGACGAGCATCCGCACTCCGGCCTGGTCGAGGACGTACTCGAGTTCGCTGGTGCGGTAGGCGGGATTGATGTTGACCAGGATCGCGCCGATCTTGGCCGTGGCGTACTGCACGAGCAACCATTCCGCGCAGTTGGGCGCCCAGAGGCCGACGCGATCGCCGGGCACGATGCCCAGCGCGGCCAGGCCGGTCGCGACGGCGTCGACGGCGATGCCCAGCTCGCGATAGGTCCAGCGGCGTCCGGTCGGGTGGTCGACGAGCGCGTCCCGCTCGGGGTACGCGGCGATGGTCCGGTCGAGGTTCGCGCCGATGGTGTCCCCGAGCAGGGGGAGGTCGGCGGGGCCGCAGGAGTAGCTGAGTTCGGGCATCACCGGGTCTCCTTGTCGCGCAGCAGGAATCGCTGGACCTTGCCGCTGGGCGTCTTGGGCAGGCTCGCCACGAAGTGCACCGTGCGCGGATAGGCGTGCGCGGCGAATTTGTCCTTGACCAGTTTTTGCAGTTCCGCGGCCAGTTCGTCGCTGCCTGCGACACCCTCGCGCGGCACCACGAACGCCTCGAGCACCTCTCCGCGCAGCTCGTCGGGCATACCGACCACGGCGGCTTCGGCGACCTGGTCGTGCAGGACCAGCACGCTCTCGACCTCGAACGGGCCGATCCGGTAGCCGGCCATGATGATCACGTCGTCGTCGCGGGAGCTGAACCGGAACAGACCGTCCGCGTCGCGGGACCCGACATCACCGGTGAGGTACCAGCGGCCGTCGGCGGTGAATCGGTTCGCGGTGCGCTGCGCGTCGTCGAGATAGCCGAGGAACCACAGCAGCGGGCTGTGCTGGGTGTCGATGGCGACGCGGCCGATCTCGCCGGGCGCGGCCTCGGTGTCGGCGTCCTCGGCCAGCACCGTGCAGGCCCAGCCGGGCAGCTGGCGGCCCATCGAACCGAGCGGGGCGACCACATCGAGGGCCGGGTGCCACGCGTGGCAGATGACCATGCCGTGCTCGGTCTGACCGTAGTGGTCGCGGACCGGCACCCCGAGCGTCCGCCTCGACCAGGCGACGACGTCGGGTGTCAGCGGCTCCCCCGCCGAGGAAGCGCGGCGTAGCGCGATTCCGTCGGGAACGGGGCCGCTGTCGGCGCGCAGAGCCCGGTAGACGGTCGGCGCGGCGGCGAAGTTGCTGACCTCGAAACGCCGCAGTACCTCCCAGGTCAGCGACGGGGAAAACCCCGCGTGCAGCAGAAGGCTGCGCACACCCGCGGCCAAGGGCGCCAGGATCGCGTAGTAGAGACCGTAGGCCCAGCCGGGGTCGGCCGCGTTCCAGTAGACGTCCTCGGGACGCACGTCCAGGGCGAACTCCTGATAGGCGTGGAACGACGCCAGCGCACGCACCGGAATCGGCACGCCCTTGGGGGTTCCGGTGGTGCCGCTGGTGAACAGCTGGACCAGCAGTCCGTCACCGCCGACCGCGACCGCCGCCGCGCGCGGGTCGCCGGGCTCGTGCGCGGCGAGCAGGTCGTCGAAACGCAGCGCGCCGGGCTGCTCGCCAGTGCCCGCGATGATGGTCGTGCCCGCGACAGCGCCGAGCTTGGGCGCCTGGTCGGAATCGGCGACAACGACCTTCGCGTGACTGGCGGTGAGCCGGAACTCGATGGCGGGCGCGGCGAAGGCGGTGAACAGCGGTACGTGCACCGCGCCGCGCCGCCAGATACCCAGCAGCGCGACCACCAGGTCGGCCGACTTCGCCATCAGCGTCGCCACCCGGTCGCCGGGCTCGATCCCGAGTTCGGCCAGCGCGGCGGCGAAACGGGCCGAGCGCTCCCGCAACGCGCCGTAGGTCAGCTCGGTGGCGCGCAGATCGGACTCGATCACCGTGAACGCGATCCGCTCCGCCGGATGCCGATCGCAGAGCAGGTCGGCGGCGCAGGCCTCGGGTCCGTCGTAGTGGTCGAGCAGGTCGCGCACCCGCACGTCCAGGTCGGTACTCATCGCAGCTTCTCCTCAACACCCGGCTCGGTCCGCCGGGTCTGCCCTAGAATGTGGTACAGCTCACCTCCGTTACTACCCCCGAAAAGGGGTGCTCGATGACCTCCCTGTTGCGCCCGCGCGACGGCGACGCACTACGCGCCGAGATCCGCTGGGTCGCGCGTCGGGCGAGCGTGCCCGTGGTGTTCGGCGGGTCGGTCGCCGACGACACCTTGCTGCTCACCGAATTCGTCGGCACCCTGACCAACGGGCTGCGCGGACTGTCGGTCCTGCGCACCTCCGGTCTGGGCGGCCAGGCGATGGAGTACGGCAGGCCCACGTCGGTGGCCGACTACCAGGGTGCGTCGACCATCACCCACCACTACGACGCGCAGGTTGTCGGCGAGGGCCTGCGTTCGGTGATCGCCGTGCCGGTCGTGGTCGCCGAACAGCCGCGCGCCGTGCTCTACGCGGCGACCAGGGGTGTGGGCCCGCTCGGTGACCGCACCGCCGAGGTCGTCCTGCAGGCCGGTCGGCGCCTGGCTGCCGAGATCGCGGTCCGAGACGAGGTGGACCGCCGGATCAGGCTGCTCGAACTCGCGACGCCGACCTCGGCCACCACTCCCGCGGTGGCCGAGGAACTGCGGGAGATCCACGCCGAACTACGTGTCCTGGCGACCGCGACAGGCGACCGGGGGCTGCGCGACCGCCTGTCCGGCGTCTGCGACCGGCTGACCGGCGTGCTGTCGGGCGAGCCCGGCGGCGCAGCGCCCCGGTTGTCTCGCCGCGAGCTCGACGTACTCGCCCAGATCGCCCTCGGGTGCACCAATCAGGAAGCGGCGCGGCGGCTCTCGCTCGGTGCGGAGACGGTGAAGAGCTATCTCCGGCAGGCGATGACCAAGCTCGATGCCGGCACTCGCCACGAGGCGGTGGCGCTGGCCCGGCGGCACGGCTTGCTACCTTGAACCCCTTGGCGCTCTGGTCATTCCACGCTCTACGAATTGTGCGATTCATCACTCCATCGATTGGCCGCAGCGGCAATGTGGGCGCCATCGACCGAGCACATGAGCGAGAACAACACGCGCGATCGCACCCGGACCGAGCATCGGCGGTCGCCACGCGTGCGGCGTGATGGGATCGAATCACCAAGGCGCACAGGGTCTGTACTGGGAACATCGGCACACGGCCCGCCATTCCCCCGGGGTCGGACACCGATTCCACCATCGGGAACCGCGCCGAGCCCATTCCGGATGGAACCAGCAACCCTCACAATGGACGATCACACAACGAACGACCCCAATGAATACCCAAATGTCTTTAGGGCAAAACAATCTCGACCCCCGTTCGGCCCGGTACCGTCGATCCGATGACGGAGCCTTTTCAGTTGGCAGGCCTTTCGCTGGACTGTGACGACCCCGAGTCCCTCGCCCGCTTCTACCTCGGACTGCTCGGCGGGCGGGTGCTGTGGAACGACGCGCACAGCGTCGGGATCCGCATCCCGTCGGGCCTGACGGTCGCCGCGCAGCGGGTCGAGGACTACTACCCGCCGCAGTGGCCGGGCACCGCCGCGGTCCACCTGGATCTGGCCGCCGATGCCGATCTGGATCTGTGCGAACAGCACGCGCTGGCGATCGGCGCGAAACCCGCTCCGGTGCAACCCGATCCACGCTGGCGAGTGCTGCTCGATCCGGCCGGGCACCCGTTCTGCATCACCACCAGGGTGACGCCGCTCTGAGTCACTGCTCCGGCAGCAGATCGGGTCTGCGTGCGCGGGTCCGTTCCAGGGACTGCTCATGGCGCCAGGCGGCGACCTTGGCGTGGTCGCCCGAGAGCAGGATCGGCGGCACGTCCAGGCCGCGCCAGGACACCGGACGGGTGTAACTGGGACCTTCCAGCAGGCCCAGACCCTCCCGCCCCTGCGCCCCCACGGAGAACGAATCCTCTTGATGTGATTGCTGATTGCCGAGCACACCGGGAATCAGCCGCACCACGGCCTCGGTCATCACCAGGACCGCGGCCTCGCCGCCGATGAGCACATAATCGCCGATGCTCACCTCTTCGACGCGGACCCGGCGGGCGGCGTCGTCGACGACGCGCTGGTCGATGCCCTCGTAGCGACCGCAGGCGAAGACCAGGTGCTGCTCGGTGGCCCAGCGCTGCGCGGTGGCCTGGGTGAACGGCACGCCCGCGGGCGTGGGGACGACGAGCAGGGCGTCGTCGGGGCACACCTCGTCGAGGGCATCGCCCCAGACGGTGGGTTTCATGACCATGCCCGGACCGCCGCCGTAGGGCGAGTCGTCGACCGACTTGTGCACGTCGTGGGTCCACTGACGCAGATCGTGCACGCCGATCGAGATCAGGCCCTTGTCGACGGCCTTGCCGAGCAGCGCGGTGCGCAGCGGCTCCAGGTACTCCGGGAAGATCGTGACGACATCGAGTTGCACGAATTACTCCGGATCGAGCAGGCCCTCAGGCGGGGTGATGACCACCAGTCCATCGGCCAGCGACACGGTCGGCACGATGGCGGTGACGAAGGGAACGAGAATTTCACGGCCGTCGTCGGCGGCGCGCACCGACAGCAGCTCGCCGGCGGCCGAGTGCAGCACCTCGCTGACCTCACCGACGACGGTGCCGTCGGTGAGCTCGACCCGCAGGCCCTCGAGCTCGTGGTCGTAGAAGGCGTCGTCATCCTCGGACGGCGGCAGCGATTCGCTGTCGACGACGAACAACAGTCCGCGCAGGGCGTCGGCGGCGGTACGGTCGTCGACACCGTCGACGAACACCAGAAGTCGGCCCGAGTGCTCTCGGGCCGACTTCACGGTGTAATCGCGGGTCGACGCCGACTTCGGCATCCGACCGCGCAGGGTGACGCCCGGGGCGAACCGGAGTTCCGGTTCGTCGGTGCGCACCTCGACGACGAGTTCGCCGCGCACGCCGTGCGACTTGGCGACTCGACCTACGACGAGTTCCATCTAGGCGTCGGTGTCGACCACGTCGACCCGGATGCCCCGGCCGCCGATACCGGCGACGAGGGTGCGCAGGGCGGTCGCGGTACGACCACCGCGCCCGATCACCTTGCCCAGGTCTTCAGGATGGACGTGCACCTCGACCGTGCGTCCGCGGCGGCCGGTGATCAGCTCGACACGGACGTCATCGGGGTTGGCGACGATGCCGCGAACGAGATGTTCGACGGCATCGGCAACAACTGCGGTCATTACTCGGCAGCCTCGGCGGCGGGCGCCTCGGCGGCGGCCTCGTCCTTCTTGGCGGCCTTCTTCTTCGGGGTGACGGCCTCGGCGACGGGCTCGTTGTCGGCGGCGGCCAGCGCGGCGTTGAACAGGTCCAGCTTGGACGCCTTCGGGGCCTTGACCTTCAGGGTGCCCTCGGTGCCCGGCAGGCCCTTGAACTTCTGCCAGTCGCCGGTGATCTCCAGCAGACGCTGCACCGACTCGGTCGGCTGCGCGCCGACACCCAGCCAGTACTGCACGCGCTCGGAATCGATCTCGATCAGCGAGGGCTCTTCCTTCGGGTGGTACTTGCCGATGGCCTCGATGGCCCGGCCGTCACGACGGGTGCGCGCGTCGGCGATCACGACGCGGTACTGCGGGGTGCGGATCTTGCCCAGGCGGGTGAGCTTGATGCGAACAGCCATGCTGATCTGCCTCTTTCGATAGTTGGTCACCACGCGATTCAGCAACCCGCACGGTCTGCGAGCCCGGTTTCGCGCATGGAGTGTGTGACCGCCGCGCGGTACGTGACCGGAGACGGGCTGACACTGTCCAGGAAGGACGGTTGATCATTGTGCCAGACGGGTCGACCTCAGCCGAAATCGGTCCCGCGCTACCTCACCGCAACTGCGAGGTGTCGATGGCGACCGGCACCGGGCCGGCTGCCTTCACCGTTTCCCCGCTGTCGGCGTAGACCTCCTGCCGGTAGCCGGTCTCGCCAAGCGCGTAACCCCAGAATCGAGCCGGTTTCCCTATCGGCAACTCGACAATCCAGAGATTCGGAATCCTGGCCGAAGCGTAGGCCGCGATCTTGGTGTCCCGCTCTTCACGAGAGTTTCCGGGTGACCAGACCTCGACAGCAAGCGGTACGTCCTCGGCCACGAAACTCACATGACCGATCCCTCCGGCCACCACCGAGATGTCAGGAATCACACCGGTGCGCAGCGGGGTACTGAGGTGGCGGGCGAATCGTCAGCGGTGGCCCGTGACCGGATTCGGGGTTTCGACGACCATTCCGCGCAGGACGACCCACTGCGGGTCCATCAGGGCTGCGAGGTTGATGCGGGGGTCTTCGGCGTAGATGACGAAGTCGGCGGGGGCGCCCTCGACGACGGATTCGCGGCCCAGCCAGGTGCGGGCGTTCCAGGAGGCGGCGCCGAGGGCGGCGTGGGGGGTGAGGCCCGCGCCGGTGAGGGCGGTGATCTCGTCGGCGATGCGGCCGTGGCGGATGGAGCCGCCCGCGTCGGTACCCGCGTAGATGGCGACTCCTGCCTCGTTCGCCTTGCCGACGGTGTCGCGGACGCGGTGGTGCAGGTCGCGCATGTGAGCGGCGTAGACGGGGAACTTGGTGGCGCTGTCGGCGATGCCGGGGAAGGTGTCGATGTTGATCAGGGTGGGGACCAGTGCGGTGCCGTTGGCGGCCATCAGGGCGATGGTGTCGTCGGTGAGGCCGGTGCCGTGTTCGATGCAGTCGATGCCCGCGTCGATCAGACCGGGGAGGGCATCTTCGCCGAAGACGTGGGCGGTGACGCGGGCGCCGTTGGCATGGGCGGCGTCGATGGCCTGTTTCAGGATGTCGTCGCTCCACAGCGGGCGCAGGTCGCCGACGGAGCGGTCGATCCAGTCGCCGACGATCTTCACCCAGCCGTCGCCGAAGCGGGCCTGTTCGGCGACGATCTCGGGCAGGTCGCGTTCGTCGTCGAGTTCGATGCCGAGTTCGCGAATGTAGCGCTTGGGGCGGGCGATGTGGCGGCCCGCGCGGATGATGCGCGGGAGGTCGGCGCGGGAATCGAGGAAGCGGGTGTCGATGGGCGAGCCCGCGTCGCGCAGCAGCAGCGCGCCCGCGTCGCGTTCGGTCTCGGCCTGCTCGATCGCGCCCTCGCGGGTCTCGTCGCCACCGCCGTACCGGATGCCGACATGACAGTGGGCGTCGACCAGGCCGGGCACGATCCACCCGGTGCGGCACAGGGTTTCGGCCCCCGCCACCGGCTCGAAGGTGACGACACCGTCGACGACCCAGAGATCGCGCTCCCGGTCATCGGGGAGAACCACACCACGCAGATGCACACGAACCTCCAGACCTCGGTCAGCGCCCAACCTACCGCCGACCACCTGGGCACGCACCCGCGCCAACCCCTACTCGACAGTTCGTCATGAGCGTGATGGCGGCCCACTTCCGAGGAATCGCCACCTGCCCGGCGCCCTCAGGCGCCGGATGGAGTTGCTCCGTCGAGGAAGACCGTGACGCCGGTGACGCGCGGCTGCCTCGCCGCGAACTCGACGAAGGCGACGCCATGCGAGGCGCCGATCCGCACGCTCGCGCTGACCGTGCGACCGGCGGCGATCAGCTTGCCCCACTCCATGTTCCGGGCCTGGTCGACGAACTCGGCCACCGCGATCGGCGCTCCGGTGGGCGATTCCACCACCGCATCGGCCGCGAGCAACGCCTGGACACCGCTCGCATCACCCGCGGCGGCCGCCTCGAACAGCCGACGGGTCACGCGCTTGCCGCCCCCACCCACACCGCGCAGTGCCCGCATCATCCCCATCGCGCCGCCCACGCCCAGCTCGCCGACGAGCTGCGGCCCGAGCTTCGTTCCCGCCAGCACACCGGAAGGCCCCACCCGCAGCAGACGCGCGATCATCGCCGCCAGTTCCCAGTGCGCGGCGAGCCGGATGATTCGCCAGCCGTCCTCGGTCTCGGCCAGGTCGTAGCGCAGGTGCATCGGCACCGTGACGGTGGCGCCGGTGGACATCGTGATCGCGATACGCAGGTCCCGAACCACCGAGTGGCCACCGACGAGATCGCGGTCGACATCGAAGGTGATGGCGTTCGGCCCGATGAAGACGTTGTAGAACCGCCCGATGGCCTCGGTGCCGATGTGCGCGTGCGAGCCGTAGGGATCGTGCACCGCCGCGTTCTCGGCGAACAGCGCGACCCAGGCCGTCTTGTCGTGCGCCGCCACGGCGCGCGGTGAGGCGTGCACGGCCGCCAACAGGTCTCGAGCGGTCTGGTCCAGCGGCATGTACGTCCTCCATAGTCGTGTGCTCCCCGCGACATCCATGATAGAACGTGTTCTAGTTTTGGCGCCGGGGATCACGATCTCCGCGCACCCTTGTTCGACGGAGGATCTCGATGGACTGGTACACCGGGAACACCGCTTACGACACCGTGCTCACGATCGCCTTCGCCTTCGCGGCGTTCGTGATCGTCGGCGGGTTGTTCGCGCAGAGTCCCTACGGCCGCTTCACCTCGACCGCGGTCGGCTTCAATCTCAATCCGAAGCTGGGCTGGTGGCTGATGGAGTTGCCCGCCACCGTGGTGTTCGCGCTGTTCTTCTTCACCGGCCCGGACCGATTCGAGCCGGTGCCACTGGTCCTGGCGGCGATCTGGCTGCTGCACTACGGCAACCGCGGCTGGTTCTTCCCGCTCTCCCTCCGGCAGGTGCCGGGCAAGAAGAGCAGTTTCAACATCTCGGTCGTGGCGGCCGGGGTGTTCGTGACCGCGCTGCACGGCTATCTCAACGGCGCGTTCTTCAGTCACGACTACAAGAATCAGTACAGCACCGCCTGGCTCACCGACCCGCGCTTCCTGATCGGCCTGGTCGTGTACCTGAGCGGTTTCGCACTGCTGGTGCGCTCGGAGGCGATCGTGCGCAACCTGCGCGACAAGAACAACCCCGGCGCCGCCGAGTACCGCGTTCCCCACGGTGGTGGCTTCCGCTACGTCAGCAGTCCCGCCTACCTCGGCGAACTGATCGCCTGGGCCGGCTTCGCCCTGCTCACCTGGTCACTGGCCGGCGTCGCGATCTTCCTGATCACCGCGGGCAACCTGATCCCCCGCGCCTTCGCCACCCACCGCTGGTACAAGGAAAAGTTCGCCGACTACCCGACAAACCGAAAAGCCCTGATCCCCGGCGTGATCTGAGGCCAAGACCGCCCGCTCGGGCTGTCGCGAACAACGGCCACCTCGACGACCGCACCCAGCAGCGCCGCGGGTGGCGCGACCCCGAAGAGCCCACTCGGCCCGCAGCCTCCCGCACACCCGGCACCACCTGAATCCGCCATGACCGCACACCCAACCCCGCACATCCCGACCCCGAGGAGGGATCGCCGACGAAGTCGGCGGTTCGCGCCCGTCCCGCCGATCAGGCGCCGGTGCGTACGCGACGAAGGAGCAAGCACCGGTGCCTGATCGGCGGGACCGCCGGGGGCGCGAACTCGAGCGCGCCAGCGCTCCAACAAACACCGCCCGTACACCACCCTGGGCGGGCGAACACCGAGTTCGCTATTGCTTCGGGAACTTCAGCTGTGACAGATCGATCCCGTCGAGCCCCGGCGGGAGCTTGTCGAGCCCGGGCGGCATGTTCGACAGGTCCATCCCGGCAGGCAATCCCGGCATCCCCGCGGGCATCCCCGGGAACCCACCGCGCACCTTCGGCGGCGTGGGCCCGCGGCCACCCTTCTTGCCCTTCTTGCCCTTCTTCGTGTTCCGACGCGAGGACGACCCCGGCAGCCCCATCTGCCGTCCCATCTGCGCCATCATCTTCTTGGCGTCGAAGAACCGGTCGACGAGCTGGTTGACCTCCGAGACCTGCACGCCGGAGCCGTTGGCGATGCGCAGGCGGCGGGAGGCGTTGATGATCTTCGGGTTGTCGCGTTCGGCGGGGGTCATGCCGCGGATGATGGCCTGCACCCGGTCGAGCTGCTTGTCGTCGACCGCGGCCAGCGCGTCCTTCATCTGACCGGCGCCCGGCAGCATGCCGAGCAGGTTGCCGATCGGGCCCATCTTGCGGATGGCCAGCATCTGGTCGAGGAAGTCCTCGAGGGTGAGCTCGCCGCTGCCGATCTTGCGGGCGGTCTCCTCGGCCTGCTGGGCGTCGTAGACCTGCTCGGCCTGCTCGATGAGGGTGAGCACATCGCCCATGCCGAGGATGCGCGAGGCCATCCGGTCGGGATGGAAGACGTCGAAGTCCTCGAGCTTCTCGCCGGTGGAGGCGAACATGATCGGCGAACCGGTGACATTGCGCACCGACAGCGCGGCACCACCGCGGGCGTCACCGTCGAGCTTGGTGAGCACGACACCGGTGAAGCCGACGCCGTCGCGGAAGGCCTCGGCGGTGCTGACCGCGTCCTGGCCGATCATCGCGTCGAGGACGAACAGCGTCTCGTCGGGCTGCACGGCATCGCGAATGCCCGCGGCCTGGCGCATGAGCTCGGCGTCGATGCCGAGGCGGCCGGCGGTGTCGACGATGACCACGTCGTACTGCTTGGCCTTGGCTTCTTCGATACCGGCGGAGGCCACCGCGACCGGATCGGCCGCGGTGATGCCCAGCGGGTTCTCGCCGCCGCCGACAGAGGTGCCGGGGTGCGGGGCGAACACGGGCACGCCCGCGCGCTCACCGACGACCTGCAGCTGGGTGACGGCGCCGGGACGCTGGAGGTCACAGGCGACCAGCAGCGGCTGATGCCCCTGGTCGCGCAGCCATTTGGCCAGCTTGCCCGCGAGGGTGGTCTTACCCGCACCCTGCAGACCGGCCAGCATGATGACCGTCGGCGGGTTCTTGGCGAGGTTGAGCCTGCGGGTCTCGCCGCCGAGGATGCCGACGAGTTCCTCGTTGACGATCTTGACGACCTGCTGGGCGGGGTTGAGCGCCGCGGAGACCTCGGCGCCCTTGGCGCGCTCCTTGACGTTGGCGATGAAACCGCGCACCACCGGCAGCGCGACGTCGGCTTCGAGGAGAGCGAGGCGGATCTCGCGCGCGGTGGCGTCGATGTCGGCCGGTGACAGACGCCCCTTACCGCGCAGATCCTGCAGGGCACCGGTAAGCCGGTCGGACAGGGATTCGAACACCGATCGCGCTCCTGATCTGAAAGGGACGTCTATTGCCCTCCCAGGGTAATGGGTGTTATTCCCGGTGGCGCACGTGCGGGGGCGCGGGGCGCCGCAACTCGTGATTCTCGATGTCGACCAGGTACACCGCCTCGCGGCCGGTGAGACCGAGTTCGCGCGAGAGCGACTCGATCCGATCCCACTCGGCATCGGCGCCGTCGCCGTCGCGCGCGGTGGTCGAGGCGATGGTCATCGCGGCCAGTGCCTGGGCACCACTGAGGGTGCGTCCCGGCAGCCAGGAAACCACCCACAGGTCGCCACCGACGCAGCGCGCGATGTGCGCGGTCGCGTCGCTGGTCATCATCGATGCGGATACGACTTCGATAGCCACGGATCTGCTCCCCTCGTACGAGTGACAGCCAGACCTCAGGAATGCTATAGGTCACACCGCGACTGATCGGGCATGTGGAGGCTTTGCGGGCAACCTGATAGCAATCGGTGAGTAAACCGTGTCCTTGCCGTCTCAGTCGGCGGAGTCGGATTCGCCCGGCGGTGGCGCGGGCGCGGGCTTCGGAACCAGGTCGAGGACAGCCTTTTCGATGCGATCGCGCAGCGGTGCGCTGTCGGCGTCGCCCAGATCGAGACAGAACGCGTCGACCACCGACGAACCCATCGTCACCACCTTGGCCCAGCGCACATTCGCCTCCGCCGCCGCGAAAGCACCGGCCAGCCTGCTGAGCAGGCCGACCCGGTCCTCGGCGCGAAGCTCCAGGATCACCTGTCCCGGTGTGCTGGTCGGTGACCAGATCAACCGCGGCTGGGCTCGTGCGTACTGACCGGGTCCGGTGCCGATCGCCTCGGCCTCGCGTTTGGCCAGCACCGCGGGCAGATTCAGCGCACCGGTGGTGGCGCGAATCAGCTCCTGGCGCAGCAGGCCCGCGTCGGGCGGATCACCGAACTTCGGTGCCACGACGAAGGTGTTGATCGCCGAGCCGCCCGCCTCCCCCAGCGACGCCGAGAGCACCCGCAGCGAATGCAGCGCGAGGACACCGGCCGCGTCGGAGAGCAGGCCGGGCTCGTCGGGAGCGATCACGGTGACCACGTAGGTGTGTTTGCCGTCGCCGGGCGCGAGGGTGACGTGCACACCGCCCGCGCGCGCCTGCTCCAGCAGCTCCGGGTCGATCGGTTCCGGTTGCGGCAGTGGCTCCCCCGCCATCACCAGCTTGCAGCGGCGGACCAGCTCCCCGATCAGCGAGGCCTTCCAGTCGCCCCAGACGCCGGGCCCGGTGGCCAGCGAATCGGCCTCGGCGAGCGTGTGCAGCAACTCGAGCAGGCCGACGTCACCGTCGAGCGCCTCGACGACGTGCCGCACGGTGGCCGGATCGTCGAGGTCGCGTCGCGTCGCGGTGTCGGGCAACAGCAGGTGGTGGCGCACGATCGCGCTGAGCGTGCGCACGTCCGAGGGCCACAGGCCGAGCCTGCGCCCGATGTGGGTGGCCAGTTCCGCGCCGACGATGCTGTGATCGCCCGCGCGGCCCTTGCCGATGTCGTGCAGCAACGCGCCCAGCGCGAGCAGGTCGGGCCGGGCCACCCTGGTGCTGAAGCCACCGGCGTAGGCGACGGCCTCCATCAGGTGCCGGTCGACGGTCCAGGTGTGTACGGCGTCGCGCGGTGGTAGGTCGCGCACCGCGCCCCATTCGGGAAAGAGCCTGCCCCACAGCCCGGTCCGGTCGAGTGCCTCGACCGCGTCGATGCTGCCCCGGCCCGCGCCGAGCAGCACGAGCAGATCGTTGAGCGCGTCCTTGGGCCAGGGCTCGCGCAGTTCGGGGGCGTCCTCGGAGAGGCGGTTGAGCGTGGTCGCCGACATCGGCAGCCCGGTCTGCGCCGAGGCGGCCGCGACACGAAGGATCAGGCCGGGATCGCGCTGTGCCCGGGCGTCCCTGGCCAGCACCACCTCACCGGAATGCTCGACCACCCCCTCGTCGAGTGGTCTCCGCACCGGCATCCGGCGCAGGCGGGCCAGGCCGCGGCGCGGCAGCGCGTTGGCCGCGGTGCGCAGGCCCACCTCGGTGGAGTAGCTCACCGTGCGGGCCGAATCACTCAGGGTGCGGGCCAGATCGAAGCGATCGCCGATGCGCAGTGCGGCGCCGATCTCGTCGGCGTCCTGAGCGCGTAGCTGGTCGCGGGCCCGGCCGGCCACCCGGTGCAGTTCGGTGCGCACGTCGAGGAGTCTGCGGTGAGCCTGGCGCAGGCCGCCGCCGGGCACCTCGGGGCCGAGGCCGGGCATGGCGTCGGTCAGCTGGGCGATGGCGAGCGCGTCGAGCAGTTGGATGTCGCGCAGGCCGCCGCGACCGTTCTTCAGGTCGGGTTCGGCGCGATGGGCGATCTGTCCGCTGCGCTGCCAGCGCGCGGTGGCCTGGGCGATGAGCTCGTCGAAGCGCGAACGGATTCCGGTGCGCCATTCCCGGCGAACGCCGCCGATGAGCAGATTGCTGAGGTCCTCGTCGCCGACGATGTGGCGTGCTTCGAGCATGCCGAGCGCGGCGATCATGTCGTCGGCGGCCACCCGCAGCGCCTGCGGGACCGTCCGCACGCTGTGGTCGAGCTTGATGTGGGCGTCCCACAGGGGGTACCAGAGCTGGTCGGCGACCTCGGCGACCAGCGTGGGGTCGACATCGTCGTGCAGCAGGACCAGGTCGAGATCGGAGTAGGGCAGCATCTCGCGGCGGCCGAGGCCACCGACCGCGATGACCGCGAGGCCGCTGTCGGCGGTGATGCCGAGTTCGTTGCCCTTGCTGGTGAGCCAGAGTTCGAACAGGTCGACCAGCGCCGAGCGCAGGGATTCCGGATCGAGTCGCGGATTTCGGGTGCCCGCTCCGGTGAGCAGCTGCTCCCTGGCCCTGACCAGATCAGCCGCTCCGTTGTGCTGAATACCGCCGTTCTGCTGTGCCACAGCCCCACCGCCATTCATGCGGGCGGCCCCGCCCCGACCGGTCGTGCCGGTGGGAGCGGGGCCGCCGCTCGATCGTTACACCGCCGGAAGCTCCGGCGCCGAATTACAGTGCGTCGGTACCGCGTTCGCCGGTACGCACCCGGATGATGGTGTCGACCGGGCTCACCCAGACCTTGCCGTCACCGATCTTGCCGGTGCGCGCGGCCTCGACGATCACCTCGACGACCTTCTCGACCGACGCGTCGTCGACGACGACCTCGACGCGGACCTTGGGGACGAAGTCCACCGAGTACTCCGCACCGCGGTAGACCTCGGTGTGGCCCTTCTGCCGACCGTAGCCCTGGACCTCACTGACGGTCATGCCGAGCACACCCGCCTGCTCGAGGCCGGTCTTGACGTCCTCCAGCGTGAACGGTTTGACGATAGCGGTAATGAGTTTCATTACGTCATGCCTCCTTGACGGCAGTCCGTGCCGTGCCACCCACAGCAGCAAAATCGTATGCCGTCTCAGCGTGTTCGGACTCGTCCATGCCCGTAGCTTCTTCCTCCGGGGTGGCACGAAGACCGATAGTGGCCTTGATGGCGAGCGCGATGACCGCCGCGACGACCAGCGAGTAAGCCAGCACCGCGAAGGCGCCGACAGCCTGACGCCACAGCAGGTCGAAGCCGCCACCGTAGAACAGACCGGCCGCGCCGGTCGGCGCCTCGGCACTACCGACCAGGCCGATCAGCACGGTGCCGAGGACACCACCGACGAGGTGGATGCCGACGACGTCGAGCGAATCGTCGTAGCCGAACTTGAACTTCAGGCCGACCGCGAGCGCACAGGCCGCACCGGCGATCACGCCGATGACCAGCGCGCCGAGCACGTTCACCGAGGCACAGGCCGGGGTGATCGCGACCAGACCGGCCACGATGCCCGAGGCCGCGCCCAGGGAGGTGGGCTTGCCGTCACGGAACTTCTCGACCAGCAGCCAGGCCAGCATGGCGGCGGCGGTGGCCACGAGGGTGGTGACGAAAGCGGCGGCGGCGGTGCCGTTGGCGCCGAGGGCCGAACCCGCGTTGAATCCGAACCACCCGAACCACAGCAGGCCGGCACCCAGCATGACGAACGGGAGGTTGTGCGGACGGAACGGCGTCTTCGGCCAGCCCTTGCGCTTACCGAGGACCAGTGCCAGCGCGAGCGCGGCCGCACCGGAGTTGATGTGCACCGCGGTGCCACCGGCGAAGTCGATGGCCTCGATCTTGTCGAAGATCCAGCCACCACCCCAGACCCAGTGCGCGACCGGGAAATAGACGACCGTTGCCCAGACACCGGCGAAGATCAGCCAGGCGCTGAACTTCATCCGGTCGGCGACCGCACCCGAGATGAGGGCGACGGTGATGATCGCGAACATCGCCTGGAAGGCCACGAACACCAGGGTCGGGATCGTACCGGTCAGCGGAACGCCCGCCGAGTCCTCGCCGAAGCCGCCGAACAGCGTGCGCAGACCGAAGAACTCGGTCGGGTCGCCGATCAGGCCCGCCTTGTCGGTGCCGAAGGCCATCGAGTAGCCGTAGAGCACCCAGAGCACACCGACCAGGCCCATGGCGCTGACGCTCATCATGATCATGTTCAGAACATTCTTGCTACGGACCATACCGCCGTAGAAGAACGCGAGTCCTGGCGTCATCAACAGCACGAGTGCCGCGCTGGTCATGATCCAGGCCGTGTCACCTGTGTCGGGCACGCCGATCTCGGCGCCCGCCAGGAGTACGGGATTCACCACCTTTAGTCCTCCTCATCTCGGGCCCCGCCGAGTACGACGAAGGCCTGCCAAGAAGGGTCCTCATTGGGTGTTTCATCCGTTGAGCTGTGGTGTTTCACCTACGTGAACGGATGGCGCGGTTGTGTTGCGTCCACGTTTCGTCCCGCTCTACGCGACTCGACGGCTCACCGTGAGGTCAGTCCGGATGTGCGGTTCGCCACGTGTTCGCGCGGGCGTTTCGCGGCGGAGATTTCGGCTGGACACCACCATGCCCGCCCGATCGCTGGAACCGGACGGGCATCGGGTGCTCCTAGGACGTGCCGCCGAGCAGCGCGTCGACGAAGGCGCCCGGCTCGAAGGGGGCCAGATCATCGGCGCCCTCGCCCAGACCGACAAGTTTCACCGGCACGCCGAGCTCGTGCTGCACCTGGAACACGATCCCGCCCTTGGCGGTGCCGTCCAGCTTGGTGAGCACCACCCCGGTGATGTCGACGACGTCGGCGAACACCCTGGCCTGCATCAGGCCGTTCTGCCCCACCGTCGAGTCGAGCACGAGCAGCACCTCGTCGACCTCGGCCTTCTTCTCCACCACGCGCTTGACCTTGCCCAGCTCGTCCATCAGGCCGGTCTTGGTGTGCAGGCGGCCCGCGGTGTCGATCAGGACCGCGTCGACACCGCGTTCGATGCCCGCGGCGACCGCGTCGAAGGCGACGGCGGCCGGGTCTGCGGCTTCCTTGCCACGCACGGTGTCGGCGCCCACGCGTTCGCCCCAGGTCTGCAGCTGGTCGGCCGCGGCGGCGCGGAAGGTGTCGGCGGCGCCGAGCAGCACCCGGCGCCCATCGGCGACCAGGACACGGGCCAGCTTGCCGGTGGTGGTGGTCTTGCCGGTGCCGTTGACACCGACGACCAGCAGGATCGCCGGATGGTCGCCGTGCGGCAGCGCGTGGATGGAGCGATCGAGTTCGGGCCGCAGTGCCTCGATCAGCACGTCGCGCAGGACGGCGCGCGCCTGCTCGGGGGTGCGCACGCTGCGCGAGGCCATCTCCTCGCGCAGGCGCTCGACGATCGCCGCGGTGCTCGCGGTGCCGATATCGGCCAGCACCAGTGTGTCCTCGATCTCCTCCCAGGAGTCCTCGTCCAGGTCGCCGCCGCCGAGCAGGCCGAGCAGGCTCTTGCCGACGGCGTTCTGCGAGCGGGCCAAGCGTCCGCGCAGGCGGACCAGGCGGCCGGTGGTGGGGTCGATCTCCTCGATCGCGGCGGCGACGGCGTCGACCTCGGCCGGGACGGGTTCGACGGGTGCCGGGGGCGCGGTCTCGGCCGGCTGTTGCGGTGCGACAGCGGTGTCGGCCTCGGTCGGTGCCGTCTCGGTAGCGGCCTCGGCGGGCGCGGTCTCGACCGGAGTGGTGTCAGCGGGCGCGGTGTCAGCGGGCGCGGTGTCAGCGGGCGCGGTGTCAGCGGGCGCGGTGTCGGTGGGCGCGGTGTCGGTGGGCGCGGTGTCGGTGGGCGCGGTGTCGGTGGGCGCGGTGTCGGTGGGCGCGGTGTCGGTGGGCGCGGTGTCGGCGGGGGCGACCGGTGTGACCAGGGCGGACGTGTCGTCCGGGACCACCACGGTCTCGGCGGTGACATCGGCTTCCGGCAGCGCGACATCAGTGATGCTGCGGCGCGGCGCGTCTCTGGGGACGGCGGCATCGTCGCCGACATGCGGCTGACCCTCGACATCGGTGCGCTCGGGCGCCGGTTCGGGGCGTGGCAGCGTCGGTGCCGACCCGCCCTGACTGAAGCTGAAACCCCCGGACGCGGTGTAGCCACCGGACCGATCCGTCAACTCCTTGTCCGGTTCGGGCGGCGCCAGGGAGATCTGGCGACGCTTGTACAGGACGAAACCCGCGACGAGCGCCACCAACAGCACGGCGGCGATCGCGGCGATCAGGATCCACGCTTGCGAACTCACCCGGCCGAGTCTATTCGGGCAGTTGGTCGCGGCTCGTCGGCGGCGTCGGCGCGGCGGGTCGAGGGCGGTTTCGGCGCCCGGTGCCGCGCCGGGGAAACACTACAGATTCGTTGTCCTGCGGAACTTCTGGCGCTCTCCCCATAGGATCGGCGACGTGACCGATCGAAACGTGCTTGGGGGGCCGCTGGAAGAGTGCGGCGCCGATCCTCTCACGGGCTTCTACCGGGACGGCTGCTGCAGCACCGGTCCGGAGGATCTCGGCAGCCACACCGTGTGCACCGTCGCGACGGCGGAATTCTTGGAGCATCAAGCCTCCATCGGCAACGATTTGAGCACGCCGCGCCCGGAGAACAACTTCCCCGGCCTGCAGCCGGGCGACCGTTGGTGCGTGGTAGCCGTGCGATGGCTGCACGCGCACGAGGACGGTGTCGCCGCGCCCGTGGTGCTGGCCGCCACCCACGAGAACGCCCTGGAGGTGATCTCGATGGAGATCCTGCGCAAATACGCTGTCGACGTCCCGGACGACGTCAGCGACCTCCTGTAGGGGTACGCCGGGAGTCGTCAGGCGGCGGCGCGACGATCCGCAGGCTGCTCGCCGCTGGCATCCTTGTCCGCACCGAGCGGATCGACGCCCGGTGCCCGCGCGCCGAGACCGGCGATCAGGCGGGAGCGCCCACCGGGTCGGCGTCGGCGACCTCGGCCCGGTTCAGGCGCTGCGAGATCACCTGGGTGATGCCGTCCCCGCGCATGCTCACGCCGTAGAGGGCGTCGGCGACCTCCATGGTGGGCTTCTGGTGGGTGATGACGATCAGCTGGCTCTTCTCGCGCAGCTGCTCGAACAGCCCGATCAGGCGGCGCAGGTTGGTGTCGTCGAGGGCCGCTTCCACCTCGTCCATCACATAGAACGGCGACGGCCGCGCCCGGAAGATGGCGACCAGCAGGGCGACGGCGGTGAGTGACTTCTCACCACCGGAGAGCAACGAGAGCCGCTTGACCTTCTTGCCCGGCGGGCGGGCCTCGACCTCGATGCCGGTGGTGAGCATGTCGGAGGGGTCGGTGAGCACCAGCCTGCCCTCGCCACCGGGGAACAGTTTCGCGAAGACGCCGACGAATTCGCGTTCCACATCGGCGTAGGCCTCGGTGAACACCTGCAGGATGCGGGCGTCGACCTCGGCGACCACATCGAGAAGGTCCTTGCGGGCGTTCTTGACGTCCTCGAGCTGGGTGGCCAGGAAGTTGTAGCGTTCCTCGAGCGCCGCGAACTCTTCCAGCGCGAGGGGATTGACCTTGCCGAGGGTGGTGAGGTCCTTCTCGGCGCGCTTGGCCCTGCGCTCCTGGGAGGCCCGGTCGTAGGGCATCGGCTGGGGTGCGCTGACCTGCTCGCCGCGCTCCTTGGCGTCCTCGTACTCCTGCAGCTCCAGTGCCGAGGGCGGCAGCGGTACGTCGGGACCGTACTCGGCGACGAGATCGGCCAGCGCGATGCCGAACTGTTCGGAGATGGTGGTCTCGAGCTGTTCGATGCGCAGTGCCGCTTGGGCTTTGGCGACCTCGTCACGATGCACGGCATCGGTGAGCTGGGCCAGCTGGGTGTTCAGCGCCCGCGCCCGTTCCTTCACCTGTTCCAGGGACGCGGCGCATTCCCCACGGCGCCGGACGAGTTCGTCACGGCGGGCGGCGGCCGAGGCGACGACCTGTTCGAGTTCGTGCGCGATCTTCGCGCCCGATTCGGCGACCGCGGCGGCCACGGCGGCGGCCTGGCGGCGCGCGGCCTGCGCCCGCTCGGCCCTGGCCCTGGCCTCCCGTTCGGCGCGAGCGGCCCGGCGCAGCGCATCCGCCTTGCCCCGTACCGATTCCGCACGTTCCTCGGCCGTGCGGACGGCCAAGCGGGCCTCGACTTCCATGGTGCGGGCCTCGGCGAGCGCGGCGGCGGCTTCTTCGCGGGCACGGGCGGCGGTCTCGGTGCCCGCGGCGGTGTCGCTGTCGTCGCCGCCGTCGTGTTCGATCTCGGCGTGACGCAGCCGGTCCTCCAACTCGGCGAGCGAAGCGAGGGACTTCTCCCGCACGGCTTCGGCCTCGGCGCGCTGGGTGGCCAGCCGCTCGCCTTCGGTCTGGGCCGAGCGGGCGCTGTGGCCCACGCGGGCGAGCCGGTCGTAGATGGCCAGCAGTGCCTGATCGGATTCGTGCAGGGCCATCAGGGCGTGGTCGGCGGCGTCCTTGCGGTCGGTCTGCTCGGCCAGCGCACCGGCCAGCGCCGCTTCCAGCTCCTCGGCCCTGCGCTGTGCGGACGCCAAATCGGCGGTGGCCGTATCGATGTCGGCCTGCACTTCGAGCTGGCTCGGCATCCGCTCCGATCCGCCGATCACCCAGCCCGAGCCCGCGAGATCACCGTCGCGGGTGACGACGCGCAGTTCGGGACGGGCCGTGACGAGTTCGGTGGCGGTCGCCAAGTCCTCGACGACGACCACCCCCGCGGTGAGCGCAGCCAGTGCCGGGCGCACCCGCTCGGCACCGTCGAGCACCTCCGCCAGCCAGCGCGCACCAGCGGGCAGCGCACCGCGTTCGGCGCTGACCACGCCGGCGGTCGCGAACACGAACGCCACCCGGCCGCCGTCACCGGAACGCAGCTCGCGCACGGCCGCATCGGCGACGGTGGCGGTGTCGGCGGTGACGGCGTCGGCGAGCGGGCCGAGCAGCGCGGCGACAGCGGCCTCGAATCCCGCCTGCACCCGCAGCTCACCGGACAGTCGCCCGCCGAGACCACTCACTCCGTGTTCGAGCAACCAGGCCGCGCCGTCCTTGCGTGCCAGGTTCATCCCGAGCGCCTCGATGCGCGCACCGAGCCGGGCGACCAGTTTGCTCGCCTCCCGGTCCTGCTCCCGCAGTTCCCGCACCCGCTCATCGGCCAGTTCCAGCGCGGCGACGGCGTGTTCGTGCTGAGCGTCGAGGCCCTTCTCCCCCGCGTCGAGATCGCCGAGTTCGTCCTGCACGGCGTCGTATTCGACCTGTGCGGTCTCGCCACGGTGGCGGGCGTCGGCGATGGCGACCGAGAGCCGGGCGATCTCGGCATCCACCGACTGCGCGCGGGTACGCAGGGTGTCGACCTGACCCGAGAGCCTGGCCAGACCCTCGCGCCGGTCGGCGATGGCGCGCACGGCGGCCAGATGCGCCTGTTCGGCGGCCTTGGCTGCGTGCTCTCGGTCGGCGAGTGCCTCCCGGGCCGCGTCGAGGGTCTCCGCGGCCATCTCGACCGCGTAGCGCAGCTCGGCCTCCTCGGCCTCGATCCGTTCGGCCTCCGCCTCGAGCTGCTCGGGGTCGCGGCCGGTGCCGACGGGCGCCTCGGTGTGCAGGTGTCTGGCCCGGTCACCGGCGATGCGGATGGTGGCGTTGACCCGTTCGGCCAGCGCCGAGAGCTGGAACCAGGTCTGCGCGGCGGCCTCGGCGCTGGGGTTCAGCCGGGAGAGCTGAAACTCCTGCTGGGCGAGCGCGGCATTGGCGGCATCGAGCTCGGACTGCACGGTGATCTGCTGCTCGCGGGCGTAGGCCTCCTTGCTGAGCTGGGATTCCAGCTCACCGCGACGGGTCACGAGGTCGTCGGCGGCCAGTCGCAGTCGCGCGTCACGCAGGTCGGCCTGCACGGTCTGCGCCCGCCGGGCCACCTCGGCCTGGCGACCGAGCGGCTTGAGCTGGCGGCGCAGTTCGGTGGTGAGGTCGGTGAGCCGGGCGAGGTTGGCCTGCATCGCGTCGAGCTTGCGGACCGCCTTCTCCTTGCGCCTGCGGTGCTTGAGGACACCCGCGGCCTCCTCGACGAACGCGCGCCGGTCCTCCGGGCGCGATTCCAAGATGGCCGAGAGCTGGCCCTGCCCCACGATGACGTGCATCTCGCGGCCGATACCCGAGTCCGACAGCAGTTCCTGCACGTCCATCAGCCGACAGCTGTTGCCGTTGATCTCGTACTCGCCCGCGCCGTCGCGGAACATCCGCCGGGTGATCGATACCTCGGCGTAGTCGATCGGCAGCGCGCCGTCGGAATTGTCGATGGTCAGGGTCACCTCGGCGCGCCCGAGGGCGGCGCGGCCGGTGGTTCCGGCGAAGATGACATCCTGCATCTTGCCGCCCCGCAACGCCTTGGCACCCTGCTCGCCCATCACCCAGGTGAGCGCGTCGACGACATTGGACTTCCCCGACCCGTTCGGACCGACGACGCAGGTGATCCCCGGTTCGAAGCGCAGTGTGGTCGCGGACGCGAAGGACTTGAACCCTTTCAACGTCAAGCTCTTCAGATGCAACCGCCACCGCCTCTCCGGTCCGCCTCCCCGCGATTCTGGCCAGACCTTGGTGCGGGGACTGTGCAGGCGGCTGGCTGACATGCTTCGGGTCCCGGTAGCCCGTGCCCCATGAGTTACCGATGTGCTCGCGTCAGCGTACCCCCCGCTACCGCGCGGACTACGTCAGCGCGGTCGGTGTGGGTGGTGGGGGTCCATGCGTTGCGCGTGTTTCTGCAGTTGACGCAGGTGGGTCTGAGTGCCTGGGGTCGCTTCCCAGCCGGTGATGACGCGGAACAGCAGCACCGCGCCCCACGGGCCGATCACCCACATCGGCCAGAAATAGGTGAGCTCGCCGGCGGTGAGTGAGATCAGACCCCAGATGACCAGCACGATCACGCTGACGCCGGCCCAGCTGCCCGCCTCGATGCGCTGCCAGACCGGAATACGCGGCGCGGACTTGCGCTCGACCACCTCGGCGGACTGCTGTGTGCTCAGCTCGGGCAGATCGGACAGGACGACATCGAGTTGATCGCGGGTCGTGGTCGCGTAGACCTGGGCGACCCGTTGGTCGTACTCGGCCAGGTCGAGCCTGCCGTCGGCCAGGTGCGTGCCGAGCTGGGCGACGATCGCGTTGCGTTCGGCGTCGGACGCGCGCGTGCCGGGGGTGATGTCCATGCCGAGGTCCTCTCGGTGACCGTCCACGGTGGAGGTGCTGGTTTCCAGCGTCCACCCTCCACTGTGCAATGTCAACCCTGGTGGACGGTCACAGAATGGCGAAGGCCACCACGAGGCCGAGCGCGAAATGCGCCGCCGCCACCACCAACACCTCGGGGGTGTAGGTGTCGGAATGCAGGGTGCGGCCGATGTCGATTCCGGTGATCTTCTCGACCACGCGCACGGAGATGACCTGTGCCACGATGCCGACCAGGCCGAACACCACCGCAGCGAGCAGGCCCTCGATCAGCCTGCCGGAGCCGCCGGTGGCCAGCACCGCGAACACGACGATGAACGCCATGGAGATCATGCCCGCGGCGGAGACGATCAGCGCGTTGGGCTTGCTCGCCACGACCAGTTCACGCAGCTTGCCCGGCGTGGTCAGGTCGATCGCGAAGAAGCCGACCAGCATGAGCGCCAAGCCGACGAGGCAGTACAGGATGATGGCGCCGACGCCTTCACCGAGCGCGTTCCAATAACCCGATTCCAGGGCGAGGGTCATCGTGGTCCTTTCGAACAGAGTGGATGAGGTCTGGTGTCAGTCGAGGATGCGATGTGGCACGAACGCCGCGCCGTCATCGGTGATCAGGCCCGCGGTCTCCCTGATGCCGAGGCCCGCCGCCGTGTCACCGACGACCCACGCCCCGAGTACCGGGCGCATGCCGTCGAATTCCGGCAGCGGGTCCAGCAATTGGTAGACGAAACCCTCGGCGCCGTACACGCCGCCGGTCGCGGTCTCCATGCCGGGACCGACGATGGTCATGTTGGCGCCCTCGCGGCCGAGTTTGGGTTTGCGGATGTACTCGGTGAGCTCGTGGGGGTCGTCGAGGTAGGCGGGCAACAGGTTCGGATGGCCGGGGTACATCTCCCACAGCACGGCCAGCAGCGCCTTGTTGCTCAGCAATGTGGTCCACAGCGGTTCGACCCACGCGGTGGCGGGCAGGCTCGCCACGACGCGCTTGCCGAAGTCGTCGTCGAGGATCCACTCCCAGGGGTACAACTTGAAGATCGCCTCGATCGGGGCCTCGGCCAGATCGACGAACCGGTCGAGCTCGATGTCGAAGCCGACCTCCTCGATCGGCAGCGCGACGGTGTCGAAGCCCGCTTCGGCCGCCGTCTCCTGCATGTAGGCGGTGGTCACGTTGTCCTCGCCGGTGGCATCGGCCCCCGACCAGGTGAAGTGCAGTTCACTGCCCGGCAGCACGCCGCGCAGTTCGCCCCAGCGTTCCACCAGCTTCTCGTGCAGCGAATTCCATTGGTCGCCACCGGGATACATCTGTTGCAGCCAGTGCCACTGGATGATCGCGGCCTCGAGCAGCGAGGTGGGGGTGTCGGCGTTGTACTCGAGCATCGTGGCCGGACGACGCGCGTCGTAGCGCAGATCGAAGCGGCCGTACACGTAAGGGTCACTGCGCCGCCAGGATTCGGCGATCGGGCCCCAACTCCATTCCGGCAGACCGAAATCGGCGTAGCGCTCGGTGAGCACCACGTGTTCGGCGGCCTTCAGGCACATCGATTGCAGCAGTTCGACATCGGCTTCCAGCGCGAGGATCTCGTCCATCGAGAACTCGTAGTGCACCGATTCGTCCCAATACGGCCGTGGCTGACCGCTGGCATCGCGGCCGGGGATGCCGTAGACCAGCCCCTGACTTTCGATGATCTGCTGCCACCCCGGACGCGGGGTACTCACCACCCGCCGCACTAGGACCCGCTCCCACCGGTCGACTTGCTACCCAGGCCGCCACGCTGCACGGTGGTGCCGCTCTTGGTCTTGATTTCGGCGTTGCGTGGCTTCACCGAGGTGCCGCCCGAGGGCGGCTGACCGATGGTGGAGTTGCCGCCGTAGTGGTACCGGTACTGGGGCCAGCCCAGGATCAGCAGACTGCCGACGCCGCCACCACCGCCGTCACTGCGGAAGTTGGCCTTGCCGTCACCGCAGTTGTCGTCCGGGACGACGACTTCCTGCCCGTTCTGGTCGATCGCCACGCACGAGGCGGTGACCTGTTCGGGTGCCGCGACCGCCCGATAGGCCAGGTAGCCGCCGCCGACCAGCGCGGCGACACCCACGATGGCGACACCGCCCATCATCACGCGTTTGCGGCTGCGCCGCTTGGCCTCCTCGGCCGCGAAAGCCGCGCGGTGGGCCAGCTCGGCGTCCCGACGGGCCTTGTCCCTGGCCCGGGCCTCGGCGACGGTCGGCGGGCGTGGCTGGGTGACACCGGGTTCCTGCCGGTGCATCCGGCCCTGCCGTGACTGCTGCTCGCCGCCGGGGCCAGAGGGCGGTGTCGGCGGTTGCTCGGGCTTGGGCGGCCAGCCCGCGCCCGGATCCGGGGCCTTCCACAGCGGCGATTCGTCGCCGCTGTGGGGGGGTTGCCCCTGTTCCGGCTGATCGGGCGGGCCGGGGTTCTGTGTGCTCACCGCTGTCTGACCCCCGAAGTCACCACTACCGCTCCTCGAATCCGGTCATATCGCCCCGCGCGGGCTCCCAGCTTTCCACAACGAGATCGACCCGGCCAGGAGCACCGCCCGACCGTAACAGTTCCAGCAGCTTCTCTCCCACCGTTCGCGACCCTTCGGCGACCACGTGCACGCGACCGTCGGCGTGGTTGCGGGCGAAGCCGACCAGGCCGAGTTCCAGTGCGCGCGAACGGGTCCACCAACGAAAGCCCACGCCCTGCACGTATCCGTGCACCCAGGCGCTGAGCCGAACCGGTTCGCCGCTCATGCTGTGTCCAACCTGCATGAGCGGGGACCCTGCGTGGTTACGCTCCGATGCCGCCTCCGGGCCTGCCCGCTCATGCGTCGATGTCGAAGCTCAACGTCACCTTGGTACCCGCCTTCAGCGTGCGGCCCACGGTGCACACCTTGTCGACGGCCCGTTCCACGGTGACCAGTAGTCGTTCGCGCGCGGCCTCGTCGAGTTCGGACAGATCGAGTTCGACGACCTCGTCGAGCTGCGGGTACACCTCGTTCTCGCGGTCGGCATCGCCGGAGACCCGGATGGTGGCGTCGAAGTCGTCGCCGAGGCGGCGCGAGAGCGGCAGATCCGAGCTGAGACCGGTGCAGGCGGCCAAGGCGATCTTGAGCAGCTCACCGGGGGTGAACGCGCCCGGCACGCCCTGGGAGGCGATCAGCACCTCGGCGCCGCGCGAACTGCGTCCGGTGTAGGCCCGGGTTCCGGTGCGCTCGACCCACAGTTCGGTCGGGGCGGTGGTCACGGGGGCGCTCTGCTGCTCAGCCATGGGTCAGATCCTGCCATTCTCGTCGGAGGCAACGCACGCCTGGCAACGTCGACGCCGGTGACGGCATTCCGGCGAGGTGATCGGGCCCACTCACGGCACGGGGCCGGAGCACTGCGCTCCGGCCCCGCCGCTGTCGTGCACTACTCGGTGCGTTCCTCGTCGGTGACCAGCGCCCAGCCCTCGGGCAGGCCGGTCACGGTGACCGCCGACCCGCAGACCTCGATGTCGACCGTCGCCTCGCCCAGCCGGAACTCCGACATCCGCACGCAGCCCCACGCGTCGGGCACCTGTGGACGCAGCGTCAGGGTTCGGTCGGGTACGTCGGGGTCGAGCCCGAGGAACGAGCGGACCAGCAGCAGGGGCGCCGCGCTGGCCCACGCCTGCGGCGAGCAGGAGGTGGGATAGGGCACCGGCGCGGCGAACCGAGCGCGCGGGAAGCCGCAGAACAGCTCGGGCAGCCGACCGTCGAACGCGGCCGCGGCGTCGAGCAGTCCGGCCGAGAGCTTGGTCGCCAGTTCGACCGCGCCCGGCACGTGCTGGTAGCGCATCAGCCCGGCGACCGCGATCGCCGTGTCGTGCGGCCAGATCGACCCGCAGTGGTAGCTCATCGGGTTGTAGGCGCCCATGTTCGAGGCCAGGGTGCGCAAGCCGAACCCGGAGTCCATCTCCGACTTGGCCAGATTCTGGATCAAGATCTCGGCGTGCTCGTCGGTGGCGATACCCGACCACAGACAGTGCGCGGCATTGCTGGTGAGCGCGTCGATCTGGCGCTTGCTGCCGTCGAGGGCGACGGCGTACCAGCCGTAGTGCGGTAGCCAGAACTGCTCCGCGAACTTGGTGCGCAATTCGGCGGCCCGCTCGCGCATGCGCGTGGCCAGCGCCGGGTCGTCGAACGCGTCGGCCAGTTCGGCGCGGGCGCGGTAGGCCGCGTACACATACCCCTGCACCTCGCACAGCGCGACGGGCGCCTGCGCGATATGGCCCGCGGCGTCGTTGATCCCGTCGAAGCTGTCCTTCCAGCCCTGATTGATCAGGCCCCGGTCGGTGGCGCGGACGTACTCGACGAAGCCGTCGTCGTCGCGGTCGCCGAAGTCGGTGATCCAGCCGATCGCGGCATCGGCCGCAGGCAGCAGTGTCGCGATCGAGGCGGGTTCCGCACCCCAGCGCAGGCATTCGGCGAGCAGCATCACGAACAGCGGGGTGGCGTCGACGGTCCCGTAGTAGATCTGGCCGCCGAGCACCTGTCCGACCGAGGGACCACGCCGCATCTCGTGCATGATCCGGCCGGGCTCCTCCTCCACCAGCGGATCGACCGTCTGGCCCTGCAATTCGGCCAGCTGTTGCAGCGTGCCGAGAGCCAGGTCGGTTTCCAGCGGCAGCGACATCCACGCGGTCAGCAGGGAGTCCCGGCCGAACAGCGTCATGAACCAGGGCGCGCCCGCCGCGACGAAAGGTCTGCCGGTGCCCGAGTCGGTGTGGATCTGCAGGGCGCCCAGGTCACTTTCGGTGCGCCGCAGAATCCGGTTGAGCAGGCCGGAATCGGCACTGATGTCGGTGGCGGTGGCCCGCCACGCCTGGATCTTGCGCACCGGCTCGCTGGCCCGGTACCGCTCACCGACGGTGCCCTGTACCTGGGGACGTTGCGCGGCGCCGGCCGGTTGCGCGGTGATCTCGGTCTGCCAGCGTCCGCCCGCGGGTACCACGACCCGCCAGATCATGGTGCCGGGCAGCACCATCGGCTCGACGGTCGAGGTGAGCGCGAGGCCACGGGAGAGGTCGGCGCGGTCGTGCAGCAGCAGCTCGCCGTCGGCGGTGGTCATCTCCGCCCGGCGCCCGCCCATCCGGCCTTCCTTCACCGAGAACAGGTCGACGAAATCGGCGTCGACGTGCAGCTCGAGCACCACCGCGGTCGCCTCGCGGCTCATGTTCTCGAGGGTGATCACCTCGTGCATGCCTTCGGCGACGAGCCGATCGCGCACGACGAGCAGGGTGCTGTCGGCCCGGCCCTGCTGTGGCGGCCTGCGCAGCACGAACCGCGCGGCGAAGGCCTCCGGGCTCAGGACCGACAAGCCCTCGGGCCGCTTGCCGTCGATCATCAGTTCCCAGCGCGAGATGACCCTGGCGTCGCGGAAGAACAGGCCCTGCGGCTTGCCCGGCTCGATGTCGCCGAGCCGATCGGACAGGCAGAAGGTGCCGCCTTCGACGAGGGTGACGTTGCCGCCGTTGCCGCCGAGCCCCGCGGGTTCCCCCGCGTTGAGCGGGGTCGGTGACGAGGTGCTGTCCAGGCTCATGCGCGCCCGCTGATCGCCGCCCCGACCGGCATGGGCAGCCGGTAGGCGGTGTCGTAGCCGATCGTGGTGCGCGCCAGCAGTTGCCGGTACACCTGCTCGTAGCCGTGGCCGAGGACCTCGTCGCCGAAGTTCGCGACGACGTGCGCCCGGCAGGCGGCCGGGTCGTACGTGGCGACTTCGGTGATGGCGGCGGACAATTCGGCCGGCTCGTCACAGATCCGCCCGGTCACCCCGTCGACCAGTACTTCGCTCACCGCACCGCCGCGCAAGGCGACCACCGGTGTGCCACACACCATCGCTTCGATCATGACCATGCCGAACGGCTCCTCCCAGCGAATGGGGAACAGCAGACACCGTGCTCCGGAGAGGAGTTTACGCTTGGCGGTCGCGTCGGCGAGGCCGAACACGTGGTCATCGGGGGTCAGTCGCGGCCGCACGTGCTCGTCGAAATACGCCTTCTCCGGCGGCTCGCTGCACTTGCCCGCGAGGATCAGCGGGATGCCCGCCGCGTGCGCGGCGTCGAGGGCCAGATGCGGTCCCTTGTCCATGCTGAACCGGCCGAGGAACAGTGCGTAGTCCTGCTTCTCGGTCTCGAACGGCCACTGGTCGGGCCGCAGGGCGTTGTGCACGCGACCGGCCCACGGCAGGTCGGGTGCGAGCGCGCGCTGACGGTCGCTGATCGCGACGAGCGAGCACTCCTCGCCCAGTTCCTTGTAGTAGCGGTAGCAGTCGTCCTGCACCGGCCCGTGCACCGTGACCACCGTCGGCAGCCCGAGATTGGCGTACGCGGGCGCGTTGAGCGGACCGGCGAAGGTGTGGTCGTGTACCAGATCGATGCCTTCGGTGTCGGCCAGTCGCTCGATCGCGCGGCGCACCCGCAGCGCGTGCACGATCTCGGGGAACGGATCGCCGAGCCGCTCGGGCTGGATCCGGTCCCACAGCGGGACGAAATTCGCCTTGGTACCCGGTTCGCCCGCGCCGAACAGGGTGACGTGATGGCCGCGCTCACACAGTGAATCGACCAGATCGGCGACTACGGCCTCCACGCCGCCGTACGCCTTGGGGGGTACATCGAAATACGGTGGAACCACCATCGCGATCCGCAGTGGGCCACCGTTGTGCTCGATCGAATAGAGATCGGACGTCGAGAACCCGGTCGGCGACATTGCCGACATGTCTGCACTCATGACCTTCCTTCCAGGGACACAACCTCGCAACACTTGCGCGAACAAGAGATGGCCGCCTCGGCGGGGGTGGAGACGAGAGCTTCACCGCCGTCCATGGGGCATGGTTGGCCTGGTCAGGCGTGGAGCGCACCTGTGCTGGTGCCACCTGAACAGAGGGGCCGACATGGAACGTACCCCGCTACCGGAGAGTAAACCAGTGTGTTGCTGGGATTCCTTTTCGGCGATTCCCTGCCGGGACAGGAGATTCCGCCGTCAGAGGCGGTCTACGGCGTACAGAATGTCGGTTCGACCGGGTCCACACAGGGGATGTTGCCGAACTCGGTCATGGTGAGCCTGGCCTTACCTCGGGTCAGGTAGTCGAGGAACTGGGCAACCAGCGAATCACCGGCGATCGGACCGTGTGTGTAGGCGTACCCGACACCGGTGAACGGGTACGTACCCGCGCGCAAGGTCTGCGGATTCGGCACAACGCCGTCGATCGAGACCGCCGCGACGTCGGCGCCGATCGCCGAGGTCTCCAGATAGCCCACCGCCCCAGGAATTTTGGCAACGAACGTAGCCACTTCCTCGGTCACGTCGACCTCGCATTGCGGCCCACCAGCGGCCCTCCCGACGCAGCTGGTGTAGCGGAACACCTTGCGGTTGTCCTCGAGCAGCCGGGCTTCCAGCGCCCGCCGGGTGCCCGAGCCCGCGGTCCGATCGATCAGCACCACCGGCAGATCTGGCCCGCCGAGCTGGCGCCAGTTCGTCACCGTGCCCCGGTACAGGTCCCGGATCTGCTGAGTCGACAAGTCTTTCAGGCCCACCTCGGGGTGCACGATGACCGAAAACGAAGCCAGCGCCAGCGGGTGTTCGGTCAGCGCCGCGAAGGAATCGCCCTTGTCGCCGTCGCCGATGGCGAGGACGTCGGGAGTCGGCCCGGCCAGGGTGATCGCGCGCAGCCCCGGTTCGGTCCCGGCGAAGTCGAATCGGAAATTCGCGCCGGCACAGGTCGCCGCGTAGCTCTCGGCGGCGGCACGGATCATCGGCGCCATGGCCGAGGAGCCGACGACGGTGAGGTCACCGGACACGCAGTCGCGCGGCGGCCGATCGGCGCGAACGACAGCGAGGACCAGCTGCACGACCACGACTACGAGCAGGAACAGACTGAGCGCCACCAGAATCCACGGCGGGCGCGCGTTGCTGCGGGTCCTGACCACCCGGCCGCCTTTGACACCGCCCGCGAGTTCGGGCTCCGGGGCCGGGTCCTCGTCGTTGGGCCGGTGGAGCACAGCCAGGATCTTGTAGTGGTCGCCGCGTTCGAGCGGCACCTTGGGCAAGTCGACGACACCGACCAGGTTCGAGACGCGGCCCGGCTCGTGCGCCGGGCTGCCTTCGACCCGTCGGGCGATGCCGGAGCCGTCGCCGAGGTTGTCGCGCGGCACCCCCTGGAGCTCGGTGACGGCCACGCCGATCACCTCGCGGCCCGGAAAGCTCAGGTGCAGACCAACGGTCGGCCGTCCGTCACTGCGCATCGTGTAGTCGTCGGCGCCGATCCCGAGCGAACCGCTGTTCTCGATCCGCACCAGCACCAGCGACAGCTTCTTCAGCTGCCAGTCCTGCCCGCCGGCGACCGTGGTGCGCAGATTACGCAGGGCGCCGGTGACATCCGGGTCGGTGGGGGTGTTCGGCGCGGGGAACTCGATCTCGCCGGTGACCGGAGTGTCCATCTGCACCCGGTAGCCGATCCGACGACGCCCGACGAGAACGAACTCGCGCAGGAACGCGGCCACGGCCACCACCACGCCGATGACCGACAACACGACCTCGAACGGAAACTCCTCCACCAGCTCCCCCGCTGTTGTGCACACGCCTGTAATCGCCTGTGTACCAGCTGGATCCGGGCTCGGCGCCCAATGGGGTCAGGTGTTAAGCAAGTCTTCACCCACCGGATTCTCGGCACCAGGCCAGGAGCTGGTCCAGCGGCCAGGTGTCGATCACCCGGTCGGCCGAGACGCCGTGGGCCAGAGCCCGTTCGCACCCGTAGCCCTGCCAGGCCAGCTGGCCGGGTGCGTGCGCGTCGGTGTCGATGCTGAAGTGGCAGTCCATCTCCACCGCCAGCTCGATCAGCCGGCCCGGCGGGTCACGACGTTCGGGCCGGCTGTTGATCTCGACGGCGGTGCTGTAGCGGCGGCAGGCCTCGAAGACGAGTTCGGCGTCGAAACGGGATTCGGGCCTGGTGCCGCGGCCGCCCTCGACGAGGCGACCGGTGCAGTGGCCGAGGATGTCGACATGCGGGTTCGCGACCGCGTACACCATCCGCTTGGTCATGGTGTCGCTGTCGTCGCGCAGCCGCGAATGCACGCTGGCGACAACGACATCCAGGCGTTCGAGCAGATCAGCCCGCTGATCGAGAGTGCCGTCGTCGAGGATGTCGACCTCGATGCCGGTGAGGATCCGGAACGGCGCCAGCTGCTCGTTGAGTTCGGCGATCACGTCGAGTTGGCGCAGCAGCCGCTCGGCGGACAGTCCGTTGGCGACCTTCAGCCGCGGGGAGTGATCGGTGAGCGCGCAATAGTCGTGGCCGAGTGCGGCGGCCACGCCCATCATCTCGGCGATCGGGCTGCCGCCGTCGGACCAGTCCGAATGGGTGTGCAGATCGCCGCGCAGCGCGGCACGCAACTCGTCACCGGCGGGCGCGATCGGTTCGGCCGCGGCACGCAGGTCGACCAGGTAGTCGGGAGTCGCACCGGCACTTGCTTGTTCGATCACGGCGGCCGTCTTGGGCCCGATCCCGGGCAGTTCGCGCCAGCTGCGCGCGCGGGCGCGCTCGGCCCGTTCGGTCTCGCTCAGCCCGGCGACGACATCGGCGGCGCGCCGGTAGGCCCTGACCCGGTGGGTCTCGGCACGCGAACGCTCGAGCCAGAACCCGATCTCACGCAAGGCCGCCACCGGTCCGGGACTCGTCGCCGTCGCCACGGTGGCGCTACCTGATCCGGCCGTACTTCACGAACGCCACCCCGTCGGTGTAGACGCGGCTGGTGATCACCCGGAACCGTTCCGGTTCGGGCAGTTTCACACCGGGGCCGAACAGCGGGCGGCCGGTGCCGAGCAGGACCGGGTGCAGTTTGAGGAACACCTGGTCGATCTCGGGCAGCAGCGTCTGCGCCAGTTCACCGCCACCGCACAGCCAGATCCCCAGTCCGGGTTCACGTTTGAGTGTGCGCACCGCCGCGACCGGATCGGCGCTGATCAGCTCGACGCCCGGGGCCGGCGGTTCGGGCAGCGTCGTGGAGACCACGAACTGGCGCAGGTGTTCGTAGGGGCTGGCGGTGCCGGTGCGGACGCCGAAGTCGTGGGTCTTGCGGCCCATGATCACGGTGTCGAAGTAGCTGTTGCGCGCCGCGATGCCGCGCGCCTCGCGCACCTTGGTCGGCAGGGTCTCAGGATACTGCGAGATGATCGCGGGACCGTGATCGCCACCGACCGGGAAGAAGTCCAGCGTCCCGTCCTCGGCGGCGATGAAGCCGTCGATCGTCGATGCCACGAAATAGGTCAGCTTGCGCATAAGAAACGGTAGCGCGCCCCGATCAACGACGGCGAGGCTTCGGCTGACACTTCGGACAGGAAAACGACGACCGATTCATGAACTGTTCCCGAACCACCGGGGCCCCGCAGCGCTCACACGGCTCGTCCTGGCGCCCGTACACGGCCAATGATCGGGAGAAATAGCCCGATTCCCCGTTGACGTTGACATACAGCGCGTCAAAAGAGGTCCCGCCGACCGCCAGCGCCGCGCTCATCACGGCGCTGACCTCGACCAACAGGGTCCGTACCACCGGACGGCTGAGGCCCGAGGCGATCCGGGAACCGTGCAGACCGGCCCGCCACAGCGCCTCGTCGGCGTAGATGTTGCCGATGCCCGAGATCACGGTCTGATCGAGCAGCACCCGCTTGATCTCGGTGCTCTTGGCGCGGATCGCGGCGACGACGGCGTCGGTGTCGAAGCGCGGGTCCAGCGGATCGCGGGCGATGTGGGCGACCGAGTCGGGGACGACGGTGCCATCGACCTCGACGAGTCCGCCCAGCGCCCAGCCGCCGAAAGTGCGCTGGTCGACGAAGCGCAGTTCGGTGCCGCCGTCGAGGGCGGCCCGGATGTGGGCGTGCTTCTCGACCGGGGCGACTGCGGGCTGCACCAACATCTGCCCGCTCATACCCAGGTGCACGACCAGGGCGGCGTCGGGCTCGTCGAAGGTGAGCCAGAGATATTTGCCGCGCCGCTGGGCTGCGTCGATGCGCAGGCCGGCGAGCCGGGCGGCCAGATCCGCCCCGCCGGCGACATGCCTGCGCACGGCGCGGGGATGGGTGACGGTGACCGCCTCGATGGCCCGGCCGACCGCGTGCTCGGCCAGGCCGCGCCGGACCACCTCGACTTCGGGCAGTTCGGGCACGGCTCAGGCTTCGGGAGCGGACTCGGCCGCGGCTTCGGCGGTGAGGGCCTGGTAGGCCGTGCCGGCGGCCTTTTGCTCGGCTTCCTTCTTCGAGCGACCGACACCCGAACCATAGGACCGTCCGGCGATCACCGTGGTGGCGGTGAACTCCTTGTTGTGATCGGGACCGGTCGAGGTGATCTCGTAGCTGGGCACACCGAGACCGCGTTCGGCGGTGAGCTCCTGCAGGCTGGTCTTCCAGTCGAGACCGGCGCCCATGCGGGGGCCGCGCTCGAGCAGATCGGCAAACAGACGCAGCACCACGCCGCGCGCCACCTCGATGCCGTGCTCGAGATGCACGGCGCCGAGCAGCGACTCCATGCCGTCGGCGAGGATGCTCGGCTTGTCCCGGCCGCCGGTGAGCTCTTCGCCCTTGCCGAGCAGCAGGTACTGACCGAGGCCACCGTCACCGAGACCACGCGCCACCTCGGCGAGCGCGTGCATGTTCACCACGCTGGCGCGCAGCTTGGCGAGTTCACCCTCGGACTTCTCCGGGTGCTCGGTGTAAAGACGCTCGGTGATACTCAGGCCGAGTACCGAGTCGCCGAGGAACTCGAGGCGCTCGTTGGTCGGCAGGCCCCCGTTCTCGTACGCGTAGGACCGGTGCGTCAGCGCGAGGCGCAGAAGCTCCGGTCCTACGTCGACACCGAGGGCGGCGAGCAGGCTGGCGTGATCGGCCGTGCCCGCACTGTCTTTGCTTGCTGTCACGTCGCTACTGATGATCGAGACGATCAGACGGCAGCGGTGACCTGGCGGCCCTTGTAGGTGCCGCAGGACGGGCACGCGATGTGCGGGAGGGTCTTCTCACCGCAGGCACGGTTCGGGCAGGTGACCAGGGTCGGCGCGACGGCCTTCCACTGGCTGCGCCGCGACCGGGTGTTGGAACGGGACATCCGGCGCTTGGGAACAGCCACGGCTACTTCTCCTCTTGGTTTTCGCTGACCACGACAGCAGAATCTGCCGCGGATGCGGGTTGGTCTGGGTGGGTGGAACCCTCAGCGGGGTCGCCGGTACCGGGCGCGTCGACGGCGAAACTCGCCAACTTCGCCCAGCGAGGGTCCAGTATCTCATGCCCATGATCGGGACCCGCAATCGCCATCAGCACACCGCACTCGGGGCACAGGCCCGCGCAGTCCGGCGAACAGAGCGGCTGCAGCGGAAGCTCCAGCCCGATGGCATCGAGGATCACCGGCTCGAGATCGATGAGGTCGTCTTCCATGCGGTAGACCTCGTCCTCCTCGGTCGTCTGCTCGGTGGCGCTGTCCGGATACGCGAACAGCTCCGTCAGACGAATCCCCACCTGGTCGTCGAACGATTCGAGGCAGCGCGAGCACTCCCCGACCGTCGGCCCGGACACCGCGCCGGTGACCAGCACGCCCTCCGAGACGGCCTGCAGTTGCAGGTCGAGTTCCACCGCGGCGTCGGCCGGGATGGCGATCAGGTCGAGACCCAGCCGCCCGTGGTCGGTGGCCGTGCGACGCACGTCCCGCATCGTGCCCGGCCGACGGCCGAGACTGCGGACATCCAGCACGAAACCCGCCTCGGACACAGGACCGTTGGTCTTGTGCGGACGCGCGGACGAACCGGATCGGGCGGACATCACTGACTCACTGACTTGTCGAGGGGATCGTGGGCAACCACTCAACAGTACGGCAGGACCCCGCCGGAACTCAAAACGCGACCTCGGCTCAGCGGCGGTACTCGGCAGCGTATTCGGGGTATTCGGGCGCGGGCCCGCCGCGCATCTGCTGGCGGCCGCGGGTGATGGTGCGCCGGGTGGTGCTGAGCGTCTCCTCCAGCGCGGCGAGTTTGCCGCCGAAATCGGCCATCCGCTCGTCGACGTAGTCGTCGCATTCGGCGCGCACCCGATCGGACTCGGCCTGCGCCTCGTCGATCAGCCGGGCCGATTCGGCGTGCGCGGCCCGCACGACCTCGGTCTGCGCGACCAGGCGGGCCTGTTCGGCCTTGCCGTCGGCGACGGCACGCTCGTAGGACGCCTTACCTGCTTCGATGGATCGATCGGCGTCGATCTGGGCGCGACCGGTGAGCTCGTCGTATTCGGCGTTGCCGTCGGCGATCACCCGGTCGGCCTCGGCCTGGGCGGCGGTGACGAGCCGGTCGGCGTGCGCGGTGGCCTCGGCGACCATCCGGTCGGCATGCTCCTTGGCGTCGGCGAGGATGCGGTCGGCCTCGGCGCGGGCGTTCTCGACGGTGGTGCGCGCCTGCTCGTTGGCCGTGGTGACGGTCGCCTCGGCGCCGGTGCGGGCGTCGCCGACGATCTTGTCCCGGTGGTCGAGCACGTCCTGGGCGTCGTCGAGTTCGCCGGGCAGCGCGTCACGGACGTCGTCGAGAAGTTCCAGGACATCGCCGCGCGGCACGATGCAGCTGCGGGTCGGCGGGATGCCGCGCGCCTCTTCGACGATGGCGACCAGTTCGTCGAGTGCTTCGAATACCCGATACATGCTCACTACCCTCCTGCGGAATCCCGGCGAAACCACTACCGCCGACGCCCAGTGTGCCCGTCCACGGCGCGTGTGCCGAATGTCGGCGCGGTGTGTCGCGACAGTGTCCTAGATCGCACCGAATTCAAATGGAGTCTCACCCTCCACTTCCGCTACCATCGGAAGGCACGACAATGCCGTCCGCCGGGAAGCACCGCACGTCTTTCGCTGTTGTTCTCCCCGAGACCTTTCATGGGGATCGGAGCCGACCATGACCGTTCTGGAAACACCGAGAACCTCGGTGTCGCATGTCGCGGGCATGCTCTCTCCGTGGACGGGTCCGTACCCGGTGCCGGCGCCGCGCCTGGCGGTTCCCACCATGCGTCCGCGGTGCAACGGGACGATGGTCTACCTGCGCGGTGACCGCGCGCTCCCGCAGCTCATCCGCTTCGCCCTGGTCGGTGGGTCGAGCAATGTCGCCTATGTGCTGCTGTTCTTCGCCATGTACGGCGTCGGCCCGCTGATCGCCAATGTCATCGGCTCGATCGTGAGCACGATCATCGCCAACGAGCTGCACCGCCAGCTCACCTTCCACGCGACCGACCGGGTCAGCTGGTTCACCGCGCAGTGGGAGGGCGGCGGGCTGGCCCTGCTCGGCCTCGGCATCACCACGGCGGGACTGGCCGCGCTCGACGTCTGGGCACCGACCCTGGGCGGCACCGCCCAGGCGGTGGCCGTGCTCGCCATCACCGCCGCCGTCGGCGGGATGCGGTTCCTGGCCCTGCGTGGCTGGGTGTTCTAGGCTCCCCCGTGTTCGCCTACTGGCTAGGCGGACCCGTTCTTGCGTTCGGCCAGGCGGTCGAGGAGGCGCTTGTGGACAGCGGCAGGGAGCATGTCACTGACGTCGCCGCCGTAGGCCGCCACTTCCTTCACCAGGGAGCTGGACAGGAAGCTCAGGGACGGGTTGGTGGCGATGAAGAAGGTGTCGACACCGGCGAGCTTGTGGTTCATCTGGGCCATCTGCAGCTCGTAGCCGAAGTCACCGGCGTCGCGCAGACCCTTGACGATCGCGCCGACGCCCTCCTGCCTGGCGAAGTCGACCAGCAGCCCCTGCCAGGACGCGACCCGCACGTTGGACAGGTGCGCGACCGATTCGCGCAGCAGTTCCATTCGTTCCTCGACGGTGAACATGCCCTGTTTCTTGGGGTTGACCATCACCGTGACGATCACCTCGTCGAACTGCGCGGCCGCGCGGATGAACACGTCGAGGTGACCGTTGGTGACCGGGTCGAAGGAGCCGGGACACAGAGCTGCAGCCATACCTCAGACGCTAGCACCGAATTCGGCGAGCTCGACCCTGGTCTCCCCGTACTTGCGCGGTTTCAGCGGCGCATAGCCTGCGGGCCAGGTGATCTCGGGTGAGCGCGACGATCGTTCCACCACCACGAGGGCGTCGGGAGCCAGCCAGCCGTTGGCCGCCAGCGCGGTGAGGTCGTCGATGACGTCGTCGGTGCTCACGTCGTAGGGCGGGTCGGAGAAGACCACGTCGAAAGCCGCGGGCGCCGCGTGCGCGAGGACGGTGCCGACGGTGCCGACCCGCAGTTCCGCGCCGGGCAGGCCCAGCGCGGCGATGTTGGCGCGCACCACGGCGGCCGCCTTGCGGTCGGACTCGATCAGCAGGGCGTGTTCGGCACCGCGCGAGAGCGCTTCCAGGCCCAGCGCGCCCGAGCCCGCGTACAGGTCGACGACCCGGGCGCCGTCGAGGTCGAGGCGGGCGTCGATGGCGCTGAAGAGGGCTTCGCGTACCCGATCCGAGGTGGGCCGGGTACCGGTGGGCGGCACCTCGAGGCGCCGCCCACCGGCCGTTCCCGCGACGATGCGTGTCATTCCGACTCGCGCGCAGCCAGTTCCACCAGCAGGTCGCCGCCCTCGACCTGGGCGACCTTCGCGGTGGCGATCCGGGCCACGACGCCGCTGCGCGGTGCGGTGATCGCGGCTTCCATCTTCATGGCCTCGATGGTGCCGACAGTGTCACCCGCGTGGATCTGCTCGCCTTCGGCGACGGCGACGGTGACGACGCCGGCGAAAGGTGCCGCGATATGGCCGGGATTGTTCTTGTCCGCCTTCTCCGCGACCGGCACCTCCGAGGCAATCGAACGGTCACGCACCGCGACCGGCCGCAACTGACCATTCATGATGCACATGACCGTGCGCATACCCTTCTCATCCGGCTCGGAAATCGCTTCCAGACCGATGAGCAGGGTGACACCCTTCTCCAACTGCACGCGGTGCTCCTCGCCGCGACGCAGACCGTAGAAGAACTGGTTCTCCGACAGCCCGGTCGTGTCGCCGTACTTCTCCCGATGAGTACGGAACTCCGCGGTCGGGCCGGGGAACAGCAGACGATTCAACGTGTCGCGACGCTCCTCCGAGGAACCATCCAGACCGGCCTGATCCGCCGGAGACAGCGGGGTCTCGGGCTTGGGCTCGTTCCGCCCGGCCAGCGCCTTGCTACGGAACGGTTCCGGCCAGCCACCGGCCGGTGTGCCGAGTTCGCCACGCAGGAAGCCGATCACGGAATCGGGAATGTCGTAGCGGCCGGGGTCGGCGGCGAAGTCCTCGATGTCGACACCGGACCCGACCAGGGCCAGCGCGAGGTCGCCGACAACCTTCGACGACGGGGTCACCTTGATCAGACGCCCCAGAAGCCGGTCGGCGGCAGCGTATTTCGCCTCGACCTCCTCGAACCGGTCGCCCAAGCCGAGCGCGATCGCCTGCTGGCGCAGATTCGACAGCTGACCACCCGGAATCTCATGGGTGTATACCCGGCCGGTCGGTGCGGGCAGGCCGGATTCGAACGGCGCGTAGACCTTTCGCAGCGCTTCCCAGTACGGCTCCAGATCGCACACGTTCTGCAGATTCAGACCGGTGTCGTGTTCGGTGTGCGCGGCCGCGGCCACGATCGCCGACAGAGCGGGTTGCGAAGTGGTGCCCGCCATGGCCGCCGACGCGCCGTCGACCGCGTCCGCACCGGCCTGCCAGGCGGCGAGGTACGTCGCCAGCTGTCCACCGGGAGTGTCGTGGGTGTGCACGTGAACCGGCAGATCGAAGTTGCTGCGCAGCGCGGTCACGAGTTTCGCGGCGGCGGGGGCACGCAGCAGGCCCGCCATGTCCTTGATGGCCAGGACATGGGCGCCCGCGTCGACGATCTGCTCGGCCAGCTTCAGGTAGTAGTCGAGGGTGTACAGCGACTCGTCCGGGTTCATCAGGTCACCGGTGTAGCTGAGCGCGACTTCCGCCACGGCGGTGCCGGTTTCTCGAACCGCTTCGATCGCGGGCCGCATCTGGTCGACATTGTTGAGCGCGTCGAAGATCCGGAAGATGTCGATACCGGTCGCGGTCGCCTCGGCAACGAAAGCACGCGTGACCTGCTCAGGGTAGGGCGTGTAGCCGACCGTGTTGCGCCCCCGCAACAGCATCTGCAAGCAGATGTTCGGCACCGCTTCGCGCAGGGCCGCGAGCCGCTCCCACGGGTCCTCGTGCAGGAAGCGCAGTGCCACATCGTAGGTCGCACCACCCCACGCCTCGATCGAGAGCAGTTCGGGCGTCAGGCGCGCCACATGACCGGCAACGCCGAGCAGACCGTTGGTCCGCACGCGGGTGGCCAGCAGTGACTGATGCGCATCACGAAAGGTCGTGTCGGTGACGCCGAGTGCCTTCTGTTCACGCAACGAGCGCGCGAAGCCCTCCGGACCCAACTCGAGCAGCCGCTGACGCGACCCGGCGGGCGGCGGCACCGTCAGGTCGAGCGCGGGCAGTTTGTCATAGGGGTACACCGTCGTCGGCCGGTCACCGTGCGGCTTGTTGACGGTGACATCGGCCAGGTAGCTCAGAATCTTGGTGCCACGGTCGGCCGAGCCACGCGAGGTGAGCAGTTGCGGGCGCTCGTCGATGAACGACGTGGTCACCCGGCCTGCCTGGAAATCGGGATCGTCGAGCACCGACAGCAGGAACGGGATGTTGGTCGTGACGCCGCGGATCCGGAACTCCGCCAGCGCCCGGCGGGCCCGGGCGGCCGCCGCGGGCAGGTCGCGACCGCGGCAGGTGAGCTTCACCAGCATCGAGTCGAAGTAGGCGCCGATCTCCGCGCCCAGGTTCGCGCCACCGTCGAGGCGGATACCCGCGCCGCCGGGGGTGCGGTAGGCGGTGATGCGGCCGGTGTCGGGGCGGAAACCGTTGGCGGGGTCCTCGGTGGTGATCCGGCACTGCAGCGCCGCGCCGCGGATGGCGACCGTGTCCTGGCTCAAGCCGAGGTCGGCCAGGGTCTCCCCGGCGGCGATGCGCAGCTGGGACTGGACGAGGTCGACGTCGGTGATCTCCTCGGTGACCGTGTGCTCGACCTGGATGCGCGGATTCATCTCGATGAAGACGTGGTTGCCGCGCTCGTCGAGCAGGAACTCCACCGTGCCCGCGTTGATGTAGCCGATCTGGCGGGCGAAGGCCACCGCGTCGGCGCAGATGCGCGTCCGCAGTGCGGGATCCAGGTTCGGCGCGGGCGCGAGTTCGATCACCTTCTGGTGGCGGCGCTGCAGGGAGCAGTCCCGCTCGAACAGGTGCATCACATTGCCGTGCTGGTCGGCCAGGATCTGCACCTCGATGTGGCGCGGATTCACCACCGCCTGTTCGAGGAAGACCGTGGGATCGCCGAAGGCCGACTCGGCTTCCCGCGAAGCGGCCTCGATCGACTCGCGCAGCTGCTCGGGGGCGGCGACCCGGCGCATACCGCGTCCACCGCCACCGGCGACCGCCTTGACGAAGATCGGGTACTCGAGCTCGGCGGAGGCCGCGAGCAGCTCCTCGATGTCGGCCGAGGGCTCGCTGGACTTCAACACCGGCAGCCCGGCAGCCCGTGCCGCCTCGATCGCGGTGGCCTTGTTGCCGGCCATCTCCAGCACCTCGGCGGTGGGCCCGATGAAGGTGATGCCCTCGCGCGCGCACGCCGCGGCCAGGTCGGGGTTCTCCGACAGGAAGCCGTAGCCGGGGTAGATCGCGTCGGCGCCCGCGCTCTTGGCCGCGTCGATGATCGCCTCGATCGAGAGATAGGCCCGGACCGGATGGCCCTGCTCGCCGATCTGATAGGACTCCGCCGCCTTCAGCCGGTGCACCGAATTGCGGTCTTCGTACGGAAACACCGCGACGGTTCCGATGCCTAGTTCGTAGGCTGCACGGAAGGCGCGGATGGCGATCTCGCCGCGATTGGCGACCAAGACTTTCGAGAACATTGGCCTACGGTACCCGGCCCCGAACCGCCGGTTCACCAGCAAGGTGGCTTCGTCGTATTCTTCACAGCGCACACCCGCCCACCTGCGAAGTTGCGTTCATCGGACCGTCACATCTCACCGTTTCGAGCCCTTGCCGGTGCGTGCTCGCGCGACCGGGGCAATCCGCAGGTCACGGCACTGCCCCAGACGCACCGGTCATCCTCGGCCCGGCGAGGCCCTATGCTGAGAGGTGCAGCTGGTTCGCCTGCGCGGTGGAAGAGTCGGAGCCCCGACCTCCCGCGCCGGTGTCGAAGCCCGCACCGGATTCCCGGTGCCGGGTGAGAGGGAACCCGGTGAGAATCCGGGACTGTCCCGCAGCGGTATGCAGGAACGACCGCCGTCATCACGCACTGGGCCGCAGGCTTGGGAAGCGACGGCCAGTAGGTCGGTCGAGCACAACGACCGGTGCCCGCGAGTCCGAAGACCTGCCGACTGTGCCGGATACGCCGTATCCGGCGGCCACCGCCTCGTGGATCGGGCGCGCGGACCACCAGCAGACCTGCCGCCACGTGTCGCACGCGTCGAGTGGACGGTCCGGCGGTTGGCGTCTGCCCGCATGGTGGCGGCCGTCCATACCGCACTGGAGAAACTTCCGTGACTGTTTCGCACACTCCTTTCACCGCCACGGTTCTCGGTCTGCCCCGGGTGGGCCCGAACCGAGAGCTCAAGCGCGCCATCGAGGCCTACTGGGCCGGTCGCGCCGACGCCGGGCACCTGCACACCGTCGGCCGTGCACTGCGACGCGCGCAGTTGCTCGAGCTGCGGGCCGCCGGCCTGGACTCGGTGCCGGTCGGCACCTTCTCCTACTACGACCAGGTGCTCGACACCGCCGTGCTGCTCGGCGCGTTGCCGCGGCGCGTCGCCGGAATCGCCGATCCGCTGGACCGCTACTTCGCGGCCGCACGCGGCACCGACACCGTGGCCCCGCTCGAGATGACCAAGTGGTTCGACACCAACTACCACTACCTGGTGCCCGAGATCGACGCCGAGACGGTCTTCTCGCTGCACCCGGACAAGCTGCTGGCCGAGCTGGCCGAGGCGATCGAGCTCGGTGTCGCGGCCCGCCCGGTGGTGGTCGGCCCGCTCACCTTCCTGAAGCTGGCCAAGGCTGCCGACGGCGCGGCGCTGGACCGTCTGCCCGAGCTGGTCGCCCTCTATCGCGACCTGCTCACCCGGCTCGCCGACGCGGGCGCGCAGTGGGTCCAGTTCGACGAGCCGGTGCTGGTCACCGACCTCACCGAGACCGAGATCGCGCTGGTCCGCGAGACCTACACCGAGCTGTCGAGCGGCGAGCGGCGTCCGGCGATCCTGGTCGCCACCTATTTCGGCCACCCCGACGGCGCGCTCGGCGCCCTCGCCGACACCGCCATCGAAGGTGTCGCGGTCGACTTCACCGCGGGTACGCAGGTCGGTGACCTCGCGGTGCTGCCCGCGCTGGCGACCAAGCTGGTCGTGGGCGGCGTCGTCGACGGCCGCAACATCTGGCGCACCGATCTGGACGCCGCGCTGGGCACGCTGGGCACCCTGCTGGGCAGCGCCGGTTCGGTCGCCGTGTCCAGCTCGTCCTCGCTGCTGCACGTGCCGTACTCGCTGGACCCCGAGACCGAGCTCGACGAGCGGCTGCGCTCGTGGCTGGCCTTCGGCGCCGAGAAGGTCGCCGAAGTGCGCCTGCTCGCCACCGCCCTCACCACGGGCACCGACGCGGTCGCCGCCGAGCTGGCCGCCGCGCGCGCTGCCGCCGAGTCGCGGCGCACCGATCCACGCCTGCACGACGAGCGGGTCCGCACCCGGCTGGCCGCCCTCGACGAGCGCGACCTCAACCGGCTGCCCGCCGACGAGCGGCGCGCGCTGCAGCGCGACCACCTCGACCTGCCGGTGCTGCCGACCACCACGATCGGCTCCTACCCGCAGACCTCGGCGATCCGCCTGGCGCGCGCCGCGCTACGCAAGGGCGAGATCGACGAGGCCGAGTACGTGCGCCGGATGCAGGCCGAGATCGCCGACGTGATCGCCCTGCAGGAGAAGCTGGGTCTGGACGTGCTGGTGCACGGCGAGCCCGAGCGCAACGACATGGTGCAGTACTTCGCCGAGCTGCTCGACGGCTTCGCCGCCACCGACAACGGCTGGGTGCAGTCCTACGGCACCCGGTGCGTGCGCCCGCCGATCCTGTTCGGGGATGTCTCGCGGCCCGAGCCGATGACGCTGTCGTGGATCGGCTACGCCCAGTCGCTGACCACCAAGCCCGTCAAGGGCATGCTCACCGGCCCGGTGACCATCCTGGCCTGGTCGTTCGTGCGTGACGACCAGCCCCTCGGTGACTCGGCCCGCCAGGTCGCCCTCGCCATCCGCGACGAGACCGTGGACCTGGAAGCCCAGGGCACCAGGGTCATCCAGGTCGACGAGCCCGCCCTGCGCGAGCTGCTGCCGCTGCGCGCGGCCGACCAGCCCGCCTACCTCCGGTGGTCGGTGGATTCGTTCCGCCTGGCCACCGCCGGGGTCGCGGACACCACCCAGGTGCACACCCACCTGTGCTATTCGGAGTTCGGCGAGGTCATCTCGGCCATCGCGGGCCTGGACGCCGATGTCACCTCGATCGAGGCGGCCCGTTCGCACATGGAGGTCCTCGACGACCTGAACGCGGCGGGTTTCGCGCTCGGCGTCGGTCCCGGCGTCTACGACATCCACTCCCCGCGGGTGCCCTCGGTGGAGGAGATCACCATCTCGCTGTCGGCGGCGCTGAAAGCGGTTCCGGCCGAGCGTCTCTGGGTGAACCCGGACTGCGGGCTGAAGACCCGCGGCCCGGTCGAGGTCGAGGCCTCGCTGCGTAATCTGGTGACCGCCGCGGCCGCGCTGCGCTGATCATCGCCGTGACTGCCCGGGACGGTGTCGCTCCTGTCCTGGGCAGTCACTGTTCGGCGCCAGGCTCTTCGCACGTTACGCACCAGTAGTTACAGATAGAATCCCTTGCAGGACTAGGGTTCTGCACAGACAATCGCGACTTTCAGCGAACATTGCGAACCAGCCGCGTTAGGATCTTCGACGTGCGAAAGATGTACGCGGGGGCCAGGCTGCGACGGCTGCGCGAGGAACGGCGAATGACGCAAGCCGCGCTCGCGAAGTCACTGGATCTCTCGCCAAGTTATCTCAATCAGCTCGAACGCGATCAGCGGCCGCTCACCATTCCGGTACTGCTGAAACTCAATTCGACCTTCGATCTCGATGTCCAGTTCTTCGCCGCCGACTCCGATGCCCGCCTGGTCTCGGACCTGCACGAGGTGCTGGTGGAAGCCGCGGGCGGCGGCGACACCGCGCCGATCACCGAGGTCGAGGAACTGGCGACCCGCCTGCCGGAGGTGGCGCGGATCGTGATCGCCATGCACCGGCGCCTGCGCGCGGCCACCGATCAGCTCGATCTGCTGTCCTCGCGGGTCGACACTCCCAGCGGCGCGCCGGGCACCCCCATGCCGTACGAGGACGTGCGCGACTTCTTCTACGACCACCGCAATCACATCGCCACCCTCGACCATGCCGCCGAGCAGCTGTTCGAGGAGTCCGGGCTGAGTATCGGCTCGCTGGATCGTCAACTCGCCCGGGTCGCCGAGGAACGCGCCGGGGTGACCGTGCTCGTGCGCGGCGACGGCGCCGACCCGACCATCCCCAAACGCCACTACGATCCCGACACCCGCACCCTGACGTTGGCCCGGCGGCTGCGTCCCGGCCAGCGCGCCTTCCAGATCGCCTCCACCCTCGGCCTGCTGCTCTACGGCCGCGAAATCGACAACGTGCTCGCCGAATCCCGCGCGCTCACCGGCGAATCCCGCACGCTGGCCCGGGTGGGACTGGCCAACTACTTCGCGGGCGCGTTGATCCTGCCCTACGGGCGGTTCCTGCGTTCGGCCGAGGAACTGCGCTACGACGTCGATCTGCTGGCCTTGCGGTTCGAGGTCGGTTTCGAGACGGTCTGCCATCGGCTCAGCACCCTGCAGCGTCAGGGCCAGCGCGGGGTGCCGTTCTTCCTCGTCCGCACCGACCGAGCGGGCAACATCTCGAAGCGCCAGTCCGCCACCGCGTTCCACTTCTCCCGGGTCGGTGGCAGCTGCCCGCTGTGGGTCACCCACGAGGCCTTCGCCCATCCCGGCCGCATCCTCACCCAGATCTCGGAGATGCCCGACGGTCGCCGCTACCTGTGGATCGCGCGCACCACGCCGAGCGGTCCGCAGGGGCACGGGGCCTCGTCGAAGAACTTCGTCATCGGGCTGGGCTGCGACATCGAATACGCCGACCGGCTGGTGTATTCCCAGGGCATTCAGCTCGACGACCCGCTGGTCGCGGTGCCGATCGGGGCGGGCTGCAAGGTCTGCGAGCGAGCGAGTTGCCCACAGCGCGCGTTCCCGCAGATCGGTCGGCCGCTGGCGGTCGCCGAACACACCAGCACCGACCTGCCGTACCCACGCCTGCCGCGCTGACCGCCGTCGCCGCGGCGGTGTCGTACACCGCACCCGATCCGGGCAGGCACGTTTCGCGGATCGGCGCGGTGGTCAGGATTTCGCCAGGTACTCGATGCGTTCGCCATCGACGGCGGCGTGCATCATGCCCGCCAGACCGGGGTGCTTCACGAGTCCGGGGTCCTCGGCGACGACCTGCCTGGCCAGTTCCTGTGCCGCGGTGATCACCTCGAGGTCGTCGAGCAGCGAGAGCAGCCGCAGCGAGCGGGCCGTGCCGGACTGGGCGGCGCCGAGCACATCGCCCTCGCGACGCTGGCGCAGATCCAGCACCGACAGCTCGAAACCGTCGGTGGTCGCGGCGACCGCTTCCAGCCGGGCCATCGCGGTGCCGCCGGGCGCGGCGTCGGTGACAAGCAGACACAGGCCGGGATGCTTGCCCCGTCCGATCCGGCCGCGCAGCTGGTGGAGCTGGCTCACGCCGAACCGGTCGGCGTCGACGATCACCATGACCGTCGCGTTGGGCACGTCTACGCCGACCTCGACCACGGTGGTACAGACCAGCACGTCGATGGCGCCGTCGTTGAACTGGCGCATCACCTGGTCCTTCTCGTCGGCGGGCAGCCGACCGTGCAGCAGTCCGACCCGGACTCCGGCGAGCGGCCCGGCGCCGAGCGTCTCGTACATCTCGACAGCGGCCTGGGTGGTCGGCCCCTCCTTCTCCTGCGCCGACTTCTTACCCTTCGCCGGGGGCGCGTCGGGGTCCTCGCCGATGCGCGAACACACCACATAGGCCTGTCTGCCCGCGCCGACCTCCTCGACGATGCGCTCCCAGGCGCGGTCCACCCAGCCCGGATGCAGTTTGCGGGGCACGACTTTCGACACAATCGGCGAGCGGCCCCTCGGCAGCTGGGTGAGGGTGGAGGTCTCCAGATCGCCGAGGGTGGTCATCGCGATGGTGCGCGGAATGGGAGTGGCGGTCATCACCAGCAGATGCGGGCTGATGCCATCTTTCGCCTTGGCGCGCAAGGCATCTCGCTGTTCGACGCCGAAGCGATGCTGTTCGTCGACCACCACGAGGCCGAGATCGAAGAACTCCACCGCGTCCTGGATGAGGGCGTGGGTGCCGATGACGATTCCGGCCTCGCCGGTCATCGCGTCCAGCAGCGCCGTCTTCTTCGCCGCCGCCGCCATCGAGCCGGTCAGCAGGACCACCTTCGTCGAATGCTCGGCGGCGCCGAGTTCGCCCGCGGTACCCAGATCGCCGAGCATCGCCCGTAGCGACCGATGGTGCTGGGCGGCGAGGACTTCGGTCGGCGCGAGCAGTGCGCACTGGCGACCGGCGTCGACCGCCTGCAGCATCGCGTGCAGGGCGACAATCGTCTTGCCCGAGCCCACCTCGCCCTGGAGGAGGCGGTGCATCGGGCGGGTGCGCGACAGGTCGGCGGAGATCTCATCGATCACCTGTCGCTGACCCTCGGTGAGCTCGAACGGCAGCCGCTCGTCGAAAGCGGCGGCGATGCCGTCGGCGCGCGGCGAGCACGCCGGGGCGGTACGGCCCTCGACCTCGTGACGGCGCTCGGCGAGCACGAGTTGCAACGCCAGCGCCTCGTCGAAACGCAGTCGACCCCTTGCCTTCTCGATGTCGAGCTTGTGCTCGGGCAGGTGGATCAGGCGCAGCGCGTCGGCGACATCGAGCAGGTTGCGCTCCTCGCGCAGCTCGCTCGGCAGCGGATCATCGATCGGGTCGAGCTGGTCGAGGACCTGACGGATGCAGGCCAGCAGGTCCCAGCTCTGCACCTTCGCTGTCGCCGGATACACCGGGACGAACTCGCGCTCGAAGAACGAGGCATCCACGCCCCCCGCACCTTTCGCGCTCTGCGCCAGGCCACGCAGCGCACCGCTGCCACGCACCGAGGTGAGTTCCTCGACGCCCGCTTCCGGCTTGTCGGGCAGGATCAGATAGTCCGGGTGCGAGAGGCTCCAGCGGTCGGGGCGCCACCAGTGCACAGTGCCCGACATCATCGCCCGCACACCCTCTTTCACCAGATAGCGCACCTTGTCGCCATTGAAGAAGGTGGCCTCGATCGGACGCGTGGCGCCGGTGTCGAGCTGGACCTTCAACAGGGAGCCCCTGCGGTTCTTCATCGGGCGCAATTCGGTCTTGGTGATCCGGCCGATGACGGTGATGTGCGCGCTCTCCTCGGGTTCCTCCTCGGTGAGGGGCTGACCCTGGGTGGCGTAACGCACCGGGTAGTGCCGCAGCAGGTCCTCGACGGTGGTCATGTCGAAGGCCTCGGCCAGGCGGTCGGCCGCCTTCACGCCGAGGACGTGGTCGAGCCGGTCGCTCACTGTCGTCATCGTCTACTCGACCCCAATCTGCACCAGATCCGCTTGCTGCCCACCGGAATACACCACGACTTCGACACCGGGGAAACCGGCCGTCACATGCTCGCCGAGCACCCGCGCCAGTTCCGGACCCGCGTCCGCGCCCATCAGCAGCGTCACCAGTTCGCCGCCGAGCCCGAGCATCCGGTCGAGCAGGATACGGCCCGCACCGACCACATCCGGGTCGATCACCACCACATCGTGCCCGACCAGCCCCAACCCGTCACCGGGCGAACAGGTTCCGACCATGGTCAGCGCCCGCACACGCGCCGCCCGCAACGCCCCCCACCGTGTCGTCGCCGCCGCCTCCGACATCGCGAACGCGTCATCGACCGCGATCCGCCCTCGATCGTGCACCGCCAACGCGGCCAGCCCCTGCACCACCGATGAACTCGGCAACAGCAACACATCCCGCGACCCGTCGCGCGCCGCCACACCGACCGCGACCAGTTCCTGCGCGGGCAGCGCCCCGTTGGGCAGCACCAGCACTTCCCGGTGCGGCATGGCTCGAATCGCCGCGAGCAGGGCGCTGGTATCGAGTTGCCGATCACCGCGCAGCACCACCGCACCCGCGTCCTCGAACAGGCGCGCGGCATCGGTCCCCGCGACCACGGCGAGGATGCCACGGTCGGCGAGCCCGGCACCGCCGCCCGACGAACCGTCCCCACCCGCCGGACCATCGCCGCCGGCCGGACCATCGCCGCCGGCCGGACCATCGCCGGCCGCCGTGCTGTCGCCTCCGGCCGGGCCATTGCCACCCGTCGAGCCGCCGTCGGCCACCGGGCCTGCGCCACCCACGAGGCGAGCCGCATCGCGCCCTCGGTCCTCGACCCGCGCCTCGGTTCCCGGCGGCAGCCCTCGGTGGACCATCCCCAGTACGCCCGCGTCTTCTGAGACGCGCGCCTGTCGAGCACCTCGGCTCGGCTCGCTGCCGCCGGTGGCATCGCTGGACCCACCGCCGACCGCAGCGGCACTCGATCCGCCACCGCCCGCAGAATCAGTCGTCACGCCATCGGGCGAACCGGTCACTGCGGTGTGTGCGTGCGGCCCGGCGGGTGCGGCGTGCTCGTGCCCACCGCCGTGCGGCGCGGTCACCGCGAAGCTCTCGACCCGGATCCGGGTCAGGTGCCCGACCCCGATGCCCGCCTCGATCGCCGCCCCGGCGTCACGACAGTGCACATGCGCCGACCACGTGCTGTCCCCGTCTCCCACCACGACCACCGAGTCACCGAGCACGGCGAGCCGATCCCGCAGCGCGTCCGCGCCCTCCTCGTCGGTGCCCGAGATCACATACATGACCTCGAAGTGCGGCTCGCCGGCCTGGTCGAACGAGTCGAACCAGCCGTCGCCACGGTTGCCGCGATCACCGTGGCCATCGGGGAACCCGGATGCCCGCTCACTCGAACCGGCCGGGCGATCGTGGGGGCCGTCGGCGCGCCCCTCTCCGGAACCCGTGAGCCGGCCGTCCTCGACGCCGGAATCCGCATCGCCCCGGTCACCGCCGAGGGCCCGCCCACCAAGGTCGATGCCCTGTCGGTCGGCGGCGGCACTCGCGGGGTCATCGTTCGCGACGTGCGGATCGGCGGCCCGCCGGGCGCGGTCGCGGGCAGGGGTGCGCGCGGCCGTCGTGGGATCGCCGGTGTCCGCGCGGTCGCGGGCGTACACACCGCGGTGCGGCGCGTCACCGCTGATCTGGGTGACGAGGCAGTCCAGCAGGACCAACAGCCCACGGGCACCGGCGTCGACCACTCCGGCCGCACGCAGTACGCCCAGCTGGGTGGGGGTTTCGTTCAGGGCGCGGGCGGCACCCTCGGCGGCTGCCCTGGCGACGGTGACCAGCGTGGTGTCGGCGGACGCGGCGGCGGCGAGCGCGGCGCGATCGAGCACGGTCAGGATCGTGCCCTCGACCGGGGCGCTCAGGCCGGTGCGAACCAGGACGGCGCCACGCCGCAGTGCCACGCGCAGGCGATCACCGGTCAGGGGCCCGCCGCGCACAGCCTCGGCGATCCCCCGCAGCACCTGCGACAGGATGATCCCGGAGTTCCCGCGCGCGCCCAGGGTGGCGCCGCGGGCCAGGGCCTGCGCCACGATGTGGGTGGCGTTGGAGGCGTCCGCCACCACCACGTCGTCGGCCGCGGCGACCGCGGCTCGCATGGTGGCGAGCAGATTCGTGCCGGTGTCGGCATCGGCGATGGGGAACACATTGAGCGCGTCGATCTCGGCGCGGCGACGGTCCAGGTCGGTACGGCAATCACGAGCCCAGGCCAGCAGCGCGGCACCGTCGAGCGCCTCACGCACCTGCGACACCGTCACCTCGCTCCCCGTCATCGATGCCCGCGCGCCGAGCACCGCACGCCAGGTTAGCGCCAGCGACCGACAGCGGTATGCTGACCGCGGACGGGCCCGTCATCCGGGCTGCACCCGGCGTGTCGACCGGGACACCCGGTTTGGAAGTTCACGGCCCGGCCAGCTACCCTTGCAGGGTTGCCTCGTGCGGCCCCTGGGTTCGCGCTGGCCGACGCGAGTCGGCAAGGCATTTGACGACATCAGTTTCCGGTTCAGCGGGCATACGTGCGCCGCTGTCCGCTTATGACATGAAGGAGCTCGCGACATGGCTGCCGTTTGCGACGTCTGCGCCAAGGGCCCCGGTTTCGGGAAGTCGGTCTCGCACTCGCACCGGCGCACCAACCGTCGCTGGAACCCGAACATCCAGACCGTGCGTGCGCAGGTTGCCCCCGGCAACACTCGCCGGATGAACGTGTGCACCTCCTGCCTGAAGGCGGGCAAGGTCGTGCGCGGCTGATTCTCAGCCCGTACATTCTGCCGACAACGCCCCGGCACCCCTTGTGGGTGACCCGGGGCGTTGTCGTCGGTGGGGCACGGCGATGACCTGGCGGATCGTCCCGCTGACCGCTTGCCGCGTGACCGAGCTGGCGGCCTGCCACATCACGAGCTGGCGCGAGGCCTACGGCACGCTGGTCCCTGAGCACGTGCTCGCCGGTTTCGATCTCGACCGCTCCGCGATCACCTGGGAGCGGCGCCGCGCCGACGGCGAGCACCGGATACCCGTCGCCGTGGTCGCCGACCAGCTCGTCGGTTTCGCCGCCGCCACCGACACCGAACTCGAAGCGCTCTACGTCCGGGCCGCCTGGCACGGCACCGGTGTCGCCGACGCCCTGATCGAGGCCGCGGCCCCCGGCTCGCCGTGCACGCTGTGGGTCTTCGGCGACTATCCGCGCGCGCACGCCTTCTATCGCAGGCACGGCTTCACCGATACCGGCGAGCGCAAGGTCGACCCGTTCACCCTCCTGCCCGAACAATTGTGGCGGCGTGCGCATCGCTAGGGTGACGCCATGAGTACCACCGAACCGGTCGCCGCCGTCGAACTGCTCGACGGCGTGCTGCAGCTGACCATCGCCACCGCCGCCGCGGGTACCTCGATGGATTTCACCTTGATCAACGCGGGCACCGAGGCACTGCGCTCGCTCGGCGACGAGGTCGGCGCCATCCTGCTGGTCGGCACGGGCGCCAACTTCTGCGCGGGCGGCAATGTCCGTGACTTCGCCAGTGCCGACGACCGCGGTGCCCGGCTCCACGAGTTGGCATCCCAGCTGCACGATTTCGTGCGTGCCCTGGACGCCGCCCCGGTGCCCGTCGTCGCCGCGGTGCACGGCTGGGCGGCGGGCGCGGGCATGAGCCTGGTGTGCGCGGCCGACATCGCGATCGGCGGCCCGTCGACCAAGCTGCGCCCCGCCTACCCGGGTATCGGCCTGAGCCCCGACGGCGGCATGTCCTGGACGCTGCCGCGTATCGTCGGCGCGAGCCGCGCCAGCGAGATCCTGCTCACCGACGCCGTCGTCGACGCCGAGGAAGCCGTCCGCCTCGGCCTGCTCAGCCGCACCGTCGCCGACGAGGACGTACGCGCCGAGGCCCTGCGTGTGGCCACCGGCTTCGTCACCGGCCCCCGCCCCACCTACGCGACCATGAAAAAGCTGCTGGCCCAATCGCCCACGGCGACCCTGGACCAGCAGCTCGACGCCGAACGCGACGGCATCTCCGCCGCCGCGCGCAGCAACACCGGCCGCGAAGGCGTCGACGCCTTCGTGGCCAAGCGCAAACCCGATTACCGCGGGCTCGACTGACTCAGCAATTCGCGCCAAGGGCGCTGAAGGTGTTCTGCAGGATGCAGGTCACCTTCGCGTTCACGCCCGAGGAGATGGTGGAGGTGCCGGTAGAGGTCCATTCCTCACCGATCTGGCTGGTCTTCACCGGCGCGGCCTGCTCGTTGTAGGGCTCGAGCTGCAGGCCGGCCGCGGCGGCCGAGCCCGCTCCCGCGGTGAGAGCCGCGGCGACGGCGGCGGTCGCGAGGGCGGCGCGAACGGTCGTGGTGTGCATGAAATTGTGCTCCTTCATCATTTTCCTCTGGTGCGGACGGCACCCCGGGTCAGGGCAGCCGCCAATCGACGGGCTCGGCACCGAGCTCGTCGAGCAGTTCGTTGACCCGGGAGAAGGGCCGCGAACCGAAGAAACCGCGCGAGGCGGACAGCGGGGAGGGATGCGCCGATTCGATGTAGGGGACCT